>NZ_JBLQTU010000001.1:0-4003231 GCF_048684785.1 Enterobacter sp. BNK-29
ACGTTCCGCTGGCCGGCGATAAGGCAAACGAGGGTGAGAATGATTGATTTCGCACGCAAACCAGGACGGCAGCAGGCTGTAAAGCTGAACTTCTTCGAGGTACTCCTTCGCCGCTTGTGCTACCTGCTAGCGCAAAAGGGGAATCCAGATGTGTAACTCAACAAAATGCGGGTACTGCGGCAAGCCGGTTGAACCGGAGGAAGTAGTCAAAAGTACCCTTCTCTATCGCAACGGCGCAGAGCTGGCGCGCAAAGAAAAAGAATACTGCTCTGAACGTTGTGCTTCCTACGACCAAATGGCCCACGAGGCATAACGTAAAAGCCGCGCAAGGCGGCCCGTACGTCCGGTGCTCCCGACCAAAGTTACACCGGAAAACTACTTAAAAAACCAAAGTTCACCCAATGGGCGCTATCTCTGGCCCGGGGATCTTACATCCAAAAAAGAGGATCTCACATGGAATTTTTCTATGTAGTTAAGGCTACGCAGAAATCTGGCAAAGAAGACGCAGTGATTTGGTTCACTGCGAAATCAGAAGCCCGTGCCAACCTGCAGCTCGATGTTGAGCTAGAAGATGCCGGTATTGAAACCGGACGCGGTAAGGATTACGTCAAACCGGTTCGCACCGATTTCCCTGTTTACAACGATCTGCCTGAAGAAAGCACCGTGGATTACACCTGGTGCAAACGCTACGAACTGCAGGACGATGGACGCACCTGGCTGCCAAAGGCTGGTGCTGAGTCTACTGGAGCCATGGACAACACAGCGGCACCGGAAACTACCGTTAAAGTCGAAACTACCGTCGAGAGTGTCCCGCTTGAAAACCGCACTCCAGCAGTTCGTTATGCCGTCCATCTGACCAGCGACAAATACCAGTCACATATCACTAAAAAGCAGCAACTGGCTGCCAGCGAAATGTCACTGGATGAAGGCAACACCTATCTCCAGAACCTGCTACAGGCGAAGATCGATATCCCTGAAGTTGACGAACTCAGCCTGAACGCTGAGTGGAAACTAGTTCAGGCGATTAAGCAGGTATTTGCGCCAGATGAAGAGCACGAAGTAAAGCTACTTGCTGCTTTCATGGCCGACTGGTTGAGAGTAGATGCAGGTGACCGCAATGAGTTAGTTAGAGAGTGGAGAAGCGGAAAGCTTGCTCTTCTCAAATCAGAAAGCACCAGCATCGAAGACGTTGCAACTGCTAAGGATCTAGATCCTGATAACGGTATCCAGATTGACGAAAGTGATGACGAAACCACACGTTATCCAGTCGTTCGTATGCCGTTCCGCAAGCAGCTACTCGCCCAGTTCACCGCCGACGAACTGCGTCACCACTTAACCCGCGAAGAATACGAAGGTATCAGCGCGCTGGAGATGGATACTGACAACAGCTATGTCCAGAACCTGCTGCTGGCGGCAGAAAACTGCGAAGAGGTGAAGGGTTACGATACCAAAGACCTTTGGCGCTATACCGACGCCATTCGCAAGGTGTTCAGCCAGGAGAAGCGCCACGAACTCGCTTTGGTTCTCCGTTTCACCCGAATCTGGGCGGCGACTGATTATATTGACCGCGGAATTCTCGTTCGCGAGTGGGTAGCCGGTAATCGCATCAGTAATGTTCAGCGCACCGATTCTGGTACTAATGCCGACGGTGGCTGCGTAACGGATCGCGGCGAAGGCGCGCATCACACTCTGGACACCCTCGATCTTGAGATCGCATGCGCCCTACTGCCTATGGACTTCCACCACTTCGAAATTCCTTCGAGCGTGTTACGACGTGCCAAAGAAATCTTGGCTAAGAAAGAAGAACCATGGAAGTCATGGAGCGCAATCTTACGCAATCAACCAGGCATATTGGCGGTGAACCGTGCGGCAATCTTCAATCTGATCCGCATCGCGCCGGAAAACGTCCACCACACGCCAGCGGCTCATCTTGAGTTTGTTAATAAAACCATGACGGCTGAGTTTATCTCTGCTGTGGAGTTACTGCCGTTGCCTACTCCTGTAGTTGAGACTGAAGCCCCAGGTGAACAACCGCAGGTTGAAAATCTCGGCAGCGGCGTCTTCTCCATCGATGGCCTGATGGGTGGAAATACCGAACCGGTCGTCGATACCTCCTCAAATAAAGTCGAAAAAACGGAAAACGCAGCGGAGACCACCAACGATGTGCAGATGGAAACGGCTAAGCCAGAAAAAGACGAAGATGTTGGTTCGGTACCAACGGGCGAAAGCACTGATGCAGCTAATTCGCAGACAGATTCCGTAGCGTTGGAAGAACAGCAAGCAGAACCAGTAATTGAATACCCGGCTTACTTCGAGCCTGGCCGCTACGAAGGCCTACCGAATGACGTTTATCACGCAGCGAACGGCATTAGCTCAACCCAGGTGAAAGATGCCCGCGTCAGCCTGATGTACTTCAACGCGCGCCATGTGGCTAAAACTATCCCGCGCACAGCATCCAAAGTGCTGGACATGGGAAATCTGGTGCACGCCCTTGCACTGCAGCCGGAAAACCTGGAAGCAGAATTCAGCGTAGAACCTGAGATCCCAGAGGGTGCTTTCACCACCACCGCAACTCTGCGCGAGTTCATCGAAGCGTACAACGCCAGCCTGCCGGCGCTGCTAAGTACTGACGAGATTAAAGCGTTACTTGAAGAACATAACGCGTCCCTTCCCGCTCCAGTGCCGCTTGGCGCCAGTCTGGAAGAAACGGCTCAAAGCTATATGGCTCTCCCTGCTGAGTACCAGCGTATTGAAGAAGGCCAGAAGCAGACAGCAACGGCAATGAAGGCATGCATTAAAGAGTACAACGCCACTCTGCAGACGCCGGTTAAAACCAGCGGCAGCCGTGATGCGCTACTCGAGCAATTAGCGATCATCAATCCTGATCTGGTCGCACAGGAAGCGCAGAAACCGACGCCGCTGAAAGTGTCCGGCACCAAGGCAGACATGATCCAGGCAGTTAAGTCGGTTAAGCCCGATGCCGTGTTCGCAGACGAGCTGCTGGATGCCTGGCGCGACAACCCTGGCGAAAAGATTTTGGTTACCCGCCAGCAGTTGGCCACCGCGCGAGCAATTCAGTCCGCACTACTGGCGCACCCGACCGCGGGCATGCTGCTGACACATCCAAGCCGCGCCGTTGAAGTGAGTTACTTCGGCTTTGACGACGAAACCGGATTGGAAGTGCGTGTACGTCCGGACCTTGAAATTGAACTGGACGGCGTGCGCATCGGTGCGGACCTGAAAACCATCAGCATGTGGAACGTGAAGCAAGAAAGCCTACGCGCCAGGCTGCACCGGGAAATCATTGACCGGGACTACCACCTCAGTGCGGCTATGTATTGCGAGACCGCGGCGCTGGACCAGTTCTTCTGGATTTTCGTCAACAAAGACGAGAACTACCACTGGATCGCCATCATTGAGGCATCCACCGAACTGCTGGAACTGGGCATGCTTGAGTACCGCAAAACAATGCGCGCCATCGCCACAGGTTTCGACACGGGCGACTGGCCAGCGCCGATCACTACCAATTACACCGATGAACTGAACGACTTTGACCTGCGCCGCCTCGAAGCGCTGCGCACTCAGGCTTAAGGGGGATTTATGCATAACACTAACGTTACCGTTGCTGACCAGAACACCGTTATTAACTCCAACGTGGCTCTGTTCGATTCCCAGTATCTGAACGCCATCAGTACATTTGCGCAGATCATGGCGCAGGGCACTGCCACCGTTCCTAAACACCTGCAGGGCAACCAGGCCGACTGCATGGCAGTTGCGATGCAAGCGGCACAGTGGCAGATGAATCCCTTTGCCGTGGCGCAGAAAACGCACCTGATTAACGGTGTGCTCGGGTATGAAGCGCAGCTGGTTAATGCCGTCATTTCACGCAGTGGCGTGCTGGCCAGCCGTTTTGAATATGAGTGGTACGGGCCATGGGAAAAGGTCGTTGGGAAATTCCATATCCGTAAAGGCGACAAAGGCGAGTACCGAGTCCCGGGCTGGACCCTGGCTGACGAAGCAGGGATCGGCATCATTATCAGCGCAACGCTGAAAGGCGAAGATCAGCCGAGAGAACTTGATTTGCTGCTGGCTCAGGCCCGAACCCGTAACTCTACCCTTTGGGCTGATGACCCTCGCCAGCAGCTGGCGTACCTGGCCGTCAAACGCTGGGCGAGACTGTTCTGCCCGGATGTGATTCTGGGCGTTTACACCCCTGATGAGCTCGATGATCGACGAGAAGAACGAGAGGTAAACCCGGCACCGGCGCAGCTCGTTAGCCTCGCAGACATTTCAGGTGACAACGTAACTACCACTCAAACGGCTCAGGAATCAGCTCAAAACATCGATGCTCTTGCTGATGATTTTCGTGACCGCATCGAGGCGGCTCAGGATGTGGATAGCGCTAAAGCTCTTCGCGCAGATATTGAAACCGTGAAAGCAACCCTGGGTTCTGCCCTGTTCACTGAGCTGAAAAACAAGGCCGTGAAGCGTTATTACCAGGTTGATGCACGGAACAAAGTCGAAGCAGCCATCAATTCCTTGCCACCTTCAGATGAACCCGATGCAGCTGCGCGGTTCGCAGAGGTAGAGCGCGTTCTTGCATCGTCTAAACGCCATCTGGGCGACGAGCTGCATGGTCAGTTCAGCATCACCCTGGCGGATATGAAACCGGAATATGTAGGCTAATGGAGGCGGGAGGGTCAGCCCTCCCGGAAAAGGAATGCAAAATCAGAACTGTGTAAAACATCCAGCAATTCGCTACCACGGCGGTAAGTTCCGTCTTGCTTCATGGATTATCCCACATATGCCTCAGCACGTTTGCTACGTAGAACCTTTCGGCGGCGCAGCCGGCGTGCTGCTGCAAAAACCTCGAAGCTATGCAGAAGTCTATAACGATCTGGATGGCGAGGTAGTCAACCTGTTTCGCGTGCTGCGCGACGTCGAGATGAACCAACGTTTGCAGGAAGCGTGCATGCTAACACCTTATTCTCGGGACGAATTTTGCGCAGCCCGAGATGCGACAGACGAGCCGATTGAACGGGCCAGGCGCATGATTGTACGCGCCAGCATGGGCTTCGGTTCAGCAGCCGGAATCGGTGGTAATTCCGGCTTCCGTAGTGACAGCAAAAGGAAATATGCGACAGCTGCACATCTTTGGGTCCGTTATCCGGAAAATTTGGCAGCAGTAGGTCAGCGCCTCCAGGGGGTCATTATCGAGAATAAAGATGCTCTGGCAGTAATGCACGCTCATGATGCTGAAACCACACTGCACTACATCGATCCACCTTATGTACTTGAAACCCGTGTACAGGGTAACCGTTATTACAGACATGAAATGACTACAGAGGAGCACGTGCATTTGCTCTCAGCGGCAAGAGCGATGCTCGGAATGGTGATGATCAGTGGCTACGACACTGATCTGTATAACGACATGTTAAACGGTTGGGCAAAGCTTACAAAAGGAGCACGCATCAGCGCTGGGCGTGGCACAAAAGTTCGTACTGAATGCTTATGGATTAATCCACAGGCGCAACAAGCGGAGCGTGCAGTATGAAACTGATTAATCGAGGCAGTAAGCAATCCCCTTTGGCTCGCCAGGCATGTGAAATAGCACTTGCAGCCCACCAGCAAAGATATGGTGACTATGGGCGCAGCAAGATGAAAGAGACCTATACGGTGAGAGTGGAAGGCGTGAAGGTCTGGGTTGAAGTGATCAACTGCAAGGCAAGCTACGTGGCCACCGCAATGACCGGCATGCGCCGACTGCGTTCCCTGCCCGGCCAGGCAAACTGAAACTGAAATATCAACGACTGAAGACCGGCATATCTATACTCATGCCGGTTACCTGAGGTGAACCATGTCGCAGGTAATTTTTAACGAAGAATGGGTTGTTGGCGCAAGGCTCACAGAAAAAACAGGCCTGACCGAACGACAGATTGAGAAGTATCGCCAGGGCTGTTGGGTGGAAGGTGTCCATTTCAAACGGGTTTCTCCTTCCGGAGAAAAAACCTTGCGTGGCACAACCTGGTACAACTATCCGAGAATTAATCAGTTAATAAGGGATGCGTAAGATGGCAGCTTTGCCTACAGGTGTCGAAATCAGAAACAATAAGATTTGTATCTGGTTTATGTACCGGGGAAAGCGTTGCCGCGAAATTCTCAAAGGTTGGATTAACACCCCGGCGAACATCAAAAAAGCCGGGAATCTTCGGGCTGTGATCGTTAGTGAGATCAACCTTGGAGAGTTTGTTTACCACCAGCGCTTTCCTTCATCGTCCAGAGCAAAAAAAACCGTAACCACTGTTTCAGTTCAAACCTTTTCAGAGCTGTGTGAACTGTGGACGAGCATTAAAGAAACCGAAATTAGCGCGAATACCATGCGTAAGACGCGCTCACAACTCGGTACGTTAATGCACATCATTAACGGAGATACGCCTGTTTCAACTATACGCCACAGCGACATTCTGAAATACAGAAAGGAGCTGTTGAACGGTGAGACACTTTACCTGGCAAATCCCAGAAGTAACAAACAGGGACGCACTGTGCGTACCGTGAACAACTATATATCGCTTCTGTGCTCCCTTCTTCGGTTTGCACACAAATCTGGCTTTATCAGTGGCAAGCCCTTTGAAGGGATCAAGAAACTACACAAAGGGAAATTAAAACCGGATCCTTTAACGAAGCAGGAGTTTAGTTTGCTTGCGGAATCCGAGCGTGGCCAGAGCCTCAATATGTGGACGTTCGCAGTTTATACTGGTGTCCGTCATGGAGAGCTTGCAGCTCTTGCCTGGGAAGATATCGACTGGGAAAAAGGTACGGCTCATATACAGCGCAACCTTAATGCGCTAGGAATGTTCGTCCCACCAAAAACCGATGCAGGTGATCGAGTTATCACGCTATTAGAGCCAGCACTGGAGGCCTTGAAGGCACAGCGTACGCTGACTTCATTACAGCCCAAAACCGAGATTGTTTTTCATCACCGTGAGTATGGTGCGATGGAATATCAAAACCTGCGATTTGTTTTCATGCCCAGGATGCGCAAGGGCATACAGAAGGCCTACTACTCTTTATCGAGTATCGGCTCCAGATTTAACGCAGCTGTAAAACGTGCTGGTATTCGCCGCCGGAATCCGTACCATACGCGGCATACTTTTGCCTGCTGGCTGTTATCTGCCGGCGCTAACCCGTCTTTCATAGCCAGCCAGATGGGGCATGAAAACGCGCAAATGGTTTATGAAGTCTACGGTGCGTGGATTGAAGAAATGAATGGCGAACAGGTGCTGATGCTTAACGATAAGCTGGCACGCTGAAAAATTTTTGCCCCTATTATGCCCCTATTGGCTCCGAAGGTAGTAATAAATGCAAGAAAATCAATCAAATACAAAGAAAGAGCAATACAACCTGAATAAACTGCAAAAGCGACTGCGCCGTAACGTGGGCGAAGCCATTGCAGACTTCAACATGATTGAAGAAGGTGACCGCATCATGGTCTGCCTGTCAGGGGGTAAAGACAGCTATACCATGCTGGAGATCCTGCGTAATCTTCAGCAAAGCGCACCGGTGAAATTTTCCCTGGTGGCGGTAAACCTTGACCAGAAACAGCCGGGCTTCCCGGAGCACATTCTGCCGGAATACCTCGAGAAGCTGGGCGTTGAGTATAAAATCGTCGAAGAAAATACCTACGGCATTGTGAAAGAGAAAATCCCGGAAGGGAAAACCACCTGCTCACTCTGCTCTCGCCTGCGCCGCGGCATTTTGTATCGTACCGCGACGGAGCTGGGCGCGACCAAAATTGCGCTGGGCCATCACCGCGACGATATCCTGCAAACGCTGTTCCTCAACATGTTCTACGGCGGCAAGATGAAAGGCATGCCGCCTAAGCTGATGAGCGATGACGGCAAGCACATTGTGATCCGCCCTCTCGCCTACTGCCGCGAAAAAGACATTGAGCGTTTTTCTCAGGCTAAAGGTTTCCCGATCATTCCATGTAACCTGTGCGGCTCTCAGCCGAACCTGCAGCGTCAGGTAATTGGCGACATGCTGCGCGACTGGGATAAGCGTTATCCAGGGCGTATCGAAACCATGTTCAGCGCGATGCAGAACGTCGTCCCTTCCCATCTCGCGGATGTGGAGCTGTTCGACTTTAAAGGCATCAACCACGAGTCAGAAGTTGTGAACGGCGGGGACCTGGCGTTCGATCGGGAAGATATTCCCATGCAGCCAGCGGGCTGGCAGCCGGAAGAAGATGACAATCAGTTTGAAGAGCTACGTCTCAACGTGCTTGAAGTGAAGTAAGCGATTAGCGTCTCAGAAACACCGTCTGAGACGCTTCATTCTTTATTTCAGCAGACGTACGCGACAGGTTTTACCCTTAATTTTCCCGTTTTGCAGCTGCTTCCATGCCTTATGGGCAACCGCCTGGCGAACCGCTACGTAGACATGCGCCGGATGGACCGCAATCTTGCCGATATCCGCCCCGTCCAGACCCACATCTCCGGTCAGCGCCCCTAATACGTCTCCTGGACGCATCTTGGCTTTTTTACCGCCATCAATGCACAGCGTCGCCATTTCGGCCTCCAGCGGCACAAGGCTTACGCCAGCAGGGGCATTCATCCAGTTCAGCTTAATCTGCAGCATCTCAGACAAAATATTAGCGCGCTGCGCCTCTTCCGGTGCGCAGAAGCTGATCGCCAGACCGCTGTTTCCCGCGCGCGCGGTACGGCCAATACGGTGCACGTGCACTTCAGGGTCCCACGCCAGCTCAAAGTTCACCACCAGCTCCAGGGATTTAATATCCAGACCGCGCGCAGCGACGTCGGTTGCGACAAGAACGCGGGCGCTGCCGTTAGCGAAGCGGACCAGCGTCTGATCGCGATCGCGCTGTTCCAGATCGCCATGCAGAGACAATGCGCTCTGGCCGGCGGCATTCAGGGCGTCACAGACCGACTGACAGTCTTTTTTGGTATTACAGAACACCACGCAGGACGCAGGCTGATGCTGGCTCAGCAGTTTCTGCAGGAGCGAAATTTTCCCCTGCTGCGAGGTTTCAAAGAACTGCTGCTCGATAGCGGGCAGCGCATCTACGCTGTCGATTTCAATGGTGAGCGGATTTTTCTGCACGCGCCCGCTGATGGCGGCGATGGCCTCCGGCCAGGTCGCGGAGAACAGCAGCGTCTGACGATCGGCCGGGGCGAAACGGATCACCTCGTCAATCGCATCGCTGAAGCCCATATCCAGCATCCTGTCTGCCTCGTCCATCACCAGCGTTTGTAACGCATCCAGCGAGACGGTGCCTTTTTGCAGGTGATCCAGCAGGCGGCCGGGCGTTGCGACAATAATGTGCGGCGCATGCTGAAGTGAATCACGCTGCGCGCCGAACGGCTGTCCGCCACAGAGGGTTAAAATCTTGGTGTTGGGCAGGAAACGCGCCAGGCGACGCAGTTCACCCGCGACCTGGTCCGCCAGTTCGCGGGTCGGGCACAGCACCAGAGACTGGGTCTGAAAAAGCGCCGCATCGATATGCTGCAACAGGCCAAGGCCAAATGCCGCCGTTTTCCCGCTGCCCGTTTTTGCCTGCACGCGCACGTCACGGCCCTCAAGGATGGCGGGCAACGCGGCCGCCTGAACAGGCGTCATCGTGAGGTAACCCAACTCGGTGAGGTTATCGAGCTGGGCGGCGGGCAGAACATTCAGGGTAGAAAAAGCGGTCACAGTAGTCTCTCGTGGTCATCTTTGCGGTCAGATGGCGCGTATCCTCGCAGATCTCGCGGTTCGATGCGACAATTTAATCGGTTCTTGATCTGGCGGCGGGTCGGGCATCGGCTGCGGACGCGGGATGGGATCGGGCATTGGCACCGGATCGGTGGGGACGGGATCGGATTGACGCGATTGTTGCAGTAGCAGAGCGTTCAGGATGCTCATCATTCCCTCCAGAATTTGCTGTCGTCCCTTTTAGGGTAGACGCTGAGAATCAGGAGGCAAAAAAAAGCCGACTATGAAGTCGGCGTCGTACGAATCAATTGTGCTATGCAGTAATTCAAAAAAGGAAGTAAGACAATATGGAGCGCAACGCCCATCGCTTGACGTTGCATTCACCTGCGGGAGTAATATTGCACCTTACGGGGTAGATGTTTATTGACTTCGCTCAATTAAAAGAGCGTTTTGATCCCAGTAAAAGAACAAAAAAGCGTAAATTTACAGCCATTTACTACGATGCAACCACCATGCAACACCACCAATCAAAACAACTAACATCACGCAAAACGCGGTAAAGCCGTAGCGATAAGCGCCACCCGGAATTCCCCCAAGGTTGACGCCAAACAGCCCGGTAAGAAACGTGCTCGGTAAAAACACCATCGCCATCAGGGACATCGTATAGGTTCTTCTCGCCAGCGACTCCTGCATCACCTGCGCGATTTCGTCAGCCATCACCGCCGTTCTGGCAATACAGGAATCAATTTCATCGAGCCCGCGCCCCAGCCTGTCGGCGATATCCTGCATTCTGCGTCGCTGATCGTCATTCATCCAGGCGAGCCGCTCGCTGGCCAGACGCGCGTACACGTCGCGCTGCGGCGTCATATAGCGACGCATCACAATCAACTGCTTACGCAACAGGGCCAGAAAACCGCGGGGCGGGATCTGCTGATCGAGCAGGTTATCTTCTAGGTCGATGATTTTGTCGTGCAGTTCTTCAATAAATTCACTCGCATGATCGGTCAGGGCGTCACAGACGTCCACCAGCCAGCTGCCGCAGTCGACCGGCCCGGTGCCTTCTTTCAGATCGTTGACTATGTCATCCAGCGCCAGAACTTTTCGCTGGCGGGTCGACACAATGAGCCCGTCGTCCATGTAGACACGCATCGCAACCAGCTGATCCGGGCGTTCATCCGTGCTGCCGTTAATGCAGCGCAGGGTGATTAGCGTCCCGTCACCCATTCGGCTCACGCGGGGCCGCAGGCTTTCACCCGCCAGCGCATCGCGCACGTTATTGGGCAACAGCGGAGTCGAGGCCAGCCAGTCAGCGCTGTCCGGGTGGGTGTAGTTCAGATGTAGCCAGCAGGGATGCGCACTATCGATCGCATCATTATCTTCCAGCGGTCGCGCACCGCCGCGACCGTCCAGCACCCACGCAAAAACTGCGTCTGGAACGTTAAGTTCAGATCCTTTAATGCTTTCCACAGCGCCTCCACCTTTTTAGCTCTTCGGTGTCAGTCTAGCTTTCATCAGGTGTTAAGCAACAACTATGTATCCCATCGCGCTGAAATCGCTCAGGAATTGTACATACTGGCCAGAGGCGTAAAAAAAGCCTGGCATGCCAGGCTTTGAGGTGCTGTCAGAGAGAGTGCTCTGGCCGCTGCAGGAAGGATGGCGAGCCGCCAGGTGATGAGGACAAGGATGACTGATCGAGCCTGAAATTACGCGTTCGGGTCTGCAGCTCAATCACCTGATTACGCAGCACATCAGACGAACCGTTGAGTTCCTCTGCCATTGCCACGTTACTTTGCGTAACCCGCTCCAGCTCCGATAGCGCCAGGGTAATCTGAGAAATGCCTTTCTCCTGCTCTGAGGTTGACGCGGAAATGTCGTCCATTAAGCGGCTGACATTCCCCGAACCCGTCACGATTTCATGCATATTTTTCTCTGCCTGTGACACAACGCTGGCTCCCTGCGTGACGTTACTGCTGGTGACTTCAATCAGCGTTTTGATATTCTTCGCGGCCTCCGCGCTGCGGTGTGCCAGGTTTCTTACCTCTTCCGCGACGACAGAAAACCCCTTTCCATGATCGCCCGCCCTTGCCGCCTCAACGGCCGCGTTGAGCGCCAGGATATTCGTCTGGAACGCAATGCCGTCAATGAGCGAAATAATCTCCGTCATCTGCTGCGCGCATTCGGTAATGGACTGCATATTGCTGGCGACCTGCCCCATCAGCTCACCGCCCTTGCGCGCCTGTAACGTCGCCACATTTGCCTGCTCGCTCGCCAGGCGGGTGTTATCGGCATTGTTTTTGGTGCTCGCGGCCATTTGCTCCATGCTGGCTGCGGTTTGCACCAAAGACGCAGACTGCTGCTCGGTTTTCACCGATAGCTGAGCGCTACGTGCCGAGAGTTGGTCCGATAAGGTCATGGCGGTTTGCGATGACGCCCTGATCTCGCGCACCAGCGTCGCAATATTGCCGGAAAGGCTATTGATCCCGGGGATGAGCCGGCCCGCGCAGTTATTGCCAAATTCAGGGATAGATACGCCAAGGTTACCTGCAGTCACCTCCTCAATACTTCTCTTCACCGTATTGATCGGCGTCACAAGATACTTCGTCATATAGACCCAGAGCAAAAATAGCGCAACGAAATTGATGACATTAAGCGAAATAAAGAGAGACGTATTGCTGGAAAATAGAACAACGACACCTGCACTTACCAAAAAAAGAAAGAAAAGGAACCCGATAATAAAGGTCCTGACACTAATATTTTTTAGCATGATAATACCCACGTTTTATATTTTGGTCGGCACTTAGACTTATAGCATTGGCCCGGAAGTTTTTCATCGCAAACAACGCTTGTTTTTTGTTTCGCCGTTAGCATCCTGAGATTTACGTTAAGTCAGATAAAAAGAGCGTATTAGTGAAAATGTTCTGCTCAGCATGCTGTAATACTGGTCTCCAGCCATGTTAAGCGATAGTATCGCCCGCGGTGAGACGATACGATCGCCTTCATATTTAAGGAGCTTTGCTACTGTCATTCGTTCTTGTTTAGCAATGCTTAATATATTAACAAGAGAATATATTTTATATTCTTAATAAGTTTTAGAGTATTAATATGACTGGTCATTTTTCACGATAAATAACTAATATGGTTTGAATGCGCATGTTCGTTGCCCGATAAAGATGTACCCGGCAGGCGAAATCGGTAACCCTCTCAGGCGTGGGATTGCATAATGCTCAATATATCGTGGGACCCTGTGTTAATCGCTATCTCTTATCTGGTGGCGTTTATCGCCTCCTTTGTGGCGCTGGACAGCGCCGGAAAGATCCCCCTCTCCAGCCGAAAGGCTGCCCTCTTCTGGCGCATTGCCGGTGGGGTCACGCTGGGCATTGGCATTTGGTCGATGCACTTTATCGGCATGCTGTCGATGCAAATGCCCATGATGATGAGCTACGATCTCTGGTTAACCCTTGCGTCACTGGGCGTCGCGGTGGTTGCATCAGCCACGGCACTTAATATTGCCGTCGCGGGCAAAAAACTTTCTCCCTTTCGACTGATCTTTGCCACGGCAATCCTGAGCGCTGGCGTGGTGTCGATGCACTACATCGGTATGGCGGCCCTGATGCTGGATGGCAGCATCATCTGGGATCGCCGCCTCGTGGGGTTGTCCGTGGTTATTGCCGTTGTTGCCTCCGGCACGGCGCTGTGGCTGGCTTTCCGCCTGCGGGATAAACACAAAGGCGTCTTTATCAATCGCATTCTCGCGGCCTTCATCATGGGTGCCGCCATTTGTGCGATGCACTATACCGGCATGAGTGCCGCGCAGTTTCAGGAAATGGCGCATACCCTCCCGGGCGGGATCGGCGAGCTGGGGTTATCCATCTGGGTGTCGGTCACCACGCTCTGCCTGCTCGGCGTGATGTTAATCATTTCACTGATCGACTCCCACCGGCGCACCAGCAGACTGACGGATAATCTGCATCAGCTCAACCGCCAGCTTGAGCTACAGGCGCGTTTTGACGCGCTCACCGGGCTCGCAAACCGCCACCAGATGGATCTCCGCATGCAGGATTGTCTGCGCAGCGCGCTGCTGAGCAAAAAGCCATTTGCGGTTATTTTCCTGAACGTCGATCACTTCAAACGCGTTAACGATACGTGGGGTCACAGCGTCGGTGATGAGCTATTGATCACGGTCGCGCAGCGCATCACGGCCCGGCTCACGCGTGAGATGACCCTGGCAAGGCTGGGAGGCGACGCCTTTATCCTGCTGGTGCCGGAATGTGACGACGACAGGCTCAACGCCCTGGTCACCGCGCTGCTTGAAGACGTGCGACGCCCTCTTTCTGTCTGCGGGCACACGTTAAGCACAACGATCAGCGCGGGCGTCAGCCTCTATCCTCAGGATGGCGAAACGCTGCATGAGCTGAAGCTCAAGGCGGATGCAGCCCTTCATCGCGTCAAGGAAGAGGGCCGCAACGGCTGGGCGATTTACCGGGCCGAGATGTCAACGGCGATCCCGGCAAAACCCGGTTTCCTGCAGGAGCTTTCTCAGGCGCTTGAGCGCGATCAGTTTGAACTGTGGTACCAGCCAACCTGGCATGCGGGAGAGAAAACCATTCACGGTTTTGAAGCCCTTCTGCGCTGGCGACATCCTGAGCAAGGGGTTGTACTGCCCAATCTGTTTATCCCGTCTCTGGAGCAAACGGGTTTAATTATTCCGGTTGGTAACTGGGCCATTGAAGCAGCATGCCGACAGCTTCATTTCTGGACTGAGCAAGGTTTCAGCCAGTGGACGCTGTCGCTCAACCTATCCCCCATCCAGTTTGAACAGCCGGATATTTTCCAGATCATCTCGTCGATGCTGGAAAAATATAGCTTGTCCCCGTCCCGGCTGATCCTTGAGGTAACGGAAAGCACCGCGCTTAAAAATCTCGACCGCAGCATTGAGTTGCTCAATGCGTTTAATCACGCGGGGATCGTTGTCTCGATTGATGATTTTGGTACAGGCTATTCCAACCTTCTGATGCTGAGCGTGCTTCCGGCAAAAGAGCTCAAGATCGACAGAAGCTTTGTCACGTCGATGCTGGAAAATGAAAAAAGCTACAAGCTGGTTGAAACCATTATCAGTATCGCCCGGACCATGGAGATGAATGTGGTGGCAGAAGGGATCGAGACGGAAGAACAGCAGGCGGTTCTCACCCGACTCGGCTGCGATTACCTGCAGGGTTACCTTTTCTCCCGGCCCTTACCTGCCGAGCAGGTACCGTGGCTACTGCTGCAGATAAACTCAGACAAACAGATTATACCCATTAATAAAATTCAAACGGACCCCGCATTTATTTCTCAAAAAAATCATGCCTGAAGGGGTTAAGTGGAGTATGTTTCAAGGGAGTACACGCGAGTCAATTCTGTCATGATTGTCAGACACATGTTGTCGATGAACAGGAAACGCCTATGTCGCAACCTTGTTTTGATGCGTTGAATGTAATTAAAACACCCGTGTGGCTCGTTTCACCCGTGTCGGAAAAGATCATTTTTGCGAATGTGGCCGCAACGCAGATCATGGGGGATAAAACGCTCGATGACCTGCGCAAAGGGATCTACTCTGCCAGTGCGCAAACCGTCCTGTCGATGTATGTATCTGAACTGAAAACAGAGCAGGAGATCGTCGAAATCTGGACAACGAGCCGGAATGGACAGGATACGCCGTTAAGCTGTCGCCTCTCGCTTGCCCACTACGCGCCCTGGGGAGATGTGATTGTTTTCGAGGGCATCTCCCAACAAATACTCTCAGGATTGAAGGCCAGCCGTTCCGCTAACTACCGGCGGAAAAAGCAGGGTTTTTATGCGCGCTTTTTTCTGACCAACAGCGCCCCGATGCTGTTAATCGATCCGGCCCGCGACGGTCAAATCGTCGATGCAAATCTGGCCGCGCTTAATTTTTATGGTTATTCACATGATGACATGTGCAGTAAGCATACCTGGGAAATCAATACGCTGGGGCGAGATGTGATGCCCATTATGACTGCGATTGCCGCGCTGCCCGGTGGTCATAAGCCGCTCAATTTTGTTCACCGCCTTGCCGATGGCTCCACCCGCCACGTTCAGACGTATGCCGGGCCCATTGAGATCTACGGTGACAAGCTGATGCTGTGCATCATCCACGATATCACCGAGCAAAAAAGGCTGGAGCAGGAGCTGGAACATGCGGCGTTACGTGACTCCATGACCGGGCTACTCAACCGGCGCCAGTTCTACGCGATTACCGATCAAAGCAACCTTAATACACTTCCCGCGCAGCAGCAATTTAGCCTGCTTCTGGTGGATACCGACCATTTCAAAAACATTAATGACCTGTTCGGCCATCTGAAAGGCGATGAGGTGCTTATCGCCCTTTCCCGAACGCTGGAAGCCTGTAGTCGGGAGGGCGATATGGTCTTCCGCTGGGGTGGCGAAGAGTTCGTTATCCTGCTGCCGCGCACCTCTCTCGACACCGCGATGCAGATTGCCGAGTCAGTCCGCGCAGCCGTTGCCCGCATTACAATTCCGGGCCTGCCGCGGTTTACCGTCAGCATTGGCGTGGCGCGGCACAATCAGGGAGAGAGTATTGACGAGCTGTTTAAGCGCGTGGACGATGCGCTGTATCGCGCTAAAAATGACGGACGCAATAAAGTGCTTGCGGCATGAAACTGGAGTATCCGGAAAAGCCCCGCTACAATGCCCACCTCGAATCAATTAGCTTCAGGTGGGTAAAAGCCGCAATGGGAAAAACAGAAATAATACTCACCTTAATTATTTTACTCCTTATTATATTTGGCTTCTGGTTTATTTTTAGCGGTGAGATCTGGTATCTCGTCGAGTTTCTTGAAAATAGCCTTTATCCGACCTTTGACGCACCGTAACGCACGTTTAATCGCTTGTTTCACCTACCGAATATGTCAGGTATCTGCTTCCCTTACAGCCGCGTAAAATACGCGGCGTTATCCTCCAACAACGTTGATAACGAATCACTTATTCATTTGCTTATGTTGCCCGTGCTCTGACGGGCTTTTTTATTTCCGGCAATTCACCCACGCCAGGCTATATCTTAATCATCTTTATTGATAGAGGTGAGGAAAGATGAGCAAGAAGATCCTGATGCTGGTTGGCGATTACGCCGAAGATTACGAAACCATGGTGCCTTTTCAGGCGTTGCAGATGATTGGCCATCAGGTGGATGCGGTCTGCCCCGACAAACCGAAAGGCGACTACATCATGACGGCAATCCATGACTTTGACGGCGCCCAGACCTACAGCGAAAAGCCCGGTCACCGCTTTACCCTCAACGCCGATTTTTCAACCGTAAAGGAGCAGGACTACGACGCGCTGCTCATCCCCGGCGGGAGAGCCCCCGAGTATCTACGGCTAAATGAGGACGTCTTAAAGCTGGTACAGGCATTTGACGCCGCGCGTAAGCCGATTGCTGCGGTGTGCCACGGCCCGCAGCTGCTTGCTGCCGCGGGGATCCTGAAAGGACGAACCTGTAGCGCCTACCCGGCCTGCGCGCCTGAGGTACGCCTCGCGGGCGGACATTACGCCGCTATCGGCATCGATCAGGCCCATGTAGACGGTAACCTGGTGACGGCTCCCGCCTGGCCCGCGCATCCGCAGTGGCTGGCGAAGTTTAATGCGCTATTAGAATAACAGAGACCCGGCATCGGGCCACGCATAGCGGATGAAGCCGTACCGCGTATTGCAGACCTGGCGCATTCTCGCGCCAGGTCTCATAAAACATCAGTGCTTCTCGATATACATCGTCCGGCTATACGCCACGTCTTCCGGGTTATTAATAGGGTAGCCTTTCACCCAGGGCTTAATCAGACGACCATTGGTGTACTGGTAAATTGGCGCGATAGGCGCTTTCTCCATGAGGATTTTCTCCGCCATGTTGTAGTCCGTATTACGCGCTTTCGCCGTGGTTTCCAGCGTTGCCTGGTGGATAATTTTATCGTAGGCCGGGTCGTTGAAACGCGAGATATTACCGGTGTGGGTTGAGGTCAGCAGAGACAGGAAGGTCGACGGCTCGTTGTAATCGCCTACCCATGACGCGCGGATCACATCAAAATTGCCGGTATTACGGCTGTCGATATAGGTTTTCCACTCCTGGTTTTGCAGTTTGACGTCCACACCGAGATTTTTCTTCCACATAGACGCTACCGCAATAGCGATTTTCTGGTGGTTTTCCGAGGTGTTGTACAGCAGGGTCAACTTCAGCGGACGCTGAGGACCGTAACCTGCGGCCTGGAGCAACGTTTTTGCCTGAGCGTTCAGCTCCTGCTGGGACATCTGCTCGAACGGTGAAGGCTCAGGGGTGAACCCCGCCGTCACGTCAGGGGTGAAATGCCAGGCCGGCTTCTCGCCTGTACCTAATACCTTTTCTGCCATAATGCGGCGATCGATAGTCATGCTCAGCGCAAGACGCACCCGGGCATCGGCCGTCGGGCCCTTTTGCGTGTTAAACGCATAGTAATAGGTCCCGAGCTGAGGCGGCGTATACACCTGTCCCGGAATGTCCTTCAGGAGCTTCTGATACATGTTTTTCGGGAACGATTCGGTGATATCAATATCTCCCGCCAGATAGCGCTTAGTGGCGGACGATTCCTGATTAATTGGAATAAAGGTCACTTTTTGGAGGACAGTTTTCGCGTTGTCCCAGTAGTGCGTATTCGGCACGACAACCAGTTTTTCATTCACCACGCGGTCGTTCAGGACGTACGCGCCGTTACCCACCAGAGCGCCCGGACGCGTCCACTCTTTGCCGCTTTCAACGTTCGTTTTTTGCACCGGATAGAAGGCGAAGTTCGCCGTCAGGTTGCTAAACCACGGGAGCGGTTTGTCCAGCTGGACGCGTAAAGTTCTGGCATCCACCGCCGTCACGCCCAGGGTATCTGGCGCCGCTTTGCCATCGATAATGGCCTGCGCGTTGTTGATGCCCGCCAGTACCGCAAACCAGGCAAACGGAGACGTGGTTTTCGGGTCAACCAGACGCTGCCAGCTGTAGACAAAATCCTGCGCGGTGACGGGCGTACCGTCAGACCATTTCGCGTTATCGCGCAGGGTAAACGTCCAGATACGGTTATCGTTGCTCTGCCAGCGCGTCGCCACGCCCGGGGTCAGCTCCCCTTTCTCGTTCTGATTCACCAGCCCTTCGAAAAGATCGCGAATCACCTGAATCTCGGGTAATCCCACAGCTTTTGCCGGATCGAGCGAAGCCGGCTCGTCTTTAATATGCCTGACCAGCTCCTGTTTTTGCGCCAGTACCGTGCCCTGGGGCACATCAGCAGCGTACGAGAGTGTAGAGAGTCCGCACAGGTACAGTGCAGCGCAGAGACGCGAAACAGGATGCTTCATAAGATCCCCTTTAATGAATTCAGGTAACAAGCAGATGCGTAATTATTTGTTTCGAAACAGAGAAATGCAAATACCTTACGCCTGAATAGTGATTTAAGGCAATTCTCAAGCGTTACGGAAACTATTTGATTAACAGCGAGTTTTGCACAACACTGCCAGTAGAGACTTCTTTATCAGGATTTCGTATGGCAATCACCCGACCACGAGCGGAGCGCGGAGCCTTTCCGCCGGGCGCTGAGCAATATGGCCGCTCATTTTTAGGCGCATCGCTGATCTGGTTCCCGGCACCCGATGCCGATCGCAACAGCGGTTTGATCATTGCCGGCACGCACGGAGATGAGAACTCGTCCATCGTCACGCTTTCCTGCGCGCTGCGGACGCTGACGCCTTCATTGCGACGTCACCACGTGATTCTTGCCGTCAATCCGGACGGCTGTCAGCTTGGATTACGGGCGAATGCGAGGGGCGTTGACCTGAACCGTAATTTCCCGGCGGCAAACTGGCGTGCCGGCGAAACGGTTTATCGCTGGAACAGCTCCGCCGAGGAGCGGGACGTGGTGCTGCTGACGGGAGACAAGCCTGGTTCTGAGCCAGAAACGCAGGCGCTGTGCCAGCTTATCCATAAGATCCACCCTGCCTGGGTTGTCTCCTTCCACGATCCGCTGGCCTGCATTGAAGATCCGCGTCACTCCGATCTGGGCGCGTGGCTGGCGCAGGCTTTCGCCCTGCCGCTCGTCACCAGCGTGGGCTATGAAACACCCGGATCGTTCGGTAGCTGGTGCGCCGATTTGAGTCTGCCCTGCATCACCGCTGAATTCCCGCCGATTTCCTCCGACGAAGCCAGCGAAAAATACTTAAACGCGATGATGGAGCTTCTGCGCTGGCAGCCTCAGAGATGAAGCACGCCGCTGGTAAAATTAAGCGCCGGTGAAACGTCAACCGCCAGCCACGTCGGGCCATCCAGATCGGCAAAACGGACCTGATTGACCAGCGGCAGCGCCGCGCCGATCGCCCGGGATGTGCAGAGCATGCATCCCAGCATCAGGGAAAAGCCCTGCGCCTGCGCTTCCGCCGCCAGGGCCAGCGCTTCTGTCAGCCCGCCGGTCTTGTCGAGCTTGATATTGACCATCTCATAGCTGCCCTTAAGCGCGCTCAAATTCTCGCGGGTATGACAGCTTTCATCCGCACAGACGGGCAGCGGATGGATAAAATTCTTCAGCGCCGCATCATCCTTCGCTGGCAGAGGCTGCTCCAGCATCGCCACCCCCAGGTCAGCCAGCAGCTGGCATCGGGCGGCAAGCCCCTCGGGATGCCACGACTCGTTGGCGTCAACAATCAGCGTGGCCGAGGGAACCGCCGAGCGAATGGCAACCATGCGCTCGCTGATCAGGCGATCGTCGAGCTTCACTTTTAACAGCGTGGCCCCGGCGTCATAGAGCGCTTTTGCGCTGGCGGCCATCTGCTCCGGCTCACCAATCACGACCGTTTGCGCCGTTACGACGGACTCCGGCAGCGCCGCTCCCAGCAAGGATGTCAGCGATTGCTGCTGCTTTGCGGCCTCAAGGCTCCAGAGCGCACAGTCGATGGCATTGCGCGCTGCCCCGGCGGGTAAACGCTGCTGTAACGCCTCGCGCGTGAGCCCTTTTTGCAGCTCAGGCACCAGAGTCATGATATGCGCCATCACCGACGCGACACTTTCTCCGTAGCGCGGGTATGGCGTACATTCCCCAACGCCTTTAAACCCCTCTTCTTCGATTTCGACTACGACCACGCTGGCTTCACTACGACTGCCGCGGGAGATCACAAACGGGGTATGCAATGGCCAGGCTTCTTCATAGACCTTAACGCTTCTCATCACTGACTCCTTGCGGCCCGGAAAGGCGAAAAATTTGGTTTGCCGTGTTATCCGCTGATGGCATACACTAGCCCCGACGTTAACTATATGTAAACAGGAAGATATCTATGTCACAACTCGTTCATTTCCAGGGCAACCCGGTTGCTGTTGCAGGTTCCATTCCGCAGGCTGGCAGCAAAGCGCAGGCTTTTACTCTGGTGGCTAAAGATCTGTCTGACGTCACACTGGCTCAGTTTGCGGGTAAACGCAAAGTACTGAACATTTTCCCAAGCATTGATACCGGCGTTTGTGCCGCGTCCGTGCGTAAATTCAATCAGCTGGCGACTGAAATGGACAACACCGTTGTGCTGTGCATTTCCGCCGACCTGCCGTTTGCCCAGTCCCGTTTCTGCGGTGCTGAAGGCCTGAGCAACGTTATTACCCTCTCCACCCTGCGCAGCGCAGATTTCCTCGAGAAATACGGCGTCAGCATCGCGGAAGGCCCACTGAAAGGTCTGGCAGCACGTGCCGTACTGGTTCTGGATGAAAACGACACCGTTGTCTTCAGCGAACTGGTTAACGAAATCACCACCGAGCCGGATTACACTGCCGCGCTGGACGTGCTGAAAGCATAATAAGTACTTAGCATTCTATACAACTTATTCTCAACCTCGCCGCGGCGGGGTTTTTTATTGCGTCAAAGCTGAATCGTTAAAGCATAAATACACACAAATCACATTATTCATGCAATAACTTAGACAACATGTAACCTGAGCGTGATCAATAACGCATAATAATCGTTAAATTTCCCTATTTTCATCCCCAGTGAAGCACATCACATTTCCCTTTCTGCCTAAACATTAGATTTGCTTACGAAAGAAAATAATCGTTTCAGCAAAAAGGATAATATATGAAGATTAAATTCGCTTTTACGCTCCTTGCGGTACTGATTTCTGGCCATGCAGCGGCTAAAACCTGGGTGCTGACAAGCGCTGAAAGCAGCGTAGAGAAAGGAAACTGGAAGATTTCCAGTGATGAGCTGAAAGTTAAAGATCGGACGTTCAGCATTGAGCAAAAAGTCTTACACGGTGGTAAACAGGAAGGCAGCAAAGTCATCATAATTAGCAGCAAAGATGGCCTGACGATTACCCTCAGCCCGACCCGCGGGATGAACCTTCTGCATGTAGAAGGCTTTGGCACCCGGCTGGGGTGGAATTCGCCCGTTAAAGAGGTTGTTAACCCGGCTTATATCAATCTTGAAAGCCGCAACGGTCTCGGCTGGCTGGATGGTTTCAACGAGATGATGGTGCGCTGTGGCTATGAGTGGACCGGGCACCCGGTCACCGCTGACGGGCAAATTTACACCCTGCACGGCAGGGCCGGTAATACCCCTGTTTCGCAGGTCGAGGTTGAAATCGCGGATGCCGCCCCGCATGAGATCCGCGTTCGCGGTTTGATCAAAGAGAGCACGTTTAAAAAATCGGATCTGCAAACCATGACCGAACTGCGCTACGTTCCCGGAACCAACCAGTTCAGCCTGCATGATGTTCTGACCAACCATGCGGATTACCCTCATGATTACCAAATCATCTATCACAGCAACTTCGGCACGCCGATCCTTGAAGAAGGCGCCCGTTTCCTTGCGCCGGCGGCAAGCGTGAGCCCATTCAATGACTATGCCAAAGCGGGGGTTAACGACTGGCAAACCTATGCCGGGCCGACAAAAGGCTTTGATGAGATGGTCTTTAACATTAAACCGCTCTCAGACAATAACCACGAAACGCTTGCGGCGGTGGTCAATAAAGCCGGAGATAAAGGCGCGTCAATCCAGTTTGATACCCGCCAGCTGCCCGTGCTGACCTTATGGAAGAACACCGACACGCTGAAGCAGGGCTACGTCACGGGCATTGAGCCGGGCACCAGCTACGCCTACCCCGTTACGATTGAACGCGAGCAGAAGCGGGTTAAGCAGCTGCAGCCCGGTGCCAGAGCGCAGTTTGACCTGACCTATACCCTGCTGCACAGCCCGCAGCAGGTGAAAGAGGTCGAAAACAGGATTGCATCGATTCAGGGAGAGACAAAAACAGAAATCGTTAACACGCCTATGGCGAAGGAATAAACGTAAAGTAAAAAGCCTCTTTGCAGAGGCTTTTTTGTTATTCGTCGCCTTTCTTATGATTCAGACCGTACTCGCGCAGCTTGTTGGCGATCGCGGTGTGCGAGACGCCAAGGCGTTTTGCCAGCTTGCGGGTGCTGGGATAGCTGCGGTACAGCTGCGTCAGCACCGAGCGCTCAAAACGGCTGGTGATATCGTCCAGCGAACCTTCCATCGCCTCTTCGCCAACCGATACCGTCCCCGCGTCGTAATCAGGCAACAGAATATCCTGCGGACGCAGTTCATAGCCTTCAAGCTGGGTCAGCGCACGATAAACGGCGTTTTTGAGTTGGCGAATGTTGCCCGGCCAGCCGTAGCGCATGAGCACCGTGCCGAGATCGGCAGACAGCTTCGGACGCGGCACCCCCTGCTCGTCGGCAAAGCGGGCAACGAACAGCTCCGTTAGCGGCATGATGTCCTGCGGACAATCGCGCAGCGGGGGAATATTCAGCGTCAGGACGTTGAGACGGTAATAGAGATCCTCGCGGAAGATCCCCTTTTGCACCAGCTCAACCAGGTTTTTCTGAGTGGCGCAAATGACGCGCACGTCCACATGCACTTCGTGATCCTCGCCGACGCGGCGGAAGGTTCCGTCATTCAGGAAACGCAGCAGCTTAGCCTGCATGCGCGGCGACATTTCGCCGATCTCGTCCAGCAGCACGGAGCCGCCGTTAGCCTGCTCGAAGAACCCTTTCTTGCCTTCCGGCGCGTGGCCAAACAGCTCGCTTTCAACGGCATCTTCCGGAATAGAGGCGCAGTTAAGTGCCAGATAAGGCTTAGCCGCACGCGGGCTCGCCAGATGCACCGCGTGAGCCAGCAGGTCTTTCCCGGTGCCGGTATCCCCGGTAATCAGCAGCGGTGCGGTCAGGCTTGCGAGCTTGCGCGCCTGATCGACCACATGGCGCATTTTCGGGCTGACGGCAATAATCTGGCTAAAGGCGCCAACATCCTGGCTGGAAATGTTCTGCAGCTGACGGCCCATGCGTAACGTCGAGCGCAGCATGATCACCGCCCCGGTCAGCACACGGGTATTCCCTTCCCCTTTCAGATAAACCGGCGTGATCTCCATCAGGAAATTCTGCCCGTTAATCACCACATGCTCGCTAAGCGTGTTCTGCGGATTGCTGTCCAGCCAGCGCTGGAAGTTAAAGCCGGGGATCAGCTGCGCGGCGTTATGATTGCTGAGCTTCTCCTGGCTCTGCGCGAAAAGCTGGCAGCTCGCGTGGTTAACGCGCTCAACTTTGCTTTTCAAATCCAGGGAGAGGAACGGCTCTGGCATGGCCTCCAGCAGCGCGCTCAGGGCCAGGTGCTCACGCTCAGAGGGCATCCAGGGAATGGTGCGTACATCCGTAACGCCAGCGATACGGCGGATTTCCGCCATCAGGCTGCTGAAGGTGTTAAATTCAATTTCGGCAAAATTGAGGTAAATTCGCCCGACAGGATCGATCTCAATGCCACGTAAATCAATGCTACGTAAAACAAGAAGATCGAGTAATTCGCGGGTCAGACCGAGACGGTCTTCACAGAAGACTTCAAGACGCATGGGAAATTCACCGTTTTAAGCCAATAACAGTAAAATGATATGTCAGAACACGGTGATCGGGAAGATGGCTGTCAACAAATATTGACAGCCAGCACGATAAGTGAACAAAACCTCACGGAGCCGGTTTTTTATTGAGCGTCTCTTTGAGCTGGCCGATAAGCTCGCGCCTGAAATCCCCCAGACGGGGCTTATCGCCATCAATCCACGGCAGTGGACGACAGACCTCCATCGCTTTAATCCCCAAACGCGCCGTCAACAATCCCGCGCCAATACCCTGGGCGGCTCGAGCAGAAAGACGCGCCGCCAGATCCTGCGACATCCAGTCTATGCCCACTTCGCGCACCAGTTCACTCGCCCCGGCAAACGCAATATTGAGCAGGACCAGCTTGAACAGCCGGAGTCGACTGTAGTAACCCAGCTCTATGCCGTAAAGGTTCGCGATACGGTTGATCAGGCGCAGGTTACGCCAGGCGATAAAGGCCATATCGACCAGCGCCAGCGGGCTGACGGCAATCATCAGGGTGGATTCCGCCGCAGAACGGCTAATCTCGCGCCGCGCCTGGGCATCCAGCACCGGCTGAACCATATGGGAATAGAGCGTCACCACTTCCCGGTCATTTTGGGTTTCATGGATGGCGGCATACCAGCGCTGAAGCGCCGGATGCGACTGGTCGATTCCGGCCTGGCTGGCCAGCTTTTCACAGAACGCGCGGCCTTTGCCGGTGCCGTGACTGTGGAGCAGATCCCGCGCTTCATCACGCTCGTGCGCGCGCTGGCGCAAACGCCAGAGCCGCCGCCACTCGGTGGCAACCGACCCGATGCCCGCCCCCACAATCAGCGCGCCTGCGGCACATCCACCCAGCGCGACCCAGTCCTGAGTTTGCCAGGCATTCATCGTCCACTGCACGCCTTGACCAACCACGCTTACGCCAAACAGCGCCAGCCCGGCGGTGACCATCCTGCGCCACAGGCTGCGCTTTGGACGCAGGGCGGCTTCCACAACCGCCTCTGCCGGACCTTCCTCAACGCCGGGCTCCTCGGTCAGGGCCGGGGAAAAGTTATCAGCCTGCGTGCCGCTGAAGGTCTGCGCGGTTTTAAACGCCTCCTGAGGATCCTGCTCAAGCGTTCCGGTAAAGTCTATGCGCGGTTTTAACGGTTCCGTCATCGCAATTTATCTCCAATCAAAAACTCCAGCGCCGCATCCAGACGGATGTGTGGTAATGGCCGATCGACGCTCATTGCCTGCGGGCGGAAGGCTTCAAACTGGAAGCCCTGGTTCTGCCAGAAGGCCTGGCCAGGCAGCCGCGCAGGCACTTCCCCCGGATACACGGTAAGCGGTTCACCGTCGCTGAGCCGGTTCCCGCGTAATGCCGGTATTTTCTCGCCGTTAAGATCAATCAGCCCGCTTTGCGTCGCCTGCACGGACGCAAGCCCAAGGCAATCCATGCCGATCCCTTCGAAGGCGGCGTTTTGCCAGGCGTCCTGCACCAGCTGCTGCAGCAGCGATACCATATTGGCATGCTGGTCGACCGTGACGTGATCGGCCTTTGTGGCCGCAAAGAGCAGTTTGTCGATCACCGGTGAGAACAGACGGCGAAACAGCGTCCGCTGGCCGTAGTGAAAACTTTGCATCAGCTGCGTCAGCGCCAGGCGCATATCGTTGAAGGCCTGCGGCCCGCTGTTGAGCGGCTGCAGACAATCCACCAGAACAATCTGACGGTCAAATCGCAAAAAGTGGTTTTTATAGAATCCCTTAACCACTTTTTCACAGTAGTAATTGTAACGCTCGCGCAGCATCCCGGCGTTAGTGTGCCTGTCGGCCTGCGCCATCTTCGACTCGCCCACCCCGTCCACGTCCGGCCAGGGGAAGAACTGAAGCGCAGGCGCGCCCGCTAAATCACCCGGCAGGACAAAGCGACCCGGCTGAATGAAGTGCAACCCTTCCTGCTTGCACTGATGCAGATACGCCGTCCAGGCTTCGGCAATGGCCGCCAGACGGTTTTCATCGGCCGGTGCAAGCGGGTCCAGGCCTTCGCACAGCTGTCGCCATTTGGCCGACCACCCGGCGCGCTGCCCCTGCAACAAGCCCGTCATCTGGCGGGACCAGCTGAGGTAATCCTGCGCCAGCATCGGCAGGTCGAGCAACCATTCACCGGGGTAATCGACGATTTCAAGGTACAGCGTGGAGGTATCCTTGAAGTGGCGCATCAGGGATTCATTCGAGCGAAAGCGCAGCGCGAGGCGAATTTCACTCACCCCGCGCGTCGGCGTCGGCCACGTGGGCGGATCGCCGTAGAGCTGCGCCAGCCCTTCGTCATAGGTAAAGCGTGGAATACCAAAATCACGCTGAGGGACGCGCTTCACGCCCAGCAGGCGTTCTTCCCGCACCGCGCTAAGCAGCGGCAGACGCGCGCCGGCGTGCAGGTTCAGGAGCTGGTTTACCATCGCTGTGATAAACGCCGTCTTACCGCTGCGGCTCAGCCCCGTCACGGCCAGACGCAGATGACGGTCAACGCCACGGTTCACCAGTGAATTGATTTCGTTTTTAAGTCGCTTCATCGCCGTCCTTCGTTGCCTGGAAGCCTTGAATGCATGGCTTCAGAATACAATAAATGGGGGCAGATCGTTGATTATCAATTCTTATTTATTGCTATTGCCGTTTTCTCTCCAGTAAGATGAACGGCATTGCTGTCAGTCCGGAGTGAGTAAGGTGTATGTCACCCACCATCTATGATATCGCACGGGTTGCGGGCGTATCGAAATCAACCGTTTCCCGCGTTCTGAATAAACAAACGAATATTTCTCCCGAAGCGCGTGAAAAAGTGCTGAAGGCGATTGACGAATTAAATTATCAGCCCAACAAACTGGCCCGCGCCCTGACCTCTTCAGGCTTCGATGCCATTATGGTTATTTCGACCCGTTCAACCAAAACCACTGCCGGCAATCCTTTTTTCTCAGATGTCCTGCATGCCATTACGGCAAAAGCGGAAGAAGAAGGCTTTGACGTTATTTTACAAACGTCAAAAAGTAGCGAAGACGATCTGCTGAAATGCGTGAGTAAAATAAAACAGAAGATGATCAAAGGGATCATTATGCTGAGCTCACCGGCAAATGAATCCTTTTTCACCACGCTGGATGCGTATGGCGTACCGGTAGTAGTTATCGGCAAAGTCGAAGGTGAGTTTCAGAATATTTATTCCGTCGACACGGATAATTTCCATGACAGCGCCACGCTGACCGAAACCTTTATTAAAAACGGACGCCGTAAAATTGCCTGTCTGCATGCCCCGCTTGATTACCATGTTTCGATCGATCGCCTTGCGGGCTATAAAGCCAGTCTGGAAAAGCACCATATTGCCCTTAACCCGGACTGGATCAGGAATGGCGGTTATACCCATGAGAGTGCGCTTACGGCGGCGCTGGAATTGTTGTCTTCACCCACGCCGCCTGATGCAGTATTCGCTACCGACAGCATGAAGTTACTTAGCCTCTATCGCGCGGCGGATGAGTTGAACCTGATGATCCCGGAGCAGGTGGTGATAGCCGGATACAGTGACCCGATGCTGTCTCTCATTTTAACGCCCGCACCTGGCGGCTTCGATATCCCGACCCGAAAACTGGGCGAAGAGAGCTGCGATCTTCTTTTCAGGCGTATTGCGGGTCAGCCCGCACCGCAAAAAGTTCTCGTTGATACCCACTTTTTACTGGGGGCCTCGCTGCGCTAAAACCAGGGGCTTAGCGCCCCTGGCGTGCCCTCGGTCAGAACGCGTAATTTACCCCAACGCCCGCATAGTGGAAGCGGTCGTTTTTACCCTCGTCATGGTTTTCCCATTCATAGGCGTATTCAAGCGTCATGGATAAACCGTTGTTGAAGTCATAGGCATACTGCATACCCAGGCGGTTGAAATCATGTCCTTCACGCTCAGGATCGTCCTGCCAGTCCCAGTTCGACCAGCGATCGAGCCCCAGTCGGGTATAAGGCGTTAAGGTCGTCTGGCCCAATGAAATAGGCAGATAGGCGCGAAATTCCTGAGTGGAGAATTCGCCGTTATTACGCGAACCGTTCATATTGAAACCGCGCTCTAAATAGTAATTCACTTTAGCCGCAAAGGTTTCGTTAATGGTCCAGGTAAAGCCCGTTTCGGTTTCAACGCGGCTATCAGAATAACCGGTTTTCTCCAGATCGTTGGCAAACTGATACATAGCAAACCAGCCGCCAAAGCGCCAGTCATCGGTTAATTTAATATCCCAGTCAGGCTGAACTTTGTAGCGCTGCATATTCGCACTGCCGTCTTTGGCACCGTGTTCATCTTTAAAGTGGTAGCCATAATTACGGAAACCACCGGTCAGACCGAAAGTAAAATCATCGGTTCCGATAAAGCGATAGCGTAATTCAAATTCAGGACGGTCGAAATAGGTTCCACGGGTCATACTGCTGTAATCAACTGGCCCCTCCTGATACATCGCCAGTGAAATAGTCCACGCATCCCAGGTTGCATTAAACCACACGGAAGGTTCATATAATCCATCTTTATCGTCGCCCTGCCCCTCAACGTTTTCGATTTCATACATCGCGCCGATATTAAATTCCCACTGTTTCGCTGTTTCTGATGCTTGTGCACAGCTAACCCCTGCGCACAGCACGAGCGCAGCACTTCTTAGTAGAGTACTCATTTAATTTTCCCTTTATAAGTAACAAACAAAAAAACCGGAAATTTGCATTTCCGGCGAACACCTTTCTTATCTAATAGCCGCTTCGGTTTCAGCGTCGAAGAAATGGCACTTGTTCATATCGAACTGGATGTCGA
Organism: Enterobacter sp. BNK-29; assembly: GCF_048684785.1. Classification (NCBI taxonomy): domain Bacteria; kingdom Pseudomonadati; phylum Pseudomonadota; class Gammaproteobacteria; order Enterobacterales; family Enterobacteriaceae; genus Enterobacter; species Enterobacter sp. BNK-29. The sequence goes on from NZ_JBLQTU010000001.1 coordinate 29,430, forward strand.
TATTATCCCCAGAGGCATAATCATTCGCAGCACCAGCGCGCACAACCAGCTCATGGCCGCCAACGGCGGCGTAAAGCATGAACTCCGCGCCGGTCAGTTCGGCTACGCTGACTTTCGCCGCGATATTCTCACCTCGGCTCTGCAGCGTGAGAATATCTTCCGGGCGGATCCCAAAGACTACGGCTTTGCGCTGATACCCTGCGGCATTCAGTGAAGCGAGCTTGTCCTCTGGAATCTTCAGACGGAGCGTTTCCGTAACAAAATAGCGATCGTCGATAGCGCCGCGAATAAAGTTCATGGCTGGCGATCCAATAAATCCTGCAACAAACATGTTTGCCGGTTCGTTGTACACCTGCTTCGGTGCTCCGACCTGCTGAATAATGCCGTCTTTTAAGATCACGATGCGTGTCGCCATCGTCATGGCTTCCGTCTGATCGTGGGTCACGTAAATCATCGTGGTGTTCAGCTTCTGGTGCAGCTTGCTGATTTCAGCCCGCATCTGCACGCGAAGCTTGGCATCAAGGTTGGAAAGCGGTTCATCCATCAGGAACACGCCAGCTTCGCGCACGATCGCCCTGCCCAACGCCACGCGCTGACGCTGGCCGCCGGACAGCGCGCCGGGTTTGCGCTTGAGATACTCGCGTAAACCGAGGATCTGTGCCGCCCAGTTAACGCGTTCTTCGATAACCGCAGGCGCAATTTTTTGCATCTTCAGGCCAAACGCCATGTTGTCATAGACCGTCATATGCGGATAAAGCGCATAGTTCTGGAAGACCATCGCAATATCGCGAGACTTGGCGGGCACGTCATTCATGCACACCCCGTCAATAATTAGTTCACCCGCGCTGATCTCCTCCAGACCGGCAATCATTCGCAGCGTCGTGGATTTACCGCAGCCCGAAGGCCCAACGAAGACGATGAACTCCTTGTCTTCGATTTCGAGATTGAAATCCTTAACCACGTGGACCTGGTTATCATAGATTTTCTGAATGTGTTTCAGGGACAGTTGAGCCATTGTTAATTCCTTAGCAATACGTCCGGGATGCCCAAAACTCGGTCAGGCATTTCCAGGTCAGTTCCCGCGTTGAATGAAGTTGTAATCCCGCATGGTTCAGGCCAGATCCAATCCCAACCGACAGCATTCCCGCCGCGTTGATCGCCTCAACGCCTGCAGGTGCATCTTCGATACCTATAGCCGCGTCAGGACGCACATTCAGGCCTAAACAGGCGGCGAGGAAGATCTCCGGGTCTGGTTTTGAGCGGCGAATACGGGAAGCATCGGCGCAAAAATCGAAGGCCTGATCAATGCCAAGCGCGTGCAGGATCCCCGGGGCATTCAGGGAAACGGAGGCAAGCCCAATTTTGACCTTCGCCGCACGGATATCCGTCAGCACGTCGCGAATACCGGGAAGCAGTGAATCCTCCGTCAGCGACGCCAGAGACTGGACATAGAGCGCGTTTTTCTTCGTCGCCAGCGCGAGGCACTGCTCATCGCTAAACGTCCCCTCTTTCCCGCCATGCTTCAGGATGCGCTGAAGGGAATCCATGCGGCTAATGCCCTTCAGCTGTTCGTTAAACGCTTCGTCGAAGGTGATGCCGATTTCATCAGCCACTGCACGCCAGGCCAAAAAATGGAGGTGTGCGGTATCGGTGATCACACCGTCCAGATCGAATACAACAGCCTTAAGCGTCATGGTGCCCCTCCGTGGTAGCGGTCCCATTTTCAGGTGCAAGAAAATCCTTATAAGCGCAAATTTTCCGCCCCGATACATGTAGCGTTTTGCCCCACAGCGTGAGCGTGGCAGGTGCCGAAGCTTCTATGGTTAACACCTCATTTTCATAGGTGAAGTGCAGCGTCGCGTTCCGCCAGCGCAGAGGGAAAGCAAGTCTTCGCCAGTGGGCCGGCAACCTGGGCGCAAGGTGCAGTTCCCCTTCCTCTATCTGCATACCGGCAAAGCCCTGAATGACGCCGGACCAGATAGCGCCGGTCGCAGCGGCGTGAATTCCGTCATCGCAGCTGTGGGGGTCGTCCCCAAGATCAATGGCGACGCCATCGCGCCAGAAGGCGTAGGCACCTTCGACGTCACCACAGCGGGCAGTCACAATGCCGTGAATGGCCTTGCTCAGCGAAGAATCATGGATCGTGCGGGGCTCGTAGAACGCCAGATTGGCGGCGCATTGCTGCGGGGTAAACCGCTCCGGCAACAGGTAGGTAAGCATCACCACATCGGCCTGCTTAAGGATCTGCATGTCGTTGACTTCCGCGCGGGAATAATCGAGCAGAATGGTCTGCTTACCCGCTTTGGCTTTGTAGCGGCTCAGATCGATGGCAGGTTTTGCCATAAAGGTATCATCCTGCGGGATCACACCGTCTGAATTGGCCTCCGGCAGCCATAAGCGCGTCAGGAACCGTGTCGCTTTCTGCGTAAAACCTTCATCCTCGCGCCCAAACATCGTCATAAACTGGCGAGCGCAGGCGACGTTGTGCCAGGCCAGATAGTTGGTATAAGCGTTGTTGTTCACATGCTCGGTGTATTCGTCAGGTCCGATAACGTCATGGATTTCGAGACGACCATTAATTTCCGTCGCGCGGCCCATCCAGAACGCAGCGGTTTCCATCAAGAGCGTCAGACCTTCATTCCGCATAAAGGTCTCATCGTGCGTCGCCTGCCAGTAAGCGACGACGGCCCAGGCGATGTCCGCCACGATGTGGTGTTCCGCCAGCGCGGAGGCCACCTTCTGACGCGTGCCGGTTCGGATGTTGATAGCCGCGAACTCTGGCGTCTCTTCCAGCCCGCTGGCGGCGCTTTCCCATGGGAACAACGCGCCGGGCCAGCCATTGCGACGGGCTTTTTCCCGCGCCCCGGCCAGGTTGAGCCAACGATAGCGCAGCAGGCTACGGGCGGTCTGGGGACGCGTGAAGAGATGGAAAGGCAGCAGGAAAATTTCGGTATCCCAGAAGACGTGGCCTTTATACCCCTCGCCCGTCAGCCCTTTGGCGGCGATACTGCTTCGCTCATCATGGGCAGGCGTCATGGCCGTCAAATGCCAGACGGCGTAATCCAGCGCCATCTGATCCTGATGTTCCGTAGAGTCCACCTCCACCCGAGCGTTACGCCAGACCTCTTGCCAGGCACACGCCGAACTCTCAAGCAAGGCGTCGTAGCCTCTTGCCGCGCAGACTTTGAGATCGGCCAGCACGTTGCGGGCGAAAGACGCCTGCGACAGTGCCTTATCACTGCGATGTGCCACCCAGACGATTTTTTCAAGCGTGACAGTGTCACCCTTCGCAATCGTCAGCGAATGATTAGCGCTGAGACGACGATTTTTGGCGGTGAAACAGCTGTCGCTCTTCGCTGAGAGCTGACAATACGCTGAAACAACAATCTCAGACGCGCGGTCCTGCGTTTCATACACGCCCTGCATGTATTCCTGATCGAACACTCTGACCGACACTTCATCCAGATGCTGTCTGCCGCTGTTCGTTTGCGTTGCGTCAATGCCGGTTTGCAGCACGGCGTGCGCGACGGCATCGAGCGGCGTGATGGAAAGCTGCATGGCCACTAAGGGCAACTGGTCCAGCGACACAAAACGACGGCTCTCCAGACGATAGCGTTTCCCGTCAGGCGAGCGCCAGACGACGCTGCGACGAAGTTCGCCATTGGCAAACGCCAGCTCGCGCTGCCACTCGAGGATTTCGCCTGACAGGAGCGTGAAATTGACGCCATCCAGCTCAACATCAATACCGATGATATCCGGCAGATTGACCAGCTCAGTGGTCTCGTTGCGACCAGCACGATGATAGAGACCCGCAAGATACATGCCTCTGGTTTGCTGGGTGTAATCTTCTTCGTGCGCAGCGCGGATCCCCATGTAGCCATTACCGCAGGCCATGATGGAGGCGTATTTATTCAGGCTGTGTGGACAAAAGCCCGGGTCGGTTAATACAGACACGTTTAGCATAACGTCACGCTTTCCCCTGTTTCAGCTGATTCATACAGCGCGGCGACGAGCTGCTGGATAACCAGCCCCTGCTCCGCATCAGCGATCATGACGGGCTCTCCCTGCACATGCCGCACAAAGGCATCCATACTGCGCATATGACGCCGATCGTCAGCCTCTTCACGCTGCGTGAGGGTGACTAAAGTCCCGGCTTCGTCGTTGTAGATGTGCGCCGGGAACAGCATGGCGCCCGCCTTTTCACCGCAGAATGCGACGTTCATGATGGATTGTTCACGGATATTGAGCGCAAACGACGTGTCCAGACGCAGAATGCCGCCGTTGCAAAATTCAATAGTGCCAAACAGGGCATCTTCAACGGTAAACTGCGTGGGATCCCACGCGCCAAACTGGCCGCTGCTTTTACGGTTTCCCAGCCTCTGGAAGCTGTGTGCCGTCACCTTTTTTACCGACGGGAACCCCAGCACGTACATCGCGGCATCGAGCATATGGATGCCGATATCAATCAGCGGCCCACCGCCCTGAAGCGTTTTGTTGGTAAAGACGCCCCAGCCGGGAACCCCGCAGCGGCGTAGCGCCTGCGCCGTGGTGTAATAAATTTCTCCCAGCGTCCCCTTCATCACAGCCTCACGCAGCAGTTGCGTATCGAGAGCAAAACGATGGTGAAAATCATACGCCAGCACTTTTCCCGCCTTGCGCGCGGCCATGCGCATCCGATCGGCCTCCTGCGACGTCATAGCAGGTGGTTTTTCACACATCACGTGGCAGCCAGCTTCCAGCGCTGCCATGACGTGCTCGAAATGGAACCGGTTAGGCGAACAGACGCTCACCACATCCGGCTTAACCGCCTCGAGCATGTCTCGCACATCCTGCCATACCGAGGGAATACCATGACGTTCCGCAAACGCCCGTGCCTGTTCAGGATGGCTGTCCATGACAGCCACCATCTGAACATCATTGCGCGTGGCGTAATACGAGGCATGCACTTTATCCGCGACCTGCCCGGCGCCAATGATGGCGACGCGCAGAGGCGAAGGTGTAGAAGCACTCATCACGCTCGTCATCCTTAGCATTCACGCAAGTAAGTGAGCGAATCCCGGTATGCCTGAGCCGGATCCTCGGCGCGAACACGGCACTCATACACCACGTAACCCTGGTAGTTATCGGCACGCAGCTGATCGAACAGGCTGGCAAAATCGAGGCTGCCGCTGCCCGGCTGGTAGCGGTGGTTATCTGCAATGTGCACATGGCCCAGCAGATCGCGGTGCTGATGCAGCGCATCCGTCAGCGAGTCTTCTTCGATGTTCATATGATAGAAATCGCCGATGATCTGCACATGCTTCAGACCGTTCTCTTCGATATAGCGACGCGCGTCAGCCAGGGTGTTGATCATGTGATCCTGATAGCGGTTCAGCGGTTCCAGGTAGACGGTTGTTCCGGTGCGCGCCGCCACCTCATCCAGCCAGCGCAGGGAGGCGCTTACGGCTTTGCGGTCACCGTCCAGGCTGCGTGGAGAGGTCATTGGCGGCAGACGGAAGGTGAACATCCCCCAGGCAGCAGGCACGATAATGCCCTTGCCGCCCACTTCAGCCAGCGCTTCCAGAATGCGTTCAATCTGCTTTAATCCGTTCAGACGACGCTCTTCGATGAAATCACCGATCCAGCCATCGTATCCACCGCAGGCCGTTGTCACCGGCAGACCGGTGGCTTTAATAGCGGCTTTTACGTCGTCGAGGTTTTCAACCAGCAGGCGGCCGTCAATTTCGTAGCCATCAAAACCCATCGCTTTGATGTACTCGAATTTTTCCATGATGTTGGTTGGGAAAAAGGCCTGGTTTTGTGTTGCGATCTTCATGATTTGCTGTCCTTAGCTTAAAAAGTGACGCCCATTTTGATACTGAGTTCCGGGTGCTGATCGACATACTTCATATAGCTTTCCGGGGTGGTGGCGAAGGTCACGACCGGATCGATCAGATCGTCACAATTCAGATAGCCGTTCATCAGCAGTTCCCAGCAGGTCTCTTCAATACGCTTGCGGCTCCAGCGCGGGTAGTCCGGGTTGGGCTCGCTGCAGGCGCGGGAGAAGACAATCTTCGCGTTATTGAAATGCGCTTCGCGGCCGAGGTTAAAGCCTTCCGCGAACGGTTTTGCGAAAGCTACATAGGAGATGGTGCCGCCGTAGGCAAGTCCGCGCAGCGCGGACTGCAGCGCATCTGCAAAGCCGCTGGTTTCGATGATCGCGTCCGCGCCCTGCTTCCCGGTCAGCTTTTTGATTTCCAGACCGACATCAGTGCCTATTGGGTTCAGACAGTGGTCTGCCCCATGACGACGGGCGATCTCACAGCGGTGTTCGATTGGATCAACGCCGATAACCACTGACGCACCGGCTTTTTTCGCCAGCTGAATCGCAATCTGCCCAATGGCTCCCAGACCGACCACGACCACAAAGTCGCCCACGCGGACGTTGGCATCACGCACGCCGCTCATGGCGAACTGCGCCGGATCGTAGCAAACGGCGTTTTTCCAGGACGCACCCTGCGGCATTTTGCGCAGCTTGTAGTTGTTCACCGCGTTAACGATCAGCGTTTCCTGCAGCGGGCCGTAGCAGCAGACGCTGTCGCCGATCTGATATTCCGTGACGTCATCACCGCATTCGATAATCTCGCCAACAATCATGTTGCCCAGCTGGAACTTACCGAATTCGATCCCGCGGGCCGTCCCCTCTTCACGCGGCGTGAACATCTGCCACTCCGCGTTGAACTCTTCGTCAATAAACGGGCTTGCCGCGCGGAAATCCACGACTTCAGTGCCGTGCTTCGGCGCGCCAAAGCGTGAACGAATTTTCACTTCATGCGCTCCCACAGCACGATCTTCATATTCCACCAGCGCCGCCACGCGTGGCGCTGTCGCTACTAATTTTTTCATGACTGACTCCTTGTTAAAATTGGCCGCCTCAGCCCTTCACGCCACCGGCGGTCAAACCACTTTTAATAAAACGTTCAGACAGGGCGTACATGATGACCACCGGAAGCGCCGTCACCAGCGATGCCGCCATCATGCGACCCCAGATATAATCTGGCGTGCTAAAGAGCGTGTTCAGTCCGACCGGCAAGGTGAAATTGCTGGCGCTGGACAGGAAAATGGACGCAAACAGATAGTCGTTCCACGCCACCATGAAGCAGTAGACAAACACCGATACGAGCCCGGAAATCGCCAGCGGCACGGTGATGCGGAAGATGATTTGCAGGCGGTTAAGGCCGTCCATCATCGCGGCTTCTTCGATTTCGTCCGGGATGGTGTCGAAATAGCTGCGCAGCATGAACACCGCTGTCGGTAACGTTTGGGTCACCATGGTGATAATCAGCGCCAGCTCGGTGTCGTAGATCCCAAGGGCAGTGATGATTTTGAACAGCGGCACCACCAGCAATATTCCGGAGAACATGTAGACGGTGTAAAAACTCGCGTTGATCGTCGTGCGGCCCTTAAAACGCAGTTTGGACAAGGCGTAAGCCCCCAGCGTGCCGAGAAACACGGCAATCACCGAGGAGGTCAGCGACACCACCATGCTGTTTTTGAAATTGTCCAGGAACGGGAAAATCAGCGGATTAAAGATGTCGACGTAATGCTGCAGCGTCCACGCCTGCGGCAAAATGGTCGGGTTAAGCGATATGGCCTCTTTCGCGCTCTTGAATGACGTCATCAGCATCACGAAGAACGGGAACAGCGTGATGACCAGGAACACCGCCAGACCGAGATAAAAACCAATACGGCTCAGTACGCGTTTATTTGTTGCCATTGAGGTTTACCCTTTTTCTGGTCAGCAGAATCACCGCGAAGATGATCACAAACAGCACAACGGAGATCGCCGCAGCCTTCCCCAAATCGTTGAAAGCGAATGCCGTTTTGTAGAGGTAGACGCCCAAAATATCGACCTTGGTCGTCAACAGGTAGACATCCGCAAACATGTAGAACATCCAGATAGTGCGGAGCGTCACTACCGTTGCCAGCACCGGCATAATCGCGGGTAGCGTAACGATTCGAAAACGCTGCCAGGCATTCGCGCCGTCCATTTCCGCCGCTTCATACAGCGACTTATCAATGGTCTGCAAAATCGCGAGGAACGAAATGAACGCGTACGGGAAGTAGCGCCAGATGGCGAACAACACCACCAGCACAAAGCTGCTGCCAGGATTGTCGAACCACAGGGGTGCCTGGTCATACAGATGCAGCAGGTCAACGCCCAGATAGTTCACAATGCCGTAGCCGTTGTTGAACATGTATTTCCATGCAAACACCAGCGAAATGGACGGGGTGACGTAGGACAAAATCACCAGTGAACGTGCCGTTTTCCGCAGACGGAATTCACGGTTAAAGAAGATCGCAACCGCCAGCCCCAACCCCGTGCTGCCGATCACCACCAGCGCGGTATACCAGAACGTCATCCACAGGGAGTGCCAGAACGCAGCATCTCCCAGAATGCGGATGTAGTTATCCAACCCGACGAACACCGCATCAATACGCGGGTTGAGCGGCAGACGTAAGAAACTGATTTCAATATTGGAAATCATTGGCCAGGCCACCAGGCCCCCCAGCAAAATCAGGCTGGGGGCCAACAGCAGCATGGCGAAAGGCATATCTGAACGACCAGAAAACAACGTCTTCATAATTTCCTTCCGCAGAGCGCTCCTATCGTTGTGAAATCAGATCGGTCAGACGCTTCTGGCTGTTACTAAGCGTGTTGCTGAGATCTTTTTTCCCCACCGTGACGTTATGCACCATGGAACTGATGATGCCGGACCCGGTAACATCGCCCATGCGTGTGAAGTTTTTGTCCCCCACCGAGCCAAACACCTGCACATTCGGGAACTGCGCAATCAGTTCGTAAGGCAGTTGTCCAAACGCTTTGATCACATCGTTGTTTTTCCAGGTATCGGTGCCCACCACCAGCTTGTTCACCGGCAGTGCCGCGCCAGGCGACATCATGACCCAGTCGGTTGCGTTTTGAGCCTGCTCCATCCAGGTCACAAACTTTTCAGCCGCCTGAGTTTCATCTTCGGTTTGACCGGTGGTAATCGTCAGCGACGTGACCATGCCGTAAACAGCAGAAGAGGTTTCTGTTGGGACGACGAAGCCCAGGTTGGCAGGGTTTCCGTCCTGGAATACCGCCGGAAGGATGTAGGTGGAGTAAACCGCCATAGGCGCAGAACCGTTCATGAAGGCATCTTTGATCTCCATGACGTCGTTTGAACCCGGCATGGTGGTCGCGGCCAGATCTTTGTAAAACGCCAGGGCTTTTGCCATTTCAGAGGTATCGATATCGACGTTCCCTTTGGCATCAAAAACGTTCGCGCCGCCGGAAAGCGCAAACTGGGAGAATGCCTGCTCCGTCATCACGCTTTCGGCGGTGGGCAGCGCAATGCCGTAATGTTTTTTGGCCGGGTCGTTGAGCCTCTGGCTGGCTTTCAGCAGCTGTTCCCAGTTATGCGGCTCCTGGATACCTGCCGCAGCAAGCGCATCTTTGTGATACCAGACGCCGGATAGCCAGGCGCTGACTGGCACTCCCGTCAAGGCAGAACCGTCTTCCGTACGAACAACACGCAAAATGCCGTCATAGAAGGTGTCCTCGCCTACCGCTTTAATGGCTTCGCCGATAGCTTTGCGATCCAGTAGCTGTTCCTTGTCCATAACTTTCGCGTAGTCATGGCTGACCTCAATCACCTCGGGCAGCGCGCCCGTTCTGGCGAGCGTAATGACCTTGGTGTTGTAGGCATCCTCTTCTACCGGCACCTGTTTCACCGTGATGCCGGGGTTCTCTTTCTCGAACTTTTCGATAAGCTTCGTTATAACCGCCTGACGCTCCTGCTCGACTGACGAGTGCATAAACTCAATGGTGACAGCAGACTTTTTGTCGTCCTTGCAGCCTGATAACAAGGCGCACGAAACCAGTGCTGAAATCAGCACAATTCTGGGCATTTTCATTTTTAAGGTCCTTTTTAGTTTTCTTTAATCCACAACACCTGCCATGGATGTAGGGTCAGCTTTTTGTCTGTAATATCGTTTCCGGTGATCAAGTCCTTTCCGGATTGAATATCGGATTCCACCGTTTGAATGCCGTCACTGAAATTAAACAGCGCCGTTATTTTTTCACCACAAACCGCCACACGAACGATTTTTAAAACATGTTCACCTGACGCGCTAAAATAAGCCTCACTGTCAGGGTGAAATGCTTTCTCCGCCCGACGCAGCGCGATTAACTGGCTTAACGAGTAATAGACCTGAGAGCGCAGGCTATTTTTATCTTCAAGCTCGCCATCAATTTGTCCTGCGATATATTTCTCACGATTAATCGCACGGTTATATCCCAGGCGCTCAACACCTGCATAATCATTACGGGAACCGAGAATGCTCTGGATATAAACCGCAGGCACGCCGGGGAAGCTTAAAAGGACGGCATGCGCCAGAATAAAACGGGCAATCCGTTGGCTGTCAGGACTGTTACGCGTACTTAATGCATCCAGATAGGTCACATTAATTTCATAAGGACTGCGTGTTCCATCCGGGTTATTTTTCCAGTTAACCAACGCCCCTTCAGCCTGAAGTTTTTCCACAAGCGAGAGGATTTCCGACTCGGGTAAAATTCCGCGTAACGGATTCAGACCAATCCCGTCATGCGAGGCCAGGAAGTTAAACCAGGTGGTTTTCGTGGAAGGCAACGTCAGCGACGCCGCCCACTGGCTCAGCGTCCGGACGTCCTGACAATGCACCGCATGCAGCACCAGCGGGGGCAAAGAGAACTGATAAACCATCTGCGCTTCATTTTCACCGTCACCAAAGTAAGCAACGTTATCTTTATGCGGAACGTTCGTCTCGGTGATAATCACCGTTCCCGGGGCGACAGCCTCGGTAATGGCGCGGAAAAGCTGGATGAGCTGATGGGTTTGCTCAAGGTGGATGCAGTTTGTTCCGGGTAGTTTCCACATGAAGCCTACAGCATCCAGACGAATATATCGCGCCCCTTCAATCAGGTAATGCAGCAGCACGTCGACCATCGCGATCAGCACCTGCGGAGAGGCGAAATTGAGATCAACCTGGTCCTCGCTGAAAGTGGTCCACAGGTGTCGCACGCTGCCGTCATGCAGCGTGAAAGGCGTAAGAAGCGGTAAGGCACGCGGACGCGTCACCGCGGATAAGTCTGTTTCAGGATCGACGGAAATAAAGAAATCGTCATATCCTGGCATTTGTTTCAGATAATTAGCGAACCATTTGCTTTTGGCCGACATATGGTTGCATACGAAATCAAACATTAAACTGGCTGACTGTTTTAATTCGGCAACGTCTCGCCACGTTCCGGTTTCCGGTGCAACCTCATGATAATCAATAACAGAAAACCCGTCGTCTGAAGACCATGGATAAAAAGGCAAGAGATGGACATGAGAAAAAGAATGAGAAAGCCACCTGTTATAAAAACGTGTAAAAACAGGCAGCGCCTTCTCCCCTTTCGCTGAAAACTGATCGGCATAGGTGATCAGGACAACGTCTTTTTCATCCCAACCCGTTTTACGTTTTTCCGTAATAACAGAAGCGGCCTTTTCAATATTTTCCAGCAGCACATTAAGATGGGCTTCAGAAAACGTTTCCCCGTAAACAAAATTAATGATCTCTTTAATTTTTGTATTCATTTCATTTTCCATGGTAGCGGTCCCACGAAGTGGCAATCTACTCCCATGAAAAATATCTGTCAACGGACCAGAAAGGAGAAAAAGGTGATTGCAAAGCAGCTCAGCGCAATATTGTGAGCTGCCGCAAAGAAAGAACGGGGAAAAGAGGAAATGCGGTTAACCCTCGCCAGTCCCTCCCCCGTCAGGGAACGGGCTAACGCCAGCGGGAATTATTGGGATAAGTAGCGGCGAGAAAGCCGTTTTGCCACCTTTTGCAACAGCGGTTCTAGCGCCACGGCCAGCACCATTCTGACCGGCTTGCGGGCTACAGATTTAATTGCCCAACCCGCCACACCTGCCGGGCCGAACCGTAACGCGGTCAGCAGGACCAGTTTACCTGCGATTTTCAGGCCGGGTTTTACCTTCTGACCGGCCTGTTGCCAGTGTTGTTTCATCTCATCTCTCTCTTAAAGCTGACGAAAGCGACTTCTCAGCGTAAAGGTATCCGACGTGACATAGCGTTCCATTTCCCGTAGCCGCTTCTCACCGGCGGCAAGCTGCTCATCAACCGCATTGAGAAGATCGCTGCTGGTCGGGGCTCCCTCCGCAGCCAGTTCTCCTTCCGGCATCGGGTCAAGAACAAACGACAGGACGATGTATGCCACCAGGGTAATAAACGCCAGGCCGAAGAAGATCGATAGCACCGCGACCACGCGGACAAGTTTCACCGGGACATCAAGATAGTGAGCCAGCCCGGCACAAACGCCGCGCACCATGCCCTGCTGTGGAATACGCCACAGCTTTTTGTTCAGATTCAGTCCAGACATTAACGGTCCCTCCAGTTTGGATGCTCAGCATCCAGGATGGCTTCCAGCGCCTGAATGCGTTCGCGCATTTTGTTCGCTTCGTCGGAGAGCTGCACCAGACGCTGTTGTTCACTCTGGGAGAGTTCGCCCCGAGAAGAACGGTTGCTGTAGTGCAGCCATAGCCAAATCGGCAAAACGAACAGCACGAAAATTGTCAGGGGAATGGCCAGAAAAAGCGCGCTCATGTGTACTCCTTGTCTTATGATGCGGCACGCTCAGGTGCCGCAGGAATTATTATTGGTTGTCTTGCTTCATTTTGGCTTTCAGTGCCGCCAGCTGCTCGCTGATTTCATCATCAGCCTTCAGATCGGCGAACTGTTGATCCAGCGACTTCTGCTTGCCGATGCCGTGGCTTTCGGCTTCCGCTTCCATGTGGTCGATACGACGTTCAAACGATTCAAAACGCGCCATTGCTTCATCCAGCTTACCGCTGTCCAGCTGACGACGCACGTCGCGGGAGGAGCTTGCCGCCTGGTGACGCAGGGTCAGCGCCTGCTGACGCGCACGGGTTTCGCTCAGTTTGTTTTCAAGCTCACCAATCTCTTTCTTCATACGGGTGAGCGTGTCGTCCACCAGCGTCACTTCATGCTCGAGCGTCGCGACCATATCGGCCAGCTTCTGTTTTTCAATCAGCGCCGCGCGCGCCAGATCCTCTTTATCTTTGCGCAGCGCAAGTTCCGCTTTTTCCTGCCATTCGTTCAGCTGAGCGGTAGCTTGTTCAATGCGACGCGTAAGCTGTTTTTTCTCCGCCAACGCGCGGGCGGAGGTAGAACGCACTTCAACCAGCGTGTCTTCCATCTCCTGAATCATCAGGCGGACCAGCTTCTGCGGATCTTCTGCTTTCTCAAGCAGCGAGTTGATGTTGGCGTTCACGATGTCGGCAAAACGAGAAAAAATACCCATAATCTAATCCTCATAGTTCTGTTATCGGGCTATGCCCTGCTGTACAGATAATACAAACATCATGCCAACTTTTTATCTTATTGATTTTAATGAACCTGATTGATTTTCATGCAGTGAAGAACTATTCTTGCCTGGTGAATATCGCTAAGGAGTGGTTAATTTCATCATGCCTGGATACAAAGACAATTTACTCGGCGAAGCAAACAGTTTCCTTGAAGTGCTGGAACAGGTCTCTCGCCTGGCGCCGCTCAACAAGCCGGTGCTGATCATCGGTGAACGCGGAACGGGGAAAGAGCTGATAGCCAACCGTCTGCATTACCTGTCCGGGCGCTGGGATGGCCCCTTCATTTCCCTTAACTGCGCGGCGCTGAACGAAAACCTGCTCGACACCGAGCTCTTCGGCCATGAGGCGGGCGCGTTTACCGGTGCCCAGAAACGCCATCCCGGACGCTTTGAGCGCGCCGACGGCGGTACGCTGTTTCTTGATGAACTGGCCACCGCGCCCATGCTGGTACAGGAAAAACTGCTGCGCGTGATTGAGTACGGCGAGCTGGAGCGCGTCGGCGGTAGCCAGCCGCTGCAGGTTAACGTGCGCCTGGTGTGCGCCACGAACGCCAACCTGCCGGAGATGGTGGCGGAGGAGAAATTCCGTGCCGACCTGCTTGACCGCCTGGCCTTTGACGTCGTTCAGCTTCCTCCGCTGCGCGAGCGCAAAAGCGACATCATGCTGCTGGCAGACCAGTTTGCGATTCAGATGTGCCGCGAGCTCGGCCTGCCGCTGTTCCCCGGCTTCAGCGATTATGCGCAGGAGACGCTGCTGGCTTACCACTGGCCGGGAAATATCCGTGAACTGAAAAACGTCGTTGAACGCTCCGTCTATCGTCACGGCACAAGCGAGACGGAGCTGGACAATATTATTATCGATCCTTTTCAGCGCAGCGCAGCGCCGCTGCCCGCACCAGCGTCTTCAGGCGATCTCCCTACTCTCCCCCTTGATTTACGCCAGTTCCAGAACGACCAGGAGAAACAGCTGCTGGAGCAAAGCCTGAAGACGGCGAAATATAACCAGAAACGGGCGGCTGAACTGCTGGGTCTGACCTACCATCAGTTAAGGGCATTGCTTAAAAAGCATCAAATGCGCTGACAATATCAGCACTTACCCGCAGACATTTTTACGAAGCAGGCGTAAGTGCGATACACTTTGCAGATCGAACCTAAAAACCTTAAAAATTATGCGTCTGGTTTTATCGTCCTTTTTTGCACTCGGTCTGTTTAGCAGCCTGGCCTTTGCCGCGCCCGGGCTAGCTCCGCAGCCTGACATTCGTGACAGCGGCTTCGTCTATTGCGTAAGCGGCCAGGTGGACACCTTCAACCCGCAAAAAGCGGGCAGCGGCCTGATCGTGGATACCCTGGCCGCGCAGCTTTACGACCGTCTGCTTGATGTTGATCCTTACACCTACCGTCTGGTGCCTGAGCTGGCGGAAAGCTGGGAAGTGCTGGATAACGGCGCAACCTACCGTTTTCACCTGCGCGATGACGTCGCATTTCAGCGCACGCCGTGGTTTACCCCCACGCGCAAGCTGAACGCAGATGACGTGGTCTTTACTTTCCAGCGCATCTTTAACCGCAACCACCCGTGGCATAACGTTAACGGCAGCAACTTCCCCTATTTCGACAGCCTGCAGTTTGCCGACACCGTCAAGAGCGTGCGCAAGCTGGACAACCGGACGGTTGAATTTACGCTGACGCGCCCGGATGCTTCCTTCCTCTGGCACCTGGCGACCCACTATGCATCGGTCATGTCCGCTGAATACGCGGCGAACCTGACGAAAAAAGATCGCCAGGAGTTGCTCGATCGTCAGCCGGTCGGCACAGGTCCGTTCCAGCTCGCCGAATACCGCGCCGGGCAATATATTCGTCTGCAGCGTCATGAGCATTTCTGGCGCGGCACCCCGCTGATGCCGCAGGTGGTGGTCGATCTCGGTTCAGGCGGGACAGGACGTCTGTCAAAACTGCTCACCGGGGAGTGCGATGTACTCGCCTGGCCCGCGGCCAGCCAGCTCACCATTTTGCGTGACGATCCGCGCCTGCGCCTGACGTTACGCCCCGGCATGAATATCGCTTATCTGGCCTTTAACACGGATAAGCCGCCGTTGAATAACCCTGCCGTACGTCACGCTCTGGCGCTGGCGATTAACAACCAGCGTTTGATGCAGTCGATCTACTACGGCACGGCGGAAACAGCCGCCTCAATTTTACCGCGCGCCTCGTGGGCCTATGACGGTGAAGCTAAAATTACGGAATACAATCCGGCCAAAGCGCGTGAGCAGCTGAAGGCGCTGGGGGCGGAAAACCTCACGCTGCAGCTTTGGGTGCCAACCAGTTCCCAGGCGTGGAACCCGAGCCCGCTCAAGACCGCCGAACTGCTGCAGGCAGATATGGCGCAGGTGGGCGTCAAAGTGATCATCGTACCGGTTGAGGGCCGTTTCCAGGAGGCGCGCCTGATGGACATGAATCATGATTTAACCCTGACCGGCTGGGCGACCGACAGTAACGATCCGGACAGTTTCTTCCGGCCGCTGCTGAGCTGTGCGGCGATAAATTCGCAGACCAACTACGCCCACTGGTGTAACCGGGAGTTTGACGCCGTGCTGCAAAAAGCGCTGGCTTCCCAGCAGCTGGCCTCACGCATCGACGCCTATGATGAAGCGCAGAAGATCCTTGCCCAGGAGCTGCCGGTGCTGCCGCTGGCCTCTTCCCTGCGCCTTCAGGCCTATCGTTATGATATTAAAGGTCTGGTGCTGAGTCCGTTCGGCAACGCCTCGTTTGCCGGCGTGTCGCGTGAAAAAGAACAAGAGGTGAAAAAACCATGATTATTTTTACCTTACGTCGGCTCCTTTTGCTGCTGGTGACGCTCTTTTTCCTGAACTTTGTCGGCTTCAGCCTGAGCTATTTCACGCCCCACGCCCCGCTCCAGGGGTCGTCGCTGTGGGATGCCTGGCTGTTCTGGTTTAACGGGCTGCTGCACTGGGATTTCGGCGTGTCCAGCATTAACGGGCAGCTGATTTCCCAGCAGCTGAAAGAGGTATTCCCGGCCACGATGGAGCTGTGCATTCTGGCCTTCGGCTTTGCCCTGATGGTCGGCATCCCTGTGGGTATGCTGGCCGGGATCTATCGCAATAAATGGCAGGATAAGTTTATCAGCGCCCTCGCCCTGTTCGGCTTCTCCATCCCGGTATTCTGGCTGGCGCTGCTGCTGACGCTGTTCTTCTCGCTGACGATGGGCTGGCTACCGGTTTCGGGTCGCTTTGACCTGCTCTATACGGTTAAAACGGTGACGGGTTTTGCCATCATTGACGCGTGGCTGTCCGATTCGGTGTGGCGCCATGAGATGATCGTCAGCGCCGTGCGCCATATGGTATTGCCGGTACTGACGCTGGCGGTTGCGCCAACAACCGAAGTGATCCGCCTGATGCGACTGAGCACAATTGAGGTATTTGACCAGAACTACGTCAAAGCCGCGGCCACGCGCGGGTTGTCCCGCCTGACCATACTGCGCCGCAACGTCCTGCACAACGCGCTGCCGCCGGTAATTCCGCGTCTGGGATTACAGTTTTCCACCATGCTGACGCTGGCCATGATCACCGAGATGGTCTTTAGCTGGCCGGGCCTGGGGCGATGGCTGATTAACGCCATCCGCCAGCAGGACTACGCCGCTATTTCTGCCGGCGTAATGGTGATTGGTTCGCTGGTGATTATTGTTAACGTGTTGTCCGATATTCTGGGTGCCATGGCTAACCCATTGAAGCATAAGGAATGGTATGCCTTACGATAGCGTATACAGTGAAAAGCGCACGCCCGGCGTGCTGCGTACCGTGTGGCGTAAGTTCTATGGTGACACCACGGCGATGATCGGCCTTTACGGCTGTGCCGGCCTGGTGTTGCTTTGCGTCTTTGGCTCGTGGTTTGCGCCGTACGGCATCGACCAGCAGTTCCTTGGCTATCAGCTGCTGCCGCCGTCCTGGTCGCGCTACGGCGAAGTCTCTTTCTTCCTGGGAACGGACGACCTTGGACGTGACGTGTTGAGCCGTCTGCTGAGCGGTGCAGCCCCGACGGTGGGCGGCGCATTTGTGGTGACGCTCGCGGCAACGATCTGTGGGCTGGCGCTTGGTATTTTTGCAGGATCCACGCACGGCCTGCGTTCGGCGTTGCTTAACCACATTCTGGATACGCTGCTGTCGATCCCGTCCCTGCTGCTGGCGATCATTGTTGTTGCCTTTGCCGGTCCGCACCTGTCGCACGCCATGTTCGCCGTCTGGCTGGCTATCCTGCCCCGCATCGTGCGCTCGGTTTACAGCATGGTGCATGATGAGCTGGAAAAAGAGTACGTCGTTGCCGCGCGTCTGGACGGCGCGACAACCTTCAACATTCTGTGGTTTGCCGTACTGCCCAACATCGCCGCCGGGTTGGTCACAGAGATCACCCGCGCCCTGTCGATGGCGATCCTGGACATCGCGGCGCTCGGCTTCCTCGATCTCGGTGCACAGCTGCCGTCGCCCGAATGGGGTGCGATGCTCGGCGACGCGCTGGAGCTAATCTACGTGGCACCGTGGACGGTCATGCTGCCGGGTGCGGCCATTATGGTGAGCGTGCTGCTTATCAACCTGCTGGGCGACGGTATTCGCCGTGCAATTAACGCGGGGGTGCAATAATGCCGCTTCTTGATATTCGCAACCTCACCATCGAATTTAAAACCGGTGAAGGCTGGGTTAAAGCCGTCGATCGCATCAGTATCACCCTTGCGGAGGGTGAAATTCGCGGGCTGGTGGGGGAATCCGGCTCAGGAAAAAGCCTGATTGCCAAAGCTATATGCGGCGTGGCGAAAGACAACTGGCGCGTGACGGCAGACCGTATGCGTTTTGATGATATCGATCTGCTGCGCCTCTCCCCCCGCGAGCGGAGAAAGCTGGTCGGGCATAACGTCTCGATGATTTTCCAGGAGCCGCAGTCCTGTCTCGATCCGTCCGAACGCGTGGGTAAACAGCTCATGCAGAACATTCCCGGCTGGACCTATAAAGGCCGCTGGTGGCAACGCGTTGGCTGGCGCAAGCGCCGCGCCATCGAGCTTTTACACCGCGTCGGGATCAAAGATCACAAAGATGCGATGCGCAGCTTCCCTTATGAGCTGACCGACGGCGAATGTCAGAAAGTGATGATTGCCATTGCGCTGGCAAATCAGCCGCGTTTGCTGATTGCGGATGAGCCCACCAACGCGATGGAACCCACCACGCAGGCGCAAATTTTCCGTCTGCTGTCGCGTCTCAACCAGAATAACAACACCACCATTTTGCTGATCAGCCATGACCTGCAAATGCTCAGCAAATGGGCGGATAAAATTGACGTCATGTACTGCGGGCAAACGGTCGAAACCGCGCCGAGTGAAGATCTGATCGGCGCGCCGCATCATCCGTATACGCAGGCGCTTATCCGCGCCATTCCGGATTTTGGCAGCGCGATGCCGCATAAGAGCCGCCTGAATACCCTGCCGGGGGCGATTCCGCTGCTGGAATCCCTGCCGATAGGCTGTCGTCTGGGGCCGCGGTGTCCCTATGCTCAGCGTAAATGTATCGAGACGCCACGCCTGACCGGGGCCAAAAATCATCTATACGCCTGTCATTTCCCGCTGAACATGGAGAGAGAGTGAAATGGTCGAAACCTTACTGGAAGTCCGCAACCTGAGTAAGACCTTTCGCTACCGCACGGGGCTGTTTCATCGTCAAACTGTCGACGCGGTGAAGCCGCTGAGCTTTACGCTGCGTGAAAAACAGACTCTGGCGATCATCGGCGAGAACGGTTCCGGGAAATCCACCCTGGCGAAAATGCTCGCCGGCATGGTTGAACCCACTGCAGGCGAAGTGTTGATTGACGATCATCCTCTGACGTTCGGCGATTACTCTTTCCGCAGCCAGCGCATCCGCATGATCTTCCAGGATCCGTCTACCTCTCTTAACCCGCGCCAGCGCATTTCGCAGATCCTCGATTTTCCGCTGCGTCTGAACACCGACCTGGAGCCAGAGGCGCGCCGTAAGCGCGTATTTGAAACCCTGCGTATGGTTGGGCTATTACCGGATCACGAAAGCTACTACCCGCATATGCTGGCACCAGGCCAGAAACAGCGTCTGGGTCTGGCGCGTGCGTTGATTTTGCGGCCAAAAGTGATCATTGCGGATGAAGCGCTTGCCTCGCTGGATATGTCGATGCGCTCGCAGCTGATTAACCTGATGCTGGAATTGCAGGAAAAACAGGGGATCTCGTATATCTACGTCACCCAGCATCTGGGAATGATGAAGCACATCAGCGATCAGGTGATGGTCATGCACCAGGGTGAAGTGGTAGAGCGCGGCAGCACGGCGGATGTGATGGCCTCTCCGCTTCATGAACTGACAAAACGGCTGATTGCCGGTCATTTCGGTGAAGCATTAACCGCCGATGCGTGGAGAAAGGACCGCTAAGCGCGACGCTTCACAAAAACTACCCCGTTAAATTAAGGATTAAATAGCCTGCGTGCGCTATTTAATCCTTTAATTTTTCGTCTCCATCCCTGCTCCATATTTTAAGCAATATCAATCAACAGTTCTTCTCCAGAATATCCGGACATTACGGAGGAGAAGAAATGAACACCGCCACTTACGTTTTAAAATACACAGAGTATCTCATCAGAAAATGCCGCTCATTTTTAATGACGGACCTGCATTTTCATACCGTGAGGCTTAAAAAATCAACCGGGGAAACTCCTGACATTAACTCGCCCACGACGTTGAGTGAAAAAATATGTCATCGTCTGGTCTATGACCATAATAACTTCTACACGATGCTTGCCGATAAACTCGCCGTTCGGGCATACGTTTCCTCCAGAACAACGCGCGTGAAAACGGTGCCATTAATTGGCGTTTATACCAGGCCGTCGCAGATTGATTTTTCAGTTCTTCCTGACAAATTCGTCCTTAAGTGCAACCATGACAGCGGCAGCACAATAATATGTACAAACAAAGCACAATTTAATGAAAAAGAAGCGTGTAAAAAACTGAGCCTCGCGTTAAAGAAAAATCTTTACTACACCACGCGCGAATGGCAGTACAAAAACATTACGCCAAGTATACTTTGCGAGCCGTTTGTCGATCTCTTCGACAATGCTGACAGGAACACAACGCCCGAAATGCTGAGGATCCATTGCTTTCACGGCGTTGCCCACTATGTAGAGGCGGATTTTACGGATGATAACGGCAAAGGGTTTATCAACGTTTATGACAGGCACTGGAACTTACAACCCTTCCGGATGGAATATCCGAATACTTCAGCAACGCCTGTCGAACCGCTCTTGTTCCGTCAGGCACTGTTGGCCTCCCAGGAGCTGGCGGATGGAATTGACTACTGCCGCGTTGACCTTATGCTAAAAAAAGATGAAATCTATTTCAGCGAAATAACCTTAAGCCCGAGACGCGGTAAACTGACGATTACCCCGCAGGAATGGGATGCTAAGTTAGGAAAAATATGGCATTTATCGCCGGCAGGCACATTTGACCTGCCGCTGAAGCTCACGAGTCGGGCCAGGTGAGTTTAAATATCGAGTGGTTTTGCGTCGATAAGGTATAGGTAACATCGCCACCATGAGCCAGCATGATGGCTTTTACCACCGACAGGCCCAAGCCACAGCCTTCCGGGTTCACATGTCTGGCGCCATTATCGCGCTGAAAGGGCTGAAACAGGAAATCATGAAACTCTCTGGGGATGCCCGGTCCCCCGTCCTGAATAAGGATATAATTGCCTTTATCAGAAACGCCATTTTTCACGATGAGCGTGCGCGAGGTTGAATAGTGTAAGGCATTATCAAATAAAACGGTCAGACACTGATTGATGCGTAATGGATCGAATACGCACTGCTGCTCCCTCAGGTCTGTATTGACGGTAAATGCCTTACGGCTGAACTCGGGCATGAACGTATCGAGTGCGTTCTGGATTGCCCCTTTTAGATCCGTTCTGGACTGGCATAACGTGTATCCCGCCCCGCCATTCGAACTGACAACCCGGAGATCTTCAATCAGGCGGGTTAACCCTTCCGTCTGTTTGAGAAGATTATTAAACAGCACCGGATCCGGGGTAAAAACGCCGTCAACCAACCCCTGAAGCCGTCCGCGTAAGATCGTGACCGGGGTTCTCAGCTCATGCGCGATAGCGGCATTCCAGGATTTCCTCTGAATATCCAGCGTCTGTAATTTTTCCGCCATTTCATTGAAATCCGTCACCAGGTGATTGATCTCACCCAGCCGGGAACTGGCGCAAAATGCCCTGGCGTCCAGATCGCCCTGAGAAATCTTTTTCAGGCTGGACGCTACCGCGTTTAGCGGGGTGAGTATCCGCGATGAAAGTTTGACCGTGAAAAAGAGGGCAATAATCATACTGATCGTAGTCGCGGTCCCAATCCATACCCAGTCCCACATCGTCATCTGCTCGTCATCGCCCGCAGCAGGGCCGCCCGGGAGGTGATCCAGAATAAAGGAGTAAAAAAACCAGGAGCCGAGTATGGCGATGGCAATGATCGTAAACGTCAGCAACAGCATATACGTTAAGATCTGACGACTCAGGACAGACTCTTTGTTCATTTCTTTTCCCCAAGCCGGTAGCCCATGCCTCTGATACTCTCGGGAACACCGTAAAGGCCGGCAAGCTCCAGTTTTTTACGCAACTTGCTCATGTGGCTATCGACCGTTCTGTCGAGCGTATCCCCTTCCGGCAGACACGCGTTGAGTAGCTCTTCGCGTGAGCAGACCTTTCGCGGATATCTCACCAGGTATGTGAGCAATTTAAATTCGGTCGTCGTTAATACCGGGGAGACAACCTCTGCGTCCACGGTGACTTCCACGTAGAAGTCATCCGGGTAGACCGTAATAAATGGCGTTCTGAGCGGCTGGGAACCCGCCTGCTGAAGCGCGGGTTTTGTCCTGCGCAGCACCGCCTCAACCCGTGCGACAACTTCAGAAGGGTTGAAGGGTTTGATCACGTAATCATCCGCGCCCAGCCTCAGCCCCATGAGCTTATCGACATCCTGATCGAGAGCGGAAACCATAATGACGGGGACAGCGCTTTCCTGACGAAGCGTGGTAAGTACGCTCCAGCCGTCACATACGGGCAGGTGAATGTCCAGCAATATGAGATCCGGTTTATGGAGGCGATTGAGTGCTATGGCCTGTTCGCCCTGCCTGGCTCGGAGCGTTTTCATTCCCGAACGCTCTAAGTAACTCATCAGTATATCGGCAATTTCGTCTTCATCTTCAACAACAAGGATCAGCGTATTTTTGTGCATTTTATCTCCGCGGGTGAAATCCCTTTGAGCTCGCTATCAGATATCTTTAGCACAATAAGACACAGCCTCCGGGAAAAAGTGCCGTAGTCGCGAAAATTTCCCGGCTGATTTACCTGCGCGGTTATTTCTCCATACAGCCTACACATTCCGTCAATAAAGACTCGACAATACCCGTTCAAAATCGCTATTGGGGCATAACCCTTTTGGCAGTGAGCGTTGCAAATTAATCCTGTTACTTAAAGACTTTATGAAGTTGGCTGAAATAATGAACATGGAACTTTCTAAATATTTCTCTCCTAAAAAACTGGGCATATATTCCCTGTTCCTGCTGCTGTCCTGGGGATTACTTTACACCTGGCTGATGCTGGTACACAAAATGGATGAAAAAGTCGCCTCGACGCTGCTCTCTTCACCCATTATCTATGGCTGCATAGCATTGTCAGTTGTCTCTCTGATAATCCAGAATAAAGCCGGCGCGTTGACCGAGCTGCTCGTCGTTGCCTTCTGGCTGATGGTGATTTTTGTCTATCTCATTATTACGTTCACCGTACTGTTAAACGCGATGCCCGATATCGAGGATCTGATCTTTTACTACGAGTGTTATTTGATCATTTTTTTTGGCGGAGCCCCGCTGTACCTTATTATGAGAATGATTTGAGCCGCTGCTCCACACAGCCTCCACAAACCGCCCATTTCCGCTAAACAGGCGCGCGGTAGACTCTCCCTCACGCTATTTTGCACAAAAATAACTCACCTAAAACATCTGATAAAACTTATCCATAATGATGAACCGTAATAATCTTCGTTCTTCTGAACCTGCCGGAGTGATGCACTCGCTAAAAAAACTCGCGATACGGCACCGGAAAAAACTGGTTGTCACTTTTTTCCTGGTGGTGGCCGAAAACGTGACGTTTTTACTTTATCCCGTTCTGGCTGGCATCGCGATAAATGCCATCCTCGCCGGTGAGACGCTTAACGCCGCGTTGTATGGCCTGATGGTGCTTTGCATGTGGTTCATCGGTGCGGCCAGACGGAGCGTAGACACGCGCACGTTTGCGCGCATTTATGCCGGACTCGCGGTTTCCGTCGTCCTGGCACAGCGCAAATACCAGCTTAACCATTCGGCGATCGCCGCAAGGGTAACGCTCTCGCGCGAATATGTGGATTTCTTTGAAATGCACCTTCCCCTGCTTATTACGTCGCTGAGCTCACTTTTTGGTGCCGCAATCATGTTGCTGTTTATTGAATTTTGGGCCGGCGTCATGTGCTTTGCGATTGTATTTATCCTGCTCGGATTTGTCTCAGGATATGCCCGTAAAAATGAATGGCTGTTCATGCGCCTGAATAATCGGCTGGAAAAAGAAGTGGATTATGTCCATAAGGCGGGCACGGCCACGCTTCACCGACATTACTCCACGCTGGCGCGTTTACGTATCGCATTATCTGACCGCGAAGCGTGGGGTTATTTATGGGTTGGCGTGCTCGTTGCCGCGCTTTTTACGCTGACCATCGTCTGGATGACGCGCTCAACCGGCATCACCGCCGGACATATTTACTCCGTGATGACCTACATGTGGATGTTCGCGACGAGCCTCGATGACGCGCCGCAGCTTCTGGAGAAATTTTCGCAGCTCAGGGATATCGGCAAGCGCGTATCCACTGATGATGAAATTCACGTAACCGGACGTTAATTTAATGCCGCATTTTTTTATTGAACGCCCCGTTTTCGCATGGGTAGTAGCGCTTTTTATCGTTCTGGCAGGACTCCTGTCTATTCCCCGTTTGCCGGTTGCGCAGTATCCGGCGGTGGCGCCGCCTGGAATCATTATTTCCGTCAGTTACCCGGGGGCCAGCCCCGATATCATGAACACGTCGGTGGTATCGTTAATCGAGCGCGAAATCTCTGGCGTAGATAATTTGCTCTACTTTGAATCATCCAGTGACACAACCGGTTCGGCATCGATTACCGTCACGTTTAAACCGGGCACGGACATCAAGCTGGCGCAGATGGATCTGCAGAATCAGATTAAGATTGTCGAGCCTCGTCTGCCTCAGGCGGTAAGGCAAAATGGGATTAACGTCGAGGCCGCTAACTCTGGCTTTTTAATGATGGTGGGGCTGAAGTCCGCGACGGGTCAATTTGAGGAAGCCGATTTAAGCGACTATTTTGCCAGAAACGTCAGTGACGAGCTTCGTCGCGTGCCCGGCGTAGGGAAAGTTCAGCTGTTTGGCGGCGAAAAAGCGCTGCGCATATGGTTGGATCCCATAAAGCTCCACGGCTACGGGCTTTCGGTGAGCGATGTTCTTACCGCCGTTGGCCAGCAAAATGCCCTTGTGTCGCCCGGCAAAACGGGAGATGAGCCAGCCTCTGCAGGACAAGGGGTGACGTATCCCATCACCGTGAAGGGACAACTCTCCTCGGTTGAGGCGTTCAGGAATATCACCCTGAAATCTGATGCATCCGGCGCCCGCCTGAAACTGTCCGACATTGCGCGGATTGAATCTGGCCTGCAAAGCTACGCCTTTGGTATCCGTGAAAATGGCGTGCCCGCAACGGCGGCGGCAATCCAGCTCTCGCCAGGCGCCAACGCAATGAGTACGGCTTCCGGCGTACGGGCGCGCATCGACGAACTTTCCCGGGTGTTACCCGAAGGAATGGCGTTTACGATCCCCTTCGACACCGCGCCGTTTGTGAAACTTTCTATCATGAAGGTTGTTCAGACATTTGTGGAAGCGATGGTCCTGGTCTTCCTGGTTATGCTGCTGTTTCTGCACAAGATACGCTGTACGCTTATCCCGGCGATTGTTGCTCCCGTCGCCCTTCTTGGCACCTTCACCGTGATGCTGTTGAGCGGCTACTCCATCAATATTCTGACGATGTTCGGCATGGTGCTGGCCATAGGGATTATCGTTGATGATGCCATTGTGGTCGTAGAAAACGTTGAACGTCTGATGGAGGAAAAAAACCTGTCCCCGCGTGACGCCACGCGGCAAGCCATGCAGGAAATCACCCCGGCGATTATTGGCATCACGCTGGTGCTGACCGCCGTCTTTATCCCCATGGGGTTTGCGGAAGGATCCGTCGGGATTATCTACCGACAATTTTGTATTTCCATGGCGGTCTCCATACTGCTGTCCGCGTTTCTTGCCCTGACGCTGACGCCTGCCCTGTGCGCAACGTTACTCAAGCCGCATAAGGCAGGAAAGAGCGGAGGCGGAAGGTTCGCGGTCGGATTTAACGCGCGCTTTCGTTCGCTCACCGCCTGTTACGAAGCCGGGCTGGGTGCCGTTCTGAAGCGAACCGGGCGTATGCTGCTTCTGTACGCTGCGCTTTGTGCCGCGCTGTTTCTGGGATTGTCTTCGTTACCGTCGTCCTTTCTGCCGGATGAAGATCAGGGCTACTTTATGTCCTCAATCCAGCTGCCTTCTGATGCCACGATGCAGCGTACCCTCAACGTGGTTAAAAAATTTGAAGAGGAAATTGCGGCCCGGCCGGATATTGAAAGCAACATTATGATCCTGGGCTTTGGATTTTCAGGTTCAGGACCAAACTCGGCTATGGCCTTCACCACGCTGAAGGACTGGAAAGATCGGCAGGGTGCGACGGCCCAGGGGGAAGCCGACCGGATACAGGCCAGCATGGCGAACGTCTCTGATGCCGTCACGATGAGCCTGCTCCCGCCGGCCATTTCGGATATGGGCACCTCGTCGGGCTTCACCTGGTACGTGCAGGACAGAGCGGGACTGGGCTACGAGGCGTTAAAGCGCGCTGCCGACGCGCTGGTCCTGCAGGCCAACCAGCGCCCTGAACTGAGTGATGTGTATATAGACGGGCTTCCGGAAGGAACAAGCCTTGCGCTCCAGGTGGACAGAGAAAAGGCGGAAGCAATGGGCGTCTCATTTGATGAAATCAACCAGACGCTCTCCGTCACCCTGGGCTCAAATTACGTCAATGACTATACGAACAACGGCCGCGTTCAGCAGGTGATTATTCAGGCCGATGCGCCCTACCGAATGCAGCCCGAGCAGATACTGACATTATCAGTGAAAAACCGGATGGGGCAGATGGTGCCGGTATCGACGTTTGCCACGCTTTCCTGGCACGTTGCGCCGCAGCAGTTGACGCGTTATCAGGGATATTCGGCTATTCGCATTACCGGAAATGCGGCGCCGGGAGAATCCAGCGGCACCGCAATGAAGGTTATGGAGAGTTTGTCCAGAGATTTACCTCAGGGCATGGCGGGCGAGTGGGCCGGGAGCTCATTGCAGGAGAGAAAATCGGAATCTCAGCTTCCGGGCCTTATCGTCCTGTCGATACTGGTCGTGTTTATGGTGCTGGCCGCCCTGTATGAGAGCTGGTCTATTCCTTTTGCGGTCATGCTGGTCGTTCCGCTGGGCCTTATCGGCGCGGTGATCGCGGTGTCCGTTGCCGGCATGACGAATGACGTTTTCTTCAAGGTAGGCCTGATTACGCTTATCGGCCTGTCGGCCAAGAACGCCATTCTGATTGTTGAATTTGCGAGGCAGCTCCATCGCCAGGGGCAGCCCCTGCTGGCGGCAACCATTCATGCCGCCGGCCAGCGCCTGCGCCCTATTCTGATGACGTCGTTAGCCTTCACCTTAGGGGTTGTTCCGTTGATGCTGGCCCATGGGGCGAGCGACAGTACGCAGCATGCCATCGGTACCGGCGTATTTGGCGGCATGATTAGCGGTACGCTTCTCGCCATTTTCTTCGTACCGGTTTTCTTTATCGTCATCGCGCGCTTCATCGACAACCTCAGGAAAGCGTGAATACCCTTGCGGGATCGCGCTTCCTCGCTGGTTGGATGAGGCGAAGCTGTTGCCGGGTGATATACTGGACGAATGCTGAAATTTTGAGCCCCCGCGAGTCCGCGGCGCATTCTTCGGGGCAGGCGACTTCGGAGAACAGCGAGAAATATCGTGACACAAGGGGCTGTGAGTGGGCTATAATTTCGAGCTAATTTCGAATGATTTTGAAATACTGCCTGTAACGCTATGAATTACAAGGCAAAATTAGCAATGAATATAAGGATTAAAGCTATGGGTTTTCTTTCCGGTAAGCGCATTCTGGTGACTGGCGTTGCCAGCAAACTGTCCATCGCATACGGCATCGCACAGGCAATGCATCGCGAAGGCGCTGAGCTGGCGTTCACCTACCAGAACGACAAGCTGAAAGGCCGTGTTGAAGAGTTTGCCGCGCAGCTGGGTTCCAGCATCGTTCTGGAATGTGACGTTGCACAAGACGAAAGCATCGACGGCATGTTTGCTGAACTGGCAAAAGCATGGCCGAAATTCGACGGTTTCGTTCACTCCATTGGCTTCGCTCCTGGCGACCAGCTGGACGGCGACTACGTGAACGCGGTTACCCGTGATGGCTTCAAAATCGCTCACGACATCAGCTCCTACAGCTTCGTTGCGATGGCGAAATCCTGCCGCGCGATGCTGAACCCGGGCGCAGCCCTGCTGACTCTGTCCTACCTGGGCGCTGAGCGTGCTATCCCTAACTACAACGTTATGGGCCTGGCGAAAGCCTCTCTGGAAGCCAACGTACGCTACATGGCGAACGCAATGGGTCCTGAAGGCGTGCGCGTTAACGCCATCTCTGCAGGTCCTATCCGCACCCTGGCAGCTTCCGGTATTAAAGATTTCCGTAAAATGCTGGCACACTGCGAAGCGGTTACCCCGATTCGTCGTACCGTTACCATTGAAGATGTGGGTAACTCTGCAGCATTCCTGTGCTCTGACCTTTCAGCTGGTATCTCCGGCGAAGTGGTTCACGTTGACGGCGGCTTCAACATCGCTGCAATGAACGAGCTGGAAATTAAATAAGCTGTGACTCTCTTCCCGCCCGGGAAGAGAGTTTTCCCCCGCACCACCCCTTCGTTATTCCGTTCTGCTATTTGTTATCACCTAACAATATTTTTCCCTTTATCTGCCTTACGCCAGGATATTGATCGCCATTTTGAGATCAAGGAACGCACATGGAACAACGCCGTTTTTCCGGCAAAGGCCACTGGTATCACGAGACCCAGTCGAACCACGCGCAGACAGATGTTCTGCCTCTGGTGCCCGAAGCCGCTAACGTCGACGATCGTTTTTTGCTCGATTTAGCCCTGCCTGATGAGATTGTCGCCGCCTGTTCTGGCTGGCTTACCCCTGCCAGAGCCTTATGCCACCAGCTGTTTCCGCTCTCAATTCCCGTGAACCGCCTGCATACGCTCAGCGCCTACGATCGGCTCAGCACCGCGCTAACGGTCGCACAGGCATGTGGCGTTCAGCGGCTCTGTAACCATTACGCCGCCCTCCTCGCCCCGCTTCCCGGCCCGGACTCCTCGCGTGAAAGCAACCGACGTCTGGCGCAAATTACGCAGTATGCCCGCCAGCTCGCCAGCTCCCCTGATGTCATTGATGATAAAGCGCAGAACCAGCTTGATGAGGTTGGCCTGTCAATATATGACATTGTGGTGATTAACCAGATTATCGGATTTATCGGGTTTCAGGCGCGCGTGGTCGCGGTTTTTCAGGCGCTGTTAGGACACCCCGTTCGCTGGTTGCCAGGTCATCATATTCAGCCGCACACGCTGCCCGCGAGCCACGCCGCCTGGATGCCGCTGTTGCCCGTCGTCGAGCTGCGCTATGCGAGTGCGCATCAGCTTGAGTCGCTGTCCCGCTGGCAGGCAGAACCCGTGCTGGAGGCGCTGACGCCGGTCCTTTGCCACGAGCCGTCGCTGCTCGACCTGACCGGAGAAATCCTGTTAAACACCCGCGAAGCGATCCCGCTGACTTCCCCCGCACTTTCGGCGGCGGTCGAACTGCTGACGCGCTCTCCGGACCGCTTCAGCGCCGCGCAGTTTACCCCGCTAACGGATCAAGGACTCCCCGGCGAACATGCCATCATGCTGCTTACCCGGAGCGCGTTTGATGGCTGGCTCAATCGTTTGAAAGTCGCGTTTGGTAAAGAGGAATAACCATACTAATTACCCAAAGAGCGCTTGCTGAGACAGTGAGAATCGCGTAAAACTGTCAGCCGCTCAATGGCTACGAAAATAGAACATTATGTTTCAGGACAACCCGCTGCTAGCGCAGCTTAAACAGCAACTGCATTCCCAGACGCCGCGTGCAGAAGGGGTCGTAAAAGCCACGGAAAAGGGCTTTGGCTTCCTTGAGGTTGACGCGCAGAAAAGCTACTTCATTCCGCCACCGCAGATGAAGAAAGTGATGCATGGCGATCGCGTCATGGCCGTCATTCATACCGAGAAGGACCGCGAGTCTGCCGAGCCGGAAGAACTGATCGAACCGTTCCTGACCCGTTTTGTGGGTAAGGTGCAGAGAAAAGACGATCGTCTTGCTATCGTGCCGGATCATCCCCTGCTGAAAGATGCCATTCCCTGCCGCGCCGCCCGTGGCGTTGAGCATGATTTTAAAGAAGGTGACTGGGCCGTAGCAGAAATGCGCCGTCATCCTCTGAAAGGCGATCGCGGTTTTTATGCTGAGCTGACCCAGTTCATCACCTTTGGCGCCGACCATTTCGTACCATGGTGGGTCACGCTGGCACGCCACAATCTTGAAAAAGAAGCACCGAACGGCGTAGCGACCGAGATGCAGGACGAAGGTCTGACGCGCCGCGATCTCACCGCACTGGAGTTTGTCACTATCGACAGCGCCAGCACGGAAGATATGGATGATGCGCTGTACGCTGAAGAAGGCGCCGATGGCAAACTCCATCTGACCGTCGCCATTGCCGATCCAACCGCCTGGATTGCCGAAGGCAGCAAGCTGGATGACGCCGCTAAAATCCGTGCGTTCACCAACTATCTGCCGGGCTTCAACATTCCGATGCTGCCGCGCGAATTGTCAGACGATCTCTGCTCGCTGCGTCCAAATGAAGTGCGCCCGGTCCTTGCCTGCCGCATGACTATCGCCGCAGACGGCGCGATTGAAGACGATATCGAGTTCTTTGCCGCCACCATCGAATCGAAAGCCAAGCTGGCCTACGATAACGTGTCCGACTGGCTTGAAAATACCGGCAGCTGGAAACCTGAATCAGACGCCATTGCCGCGCAAATCCGTCTGCTGCATCGCATCTGCCTCAACCGCGGCGAGTGGCGTAAAACCCATGCGCTGGTGTTCAAAGACCGCCCGGACTATCGCTTTGTTCTGGGCGAGAAAGGCGAAGTGCTGGACATCGTGGCCGAACCGCGACGCATTGCAAACCGCATCGTTGAAGAGGCGATGATTTCCGCCAACATCTGTGCCGCACGCGTGCTGCGAGACAAGCTGGGCTTTGGCATTTACAACGTCCACACCGGTTTTGATCCGGCGAATACCGAAGCGCTGGCGGCCCTGCTGAAGACTCACGATGTGCACGTTGATCCGGAAGAAGTGCTGACGCTGCCGGGCTTCTGCAAGCTTCGCCGCGAACTGGACGCTCAGCCGTCGGGTTTCCTGGACAGCCGCATTCGTCGCTTCCAGTCCTTCGCTGAAATCAGCACCGAACCTGGCCCGCACTTTGGTCTTGGCCTCGAAGCTTACGCTACCTGGACATCGCCGATCCGTAAGTATGGCGATATGGTCAACCACCGTCTGCTGAAAGCGATTATCAAAGGTGAAACCATTGCCCGTCCTCAGGAGGACACCACGCTGCAGATGGCCGATCGTCGCCGCCTGAACCGCATGGCGGAACGCGACGTTGGAGACTGGCTGTACGCACGCTTCCTGCAGGATAAAGCCGGTACGGATACCCGTTTTGCCGCTGAGATCATTGATATCAGCCGCGGGGGCATGCGCGTCCGCCTGGTCGATAATGGTGCTGTCGCGTTTATTCCTGCGCCGTTCCTGCACGCGGTTCGTGACGAAATGGTCTGTAGCCAGGAAAACGGTACCGTGCAAATTAAAGGTGAAACAGTTTACAAAGTCACCGACGTGATTGACGTTACTATCGCCGAAGTTCGCATGGAAACCCGCAGTATTATCGCGCGCCCTGTCGCCTGATAACCGGTTAAATTGTCGGCCATTTCCTTTCCGGAAGGGCCGACAATTTTTCTTTTTATCCCCGCCACAAAATCATTATTTTTCCTTACTATTTTCAGTATCCCTTCGCCCAAAATCGCCATAATTATCTACAGTAAAAGAGTGTTGTTATATTCGGTTACCTGAATTTCTATACGCTCAGTATCCTTTTTCACCTGACTCGTTTTATTATAAGAAAGCAGGGAAAAACAACAGGTTCACTTCGGTTTTGCCGCTGTTTCTCAACGGAAAAGTCGACAGCAAATGAATAATTTGTGCGCTAATGAACAGCTGCGGGAGAAAACATGATGGACGATCTGGAGCAGAATTTGCTGTTTCGCTACATGGGAACTCACAGCCCGTGGTGGCGCCTGTCAGCTGACAGCAACGCTCTGCACCTTTCCACCAGCGAAAATGCCGATGTCACTCAGGTCGTGGCGCTGGACGATGAACAGGCCGATCTCATCCGTCATTTAACCGTTATTACCTCCAGCATTTCCATGTCGCTCTCCCTGTACGGGGAGGATGTCCCGGTTCATCTTGTGGGCCGTAAAATTACCCGCAACGAGTGGGCAGGCACCGCTTCCGCCTGGAACGATACGCCCTCCGTGGCGCGCGATCTGGCTCAGGGGCTCTCTTTTGCGGAACAGGTTGTCTCCGAGGCCAACTCCGTCATTGTTATCCTCGATCAGCACGGCAATATTCAGCGTTTTAACCGGCTTAGCGAAGAGTACACCGGCCTGAAAGAGCAAGAGGTCATTGGTCAGAACGTATTTAAGCTGTTTATGAGCCGCAGCGAAGCGGCAGCCTCAAAGCGCAATATTACCGGTTTTTTTCGCAACGGCAGCTCCTACGAAGTCGAACGCTGGATCAAAACGCGTAAAGGGCAGCGGCTGTTTCTGTTCAGAAACAAATTCGTTCACAGCGGCAGCGGTAAAAATGAAATTTTCCTCATCTGCTCCGGGACCGATATTACCGAGGAGCGCCGCGCTCAGGAGCGGCTGCGCGTGCTGGCCAATACCGATACCATCACCGGCTTGCCAAACCGCAATGCGATCCACGATCTGATTTCTGACGCCATCGACAACCGCGGCGACACGCAGGTGGGCGTGGTGTATCTCGATCTGGATAACTTTAAAAAGGTCAACGACGCTTACGGGCATATGTTTGGCGATCAGCTGTTGCAGGCTGTCGCCCTCGCCATTTTGAGCTGTCTGGATGAAGAACAGGTGCTGGCGCGACTTGGCGGCGATGAGTTTATCGTCATGGCCACCAATACCTCTCAGGGCTCTCTGGAAGCGATGGCGTCGCGCATTTTAACCCGTCTGCGCCAGCCGTTCCGAATCGGTCTGATTGAGATTTATACCGGCTGCTCTCTGGGTATCGCCCTCGCCCCGCAGCACGGGAACGACCGGGAAAGCGTCATTCGTAACGCCGATACCGCCATGTACACTGCCAAAGAGAACGGCCGGGGCAAGTTCTGCGTCTTCTCACCCGAGATGAACCAGCGCGTGTTTGAGTATCTCTGGCTGGATACCAACCTGCGCAAGGCCCTGGATAACGATCAGCTTCTGATCCACTATCAGCCGAAAATAACCTGGCGCGGGGAAGTCAGAAGCCTTGAAGCGCTGGTCCGCTGGCAATCACCAGAACGCGGCCTGATCCCGCCGCTGGAGTTTATCTCTTATGCCGAGGAGTCGGGGTTGATTGTGCCGCTGGGCCGCTGGGTGATGCTCGATGTGGTTCGCCAGGTGGCAAAATGGCGCGATAAGGGAATAAACCTGCGCGTGGCGGTGAACGTGTCTGCACGCCAGCTGGCCGACCAAACCATCTTCAGCGACTTAAAGCAGGCGCTGAAGGATCTGAATTTTGAATACTGCCCGGTCGACGTTGAGTTGACCGAAAGCTGTCTTATCGAAAATGAAGAGCTGGCGCTGTACGTGATCCAGCAGTTCAGCCGACTCGGGGCGCAAATTCATCTGGATGATTTTGGTACCGGCTACTCTTCCCTTTCTCAGCTGGCCCGCTTCCCTATCGACGCCATTAAGCTCGATCAATCTTTCGTCAGGGATATTCATAAGCAGTCTATTTCCCAGTCACTGGTGCGCGCTATCGTCGCGGTGGCGCAGGCGTTAAATCTGCAGGTGATTGCCGAGGGTGTGGAAAATGCAAAAGAAGACGCCTTTCTGACCAAGAACGGCGTCAACGAACGGCAGGGTTTTCTGTTTGCTAAGCCGATGCCCGCTGCCGCATTCGAGCGATGGCTAAAACGATATCAAGCGCGAAATCAACGTTAGCTGGCTTTACGCAGGCCCGCCGCGTGATGGCGGTTTTGCAGCGTGACCAGACGCTCCATGTAGGCGATATCTTTCGGCTCCAGGCAGAAAGCGGCATCAACCCAGTCTTCCGTGATGTCCATCAGTTCACTGCGGGGCAATTGCAGAACGCGCGTACGGGCGCGCAGCATCGCCCTGACGCCATTCAGTTTTGGCCGCAGCGTATCGATGAAGGTTCGGGTGGAAACATAGCTTTGTCCCGGTTCAAACAGGACATCCACCAGCCCGTGCTGTTCGTACCATTCAGCCGTATGGGATTCCCCTTTGTAGATGAGTTCCTCCGCCAGCTTCATGCCTGCACGGCGTGCAACCAGGGAATATCCTCCCATACCCGGAAACAGGTTGAAGGCAATCTCCGGGAAACCTAAACGGGCATCGCGCTGAGCCAGGACGAAATGGTGTGCCAGAGCGGCCTCAAACCCGCCCCCTAACGCACTGCCTTCGACCATTGCCAGAGTGATGGCTCCCGTATCAAACCCCCGCGAGGCCGCATGGACGCAATCAACGCAGGCGCGAGCGTACGCCCGTAACGCTTCCCGACGTCCATTCTGAATGCACTCGACGAAGAACTGTAAATCCCCGCCGGCATTGTACATCTCGGGAACCAGCGATCCGGTTACCCAAAAATCAACCGCAAACCCAGACTGGCGAACCAGCCATGAAAAGTTCATGATCTCCTCTATTAACGCATGGTTAAAGCAAGGACGTGGCTGAGCCCGCAGCATCATCCAGACCGTGTGACGCTCCGCCTCGTAATACCCTGACAGCTGCGTGAACCGTTCAGTATCGGTAAACAGTGTGCAGGTAGGCTGATTGATAACTGTCATAGTCTAATTCCTCTTATAAAAAAGCGCCTTGCGCGCAGTTTTAGACTAATCCACTCATTAAGCCTGCTGCATGAGGGGGAATAAATTTATCACTTACGTTTATGTAATTTAGTTATTGCATTTTTTCCCTTCTCTTTTGATCCTATTTTCTGCATCATTGAAAATATTAACTTTTCGCGCCTGGGGTGAGATTATGTCGACTATTGACGCACAAGCTGTAGCACAACGAATTGATACCGTGCTGGATATCCTGGTGGCGGGCGATTATCACTCTGCTATCCGTAATCTCGAGATCCTGAAGTCTGAACTTCTTGCTCAGAATGGTGCTGACAACGCGCCTGAAAACAAACAGCCAAAAGCGCCGTGGGAAGTTTAATCCCACCGTCTCCGACCTCGTTTCGCTTTATTAAATGGATGCTATGAATTCCCGACAACAACTCATTTTGCAGATGGTCATCGATCAGGGACGCGTAAGCGTTGTCGATCTCGCTAAAACCACCGGCGTGTCTGAAGTTACTATCCGTCAGGATCTTAATCTGCTGGAAAAACAGAGCTACCTGCGTCGCGCGCACGGATATGCTGTCCCGCTGGACAGTGATGACGTTGAGACGCGCATGATGAATAACTACGCGCTCAAACGTGAACTGGCGGAATTTGCCGCGTCTCTGGTGAACAACGGCGAGACCGTCTTTATTGAAAACGGCAGCAGTAATGCCCTGCTGGCGCGCACGCTTGCCGATCAAAAAGACGTTACCATCATCACCGTCAGCAGCTATATCGCGCATTTGCTCAAAGAGACGCGCTGCGAGGTGATTCTGCTGGGCGGTATTTACCAGAAAAAAAGTGAAAGCATGGTTGGCCCGCTGACCCGTCAGTATGTTCAGCAGGTTCATTTCAGCAAGGCCTTTATCGGAATTGACGGCTGGCAGCCGGAGACTGGTTTTACCGGCCGGGATATGATGCGTTCTGACGTGGTGAATGCCGTGCTGGAAAAAGAGTGTGAAGCCATTGTGCTGACCGACAGCTCTAAGTTTGGCGCCGTTCATCCTTATACGATGGGCCCCGTTTCACGCTTTAGCCGCGTGATTACCGATGAACGGTTGAGCGACGCGCACCGTAATAAACTGGAAGATGACGGGCTGATCGTCAATATTATTAAAACGACCGCCTGAGTTCCCTCCGCGCCCGAATTTCGGGCGCATACGCCCTTCTTTCTCTGAGATGATTCCTGGTACTTCTTTAAGAGTTTTTACCTGTTTAACCTGCATTAAAGTCGTAAAATTAATGTTAGCGATATAACAGGAAGTGACTATCACCTGCGTGATTACGTAACGCCTGCGCGACCAGCTTTCACGGAGAACAGAATTAAGTATTCGATTCGTCTATACTTAACGTGTACATCTTTCCGTGAATCGATAATTCAGGAGAAAGTATTATGACCTTAACCAGCAAAAAATTAGCCGCCGCTGTTCTGGCAATCACTGTAGCAATGTCCCTGAGCGCGTGCTCTAACTGGTCTAAACGTGACCGTAACACCGCTATTGGTGCCGGTGCCGGTGCTCTCGGTGGTGCAGTATTAACGGATGGTAGTACGCTGGGTACATTAGGTGGCGCTGCTGTCGGTGGTATTATCGGTCACCAGGTTGGCAAATAATTATTATCTAAGCCTTCCCCGGTATTGCGATATTTGAACGCATTTCAGGTCTGACATACGCACGTATATAACACGAGCCACGGCATTTGCCGTGGCTCATTTATTTTAACCGCCTGCCAGTTTGACTTTCATACCTTTGGCTTCCAGCAGAGATTTTATTAAATCGCGCTTATCTCCCTGGATTTCAATAATGCCGTCTTTCACGGCGCCGCCGCAGCCACATTTCTTTTTCAACTCGGCCGCCAGCTTTGCCAGTTCAGCATCATCCAGGTCAATGCCGGAGATAAGGCAAACCCCTTTCCCTTTTCGTCCACTGGTCTGGCGCTGGATCCGAACGATGCCGTCCCCCGTAGGACGTTCTACTTTCGCTTTCGGCTCGTCTATACGCCCGCTGTCGGTTGAATAGACCAGACGGCTGTTGGAATCGGTCATTACGCCCCCTTTTTCAGCGATGCGTTGATAGCCTTAAGCGTCTCTGCCGGGTTGGCAGACTGCGTCACTGGACGCCCGATGACCATGTAATCAACGCCAGCAGCCAGCGCTTGCTCAGGCGTCATAATACGGCGCTGATCGCCCACTTCGCTGCCTGCAGGACGGATACCCGGCGTAACCAGTTTAAAATCCTGGCCCAGCACTGATTTGAAACGTACCGCTTCCTGTGCGGAGCAGACAACGCCATCCAGGCCGCAATGCTGCGTCAGACGCGCGAGACGTTCGGCATGCTCGGCGGGTGACAACGTCACGCCAAGGTCGCGTAGATCGTTTTCGTCCATACTGGTCAACACCGTGACCGCAATCAGCAACGGTGCATCTTTACCGAACGGCAGGAGCGCCTCACGGGCGGCCGTCATCATTCTTGCCCCACCCGATGCATGGACGTTGACCATCCATACGCCCAGCTCTGCTGCTGCGGCAACGGCGTGCGCCGTGGTATTCGGGATATCATGGAATTTCAGGTCGAGGAAAACTTCAAAGCCCCGCTGCTGCAGATCGCGAACGATTTGCGGTCCAAACAGCGTGAACATCTCTTTGCCAACTTTCAGACGGCAGTCGCGAGGGTCGATGCCGTCGACAAACGCCAGTGCAGCGTCACGCTTATTGTAATCAAGCGCAACAACAACAGGAGAATCCGTAATTACGCGGGAAGTGGAGGATGTAACAGACGTCATGACCAGCCCTTTTCGTCTATGGGCGCGCAGCGGCGCGGAACAGATAAACGGCCAGCATTCTACCTGCCGACGCCGCAAATTGACAGGATCCATTTATGCGCCTGCCAGGCCGACAAACCGCACGGAGTTCAGGACACGGGAAAAACGATCAGTATGTTGTAACTAAAGTAGAGTGTTTTAAAAAATTACTGCCCATCCAGGCCGCGGATTGGCTTGATGGTGGACCAGGCGCGACAGGAAGGACAGTGCCAGTAGAGCGTATACGCGGTAAAACCGCACTTCTGGCAGCGATAGCGCGGCTTGCTGCGCACCTGTTCGCCAACCATGTCGCGCAGCACCATCAGGCTCTCTTTGGCGCGCCCTTCTTCAGCATCGTTCAGGTGGTAATCCATCAGCTTATGGAACACCCGCATGGTCGGATGGCGCTGCAGCTGACGCGTAATATAAACCTGCGCGGTGTCGCTTCCCTCATACTGCTCAACGACGTCTGAAAGCATCAGTTCAGCGGTGGCACCGGTATTTTCTTCCACGCAGCGACGCAGAAAAGCTACCCACTCTTCCTGCTTGTCGAGCTGTTGATAGCAGGTTTGCAGCATTTCCAGCGTTTCACTGACCAGCTCTTTATCCTGGTCGATAACCCGCAGCAGACTTTCAACGGCTTTGGCGTAGTCGCCACTCGCCATAAAGACGCGCCCCATCATGATGGAGATTCGCGCGCTGTTGCGGTCCGCGGCGGCGCCTTTCTTCAGCAGCGCCATGGCTTTATCCATGTCGTCGTTGCCCATCTGCTGAAGAGCAAGCTCACAGTAGAAATGGGCGATCTCAACGCGCTGCTTATCTTTACCCAGCTTCACCAGACGTTCAGCAGTATCAATGGCTTTCTGCCAGTCGCTGGTGGCCTGATAAATCTGCAGGAGCTGCTGCAGCGCGCCGATGCGGAAATCTGTTTCATCGACCAGCTGCGCGAACATATCTTCCGCGCGATCGTACAACCCTGCGGCCATGTAATCCCGCCCCAGCTGTTGTACCGCAAGGAGACGTTGATCGTAGGTCAGCGAGGCGCTTTCCATCAGGGTCTGGTGAATACGAATGGCACGATCGACCTCGCCGCGCGAGCGGAACAGGTTGCCCAGGGTGAGATGCGCTTCAACCGTCCCCGTATCCTCTTTAAGCATATCGAGGAACAGGTCTACCGCTTTGTCCTGCTGATTGCTCAGGAGGAAGTTCACCCCCGCAACGTAGTCGCGGGAGAGGCGGTTGGCCTCATCCTGTTTTGTTTGTTGCGCACTTCTGCGGCCCATATACCAGCCATAGGCTGCGGCTACAGGCAAAAGCAGAAACAACAACTCCAGCATAGTCGATTATTCCTTCACGACCGGCACACCAGAGCTTTCCGGAATGTCAGACGCAGGGGCAATGTTATTTTCGAGTCGCTTAATTTTACGTTCAGCGCGCGCAAGAGAAACACGGACTTTCAGCCAGAACAGACCGCAAACCAGCCAGCCAATGGCAAATCCGGCAGCAAATAATACCGCCAGCAGGCTCGAGACGCGATACTCACCCTGAGCCAGCAGATAGTTAAACGTCACCTGCTGATCGTTTTGTGCACCCAACGTGACTGAAATGACAAAAATCGCCAATACCAGTAAGAAAATGAGTAAATATTTCACATTACTTCCCGTTATGTGGTTCAAGCGAATAAAGTGTGTTCAATTCACCGCAATCAGCCTTATAAACTACCATTTTAGCGACGAGCGCGAAACGGAAAAAGTGACGCGCAGGTCATGGATCTATGGGCAAAATGCGGAATATCAACCGTCAGGCGTCTGTCTGGTCCCTTTCGGCTATTTCTTCTTTCTCTTCTGGCGGTGGCGTTAGCGGGCAGCAGAATCGTTCAGTGAGCCAGGTCGCCAGCACGATCAGCAGCCATGAGATGAGCGTGGCAACGACCAGGTCGCGCGGCCAGTGCATCCCCAGCAGCAGGCGGCTGCCCATGACTCCCGTCGCCCAGGCCAGTAAAATCACGATAGTGATCGTTCGGCGCCTTGGCCAAAGCAGCCCAACCCCCAGCAACGCCCAGCTGGCCGCAAACATGGTGTGACCGGAAGGAAACGCGAACCCGGTCTCTTTTTGCCAGTGTTTACGCAAGAATTTCGGGATATCCTGCTGTTCCGCAAGCTGTTCTTTCACCAGCGCGCCACGATCTTTTCGCTTTAAATTGTAGAACTCATCCACCGGAACATGATGCGTTTTTTCCAGCCAGACGACAAAAGGACGCGGTTCCTGTACGCGATCTTTAACCCAGGACTTCACACCCTGGCCGACAAGGATAGCGCCCCCAAGGATCGCAAAGAGCATCAGCGCCGCGCGCAAACGAAAGCGCAGGCACCACAGAAACCAGGCGCATAGGAGTACGTGGGTAATTATCCCCCACGGCTGGGTGACCGTTTCCGTTATCCAGTATAACGTTTTCAGCCACGTGGCATTATGCCCGGGCTGCCACATCCAGCCTGAAAGCCATACGGCCAGAGGCATAATCAGTAAAATGGCCGCACCTGCTGCCGTACGTCTGGCGATTGAAAGCATGTCTTCTCCTTTTTCGCTAAGCGTCACAATCATAACTGAAATTAATCATCCTGGTGGATATGTCGGATCGTGCGTTTAACGTTCATATAGCATGGTGCCCATTAGGCGAACCTGCTGAGCTTGTGGCAAAATGAACTGATACAGAAAGCAAAACAGGGCAAAGGCACGAAACGTGTCAGCCTACTCTGGAGAATCACATGCAGCTTAAACGTGTGGCAGAAGCCAAACTGCCAACCCCATGGGGCGATTTCCTGATGGTGGGTTTTGAAGAACTGGCAACCGGACAGGATCATGTCGCGCTGGTTTATGGTGACATTTCAGGGCAGACGCCGGTTCTGTCCCGCGTCCATTCAGAGTGTCTTACCGGCGACGCGCTGTTCAGCCTGCGCTGTGATTGTGGTTTCCAGCTGGAAGCCGCCCTGTCTCATATTGCAGAAGAAGGCCGCGGTGTGCTGCTTTATCACCGTCAGGAAGGTCGTAATATTGGTCTCCTGAATAAAATCCGCGCCTACGCGCTTCAGGATCAGGGCTACGATACGGTTGAAGCAAATCATCAACTCGGCTTTGCCGCTGACGAACGCGACTTCACCTTATGCGCCGATATGTTCAAGCTGCTGGGCGTGGACGAAGTTCGCCTGCTGACCAATAACCCGAAAAAAGTGGAGATCCTGACCGAAGCGGGGATCAACATCGTCGAGCGCGTACCGCTGATAGTCGGCCGTAATCCGAAAAACGCCCACTACCTGGATACCAAAGCCGCCAAAATGGGCCATCTGCTGAAAGAGTGATGCTAAAAAGCCCGGCACGGGTGCCGGGCTCGTTTCATCAATCCAGCATCTTACGAATCACATAATGTAAAATGCCGTCGTTCTGGTAATAGGTCAGCTCGGTTGCCGTATCAATACGGCACCGGCAATCCAGCACCTCGATTTTCCCGTCTGCCCGCGTTAACTTCACCGGCACCGTTTTCCCCGGCTGCAGGTTTTGCAGACCGCTAATCTCAATCTGCTCTTCCCCGGTCAGCCCCAGCGTTTTACGCGTCACGCCCTGCGCAAACTCGAGCGGCAGGATCCCCATACCAATCAGATTCGAGCGGTGAATACGTTCGAACGATTCGGCGATGACCACGCGAACGCCAAGCAGACGCGGACCTTTCGCCGCCCAGTCGCGACTGGAGCCGGAACCGTACTCTTTCCCGGCGATCACCGCCAGCGGCGTACCTTCCTGCTGATATTTGACCGCCGCATCATAAATCGAAACCACTTCCGTCCCCGGCAGATGGCGCGTCATGCCCCCTTCCACGCCCGGGACCATTTCGTTACGAATGCGTATGTTGGCAAAGGTCCCGCGCATCATGACCTCATGGTTGCCGCGACGCGAGCCGTAGGAGTTAAAATCGCGGCGTTCGACGCCCCGGCTCTGCAGATAACGGCCTGCCGGGCTATCGGCTTTGATACTACCCGCCGGGGAGATATGGTCGGTCGTGACGGAATCTCCCAGCATCGCCAGTATGCGCGCGCCGTGGATATCCTTAAGAGGTGCCGGCTCGGCCAGCATCTCATCAAAGAACGGCGACAGACGAATATAGGTCGAGTCATCCTGCCAGTCGTAGGTATCTGAGCCCACGACGTTGATAGTTTTCCACTCCGGCGTGCCTTCAAAGACCTCCGCATACTCTTTGCGGAACATCTCGGTTGAGACCTTTTCAACGGCCAGCGCGATTTCACGTGAAGATGGCCAGATATCTTTCAGGTAGACAGGATCGTTCTTGCGATCGTGACCAATCGGATCGGTCGCCAGGTTGATATTCATGTTCCCTGCAAGGGCATATGCCACAACCAGCGGCGGCGAGGCAAGCCAGTTGGTTTTCACCAGCGGGTGAATACGCCCTTCAAAGTTTCGGTTACCGGACAGGACCGCGCCTACCGTCAGGTCACCCTGCTTGATCGCCGTTTCAATCGGTTCAGGCAGCGGACCGGAGTTACCAATGCAGGTCGTACAGCCGTAGCCCACAAGGTTAAAGCCCAGTTCGTCAAGGTACGGCGTAAGTTTGGCCTGCGCCAGGTAATCCGATACCACTTTGGAACCCGGTGCCAGCGAGGCCTTGACCCATGGCTGAGGTTTTAGCCCAAGCTCTACCGCCTTTTTCGCCAACAGACCGGCCGCCATTAAGACGCTGGGGTTCGAGGTGTTGGTGCAGGAGGTAATGGCCGCAATAACAACCGCGCCATCCGGGAGCTGATACTGATGCCCGTTCAGAACATAGTCGACCGGACGGTGGTCTTTCTGCGCCACGTTCACTTCCAGCGCATTGCTGGCGGCAAAGGCTTTTGGCACGTCACTTAGCGCAACCCGATCCTGCGGACGTTTCGGCCCGGCTAGGCTCGCCTCGACGCTTCCCATATCGAGTTCAAGCGTACTGGTGAAGACCGGTTCATCGCCGGGGTTTCGCCACATGCCCTGCGCTTTGGTATAGGCCTCCACCAGCGCGACCTGCTCTTCGCTGCGCCCACTAAGGCGCATGTACTCCAGCGTGACGTCATCGATGGGGAAAAAGCCGCAGGTTGCACCGTATTCCGGCGCCATATTGGCAATGGTGGCACGGTCGGCAAGCGGCAGCGAATCCAGACCATCACCGTAGAATTCTACAAACTTGCCCACCACACCATGCTTACGCAGCATCTGGGTGACGGTGAGCACCAGATCGGTGGCGGTAATGCCTTCAGACAGCTTGCCGGTGAGCTTGAAGCCCACCACGTCAGGGATAAGCATGGACACCGGCTGGCCGAGCATGGCCGCTTCCGCTTCAATACCCCCGACGCCCCAGCCCAGCACGCCCAGACCGTTGATCATGGTGGTATGGGAGTCCGTGCCCACCAGCGTGTCCGGATAGGCGACCCACTCTTTATCCTGCAATTCACTCCAGACGGCTTTACCCAGATATTCAAGGTTCACCTGGTGACAAATACCGGTACCCGGCGGGACCACGCTAAACCGGCTGAACGCCTGCTGCCCCCACTTCAGGAACACGTAGCGCTCGTGGTTGCGCTCCATCTCCAGACGCACGTTCTCGCCAAAGGCGTCGTCATCACCAAAGCGGTCAACGGTTACGGAGTGGTCAATGACGAGGTCAACGGGGGAAAGCGGATTCACTTTTGCCGTATCTCCGCCGAGACGCTTAACGGCCTCGCGCATCGCGGCTAAATCAACGACGGCCGGGACACCGGTAAAGTCCTGCATCAGCACCCTGGCCGGACGGTAGGCTATTTCTCTGTCGGCATGGGCATTTTCCAGCCACCCTGCCAGCGCCTGGATATCATCGAGGGTGACAGAGTCACCGTCCTGCCAGCGCAATAGGTTTTCCAGTAAAACTTTCAATGACTTGGGTAAACGCGAAATGTCCCCAAGCGTTCTGGCAGCCAGCGGCAGGCTGTAGTAATGCCAGGTTTTATTTTCTGCCTGTAACGTGTCCTTACTGGCTTCGCGTAGGGTTAACGACATAAGCTCCTCCTTAATCACAGAGATGCCCCGACAATCATCAGGGCCGTAATTAAAGATAACACAAAGATGTCGTAACGTTTTGATAACAACCCAAATTGATAAATTTAGGATTGGTCCAGAAAGGAAAAACAAAAAACCCCGCCGTAGCGAGGTTTTACAATTTAGTGGAGGGCCAACCAGATAAGCTGACTCCAGAACAGAATCGACACGGTAAAAACGCCGATCCATGACCAGTATTTGTGAGACGTCATGTTATTCATCATAGGGACACCAGGCATTATTTATTAAAAGTTCCGAGGTAAGTCCTCAGTGCTATATTGCTGATGTGTATTTATTAAAGAGTACGAAAGTGCAGAGTCGATATTCAGACTATTTGCATCATTACGCAATTAACTAAATTATTGTTTTTTGGGTTCGTCTTCTGCGAACACATCAATAAACGCTTGCTGCTGCGGCGTCAGTTTCCAGGACGCGGGTACAACAGTCGCAGGTGCTTTACGCCCTCTGTGGCCGTTGTCACGATGCTGACACATCTGTTTTACCGTTTCTGTACGTACCGTCACTGCCATATTTAACCCCAATATTTCCAGGCCAGGAGAGCAACCACCACCCAAAACAGGGTAGAGACGAGAAAGACCGCCAGCCAGGCTTTACGCTTGAGCGCAGGATCCCTTTGCGGTTCTTCACTTCCTGAAGGCATTGCTAACCTCATACAATCGACATCGCTTATCATTTAGGACCAAACAATTGGTACAATTAATCATCTGTTGAGATAAATCCTAAAGAAACTTTAGCCGAAAAGCCAGTGAATTTACGCACCGGAAGGTATGAAATATTCAATCTTTTGACCAGAAATAAATAATTGAAAAGAAAAATTTGCGAAGGCGTAAATTAGTTTCTACTTTTGTCGCCAATTCACGACATTATAACCTTACGGATTAAATGGATAATGACATTATAT
This sequence comes from Enterobacter sp. BNK-29, assembly GCF_048684785.1. Taxonomy (NCBI): domain Bacteria; kingdom Pseudomonadati; phylum Pseudomonadota; class Gammaproteobacteria; order Enterobacterales; family Enterobacteriaceae; genus Enterobacter; species Enterobacter sp. BNK-29. The sequence continues at coordinate 74,242 of NZ_JBLQTU010000001.1, forward strand.
GACAGGGGATGCGTAGATGATGATAATTCTAATTTAGCTTTGAGGCGTTATTTCGGTATCTTTCCCTAAGGGAAAGATACCGGGTGTGATTATTTTTCGGGGAGTTTGATGTCTTTAAACATCTCTTCAATATCTTCATTTGAGCGTAATGCAACGGCGGTATCAACCACGTCACGCGTTAAATGAGGGGCAAAGCGCTGAATAAAATCATACATATAGCTGCGCAGGAAGGTGCTACGACGGAAGCCAATCTTTGTGGTGCTATGACTGAAAACATCATGCGCATCAAGACGCACCAGGTCAGGGTCTGACACCGGATCCACCGCCATGCTGGCAATAACGCCCACCCCCAGACCAAGCCGCACATAGGTTTTAATCACGTCGGCATCCGTCGCGGTAAAGACAATGCGCGGCGTTAACCCTGCCCGGTTAAAGGCCGTATCAAGCTCGGACCGTCCGGTAAAGCCAAACGTATACGTCACCAACGGATATTGCGCCAGCTCTTCGATAGTGACCGACCCTTTACCCGCCAGGGGGTGATCGGGGGTTACCACGATAGAACGGTTCCAGTGATAGCAAGGAAGCATCACCAGATCGTCATACAGGTGAAGCGCTTCGGTGGCGATAGCAAAGTCTGCATTACCCTTGGAGACGGCTTCAGCAATTTGCGTTGGCGAGCCCTGGTGCATATGCAAAGAGACGCGAGGATAACGCTCGATAAAGCCTTTGATAACACCTGGTAGCGCATAGCGCGCCTGGGTGTGCGTCGTGGCAATATACAGCGAACCTTTATCCGGCCAGGTGTGTTCCCCCGCCACAGACTTAATCGCATCGACTTTGGAGAGGACTTCCCGCGCAATGCGGATGATTTCCTGCCCCGCAGGCGTCACCTGGGTGAGATGCTTACCGCTGCGGGCAAATATCTGGATACCTAATTCGTCCTCCAGCATACGAACTTGTTTGCTGATGCCCGGTTGCGAGGTATATAACCCCTCGGCGGTAGAAGAGACGTTAAGGTTATGATTCACCACCTCAACGATATAACGAAGCTGCTGTAATTTCATGCCAGACCATCCGATTTAGCGCATGCGGTCAATCGCTTAAGACGATTTAATAATAAGAAACAGGTTAACTATAACCACTATATCATTTATAGCCTGACTGTATAGTACGGAACAAAAAATAATAACAAGGTAATAAAAAAGGGCCGGAAATCCGGCCCTTTTACAGGTAAGTTACGGTAAGGGAAGATTATTTCTTGCCTTCAACCCATTTGCCATCGACAAAGAAGGCTGACCATCCGGTCGCTTTACCCTCTTTCTCGGCCGCAACATACTGCTGCTTAGTTTTACGGCTAAACCGTACCACGGTTTTGTTGCCTTCCGGATCCTGCTGTGGCGCATCGGCCAGATAACGCAGTTTCTCAGGCAGACGATCGCGGAAGCGGTGCAACTCTTCCACCAGCGGCGCGCGCGTTTCACGCGATTTCGGGAAGGTGTTGGCGGCCAGGAAGACACCTGCGGCACCATCACGCAGCACAAAGTACGCGTCTGATTTCTCGCACGGCAGTTCTGGCAGCGGAACCGGATCTTCCTTAGGAGGAGCCACTTCGCCGTTACGCAGAATTTTGCGCGTGTTTTTACACTCGTCGTTGGTACAGGCCATGTACTTACCGAAACGCCCCATTTTCAGGTGCATTTCAGAACCACACTTCTCGCATTCCACAATCGGGCCGTCATAGCCTTTAATGCGGAACTCGCCCTCTTCGATCTCATACCCGTCACACGTTGGGTTATTACCGCAAACGTGCAGCTTACGTTTTGGATCGATCAGGTAGCTGTCCATTGCCGTGCCGCATTTCTTGCAGCGGCGTTTGGCACGCAGAGCGTTAGTTTCCGCATCGTCACCCTCCAGCACGTTGAGAACTTCGTTCTCAGGCACCAGGTTGATGGTGGTTTTGCAGCGCTCTTTTGGTGACAGCGCATAGCCGGAGCAGCCAAGGAATACGCCCGTGGTTGCGGTACGGATCCCCATCTTGCGGCCGCAGGTTGGACAGTCGATGCTGGTCAGAACCATCTGGTTAGGCAGCATGCCGCCCTCTTCAGGGTCTTTCTCCGCTTTTTCAAGCTGGTCGGTAAAGTCGCTGAAGAAGCTATCGAGTACCTTTTTCCATTCCGCCTGATGGCTGGCAACCTGGTCGAGGCTGTCTTCCATTTGCGCGGTGAAATCGTAGTTCATCAACTCGCGGAAGTTTGCTTCCAGACGGTCAGTGACGATCTCACCCATTTTTTCCGCATAGAAACGGCGGTTTTCAACGCGCACGTAGCCGCGGTCCTGAATGGTCGAGATGATGGACGCGTAGGTCGATGGACGACCAATACCGCGTTTTTCCAGCTCTTTCACCAGGGACGCTTCACTAAAGCGCGCAGGCGGCTTGGTGAAGTGCTGTGCCGGAACCAGATCGACAAGCGACAACTCGTCACCTTTGTTCACCGCCGGCAGCGTCCGGTCTTCATCACCTTTACGCAGCGCAGGCATCACTTTCGTCCAGCCGTCGAAACGCAGGATACGACCGCGCGCTTTGAGACGGAACTCGCCCGCGCCAACGGTCAGCGTGGTGGAGTCGTACTGCGCTGGGGTCATCTGGCACGCCACGAACTGGCGCCAGATCAGCTGATACAGCTTTTGCGCGTCGGCTTCCATGTCTTTCAGCGATTCCGCTAACACCGAGACGTCAGAAGGACGAATCGCTTCGTGTGCTTCCTGTGAGTTCTCTTTGCTGGCGAACTGGTTAGCGCTTTCCGGCAGGTATTTCTTACCGAAATTGTCACTGATGTAGCCGCGGACCATGTTGACCGCGTCCTGGCTCAGGTTGGTTGAGTCGGTACGCATGTAGGTGATGTAGCCCGCTTCATACAGGCGCTGCGCCATCATCATGGTCTTCTTCACGCCATAACCCAGACGCGTGCTTGCAGCCTGCTGCAGCGTAGAGGTAATAAACGGCGCACCCGGCTTGCTGCTAGTCGGTTTGTCTTCACGTTCCAGCACCTGATAGCGTGCTTTTTCCAGCAGCGCTACGGCGGCCATGGTCTGGTCGCGGTTTTCTGGACGGAAAGGCTTGTCGTTGTGATGGCTCACCTGCAGCGGCAGAGCGTCACCGCCCGGCGTGGTCACATTGGCATCGACTTCCCAGAACTCTTCCGGCACGAAGGCTTTAATTTCGCGCTCACGCTCAACGACCAGACGCACGGCGACGGACTGCACACGCCCTGCGGACAGGCCACGGGCAATCTTCTTCCACAGCAGTGGAGAGACCATGTAGCCCACAACGCGGTCCATAAAGCGACGTGCCTGCTGTGCGTTTACGCGGTCAATATTCAGTTCGCCCGGCTTCTCAAACGCCTGACGAATCGCATTCTTCGTAATTTCGTTAAACACTACACGGCTGTAGCGTTTGTCATCACCACCGATCACTTCCCGCAGGTGCCACGCAATGGCTTCCCCTTCGCGGTCAAGGTCGGTTGCGAGATAGATGTGGTCTGCTTTTTCAGCAAGCTGCTTCAGCTCGTTAACGACTTTTTCTTTCCCGGGCAGCACTTCATATTGTGCATCCCAGTTATGCCATGGGTTAACACCCATGCGGTTGACAAGCGCGCTACGTTCATCCTTTTTAGGCTTTTTAGCCCCTTTGGTGGAGGTAGAGTCTGCGCTCTTTTTGCTGGCTGAGCCACTGGTCGGCAAATCGCGGATATGACCCACGCTGGACTTAACCACGTAGTCATTACCCAGATACTTATTGATCGTTTTGGCTTTTGCCGGGGACTCAACGATGACGAGAGCTTTACCCATATTCACCTTTACCTAATTTAATTCTTCCAGGAATACGCCGCACGTTGATTTCCCTTCCGCTGACGACGAGCCAATGATATTGCGACTGCGTCAGGAGATATCAACCCCTTTGACTTACCGGACGCTAATGAGAAGACGCCCAGGTGATTGAGTTTTCGGGTATTTTTCTCACATCTCGTGTAATTCGTGACGAATTCCCGGTTGAATGTCAAGCAATTCTGTTGCCAGAATGACGAAAGCGCACACTCTACCTGATAAAATTCGTTACGCAACTTTATTAGCATGCAAAAGCAGATCCCGCCAGCCAGGACCCTGCACCTTATCCCCTCACATTACAGGGAAAATTTGCCCCCAAAGCGCCCTCGGCGTAGACTATTGTCACTGTTTAAGGAGTGGATTATGCAGAATACGACCCAACCTATTGACCGAGCCTCTCTGCTTATCGAAGCAAACAAGCTTATCCGTGACCATGAAGATACGCTGGCGGGCATTGAAGCCACCGGCGTAGAGCAGCGTAATGGCGTCCTGATTTTCAGCGGCGAATACTTCCTTGACGAACAGGGTTTACCGACCCCGAAAAGCACCGCCGTGTTTAACATGTTCAAATACCTGGCGCATACGCTTTCAGAGAAATATCACCTGGTCGATTAACGCAAAACGCGAGGCATGTGCCTCGCGTTTTTGTTTACAGCAGCGGTTTTTGTCCGCGCTGAAGCCAGCGCAGCAGCAGGCGGTCCGCGCTTTCTGCAGCACTGTTGGTAAAGCGGTCAAGGAGTCGCTTACGCTGGGTAAAACGCACGCCCACCAGCTCCCGGCCTTCCATCAGATTGAGCAGCAGATCGTCGCTGGTTCCGACTTGATCCACCAGCCCTTTCTCCTGCGCCTGGACGCCGTACCAGTGCTCGCCCGTCGCGACCTGTTCAATATCGAGCGTTGGGCGCATACGGTGTACAAAATCTTTAAAGAGATGATGCGTTTCGTTTAGATCTTCACGGAATTTTTGGCGCCCTTCTTCCGTGTTTTCCCCCAGCAGCGTCAGGGTACGTTTGTACTGACCCGCCGTGTGAAGTTCGATATCAATCTCTTTATTTTTGAGGAAGCGGTTAAAGTTCGGAATCTGCGCGACCACGCCGATCGAGCCAATAATGGAGAACGGCGCGGCAACAATTTTGTCCGCCACGCAGGCCATCATGTAGCCACCGCTTGCCGCCACTTTATCCACGGCCACGGTCAGCGGGATCTGTTTTTCACGCAGGCGCTGCAGCTGTGAGGCGGCCAGTCCGTAACCGTGAACCACCCCGCCGGGGCTTTCAAGACGCACGACAACCTGATCCTGCGGTGTCGCCACGGCCAGAACGGCTGTCACTTCCTCCCGCAGAGAAGACACTTCATGCGCATCCATACTGCCTTTAAAATCGAGCACATAGACGCGCGGCGTAGCCTTATCCTGCGGCGCATTGAGCTTTGCTTTTGCCTTTGCCGCTTTGGCTTCCTGTTTATGCTTTTTCTTCTGTGCTTTCAGCCAGAGTTTCTGTTGATGACTATCAAGCAGCGCCAGAGACATCTCTTCCTGCATCTCTTTATACTGCTCGCTCAGGCGGGTGATGCGTAACTCCCCACGCTGACGCTTGCGCTGCGTCAGGTTGGCAATCAGAACGGCTACCACCGCAATGGCAATCACCACCGTCGCGATTTTGGCCAAAAACAACCCATATTGAGAAAGTAATTCCACGCGTTCCACCTTGATTTAACCACGAATCTTTCACGGCAGTGTACAACAGCCCTGCCCATGCGTCTCGCTCGTGACATTACCTCTGCGAGCCGCCTTCAGGAATCCCCGGGCTGGAGTTTAAATATTTGCAAATTGTTAATTTTACAGTAATGCGTCCTGTAGACTGATTGAATTATTAGGCTAATTCGGGCATAAAGCCGAAAAGTCATTATAAAGGCGCCATTGCATCACCGGTCGCCTGAGGAGTCACCGTGCATTATCAACCGCAAAAAAATCTGCTGCACAACCGGATTATTCTTGTCACCGGTGCCAGCGACGGGATTGGCCGCGAGGCAGCCCTGACATACGCCGAATATGGCGCGCACGTCATTTTGATCGGGCGCAACGAAGAAAAACTGAAAAGCGTCGCTCAGGAGATTGAGGCTGCATGCGGCACGCCGGCCCCGTGGTATACGCTCGATTTACTGACCTGCACGCCTGCGGTGTGCCAGGAATTAGCCCAGCGCATCAGCGCTCACTATCCGAGACTCGACGGCGTGCTGCATAACGCCGGTTTGTTAGGCGAGGTTCGTCCGATGGATGAACAGGATCCTGATACCTGGCAGCAGGTGATGCAGGTCAACGTCAACGGCACGTTTTTCCTCACACAGGCATTTCTTCCTTTATTACTCAAATCCGAGTCAGGGTCCCTGGTCTTTACCTCGTCCAGCGTTGGTCGTGAAGGACGCGCAAACTGGGGAGCCTATGCCGTATCAAAATTCGCGACCGAAGGCATGATGCAGGTGCTGGCGGAGGAGTATCAGAGCCGCCATCTGCGCGTAAACTGCATTAACCCGGGCGGTACGCGCACCAAAATGCGCGCCAGCGCGTTCCCGAGCGAAGATCCGCAGAAGCTGAAAACCCCGGCAGATATTATGCCGCTCTATCTCTGGCTGATGGGCGACGACAGCCGCCGCAAAACCGGGATGACCTTTGACGCCCAGCCGGGACGTAAACCAGGAATTTCGCAATGAGTGAAGAACGTCATCAGCAGCGCCAGCAGCGTCTGAAAGAACAGGTCGATGCACGCGTTGCCGCAGCCCAGGACGAACGTGGGATCGTCATCGTTTTTACCGGCAACGGAAAAGGGAAAACCACCGCCGCATTCGGCACGGCGACACGCGCCGTCGGACACGGGCAAAAAGTAGGCGTGATCCAGTTTATCAAAGGCGAATGGCCCAACGGTGAGCGGAATTTGCTTGAGCCTCACGGCGTTGAGTTTCAGGTGATGGCGACCGGTTTTACGTGGGATACTCAGAACCGGGAAACGGATACTGCAGCCTGTCTCGCCGTCTGGGAGCATGCAAAGAGAATGCTGGCCGATCCCTCGCTGAATATGGTTCTGCTGGATGAGATCACCTATATGGTCGCCTACGACTACCTGCCGCTGGAAGCCGTGCTGGATGCTCTGAAGAATCGTCCTGTACACCAGACGGTTATCGTCACGGGGCGCGGGTGTCATCGGGATATTCTGGAGATGGCCGATACCGTCAGCGAGCTGCGTCCGGTCAAACATGCGTTTGATGCAGGCATCAAAGCGCAAATTGGAATTGATTACTAAAGAAAAAAGCCCGGTGCGTTCACCGGGCTTTAATATTAACCGTTGTTGTTACGGCTGCCGGAGCGGCGACTGCTGCTCACCTGGCTGTGGCGCTTCACCGCGCGACGGATCTGATTCGCCTTCATGCGACGACGATCTTTTTCCACCGCCACTTTTGAGGTGGTTTCCGGCGTCAGGCCAACCAGCTCGCGCAGGTAGTTGGTTTGGGTCAGATCCAGTTCGGTATAACCCCCGCGCGGCAAACCTTTCGGCAGCAGAATGTCGCCGTAACGGACGCGGATCAGACGGCTCACCTGGACGCCTACCGCTTCCCAGAGACGACGAACTTCGCGGTTACGGCCTTCGGTCAAGGTCACGTTGTACCACTGGTTAATGCCTTCCCCACCGGTAAATTTGATGGTTTTGAACGCCGCAGGACCGTCTTCAAGCTGAACGCCACGCGACAGATCGCGCAGTTTATTTTCGTCAACCTGGCCAAATACGCGCACCGCGTATTCACGTTCCACTTCACGGCTTGGGTGCATCAGACGGTTTGCCAGTTCACCATCGGTGGTAAACAGCAGCAGACCGCAGGTGTTTACGTCCAGACGACCGACGGCAATCCAGCGAGCGCCACGCAGTTTAGGCAGACGGTCAAACACCGTCGGACGACCTTCCGGGTCGTTGCGGGTGCACAGCTCGCCTTCCGGCTTGTAGTAAGCCAGCACGCGGCAGATCTGTTCTGCGGACTCTTTTACGGAGATGAGGTGACCGTCGATGCGGATCTTCAGCCCCGGTACGATTTCAACGCGGTCACCCAGCGTGGCGATTTTACCGTCCACACTCACGCGGCCCGCTTCAATAATGGCTTCGATTTCACGGCGTGAGCCGTGGCCGGCGCGCGCCAGCACTTTCTGTAACTTCTCGCTCATTGAGCTTCCTCAGGTGTCGCCTTCACAGGCGTCGAATCAGGTCAAAAGAGGGCTGAGCCCTGCTTTGATGGCCGCGTAGTATATCTGCTTATACCTTTACAAGAAAGGCTTTACGTCACCCACGCCTTCACGAATCACTTCCGGTGCATCTTCGGTTAAGTCGACCACGGTGGTCGGCTGCTGGCCGAGATAGCCGCCGTGAATAATTAGCTCGACCACCTTCTCCAGACGATCTTTGATCTCTTCCGGATCGGACTCGGTAAACTCACTTCCGGGCAGCATCAGCGAGGTAGAAAGCATCGGTTCGCCGAGGGTTTCCAGCAGCGCCTGCGCAATCGGGTTCGACGGCACGCGCATACCGATGGTTTTGCGTTTCTCCTGCAGCAGACGACGCGGTACTTCCTTCGTGCCCTTCAGGATAAAGGTGTAGTTACCCGGCGTGTTGTTCTTAATCAGGCGAAACGCCACGTTATCAACATACGCATAGGTCGACAGCTCAGAGAGATCGCGGCACATCAGGGTAAAGTTATGGCCGTCCGGCAGCTGGCGAATACGGCAAATGCGCTCCATTGCGCCTTTATCTTCAATTTTACAGCCCAGCGCGTAGCCTGAATCGGTCGGGTAGACAATCACGCCGCCTTTGCGGACGATCTCCACGGCCTGGTTGATCAGACGTGGCTGCGGGTTATCCGGATGGATATAGAAAAACTGACTCATACTTCCCTCTCTTCAATTTGCTGCGGCTGTTCCCAGAGCTGCCAGACCGGCTCAACGCCAGCGGGCAACCAGAGCTTGCGTCCCAGTTCGATCCACGCGCAGGGCTGATGGAAATCAGAGCCCTGTGATCCAAGCAGACCGAACTGGCGGGCATAGGTCGCGAGCTGCGCGCGCTCGTTGGGCGCCTGCTGACACTGGGCGACTTCCATCGCCTCACCGCCGCATTCGGCAAAGTGTGCCAGCAGCCTTTTCAGCCATTTAGCAGAAAGATTATACCGCCCCGGATGGGCCAGCACGGCCTTACCGCCAGAATGATGAATCACATCAATAGCTTGTTTTATTGTACACCACTGTGGCGGAACGTATCCGGTTTTACCGCGTGCCAGATACTTTTTAAAGACGTCCGCCATGTTCGTCGCTTTGCCCGCGTCGACCAGAAAACGGGCGAAATGACCGCGGGTGACCGCCCCGCCGTTCGCCATCTTTTGAGCGCCTTCCAGCGCGCCCGGAATATGCGCCTTTTCCAGACGCTCACCGATCATCTCTGCGCGCTGATTGCGGCGCGTTTTTTGTTCTTGCAAAAATGCCGTAAGTGCCGGATGGTCTATATCGATATTCAGGCCAACGATATGAATCTCATGGTTTTCCCAGACGGTCGAGATCTCGACGCCGGACACCAGATTCAGCGCCAGCCCGCTGCGGGCAATCTCGGCGCGCGCCGCCGGAATGGCATCAGTGGTATCGTGATCGGTTATCGCCAGCGTGCCGACTCGCATTTCAACGGCGCGATGAACCAGGGCTTCGGGTGTCAGCAGGCCGTCAGAGGCCTGAGTATGGCTGTGTAAATCATAAATAATGGCGTAGGTGGTATCGCTCAAAGCACTTCCCATAACAGGTTGGAGACATCCGAAAACACCATGATACCGACTTAACGCGAAATTCTGAAATCAAGGGTTGACAACTTGCCATCGAACTAGTTAACTAGTACGCAAGTTCACACGAGAAAGGTATCTGAAAATGACAGCACATTTCACTCTGCACGGCTGGTGGCGCACTTCCTGATCTTCGGGCAGTGTCACGCGTCTGCGAAATGCAAACAGATACCCGCCCGCTACCCAGCGGGCTTTTTTTTGAACAAAATATGAGAACAACAACATGCAAACAGCCAAACCTCATCTCGAACTGCTGACCTGCGAGGCGGCCTATCGCCACAACCCGACCGCGCTGTTTCATCAGGTGTGCGGGGCTCGTCCGGCAACGCTGCTGCTGGAGTCTGCGGATATCGACAGCAAGGACGATCTCAAGAGCCTGCTGCTGGTCGACAGCGCGCTGCGCATTACCGCTTTAGGTGACACTGTCACCATCAAGGCATTATCAGACAATGGCGCATCGCTGCTGCCGCTGCTGGATGCCGCCCTGCCGTCGGGCATTGAAAATGAACGTCATCCAGAAATGCGCATTCTGCATTTCCCGCCGGTGAGCCAGCTGCTGGACGAAGACGCGCGCCTCTGCTCCCTGTCCGTTTTCGATGCCTTCCGCCTGCTGCAGAATCTGGTCACCGTGCCGGAAGACGAGCGTGAGGCGATGTTCTTCGGCGGGCTGTTTGCCTACGACCTGGTCGCCGGATTTGAAGATTTGCCGGAAACCGAGCAAGGTAATCGCTGCCCGGACTATTGCTTCTATCTGGCTGAAACGCTGCTGGTGATCGACCACCAGAAGCAATACACCCGCATCCAGGCAAGCCTGTTCACGCCGTCTGCCGCTGAGAAAAACCGTCTTGAGCACCGCATCGCTCAGCTGCAGCAGCAGATGACGGAAGCACCACCCGCGCTGCCGGTGCAGCGCGTGGAGAAAATGACCTGCGACGTTAACCAGACTGACGATCAGTACGGCGCCGTGGTTCGCCAGATGCAAAAAGCGATTCGCGCCGGGGAAATTTTCCAGGTCGTGCCGTCCCGTCGCTTCTCGCTGCCCTGCCCGTCGCCGCTCGCAGCCTACGACGTGCTGAAAAAGAGTAACCCAAGCCCGTACATGTTTTTCATGCAGGACAATGAATTCACGCTGTTCGGCGCCTCGCCGGAAAGCTCGCTGAAATACGACGCCACCAGCCGTCAGATTGAGATCTACCCGATTGCCGGTACCCGTCCGCGAGGTCGTCGCGCCGATGGCTCGCTGGATCGCGATCTGGACAGCCGCATCGAACTGGAGATGCGCACCGACCACAAAGAACTCTCCGAGCACCTGATGCTGGTTGACCTGGCGCGTAACGATCTGGCACGCATTTGTACTCCCGGCAGCCGCTACGTGGCGGACCTGACCAAAGTCGACCGCTATTCGTTCGTGATGCACCTGGTCTCCCGCGTGGTCGGCGAGCTGCGCCACGATCTCGACGTGCTGCACGCCTACCGCGCCTGTATGAACATGGGCACCCTCAGCGGCGCGCCGAAAGTACGCGCCATGCAGCTGATTGCCGCCGCCGAAGGACGCCGTCGCGGCAGCTACGGCGGCGCGGTGGGCTACTTCACCGCCCACGGTGACCTCGACACCTGCATCGTAATCCGCTCCGCCTACGTTGAAGACGGTATTGCCACCGTTCAGGCGGGTGCCGGGATTGTTCTTGATTCTGTTCCGCAGTCTGAAGCTGACGAAACGCGCAGTAAAGCCCGTGCGGTCCTTCGCGCCATTGCTACCGCACACCATGCACAGGAGATTTTCTGATGGCTGACATTCTGCTGCTCGATAATATCGACTCCTTTACCTATAACCTGGCAGATCAGCTGCGTGCGAATGGCCACAACGTCGTTATCTACCGCAACCACGTTCCGGCGCAGACCCTGATTGACCGTCTGGCCACCATGCAAAACCCGGTGCTGATGCTCTCCCCGGGGCCAGGCGCGCCGAGCGAAGCGGGCTGTATGCCGGAGCTGCTGACCCGCATGCGCGGCAAACTGCCGATCGTCGGCATCTGCCTCGGCCATCAGGCGATTGTTGAAGCCTATGGCGGCTACGTTGGCCAGGCGGGTGAGATCCTGCACGGTAAAGCGTCCAGCATTGAACATGACGGCCAGGCGATGTTTGCCGGGCTGCCGAACCCGCTCCCGGTCGCGCGCTATCACTCGCTGGTTGGCAGCAATATTCCCGCCGGGCTGACGATCAACGCCTCGTTTGAAGGCATGGTGATGGCGGTGCGCCACGACGCGGACCGGGTCTGCGGCCTGCAGTTCCACCCGGAATCAATCCTGACCTCCCACGGCGCCCGCCTGCTGGAGCAGACGCTCGACTGGGCGTTACAGAAGCTGGAGCAGACCAACACCCTGCAGCCGATTCTGGAAAAACTGTACCAGGCGCAGACCCTGAGCCAGCAGGAGAGCCATCAGCTCTTCTCCGCCGTGGTTCGCGGTGAGCTGAAGCCTGAGCAGCTGGCAGCCGCGCTGGTGAGCATGAAGGTCCGCGGCGAAAGCCCGCAGGAGATTGCCGGTGCCGCTACGGCCCTGCTGGAAAATGCCGCCCCGTTCCCGCGCCCGGACTATCAGTTTGCGGATATCGTCGGTACCGGCGGTGACGGCAGTAACAGCATCAATATATCCACCGCCAGCGCCTTCGTGGCGGCGGCGTGCGGTTTGAAGGTCGCGAAGCACGGTAACCGCAGCGTGTCCAGCCGGTCAGGTTCTTCCGACCTGCTCGCCGCATTCGGTATTAACCTCGATATGAACGCCGAGCGTTCCCGCGAAGCGCTGGATGACCTGGGCGTCTGCTTCCTGTTTGCGCCGAAATACCACACCGGTTTCCGCCACGCGATGCCGGTTCGTCAGCAGCTCAAAACCCGCACGCTGTTTAACGTGCTCGGCCCGCTGATCAACCCGGCTCACCCGCCGCTGGCGCTGATTGGCGTTTACAGCCCTGAGCTGGTTCTGCCGATTGCCGAGACGCTGCGCGTGCTGGGTTATCAGCGTGCCGCCGTGGTGCACAGCGGCGGTATGGATGAGGTTTCTCTTCATGCGCCAACGCTGGTGGCCGAACTGCGCGACGGTGAAATCCTGAGCTATCAGCTGGAGGCTGCAGACTTCGGCCTTGCGCCATACCATCAGGAAGCGCTGGCAGGCGGTACGCCGGAAGAAAACCGTGACATTCTGACGCGCTTATTACAAGGTAAAGGAGAAGTCGCCCATGAGGCCGCCGTTGCTGCCAACGTCGCCATGCTGATGCGTTTGCACGGTGAGGAAGACCTGAAGGCCAACGTTCAAAAAGTTCTGGATGTACTGCGCTCCGGTGCAGCTTACGATCGCGTTACCGCACTTGCGGCAAGAGGGTAAAGAATGCAGACCGTTTTAGCGAAAATCGTTGCCGATAAGGCCATCTGGGTGGAAGCCCGCAAGCAACAGCAGCCGCTTGCCAGTTTCCAGAATGACGTCGTCCCGAGCAGCCGTCGTTTCTATGACGCCCTGCGGGGTACGCGCACCGCGTTTATTCTTGAGTGCAAAAAAGCGTCCCCGTCCAAAGGCGTTATTCGTGACGATTTCGACCCGGCGCGTATTGCCGGCATTTATAAGCATCATGCTTCAGCCATCTCCGTGCTGACGGATGAGAAATATTTTCAGGGCAGCTTCGATTTTCTGCCCATCGTCAGCGGCATCGCGCCGCAGCCGATCCTGTGCAAAGACTTTATTATCGACCCGTATCAGATCTGGCTGGCGCGTTTTTACCAGGCCGACGCCTGCCTGCTGATGCTCTCGGTGCTCGACGACGAGCAGTATCGCCAGCTTTCCGCCGTGGCGCACAGCCTGAACATGGGCGTACTGACCGAAGTGAGCAACGAAGAGGAGCTGGAGCGCGCGATTGCGCTGGAAGCCAAAGTGGTCGGCATTAACAACCGCGATCTGCGCGACCTGTCCATTGACCTTAACCGTACGCGTCAGCTGGCGCCGCGTCTGGGGTCTGGCGTCACGGTGATCAGCGAATCCGGCATTAACAGCTACGCCCAGGTGCGCGAGCTGAGCCACTTCGCCAACGGTTTCCTGATTGGCTCCGCCATGATGGAACATGACGATCTCAATGCGGCCGTGCGTCGCGTGCTGCTGGGTGAAAACAAAGTCTGCGGCTTAACACGCGAACAGGATGCCCAGGCCGCGTATGAAGCCGGGGCGATTTATGGCGGGCTGATCTTTGTGGACTCATCTCCTCGCGCGGTCAGCGAAGAGCAGGCGCGTAAGGTCATCGCAGCGGCTCCGCTCAGCTACGTGGGCGTTTTCCGCAACGCAGATATTGCAGACGTTGCGGCCAAAGCCGACGCGTTATCCCTGAGCGCGGTGCAGCTCCACGGCGATGAAGACCAGAGCTACATCGATGCCCTGCGCGCCGCGCTGGCACCACAGGTGCAGATCTGGAAAGCGCAAAGCGTTGGCGATACGTTGCCCTCGCGTAACCTGAACCATGTGGATAAATACGTCCTCGATAACGGCCAGGGCGGTACCGGCCAGCGTTTTGACTGGTCGCTGCTGAACGGCGAAAAACTGGACAACGTCCTGCTGGCGGGCGGATTAGGCCCGGATAACTGCGTAGAAGCCGCTAAAACCGGCTGCGCAGGCCTCGATTTCAATTCAGGCGTAGAGTCCCAACCGGGTATCAAAGATGCCAGCAAGCTGGCCTCGGTTTTTAAAACTCTGCGTGCATATTAAGGAAGAGAAGATGACGACATTACTTAACCCGTATTTTGGTGAGTTCGGCGGGATGTACGTCCCGCAAATCCTGATGCCCGCTCTGCGCCAGCTGGAAGAAGCGTTTGTCAGCGCGCAGAAAGACCCGGCGTTTCAGGCTGAATTTACCGACCTGCTGAAAAATTACGCCGGTCGTCCGACCGCGCTGACCAAATGCCGCAACCTGACGGAAGGCACCAAAACCACGCTGTATCTGAAGCGTGAAGACCTGCTGCACGGCGGCGCGCATAAAACTAACCAGGTGCTGGGTCAGGCGCTGCTTGCGAAGCGTATGGGCAAAACCGAAATCATCGCCGAAACCGGTGCGGGTCAGCACGGCGTGGCCTCTGCGCTTGCCAGCGCCCTGCTCGGTCTGAAATGCCGCATCTATATGGGAGCGAAAGACGTTGAGCGTCAGTCTCCGAACGTCTTCCGTATGCGGCTGATGGGAGCAGAAGTGATCCCGGTGCACAGCGGCTCCGCGACGCTGAAGGATGCCTGTAACGAAGCGCTGCGCGACTGGTCTGGCAGCTATGAAACCGCACACTATATGCTCGGTACCGCGGCGGGCCCGCACCCGTTCCCGACTATCGTGCGCGAATTCCAGCGCATGATCGGTGAAGAGACCAAAGCGCAGATCCTCGAAAAAGAGGGTCGTCTGCCGGATGCAGTGATCGCCTGCGTTGGCGGCGGTTCTAACGCCATCGGCATGTTCGCAGACTTTATCGACGACACCAGCGTGGGCCTGATTGGCGTCGAGCCAGCCGGTCACGGCATTGAATCGGGCGAACACGGCGCGCCGCTGAAGCATGGCCGCGTGGGGATCTACTTCGGGATGAAATCCCCGATGATGCAAACCGATGAGGGTCAGATTGAAGAGTCTTACTCTATTTCTGCCGGCCTCGACTTCCCGTCCGTCGGGCCGCAGCATGCGTATCTGAACAGTACCGGCCGCGCGGACTATGTCTCCATTACCGATGACGAAGCGCTGGAAGCCTTTAAAACGCTGTGCCGCAGCGAAGGGATCATCCCGGCGCTGGAGTCTTCGCACGCGCTGGCGCACGCGCTGAAAATGATGAAAGAAAATCCGGAAAAAGAACAGCTGCTGGTGGTGAACCTTTCCGGCCGCGGTGACAAAGATATCTTCACCGTTCACGATATTCTGAAAGCACGAGGGGAAATCTGATGGAACGCTACGATAACGTATTTGCAGAGCTGAAATCCCGCCAGGAAAGCGCGTTCGTTCCCTTCGTCACCCTGGGCGATCCGGGCCCGGAACAGTCGCTGAAGATTATCGACACCCTGATTGAAGCTGGCGCCGACGCGCTGGAGCTGGGTATTCCGTTCTCCGATCCGCTGGCGGATGGCCCGACCATCCAGAATGCGACGCTGCGCGCATTCGCCTCCGGCGTGACGCCAACCCAGTGCTTCGAGATGCTGGCGGCGATTCGCCAGAAGCACCCGACCATTCCGATCGGCCTGCTGATGTACGCCAACCTGGTCTTTAACCGCGGTATTGATGAGTTCTATGCCGAGTGCGCGCGCGTGGGCGTCGACTCCGTCCTGGTGGCAGACGTGCCGGTCGAGGAGTCTGCGCCATTCCGTCAGGCGGCCATGCGCCATAACGTCGCCCCGATTTTCATCTGCCCGCCGAACGCCGATGACGAACTGCTGCGCCAGATTGCCTCTTACGGACGCGGGTATACCTACCTGCTCTCCCGCGCGGGCGTGACCGGTGCCGAGAACAAAGCGGCGTTGCCGCTGCATCATCTGGTGGAGAAGCTGGCCGAGTATCATGCCGCGCCTCCGCTGCAGGGGTTCGGGATTTCCTCCCCGGATCAGGTCACCGCAGCGATTGACGCGAAGGCGGCTGGTGCCATCTCCGGCTCCGCGATTGTGAAGATCATCGAAAAGAACGTGGACAAGCCCGAGCAGATGCTGGCCGAGCTGAAAGCGTTTGTGACCGCAATGAAAGCGGCGACGCGTAAAGCATAACCCTTCCACCGTCTGGCTTCCTGCCAGACGGTTACCCTTCCGGGTTATCACTCTTCATGCTGCTGACGTGCAGGCTGCTATTTAAGAACGCAATTGACAGGCAAGTAATGATGAATGCCTCAATTATGCTTTATTAATAACGCTTCCGGGGCGGACATCGGGACTTACCAATTTGTAAAGTACCGGCAGCATGGACCAAATCAGCTAAAGTACGAACCTGCATTTTATCCATAACCCGACGTCGATGGACCTTCACGGTAATTTCTGATATGCCCAGTTCAGACGCAATTTGTTTGTTTTGCAGGCCGTTAATCGCCAACTCAAAGGTCTGCTTCTCGCGCCGTGTCAATGCCTGATAGTTTTTACAAAGCTCGAATATTCTTTGCTGCTCTAAAAAATTATTAGTCGCTTCGATTAGCACATCTTTCACGACATTGATAAGTTGTTCCGGTTCGACTGGCTTAGTCAAAAAGTCCCGAACACCTGCTTTCATCGCTTGTACGCAGAGTGGGATTGAACTGGTCATAGTCAGGATAATTATCGGTATTGTACAGCCACGTTCCTTCAGGGCATCTATCACATCGAAACCGTTAGTGTCTGGCGTGTTAATTTCAAGTATTAAGCATGAGGGATGATCAACTATGGGGCAGGAGAGAAATTCTTCGGCATTTTTGAAGTCAAAAGTTTGATAACCTTTCGCCATTAACAATTTAACCACAAACAGCCTATATGCATCATCATCATCGATAACATAAACAACATCTTCCATTTCACTCTCTCCTCTCCTGGCCTTCGACGTACATAATACGAACGGAGGCGTCCATTCACAAAAAATTTTAGAATTGCCAGCCTCTATGTCTGATATCGTTTAATAACCCGAAGTAACAAAATCAAAGACTAACAATCCATATGCGAATATTCTAATTTAGCAAAGGTAATTAGCATGAGGATATTCTGAAAAAAAGATACATATAAAAGTCATTTTTGAGTAGCGGTACTGTTAAAACTCAGCTTTCAAGCAAACCCTTTTGTATATATTTGACTCATATCGCGGGAATTATCTTAGCCCTGTCGTTTTAAGGTGCAGTTTTTATATCTGCCAGGTGGTTAGCTGCATAAGAGTGCGTTTTTGGTGTTAACGCCGATTCAGGATCCACCCGCACTCCAGCCAGAGTCTCTGTCAGAACATCAGGTATATCAACGGCTCTTGCTTCTCTGAATTCCGCAGCCGTGCCGAGAATCCAAACGCAGCACGGTTTAATGACTAAGGTCATAAAAAGAGGCGGTATTTTGGAGAAAAGGTTTGGAGAGGTTTTGAGGCAAACGAAAAAGATATATATTCCAGTCCGTTAAATTCACTTACACCTTCTGAGTTCAGAGGCTTATTCATGTCATGGCACGCCTTCAAACAGACTTACCTGGTTAAGTTCTGGTCACCTGTCCCGGCCGTTATCGCGGCAGGCATTCTCTCTACCTACTATTTCGGCATCACCGGCACCTTCTGGGCCGTGACCGGCGAGTTCACCCGCTGGGGTGGTCAATTGCTACAGCTCGCTGGCGTGCATACCGAAGAGTGGGGTTACTTTAAACTCATTCATCTGGACGGTACGCCGCTTACCCGCATCGATGGGATGATGATCATCGGCATGTTCGGCGGCTGCTTCGCGGCGGCGCTGTGGGCAAACAACGTTAAGTTGCGGATGCCCAAAAGCCGTATTCGCATAATGCAGGCGGTGGTCGGCGGTATCATTGCCGGGTTTGGCGCCCGTCTGGCGATGGGCTGTAACCTGGCCGCTTTCTTTACGGGTATTCCTCAGTTTTCGCTTCACGCCTGGTTCTTTGCTGTCGCCACGGCCATCGGCTCTTACTTTGGCGCAAAATTCACCCTGCTGCCGCTGTTCCGCATTCCGGTGAAAATGACAAAAGTCAGCGCTGCGTCACCGTTAACCCAGAACCCAGACCAGGC
The DNA here is from genome assembly GCF_048684785.1 of Enterobacter sp. BNK-29. Lineage (NCBI taxonomy): Bacteria > Pseudomonadati > Pseudomonadota > Gammaproteobacteria > Enterobacterales > Enterobacteriaceae > Enterobacter > Enterobacter sp. BNK-29. Next base: position 92,705 of record NZ_JBLQTU010000001.1, read on the forward strand.
GCGTCGCCGTTTCCGCCTCGGTATGCTGATCTTTTTTGCTATGGTCGCCTGGGCGCTTTGCACTGCGATGAATCAGCCCAAACTCGGCCTGGCGATGCTGTTCGGCGTGGGTTTTGGTCTGCTCATTGAACGCGCGCAGATCTGCTTTACCTCCGCGTTTCGCGATATGTGGATCACCGGCCGTACGATGATGGCAAAGGCGATTATCGCCGGGATGGCGGTCAGCGCCATCGGTATCTTCAGCTATGTTCAGCTCGGCGTCGAACCGAAAATCATGTGGGCCGGTCCTAACGCGGTCATTGGCGGCCTGCTGTTCGGCTTCGGGATCGTGCTGGCTGGCGGGTGTGAAACCGGCTGGATGTACCGCGCCGTTGAAGGTCAGGTGCATTACTGGTGGGTGGGCCTGGGAAATGTTATCGGCTCGACGATCCTGGCGTACTTCTGGGACGATCTGTCCCCGGCGCTTGCCACGAGTTGGGACAAGGTAAACCTGTTGAACACCTTCGGGCCCCTCGGCGGCCTGCTGGTCACCTACGCCCTGCTGCTGGTCGCTTTTCTACTGGTTATCGCGCAGGAGAAACGCTTCTTCCGTCGCGCGAGTGTTAAAACAGAAACCCAGGAGAATGCTGCATGAAAGAGATCGTGCCCGATTACCGTCTGGATATGGTCGGTGAACCCTGCCCTTATCCGGCTGTTGCCACGCTTGAAGCCCTGCCGCAGCTCAAAAAAGGGGAAATTCTGGAAGTCGTCAGCGACTGCCCGCAGTCCATCAACAACATTCCGCTGGATGCGAAAAACCACGGCTACACGGTGCTGGATATCCAGCAGGATGGCCCGACCATTCGCTATTTGATTCAAAAATGATCGCTAAGGGCCTCGCGTGGGGCCTTTATCGTATTGAATTATAAGACATCTTGATCCACGGCAAAAACGCGATTTTTGACTTAAGTAAAATCTCACTTCCCTTTTGAAGGAGGTTTTCGCGGTTTGATGTATTTACGAGCTTTACTGGTTTTCGCCTTATTGATTCCCTTCCATGCGCTGTCCCTGAATTTCTCTTCTACCTTCCTGCGCCTTAATTGTCCGCAAAGAGGACTTGTCGAGGTCATTCTGCACGTTTATGACCATACCCAGGAACGATGGCGGGGCCATTTTGAAACCGGCGCGGGACATAAACGTGCAGGTGATACCGAAATCATCCCGTTTGCCAACGGGGATATTCTTTTCCATTCCCTGTCCAGCGACGCTTTCAGCTATTTATATGATGGGGAAAATACCCTCAGGCACTGCGTAAAGCTTGATGAGCGACCGGTTTATCCGTCGTTTTGAAGTGAGCAAAGCAAACTGGCCACCCTGTGGCCAGTTTGACGGGGATCAGAAACGATAGCCCGCAGAGAACATAAACACCCACGGATCCAGGCGAGTATTGATACTTTGCTGCTGACCGCCCGCCTTGAAGCGTACGTCCGTATCAATATCCATGTACCAGACCGAGGCGTTAATCAGCCAGTCGCGGTTAATCAGATAGTCCAGACCGACCTGCCCCGCCATACCCCACGAATCTTTCAGGCTGAGGTCCGTCAGACCGGCCTCTTTACCAGTATCGTTAAACTTCTCGTCGAAGAAAGTGGTGTAGTTCACACCGGCGCCAATATAAGGACGCACCTTGCTGCTGGCATCGCCAAAGTACCATTGCGCCATCAGCGTTGGCGGTAAATGGTGAACCGTAGCGATATCACCCGTTGCGCCCAGACCCACGCGATGGCGGAACGGCGTTGCAGCCAGAAGCTCAACACCAACGTTTTCCGTCGCCATATAGGTGAACGTTAACCCTAACTGGGTGTTATTACTGACGTTAAAACCGCCCATTCCCAGCACGTTATCCGATCCTTCAGTTGGGCGAACCGTAGCCGAACCGGCACGAATAAAGAATTCGCCTGCTTCATGCGCATACGCGCCGCCAGAGAGACTGCTTAATACAAGGGCTGCCACCGCTAATTTTTTCATATCCGCTCCATCGTTGTGGTTTTAATCGCGGATGAGAATATACTCACAAATGAGTAATAAGTGATCTGCTACAGATCACATTAAAACCAGTAACTTAACATTCATTGATCTGGATTAATTTTTTGTTACGCATCCAAAAGCGATAAGTTGTTTCCATGTCAATTTTTGGCATTTCACGGTTACAAAATTTTCCCTTTTCCCCCTCTTGCTCTTCCTCTGGCGGCTGGATAATTTATCGCTCTCACAAGTTGATTTGATGCGTTCTTCTTTAGCAGGTGTGCCATGAGTGATATCAACCCGTGCATGACGTGCGGAGCCTGTTGTGCGTATTTTCGAGTCTCTTTCTACTGGGCCGAAGCCAGCGATGGCGGCGGTACCGTTCCGGTTCATCTCACAGAGCCGCTAACGCCTTTTCTGCGCTGCATGAGCGGCACAAACCAAAAGCAGGCCCGCTGCGTAGCGCTACAGGGCGAGCCCGGGGTCTCTACCCGATGTTCCATCTATGAGGATCGGCCCAGCCCGTGCCGGGAATTTGCCATGTCGGGGGAAGATGGGCAGGTCAACGAAGCCTGCAATCGCGCACGGGCGCGCGTTGGATTACCGCCGCTTTACAAAGATATGCTTTTCCATACAAGCCTTGATGCTGCCACAGCAGGTGCATCCGGTGTACAATTGTCGGCTAATTAACACCTGCAATACTCAAGGAGAGTGCATGTCTATCACGGCGAAGTCTGTCTACCGTGACACGGGAAACTTTTTCCGCAATCAGTTCATAACCTTTTTACTGATCGCGTTGCTATGTGCCTTTATCACGGTGGTGCTGGGCCATGCCTTCTCACCGAGTGAAGAACAGATTGCCAGCCTGAGCCAGGGCGACCACCTTGCCGGAAGCGTGGGGCTGTTTGAACTGGTACAAAACATGACGCCGGAGCAGCAGCAGATTCTGCTGCGGGCGTCTGCCGCGTCAACGTTCTCAGGCCTGATTGGTAATGCGGTTCTGGCGGGCGGCGTTTTGCTGATGATTCAGCTGGTCTCGGCGGGTCACCGGGTCAGCGCCTTACGGGCGATTGGTGCGAGTGCGCCAGTCTTACCTAAGCTGTTTATCCTGATCTTTTTAACCACCATGCTGGTGCAAATGGGGATTATGCTGGTCGTGGTGCCGGGCGTATTACTGGCTATCGTGCTTTCATTTGCGCCTGTGATGGTGGTGCAGGATAAGATGGGGATTTTTACCGCGATGCGCAGCAGCATCAGACTGGCATGGGCGAATATGCGTCTGGTGGCTCCCGCCGTGATCGGCTGGCTGCTCGCCAAAACGCTCCTGCTGTTGTTTGCACCGAATTTTGCGGTATTAACGCCCAATGTTGGCGCGGTAGTGGCGAATACGCTGAGCAATCTGATTTCAGCGGTACTGCTGGTCTATCTGTTCCGCCTGTATATGTTAATTCGTCAGTAATCCTGAGGCGGGCGGCATCGCTGCCACCCGCCCCGTTCAGAAGATGGAATCACAGAATGAAGCAGTTTCTTGATTTTTTACCGCTCGCGGTCTTTTTCGCTGTCTATAAGTTGTATGACATTTTTGCTGCAACAAAAGCGTTAATCGTCGTGACCGCCGTAGTGCTGATCTATAGCTGGATTCGCTATCGCAAAGTCGAAAAAATGGCGCTTATCACGTTCATTTTAGTTGCGGTGTTCGGTGGATTGACCATTGCCTTGCATGATGTTGAATTTATTAAGTGGAAGGTTACCGTTATATATGCGTTGTTTGCAGCAGCATTACTGTTCAGTCAATGGTTCATGAAAAAGCCCCTGATCCAGAGCATGTTAGGTAAAGAACTAACGCTGCCGCAGGTAGTCTGGTCGCGTCTGAATACCGCCTGGGCAATCTTCTTTATACTTTGCGGTCTCGCTAATATCTATATCGCCTTCTGGCTGCCGCAGGATATCTGGGTCAACTTTAAGGTCTTTGGCCTGACTGCGCTGACCCTTATCTTCACGCTGTTAAGCGGCGTATACATCTATCGTCATATGCCCCAGGATGATAACCACTGATTAACGACTGACCAGAACGTCTACGACAGGCGTTCTGGTCTATTCTCTCCGCTGTGAAATCATAGTAGCATCCCGCCTGAAGTCTTCCGTTACGAGTTAAAACAATGACAACAACTAACGCCCCGCAGGGCGAACTGGTTTTACGCACACTGGCAATGCCCGCTGACACCAATGCCAATGGCGATATTTTTGGCGGCTGGCTGATGTCGCAGATGGATATGGGCGGCGCAATTCTGGCAAAAGAGATTGCCCACGGGCGCGTAGTGACTGTGCGAGTGGACGGCATGACCTTCCTGCGCCCGGTTGCGGTGGGAGATGTGGTTTGCTGCTACGCGCGCTGCGTCAAACGCGGCAACACCTCTATTTCAATCAACATTGAAGTATGGGTTAAGAAAGTCTCTTCTGAACCGATTGGGCAGCGTTATAAGGCCACCGAAGCGCTGTTTATTTATGTTGCAGTGGATAGCGAGGGTAAACCTCGTCAACTTCCGCAGGCCTGATCGACAGGCAAAAAAAAGCCTCCATCAGGAGGCTTTTTTTTATTCCATCTGCGCCCCGCCGTTCAGGCGGAAAACAATATTCACAATCAGTCCGTTGCCCGGTTTCCCGGCCTCATAGCGCCATCTGCGCATCGCCGATTTCACTTCGCGCTCAAACATATTGGAAGGCTGAGCGGACAATATTTCCACGTTATCCACGCGGCCATCCGCGGTCACGTCAAATTTCACCCGTACGCGGCCTTCAATACGTAAGGCCTGCGCTCGCGCCGGATACTGAGGCTGGTTGCGACTCAGCGCGCGCGGGCCCGCAGGGGCACTGACTGTCGGCTTAGGCGCGGTTGCGGTGTTATTCATCACCGGACGCGAAGGCGCTGCATTCTCTACCGTCTGGGTCGCGCGCGGTTCAACCGGACGTTCCTCGCGTTTCGGACGCTCCTCGACCTTTTTCACCGATTTTGGCTTCGGCTTAGGTTTTGGCTTCGGTTCAGGCTTGTGGATCACCACCGGCGCTTCCTTCGGTGGCGGCGGAACAGGCTCGGGCTCTGGCTCTGGTTCAGCCACCGGCTGCGGCGGCGGAGATGCAACCTGCGGCGGTTCGAGATCCGCTGGCGATACCATCGTCACCGAAATCGGCTGCGCGGGCGCGGGCATTTCAATAACCTGATGAACCGAGGTATACAGCAAACCCGCCACAACAGCACCGTGAATCACGACAGAAAGCAGCGTCGGCCAGGGAAAGCGGCGAGGTAAATCAAGGGTCATCGAAGTCATAATCATCAACGTTAAAAAACCGAACACTGATTTTAAATGCAAATAGCAATCATATTCAATAAGACACTTTGTTCTTACGCAACTTTAGCGCATGAGAGGCCAAAAAAGGCGCATTCAGATCAGGGTATTAACATTGTTTTTATTTTACATTGCAGTCGTTTGCCCTTTCACATAACGTAACTGACACTTTTACCGGTTAAGGAGCTTCGCCGTGTTTTACGTGATTTACTCTGAAGATGTTGCTGATTCGCTCGAAAAACGTCAGGCCGTGCGCCCTGCGCATCTGGCACGTTTGCAGCTGCTCCAGGATGAAGGCCGTTTACTGACCGCCGGCCCAATGCCTGCAGTAGACAGCAACGATCCGGGCGCCGCCGGTTTTGCCGGTTCCACTGTGATTGCTGAGTTTGAATCTCAGGAAAGCGCTCAGGCATGGGCTGACGCAGATCCGTATGTTGCCGCAGGTGTGTATGCGAAAGTGACGGTTCGACCGTATAAAAAAGTGTTCTGATACCAAAGCGGCTCCGAAAGGAGCCTTTTTTATGGTAGAGGTTACGCGTCTCTGAGCCGGGTAAACTGCTGCTCCGTTATAAGGGTTCCCCACTGGTCGCCCTCCCACTCCTTGACGAGCGTAAATCCAAACGATTCGTATAAACGTCGTGCCGCAGTCAACTTATTGAATGTCCAGAGATGCACGGCAGAAAAATCCACGCTGTCGCAAAAGCGCATCGCTTCGGTCAGCAGTTTTTTCCCCACCCCGTGTCCCCGGCAGCCATCGTCGAGAATAAACCAGCGAAGATGGGCTTCATTCGGCGCTAAATCCTCGCCGTCTATCGCCACCGATCCCACTATCCTGCCGTTCATCACCGCCAGCCAGATCTGATTGCATGGCTTATCCAGGCGGTCACTAAATTCTGCAACACCTGTAGCCACTTTGGCCTCAAAAAAGCGGCCAAAATGGTGCTCGCGCGCGTAATAAACCCCGTGCATCTCCGCAACACGGCCAATCATGCCGGGAATATACCCCTTAACTATCGTGAGTTCGTCAGGGCGCGTGTCGTTACCCGTCTCACGGCACGCCAGAAGCGCGTTGGCATAAAGGGAGAGCCCCTCAGAAATGGTCTGCTGCTGGGCAGGAGCAAGACTCTTTATTGCTGAGACCACGCGCTCGTTGCTAAAGGTATTAATTTTACTGACCGTCTCATGACCTTTCGCGGTCAGCCTGATGCTCTTCGCTCTCGCATCTTCAGCTGAAATAACCTCCTCGAGCTCACCCGCGGCAATCAGACGAGCAAGCATACGGCTGACGCTGGACTTATCCAGGCCCAGCAGCTGCACCAGCTGACTCGCCGTTATCTCTTTGCGTAGGGCTATTTCGACCAGAGTATGGACGGCAGACGGTGAGTAATTCGTTGAGGCCAGGGTCGAGGCCATAAAGCCTAACTCTCGCACCATCAGGCGCGAGGAACGTCGAATAACACTGACTACCGGGGTTTCGCTGTGCATGTTGTGCCCTCATCATTTAGTTGCACTATACAACTAACCGATGAGGGGTTGTCAAACATAATAAAAAGGCTCCCTCAGGAGCCTTTCAAACCATCAATGTAGTGACGCTAGCCTCGCCGCAAACCCGACAAACAGCAGCCCTATCAGCCCGTTCCCCAGCTTTGCCAGTTTCTTTTTCGTTTTCAGATAACGCGTGACAAACGCGCCTGAGAAGATCAGGAAGCTCATGTACATAAAGCTTATCAACTCCAGCGTCGTCGCGAGGATCAGGAAAGAAGTGCCGGTGCTCTGTGCATTCACGTCAATGAACTGAACGAAGAACGATACGTAGAACAGAATCGCTTTAGGATTGGTCAGGCTTAATACCAGCGAACGTTTCATGATCATACTGGCAGGTTCAGGGCCGCTCTCATGGGCATTTTTCTGGCGGTTCACCACTGACCAGAGCATTTTGCCGCCCAGCCAGAGCAGGTAGAAGGCCCCGAGATAGCGCACGATATTAAACAGTACCGGCGTGGTCTGGATTAATGCCGCGACGCCCGCCCAGGCCAGAAACATCAGCACCGCATCGCCGATAAATACGCCCGTGGCGGCAAGATACCCTTTTTTAACACCGTGGCCGATCCCGGTTTTTAGCACAAACAGGGTATTGGGCCCTGGCACCAGCACGATAAAAAACGCGCCGACAACATACGTCCAGAAATTCAGTACGCCAAACTCCGCAAACACTTCTCCCTCCTTTTGCTAAGCACAACAGGAATATCGCTGCAAATACGCTATTCCTAAAAAATCAGACGCTATAAAATCAGCGAGCACCCGTTACGGTGCCCTCATGGTTTCAGATATCCTGGACTGCGAACAGCAACGCATTGCGGTGCCTGGTCAATCCACATTTTCTGATGGCGTGAATACGCATATTGCGGCGGGATTGTGCTTCCAGCCAACGAGCCTTGCGACGACTCACCTGTCGCAACATGCGCCAGCGCCCTACTTCTGTTCTACTGCGCTTCATGTCTACAACTCTTTAACTAACAGAGTCGCCATTATAAACCCAACCCGGCAGCAAACCAGCGCTTTTACCTGGCGTTTTTATTTGCCAGATGAATCCTGATGCGTACACTCATAACAATACGCTTTCAAAAGGATTTTTTTACCTATGACAACCTTCTACACCGTGGTGAGTTGGCTGGTCATTTTGGGATACTGGCTGTTAATCGCGGGTGTGACATTACGCATCCTGATGAAGCGCAGAGCCGTACCCTCTGCCATGGCCTGGCTTCTGATCATTTATATCCTCCCGCTGGTGGGAATTATTGCCTATCTCTCTTTCGGTGAGCTTCATTTGGGTAAACGCCGCGCCGAGCGGGCCCGCGCTATGTGGCCCTCCACCGCGAAGTGGCTGAACGACCTTAAAGCCTGCAAACATATTTTTGCCGAGGAGAACAGCAGCGTCGCCTCCTCACTGTTTAAGCTGTGCGAGCGCCGTCAGGGGATTGGCGGCGTTAAGGGCAATCAACTGCAGCTGCTGACCTCGTCCGACGACGTCATGCAGGCGTTAATCCGCGATATTCAGCTGGCTCGTCATAATATCGAGATGGTTTTTTATATCTGGCAGCCCGGCGGGATGGCTGACCAGGTCGCGGAATCCCTGATGGCCGCGGCGCGACGCGGCATTCACTGCCGCCTGATGCTTGACTCCGCGGGTAGCGTGGCATTTTTCCGTAGCCCCTGGGCGGGCATGATGCGTAATGCCGGGATCGAAGTGGTTGAAGCGCTGAAGGTGAATCTCCTGCGCGTATTTCTGCGCCGGATGGATCTTCGTCAGCATCGCAAAATGATCATGATCGATAACTATATTGCCTACACCGGCAGCATGAATATGGTTGACCCGCGCTTCTTCAAACAGGACTCGGGCGTAGGTCAATGGGTTGATTTGATGGCGCGAATGGAGGGGCCGATTGCCACCTCGATGGGCATCGTTTATTCCTGCGACTGGGAGATTGAAACCGGCAAGCGTATCCTGCCGCCACCGCCGGACGGCAATATTATGCCGTTTGAAGAGGCGAGCGGTCACACCATTCATACCATTGCTTCCGGGCCGGGCTTCCCGGAGGACTTAATCCATCAGGCGCTGCTGACGGCAACCTACTCAGCGCGTGAATATCTGATCATGACGACGCCCTACTTTGTCCCCAGCGACGACCTCCTGCACGCGATTTGTACCGCAGCGCAGCGCGGTGTCGATGTCAGCATCATTTTGCCACGCAAAAATGACTCCCTACTGGTGGGCTGGGCCAGCCGGGCATTCTTCAGCGAACTGCTGGCCGCAGGGGTGAAAATTTATCAGTTTGAAGGCGGATTGCTCCACACCAAGAGCGTTCTTGTCGACGGTGAGCTGAGCCTGGTGGGAACGGTCAACCTGGATATGCGCAGCCTGTGGCTAAACTTTGAAATTACGCTGGTCATTGATGATGCCGGCTTTGGCGGCGACCTTGCGGCGGTGCAGGATGATTATATCTCCCGCTCGCGGCTGCTGGATGCCAGACTGTGGGTAAAACGTCCGATGTGGCAGAGAATTGCCGAACGACTGTTTTACTTCTTTAGTCCGTTGCTGTAAAACGTGCCCAACGATGTTAAACAGGTAGTCATCATGGAAATGGATCTGAACAATCGCCTGACCGAAGACGAAACGCTCGAGCAGGCCTATGACATTTTTCTCGAACTGGCGGTTGATAACCTCGATCCCGCAGACGTGATCCTCTTCAATCTGCAGTTCGAAGAGCGCGGCGGCGCTGAATTGTTCGACCCTTCAGAAGACTGGGCTGAGCATGTTGATTTCGACCTGAATCCTGACTTCTTTGCCGAAGTGGTGATTGGGCTGGCCGATGAAGACGGCGGCGAAATTAACGATATTTTCGCCCGCGTCCTGCTCTGTCGGGAGAAAGACCACAAGCTGTGCCATATTCTCTGGCGCGAATAATAAAAAAGGCTGCGATTGCAGCCTTTTTTATTTACCCCGGTAATTCACTGCCGCAGCGGTGACAAAACCGCGCGTCGTGTTCATGTTCGCCCTGCTGGCAATGAGGACATTTGCGCTGTTGCTTGCGGCTCTGAAACGCGCTGCTCATATGTGTGGTAATAAGTCCCGTCGGGATCGCAATCACCGAATAGCCAATCAAAATCAGCACGGACGCCACAATGCGACCCAGTGGCGTATGGGGCGTGATATCACCATAGCCCACGGTGGTGACGGTCACAATGGCCCAGTAGACGGACGCATTTAGCGTCGTAAAGCCATATTTAGGCCCTTCTATTAAATACATCAGCGCGCCAAAAACAATCATGACGATGGCAATAAACGAGTAGAACAAAATAAGCTGATGGCGGGCGCTGACGATCGCACTCCAGAACACGCGTAATGACGGCATAAAACGCAGTAACTTCAGAATACGTAATACCCGAATCACGCGCATCGCTCGCCAGGCAAAGACATAGCTCAGGCTGATCTCCGGCCACAGCCACATGACATAGAGCGGCAGGATGGTGGCTAAATCGATAAATCCCCAGAAGCTGAAAACATATCTGGCCGGGTTGGGCCAGGCTATTACCCGCAGGAGATATTCAGCGGTAAAAACCAGGGTAATCGCCAGCTCAAGCCAGACAAAGATATGCCATTCGTCAAACGTCAGGTGGTATTGCGTCCCGGCACCCGATTCAATAAAGATGACAACCACGCTGAGGAGCGCAAATAAACCGCACAGACCTTCAAAGCGTCGCCCGGAAACCGTTTCAGGATCGAATAAAAAATGATATAGCCGCCGACGGGCTGACGTGAATAAACGCGACACAGTTACCTCGCAAAAAATAAGGGCTGACATCATGTCAGCCCTTGCGATTATAACGGGTCTACTTTCAGGCAGGAAACCGCATGTCGGAAGCTGCCTTCGAGAACCGGTCGCGTTTTAGCACATTCCGGCCCGGCCATGGGGCAGCGCGTGCGGAAGACGCAGCCTGACGGCGGGTTAATCGGCGAAGGTAATTCCCCTTCCAGAAGCTGGATGGTTTTATTTTTCTCCAGATCGGGATCGGGGATCGGCACCGCGGACATCAGCGCTCTGGTGTATGGGTGCAATGGATTATGGTACACCTCGTCATAGGTGCCCAGCTCCACGGCATGCCCCAGATACATCACCAGCACGCGGTCAGAAATGTGTTTCACCACGGCCAGGTCATGCGCGATGAAGATCAGCGACAGCCCCATTTCGCGCTGCAGCTTCTGCAGCAGGTTAACCACCTGCGCCTGAATGGAGACGTCCAGCGCGGAAACCGGCTCATCGCAGATAATCAGCTTCGGTTCGAGGATCAGCGCACGGGCAATACCAATACGCTGGCACTGGCCGCCGGAGAACTCATGCGGATAGCGGTTGATGAGGTTTGGCAACAGGCCGACTTTCATCATCATCGCCTTCACGCGGTCGCGCACTTCCTGACGAGACATCTTCGGATGATAGGTGCGCAGCGGCTCGGCAATAATCTCGCCGATGGTCATACGCGGGTTTAATGATGCCAGCGGATCCTGGAAAATCATCTGGATATCGCTGCGCACCTCGCGCCACTCGTCGGGCTTCATGCCCAGCAGATCTTTACCCAGCCAAGCCACTTTACCGTCTGTGGCCTTGACCAGGCCGATAATGGCTCGTGCAAAGGTCGATTTACCGCAGCCGGACTCTCCCACCACGCCCAGGGTTTCCCCTTCGTACAGGCGCAGCGTGACGCCGTCCACCGCTTTCAGGGTCTTAGGCGGCTGCCAGAACCACTGTTTGCCGTCTTTGATGTCGAAATGCACTTTAAGATCGGCGATTTCGAGCAGCACGTTGCGTTTTTCATCTAATGCGTTCATACCAGCTCCTCCTGCGGCTTAAAGCAGGCGCGCAGACGGCCTGGTGCAAACTCTTCCAGCGGCGGAGCGCTGTTGCAGATTTCCATCGCGTGCGGGCAGCGCGGCTGGAACGGACAGCCTTTCGGCAGACGCAGCAGGTTTGGCGGGTTGCCCGGAATGGTGAGCAGGGATTCCCCTTCCGCATCAAGACGCGGCACCGCGTTCAGCAGACCAATCGAATACGGGTGCGCAGGCTGATAGAAGACATCGCGCGCTTTGCCGTATTCCATGGTACGACCGGCGTACATCACCAGCACTTTGTCACAAATGCCCGCCACCACGCCCAGGTCGTGGGTGATCATGATAATCGCCGTGTTGAACTCACGCTTCAGCTCGTTCAACAGGGTCATGATCTGCGCCTGCACGGTAACGTCCAGCGCGGTGGTAGGTTCATCGGCAATCAGCAGCTTTGGCCGACACAGCAGCGCCATCGCAATCATCACGCGCTGACGCATACCGCCAGAAAACTCGTGCGGGAACATGCGCATACGCTTGCGCGCCTCCGGCATTTTCACCGCATCCAGCATTTTGACCGACTCTTCAAAGGCCTCCGCTTTGCCCAGGCCTTTGTGCAGCATCAGGACTTCCATCAGCTGCTCGCCTACGCGCATATACGGATTCAGCGAGGTCATCGGATCCTGGAAAATCATCGAGATCTGCTCGGCACGCAGCTTGTTCAGCTCGTGCTCCGGCAGGTTGAGGATTTCGCGACCGTTGAATTTAGCGGAGCCGCCAATCACGCCGTTAGCGGCCAGCAGCCCCATCAGCGCAAAGGCTGTCTGGGATTTTCCGGAACCGGATTCCCCCACGATCCCCAGCGTTTCACCCGCGCGCAGGTTGAAGTTGAGATCGTTGACGGCGGTAACATCCCCGTCCGGCGTTTTAAAGGTCACGCGGAGGTCTTTCACATCCAGCAAAAGGTTATTCTGCTGTTGCGCCTGTGGCGCAGTGGCCGTTTCAATAATTGTCATGACGGCGCTCCTTAACGGTCTTTCGGGTCGAGGGCATCACGCAGGCCATCGCCGATAAAGTTAAAACAAAACAGGGTGACGACCAGGAAACCCGCCGGATACAGCAGCAGCCACGGTGAAACTTCCATCGAGTTTGCGCCATCGCTCAGCAGCGCGCCCCAGCTGCTCAGAGGCTCTTGTGTGCCGAGCCCCAGGAAGCTCAGGAAAGATTCAAACAGGATCATGCTTGGTACCAGCAGTGAGGCATAAACCACCACCACGCCCAGCACGTTAGGAACGATATGGCGAACCACGATATTCCCGGTGGACACACCGCCTACCTGCGCCGCTTCGATAAACTCTTTGCGTTTGAGGCTCAGCGTCTGGCCGCGAACAATACGCGCCATATCCAGCCAGGACACCATCCCGATGGCCACGAAGATCAGCAGGATATTCTGGCCGAAGAAGGTCACCAGCAGGATGACGAAGAACATAAACGGGAAGGAGTTCAGGATTTCCAGCAGGCGCATCATTACCGAGTCTATTTTGCCGCCGAGGTAGCCGGAAAGTGAGCCATAGAGCGTACCCACGATCACCGCGACCAGCGCGGCAGCAATACCGACCATCAGCGAGATACGGCCACCGATAGCGACACGCACCAGCAGGTCGCGTCCAGAAGAGTCCGTGCCAAAATAGTGGCCTGATTCCATATCCGGCGCGCTGGACATCATGCCCCAGTCGGTGTCGAAATAGGTAAATTGCGACAGCATCGGCGCCAGGGTTACAAACAGCGCGATGATCACCAGAACAACCAGACTGGCAACCGCTGCACGGTTGTGCATAAAGCGACGGCGCGCGTCCTGCCAGAGGCTACGACCTTCTACTTCCAGTTTTTCACTGAAGTTTTCCAGCGCCTCGCTGTTTTTCTTACTCAACATCATGGCGTGCTCCAGCGTTAGTAACGAATTTTCGGGTCGATGACGGCATACAGCACATCGACGATAGCGTTAAAGAGAATGGTCAGCGCACCGACGAGAATCGTCAGGCTCAGTACCAGCGAATAGTCGCGGTTGAGCGCGCCGTTAACGAACAGCTGACCAATGCCGGGCAGGCCGTAGATTGTTTCGATAACCATAGAGCCGGTGATGATCCCGACGAATGCCGGTCCCATATAGGAGAGCACAGGCAACAGCGCCGGTTTGAGTGCATGGCGGAAGATAATCCGACGCATCGGCAGCCCTTTAGCGCGCGCGGTACGAATGAAGTTTGAGTGCAGCACTTCGATCATTGAACCACGGGTGATACGCGCGATACTGGCGATGTACGCCAGAGATAATGCCACCATCGGCAAAATCATGAACTTCAATGCCCCGCCGTTCCAGCCGCCGCCAGGCAGCCACTTCAGCGTGATGGCAAATATCATCACCAGTAATGGCGCGACAACGAAGCTGGGTATGACTACCCCGGTCATTGCCACCCCCATTACGGCATAATCCCATTTGGTATTTTGTCTGAGCGCGGCGATAACGCCTGCGGTGACCCCGAAAACGATGGCCAGAATGAATGCCGCAGCACCCAACTTAGCCGAAACCGGGAAGCTGGACGCGACCAGGTCGTTAACGGAATAGTCTTTATATTTAAATGACGGTCCAAAATCGCCGTGCGCCAGCTGCTTCAGGTAGTTGAAGTACTGGGTCGAGATAGGATCGTTTAAGTGGTATTTCGCTTCGATATTCGCCATGACTTCAGGCGGTAGCGTACGCTCACCGGTAAATGGACTTCCCGGCGCAAGGCGCATCATGAAGAAGGAAATCGTGATGAGAATAAATAGCGTTGGAATCGCTTCAAGACAGCGACGTAGGATAAATTTCAACATTGCCCGTACCTTCTGGCGTGTGCCTATATAATGTGACGTTGGTTAGACACCGTGGGGCGAGCACGCCCGCCCCACTCATTGCCATTAATGCTTGATAATATACAAGTTTTTAACGTAGATATTATCCATCGGGTCTTTACCGGTATATCCACCTACCCACGGTTTCACCAGACGGGCGTTGACGTAGTAGTAAACCGGAACGATCGCGGAATCTTTATCCAGCTGCTGCTCGGCTTTAGAGTACAGTTCTGTACGCTGCGCTTCGTCAGTGGTTTTCAGCGTGTCGCCAATCAGCTTGTCGAACGCCGGGCTCTTATAGTGAGCGGTGTTGTTCGAGCTGTCGCTCAGCATGGTGTTCAGGAAGGAGGTCGGTTCGTTATAGTCCGCACACCAGCCAGCACGAGCTACATCAAAGGTGCCCTGATGACGGCTGTCGAGGAAGGTTTTCCACTCCTGGTTCTCCAGCTTCACGTTCGCGCCCAGGTTCTTTTTCCAGATTGAGGCAACGGCGATAGCCAGTTTTTTGTGCAGATCGGAAGTGTTGTAGAGCAGGCTGAAGGTCAGCGGCTTATCTGCGGTGTAGCCCGCTTCGGCCAGCAGTTTCTTCGCTTCTGCGTTACGCTGTTCCTGAGTCTGTTTGAACCACTCTGGCTCGGTCAGTTTTGCGCCATCGGTGTATGGAGGGGTATAGCTGTACGCCGGCAGATCGCCCTGGTTTTTTACTTTGTTCACGATGATATCGCGATCCAGTGCCAGCTTCAGCGCGGTACGAACACGTACGTCGGTAAACGGTGCTTTCTGGTTGTTGATTTCATAGTAATAGGTGCACAGGTACGGATCGACGTGAACTTCTTTAGGGATCTCTTTTTTCAGTTTCTGGAACAGTTCAATCGGCATGTTGTTATAGGTCATGTCGATTTCACCGCTGCGGTAGCGGTTAACGTCAGTCACTTCGGAAGAGATTGGCAGGTAGGTCACCTGGTCAATGACGGTTTTCGCGTTATCCCAATACTGCGGGTTACGGTCAAGCACCATACGTTCGTTGACCACCCAGTCTTTCAGCTTATAGGCACCATTGGTGACGATATTTGCAGGCTGCGTCCATTTCTCACCAAATTTTTCCACGGCGGATTTTGGTACCGGAGAAACGGACGGGTGAACCAGCAGCTTATAGAAGTACGGAACAGGTTCGCTCAACGTCACTTCAAAGGTATTGGCATCGATCGCTTTTACGCCCAGGTCGGTAACAGGTTTTTTGCCCGCGATGATGTCATCAATATTGGCAATGTGGCCATATTGCAGGTAGCTCGCATACGGAGAGGCGGTGGTTGGATTCGCCAGACGCTGCCAGCTATAAACGAAATCTTCGGCCGTAACCGGTGTACCGTCGGACCATTTCGCATCTTTACGCAGATGGAATGTCCAGACTTTGAAATCTTTGTTTTCCCATTTTTCTGCTACACCCGGTGCCGGGTGGCCGTCTACGTCTGTCACCAGCAGGCCTTCGAACAGGTCGCGGTTAACGTTAGACTCAGGAACACCTTCAATTTTGTGCGGGTCAAGAGACTGAACTTCCGCACCGTTGTTACGCACCAGCGTCTGTTTCTCCGCCAGTTGAACACCTGCAGGAACGTCCGCAGCCATTGCAGCGTTGCCCGCGATTAGCGCAGTTAAAATCCCCGCCGCTACCAGATTTTTTTTTGTGATGATGGACATTGTGTTGGTACTCCACTCATTATAATGACTGGCCTTCGCCAGCTGTGTAATCCCCTGTTGGGGCCTGTACAGCGCAGGAGTTTTTTTTGCTGCTGTCAGGTTCTTCTTTTACTGCTTGCTATCACCGACTTTTTTATTACTGACCGCTCGTATGGCCGTCTTGCGTCGATTCTTTACAGGCTTCCCCTGTTTGAGGCCTGCGCTGGATATCTGAGAAGAGAACCATATGAAAATAATTCTCATCTGCTTGTTTTATGCTGCAAAATATTAGGCCGGAAAGTATCAAATGGCGTAAACGCGCGCCAATACATTTTGCAAATTTGTTAAGCAATTCTCTTTTACGGTGAGTACCGCATCGTTGAGGGCAGCCTTGCCAGACATCGAATATCACTAAAAAAACATGATATTCAATAGGATAGAGAAAATTTTCTCTACAAGCGCGTCGCTGCGCTATCATCGAGTGATTTTGTACAAAAATTTAACAACTGGTTATTATTTAGCACATTCATCTAGGGGAATGTTGAATTTACTAATATCATTTCGGTTATCTCTCAGCAAGCCCCAGAGTATCATGTGAGTAAAATAACAGATCGATCGAAGGTTTTCTGCGCAGGCGAGTTTGGGGGGAATTAATAACTTATTGAAATACAAGCAATGAACATTATTAGTAGAATTTATTATGATATGTGAGCATTTCAACTTTAGTTATAGGATTTACTGATAATGACGTAAAAAAACGGAGCCGTGGCTCCGTTCTTTCATACGAAATATCAGTGCAGCAAACCGGGGAAAATGCTTTTAATTCCTGTAACGATGAATTCAATCCCTAACGCCATCAACAGCAGGCCCATAATACGCGTTATGACGTTAATGCCCGTCTGCCCCAACAGTCGCACCAGCCAGGGCGCCATGCGGAATACTCCCCAACAGCACAGCGCGAATAGTGCAATGGCAACGGAAAAGCCAATCAGGTGCATCAGGCTATGGTAACGCGTGCCCCAGACAATGGTTGAACTGATGGCGCCAGGGCCAGCCATGAGCGGTAAGGCCAGCGGCACCACGCCAATACTTTCGCGGATGGCAGTTTCTGACTTCTCCTGCTTGTTTTGTTTATCCTCGCCCAGCTTACCGCTGATCATTGACATGGCGATGGTCACGACCAGGATCCCACCCGCTATGCGGAACGAGTCAATCGAAATCCCGAAGAGCTGGAGAATGGCGTCACCCAGGAAAAGGGAGGTGAGCAAGATGATAGCTACTGACAGGTTAGCGGTGAGGTTGGTCTTATTCCTGGCCGCCGCCGTCTGATAACTCGTCATACTAATGAAGACAGGAATGATCCCCACCGGGTTGACCAGGGCAAACAAACCAATAAAAAATTTAAAATACGTTGGAAAATCAAAGAGCGTTTGAATCACGTTTTGCTCCGCTTATACACATGCCCGGGACTGACAATTTGTCATGAGAAATCGCGCTGAAGATACCCTTTTTATTAGCATACTTCACTCGAAATCTGCGGCAAAACGTTATCATTTCAGGATGTTAAATATATGTATAATCAATGGCAGTGCCACTTCCATTACTTACGTAATTATTTAACACTTGAAAAACCTCAACGAAATAACCCTGCTGAAAGGTATCAGCTTGGGGGAAAATTGACGCAGATCATGATTTCCGTACTCAGAAGTGAGTAATCTTGGTTACGCCCCCAGGGAGATCACCTGACAAAAAGGGATGATGCTAAGGTAAGGCTCTTTTAGTAAATTAGTGTGCTGACGCAGAAAGTAACTCTTTGTTTTACTTTGTGTTACGCAAGTCGTATCGGCTCTGTCTATACTGTGTGACGTATCGAGCGCTGGTTTACTAAAAGAGTTTAAACATTATCAGGAGAGCATTATGGCTGTTACTAATATCGCTGAACTGAACGCCCTCGTCGAGCGCGTTAAAAAAGCCCAGCGTGAATATGCCAATTTCACCCAAGAACAGGTTGACAAAATCTTCCGCGCGGCCGCACTGGCTGCTGCAGATGCTCGAATCCCTCTCGCTAAAATGGCCGTTGCCGAATCCGGCATGGGTATCGTGGAAGATAAAGTGATTAAAAACCACTTTGCTTCCGAGTATATCTACAACGCCTATAAAGATGAGAAAACCTGTGGCGTGCTGTCCGAAGACGACACCTTCGGTACCATCACCATCGCTGAACCTATCGGCATCATCTGCGGTATTGTTCCGACAACTAACCCAACGTCTACAGCTATCTTCAAATCACTGATTAGCCTGAAGACTCGTAACGCAATCATCTTCTCTCCACACCCACGTGCGAAAGACGCGACCAACAAAGCGGCAGATATTGTCCTGCAGGCGGCGATCGCTGCTGGCGCACCAAAAGATCTGATTGGCTGGATCGACCAACCTTCCGTTGAGCTCTCCAATGCGCTGATGCATCACCCGGACATTAACCTGATCCTGGCGACCGGTGGTCCTGGCATGGTTAAAGCCGCATACAGCTCCGGTAAACCAGCGATCGGTGTGGGCGCAGGTAACACCCCTGTTGTTATCGACGAAACCGCTGACATCAAACGTGCCGTTGCGTCTGTACTGATGTCTAAAACCTTCGATAACGGCGTGATCTGTGCATCTGAACAGTCTGTTGTTGTTGTTGATTCCGTGTACGACGCAGTTCGTGAACGTTTCGCCAGCCACGGCGGCTACCTGCTGCAGGGCAAAGAGCTGAAAGCGGTTCAGGACATCATCCTGAAAAATGGCGCACTTAACGCCGCTATCGTGGGTCAGCCAGCGTACAAAATTGCTGAACTCGCAGGCTTTACCGTTCCGGCAACAACCAAAATCCTGATCGGTGAAGTGAAAGTTGTCGACGAAAGCGAGCCGTTTGCACATGAAAAACTGTCTCCAACGCTTGCCATGTACCGTGCGAAAGATTTCGAAGACGCGGTAGAGAAAGCCGAGAAACTGGTTGCCATGGGCGGTATCGGTCACACGTCTTGTCTGTACACCGACCAGGACAACCAGCCAGAACGCGTTGCCCACTTCGGTCAGATGATGAAAACTGCACGTATCCTGATTAACACCCCTGCTTCTCAGGGTGGTATCGGTGACCTGTACAACTTTAAACTCGCACCTTCCCTGACTCTGGGTTGTGGTTCCTGGGGTGGTAACTCCATCTCTGAAAACGTTGGTCCAAAACACCTGATCAACAAGAAAACCGTTGCTAAGCGAGCTGAAAACATGTTGTGGCACAAACTTCCGAAATCTATCTACTTCCGCCGTGGCTCACTGCCAATCGCGCTGGATGAAGTGATTACTGATGGCCACAAACGTGCGCTCATCGTGACTGACCGTTTCCTGTTCAACAACGGCTACGCTGACCAGATCACCTCTGTACTGAAAGCGGCTGGCGTTGAAACTGAAGTGTTCTTTGAAGTTGAAGCTGACCCTACCCTGAGCGTTGTGCGTAAAGGTGCTGAGCTGGCTAACTCCTTCAAACCAGATGTGATTATCGCACTGGGTGGCGGTTCCCCAATGGACGCCGCGAAAATCATGTGGGTCATGTACGAGCATCCTGAAACCCACTTCGAAGAACTGGCGCTGCGCTTTATGGACATCCGTAAACGTATCTACAAGTTCCCGAAAATGGGCGTAAAAGCGAAAATGATCGCGGTAACCACCACTTCCGGTACCGGTTCAGAAGTTACGCCATTCGCAGTAGTAACGGACGATGCAACAGGTCAGAAATATCCACTGGCTGACTATGCACTGACCCCAGACATGGCTATCGTTGATGCGAACCTGGTCATGGAGATGCCGAAATCACTGTGTGCGTTCGGTGGTCTGGATGCGGTGACTCACGCCCTGGAAGCTTATGTTTCTGTGCTGGCATCTGAGTTCTCTGACGGTCAGGCTCTGCAGGCGCTGAAACTGCTGAAGGAAAACCTGCCAGCGTCCTACAACGAAGGGTCTAAAAACCCGGTAGCACGTGAACGCGTTCACAGTGCAGCTACTATCGCCGGTATCGCGTTTGCGAACGCCTTCCTGGGTGTTTGCCACTCTATGGCGCACAAACTGGGTTCACAGTTCCACATTCCTCACGGTCTGGCGAACGCCCTGTTGATCAGCAACGTTATCCGTTATAACGCTAACGACAACCCAACCAAGCAGACTGCTTTCAGCCAGTACGACCGTCCGCAAGCGCGTCGTCGTTACGCTGAAATCGCAGACCACCTTGGTCTGAGCGCACCGGGTGACCGCACTGCTGCGAAAATTGAGAAACTGCTGGCATGGCTGGAAAGCCTGAAAGCTGAGCTGGGTATTCCAAAATCTATCCGTGAAGCAGGCGTTCAGGAAGCTGACTTCCTCGCTCATGTAGATAAGCTGTCTGAAGATGCATTCGATGACCAGTGTACTGGTGCTAACCCGCGCTACCCACTGATCTCCGAGCTGAAACAGATTCTGCTGGATACCTTCTACGGTCGTGAGTTCAAAGAAGGTGACGTTGCCGCTGTGAAAACAGAAGTTCCTGTCATCAAAGCTGACAAGAAAGCGAAGAAAAGCGCTTAATTGAGAGCATAAGAAAAAGCCCGCCTTTATGGCGGGTTTTTTTATGTCTGTATAACAAGGCCGGCATTATTTCCTGTTGTCGTGTTGAATCGCCGTCAGCGAGCCTACAGACAACGCTTCTTTATAATGTTTACGACAGACTGAAACATAGCGTTCATTACCGCCTATCACCACCTGCTCGCCATCTGCATAAGGTTTCCCGGCCTGGTCGAGACGAAGCACCATGCTGGCTTTGCGACCGCAGAAGCAGATTGTTTTCAATTCGACAAGCTTATCCGACCAGGCGAGCAAATACTGGCTACCAGCAAAGAGCTCACCGCGGAAATCCGTACGCAGGCCGTAACACAGCACGGGAATATCGAGCTCATCGACCACCTCTGAAAGGGCATGAACCTGTTCACGCGTCAGAAACTGGCTCTCATCTACCAGAACACAGTGAATGGGCTGCAAAGCATGTTCTGTACGAATGTCCTCAAACAGATCGGTTTTCGGGTTAAACAGTCTGGCAGGCGACGAGAGCCCTATTCTGGAACTCACCTTCCCTGCGCCAAAGCGATCGTCAATTTCAGCCGTATAAACAACGGTACGCATCCCACGCTCCTGGTAATTGTACGAGGATTGCAGCAACGCGGTGGATTTCCCGGCATTCATTGCCGAATAGTAGAAATAAAGTTGTGCCATTGGCCGTAAAACCCTAATCAATGTGTAATATTCCCGATGATTCATTGTACCATAATTTGTCTGGTCATCAGCGATGCAGCACACAGAAGAAGCGTTTCAGCGTGGAGTTCACGACCTTCTTTTCATGAAAATAGCCCGTTAAAACATGAAGTAAACTCCTTCTGCCCGGCCAATATGTTATATGTTCAGCCAAACATAACACTGCTTTTTATAGTGGAATCCCCGTTCTTTAAAATTCACTATTTATTAACTATTACAGTCTTAACATCACGGTGGGGAACTAATACAAAAGGCTGATATTTCTCCGCCGCAACTATAATTCCTGCGGTAAATGTCACAAAAAAAAGATGCAATCGACCGGGTCCAGCCGGGTTAGCTGATAACAAACGAGACTGTTGGGTGATGAAATTTAAGTTAGCGTAATTAATAATAGCGGCATTATTTAGTATTTTTTGAATTCCTTACATTCCTGGCTATTGCACAACTGAATTTATGGCTCTATTATTAGGTCAACAAACCACCCCCCATTATAAGTTTGAGATTACTACAATGAGCGAAGCACTTAAAATTCTGAACAACATCCGTACTCTTCGTGCGCAGGCAAGAGAATGCACCCTCGAAACGCTTGAAGAAATGCTGGAAAAATTAGAAGTTGTAGTTAATGAACGTCGTGAAGAAGAAAGCGCAGCTGCTGCTGAAATCGAAGAACGTACTCGTAAACTGCAGCAATATCGTGAAATGCTGATTGCTGATGGTATCGATCCAAATGAATTGCTGAACAGCATGGCTGCAGCTAAAACCGGTACTAAAGCCAAGCGTGCTGCTCGTCCTGCTAAATATAGCTACGTTGACGAGAACGGCGAAACTAAAACCTGGACTGGCCAGGGCCGCACTCCTGCTGTTATCAAGAAAGCCATGGACGAACAAGGTAAACAGCTGGACGACTTCCTGATCAAGGATTAATCCAACCGTATTCAGAAAAATCCCGCGTAATGCGGGATTTTTTTTAACCTAAATTTGTCGCAAACATCCCCTTACACTCTGTCATAAAGCATTATTTGGCAATTTTAATAACTGTACTTAGAGACAGGTTTGAGAAGTGTTTAGGGCATAAAAAAACCGGTGGGCAGCGCCTCACCGGTTTCGGACATATGTAACCGTGGCTTATTTCTTAATACCTACGCTCTCTTTGAGCCAGGTTTTAAATTCTTCACCAAGAGTATTGTGCCGAATACCATATTCAACGAACGCCTGCATATAACCAAGCTTATTACCGCAGTCATGGCTCTTACCTTTCATATGGTAAGCCTCAACGGTCTCTTTCTCGATCAGCATATCAATCGCATCCGTCAGCTGAATCTCATCACCCGCTCCTGGAGGCGTTTTCGCCAGCAGAGGCCAGATTTCAGCGCTCAGGACATAGCGACCTACAACGGCCAGGTTTGAAGGCGCTACGTCGGCTTTAGGCTTCTCTACTACGCCAACCATTGGCACACTTTCGCCCGGCTCAAGGTTAACGCCTTTGCAGTCAACCACACCGTATGCCGTCACGTCTTCAACAGGCTCAACCATGATCTGGCTGCTGCCGGTTTCGTCGAAACGTTTGATCATCTCAGCAAGGTTATCCTGAGAAAGATCGGATTCGTATTCGTCAAGAATTACGTCAGGCAGAATTACCGCTACAGGCTCATCACCTACAACAGGATGTGCGCACATAACAGCGTGGCCCAGACCTTTAGCCAGGCCCTGACGAACCTGCATAATGGTAACGTGTGGCGGGCAAATAGACTGAACTTCTTCTAACAGCTGACGCTTAACACGCTTTTCCAGCATGGCTTCAAGTTCAAAGCTTGTATCGAAATGGTTTTCGATAGAGTTTTTTGATGAATGCGTAACCAGCACAATTTCAGTGATGCCGGCTGCGATACATTCATTAACGACATACTGGATTAATGGCTTATCAACCAGAGGCAGCATCTCTTTAGGAATTGCCTTAGTTGCTGGTAACATCCTGGTCCCCAATCCCGCTACCGGGATGACGGCCTTTCTGACTTTCGAATTTAGGGCAGCCATTCAAATTCTCCTGAGCTGTTCAAGTTTTGAACTTTTATGCAATAAATAACGCGTTGAGTATATCAGCCTCGCCCCGCAGTTCGGGTCTGAAAAGAACGCGTTGCCGATCAATTAGGATAAATACGCATGAAACTGGGCAGGGATAGTAGCACTCCCCGTAAAACACAGGTAAAGCAATCTTAAAATTAAGATCCAATTGCTTATTCCGTGGACAACATTAAGCGTAGCCGTCCCCCGGCGCCCCAAATTTGGCACTGCCAGGAGGAACAGCGGTGGCTAATTTGATTAAGATACGCCGTACCCAATGTCCCAAGCGGCACACCGTTACTCACCTCAATATGATGTTCACCGGTATTCAGTGAAGCGTTGAGACCCGCTGAGACGAGGATCAGATTCTTTAAACCGCTGTGGTAATAACCGACCAGCAGCGGGAACTGTCCGGGCAAATTAGCCTGACGAAAAAGCTGGTTTACCTGTTTGAGCAAACTGCCTAACTCCGGCAGTCGTTGTCCCTGATGCGATAACTGTTCCTGCAGCAAACCATTAAATAGCGCGCGAAGAAGCAACGCGGCTAATACGCCATTATCCCCCGCACGGGTGACATCCAGAGAATAAAACGCAAGGTCGGAATCAGATAATGGTGCGATATCCAGCACCAGTCCCGGCTGGTCAGCCGCCACCAGCTGGCGATAATTTACGCGGCAGTGTGAAATAGTTTGCTGTACGGGCGGCTGAAGTTCTTGCAACAGTTTCGCCGCAGCAGGAGGATCACTCACCAGGGCATCCCAGTCCTGGAAAAGACGCTCCTCTTCCTCTACCCGGGAATTAAACATATTCGGATAAAGGCACGCTAAGACCGTTTCTCGCAGCCGGTTCAGATCCTTGACCGGCTTAAGCAGAATATCCTGGACGCCAAGACGCAATGCTTTGGCAATATCCGCCATATTCTCTGTGGCAGAGATCACCAGAATCGGCGTCTGGTTGCCTTCGTTACGCAGATGTTCAACCAGCTTCAGCCCATTCATGCGCGGCATCTCAATGTCGCAAATCATCAAATCGGGCGTAATACTGATCATTTTTTCCAGGGCGTCGATACCATCTTCAGCGAGTGAAGTGATTGCTCCCAGCGAGGATAACCACGAATCCAGTAGCGATCGGAAAACGGGCTCGTCTTCTACAATCAAAATGTGTTTTCCGGCCAATGGCTGCGTCATGGTTCCTCCCCTGGCTGACAGTAACTAAATAGTGGCATGCGATCGGCACTATCGCCTGTCAGATTTTGCTGAAGTAGTCAAAAAAAGGTGCTTAACGTGCTGTTTGCACAAAAGGCAACAATTCATCCATTTTCTTTTCGACGGCTAACGAGCCCGCTGCGATGGCGGCCTCAGCCCGATGGAAATCAAGAGTAGAGATTTGCGGACAGTAAGGCTGAATAAGAATATCTGGCGGGTCGCCAGCCATACGATTGCGCTTAAGGCGGTTCTCCAGAACCTGGATTGACGTGGTCATGATTTCTATCGCCGTCGGCGCGGCAACCGAGCGTCGCGCGGCCATGCGCCCGATTCTGCCGCGCAGGCGCTCATGCCAGGCCAGTTTCTCGCCCTCAGCATCTTCGCTCTGGAGATTGACCGGCATGAGGTCCTGTTGCATCAGGTGGGCGTCGTGCTGCAGGTCGACGGCAATCACGATATCCGCCCCCATTGCACGGGTCAGAGAGATGGGAACCGGGTTTACAACGCCACCGTCGACAAGCCAGTAACCGTTGTGTGGGACAGGCGCCATGAGCCCCGGCATGCTGCAGGAG
The DNA here is from genome assembly GCF_048684785.1 of Enterobacter sp. BNK-29. Taxonomy (NCBI): domain Bacteria; kingdom Pseudomonadati; phylum Pseudomonadota; class Gammaproteobacteria; order Enterobacterales; family Enterobacteriaceae; genus Enterobacter; species Enterobacter sp. BNK-29. The sequence continues at coordinate 118,152 of NZ_JBLQTU010000001.1, forward strand.
GCGCGCACGGCAAGATGGATATCCCCTTCGGTTAGCCACAGTTCGCGCCCCGTGCTGAGGTTCGTCGCGACGGCGCCGAAGGGCATCTGACAATCAGTGAAGTCTTCGAGGGGCATAACCTGGCGGAACTGGTTAAAGACGCGTTCGCCGCGCAACAGCCCACCACGCTGCCACGAGAGGTCCATCAAACGCAGGACGTCCCAGTAGCTGAAGGAGCGCACCCAGGTCTCGAGTTCCGGAAGCTTCCCGCATGCGTAAGCGGAGCCGACAAGCGATCCTATTGAACAACCTGCGACAATATCTACGTTAATGCCCATCTTGTTTAAGGCATTAATCACGCCGATGTGTGACCATCCCCGGGCTGCACCTGAGCCCAGCGCCAGTCCAATTTTAACCTTTCTCATTAGCCCTGTTTTACTTCCCCTGGATTCCTGACATAGCGTCAACGCAACAGCTCAGTTAACATAGTGCTACCCGAAGCGTTTTACGCCTTTATTATTTGTTCCAGGAAGAGAATCGTGTCTCAACTCTGCCCTTGTGGTAGCGCTCTGGAGTATAGCCTATGTTGCCAGCGATATCTGTCTGGCGATCAGGTTGCACCAGACCCGTCACACCTCATGCGTTCACGTTACACTGCTTTTGTGATCAAAGACGCAGACTACCTGATTAAAACCTGGCATCCCTCCTGCCACGCTGACGAATTCAGACAGGACATCAAAGCCGGCTTCGCGAACACGCAGTGGCTCGGCCTTACCGTCTATGAATCCTCAACGGGCAGCCATGTTGATGAAGGTTACGTCAGCTTCGTTGCCCGCTTTACCGAGAATAATAAACCTGGAGCCATTATCGAGCGTTCCCGGTTCTTAAAGGAAAGCGGGCAGTGGTATTATATTGACGGAACGCGCCCACAGTTTGGTCGTAACGATCCCTGCCCGTGTGGTTCAGGTAAAAAATTTAAAAAGTGTTGCGGGCAGTAATGCCTGACAACCCAGACTTCGCAAATACAAACAGGATTTCCCGGCGATGCAATCATTACAACGTAAAGTTCTGCGCACCATCTGTCCCGATCAAAAAGGACTGATCGCACGAATTACCAACATTTGCTACAAGCATGAACTGAATATCGTGCAGAACAACGAGTTCGTTGACCACCGTACCGGCCGCTTCTTTATGCGTACCGAACTCGAAGGTATTTTCAACGACACCACCCTGCTTGCCGATCTCGACAGCGCGCTTCCGGAAGGATCCGTGCGCGAACTGACCCCAGCGGGTCGACGCCGCATCGTGATCCTGGTGACCAAAGAAGCACACTGTCTGGGCGACCTGCTGATGAAAGCAAACTACGGCGGTCTGGACGTGGAAATAGCTGCCGTTATTGGCAACCATGAGACGCTGCGCACGCTGGTCGAGCGTTTTGATATTCCGTTCGAGCTGGTTAGCCACGAAGGTCATACCCGTGAAGAACACGACGATCTGATGGCCCAGGCCATTGAAGCGCATAACCCGGACTACGTGGTGCTGGCGAAATACATGCGCGTGTTAACGCCATCCTTCGTGGCGCGTTTCCCGAACAAGATCATCAACATTCACCACTCGTTCCTGCCAGCCTTTATTGGCGCGCGTCCCTACCACCAGGCGTACGAGCGCGGCGTGAAGATCATCGGTGCAACCGCACACTACGTGAATGACAACCTGGACGAAGGTCCAATCATCATGCAGGACGTGATTCACGTGGACCACACCTACACGGCCGAGGACATGATGCGTGCAGGGCGTGACGTTGAGAAGAACGTGCTGAGTCGTGCGCTGTATCAGGTGCTGGCGCAGCGTGTCTTTGTCTACGGCAACAGAACCATCATTCTTTAATCTTTCGGAAAATGAATTGATTAGCTTTGCGCCTTTACGGATAAAAAGCAGGCAAACAGCTTCATTTCCCTAAAGGAATGCTTTACAGGGGCGTCTCATTTGATATGATGCGCCCCGCTTCCAGCAGGAAGCAGGCCAGTAAAAAGCATTACCCCGTGGTGGGGTTCCCGAGCGGCCAAAGGGAGCAGACTGTAAATCTGCCGTCATCGACTTCGAAGGTTCGAATCCTTCCCCCACCACCATCTCTCAGCACGACCTCAAAATTTGAATTACCCCTGGTGGGGTTCCCGAGCGGCCAAAGGGAGCAGACTGTAAATCTGCCGTCATCGACTTCGAAGGTTCGAATCCTTCCCCCACCACCATCACTTCCAAATAATCCAAAAATCATTATAAAACTGAACCGAATCCGTTGTTCTAGGCCGGGTAAGGCGCAGCCGCCACCCGGCGACAGAAGCCAGAAGCCAGAAGCCTACATCGGCGGCAAACGGCGCTTCACCGGCGAACTTTTCACAATCGACGTATTGCACTGGGCATGCTCCGCCAGGCCGTCCAGCAACCCATCCAGCTGCTCTATCGATCGCACCACCAGCCTAATCACAAAGCAATCTTCCCCGGTGACTTTGTCGCTCTCAATACACTCCGGCATCGCCTGAATGTATTTATCCACCTTATGCAACAACCCCGGCAAAGGCCGCACGCGCACCAGCGCCTGCAGCGTATATCCCAGCGCCGCCAGATTCACCCGTGCGCCATACCCCTGAATCACACCGCGTTCTTCCAGCCTCTTCAGGCGTTCTGCCGTACTGGGGGAAGTCAAACCGATGCGTCCGCTGAGCACCTTCAAAGACATGCGCGCATCTTCGACCAGACAGGCTAAAATTTGTCGATCGATATCATCGAGAAGGCATTCCATCGTTTTCACCTAATTTTAAAAAGTCATCACTGCATTTCACCTTATCTCATCCCTGTAAAACCCGACAGCGATTTTCGACAATAGCGTCATACAATCAGGAGGTGGATGATGCGTGATTTCCATAAAGGCGTCTGGCAAATGAGCCTGGCGATGTTAATTTCCGGCTCTATCGGTGCGTTTGTTTTACTCAGCGGTCTGCCGGTGACGGAGGTGGTGTTCTGGCGCTGTCTTATCGGGGCAATGGCGCTTTTTATTTTTATCCGGGTAAGTCAAAAGCCCTTCAGTCCCCTCACCCGCACCACGCTGCTGCTGGCCATTCTCGGCGGCGTAGCGCTCGTGGTGAACTGGCTGCTGCTCTTCGCGGCCTATGAGCGGATCTCGATTGGTCTTTCTACCGTGATCTATAACACCCAGCCGTTTATGCTGGTCCTGATGGGAATGTTTTTAGGTGAACGCGTCAGCCTCGTGAAATGGGGCTGGCTGTTCCTCGCCTTCGGCGGCGTGGTGATCTTGCTCTCCAGCGAGCTGACCGGCGCGCACGGCAGTGAATGGCTCGCCGGAATCGGCCTGGCGATGGCCGCGGCTTTCTTCTATGCGGTCACGGCTATTATTGCCCGCAAGCTCAGATCCGTTGCACCGCAGCATATTGCCTTTATCCAGGTGCTGACGGGCGTCGTGATGCTTTTGCCGTTTGCCAGCATGCCGTCATTTTCAGGTGATTTTCCCTGGCCGACTCTGCTGACGCTGGGCATCGTCCATACCGGCATTATGTACCAGCTGCTCTACAGCGCGATCCAGAAGCTGCCTACGCCCATTACCGGCTCCCTGTCGTTTATCTATCCGGTGGTGGCGATCGTTGTCGATAATCTGGTGTTCGGACACTCGCTGAACCTGACGCAGCTCGCGGGCGGCGCGCTGATCCTGTTTGCGGCAGCGGGCAACAACCTGGGCTGGGGCGAAAAAAAACCCCGCGAGTGCGGGGTTGGTATCAAAACGGCGAATTAGCGACGGGCGCGCACAATCTGGTATTTGCGCGTCAGGTACTCCACCGGCGCGCTCCAGATATGCACCAGACGTGAGAACGGGAACAGCACAAACAGCGTCATCCCCAGCACAAGGTGAACGCGGAAGATAAACGCCACGCCGTCCAGGTGCGCGGAGGCTCCGCCGTGGAACGTCACCACGGACTGCGCCCAGCCGACCAGCTTCATCATTTCGCTGCCGTCCATGTGCTGCGCCGAGAATGGAATGGTCAGCAGGCCCAGCGCGCACTGCACCATCAGCAGGGAGAGGATCAGGATGTCCGCTGCGGTGGTAGTGGCACGCACGCGCGGGCTAAACAGACGACGTTTCAGCAGCAACAGGCCACCCACCAGAGTCATCACGCCGCAGGCACCGCCGGCGATCATCGCCATCTTCTGCTTCACCTCAATCGGTAGCCACGCTTCATACATCCAGTGCGGCGTCAGCATCCCCAGGAAGTGACCGGCAAAAATCCCCAGAATACCGATGTGGAACAGGTTAGAGCCCACATGCATCCCTCTGCGATCCAGCATCTGGCTGGAGGCGGCACGCCAGGTGTACTGGCCGTAGTCGTAACGCAGCCAGCTTCCCACCAGGAACACGGTGCCCGCGATATACGGGTAAATGTCAAAGAAGAACATATTCAGGAAGTGCATTAGTGCCGTCCTCCGTTAGAGATATTCAAATATTGCGGGGCAACCGCGCCGGCAAAACGACGCTGGTGAGCGGAGATTTCAGACTCGCCGCAGTTCTGGTCAGCAAAGAATTTAACCTGCTCTTCTTCCCAGACCGCATCCAGCGCTTGTGGCGTATCATCGCGGGCTTCATCCGCGATTTTCTCCGCCACTTTTTCACTGTCGACCGAGGCGTTGGCCAGCTTCACCAGCAGATCGAACAGCACCGCATAGCGGCTCTCGCGCTGCTGAAGACGCGCGCCGAGCAGCGCCAGGATCGGCGCGATGTCCTGCAGACCGCCCAGCGCCTCTTCTTTCGGCAGCTGCGCCAGGTACTCCAGATACAGCGGCAGATGATCCGGCAGCTCGCGGCTGTCGAGCTGCAGGCCGTGCTGTTCGTACTGGGCCATCAGGTCGACCATCGCCTGACCGCGGTCACGGGATTCACCGTGCACGTGTTCAAACAGCAGCAGCGAGGTCGCACGACCCCGGTCAAACAGCTGACTGTAGTCCGACTGGGCATCCAGAAGGTCGCGCGCCAGCAGATCGCGGAGGAAAACGCCAAGCCGCTGGGCATCGTCTTTATCCAGGTTTTCAGATGACGCGAGTGCATCAAAGAGTTCCTGCTGATGCTGCGCAAGCGCAGCATCCGGGTACTCGAGCAGACGCGAAACAATGACGAGTTCAATCATTGGTGCGGCTCCGTTTTGCTGGTCACATCCATGGCATCGATGCGGCGGCTGTTGAACAGGTTGAATTTGCTGTCTGACCCGTGGCAGCCGTCGCCAAAGGTAAAGCCACAGCCATTTTTTTCCGGGAAGGCTTCGCGGGCCAGCTCGCGGTGGCTGCTCGGCACCACGAAACGGTCTTCGTAGTTGGCAATCGCCAGATAGCGGTACATCTCCTGCGCCTGCGCTTCGGTCAGACCGACCTCTTCCAGCGCGCGAGTATCGATCACGCCGTCTACGGTTTCCGCACGTTTAAAGTGACGCATCGCCAGCATACGCTTCAGCGCGAGCAGGACCGGCTGGGTGTCCCCTGCGGTCAACAGGTTCGCCAGGTACTGAACCGGAATACGCAGGCTTTCCACGTCCGGCAGGATGCCGTTGCTGCCCAGTTCGCCCGCGTCAGCCGCGGACTGAATCGGCGACAGCGGCGGCACGTACCAGACCATCGGCAGCGTGCGATATTCCGGATGCAGCGGCAGGGCCAGCTTCCAGTCCATTGCCATTTTGTACACCGGTGACTGCTGCGCCGCGTCAATCACGCTCTGCGGCACGCCGTCTTTCAGCGCCTGCTCAATCACCTTCGGATCGTTCGGGTCGAGGAACACGTCAAGCTGACGCTGATACAGATCTTTCTCGTGCTCGGTGCTCGCGGCGTTTTCAATCGCGTCCGCGTCATACAGCAGCACGCCGAGGTAGCGAATACGGCCTACGCAGCTTTCTGAGCAGACGGTTGGCATCCCGGCTTCGATACGCGGGTAGCAGAAGATGCACTTCTCTGACTTACCGCTCTTCCAGTTGAAGTAGATTTTTTTGTACGGGCAGCCGGTGATGCACATACGCCAGCCGCGGCACTTGTCCTGGTCGATCAGCACGATGCCGTCTTCTTCACGCTTGTAGATGGCGCCGCTCGGGCAGGTCGCCACGCACGCCGGGTTGAGACAGTGCTCGCACAGGCGCGGCAGATACATCATGAAGGTGTTTTCGAACTGGCCGTACATCGCCTTCTGCATGTTCTCGAAGTTCTGGTCTTTGGCGCGTTTCTCGAACTCGCCGCCCAGAATCTCTTCCCAGTTTGGACCGCTGGTGATCTTGTCCATGCGCTGACCGGTGATCAGCGAGCGAGGACGGGCGATCGGCTGGTGCTTGCTTTCCGGCGCGTTGTGCAGGTTCTGGTAGTCGTAGTCAAACGGCTCGTAGTAATCGTCGATGCCCGGCAGGTGCGGGTTAGCGAAGATTTTACCCAGCAGCATCGCGCGGTTGCCCATGCGCGGCTGCAGCTTGCCGTTGATTTTACGGATCCAGCCGCCCTTCCACTTCTCCTGGTTTTCCCAGTCGGTCGGGAAGCCGGTACCCGGCTTGCTTTCGACGTTGTTGAACCAGGCGTACTCCATACCTTCGCGGCTGGTCCAGACGTTTTTACAGGTGACCGAGCAGGTATGACAGCCGATGCATTTATCCAGATTCAGCACCATGCCGACTTGTGAACGAATTTTCATTTTACGCTCTCCTGTACCTGGTCATTACCTTCGCCGTCTAACCAGTTAATGTTCTTCATCTTACGTACCACCACGAACTCATCGCGGTTCGATCCTACGGTGCCGTAGTAGTTAAAGCCGTAGGCCAGCTGCGCATAGCCACCGATCATGTGGGTCGGCTTCGGCGTAATGCGGGTCACGGAGTTGTGGATCCCACCGCGCTGCTCGGTAATTTCTGACCCCGGCAGGTTAACGATACGTTCCTGCGCGTGGTACATCATGGTCATCCCGGCAGGTACGCGCTGGCTCACCACCGCACGCGCCGTCAGGGCACCGTTGCTGTTGAACACTTCGATCCAGTCGTTATCTTCAATACCCAGATCTTTGGCGTCCGTTTCGCTCATCCAGACAATCGGACCGCCGCGCGACAGGGTCAGCATCAGCAGGTTGTCGCTGTAGGTGGAGTGGATACCCCACTTCTGGTGCGGCGTCAGGAAGTTCAGCGCCTTCTCTGGGTTACCGTTCGATTTCGCGCCCATCACCGCTTTCACGGAGCGGGTGTCGATTGGCGGACGGTAAACCAGCAGGCTTTCACCGAAGTCGCGCATCCACTGGTGATCCTGATAGAGCGACTGACGGCCTGACAGGGTGCGCCATGGGATCAGCTCGTGAACGTTGGTGTAGCCCGCGTTATAGGACACATGCTCATCTTCCAGGCCAGACCAGGTCGGGCTGGAGATAATCTTGCGCGGCTGCGCCTGAATATCGCGGAAGCGGATTTTCTCTTCCTCTTTATTCGTCGCCAGGTGCGTATGGTCGCGACCGGTGAACTCGCTCAGCGCCGCCCAGGCTTTGACGGCAACGTGGCCGTTGGTTTCCGGGGCCAGGGTCAGGATCATCTCTGCCGCATCAATCGCCGTGTTCAGCATAGGCTGGCCTTTCGCCGGGCCGTCCGCTTTGGTGTAGTTGAGCTTGCGCAGCAGATCCATTTCGCTCTGGGTGTTCCAGGCGATCCCCTTCCCGCCGTTACCGATTTTCTCCATCAGCGGGCCGATAGAGGTAAAGCGCTCGTAGGTTGCAGGGTAGTCGCGTTCAACCGGAATAATGTGCGGCGCGGTCACGCCCGGGATCAGGTCGCATTCGCCTTTTTTCCAGTCCTTCACGTCCAGCGGCTGCGCCAGTTCGGCGGCGGAGTCGTGCTGGATTGGCAGCGTCACCACGTCGGTCTCTTTGCCGAGGTGCCCTACGCAGACTTCCGAGAATTTCTTCGCGATGTCTTTGTAGATATCCCAGTCGCTTTTCGATTCCCACGCCGGGTCAACGGCCGCAGACAGCGGATGAATAAACGGATGCATATCCGAGGTATTCATGTCATCTTTTTCGTACCAGGTCGCGGTTGGCAGCACGATGTCGGAGTACAGGCAGGTACTGGACAGACGGAAGTCGAGCGTCACCACCAGGTCCAGCTTGCCGTCGAGACCGTTGTCTTTCCACTCCACCTCTTCCGGCTTCACGCCGCCCTGCTTGCCGAGATCTTTCCCCTGGATACCGTTTTCGGTACCGAGCAGGTATTTCAGCATGTACTCGTGGCCTTTACCGGACGAGCCCAGCAGGTTGGAGCGCCAGATGAACAGGTTGCGCGGATGGTTTTTACCGTTCTCCGGCTGTTCAGCCGCGAAGCGGATTGAGCCATCCTTCAGGGACTTCACGGTGTAATCCACCGGAGACATGCCCGCCTGCTTCGCCGCTTCCGCAATGCGCAGCGGGTTAGTGCCCAGCTGCGGCGCCGACGGCAGCCAGCCCATGCGTTCCGCACGCACGTTGAAGTCAATCAGGTGGCCGCTGTAGCGGGATTTATCCGCCATCGGCGACAGCAGCTCCTGCGCGGTAACCGTTTCGTAGCGCCACTGGCTGGAGTGGTTATAGAAGTAGGAGGTGCTGTTCATGTGGCGTGGCGGACGCTGCCAGTCGAGGGCAAACGCCAGCGGCTGCCAGCCGGTCTGCGGACGCAGTTTTTCCTGGCCGACGTAGTGTGCCCAGCCGCCACCGCTCTGGCCAACGCAGCCGCAGAAAATCAGCATGTTGATCAGACCGCGATAGTTCATATCGAGGTGATACCAGTGGTTCAGACCCGCACCGACGATGATCATGGAACGACCGTGCGTCTTGTCCGCGTTTTCTGCAAACTCACGTGCGATACGGGTAATGTGCGCGCGTGGCACGCCGGTAATCTGTTCCGCCCAGGCCGGGGTGTAGGCCTTCACGTCGTCATAGCCGGTTGCGCAGTTTTCATCGCCCAGACCGCGCTCCAGACCGTAGTTCGCCATGGTCAGGTCATAAACGGTGGTGACCAGTGCGGTAGAGCCGTCGGCCAGCTGCAGGCGTTTAACCGGCAGTTTGTGCATCAGAACGTTTTTCAGTTCAACCTTGTTGAAGTGCTCTGAACCTTCACCGCCGAAGTACGGGAACCCGACCTCGGCGATCTCGTCCTGGCTGCCCAGCATGCTCAGGCGCAGCTCCGTCTCTTCGCCGGTGGTGCCGTTGCGTTGCTCAAGGTTCCACTTGCCCTTCTCGCCCCAGCGGAAGCCGATTGAGCCGTTTGGCGCCACCAGCTCGCCGTTGCTGTTGTACGCAACGGTTTTCCACTCAGGGTTGTTTTCCTGGCCCAGCGAATCCACCAGATCGGCTGCGCGCAGCGTGCGGCCCGCGGCATAGTAGCCCTCACGCTCTTCCAGCATGACCAGCATCGGCATGTCGGTGTAGCGGCGAACGTAGTCGGTGAAGTACTGGCTTGGCTTATCAAGATGGAATTCACGCAGCATGACGTGGCCCATCGCCATCGCCATCGCGGCGTCGGTACCCTGTTTCGGCGCCAGCCACAGATCGCAAAGCTTGGCGATTTCCGCGTAGTCAGGGGTCACCGCCACGGTTTTGGTGCCTTTGTAACGGACTTCGGTGAAGAAATGCGCGTCCGGCGTACGCGTCTGAGGAACGTTAGAGCCCCAGGCGATGATGTAGCTGGAGTTATACCAGTCCGCGGACTCCGGCACGTCGGTCTGCTCGCCCCAGGTCTGCGGAGACGCAGGCGGCAGGTCGCAGTACCAGTCGTAGAAGCTCAGGCAGGTACCGCCGATCAGCGACAGATAGCGCGCCCCGGAGGCGTAAGAGACCATCGACATCGCCGGAATTGGCGAGAAGCCCGCCACGCGGTCAGGACCGTAGGTTTTGACGGTGTAGACGTTGGAGGCGGCAATCAGCTCGTTCACTTCTTTCCATGAGGAGCGAACAAAACCGCCGCGACCGCGAGCCTGCTTGAAGCTTTTTGCTTTGTCCGCGTCTTCGATGATGGAAGCCCAGGCATCCACCGGATCGCTGTGCTGCACTTTCGCCTCACGCCACATTTTCATCAGACGCTTGCGCATCAGCGGGTATTTCAGACGGTTAGCGCTGTAGAGATACCAGGAGTAGCTGGCACCGCGCGGGCAGCCGCGCGGTTCGTGGTTTGGCATATCCGGGCGGGTGCGCGGATAGTCGGTCTGCTGCATTTCCCAGGTCACCAGACCGTTTTTAACGAAAATCTTCCAGCTGCATGAACCGGTACAGTTCACGCCGTGGGTCGAACGGACGACTTTGTCATGCTGCCAGCGCTGGCGGTAACCGTCTTCCCAGTCCCGGTTGGTATCCAGAACCTGGCCGTGCCCATCGGCAAAAGTTTCACCCTTCTGTTTGAAGTAGCGAAACCGGTCCAAAAATTTGCTCATCGGGTATCTCCTGTGTGGAGCCTGTGGCTCTCTAAATCGACATTGCTGATTTGCAGCGAAGGTAACGCCCTGAAAGAGGGGGAGAATTGATAACGATCAAGACGAGGAGGGACTTTTCGGGGAGGGGTTACACCAAATACCACCAAAGCGGTATCTTCAAAAAATTCATATCAATATGAAATATATAGTTATTTTTATTTTATCGTACAAAAAGCCAGTCAAAATTTAACATCTCAGGTATTAAGGGGTAGACCCACCTGCAAAGCGATGGCGATCGCAGTGCCGCCGCAGGCGTCTGCCGTAAAAGCCGTAAGTATGTTGTAACTATTATTCAGGCTAAAAAAACGCGGCCCGAAGGCCGCGTAAACGGATAATCACACTTACTTATTTTTCTTGGTATTTCGGCCATATACCAGCCACGTAATCACAACGCAGGCGATATAGAAGACAAGGAAGACTTTCATGGCGCCGGCCGGTGAGCCGGTCAGGTCCAGAGAGATGCCGAACGCTTTCGGGATAAAGAAGCCGCCAATCGCGCCGATGGCAGAGATAAAGCCCAGCGCTGCGGCCGTATCCGTCGCCGCCTCGCGCATGGCCTGCTCTTCGCTCCCGCCCTGCGCCTTCACGCGATCCATCGTCAGCTTACGGAAAATCACGGAGATCATCTGGAAGGTAGACGCGCTCCCCAAACCGGCCGTCAGGAACAGCACCATAAACACGCCGAAGAAGGCGATGAAGTTACCGCCCTGCCCGTCGACGGGCAGCGTGAGGAACAGCAGCGCGCAGAAGACCGCCATCACGACGAAGTTAACCAGCGTCACGCGGGTACCTCCGAGACGGTCAGAGACCATGCCGCCCAGCGAACGCGCCAGGGCACCGATAAACGGTCCGAAAAAGGCAAAGTGCAGGATCTGAATCTCCGGGAACTGCGTTTTCGACAGCATCGCGAAGCCCGCAGAGAAGCCGATAAACGAACCGAAGGTGGCCAGATACAGCAGCGCCATCACCCAGAGGTGTCCACGCTTCAGCACCGGCAGCTGTTCGCTCAACGATGCCTTCGACGCTGACAGATCGTTCATAAAGAACCAGGCTGCGAGGGTGAAGACCACCAGGAAAGGCACCCATATCCAGGCGGCGTTCTGCAGATAGAGGGAAGAACCATCCGCCTGCTCAACGCCACCGCCGCCAAAGGCTGCAAAAATGGAGACCGAGATCGCCAGCGGGGCAATCAGCTGCATAACGCTCACACCCATATTTCCCAGACCGCCGTTAATGCCCAGCGCGCCGCCCTGCTTCGCTTTCGGGAAGAAGAAGCTGATGTTCGCCATGCTGGAGGCGAAGTTCGCGCCCGCAAAACCGCACAGCAGGGAGATAATCACGAACACGCTGAACGGCGTAGAGGTATCCTGCACCGCGAAGCCGAGCCAGACGCAGGGGACGATCATGATGCCCGTACTGAACGCCGTCCAGCGACGACCGCCAAACACCGGCACCATAAACGCGTAAGGCACACGCAGCAGCGCGCCTGACAGCGACGGCAGCGCGGTCAGCATGAACAGCTGATCGGTCGTAAACGTAAACCCAACTTTTGGCAGGTTGACCGCCACCGCGCTAAATAACATCCATACGCAAAACGCTAATAACAAACACGGCACGGAAATCCACAGATTCCGGCTTGCTACACGATGGCCGCGCTGTTGCCAGAACGCCGGATCCTCTGGACGCCAGTCTGTAATAACGGCACCATTTTCCCTTTCGGGAGCGGATGAGTGACTCATAGACACCTCTGATTCTCGAATGATGCTGCAAACATTAGGGTTTTAGGGCGGCGGTAAGTTGATATAAATCAAAGGAAAAGTGGGAGGATTTGCGGCGTAAAATAAGGCCTCACCCTTAGTGAGTAGGCTAATTCGGTAAAAAAGACGTGGTTTTTCACGGCACTGACGGTTCCAGACTACCCCCACCTCCAGCCCCCTACTCCGTTGGCAATTTAGGGGTAATCCTTTATTGGTATGGGTATACTCCAGGGTATGCACCAGAATAGCGCCATTCCTGCAAGCAGGCCACGTCAGGAGCACGCCACCTCTATGTTAAAAAGATGTTTATCTCCGCTGACGCTCGTGAATCAGCTAGCCCTTATCGTTTTGCTGTCCACCGCCATCGGCGTGACCGGCATGGCGATCTCCGGCTGGCTGGTACAGGGCGTACAGGGTAATGCGCATGCCATCAACGAGGCAGGCTCGCTACGCATGCAGAGTTATCGCCTGCTGGCGTCGGTTCCCCTGACGCAGGACGATCGGCCCCTGATCGATGAGATGGAGCGCACGGTCTTCAGCCCCGAACTGGAAAACGCCGCCATCCGCGCCGGTCAGCAATATCAGCTCAAAGCCCTTCAGGGCTACTGGCACACCCAGCTGGAGCCCGGGCTGAAACAGGCACGCAGCACCGAAACCGTTGCGCAGGACGTGGCGGGGTTCGTCTCCCGCATCGATGCGCTGGTCTCCTCTTTCGACCAAACCACCGAATTACGCATCGACCGGGTGGTGATGGTGCACCGCGCCATGGCGCTGTTTATGGGGCTGCTGCTGATATTCACCATCGTCTGGCTCCGCGCGCGGCTGCTGAACCCGTGGAAACAGCTGCTGGCAATGGCCCGCGCGGTCACCGCACGCGATTTTACCCAGCGCACTCACATCAGCGGGCGCAACGAGATGGCCATGCTCGGCCAGGCGCTCAACACCATGTCGGCAGAGCTTTCCGAGAGCTACGCGGTGCTGGAACAGCGCGTTCAGGAAAAAACGGCCGGACTGGAGCAGAAAAACGAGATCCTCTCTTTCCTGTGGCAGGCCAACCGTCGTCTGCACATGCAGGTGCCGCTATGCGAACGCCTCTCGCCGGTGCTGAACGGTCTGCAAAATCTGACCCTGCTTCACGACCTTGAGCTGCGCGTCTACGACGTGGAAGATGAAGATAATCATCAGGAATTTACCTGTCAGTCGGATATGTCCTGCGATGACAAAGGCTGCCATCTTTGCCCGCGCGGCCTGCCGCCGCTGACGTCCGGCGGCACCACCCTGAAGTGGCGCCTGACCGACAGCCACACCCAGTACGGTATTCTGCTGGCAACCCTGCCAGCCGGACGTCATCTGAGCCACGACCAGCAGCAGCTGGTTGATACGCTGGTCGAACAGCTAACGGCCACGCTGGCGCTCGACAGGCATCAGGAAAAGCAGCAGCAGCTGATCGTCATGGAAGAGCGCGCGACCATCGCCCGCGAGCTTCACGACTCGATCGCCCAGTCGCTCTCCTGTATGAAAATGCAGGTGAGCTGCCTGCAGATGCAGGATGCGGAGATGCCCGAAAGCAACAAGCAGCTGCTCAGCCAGATCCGCAACGAGCTGAACACCTCCTGGATACAGCTTCGCGAGCTGCTGACCACCTTCCGTCTGCAGCTGACCGAGCCGGGCCTGCGCCCGGCGCTGGAGGCCAGCTGTCACGAATTTAGCGCCCGGCTGGGATTCCCGGTGAAGCTGGACTACCAGCTGCCGCCGCGGTTTGTCCCCTCCCATCAGGCCATACATGTACTGCAGATCGCCCGTGAAGCGCTGAGCAACGTGTTCAAGCATTCCGGCGCGACGGCGGTAACGGTCACCGTCAGCCAGCACAACAATCAGGTGAAGCTCACGGTTCACGACAACGGCCGCGGCGTGCCGGAAAATGCCGAACGCACTAACCACTATGGTTTAATTATTATGCGAGACCGCGCCCAAAGCCTGCGCGGTGATTGCCAGGTTCGCCGGAGAGAGACGGGTGGCACGGAAGTTGTAGTCACCTTTATTCCCGAGAAACCGCTTACAACTGCTCAAGGAGAAACCCATGACTAATCAGGAACCGGCATCCATCCTGCTGATCGACGACCATCCGATGCTGCGTACTGGCGTGAAACAGCTGGTCAGCATGGCGCCCGATATCACGGTGGTTGGCGAAGCCAGCAACGGTGAACAGGGCATTGAGCTTGCCGAATCCCTCGATCCCGACCTGATCCTGCTCGATCTGAATATGCCCGGCATGAATGGTCTGGAAACCCTCGACAAGCTGCGGGAAAAATCGCTTTCCGGGCGCATCGTCGTCTTTAGCGTGTCGAACCATGAAGAGGATGTGGTCACGGCGCTGAAGCGCGGGGCGGATGGTTATCTGCTCAAAGATATGGAGCCGGAAGACTTGCTTAAGGCGCTGCAGCAGGCCGCGGCGGGCGAGATGGTTCTCAGCGAAGCCTTAACGCCGGTCCTGGCCGCCAGCCTGCGCGCCAATCGCGCCACCTCTGACCGCGACGTCAGCCAGTTAACCCCGCGCGAGCGCGATATTCTCAAACTCATTGCCCAGGGGCTGCCGAACAAAATGATCGCCCGCCGCCTGGACATCACCGAAAGCACGGTCAAAGTGCACGTGAAGCATATGCTGAAGAAAATGAAGCTAAAATCCCGCGTTGAAGCCGCGGTGTGGGTGCATCAGGAACGCATTTTTTAAGGATTACTCCTCCGGCAGAAGCTTCCAGCGCGGGTCGTTGTCGGGCAATGCGACCAGCGGCTGCACGACGGTCAGCACGATCTCATTGGACGAGACGCGCTGGCCTTTCTCATCTTCCACTACCGCCGACAGGTGCCAGCGGTTTGTCGCCCCTTCACCGTCATTCCAGGCAGGCATAATCACACTCCAGCCGTCGCTGCTGTTGCTTTTGGCCGGCGACGTCAGGCTCAGCGCCTGCGTATCCCCCTGCCAGTGGATCTGACGAATGCCGTTCGCGCTGCGAACCTGAAGCTTCAGCATAACGGTCTCGCCCCCTTTCAGATCCCACGGCGGCGTTGCCAGCCAGACGGACAGCGTTTTACGCTGGCGGAACTCCATCACCGGCAGGCTATTGCGCTCCGGCGAGTCGTAGCGGCTTCCGCGCAGGGAGCGCGTGGCGGCAACTTCACCGGCGGAAAGCTGCTTCACCAGCGGTACGCCAAAGCGATAGTTGAGCTTCAGCCCAAGGTTATTCTGGCTCTCGCCACTTTCGCCCTGCTTGTGCGCGGCGGTAAGGGTGACCAGCGGAACGGGGGTATAGTTAAGCCCCAGATTCACCGCCACCGGATTGTGATAGCCCGTTCCGCTGTTGAAGAGGTCGACGTTATCGCCAAAGTATTGCTCGAAGCTGACGCTAGTATTCAGATGATGGAACCACGGCAGCCAGGCTTTAGCGGTGACGTCATATCCGCGCGCCATACGCTGCTCCTGGACGTCGGAGCGGTCGCGCCAGCCGGCAAAGGGCTGATAATAGTTGGCTGACAGGCGCAGATTTTCCCCCCACGCTTCCGCGCCCAGCCCGGCACGCTGCAGGTTTTCATCCAGGAGGTTATCGTAAAAGGTGTTGTAACCCAGCAGCCATTTCCCGGCGATCCAGCGCTGACCGATTCCAGCGTTACTCACCAGACCATCCGTCTGCTGGGTCAGGCCAAGCTGGCTCCAGCTCAGATAACGGTTGTTATCGTTCCAGGGGATAAACCAGCTCCCGCTGCTGCCGTTAAATTTGCCATCGTTATCCACCAGTAGGTTCACGCTGGCGTTCCCCCAGGGCGAAAGCCAGGACTCAATCTGCTGGTTCACTTCGCCGCTCACCGCGTCGCGCACCTGGCCAAACGCAAACTGACGCGCCTGCTCGCCCGTTGTCAGGCCGTTGTCGGTCATGCTGGCTTCACCGAAGGCTTTCGCCATTTCGGCCAGGTGTTTTTCCCCCTCGCCTGTTGGCGCCGCCATTCCGAGGTCGGGCAAACTATCCCCATTATTATCAAAGGGATTTTGCGCCTGCTGGATAAAGGAATTCGGCGCACCGTGAACGGCTCCGACCGTAACCAGAGAGAGTAATAACAGCAAACGAATGCGGGACGATACAACCATCAACGTCGTAAATAAGAACCTGTGTTTATGAATAAACTCCGATTATGTTAACGCGATAAGCCTTGAAATGCAGTTCTGACGAACATTTCAGGATTATCCTGAAACAGCCCTTTCAGCTCCGGCACGCAGGAGCCACAGTTCGTACCACAGCGCAGCGTCGCCCCCAGCGCGGTGACGGAATCACACCCGCCGACGATCGCCTCCCGTATCGCATTCTCCCCGACGCTGAAACAGCTGCAGATGATGCGTCCCGGATCCGCCGCCTTCCCGACGCTCTGTCCGTTCAACAAGGCGTGGCGTTCTGTGAGAAGCACGGGTGGGGATTGAAAAGCGGCTTCAATCACAGCATGCGCCAGCGCCGGTAACGCGGTGCCCTCCCAGAAGCCCAGCATTAGCTGGCCTTCATGCCAGGCCAGCACGCTGCTGCGTTCACCGGTTTGCGCAACCTGCAGCTGCCAGCCACGAGCGCTGGCGTATTCCATTACCCACGGCAGCAGCGGTTTATCGCCTGCCACCGTCAGGCGTGAGGCTTTACGCCACCAGTAAACCGAAGAGGGCATTTCCGGCCATTCCCGGGCATAGAGTTCCCCCTGCCAGGCGGGCTGCCAGGGCAGGATCCTGACGGCGGTTTGTTTACTCTCCGGCTGGCCCGAAACCGGATCGCTGCGCCGTTCCACCAGCGCATTCACCTTTCCCTGGCGGGCAAACCCGGCGTTCCAGTGCATCGGGGCAAACGCCTCGCCTTCCCGTATCCCGTCGCTGATGCACACTCTTGCCACCATCACGCCGCGCGGCGAGCTGATGCGCGCCAGCTGACCGTCGCACAGGGAAAAGCGAACGGCGTCTGCGGGGCAAATCTCAACAAACGGTTCGGCGATATGCTGCATCAGCCTCGCCACGTATCCCGTTCGGGTCATGGTATGCCACTGATCGCGGATGCGCCCCGAGTTGAGAATCAGCGGGTATAACGCGCTGACCGTCGCGCCGTGCGACAGAGGATTAACGGGAACGATGTTTCGGCGCGGAAAACTCCCCGTCGGCCACTGATAAGGCTCAAGCTTATCCCACTCCTCACGAGTTAGCTCAGCCAGTTCATGAAGATTCAATGCCCGCGCGCCGTCATTTTCGAAGGCCGTCAGCGCCGCATGCTCGCAAAAAATCTCGTGCGGATGTTGCCAGGCAAAGGCCTCGTCGTAGCCCAGCTGCTTTGCCACCTGCGCGACGATCCACCAGTCCGGCTTCGCTTCGCCCGGTGCGGGCAGAAACGCGCGCTGGCGCGAAATGCGGCGTTCCGAGTTTGTCACCGTCCCGTCCTTCTCTCCCCAGCCCAGCGCCGGAAAACGGATATGGGCGAACCGGCTGGTATCGGTATCCTTCATAACCTCAGAAACCATCACCAGCGGGCAGCTCGCCAGCGCCTGACACACCGCGTGGCTGTCCGGAAGCGACACGGCGGGGTTAGTGCCCATGATCCACACCGCCTTCACCTCGCCGCGAGCAATGGCGTCAAACAGCTCCACCGCCATCAGTCCCGGGGTTTGCGCCAGCCGTTCCGTTCCCCAGAAACGCGCCACCCGCGAAAGATCGTCCGGCTCAAAGTTCATGTGCGCCGCCAGCTGGTTTGCCAGCCCGCCCACTTCCCTTCCTCCCATCGCGTTTGGCTGTCCGGTCAGCGAAAACGGGCCGCAGCCTGGACGGTTGAACTTCCCGCTGGCAAGATGAACGTTAATGATGGCGTTACACTTGTCGCTGCCGCTGGTGGACTGGTTGATCCCCATGGTGTAGAGCGTGATGGCCCGGGGCGCCGTCATAAACCAGTCGTAAAAGGTTCCTATATCCTGCGGCGAGAGGCCGCAAAACGCCGCCACGCGCTCAACGGGCCACTCATCCGTTCCCTGAATCACATTAAGCAGACCGACAAACAGCCCGGCGTCGCTGCCGGGGGCGAGCGCCAGATGCAGGTCAGCAATATCACAGGTGGCGGTTCTGCGGGGATCGATCACCACCACCTTCATCCGCGGGTTGTCGTGCTTCGCCTGCACCAGCCGCTGATAGAGAACCGGATGCGTCCAGGCCGCGTTCGAGCCAGCCAGCACCACCAGTTCGCTGTTTTCCACATCCTCGTAGCCGCACGGCACCACATCTTCGCCAAAGGCGCGCTTGTAGCCCACCACCGCCGAGGACATGCAGAGCCGGGAGTTGGTATCGATGTTTGCCGCGCCGATAAACCCTTTCATCAGCTTGTTGGCGGCATAGTAATCCTCAGTCAACAGCTGGCCGGAGGCGTAAAACGCCACCGCCTGCGGCCCCCATTTATCGATAATCCCCCGCAGACGCTCCCCTGCCGCGTTCAGCGCCTGCGCCCAGTCCACCTCAAGGCCGTCAACGACCGGGCGCAAAAGCCGCCCCTGTAAGCCCGTCGTTTCCCCCAGGGCCGATCCTTTCACGCACAGGCGGCCCAGGTTCGCAGGATGGGTTTCATCCCCATGAACGCTGACCGCTTCACCTTCCACGCGGGCGACCACGCCGCAGCCCACCCCGCAGTAGGGGCACGTTGTTCGGGTTTCCGTCATGAGGCCTCCGCACGCATTACCAGGGCGTCGCTGCCAACCCACACCTTGCCGTTTTCAATCTTCACTGGCCACGCGCGCACCGCGGGTTCGCCGTTCTCTACCTGACAGCCGTCGCGCAGGCGAATGCGCTGCTTGTAGAGCGGTGAAATCACCACCGGCTCGCCCGCCGCATCGCCAAGAATGCCGCGTGAAAGCACGTTCGCATCGCCGCCCGGCTCCCGATCGTCGAGGGCGTAAACGGTTTTACCAAAGCGGAACAGCGCAATCGGCTTACGTCCAAGCCGCGCGCCGATGCCCGCCTGCTCGGGGATATCGTCGATGCCGCAAATTTCCTGCCAGCGCTTGCTTTCATCCGACGGCGCGACGTTCACCGCGGTGCGGAACAGCGCCAGACGGTTGGGATCGTTAAGCGTGGTTTGCCATTCGCACTGATACGTTTCTACCACACGGATCATCTCCTGCTCCAGCTCGTGGGCGATGCCCAGGCTGTCGTTGAGGATCACCTCCCGCAGATAGTCGAGACCGCCTTCCAGGTTGTCCATCCAGGTGCTGGTGCGCTGCAGGCGATCCGCCGTACGAATGTAGAACATCAGGAAACGGTCAACGGTTCGGATCAGCGTTTCATCGTCCAGATCGCTGGCGAAAAGGTCCGCGTGGCGCGGCTTCATCCCGCCATTGCCGCACAGGTAGAGATTCCAGCCTTTGTCCGTGGCGATGACCCCCACGTCTTTACTCTGCGCCTCGGCGCATTCGCGGGTACAGCCGGAGACCGCCATTTTGATCTTGTGCGGCGCGCGCAGGCCTTTGTAGCGGTGCTCGAGCCTGACCGCGAGGCCGGTGGAGTCCTGCACGCCGTAGCGACACCAGGTCGACCCGACGCAGGATTTCACCGTACGCAGGGATTTCCCGTAGGCGTGCCCGGTTTCAAACCCGGCCTCCACCAGCGCCTGCCAGATCTCCGGCAGCTGTTCCAGAGTGGCGCCGAAAAGATCGATACGCTGTCCGCCGGTTATTTTGCTGTACAGGCTGTAACGTTTCGCAATCTGCCCAATGGCAATCAGCCCGTCGGCGGTCACTTCCCCTGCGGGCATGCGCGGCACGATGGAATAGGTGCCGTCCTTCTGGATGTTGGCGAAGTAGCGGTCGTTGGTGTCCTGCAGCGGCAGGTGCGCCGGTTTCAGCAGATACTCATTCCAGCAGGAGGCGAGCACCGATCCCACCAGCGGCTTGCAGATCTCGCATCCGTGCCCCTGTCCGTAGCGGCTGATAAGCTGGTCAAAGGTGCGGATATGGTTGACGCGCACGAGGTGGTAAATCTCCTGGCGCGAGTACGGGAAGTGCTCGCAGATGTCCTTTTTCACCTCCACACCCTGCTCCGCAAGCTGGAACTCCATCACCTGCTTCACCAGCGCGCTACATCCCCCGCAGCCGGTCGCCGCTTTGGTGCACTGCTTAACGGCACCGATATCCGTAGCGCCCGCGCTCACCGCCTGGCAGATATGGCCTTTGCTGACGTTATGACAAGAACAGATCTGCGCGCTTTCCGGCAGCGCCGCCACGCCGAGCGCTTTTGGCGCGCTGCCTGACGACGCGGGTAAAATAAGCGTTTCCGGCTCTTTCGGCAGGCTGATGCCGTTAAGCATCATCTGCACCAGCGTGGCGTACTCGCTGGCATCGCCCACCAGCACGCCGCCGAGCAGCGTTTTACCGTCGTGGCTGACCACGATTTTCTTGTAGATTTGCTGCGGGCCGTGCGTCCACTGGTAGCTCAGCGCCCCCGGGGTGCGCCCGTGAGCGTCGCCGAACGAGGCCACGTCCACGCCGAGCAGCTTGAGCTTAGTGCTCATATCCGCGCCGGTGAAGCTTTTATCCTCCCCCGCCAGCGCGGCGGCGGCCACGCGCGCCATCTGATAGCCGGGCGCGACCAGACCGAAGATTTTCCCCTCCCACAGGGCGCATTCGCCGATGGCCAGCACGTCCGGATCGGAGGTCTGGCAGCCGTCGTCAATGCAGATCCCGCCGCGTTCGCCGATAGCCAGCCCGCTGCTGCGCGCCAGCGCGTCCTGCGGACGGATGCCCGCCGAAAAGACCACCATGTCCGTTTCCAGCTGTTCGCCATCGGCAAAGCGCAGCACCAGCCCGCCGTCCGCGGTGGCGATCTCCGTCGTGGCTTTACTGGTGTGAACGCCGACGCCCAGCGCCTCGATTTTCTTGCGCAGCATCGCCGCGCCGTCGTTGTCGAGCTGGACCGCCATCAGGTTGGGCGCAAACTCCACCACGTGGGTTTCCAGCCCGAGCTGCTTCAGGGCATTCGCCGCCTCCAGTCCAAGCAGGCCGCCGCCAATCACCACGCCGCGGCGCGAGCCCGCCGCATGTGCAGCAATGTTGTCCAGGTCGTCAAGGGTGCGGTAGACAAAACAGCCCGGCAAATCGTTGCCCGGCACGGGCGGAACGAACGGGTATGAGCCGGTCGCCAGCACCAGCTTGTCCCAGTGGGTTTCATGCCCGCTGGCGGTACGTACCACATGCGCATCGCGATCGATTGCGACAATCTGCTGCGACAGGCGCAGCTCAATGCCGTTGTCGGCAAAGAAATCGCCGTCCACCAGCGAGAGAGACTCCGCGCTGCGCCCGCCAAAATATTCCGACAGATGCACGCGGTCGTAGGCGGCATAGCGCTCCTCGCCAAAGACAACGATCTGATACTGCTGATGCAGATTGCGCTTAACGCAGTCTTCGAGGAAATGATGGCCGACCATACCGTGCCCAACCACCACCAGAGTAGGTTTTGTCATAGCATTCTGTCCTGCAACCTGCGGTTGCGTAGTGAAACGATCGAACAGCCAGTCCGCGTGGGCGGGCGCAGCCGTTGCCAGTAAATCGGTAAACGTTGCCGCGCTGCGGCAGTCGCCCATCAGCAGCGCGCCAGCCAGCGCACCCTGATGGATCAATAAACGACGATAGTGACGGGTCAGCGGATCCCATGCGCTCCAGACCACGTCGCCCTCCTGCTCCGCCGCACGGCCGAGGCTGAACAGCTCCACGCCCGTCACCTTGAGGCGCATCCCGCTGTCGGTCAGGGTAAACGGCGCGGTAGCGTCCCCGGCCAGCCGCGCGGCCAGGATTTCCGCCTGCGCCAGGCAGGGGGCGACCAGGCCAAACGTCTGCCCGTCAATTTCGCTGCACTCGCCGATGGCGTAGACGTTCGGTTCGGAGGTTTGCATCTGGTGATCCACCACGATGCCGCGCGCGCAGCGAATGCCGCTGGCCTGCGCCAGCGCGACGCTGGGCTGCACGCCGGTCGCCAGCACCACGCGCGAGGCGGCGAAGCTGCGCCCGTTGAGCAGCGTCACGCTATTTCCGCTCACCGCTGCGATGCCCGAGGCGAGCTCACAGCGCACGCCCCGCGCCGCCAGCGCCTCTTCCAGCAGCATTCCCGCCTGCCGATCCAGCTGCTGCTCCATCAGCCACGGACCGCGATGAACCAGCGTGACGTTGTCACCTGATCGCGCCAGCGCCGCCGCCGTCTCAACCCCGAGCACGCCGCCGCCCAGCACCACCGCCGGACCGGCGATCGTCCGAATGGCCCGCGTATCCTCCAGGGTGCGGAACGTGAACACATGCGGCGCATCGCAGCCGGGGATTGGCGGAATAAAGGGCGTTGATCCGGTGGCAAACACCAGCGCATCCCAGCCCAGCGTGCGGGCGGTGGTTTGCACTTCCCGCGCGTCCACGTTCACGGCGATCGCCTTTTCGCCCCGCAGCACCGTCACGCCGCGCGCCTGGTACCAGTCGTCATCCTGCAGACAGATGTCTGCAGCCTGCTTTTCACCGCCCAGGACCGGCGAAAGCTGGATGCGGTTATAGGCATGCTCCGGCTCGTCACCGATGACGGTGATAGCGAAAAGACCGGCAGCACGCCCGGTGAGCGCGGCAATCAGCCGCGTGGCCGCCATGCCATTTCCGATAATGACCAGTCGCATCAAAACCCCTCGTTACGCCGCTTTCGGCTGCTTTTCATAGAGGAAATGGAGGATCTGCTGGCGCATGTGGTGATAGCGGCTGTCGTCGGCCAGCTGCACCCGGTTGCGCGGGCGCGGCAGGTCCACGCGCAGGATCTCCCCGACGGTGGCCGCCGGGCCGTTGGTCATCATCAGCACGCGATCGGAGAGCAGCACCGCCTCGTCCACGTCGTGGGTAATGAGCACGATGGTGGTGTTCAGCGCCTGCTGGATCTGCATCACCGAGTCCTGCAGATGCGCGCGGGTCAGGGCATCGAGCGCGCCGAAGGGTTCATCCATCAGCAGGACTTTCGGCTTCATCGCCAGCGCGCGGGCAATGCCGACGCGCTGCTTCATGCCGCCGGAGATCTCCCCCGGTCGCTTGTGCAGGGCGTGCCCCATCTGCACGCGGTCGAGGTTGTGCTCAATCCACTCTCTGCGTTCCACCTTGCTCATGCTGTGGCGAAACACGTGATCGACCGCCAGGGCCACGTTGTCGAAGCAGGTGAGCCACGGCAGCAGCGAATGGTTCTGAAACACCACGGCACGTTCCGGACCCGGCCCGGCAATTTCGCGGTTGTCGCAAATCAGCCCGCCTTCCGTCGGCAGGGTAATACCGGCGATGAGGTTCAGCAGCGTCGATTTGCCGCAGCCGGAGTGCCCAATCAGGCTGACGGTTTCGCCCTCGTGGATATCAAAAGAGACGTTTTGCAGCGCCAGAAACTCGCCGCTGGCGGTGGAAAAACGCTGGCTCACGGCCTGGACCTGAATTAATGGTTTCATGTTCGCTCCTTATTTTTCCTGCCAGCTAAAGCGACGGGCGATCAGCATCAGCCCCTGCTCCAGCAGCAGCCCGACCACGCCAATGATGACGATGGCGATGAGAATGTTTTCGACGTTGAGGTTGTTCCACTCGTTCCAGATCCAGAAGCCGATCCCTAAACCTCCGGTGAGCATCTCGGCGGCGACGATCACCAGCCAGGCGATGCCGATGGAGAGACGCACCCCGGTCAGCACCGCGGGCAGCACCGCCGGGAAGAGAATGCGGCGCATGATGGTCCACTCGGAAAGCTGCAGCACCCGGGCAACGTTGAGGTAGTCCTGCGGAATGCGGCGCACGCCTTCGGCGGTGTTGATCACCATCGGCCAGATGGAGCAGATAAAAATGGTCCAGCTCGACGCGGGCTCCGCTTTCTGGAACAGCAGCAGGCCGATGGGCAGCCAGGCCAGCGGGCTAACCGGGCGTAATAGCGCGATCAGCGGGCCGAACATGCGAGAGAAAAAGGTGAAGCGACCAATCAGGAAGCCGAGCGGGATCCCGGCGAGCGCGGCCAGGCCAAAGCCCACCGCCACGCGCTGTAATGAGGCGAGCACGTTCCAGCCGATGCCCATATCGTTAGGCCCGTCGCGATAAAACGGATCGGCAAACAGGGTGATGGCGGAATCGAGCGTGCTGAGCGGCGTCGGGAAACCTTTGCTGTTAATCGCCGCCAGCTGCCAGAGCACTACCAGCAGTCCCAGACCGAGAAACGCCGGGATGATGCGCTGGAGGATCGCGTTAATCCGACGCGCAAACGTCGGCGTACGGCGGCGAACCTGCACCGGAGGCAGGACAATCACCTCCCCACTCTCCGGCGTCTCGTGTGAATTCGTCTTTTGCAGATGCTGCATAATCAGGCCCCTTTACGGTGAATGGCGAAACGGCTGGCGTATTCTTCCGGGTCGGTACCGTTCCAGACGGTGCCGTCCATCAATGTGCTGCTGCGTAATGGTGAAGTCGGTGTGCTGATGCCCCCCACCGCCGTGGCGGCATCCTGCCAGACCGCCGTCTGGTTAATGCGCTGTGCGATGCCCGCGTAGTCCGGCGCGGCTTTGAGCAAGCCCCAGCGGCGGAACTGGGTTAAGAACCACATGCCGTCGGAGAGATACGGGTAGCTGACGGCCCCCTCGTTGAAGAAGCGGATCGGGTGCGCGTCCTGCCAGCGCTGGCCCAGGCCGTTGTCGTACTCCCCGAGCATGCGTCCGGTGAGATACTGTTCCTTGCAGTTGAGCCACGCCCGGCGGGAGAGGATCTGCGCGGTCTCGCGTTTGTTTTCCGGGGAGGCTTCGATCCAGCGCGCGGCCTCCATCACGGCGCTCACCAGCGCCCGCGCGGTGTGCGGGTTTTTCTCCACCCAGTCGCGGCGCGTGCCGAGGATTTTTTCCGGATGATCGGCCCAGATAGACTGCGACGTGGCGGCGGTAAAACCGATGCGGTCGTTGATGGCTCGCGCGTTCCACGGCTCGCCGACGCAAAAGCCAACCATGTTGCCAATGCGCATGTTCATCACCATCTGCGGCGGCGGCACCACCACCGTGCGCACGTCGTCAAAGGGGTTAATGCCCGCGCTGGCCAGCCAGTAGTAGAGCCACATGGCGTGCGTCCCGGTCGGGAAGGTGTGCGCGAAGGTGTAGGTGCCGGGCGCCTGCTGCCCAATGAGCTTTTTCAGCCCGTCAAGGTCTCGTACGCCCTTCTCCGCCAGATCGCTGGAAAGCGTAATCGCCTGGCCGTTCTGATTGAGCGTCATTAGGTTCGCCATCTGCTGCGGCTTACCGGCGATGCCCAGCTCCAGGCCGTACAGCAGGCCGTAGAGAATGTGCGCGGCATCGAGTTCGCCCGCCACCAGCTTGTCGCGCACCGCCGCCCAGCTCGCCTCTTTGGTGGGCACGATGGTAATACCGTATTTTTTATCAAAGCCTTTCAGCGCCGCGATAACCACCGGGGCGCAGTCGGTCAGCGGGATAAACCCGATGCGCACCGTTTCCTGCTCCGGTTTATCCGAGCCTGCCGCCCATGCGGCCTGCATGATACCCGGTAACAGCATTGCGCCACTCGCCAGCACGCTGGCCTGCAAAAAACGCCGTCTCGACAAATCCGCCATGACCACTCCTGAAAAAAAACCAAAAAAAAGCGCCCACGATGCCGAAGCACCAGTGGACGCCTTTATCCCGAAGACGCATGCGCCGCCGTTGGCGCATCGTCAAAAATGGTTAATCCGATAATGCAAAGTGAATGCCAGGTTTTAACCCGCAGTTTCCGGGGTGCTAACCGAATTCCCCTCGCCTCTACGCACCTTAATCAGGCACAAAATGCCCACTGACCGTGCAGCTACTCCTTTGGTGTTACCTGCCATAAATTCTTCACCATCAGCAGCGCGCGGGCGATATCCACCATCCTTTGGTTCTTGTCCATCGCCATTTTGCGCAGCGCCGTCCAGGCCTGTTCCTCACTCATATTCTGATGGGTCATCAGCACGCTTTTCGCTTTATCAATGACTTTGCGCTCTTCAAGCGTATCGCGCAGCGATGCTAGCTTGCGCGAGAGCTGTTCTATCTCGCGTGCCTGCTGGCGCACCAGGGTGAGCAACGGTTTTTCCGGATACTGTATCAGCGGGTCGTCATGCTCATCCGCGGGAGGCACGTACTCATCGTTACGGTAAATACGCTCGTCCACCGCCGTCATCAGATCGGCGATGAGCGTCTCCTCCAGCGAACGCAGATGCTCAAGGCGCGCGGTTTGCAGAGCAAACCAGGCCAGAGCGGTAAGGCCATCATCCGCGGCAGGCTGGCGAGTACAGGCTACGCGCCGGAGCTGCTCCGTTTCACGATCGGGCTGGCAGTGCAGAGAAAAGGTGGTCTGGACGTCAGCGGAGCTGTGTGAGAGAAAAATTTCAAAGCAGGCCTGCTGCCCGTCGATGCGGTCAACCAGCCTCTGGCGAGTCACATCATCGAAAAAGCCCTGCGTGAAGCCAATCGCCCCCAGGGCCCGCTCCTGTCCCGCCAGCTCTTTCCCCTGCATCAGGCTATAAAGGGCAACAAAACGCCCGGCGATTTGCGGATCGTCAATGCTGTCATTGAGCTGCGGCACGATACTGAGCAGATGGCGAAGCATGCGGGAGTAGTGTTCCATCGCCTGCGGTGCCGTTACCGTTTGCTGAATCACACCGTCACGCAGCGCGGGAAGCGTATCCAGACTCTGAAGCGCGCCGCCGATACGTTCACAGACGGTACTTCCCGGGATCGGCGACTGTGTTTCAAGAATGCCGTAAAGGGCTGCGAGATTTTCATCCACCAGCGCCCGGCTGGCTTTGCATTCGGGGGCGTAGAGCTTACCCTGTGAGCAGAGCCAGACGTTGGACGCCCCACGCTCGCACTGTAACATATGCACCAGTTGGCTAATGCCGTGCACAAGCACGCCAAGCTGTGCCAGCTTGCTGAGCTGCTCCCGGCGCATCATCCTTGCGCGCTCGAGCCATTCGGCAGCGCCTGGCGAAATGCCAGCCATTAATGTCATGCTTACTCTCCAGAACAGCGAAACTCAGGAAAGCTAAGCAATATTCGTGCCTTTATAAGAACAGGAGTCAACATGCAAAAGATTGTGATCGTCGCCAACGGTGCGGCTTACGGCAGCGAATCCCTTTTCAACAGCCTGCGCCTGGCGATTGCGCTGCGTGAAAAAGAGAGTGACCTGGCGTTACGACTCTTTTTAATGTCGGACGCGGTCACTGCGGGGCTGAAAGGTCAAAAACCGACAGAGGGGTATAACATTCAGCAGATGCTGGAGATCCTCACCGCGCAAAACGTGCCGGTGAAGCTGTGCAAGACCTGCACCGACGGCCGCGGCATTACCGGTCTGCCGCTTATTGATGGCGTAGAAATTGGTACGCTGGTTGAGCTGGCCGAGTGGACGCTGTCCGCCGATAAAGTATTAACTTTTTAATAATAAACCCGTAAAAATATTATTTTCTTATGGACGCGGTTTCAGCATCAAGTTTACCTGCGGGGTTGCCGATAGGCATGGAAACAACACAGCAGGTATTTCACTTATGTTCAGATCGATTCGTGCACGCATCATCGCGGCGACGGCAGGCTGTCTGGTCGTCGCCCTTCTCCTTAATACCGTCATTAACTTCCAGGTCACGCGCCAGGATAACCAGCAGTCCCAGCGCGATATCCTGACCAGCACCAGCGCCAGCCATAACATGGCGATTGCCGACTGGGTAAAAAGCAAGATGACGGTGATCGCCTCCGCGCAGACCGTTGCGCTGAATGACGACCCGGTTCCGGTGTTTAAACAGCTTGCGCAGGCGGGTGGATTCACCAACGTCTATGTTGGCTACGCCAGCAAAACGGCGAAATTCTCTGAACCGGCGGGCGTTCCGGCGGACTATGACCCGACCATTCGCCCGTGGTATCAGCAGGTGGTCAGCACGGACGGTCCGGTTGTCACCGCGCCCTACGTTGACGCGGGGACCGGTAAGCTGGTGGTAACCTTTGCGGTGCCGGTGAAAGAAAATGGCACGCTCAAAGCGGTCGTGGCGGGCGATGTAGCGATGGACAGCGTGGTGGCTAACGTGCGCGGGATCCATCCAACCCCGGCCAGCAGCGGGTTGCTTCTGAACAGTGACGGCAGCGTGATTGCCGCTAACGATCCTGCCCTCACGCTGAAACCGTTTGGTGAGACGATCAAGGGCATTGATTTTGCTGCGCTGAAAAGCGGTAACCCCGTCGACGGAACGCTGAACGACGCTGAAAAAACCTTCGTGGCGACAGCCGTGCCGGGCACAAACTGGCTCTTAGTCGTCGCGCTCGACAGCGGTGACGCCACCTCCGGCATGCGTTCCCTGCTTAAAGCCTCGGGGGTTTCGCTGGTTATCCTGGCACTCCTGAGCGCGGCGATTGTGCATTTCCTGATTGCCCGCCTGCTCAAGCGTTTGTCCGACATTCGCGACGCGATGCACAGCATTGCTAACGGTACTAACGATCTGTCCCAGCGCCTGCCGGACAACGGCGAGGATGAGGTCGCGCAAATTGCCCAGGCCTTTAACGCCTTCAGCGATAAGCTGTCGGTAGTGATGGTGCAGCTCCGTGACGCCAGCGAATCGGTAAAAAACGCCGCGCAGGAGATTGCCGCAGGTAACCAGGATCTTTCCGGACGTACCGAGCAGGCGGCATCCAGCCTGCGCGAGACGGCCAGCGCCGTGGAGCAGATCACCGCCTCCGTGACGCAGTCGAATGAATCGGCGGCAGAAGCGAACGATCAGGCTAGCAAGGCCTCAGCGGCCGCGGCACGCGGCGGCGAGGTGGTCTCGCAGGCGATCAGCACCATGCAGTCCATTGAAGTCGCGTCGGCAAAAATTGGCGATATCACCAGCGTGATTGACGGCATTGCTTTCCAGACCAACATTCTGGCGCTGAACGCCTCCGTCGAAGCGGCGCGTGCGGGTGAGCAGGGACGCGGGTTTGCCGTCGTAGCAGGCGAAGTGCGTAACCTGGCGAGCCGTAGCGCTCAGGCGGCGAAAGAGATCAAATCCCTGATTGATTCCACCACCGACAGCGTGGCAACCGGCTCCCGCTACGTACATCTGGCGGGGGAAAGCATGGATGAGATCCGCTCCAGCATAGGCAGCGTCTCTGGCATCATGCGCGAAATCTCCATCGCCACCAGCGAGCAGATGAAAGGGATTCATGAGATCAACCACGCGGTGACCCATCTCGACAGAATGGTTCAGCAGAACGCCGAGCTGGTGGTGGAATCCGCCGCCGCCGCGGGTGCCCTGCAGAGCCAGGCGGGCGACCTTGCTGAAACAGCCGGGCATTTCCGCATTTAATCTTCTTCCGGCGCGCGTTTAGCGGGTAAAACGCGCGCCAGCCTAAATTTTGAGGAATTTTGTCATTTTTGTTTAATCGTTATGCCATTTTTTGATCAAAATCAGCATCCCGCCCCCTCCCCTTTGGTGTTATGCCATGAGTGAATTGTGAACAACATCACGCTCGGATATGGCAGCAGGGAGAGCGTTGTTTAAGTCTACGGGGTAAAAAAATGGCACTGGTAAAAACAAGTTTGAAACTGTTTGGCGGGGATACGGTAGTGGTGCGTTGCTCAGAACGCTGTCGTATTCATCTGATGAGTTCGAAAGCACAAAAACAGTCCCATGCGGATATTCTCACCGTGCAGGACGACAAGGCCTGGCTTACCGTGCCGTATACCGGCACGTGGGATGTGCTGATCGATAGCCACAGCCAGTCGCTGGAGCATTCCGTCAGCTACGTAGCAGCATAAGTTTAAACGCCCGGCAAGCCGGGCGTATTGTCAGGCAAATCCCGGTCGCAGCGCGCTATTGAGCGGGTTCCCTTCCAGCAGCGTCTTCACCTTCACCACCAGCTCATTCAGACAATCGTCCTTCATGCCGAGGCGGGTCAGCTCCTGATCGAGGGAGAACAGATACTGCGCGTTAGTGCCCAGCGGCCCGCTGGCGGCGGCAATCAACGGGGCAATCACCTGCGTGCGGGTATCCGCCTCATACAGCGGATGGCGCGGATCCATAATAAACACCAGCGCGTTGACGGTGCGTCCGTCGTCCAGTTCCAGCTTGCACCAGCTCGGCATATAGCAGCCGGTGATCATCTCGCGCTTCCAGAGCAGCGTGAGCTCCTCTTCCAGCGTTGCATCCGGCAGGCGATACGCCACGCCCGTGGTGCGCCCGCCCTCTTTCAGTGCAAGCATGCGCCCGGGCTGGCACGCGCTGCCGCGTCCGGCCGTCAGGCGCAGGCAAAATGCGCGATGCCAGCCAGGCAGCGTTCCCGTTGCCGATTCGACAAATTCCAGAGCCGGGTTCCACATCAGGGAGCCGTAGCCAAAAATCCATACCGGGCCATCATCCGGGCGGCAGGCAAGCGTGGCAGCGAGTGACGCTGCACGTTGTTCAGCTGACCAGAGAAGCGATTCCTCAATAGCACCAAATGCCGTCTTACAATCTGCCTTCATTAAGAAATCACGCGTTAACACTTTCCACCTC
This sequence comes from Enterobacter sp. BNK-29, assembly GCF_048684785.1. Classification (NCBI taxonomy): domain Bacteria; kingdom Pseudomonadati; phylum Pseudomonadota; class Gammaproteobacteria; order Enterobacterales; family Enterobacteriaceae; genus Enterobacter; species Enterobacter sp. BNK-29. The sequence continues at coordinate 148,941 of NZ_JBLQTU010000001.1, forward strand.
CGCCACTGCATGCTTCCTTGCGACATCTGTAATTCGCCTTCCCGGCATTTTACCCTAAATAATTCGAGTTGCAGGAAGGCGGCAAGAGAGCGAATCCCCAGGAGCTTACATAAGTAAGTGACTGGGGTGAACGAGCGCAGCCAACGCATCTGCAACTTGAAGTATGACGGGTATATGTGCTGGTCATTTTGCCAGCAGTCGAATAACGATAAGCAATTAGCGGACCAGTTGCAATACAACGGAAGTTCAACCGCCTGAAAAGTCAAAATGAAGGCAGCGAATCATTTCACGGCTATTTCTTTTTATGCCATTTATCGTCGTCTCCTTTCTCATATTCATGTTTTACTGCGGCCCAGGCGACTTTGTGGGCCGTCTCTTCACGGCTGGCATCATCCCGGCGATCGTCCTTGTCTTTGTACTGATCCCAGGCACTGTTGAACGCCTCTTTGTAGATATCCTGCGCGTGGGCGGGCAGCACGTTTTGTACGTTATCCGGTAATTCGCGTTTCGCTTTATAGGGCATCACTAACCTCTCTTTTGGTTAAAGAGATAAGTGTGGACGACGATACGCCATGGTGCCACCCGGCAATAATTTATTAGTACATTATATTTTTAATTCACTGTTATTTAATGAGTATTCAACAGAAACACTGCATTACAGACATCAGAAATGAAAATAATGACAAAGGGTAAAATTAAGTAAAAAATAAAGGGTATTTATCAGAGATCTGTTAATTTAATGACCTCAAAAATCTATCTATAATTACAAGCACCTGCATTGATGGAGAAGCACATGACAGCAACACACGAGGCGGTAAAGACCCGCCACAAGGAGACGTCACTCATTTTCCCGGTTCTGGCACTGGCTGTGCTGCTCTTCTGGGGAAGCAGTCAGTCACTGCCAGTGGTGGTTGGTATCAATATTCTTGCCCTGGTCGGCATCTTAACCAGCGCGTTTAGCGTTGTTCGCCATGCGGACGTCCTGGCCCACCGTCTGGGCGAGCCGTACGGATCGTTAATTCTCAGCCTTTCCGTCGTTATTCTCGAAGTCAGCCTGATTTCCGCGCTCATGGCGACCGGCGATGCCGCGCCGACGCTGATGCGCGACACGCTTTACTCGATCATTATGATAGTGACGGGCGGCCTGGTGGGCTTCTCTCTGCTGCTGGGCGGGCGCAAATTTGCGACCCAGTATATGAACCTGTTCGGCATTAAACAGTATTTGATCGCCCTCTTCCCGCTGGCGATTATCGTGCTGGTCTTCCCGATGGCGCTGCCGGGCGCAAATTTTTCCACCGGGCAGGCGCTGCTGGTCGCACTGATTTCCGCCGCCATGTACGGCGTGTTCCTGCTGATTCAGACCAAAACGCACCAGAGCCTGTTTGTGTACGAGCATGAAGACGACGGTGACGATGATGACCCGCACCACGGCAAGCCGTCGGCCCACAGCAGCGCGTGGCATACGGTTTGGCTGATCGTGCATCTGATTGCGGTGATTGCCGTCACCAAGATGAACGCTAACCCGCTGGAGACGCTGTTAACCGAGCTGAACGCGCCGGTGGCGTTTACCGGCTTCCTGGTGGCGCTGCTGATCCTGTCCCCTGAAGGGCTGGGCGCGCTGAAAGCGGTGTTGAATAATCAGGTACAGCGCGCAATGAACCTGTTCTTCGGCTCCGTACTGGCGACGATTTCACTTACCGTACCGGTGGTGACGCTGATTGCCTTTATGACGGGCAACGAGCTGCAGTTTGCGCTGGGTGCGCCGGAGATGATTGTGATGGTCGCCTCGTTGCTGCTGTGCCAGATTTCGTTCTCAACAGGGCGCACCAACGTGCTGAACGGCGCGGCGCATATGGCCTTATTTATTGCGTATCTGATGACGATATTTGCGTAGTCTTTTTTGCCCAGCGGCGCTTCGCTTGCAGGGCCTACGGGTTTTGTAGGCCGGGTAAGCGCAGCGCCACCCGGCAATATGCCCCATAAAAAAACCCGCCGAAGCGGGTTTTTTTATTAGTTGCTGGTATCCAGCTCGTCGAAGCTCTTCACCAGATCGTCAATCGCTTTGATCTGCTTCAGGAACGGCTCCAGCTTGTCCAGCGGCAGCGCGGATGGGCCGTCGCATTTCGCGTTAGCCGGATCCGGGTGCGCTTCAATGAACAGGCCGGCCAGACCGGTTGCCATGCCGGCGCGCGCCAGCTCGGTCACCTGGGCACGACGGCCGCCGGACGCGGCGCCGAACGGGTCGCGGCACTGCAGGGCGTGGGTCACGTCAAAAATCACCGGAGACTGGCCGGAGACATTTTTCATCACGCTGAAGCCCAGCATGTCGACAACCAGGTTGTCGTAACCGAAGTTTGCGCCACGGTCACACAGGATGACCCGATCGTTGCCGCCTTCGATAAATTTATCGACGATGTTACCCATCTGACCAGGGCTGACGAACTGTGGTTTTTTCACGTTAATCACGGCGCCGGTTTTCGCCATCGCCGCGACCAGGTCGGTCTGGCGAGCGAGGAACGCCGGGAGCTGAATCACATCCACCACGTCTGCCACCGGCTGCGCCTGTGAGGCTTCATGCACGTCGGTGATCACTTTCACGCCAAAAGTCTGCTTCAGCTCCTGGAAAATTTTCATTCCCTCTTCCAGGCCCGGGCCACGGTAAGAGTTGATGGAGGAGCGGTTGGCTTTGTCAAAAGAGGCCTTAAACACGTACGGGATGCCCAGCTTCTGGGTCACGGTCACGTAGTGTTCGCAGATACGCATGGCGAGATCGCGGGATTCCAGCACGTTCATGCCGCCAAACAGTACGAACGGCAGGTCGTTTGCTACCTTGATATCACCAATGCTAACCACTTTTTGTTTCATAGGATCGCCTTATTCAGGTGTGAATCGGAATTAAGATTAATGCAGTGTAATTTGTTTGTGCGAGATCGCGTTGATCTGCGCACGAATCATTTCGCTAATGGGGTCTTCCGGACACTGTTCAACGAAATAATTCAAATCATTCAGCGCCACGTGTTCACAGTCGAGCTGGGCATAGATCAACCCGCGATCGCGAATTTCGTACGGGTCTTCCGGGTTGAACTGCAGCAGCACTTCGCTGGCGCGCAACGCCAGCTCCATCTGACGCTCTTCCATTAACGCAGACTTCAGCGTATCCAGCAGCTTGCGAATGACCTCTGCGTTATCCGCCTCGTCGAGATCTTCGTTGAAGAGTTCAGCCACCGGGCTGATATTGCCTTTCAGCCACACGTCCAGCGTATGTTCATCCAGCGTGTCACCGTTGAAGGGATTAATGAGCCACATTTCACCGTCCAGCCACTCAGCGCGCAGGATCATCTGCGTCGGGAAAATGACCGGGACCAGCGGAATATCCAGACGGTGCGCGACCCACAGCAAAATAGAACCCAGCGCCACGGCGCTGCCCTGACGATTTTTTAAGACCTGGTCCAGCCATAACGCGTCAGACAGGCGATACACGCCCCGCGTGTCGCAGAAACCCCATTCGCCGTAGAAAAGCTCCAGCAGCTTCTCTAATTGCCAGTCTTGCGGGCGAGCCTGATTAATCTCTTCACGCGCCAGGCTGACCAGATTCTCCAGCTCATCGTAGACAAACTGCGACGTAAAATCGTCGCGAATCATCTCAGAAATCAGGATCATGCCATCGCAAAGCGGCACTTTATTAAATTCGAAATCGGCTAAGGACCTCATGACTTACCCCAGTAACGGTATTCTTGTGGTGGCGAGTTTAATGATGATGTACAGCACCACCAGACCCAGCAGAAAGGCGATAAACCCGACCTGCTGGCTGCGCGGACGACGACGCCCAAGCGCGATAAAACCCAAAACGATGTAGATGATAACGCCAAACAGCTTTTCAGTCAGCCATGCACCTTTATCAGTAAATGGCAGATAGCCGGTCTTCCACATGAGCCCGGCACCGGAAAGGAGCAATAGCGTGTCGATGCAGTGCGGCCCGATACGCACCCAGCGGGCATCCGTCAGCGGATTGTTGCTGTAGCGCCACCAGTAACGGACGATGAAAAAGCTGACGGTCAGCGCAACGGAAATGAGGTGGACGGTAATGAGCACGGTAAACAGGCTCATAGCCACTGCCCCAGCGTCAGGCGTTCGTTGCCGCCGTAGTCGCGGCAGGTTTCGACAGCGGCGTAACCTGCTTGCGTAAACAGTGCCCGAACGGCCTCTCCCTGCGTCCAGCCATGTTCCACGAGCAGCCAGCCGCCGGAAAGCAAATGTTTTCGTGACGTTGTCACAATGTGATCGAGATCGGCTAATCCCGCGTTGCCGGCCACGAGCGCCGTCAGCGGTTCGAAGCGCACGTCTCCCTGCGCAAGGTGCGGGTCATGTTCGTCGATGTAGGGAGGATTGCTGACAACCATCGCAAATGAACGATTCTCCAGCGCGGCAAACCAGCTGCTTTGCAGAACCGTCACGTTGCTGAGCCCGAGACGTTCCACGTTACGCTGCGCCAGCGCCAGCGCATCGGGCATTACGTCCACCGCCGTCACCGCGCAGTCGGGCCGCTCGGTGGCGAGCGCCAGCGCGATAGCCCCGGTGCCGGTACCGAGATCGAGAATGCTGCAGGCCGCCGCCGGTAAACGCGCCAGCGCCTGCTCCACCAGACACTCGGTGTCCGGACGCGGGATCAGCGTCGCCGCCGAGACGTACAGCGGTAACGACCAGAACTCACGCTCACCGACAAGGTGCGCCACCGGCTCGCCGGTTTTACGGCGGGCAAGCAGCGCGGCGAGCTGCGCTTCCTGTTCCGCGGTCAGTTCGGTTTCGCCAAAAGCCAGCAGATACGTGCGGGCTTTACCCGTCACATGCTCAAGCAAAATTTCGGCGTCGCGTTTCGGGCTTTCGCTTCCTGAAAGCTCACCGGCCGCCTCACGTAACCAGTGCTGAAAATCCATTATTCCTGCTCGGACAGCGCCGCCAGCTGGTCGGCCTGGTATTCCTGCACGATAGGCTCAATCAGCATATCCAGCTTCCCTTCCATCACCTCGTCCAGACGGTACAGCGTCAGGTTGATGCGGTGGTCGGTTACGCGGCCCTGCGGGAAGTTATAGGTGCGGTTACGGTCGCTGCGATCGCCGCTGCCCAGCAGGTTACGGCGCGTAGACGCTTCCGCCTGCTGGCGTTTCGCCATTTCGGCTGCGTGGATACGCGCGCCCAGCACGGACAACGCTTTGGCTTTGTTTTTGTGCTGTGAACGCTCGTCCTGACATTCGACGACGATGCCGGTCGGCAGGTGAGTAATACGGATGGCGGAATCAGTGGTGTTAACGTGCTGACCGCCCGCGCCAGAGGAGCGGAACGTATCAATACGCAGGTCCGCCGGATTGATATCCGGCAGTTCAGCTTCCGGCAGCTCCGGCATCACCGCAACCGTACAGGCGGAGGTGTGAATGCGGCCCTGAGATTCGGTGGCCGGCACGCGCTGCACGCGGTGACCGCCGGATTCAAACTTGAGACGACCGTACACGCCGTCGCCGCTGATCTTGGCGATAACCTCTTTGTAGCCACCATGTTCGCCTTCGTTGGCGCTCATGATCTCCACGCGCCAGCGACGCGATTCGGCGTAGCGGCTGTACATGCGGAACAGATCCCCGGCAAACAGCGCCGCTTCGTCACCGCCGGTACCGGCGCGCACTTCCACAAACGCGTTACGCTCATCGTCCGGATCTTTCGGCAGCAGAAGCACCTGAAGCTGCTGCTCCATCTCTTCAGAACGCGCTTTCGCATCCTGCAACTCTTCCTGCGCCATCTCGCGCATTTCAGGATCGTCGAGCATCATCTGCGCGGTTTCGATATCTTCCTGAACCTGTCGCCAGTCGGTAAAGCATTTAGAAACATCACTTAACTGCGCGTATTCACGCGAGAGCGCGCGAAAACGTTCCTGGTCCGCAATGGTCCCGGCATCCCCGAGCAGCGCCTGTACTTCTTCATGGCGCTCGTGCAGAGCTTCCAGTTTAGCGACGATAGAAGGCTTCATAGGCGTAAGTGCACCTTGTCTTAGAAAATGGGTATAGGGCGCTATTCCAGCCCGAGGCTGTTGCGCAGAATAGTCAGGCGTTCATCATCCCCGTCACGGGCAGCCTGCTGAAGAGATTTGGTTGGTGCATGGATCAGGCGGTTGGTCAGTTTCCACGCCAGATCCTGCATAATCGCATTTGCGTCGCCGCCCTGTTCAAGAGCTGCTAACGCTTTGGCAGTCAGGTCATCACGCACCTGCTCCGCCTGCCCGCGGTACTCGCGGATGGTCTCGCTGACGCTTTGCGCGCGCAGCCAGGCCATAAACTCACTGGTTTCCTGCTCGACGATGGTTTCCGCCTGAACCGCCGCCGCTTTACGCTGGGCAAGGTTGTGCGAAATGATGCTTTGCAGGTCATCCACGCTGTAGAGATAGGCGTTAGGCAGCTTGCCCACTTCCGGCTCAACATCGCGCGGGACGGCGATATCCACCAGCAGCATCGGCTGATTACGGCGGGACTTCAGCGCACGCTCCACCATCCCTTTTCCGATAATCGGCAGCGGGCTGGCGGTTGAGCTGATAATAATGTCCGCCTCTTTCAGGCGTTCATCGATGTCGCTCAGGGCAACCACCTCTGCACCCACTTCATCCGCCAGCACCTGCGCGCGTTCGCGGGTGCGGTTTGCGATAATCATCTTTTTCACTTTATGCTCGCGCAGATGGCGCGCCACAAGTTCGATGGTTTCGCCCGCGCCCACCAGCATCACGGTGACGGTAGACAGGGATTCAAAGATTTGGCGTGCAAGGGTGCAGGCCGCGAAAGCAACAGAAACCGCACTGGCACCAATGTCGGTTTCGGTTCGCACACGCTTCGCCACGGAGAACGACTTCTGGAACATGCGCTCCAGCTCGCTGGCCTTCAGATGCCCTTTTTGCGAATCCGCAAACGCTTTTTTCACCTGCCCCAGAATTTGCGGCTCGCCCAGCACCAGCGAATCCAGCCCGCTGGCGACGCGCATCAGATGGCTGACCGCATCATTGTCCTGATGCCAGTACAGGCTGTTGCGCAGCTCGTCTTCATTGAGATTGTGGTAGTCGCATAGCCAGCGGATCAGCGCTTCGTGCAGGTTGTCCTGCTCTTCCACGCTTAAATACAGCTCGGTACGGTTGCACGTCGAGAGCACCACGCCACCCTGCACCATAGGCTGTGCAAGCAGGCTGTCCAGCGCCAGGTCAAGCGTGTCCGGCGAAAACGTCACGCGTTCTCGCAGCGAAACCGGAGCCGTTTTGTGGTTGATGCCGAGTGCTAATAGGGTCATGTTGAGCGGGAGTAGTACCAGCGTTAATAAGGTTAGCAGAACGCATCATACAGGATGCGCGAGATCAATAAAAGGGACTGCCCCCTTTCGGAGTAATAGGTTACACAACCCTTTGAGATAATTTGAACGTAGACGGTAGCCCCCTTCGACGCTAGCATTAACAGTTATAACTGCAACGTATCTCAAGGATTTGTCCTCATTATGACCCGACTGATTCGCCTGCTGCCGCTGGCAGCACTGGTTCTGACCGCGTGTTCCGTCACCCAACCAAAAGGCCCGGGCAAAAGCCCTGATTCACCGCAGTGGCGTCAGCACCAGCAGGACGTCCGTAATTTGAACCAGTACCAGACCCGCGGCGCTTTCGCTTATCTCTCTGACGAACAAAAGGTTTATGCCCGCTTCTTCTGGCAGCAGACGGGGCAGGACAACTACCGCCTGCTGCTGCTGAACCCGCTGGGCAGCACCGAGCTGGAGCTTATCGCCAAGCCGGGCGAAGCGCAGATCACCGATAACAAAGGCCAGCACTATACCGCGACCGATGCCGAAGAGATGATTGGCAAGCTGACCGGGATGCCTATCCCGCTCAACAGCCTGCGCCAGTGGATCCTTGGCCTGCCGGGTGAGGCAACTGACTACACCCTTGACGACCAGTACCGTCTGAGCCAGGTGAACTACACGCAGAACGGCAAAACCTGGAAAGTGGTGTACAGCGCCTATGACAGCAAGAGTAAACCGTCGCTGCCATCAAACATGGAACTGACCCAGGGCAGCCAGCGTATCAAGCTGAAAATGGACAACTGGATCGTTAAATGATGACCCACTGGCCCTCTCCGGCAAAGCTGAACCTGTTTTTATACATCACCGGCCAGCGTGCTGACGGTTATCACACCCTGCAGACGCTGTTTCAGTTTATTGACTATGGCGACACGATCTCTATTGAACTGCGCCAGGACGGGCAGATTTGCCTGCTAACGCCGGTCGACGGCGTGGCGCATGAGGACAACCTGATCGTGCGCGCCGCGCGTCTGCTGATGAAAGCCGCGGCGGAATCGGGCCGTCTGCCCGCGGGAAGCGGTGCGGATATCCGTATCGAGAAACGCCTGCCGATGGGCGGCGGTCTGGGCGGTGGATCATCCAACGCCGCCACCGTGCTGGTTGCGCTGAACCACCTCTGGGGCTGCGGGCTGTCGAAGGACGAACTGGCAGCCCTGGGCCTGACTCTGGGGGCGGATGTCCCGGTGTTTGTGCGCGGTCATGCGGCCTTTGCTGAAGGCGTGGGTGAGATTCTCTCCCCGGCTGAACCGCCGGAGAAGTGGTATCTGGTTGCCCACCCTGGCGTGAGCATTCCGACCCCGGTCATCTTTAAAGATCCTGACCTGAAAAGGAATACCCCGGTTCGGTCAATAGAAACGTTATTAAATTGTGAATTCAGCAACGATTGCGAGGATATCGCAAGAAAACGTTTTCGCGAGGTTGATGCGGTGCTTTCCTGGCTGTTAGAATACGCGCCGTCGCGCCTGACTGGTACAGGGGCCTGTGTCTTTGCTGAATTTGACACCGAATCCGCCGCTCGTCAGGTGCTTGAGCAAGCGCCGGTTTGGCTGCATGGTTTTGTAGCACGTGGGATGAACACCTCCCCCCTACAGCAGACCATTCTGGCGCAGACTGAGTTTCGGTGACAACGTCACCCTGTTCCAGACGTTGCATCGCGCTCTTTAATACACCGCCTGGATAGCCTTCGCCTGGCCCGCACAGTTTGCGGCGAACGCTATCCACCACTGGACGCATGCCTGAGGTTCTTCTCGTGCCTGATATGAAGCTTTTTGCTGGTAACGCCACCCCGGAACTAGCACAACGTATTGCCAACCGCCTGTACACCTCCCTCGGCGACGCCGCCGTAGGTCGCTTTAGCGACGGCGAAGTCAGCGTACAAATTAACGAAAATGTACGCGGTGGTGATATTTTCATCATCCAGTCCACCTGTGCTCCAACGAACGACAACCTGATGGAATTGGTTGTTATGGTCGACGCCCTGCGTCGCGCTTCCGCAGGCCGTATCACTGCTGTAATCCCTTACTTCGGCTATGCCCGTCAGGACCGTCGCGTCCGTTCCGCGCGTGTGCCAATTACCGCTAAAGTTGTCGCTGACTTCCTGTCCAGCGTCGGCGTTGACCGCGTACTGACCGTTGACCTGCACGCAGAGCAGATCCAGGGCTTCTTCGACGTTCCGGTTGATAACGTATTTGGCAGCCCAATTCTGCTGGAAGACATGCTGCAGCTGAACCTGGATAACCCAATCGTGGTTTCTCCGGACATCGGCGGCGTGGTACGTGCCCGTGCTATCGCTAAGCTGCTGAACGATACCGACATGGCGATCATCGACAAACGTCGTCCGCGCGCAAACGTTTCTCAGGTGATGCACATCATCGGTGACGTTGCTGGCCGTGACTGCGTGCTGGTTGACGACATGATCGATACCGGCGGTACGCTGTGTAAAGCAGCTGAAGCGCTGAAAGAGCGTGGTGCCAAGCGCGTGTTCGCTTACGCGACTCACCCGATCTTCTCCGGTAATGCGGTAAACAACCTGCGCAACTCCGTCATTGACGAAGTGGTGGTATGCGATACCATCCCATTGAGCGACGAGATCAAAGCACTGCCAAACGTGCGTACGTTGACCCTGTCCGGGATGCTGGCCGAAGCGATTCGTCGTATCAGCAACGAAGAATCCATCTCAGCAATGTTCGAACACTAATCGAACACGGCCGAAAAACCCGCTGCGGCGGGTTTTTTTGTCTCCGGGTTTTATTTGTATGATTAATGCCTCCTTCACCTGCCATTCACATGACAGATGATGCGCATACGGATGATAGATAATTGTGAAAAACGTAGCCTCCTCACATGTTCTGCCCTTTCGCGCCCTCATCGACGCCTGCTGGAAAGAGAAGTACACCTCGTCACGCTTTGTCCGTGACCTGATTGCCGGGATCACCGTCGGCATTATCGCCATCCCGCTGGCGATGGCGCTGGCGATTGGCAGCGGCGTTGCGCCGCAGTACGGCCTGTACACCTCGGCCGTTGCCGGGATTGTCATTGCCCTGACGGGCGGTTCGCGCTTCAGCGTCTCCGGCCCGACCGCCGCCTTCGTGGTGATCCTCTACCCGGTTTCGCAGCAGTTTGGTCTGGCAGGCCTGCTGGTCGCCACCCTGATGTCCGGCGTCTTTTTGATTTTGTTTGGTCTGGCCCGCTTTGGTCGCCTGATTGAATATATTCCCCTTTCCGTAACGCTGGGGTTCACATCGGGGATTGGTATCACCATCGGAACCATGCAGATCAAAGATTTCCTCGGCCTGCAGATGCCCCACATACCGGAGCACTATCTGCAAAAAGTGTGGGCGCTGTTTATGGCGCTGCCGACGGCCAACCTGGGCGACGCCGCCATCGGGATTGTGACGCTGGGCACGCTGATCGTCTGGCCTCGCCTCGGTATTCGTCTGCCGGGCCATCTGCCCGCGCTGCTGCTGGGCTGCGCGGTGATGGCGATCGTCAATATGCTCGGTGGTCACGTCGCGACTATCGGCTCGCAGTTCCACTATGTTCTGGCGGACGGTTCACAGGGTAGCGGTATTCCGCAACTGCTACCGCAGCTGGTGCTGCCGTGGGACATGCCCGGCTCCAGCTTCACCCTAAGCTGGGATTCACTGCGAGCCCTGCTCCCCGCCGCGTTCTCTATGGCAATGCTGGGGGCGATTGAATCCCTGCTCTGCGCCGTCGTTCTGGACGGCATGACCGGCACCAAGCACAAAGCCAACAGCGAACTGGTCGGTCAGGGATTAGGCAACCTCGTCGCGCCGTTCTTCGGCGGTATTACCGCAACGGCAGCCATCGCCCGTTCTGCGGCCAACGTGCGCGCGGGTGCAACCTCACCGGTTTCGGCGGTTATCCACTCCGTGCTGGTGATCCTCGCCCTGCTGATCCTCGCCCCGCTGCTCTCCTGGCTACCGCTTTCCGCCATGGCCGCCCTGCTGCTGATGGTGGCCTGGAACATGAGCGAGGCGCACAAGGTGGTGAACCTGCTGCGTCGCGCGCCGAAAGACGACATCATCGTGATGCTGATCTGCATGTCGCTGACCGTGCTGTTCGATATGGTTATCGCCATCAGCGTCGGGATCGTGCTGGCTTCCCTGCTGTTTATGCGCCGTATTGCGCAGATGACGCGCCTTTCCCCGGTTAACGTCGAGGTGCCTGACGATGTGCTGGTGCTGCGCGTGATTGGCCCGCTGTTCTTCGCCGCGGCGGAAGGTCTGTTCAGCGATCTGGAGTCCCGCATCGCGGGCAAACGGGTTGTGGTGCTGAAATGGGATGCCGTACCGGTGCTGGATGCAGGCGGCCTGGATGCCTTCCAGCGCTTTGTGGCACGTCTGCCGGAAGGCTGCGAGCTGCGGGTGAGTAACCTGGAATTCCAGCCTCTGCGCACCATGGCGCGTGCGGGCGTCCAGCCTATCCCTGGCCGACTCTCCTTCTACCCTAACCGTGAAGCCGCGTTAGCGGATCTGTGAGTGACCTGATGCAGAGAAACGTCTCTGCATCATCACCCCGATCGCCTGCTGGAGCCATGCAAGCACGGCAGGCGTCATCCAGGTTCCTTTCATCAGGTGCGGCTCCTGCTGCATGGCAGCGCGAAACTTTTGCTGAGTTTCCGGGTTGGTGCCCGCGTAAGACTGGAACAATGCCAGCCAGTTTTCAGCCAGCTTTTGCGCCTCATCCGAGGCAGGATCGATATTATCCCGCTGCGCCTGATGCAGTTTCGCCACCAGCGGCGGCCACTCCATCATGCGGTCAAAGTAGTGTGCCCGGGTAAAGGCCATCTCTTCGGCAGTGAGATACTTCTCCCATATGGAGAGCTTAGACTCAGCAAACGCGCGCGTGATGTAATCCGTCATCTCCGGCGTGATGCCGGTCTGAGCCTGCATCTGCGGTTCAACGCTGTGCATTTCGTTCAGCCGGGTGAGAAACTCCGGCTTGCCCGCCGTGTCCTGCTCAAGGCGTTCCATCCAGCGCGTCGCCAGATCCATCGCCCGCGCGTTCGTAGCGGGTATGCGCTGCTCCAGTAGCGTGTTGGCCTCTGCAACAAGCCCTGACCAGATAGCCGCCAGCGCATCCTTCTGCACCGCAAACGGCAGCTGCTGTAACTCTTCTTTGCTAAACCAGCGATCGTACATATTCATTAACTCCAGAGTCTGTAGCCAGGATTCCAGATCCGGCGTCGCATCGTCGCGAAGCCCGGTCCGCAGCTCCACCAGCCGGTCGCGCAGCGTATGTATGCTGCGCAGCTGTTTATCCAGCAGCGTGATTTGCGCATCGAGTAGCTCGGTTAACGACAGCGACTCCTGTTCCAGGAAATCCCTGATTTCAGCAAGTTCCAGCCCCGCTTTTGCCAGCGCCTGGATCATGTGCAGACGCTGGACATCCGCCAGGTTGTAAAGCCGGTAACCTGCCGCGCTTCTGGCAGAAGGCAGCAGCAACCCTGTTTGCTCATAGTGGTGCAATGTCCGCACGGTGATCCCGGCGCGTTTCGCCAGCTCACCCACCTGAATCAACATAACTGCTCCTTTTTCTTTGCCAGTGGCGCCACTCTGGAGCCTTACGTTACGTGAGGGTCAACCCTTGATGCAAAAAAAACGACTCCCGCGGGAGCCGTTTCGGCGTTCTTTATCAGGCACTAGCTGTGCTTATGCTGATCGCGACGACAGCGTTTGTCGTAGTGGCGCACCCACCAGTATTTATCGCAGACTTCCTCATGACCGCTCACGCGCGCCCCGGCCAGCCACAATACCGCACCAACGAAGATGCTCAATATCGCGCCGTGCGCGAAGTATTGCGGGAGGTCAATCTGAGGTAACTGGTTTAAAATGGAATAACCCACGCCGCCTACCATCACGAACAGCCCCAATCCCATCAGTACGTTACCGAGTAACGAAGCGTTTTTGCGTTTCATGTGTCACCTCCGGAACTTTGGGTTGTCAGGGGAAAAGCCCCTAATCCTTGTGTGTAAAGTATAGACAACGCCCCTTTTATGAGTTGCGTGAATGATCACAATTACAGATAAGTCCCAAACAAAAGTTTACAAATAAGGCTTTGAACAGCTTGAAATTCTAATTGTTCAAATCAGAAATTATTCGTATTTCGCCGAGAAGATCGCAGAATTTTGTCAAGCGGCGCGCCAGACAGTAAACTACGCGCCAGATCTGGAACCCATTAGGAATTGAATCGTGACGATTAAACTGATTGTCGGCCTCGCCAACCCGGGCGCAGAGTATGCGGCCACCCGCCACAACGCCGGGGCATGGTACGTCGATCTGCTGGCCGAGCGGTTACGTGCTCCCCTGCGTGAAGAACCTAAATTCTTCGGGTATACCTCACGTATCAACCTTGCTGGCGCGGATGTTCGTTTACTGGTGCCCACCACCTTTATGAACCTGAGCGGTAAAGCGGTGGCGGCAATGGCAACGTTTTATCGCATCAATCCGGATGAAATTCTGGTCGCACACGATGAGCTGGATCTCCCGCCCGGCGTGGCAAAATTCAAGCTGGGCGGCGGGCACGGCGGCCACAACGGCCTTAAAGACATCATCAGCAAGCTGGGCAATAACCCGAATTTCCACCGTTTGCGCGTTGGAATCGGCCATCCGGGCGATAAAAACAAAGTTGTCGGTTTCGTACTCGGTAAGCCCCCGGTTTCTGAGCAGAAACTGATTGACGAGGCGGTAGACGAAGCGGCACGCTGCACCGAAATCTGGCTGAAAGATGGGTTAACCAAAGCGACAAACCGCTTGCACGCTTTCAAAGCGCAATAATCCACCCGATCCGGCTTTTTTACCGCGCGTCATGCGGGTTACGTGTATAATAGGCGTAGTTATTTACTTTTCATCAGTCGGTTATCGTTAACGGATTGATTATCAAGATATTAAGGTGATTTAGAAATGGGATTCAAATGCGGTATCGTCGGTCTGCCAAACGTGGGCAAATCCACCCTGTTTAACGCGCTTACCAAAGCGGGTATCGAAGCGGCGAACTTCCCGTTCTGTACCATCGAACCTAACACCGGCGTTGTGCCAATGCCGGATCCGCGTCTGGACCAGCTCGCGGAAATCGTGAAGCCGCAGCGCATTCTGCCAACCACCATGGAGTTCGTGGACATCGCGGGCCTGGTAAAAGGCGCATCCAAAGGTGAAGGCCTGGGTAACCAGTTCCTGACCAACATTCGTGAAACCGAAGCGATCGGCCACGTCGTGCGCTGCTTCGAGAACGACAACATCATCCACGTAAACAACAAAGTGGATCCGGCTGACGACATCGACGTCATCAACACCGAGCTGGCGCTCTCTGACCTCGACACCTGTGAACGCGCTATTCACCGCGTGCAGAAGAAAGCCAAAGGCGGCGACAAGGACGCGAAAGCGGAACTGGCTGCGCTGGAAAAATGTCTGCCACAGCTGGAAAACGCGGGCATGCTGCGCGCGCTGAAAAACCTGACTGAAGAAGACAAGGCGGCGATCAAATACCTGAGCTTCCTGACCCTGAAGCCAACCATGTACATCGCCAACGTTAACGAAGACGGTTTCGAGAACAACCCGTACCTCGACAAAGTGCGCGAAATCGCAGCGGCTGAAGGTTCTGTGGTTGTGGCGGTTTGCGCTGCCGTTGAATCCGACATCGCCGAGCTGGACGACGCTGACCGTGAAGAGTTCATGGCCGAGCTGGGTCTGGAAGAGCCGGGCCTGAACCGCGTAATTCGCGCGGGATATGAGCTGCTGAACCTGCAAACCTACTTCACCGCTGGCGTGAAAGAAGTGCGTGCGTGGACGATTCCTGTAGGTGCGACTGCACCTCAGGCGGCCGGTAAAATCCACACTGACTTCGAGAAAGGCTTTATTCGTGCACAGACTATCGCGTTTGAAGACTTTATCACCTACAAGGGTGAGCAAGGCGCGAAAGAAGCAGGCAAGATGCGTGCGGAAGGGAAAGATTACATCGTTAAAGATGGCGATGTGATGAACTTCCTGTTTAACGTTTGATTTGTTTTGAATGAAAAAAATCCACGCCCTGGCGTGGATTTTTTTATTGCGGGGTTAAAACACATTTTCCAGGAGTTCTGTTTTCATGCTGGGTTCAAAGGGAATGATTTCAACAGTCGCAAGCTTTAACGTCTGAAAAGGATCCTCGCGTAAGTGCTCCTCAAGAGAGTCAAGACTCTCACATTTCGCGAGAATGACCCCACCGTTTCTTGGGTTCCGTCTACCGGACGCCAGGAAAATCCCCTCTGCGTACCTTTTTTTAAGCCACTCAACATGAGCAGGTATCGCTGCGTCAATCTCTTCGAGTGGTTTGATATAGGTTAAAATGACAATGTAAACCGTGCTCATCCTTTGCCTCTTAGCTCTGTTTTAAACCGCTTGTTGGAACTGCTTATGCAGCTCCTCTTTTGTCCCCGGGTATTGTTATAACGTTTATGTGTATTTTAATCTTAAGACGACTTCCCTTGTAAGAGTGAATGTTAAGCAATAAAAAAAGACCTTTTGGGAGGTGCAGAAAAATATACTTTTTCACAGATTGCATGGATATTTGTCAAAACGGCTGGTAACGGCTTTTGTTCATTTAATACAAGGACTAATTAACGTGTTGAATCTAACATTACATAGTATAAAAATGATATGCCGAAAGTATATTTTTATCCTTTAGCGATCACAACACTCCTATAATCTGTTTCATTTTTTATCCAGAACATTTCATCTTGAGGTAACGATCCATCACTGCAGAAATCAACAAGTTCGCCGAACCAACCATCAGGAACATATTTGTGGTAATGCATACTCTCAACATATTCAGAATATAGTCGCTTACTTTCAAAGTCTATAAATAAATCCGGCATTAGATCATAAATATCCCACCAGGTTGTTTTTCCTGAAAGCCTATTGTAAAACGCCTCAGCTATATCATCCTTATCGTATAAATAACCATCTTTAATTAAGTTACCAATGAATATCTGTGCGTTTTTTTCATTTACTACTGGTATGTCATATCTTTCCTTATGGATATCCTGTAGGTTTATTTCTACCTTGTTTTTCACAAAATCGTCTATCCATTGAACTCTGTCCAAAACCCACATTTCTTTAAAGGCAACGAACCAATAAAATCTTCCTTCGTTCTTTACTATTACAAGGAGTTCATCATCTTTATTAACGTTCATATAGTAACCTATTTTAGATTCCCCGAGCCTGGAATCGCTACTTCTTCAAGCCATTCTGCCCATATTGATGGTAATTCATACGATCTACCTGGCGTTATCGGATCGACACGCTTAGGAGCTAACCCACCTTGATTTAACGGATTGCAAGATACGTGCGGAAGGGAAAGATTAAATCGTTAAAGATAGCGATGTTAAGAACTTCTTGTTTAACGTTTGATTTGTTTTGAATGAAAAAAAATCCACGCCTTGGCGCGGATTTTTTTGCGCGTGATCTATCAATAGATAACTAGTTTGCCCGCTGGCCAAGTACCTGACCATCCACAGGGCATATGCCCAGCTTCATAAACATTAATTAATCCGTCAAAAAAGAATGGCTCTTGAAGAAAAGTACTATACGCGTCTTCAAGCAAGTAATTCACAAGGTCCCATTTTAAGTTATCAGTCATTGAGTCTTTTTCAGACTCCGGGAAGATTATTTTTGGGATAATATCATTCTCCACAACATTCTTAGCTTCTTTGACTGTAGAATTCCAGTGCTGATACTTGTTAGTGTGTTTTTTTGCGAGATAATCCGTTATTTTATTACCAACCACCAAGGTGGTACCTTCCCATTCATCGCTATTCAATTCTTTTATAAATAAACTAAGGGACTGAGCCTGGATAACACCAGGGAGTGTCGTTGCTACACCAAAATTAACAAGCCAATTAATATTATTTAACCTATATTTTGCTAACTGGGATATTTTCATGTTTTAACCTGATTTATTCTACATGGGGTCTTAGGTACTTTCATACCACCAAGCCTGTCATGCTGCTTTATAATAAAACCCTATGGTTTGTGTCGGAGAGCTTTATTAAAAATATGAATGCCGAAATAACAGCAATCGAATTAAATAAATCGATTAATTTTTTAAATATTCTTTAAGAAAGATCCTCTTCTGCTACTAATCCGTTAACAAAATTGGCAAATGAATTTGTCAGATATCTTTGAAGTTTTCTGTGATTCTCTTGCATAGTCAAATCCTCATCAAAAGAATCTGTAGCAAAATATACAATTGAGTAATTATCTAAATCCAGGCAGAAGAAATTCCCTCCCCAATCATTTGCGAAAGGAAGCAGGTTTTTAGGAATCACCTCCCTATCCACCATGCTGATATAGCAACCGTCAATTAAAGATTCAGGGGCATTATTTGTCTGACTATTATAAGCAAACGGCTTAAACGCAGCCACCTCTATTGGCTCAAAATCTTCATCACCGTCCCACCAGCTTTTCTCAGAAATGCCACCATTAAATTGCAGATAATGTGAAACGAAATCATCCGGAAGAGTAATAGATAATTTCTCTTCCGTTTTAGTAATATCGGCACGTCCAATATTTTTTTCACAGTTAATGATATTATTCATGAGTATGTAGCTTAATGATTATTCTTCGTATGCAATTATGTGGAACACACTTATTCTAGCTGTCTAAGTAATGTAAAACAGCGAGGGCTTCATGTTCTTTTGCCTAAATAAAATTCCAGATATTTTTTAGGCCTATGCTTAAACGCACGCTCTTTGCCGTAGTTATAAGCATCGTTAAAATATTTATACGCTTCATCGAATTGATTCAACTCGTAACAGACCATGCCGAGGTCGATTGATGGTGCAGTGTCTATATTCGATCCACGAGTGCGCAACGTCGTCTCTCTCCATTTCTTCGCCACATCGTAATCCTCAAGATCAAAGTAAGCGCTGTACATGCACACAGCGATCCAGTTAGCAAATTCCGATTCAAACTTTGGCTCAGGAAGAGCTTGCCAGGCTTTTTGGTATTGCTCTAAAGCTTCGGCGTATTTTTGGTTGTCGTGTAACTAGTTTCCTTTTCTACAAGAGATGTGACTCTTTTTTCATCGAATTTATAGCATACGTTTTTCATATATTTATTCATTATCATTCGAAAAGAGACCTCCTTGCCTATATAAAAGGGATATAAGGGATAAATGCCTTCAGAAGCATGGAGGTCTTTAAAAAAGTAAGTTTTTATTGTTAACTAACCAAAAAAGAAATATTTAAAAGCTTCTGCCTCAACATCCTTAAGCTTGCTTTTTAGCATTAAATCGATATCTTCCAGAAAGTCCTCTCTGAAATTAAAATCATCATCTGTAGCATCACCATCATATTTACTTTGTTCTATCTCAATGGCAGAACAAAAAGCATCCAAAAAGTCGGCTAACGAATTGGAAATAATGAAATTTCTTTTTTGAATACTACCATAAACAGGAGATGCAATATTTTGGGTATCACAAAAAAGAACATCTCCATTTCTTTCAGCAAAGATTATATATTCATCGCGCCAGGTCGTGTCATTTTGAACTCGCCAGCCTGATAACATTTCATTAAGTTCTTGGGACTCAACAATCTGTATAAAGAAAGTACCATCAAATGTTGGGTGGTCATTTAAAATCAAATGGCTATAAAAAAAACGAATTTCGCCATTTAAATTCACTGGGAAAGAAGTTTCATTTTCATCGTCTGTATAGTCTATCTCTCCCATATTTAAATCATTCATTTTGAATTTGCTAACAAAGTCTTGGACTGCATTTTTTATGTTCATCTTTCCCCCTATAATTGCTTACATCGTTGTCTGGATTTTAGTGTTCTTTCTCTATCGATTAAGCGCCCGCGCGTCGAGTTTTTAGTATTCCCTCTATGTCCTTGATCACCATGGACATGCTCATTGAACTTGTCGGGATGGTTATGATTTTTCAAGAAAACAATATTCCTCGGATCACCTTGCCATTTAGAACCAAGCGTACCATTGCCTTCTACCGAGTTGATATGATGCCCAGTATAGCCTGCCCGTGACATCACGGAGGTAAGACTCTTGTTCGGAGTCTTCAATATTAAATCTCTCTCTTGCGCTGTCCAATTCCTGGTGCCAGCTCCACCGTCCTGCAATAAGGCTTTTTCTTGCACCCATGCCCTAGAGATAGCAGAGCTTCTAGCTCCATTTTGAGCAGAAAGAGAATCGTGTGGGCGGTAGCGAATCAGATCTTCAGGAGTTAACCCCCACGGATCCACCCATCCCAGCGCATTCGGCGCATACTGGTAAAGGTTTATCCCCCCCGCCAGCCCTATCGGGTCCTGCTGCGTAAACCTTCCGCAGTCCGGGTCGTAATAGCGGAACAGATTGTAGTGCAGCCCTGTCTCACGGTCCAGGTATTGCCCCTGCATGCGCAGGTTCTGAGAATATCCTGATACCTGCGTCTCGCTTTCCCGCAGCAGCTTGCCCCAGGCGCTGTTGACCCCTTCCCAGCGCACCTGCCCTTCGATATCCGTCATCCGCTCCGGCGTGCCGTTGGGCTGGCAGTGGAACCAGAAAATCTCCGGGGAATCAACGCCATCGATACGCGCCAGTGGGTCGTAACTGTCCTGATCGCTGTAGACGTAGGTGAGCGGCACATCCCTGTGCACCTCCTGCAGCAGGCGGAACCCTTCCCATACAAACCGGGTGGTGACCGGCTTGCCGGTTGGCTGCCCGCCCAGCATCTGGCGTCGCGTTTTGCTGATGCGTCGCCCGAGCGGATCGTAGCGGAAGCTGACCTGTGTCTGCGGCTTGTTGCGGTCCCGCGGCTGGCTGATGACTTCCGTCAGGCGATGCTCACCGTCGTAGCGGTAGTGCCAGCGGGTCTGACCGTTATCTTTCTCCACGGTGCGGCCGTGGATGTCATAGCCCCAGCGAATGCCGTTCAGCTGCGTCAGGAGGTTGTGCGTGACCTTCTCAGCAGCCCCTTCCAGCGGGTTGCCGGCAGCGTCCCAGCGCCACTGCTCCTGTCCGGGCAGCGTGCCGTCCTGAACGAGCAGACGCCCGGCGCTGTCGTACTGCCAGCGGTACCAGCTGAACGGGTTATCGTCCCGCTCTTCCCGCACCAGGTTATTGCGGTAGTCGTAATCCCAGCGGCGGGACCAGCGGCGCGGCGACGGGCGCTGGGCGTTGCCGGTAAAGACGTCCCGGCGATGCAGTCGGCCAAGACGATCGTATTCGCTGCGGGTGGTCAGCAGCCCCTGAGTGCGGCTGGTCTCCCGGTGGAGTTCGTCGCGGGTAAAGTCGGAGACCGACAGCTTATCAAGAGCAATGCTGAGCAGATGCCCGCTGCCGTAGTAGAACTGCTTCAGCTCGCGGCCGTCGGGAAGCGTGATAGAGGTGCGATTACCCAGCGCGTCATACTCCCACGCCAGCTCGCCGTGCTCGCCCGCCTCGCGCGTCACGCGACCGAGCGCGTCATACTCAAAGGCGAGCTCCTGCTCTGCCTCGGTGGTCCACGCGTCGGCTGCAAGCGCAGGATGCAGCCCAATCCGGCTTAACAGTCCGGACGGCGTGTAGTGGTAGCGGGTCTGCCCCTCCGGCGTGGTGCGGGCGACCAGCTGGCCGCTCGCGCTCCAGGCGAAGGCGTGGGTGATGGCCTCCGGATGACCGGCGGCAAACGTGCGCGCTATCGTGCGTCCGCAGGCGTCATAGCGATACTGCGAGGCTACGCCATCCAGCCCCACCTCTTCCAGCAGCAGCGAGTCCGCCCCCCAGCGGAACTGATACGCTTCGCCGTTTTCGTTTTCCAGGGCAATCAGACGCCCGCGGCTGTCCCAGCGGCGACGGACCTCTTCACCCTGGGTATTACGCGTCGCGGTTAAGCGCCCTGCCTCATCGTATCTGAACTCACTTTCCTTACCGTCGGCGCCCGCATGCTTCACCGGCAGGCCACGTTCGTTCCATTTGAGCGATTCCGTCCAGCCTTCCGGGCGATCGAGCTGCACCGGACGCCCTGCAGCGTCGTAGCGATATCGCGTCTCTTCCCCGTCGGCGCCAGTCTCGGCCACCAGCCAGCCCAGCGGGTGATAGCGGTAGCGGGTAATACGCCCGGAACAGTCCGTCGAACGAACGATCTGCCCGGCCTCGTTGTACTCCTGGTAGCGGCTGTTTCCGGCGGCATCAACCTCTTCAACGACCTGGCCGAACTCGTCCCGGCGCAGCTGCGTGGTCTGCCCCATCGGGTCTACCACGCGCTTCAGTCCGTGATGTTCGTCGTACCAGAACCGGGTGGCGCTGCCGTCGGCTTCGATAATGGCCGCGGGAAGCGCGCGGTGCTCCAGCCAGGCGGTGGTGCGGGTATTGCCGTCGGCGTCGATCTCCTGAACCCGGTTGCCCATGTCGTCGTAGACTAAGGTAACGGCATTGCCGAGCGGATCGATGCGACGCGTCAGAAGCTCGTTCTCGTCCCACTCGTAGAGCCAGTTTTCACCGCGCTCGTCAACGTAGCGGACAATCAGGTTTTGCGCGTTCCAGTAGTGGCGGCGCGTCTGGCCGTCGTAGTGCTCGACGGTTGTCAGCCCGGCGGCTAAATCGTAGCTAAAGCGGCACCCGTCGCCGGTGCTGGTGCGGTTTTCCACCACGCGCCAGTGGTCAAATTTTTTCCAGCGGTATTCGCTCTCCAGACCGCCCGGCATCCGGTGCCAGACCATCAGCCCGTGCTCGTTATAGCGGTATTCACGCGTCACCACGCCGGAGGCATCCGTCGCGCTCGCCAGCTGGCCGCACGCGTCGTAGCCCCACTGCATCAGCGGCCATGTCTGGCTGCCGTCAAAATGGCTGGCAGCGGTAACGCGATGCGGGAATCGTTCATCGTCATAGCGCAGAGTGACGTCTATCGCCCGCGGCTCGTCGTGAAGACCAACCAGCCTGCCGTGCTCGTCCCACTCCGTCAGCAGCGCGTTGCCGTATTCGTCGCTGAGGGAGGCCAGACGCAGGATAGATGGATTCGCCCGGGTCGGTTTATACAGACGCCACACCGCGCCGTCATCGTCGGCAATCGCCACGTCGCCGTTCTCATTACGGCGGATGATAATGCCTTCGCTGATGCTGTAAAACGCGCGGTCGACAGGGGGCAGCTCGAAGCTCAGCTCGCGCCCGGTTTCGTCGAACCAGGTGGCGTTGTTGTCCTCCAGCGTGAGATAGCTGTCAAAGGTCGTTGCCCAGCCCAGACCGAACAGCCCTTCCCGGGTGGTCAGGCTGTTGTAGCTGCGCTGCCAGCGAAGCGGAAAGCGCCCCGGCAGCGAGAAGTCGAGCTCGTCGTCGTCATTCAGCACCTTCACGCCGGTGGCGGCATGAACCGGGTGCGAGGAGCCAAACACGGCATTCACCGCCATATCGGCCAGCATCCCGCCGCCGGCCGCCGCCAGCGCGCAGGGCATGTTTTTCAGGATCTTGCCCGGACGCCCGCGCAGCAGGGAGAGCGCAATCATCCCCAGCGCCAGACCCGGCGTTTTACCGCTTTTGATATCGCGGACCGTGAGCGTGTCGCCTCCGATGATCACGTTCGGGGAGACGTCGTCGGAAACGGTGCCTTCGCAGGTGGTGCGATCTTTGGCACGCACCGCGGGCTGCCCGTTGATAAAGACGCTTTTAGAGCCTTCCGCCAGATACTGCGGCCCGGAGTGCTTTTCGCACGCCACCTTGTCTTCTTCCAGCGGTGAGGTTCCCGCGGCGGCAGAGGCCACGCTCGGCTGCCACATTTCGCTGCCAAACTGTCCGGCGGCGGAAAGCAGCATGCCCGCGTAATCGGCAAAGCTGCCCGGCGACTGCGGCTCAGGAGACGGCGTATCGGCGGGCGTCAGCGTGCCTGCCGCGCGCGCGGCGGGGATTGCGTTGGTGAGAACGTTACTGGAACCGGTAGTGATTTTACCCGCAGGCGACGGCGGGAAAAGCGCATTGCCTAACCCCTCAGCGGCGTTGCTGATATCGTCGGTGATCCCCGCCACGTTCGCCAGCACGCCACCGATAATCCCGCTTAACAGACAGCTGGATCCAATTGCCGCCACGCCCGCTGCGGCCGCCCCTGCGCCCAGCAATGGCGCCGCTACGGTTGCAGCTGCGCCTACCGCCGCGCCGATCACCGCATAGGCGGCACCTTCCGCCACAATGCTGGTGATGTCAGCAAAAATGCTGGAGTGAATAATCTCGTCGCCCTTACGGGCCGCGTTGTTATCGCTCATGCCTTACACATTCCGGTTGTCGTTTAGCGTCAGACTCTGCTTAAGCGCGCTCCAGCGCACCTCGTCCTCTTCGGTGAATGCCCTGAGTGCCGAGAGGGTAAAAATCATCAATACCGGTTTACCCGGCGTCTGAACGGCCATCTGTTTTTGCCACAGGCGCTGCCCGTTACGGTCAAAGGTGGTCTCAACTTCCAGCCCGTTAATTTTTCCGTCAGGCCCGGCTTTTACGTTCCGGAATTCGCTCTGGGCAATTTCGCCCATCTGCGGACGCAGCACTTCCCACTGGCGGTGGAACTCTTGTTCATAGTCGCTGCCATCGGGGATAACGCCGCGGCTGACCACCACGGACAGCCCGCTTTCGTCATCGCGAATAATATTCATGCTGTTATCCTGCCAGGCAGCAGGAAAAAGGGAAAACGAACCTTCCTGGAGGGTGTATTTCATAAGTGAACTCGGGATGATTAATATTGTGAGAAACAAAAAGGCCAACCATGCTGGCCCTTTGGCTGGCTGTTTTATTATTTACGCCATTGGCCTGACTGTTCGACTAAAACCTGGCGGCCTTTGCTGACAACCAATTTCGCGGGTGCATACGTCACGGTATAAACGATCTCGCCATTCTTGTACGTTGAGCCGATTATTTTATCTGCGGAGTCGTGGAATGTTTTTCCCTTTAAGGAGATCGTACTGTTATCACTTTTGCGCACGCCGAGATAAGCCATCTGGTCACATTCGCTATCGAAATGGCCGCACCTGTTTATCAGCGAAATAGTGAACTTTTCGGTGTCCAGTTTTCTGGTTTCAGCGTTATGAACCGAAGCGGCTTTACGTAACGTATAACGCAGCGGAGCATAGTAATTTCCATTTTGAGGAGGAGTAGCTAAACGCCATTCCATTTCACTCCCCTTTATTTCCAGAACAGCACGTCCGCCTGGGCCGCCAAACGATGAGTTGAATTTAATATTGGCACGATTGCCAGCGATAGTACCTGTAAGATTACGCTCATTATCCTCAGGACAATCTATGCGGTTTCCTTTCTGGGAGATATAGCAATAAGACCCGGTGATAAGGTTGCCTGATTCAGCTAACCGCAGGGTTAACGTCGAGTCGTCCCCGAATTCGCCAGACCACTCCCCGTCAAACGCAAGTTCTGACTGGCTGTTCGTTGCAAAATGCATCGCATTGAATCTGGCAGCCCACTGCTGAATATCGGCATTTATCAGCGGGCTATTATCAGATGACCGATATCGTATAACGTCCGATTCCGGAACCACCCAGGCCGCAAAGATTTTGCCGTCAGGATTGATGACCAGCGCTGACGCGTTCTCCAGATAGAGATCCTTTAGCCAGCCTTCAACAAACAATCCGCCACCTGCGGTGGTATGCGGTTCACCAAAGACATCAAAGTTATCAATAAAGATCTGGTAATGATTTCCCAGCAACGCCCTGAGATTGTCTGTCACTTCGCTGTCGTTAACGATGCGGCTAACCGTATCGAGCTTATTGTATTGCGATAATTCAAGCGCCGATGACGTTTCAACAACGCCTGTCAATAAAGCGGTGAACAATACGGCTGCCAGATACTTTTTGGTCATAAATTATTCTGAAGAACCATTTTCGTAATTCATTGTAATTTTCACAACCTTACTGTCTTTAACCTCAAAAGAGAGCAATTTCTTACCCAATTCATAGGAAATCCACTGTTCCCCGGAATCATTTTCAACCTGGCCACTACCATAAGCGTTATTCAGTTCATTTATTGTTGAACCAATATGGATCCCTCGGGCTGTTTTGCCATCCACAGCAGTTAGCGTAATCTGCGACACAATATAATCATCAACACTTCTCTCGGCTTTATCCCACCAAAGATTGGAAGTGAATATTTCTAAACCAGCCTTTTGATGCTGGAAGAACTTATATTGGGTTCCGTCAAAAGGAACCTCACCGACAAAATGACCTTCAAGCGGCACGTCAATTTTACGGGCAATATCAGGAGTCCATCTGTCGCCTAATGCGGCAGGCTGGCCTTTAACCTTGACGGAAAAATCCTGTTTTGTCAGAACGGGCGGCATAGCTTCTGCCAAAACCACATTGCTGCTCAGACAGGTAAACATCAGAGCAGAACAAAGAAATGTAGGTGTGTGTTTTTTCACATTAGTTGTCATTCAATGAATATCTATTGCGCTTCTCACCACTGGAAACACCGCCAGGACATGGGAGCAGCGTTTCTTATTCGGCGCTTATGACGACTGAACCCAGACAGTCAGGATTTTTCACGGTGAAACTGAAGCTCACCTTTTGTCCATTCGTATCTTTTGGCGCTGTATAGCTGGTCACTTCGTTCTCAGAGCGGCCTCGTGGATAATCAGTTAACGTCAGTTGCGGATAATGCTTTTTAACAGTATCGAGAGTGATGCACTGGCCGGACGGTGAAAAATTCAGTAACGGTGCCATACCGTCACTTTCTTTACTTAAGCGTAAATCAATTGCAGTAATGTTCGTTCCATCCGCCAGTTTGATATCGTCGGCATTGTAGAAATTGATATATTCATTCTGTTTCGTCAGCCTGAATGACAACGGAGCGTTATCCAGACTGTTAACGGACAACGTTTTGAGTGATGCGCTCATTTGTGCAATGAACTGCCAAAGATCCTGTTTCTGCATGTTACCTCCTGCCATTCCCGTCGTTAATAAAGCCGCAAGCACCGCACCCGTTTTTAGACTATGGATAATTTTTATCATACCAACCGCCATAATAATCTTCGTAATATTGCCCTGTGGTAGACGTTTGTTCGCCTTTGCCAAAGATACGGCCTATCTGCGTACGCGCTTCACTTTCCTTTATAGCCCCACGTTCGAGAGAATCATAGATACGATTATATTGTGTCTGATTTGCCGGATTGCCCGCAATACCGATATCTCCACCCTTGTTGGCTATGATTTCGCGCTGGACCCGGATATTGTTCAACGTTGCAGCGCCTTCATCACTGAGTGTGCTGTTGAGATAGGCGTCGCGCGAAGAAAAATCAATGTTGGGTTCGTATAAAGCGTGACCACTTTCATGTGACAGAGACTGAACAACCGCATTCGGATTACCGAGCTCGTTTTTATCAACGGTAATAACTCGCTTTTGACGATTGGCAAACGTCCCCTTACCTGCCTCACCTTCTTCAAATGTCCAGCCTCGTTTCTTTAACGTAGCTATGTCATTTTTCATAGTAGGTGATTTATCGACAAGACTATCTACATCCTTGCCATATCCGCTTGAAGGAGCATTGGAGGCTGGAGGCGTAGCGGTTTTAGAGGCTTCGGCAGGTGCGCTGGCAGCCACACCAGCCTTACTCTCCTTTCCCGGCGCAAATTTCTCCTGCACCGCCGCATCAATATCCCCTTTATGCCCCGATCCCGGTGCCGTTGTGCCCGGCTTGGTGCCAGAGGTATTCAGATGCAGCTTACCGCCCGTGGTGATATACCCATCCCCTTCCACGAAGAAGTTAAACTCTTTGCCGATCAGGTTAATCTTGCCGTTAGCATTCAGCTCAATGGCGCTTTCACCGGAGACCAGCCGCAGCTTCGTCCCGGAAGCAATAACGTACTGCTCCACCGCCGCATCCAGCTTGCCTTTCCCCGTCAGGATCTCGGTTCCGCCTTTCACGGCCTGGGTTTGGTTCGCTTCCACGCGGTGCAGTTCATTTTTCTTCACGTAATGGCTGCGCGCCCCGCCGACGCTGTGCGTTTCATCGTTCTTAACGCTGGTGTCCATGTTGCGCTCGGCCTGGATCCACACCTGCTCTGCGCCCGCTTTATCCTCAAACCGCAGGGCGTTGGCGTTGTCTACGGAGCCCCCCTTCGTGCGGCTCATAAACCCCATCTGCGTCGCCGCGGCAGGCAGCGCCCACGGCGGCATGCTCGCGTCGTTGTACACGCGACCGGTAATAATCGGACGGTCCGGGTCGCCGTTGATAAAGTCCACCACCACCTCATCGCCGACGCGCGGGATTTGCACCCCGCCGTAGCCCTGGCCCGCCCACGCGCTCGACACGCGCACCCAGCAGGAGCTGGTGTCATCGCCTTTCGCCAGGCGGTCCCAGTGGAACTTCACCTTCACGCGACCGTATTTGTCCGTCCAGATACTCTCGCCCTTCGGCCCCACAACCTTCGCGGTCTGCGGGCCGTAGGTGCGCGGCCACGCCGTGGTCTGCGCCGGACGGTACACCACCGCCGACGGAATCACCGTGAAATCGGTACGGTGAATGGTTTCACCCTCGCCGCTGGCGTAACGGTTCTCTTCGAAGTGATAGCCCGCCGCCGTCACCAGATACTCGCCGTTGTCGCTGAAGAACGGCGCGTTGGTTAACGTGAAGGTGTGCCCCGGCGCAATCCCCGCCGCCGTGGCGGTGGCCTGAATCTGCTGATGCTCAACCTGCCAGCGCTCCTGACGGATGCGGGCATAGAACTCCCCGTGCCCTTTGTCCACAAAGCGCCCCGGCCAGTCGTACACGTCGATGCTGCCCGGCTTCGGCGACGCCGGGTTCTGCTGGGCCTGGAACAGCCACGCGTTCGGCTTGCGGAAGTCATAGTCGTCAAGGCTGTAAATTCCCGGCGTCACGCTGTCCTCCAGCGCCCACTGGCTGATGCCCTCTTCATCCGTGCTGCCGCCTGACGGCGTCTGGTGGTAAGGAATGACCTCATAGCCGCTGAACGGCTGATGCTGCGTGGCGGCGTCGGTCAGTACCAGGGTGTGTTTGTCCGCCTCGTGGCTGAAGTGATAGGCAATCCCCTCCAGCTCCATCAGGCGGCTGATAAAGTCCAGGCTCGACTCCTGATACTGTACGCAGTAGTCCCATACCCGGTAGCTGCCGGTGAGTTTATCCTCAACGTTGACCTGATGCTCACCCAGCAGGGTTTTGACAATCTGCGGCACCGTCTGCCCCTGGAAGATACGCAGGTTACGGTCGCGCTTCATCGGCCACAGGTCCGGCTCCACCGTCAGCTGGTACACCGCATAGCGGGTGCCCGTCAGTTCGACGGCACTGACCGCCACGCGGGTAATCTTGCCGTTAACATAGCGGGACGTCAGCAGGTTCTGCGTCGGGATGGTCACCGTGACCGGCTGGCCCAGCAGCTTACTGCGGTCGATGCGCGCGTCCGTGCCGAGCACGGTCAGCGTCAGCGCGAACGACTCGGACATCGCCTCGCGGCCCGTCAGTTTCCAGAACAGAAGCCCCTCCACCGGGAGCTGAACGGTAATTCGGTTGAGCATAATCTTTATTCCATCTAGCTTATGCGATTCAGAAAAGAGGTTCGCATCTGTGACTGAGCGTAATTCTAAGGGTTCACCAGCCAGGTACCCGGCTTGGTGATATCCAGCGTCTGGCCACGCGTTCTTCCGTTGCCCTGGAGTTCAATCTTCACCTCACCGGCCGGCAGCTTGAGCGATGCATAGCCGTTGGTCGCCGGACGCAGCGCTTTTGTCTCGCCGTTCACTCTCAGCGTTTCGCCGTCCTGGATACGGATATAGACCAGCGCAACAGGGCTCTCGACAGGCGGCGGCGTCTGCTGTGGCGTCGCCTGCTCGTTAACCTTCGCCGTTTCCGGCTTCACGTCCGGCGCATTTGCGGCGGTCTCAGTCGGACGCGTCTCTGCCGGTGCCTGTGCAGCCTGCTCGGGAGCATCATTCCCGCTGCTGAACAGCATCGCCCCGGCGACAACGCCCACCAGCACGCCTGCGGCAACCATGCCCGGGATCTTGTAGCGACGCCAGTCGAGCAGCGAAGCCGGCTGTTCCTCCTCCACCGGTACCAGCATCGTGCCGGGCTTTTTCGCCGTCAGCACGTCGTTGATACCGGCGACCGGCATCTCTATCAGCGCGGCGAACTCGTCGATGGACTGCGGACGGTCCTCCATGTGCAGCGCCAGCGCGCGGTCGATGGCCTGCAGCAGCGGAATGGAATAGCCCTGCGGCATGATTTCCACCAGCGGTTTGCAGGTATCCTGAATCGAGCGCACCACGCTGACCGGCGGCGGAGAACCCACAATCAGGGTACGCAGCACCGCGCCGAGGGCGTAAATATCCGTCCACGGGCCCTGCTCGCTTTCGTTGTCGTCGGTGTACTGCTCGATCGGTGCAAAACCCGGGCGCAGCATGGTTTCCGTTTCGTCGGAAAGATTACCGATGGTGCGGCGCGCGGAGCCGAAATCAAGCAGCACCGGCAGGCCGTTATCCTGGATCTGAATGTTATCCAGCGAGATGTCGCGGTGCAGATAGCCTTCGTTGTGGATGGTCTTGATCGCACCGAACAGCATCGGCAGCGTGCGGCGGATCCAGGCCTCGTTGATCAGCTCCGGCTTTTCCTCACGCAGGCGCGAAAGCGTGGTGCCGCTGTAAAACAGCGTCCCCATGTAGGCCGTGTCGTTTTGCACCCAGAAACGCAGGACGTGCAGCAGGTTCGGGTGGTTAAAGCGCGCCAGCAGACGGGCTTCCTGAATAAAGCTGTTCAGGCCTGCGGAAAACGCTTTGCCAAAGCGCTCGCTGCGCAGCACCAGGGTCATGTCGTCGCCGCGTACGGCGAGCGAGGAAGGCATAAATTCTTTGATAGCGATAGTGCGTTCGAGCTGGTGATCCCACGCGCGATAGACGATGCCAAAACCGCCGCCGCCGATCACCTCTTTGATTTCAAACTCGTTGAAGCGGTACCCGACCGGGAGCGCGTTTGGGACAGTCCGATTGTTATCATTATCCGTCATCTTTTACAGTTCTCTTGATGATTATTACGCGGCAAACTGACAGTGAAACTCGCCCTGCTCGCAGGTGACGTGCAGACGTCGGTACTGCTCGTCGCTGCGGCTGGCGGTAAGTAAGATCTGGCTCATCTGAGGCAGCAAGGTGTTGGTCAGAATAGCATCCACCATGCGGCCGCCAGACTCCACCTCGGTACAGCGCTGAACAATCTGTTCCACCACGCTGTCGTCAAACTCAGAAATAATGCTGTGATTCTCTTCCAGACGACGCTGAATGCGCTTGAGCTGCAGGCGAACAATCTGCCCCAGCATCTCGTCGCTGAGCGGGTAGTACGGCACCACCAGCAAGCGACCCAGCAGCGCCGGTGGGAAGACCTCGAGCAGCGGCTGGCGCAGGGCGCCGCTTAACGCGTCAGGCTCCGGCATCAGCTCCGGATCGGCGCACATGGCGCTAATCAGGTCGGTGCCGACGTTAGACGTCAGAATAATGATGGTGTTACGGAAATCGATGTGGCGCCCCTCGCCGTCCTCCATCCAGCCTTTATCAAAGACCTGGAAGAAGATCTCGTGGACGTCCGGGTGCGCTTTTTCAATTTCGTCCAGCAGCACCACGCTGTACGGACGGCGGCGCACGGCCTCGGTTAACACGCCGCCTTCACCATACCCTACGTACCCCGGAGGCGCACCTTTTAAGGTGGAAACGGTGTGCGCTTCCTGGAACTCACTCATGTTGATGGTGATAACGTTCTGCTCGCCGCCGTACAGGGATTCCGCAAGCGCCAGCGCGGTTTCGGTTTTACCGACCCCGGACGGGCCGCACAGCATAAAGACGCCCACCGGTTTGTTGGGATCGTCCAGCTTCGCCCGCGAGGTTTTCACGCGGCGGGCAATAAGATCCAGGCCGTGACGCTGGCCGATAACGCGCTGGTTCAGCGTGTCGGCGAGGTTGAGCACCGCGTCGATCTCGTTTTTCACCATCCGACCCAGCGGGATCCCGGTCCAGTCAGAGACCACCGCGGCAACGACGTTTTCATCCACCGCCGCAAACAGCAGCGGCTCATCGCCCTGCAGGGCGTTCAGCGCCTGCTGCCGTTCCGCCAGCTGGCCGCGCAGATCGGCGCTATCGTCATCGCCCGCAGCGAACAGCGCCGCGCGCAGGCGGATAATCTCCTGCACCAGGCTGCGCTCTTCTTCCCAGCGCCGGGCCAGGGCTTCGCGTTTTGTTTCATACGCGTCGCGTTCGGCGAGTAAAGCGGTCACGCGATCGGCGTCACCGGCTCCCACGCGCGCTTCGCGTTCAGCAATCTCAATTTCCACGTCCAGCGCGGCAAGGTGGCGCAGGCAGTCTTCCAGCTGCGCGGGCGGCGCGCTCTGGCTGACCGCGACGCGGGCGCAGGCGGTGTCGAGCAGCGCAACGGCTTTGTCCGGCAGCTGACGCGCCGGGATGTAACGATGCGACAGCTTCACCGCCGCGCTGACCGCTTCGTCGAGCAGCAGCACCTGGTGGTGCGTCTCCAGCGGCGACACGGTGCTGCGCAGCATCAGAATGGCTTTCGCTTCGTCCGGCTCGTGGACCTGCACCGTCTGGAAACGACGGGTCAGCGCCGGGTCTTTCTCGATGTACTTTTTGTATTCCGCCCAGGTGGTGGCGCCGATGGTGCGCAGCTGACCGCGCGCCAGGGCAGGCTTCAGCAGGTTCGCCGCATCGCCGGTCCCCTGCTGGCCGCCTGCGCCAATCAGGGTGTGGATCTCATCGATAAACAGAACGATCGGCGTGGCGCTGGACTGGACTTCATTAATGAGCGCCTGCAGACGGGCCTCGAACTCGCCTTTCATGCCTGCGCCAGCCTGCAGCATGCCGATATCCAGCAGCCACAGCTGAATATTTTGCAGCGGCTCCGGAACGTCGCCGTCGGCAATACGCAGCGCCAGCCCTTCCACTACCGCCGTTTTCCCGACCCCGGCTTCCCCGGTCAGCAGCGGGTTGTTCTGGCGGCGACGCATCAGGATATCCACCATCTGGCGGATCTCCTCGTCGCGCCCGACAACCGGGTCAATCTTCCCTTCGCGGGCGCGGGCGGTCAGATCCTGGCCGTACTGGGCCAGCGTCCCCTGCGCCGCCGGTACCGTACCCGCCGGTGCGTCTGCGGCGGCAGCGGCCTGCTGCGTCTCTTTGCTGTTGGCGCAAATCGCGTCGAACTGCTCAATCAGCACCTCGACGTTAAGGCGGGTGAACTGCGACGAGATGCTTTTCAGCACGTTAGCCAGGTTCCAGGTTTTCAGCATGCCGATCAGCAAATGGCCGCCGCGAATACGGCTGACGCCAAACTTCAGCGAGCCGAAGACCCAGGCGCGCTCCACGGCGCTGTCGATGTGTTCGGAGAGATCGGAAACGGAACTCGCCCCGCGCGGAAGGACGTCCAGCGCGGCAACGATATCGCGCGTCAGCTGCTGTTCATCAAGGGCAAAGTGGCGGATGACCTGCTGCAGATCGCCATCCTGCTGCTGCATCAGCTGATGCAGCCAGTGCACCAGCTCAACATAGGGGTTGCCGCGCAGCTTGCAGAACGCAGTGGCGCTTTCCAGAGAGGTAAATAACAGCGTATCCAGTTTGCCGAAAAGCACGGCACGGCTAATTTCTGACATGTTAGTTTCCATTAACAATGATTCGGTATACGGAAGGATTACCGCTCTGCGCGATACACCAGATCGCCACGCGGGACAGGCTGCGGCTGAAGGCCCAGCCAGGTGTTATAGCCTAATCGCCCATTGCTGCCGAGCGTGGTGCCCTGCACCGCGTCTTCACGCAGGATCACCCGCGTTTCCCATTCAAACTCCACCCCGGCGTACTGACGCACCCAGTCGCGCAGCTCGGTGACCCAGGCTTCACCCGGCAGAAAACGGTTGTACTCCTCCGCGCTCAGCGGGCCAATTTCGATGCGAAACTTGTGCTGCACGTCGCGGACGGCGACGCCGAGAAAGGCGGATTCACCCATGCGCGGCATGCGGCGTCCTGCGCCAAGCTGCGCCTGCTCGCGCGTGGAAAGCGGCATCCACTGCGGCACGTTGCTCACCAGCTTAACCGGCGCCTTAAAATAGTTGCGCAGGATCTTCTCCAGCCCCTCCGGATCCCGCCCGTGACGGGTCAGGTGTCCGGCGTGGGTAAAGCGAGCATGCGAGCTCAGGCTGCCTTTGTTCATCTGCCCCGGCTGACCCATGCCAATCAGCGATGCCAGATACCCTTCAAAGCGCCTGTTGTCGGCGCGGTCCAGAGAGACGGCCGGCTGCGCATCCGCCCAGGCGCGGTAAAACAGCAGCGCAAGGCGGTGATGGAACAGGTCGGCAAACGCGCTGAGGCTGGTGTCCTGATGATGATAAATCCGCTCGCGGGCGTATTCGGTCATGTGGACCGGCAGCGGTCCGTTCGGGCCAAACAGGCCGAAGCTGAGGATAGACACCTCATGCAGCCCGCTTTCTTCGCGCTGGCGTACCTGAGCCAGCGTCGACGGCGCAAAACTCATCGACGGCTGCTGGCCGATGCGCAGCGGCTCAAATTTCGGCAGCGGCGCGCGTCCCAGCGGGTAGCGCTCGCCGCCCTGGGCATCAATGCGCCTTAACAGCTGAAACAGATCGTAGCGCCAGGGCGTCTCGCGAATCCCTTGCCAGAACGCGTCCGGCAGCCGGGTCAGGCGATGCACGCGCAGCGGTGCAGTGGCAGCGTCATTCATATCAGCGCCCTTTTACCCATGCGCGGCGCCCAGTAGCCAATCTCGCCGCGCTGCTGACTTTTCAGGGTGAACTCCGTAAAGCTGTTGATGGACACCAGGCGGGCAAAGAGACGCTCCATCACGCTGCCAAAAAGCCACGGACTGGCGCCGGAAAAGGCACGCTCATCCACCGTCAGGGTGATTCCGATCCCGCGGGCGAAAACGACCGGGCCGGGTTCAGGCACGCGGCGGTGAACCGGCTCCAGCACGCAGTGGCGTACCCCCTCCACCTGACGCGCAACGGGCGTTTCTGCCAGGTTGGCGTACAGCCCTAACAGCTGGCGCAGCGCGGCCGCGCCGTCTTCGTTTTCGCTGTCCATCAGGCTGAGGTAGTTCATCTGCAGCTGGCTGATGAGCCGCCAGGTGCTAAACCCTTCCG
Organism: Enterobacter sp. BNK-29; assembly: GCF_048684785.1. Lineage (NCBI taxonomy): Bacteria > Pseudomonadati > Pseudomonadota > Gammaproteobacteria > Enterobacterales > Enterobacteriaceae > Enterobacter > Enterobacter sp. BNK-29. Next base: position 183,418 of record NZ_JBLQTU010000001.1, read on the forward strand.
CCAGCGCCGGGCGCGGCGGCGTTGGGCCTTTGCGCAGGGTGAGGGATTTCACCGGCATGGAGTCGGCCATAATGAACTGCCCGAGCTCCTGCTGCAGCATCAGCGGCAGGTCGCGGCTGGTGCAGAGCACCTCGGCAGAGATATAGCGCAGGTTTTCCTGCCACGGGGCGTGCTGTTCATCCACCAGCGAAACAAACACCTCTGAACCGATATATCCGGTACGGGTGCCGTAGCGCAGGGCGTGCTCGGACAGCACGCGCTGTTCGCGGCGCAGGGAAAAATAGGCCCCGTAGTTGCCCGCATCGCCGCTCCAGGTGCTCCAGAATGGACGAAACGTCTGGTCATCGCGCTGGCCGTCCGCGCTGCCATATATTTTTTTAACCGCGTAAATTTCATAATCCAGCGGACGAATGTTATCGACCACCAGATGGTATTCATGCTGGCCTTCATTCAGCTTCTGACGCGCCGCGACCTTGGGAAACAGGTTGATGACCGGGGTACAGTGCAGCGCCAGATGGCTGGCATCGACCACGCGCTCCAGCTGTTCATCCGACTTATCCAGCAGAATGAAGATGTCGAAGGCTTTTTCGCCTTCACAGCGCTCGATAAGCGTGCCCAGACCGCTCAGGCTGATGAAGCGGAAGCGGGCCGGAAAGGCGAAATACTCCTGCAGCAGACGGTAGCCGTCAAAGTTGCGCAGATCGTCCGGAAGCAGGGCCTGGTCAGGCTCAAAGCCCTCCTGGCGCAGCGCGTCCGACGCCAGCAGCTGTCGCTGCGGCTGCGGGCTGACCGTCTGGCAGACGATCCCGGCGTGATGCTCCATCACCAGCTCCAGCAGCTTCAGCGCTTCAATGTCCGGACCGCCGAGGAAAAATTCCAGACGGTCGAAATCCAGGTGCCCGAGGTTTTGCGGGCCATCGCAGGCGATGCGGATCCGCAAGGCGCTGCCGATCCCACGCTGGCTCAGCCCCAGCTGCGCCAGCGGCAGATCGGCGGGCACGCCGCCCAGCTCGACCTTATCGATTTTCAGCGGCAGCAGGTTGACCTCGTGCGCCGTGGTATAGCTGCAGGTCACGCCGGTTTTTTTCAGCGCCAGGCTGTCCATCATGGTGCCGCGCGGCACAATGAAGCCCTTGCTCAGGTCGCCCCGGCTGCTGTCGGGCTCAATCTCAGCGATCGCCATCGACGGCGTGGGCGCGAGATAGTTAGGGGCAATCATCTCCAGCAGTCGCTGGGAGAAGCGCGGAAACTCCGCATCCATTTTCATCTGCACGCGGGAGGTCAGGAAGGCGAAGCCCTCCATCAGACGTTCGGTATACGGGTCCGCCACTTCGATGCCGCGCATGCCCAGCCGTCCGGCGACTTTTGGGTAGCGTTCGGCAAACTCGGCCCCCATTTCGCGCAGGTAGGCCAGCTCGCGGTTGTAATATTCGAGCAGTTTACTTTCCATGATTACCCCGCATCTTTCAGTTCAAAATGGCCGTTTTCCAGATCGACATCGGTACGAAACAGAAACTCCAGCGGGTACGGCACACACCACAGACGCCCTTTGATCTCGATGGAGAGCACGTTGTGCAGATCCAGCGAGGAGGTATCCGACACGCAGCGGACCTGCAGCCCCTGCGGCAAAATGCGCGGCTCAAAATTGATGATGGCCTCGGTGAGCTTGCGCTGAATGTCGTGCCATTCGATATCCGACATCCTTTTCCCGGCCAGCGGCGCGACGCCGAAGTTGACCACCGAGCGTTTCACGTGCGGCAAGACGCTCAAATCGCCGGAGGCATCGTGGTTGATGGTGTTAAACAGCCACTGTAGATCGCGCAGGACGTTGCGGCGCAGGGCGGCGTGGGTGATCAGATTGCTGTTGGCCGACTCGCGTTTTTTTTCCGGGTCGTTATCGGTGAGACGATCCAGCAGAGAGGGCTGCATTTTGTCGCGCGCCCCCACCTTCTCCTGCCTGCTGCGGGCTTGCCAGCCGCTGCGCAGCAGATCGCCTTCGCCAGCGGGATTACTCATCGGCTCCATCCGTCGCAAACGTCACGAGGCTTAATGACAGCAGCGGGTATTCGCTTTGCTCGCTCAGCCAGGCCTTCTGGCCCCTGCCTTCGTAAAGAGTGCCGTCTTCGTCGAGCGGCTGCCATTCGGTGGTGCGGCCCAGCCTGACCGCATCGGTGGCATCGGCAGCAAACGGGTAACGCGCCGGGATCTGACACACCTGCTCCGTACCGTCGGTCAGGCGCACCAGCGCGTGACGCCAGATCAGATCGGTCACGCTGGCGGGTGCCTGGAAACGGATCTCCGCGATGGCGCTGAACGGCAGCCAGAAATAACGGCCGTTCACGATGGTTTCGCAGACCGGGCCGAGACGGGCATCGCCATCCATCAGCCAGTCAAACGCCTGCGTCTCTTCGTTTTCGAGGATAATCTGGCCGGCAGTGGCCTCAGCCCGATCGAGGGCGTCCAGACGCAGCGCCCGGGCGCGCTCGCCCTCCTCGCTTAGCGCCGCGGCCAGGGTCGTCAGCCACGGCCACTGGGTTTCAGGCATAGCCGGACGCGCCTGTCCCGCCATCACCTGCGCGCGCTGCAGCTCGCCCTGAATGGATTGCTCCAGCAGCGTGACGGTGGGCTTCGCCTGAGGCTTCAGCGCCAGCCAGCTTTTCAGCTGGGTCAGCGCGCGCGTCCAGTTGCCGCTGAGGGTTAAAAACTGCACGAACGCGGCGCGGAGGTCGGCATCTGCCGGACGGGCTTTGATTTCAGCCTCAAGGCGCGCCAGCGCATCGCTGAGCGACTCGCCCGCCAGGTGTTGATAGAGCGTATTCATAGCCACTCCTTAATTCGCCGCACGCCATGCGCCAACGGCCGGATCGCGCAGCTGAGGACGCAGGGTGTCAATCAGCACGATATTCAGCGGCGTGCCGGGTGCGACCCAGGCGCTCCAGGTTTTTTTCACCGCCGCAATACGCGCCTGCAGTTTTGCATCATCGCTGGCAATTTCACGGGAGATCTCCACCGCTACGGTGCCGTTGCTTTTCCAGCTGTTCAGGGCGTTATCGTAAGGCAGGATCATCCAGCTCTGGTCGCTGTCTGGCGTGCTGAATACCATGCGCTCTTTGTTGACGGAGGTGATCAGCGCGTTTTCAGGATCGGCGCTTTGATTCAGACCCGTCACCGGGAAGCCGTGGATGTAGGTCACCGCCATCTCTTTCTGTCCGCCGTTGCGGGACTGCGAAACCACGGTGTGTCCGCTCAGCCAGCTGCCGTTACCGCAGCGGGTGGTGTCAGAATCCGGAATAAAGAGCGCCGGAGCGGAAGCGCCCCCTTCCCAGAAGGTACGCAGGTGGCAGCCGTCCTGCAGGGTAAATTCCTGCCACGGCGTGCGGTCAGCGGCAACCGTGCGGGAAGCCACGTTCTGGTCCGGCGGCAGCAGCGCGCCGCTGGCTGGGGTTGCGGTGACGGTCGCAGCAGGCGCGGCCTGCTCCTGTTTCACCACCAGCGCCCAGTCCTGCGCTTTGCCTGCCGTACCCTGCGCCAGCGTGGTACCCGCCGGATCGTTGAGCGTCCAGCTAAGCTTATTCACTTTGCTGCACTGGTGTTCCAGCAGGGAGCCAAGACGCGGCACAAAGTTCTCCAGCACGGAGACGTCTTTCTTGCCGTTCGCCACAATGCGCAGCGCCACCTCAGGTTTACACCAGCTCTGCGGCGTGTTGTCTTTGATGTTGTCGATCCAGATATCCAGCTTCTGCGCAGGAGACTGCACGATGCGGAAATTTTCAGCCTGCGCGGTGGAGGTGACCGCCAGAAGTGCTAAACCCGATAGCCAAAGTTTCATATCGTTCCTTGTGTGTCTAATCAGTTCCGCAGGGAAGAAATTGTGCTGCGTCAGAGAGGGTGTGCAGCAAAGTGGTGTCCTGAGGGTTGCCCATCCATACCGCCAGGGCAGTATAGTTATCCTGAGCATTCCCCTCCTGTTCGCCATTCTTTTGAATGATTTGGTTCATTAAGGTCAGCCACTCCTGAGGCGTATTGACCATATGCAGCGACTGCTTCATTTGCTCTTCGCTAACGCCGTGCCAGAACCCGTCGGTGCAGAGTAAGAATGCATCGCCGTCTTCAACCTGCACCACGTCGCTGTAGCTCGCTTCCGGCCCGCCGTTTTCAATCCCCAGCGCGAGGTACAGCAGGTTGCTGTTGAGATCGTCGGTCTGGTGCCCGGCGTCTTTCATCTGCTGCACCAGGCTGTGGTCGGTGGTCACATGCCACAGCCATCCCCGGCGAAACAGGTACAGGCGGCTGTCTCCGGCGTGCGCCCAGTAGGCCAGGCCGTAATCACGGTCAATGAACAGGCTGACCAGCGTCGTGCCCATCCGGCGATAGTCCTGAACGGCCTGCTGTTCGCTGAGGATGGTGCGGTTCGCCGTCTGCACGTAGTCGCGGATATGCTGCGCATTGAGATGTTTGTCGCCATCGAAGCGGGAGATGATGCTGTTGCGGGCCAGCTCTGCAGCCACCTCACCGCCCGGCAGGCCCGCGATGCCGTCGCAGACGACAAAGCAGGCCGAACGTTCCCCTATGGTTTCTCCCGTCTGATCCTGGTTGCTGGCGCGCGTCCCCTGGCGGGAGAGAGAAGCCGTTGCGATATTCATTTGTCTTCCGATCCGCTCTGTGAGTCTTTGTACTGATTCACCTCCATGTCGTACGCATGAAGGAAGGCTTCGCCGAACAGGGTGTGGAAGTCATCCTCAATCTCGCCAGCCGTCTCGCCATAGCTGCGAACAAAATAGTCCCACAGGGCGGCTTTGCGGCTGCCCGGCAGCGCCAGACGAGAGGTCATCCCGTTCTGCTTCGCCTGCTCTTCCAGCTGTTCCGGGTTAAAGGACTGCAGCATCGCGGCAATGATGGCGCGGATACCGGAGATCATGCCCAGCTGGTGCGCCTGCAGATCGATCAGCGCGTCGCGCACGGATTTGGTCGGCGGCATAAAGCCCGGCATCGGGGTGCCGAACATCTGGATCAGCACGGTTTTGCCGGTCGGCAACAGCTTGAACGGGTTATTGGCATCGTCCAGCACCATGGTCATATCGGCCTTCACGCCACGCTTGAGAATGGAGCGCGAGGAGAGCAGCGCCACGGTCCCCTGAGAGAACATACCGAGGATTTGCCCGAGCTGACGCATATTTTCCCGGTCAAACTGCGGGACGGGCTGCATTTCGCTCAGACCCATGCCTTCCAGCAGCGCCTCCAGCAGCTCGCCCTGCAGCACTTCGCCCTTCTCACCGCTGTTCGCCGTAGCGGTTGGGGCGGCGGCGTTATTGACCGGGTCAATGCGCAGACGGCCCTTCGGGGCCTGAGCGCTGCTGCGCGCAACTGCCTGTGGCGTAGGCATGGTGAAGCCTGCGTAATCCTGTCGCGCGGGCTCTTCTTCAGCACGCGGTTCTTCCTGCGGCTCAGGGGCGAACAGCGGAGAATCGGCCAGCACGTCCTCTTCCTGCTCAGGTTCCGGCACTGGCGCAGGCTTTTCGGCAAGAATGTCATCCGGATGGGTTAATGGGGCGCCGCTCATCAGCCCGAGCGGGTCGTCATTACGCGCGGCTGGCGCGCTGGCCTTACCGCCAAACAGGGCCAGCGGATCGAGCTCGTCCGTCGCCTCGTCTTCTGGCTTGACGGGGGTCGTCTCGCCCGGCGGCACCAGCGTTGACGGGGTAACGTCGTCAAAAATACTCTCTTTTTTGAACAACGCTTCGTCGCTGAACAGCGTGTCCGGGTCAACGTTCTTACGCTCAAGCGTTGGATCGCTGTCGTTGAACATCGCCAGCGGATCTTCAGCGTTACGCTCCGGGGCCGCAGGCTGGGAGAACGGATCGTGCGCTGCAGCAGGCTGCGGTTTTGAACGGTTGCTGGAGATGCTATCGGAGATGGAGAACTCCTGCATCAGGCTATCCCAGATTTCCGTTGGCACGGCGGTCGGTTCGGCCTTCCCGCGCGGTGCGGCGCTCGCCGGCTTCGGTTGCGCAGCGGGCGCGGACGCGGCTGCCGGACGCGCCTGCTGATGCATGCTGGCCGCCATACGGCTCACGGGCTGCGTATCGTGGATCAGTTCGGACACTTCGATACGATAGTCATCAATACCGAGAATGTCGCCATCCTGCAGCTCAACCTGACGCCCTCGCTCCAGCGGAATGTCATTTAATACCACGCGGGTGACGCTGCCACGGTTGGTCACGCGGCATTCGCCCTGGGCGTCAACGTGAACAATCGCCTGCAGACGAGAGATGGTGCGGTCATTATCCGGCAACACCAGATTGTTATCCGTACCGCGCCCAATGGTGCCGCCCGGGGCGTAAAAATCACAGCTGCTTTGCGGCGGCTGATGACCGGGTTTCGTAGAAATAATCGTGAATCGCATGGCGTATTCCTGCTGGTATGATTAGCGCTCAAACGCTGCCGCTCTCGGAGCGAGAACGGCGGCGTTTGGGGTTAACACATTCTATTCAGTCTGCGTAAGCTTAAACTGGCCTGAAGGACCTTCTTGTAAGGTGAAACGGGCAGCATAGCGAATAGAATCGTTTTTCCCTGACACCTTCAGGGCAACATCATATTCTCCGGCTTGCCACGCAATCCCCTTCCACTGGTGACACTGTTGGGTCGTTAACGTCACCTCAGGGCTAAACGTTGACGGCGGCGATACCGCTTTCCATTCATTTCCCGCGCGTTTCATTATGGTGGGCGAATGGCTGGTGACAGGCGCGTCTAACCCGGAGTTAGCGGGAATAGCAAAGCAGGGTTCGTTGTTCTTTAGCGTAACCGAAAGCGACTGATATTGTGCAGGATGAGAAACACAGGCACTCACCGTTAATGCGATTGCTACAACACTGAATAACTGTTTCATAACCATACCCGCCGGTCTTTAGGATTTTGAATAAACAACGATAATACCTGCAGATATTTATCCTTCAGGTCGGGTCCGATAATTCCCTCAAAACCTGCGATGTTTCGGAAATCACCCAGACCGTAATTTATCAGATAATAAAAATCTGAAATGATAGAAGCCTGCTGCTCCATACCAAAGTCCGATAGTTTTTTATCGGGGGGCAGAGAATAATTATAACTTGCTGCCCAACTGAATGCGCCTCGGGTTCGAACATTCATTCCAATCTGATGCTGCAATACATGCACCATTTCGTGAATAAACCAGTGTTTATATCGCGGAACCTCTATTGAGAAGTCATCCCGATAATGCGGCTCGCGAAAATAGAGCTCACCGTTGGGAGTCATCGCGACATCTGTCGACTGCATATTAAACGGCAAATAGCTTTTATTATGGACTTTAACTTCTGAGTACTTTATTGCGTCACCAAAAACCGAGCGCGCCAGTGCTATTTCGCCAATGGTGAGAGGACGGGCGCCTCCTTCCTGCAAACTTGCCATGCTATCTTCCTTCCCGGTTGATAATGACCGGGGAAAACTCCCCGGCCACATACGCAATTACGCTTCTTTGTTTTCTTTGATGTTCCAGCCAGCGCTGCTTTCAGCGCCTTTACCACCAGACGTGGTCTGCTCCCAGTACTGCTGTTTCACTTTCGCAGCCTGGAATGCATAGGTCACACCAACGGTATCGCCGTTGTCAGCACCGGTGTACTGAACAGAGGTGACCAGCACATCTTCCAGCGTGATGCGGGAGTATTCCACCTGCTGGCCGCCGGCTTTACAGACGGACAGCTCAACTTTGGTCAGGTGTTTACCGCTGGCGCAGTGTTTCAGGATAGCTGTGGTGGATTTGTCGATAAGCGCGTTAACGTGCAGGTCGTTGAAGTTAACTTTACCGGCACCGCCGCCACCGCCAACGCTCATATTACCTGGCTGGGAAGCGCCCCAGGAGAAGGAGGTAATATCAGTCCAGCCGGTGTGGTTAGAATCTTTAGATTCGCCCGTAACACCCTCGACCTTCAGAAACATATCAATAGCCATAATATCTACTCTTCGTGGATGAACAATATTGCTTTCGAAAAAGCACTTATATGGCAAACAGGAAAGCATGGGGCTGAATAAAACCGTCCATATTTTACCTCTGCCTCATATCAAATGACCCGTGTCATTTGACAGTCTTACATTCCTTCGAAATAACGGAAGGAATGTGAAGTCATTATTACCGTGCGTTATTCTGGAACCGAATAAGCCCGGCATTACCGGGGATTAATTTTTGAATTCTTACGGACAGTGATGTTTGAGGAAAATTGAATAACCACCGCAGCGGTATTTTCCCCCTCACCCCCGCCCTCTCCCTCAAGGGAGAGGGGGCGTCCGTGTCTTCATCACGCGTCTTTCGTCTTCAGCGACGGCAGTTTAGAAACCAGACGCAGGGAAACGGTCAGACCTTCCAGCTGGTAGTGAGGACGCAGGAAGAACTTCGCGGCGTAGTAGCCCGGGTTATCTTCAATCTCCTGCACCTGCACTTCCGCAGCCGCGAGCGGTTTGCGGGACTTGGTCTCCTGAGAGGAGTTCGCCGGGTCACCGTCGACGTAGTTCATGACCCAGTCGTTCAGCCAGCGCTCCATCTCTTCGCGCTCGCGGAAGGAGCCGATTTTGTCGCGCACGATGCACTTCAGGTAGTGGGCAAAGCGGCAGCAGGCGAACAGGTACGGCAGACGAGAGGCCAGACGCGCGTTGGCGGTGGCATCCGGGTCGTGGTATTCGGCCGGCTTCTGCAGCGACTGCGCGCCGATGAAGGCGGCAAAGTCGGAGTTTTTGCGGTGAACCAGCGGCATAAAGCCGTTTTTCGCCAGCTCGGCTTCACGACGATCGCTGATGGCGATTTCGGTCGGGCATTTCATGTCCACGCCGCCGTCATCGCTCGGGAAGGTGTGACACGGCAGGTTTTCCACCGCCCCGCCGGACTCCACGCCGCGAATCGAGGTGCACCAGCCGTACTCTTTGAAGGAGCGGTTGATGTTGGCGGCCATCGCATACGCGGCGTTCGCCCAGGAGTAGCTGTTGTGGTTCGCGCCGTCGGTCTGCTCTTCGAAATCAAAGCTGTCGACCGGGTTGGTGCGAATGCCGTACGGCAGGCGCGACAGGAAGCGCGGCATCACCAGGCCCAGATAGCGGGCATCTTCGGATTCACGCAGTGAACGCCAGGCGGCGTATTCGGTGTTCTGGAAGATCTTGGTCAGGTCGCGCGGGTTAGCCAGCTCCTGCCAGGACTCCATCTGCATCACGCCCGGTGCGGTACCGGTGATAAACGGACAGTGCGCCGCAGAGCCGATGCGCGCCATTTCGCCCAGCAGCTCAACGTCCTGCGGGCTGTGGTCGAAGTAGTAGTCCCCCACGATGCAGCCAAACGGCTCGCCGCCGAACTGACCGTACTCCTGCTCGTAGATTTTCTTGAAGATCGGGCTCTGGTCCCAGCCCACGCCCTTGAAGCGCTTCAGGGTGCGGCCCAGCTCCTGCTTGGAGATGCTCATAAAGCGGATCTTCAGCATCTCGTCAGTTTCGGTGTTGTTCACCAGATAGCTCAGACCGCGCCAGGCGCTCTCCAGCTTCTGAAACTCTTCGTGGTGAATGATCTGGTTTACCTGCTGCGACAGCTGCTCGTCGATACCGGCGATCAGGTTCTGAATGGTGCGGTAGGTGTCGTTGGAGAAAGTGACGGTGTTTTCCAGCGCCTGCTGCGCCAGCGTTTTAACCGCGCTTTCGACGGCTGAACGGGCCTGATCGGTTTTTGGGCGGAACTCTTTGTTCAGCAGCGCGCTGAACTCATCCTGGCTGAACGCCTGACCCGCCTGCTGCTCGTGTTGTTGAGTCTGGTTACTCATCGATTATTCCTCGCTACCTTTCGCGCTTTCGTCATTTTTCGGCAACTGGCTCAGGGATTTGAGCAGCGTCGGATCCTGCAGAATTTTAGCGATCAGCTCTTCCGCACCGTTTTTGCCGTCCATATAGGTCAGCAGGTTGGAGAGCTGGGTACGCGCTTCCAGCAGCTTGTTCAGCGGCTCGACCTTGCGGGCCACCGCATCCGGCAGGAAGTCGTCCATGCTGTCAAAGGTCAGATCCACGTTGAGCTTGCCTTCGCCGGTCAGGGTGTTATCCACCTGGAACGCCACGCGCGGCTTAAGCGCCTTCATGCGTTCGTCAAAGTTGTCGATGTCGATTTCGAGGAATTTACGCTCGTCGACGGCCGGCAGATTTTCAACCGGTTTGCCGACCAGATCGGCCATGACGCCCATCACAAACGGCAGCTGAATCTTACGTTCTGCACCGTAGATCTCTACGTCGTACTCGATCTGCACGCGGGGGGCACGGTTACGTGCGATGAATTTCTGCCCACTGTTACTCATTGCCATGATGTTCTCCATCAAAGATGCGCGGTGAAGGTGAAACGGCAGGCTCCATGCCTGTCGTCATAATGCCTGGACGCGTTATTCGCGGCGCCCAAAGATGTTTTCAAGTTGGTTAACGCCGTCTGGCGCCAGGTCGCGAATAATGTCCATAAAGTTAAGTTCTGACAGCCGCTGCACCCGTTCAATCATCAGCGGTGCGGGGTGGCTCGGTTCGTACTGCGCAAAATACTGCTTCGCTTTTTCCAGCATCAGCTGCGCGTCGGCGCGGCTGGTGACCTGCACGCTGCGCCAGTCGGTCACCGGCTGAACGGGCTGCGCTGCCGTCGACTGCTGCTCGGCCTGGGGTTCTGCCTGCGCCTCACGGCTCGGCAGCAGCTTGCTGATGTCGGTTACCTGACACGCGCTGGCCACCAGTCCGACGGTTTTCAGCAGCTGCTCCATCTCGGGCACGCCGCTTTCACCGAGATGCCCGGTGAGCAGCTCGCGAATCGCCAGCAGACGTTCGTTAATGACGATAACCGCGGCGGTTCCCGGCTGGTCGCCGCGGGCCAGCTCGTCAATCAGCCGTGGACGGCCGCCGGGATAGTCCGGACATTCCGTCTTGCTGCCGTCCAGCAGGGCCTGGGCATCCCGGAGCGAAATTTCATCGCCGTTTGAACGCAGAAGCGAGGCGTTTCGCACGGCGACGGTGAGGTCGGATTTATCGCTCAGCCCTGCCAGGGCGTTAATGCGATAGAACGGATCGGTTTCGCCATACTCTTCCAGCAGCGGATAGAGCGTCTCCCAGTAACGGGCGATCGCCTCCTGCACCAGCAATAATCCGTCCGCGTAGCCCGCAAGCCCGCGGCGGCGCGTCCAGGCATGGGTTAACGCCAGCAGTACGCGAAGATCTTTGGTGCGGGTCAGCAGGCTGGTGGCGTATTTTTCCACCGTGTTCCAGTCAGCGGGCTCTGCCGGGATAATGGTGTCGCCAAACTGCTGTTCCGCTTTGCCCTGACTGGCCTGATTCATGATCTGGAAGTCGGCGTCGTACTCCAGGTTTTCGCCGCAGGGTTTTTCGGGGCTTATTGGCGCGAGAAATTCTTCGATATTCATGAGATCCCTGCTTATTCAAACATGGGCGGATAAAGACCGTGACGCCCCGGACGGGCGCCCCCTGCCGGGTCGAACAGCAGGGTGAAAAGCTGCCCGGTAAAGTTACCGCTGTGCACGTGGGTGTACAGCGGGTAGCCGTCGCAGCGGTTGGTCCACCAGTAGCTGGTCTGGCGCAGCGGATCAAAACACTCGGCCGCCTGAGGCCAGCCCAGCGTGCTCTGGCCATCCTCGTCATAGCCAATCACATCAAGGATGTCGGAACGCTTTTGCGGCTCGACGGGCTGCGGCGCCGGGATGGTCATCAGCATCTCATCCAGCTGCGAGGCGGAAAAACTGTTGCGCACCGCATGCAGCCCCAGGCGCCCAATCTGCTGGTACCAGCTTTCGGCCTGGCTGAGCAGGCTGGTCGACCACTCTGACGGGGCGAAGCTCAGCTGAAGGCAAACCGGGTACTGGCGGCCAACGCTGTCGCGGCCGGGCAGCAGACAGCCCATCTGGATCATCTGGCTGCCCAGCATCGGCGGTACCACAAAATTCCAGACTGGCGCTTTGTGAAACTGGCGCTCGCCGCTGCGCTGCTCTTCCTGCTGCCAGGCCAGCAGACCGACCTGGAACCAGTGTGACCACTGGCGCTGTAAAGTGTCAGGAAAGCGACGCTGCAAAAAATCTCCGGCGCTGGGTAATTTGCCATACCAGCTGTAGCGGTTCATCGCAGGGGTATTCGTCATACGGCTGTCCTTGCGGTTATGGGCATGAGAAACGGGGAAGCTGGAACGGGTTACGAATGCTGTTTGGCGCAAACTCCAGCGTGACCTGATGTCCGTCGACGTTGAAGGTGGCCTGACGGCTCAGGCTACCCGCGCCCGGGCTGGTGCTCGCTTTATCGAAGAAGCGGTTCAGCGCCCAGGCGCCGTTGGTGACCAGCGTCGCCGTGCTGCCGTTAGCCAGCCCCAGCTGCATGCGTACCTGGTTGGTGCCACCCGGCCCCGGCCAGTTCATGATCTGCACGGCCTGCGGACCGTGGCTGTAGCGCAGCAGCTGGCCGTCAACGTCCAGCGTCAGGTTCAGAATGGAGTTATCCATTCGCACGGTGCGAACCGTCACCTTGAAGGACGGCGTCGTGGCGCCATTAGCAAAGAAAGCGTCGCGAATCGACTGGGCCTGCTGGAACGGTCTCAGCAGCCCTTCGCTTCCCGGCAGCGTTTTACCGTCGATGCCCGGCATAAAGCGCCAGTTTGCCTGCGTGGTATCCACTTTATTGGTCAGATTGTCGCGGAAGAAAGCGTCCATCAGCCCGGTTCCCGGCGCAAACATGCGCGCGAGATCGTCAGGAGTGACCTCGGTGCTGGCGCTGCGCACCAGCGGGTAACGGCCGGCGATCGCCTGACGGCAGAAACCGCCCACCTCAACATTAATCCGCTTCCGCACGTTTTCGAGGTCGCGGCGCTGGGTATCGCTGCTGGCGCCCACCGCCATATTGCTGAACATAGTTTGCAGCCCGCCCGGCAGGCGACCGGCGCTGGCCTGCAGGCGGCTGATCGCCTCGCCGCCCGGTGCCGGCATGCCGCTGTTGGCCGCGTCCTGGACGGCGGTCAGGTAGCGGTAGAGCTCATCCACCTGCTTGAGAAAATCATCAAACACGATGGTCTTCCCGCCCTTCTCCAGCGGCTGCGCCAGCTCAATCATCGGCGCGTAGTGGTCGGTGACCAGCTGTTCCGGCGCCTGAGTGACCACGGCGGCCTGGGTCGGCGCAGCGTCATTGTTGCTGAACAGCGCTTCGAGCGTGCGGGTGGCGCGGTTGCTCTGCGCCTGCGCTTTATCCGCATCTTCCGGCGCTGGCGCATTGCGTGACAGCGTCAGGACCTGGCTCAGGTTCTGCACCAGACGGCGCAGCGGCGAGTTTGCGCCGGAGAGCAGGCGCGCGGTGTTGATGCGCTGGGAAAGATCGGCGCTGTTATTGAGCTGGATGTCGGCGAGGAAGCGATCCCAGTTCGCGATAAAGTCGCGCATGTAGAGCTGGCGCACGGCGTTATCGATCTGCTGTTTATCCTCCTGCGCCGTCGCGGCCCCCAGCACCCAGGCGTCGTCCTCGTGCAGGGCGGTGGTGACGCTGTCAATCTGGCCGTTAAAGCTTTTCCAGTAACCGTCCGGCGTATACAGACCCGGCACGCCTTCGCTCACCGGCTTGCCGCTTTTGCGTGAAAACACCAGCTCGCTCTGCGGTCCGCCCAGGTCGGAAAGGGAGACCGGCTTGAGGTTGTCATCATGCTCCAGCAGGCGTTTGAGGCGGCCGTATACGCGCGTGGAGAGCGGCTGCTGATTGATCATCGCTCTTTCGCGGGCCACCAGAGATTCATCCTGCGCGTACGGCGAGGCCTGAATTTTCGGTTCCAGCAGCTGCGTCAGGTGCCATTCAAGCTGCTGCAGCTGCGCCTTCGTGACGTTCTGCGGCAGATTTCGCTGCAGGTTAAGCATCACCCACGAATGCAGGAATTTACCGTCGTAGTGCTTTGGCTGATACAGCATCTGATAGGCTTTCAGCGCTTCATAGCTGTATTCCACGTCGCTGCCGTTGTCGTTGCGCAGCCAGGTGGTGATGTGCATGGCAACGGCAGGCAACAGCATCTGATCCAGCGCTTTCTGGTACAGAGACTGCGAGGCATCGCTGACGTCATCCCCGCGATAGAGACCCATACGGCGGGATACGGGCGGATCGTTCACATCAAACGCGTCGCTTTTCGGCAGGTCAACCAGACCGTTCAGCAGCGGCAGCAGATCGAACAGGTCACGCTGGGTCTGGTTCTGCAGCGCCTTGCTCTGCTGGTCCAGCAGCGGCACCTTCGCATCCACCTCTTCCAGATAAGCCTTGTTTTTGGCATAGCTGGTCAGCCACAGACCGCCGAGGATCACCAGCAGGGCCAGCAGCGCCGCGTAGCCGGACCAGATCACCGCCCGGTTGCGCAGCTCCCACCAGCGGTTTTCGCCCGCGATCCCGGCTTCCTGGAAGATGACGTTTTGCAGCAGGTTCTTAATGAAGAAACTCTGACCTTTTGCCCCCGGGATCGGCGCTTCTTTGCTGACCGAATCCCAGTTATCCGCCTCTCCCCCTTCCGGCAGCGACAGAGCGCGGTTCAGTTCGCCCATCACGCGGTCGAACGGCATGCCTTCCTGTGTCCCGCTGGCGAAGTAGATCCCGCGCGGAGAGAACTCGGTTTCGAAGTTGGAGCGGGCGAAGACCGTGCTCAGGTAGTCCGCCAGCAGCGGACGCAGCGCGGCGAACTCCTGCGGGAAGAGATACGCTTCAGCACGGGTTTTCGCATCATGCTCTTTCAGCATGGTTTCCGGCAGCCCGGCATCGAGGCGCTGCTGCAGCAGGGAAAACTCCTGCTGGAAGTTGCCCATCAGGTCGTAATCGGCGTGCTTGGTTTGCTCCCACGGCAGCGTAAAGCCCCAGATCTGGTCGCGCTGCGCTTTGTCGTAGTCGGCAAACCAGGCGCGGAAGCCTTTAAGCAGGTCGGCCTTGGTCACCATCACGTAGACAGGGAAGCGAATACCCAGCTGTTCATGCAGCTCGGACAGACGCTGGCGCAGGTTTACCGCCTGCTGGCGGGACGCCTCGGCGGACTGGGTGAGCAGGTCAGAAATGCTGATGGTGATGATAACGCCGTTGATCGGCTGGCGGCGGCGATACTTGCGCAGTAACCCCATAAACTCCAGCCATTCGCCGGCGTCCTGTACCTGCTCGCTCTCCTGGGTGGTATAGCGGCCCGCCGTGTCCAGCAGCACCGCCTCATTGGTAAACCACCAGTCGCAGTTACGCGTGCCGCCAATGCCCCGCAGCGCGGTTTTACCGAAGCGATCCGCCAGCGGGAACTGCAGCCCGGAGTTAACCAGCGCCGTGGTTTTACCGGAGCCCGGCGCGCCGATAATGACGTACCACGGCAGCTGATAGAGATATTGCGTGCTGAAGCGCTGCGTCCACTGGGCGCCCTGGCCCGCTTTGCTGAAGTGCGCTTTTTTCAGCATCTGCGCGGCTTCATCAAAGCGGCTGGCGAGGATCTGCTCCTCGCTGTTCAGCCGCTTCTGCGGATCCGCCGCTTCCTGGCTGGCGGTGTTCTCTTTGAGCTTGTCCATCAGCTTGCGGTTCAGCCAGGCATTGTACAGGCGCGGCAGAATGTGGCCCTGCGCCCAGAGCAGATAGACCACGGCAATGCTGATAATGCGGTTCTGTTCAGACTCAAGCGGTCGGGTGTCCACGATGGACAACAGGGGACCAATCATCCAGATCACCGCCGCAAGCGCCGTTACGCCGAGGAAGCTCCACAGAATGCGGTTGGTCAAGATGGAAAGAAGTGTAGTCAGCATCCTTAGTTTCCTTGCGGCAATCCGTTCAGCTCGGCCTGAGTGTTTTCAGGCGACACCAGCAGAGTAATTTCCACACGGCGGTTACGGGCGCGGTTTTCAGGCGTCGTGTTCGGCGCCACCGGGTTAATCTCGCCTCGCCCTTCCGCTTTCACGCGGCCAGGCTGAGAGAGGCTTCCCTGCAGCATTTTCTGTACCGAGCGGGCGCGTTCCAGAGAGAGTTCATAGTTCGAGGCAAAGCGCGCGCTGCGGATCGGCACGTTGTCGCTGTAGCCCACCACCAGAATTTTGCCGCTGACGTTATTCATCGCCTGCGCAATGCGGTTGATGACCGGTTCATAGCGGTCACGCACGACGGTAGAGGCGGAGGCAAACAGCCCGTCGCCCTTCAGGATCACGACGCTGCGATCCGCTTCGTCTTTCACCGCGACCAGGCCAGCCTCGATTTCAGGCTTCAGGAAGCCGCGCAGGTTCAGCACCGCCGGAAGCTGACGGGCCGGCTGCTGAATAGTGGTTTCCGGCAGCTGGGACTGGTAAATCTTCGCCAGCACCGGGTTGGTGTTATCGCCAAGGCGCCAGTTAAGCACGATATAAAACAGGCAGGCGATAAACCCGGCCAGCGCCACGCAGGCCCACAGGGGAACCATCGGCCGCCAGAGCTTGCGCAGCACCGGACGATCTTCCGGATGGGGAGAAAGCGGCGGCGGATAGCTGCCGCGCACGCCGCGGATCATCTGCCACAGCCGCTGCTTGATGGTTTCAAGCTGCGTGCGGCCATTATCCAGCACCCGATAGCGTCCTTCGAAGCCCAGCAGCAGGCAGTAGTTGATCATCTCCAGCAGCAGAATATGCTCGCGCGGGTTCTGCGACAGGCGCGCCAGCAGCTGGAAGAACTTCTCGCCGCCCCAGGTTTCGTTATGGAAGGTCACCAGCAGACCGTTGCTTGACCAGACGCCGCTGCTGCCCCAGGGGGTGAGCGCGGCGGCCTCATCGAGCGCCGTACACAGGCAGTAACGCGCCCCGACGATCACTTCGTAGGGCAGCCCCGCCTGCTGGCAGCGGACTTCGAAACGGCGAATCTCATCGATCAGGCGCTGGCGTAACGCCACCTGATCGTCATGGGAGACCGAATGACGGATCTGCGGAATCGCGTTGAGCAGCGGATTGGCGGCCGCCACCAGCTGATTGTTGCTACTGGCCCCGGTAAACGCGGCATCACTGCCGGTGTCCTGTCGTTCCTGCATATTAAGCGCTCGCTTTATTATTCTGTCGGGCTACGGATGGCCCAAAACTCCATATCCAGCCCCGGGAACTCCCCTGCAAGATGCAGGGCGAATGCGCCGGACTTATCCATCTCGTGCCACAGCTCGCTGCCCTTCTCCAGTTCAAAGTAGCTGTAGCCGGCATGCCAGGGGATCTGCGGCGGCGCGACCGGCATGGCGCGCAGCATAATGCCCGGCAGCTGAAGCTGAACCAGATCGCGGATTTTCGAGACCGGCGCGACCTTCATCTGCGCCGGGAAATGGGTTTGCAGGTGTTCGCCTGGCACATTAGCTTTTACCGCCAGCACGAAGCCGAACTCGCGCACCATGCTGGTTTCAGGCACCGTGGCGATGTTCAGGCCGTGGGAGCGTTCGTTAAGCGGCAGCTGAATCGCGTGGTCTTCCATCACCAGCGACAGCCCCTGACGCAGCATCAGCATCAGTTTGCTGAAGCAGTTAGCCAGATCGTCATGATCGTAAATCGGCAGCACGCTTTCGGCGGTACGCTGCGACGTCCAGGTGGCGAGCTCGGTTGCAAACGGCAGCCAGCTGCGCCAGAGCGTTTCCGGATGCAGCAGCGGGAGGGTTTTTAAATGAGAAACCTCGCCCAGATGACGGTTAACCAGCGACAGCAGCGTGAACTCAATCAGTTCGGAGGTGTTAAAGCGGCCTGGCTGGCGCAGACGACCGCCAATTTGCTGGCTGCGCTGGACCAGCAGACCGTGCAGATCGTTGATCATGCTGTAGATCTGCGGGCTGTTGTTGGCGTTGAGCATCGGCGGGATGTAGCTGTTATCGAGCCGCACGTGGTTGTCGTTACGTTTCTCCGTCACAAACGCCACGCCGATGGCGGTCCATTCCGCCGTGAGGTCTTTTTCCAGCATCAGGGTCAGACGCAGGCGGCCAAACTGGACGGTGGCATCCCCCACCGACATGGCGTTGTCGTCTTCCACCTCTTGCTCGAAAGCGATGAAGCGCGCCAGCGAGGCCGGCTCTTCGCTAAAAATCACCTCTTCTCTCTCGCCGCGACGAACCGGCAGCGCGAGCACCACCTTTTCGTTGGTGAGATTGTCAGGAATTTTCAGCGGTGCAGGACCGTTGCGCCCGTTACGCACCTGGAAAAAGGTGCCGTCCGGCAGCAAGCCACTGCAGTAGCTCAGGGCAATGCATCCCTGACGAAGCATCGCTTCATCCAGTTCAACGTCAAGAAAGCCCCAGAGATATGACCGCTGTAGCGCACCCCATTCACGAACATGGTTGAGCAGATAGCTTTCAGTCCGCTGAAAATGGTGTGGACGCAGGAACATGCCTTCGGTCCAGACGACCTTTTCTGCTTTCGTCATGATGATGTGTTTCCTGTGTTGAAGCGCGTTACTGGCTGATGACCCGAATGCCGTTCACGTCGAGAAAAACGTTGGCCTGAAGTTCATCCGCGGACCATTTCCAGAACTGGTAGATATGATTTTCGCCAGGCACAGGCAGAGGGAGTGAAACGCGCCATTTTTTGCCATCCAGCATCTGATACTCCGCCATCACGCCGATGTAGCGGGCCTCCGGAGAGCTTTGCCCGCTGAGGGTTTTGGACAGCTGTCCCGGCATCAGAAAGAACACGTCGCTGTTCAGCAGATTCGCGCCAAGCGTGGCTGACGCGTTGTTCTGCAGGGAGTAGAAGTCGCTGGACATGAAATCCGCATCGGATTTCAGCAACAACACCCGGACCTTAAGCGGCGCAGATTCATTGATTTGTGGATGAGCCTGAAACTGCAGATTGTAGCGGGAGGGGTCGCTGTGTGAAGACGACGTACAACCACTGACCAGGGCGAAAATCACCGCGTAAAAGAATAACCACAGCTTATGAAAATTTTTATTATTCATAAAAATGCGCTCATGCAAGCCGTTTAGTTCAGGATCCAGGTACCGTTAGCGCTGTCTTTGCAGGCTTTGCTGTTGCCGTCGACGTCGACACAGGTCGCTTTTTTACGCGCCTTCGGACGAATGGCCTGTTTACGCACGGCCGCATCGTACAGGTCGGCCTTGATCACGGCACGCATCGGGACGTAACCAATCAGCTGATCGTTACCTTCATCGGCAAGCGCCATCCAGTAGTGTTCAACCTGCCCCAGCACCACGTACGTTTTTCCGGTGTCGAGAGTGCGGATAACTTTGCCGCCGAAGTCAGGACGGCTCATCAGGGAGGCCGGATACATGGCGCGATACGGTTCGTTGACCGGGTTGAACTCCGCCGGTGGCGTCACAGCGTGACGGTGGGTTAAGGTCACGCCGTTGACCTGGCTGGTCTCGATCGTATCGTCGTTGATCACAGGTTTCTGCGGCGCTTTACAGCCCGCCACCGCCATTACAAACAGAAGTGAAAACAGTACGCGCATTTTCATATGCTTTTCCGTAGCGATATTTCGATGATGAAGATAAGGGGGTGAAGTTTGACTTAGGTGCTATTGTTAAAATAGCCAGGATATTTTCGGGGCGTTACTATTTTAAGGGCATAGCTACCGCACGAGCCCTTCAGAATAAGGCCCAGTGTCTTCCTGACATATTTTGACAAACGGTAAACAAGTTTACATGAGCTTCGTCTCAATTCAATATTTACCCGTACGTAACTGTTGGTAAATGAAGCAGTCGGAAAATTATAGGATTAATCCTATGAAAAAACCCGATACGACCTACACCCTTTTATTTCTTAGCCATACAACATTACAAGTATATGTTTTATATACTAAAAACACAAAAGAGAACCACTTTCATTAACGCAATACGGCTATTATCGCCACTACCATAATTAGTAGAATTCGCGTATTGGTGAGGTCAGAAGAATATATGAACCATGAATTATTTGTTGCACTAAAAGGGTATCTTTAATATTGAATGCACGCGACAACGTGAAGGTAACTATTTCACTTATGTTGCACGACGTTAATTTCACGACTCAAAATAACTTTATATTTCGCGTTGCGACAATTACCCGGTCAGGCCTGAATTTTAATCGTCAATCATTAAGCCTGAGTTAACCATCCTGACATTATCGCAGTCGAAAATGCTCGCAATAGCCCGCCAGCTGCGAACATTCTTTATTGCTGCCGCTCACAGGCTTCATTCGAAATTTTATTGCTGCTACATCCTCTCCTGCTCGCCCCATCTATCTTGCCTACCGTTTGATAGATATGATTTATTATTAAAATGATAAAATTTCGTTATAATTTCTTTAAATATTTAAGCATAAGATCCGATAAATCGCTGTAATAAAACGAATTTAAGATAAAGCATTTTTCCGCACCGCATGCGCGTAGCCATCCGGTCGTCATTGCTTTCGCTTATTGTCTTGTACAGCGCTTTTACGGGTTCAGACGTTGTGTGACCGAAGAAATCAGGAGTGGGTATGAATAAGAAAAGACGCTCGGTGCCGGGTATCAGACACTATGACGGTCCGGCCGGAGGCTGGGGCGCGTTAAAAGCGACGGCCATCGCGGTACGTACCCAAATGGATACCTTTGATGCTCCCGCCACGCTGCTGCGCACCAACCAGCCTGACGGTTTTGACTGCCCGGGCTGCGCGTGGCCGGATAAAGAACACAAGTCGACGTTCCAGTTCTGCGAGAACGGCGCCAAAGCCGTGACCTGGGAAGCCACCAGCAAACGCGTTCCCCCCGCGTTTTTGGCCGAAAACAGCGTCTCCTCGCTGCTGGCAAAATCGGACTTTGAACTGGAAGGCTACGGTCGACTGACGCATCCCCTGCGCTATGATCGGGCAAGCGATACATTCCGGCCCGTCGACTGGGAAGAGGCGTTTCAACGCATCGGCGAAGTATTGCGCGGGCTCGAACCGGACCAGGTCGAGTTCTATACCTCCGGACGCGCCTCTAACGAAGCGGCGTATCTGTTCCAGCTGTTCGCCCGCGAATACGGCACCAATAACTTCCCCGACTGCTCGAATATGTGCCACGAGGCCACCAGCGTCGGTTTGCCGCGTTCGATTGGCATCGGGAAAGGCACAGTCTCGCTGGACGACTTCGATAAGACCGAGCTGGTGATCTCCATCGGCCACAACCCCGGCACCAACCATCCGCGAATGATGGGGACGCTCCATGAGCTGGCCCGTCGCAACGTGCCGATTATCGTCTTTAACCCGCTGCGCGAACGCGCCCTCGAACGCTTCGCCGATCCGCAAAGCGTGATTGAAATGGCGACCTACGGCTCAACGGATATCGCCTCGACCTATTTCCAGGTGAAGGCCGGGGGCGATGCCGCCGCGCTGAAAGGCATTGCCAAACATCTGCTGGAAATGGAGGCCGAACGCGGTGACGTGCTCGACCACGCGTTTATTGCCGAACACACCCAGGGCATTGAGGACTTCACCGCCGATATCGCGCAAACCCGCTGGGACGAGATCGAGCGCGAGTCTGGGCTGAGCCAGGCGGCGCTCAAAAAGGTGGCCGACGCCTATGCGAAATCAAATGCCACCATCATTACCTACGGAATGGGCATTACCCAGCACAATAAAGGTACGGCAAACGTCCGCCTGATCGCCGACCTGCTTCTGCTGCGCGGGAATATCGGCAAGCCCGGCGCGGGAATCTGCCCCCTGCGCGGCCACTCTAACGTTCAGGGAAACCGGACAGTCGGGATCAGCGAGAAGCCTACCCCGGCCTTCCTGAACCGTCTGAAGGACGTTTTTGGCTTTGAGCCGCCGTCTCACCACGGACACGATGCGGTGCAGGCCACGCAGGCGATGATCGACGGCCGCGCGAAGGCGCTCATCTGCCTCGGGGGTAATTTTGCCGTCGCGATGCCCGATCACGAGCGGGGTTTTCCGGCGATGGGTAACCTGGATTTGAGCGTGCACGTCGGAACCAAGCTCAACCGCACTCATCTTCTGGTGGGCAAAGAGACCTTTATTTTCCCGTGTCTCGGCCGCACCGAGCTGGATCTCCAGGCCACCGGTCGTCAGTCCATTACCGTCGAAGATTCCATGTCGATGGTGCATGCCTCATCCGGCAAGCTGAAGCCCGCCTCGCCGTTGCTCCGTTCGGAACCCGCTATCGTCGCCGGCATGGCGAAAGCCACGCTGCCGGAAACCCGCGTGGACTGGCTGACGCTGGTTGAGGATTACGACCGCATCCGCGATCTGATCGAGCAGACCATTCCGGGCTTTGAGAACTACCACGCGCGGATCCGCGTTCCCGGCGGCTTCCGCATGCCGCTGCCGCCAACGCAGCGTATCTGGCCAACGGCGACGGGGAAAGCGATGTTCTCGGTGTTCGACGGCGTTCACGAGAACGCCAGCGGCGAAGGTGAGCACGTTCTGCGCCTGATCACGCTGCGCAGCCACGACCAGTACAACACCACCATTTACGCGCTGGACGACCGCTACCGCGGCGTGTTTGGCCGCCGCGACGTGCTGTTTATGAACGAAGACGATATGGCGCAGTCAGGCCTGGAACACGGCGACCGCGTGGATATCGAAACCGCCCTCCCCGGCAGCGTCCAGCGTCTGAAGGACATTACCGTGGTGGCGTACAGCATCGCGCCGGGCACCGTCGGCGCCTATTACCCGGAGGCCAACGTGCTGGTGCCGCTTGATTATCTGGATAAGGACAGCGGTACGCCGTCGTATAAATCCGTTCCGGTTCGCATCACCCTGCGCTCGAAAGAGATCCGCATGCTGTAAGGCTGCTCGCGCAGATAATATGATGGATATTAAACAGTTAAAATATTTAATCGCGCTCGACGAGACCCGCCACTTTGGTAAAGCGGCCTCGCAGTGCAACGTCACCCAGCCGACCCTCTCCATGCGCATCCGCAGCCTGGAAGAGGAGCTGGGGCTGGTGCTGATCGTGCGCGGGCAGCGCTTTGAAGGGTTTACGCCGGAGGGTGAACGCATCCTCGCGTGGGCCCGCGCCCTGCTTGCCGCGCACGACGGGTTACAGGCGGAAGCCGCGCTGTGCAAAGGCCAGGTGGTGGGCGAATTACGTCTGGGGATGGTGCCGCTGGCGAGCGTGGATCCGATGATCTTTATTCGCCAGCTAACCCAAAAATACCCGGAGCTGACCTACAGCCTCTATTCCATGTCCTCAGCGCAGATTGCCGACGGCGTCAGCCGCAATCAGCTTGAGCTGGGAATTTGCTACCTCAACAGCATCGACACCAGCCTGTTTGACGTTATCCAGCTGCCAAAAACCAAGATGGGCCTGCTGCACGACGTCCGCCATTTTCAGCTCGGCCAGGCAACGCTGACGTGGCACGACCTGACGGATTTTCCGCTGGGGTTCCTGACCAAAGGGATGCACTACCGGGCGCATATGGAGGCTAGCTTTAAATCTGCAGGCATCGAACCGACGTCCGTTTTCGAGAGTGACTCGACGTTCCAGATCATTCAGGCGGTTCAGAGCGGCGTGTGCTGCGCCGTCATGCCGTTGAACAACGGGCTGGAGGCGCTGAACAGCAACTTCCGGATTGTCCCCATCGCCGACGCGAACATTGAGGCTCCCGTCGGCCTGATTATGCGCAGGCAGAAGCCCGTCTCCTCGCTGGCGCTGCGCTGCTTTACCGACGCGCAGGAGATTTATCACGCGGACAATGAGGCGTAGGCCTCGCGCGTCACCACGCTAAAACCGTCGATCAGCACCGCGTCGCGCACCTCCCGATATTCCGGCGCATCCACCAGCTCGCGGAGCGCATCGCGAATAGCGTCAAGCGTTTCAGGTGAGGTGTTATGCGAGGTGATCAGCGGCAGTCCGGGCGTCAGCGGTGTGCGGTCAATGACCGCCAGCCCCGCAAGCCGTTCCGGCTCATGGCGCTGCAGCAGTGCCCAGGTCACGCAGTCGATGGCCGCGATATCCCCCGCCCCGCGTTTCACATCAATCAGCGACTGGCGATGGCTGCCGCTGAAGGACGTTTGCGCGAAAAAGGGACCGCCGCTCGCAAGGGGAGCCACCATTTTTCGCAGCGCATTGTAGCCGGACTGGGAATCCGGGGAGTTACAGACCGCCCGACGTCCGCGAAAATCCGCCAGCGTGAGGTGCCGATCCTCCTCGCGCACCGCCAGAAAGCTGCGGTAGTGGATCCCTTCGCAGCCCGGTGCCGCGTAGTGAAAACAGCCGACCACCTGCACGTCCGGGAGCTGCGTGACCAGCGGATAACCGCAGGTCTGGCTGAGGATAAGCGCAGGCTGTTGCCAGTGGGTCAGCAGATCGGACTCCGGCCAGCCGGGATCGCGATCGACGGACACACCGCGCGCGGCCAGCAGCCCCTTTACCGCCAGCCAGAGCGCGCGGGTGTCGGCGCGATCCACGGCATACATGGGAAACGCCAGCAGGTTACTCATACCCTTCCCCCTGTTGTTTTGCGGGGTGAACCGTGACGTCGACGGGTCTGGCCCAGAACTGACGCAGCCATTCACCGTAGCCCCTGACGAGAAAACCGTGGTTTCGCTGCTGGTACGCCTCCCGGTTTTGCTCGTAGATGGCCTTCAGCCCGTACCAGGGAACGCCCGGCAAATCATGATGTACTGAATGGTAGTTGAGATTCAAAAACAGCACCCGCCAGAACAGCCCCGCCTCATTAATAACGGAGCGCGCCAGCGGATCGTCCGCCGCGCGATGTTCGAAAAACGATCGGATCTTGGTCAGCGCCAGCGCCGGATAGCTGACCGCCAGCACAAACCAGACGGGTGAAAAACCGGTACGCGCCATCCAGGCGAAGAGCGCCACCAGCAGCAAAACGTGAACCAGCCACATCGCCATCGCCCGCAGGTGAAGGTGGCGAAATGCCGCCACGGCGCTGCCCAGCGTCTGCAGGATATCCAGCAGCGGGGCCAGCACCAGCCGCCCGGCGAAGGTATTCCGGGCGCGGATCGTACGCTTCTGCCAGGGGGAAAAACGCGCCCAGCTCTCGTCGGTAAAATAGTACGACTCCGGGTCATCCACCGGATGGGTCAGGCTATGGTGCCGATGATGGGCGAGATGGGAGTCCCGGTACAGGCCATACGGATACCAGACCGCCAGCGGGAGCGTGCCAAACAGCTGGTTGAGCCAGGCAAAACGCGTGGGGTGTCCGTGGATCAGCTCATGCTGCAGGGACATGTACCAGGCGGTAAACCCGATGAGAAGCAGCGTGGCGGGCAGCAGGCCGAGCGTTTGCCAGAACGCCAGCGTGGCAAACCAGCCGGCATAAATCGTGATAATCAACAGCCACGTGGGCAGTTCGCTTCGCCATAAAAAACCCGATGCAAGGTGGCGGATTTGTTCGCGTTGTTGCGGATGTAAATAGAGGGAGCTTCGTTGACTCATTCCTTCAGACGCCGTTTCGCCAGAGATAATTCTCTGACGATCGGGGATAACGTCTGAAATAACAAAGAACTTAAATCGCATTGCTTTGCCAGAAACGTGGGGCGCACGCGTCGCTTGACTTATTCTGTGATAAAGGTACTTTTCAGGACATGAAGAAGATCCTGATTATTGTTCCCGACGGCGGCATGCTGTTTGAAGCCGCCGGTATCGCCGACATTCTGATGCAGGCCAACCGGCTGCATCCGGAAGGGCTTGCGCAGCCGCGCTACCGGATTATCATCGCCACCACCCAGCCTCACCAGGTGATCCACGGCCAGTCCGGCCTGAATCTGCTGGCGGACTATCGCCTGCCGGAGCTGGATCCGCGTGAACCGCTGGATACCATTATCATCACCGGACGCGGCATGAACGAGCAGGAGAGCACGGCGGTGGTGGACTGGCTGCACCTCGCTGCGCCGCACGCCCGGCGGGTAGCCTCTATCTGCGGCGGCGCGATGCTGCTGGCCCAGACCGGCCTGCTGGACGGTCGGCGCGCGACCACCCACTGGCGGCTGCTGGAGACGATGCAAGCCCAGTATCCGGCTATCCACGTCGAAGGCGGTCCGCTGTATATTCAGGATGGCCCCATCTGGACCTCCGGCGGCGTGAGTTCCGGGTTCGATCTGACCCTGGCGCTGGTGGAAGACGACTACGGATTTACCCTCGCCCGCGACGTGGCGCAGGATATGGTGATGTATCTGCGCCGTCCCGGCGGCCAGCTGCAGTTCAGCCGTTACAGCCTGCAGCAGCCCGGCACATCCGGTCCGATAGGCGAGCTGCAAACCTGGATCCTGCAAAACCTTACCGCCGACCTGTGCGTGGAAAATCTGGCCGAGAAAGCGGCAATGAGCCCGCGTAATTTCACCCGCGTGTTTACCCGCGACGCGGGAGTTTCTCCGGCCCGCTACGTGACCGAAGCGCGTCTGGCCGCAGCCCGCCAGCTGCTTGAGCAGACCCATGACTCCCTTGAGCGCGTTGCCGAGCAAAGCGGGTTTGGCACCAGCATTAACCTGCGCCGCATCTTTGAGAAACAGCTTCACCTCACGCCCGGCGAGTACCGCCAGCGCTTCCACTGCCGCAAGATGGCGTAAACTGATCCTTTTTTGTCGTTTACGCCAATCGGCCCGACGCCTACAGTGACTCCAGACAACAGAGATAAGGAGTGCACCATGGTTAAGGTCGGTATTAACGGTTTCGGCCGTATCGGACGTAATTTCCTGCGCGCGGCGCTGGGCAACCCGGATCTGCAGATTGTGGCCATTAACGATCTGACGGACAGTAAAACCCTCGCCCACCTGCTGAAACATGATTCCCTTCTGGGCACGCTTCCCGCGCCCGTTGAAGCGGCAGACGGCGCGCTGCAGGTAGACGGGCAGCGGATCGCCGTATTTAGCGAACGCGATCCGGCGAATATCCCGTGGCGTGACGTCGGCGTTGACGTGGTGATTGAGGCAACCGGCTTCTTTACCGAGCGGGAAAAAGCGGCGGTGCATATCACCCACAGCGGCGCTAAGCGCGTCATCATTTCCGCTCCCGGGAAGAACGACGACCTGACGATTGTGATGGGGGTTAATCACGAGCAGTACGATCCCGCCCGTCACGCGGTGGTGAGTAACGGGAGCTGCACCACGAACGGCCTGGCGCCGGCCGCTCAGGTGCTGCATCAGCAGTTCGGGATTGAGCATGGCCTGATGAACACCACGCATGCCTACACCAACAGCCAGGCGCTGCACGATCAGCCGGAGAAAGATCTGCGCGGCGCGCGCGCGGCGGCGCTGTCGATTGTGCCTTACTCCAGCGGCGCGGCAAAAGCGCTGGGGAAAGTGATCCCCTCCCTGGACGGCAAACTGACCGGATACTCCCTGCGCGTACCGGTGCCGGTGGTGTCGATTGTGGATTTAACGGTAACGCTGAGCCGTAACGTGACCGCCGAAGAGGTGAACGAGGCGTTCCGCAACGCGGCCGCCAGCGGGCCACTGAAAGGTATTCTGGGCTATAGCGATGAACCGCTGGTCTCCAGCGATTACCAGGGCGACCCACGCTCCTCAATTATCGACGGGCTTTCCACGCTGGTGATTGGCGGGAACATGGTGAAGATCCTGGCGTGGTACGACAACGAGTGGGGCTTCTCTAACCGTCTGGTTGATCTGGCGGTGTGGATGGATAAGAAAGGACTGTAAGTCTTACCGTGATGCCGGGTGGCGCTTGCGCTCACCCGGCCTACAAATTATGTCATCATTCAGTAATATCTCCCCCTTCCTCGCTGAATATATAATTCTCAATAATCTCAAGATTATTTAACTCTTTCTAATTCATCGCATCAATTATAAAAACGCATCAATTAACTTAGAAAATAGGTTAATATTTATTCTTTATTTTACGTTTAAAAGTGCGAGTCCGATCACTGTCCTTAGTCGATAACGTAGACCATGATACACCCTGCACACAACAGGGACATATTATGTATTACAGCAAGGAAATTATAGAAAGAATTGGATCCGATAAAGATCTCGCAGTAAGGCTCGATCGTGCCGTCGCGGGGGTAAAGGATGGTGCCATAGAATATTTAAACAATCTTGGTGATGCTACCACGCGATTGCTTTATTATACATCTTGCTTTACAGACAATTATCAGGATGTCTGTACACAATTGCGTTCAGAAGACAAGAGGTTCATTTTTGGTGTTGTAGAATTAGTTAAACACAGAGATTTAATCTTCCGCATGGTTAAGATATATTTAGAAACAATGCTTAAAAACAGAAGTGAAGATGAGAAAAAAAGCATACTCCAGAAAGTCATACCCTTCACAACCAATTATTCAGTTAAACAAGCTTCGAAATTCGGCTTAATTTATGCTGTTACAAAGTACATATGTTATAGCAATCAAATGAATACCGCAGTGCAAAGGGTGTTAATGAAAAAAGTTGCCGGGAGAACGGGTGGCGTATTTTTAGTGTTAAACGGTTATGCAATGATTCAACACGCTGCCGACAGTGCCAATAATCTTAAAAAAAATCTTCCGTTGTTTTACCATGCATTATATATGGAAAATATTGAAATGATGTTCTTTCTCATCGAACCCGTAATAATGAAAGCTGGCTATCTGAATATTTATACAGCGTCAGACAATGATATTACGAATGCATTTATAAAAATAGCCCAATAATGCGAAAATTCATTAAGAGCATCATTAAACTTATTATCGAAGACTGGAAGAATGATTTGAAAGCATATGGCACAATTTTGGTCATTGTGATTTTATCAACGATACCAGCTACCTTCATCGAAGATGACCAAACCGCAATGCTTATCATTGGGGCTATTGTTGTGATTGTTTTTTATATAGCGTACTTCTACGAGCCAAAAGGATGAAACATGTCTACACCAGCACATATATGGTTTACTGACGAAAATAATGCTCCCGTATTAGGCGAGTGTTTAATGCCTACCAGATTGGGCTCTACCGAACTAAAATCGTTCAACCACTCTGTCTGGATCCCGACCTGTTCCAACACGGGAAAACTGACAGGAACGCGCCTCCATGTTCCAATCACCTTTGAAAAAGAAATAGATCGCATCACACCCCATCTTTTTCGTGCCGTATGTACAGGTAAAACCTTCAAAACGGCATTGATCAAAATGTATAAAATTGATGACGCCGGTACTGAGCGCGAATACTTCAATATCACTCTGGAAAACGTCAAAATAACAAGGATCTCGCCAGTATTGCACCCGCTCGGTATCGCAAGTGCACATATGGAAGAAGTCGAACTTCGCTATGAATCGATTGAATGGAAATATTGCGACGGGAATATCATGTTTAAAGACACCTGGAATGAAAGAGCAACAGCATAGAACAATGAACCCCCTTTAAGTCCCTCTCCCAAGGAGAGGGAAAAGGCTCACTCTGCTTTCACTTTTACTCCCATAAACACAATTACCATCGCCGTTACCAGTAAAAGACCGCTGCCCGCGAATACGCCGCTGGCACCGTTGAGGTCAAATACCGCGCCGCCCCCGGCCGCACCGGCACTGATTGCCAGCTGAATTGAGGCCACCAGCAGCCCGCCTGCACTTTCGGCTTCATCCGGAACGGTGGTAGCAAGCCAGGTTGACCAGCCCACCGGAACCAGACCAAATGCAAAGCCCCACAGCGCGACCAGGAACCCATCCAGCATCGCCAGATGACCAAACGCCACCATCGTGAGCGCGAGAACGCCCATTGCGAACGGCACCAGCGCCAGCGTCAGGCGCAGATTTCGTGCCAGCAGATGCCCGGCAACGGAGGTGCCGACAAAGTTGGCGAGCCCAAAGCCCAGCAGGATCAGCGAAATGGTCTCAACGCTCGCCTGCCCCACCGTTTCCAGGAACGGGCGCAGGTAGGTAAAGAAGGCGAAATGGCCGCTGAAGATCAGGATGGTCGCCAGCATGCCGCCGATCATCCCCGGACGACGCAGCACGCGGAACAGCGTACTCAGGCTGCCGCTGCTCTCCGGCTTCATGGACGGCAGGACCCAGAGCTGCCACAGCAGCGCCAGCATGCTCGGTAGAATGCAGAGAACAAAGACGTTGCGCCAGCCGATCAGGCTGCCCAGATAGCTGCCGAGCGGCGCCGCGACCACCGTGGCAATCGATACGCTGGAGAAGATCACCGCCAGCGCCTTCGGCACTTTATCTGCCGGAACCAGGCGCATCGTGGTCGCCGTCGACATCGCCCAGAATCCCCCGATGGCGATCCCCAGCAGCAGGCGGCCCATCAGCAGGACGTGCAGATTGGGCGCAAAGGCTACCAGCAGACTGGAGATAATTTGCAGCACCGAGAAAAACATCAGCACCCAGCGGCGGTCGATGCTTTTGGTCGCTGGCGTAATCAGCAGTCCGGTTACCAGCGCCACCAGCGCGGTGGCGGTGACGGCCTGTCCGGCCATTCCCTCACTTACGCCCAGGCTCGCGGCCATCGGCGTTAACAGGCTGGCGGGCAGAAATTCTGCCGTAATCAACCCAAACACCCCCAGCCCCAGTGAATAGACGGCCCGCCAGGCGGGTTTTGCAGGCGCTACCGCCTCGCTCGCCGCGACACATGAATTCATCTGTTTTTCTCCCGTTATAAAAATGTGACAACTGTCGCAAAAGCATAGAAGGTTCACCCTGGACGATCTATGACATATAATCTCCACTTATTGATTATTCGTCCGGAGTTGCGCCATGACCGTACAGTCACCCGATCTGATCAGCGAACTTTTGCGTGGCATGCGTCTGTCAGGGGTGAAATACCGGCGGATTGAAGCCAGCTCGCCGTTTGGCGTCGCGTTCCACCACGCCCCCGGCAAAGCGCAGTTTCATTTCGTGAGCCACGGCAGCGCCCTGCTGCGGATGGAAAGCGGTGCGGCCTTTCAGCTGAGCAGCGGAGACGCCCTCTTTATTCCAGGCGGCAATTCCCATGCCCTGCTCTCCGACGAGCGGGCCACCATTACCCCTGTCAGCGACTTTCCCAGCGAGCCTATCTGCAGCTCGGTGTGTGCCATCACCTGCGAGCCCTGCCCGGAAAGCGAGAACACCATCATCTTTAGCGGGTGCATGGATTTTGAGCTGGGCGGGATGCAGCCGCTGATCAAAGCGATGCCGGAAGTGATGATGGTCAGCCGGCTGATGTCCACCTGGCCGGAGATCCACCCGCTGCTGGCGGCGATGGAGCGGGAGTCCGTGGCGCGTCAGGCCGGGTACGCCGGGATCCTCGCGCGCCTGGCCGACGTGGTGGCGGCGTTAATCGTGCGCGGCTGGGTTGAAGGCGGCTGTGGTAAAGCCACCGGCTGGGTGCAGGTTCTGCGCGACCCGCGCCTGAGCCGGGCCATTTACGCCATGCATCAGCAGCCCGGCCTGAACTGGAGCGTGGCGGATCTGGCAAAAGAAGCGGGCACGTCCCGCTCCGTGTTCGCCGAACGGTTTCTGGCCGCGACGGGAACCACCCCGGCAAAATATCTCAGCGAGCTGAGGATGCGCCTTGCCATCCAGTACATTCGCCACGAAAATCAGCCGATTGAAACCGTCGCGCTGCGGCTGGGGTACGGCTCTCTGGCGGCGTTTAGCCGGGCATTTAAGCGCATCATTGGACATGCGCCGGGCACGCTGCGGGAAGCCAGCCAGACGCCGGAAGAGGTCTGACGGGTAGGCAATTATTAACGCGAAGCGGGCAATATTCGTCTAAGGTTTTCAGGTGATTGACAACAGCGGTCACGCTGTTTAGTGAAGACAGGAGACGAACTGATGATAAGACCTCGTACACTACGCCCCGCGTTCTTGCCCCTTGCGTTAGGAGGCGCGCTGCTCGGCGTCACGACTTGCGGTTATGCCGACGATAGCCCCGCAGCCCAGACAACCTCACCCGATATTTTGCTGGGCCCGCTGTTTAACGATGTGCAAAGCGCCAAACTGTTTCCCGATCAGAAAACCTTCGCGGATGCCGTCCCCAAAAGCGACCCGCTGATGATTCTGGCGGATTACCGGATGCAGCACACGCAGTCCAGCTTTGACTTACGCCACTTTGTCGAGATGAACTTTACGCTCCCTGCGGAAGGGGAAAAATATGTTCCGCCTGCTGGACAAAGTTTACGTGAGCACATCGACGATCTCTGGCCCGTGCTGACGCGCACCACGGATAAAGCCAGCAACAAATGGGATTCCCTGCTGCCGTTACCCAAACCTTACGTTGTGCCCGGCGGACGTTTCCGCGAGGTCTACTACTGGGACAGCTATTTCACCATGCTGGGCCTGGCAGAGAGCGATCACTGGGACAAAATCAGCGACATGGTGGATAACTTTGCCTATGAGATTGACACCTTCGGCCACATTCCCAACGGCAACCGCAGCTATTACCTGAGCCGCTCCCAGCCGCCGTTTTTCTCAATGATGGTTGAACTGCTGGCGACCCACGACAGCGATGCGCTGAAGAAGTACCGCCCGCAGATGGAGAAAGAGTATGCCTACTGGATGGACGGCGTCGACGCCCTTCAGCCGGGGCAGGCTAACAAACGCGTGGTGAAGCTGGACGACGGCGCTATCCTCAACCGCTTCTGGGACGACCGCGACACCCCGCGCCCGGAGTCCTGGCTTGATGACGTGAATACCGCCAAAAGTAACCCTAACCGGCCTGCAACCGAGATCTACCGTGATTTGCGTTCCGCTGCGGCCTCGGGCTGGGACTTTAGCTCCCGCTGGATGGACGATCCGCAAAAGCTCGGCACCATCCGAACCACCAGCATTGTCCCCGTGGACCTGAACGCCCTGATGTTCAAGATGGAAAAACTGCTGGCGCGGGCAAGCCAGGAGAGTGGCGACGCCGCCAGCGCAAGCAAATACGAAGCGCTGGCGACGGCGCGTCAGAAAGCCATCGAGAGCCACCTGTGGAATGATAAAGAGGGCTGGTACGCGGATTACGATCTGAAAAGCAAGAAGGTACGCAATCAGCTCACGGCGGCAGCCCTGTTCCCGCTTTACGTGAAGGCGGCGGCGCAGGATCGGGCCGATAAAGTCGCCGCGGCAACTTCATCGCGCCTGTTGAAACCGGGCGGTATTGCGACCACCACCGTAAACAGCGGCCAGCAGTGGGATGCGCCAAACGGCTGGGCCCCGCTGCAGTGGGTGGCCGCGGAAGGGCTGCAGAATTACGGACAGGAGAAGGTCTCAATGGACGTGACCTGGCGCTTCCTGAAGAACGTTCAGCATACTTACGACCGCGAAAAGAAACTGGTCGAGAAGTATGACGTGTCGACAACCGGTACGGGCGGCGGCGGCGGCGAGTATCCGCTGCAGGACGGCTTCGGCTGGAGTAACGGCGTGACGCTGAAAATGCTGGATCGGGTCTGTCCGAAAGCAAAACCGTGCGACAGCGTGCCGGAGAATCAGCCTGCGGCGAATGATGAGGCTGCGCCGGTGAAAGCTGCGGCACAGTGAGGGTATTGCCGGGTGTCGGCTACGCCTTACCCGGCCTACGCGTGCTGGCTCTAATCCTCCGGGAGAAGGTTAGCCAGTAAGTTTTGAGCAGAAGCAATAACGTTGTTTCAGAACGCCTGAACGCTTTCAGCGATGCCATGGTCCGGCTGTAAATCGCTGAGGCATTTCCTTCCGGCCGGGGCGAGGCGCATGGATGCGCCGAGAGGGCGGGCTTTACAGGGATGTTACCTCCGCCCGTCCCCGATAAGCCGGAAGGAATACGCCGAGGGCACCGCGAAGCGGCGATTTACCGCCGGGAGCCCGGGTTGCCAGGGTGGCGGCGACTGAGCCACCCTGGCACGTTCACCGGTCACATCGTTACAGAGTAGCAAGGAACATAAAGTGAACGGAATGACCACCGGAGCCGTATGTTCCCCCTCACCCCAGCCCTCTCCCTCAAGGGAGAGGGGGCAGTCCGATTGCGCATTTTTGACGGGGTTCCCCTGGTTCCTTAGAAACTATAACTCGCCCCTAACTGATACGTC
Source organism: Enterobacter sp. BNK-29 (assembly GCF_048684785.1). NCBI lineage: Bacteria > Pseudomonadati > Pseudomonadota > Gammaproteobacteria > Enterobacterales > Enterobacteriaceae > Enterobacter > Enterobacter sp. BNK-29. Next base: position 217,287 of record NZ_JBLQTU010000001.1, read on the forward strand.
CTGTCACGTCCAATCCAGCAGTTGGTCGCATCGTAGCAGGTCAGCGTCTCTTTATTGGTGATGTTCTGCGCGCTGGCTTTGAGCGTTAGCCCTGCCAGCGAGGGCAGGATTTCGCCCATCCGGTACGAGGCCGCGAGATCGTACTGCGTGGTGCCGCCCAGTTTACCCGCATCGTTTGCCGGAGAGATTTCCATCGGCCCGGTGTAGCGTGCGCCCGCTCCCAGCATCAGTCCTTTCAGCGGCGTGTTGTCAAAGGTGTAATCCCCCCAGAGGTTGAAGGCATTCTCCGGTACCTGCGTTGGACGTTTACCTTTGTACTTGTCATCTTCCCGGTTGATCGCGTGGGTGTACGCATAGTTGGCAATCAGCGTCAGGCTGTCCGTCGGACGGCTGATGGCGGACAGCTCTGCCCCTTTGGATTCCACTTCCCCGGTCTGACGATAGTTCAGGAAGCCCGGATCGGAGGTGACGACATTTTTCTGACGGATGTTAAACACCGAAGCGGTAAAGGTGGTGGCGTAGTCGGCCAGCAGATATTTCACCCCGCCCTCAACCTGCTTGCTGGTGGTCGGCTTGACGTCTTTCGCCACGAGCGTGCCCTGCGGTGAGACCGGCGCAAAACCTTCTGAATAGCTGATAAACGGCGAAATCCCGTTATCGAAGGCGTAAAGCGCGCCCAGGCGTTTGGTGACGCGGTCCTGCGATACCCAGGCTTTATCACCATTTTGCAGGTAGTTGGTGGTGACGGAGCGGTAATCGTCGTAGCGCAGGCTGCCCAGCAGGTTGAGGCCGCCAAACTCTACCTGATCCTGCAGGTAGTAACCGTTTTGCTGGTAGCTGAGACGGTTTTTCTGGGCGGTATAGAGCCCCAGCGCGCTTTCCTGGATCTGCGAATAGTCAGGATACCGCATATCGATACCCGGCGTGGCCGACGCGTAGCGATAGTGGAAATGGGAGTTCAGCTTCTGATAGTCAAACCCGGCCAGCAGATGGTGTTTCCACTCGCCCAGCGCAACGGTTTTGGTCACCTGGTTGTCGATGTTGAAGCTCTTAAGGTCTTCATCGGTGGTGTAGGCAAAGCGGTTGAGCTGATACGCCTCGCTTCCCGTCCCTGTCGCGTAGACGCTGCGCTGGTGGGTATCAACGTCGAAATAGCGCGCCTTCTGGTTAAAGCCCCAGCCGCTGTCGAATTCATGTTCAAAGCTGTAGCCCAGCATCCACTGACGCTGCTTAAACCCACTCCACTCATCTCCGGCGTAATCGCGCTTGCCCGCATATTTCGAGCGCAGGTAGGCGAGCGGCAGCGGGTTAGACGGCGTCAGGCTCGGGGTGTTTTGCGCCAGCGCGTCCAGGGTAAGGCGGGTTTTGCTGTCGGGCTGCCAGGTGACGGACGGCGCAACCAGGTAGTTTTCATACCGGGTGGTGTGCGGCTGATCGTCGTTTTCCGTCGCTTTGCCCAGCAGACGGTAATTCCAGTCGCTGTCGGCAATCTGCCCGGTTGAATCGAGATAGCCCTCTTTCAGATTACGGTTTCCGCTGTTAACGCCGATTTCGGTTCGGGCTTCCCGCTGCGGTTTTTTACTTTGAATATTCACCAGCCCGCCCGGCGAACCGCCGCCGTAAAGGACCGATGACGGGCCTTTCAGGATATCAACGCTGTCAATCAGCAGCGGATCGATGCGCGCTTTGGTATTGCCGGTGACGTTATAGGGCAGCTGCAGCCCGTTGTAGAACTCCTGGTCGACGGTAAAGCCACGAATTTTATATTCGCTCATGTAGGAGGTATTGCCCCGCACCTCGGTTGAGACGCCCGGGGCATAGCGCAGGATTTCATTCACCGAATTCGCGTGACGCTTTTCAATTTCCGGCGCAGAGAGGGTCGTGATAACCTGCGGCGTTTTACTTTCGGCAACGGCCGATTTGGTGGCGCTGTTCGTCCAGGCCGGCAGCGCGCTGCCCTGCTCTGAACCTGTGACGACAATGGTGGATTCTTCGGCGAACGCCGGGACCTGCAATGCCAGCGTGACGGCCCCTGCCAGGGCGCAAAGCGTAAAACGTGAGGTATTCATAATGTCGTCTTGTTGTTAGATGCAATACGGAACGACAATTATTATCATTTAGATTAACAAATCAATACTCAGGCAAAAAAACGGCCCTCCGCAGAGAGCCGTTCATGTCAATTTATGCTCGTCGCAGTAACCTGAATATGCCCAGCACCACAATGGCACCCACGACAGCGACCAGAAAACTGTGCAGGTCGAAACCACTTATGTTGCCTCCAAAGCCAAACATCGTCGCCAGCCAGCCGCCCACAACCGCACCAACGACCCCGAGTACACAGGTCAAAATAAAGCCGCCGCCATCGTTTCCCGGCATGATCAGTTTAGCGATAGCGCCAGCAATAAGACCAAAGATAATCCAGGCGATGATACCCATAGCGATGCCCTCTTGCAGGTTTAACGCGTGCGCAGAAAACCTTCTGCACAGCTAACTTAAGTATAGGTCATCGCCGGAAAACCATTTTCATCTCACCGACTTATCTTTGGTTAAACAGGCAAAAAAAACTCACCGGTTTGTATTAAGTTTCATTGCAGATTGCCGATAACGCTAAGACAGTCTGTCATCAATCAAGGAGCCATCCGGCGTGAGTCATTACAGTGAGCAGTTCCTCAAGCAAAATCCGCTGGCTGTATTAGGGGTATTACGCGACCTGCAAAAAGGTGAAGTGCCGCTGCGCATCAGCTGGTCGAATAATCAGTTCATCAGCAAGATCCTTGACGCCTCGCAGGATCGGCTGGTGATTGATTTAGGCAGTCAGGAGTATGAAAACCGCGCGGCGCTGAAAGCGGAGAATATCGCAGTGATGGCCGAAACGCAGGGCGCCAAAGTGGAGTTTGTCCTGTCGCGGCTGGAACTGAGCGAATACCAGGGACTGCCGGCTTTTGTTACCCCGCTTCCGACCAATCTCTGGTTTGTTCAGCGTCGTGAATATTTCCGCATCAGCGCCCCGCTCCATCCCGCCTATTTTTGTAAGGCCAAAATGCCTGACAAAAAAGAGATCCGCTTCCGCCTCTTCGATTTGTCGCTGGGCGGCATGGGCGCGCTGATGGATACGCCGAAACCGGACGGGCTGGTAGAGGGCATGCGGTTTACGCAAATTGAACTGGATATGGGTGGCTGGGGTCGCTTTTATTTCGATGCGCAGCTGATTGCCATCAGCGACCGCACCGTCGTGGACAGCAAAAATGAAACCATCACCACGCCGCGTCTGAGCTTCCGTTTCCTGAACGTCGGGCCCGGCGCAGAGCGTGAGCTTCAGCGTATTATCTATTCCCTGGAGCGGGAGGCGCGGGAACGCGCAAATAAAGTCCTGTGAAGAAATCGGGCAGCGTGACCGCCGCCCGTCTGCGGCATTACATGGCATCCATCGCTTTCTGTACTTTCCAGATATAACGAGGCGCCTGTGGTGCCGGGTGATTTTTCGCCACATGCTCAAAGAATTCGTCTTTGTCCATGTCGTTAATCTCTTCTATCGCCTCTTTGCGGTCAGAGGAGAAGGTTCTGAGCAACGCGCCGGCACCGTTAACGTAAGACACCACCAGCGCGTACTGCATCACCTCTGGATCCTTGATCCCCTTCAGCACGCCATGCTCCATAATGCTCAGATAGGCCGTGCCCATTGAAATGTTGCGTTCCGGGTTCTTCAGCTCGCTGGTCGACGGCTGGCCGCTCCAGCCCATGTAGCGATAAACCTCTCTCCCCGCCGTTGACGCTTTAAGCTGCATCAGCCCCACCGCGTTGGACTTGCTGACAAGCGTGGGATTACCGCCGGACTCCACCGCAATGATCGCCGTGATGAGACGCGGGCTGACGCCCCAGGCCTTCCCGGCTTGCTCACTGATCGGCATCCACTGCATGGCCCGTTTCACCGGCACTTCCGGGTTCCAGGGCGGGTTTTGATAATCATGTTTTGAACTACAGCCAGCGAGCAACACAATCAAAAAAGCAAACCATCTCAATTTCACGTCATCTATCCTTATAGCCGGTCATCGCGGTGCGCCGCCTCTTGAAGCAGGCAGCGTATAAGCGGCATGATATAGACAATTAGTTTCTCATTCAGCAAGGAATTGCCATGTCTCAGTTTCATCTTATCGCGCCGTCGGGCTACTGCATTAACCAGGACGCGGCGCAGCGGGGCGTTCAGCGTTTGCTGGAATCTGGCCATCAGGTAGAAAATCAGACGATTATCCCCCGCCGCCAGCAGCGTTTTGCCGGTACCGAAGCGCAAAGGCTGAATGATATCAATAGTCTGGTGAGACTGACGGGCGAAAACCGGATTGTGCTTGCGGTGCGCGGCGGATATGGTGCGAGCCGGCTGCTGGAGAGCATTGACTGGCAGGGGCTGGCGCTGCGCCAGCAGCAGGATCCGCTGCTGATCTGCGGCCACAGCGATTTCACCGTCATCCAGCTTGGGCTGCTGGCCCTGCATAACGTCATCACCTTCAGCGGTCCGATGCTGGCCGGCAACTTCGGCGCACCGGAGCTGAATGCATTTACCGTAGAACATTTCTGGCGCGCGCTGCGCAATTCCACCTACAGCGTGGAGTGGCAAGGCAATGGACCGCACTGGGAATGTGAAGGCCAGCTCTGGGGCGGCAACCTGGCGATGCTGGTCTCGCTCATCGGTACGCCGTGGATGCCGCAAATCGAGGACGGCATTCTGGTGCTGGAAGATATCAACGAACCTCCGTTCCGCGTCGAACGCATGCTATTGCAGCTTTATCATGCCGGTATTCTTGAACGCCAGTCCGCGGTTGTGCTGGGCAGCTTCAGCGGCTCTGCCCCGAATGACTATGACGCGGGTTACTCCCTTGAGACCATGGTCGACTTCGTTCGCTCGCGGCTGGATATTCCGGTCATCACCGGTCTCGATTTCGGCCACGAGCAGCAAACCGTGACCCTGGCGCTGGGGGCGCACGCCACCCTGATCCACAATGATTCCGGCAGTCGGCTGACCATCAGCGGTCATCCTGTCATAAAGGCATAAAAAAGCCGTTATACCCCCTTAATAAAACGCTGTTGCCGTTGTTAATATGTTAGGGTTTTAGTAACAGCGTTAACATTGAGGTGGGAGTAAGAGAACATTGGATGCCGCAGCGATAATCAGCCTTTTCATTTTGGGTTCCGTCCTTGTAACCAGCAGTATTTTATTAAGTTCATTTTCATCGCGTCTCGGCATACCTATTCTTGTCATTTTCCTCGCCATCGGCATGCTGGCCGGCATTGATGGCATTGGCGGTATCCCATTCGATAACTACCCCTTCGCCTACATGGTGAGTAACCTCGCGCTGGCGGTGATCCTGCTGGACGGCGGGATGCGTACCCAGGCGAGCTCCTTCCGCGTGGCCTTAGGGCCTGCGCTGTCGCTCGCCACGGTCGGCGTGTTGATTACCTCCGGCCTCACCGGGATGATGGCCGCGTGGCTTTTCCATCTCAACATCATGGAAGGTTTGCTGATTGGCGCCATCGTGGGCTCAACCGATGCGGCAGCGGTGTTTTCCCTGCTCGGCGGAAAAGGGCTTAACGAACGCGTTGGCTCCACGCTTGAGATTGAATCCGGCAGTAACGATCCGATGGCGGTATTTCTCACCATTACGCTTATCGAGATGATTCAGCAGCATGAAAGCGGGCTGAGCTGGATGTTTGCGTTACATATCCTGCAGCAGTTCGGCCTGGGGATCGTCATCGGCCTGGCGGGGGGCTATCTGCTACAGCAGACGATCAACCGCATCTCGCTGCCCGCGGGGCTTTACCCCCTGCTGGCGCTGAGCGGCGGCATTCTTATTTTTGCCGTCACCACCGCAGTGGACGGCAGCGGTATTCTCGCGGTCTATCTCTGCGGGTTCTTGATGGGCAACCGCCCTATACGCAACCGCCATGCCATTTTGCAGAACTTCGACGGTCTGGCGTGGCTGGCGCAAATCGGCATGTTCCTGGTACTGGGCCTGCTGGTTACGCCATCGGACCTGCTGCCGATCGCCGTTCCGGCGCTGCTGCTGTCCGCGTGGATGATCTTCTTCGCCCGTCCGCTGTCGGTGTTTGCCGGCCTGCTGCCGTTTCGCGGCTTCAACCTGCGCGAGCGGGTCTTTATCAGCTGGGTGGGCCTGCGCGGCGCGGTGCCGATTATCCTTGCGGTGTTCCCGATGATGGCCGGTCTGGATAACGCGCGGCTGTTCTTTAACGTGGCGTTCTTCGTGGTGCTCATTTCCCTGCTGTTCCAGGGAACCTCGCTCGGGTGGGCGGCGAAAAAAGCCAAAGTCGTGGTCCCGCCCGTGGGCTGGCCGGTCTCCCGCGTGGGGCTCGATATTCATCCGGAGAACCCGTGGGAACAGTTTGTCTATCAGCTGAGCGCCGACAAATGGTGCGTGGGAGCCTCGCTGCGCGATTTGCACATGCCGACCGAAACGCGCATTGCCGCCCTGTTCCGCGATAATGTCCTGCTGCACCCTACCGGTAGCACCCGCCTGCGCGAAGGGGATATTCTCTGCGTGATTGGTCGCGAGCGCGACCTGCCCGCGCTGGGCAAGCTGTTCAGCCAGTCGCCTCCGGTGGCGCTGGACCAGCGCTTCTTCGGCGATTTTATTCTGGAAGCCAGCGCCAAATTTGCGGATGTGGCGCTGATTTACGGCCTGGATGAAGGTGCTGAAGACGGTGATAACCCGCAAACTCTGGGCGAAATCATTCAGCAGCGGCTTGGCGCTGCCCCGGTCGTGGGCGATCAGGTGGAGTTTGCCGGGATGATCTGGACCGTTGCCGAAAAAGAAGATAACGCGGTGCGGAAAGTCGGTTTAAGGCCGATGGAAGAGGAAACCGAGTAGTTGTTTTTTTGCCGGGTGGCGCTAACGCTTACCCGGCCTACGTTCGAGGGTTTTGTAGGTCGGGTAAGGCGAAGCCGCCACCCGACATAAATATATGTTACACCGTCACAACCGGCACTCTTGGTGCCAGCGCGCACATCAATTCATACCCCACCGTGCCCGCCGCGGCAGCAACGTCATCAATTTTGATTTCGTTACCCCACAGCTCGACGGGTGAGCCAATGCCCGCCTGCGGGCATGGCGTCAGGTCAACGGCCAGCATATCCATAGATACGGTGCCCACCGTTCCCGTGCGAACCCCATCGACCCAGACCGGCGTGCCGGTCGGCGCGATGCGCGGGTAGCCGTCGGCATAACCGCCCGCCACGATGCCAATCCGCTGCTCGCCCTTTGCCCGGTAGCGGCTGCCGTAGCCCACCGTGTCCCCTGCCTTCAGCGTCTGCACGCCAATGATTTCACTGCGCAGGGTCATGACCGGCTTAAGGCCGCTGTTGGCGATATCCTGCCACTGACCAGAGGGAGACGCACCGTAGAGAACGATCCCCGGACGCACCCAGTTATAGTGCGCCTCGGGATGCCACAGCGTGGCCGCCGAGTTCGACAGCGAGCGCGGGCAATCCAGCCCTTCTGCCGCCTGCTCAATGCGGACCATGGCATCGGCAATACCGTCGGGTTTTTCCGCGTCGGCAAAATGCGCCATCAGCGTCATTTCGCCCACGTTTTTCATGGCGCGCAGCTGCTGCCAGACCGTATGCACCCGCTCAGGCTGGAAGCCCAGGCGGTTCATGCCGCTGTTCACCTTGAGGTAGATATCCAGCGGAGCATGGAGCTTCGCATCCTGGATCGCCTTAATCTGCCAGTTGCTGTGCACGCTGGTGGTCAGCCGGTACTTATCCAGCAGCGGCAGATCGTCAGCATGGAAGAAGCCTTCCAGCAGTAGAATCGGCCCTTTCCAGCCGCGCTCGCGCAGCAGAATGGCCTCTTCAAGATTCAGGAGCGCAAAACCGTCGGTCGCGCTCAGCGCGCTCCAGATACGGTCGATACCGTGGCCATAGGCATTCGCTTTCACCACCGACCAGACGCGCGAACCCGGTGCCGCCCGACGAACAATTTGCAGATTATCCTTCAGGGCCTGCAGGTTCAGCTGGGCCAGAACAGGACGGGACATGACAACTCCTTAGCTATGCGCGCCGTGCAGGTGCTGTGGACGCGAAGGCGTAAACCCCGATTGATAGCGCGCGGCGCTTAAATCGTCAAACGGAATTGCCGGCGTGCGCCCGGAAATCAGGTCGCTCAGCAACTGGCCCGATCCGCAGGCCATCGTCCAGCCGAGCGTGCCGTGTCCGGTATTGGTCCACAGGTTTTTGTACGGCGTGCGGCCCACGATCGGCGTGCCGTCCGGGGTCATCGGACGCAGGCCGGTCCAGAACGTCGCCTGCTCAACAAAACCGCCGCGCGGGAAGAGATCCCCCACGACCATCTCCAGCGTTTCACGACGCGGCTGCAGCAGTTCGGTGTTGAAGCCCACAATCTCCGCCATGCCGCCTACGCGAATGCGGTTGTCGAAGCGGGTAATGGCGATTTTGTAGGTTTCATCCAGAATGGTCGACACCGGTGCGCCGCTCTCTTCTTTCACCGGAATGGTCAGCGAGTAGCCCTTCAGCGGATAAACCGGAATGTCGAGAATGCCTTTCAGCATGGCGGTGGAGTACGAACCAAACGCCATCACGTAGGCATCGGCTTTGATCACCTCGTCGCCGCACTTCACGCCGTAAATTTTTTCCCCTTCCGACAGCAGCTTGTCGACGGAGGTATTAAAGCGGAACTTCACCCCCGCCTGCTCGCACATTTGCGCCAGACGTTGCGTAAAGAGCTGGCAGTCGCCGGTTTCGTCATTCGGCAGGCGCAGGCCGCCGGTCAGCTTGTGCGCCACTTCCGCCAGCGCCGGTTCAACCTGGCCAAGCTGGCTGGCTTCCAGGAGCTGGTACGGTACGCCCGCATCTTCCAGCACGGCGATATCGCGGGTGGCATTCTCGTACTGTTGCTCGGTGCGGAACAGCTGCAGCGTCCCGCCCTGACGGCCTTCATACTCAATCCCCGTCGACGCGCGCAGCGCTTTCAGACAGTCACGGCTGTATTCAGCCAGACGCACCATGCGCCCTTTGTTCTCCATGTAGTGGCGGGTGTCGCAGTTGCGCAGCATCTGCCACATCCACTTCAGCTGGAACTGCGTGCCGTCAAGGCTGATGGCCAGCGGCGCATGGCGCTGGAACATCCATTTAATCGCTTTCAGCGGAACGCCCGGCGCAGCCCACGGCGCCGCATACCCCGGAGAGATTTGCCCGGCGTTCGCCGCGCTGGTTTCAAGCGCCGGACCGGATTCACGATCGATAACGGTTACGTCATGTCCCGCCTGACTTAAATACCAGGCGCTGGTTACCCCAACGACACCACTTCCCAGTATGACAACACGCATAGCCACTCCATTATGTGCAAAAGAACAATCTTCTAATTACAGATTGATAACCTAGTTGAAAATATTATTCAACATACGACTTTTTTATGGTGACTTACCTCACACATCCCCCAGCATCAGGGGATAGTGCTAATTTGGGATCTCCTGCTGCGCGTTATTTTTAACCAGCATAATATGCTGAGACATACCGTTTTTTTGCCGTATCAAAAACGCGAAATCGCAAAGAAAAAATTTCTGCCCCAGCACGCTTTTTAACACGTTGATCTATGCTTGAAAGGAGGCTCTCCAGACAGAGAGAGCACCCACAACGAGGGCGCGCTAATGGCTACTATTGATTCCCTGAACAAGGACAACACACGTCTGAGCGATGGACCCGACTGGACCTTCGAGCTGCTGGATGTTTACCTCGCCGAAATCGACCGGGTCGCAAAGCTGTATCGTCTGGATACCTACCCACATCAGATTGAAGTCATTACGTCCGAACAGATGATGGACGCCTACTCCAGCGTCGGGATGCCGATTAACTATCCGCACTGGTCGTTTGGTAAAAAATTTATTGAAACGGAACGGCTGTATAAGCACGGCCAGCAGGGGCTGGCGTATGAGATTGTGATTAACTCCAATCCGTGTATTGCCTATTTAATGGAAGAGAACACCATTACCATGCAGGCGCTGGTGATGGCGCATGCCTGCTACGGGCACAACTCATTTTTCAAGAATAACTACCTGTTCCGCAGCTGGACGGATGCCAGCTCCATCGTCGATTACCTGATCTTCGCCCGTAAATACATTACCGACTGCGAGGAGCGCTACGGCGTGGACGAAGTGGAAAAACTGCTCGACTCCTGCCACGCCCTGATGAACTACGGCGTGGACCGCTATAAACGCCCGCAGAAAATCTCCCTGCAGGAGGAAAAAGCCCGGCAGAAAAGCCGCGAAGAGTACCTGCAAAGCCAGGTGAACATGCTGTGGCGTACCCTGCCGAAGCGTGAGGAGGAAAAAACGATCGCCGAAGCGCGTCGTTACCCGTCCGAGCCGCAGGAAAACCTGCTCTATTTTATGGAGAAGAACGCCCCGCTGCTGGAGCCGTGGCAGCGTGAGATCCTGCGCATCGTGCGCAAGGTGAGCCAGTATTTTTACCCGCAAAAGCAGACGCAGGTCATGAACGAAGGCTGGGCGACCTTCTGGCACTACACCATTCTTAACCATCTGTACGACGAGGGAAAAGTGACCGAGCGGTTCATGATGGAATTCCTCCACAGCCATACCAACGTGGTGTTCCAGCCGCCCTACAACAGCCCGTGGTACAGCGGGATTAACCCGTATGCGCTTGGCTTCGCCATGTTCCAGGATATTAAGCGCATCTGCCAGTCGCCGACGGAAGAAGACAAATACTGGTTCCCGGATATCGCCGGTTCTGACTGGCTGGAAACGCTGCACTTTGCGATGCGCGACTTTAAGGATGAGAGCTTCATCAGCCAGTTTATGTCGCCGAAGATCATGCGTGATTTCCGCTTCTTTACCGTGCTGGACGATGACCGCAACAACTATCTGGAGATTTCCGCTATCCATAACGAAGAGGGATACCGTGAGATCCGCTCTCGCCTCTCTTCCCAGTACAACCTGAGCAACCTTGAGCCGAATATTCAGGTATGGAACGTCGATTTGCGCGGTGACCGCTCCCTGACGCTGCGCTATATTCCGCACAATCGCGCGCCGCTGGATAAAGGGCGTAAAGAGGTGCTGAAGCACGTGCATCGCCTGTGGGGCTTTGACGTGCAGCTGGAGCAGCAGAATGAAGACGGGAGCGTCGAGCTGCTGGAACGTTGCCCGGCGCGGTTGAATACGCTGTAGCGTTTTTTTGCCGGGTGGCGGCTACGCCTTACCCGGCCTACAGGTTTTGTAGGCCCGGTAAGCGAAGCGCCACCGGGCGAAAAAAAACCTCTCGTATGAGAGGTTTTTTCTTTTAGCGGGTCTGAATCGCTAAATCACCCGGCAGCGTTTTCTGCATACGGTGCCAGATTTCACCGGAATCGTGACCGTAGCGACGCACCGTCTCATAAACCTGATCGTGCAGGCCTTCGGTACAGAGCTTGCTCAGCTTATGGTAGAAGCCCAGCGCCAGGCTACGCGCTTCCGGATTGGCAAAGTAGTGGCGGCCAATCCGGGTATAAAGCCCTTTCATACCGTTGAGGATCAGGCCGTACACCGGGTTGCCGGAGGCAAACGCCAGGCCGCGAAACACGTTGTAATCGAGGGTGGCAAAAGCATCGGCGTGATCTTCCACCTCGTTCGCTGTGGCCAGCACCGCAAGGGCGTCTTCCGGATGCTGACGGAAAGCGGTACGAATAAAGATCGTCGCGATGTTGGTGCGAACGGAGAGCAGATTATCAATGAGCTGCGGCACGCTTTCATGGTCAAGACGCGCCAGCGTTTCAAGAATGTTCAGCCCGGACGTTTCCCAGAAGTTGTTCACTTTCGTAGGCTTACCGTGCTGGATCGTCAACCAGCCATCGCGCGCCAGCCGCTGAAGCACTTCACGCAGCGTGGTGCGAGTGACGCCAATCAGTTCAGAGAGTTCGCGTTCAGCCGGAAGAATGGACCCCGCAGGGAAACGATTATTCCAGATGCTTTCAATGATGTACTCTTCCGCGAAACCCGCCGGGCTCTGCGCCTTAATGACCATAGTGAGATTTCCATTACACAGCTTTAGCAAATTGGACTCATCATACCAGAGGCACGCTGTAGCAGGTAGCGCGGCAAAGAGAGAAAAGAGGGATCGCCGTTTCATTTTTGTGAAATTTACAATGCAGCCTTATCCGCCTCCAGGCCGCGATTTTTGCGTATACTGATGTTTTGTCTTACTTGACGGGAAGGACGTCTGTTGTGGAAATTTCTTTTGGGCGCGCGCTTTGGCGCAATTTTTTAGGCCAGTCTCCTGACTGGTATAAACTGATACTGTTGGTTTTCCTGGTCGTTAATCCCATCATTTTTAGCGTGAATCCCTTTATCGCCGGCTGGCTGCTGGTGGCGGAGTTTATCTTCACCCTGGCCATGGCGCTGAAATGTTATCCCCTGCTGCCGGGCGGATTGCTGGCGTTTGAAGCCGTCGTCGTCGGTATGACCAGCGCCGAGCATGTCAAAGCAGAGCTGGCGTCTAATCTCGAAGTGCTTCTGCTGCTGATCTTTATGGTGGCGGGCATCTACTTTATGAAACAGCTGCTGCTGTTCATCTTCACGCGGCTGCTGCTCAGCATTCCGTCGAAAATGTTCCTCTCGCTGGCGTTTTGCCTTGCCGCCGCCTTCCTGTCGGCCTTCCTGGATGCGCTGACGGTCGTCGCGGTGGTGATCAGCGTCGCGGTTGGGTTTTACGGTATTTATCACCGCGTGGCCTCCTCTCGCCCAAATGAGGACCTGCAGGATGACAGCCACGTCGAGGCGCATAACCGTGACGTGCTGGAACAGTTCCGCGCGTTTCTGCGCAGCCTGATGATGCATGCCGGCGTCGGTACCGCCCTGGGCGGCGTGATGACCATGGTGGGCGAGCCGCAAAACCTGATCATTGCCAAAGCGGCGGGCTGGCACTTCGGTGATTTCTTCCTGAGAATGGCCCCGGTGAGCGTACCGGTGCTGATCTGCGGGCTAGCGACCTGTCTGCTGGTGGAGAAGTTTCGCCTCTTTGGGTACGGGGCGCAGCTCCCTGAGCCGGTACGTCAGGAACTGCATAAATTCGATGTGCAGAGCCGAAGCCAGCGGACGCGCCAGGAGACGCTACGACTGATTGCCCAAGGGATCATCGGCGTCTGGCTTATCGCGGCGCTGGCGTTCCATCTTGCCGAAGTGGGGCTGATTGGCCTGTCAGTCATTATTCTCGCCACCACCTTTACCGGCGTGACGGACGAACATGCCATCGGCAAGGCGTTTACCGAAGCCCTGCCGTTTACCGCCCTGCTGGCGGTGTTCTTTGCCGTCGTGGCGGTTATTATCGACCAGCACCTGTTCGCGCCGATTATTGCCTTTGTATTACAGGCCTCGCCGGATGCTCAGCTCTCGCTGTTTTACCTGTTTAACGGCCTGCTCTCGTCGATCTCAGATAACGTCTTTGTCGGGACGGTCTACATCAACGAGGCCAAAGCGGCCATGGAGCAAGGCGTTATCAGCGCCGGACAGTTTGAGCTGCTGGCCGTGGCGATCAACACCGGTACCAACCTGCCGTCGGTAGCGACGCCAAATGGCCAGGCCGCCTTCCTGTTCCTGCTGACCTCCGCCCTCGCGCCGCTCATACGTCTTTCTTATGGCAGGATGGTGTGGATGGCGCTGCCCTATACGCTGGTGCTCACGATCGTCGGATTGCTTTGCGTCAAAATTACCCTCATTCCCTGTACGCAATGGCTGGTACAAGCGGGTATACTTGCGGCGCAGTAAACTATGCATCTCGGGCAGTTCGCTGCCCGTTTGCCTTTTCGCACGATAAACATCCAATTACGTTTTATTTCGCCAGGTACAGGTGGCGCGAAAAACGAATTCGTTTACACTGCGCTTTCTAAGCATGTTCCAGGGAAATGATTATGTTGAGATTTTTAAACCAGTGCTCCCGCGGTCGCGGAGCGTGGTTGTTAATGGCCCTGACCGCCTTTGCGCTGGAAATGGTCGCGCTGTGGTTCCAGCACGTAATGGGACTGAAACCTTGCGTACTGTGTATTTACGAACGCTGCGCGCTGTTCGGCATTATGGGGGCGGGCCTGGTGGGCGCGATTGCCCCAAAATCGCCGCTTCGCTATGCCGGTATTGCCATCTGGATCTACAGCGCCTGGAAAGGAATTGAACTCTCCTGGCAGCACACCATGATGCAATTGCATCCGTCACCGTTTATGACCTGTGATTTTGCCGCCCGCTTCCCGAGCTGGCTGCCGCTGGACAAATGGCTGCCGCAGGTGTTTGTCGCATCCGGTGACTGCTCCGTTCGTCAGTGGGAATTCCTGACGCTGGAGATGCCGCAGTGGCTGGTGGGCATTTTTGCGGCCTACTTCGTCGTGGCGCTGCTGGTGCTGATCGCTCAGCCGTTCAAACCGAAGAAACGCGATCTGTTCGGAAGGTAAAAGCAAAACGGCAACCTCGGTTGCCGTTTTTAGTGCTTGCGCCCTATCCCGTGGAAGAGAGTTAGGGTGAGGGCATCAGGCCGCACAAGCACAAAAAAAACCGCCTCGGCGGGTTTTTTAATCTCAACGGGTCGGGTGATTCATGATGTGGTCTTCCCAGTCACGCACCTCGGACTCTTTCACCGCGATGTGGCGCACAGAGATACGTTCACCGTGCATCGCCGCTTTTGAACCGGTTAACAGCGGATGCCAGTCAGGCAGACCTTTCCCTTCCGCCAGCAGGCGATACGCGCAGGTATGCGGCAGCCATTCAAACGTCGGCAGATTATCCCGGGTTAACTTGATGCAGTCAGGCTCAAATTCAAACCGGCGCTCATAGTTGCGGCACTGGCAGGTTTTAATGTTTAACTGCTTGCAGGCAACGTTGGTGAAGTAGATTTCGTCCGTATCTTCATCCATCAGCTTGTGCAGGCAGCACTGCCCGCAGCCGTCGCACAATGATTCCCATTCCGCGTCAGTCATGTCGTCGAGAGTTTTGCTTTGCCAGAAAGGGATGTCGTTCATCAGGATGTCCACACGTCAAAAGAAAGCGCACCTTATAACGAGTCTGGCACGTTGTTGCAAGTTTTGCCGCCCTCTTCAGGCGGCAAGATGGGGTTACAGCACGCGAGTTTTCAGCGACAGGCCGTTAAAACCGACCTCTAGCTCGTCACCGCTGAGTAGCGGACCAACGCCTTCTGGGGTTCCGGTCAGGATCACATCGCCAGGTTTAAGGGTAAAGAAGCGGCTCATGTAGGCGATCAGGGGCACAATCTTATGGATCATGTCTGCCGTGGTGCCCTGCTGGCGGATCTCGCCGTTAACCTTCAGGCTGAGCGGCGTGTCCTGCGGATCGCCGGTAAATTCGCTCACCGGCACAAACGCCGAAATCGGGCAGGAATTATCAAACCCTTTGGCTTTTTCCCACGGCTGTCCTGCTTTCTTCATTTTGCCCTGCACGTCACGCAGGGTCAGATCCAGCGCCACGCCGTATCCGGCAATCGCTTTTTTAACATGTTCTTCTGAGGCCTGGCGAAGCGTCGCGCCGATCAGCACCGCGAGTTCAACTTCGTGATGCACCGAACCCAGCCCCTGCGGCAGCGCCAGCGGCTGGCGTATATCGCAAAGCGCCGTTTCAGGCTTAATAAACAGGACCGGCTCTTCTGGCGTCGCGCTGCCCATCTCCTGAATATGTTTTGCGTAGTTGCTGCCCACGCAAACCACTTTGCTGACGGGATAATCCAGTAATGCACCTTGCCAGTTATGATGTTGATACATGGTCGACCCCTAAACGGTTGATGTGTTGTGCCCAAAAACAGTTGAGACTATTTTTTACCGTTCGCCTCAAGATGCTGTTTTAATAAATTCTCGGGTGGCGGTGGAAGCTGTAAATAATAGCCTTGCTCGGCTAAGGCCGTTTTCACTTTATCCAGATCGGCATTAATCAGTTTCTTACGACCATCAAGCGGCAGCAGCATCGCCAGCTGTGGTCGGCCAAAGTTCTTCATTAATTCTTCAGGCACGCGTGAAAAATCGTCTTTCTTTTCGACATAAAGATAGGTCTGGTCACGGCTTGTACTTCTGTAGATCACACAAAACATGTTTTTACTCTGAATTAATGGGTGGTTGCTTGCCTCAATATACTCCTGACTATAACATGCCTGATACTCTTCGGAATATCGCAGCGAGTGGTTGCGGTTAATAGCAAATTGAGTAAGGCCAGGATGTCAAACACGCCCATCGAGCTTAAAGGCAGTAGCTTCACCTTATCAGTGGTACATTTGCATGATGCAAAACCCGAGGTTATTCGTCAGGCGTTAGAAGACAAAATCGCCCAGGCTCCCGCCTTTCTGAAGCACGCCCCTGTTGTTATCAACGTCAGCGGTCTTGAGGCTCCGGTTAACTGGAAACTTCTCCAGCAGGCCGTCTCCTCGACCGGACTGCGAATCGTGGGCATCAGCGGCTGCAAAGATGCTGAGCTGAAAGCGGAAATTGAGCGTGCGGGGCTGCCCCTTCTGAATGAGGGCAAAGAAAAAGCCTCGCGTGCGGCACCCGCTGCCGTGCAAACGCCCCCTCCTGCGGTGCAAAACGTTACTACCGTCACAAAAACGCGAATGATTGATGTGCCGGTTCGTTCCGGTCAGCGCATTTATGCACCAAACTGTGATCTGATTGTTACAAGCCACGTCAGTGCTGGCGCTGAGCTGATTGCAGATGGCAATATTCACGTATACGGTATGATGCGTGGACGTGCGCTCGCAGGTGCAAGTGGCGATCGAGATGCGCAAATATTTTGTACTCACCTGACGGCGGAACTGGTGTCCATCGCAGGTGAATATTGGCTGAGCGACAAGATCCCAGCCGAATTTTATGGCAAAGCGGCTCGCCTGCTTCTGGCAGACGACGCGTTGACCGTTCAACCGTTGAATTGATCCCTTTTTAACAAGGAATTTCTATGGCACGCATTATTGTTGTTACTTCGGGTAAAGGAGGCGTTGGCAAGACCACCTCCAGCGCGGCCATCGCTACTGGTTTGGCCCAGAAGGGAAAGAAAACCATCGTTATCGACTTCGATATCGGTCTGCGTAACCTCGACCTCATCATGGGATGCGAGCGTCGCGTCGTGTATGACTTTGTAAACGTCATTCAGGGCGATGCCACGCTTAACCAGGCGATGATTAAAGACAAGCGCACCGAGAACCTCTACATTCTCCCGGCTTCTCAGACGCGTGACAAAGACGCCCTGACCCGTGAAGGCGTGGAAAAGGTGCTCGACGATCTGAAAAAAATGGATTTCGACTTCATTGTCTGCGACTCCCCTGCAGGCATCGAAACCGGTGCCCTGATGGCGCTCTACTTCGCTGATGAAGCGATCATCACCACTAACCCTGAAGTTTCATCCGTGCGTGACTCAGACCGCATTCTGGGCATCCTCGCCTCTAAATCCCGTCGTGCGGAAAATGGCGAAGACCCGATTAAAGAACACCTGCTGCTCACCCGCTACAATCCGGGCCGCGTGAACAAAGGTGACATGCTGAGCATGGAAGACGTGCTGGAGATCCTGCGCATTAAGCTGGTGGGCGTTATCCCGGAAGATCAGTCCGTGTTACGCGCCTCTAACCAGGGCGAGCCAGTGATCCTTGATACATTGGCAGATGCAGGTAAAGCTTACGCCGATACCGTTGACCGTCTGCTGGGAGAAGAACGTCCTTTCCGCTTCATTGAAGAAGAGAAGAAAGGTTTCCTCAAACGCCTGTTCGGAGGATAAGTTATGGCATTACTGGACTTTTTTCTCTCGCGGAAAAAGAACACCGCCAACATCGCAAAAGAACGTCTGCAAATTATCGTTGCGGAGCGTCGTCGTAGCGACGCCGAGCCTCACTACCTGCCGCAGCTGCGCAAGGACATCCTGGAAGTGATCTGTAAGTATGTGCAGATTGACCCGGAGATGGTCACGGTGCAGCTGGAACAAAAAGACGGGGATATTTCGATTCTGGAGCTGAACGTTACGCTCCCGGAAGCGGAAGAGTCGCGTCCGTAGGTTTGTGTTTTCGTCGCCCCGGTAAGCGCAGCGCCACCGGGGAAATATGCCGGGTATATCGCCCGGCATATTTTTTTATCGCGGATAACCGTCCAGCAGCGTATTCAGGCGATCGGCCATCAATTCCCCGCGCCAGCCTGCCATCATCTCCGGCACGCCATTCTGCGGCTTCAGCTTCCAGTGCCAGTTCAGCAGCTGGTTAATCTGACGACGTGAGGCGAGCAGTTCCGCACTCAGCTTGCTTTCCGTTGCAACTGCCTGCACCAGCGCTTTGATATCCTTAAACGCTTTGCGATAGCCCGGCATGTCCATCAGGTTCAGCAGCGGTTCCGGCAGCGCATCTTCCGGCAGCTCCTGCGCTTTGGCGACCAGCGCCAGCAGGGTTTTACCGTGGAAGCGGATCTCGCTGCCCGAAAGGCCAATGCTGTCCAGCTCGCCCAGGCTGCCCGGCATATAGCGAGCGACCGCCCAGAGATGCTCTTCGCGAACCACAAAGTTAACGGCCAGATCGCGCTCGCGCGCTTTACGCAAGCGCCAGTCTGCCAGCAGCTGCAGGCATGCCAGCTGACGCGTACGCAGCTGCCAGGCGTTGCTGATATCGCGCCAGGCCTCTTTCGGGTCAACCACTTCCTGACGACGCTGCTGGGTCATACGGCACTCGTCCAGCGCAGCAGCGAGCCAGCCGGAGGCTTCTGCCTCTTTCATCAGCTGTCCGGCAATCGGCAGCAGGTAAAACACGTCTGCCGCCGCATATTCCAACTGACGCTCGGTAAGCGGGCGTGCCAGCCAGTCGGTACGGGATTCGCTTTTATCCAGCGTCAGGCCCGTATACTCCTCCACCATGGCAGCAAAGCCCCATGAGAGCGGACGATTGCTGAATGCCGCGAGGATCTGCGTGTCAATCAGCGGCTGGGGCATGATGCCAAAGGTGTTCAGAAAGACTTCCAGATCCTCACTGCCTGCGTGCAGGTATTTCGTCACGGCGGTATCGAGCAGCAGGTCACGCATCGGCGTCCAGTCGGTAATGCCGAGAGGGTCAATCAGCGACACGTGTTTACCGTCGTACATCTGAATCAAACCCAGCTGCGGATAATAGGTCCGGGTACGGACAAACTCGGTATCCAGGGCAATGGCAGGGAAGTCGCGCGTCACTTCGCACAGCGAAGCCAGCTCGTCGTTGGTCGTGATCATCTGGTAATTCAAAACGGGTTCTCTTTTGTTTGCGCCCATAAAAAACGCCGGCTTAACCGGCGTCTGGGCGATTAGCGTGAAGCTCAGGCCTTATTGTCTACTTTGCCATGGGCTTCGTCACGTAATTCTCGTCGTAATATCTTTCCGACGTTGGATTTCGGCAGCTCATCGCGGAATTCAACCAGCTTCGGCACCTTGTAGCCCGTCAGCTGACGGCGGCAGAACGTTACCAGCGCCTCCTCCGTCAGGGAAGGATCTTTCTTGACCACAAATATCTTAACCGCTTCACCGCTGCTGCCGGAAGGGACGCCGACAGCCGCCACTTCAAGTACGCCGCTGTGCTGCATAACCACGTCTTCGATCTCATTCGGATAGACGTTGAAACCGGAGACCAGGATCATGTCTTTCTTGCGATCGACGATGCGCAGGAAGCCCTCGTCATCCATTACCGCAATATCACCGGTGTGCAGCCAGCCGTCTTTAATGATTTCGTCAGTCGCATCGGGACGCTGCCAGTAACCCAGCATCACCTGCGGACCTCTGACGCAAAGCTCACCCGGCTCGCCCGGCGCGACTTCGTTATCGTTATCATCGACCAGTTTGGCCTCTGTCGAAGGAACCGGCAGACCAATGCTTCCACTGTGATAGTCGATATCGTGTGGGTTCACGCTGACCAGCGGAGCACATTCCGTCAGCCCATAGCCTTCCAGCAAATACTGGCCGGTGAGCTTCACCCAGCGCTCGGCGACCGCCTGCTGAACCGGCATGCCGCCACCCGCAGAGAGATGCAGCGTGGAGAAATCCAGCTGCTGGAACTCTTTGTTATTAAGCAGCGCGTTAAACAGGGTGTTTACCCCCGTCATGGCGGTGAACGGGTATTTCGACAGCTCTTTCACCAGGCCCGGGATATCGCGCGGGTTGGTGATGAGGATGTTCTGACCACCCAGTTCAATAAACAGCAGGCAGTTCATGGTCAGCGCAAAGATGTGATACAGCGGAAGCGCGGTGATCACCACCTCTTTGCCCGGATGCAGCAGCGGCCCGTAGGTAGCGTTCACCTGTTCAAGGTTTGCCAGCATATTGCGGTGGGTAAGCATGGCCCCTTTAGCAACGCCGGTGGTCCCACCCGTGTATTGCAGAAACGCAAGATCTTCCGCGACCACTTCGGGTTTCACATACTGCATACGGTAGCCCGCATGCAGCGCGCGGCGGAACGAGATGGCGTCCGGCAGGTGGTATTTTGGCACCAGGCGCTTGACGTATTTGACGACAAAGTTAACCAGCGTGCCTTTGGCAGTGGAGAGTTGATCTCCCATGCGCGTCAGGATGACGTGTTTAACCTGGGTTTTGTCGACCACTTTTTCCAGCGTGTGGGCGAAGTTGGACACAATGACAATCGCCGCTGCGCCGCTGTCGTTCAGCTGATGCTCCAGCTCGCGCGGGGTGTACAGCGGGTTGACGTTGACGACAATCATCCCGGCTCGCAGGATACCGAACAACGCCACCGGGTATTGCAGCAGGTTCGGCATCATCAGAGCGACGCGGTCCCCTTTTTGCAGCCCCAGCCCTTCCTGCAGATACGCCGCAAACGCGCGGCTACGCTCCTCAAGCTTACGGAACGTCATGACCTCGCCCATATTCACGAATGCGGGCTGGTCCGCGTAGCGCCTTACCGAGTGCTCAAATAATTCCACCAGGGATTGATAACGGTCAGGATTGATCTCAGCAGGAACATCTGCGGGATAACGGTTAAGCCAAACCTTCTTCAATGCATCACCTCTGAAATGAGTGTTCGTCGTCATCACAACCCCGATAATAAACAGTTTGTTAACATTATATTAACTCAGCGTACCAGTTTATTAATTGTTCACATTTAAGGTTGCGAAGCGCGTCACTCTTTTTTTTCGTTTTATCCGTAAAAAAACAGAGACAGCGGCTGAGCCGCTGTCTCTTTTCTAACAATAACAGTGAGTTACTCAGTAACGATCGTCTGAACCTGTGCAGGACCCGGGTTATACCAGCCCCAGCCCGGGTAGCCGTAACGATAAGGATGTGGACCCCACATCCACGGATCCATCGGCTGAGGCGGCATGATCACCTGCTGTGCCAGCCGCCAGCGCTTATAGCCGTTCACCTGCATGGTCATAAATTTATACGGCGTGCTGCCGATTTTGCCCTGCACGGCACCGGTAATCGGCCCGACGACGGTCACCAGCTGTCCGCGAAAATCAACCGGATCGAGGAAACCACTGACGTCCGCATAGATACGGCCGCGGGAGGCCTCACCCAGTACCGGCCGCGCGCCGCTGTCCAGCGGAACGGTCGCGATCTCCAGACGGGTTTTCCCCTGCTGGTTTTGTACGTCGATGACCTTACCGCCAAAGCGCGCTTCCTGGCCGACGTAAAGCTCAGGCGCATTCATCACCCGCACCAGATCCTGCTGTGGCGTCGGGCTGCTGCCCTTAATCGCATCAGGAACGGAAACGCATCCGCTCAGTGCTATGGCAACAGCGCCTGCCATAATAAGGCGTACTACTTTAGTCTGAACCGCCATGATGCGACTCCTTTTTCTCAGTTCCTGTTACTGAGATTCACTCGCGGCCCGGAAGTTTCTTCCACGCAACGGTGTTTCGCAAATAAACCGGCTCCGCGTGTTCAACGGCAACGGTTTTTCCTGCTGCGAGCAGCTGGCAGGCAATCGGAAGCATATCTTCCGCAGCCGGCAGCAGCATGTTGCCGTCCACCAGCGTCACGCCTGTGCCGGTCGCCATCTCCGGCCACGCAGGCCAGCCTGTGCCGACTGTTGCCCACTCACCGGAGAGCTGCTGCAGTCGTTCAGTGACCGCTTCCGGCTTGAGCACGGCTTCCGTCTCTTCGCCGTGCCACACGCCCTGCTCGTCGCGGGTGTATTCGGCCCAGTAAACTTCGCCCATGCGGGCATCAATCGCGGCCAGCACGCGCGTTGCCCCGGTCATGCGCCATGCGCCCTGCGCCATGGTGGCGAGGGTAGAGACGCCGATCATCGGCAGTTCGGCGCCCAGCGCCAGCCCCTGCGCAATGCCAATCCCGATACGTACGCCCGTAAAGCTGCCGGGGCCACGGCCAAAGGCCAGCGCATCGAGGTCGGTTAAGGAGGTGTTGCCCTGGGTTAAAATGGCTTTTATCAGGGGCAGAATGCGTTGGGTGTGTTCCCGTGGGCACTCTTCGAAATGAGCAGAAACAGCACCGTCGTTCAACAGAGCGACAGAGCAAGCCTCTGTCGCGGTATCAATAGCCAGAATTCGCATCAGTCGTCGCGCTCTCGCAAGGGTCAGTCACAAAATGGCGCGCATCTTAGCACACTCCGGGGTAAATTACTCCGCCGTTGGGTTTGCCAGGAAACGCACCGCGCGTTTTATGTCCCGCGTCCGCGGCGCGGGCGGCAGGCTGGCAAGGAAGGTCGCTCCGTAAGGGCGCATCACCAGCCGGTTATCGCAAATGACCAGCACGCCGCGATCGGTAACGTCGCGGATTAATCGCCCTACCCCCTGCTTGAGGGTTATCACCGCGTCCGGGAGCTGTACCTCGTCAAACGGATCGCCCCCGCGCA
The DNA here is from genome assembly GCF_048684785.1 of Enterobacter sp. BNK-29. Taxonomy (NCBI): domain Bacteria; kingdom Pseudomonadati; phylum Pseudomonadota; class Gammaproteobacteria; order Enterobacterales; family Enterobacteriaceae; genus Enterobacter; species Enterobacter sp. BNK-29. Next base: position 240,100 of record NZ_JBLQTU010000001.1, read on the forward strand.
GACGGCAGTCTTCCATGCGCGCCTTCAGCAGCGGATCGTCCGGAGAGGTAAACGGCAGCTTATCAATGATCACCAGCGAAAGCGTATCCCCCCGCACATCGACCCCTTCCCAGAAGCTGCTGGTTGCTACCAGCAGGGCATTTCCGGCGCTGACAAACTGCTGTAACAGCTGGCCTTTGCTGGTTTCTCCCTGCAACAGCACCGGTAAGGTCATGGTGGCGCGGAACTGCTCGGCGAGATCACGCATCATGGCGTGAGAGGTGCAGAGCATAAAGCAACGGCCGTTGTTGGCCTCGATCATCGGTTTTAACATCGCGGCCAGATGGCGCGCCGCACCCGGCTGGTTCGGCAGCGGCAGATTACGGGGAACGCAGAGCAGCGCCTGTTTTTCGTAATCGAACGGGCTGGGCAGGAGCAGCGATTCCGCATCCTCAATGCCGAGACGTTCCGTGAAGTGATGCAGATCGTCATTCACCGACAGGGTTGCCGAGGTGAAGATCCAGCTTCCAGGCTTTTGTGCCATCACCTCTTTAAATTTATCCGCCACCGTCAGCGGCGTGAGCGCCAGCGTGAAGTGCCGCGAGGTACACTCATACCAGTAGCTGAACCCCGGCTGGTTAATCTCTTTCAGCCGTTTGAGCCGCCCGCGATAGAGCGTGGCGCGTTCGAAGGCCGCGTCCAGCAGCGCGGAACGGCCGAGGGACAGCTTTGCCACGTCGTAGCAGAGTTCGAGGGCATCATCGAGCAGCAGCAGCGCGCGCTGGATGTTTTTGTCCGCCAGCAGCTCGCGCAGGTTACCGCGATAGCCCGGCTCGCCGAGCTGCAAGCGGAAATCCTGCGCGCTTTGCGCCAGACGGTCGGCGCACTTCTGCAGCTGCTGGGTATCTTTGAGTTCGGTCCGGTAAGCGATGGTGAAATCTTTCGCCAGATCCTGCAGCTGGCGGCTGGAAAGCGACTGGCCGAAGTACTGGCTGGCGATGTCCGGAAGCTGATGGGCTTCGTCGAAGATCATCACGTCCGCCTCCGGGATCAGCTCGCCGAAACCGCTATCCTTGACGACCATATCCGCGAGGAACAGATGGTGGTTCACCACCACCACGTCCGCGTCCATCGCCGTTTTGCGCGCTTTCACCACAAAGCAGTCTTTATACAGCGGGCAGTCGCTGCCGAGGCAGTTGTCGTTGGTGCTTGTCACCAGCGGCCAGGCAGGCGAGTCTTCCGGCACGCTCGCGCAGGTGCTGATATCACCCTCTTCAGTCTGGTTCGCCCAGGCGCGAAGGATAATGACGTCGCTGAGGGTTTGCACCGGCAGGTCGCCGCCCGCCAGCGCCTGCTGCTCAAGACGTTCCAGGCAGAGATAGTTAGAGCGCCCCTTCAGCAGGGCCAGACGCCCCTTGTATTTCAGCGCTTTCGCCACCGTGGGCAAATCGCGGCTGTAGAGCTGATCCTGCAGCGCCTTCGATCCGGTGGAAATAATCACCTTCTTCTTCGCGCGCAGCGCCGGAGCAAGGTAAGCATACGTTTTACCCGTGCCGGTTCCGGCTTCGACCACCAGCGGCTGAGCCTTATCGATGGCGCGTGCAACGGCATGCGCCATCTGGCGCTGAGGTTCACGGGGCTTGAAGCCGGGAATAGCCTGCGCTAATTGACCTTCAGGGGAAAAATCGTCTGCCACGGTGCTCTCTCACTGTATTTTTGCACAGGGATTATGTCAGCCCATCCTCTCCTGTGCCACCCCAAATAGTGACGACACGAGAACAATATGGCAGTCTTGCCGCCTGACGACGAAAAATAACGAGGAAACGTTTATGACAATTGTGCGCATTGATGCCGAAGCCCGCTGGTCTGATGTGGTGATCCATAACCAGACGCTCTACTACACCGGCGTACCGGCTAACCTGGATGCGGATGCGTTCGAGCAGACGGCTAACACCCTGGCGCAGATTGACGCGGTGCTGGAAAAACAGGGCAGCGACAAATCCCGCATTCTGGATGCAACGATTTTCCTGGCAAACAAAGAGGATTTCGCGGCGATGAACAAAGCCTGGGATGCATGGGTAGTGGCGGGTCACGCGCCTGTACGCTGCACCGTACAGGCCACGCTGATGAAGCCGGAATATAAGGTAGAGATTAAGATTATCGCGGCGGTGTAGGCCCGATTACTCTTCTGGATCTTCATCTTCATCTTCGAAACGCGCCACGATCCGCTCGCCGGAATGACTGGCGCGAATCTCCTCTGCGACAACGGTAATCGCCTGTCCGCTGCTCATCCCCTGGGACATCAGTTCCTGAATTCGCTCAACCGCTTTCTGCTGCTGTTCATGGCTCAGAGAAGGTAAACCTGCAAACATCGTCAACTCCTGCTAAATTATTCGCGCTAATTATTTCACGCTGCCCGGTAGTATGCCACACATGAACATGCGCTTCCCCACTGTTATTACCTTGCCCTGGCGTGCAGACGCCGCTGAATTCTGGTTTGCCCGCCTGAGCCATCTTCCGTTTGCGATGCTTCTGCATTCCGGCCATGCGGACCATCCCTATAGCCGCTTCGATATTCTGGTGGCCGATCCGCTAAAGACGCTGACAACCGATGACCTGTCGTTAACGGACGATCCCCTGAAGCAGCTGCAGCAGGCCATTAACGCGCTGGGCTTATCTGCCGCGCCGAACCCGGATCTCCCTTTTCAGGGGGGCGCGCTGGGCCTGTTTGGTTACGATCTGGGTCGCCGTTTCGAAACGCTGCCAGAGCATGCGCAGGCTGATATTTCCCTGCCAGACATGGCCGTGGGGCTGTATGACTGGGCGTTAATAGTTGATCACCAGAAAAAAACGGTTTCCCTGCTGAGCCATCATGACGTGCAGGCGCGTCTGGCGTGGCTTGAGGCGCAACAGCCTGCACCGGCACAGACGTTTACGTTGACCTCAGGCTGGCGCTCAAATATGAGCGCAGCGGAGTACGCCGAAAAATTCGCGCGCGTTCAGGCGTATCTGCAAAGCGGTGACTGCTATCAGGTTAACCTCGCCCAGCGCTTCCAGGCGACATACCGGGGAGATGAGTGGCAGGCGTTTACCCGTCTTAACGCCAGCAACAAGGCGCCCTTCAGCGCGTTTGTCCGCCTGGAACAGGGGGCCATACTCAGCCTGTCACCCGAGCGCTTTATTCATCTGGCCGAGGGCACGATTCAAACCCGTCCGATTAAAGGCACTCTGCCGCGTCTTGCCGATCCCGACGCCGATCGCCAGCAGGCGGAAAAACTCGCCGCCTCTCCGAAAGACCGCGCCGAGAACCTGATGATTGTCGATCTGATGCGTAACGATATTGGCCGCGTCGCCGAACCGGGCAGCGTGCGCGTGCCGGAACTGTTTGTCGTCGAGCCTTTCCCGGCGGTGCATCACCTGGTCAGCACCATTACCGCACGTCTGCCCGCCTCTCGCACCGCCTGCGATCTGCTCCGTGCCGCATTTCCGGGTGGCTCCATCACCGGCGCGCCAAAGGTGCGGGCGATGGAGATCATTGATGAGCTGGAGCCGCACCGCCGCAACGCCTGGTGCGGCAGCATCGGCTATATCAGCCTGTGCGGCACCATGGATACCAGCATTACCATTCGCACGCTGACGGCCTGCGACGGAAACCTTTACTGTTCGGCCGGGGGCGGCATTGTTGCCGATAGCCAGGTCGATGCGGAATATCAGGAAACCTTTGATAAAGTTAACCGTATCCTGAAACAACTGGAGTAATCACGGGTGGAAAAAGAGAACCTGACGCTGGACGATTTTTTATCTCGCTTTCAGCTATTACGACCGCAGGTCAACCGCGAAGCGCTGAACCAGCGTCAGGCGGCCGTGCTGATCCCGGTCGTGCGTCGCGCGCAGCCGGGCCTGCTGCTCACCCAGCGTTCTCCCCATTTACGCAAGCACGCGGGTCAGGTCGCCTTTCCGGGTGGCGCAGTAGACAGCTCCGACGCCTCGCTGATTGCCGCCGCGCTGCGGGAAGCGCAGGAAGAGGTTGCCATTCCGCCGGAGGCCGTTGAGGTCATCGGCGTGCTGCCGCCCGTCGACAGCGTCACCGGTTTTCAGGTCACGCCGGTGGTGGGCATTATCCCGCCGGGCCTGCAGTATCACGCCAGCGTCGATGAGGTGTCCGCGGTGTTTGAAATGCCGCTTGAAGAGGCGCTTCGGCTAAGCCGTTATCATCCGCTGGATATCCATCGTCGCGGGCATGACCATCGGGTCTGGTTGTCCTGGTATCAGCATTATTTTGTCTGGGGCATGACGGCGGGCATCATTCGCGAACTGGCGCTGCAAATCGGCCTGAAACCTTGACTATACTTTACATTCCATCCTTTTTTGCAGGTTTGCGATCCGCGTCGCGCTATTAGCAAAACCCATCGTTAACCATTAGTTTAATTCATGTGAATAGTTAAGCCGAGGTCGGTGTTCCCTCTTACACTATGCGCAGTTATAACATCGTTACTGGAACCCCGGTAACCCTGTCAGGAGTGTGAAAGTGATTAGTATATTCGACATGTTCAAAGTGGGAATTGGCCCTTCGTCTTCCCATACTGTTGGCCCGATGAAGGCCGGTAAACAGTTCGTCGATGATCTGGTCGAAAAAGGATTACTGGAAAGCGTTACCCGTGTCGCCGTGGATGTTTACGGCTCGCTGTCATTAACGGGTAAAGGCCACCACACCGATATCGCCATTATTATGGGTCTGGCAGGCAATATGCCGGATACCGTAGATATTGATGCCATCCCGGCATTCATCCGCGACGTGGAAACACGCGGCCGCCTGCTGCTGGCAAACGGCCAGCAGGAAGTCGATTTCCCGCAGGATGACGGCATGCGTTTCCGTAGCGACAACCTGCCGCTGCACGAAAACGGCATGACCATTCACGCTTACAGCGGTGAAAAAGAGATTTATAGCAAAACGTACTACTCCATCGGCGGTGGCTTCATCGTGGATGAAGAGCATTTTGGCAAAGACAGCGTCGGCGACGTCAGCGTACCGTACCCGTTCAAATCGGCTACCGAGATGCTGGGCTACTGCAAAGAGACCGGTCTTTCACTGTCCGGCATGGTGATGCAGAACGAACTGGCCCTGCACAGCAAAAAAGAGATTGAAGACTATTTTGCGAACGTCTGGCAAACCATGCGCGCCTGTATCGACCGCGGGATGAACACCGAAGGCGTTCTGCCGGGTCCACTGCGCGTACCGCGTCGTGCCTCTGCCCTGCGCCGTATGCTGGTGACCACGGACAAGTTCTCCAACGACCCGATGAACGTGGTTGACTGGGTAAACATGTTTGCCCTGGCGGTTAACGAAGAGAACGCCGCCGGTGGCCGCGTCGTGACGGCGCCAACCAACGGTGCGTGCGGTATCGTTCCGGCAGTGCTGGCCTACTACGATCACTTTATTGAGCCCGTGACGCCGGACATCTACATCCGCTATTTCCTGGCGGCAGGTGCCATTGGTGCGCTGTACAAAATGAACGCCTCCATCTCCGGTGCGGAAGTGGGCTGTCAGGGTGAAGTGGGCGTTGCCTGCTCCATGGCGGCGGCGGGTCTGGCAGAGCTGCTGGGCGCAAGCCCTGAGCAGGTCTGCGTGGCGGCGGAAATCGGTATGGAACATAACCTCGGTCTGACCTGTGACCCGGTCGCGGGCCAGGTGCAGGTGCCGTGCATCGAGCGTAACGCGATTGCCTCGGTGAAAGCCATCAACGCCTCACGTATGGCGATGCGCCGTACCAGCGAACCTCGCGTATCGCTGGATAAGGTGATTGAAACCATGTACGAAACCGGCAAGGACATGAACGCGAAATACCGCGAGACGTCCCGCGGTGGCCTGGCCATTAAGGTGCAGTGCGACTAATACTGCCTTTCGCCCATCTGCAACGGATGGGCGAATTTCCCTCTTCTTTCTCGTCTCCTTCAGCTTTCCCCACTACACTTTTACTGTTGCGTCCGGCTTTTGTGGCTGGTGGCTTATCAGGCGACCGTTCATGCAAACTGCACAAACGATCATTAAAAACTATCGCCGAAAACGCGTTATCGTCTGTGTCACGGTTGCGCTCCTCACGCTCATCCTGACGTTAGGCATTCGCTTTATTTCACAGCGCAATGTTAACCAACAGCGGATCCTCGATTTTACCAGCCACACCGTTCGCGCCCTTGATAACGTCCTGCTTTCTTTAGAGAACCGCCGCAGCGTGCTGCAGCCCCTGGTTGGGCAGCCCTGCCCGCAGGCGCACCTGGCGCTGCGAAAGCAGGCCGCCATTTTGCAGACGGTACGCTCCATCGCCCTGATTAACGAGGGTATCCTGTACTGCTCAAGTATTTTCGGGAGCCGCAATGTGCCCGTTCGCGACTTCCTGAAAGAATTACCCGCCAGCACGGCGAAGCTGATTTTATCGAGCGATCAGTGGCTGCTTAAGGGTAGCCCGATATTGATCCAGTGGTATCCCGTCTCTCAGGACGGTGAAGCTGGCGTAATCGAAATCATCAATATCGATCTGATCGCCAAAATGATCCTTGAGCCCCAGCGCCCGCTCATCAATGACGTGGCGCTAACCGTAGGCGATCGCTTTCTGCGCTATGGACAACGCGTCAGCGACAGCCTGACGTTTGAAGAGGAGGGCTCTCTTTTCCGGCAATCGTCAACCCGAAACCCTTTCACCATTACGGTCAGCGGGCCAGGGCCTGGAGAATTAGCCTTAAAAAGCCTGCCAGCCCAGCTGCCGCTGGGACTCATGCTCAGCCTGCTGCTGGGCTATCTCGCCTGGCTGGCAACGGCAAACCGGATGAGCTTTACGTGGGAGATCGATATGGGCATTGCGGCGCGGGAATTTGAGCTTTTCTGCCAGCCGCTGGTGAATGCCCGTACCCAGGCTTGCACCGGCGTGGAGATCCTGCTGCGCTGGAATAACCCCCGTCAGGGTTGGATCACCCCGGAGGTGTTTATCCCTCTGGCAGAAGAACATAACCAGATTGTCCCCCTGACCCGCTACGTCATCGCCGAAACGGTGCGCCAGATAGGCTACTTCCCTTCCAGCGCCGGTTTTCACATCGGTATTAACGTCGCCGCCAGCCATTTCCGTCACGCGGTGTTGATACAGGACCTGAACCGCCTCTGGTTCAGCGCCTGTCCGCGTCAGCAGCTGGTGATTGAACTCACGGAACGGGATGCGCTGCTGGATGCGGATTATCGCATCGTGCGCGAACTGCATCGCAAAGGGGTGAAGCTGGCCATCGACGATTTTGGGACCGGGAACAGCTCCCTCTCCTGGCTTGAAAAGCTTCACCCGGACGTGCTGAAAATCGACCAGTCGTTTACCACCGCCATCGGCACCGACGCCGTGAACTCGACGGTGACGGATATGATTATTGCGCTGGGACAGCGGCTGAATATTGAACTGGTGGCTGAAGGGGTCGAGACGGAGGAGCAGGCGCGCTACTTGCGCCGCCATGGCGTGCCTGTCCTGCAGGGTTTTTTCTATGCGCGGCCCATGCCGCTACGGGATTTTCCGAAGTGGCTGGCGGGAAGTTCATCCCCGCCAGCGCATCATAACGGGCACATCGTGCCCTTAATGCCGCTGCGCTAAGCCGGCTTACTCATCTTCGTCGTGGGCAGATTGTTCTTTAACAATGCGAACCATATCAACGCGATAGTCGTTGGCTTCAACGATCGTAATGTGCAGCGGCGCCAGCTCGATCACATCGCCGACGCGCGGGATCTGTCCATTAACGGCGATAACCAGACCGGCAACGGTCGCGATGTCTTCTTCATCGTTGATCACGTTTTCCAGCCCCAGCGTGTGCGAGAGCGCGTGCAGGTCGGTGGTACCTTTAACCAGCCAGCCTTCACCGTCGGCAACGATCTCTGGCGTTTCGTCGGCATCCGGGAATTCACCGGCAATCGCTTCCAGCACGTCCAGCGGCGTGACCATCCCCTGCACCACGCCAAACTCGTTGGTGACGATAACAAAGCTACCGCGAGCGCGGCGCAGCACCCCGAGCAGGTTGATAGGATCCAGCGTTTCCGGCACGACAATCGCCGGCGACGCGGCGGCAACGGCTTCCACGTTGACGCCCTCTTCCAGGGCCACCAGCATCTCTTTCGCCCGCACGACGCCGATGATCTCATCCAGCTCTCCGCGACACACCGGGAACAGGCTGTGCGGAGAAGAGAGCAGCTGCTGGCGAATTTCATCCACGCTCAGGTTTGCATCGACCCAGCTGATCTCTCCGCGCGGCGTCATGATGCCGCGCAGCGAACGGGAGGCCAGGGAGAGCACGCCGTTGATCATGTAGCGTTCTTGTTCCACAAACGCCCCTTCCGGGACCGGAACCGGGTTATGGTTTTCGGAATCAGACTGGACGTTCACCTGACGACGACCGCCCATCAGGCGCAGAATCGCGTCTGCGGTACGGGCGCGCAGCGGCTGATTCGACTGCTGCTTAATAAAGTTACGGCGCGCAATCTGGTTGAACAGCTCGATCAGAATCGAGAAGCCAATCGCGGCGTACAGGTAGCCTTTCGGAATATGGAAGCCAAAACCTTCCGCCACCAGGCTCAGACCAATCATCAGCAGGAAGCTCAGACACAGCACGACCACCGTTGGATGCTGGTTAACGAAGCGCGTCAGCGGCTTCGAGGCCAGCAGCATGACCGCCATCGCAATAACGACAGCCGCCATCATTACCGGCAGATGATTCACCATGCCGACCGCCGTGATCACCGCATCCAGCGAGAAGACCGCATCAAGCACCACGATCTGCATCACCACCACCCAGAAGCTGGCATAGCCTTTGCCGTGCCCATCATCGTGCTGACGGTTTTCCAGCCGCTCGTGTAGCTCCGTCGTCGCTTTGAAAAGCAGGAATATCCCCCCGATCAGCATGATTAAATCACGCCCGGAGAAGGTGTAGTCCATGACGGAAAACAGCGGTTTGGTCAGCGTGACCATCCAGGAGATGACGGAAAGCAGCCCCAGTCGCATAACCAGCGCCAGCGAGAGACCAATCAGACGCGCTTTATCACGCTGTTTTGGCGGCAGTTTGTCCGCAAGGATGGCGATAAACACCAGGTTATCAATGCCGAGAACAATCTCCAGCACCACCAGCGTGAGCAATCCCACCCAGATTGACGGGTCCATTAAGAATTCCATGACAAGCTCCTGCTAAAGGAATGACGAAACGGTGCCCCACTCAACGTGGGCAAAACAGAGGCAAACAGTGTCGATACGTGGCGAGGATCGCCGGTGAATAAGGCGCGAAATGGCCTGGTTGATGACTGACGTCGGTGACGGTCCATATAGTGGGCTGTAACCCTATACTCCTGAACGATTAAACGGAGGCTAAACATATCAGAGACACTGTGTTTTTAGCAAAGATTTACGTTCCTTTGCAAAGTTCTGTAACACAGCGGCTTTACGCTACAGATAAATCTGTAACGCGTGGCTAAATTACGGATCTTCATCACATAAATTATTTTTTCACTATCTAAAATAATTCGCGGAAGTCTTAGTTTTTTTGAACTCTAACCCTTATCTGAATCGATTCGGTTCGCCAATACGATTCTCAGTACGACTGCCTGGCAGGCGTATTAATGATAATAAAAGGAGGTAGCAAGTGACCATTGCTATTGTCATAGGCACACATGGTTGGGCTGCTGAGCAGCTACTCAAAACGGCAGAGATGCTGTTGGGCGAGCAGGAAAACGTCGGCTGGATCGATTTCGTTCCCGGTGAAAACGCCGAGACGCTGATAGAGAAGTACAACGCTCAACTCGCGAAGCTGGATACCAGCAAAGGCGTGCTGTTTCTCGTTGATACATGGGGCGGCAGCCCGTTCAATGCCGCCAGCCGCATTGTCGTCGATAAAGAGCACTATGAAGTTGTCGCCGGGGTTAATATTCCCATGCTGGTGGAAACCTTCATGGCGCGCGACGACAATCCGGCGTTTGATGAGCTGGTGGCGCTGGCCGTTGAAACCGGTCGCGAAGGGGTTAAAGCCCTGAAGGCGCAGCCGGTTGAAAAACCGGCCCCTGCTCCCGCATCGGCACCAAAAGCGGCAACACCGGCAAAACCGATGGGCCCGAACGATTACATGGTCATCGGCCTTGCGCGTATTGATGACCGCTTAATCCACGGCCAGGTCGCGACGCGCTGGACCAAAGAGACCAACGTTCGACGCATTATCGTGGTCAGCGACGAAGTTGCCGCCGATACCGTTCGTAAAACCCTTCTGACTCAGGTTGCTCCCCCTGGCGTTACCGCGCACGTCGTGGATGTCGCCAAGATGATCCGCGTTTACAACAACCCGAAATACGCGGGTGAACGCGTAATGCTCCTGTTCACTAACCCGACAGACGTTGAGCGCATTGTTGAAGGCGGCGTGAAAATCACCTCCGTGAACATCGGTGGTATGGCATTCCGTCAGGGCAAAACGCAGGTCAACAACGCCATTTCAGTCGATGCGAAAGATATCGAGGCATTCAACAAGCTGAATGCGCGCGGTATTGAACTGGAAGCCCGTAAGGTTTCTACGGATCAAAAACTGAAAATGATGGATTTGATCGGCAAAGTTGGGAAATAAGCCCGCGCCGGTTCTCATATAAAGTTTATGTAATAGGAGAAGTGCAATGGAGATTACCACTCTTCAGATTGTGCTGGTGTTCGTCGTCGCATGTATTGCGGGTATGGAATCCGTACTTGATGAATTTCAGTTCCACCGCCCTCTGGTGGCCTGTACGCTGATTGGGGCCGTTCTGGGTGACATGAAAACCGGTATCATCATCGGTGGTACCCTGGAAATGATCGCCCTGGGCTGGATGAACATCGGCGCGGCGGTTGCGCCCGATGCCGCGCTGGCCTCTATCATTTCGACCGTTCTGGTTATTGCTGGTCACCAGAGTATTGGTGCCGGTATCGCGCTGGCGATCCCGCTGGCTGCAGCTGGCCAGGTTCTGACCATCATCGTTCGTACTATCACCGTTGCCTTCCAGCACGCGGCGGATAAGGCGGCCGAAAACGGCAACCTCACGGCGCTGTCCTGGATCCACGTTTCATCCCTGTTCCTGCAGGCGATGCGTATCGCGATCCCGGCGGTTATCGTGGCGATCTCTGTTGGTACCAGTGAAGTGCAGAGCATGCTGAACGCCATTCCAGAAGTGGTCACCGGCGGTCTGAACATCGCGGGCGGCATGATCGTGGTCGTTGGTTATGCGATGGTCATCAACATGATGCGCGCAGGCTATCTGATGCCGTTCTTCTACCTCGGCTTCGTGACCGCTGCCTTCACCAACTTCAACCTGGTTGCACTGGGTGTGATTGGTGCGGTAATGGCGATTCTCTACATCCAGCTTAGCCCGAAATATAACCGCGTCGCGGGTGCCCCAGCGCAGGCTGCTGGTAACAACGATCTCGATAACGAACTGGACTAACAGGTGAGCGAAATGGTTGATATGACAAAAACTACCACCGAGAAAAAACTCACTCCGGGTGATATTCGTGGCGTGTTCATCCGTTCTAACCTGTTTCAGGGTTCATGGAACTTCGAACGTATGCAGGCGCTGGGCTTCTGCTTCTCCATGGTACCGGCAATCAAACGCCTGTACCCGGAAAACAACGAAGCGCGCCGTCAGGCGATCAAGCGTCACCTGGAATTCTTTAACACCCATCCTTACGTAGCGGCTCCGGTACTGGGCGTAACGCTGGCGATGGAAGAACAGCGTGCGAACGGCGCAGAGATTGACGACGGTGCCATCAACGGTATCAAAGTCGGCCTGATGGGTCCGCTGGCCGGTGTCGGTGACCCAATCTTCTGGGGTACCGTGCGTCCGGTCTTCGCGGCGCTGGGTGCCGGTATCGCGATGAGCGGCAGCCTGCTTGGGCCACTGCTGTTCTTCATCCTTTTCAACGCCGTGCGCCTGCTGACCCGTTACTACGGTGTGGCCTACGGCTACCGTAAAGGGGTGGACATCGTTAAGGACATGGGCGGCGGCTTCCTGCAGAAACTGACTGAGGGGGCGTCAATCCTCGGCCTGTTTGTCATGGGGGCGCTGGTTAACAAGTGGACGCACGTGAACATCCCGCTGGTGGTATCGACCATCACCGGTCAGGATGGTCAGACCCGCGTCACCACCGTGCAGACGATTCTGGACCAGCTTATGCCTGGCCTGGTACCGCTGCTGTTGACCTTTGCCTGCATGTGGCTGCTGCGTAAGAAAGTGAACCCGCTGTGGATTATCGTTGGCTTCTTCGTCATCGGTATCGCTGGCTACGCTGTCGGCCTGCTGGGTCTGTAAGTTTCAATGCTATAGACCGGGGGCTTGCCCCCGGTTTTTTTATCTGGAGGATGAATGACTGTCACGGACATCGTACTGGTTTTATTTATTGCTGCCCTTCTGGCTTTCGCGATCTATGACGAATTCATCATGCCCCGCCGTCACGGCGAGACGCTGCTCTCCCTTCCCCTTCTGCGACGCGGGCGCGTGGATGCGTTTATCTTCGCGGGTCTCATCGTTATTCTTATTTACAATAACGTCACCAGCCATGGTGCAATATTAACCACATGGTTATTATGTGCGCTGGCATTAATGGCGGTTTATCTGTTCTGGATCCGCACGCCGAAAATCATTTTTAAATCCCGCGGATTTTTCTTCGCCAATGTGTGGATAGAATATAACCGTATTAAAGAGATGAATTTATCCGAAGACGGTGTGCTGGTGATGCAATTAGAACAACGCCGCCTGCTTATTCGGGTGAAGAATATTGACGATCTGGAAAAGATATACAATTTACTTGTTAAAACTCAATGAGTTAAATATATAGCAATGGCTATATTCTGTGTTTATCTTGCGCAAGAAATATAGCCAAAGCTATATCCCTTTCGTTAATTTGTTCTCTATTTGTTAACGATACTTTCACGCTTAAAGACAAATGAAAATCGTTATCACCAAGCATTTTAAATAATTCCTCTTCGTTGTTGTTTTATATTCTCAAAATATGTTAAGGTTGCGCCCGTCGTTGGGGAGTAGCCGATTTCCTGTTCTCAGGAAATGTACGTGTCAACATACTCGTTGAAAAACGTGGCGCGTACGGATCGCTGACAGCACATCTTATGTGCGGCGCGATCAGGCGAGACCATAGATACATCAACTGCTGTTTACTGGGGGCAGTGATGTGTCATATGGATATCCCCGGTCTGGACGCTGTTATGAATATCTCCGCTACGATTCTCCTCGCTTTTGGCATGTCCATGGACGCTTTTGCGGCTTCCATCGGAAAAGGCGCCACGCTCCACAAACCTAAGTTCTCAGAAGCCCTGCGTACCGGCATCATTTTTGGCGCTATCGAAACGCTGACGCCGCTTATCGGTTGGGGACTTGGCATGCTCGCCAGCCATTTCGTGCTGGAGTGGAACCACTGGATTGCCTTCGTACTGCTGGTGTTTCTCGGTGGCCGAATGGTGATTGAAGGTTTTCGCGGCGGTGATGATGAAGACGAGGAACCGCAGCACCGCCACGGGTTCTGGCTGCTGGTCACCACGGCGATTGCCACCAGCCTTGATGCGATGGCCGTCGGCGTCGGTCTGGCATTCCTGCAGGTCAATATTATCGCCACCGCGCTGGCCATCGGCTGCGCAACGCTGATTATGTCCACGCTGGGCATGATGGTCGGACGGTTTATCGGCCCGCTGCTGGGTAAACGCGCCGAGATCCTGGGAGGAATTGTGCTGATTGGCATTGGTGCCCAGATCCTCTGGGCACACTTCGCCGGTTAATCTTCGCGCTGCCAGACGTGGATACTGAAATCCGTCTGGCAGTTAAATATTGATTGTAGAGCTAACGCTTCCCACACTTCCGGTTTTGCCCGCCACGCGAACGGCGTCATCTGCAGCAGCGCGGTTGCTTCTTCCCCTTTAAGCGTCATTTCATACGCCACGCTTTGCTCCTGCTTCAGGCTAAAACCGGCCAGCTGTTCAGAATGAGGGGCATGCAGACGCACTTCGTCGTAGATCAGGCCTTTCAGCTCCATCAGATGACGCGGGCCCGGCGTCACGGTTACGACCCATCCGCCCGGTTTCACCACGCGAGCCAGCTCTTCCGCCTTGCAGGGCGCGTAAATGCGGATAACCGCATCCATGCTGGCATCGTCAAACGGCAGCCGGTGGCTGGATGCCACGCAGAACGTCACGTCCGCGTAACGCTTTGCCGCCGCGCGAATAGCCACTTTCGACACGTCCAGACCGAATGTCAACGCGCCCTTCTCGCGTGCGATCCCGGCAAACCGTGCGGTGTAGTACCCTTCCCCGCAGCCGATATCGAGCATGGCGGTGGCTGAACCCGGCAGGATGTCATTCAGCATCTGCGCGACGGTCTCCCGCAGCGGCAGATAGTGCCCGGCATCCAGAAACGCACGACGCGCCTGCATCATCTCTGCACTGTCGCCTGGATCGCGGGAGCGCTTATGCTGCACCGGCAGAAGATTCACGTAGCCTTCTTTTGCCATATCAAACTGATGCCCCTGCGGACAGGTATAGCTTTTATCTGAATGCGTCAGGGGGGCGTGGCAAAGGGGACAGCTGAAGGACATGGTGACTCCGGAGCATAATCAAAGGGCGAAGTGTACCGCTATTCGCCCTGGTTATAAACGCCCGGTTAACGCATAACGATAAGGTGGTCGGAACCCGCCGGTAACCCGTCAGGTTTCACATTCTCCAGACGCAGCACGTTACCCATAATCTCGCTGAAGACAGGCGCGGAAACGGCACCGCCGTAGTAGGCCCCATTTTGCGGATCGTTAATGACCACCACCAGAGCAAAGCGCGGATCGCTGGCAGGCGCAACGCCGGCCGTATAGGCGACGTATTTATCGACGTACTTTCCGCTGTCGTCAATTTTCTTTGCCGTACCGGTTTTCACCGCCACCCGGTAATCGCGAACGGCTGCCTTAACGCCCCCGCCGCCGGGCAGAGCAACGCTCTCCATCATGTGTTCCACCTCGTGCGCGATCTCTTCCGGCATGACGCGGTGCCCGATAACGGGTGGATCAATACGCGTAATCGAGAGAGGTCGCTCGAGCCCGAAGCCGCCGATCGTGGCGTAGACGTGCGCCAGCTGGAGCGGCGTCACCATCAGCCCGTAGCCGAAGGCAAAGGTCGCACGATCGAGCTGGCTCCAGTATTTACGATTTGGCAACAGCCCCGCGCTCTCGCCCGTTAAGCCAAGCCCCGTATTCGTGCCAAACCCAAAGTTTCTATAGGTATCAATAAGATGCTGGACAGGCATTGCCAGGGAGAGTCGGGATACGCCGGTGTCGCTCGATTTTTGCAGGATCCCGGTCATCGTCAGTTCAGGATAATAGCCCACATCGCGGATACGATGCCCGTCAAGGGTATACGGGTGAGTGTCAATCACGCTGTCCGGCTGGACCAGGCCCTGCTGCAGGGCCGTCATCAGCACCAGCGGCTTGACCGTCGAACCGGGTTCGAACGTATCGCTGATCGCGCGATTACGAAAATCGTTTATCGTCGCGCCTTCCCGATTATTGGGGTTGAAATCCGGATAGCTCGCCATGGCGAGTATTTCCCCGGTTGGGATATTAATTAGCACCGATGCACCAGACTCGGCCTTGTTCCAGGCCACGGCATTATCGAGCGCATCTTCGGTGATGGTTTGCAGCCGCTCGTCGATACTTAACTGGATGTTATGCGCCGGTGCAGGCGCCACTTCCGTCAGGTTTTCAACCACGCGACCATAGCGGTCTTCCCTTACCTGCCGCACTCCGGCCTTGCCGGTCAGCTGCGCGTTGAAGCTTTTTTCCACGCCTTCAATGCCCTGCCCGTCAATATTGGTAAAGCCAATCAGGTTCGCTGCCACATGACCGGCAGGATAAAAACGGCGGGATTCATCGCGTAAATTGATACCGGGCAGATTCAGCTTATCGATCCACTTCGCCTGTGCGGGATCGACCTGACGGGCAAGATAAATAAAACGCCCCTGCGGGTTGGCGTTGATTCGCGCCGAAAGTGTGCCCAGGGAGAGATGCAGCGCGTTTGCCAACGCCTGCCAGCGTTCGTCAATGCCAACGCCCCCTTTTGCCAGCACCGTTTTAGGATCGGCCCAGACGGCCCGGACGGGCACACTCACCGCCAGGGGGCGACCTTCGCGATCCATTATCATGCCCCGCGGCGCATCAATCGCCAGCTGGCGGAGGGAGCGCATATCTTCCTGCTTCACCAGATTGTCAGGCTTGATGATTTGCAGCCAGGCAACGCGGCCCAGCAAAAAAGCCAGACTACAAAAAATAGCTAAACAGAGCAGCACAAAACGCGCTGGCGTGAAATTGCCAGCGGTCGTTATCAATTTCTTCTTCACCTGAACCCCAGGACTGTTAAACAACGCCCTGATTTAACGGGAAAAGATGGGTTTAAGGTGGCAAAACAGTGCTACTAACATCGCAGCTTTGCAACAAGTTACTAACAAGACCGCCAATGGTAATATTTTGAAAGATAAGGGACATAAAAAAGCCCCGCATTATGCGAGGCTTTATGTCTGAGATTGAAGTGCTAAGCGCTTCAGTCAGCAGCGGTTCGATCAGATAGCAGTTACGTTAACTGCAGCTGGGCCTTTCTGGCCGTCCTGAATTTCGAACTCAACGTTCTGGCCTTCAGCCAGAGTTTTGAAGCCGTTACCCTGGATTGCAGAGAAGTGTACGAACACGTCTTTGCTGCCGTCAGCAGGAGTAATGAAACCAAAACCTTTAGACTCGTTGAACCACTTAACTTGACCTTTAATCTTTGCCATTTTGCAAAATTCCTTAGAGTGTTTTCTTAGCCCGCAGGCATTAACTGAGATAAAACTGAGACATTACTGCATGAGGCACTAATATAAGGTTCGGCAGAGAAGCGGTATTCAACGACAACGTGTTTACTCAGGACTTCTTTACTGAAAATGCCACACATAAACAGAACTGTACCTCGTTTGACCCAAAACGTGTTATCACACACTATGTTTAATATGGCAAGCCATTTTTAAACATGTCTCGATCCGCCGCACAAATTCGAACAGTGCCTGTCAGGTTTTGCACAATTATGCGCATCACTTACAGACAGCTCTGCTGCGTAACAAAGACCCAGCGTTGCTTTCACAAGCGCTGTAATCTAAGACTTTTTTAACATAGCTCAATCATTACGAAGCGTCCAGCAAACGGGAAAAGAAATCTTACGTCCTGATTGAGTTAGAACAATTTGTGAAAACTTATGCTTAAATCATTGTAACGCGACCAAATTGTTTCAGAGAAAAAACACTGTTAATAACCCGCGCCGAACTGTATTAAAATGCACCGACTATTAAATAGTGTTATGCACCAAAATAATGAAATTTTTATGACTCTGCATCAAAAGAAGGCAAGCAAAACGTTTCGATAAAAATAAAACAATCCTGCACGCGTTTCCAGGCAGAATATATGCACTCCTTTATCGCTTCGTTTATAAGGATAAATATTCACCAACTTTCAGTATCCTGAAAGAATGATTAACTGGTGCTAAATTATCTAGCGCGTCAGTTAACTCCCGCACAGGTTCATCAAGGGCTTCGTCTGCCAGTTCAAACACGCCCCAGTGAATGGGAAACGCCAAAGGACAACCCAGCTGCTGCCACAATGCCACCGCAGATTGCGGATCCATATGATGGACAGCCATGAACCATCGTGGAGCATAGGCACCTATTGGTAACGCGGCAGCATCGATATGGCCAAGGCGTTCAGGTATCAACAGCAGTTCAGGCGAATACCCCGTATCTCCGCTAAACCAGAAACGATGATGTCGACCTTCCATAACCCAGCCGCACCATAATGAGCGATTGCGGTTCCATGGCGTGCGCATACTCCAGTGCTGTGCCGGTACGGCGGTCAGCGTCATCCCCTGCCAGGTGAAGCTCTGCCACCAGTCGAGCTCAACCACGCGTTTTGCCCCCCGGCGGCGAAACCAGTCGGCCAGGCCCAGCGGAACAAAAAAACTGACCTCAGGGAAGCGTTTGAGAATACGGCGAATGGTCGCGTCATCAAGATGATCGTAATGATTATGGGAGATGACGACCGCATCAAGCTGATTGAGTTGACTGACTGACAGCGCGGGAGGCGTTTTGCGCTGGGGTCCCAGGAAAGGGAGCGGAGAAGCGCGCTGTGAAAAAACCGGATCGGTAAGGATGATATTGCCGTCCAGCTGCAGCATTACGCTCGCGTGTCCCAGCCACCATACCCCATCTTCATGAGGTTGTGTAAGCTCAACCGGTTGCCACCACTGTTGGATAAAGTCTTCATAGCCCAGCGCGGGTGGCTTCGGTAAACCGGCCTCTTTACGCGCTTTACGCCAACGGTCAAGATCGCCGGGTTGATGTCCGACAGGATCGGTATTACAAAAACCGTTCGGGGTGTGATGTTTCAGGGAGGGGTCATACCAGGGATTTTTCCAGACCACAGCCACCTCCCAGCCTAAAAAGATTAACGCTCAGCCACCAGGCGGATAAAGTCGTCTTCGTCTTTGCTATCTTCAGCGACCGCGTCTTTCGGCGCGTCTTTCTCTTCCGGTTCGTTAGCCTCACACAGACGGCGCAGCAGCGCATTCTGACGTTTTTGCTGATCGAGCAGCGCTTCCAGCAGTTCAATCTGCTCGTTAGTACGGGAGCTGGCGCGGTTCACAAAAAACCAAATGACCAGGCCCACAAGCAGAACAACCAAAGAAATCATCAGGGATGCCATATTCAGCAGCCCTGAATTCAGTAACTCACCCATTTCACCACCTCAATAAAAACGTCTATTTTACCACTGGCGCGAAGGAAGGAAATCACCTTGAGAAAAAATGCGTATTACCACGGAATAAACTTATTGATTGCGCAAACGCCGCTAAAAAACTGTACATCCTGATCGCACATCACATTGATCGTCTGCGTCCATAACACCACGCACGCTATCAGCACGATAATCAGAATTACCCAGCGTATTTTTTTCACTCCACACTCCGTCTAAAAACCTGATGTAACGAGGTTAACACGCTTATCTTAAACAAGGACTAACTGTACCGCCATCGCACTTTTTTCAGAATCCTGCACTTGTTTCATCGTGTAAACCGTTTACGCTAGCTTTATGATAACAACGACAAAAGAGGTTAATGATGCGCTTCATTATTCGAACAATTATTGCACTGGCTATCGTCTGGATTGGCCTTCTGCTCACGGGTTATGGCGTGCTTGTGGGAAGCACCGAAAACGCAGCCGGGTTAGGGATTCAATGTAAATATTTAACGGCACAGGGCGTGAGCACTGCGCAATATTTGCATACTGACAGCGGGATCGTTGGCTTGACCAACTGTCCGGTCCTGCGAAAGACATCCGTCGTGATTGATAATGGCTAATCAGCCGGTGACATGACTGATATAAAAAACGCCGCAACAGATGCGGCGTTTTTTTATGCGAGCAGAGATTAAAACGGGTAGTCGTGGTAACCCATTTGTTCAGAAATCTTACGTGCGGCAGTGTGCAGAATAGCCACATACTCATGCAGGCGCTCTTCGGAGAAGCGTAAGGTTGGGAAGGAGATACTTAAGCCCGCGATCACCACGCCAAAACGATCAAACACCGGAACACCGATGCAGCGCAGCCCTTCTTCCTGCTCTTCGTTATCTTCGCCATACCCCTGCTCGCGTACGCGATCGAGCACCGTTAACAGCGCGTCCGTGCTGGTAATGGTTCGCGAGGTACTTTGCTTGTATTCCACGCCTTCGAGGATCTGCTTCACTTCCTCACGATCGCGCCAGGCCAGCAGAACCTTACCAATCGCGGTGCTGTAGAGCGGGTTGCGACGACCAATGCGCGAGTACATGCGCAGATTGTACATGGAGTCGATTTTATGGATGTAAACAATGCTGTCTTCATCCAGCGCACCGAGATGGATGGTCTCTTTGGTCAGGCGAGAGATTTCACGCATCTGGATATCAGCGCTGCGGATCAGGTCAACATTTTGTAGCGCACGAGCGCCCAGCTCAAACAGCTTCAGCGTCAGAGAGTATTTTTCAGATTCGCCTTCCTGGGCAACGTAGCCCAGCGACTTCATGGTTTGTAAAAAGCGATATACGGTGCTTTTAGACATCATCACGCGCTGCGACAACTCTGTAATACCTATTTCACGCTCTTCCCCCAGCGCCTGTAAGATGCCAAACACCTTCAGCACGGAAGAAACAGAATCTGGCTGTTTATCCAAATCCGCAATAGCCATTTACCACCTCATAGAGAGTGTTTTATAAAAATCAGAACCGGTTTTTATTATAAGTTCCCGTCATGTCACCTGCAATCAATCCGCGTTTACTTCGTTACAAATCTGCGACATATCGCGGCTGTAACAATGCTAAAATAGTTACCCTGAGAATAATTTCACGCTGAGCTTTTTTAATCCTAATGGAAAAGACCCTTTCCGATGGCCTGCCTTTACCCCAGCGGTATGGCGCTATAGCGACCATCATTATCGGTATCTCAATGGCCGTCCTTGACGGCGCAATCGCGAACGTTGCCCTGCCAACCATCGCCAGCGACCTGCATGCCTCTCCCGCCAGTTCGATATGGATCGTTAACGCCTATCAGATTGCGATTGTGGTTTCCCTGCTCTCGTTCTCTTTCCTGGGCGATATGTTCGGTTACCGTCGGGTGTATCAGTGCGGTCTGGTGGTTTTCACCTTCACGTCCTTGCTATGCGCCCTTTCAGATTCACTGCATACCCTGACGCTTGCCCGCATTGCGCAGGGTTTTGGCGGCGCGGCGCTCATGAGCGTAAACACGGCGTTGATCCGCTTAATTTATCCGCAGCGTCATCTGGGACGCGGCATGGGGATAAACTCGTTTATTGTCGCCGTCTCTTCCGCCGCCGGGCCAACTATTGCGGCGGCGATCCTTTCCGTTGCGTCATGGCAATGGCTGTTTGCTATTAACGTGCCGCTGGGCATTGTCGCTATATTCTTTGCCCTGCGCTTTCTTCCCGCTAACGGCCCTAAAAGCACCATGCCGCGCTTTGATGTGGCGAGTGCGGTGATGAATGCCCTGACCTTTGGCCTGCTGATTACGGCGCTGAGCGGCTTTGCGCAGGGACAGTCTCTGATGCTTACCGGCGCGGAGCTCATCGCCCTGCTGGCGATCGGCTTCTTCTTTGTTCGCCGCCAGCTCACTCTCCCCGTGCCTTTACTGCCGGTCGATCTGCTGCGTATTCCCCTCTTTTCCCTCTCCATTTGCACGTCCGTCTGCTCGTTCTGCGCCCAGATGCTGGCTCTGGTTTCTCTGCCCTTCTTTCTGCAGAGCGCGATCGGCCGTTCAGAAGTGGAGACCGGCCTGCTGTTAACCCCCTGGCCGCTGGCGACCATGGTGATGGCTCCGCTGGCAGGTTACTTAATTGAACGCGTCCATGCCGGTTTACTGGGAGCATTGGGGCTGGCGGTGATGGCGACAGGCCTGTTCGCGCTGGCTCTGCTACCGTCATCGCCAACCGATCTGGACATCATCTGGCGCATGATCCTGTGCGGCGCAGGGTTTGGCCTGTTCCAGTCTCCTAACAATCACACCATTATCACCTCCGCGCCGCGCCATCGCAGCGGTGGTGCCAGCGGCATGCTGGGGACCGCGCGCCTTCTGGGGCAAAGCACAGGTGCGGCACTGGTTGCCCTGATGTTTAACCTCGCCGGACAAAACGGCAACCACGTTGCGCTTCTCACCGCGGGAGCCCTTGCTTCCCTCGCGGCGGTCATCAGCGGCCTGCGGGTGACCCAGCCCAAAGTTCAGGCATAAAAAAAACCGGGCGGAGTGTTCTCCTGCCCGGCTTATTAGGGTTCTTAGCGTTACTTCAGGTATTCCCCACTGCGCAGCGCTTCGATACGTTTATCCAGCGGCGGGTGAGACATAAACAGCTCGCTCAGCGATTTGGATTTACCGTTAATGCAGAAGGCCATCATGCTGTTCGCTTCCTGCGGCTCGTAGCTGGTTTTCAGACGCTGCAGCGCGGCAATCATCTTCTCACGACCAACAAGCTTCGCCGAGCCGGCATCCGCGTGGAATTCACGGTGGCGGGAGAACCACATGGTGATGATGCTGGCCAGAATACCGAATACCAGTTCCAGAACCATCGAAACGGCGAAGTAGATCAGCGGGTTGCCGTTGCTCTCTTCACCTTCGTCACGGTTTCCGCCCATAAAGCCAGCCGCGATCTGCGCCAGAATACGGGAGATGAAGATTACGAAGGTGTTCACCACGCCCTGAATCAGGGTCATGGTCACCATGTCACCGTTGGCGATATGGCTGATTTCGTGGGCAATAACCGCTTCGGCTTCGTCACGGCTCATGTTCTGCAGCAATCCGGTGCTGACGGCAACCAGTGACGCATCGCGACGGGCGCCCGTGGCGAAAGCGTTGATGTCCGGGGCATGGTAAATCGCCACCTGCGGCATGGCGATCCCGGCCTGACGGGATTGCTGAGCCACCGTATTCATCAGCCACTGTTCCATGTCGTTGCGCGGCTGTTCAATAACCTCACCACCCACCGATTTCAGTGCCATCCACTTCGACATCAGCAGGGAGATGAACGAGCCACCAAAACCAAACAGCAGCGCCATAATCAACAGACCCTGAACGCTGCTCGACTGAATTCCTGTCAGGCTTAGCACGAGCCCGAAAACCACCATGACCGCCAGGTTGGTGAGCAGGAAGAGCGCGATTCGCATCATAATTTTCTTTTTACCTCAGTTTAACAAAACGCACTATGCGATTACCCACATCGTATGGGTATTACGGCTATTTTCAAGCATCCGGCGGGCGTAAGTCACCAGAAAGACACAACTTTACACAATTGGAAATCTGGCTGACGGAAGGATGCAGAACAAAAAGAAACAGGCACAATTTCTTGTGCCTGTTGGGAGGTTATTTTGCCGGAGCGGGCTGTACGGCTGGTTTCTCTTTTTCCTGATTCGCCAGGTCGAGAGCGATATGCACCGTCTCGTCCAGATACGGATCCGGCTCCTGGTAATCTTTTGGCAGATCGTCCAGTTTCTTGAGCAGAGGCTTGCCTTCGCGCTTGAAGCGATCGTTGATACGCGCCAGGCGGGTTGCATCGTCCTCGTTGTTCTCTTTCTCACGCTGTGCGTAGTTCAGAGAAACGATATTCCGCTTATCTTTCAGGGCATTGAATCGTGCAATGTCCTTCATGATGTACTGGAACTCCGGATCTTTCGCGATGCGGTCGTTATGCGCTTTCAGCAGTTCTGGGCCAAATTGCGTCATATCACCTGCTTTCACGTAGGTCGCGGCATTGATGCTGTCCCACGGCAAGGCGTTATCTTCAAACTTCTCGCCGGTTTCCGTCTCTTCCGTGCCTGTCGGCATCATGATGTCCGGCGTTACGCCCTTACGCTGCGTACTGCCGCCGTTCACGCGGTAGAATTTCTGAATGGTGTACTGAACCGAGCCCAGCGCAGGCCATTCCGGACGCAGCATCTGATCGTAAATACGATTCAGAGAGCGATACTGCTGAACGGTACCTTTCCCGAAGGTTGGCTCACCAACGATCAGCGCGCGACCATAGTCCTGCATTGCAGCGGCAAAGATTTCAGACGCGGAAGCACTGAAGCGGTCAACCAGGACCACCAGCGGGCCTTTGTAGTAGACCACACCGTCGTTGTCGGCATCTTCTCGCACTTTACCGTTGTTATCACGCACCTGAACCACCGGGCCAGATGGAATGAACAGACCGGAGAGTGAAACCGCTTCAGTCAGCGCCCCGCCGCCGTTACTGCGCAGGTCGATGATAATGCTGCTGACGTTCTGTTTTTCAAGCTTCTGCAGCTGAACTTTCACATCGTCAGTCAGCCCCACGTAGAAGCCAGGAATATCCAGAACACCCACCTTCTCTTTACCCACGGTTTTCACCGACATTTTCACCGCGCGGTCTTCCAGACGGATACGCTCGCGGGTCAAGGTAACAATACGGGTTTTGGTGCCTTTACCGGCAGGCAGAATTTCCAGACGAACCTTGCTGCCTTTCGGACCTTTGATCAGCGCAACCACGTCATCGAGACGCCAGCCGATCACGTCGACCATGTTCTGGCCTGTTTGTCCTACACCCACAATGCGATCGCCTACGCTAATCGCTTTGCTTTTGGATGCCGGGCCACCCGCAACCATGGAATTGATCACCGTGTAATCATCGTCCATCTGCAGCACCGCGCCGATACCTTCCAGAGACAGGCTCATCTCAGTATTGAACTGTTCGGTGTTGCGTGGAGAGAGATAGTTGGTGTGCGGATCGATTTCGTGCGCAAAGGCGGTCATCGCGAGTGAGAAAACATCCTCACTGTTGGTCTGCGCCAGACGACGAATGGCAAATTTGTAACGACGCGTCAGCGTGTCACGGATCTCTTTTTCGTCTTTGCCGGTCAGCTTAAGACTCAGTTCGTCGTATTTAACTTTACCGTCCCACAGCGCATTCAACTCGGCTTCATCTTTCGGCCAGGGTGCTTTACTGCGATCCAGATTAAAGGTGTCAGTGCCGGTGAAGTCCATCGGACGTTCCAGCACTTTCAGCGCGTACTGATAGCGTTCAAAACGGCGCTTTTGCGACAGGTTGTAGAGATCGTAGAACAGATCCAGCTTGCCTGAACGCAACTCGTCACCCACCTCGGATTTGCGCTTAGCGAACTGCTCGACATCGCTGGCGAGCAAAACGTTATGGCTGTAATCCAGCAAGTTCAGATAGCGGTCAAAGATTTTGGCCGAAAAGGCCTGATCGAGATCGAACTGACGATAGTGCGAGCGGGTAAAACGTGAGGTCACGCGCTCGCTCACCGTCGCGTGCTGCGTCTCTTCCTTGAGAACCGGAATTTGATCAACACGCGTGATATCGTCCACTGCAAAAGCGTGACCTGTTATGGCAAACAGGCCCGCCAGCGCGGTGAGCTTAAAAAAAGTGTTCATGCCAGGCTTGGCCTCCGTTTCAGAACAACAAGTGTTCTGCGCGTACAATCATTGACATACCAGAAGTCAGCTGTACACGAACGCCATCTTTGGTGATTTCCAGTACGGTGGCGTCCATAGCATTGTTACCCGCTTTTACCTTCAGCGCCTGACCTACGCTCAGGGCGTTAATGTCAGAAACCGGCGTATGGCGCGGCTCTTCACGAGGGGCGCGCGGGGCTTTTGCTGCTGGTTTGTCTGCACGCGGTTTGCGATCGTTATTATCGTGACGGCGCGGCGCAGGGCGTGGTTTACGCTCACGACGAGGCGCTTCTTCCTGGCCGTTTGCCGCTGCGGCTTCGCGTTTTTTCGCCTGCTGTTCTGCACGTTGTGCCTGAACGCGTGCTTTGGCTTCTTCAAGCTGCTTACGCGCGTGCTCAACGTGCTGCTCGTCCAGCTCACCACACGGGTTGCCGTCGAGATCCACGCGGGTCGCGCCAGCTTTGATACCGTACAGGTAGCGCCAGCTCGAAGTATAAAGACGTAAGGCGGAACGCAGCTGAGTTTTGCTGAGGTTCATTTCCCCTTCAACACGCGCCACCAGATCCTGAAAAATACCGACTTTCAGGGGACGAGCTTCACCTTCCGCGCTGAAGCACTGCGGGAAACGCTCGGCCAGAAATGCGATAACTTCTTTACTGCTATTCAACTTAGGTTGATTTTCCATGAAATTTCCTGATTACAACGGACGTTGCCAACAAGCGCAGGCATGAACAGGCGTCATTATAATGACGCTATCAGTAAATGCTACGTTATCCGTTGATTATCCTGCGACGCTCGCAAAGAATTTTTGATAATCGGTTGCGGCGAGTACGTTTTCCAGATTCGCCACCAGCTCGCGCAGCCCCTGTTCGTCCTCGGTTGTAAAGCGACTGAAGACCGTACTGTCGATATCCAGAACGCCAATAATCTGATTTTTGACCACCAGCGGCAGAACGATTTCAGAATTACTGGCGGCGTCACAGGCAATGTGCCCGTCAAACGCATGAACGTCTTCCACACGCTGGACCTGATTTTCGGCCACCGCCGTGCCGCATACGCCACGCCCTATCGGAATACGCACGCAGGCCAGTTTGCCCTGGAACGGGCCGAGCACCAGCGTTTCGCCTTCCAGGAGGTAAAAGCCGGCCCAGTTCACGTCAGAGAGACGTTCAAACAGCAATGCGCTAGTATTTGCCAGAGTGGCTAAGAAGCTGGTCTCACCCGCCATCAATGCCTTAAAATCGCGGTTCAGATCCGCGTAGAATTCTGTTTTGTTCATTATTCAATCACTTAGTTGTCTTACAAATTTACCGCATAGCCTATTAAAATAAGCATTAAATGCGCTCATGCTCAAGATGAATCCGTTCATGAGTTATTATAACTTTCAACAATACTTATTTGTGCGCAGCTGATGGCCTTAAAAACAACCAAAATTACGCCGACAAGAAAGATAACTGTCCATACGGTAAGCGAAGCTTTGCCACGTGCACATTATCAGCGTTGCCCCCAGTGCGATACGCTTTTTATGTTGCCGAAGATGAAATCGCACCAAAGTGCCTTTTGTCCGCGCTGCGACGCCAAAATTCGCGATGGCCGCGACTGGTCGCTCACCCGCCTCGCCGCCATGGCCGTCACCATGCTGCTGCTGATGCCCTTCGCCTGGAGCGAACCGCTGCTGAAACTCTACCTGCTTGGCGTGCGCATTGACGCCAACGTACTGCAGGGTATCTGGCAGATGACCCGTCAGGGGGATCCCATCACCGCTGCCATGGTGCTGTTCTGCACCGTTGGCGCGCCGCTGGTGCTGGTCGCCGCCATTGCGTATCTGTGGTTTGGAAATATTCTCGGTATGAACCTTCGCCCGGTGCTGCTGATGCTGGATAAGCTCAAAGAGTGGGTGATGCTGGATATTTATCTGGTGGGCGTGGGCGTTGCATCGATAAAGGTACAGGACTACGCCTTTTTGCAGCCCGGCATCGGGCTCTTTGCTTTCATCAGCCTGGTATTGCTGAGCATACTGACGCTTATCCACCTGAACGTTGAACAGCTCTGGGAGCGATTTTACCCTCAGCGCCCCGCCACGCGTCCTGATGAAAATCTGCGCGTCTGTCTGGGATGCCACTATACCGGCTTGCCCGACGCGCGCGGTCGCTGCCCGCGGTGCCACATTCCGTTGAGACTGCGGCGCAACAACAGCCTGCAAAAATGCTGGGCCGCGCTGATCGCCTCCCTGGTGTTTCTGATCCCAGCCAATATGCTGCCGATTTCCATCATTTACGTGAATGGCGGGCGTCAGGAGGATACTATCCTCTCCGGGATTATCTCCCTTGCGCACAGTAACGTCGGGGTGGCGGCGATCGTCTTTATTGCCAGTATCCTGGTTCCCTTTACCAAAGTGGTGGTGATATTTACCCTGCTCATCAGCATTCACTTTAAGTGTGAACAAGGCTTACGGACCCGCATTCTGCTGCTGCGGTTCGTCACCTGGATTGGCCGCTGGTCAATGTTAGATCTGTTCGTGATTTCGCTGATGATGTCGCTCATCAATCGCGACCAGCTACTTGCTTTTACAATGGGACCCGCGGCTTTTTATTTCGGCTCTGCGGTGATATTGACTATTCTTGCTGTGGAATGGCTGGATAGCCGCTTACTTTGGGATGCACATGAGTCAGGAAACCCCCGCTTCGCCGACTGAAGCGAGAATTAAAACAAAACGCCGCATTTCGCCATTCTGGTTGCTGCCCGTCATCGCCCTGATGATTGCAGGCTGGCTTATCTGGACGAGCTATGAAGATCGCGGGAGTACCGTCACCATTGATTTCCAGACCGCCGACGGCATCGTCGCCGGGCGAACGCCCGTTCGCTTCCAGGGGGTTGAAGTGGGTACGGTTCAGGACATCTCCCTTGGAAAAGGGCTGAACAAGATTCAGGTGCGGGTCAGTATTAAATCTGACATGCAGGATGCCCTGCGCAGCGAAACGCAGTTCTGGCTGGTCACGCCAAAAGCGTCTCTGGCCGGCGTGTCGGGGCTGGATGCGCTCGTGGGCGGTAACTATATTGGCATGATGCCGGGTAAAGGTGAGCCGCAGGATCACTTTGTTGCCCTGGATACACAGCCCAAGTACCGCCTCAACAACGGCGATTTAATGATCCATCTGCAGGCGCCGGATCTCGGTTCTCTGAACAGCGGTTCGCTGGTCTATTTCCGCAAAATCCCGGTTGGCCGCGTGTACGATTACGCGATCAACCCGAATAAACAGGGCGTCACCATCGACGTGCTGATCGAGCGTCGCTTCACCAATCTGGTGAAAAAAGGCAGCCGCTTCTGGAACGTCTCCGGCGTGGATGCGGACGTCAGCCTGAGCGGTGCGAAAGTGAAGCTGGAAAGTCTGGCCGCGCTGGTGAATGGTGCCATTGCCTTTGACTCCCCGGAAAATTCAAGCCCCGCCACTGCGGATGACTCATTTGGATTGTACGCTGACCTGGCGCACAGCCAGCGCGGCGTGCTCGTCAAACTCGCCCTGCCCGATGCTAAGGGGCTAAAAGCCGGTTCAACGCCGCTGATGTATCAGGGGTTGCAGGTTGGTCAGCTCACCAAAATGACGCTCAACCCGGGCGGCTCGGTCACCGGCGAAATGACTGTCGACCCGAGCGTGGTCGATCTCCTGCGCGAGAAAACGCGCATCGAAATGCGCAGTCCAAAGCTCTCCCTGAACGATGCCAGCCTCAGCACGCTGTTGACCGGCAATACGTTTGAGCTCATCCCCGGCGAAGGTGAACCCAGCAATAGCTTCGTGATTGCCCCGGCGGATAAATCCCTGCTGCAAAAGCCGGGCGTAGTGACCGTCACGCTGAATGCGCCAGAAAGTTACGGAATCGAAGCCGGTCAGCCGTTAATTTTACACGGCGTGCAGGTCGGTCAGGTGCTGGAGCGTAAGCTCTCCGCGAATGGCGTGACCTTCTCGGTCGCCATCGATCCGCAGTACAGCGACCTGGTGCACGGTGACAGCAAATTCGTGGTGAACAGTCGCGTCGACGTGAAGGTGGGTCTGGACGGCGTGG
The DNA here is from genome assembly GCF_048684785.1 of Enterobacter sp. BNK-29. Classification (NCBI taxonomy): domain Bacteria; kingdom Pseudomonadati; phylum Pseudomonadota; class Gammaproteobacteria; order Enterobacterales; family Enterobacteriaceae; genus Enterobacter; species Enterobacter sp. BNK-29. The sequence continues at coordinate 269,186 of NZ_JBLQTU010000001.1, forward strand.
AGTTCCTCGGCGCCAGCGCCAGCGAATGGGTTAACGGCGGTATCCGCATTCTGCCCGGCGATAAAGGTCCCGTTCGCGACAGCTACCCGCTCTATGCCAACCTGGAGAAAGCGGTTGAAAACAGCCTGAGCGATCTCCCTACCACCACGCTGACGCTAAGCGCCGAGACGCTGCCGGACGTACAGGCGGGATCCGTGGTGCTGTATCGCAAGTTTGAGGTTGGGGAAGTGATCGCCGTTCGCCCGCGTGCGGACGCGTTTGATATCGAACTGCATATCAAGCCGGAGTACCGCAAGCTGCTGACGCCAAACAGCGTCTTCTGGGCCGAAGGCGGCGCGAAAGTTCAGCTTAACGGTAACGGGCTGACCGTGCAGGCCTCCCCGCTCTCACGCGCGCTGCGCGGGGCGATTAGCTTCGATAACCTCAGCGGCGCAGGTGCGAATCTGCGCAAAGGCGATAAGCGTATTCTCTTCCCGTCCGAAACCGCCGCACGCGCCGTGGGTGGACAGATTACCCTGCACGCGTTTGATGCCGGCAAGCTGGCGGAAGGTATGCCAATTCGCTATCTGGGCATCGATATCGGGCAGATCCAGAAGCTGACGCTGATTACCTCCCGCAACGAGGTGCAGGCCACCGCCGTGCTGTACCCGGAATATGTGCAGACCTTCGCCCGGACGGGTTCGCGCTTCTCGGTGGTGACGCCGCAGATCTCGGCCGCGGGCGTTGAGCATCTCGACACCATTTTGCAGCCGTACATCAACGTTGAGCCGGGCCAGGGCAATGCCCGTCGTGATTTCGAGCTGCAGGAAGCCACGATCACCGACTCGCGCTACCTTGGCGGCCTGAGCATCGTGGTGGAAGTGCCGGAAGCGGGCTCGCTGAGCATCGGCACCCCGGTACTGTTCCGCGGCATTGAAGTGGGTACGGTCACGGGCCTGACGCTCGGTACGCTCTCCGACCGCGTGATGGTGGCGTTACGCATCAGCGAGCGTTACCAGCACCTGGTACGTAATAACTCGGTGTTCTGGCTGGCATCCGGCTATTCGCTGGACTTTGGCCTGACGGGAGGCGTGGTGAAAACCGGCACCTTCAACCAGTTCATTCGCGGCGGTATCGCGTTTGCTACGCCGCCGGGCACGCCGCTGGCGCCAAAAGCGCAGCCGGGTAAACACTTCCTGCTGCTCGAAAGCGAACCGAAAGAGTGGCGTGAATGGGGAACCGCCCTGCCGCGTTAATCTGAAAGGCTCCGGTGTCAACGCACCGGAGCCTTTATGCTACACTGCGCGCCTGAACTTTTCCCTGTGGTGTGCCCGTGGCTCAAAACTCCGTATTTCTTCCTGAACAATTCCTGGCGCAGATGCGCGAGGCGCTTCCCTCTCACCTGTCGTTAGACGATTTTATCGCCGCCTGCCAGCGTCCGTTACGCCGAAGTATTCGCGTCAACACGCTGAAAATCAGCGTCGATGATTTTCTGACGCTGGTCTCGCCGTACGGCTGGCAGCTTACGCCGGTCCCGTGGTGCTCCGAGGGTTTCTGGATCGAACGCGATGACGAAGCCTCGCTGCCGCTGGGCAGTACCGCTGAACATCTGAGCGGTCTGTTCTATATTCAGGAAGCCAGCTCGATGCTGCCGGTGGCCGCCCTGTTCGCCGATGGCAATGCGCCTGAGCGCGTGATGGATGTTGCCGCGGCGCCCGGCTCAAAAACCACGCAAATTGCCGCCCGGATGGGTAACCACGGGGCGATCCTCGCCAACGAGTTTTCCGCCAGCCGCGTGAAGGTGCTGCATGCCAACATCAGCCGCTGCGGTATTCATAATGTTGCCCTCACGCACTTCGACGGACGCGTGTTTGGCGCCGCCTTACCGGAAGCCTTCGATGCCATTCTGCTGGACGCCCCCTGCTCCGGCGAAGGAGTGGTGCGTAAAGATCCCGATGCGTTAAAGAACTGGTCCGTGGAGAGCAACCTGGAGATCGCCGCCACGCAGCGCGAGCTGATCGACAGCGCATTTCACGCGTTGCGCCCCGGCGGCACGCTGGTCTATTCAACGTGCACCTTAAACCGCGATGAAAACGAAGACGTCTGCCTGTGGCTGAAAGCGAACTACCCGGATGCCGTGGAGTTTCTGCCGCTTAACGATCTGTTCGCCTCGGCACAGGAGGCGGTCACGCCGGAGGGTTTCCTCCACGTGTTCCCGCAGATTTACGACTGCGAAGGGTTCTTTGTGGCGCGTCTGCGTAAAACGCAGGCGGTTGCTCCTCTGCCCGCGCCTAAATTTAAGGTCGGCAACTTCCCGTTTGCTCCCCTTAAAGGTCGCGATGCAGCACAGCTTGAAGCCGCCGTCAAAAAGGTTGGGCTGGTCTGGGATGAGAGTCTGCACCCCTGGATGCGTGATAAAGAGATATGGCTGTTCCCGGCACAGATCGAGCCGCTCATCGGAAAGGTCCGTTTTTCGCGAATCGGGATCCGCCTGGCGGAAGTGCATAACAAAGGCTATCGCTGGCAGCATGAGGCCGTTATCGCCCTTGCCGGAGACGAGAATATCTTTGCCCTGACGCATCAGGAAGCCGAAGAGTGGTACCGTGGTCGCGATGTCTATCCGGACAGCACGCCGTCAGGCGATGAAGTGATAGTGACGTATCAGGGATATCCGCTGGGGCTGGCAAAAAAAGTCGGCTCAAGGCTGAAAAACAGCTATCCGCGCGAGCTGGTTCGGGATGGCCGTCTGTTTACCGGTAACGATCGCACAGCCTGAAAAAAAGCGCATTTTTTTACTGGCGATTTTGCTCTCCTTGTCTACGATCAAAAATGGGTGATCGCACTGGTCATACCAGATTTTGACAACCGACCCGGAGAGCACTATGACGAAAACCAGCGTGCGTATTGGCGCTTTTGAGATCGACGACGCAGAGCTGCGCGGCGAAGCACAAGGCGATCGAACGTTAAGTATTCCCTGCAAATCCGACCCGGATTTGTGCATGCAGCTCGATGCATGGGATGCAGACACCAGCGTCCCGGCAATACTTGATGGCGAACATTCTGTCCTTTACCGTGAGCATTACGATAGCAAAACCGATGCCTGGGTCATGCGTCTTGCCTGACCTAAAGAGAACCCGCCCGAAGGCGGGTTATTTATTACTGCAGCTGCGCCAGCGTGAAGTAACCGTCGAAAACAGCCCCCGTATCAATGTAGTGAAGATTATTAAAATCGTATCTTCTGTCGAGGGGCGTATGCCCAAACCAGAAATGATCCGCGCCGCTGATGCCCTCTCCTTTGCCCACCATAAATCCCATCAGCCTGTCGCGGTTCCATAAGACGCGCTGGGCACTAACCGGTTTTTGCCAACAGTATTCCGCGGCCGGATAATCAGCATGGGCAATCACATTCAGACCGTTCGCACAGGTTATCTCGATGATATGCGGTAAATCGCGACAGCCGTCGAGCAACGACAGGGCAAGCTGTTGCTGGTCGCGTTCAAGATGCGAAAACCATATTCCACCATTCATCGTCCAGAGAGAAAAATCGTTATTATCCAGACTGTCGAGAGCCATTTGCTCATGGTTTCCACGCACGGCACGAAACCATTTCTCATGAATTAACTGCAGGCATTTAACGCTATCAGGGCCACGATCGATCACATCCCCGACTGAAATAAGTAAATCCTCATATGGGTTAAAATGACGGCGTTTAAGCTCATCCATAAGCCACTGGTAACAACCGTGTATATCGCTGACAACCCAGACGTGACGCCACATCCCACCTTCAATTCGCTGATACATAGGACCTCCTTTAACAGTATAGCCGCCGCAGAAAAGGCAACAGACAGGCGCGGTCATCACGAAGTCAAACAAACGGTAAACCAAACAGAAATAAAGATCCTCGCGCTATTAATCCCTTTTTATTGGCTCTTTAGAATAAGGGTATAAAAAAAGAGGGGTCTTCACGTGTCTAATACGCACCTGCATAACGATGTTTTTTATCCGCATCGCACAAATATTATTTCCGAGCTGGTGAACGGCAAACGCGTGCCGGGTCCGATCTGGCGCAAACGCGAATATCGTCTGAAGTTCCTTTTACGCTCGCTTCTGTTCTGGTCCTCCACCCATCGCATGCTGGAAGCCCTTTCGGGTCGCGACGATTTCGACAGGCTGCTGGCCTCTCAAATTACGTTGCCCAGCAAGACCCACCGACAGTATCTGATGCGCGGCCTGACGGCTAACGATCGCGCCGACGCTATCGTCAACCACTACTACTGGATTGATAGCCTGAAAGAGAGCGGTCTCGCTCAGGCCCTGACGAGCCAGCAGGAGCAAACCGTTGTGCAGTTCCATGCTAAAGACGGTGTAACCTATACGGTCAATGCTTCCTCTGCGGGAAAAGCCGAGCGCGAAGGAGAAAGCACGCTGTGGCTACACGACAACGAGGATACGCTGCTGGCCAGCCTGACCTTTAGCGTCGCGCGCAGCAACGGTCAGCAAGTCATGGTCATTGGCGGGCTTCAGGGGCCCCGTCGCTGCGTATCGCGAGACGTCATTAAACAGGCCACCCGCGCCTGCCACGGCCTGTTCCCTAAGCGCGTGTTGATGGAAGTTCTTTTTCAGCTGGCTGCGCAGTCATCTGTCCGGGCGATTTTTGCCGTCAGCGACGAGGGGCACGTTTTCCGCGCGTTGCGATATCGCCTGAGCAAAAGCCGCCATTTCCACGCCAGCTACGATGAATTTTGGGCATCTCTGGACGGTAAAAAGCTCTCAGCTTTCTGCTGGCAGCTGCCGCTGCAAATGGAGCGTAAATCCCTTGAAGAGATTGCCAGTAAAAAACGTGCCGAATACCGCCGTCGCTTTGAGCTGCTTGATGAAATAGAGGCGTCCGTGAAGTCCCGCTTTTAACGATGACTCTTGCTTTATCCGACTGCACACGAAAATTTAACAAAACAGGCAAAAAGGGCTGGACTTCGGCATGCTGTGTTGTGTTATGTTTTAGCAGGACGTACAGGATGTACGCACTGTATGAGAAAGATTGCGTTGGGATTACGCGTTTACTTTCATACAGATAAAAAGAGACCGAATACGATTCCTGTATTCGGTCCAGGGAAATGGCTCTTGGGAGAGAGCCGTGCGCTAAAAGTTGGCATTAATGCAGGCTAAGTCGCCTTGCCTTTTAAGAATAGATGACGACGCCAGGTTTTCCAGTCCACAGCTAAAGCGGTCGGAAAAAAAGCGCCAGAGCATCATTAAAAGTGAAAAACCGCAGTGCTTTCGCAAGCATCTGCGGTTTTTTATTGGAAACCCGAACGTTAGCAGAGCTTATCGGCGCGCTCGATAAACGGTGCCAGACTCATTTTTTGTCCCGGATGCGACGGGTCATCAATTTGAATAATGCTAATCGGCTGACCGCTGCTCTTGCCGCTGGCTACCTGCTGCTCTGCGGTGTCATTCAGCGGGTATTGCACCAGCGTGCTCGGATTGATGGCATACAGCGCATGGCCTGGACGGCAGGTCAGCATCACCTCTTCGCGATTGAACGCCCATTTGTCCTTACCCACTTCGAAACGGCTCACGGTGATGACCTGCGGTGCGGCAAACGCGCTCCCCGTACAGGCCAGCAATAAGAGAGAAAGTACTGTCTTTTTCATATGATATTTAACCTTGTCAGAAGGGTTCCCAGGTGGCGAACAGGCTGACCGTTGCCAGCACCAGCGCCCCCAGCACCACTTCTGCCTGTGTCATCCTGATAAAAATCTGCTTTGCTCGCCCGCTCTCCGGACGAAACCGTGGCACCAGAAAATACCGATTTGCCAGCGCAATTACCACCATCAACGCCACCAGCGCACATTTGAACAACAAAAACTGCACGTAGCCAGCCTGCCAGGGAATATTGAGGCCCAGTATCATGAGTGCATTTATCACCCCGGAGAGCAGCACGCCCGCAACGGCATAATGCCCCACGCGCGAGAAGCGCATCATGGTAAAGATGGCGGCATTCTGCCAGCGCCCTTTCGCCAGACGCATGCAGAACAGCAGGGGCAGTAATCCGCCAAGCCAGGTGGCGGCACATATCAGGTGAAAAGCATAATTAAGACGCTGCAGCGCCCCCGTCGGACCGTCGTTCATCGCCGCGTGCCCTACCCCAGCCAGCAGGATAAGCTGGCCCATTGCGAGCAGCAGCAGACGCGAACCTTTCAGCGGCGCAAGCCATGCCGCACCGACCGTCAGCGCAGCGAGGATTATTTGCCACAGCCAGACGCCGCCAAACCGGGTTCCCATCACGCTGAACCAGACCTGTGGCGCAAACACATCTCCCCAGCCGTTGCCCATCAATCCGCCCTGCAGCATAAACATCAGGACCGCTGCCGCAAGGCTCACTAAGGCCGCCACTTTCTGCTGCGACTGGAATCGCCGGGACAGCAGACGGTGGAGAGAGGAAGGCGTAAACCAGACGCTGTAAAGCGCATTGCCAAACACCAGCATCAGCGCCCCAAAATGGATAAAGCGTAGCCCGATATAACACAGCGCCAGCATGCTATTTCACGCTAAAGTGATAGCTGCCTTTGGTTTTATGGCCATCCACGGAGACCACATGCCAGTCCACCTGGTAAGTCCCTGATGCCAGCGTTTGTTCCAGCGGCACGGTAAGCTGAGCTTTGTTCTTTTCGTCGCGCGTAGCGGTTCCCGTTTTGATGACCTGCTTTTGCGCATCCGTTACCACCACACCGCTAAATCCAGGTTCGATACCTTCTGAAAAATTCAGCGTAAGTGCCTGCGGTGCGGTCACCACGCTGTCTGCTGCCGGGATCTGCTGTTTAAGATGTGCATGTGCCAGCACGGAAGGCGTCATCATTGTCGAGGCCACAAAAACCAGTGCGCAGACCGCGCGGGAAGCGGAGAAACCCATCCTATCATTCCTTTTTGTTATGTCTGTATGCTAAAGAATAACGCTGTATAATAAACGAGTCGAGGATCATCCTGCCTCCGCTTGTCATCATCGTGCAATCGCGGTAACGTTGCCGCCGCATAAAAAGGAGAAGGTAATGAAGATCAATCTGGCCGCCCTTCCGCAGGACGAGATGGATAAAGTGAATGTCGATCTCGCTGCCGCTGGCGTCGCGTTCAAAGAACGTTACAACATGCCCATCGTGGCTGAAGTCGTGGAACGGGAACAGCCCGCCCATCTGCGCGACTGGTTCCGCGAAAGATTAATCGCCCACCGTCTTGCCTCGGTCAATCTCTCCCGTTTACCGTACGAGCCTAAAGTTAAATAAGCTTAACGAGTCGTTACACTTCCTTACGCGGAATCTGGCAGGATAAGAAAACCCTGATAAATTTGGGTCTATTCTTAAATCTCTGCGACTCAGTGTATAAGGAAGTCACGATGTCACATTGGAATATAGCGGCAGCCCAGTATGGTGGGCTGCATCAAACCCTAGATGACCATGTTACGCACCACCTGCGCTTCATCGCCGAAGCAGCACGGCAGCGGTGTGATCTGCTGGTTTTCCCTGAACTCTCATTAACGGGCTCTGGCGCGCCGACGTTACCTCCCCCGCCCGATGACGCGCAGCTGGAGCCGCTGCTCAACGCGGCACATCTACACCAGATTACCGTTATTGCCGGGCTCCCCCTGGAACAGAATGGCCAGCGCCAGAAAGGTCTTGTGCTGTTTTCGCCCGCTCGCCATCGCATTTTGCGCTATCCGCAAGGGCGCGGTGCCAGCCTGGTGCCGGGGGATAAACACCTTAGCATCCTTGATACACATCCCGATTCGCCCAATCTCGATCCCCGGGCAACGCTTGTTACCAGCTGCCAGTCGGTGGGGGATAATCGCTGGCGGCAGTCCATCAGTAACCTGCAGCGCTTCGCGCATAAATATGCCATTGCGGTGCTGATGGCGAACGCCTGCGGCGGCAGCGCGCTGTGGGATGAAAAAGGCCAGCTGGTCGTGCGCGCGGATAAGGGTGAGCTTCTGGTGACCGGCACGCTCGGCGGAGAGGGTTGGCAAGGCGATATCATTCCTTTAGGCTAGGCGTTTTAAGCTCAGGAGTTTTCAATGCTGCGCGTCATCGATACCGAAACTTGCGATCTTCAGGGCGGAATAGTGGAAGTGGCCTCTGTCGACGTGGTTGATGGTAAAATCGTCAACCCCATGAGCCATCTGGTGCGTCCCGATCGCCCCATCAGCCCTCAGGCAATGGCTATCCATCGCATTACCGAATCGATGGTGGCGGATAAGCCGTGGATCGAAGAGATCATTCCGCACTACTACGGTAGCCCATGGTACGTCGCGCATAACGCCAGCTTTGACCGCCGGGTGTTGCCTGAAATGCCGGGGGAATGGATTTGCACCATGAAGCTGGCGCGTCGTCTCTGGCCGGGGATTAAATACAGCAATATGGCGCTGTACAAGTCCCGCAAGCTCAGCGTACGTACCCCTGAGGGGCTTCACCATCACCGCGCCCTGTATGACTGCTATATCACCGCCGCGCTGCTGATTGATATTATGAATATCTCTGGCTGGACGCCGGATGACATGGCGACGATCACCGGACGTCCCGCGCTGCTGACCACGTTTACCTTTGGTAAATATCGCGGGAAGCCGGTGTCCGAGGTGGCGGATAAAGATCCGGGCTATTTGCGCTGGCTGTATAACAACCTCGACAGAATGAGCCCGGAGCTGCGCTTAACGCTGAAACATTATCTGGGCGACGCTTAACGCTCTGCACGGCCTGGCAGCGTTTCCTGCGCCAGGCCTATTAAAAAGGCATATTCCAGCGCAACCCCTTCGTACGATTTAAATCGCCCCGATTTCCCTCCGTGTCCGGAATCCATATCGGTACACAGCAGCAGCAGATTGTCATCGGTTTTCAGCTCACGCAGTTTTGCCACCCATTTTGCCGGCTCCCAGTATTGCACCTGAGAATCATGCAAACCGGTGGTGACCAGCATATGCGGGTAGGCTTTCGCCTCAACGTTATCGTACGGGCTGTACTCTTTCATATAGCGGTAGTACATCTCATCCTGCGGATTCCCCCACTCCTCAAACTCCCCGGTGGTAAGAGGAATGGATTCATCGAGCATGGTCGTGACCACATCGACAAACGGTACCTGCGCGACAATCCCCTTAAAACGGTCGGGACGCTGGTTGATCGCCGCCCCCATCAGCATGCCGCCCGCGCTGCCCCCCATCCCAAAGCAGAGCTGCGGATCGCCGTATCCCTGCTCAATCAGCGCATCGCAGACGTCGAGGTAGTCATTGAAGGTGTTTTTCTTTTTCAGAAATTTCCCGTCTTCATACCAGTTCTGGCCCAGCTCACCGCCGCCGCGAATATGGGCGATGGCGAAAACAAAACCGCGATCGAGCAGGCTTAACCGGCTGCTGCTGAAATCGGCGTCCATGCTTGAGCCATACGAGCCGTAGCCGTACACCAGGATCGGGTTTTTGCCTTTCTGAAAATGAGCACGATGGTAAACAAGAGAGACCGGCACCTCCACGCCATCACGGGCGGTGACCCACAGGTGCTCGCTGCGGTAGTTTTCGGACTCAAACCCTTTTACCTCGGTCTGCTTAATCACCTGGCGCTGCCCGGTATCCATATCCAGTTCAAACAGGGTGTCCGGCGTGGTCATGGAGGAGTAGCCGTAGCGCAACCGCGACGATTCGGGTTCAGGGTTGAATCCAATCCACGTCACGTAGGCCGGATCATCGAACGCAATCCCCACCACTTCCCGGGTTTTACGGTTGATTTGCCGGATACTGGTCAGCCCGCGCTGACGCTCTTCCACCACCAGCCAGTCGGTAAACAGGGTGAACCCTTCCAGCATCACCTGATCCCGCGCGGGGATAAGCACCTCCCACTTGCGCTCATCGCGCACTTTGGTTTTATAGAGACCAAAGTTTTTTCCCTCGCGATTGGAGCGCAAATAAAAGCTGTGCTGGAAGTGATCCAGGCTGTACTCGTGATCCTTACGGCGCGGCAGGAAACAGAGCGGCTGGGCATCGGGCAGTTCGGCATCCAGCAGCAGAACTTCCGACGTCGTCGCGCTGGCAAGGAAGATAATCACATAGTGGCGTGAGGAGGTTTTATGCAGGCTGACATAGAACGTTTCGTCTTTCTCTTCATAAACCAGCTCGTCGTCAGCGGAGTCTGTTCCCACGGTATGTCGCCACACCTGGTAAGGCAGCAGCGTCGACGCGTGCTTTTTGACGTAGTAGACCGTCTCGGAATCATTCGCCCAGACAAAGTCCGGGGAGACGTTTTCCAGCATTTCCGGATACCAGTTGCCGGTCTCCAGATTGCGAAACCGCAGGCCGTACTGGCGGCGGGAGAGATAATCCTCCGCCAGCGCCATCACCGCGTTGTCAGGGGAAATGGACATGCCGCCCAGGGTATAAAACTCGCTGTGGGCGGCGCGCTGGTTGGCATCCAGCAGAATATCCCACTCATCCCATTCGGCGCTTAACACCGACTGACGCTGGTAGATGGGATACTCATTGCCGGGCTCGTAAATATGGCGATAGCGATAGCCGTTTTTGGTCCAGGGCGCGGAGATATCGCGCTGGGGAATACGCTGCACCATTTCATTCAGGAGCTGGTCCTGAAGCGTCTGCTGGCTGGACATGACCTTGCGGCCATAGTCGTTTTCCTCGTGCAGGTAGTCGAGTACCTCTGGCCGGGAGCGAGAATCGTCCCGCAGCCAGTAATAGTTGTCTATACGCGTATCGCCATGCGTGGTGATCGCATAAGGAGTACGTCGGGCTTTCGGTGGCATGTCATCATTCTTTTAAGTTTTACACCCTATAAGGTTGGCAAAACCCACGCATGATGCAAGCGAAACAGCGTCGCGACGGCGACGGTTATCCCTGTAACGCCTGTTTTTGCTCCCGGATATCCCGCTCAATGCCGTCGCGCACGTCCTGAGGGATCTTTAACGCATCGCCCAGAGCGTTAATGTAGCTGCGCTCCATAAAGTGATCGATATCGATGGCGACGCAGCTGAGGAAATAGAGCTCCAGCGCCTCTTCCTCATTCTTCACACTTTGCGCAAGACGCTGCGGCTCGAGCGGCTGTTCTATCGCCTGCGCCACCAGCACTCTTCCCTTCTCTTCAACGCCGGCCTCGCGCAGCTGCTGCTCGATCGCCGATCGTTCCTTATCGTCAATATGCCCGTCGCTTTTCGCGGCAAAAACCAGCGCAAGAATGAGCCGTTCGGTACGCAGATCCAGCGGCGAGGTGTGCTCGCCGTAATGCGGTTCATCGCTGTGCGCGGTCCGTACCCTGTCCTTGTATTTATTCCACAGCACGGTGCCCGCGATGGCGCCGCCGCCTGCCAGCAGCGCGCCTGTACCATACTTTGCCAGCAGCTTGCGTGAGGATTTATTCGCGACCAGCAGGCCTGCCAGCCCGCCGAGCGCCCCGGGTACCAGCAGTTTGCTGAGGTCCCGTTCGCCAGAAGATGTTTTCTGCCCTAACAGGGATTGCAGTTGATTTAACCAGCCAGACATGGTTTCCCTCACTTAACGGTGAACATGTTCCACAGCGTAAGCGAGTGGGCGTCAGGAAATGTCTGGTCGGGCTAAAGATGCGCAAATTTCTGCCCCCTCGTTTAGCCCTGCACAAGACAGACGCAAACGTTTTCGTTTATACTGCGCACAACTTTTTCAGGGGGATTGTTATGATTCGTTTAGGAACTGCGCTGCGACCTGCGGCGACGCGAGTGATGCTGTTGGGATCGGGCGAGCTGGGAAAAGAGGTCGCCATTGAGTGCCAGCGTTTAGGTGTGGAAGTTATTGCCGTAGACCGTTACGCCGACGCACCCGCCATGCACGTCGCCCATCGTTCTTATGTGATTAACATGCTGGATGGCGATGCCCTTCGCGAACTGATTACGCGCGAAAAACCCGATTTTGTCGTGCCGGAAATTGAGGCCATCGCCACCGATACGCTGATCGCCCTGGAGCAGGAAGGCCAGCCCGTGGTGCCCTGTGCGAAAGCCGCAAAGCTGACCATGAACCGCGAAGGCATTCGTCGCCTGGCAGCGGAAGAGCTGGGATTGCCCACCTCGAGCTACCGTTTTGCTGGCGATAAGGCCGCGTTCCTGCAGGCCGTTGAGGAGATTGGCTACCCGTGCATCGTTAAGCCGGTGATGAGCTCCTCCGGAAAAGGGCAGAGCTTTATTCGCGACAGCGGCACCCTAGATCACGCGTGGGATTATGCCCAGCAGGGCGGCCGTGCCGGAGCCGGTCGCGTAATCGTCGAAGGCGTCGTGAAGTTTGATTTCGAAATCACCCTGCTGACCGTCAGCGCCGTTGACGGCGTCCATTTCTGCGACCCGATTGGTCACCGCCAGGAAGATGGCGATTACCGCGAATCCTGGCAGCCGCAGCAGATGAGCGCCCTGGCGCTGGAGCGTGCTCAGGAGATCGCCCGTAAAACCGTCCTGGCGCTGGGCGGCTATGGCCTGTTCGGCGTGGAGCTGTTTGTGTGCGGCGACGAGGTGATTTTCAGCGAAGTCTCCCCTCGCCCGCATGACACCGGCATGGTCACGCTGATTTCGCAGGATCTCTCCGAATTCGCCCTGCACGTGCGCGCGTTCCTCGGCCTGCCCGTCGGCGGTGTTCGTCAGTATGGCCCGGCCGCCTCGGCGGTGATCCTGCCGAAGCTAACCAGCCAGAACGTCACGTTTGATAACGTCGACGGGGCGGTAGGTGCAGGATTGCAGGTACGTCTGTTCGGCAAGCCGGAGATCGACGGAACCCGCCGTCTTGGCGTGGCATTAGCCACCGGGGATAACGTTGACGACGCCGTGGCGAGAGCGAAAGCTGCCGCTGCGAACGTTAAAGTAGAGGGATAAAAAAACGGGCCAAAAGGCCCGTTTTTCATGCTGCGATTAACTTACTGTTTCGCACCTTCAACCGCTTCGCGAGCCAGTTTGGTAATGCGATCCCAGTCGCCCGCTTCCAGCGCATCCGCCGGAACCAGCCATGAACCACCGATGCAAAGCACGCTTTTCAGCGCCAGGTAGTCACGGTAGTTGGCAGGAGAGATACCGCCCGTCGGGCAGAAGCGTACCTGAGAGAAGGGACCCGCAATCGCCTGCAGCGCTTTGGTGCCGCCGTTCGCTTCAGCCGGGAAGAATTTGAACTCTTTCAGACCGTAGTCCATGCCCAGCATCAGTTCAGAGACGGTGCTGATGCCAGGGATCAGCGGAATGGTACCTTCGGTGGCGGCTTTCAGCAGCGGCTCGGTCAGGCCAGGGCTGATGGCGAACTGCGCGCCCGCTTCGGTCACTTCTGCCAGCTGCTGCGCGTTGAGAACGGTACCCGCACCGATGATGGCGTCCGGCACTTCTTTGGCGATAGCGCGGATAGCATCCATCGCGCAGGCGGTGCGCAGGGTCACTTCCAGAACGCGAACGCCGCCCGCAACCAGCGCTTTCGCCATCGGTACAGCGTGCTCAAGCTTGTTTACCACGATAACCGGCACGACAGGGCCAGTGGTCAGGATTGCTTCTGCACTTGTTTTCCAGTTTTTCATCAGAGTTTTCTCTCGCCAGATCGTTAAAATCAAGTCGTCTTAAAACGTAATACAGGTTGCGCCCTGCTCCGCACCGGAGAGTTTCTCACGCAGCGCGCTGAACATTTCGCGTCCGGTCCCCACGCGCGATGCGCTCAGGTCAGGAATATGGGGCTGACGTGCCGCCAGCTCGGCTTCATCCACCAGCAGGGTTAACTCACCCGTCTGGCCGTTCACGCGGATCATGTCACCGTCGCGTACCTTCGCCAGCAGACCGCCGTCGTAGGCTTCCGGCGTCACGTGGATGGCTGAAGGCACTTTACCGGATGCCCCGGAGAGGCGTCCATCGGTGACTAGCGCAATTTTGAAACGGCGGTCCAATAATACACCAAGTGGTGGCATAAGTTTATGTAATTCTGGCATCCCGTTAGCTTTAGGCCCCTGGTGACGCACCACCACCACGCAGTCTTTATCAAGCAGACCGGCGTCAAAGGCGGGTAATACGTCGTGCTGGCTTTCAAACACCACCGCCGGCGCTTCGATAACCTGGTTCTCTTCCGGTACGGCAGAGGTCTTCATTACCGCACGACCGAGGTTGCCGCTCAGCACTTTGGTGCCGCCATGAGGAGAGAACGGTTTGTCGATCGTGGCAATCACCTGCGCATCAAGGGACGCGCTCGCCCCTTCACGCCAGTCCAGCTCGCCGTTGTTCAGCCACGGCTCCTGGGTGTAGCGCTGAAGGCCAAAGCCAGCCACGGTATTTACGTCTTCATGCAGCAGTCCGCCTTTCAGCAGCTCGCGCATCAGCAGCGGTACGCCGCCTGCAGCCTGGAAGTGGTTAATATCCGCCGGACCGTTCGGGTACAGGCGCGCCATCAGCGGCACTACAGAAGAGATCTCGGAGAAGTCATCCCAGTTAATCAGAATGCCCGCCGCACGCGCCATGGCCACCAGATGCATGGTGTGGTTGGTTGAGCCCCCGGTTGCCAGCAGCGCGACAATCCCGTTAACAATGACTTTTTCGTCAACCATTTTACCCATCGGCATCCATTCGTTGCCGTTGCCGGTCAGACGCGTGACCTGACGGGCCGCGGCCTCGGTCAGCGCCTTGCGCAGCGGTGCATCCGGCTGGATGAAGGACGAGCCCGGAAGCTGCATCCCCATAAACTCCACCACCATCTGGTTAGTGTTAGCCGTACCGTAGAACGTACAGGTCCCCGGCGCATGATAGGACGCAGCTTCCGCCTCCAGCAGCGCCTGACGGTCTGCTTTGCCTTCCGCGTACAGCTGGCGAATACGCACTTTTTCTTTGTTCGGCAGACCGCTCGCCATTGGTCCGGACGGGACGAAGATTGCAGGCAGATGCCCAAACGACAGCGCCGCCATCACCAGGCCCGGGACAATCTTGTCGCACACGCCGAGGTACAGCGCGCCATCAAACATATTGTGTGACAGGCCCACCGCGGCAGACATCGCAATCACTTCGCGGCTCAGCAGGGACAGCTCCATACCGTCCTGCCCCTGCGTCACGCCGTCACACATGGCAGGTACACCGCCCGCCACCTGCCCCACCGCATTTACGCTGTGCAGCGCGTTGCGGATGATAGTGGGATAGACCTCATACGGCTGGTGGGCGGAAAGCATATCGTTATAGGAGGTAATGATGGCGATATTGTTACGCAACATGCTTTTCAGCGACGCTTTATCATCGGGCTGGCAGGCGGCGAAGCCGTGCGCCAGGTTCCCGCAGGCCAGCTGAGATCGGTGGACGGTGCTGCTCTTTGCCTGTTCAATCCGGGCGAGGTAGGCCGAACGGGTCTCTTTCGAGCGCTCGATAATGCGCTGTGTTACGCGTAACAATGTCGGATTCATAAAAGCTCCTCTAAATTATCTGTCCGGCTCGGGAGTTTACAAAGTCGCTGGCAGTTGTTAACAACGCTGAAACGCTTGCTGTCCGGAGCTCAGGGGCAAAATCACTTCCGGCAGTGTAATAAAAAAAGCTCCGCGGGTGAATCCACGCGGAGCTTAAAAGTTGAAAATTGTGCCACTAGCTGTGTTAGATCATGTTACCGGTAAAATAACACTTTCGAGCTAGAGGATTATCTTACTCAAACTCGTTCCAGGAGCGGCCATCGCGGGTGATCATCGCCACCGACGCGACAGGTCCCCAGGTACCCGCCTGATACGGTTTTGGCGCATCCTGATCGGCAGCCCAGGCTTCGGTGATGGAGTCGACCCATTTCCACGCCTCTTCCACTTCGTCGCGACGCACGAACAGCGCCTGGATACCGCGCATGGTTTCCAGCAGCAGACGCTCGTAAGCATCGGCCAGGTGCGTCTGGTTGAAGGTTTCGGAGTAGCTCAGATCCAGCTTGGTGGTCTGCAGGTTGTGTTTATGATCCAGCCCCGGCACTTTGTTCAGGATCTGGATATCCACCCCTTCGTCCGGCTGCAGACGAATGGTCAGCTTGTTCTGCGGCAGTTCCTGCCAGGACTCTTTGAACAGGTTCAGTTCCGGGTTTTTGAAGTAAACAACCACTTCGGAACATTTGGCCGGCAGACGTTTACCGGTGCGCAGGTAGAACGGAACGCCCGCCCAACGCCAGTCGTCGATATCCACGCGGATCGCCACGAACGTCTCGGTGTTGCTGGACTTGTTCGCGCCCTCTTCTTCCAGGTAGCCCGGCACTTTTTTGCCTTGCGCAAACCCGGCGGTGTACTGACCGCGGACGGTCTTCTCACGCACGTTGGAGCGGTCGATGCGGCGCAGTGACTTCAGCACTTTCACTTTTGCGTCACGGATGCTGTCAGCCGTCAGGTCAGACGGTGGAGACATGGCAATCATGCACAGAATTTGCAGCAGGTGGTTCTGGATCATGTCGCGCATCTGGCCGGCCTGGTCAAAGTAACCCCAGCGGCCTTCAATCCCCACCTCTTCCGCCACGGTGATTTCCACGTGGTCGATAGTGCGGTTGTCCCAGTTATTCACAAACAGGGAGTTAGCGAAACGCAGCGCCAGCAGGTTCAGAACCGTCTCTTTACCGAGATAGTGGTCGATACGGTATACCTGGCACTCTTCAAAGAACTCGCCCACCTGGTCATTGATTTCACGCGAGGTTGCCAGCGACGTACCCAGCGGCTTCTCCATCACGACGCGCGCCGGTTTGGCGTTCAGTTTGGCTTCGCCCAGACCTTTGCAGATGGCGCCGAAGGTGCTTGGCGGCATGGCGAAATAGTTAATGGTGACACGGTTTTTCTGATCCAGCATCGCGCCTAAGCGGGTAAACGCGCTGACGTCGTTGACGTCCAGGTTGCAGAAATCGAGGCGTCCACTCAGGGTATCCCACAAACTTTCATCAATTTTTTCCTTCATGAAAGTTTCGAGCGCCTCGCGGACGACTTTGGTATAAGCGTCCTTGTCCCAGTCGGCGCGCCCTACACCCAGGATACGGGTATCCGGATGAATTTGGCCCGCTTTCTCCAGTTGATACAGGGAAGGCAGCAATTTTCGGCGTGCAAGGTCGCCTTTCGCGCCGAAAATGACCAGGTCACATGCCTGGGCTGTTTGCGTTACCGCCATGTCATTCTCCTCAGTTGGATCACCTGGTACTTCTGCCAGGTATCGTTGTAATTTTATTACAATGCACTGTACTGCTTTTACGTCATTCCCGAAACCATTAGCGCTTATCGTCGCGTGCGATACCGCGATTTTTCCCCCTCTGGAGGATTACGACGGCGCAATGACGCAACAACCGCCGTTTCTTTGCGCAACAGGGTCACAGCAAAACCCGACACCGATCAAGTAATGAAAAAAAACAACAACATTATCTTGTCGATTGTTACCCTTAATGGAAGCCACAAGGGTAATATCGGCTAAATCGAATCACGATTTCATCAATTTATGAAATCGTTTACACCCATGAGCGTGCTGTTAACATGAACATGCTGGAAAAAATCCAGTTTCAACTGGAACACCTTAGCAAATCCGAGCGAAAAGTGGCCGAGGTCATTCTCGCCTCCCCCGCTCAGGCGATTCATTCAAGCATCGCCGCTCTGGCACAGGAAGCGGATGTTAGCGAACCGACGGTCAATCGCTTTTGCCGCAGCCTGGAAACGCGCGGCTTCCCTGATTTTAAACTGCATCTGGCACAAAGTCTGGCTAACGGCACCCCATATGTTAATCGTAATGTGGATGAAGACGACAGCGTTGATGCCTATACCGCGAAAATTTTTGAATCGGCCATGGCTTCGCTTGATCACGTGCGCCAGTCTCTGGACATGAGTTCCGTGAATCGCGCGGTGGATTTACTCACCCAGGCCAAGCGGATTGCGTTCTTTGGTCTCGGGTCGTCGGCGGCCGTGGCGCATGACGCGATGAACAAATTTTTCCGCTTTAACGTCCCGGTTATTTATTCCGATGACATTGTGCTGCAACGCATGAGCTGTATGAATTGCAGTGAAGATGACGTCGTGGTACTGATTTCGCACACCGGCCGCACCAAGAGTCAGGTAGAGCTGGCGCAGCTGGCCCGTGAAAACGATGCCATGGTGATTGCCCTCACCACGGCAGGCACGCCGCTGGCCCGTGAGGCGACGCTGGCGATCACCCTCGACGTGCCGGAGGACACCGACATTTATATGCCGATGGTTTCCCGACTGGCGCAGCTCACCGTGATTGACGTGCTGGCAACCGGTTTTACTTTGCGTCGGGGCGCAAAATTCCGGGATAACTTGAAGCGGGTCAAGGAAGCGCTGAAGGAATCGCGTTTTGATAAAGAATTGCTTATAAAGAGCGATGTTCCCTGATAGTTAATAACGAAGACGTAACCAATAATTACGATGTAACGATTTACGGCATTCGGTCCACTCTCCGCTGCCTTGCAGCAGATGAAGGCCGATTCAATGTTCACGCAACACCAAAGTTGTTTCAGTCAACGGAGTATTACATGTCCAGAAGGCTTCGCAGAACCAAGATCGTAACCACCTTAGGCCCGGCCACCGATCGCGATAATAATCTTGAGAAAATTATCGCCGCCGGCGCCAACGTGGTGCGTATGAACTTCTCTCACGGTACGCCAGAAGACCATAAGTTACGTGCCGATAAAGTGCGTGAAATCGCAGCCAAACTGGGCCGCCACGTTGCTATCCTCGGCGATTTGCAGGGTCCAAAAATCCGCGTATCGACCTTTAAAGAGGGTAAAGTTTTCCTCAATATCGGCGACAAATTCCTGCTTGATGCCAACCTGGGCAAAGGCGAAGGCGATAAAGAGAAAGTCGGTATCGACTATAAAGGCCTGCCGGCTGACGTGGTGCCGGGCGATATCCTGCTGCTCGACGACGGTCGCGTACAGCTGAAGGTGCTGGAAGTTCAGGGCATGAAAGTGTTCACCGAAGTCACCGTCGGCGGCCCGCTCTCCAACAATAAAGGCATCAACAAACTGGGCGGCGGCCTCTCTGCAGAAGCGCTTACCGATAAAGACAAAGCGGACATCGTGACGGCTGCGCTGATCGGCGTTGACTACCTGGCGGTCTCCTTCCCGCGCTGCGGCGAAGATCTGAACTATGCGCGTCGTCTGGCGCGTGATGCAGGCTGCGATGCTAAAATCGTCGCGAAAGTTGAACGCGCGGAAGCCGTTTGCGATCAAGATGCCATGGACGATGTGATCCTCGCGTCCGACGTGGTGATGGTTGCGCGTGGTGACCTGGGCGTGGAAATTGGCGACCCTGAGCTGGTAGGGATCCAGAAAGCGCTGATCCGTCGCGCACGTCAGCTGAACCGCGCGGTGATCACAGCCACTCAGATGATGGAATCGATGATCACCAACCCAATGCCAACCCGTGCAGAAGTCATGGACGTGGCTAACGCCGTGCTGGACGGTACCGATGCGGTGATGCTCTCTGCTGAAACCGCTGCAGGCCAGTATCCGGCAGAAACCGTGGCCGCCATGGCGCGCGTCTGCCTGGGCGCTGAAAAGATCCCAAGCATCAACGTCTCTAAACACCGTCTGGACGTGCAGTTTGACAACGTGGAAGAAGCGATTGCGATGTCAGCGATGTACGCGGCAAACCATCTGAAGGGCGTTACCGCGATCATCACCATGACCGAATCTGGCCGCACCGCGCTGATGACCTCTCGTATCAGCTCTGGTCTGCCGATCTTCGCCATGTCCCGTCACGAACGTACGCTGAACCTGACCGCGCTGTACCGCGGCGTGACGCCGGTTCACTTCGACAGCACCAATGACGGCGTAGCTGCGGCGCACGATGCCGTAAACCTGCTGCGCGACAAAGGCTATCTGGTATCCGGTGATATCGTCATTGTGACCCAGGGCGACGTGATGAGCACCATCGGCTCAACCAACACCACGCGCGTTATGACCGTCGAGTAATAACGGCTGTGTTAAAAAGCCCTCTCCATATGGAGAGGGCTTTTTTTTATTTCCTCGGATAAAGCTCTTTGCGTTTATAGGGCTCTGTTTCACCCGGCTTACGCGTTTTAAGCAGCTTCAGGATCCACGTGTACTGTTCGGCATGCGGCCCCACCAGGATTTCCACCTCTTCGTTCATCCGACGCGCGATCGTGTGGTCGTCAGCGGTCAGCAGATCATCCATCGGCGGACGGACCTCAATGCTCAGACGATGCGTTTTGCCATCATAGACCGGGAATAGCGGGATCACGCGGGCACGACAGACTTTCATCAGGCGGCCAATCGCGGGGAGCGTCGCTTTATAGGTCGCAAAGAAGTCGACAAACTCGCTGTGCTCGGGGCCGTGGTCCTGATCCGGCAGATAGTATCCCCAGTACCCCTGACGCACCGACTGAATGAAGGGTTTAATGCCATCGTTACGCGCATGCAAACGTCCGCCAAAACGACGACGCACCGTATTCCAGACAAAATCGTAGATTTTGTTTCCCTGGTTATGGAACATCGCCGCCATTTTCTGGCCCTGAGACGCCATCAGCATCGCCGGAATATCAACACCCCAGCCGTGGGGGACAAGGAAAATGACTTTCTCGTCATTGCGGCGCATCTCCTCGATAATGTCCAGACCTTTCCAGTCAACGCGATCGACGATTTTATCCGGCCCTTTCAGCGCCAGTTCAGCCATCATAGCCATTGCCTGCGGGGCGGTGGTATACATCTCATCAATGATTGCCTCGCGCTCGGCGTCGCTTTTCTCAGGAAAACAGTAGTAAAGGTTGATCTGCGCGCGGCGGCGGGCGCTCTTGCCCAAACGCCCGGCCAGACGGCCAATTTTCCCCAGAACGGGATCGCGAACAGAGGCAGGCAGCATCGCCATCCCCGCAAAAGCGTAAACACCAAGCCAGGCGCCCCAGTTGCGCGGATGGCGGAAGGATTTTTCAAACTCAGGAATGTATTCAATATTGTTTTTTTTGGTTTCCATGCTGGATCCAGGGTCTGATGACGCAAAATTTTATTCAGATAGTGTAGCGAGGCAGTCGTCCACGCACAAAAGAAAAAGCCGGCGTCAGTATGCGCCGGCTTTTTTAACAAAAACAGAGGGCTTAGTTTAAGCTCAGCTGCGGCATCACCTCTTTCACCTGCGCCAGATAATCAGTACGATCTTTACCTGTCAGGCCTTCGGTGCGCGGCAGTTTCGCCGTCAGCGGGTTCACGGCCTGTTGGTTGATCCACACTTCATAGTGCAGGTGCGGGCCGGTAGAGCGTCCGGTATTGCCGGAGATCGCGATACGGTCACCACGCTTCACCTTCTGGCCCGGTTTGACCAGCAGCTTACGCAGGTGCATGTAGCGGGTCGTATAAGTGCGGCCATGACGTACCGCGACATAATATCCGGCGGCACCGCTACGCTTGGCCACCACCACTTCGCCATCCCCTACCGCCAGTACCGGCGTGCCCTGCGGCATGGCAAAGTCAACGCCACGGTGCGGCGCGACGCGGCCGGTTACCGGGTTCAGACGACGCGGATTAAAGTTAGAGGAGACGCGGAACTGTTTTGCCGTCGGGAAGCGCAGGAAGCCTTTTGCAAGGCCCGTACCGGTGCGGTCATAGAACTTACCGTCTTCGGCACGAATCGCGTAGTAATCTTTGCCCTCGGAGCGCAGACGTACGCCCAGCAGCTGGCTTTGCTCGCGCTTGCCGTCCAGCATTTCGCGGGACATCAGGACGGAGAACTCATCGCCCTTCTTCAGCTTGCGGAAATCCATCTGCCACTGCATGGCTTTGATCACCGAGCTGATTTCAGCGCTGGTCAAGCCTGCATCGCGCGCGCTGGAGACAAAGCTCGCGCCCACGGTGCCTTTCAGAACGCTGTTAACCCAGTCGCCCTTCTGCATTTCGCTGGTCATCTTGAAACCGTTTGCAGTGCGATCGTAGGTACGGGTTTCGCGGCGGGACATTTCCCAGGTCAGACGCTGGAGATCGCCATCCGCCGTTAGTGTCCAGGAGAGCTGTTGTCCGATTTTCAGGTTGCGAAGATCTTTATCCGCAGCCGCCAGCTGGCTGATATTGCCCATGTCGATGCCGTACTGGTTCAGCACGCTGCTCAGCGTATCCCCGGTAGAGACAACATATTCGTGGATACCCGCCTCGTTCTCGGTTTTATCGTCCAGCTCATCCTGCGGGATAGCTTCATCTTCCTGAGCCGCCTGGTCGATAGGCTCACTGGCTTCAGGCAGCAAAGAACGGATTTCGCTCTTTTCAAGCTCAATGGTTTTAATGATAGGGGCAGAACTCGGGTGGTAAACATAGGGCCGCCAGACGGCGACCGCTAAGGTGAGAACTGTAAGCGACCCCAGCATAACGCGGTGGGGTCGTGGCAGATTGTTAAATGCCAGGGCGACAGAGCGGGCTATCTGTTGCACGTATTCACTTCCTCGTTAATCTCCTTTCAGGCAGCTCGCATACTGGTTCGCCAGTTGGCTGAGGAACTGCGAGTAGCTCGCTTTGCTCAACTGGATATTCGTACCTAGCGGGTCAAGGGTTCCCATGCGCACGGATGTTCCCCTGGCCACGGCTTCTACGACCGCTGGCCTGAACTGTGGCTCAGCAAAAACGCATGTCGCTTTCTGCTCAACCAACTGTGTTCTGATTTCATGTAAACGCTGCGCACCAGGCTGAATTTCAGGGTTGACGGTGAAGTGGCCCAGTGGGGTCAAACCGTAGTGTTTTTCGTAATAGCCGTAGGCGTCATGAAAAACGAAATACCCTTTACCTTTCAACGGTGCGAGCTCATTACCAACCTGCTTATCGGTTGCGGCTAATTGTGCCTCAAAATCCTTCAGGTTGGCGTCTAGTTTGGCTCGACTTTGCGGCATAAGTTCCACTAATTTGTCGTGGATTGCAACCGCTGAAAGCCGCGCTATCTCTGGGGATAACCAAAGATGCATGTTGTACTCGCCGTGATGGTGATCTCCATCACCTTTTTCGCCGTCTGCGGCATGATGGTCATGTTCGTCGCCGTCGTCATCCGCCCCTTTCATGAGCAACGGTTTCACGCCGGCGAGTTCGGCAATCGCGACCTGTTTTTCGCCAGCAACCTGTTTTGCTGACTTCTGCATGAACGCTTCCATTTCCGGACCAATCCAGACAACTAAGTCCGCGTTTTGTAAGCGTTTTACATCTGACGGACGCAGGGAATAGTCATGCTCGGATGCACCATCAGGGAGCAGAACCTGGGTTTCCGTTACCCCGTCGGCAATGGCGGACGCGATGAAACCGAGTGGTTTAAGCGAAGCGACAACCGCAGCGTTAACATCTTGTGCGGTTGTACCCCAAAGGGCAGCGGATAATGCTGCGAAAAGAAGCGTATTTTTATGTAACATAATGCGACTAATCATCGTAGTGAATGCGTGGAATGTGATATTATAACATTCGTTGACTTCTTCAAGCTTAAAATGACATGACGACATTGGTTTCTCTTGAAAATATTTCGGTCTCATTCGGGCAGCGCCGCGTCCTCTCTGACGTGTCGCTCGATCTGAAGCCCGGCAAAATTCTGACGCTGCTCGGCCCCAATGGCGCAGGCAAATCCACCCTGGTGCGCGTGGTGCTGGGTCTGGTCGCACCCGATGAAGGCGTGATTAAGCGCGAGGAAAAATTGCGTGTTGGCTATGTGCCGCAAAAACTTCACCTCGACGCCACGCTGCCGCTGACAGTCAGCCGTTTCCTGCGTCTGCGCCCCGGCACCCGTAAAGCCGATATTCTCCCGGCGCTGAAACGCGTGCAGGCGGGCCATCTTGTCGATGCGCCACTGCAAAAACTGTCCGGCGGTGAAACTCAGCGTGTTTTACTTGCCCGCGCGCTGCTGAGCAGCCCGCAGCTGCTGGTACTGGATGAGCCAACTCAGGGTGTGGATGTGAATGGTCAGGTAGCGCTTTATGATTTGATCGACCAGCTACGTCGGGAGCTTGATTGCGCCGTGCTGATGGTGTCTCACGATCTCCATCTGGTGATGGCAAAAACCGACGAAGTGCTGTGTCTTAACCACCATATCTGCTGCTCCGGTACGCCTGAAGTGGTGTCAATGCACCCGGAATTTATCTCCATGTTCGGCCCCCGCGGCGCTGAACAGCTGGGTATTTACCGTCATCATCATAATCATCGCCATGATTTACAGGGACGAATCGTACTGCGCCGGGGAAATGGACACTCATGATTGAACTGTTACTGCCCGGCTGGCTGGCCGGGATTATGCTTGCCTGCGCCGCGGGTCCACTCGGCTCGTTTGTTGTCTGGCGCAGAATGTCCTATTTTGGCGATACCCTGGCGCACGCGTCTCTGCTGGGCGTTGCCTTTGGTCTGCTGCTGGATGTAAACCCCTTCTACGCGGTGATTGTGGTCACGTTGCTGCTGGCCGCCGGTCTGGTCTGGCTGGAAAAGCGCCCTCACCTCGCCATTGATACGCTGCTTGGCATTATGGCGCACAGTGCCCTGTCTCTGGGCCTTGTGGTGGTCAGCCTGATGTCGAAAATCCGCGTGGATCTGATGGCCTACCTCTTCGGCGACCTGCTGGCCGTGACGCCGGAAGATCTTATCGCTATCGCCGTTGGCGTGGTGGTGGTGCTCGCTATACTGCTCTGGCAGTGGCGGAATTTACTGGCCATGACCGTCAGTCCTGATCTGGCCTTTGTCGACGGCGTGAAGCTGCAGCGCGTAAAACTGCTGCTGATGCTGGTGACGGCGTTAACGATTGGTGTCGCAATGAAGTTTGTCGGCGCGCTGATTATTACGTCGCTGCTGATCATCCCTGCTGCCACGGCGCGTCGTTTTGCCCGTACGCCGGAGCAGATGGCCGGCATAGCCGTGATTATCGGAATGATTGCGGTAACGGGTGGGTTAACCTTCTCGGCGTTCTATGACACGCCTGCGGGGCCGTCAGTGGTGCTAAGTGCAGCGGTATTGTTTATCTTCAGTATGATGAAGAAGACCGCACAGTAGCGGGTATGTCCCCGGTGGCGCTTCGCTTACCGGGGCTACAAAACCATCCGAAACCGTCATCCGGCACGATTTACGGCATTGCCGGTGGCGTAATGCCGAAATGATTCCACGCCCTCACCGTTGCCATACGTCCACGCGGGGTGCGTTGCAGAAAGCCCTGCTGAATCAGATACGGCTCCAGCACATCTTCAATCGTCTCACGCTCTTCCCCAATAGCCGCAGCCAGGTTATCCAGCCCGACCGGGCCGCCAAAGAACTTATCCAGCACCGCCAGCAGCAGTTTACGGTCCATATAGTCAAAGCCTTCGGCATCAACGTTCAGCATATCCAGCGCCTGAGCGGCGATCTCCGCGGAAATCGAGCCATCGTGCTTCACCTCGGCAAAGTCACGCACGCGGCGCAGCAGGCGGTTGGCGATACGCGGCGTACCGCGGGAACGCTTCGCCACTTCAAACGCGCCCTCTTCGCTCATTTCGAGCCCCATATAGCGGGCGCTACGGCCAACGATGTGCTGGAGATCCGCCACCTGGTAAAACTCGAGACGCTGCACGATGCCGAAACGGTCGCGCAGCGGAGAGGTCAACGAGCCGGCGCGGGTGGTGGCGCCAATCAGGGTAAACGGCGGCAGATCGATTTTGATAGAGCGCGCGGCCGGGCCTTCACCGATCATGATATCCAGCTGGTAATCTTCCATCGCCGGATAGAGCACTTCCTCCACCACCGGTGACAGGCGGTGGATCTCATCGATAAACAGCACGTCATGCGGTTCGAGGTTGGTCAGCATCGCCGCGAGATCGCCCGCCTTCTCCAGCACGGGGCCGGAGGTGGTGCGCAGGTTGACGCCCATCTCATTGGCGACGATATTCGCCAGCGTGGTTTTGCCTAAACCGGGAGGGCCAAAAATCAGCAGGTGATCGAGCGCATCGCCGCGCAGCTTTGCCGCCTGGATGAAAATCTCCATCTGGGAACGAACCTGCGGCTGGCCGATATACTCATCAAGCAGTTTTGGGCGGATCGCGCGGTCCACCACGTCATCTGCCTGAATAGTGCCTGCCGACACCAGGCGGTCTGCTTCAATCATCCTTTACCTCACAATGCAGCGCGCAGCGCTTCACGAATCAGGGTTTCACTGCTGGCGTCCGGCCTGGCAATTTTGCTCACCATACGGCTGGCCTCCTGAGGTTTATAGCCCAGCGCCACCAGCGCGGCAACCGCTTCCTGCTCGGCGTCATCATCGGTCGCAGGGCCGCCAGGAGAGGTCAGTACCAAATCGGCAGCCGGAGTGAACAGATCGCCATGCAGACCTTTAAAGCGGTCTTTCATCTCGACAATCAGGCGCTCGGCGGTTTTCTTACCAATGCCCGGGAGCTTAATCAGCGCCGCAGGATCTTCGCGCTCAACGGCATTCACAAACTGTGGTGCCGACATGCCGGACAAAATCGCCAGCGCCAGCTTCGGACCAACGCCGTTGGTTTTAATCAGCTCGCGGAACAGGGTCCGTTCCTGTTTGTTATTGAAGCCGTACAGCAGCTGGGCATCTTCACGCACCACAAACTGGGTAAAGACAATCGCCTCTTTGCCCGCGTCCGGCAGCTCGTAGAAGCAGGTCATCGGCATATGGACTTCATAGCCCACGCCACCCACTTCCAGCAGCACTAACGGGGGTTGTTTTTCAATGATGATGCCTCTGAGTCTGCCTATCACGTGACGCTCCTGCGTTCTGGGAGAAATTAACTGCCGACATAATAAAAAAAGGCTGGATGTTTATCCAGCCTGATTTCTGATTATCGTAACCTGCCTCGCGCCAGATTGAGCCGCGACTCGCTCATTTGCATCGCATTCTGGCTGACGTGACAGTGGGTAATCGCAATAGCCAGCGCATCGGCGGCATCGGCCTGCGGGTTCGCGGGAAGCTTCAGCAAGGTACGCACCATATGCTGCACCTGGCTTTTCTCCGCGCTCCCAATGCCCACCACCGTCTGCTTGACCTGACGTGCCGCGTATTCGAATACCGGCAAATCCTGGTTCACGGCAGCGACGATGGCGACACCGCGCGCCTGACCGAGCTTTAGCGCTGAATCGGCGTTTTTCGCCATAAAGACCTGCTCGATGGCGAAATAGTCCGGCTGAAACTGGGTGATGATTTCCGACACGCCCGCATAAATGAGCTTCAGGCGCGAAGGAAGATCGTCCACTTTGGTGCGAATACAGCCGCTGCCCAGGTAGGTTAACTGGCGTCCCACCTGACGGATAACGCCATAACCGGTGACGCGTGAGCCTGGGTCAATCCCGAGAATAATCGACATCACGCGTCTCCCGTAAACGATTTACAGGCTCTCATCAGAGAGTCGCTGCAACCTCATCAGAGATTTCACCGTTGTGGTACACTTCCTGCACGTCGTCGCAGTCTTCGAGCATGTCGATCAGACGCAGCAGTTTCGGTGCCGTTTCCGCATCCATGTCCGCTTTGGTAGACGGGATCATGGACACTTCAGCGTTGTCCGCTTTCAGGCCAGCCGCTTCCAGCGCGTCGCGCACGGCACCCATCTCTTCCCACGCGGTATAAACGTCGATAGCGCCGTCATCGAAGGTCACTACGTCTTCCGCACCGGCTTCCAGCGCCGCTTCCATGATCGCATCTTCGTCGCCTTTCTCGAAGGAGATGACGCCTTTTTTGCTGAACAGGTAAGCCACGGAACCGTCGGTGCCCAGGTTGCCACCGGTTTTGGTGAACGCGTGGCGCACTTCCGCAACGGTACGGTTACGGTTGTCGGACAGACACTCAACCATCACCGCAGTACCACCAGGGCCGTAACCTTCATAAATGATGGTTTCCATGTTCGCGTCTTCATCACCGCCGACGCCACGTGCGATAGCACGGTTCAGGGTGTCACGCGTCATGTTGTTTGACAGCGCTTTATCTACCGCCGCGCGCAGACGCGGGTTAGAAGCCGGGTCGCCGCCGCCCAGACGCGCTGCCGTCACCAGCTCGCGAATGATTTTGGTAAAGATCTTACCGCGCTTGGCATCCTGTGCCGCTTTGCGGTGTTTGGTGTTGGCCCACTTACTATGACCTGCCATAAAAAGTTCTCCAAAAATCGCGCCTTCTCAGGCTGCGTTAATTACAAATTCTTCAATCGCCTGCCGGTTGCTCCACGACTTGGTCAGTGCGGCGGCGTCCGCCGCATTCACCCAGCGGTAGGTCAGGTGTTCGGTAAACACGATCTCCCGTTCATGGGGGAGCGCGAGACAGAACCACGACTCCGTATTGCGCTCGGTACCCGGCGCGTAGCGATGACGTAAATGGCTAAAAATTTCAAACTCCACCGTGCGCTGGCAGTCCTTCAGGGTCAGTTGCTCGCGGGCAACGTCAATGGTGACCTCTTCCTTTACTTCGCGCGCGGCGGCCTGCAACGCGGTTTCCCCCTCTTCCAGACTGCCTGTTACCGACTGCCAGAAATCAGGGTCATCGCGCCGCTGCAACATCAGCACCCGCTTCGTGTCTTCTGCATAAATGACCACCAGGACCGAAACGGGAAGCTTATATGCCATATCAGTTTTTCTCTTCCTTCTTCACCACTTCAATGCCCAGCTCGGCCAGAGAGGCCGGGTTGGCAAAGCTTGGCGCTTCGGTCATCAGACACGCTGCGGCAGTGGTTTTCGGGAAGGCAATAACATCACGAATGTTATCGGTGCCGGTCAGCAGCATGGTCAGTCGGTCAAGACCGAAGGCCAGACCCGCGTGCGGCGGCGTACCGTATTTCAGGGCGTCCAGCAGGAAGCCAAACTTCTCGCGCTGCTCCTGCTCGTTGATGCCCAGAATGCCGAACACGGTCTGCTGCATTTCGCCGCTGTGAATACGCACGGAACCACCGCCCACTTCGTAGCCGTTGATAACCATGTCATAAGCGTTCGCGACCGCATCTTCCGGTGCCGCTTTCAGCTCTGCCGCCGTCATGTCTTTTGGCGAGGTGAACGGGTGATGCATTGCGGTCAGGCCGCCTTCACCGTCGTCTTCAAACATTGGGAAGTCGATAACCCACAGCGGCGCCCATTTGTTTTCGTCGGTCAGGCTCAGGTCTTTGCCGAGCTTCAGACGCAGCGCGCCCATCGCATCCGCCACGACTTTCTTGTTGTCTGCGCCGAAGAAGATCATGTCGCCGTCCTGCGCGCCGGTGCGCTCAAGGATCGCTTCCACGATGTCCGCGTTCAGGAATTTCGCTACCGGGCTGGTGATGCCTTCCAGACCTTTCGCGCGCTCGGTCACTTTAATATAGGCCAGACCTTTCGCGCCGTAGATCTTGATGAAGTTGCCGTAGTCGTCGATCTGCTTGCGGCTCAGGGCAGCACCACCCGGTACACGCAGCGCTGCTACGCGGCCTTTAGGATCGTTAGCCGGGCCAGCGAAGACAGCAAACTCAACGCCTTTCACCAGGTCTGCTACGTCCACCAGCTCCATCGGGTTACGCAGGTCTGGTTTGTCGGAGCCGTAACGACGCTCGGCTTCAGCGAAGGTCATGATAGGGAAATCGCCCAGCTCAACGCCTTTCACGTCGTTCCACAGGCTACGCACCAGGGCTTCCATCACTTCACGCACCTGCTCGGCGGTCATGAAGGAGGTTTCCACATCGATCTGGGTAAATTCTGGCTGGCGGTCAGCGCGCAGGTCTTCGTCGCGGAAGCATTTAACAATCTGATAGTAGCGATCGAAGCCGGACATCATCAGCAGCTGTTTGAACAGCTGTGGAGACTGCGGCAGCGCGTAGAATTTGCCTTTATGAACGCGGGATGGGACCAGGTAATCGCGCGCGCCTTCCGGCGTGGCTTTGGTCAGCATCGGGGTTTCGATGTCGAGGAAACCGTGGTCATCCATAAAGCGACGCACCAGGCTGGTGATTTTCGCACGGGTTTTCAGGCGCTGAGCCATTTCCGGACGACGCAGATCCAGGTAGCGGTATTTCAGACGCGCTTCTTCAGTGTTGACGTGGTTGGAGTCCAGCGGCAGCGCTTCTGCACGGTTGATGATCACCAGATCGGACGCCAGCACTTCGATGGCACCCGTCGCCATGTCGGCGTTGACGTTTTTCTCGTCACGCGCGCGCACGGTGCCGGTAACCTGAATGCAGAACTCATTACGCAGCTCGGAGGCCAGCTTCAACGCATCTGCGCGATCCGGATCGAAGAACACCTGAACGATACCTTCGCGGTCGCGCATATCGATGAAGATAAGGCTACCAAGATCACGACGACGATTGACCCAACCACACAGGGTTACCTGCTGTCCGACGTGGGACTGACGCAGCTGCCCGCAATATTCTGTACGCATGAGATATCCCTTAATTAGCCGCAGGCTAAATGTCGCCTGGTATGCAGGCTACTATGTCGCAGCTTTCTGTATGTCACAACTGGATGAAAAAAGGCGGCTATTATACTGGAAATTCCGCCGGACGATAAGAGCGAACCACGGCCAGGCGGTCGTTTGCTGCACTCTTATTGCGCATTCTCACAAAAATTAACAAAATTATCCGCCCAGGAACAGGCCATCACGTCGTAAGGTGTCTGGAAGTGATTCATTTAACGGGAGTAACGATGTTAACACTTGATGCCAGTAAAACCGCACTTGTTGTGATTGATTTACAGGAAGGCATTCTGCCCTTCGCCGGTGGCCCGCATACTGCGGATGATGTGGTCAGCCGCGCTGCTCGCCTGGCGGAAACATGTCGTGCCAGCGGTGCGCCTGTTGTCATGGTGCGCGTCGGCTGGTCCGCTGATTACGCCGAAGCGTTAAAACAGCCCGTTGATGCCCAGGTCCCTGCACGCGCCCTGCCGGAAAACTGGTGGACGTACCCGGCCGCACTCGGCAAACGCGACAGCGATATTGAAGTGACCAAACGCCAGTGGGGCGCATTTTACGGTACCGATCTCGAGCTACAGCTCCGCCGTCGCGGCATCGACACCATTGTCCTGTGCGGCATTTCCACCAACATCGGCGTGGAGTCTACCGCCCGCAACGCGTGGGAGCTGGGCTTTAACCTGGTGATTGCCGAAGATGCCTGCAGCGCGGCCTCCGCGGAACAGCACCAGGGCAGCATGACCCATATCTTCCCGCGCATCGGCCGCGTGCGCAGCACGGATGAGATTGTCAGCGCGCTATGATGTATGTCGGCCTGCCCCAGTGGTCGCACCCGAAATGGGTGCGCCTTGGCATCACCAGCCTTGAGGAGTATGCCCGGCACTTCAACTGTGTCGAGGGTAACACCACCCTGTATGCGCTCCCCAAAGCCGAGATTGTTGCGCGCTGGCGGGAACAAACGACCGACGACTTCCGCTTCTGCTTCAAGTTTCCGGCCACCATTTCCCACCAGGCCGCGCTGCGCAACTGCGGGGATTTGACCGAAGAATTTTTTACGCGCATGTCGCCGCTGGCGAACCGCATCGGTCAGTACTGGATCCAGCTACCCGCCACGTTTGGCCCGCGCGATTTGCCTGCGCTCTGGCAGTTCCTGGATGCCCTGCCCCGCGAATTCACCTACGGCGTTGAAGTCAGGCATCCTGAATTTTTTGCGAAGGGCGAAGCAGAAAAAGCGCTCAACCGCGGCCTGCTTGAGCGTTCCGTTAACCGGGTGATCCTCGATAGCCGGCCGGTGCACAGCGCTGTCCCCCATAGCGAAGCCATCGTTGAAGCTCAGCGTAAAAAACCGAAAGTGCCGGTCCACGCCATCGTGACCGCGCATAACCCAATGGTCAGGTATATCGGCAGCGATAACATGCAGCAAAATCAGGCGATGTTCGCCGTCTGGCTGCAAACGTTAGCGAAGTGGGAACACACCACCACGCCGTATCTCTTTTTGCATACGCCGGATATCGCCCAGGCGCCCGAACTGGTCGATGCTCTGTGGCAGGCCTTGCAGGCTGCGGTGCCGTCCGTGGGCAGCGCCCCTTCCATCCCACAACAATCTTCTCTTTTCTGATATCACCCCCTATCATAGTGAAGTGCCATCTGCCAAAAACAGGGAGTTTGTATGGTCAGCGCGCTGTATGCGGTGTTAGGTGCATTACTGCTGATTAAGTTTTCATTTGATGTTGTGCGCCTCAGAACGCTGTACCGCGTCTCTTACGGTGACGGCGGATTTTCCGAGCTACAAAGCGCTATCCGTATTCATGGCAACGCGGTCGAATACATCCCCGCAGCCTTAATCCTGCTGCTGTTTATGGAGATGAATGGCGCAGAAACCTGGATGGTGCACATCTGTGGCCTGCTTCTTATTGCTGGCCGCCTGATGCACTATTATGGTTTTCACCACCGCTTAATCCGCTGGCGTCGTTCCGGCATGAGTGCGACCTGGTGTTCGCTTTTGCTGATGGTGCTGGCTAACCTGTGGTATATGCCGTGGGAGTTGGTTTTCTCCCTCCATTAGCGCACAATACGCCACTTTATTTTTCCCGGATTTTTACGTTATGTCAGATCGCGACACGCTTTTTTCCGCGCCTATCGCCAGCCTGGGCGACTGGACCTTCGATGAACGGGTAGCCGAAGTCTTCCCGGATATGATCCAGCGCTCTGTTCCCGGTTATTCCAATATTATCTCTATGATCGGCATGCTGGCTGAGCGCTTCGTTCAACCCGGCACGCAGGTCTATGACCTGGGCTGCTCGCTCGGCGCGGCAACGCTGTCGGTTCGTCGTAACATTCACCACGAAGGCTGCCGAATCATTGCCGTCGATAACTCCCCGGCGATGGTTGAGCGCTGCCGTCGCCATATTGATGCGTATAAAGCCCCTGTTCCGGTAGACGTGGTGGAAGGCGATATCCGCGAGATTGAGATCAATAACGCGTCGATGGTGGTGCTGAATTTCACCCTGCAGTTCCTGGTGCCTGAAGACCGTCAGCTGCTGCTGGACAAAATTTATCAGGGGCTGAATCCCGGCGGCGCGCTGGTGCTCTCGGAGAAATTCAGCTTCGAAGATGCCGAGGTTGGCGAACTGCTGTTCAATATGCACCACGATTTCAAACGCGCGAACGGCTACAGCGAGCTGGAGATCAGCCAGAAGCGCAGCATGCTTGAAAACGTAATGCTGACGGATTCCGTAGAAACCCACAAAGCGCGCCTGCGCAAAGCCGGGTTTGAGCACAGCGAACTGTGGTTCCAGTGCTTTAACTTTGGCTCTCTGGTGGCGCTGAAAGCGGGAGAATCCGCATGATCGAATTCAGCAACTTCTATCAGCTGATTGCCAAAAACCAGCTCTCCCACTGGCTGGAAACCTTGCCCGCGCAGATTGCCGCCTGGCAGCGCGATCAGCAGCACGGCCTGTTAAAGCAGTGGTCAAATGCGGTGGAGTTTCTGCCCGAACTGACCCCGCATCGTCTGGATCTTCTCCACAGCGTAACCGCCGAGAGCGAAGAGCCGCTTCCGGCCGGACAGATCAACCGCATCGAAACGCTGATGCGTAACCTGATGCCGTGGCGCAAAGGGCCGTTTTCACTTTACGGCGTGAACATCAATACCGAATGGCGCTCGGACTGGAAATGGGATCGCGTTCTGCCCCACCTTTCCGACCTGACCGGACGTACCATACTGGACGTGGGCTGCGGCAGTGGTTACCACATGTGGCGCATGATTGGCGCGGGGGCGCATCTGGCGGTCGGTATTGACCCGATGCAGCTGTTCCTGTGCCAGTTTGAAGCGGTGCGCAAGCTGCTGGGTAACGACCAGCGCGCGCAACTGTTGCCGCTGGGCATTGAACAACTCCCTGCCCTGAAAGCCTTTGATACCGTCTTCTCCATGGGCGTGCTGTACCACCGTCGTTCCCCGCTTGAACACCTGTGGCAACTGAAGGATCAGTTGGTCAGCGGCGGCGAGCTGGTGCTGGAAACGCTGGTGATTGAAGGCGATGAACATGCCGTTCTGGTCCCGGGCGATCGCTACGCGCAGATGCGCAACGTTTACTTCATCCCTTCCGCGCTGGCGCTGAAGAACTGGCTGGAGAAGTGCGGGTTTGTGGATGTGCGGATTGCCGACGTCAGCGTGACCTCGCTCGAGGAACAGCGCCGCACCGACTGGATGATCACCGAATCGCTGGAGCAGTTCCTCGACCCGGCCGACCACAGCAAAACCATCGAAGGCTATCCGGCCCCGATGCGTGCGGTGTTGGTTGCGACTAAGCCGTAGCCTTTTAGCCGGGTGGCGGCTACGCCTTACCCGGCCTACTCGTAGCAC
Organism: Enterobacter sp. BNK-29; assembly: GCF_048684785.1. NCBI lineage: Bacteria > Pseudomonadati > Pseudomonadota > Gammaproteobacteria > Enterobacterales > Enterobacteriaceae > Enterobacter > Enterobacter sp. BNK-29. The sequence continues at coordinate 303,335 of NZ_JBLQTU010000001.1, forward strand.
GTTTTCTCAGAAATAGTTCAAGTTGCAGCAAGGCGGCAACGCAGCGAATCCCCGGGAGCTTACATCAGTAAGTGAACGGGGTGAGCGAGGCGGCTAACGCAGCTGCGGCTTGAAACATGAAAGACAAAAAAAGGCCCCTGTTGAAATTGCAGGGGCCTGGTACAAGCAAGCATCATATTGGGCGACATGATGCGCGGTAAAAATCGGTACGTTGCTACACGTGATGGCGCTCAATCAGCGACTTCATTTCCGCAACCGACTCTCCCTCTACGCCATAGCGTGAATACTCATCCGCTTCAGCATCCGTCGACATTGACAATCCTGTATTGCGATAACGCATGGGCGAAGGTATCCATTTACCCGCGGAGCTGTGCAGCTCTTCTACCCCGGCGTTTAAAAACCGTTCCAGATTGCTGGCGCGGACTCCCGCACCCGCCATTATTATTGGAACACCGGAATGTGCTTTTAGTTCCGTAATTAATTGCAGTCCTTTTTCAGCTGACGCCTGCTGACCCGATGTCAGGATGCGCGCCACGCCAAGTTCTCCAAGCGTTTCAAAGGCCTGAAGCGGATCTTTACACATATCAAATGCGCGATGAAAAGTGACGGCCAGCCCCTGCGCGGCGCTCATAATCTGACGCATGCGCGGTATATCGATGTTGCCGTCTTCATCCAGCAGGCCGGTCACCAGCCCTGGAAACCCGAGGTCCCGAACGAGCGCGATATCATCAAGCATGGCACTGAACTCGCCCGCCGTGTAACAAAAATCACCGCCGCGCGGACGAATAATCGGGTGAACGGGAATGGTGACGGCCTGACGGGCAGACTTCAACACGCCGTAAGACGGCGTCAGGCCGCCCTCTTTGGGTGCCGCGCACAGTTCAATGCGGTCAGCACCGTGCTTTTGCGCGGTCACGGCACACTCCACGCTGTAACAACAAATCTCCAGCAGCGCCATTTAATCCTCCTGAAATTCCACTAAACGAAACATCATGACACGCCGTCCGTTTTCAGTCCCGGCGTGAACTCACATCTCTTACGCTTCGCTGGCAACGATCTGCTCAATGGTCCACGGATGAAACTTCACCGTGACCTGTCCGTCAGTGACGGCCAGCGTCGGGTTAGGTAACCGCTCGCGCTCGCCTTTGGGTGAACTCGTCTTCACAAAAATTCCCGGCTTGCTTAAGCCTTCGTCGGAAAGGAGGGCCAGCGCGCGCGCGTTCAACGTTTCCGGCTCACCCGGCAGGACAATTTCGATATGCTCCCAGCCTTCGTGCGGATAGCGTTTCTCGCCCGGCCACGGCAGTTCAACCACGCTGAACTGCCAGTGCGCCACGTTCACCGGATCATGCAACTTAAACAGGCAAATCGGGCGACCATTAATGATGTTCTCGGAGAGCAACTCGCCGCACCGTTCGAACCCGCGACGCCAGCGCTCGGCCGTGGCATTCTGATGACAGCGCAAAGAGATGTGATCGGCCTCAAGCGGCGCGATATCCAGACCGAGACGGGTGGCAAGATCTGTGAACGCCTGGGTGAAGCGCGGTATATCTGCGGAAATATCATGCAGTTCGTCAATGGATTGCCAGTTCGCCATAGGTCACTCTCTTTTCATGTCGCAAAGCCGCTAATTTACTCTGTTGCCCTGTTTTGACCAACCGCAGAATCTGGCTTTTTGCGACTGCATGATTATGCACACCTTCACCGCCTGGATTCTGAGCAATCTTCAGGCCCCGCAATGCTGACGCCAGAGGGCATTTGCAGTATACTCCCGCCCTAAATTCTTTAACTGGCGCGGGCGGTTGTAAGCCCGCATCAAAAACGTAAGGTATCCAGGTGAATATTCAGGCTCTTCTCTCCGAAAAAGTCAGTCAGGCACTGATTGCCGCAGGCGCGCCTGCGGATTGCGAACCGCAGGTTCGTCAGTCAGCAAAAGTACAGTTTGGCGACTATCAGGCTAATGGCGTGATGGCAGTGGCTAAAAAACTGGGCATGCCGCCGCGACAGCTCGCTGAGCAGGTACTGACGCATCTGGATCTTTCCGGCATTGCCAGCAAAACCGAAATCGCCGGTCCGGGCTTTATCAACATCTTCCTTGAGCCTGCATTCCTGGCAAGCCACGTTGACGCGGCGCTGAAATCTGACCGTCTGGGCGTTTCCCAGCCGGAGGCGCAGACCGTCGTGATCGACTACTCTGCCCCGAACGTGGCGAAAGAGATGCACGTTGGCCACCTGCGCTCCACCATCATCGGTGATGCCGCGGTGCGCACGCTCGAGTTCCTCGGCCACAAGGTGATCCGCGCGAACCACGTGGGCGACTGGGGTACCCAGTTCGGCATGCTGATTGCTTACCTGGAAAAACAGCAGCAGGAAAACGCCGGTGAAATGGCGCTAGCGGACCTGGAAGGGTTCTACCGCGAAGCTAAAAAGCACTACGACGAAGACGAAGCCTTTGCCGAGCGCGCGCGCAGCTATGTGGTAAAACTGCAGGGCGGCGACCAATACTTCCTCGAAATGTGGCGCAAGCTGGTCGACATCACCATGTCTCAGAACCAGCTGACCTATAACCGTCTGAACGTCACCCTGACCCGTGACGACGTGATGGGTGAAAGCCTCTACAACCCAATGCTGCCCGGCATTGTGGCTGACCTGAAAGCGAAAAACCTGGCGGTAGAGAGCGAAGGCGCAACGGTGGTGTTCCTTGATGAGTATAAAAACAAGGAAGGCGAACCGATGGGCGTGATCATCCAGAAAAAGGATGGCGGCTACCTCTACACCACCACTGACATCGCCTGTGCGAAATACCGTTACGAGACGCTGCATGCTGACCGCGTGCTGTACTACATCGACTCCCGTCAGCACCAGCACCTGATGCAGGCGTGGACCATCGTGCGTAAAGCCGGTTACGTGCCAGATTGCGTGCCGCTGGAACACCACATGTTCGGCATGATGCTGGGTAAAGACGGCAAGCCGTTCAAAACCCGTGCTGGCGGTACCGTGAAGCTGTCCGACCTGCTGGACGAAGCGCTGGAACGCGCCCGCCGTCTGGTGGCCGAGAAGAACCCGGACATGCCTGCCGATGAGCTGGAAAAACTGGCCAACGCCGTGGGTATCGGTGCGGTGAAATACGCGGATCTCTCCAAGAACCGCACCACCGACTATATCTTCGACTGGGATAACATGCTGGCGTTTGAAGGCAACACGGCGCCTTACATGCAGTACGCCTACACCCGCGTGCTCTCGGTGTTCCGTAAGGCGAACATTGATGAAAGCGTGCTGGCGAATGCGGCAGTGACCATCACGGAAGATCGTGAAGCACAGCTGGCGGCGCGCCTGCTGCAGTTTGAAGAGACGCTGACGGTTGTCGCGCGTGACGGCACGCCGCACGTGATGTGTGCTTACCTGTACGATCTGGCGGGTCTGTTCTCCGGCTTCTACGAACACTGCCCTATTCTGTCTGCGGAAAACGAATCGGTCCGCAACAGCCGCCTGAAGCTGGCGCAGCTCACGGCGAAGACCCTGAAGCTGGGTCTGGATACCCTGGGTATCGAAACAGTAGAACGCATGTAATACAAAAAACCCGGCAATCGCCGGGTTTTATTTTTTGCCATCCTGCTCATTCAAGCGTCAGCGGTAGTTCACGATGACAGAATTACTCTGCACTTTCAGCGCCGGGATTAAGCGTCCCCCGCCCGGCACTTCCCAGATGAAACGCAAAGGTTCAATAGCCGGTACGCCGTTGAATGCCTGCGTCGTGCCATTTTCGCCGTCGATTTCCGTGCAGCGCGTCTGAGAACAAAGGCGCACCCGCAGCCCTGCGGGCGTTGGGCCAATCAGCCGGTAATTCCAGACCACAAGACCCATCTGACCGGAAACGCCTTCAGAAGGCGACAGCGGGTTAGATGACATGGCGACGCCCCGGTTGCTGAGGGTCACCCCCATGCTGCTTGCCTGCCAGGTGCCCTCCCCGGCCGCGTGCGCCACCAGCGGGAAGAGCAAAATCCAGAGCCATTTACGCATTATTTTCCTCCAATCGTCGCGGTCATGCGGATATGACGGTTATCCGACAGCTCCATATTCGACAGCACGACCAGCTGATTCAGGCTACGACGCAGGAAACGCGACAGCAGCGGACGCAGCGCATGGTTAACCAGCAGCACCGGCGGTGCACCCAGCATCTCCTGGCGCGCCAGCGCCTCCTGCGTTTGCGCCAGCAGACGGTCCGCCAGCCCCGGCTCCAGGCCGCCTCCGCCCTGCAGGGCCTGCAGCAGCAGACGTTCAAGCGGAGTATCGAGGCCAATGACCTGAACTTCTCCGGTTCCCGGGAACCACTGCTGGGTGATCGCACGCCCCAGCGCCACGCGTACCACCGCCGTTAGCTCGTGCGGATCGTTTTGTATCGGCGCATGCTCGGCAAGGGTTTCCAGAATAGTGCGCATATCGCGGATCGGCACTTTCTCTTCGAGCAGGTTTTGCAGCACCTTGTGCAGCGTGGTTAATGTCACCACGCCCGGGACCAGATCTTCCGTCAGCTTCGGCATCTCCTGCGTGACGCGGTCCAGCAGCTGCTGCGCTTCCTGACGGCCAAACAGCTCTGCCGAGAATTGCCCAATCAGGTGATTAAGATGGGTCGCCACCACGGTACTGGCTTCAACAACCGTATACCCCTGGATTTGCGCCTGCTCTTTCAGAGCACTTTCAATCCAGATAGCGGCCAGGCCAAAGGCCGGGTCGATAGTTTGCTCGCCCGGCAGCGTGCCTGCGGCGGTGCCCGGGTTAATCGCCAGCCAGCGGCCCGGATAGGCATCACCGCTGCCGATTTCGACCCCTTTCATCAGAATGCGATAGCGCGCGGGCGGCAGGTCCATATTGTCGCGGATGTGTACAACCGGCGGCAGGAAGCCCATATCCTGCGCGAATTTTTTACGAATACTGCGGATACGGCCAAGCAGCTCGCCATCCTGCTGGAAATCGACCATCGGAATCAGGCGATAGCCCACTTCCATTCCCAGGGAATCTTCCAGCTGAACGTCGTTCCAGGTCGCTTCGACGGCCTGGGTATTCTCCGGCATTTTTACCTGAACAGGCTCCGCTGCCGGTTTGGTTTCACGGCCACGCATCCACCAGGCAAGCCCCAGCAGACCCGCCGTAAACAGCAAGAAGACGAGGTTTGGCATCCCCGGCACCAGACCGAGCAAACCCAGAACGGCAGCGGCCAGCAGCATCACGCGCGGGTTGCTGAAGAGCTGGCCCACCATCTGCTCGCCAACGTCCTGATCGGTACTCACGCGGGTCACAATCACACCCGCCGCCGTGGAGATAACCAGCGCCGGGATCTGCGCGACCAGACCGTCACCAATGGTCAGCAGCGTATAGCTTTCCGCCGCGTGGCCCATGTCCATCCCGTGCTGCAATACGCCCACCAGCAGGCCGCCGACCACGTTAATCACCATGATCAGAATGCCCGCGATGGCGTCACCGCGCACAAACTTACTTGCACCGTCCATGGAGCCGTAGAAGTCCGCTTCCTGCGTCACTTCCGAACGGCGTTTTTTGGCTTCATCTTCGGCAATAAGACCGGCGTTCAGGTCGGCATCGATCGCCATCTGTTTGCCCGGCATCCCGTCCAGCACAAAACGCGCGCCCACTTCCGCGATACGCCCTGCACCTTTAGTGATAACCATAAAGTTGATAATAACGAGGATAACGAACACCACGATACCGATAGCGAAATTGCCGCCCACCAGGAAGTGGCCGAACGCTTCAACCACTTTACCTGCCGCTGCCGCACCGGTATGACCTTCCATCAGGATGATACGCGTGGACGCTACGTTCAGCGCCAGACGGAGCAAGGTGGTAAACAGCAGAATGGTCGGGAACGCGGCAAACTCCAGGGTACGCTGGGTGAACATCGCTACCAGCAGCACCATAATGGACAGCGCAATATTGAAAGTGAAAAGCAGATCGAGGATGAATGCCGGGAGCGGCAGTACCATCATCGACAGAATTAGCAGGATCAGAATCGGCCCGGCAAGGATTTGCCATTGGGTCGATTTCAGGTTGCCGGGCAGGCGCAACATTGCCACCAGATTAGCCATCAGTGTCCTTCTCGTTCATAAAATCCAGCGCGGCAGGCACCGGAAGGTTTTCAGGTTTCACAGGCCGCTGACCGCCAGCCAGACGCCAGCGCTTCAACTGCCACACCCAGGCCAGCACTTCCGCCACGGCGGCGTAGAGTTGTCCCGGGATCTGTTGTCCGATATCCGCATGGCGGTACAGGGCACGCGCCAGCGGAGGGGCTTCCAGGATCGGCACGCGGTGCTCAGTGCCAATTTCCCGGATACGCAGTGCGATCAGCCCCGCCCCTTTCGCAACGACTTTCGGCGCGCTCATTTTGTTTTCGTCATAGCGCAGCGCAACGGAATAGTGCGTCGGGTTGGTAACAATGACGTCGGCCTTCGGCACATCGTCCATCATGCGGCGACGGGCGGCGGCACGCTGCATCTGGCGGATACGCCCTTTTACGTGCGGGTCACCTTCCATCTGCTTATATTCGTCACGGATATCCTGACGCGACATGCGCAGCTTTTTGAAGTGGGTATAAAGCTGGAAGATCACGTCAAAACCCACCATCGGGATAATGCTGAGCACCACCAGCAGCGCGCAAAGCCCAACCAGATTCAGCGCGTTGCTCATCGCGGTGAGCGGCGATTCGCTGATAAGACGCATCATTTCCGGCCAGTGGTACCAGAGGTAAAAGCCTGCGGAACTGCCCATCAGCACCGATTTGAGAACGGCTTTGAGCAGCTCAGCCCCGGTCTGGGCAGAGAACATTTTCGCAATACCCGGCAGCGGATTCAGTTTGGAAAATTTCGGTTGCAGCGATTTGGCACTAAAAACCAGACCGCCGAGCATCACCGGAGAGACCAGCGCGACCAGCACGACCCCGGTTATCAGGGGCAGCAGCGCGACCATGGCCCCTTTAATAAGCTGAATAATCTGGCTGAGGATCAGATTCGGATCGTTGACCATGCTGTGGTCAAAACGTAAGCCGGTGGACAACATTCCCGCCAGCTTTCGGGCGAGCGACTCCCCGCCCCACCAGATAATGCAAACCCCTACGATAAGGATCAGCAGGGAGGTTAATTCTCGGGATCGGGGGATCTGCCCTTCCTCACGCGCTTTTTCTAGTCGGTGGGGTGTGGGGGCTTCCGTTTTGTCGTCGTTCTCTTCTGCCACAGTGCATACTCAGCCCATTACGTCACGGGTATCATGCCAGCACCGCCTTTCATCAATGGGCTGATAAACCCCTATAACCGGGTCTTTTTATCCAGTTTAAAACTTTACTCCGTACGTTGAGCAAGCGAAGAGAGGACGCGTAATGTTCAAACAAACATTGTTCCGACTTTTGTGATGCGCTTCATATCACAAAATGAATTAAGCGAAGTTTTAAAATGTTTATTCAAAAATATCCTGAAAGAAAATTAACATAGTCGTCGATTTTAAACACTTAATATTGCAGGAATGATATAAGTATGTAAATTCAATAATTCAGACCGATTAAAAATCCATTTAGCCATTACCGGAGAAAATCCAAAAATGGATTAATCAATATAACATTACCCCTGAAGCTCACTTACCAGAAGAAATTTAAATGTTATAATTTAGCGTGACATAATTTACTTCTCACGAGAAAGCAAATTACATGCCAGATATTTCTTTTTACTTAAAGGAACATTTAAGATGAAATTGAAAAAGAATATTATTGCGGGCTTAACCCTTGCAACACTGTCGATGAATGGTTTCGCCGCAGAAATGAATGCTGGCACTATTCATTTCACGGGTGAAATTATCGAATCGAGCTGTACGATTCAGGGCGACGATGGCACGGACAGTACTATCCCACTGGGTACCTATCCTGTATCGTTGTTTACTGATGTTGGAACGGAGACCGCACTTATGCCATTCTCCGTTACGCTGGCGAATTGCCCGTTGAAAAGCGATGGGCTTCCGGCTGTACAGCTGACCTTTAACGGCCCAACAACCCTGACCGAGACCAATACGCTGCTGGACGTCAGTAAAATTACCACCACGGGCGAAACTGCGGCCACCGGTATTGGCGTTGCCGTCAGCCTGGCGGGTAAAGATGATAAACTCATCACTATGGACGGCGCTGAAGGGCAGGTCTATATCGAACTGGCGACAAAATCCGAAGATACGATTAAAGCTGATTTTAATGCTCGCTATAAATCATTTGCAGAAGCGGTTACTGCCGGTCCGGCAGATGCTGATATGACGGTAAATATTCTTTATCGTTAATAAATGCACCACTGATATTCACAATATATATATTTAGGCGTCATGACGTTTAAGGAGTCATGCTCTGATAATAGTCCGAATCCGGATTCGGACTATTATCATTCCCCCTCAACGTCCTTTATTAAAGGTTTCACCATGCGCATATCACTCCAGGTCTTATTATGTATTCCTGTCATTGCGAGTACCTTTTGTCACGCAGCAGGTGTTCAGATAGGTCGCACACGCATAATCTACGATGCCGCGAAAAAGGAAGTTGCCCTGCCCTTACAAAATAATGATAAAGAGCTTCCCTGGTTAATACAGTCATGGACGGATACGGGTGATGGTAAAACGCATGGACCGTTTATCGTGACACCCCCTCTATTTCGGCTCGATCCGCAAAAAGAGCAAAGCCTGCGCATTACCTGGAACGGGACAGCCTTAACAGGGGATAAAGAGTCGCTGTTCTATATGAACGTGCGAACCGTTCCTGCCACGGCTACAGATGAGGGTGACAGAAACGTCCTGCGGTTAATCTATAAAACGCGTCTGAAACTGTTCTGGCGCCCTGGCGGACTGAGCGGAACACCCTCTGAAACCTGCAAAAACCTGCGCTTCGCTCGTCATGGTCAGCAGCTCACTGTCATCAACGCGGGGGCGTTCTACAGCGTCTTTGATTCACTTGCGCTGGGCTCGCACAAAGTGGAGAAAGCAGATATGGCTGCCCCTAAATCCCGCGTTGACATTCCTCTCCCTGACAATGCTCAGGGGACAAGCGTCACCTGGCGCTGCATCACCGATTACGGCAATGCTTCAGAAAAATACACTTCCACACTTGCGCAGGATTAAAAGACCGCGATGATGACAGGACGTAATGATTTGTCATACGGGCGGCTCTTTAAACTGAATCCGCTTCTTCGCTGCCTTGGCGGTGTCTTACTCATGGCTAGCTTCTCGTCGCTAGCCCGTGAGTATCGTTTCTCTCCCTCATCGCTGGAAGGAGACATGCTGGCACAGCAGGATATCGACCTTTCACTCTTTTCAAAGTCGAATGCTCAGCTACCCGGCACCTATTCTTCACGAGTGCAGGTGAACGAACGCCGCCTGAGCACCACCAATATTGCTTACGTCAGCTCGCCGGAAGGGTCACTGATACCGCAGCTCACACCGGATATGCTGCGGGCATGGGGGATAGCTATCGACCGGTATCCCGCCTTGCTTACGTTACCCGCCAATAAGGCTTTGCCCAAAGATATCAGCAACTATATCCCCCAGGCCTCCGCGCGGCTTGATTTTTCAACCATGACATTAGCGTTAAGTATTCCTCAGGCCGCGTTAAGTGGGACCGGTCACGATTACATCGATCCCTCGCGCTGGGACGACGGTGTTCCCGTGTTGTTCAGTGACTACGCTTTTTCAGGATCAAAAAATAAGGACAGCGGCGACAGCAGCGCCACCAGTCAGTATCTGAATTTGCGCACCGGCGCCAACCTGGGTGGCTGGCGAGTGCGCAACTATTCTACGTGGAGCAATTCAGAGAGTGAAAACCAGTGGGAAAATATCAATACCTTCCTGCAGCATGACGTTGACGCCCTCAAGGCGCAGTTCACGGCCGGGGAAAGCAGCACGCGTGGCGAGGTATTTGATAGCTTACAGTACCGGGGCGTCAACCTTGCGTCAGATGAAGAGATGCTTCCCTATAGCCAACGCGGCTATGCCCCTGTCATACGCGGCATCGCCAGTTCAAATGCAGAAGTCTCGGTGCGCCAGAACGGCTATCTCATCTATCAGCAAAATGTCGCGCCGGGCGCGTTCGAAATCAACGATCTCTACTCCACGACCAACAGCGGCGATCTGGACGTTACGGTGAAAGAGGCTGACGGCACCGAGCATCGCTTTACGCAGCCCTACTCCAGTATCGCGGTTATGCTGCGGCCAGGGCGTATGAAGTATGAAATGACAGCAGGCCGTTATCGTGCTGAAAGCGGGAGCGACCAAAAGGAACCCGACTTTTGCCAGGGAAGCATGATTTACGGTTTAAATAACCTTCTCACCTGGTTTGGAGGGCTGACCCTCTCGAAAGACTATAACGCAGCCAATACCGGTGCCGGTCTGGCGCTCGGGCCGCTGGGCTCGCTGTCGGCTGACGTTACCCTGGCCGACACCCGGCTAGACGATAACAGCCAGCATACCGGCCAGTCATGGCGTCTGCTTTATACCGGTAAACTGGATTCGACCAATACCAACTTCAGCCTCGGCAGCTACCGATACACCAGCCGCGGGTATTACAGCTTTACCGACGCCAACCAAAGGCGTGACGGTCACGAAGACGATCTGCTGTTTCGTTACAATAAACGCAACCGCATTCAGGCCAGCGTGAGCCAAACCGTTGCTGGGGTGAGCCTGTATCTTAACGGTTATCAGCAGGATTACTGGGGCACCTCTAAAAAAGAGCGCAGCCTGTCGGTTGGATTAAATACCGTTGTTGCCGGCACGAGTTATCACATTGCCTATACGTACAGCAAAACCAACGACGAAGAGGCTGACAGAATGGTCTCTTTAGGGTTTAGCATTCCTCTCGCCAGATGGCTGCCACGCGCCTGGAGTAGCTATAACATCAGCAATACTAAAAATGGCTATACGCGGCAAAACGTGGGCCTCAGCGGCACGCTGCTGGACGACGAGCGTCTGAGCTACTCGTTACAGCAGAGCCATTCCAACCACGACGGGGAAGATATCAGCAGCGTCTACGGCAGCTACCGCTCGCAATACGCCAACCTGACCGCAGGCTATTACGCCTCCACTGATGACTCTCAGCAGCTTAACTACGGCATTAGCGGCGGTATTGTTGCCCATCCTCAGGGCGTCACGCTGGCTCAACCTTTAGGCAGCCAGTTTGCTATCGTCAACGCCAACGACGCGTCCGGCGTCCGTTTCCTGAACCAGCGGGGTATTCAGACCGACTGGCAGGGTAACGCAGTCATTCCATCGCTCACTCCGTACCAGGAGAACAATATTCGTATTGATACCGCGAGCCTGCCGGAAAATGTGGACAGCAGCGATACCGCCATCACCGTCATTCCCTCGCGCAACGCGGCGGTGCTGGCCAAATTTGACGCCCACACAGGCTATCGGATGCTGGTTACCCTGAAGCGTCCAAATGGCCTCCCCGTTCCGTTCGGCGCAATCGCGACCAGTAGCGACCCGGTGATGAGCGGCATTGTCGATGAAACCGGCACCGTCTATCTGGCAGGCATTGGAGAGACCGCGCAGATCAGCGTGAAATGGGGCAACGGCACGGGCCAGCAGTGCCGCGCCAGCATTACGCAACAGTCAGCCAACCAAACCGAAAGCCCTAACGGTATTCGCTCGGTTAGCGAGCTTTGTCAGCAGGATTAAGCACATGAAAACTATACTCACGAAACGGGCCGTCTGGGCTTTATTGGCTACGGCATTGAGCCTGACCGCAACCAGCCCGTGCAGGGCTGCCGTGACTTTACTTCGTAACTGCTTCGGTGCGCCGCAAGCCTACACCACGTCGTTCGATCATGAGTTTTCGTCCAGCGAAAATATTGCCAATCATGACTATGATGTGCCAAATCATCTGGTCGGCAATGGACCGGTGATAGTGGCCAACTGCAGCTGTCCCGGAAATATGTTTTCTTCGAGCATGGTCTATGAAAAAACGTTTGCCGGGAGCCCGCTGAATCCGGGAACAAACGGATACGGCTATTTGACCGATAAGATCGATGCCGATATCACCGCCTACGCTGATGCAATCAACTCTCCGGACGGTACTTCTCTGAACCCGTTAGCTATCAATGAATACCCGACGTCCAGAGCTAATATGCGTAACACTACCGAGAATGCACTCGCCAAAACGGAGGGAGATGCCAACGTTTGCAGTAGTGGCACCCAGCCGAGCAACGCCGCTACAGTAAAGCGTAATTTCCGCTGGAACGTCGTTGCGATACTGCTTCACGTTAAAAAACCTATCCTGGGTCAAGAGGTTATCCCTTCGACGATCGTCGCGCAAAACTATGCCTGTCTTTATTTCGGCTCGGGGGGAGGCTGCGATTCAGGGCTGGCAGAACAGGTCTCTGATATCTGGTTTAGCGGCACGCTTTCTGCGCCGCTAAGCTGCGTTATCAACGAAGGCAGCACCATAGAGGTTGAGTTCGGCAGCATCGTCAGCAAGCAATTCGTCATCAAGGGGCAACCGCCAAAACGTTATGCCATCAAAAACGTTGATATTGCCTACCACTGTGATGATAACGCAGTGGGAAACACGGACCGGATAAAGCTCACGCTGACAGCAGATCAGGGCGTCGCGGATAGCAGTACGCCGTACATTGCAAAACTTCTGGACAGGGACGATCTCGGGGTGCGCGTATATGATGAAAACAGTCAGAACGTTGCGCTGGATGGTACCTATGAGTTTCCGGTAACAATGGACGCGCAGGGAAACGGTGTGGTCAAAATTCAGGCTGTGCCGGTCAGCACGACGAATGCCCCCCGGCCCCGGGCCGCTTTGAAGGTAACGTGACGGTGAAGATGGATCTTCGCTAACCGAAATACCCTCAGGCTGACGCCGCAGCCTGAGGGTAATCAGAACAATCAGAAGCCGAGGCTGTCCAGCAGATCGTCGACCTGATCCTGGCTTGCCACAACGCCCGCCTTGCTGGCGTCGAGCTGTGGACCATTGAGCAGGCTTTCGTTCTCGCGTTTTGGACGGGCTGCCGGTTCCGGAATGTTCTCCAGCAGAACCATCAGCAGCTGACGCTCAATCTCCTGGATAACATCCATCATGCGCTTGATCACCTGACCGGTCAGGTCCTGAAAATCCTGCGCCATCATGATGTCCAGCAGCTGGGCGTTGGTGAAGCTGGTGTGGCCCGGCACATCACCCAGGTACTGACGGGTATCCGTCACCAGTTCGCGGGCATCCGCCAGCTCGATAGGATTTTCAAACCACTCATCCCAGCGTTTGCTCAGCGCTTTCGCCCCCTTTTCCATCGCATCCTGGTGCGGCTGTGACGCTTCAACGCTGTTCAGCGCACGTTCCGCGGCCTGAGCGGTCATCTGCACAACATAGTCCAGACGATCGCGGGCATCAGGAATGGCTTCCGCCGCTTCGGCAATCGCCTGATCCAGACCCAGCTCGCGCAGGCTGTCACGCAGCATGCGCGTCAGGCTGCCGATGCGGACGATGATATCGCTCGGCGAGTGTTCTTCAACGGGTTTCATAGCAGGTTGCAACATTTCCATCACCTCACATGCCGAGTTTCTCGAAGATCTTACCGAGCTTCTCTTCCAGGGTTGCCGCGGTGAATGGCTTCACCACATAGCCGCTTGCGCCCGCCTGTGCAGCGGCAATGATGTTCTCTTTTTTCGCTTCTGCAGTAACCATCAGAACCGGCATAGACGCCATTCCCGCATCGGCACGAATGGTTTTCAGCAGTTCCAGACCGTCCATGTTAGGCATGTTCCAGTCGGAGATAACAAAACCAAACCCGCCAGCCTGCAGTTTGTTCAGCGCATCAACGCCGTCTTCTGCTTCTTCAACGTTGTTGAAGCCCAGCTCTTTCAGCAGGTTGCGCACGATGCGACGCATGGTGGAAAAGTCATCCACAACCAAAAACTTAAGCTCTTTATCCGCCATAAAATAATACTCCTGAGTCAAATACGTATTGCCTGTCCGGCACTGATTTTCGCCAGCATCTGCTGGCTTACCTGGCTAAGATCGACCACTTCGCTCACGCCACCCATATTGATGGCCTCGCGCGGCATGCCGAACACCACACAACTTGCTTCATTCTGCGCAATCGTCCAGGCGCCAGCCTGGTGCATTGCAAGCATTCCGGCGGCACCATCGTTGCCCATCCCCGTCAGGATCACCCCAACGGCGTTGCGCCCCGCATGTTTCGCCACCGAATGAAACAGCACATCCACCGACGGACGGTGCCGGTTGACCGGCGGTCCGTCATGAATTTTGATTTGATAGTTAGCGCCGCTGCGCGCCAGCTCCATATGCTTGTCGCCCGGGGCGATATAGGCATGTCCCGGGAGCACGCGCTCGCCGTCTTCCGCCTCCTTCACGCTGATCTGGCACAGCTTGTTCAGGCGTTCGGCGAACGAACGGGTAAAGCCCGGTGGCATATGCTGAGTGATCAGAATACCCGGACTTGAAAGCGGCAATGGCTGGAGTACATGACGAATTGCCTCTGTTCCTCCGGTTGACGCCCCAATGACCAGCAGTTTTTCCGAGCTGAGTAAGGGGCCGGCCTTCAGGGTCGCAGGCGCGGCCAATGGCGTATGGGCAGCAAGCTTCGCACGCGACGCGGTGCGGATCTTCTCCGCGATCATTTCGCTGTAGGCCAGCATCCCTTCGCGTATGCCGAGCTGCGGTTTGGTGACAAAATCCACCGCCCCCAGCTCCAGCGCGCGCAGGGTGATTTCCGATCCTTTTCCGGTCAGGGAGGAGACCATCACCACCGGCATGGGCCGAAGCCGCATTAATTTTTCGAGGAAATCTATGCCATCCATGCGCGGCATCTCGACATCCAGCGTTAGCACGTCGGGGTTATATTTTTTAATTAAATCCCGCGCTACCAGAGGATCGGGCGCAGTGGCCACCATCTCCATGTCGCTGTGGCTATTGATAATTTCAGTCATGATCTGACGCATCAGCGCTGAATCATCGACAGACAACACCCTGATTTTACTCATGCTTTTTCCTTACTCAGCGCATATACCGTTTGCCCACGCAGGCTAAACTCACGCGCGAGGTTGCTGAAGTTTTCCGAGTGCCCGGCAAATAGTAAACCGTCAGGCTTGAGCAACGGAACAAACCGACGCAGAATGTCCTGTTGCGTCGTTTTATCAAAATAGATCATAACGTTACGGCAAAAAATGGCGTCGAACGGCCCCGGCACGTTGTACTGCTTATCCAGCAGGTTAACGGGCGCGAATTCGACGCAGTTCGCCAGCTCCTGGCGTACGCGCACCAGGCCTTCATGCGGGCCCGTGCCGCGCATGAAATAACGCTGCAGCTGCTGCGGCGACAGCGTTTTCAGTTCATCCTGGCGATACACGCCGTTACGCGCCTTCTCCAGCACCTCGGTATCGATATCGCTGGCGTAGACTTTCCAGCGTCCGGGCGTCATGCCCAGGGTGTCGGCAAGGGTGATCGCCAGCGAGTACGGCTCTTCACCCGTCGAGGCGGCCGCACTCCATACGCGATATTCCCCGGTGCGACGGCGGGCGTGCTCGGCCAGAACCGGGAAGTGGTGAGCTTCACGGAAAAACGCCGTCAGGTTGGTGGTTAACGAGTTAATAAAAGCCTGCCACTCTGCGCTGTTCTGGTTCGCCTCGAGCATGCTCAGATAGCGTCCAAAATCATCCAGCCCCAGCGTACGCAAGCGCCGCACCAGACGGTTGTAGACCATGTCCCGCTTATGATCCGCAAGCACGATCCCCGCACGCTGGTAGATTAACTGACATATCCGACGAAAATGCGCGTCGGACAGCGCGAGGCGCTGTGTCATCTGCAACAATAATGACGTTTGCCCAGGGGGCATTGGTGATGTCATAGCGCCTTCTTAATTACATTCAGGATACAACTGGCACGGCCTGCGACCGCCCGACTTCTGTTACTGCTTCAACGTGCTCTTTCACATTAAATACCGCGACCAGTCCGGTCAGACGATCCGCCTGGCTTGCCAGCTGATCGGTTGCCGCTGCCGCTTCCTCAACTAACGAGGCGTTCTGTTGCGTCACCTGATCCATCTGGCTGACGGCCTGGGCAACCTGTTCAATCCCGCGGCGCTGTTCGTCCGACGCAGAGGCAATTTCGCCCATGATGTCGTTCACCCGCGTCACGGAGGTGACGATCTCGTGCATGGTTTTCGCCGCCGTATCCACCAGCGTTGAGCCCTGCTGAACGCGCGAGACCGACTCTTCGATCAGCACCTTAATTTCTTTCGCCGCGTTGGCGCTGCGGCTCGCCAGGTTACGTACTTCCCCCGCCACCACCGCAAATCCACGCCCTTGCTCACCGGCGCGCGCCGCTTCCACGGCGGCATTCAGCGCCAGAATGTTGGTCTGGAACGCGATACCGTCAATCACGCTGATGATGTCGCCAATTTTCTGCGAGCTGGTGGCAATCTCCTGCATGGTGCTGGCGACATGGGACGCCTGGTCGCCGCCTTTCTTCGCCGTCATCGCCGCCTGTTTTGACAGGTCAGACGCCTGACGTGCGTTATCGGCGTTCTGGCTTACCGTCGCGGTTAACTGCTCCATGCTGGCCGCCGTCTGCGCCAGCGAGGCCGCCTGCTGCTCGGTGCGGGACGAGAGATCGTTGTTACCCGCCGCAATCTCAGAAATCCCGGTGTGCATGGCATAGCTGCCCTGCCGCACGTCGCTCACCGTTTCCCGCAGCGATCCCTGCATCGCCTTCAGGCTGGCAAAGATCGCCGAAATTTCGTTCTTGCCGAACACCGCTACCGGACGCGCCAGGTCCCCTTTCGCAATACTGTCGAAGTGGCTGCTGATGATTGCCAACGGCTGCACAATCATTCTGCGCGACCAGAGCAGCGCCCCGCCGGTCAGCAGCCCTGCCAGGATCACCACCACGGCAAAGATGACGCCCGACATGTGATAGCTTTGACGGCTCTGGTCGCCGGCACGCTGAACAGACTGGTTAATATCCTGCTGCCACGCGTTAAAGCTGCCGTCAAACGCCGCCTGAGACGCCTGAACCGGTGCGGTCATAAAATCCGAAAGCTGGTTGTTCTCTAGCCACGTCGCCTGGTGGTCCAGATCGCTGTACCACTGCTCAAAGTTCGTCTTCATGGCGGCCTTCAGCGCTTTCTCTTTCTCGCTGTCGGCGGCCTGCGCCGTAAAGGCTTTAAACTGTGCGTCAGCCTGCTTCAGGCTGTCGCGCGCGGTCGCCATCAGCGCCTTAATCTCATCCGGTGGATAGCTCAGCGCGGTTAAGGTTCCCGCCTTGTTCAGCGCAGTGCTTGCCTGCAACAGCACGGCACGCGTTTGCGCCAGTGCGGAGCGCTGCTGATTACTCGCCTCAACTTCCTGCAAATTCTGATAGCCATCGCGAAACGCCCAAAAAGACAACCCGTTACTGCCAACCTGCAACACACCGCAAAGGATCAGAATCAAAAACAGTGTGGTCGAGATACGAATACGATTTAACATCCACGCTCCCATCAAGCGGCAAGCAGCCGCGGTTTAATTGTCAGTCAAAATGTTTCCCAGTTTTCATCTTGTCCGGTCGTCGCGGTGCGCGTACGGTTTGCAGCCGATTCAGCGGCTGGCGCGCGATACGTCGCCTGCGGGGTGACCGAGTTTCCAGCGAGTGAAGCGAGACGAAACGCCGAGACGGCCATCTTCAGACGGCTCGCCTGGTCTTCCAGAGCAGCGGCCGCCGCAGCGGACTCCTGCACCAGCGCGGCGTTTTGCTGTGTCACGCGATCCATTTCCGATACCGCCAGGGCAACCTGGTCGATACCACGACTCTGCTCATCGGACGCAGAGGCGATTTCACCCATGATGTCCGTCACGCGGGTGACGGCATTCACGATGTCATTCATTGTCTCCCCGGCGCTTTCCACCAGCACGGAGCCGGTATCCACGCGGGAGACGGAATCTTCAATCAGGGACTTGATCTCTTTTGCCGCGTTGGCGCTGCGGCTGGCCAGGTTGCGTACTTCCCCGGCTACCACGGCAAACCCGCGCCCCTGTTCGCCCGCGCGCGCCGCTTCCACGGCGGCGTTCAGCGCCAGAATGTTGGTCTGGAAGGCAATGCCGTCGATGACGCTGATGATGTCGGCGATTTTCTTCGAGCTGTCGGCGATTTCGTGCATGGTTTTCACCACGCCATCCACCACGCGTCCGCCGCGCTGCGCCGTCTCGGAGGCGCTTTCCGCCAGCTGAGACGCCTGGCGGGCGTTATCGGCGTTCTGCTTCACGGTCGCGGTGAGCTGCTCCATGCTGGCGGCCGTCTCTTCCAGGGCGGAAGCCTGCTGCTCGGTTCGGGATGAGAGATCGTTATTCCCCATCGCAATTTCGCTGGTGCCGGTATAGATAGCCTCCGACCCGTTGCGCACGTTGGCGACGGTTTCGATTAACGAACGCTGCATATGGTCAACGCTGTTTGCCAGCTCGGTGATCTCATTGCGCCCGGAAACGGTCAGCGTTTTGGTCAGGTCACCGCCGGCAATTTCACGGATGTGGGCAATGACGCGGCCGAGAGGGTTCAGCAGGATGTGGCGAATGCCGTACCAGACCGCGATCAGCACAATGACCAGCGCCAGCGCCATCACGGCCATCTGCCATTTTGCAAAGCGGTAGTCATTCTGGCTTGCCGTAAAGGCCGAGTGATAGAGATCGCCACTGACCTTCGCGTATTCCCCCAGCGCCGCGCCGAGTGCGTTTTGCATCCCCTGCGTTGGCTGCGCGAAATAGGCGTCCATATTGCCGCTCTCCAGGAACTGAATCAGCTCTGTCAGGCCGGTATGGTAGGCATTGTATTTTTCATCGATATTCTGGCTCACCTGCTCCATAGCAGGCTGCGGGGCGATCTTTTTGAAGGCGTCGTAATGTTTCGCGGCGTCAGCGAGGGTGGCACGGGCATTTTTCAACAGATCCGTTTTCGCGCTGCTCTGCTGATTGTTGGGGTCCATCATCATGCGCGCGGACGAGCGGCTCAGGTTGATACGCGTTTGCAGCATCAGATCCCACGTCGACGTGAGTTCACTCTGCTGCAGGCGGAGATCGTTCGAGGCCGCGAAGCTGTCCTGGTTCTGTTTTAATGACGAGAAAAAAAGCCCGCCGGAGATAAGCTGAAGAAGTGCGAAAATGACCAGCACCATCATGAGCATTGTGACAACGCGGATACGGTTCAACATACAACACCTTCTCATAGATTTATTAACGGTGTTATCGGCACAGCCCACAGGAACTTTACATTTGCGAAAGGGAAAAGCGCGGGGTTAAAACGCCACGTCGACAATCAGCGTGTCTGTGTAGGTTCCGGCGGGCGGCGTGGCCTGATTGGTCAGGACTTTAGCGGTGTAGTTGTAGGTGCGCAGTAAACCGTCGGTACTGACCTGGGACGATACCGCGCTGGACCAGCGCTCGCTGCCGCTGCCGCCCCAGCGGTTACCGGTGGCTTCCTTATAGATGTCGTAGCTCATGGCGTTGCTGCCGCTCACCATCCGCCGCACGTTGTTCAGCGCGTTGGCCCCGTTATTAATGCCGATGGTATACGAACTTCCTTTGGTACAGGTGACGGCAATCGCCTGTGAGACAGTGGGGAAACTTTGTACCAGCGGCGCGCTGTTGAAGTTCACATCTGGCGTGGTCATGGCGCTGCAGTCGTTGGTGACGGTCATATCCAGCAGGATGGTGGTTGTCGCGGTTCCCGTCTGATTGATTGTGCAAACGCCAAGCGCGCCCACGGAGCAGACGCTGTAGTTAATGCTGAAGGTTAACTGCACCTGATATGGCCCGGCAGTGACGTTTTGCCCGGCGACGGTGCGGAAATAGAGCGGAATGTTGTACTGCTTTGATCCCAGCAATCCCAGCAGGGTATTCCCGCTCCAGGTATACGATTTACTTATCTGTACCTCGCTGCTGCTCGCGCATCCCGATAACCCGCACAGCCGGGTGGGGATCACGTCGGTGATGGCCGCATTATCCGTGCGTTTCATCGTGGCCCGGCTGCTGCCCGAAACCGATGCCGCGGTG
Source organism: Enterobacter sp. BNK-29 (assembly GCF_048684785.1). NCBI lineage: Bacteria > Pseudomonadati > Pseudomonadota > Gammaproteobacteria > Enterobacterales > Enterobacteriaceae > Enterobacter > Enterobacter sp. BNK-29. The sequence continues at coordinate 323,399 of NZ_JBLQTU010000001.1, forward strand.
TAGGTCAGCGTTACCGAGTCGCTGGTCAGCAGATTCAGCACGGCATCGCAGGCCACCACCAGCGTGCCGGTGGTTTGAACTTCCCCGGTTCCGCTGAGCGCGAACGAGGTGACGCTGCCAAACGATGCATTAACCGTGCTGACGGTACACGCCGCCCAGCCGCCGCCGGAGAACAGCAGCAGGATCAACAGCAGCAGGCGCGTCATGGCGCCTCCCGGCAAATCAGCGGCCCGTAGGTTTTCAGCTTGTGCTCCGGATTGGCCCCCACGGTCAGGGTAGTCTTACAGCGCCTCCCGTCAGGTGCGATCACCTCCAGCGGGTTCACATCGCTGAGATTTTCCAGCCAGGCGATGCCGTCATACCCCACCACCGCATTGCTGCGCGAGGCGCGTCGAACCTGGCTACCCACCGGCAACGCCTTCCCGCGCGCGTCATGCAGAATAACGCTTGCCACCCGCTCCTGCTCCATCGGGAAATCGACCAGATAGCCGCTGTGGCGCCGAATCGCGATCCGCCGCTCGGTCTCTTTCAGACGGGTATCCGCCGGCAGATTCAAAGTATCAATCCGGTAGCTTGCCGGGTAATACGCCGACACCCCGCTGACCAGCAGGTAGCCGTTGTTATTGGTTTTACCGACGGGCTGGTTCTCATAGCTGACGGGCACGTCCGGGTGGCCGTCGGTACTGATGACCACAAAAGCATCGTTGATCTTATTCGCCGCGAACAGCTCGCCGTCCATCAGCACAACGGCGCCCATCGCCTCGCCCCACCAGGTCATGGTATCCCTTTCGCCATAGCCGCCGCCCTGCAGCTCGATGTTGTTATTGCGCCAGCCCAGCGTACCCTGTTGATAATCACTGGATCTCGACTGGTTGGCCCAGGCCATGTTCCAGCTGAACCCACCGTCAGAAGGCATGGAGTGGTTGTAGTTAATGCGCTGGGTGCTGCCTGCATCCGGAGTGTTTTCGACGGTGACGGCAGCGCTGTCGCGCGCCCCCAGCGGCACCTGCAGCGACAGCGCGACCGTCCAGTCTCCCCGCTGCCGATCCCGGCTGCCGGCCAGGTAGATGCTGCTCGCTCCCCACAGGTTGCGGCTCCAGGAGAGATTAAGCAGCTCGGTTTTTTGGCTGTCAAAACTCTCCACGCCGATCCAGGCTGCACCGATGTTGCCGTACCGTCCCAGATTGAAGGTCAGCGAATACTGGTCCGTATTACGGCTAAAGCTGGCGATGGGCTTATCGTTTTCGTCATACACCGTCGGCTGGTCGTAGAGGGCGAGATTGCCAAAGCCGCGGTCGCGACGCGTGTGCTGGGTGGCGACGCTAAACTCGCTGGTACTGTACTGGTAACCCCAGTTGATTTGCCCGCCCGCATCACCGCGCATGCGGCTTTGCGAGTAAGAGGTATTCACCACGCCAAACTGGCCGAGTTTTATCACCGTCCCCGCGCCGCCCAGCGCCAGCTCCTGCGCCCCTTCCGCGTGGCCCTCGAGGGTTAGCCAGTCCGTCATCCCGTAGCGATACGAGCCGCTGCCGGCTGCCGGACCGTAGTCAAAATTCTTGATACCGTAATTGCGCCGCAGGCTGCCGAGCGTGACGGCGCCGTCGCTCAGCCCTTGCTTAAGCAGGTCGCTGGTGACGTAAAACGGTAGCGTGGTGCTTACCTGGCGCCCCAGCGCATCCGTCGTGACCAGCACCGCATCCCCGGCGCCGTTGATATAGGGCAGATTAGTCAGGGTGAAGGGGCCCGGCTGAAGCTGGGTTGAACCGGAGCGATAGCCGTTGATAAAGAGATCGACCGAGGTGGGTACCGCGGCTTCCCCCGCGAACTCGGGCAGCGGCCATGTCACCAGGTCAGGACGTAGGGAGAAATCCCGCCCGACGCTTATCCCCCCCATCCGCACGCTGGAGCTCCAGCTCAGGGCATCGCTGATGACATCCCCGGCGCTCCAGCTCATCGCGTCATCTTCGTTAGTGAACAGCAGGGTCGTGTCATAGCGGACATACCCTTCCTGCTGGCCGTGGTTGCCGGTGAAATTTTCCCGCGCGTAACCGGTCGAGGAAAACGAGCCGTTCTCGTTGAAGTAGCGGAACTCATGCCAGATCGACGCCTGACCGCCGATATGTTCCGTGTGGTTGGTGTAGAGATCGTAATTCAGCAGCGCCCCGCGCCCATAGTGAGGTTTGGCCTGCGCCGCTTGCGCGCTGAAAGGCGTCACGCGGGCCGTCACCCAGTCGCGAGGAACGGTCAGCAGCAGGCGCTGCGCGGCGCTGTCGTACTCCACCCGAACCTGAGCAAGCGAGGAGAGATTTACCTCGCCGGTGGGAACGTGCGCCGGGGGCAGCCCCGCGCGCAGCAAATCGGCGCTGGAGATAAAGAAAGCGCCTTTACGCTGCGTCACGGGCACGACCAGGCCGGTATCGTAGTGATTCACCACGATGGCCAGCTGGAAAACCGCCTCATCATTTACCGCCTGTGCGTGGGGAGGCGGCGGTAAACTGTCGTCGCCGGGCTCGGCCAGGGTCGCGGAACTGACGCATAGCAGTAACATCATCGCCGGCTTCAGTTGACGGGCGTCGACTGCCATTGTTCGTCCCTGGCATTAATCTGCGCGCTCATCCGCTCTGGCTGACGAACGCCAGCGGGTATAGGCCAGCTGCGGGTGCTGCCCGGCAGGACGTAACCCAGCAATCCATCCGCCACCGTGCGTTTCTGACCTCCCTGCTCCAGCGCCACCTGGCTCAGCCTGACGTGGACATCCCCCCGATTTTTGACCTCCAGCGCAGGCTTACCTTCAGCCTGCGTCACCCGCCAGCTCAGGTTGTGGGTCTCCGCCAGCGCGTGATGCGCGCCCTCTTTGATGGTCGGGATCCCCTGTCCATATACGAACAGAGGGATGGAGTAACGCATCTGCAATTTCAGGCCGATAGCGGGTTCGGCTTTGGCATCCGGCTGGGGGATTTCATCGACGATAATGCGATATGCCTGTTCGACCCCTGCAGGAACCGTAGCCTGTTTGATAAGGCGAATGAGCTGCTTGCTGCCCGTGCCAATCGTGACGATGGGCGGGCTGGCGACCACGTCCTGCTGCGCGGTATAGCGCTCGTGTCCGTCCTCCTGCTTCCAGCGCACGATGCGAACCTGCATCGTCGTGGCGCTGTTTCCCTGGTTCTGGATCCACAGCTCCGTGGCGTTGGCGTCCGCAGCAAGCCACGGATCGATGGGCCATAGCAGGATGGTGGCCGCCGCCTGCGCCTGGCCAGCAACCGCCATTCCCAACGCGCCCGCCAGACAAACCGGTCTGAAAAATGGCTTCATCAACACTCTCCCTTTATTACCATGACAAGGTCACGGTGAGCTGATCGGAATAGGTTCCCGCCGGGCTAAACCCGGTCAGTAGCGCCACGCCAAAAAGCGGCAGCGCGATGTTATTGCTGTTGGTATAGGTCACCGCTATCGCCTGGTTGACGCCAATTTCGCTGTTCGCGGCCAGCGAGCTGCTGCTGTAGAGCCGGTATGGCACCATATCGACGCCGTTCGCGCGCTTCATGCGGCGAACGGATGAATAATTTTGACCGCCATTAATGCTCATGCTCAGCGCCACGCCTGGCGTACAGGCAATAGACAACGCCCCGTTTGGCACAAAGCTGGTGCTGACCGGCGCGCTCTCGACGCCGTTATGGCTGCCAAAATCCAGCGTACCGAGAAGCCCTCCGCTACCGGTAGCCACCGCGCATCCCGGGACAATCGTCGCGCTGACCTTAAACGACTGGGATGTCACCGCATCCGCCGTGGGCATCATGAGCAATCCGACGATCAGCGTAAAAAAAGGCTGCACGCGTCCCTCTGCGCGTTTGCGCAGACCTGTGAGAGATGCCTTCATGGCGGTTCGGGACTAGTAGGTGACGCTGACGTTAATCGTGTCGGTGTAGGTTCCCGGAACGACCGTCACGCTGTTACCGCCGCCGGTAATTCGCCCGTACAGGGTGTAGCTGTCCACCCCGCCTGCCGTGGACGCGATCGGCAGCGCGGCGTTATTGGCAATCACGGTGTTAAACCCGCTGTCGCTGTAAAGGCTGTAGGCCACGCCCTGTGCCGCGTTGGCCGTATTCACCAGATAGCGTTCAGGCGTGCCCGGCGAACCGACAACCGAGCCGGGCGCGGTGGAGTGGGTATTACCGGTGATCGCGACCGTATAGCTGGCGGTCGTACATTGGATGGTGAAGGTGTTTCCGCCGCTGGCGCCGCTCAGCTGCGTCGTAAGCGTGGAAAAGGTTGCCGGATGGGTACCGAAATCGAGCGTACCAAAGTTAATGCCACTTTGTGCGGGCGAGCCGTTTATCAGACACCCGTTTGTCAGCGTCAGCGTTGCACCGATGGTGCCGCTGCTGGTGACGGCCAGCGCCTGATGAGCCGTTGTCGCAGCCAGTAAGGTGCCTGCGCAGATCAAAAGAAGTTTTCTTTTCATTTACCACCCTCCAGAAGACGTCTCCGTTCCCTTGCCACATTTTATTTTTGTCGTTCAAGATGTTAGCCCCGCTTAACGTTCCTCTGAGGGGGTTATTGAGAATTTAGTTTACGGATATCGCTTCGACCACCTGACCGTTAACGCATAAGGCATATGTCTTATTGACTCAATTTTCTTATAAATAACAGAAAGTTAAATTAATTCAGGCAGCAATTTTATTCTATTCGGGGAGAATATATCCATTAAAGTGTGACATTGATCACAATATATCGTCGGCGCATTAACAACAAAATTAATAAAACTTAAAAAGGAGTTGTATCCCCCTACACTTTGCGTCAATTTATGTGCCGAATAATTTCCCGCATCGTAATAAAAAATTTATATGTATCGACGCGGGCTACATCTGAAGCGCATAGAGGGTCTTTTTTCGTGGCAAGTGCAAACAAACTCACACTCTTCATCGTGATATTCATGCTGGCGGGTATTCTTTCAGGGGCAGCAATTCATGAGTATGCATCTGCGGATGCCATCACAGCCTGGTCGGATAATATTACGCTTCTGACCGATATTTTCCTCCGTTTAATCAAAATGGTCATTGCACCGTTGGTCTTCAGCACGCTCACCGTCGGCATTATGAAGCTGGGCGAAACCTCCACCATTGGCCGCGTTGGCGGCAAAGCGATGGTGTGGTTTATCAGCTCATCCGTGCTCTCAATTCTGGTTGGCCTGTTCATCGTCACGCTGGAGCATCCGGGAAGCGGTCTGAACCTGACGGTCCCGACAGAAGCGGTGGATACCGGCCTGGCCGTTGGCGGTATGACGCTGAAAGCGTTCCTGTCGCACACCATTCCGACCAGCATCGCGGGGGCGATGTCGAACAATGAGATCCTGCAGATTGTGGTGTTCTCGATGTTCTTCGGCATCGGCGGCGCGTCGCTGGGGCAGAAATTCAACGCGCCGCTGGTGGCCGCGCTGGATGTGGTTTCCCATATCATGCTGAAGGTAACGGGTTACGTGATGTACGTTGCTCCGCTGGCCATTTTCGCGGCGATTTCATCCGTCATTGCCACGCAGGGTCTGGGCATTCTGCTGAACTACGCCTCCTTTATTGGCGGCTACTATGTTGCCATTCTTCTCACCTGCATGGTGCTGCTGGCCGTGGGCTACATGGTGCTGAAAAAAGAGGTGTTTCGCCTGGTCAGCATGCTGAAAGATCCGGTCCTGGTGGCGTTTACCACCAGCAGCTCTGAAGCCGCCTATCCGAAAACGCTGGAGCAGCTGGAGCGCTTCGGCTGCTCGCGCAACATCGCCTCTTTCGTTCTGCCGATTGGCTACTCCTTCAACCTGGTGGGTTCGATGGTGTACTGCTCTTTCGCCTCGATGTTTATCGCTCAGGCGTACAACATTCACCTGAGCTTCTCTGAAGTGACGGTGCTGATGCTGACTCTGATGCTGGCGTCGAAAGGGATTGCGGGCGTACCGCGTTCATCCCTGGTGGTGCTGGCAGCGACAATCCCAAGCTTTAATATTCCGGTGGCGGGTATTCTGCTGCTGATGGGGATCGACCACTTCCTGGATATGGGCCGTTCCGCAATTAACGTGCTGGGGAATGGTATTGCGACCGCGATGCTGTCGCAGAATGAAGGCGCGCGGGAAGCGGAAGCGGAAGCTGAGCTGGTAAAGCAGGAAGCGTAAGGTGAAAAAAAGGGTGAGGCCTGATGCCCTCACCCCATCCCTCTCCCACAGGGAGAGGGAGCAAACACAAAAAACGGCAACCTGGGTTGCCGTTTTGCATTTACCTACGCTACGTGACTCGCGGCGATATCCAGCAGCGCCATCTCATCGCTGTTCAGCAGCTTCTCAATGTTCACCAGGATCAGCATACGCTCGCCGAGCGCGCCCAGGCCGGTCAGGTATTCGGTCGACAGCGTGACCGCAAACTCCGGCGCAGGACGAATTTGGTCAGAGGTCAGGGAAAGCACATCAGATACGCCATCCACCACGATACCTACCACGCGCTGCCCCAGATTCAGAACGATCACCACGGTGTTGTCGTCGTAGTCAACGTCGCCCTGGCTGAACTTCACGCGCAGGTCCACGATTGGCACAATGACGCCACGCAGGTTGGTGACACCTTTAATAAAAGCAGGCGTGTTAGCGATGCGGGTAACCTGGTCGTAACCACGGATTTCCTGCACTTTCAGGATATCGATGCCGTACTCCTCATCGCCTAAAGTGAATACCAGGAATTCCTGCCCTGATGGCTCGCCCGCCAGTTTCGTTACATTACTCATACCGGTCATGTTATTACCTTCTACTTAATCAGGCGGCTGTGTACGCCACACGTTGTTCACGATTTAATCCCTGAAGCGCCGACACATCGACGATCAGCGCCACGCTACCATCACCCAGAATGGTGGCGGCAGAAATACCCGGCACTTTGCGGTAGTTGCTTTCGAGGTTCTTCACTACCACCTGGTGCTGACCAATCAGCTGATCGACCAGCAGCGCGTAGCGACGGCCCGCGCTTTGCAGGATCACAACGATGCCCTGCGTGGCCTCTGTCTTCGCCCCGTCCACTTCGAACACTTTCCACAGTTCCACCAGCGGCAGGTATTCACCGCGCACTTCGAGCACGCGCTCGCCGCCCGCCAGAGGATGCAGATCTTCTTCACGCGGCTGCAGGGATTCCATCACGGCGTTCAGCGGCAGGATAAAGACTTCGTCCGCCACTTTGACAGACATGCCGTCGAGGATCGCCAGCGTCAGCGGCAGCAGGATGCGAATGGTGGTGCCGGAACCCTGTTTAGACTGGATCTCAACGTGGCCGCCCATCTCCTGGATGTTACGTTTCACCACGTCCATGCCTACGCCGCGCCCGGACACGTCGGTCACCTGCTCTGCGGTAGAGAAGCCCGGCGCGAAGATGAGCATGCCCACTTCTTCGTCGGTCATGTTTTCATTGACCGCCATCCCCTGCGAAATCGCTTTTGCAAGGATGCGCTCGCGGTTAAGACCCGCGCCGTCGTCGGTCACTTCAATGCAGATGTTCCCGCCCTGGTGTTCTGCAGAGAGGATCAGGTTACCGACCGGGGATTTTCCGGCGGCAATACGGTTTTCCGGCAGTTCGATACCGTGGTCGAGGCTGTTACGCACCAGGTGCGTTAACGGGTCGATAATGCGCTCGATCAGGCTCTTATCCAGTTCGGTTGAGCTGCCCATCAGGGTCAGTTCAATCTGTTTATTCAGCTTGCTGGCAAGGTCGCGGACCAGACGCGGGAAGCGGCTGAAGACATATTCCATCGGCATCATACGGATGGACATGACCGATTCCTGCAGGTCGCGGGCGTTACGCTGCAGCTGGCCCATGCTGGTGATCAGATCGCCGTGCGTGACCGGGTCCAGTTCGTTAGAACGCTGGGCCAGCATCGACTGGGTGATCACCAGTTCACCCACCAGGTTAATCAGCTGGTCGACCTTCTCAACGGCAACGCGGATACTGGTTGACTCGCTGGAGCGCGCGGCAGGTTTCTCACCACGGCCAGGTGCCGCGGCCTCTTTTGGCACGGCCTTCAGCGCCGGAGCCGCAGGAGCCACAGCCGGTGCGGCGGCCTGAGCGACAGCGGCCACCTCTTCCGCAGCGGCAGGGACGTCAACCGCGGCCGTTTCGGTTTCGAAGGCGATCTGGTCAGCTTCGATCACAAAGCACAGTACCGCCACGATATCGTCCTGCCCAATACCGTCATCAAGCGTCGCGGCAAGGCTGTCTTTGCCTTTTACCACGTTGCTTAATTTCGCAAGGTTACCCAGCTCTTCTTCCAGCAGGTTAACTTCACTCTCTTTAAGGCGAGACAGCACAACGCGCAGTTTGCCCGCTTGTGCAGCGGCTGGCGCGGCCTCGTCGGCAGCAACCGCATCGACAACGCTCAGTTTCGCCGCAGGGACAACGGCTGCAGCGACCTCACCTTTTGCTTCCAGGGCGAGCTGGCGCAGCGCGTTGCAGATGTATTCAAAGCTGGCGGCATCAGGCTCTGCCGAACTTTTATAGGCGTCGAGCTGTTCCTGCATAATATCTTTGGTTTCCAAAAACAGGTTGATAATGTCGGTATTGAGCTGCATCTCACCGCGTCGTGCTTCATCAAGCAGGTTTTCCATTAAATGGGTCGTTTCCTGCAGGATGGTAAATCCAAACGTTCCGGCTCCGCCTTTAATAGAGTGCGCCGCACGGAAGATGGCATTGAGCTGCTCGGAGTCCGGTGCTTCGGGCACCAAATCGAGCAAGTGTTGCTCCATATCGGCCAACAATTCGTCGGCTTCATCAAAGAATGTCTGGTAAAAATCGCTAATATCCATGCTCACGCTATCACCTCGGATTGGCTGGTGGCGATGTTGGAACGGCAGCCGAAGGAACGGCCCCAGGCTGTTTTAAATCGTCCAGTGACTCATTCTGACTTTCGGCGTTTTCATGCAGGATGGCCTGCTCCGCCTGCTGGTTCAGCACTAAAAGACTGATACGACGGTTGATGGCATCATCCGGCCCGCGGTCGGAAACGCGCATGGTTGCGGCCATGCCGACTACGCGCAGTACCTTGCCATCATCAAGCCCACCTACCACCAGCTCGCGACGCGAGGCGTTGGCACGATCGGCAGAAAGCTCCCAGTTGCTGTATCCCTTCTCCCCACTGGCGTACGGGAAATCATCCGTGTGTCCTGACAGGCTGATTCGGTTAGGAATGCCGTTCAGCACCGGTGCAATGGCACGCAGAATGTCGCGCATGTACGGTTCGACTTCCGCACTCCCGGTTTTAAACATTGGGCGGTTCTGGCTGTCGATAATCTGAATACGCAGCCCTTCCTGCACCAGGTCGATCTTCAGATGCGGGCGCAGCGCGCGCAGCTTCGGATCCGCCTCAATCAGCTGATCGAGATCGCCACGCAGTTTCTTCAGACGCGCCTGCTCCATCTTTCTTTTCAGCTCGTCGATGTTCGGCTCTTTTTTCACCTCACCCTTCTGCTGGGTGTAATCATCGCCGCCGCCCGGGATCGGGCTTTCGCTGTTAGAGATACGCGGCCCGCCGGCCACCGCCGTTGCCAGCGGCGTACGGAAATATTCGGCAATCTGGATCAGTTCTTTTGGGCTGGAGATGGAGATCAGCCACATCACCAGAAAGAATGCCATCATTGCGGTCATAAAGTCGGCGTACGCAATTTTCCACGAGCCGTGTGCGCCATGCCCGCCGCCCTTGTGCTTGCGTTTTTTTACGATGACGATCGGATGGGACTGGTTTTTCATGCGTCCTCAGTTGTCGTCTGTTGGTTTGGGTTTTTCACCGCACGCACGTGTTCTTCAAGCTCGATAAACGACGGACGCTCGCTGGAGTAAAGCGTTTTACGGCCAAACTCAACCGCGATCGGTGGCGCGTAACCGTTGAGGTTAGAGAGCAGCGTGATCTTCACGCACTGCATCATTTTGGTGGTTTCCGCGCTCTTCTGGCGCAGAACGCTCGCCAGCGGAGAGATGAAGCCGTACGCCAGCAAAATACCGAGGAAAGTACCCACCATCGCGTGGGCAATCAGCGCGCCCAGCTCGGCTGCCGGACGGTCCGCCGAGGCCAGGGCGTGAACCACGCCCATTACCGCGGCAACGATACCGAATGCCGGAAGCGAGTCGCCGACCAGCGCCAGGCTGTTGGCCGGCACTTCAGATTCGCTTTCGTGGGTTTCAATCTCTTCGTCCATCAGCGCTTCGATTTCGAAGGTATTCATGTTGCCGCTGATGATGAGTCGCAGATAGTCGACGATGAAATCCAGCATCATGGCGTCAGCAAGAATTCGCGGATAGCTGGCAAAAATTTCGCTCTCTTTCGGGTTTTCAATATCCCGTTCAAGCGAGAACATGCCCTGCTGACGCGACTTCGCCATCAGGCGATAGAGCAGTGCCAGCAGATCCATATACATACTTTTGGTGTATTTCGAGCGACGGAACAGCAACGGAATCGCTTTCAGCGTGCCCTTGATCGATTTACCGTTGTTACCAACGATAAAAGCCCCTACCCCTGCGCCGCCGATGATAATAAGTTCAGCCGGTTGATAGAGTGCTCCAAGGTGCCCGCCGGTCATCATGTAACCGCCGAAAACTGTACCGAGAACTACCAGGTAACCTAATAAGATAAGCACGACATCATCCTTCCGCTAGTGACTATGGCAAGGACGTTCAGCTCGCAGCGTTTACCGTTTGCGGGGTAAAAAAAAGCAGCGGTAATTGCTTACCGCTGCTGGAATCTTTCCCACACGTTCGGGTTAAACAGCTTGTTCGATCTGTTCATCCAGCAGTTGTGGAATAATATCGGCAGCATCCCGGGAAAGTTTACGTCTTTTTACTGCGCGGGATGGAGGCTGACATAAACTACAGGCGAAGCTGCCTGCAGGCTGATGAGCATGGGTAATAAAATTGCCGTCGCAGCAGTTGCAGCGCGACAGTTCAAGCATTCCGCTCTCAACAAAACGCACCAGCGTCCATGCGCGGGTCAGCGCCAGCAGAGGGCCTTCTTCCTGCTGTGGGCATTGTTCAAGGTAAAGTTTGTACGCTTTGATCACGGCGTCAACGCCGCTACACAAACCGGTTTTGAGAAGATACTGCCAGGCATTACAGAACATGGAAGCATGAATATTCTGTTCCCACGTCATAAACCAGTCGGTAGAAAACGGCAGCATGCCTTTCGGCGGGGGACTACCACGTAACTCTTTGTACAGTTTGATGAGACGACCACGGCTCAGCTGAGTCTCGCTTTCCAGCATTTGTAAACGAGCACCCAGTGTAATCAGCTCCATGGCCAACTGTATGTCACGCGCTTCCTGAACAATGCTTTTCTCGCTCATTGCTAGGCCCTTTTCTTACGGGCTGCGTCATCAGGCTGGCTGATTTCGTTAAGCAAGCGAGTGGAAAGAAGAATACCGGTATGGATCTGTTGAAGATCGTCCACACGGGAATCCTGCGTCAGACGCGTTATTGTCTGCGAATCATCGAAACGGAACTGGCAAACCAGTTGATTCGTTTCAGCCAGTTTAACCATTTGCGGGAGGGTTAATCCGCCCAGCATGGTTGCCATCTCTTCGTTAATACCCAGACGAAACATCGCGGACGCCTTGTCCTGACTAATCAAACGCTGCGCGAGCAGTAAATACGACAAATTGATGTCATAGATATGTTTTAGCAACTCGGATGTATGCATTGTTCCCATCCCGAATAACCAACTATTATTTTTATGCGGAAAGACCGCACCCCGTGATGTCGCCGGGAAATCACCCGGTATAAAAAAGAAAAGGCTAAATGCATAGTTGAATTTAGGTTTGTATTCACTAAAACCGTAAGAGAGAAACCGCGAATGCGTCTCTTACATGATTTATCATTTCTTACAAATAACTAAGATTTTTCCTAATTCGACGCAAACTCTACTCGTCAGTTTTGCCACATACAATCCAGCCACCCTCAAATTTAAAAAAAATGTGATCCACGTCACACAATTTAAGTGAATATGACCCATAAATCCATCAGTATGACTTGTAATTTGTTCAAAATTCATCCAATCGGTACTGTTTTGTATTCTTAATTGACGAATACTCATGCAGAAGGGTGATCCAAACTGGCATACAACGTGCTTTTCCTGCCGTAAGCGCCGCGCGGAAACATTTACATCAAGCTCCTCTCCTGGAAACATTTTTCTTACCGTGAAAAAACATATAGTTATGCAGGTAGCACAAAAAAGATGTTTCAGGACGTGATCATTCGAAATGAGTTTGTAACGCATCAAAACGATTTAACAGTCAAAGCGTGGATTTGTGTGATTTACGTTAAGTTGTTAATTTTTTTCATTTAGGCGCATTTTTCAGTTATTCTTCTTATAAGAATAATTAATGAATAATTATGATAAGCTTCACACTAATGTCGTAATCTGCTCTTGCAGAACCGGAGATTTCGCGGTAAAGGTGGTTAAACGCTGTCTTTCAGACATCTAAGGAGTGCGCCATGAGTTACTCCCATCTTCTTGTTTCCGTTGCAGTTTCCCCCGAAAGCCATCAGCTCGTCGCCCGGGCAGTTTCCATTGCCAGACCCCACAATGCCCGCATCAGCCTCATCACGCTCGCCGCAGAGCCAGAGATGTATAATCAGCTGGCCGCGCCCATGCTGGAGGATATTCGCGAGGTTCTACAGGAAGAAACGCAGCAATTTCTGCGCGAACTAGTGGAAAAGGCACAATATCCTGTTTATGAGACCGTTATTGCGACCGGGGAACTTAACGCCCATATTCTCGATATGTGTCGTAAACAAAATATTGATTTAGTGATTTGCGGGAACCATAACCACAGCTTTTTATCGCGGGCAGCCTGCGCGGCGAAATCTATTGTCGCGTCGAGCCAGGTCGATGTGCTATTAGTGCCGCTTGGGGGGCATTAACCCCCCAGCAGTAAATCAGGCGAGTTTAGGGAAGGTCGCGATCTTTTTTTGCAGATCGCCTTCATGACTTTGCGGAGCGATATCCCGGAGATCCTGAATAAAACGCGCCTGCCAGTGGTTAATATCGTTCTTCCGGATTGTTTCCATCATGTCAGCATGGCGGGAAATACGTTCCGTTAGCGGCATTGTCAGGGCGCGATTCAGCGCGTTAGCCACGTCATCCCTGTCGTAAGGGTTAACGATGAGTGCCGACGTGAGCTCATTTGCGGCCCCGGCAAACTGGGAAAGCACCAGGACACCCGGGTCGGCAGGATCCTGGGCCGCCACATACTCTTTCGCCACCAGGTTCATCCCGTCGCGCAGCGGCGTGACCAGCCCAACGTCCGCATAGCGGAAGACCTTCATCAGGATCTTACGGTCAAAGTGTTGATTCAGGTAAAAGAGCGGCGTCCAGCCCAGCTGGCCGTAGCGGCCATTAATGCGCCCTGCTTCTGTCTCCAGCTGATGGCGAATATCCTGGTAGGCCTGAACCTCACCGCGCGACGTCGGCGCAATCTGGGTATAGCGAATTTTCCCGTGATGCTGCGGGTATTTATCCAGCAGCGTTTCATACGCCAGGAATCGTTCCGGCAGCCCTTTGGAATAATCAAGACGTTCAACCGAGAAGATATTTTTCACGTGCTTGAGTTCATTCTTAAGCTGCGCCAGCTTCGGCGGCAGCGGGCCGGAAGCCTGCTCCGCGATTTCGTCAGGTTCAATCCCTATTGGATAGACCTCGGTGTGGAAGGTTTTCCCCCACGCCGTATGGGTTTTCCCGCCTTTGGTCACCAGACGCGCTTTGCCAGACACGGAGTCAAGGAACGCGAGGCGGTCATTTTCGGTCTGGAAGCCCAGCAAATCGTAATCGCACAGCGCCTCCAGCAGCTCTTCATGCGGCGGCAGCGCGGTAAAAATTTCCGGCGTCGGGAAAGGAATGTGCAGGAAGAAGCCAATCCGGTTATTCACCCCCCTCTTTCGCAGCTCGCGCGCGAAGGGCAACAGGTGATAGTCGTGGATCCATAAAATATCGTCTTCTTCGATTAATGGCAGCAGTTTATCCGCCAGGAGCGCATTCACGCGCGAGTAGCCTTCGAAGGATTCACGCTGGAATTTGACCAGGTCAAGACGATAGTGAAACGCAGGCCACAGGACGGCATTTGAGAACTGCGAGTAATACTCGTCATAGTCTTTCTCTTTCAATGCAAATGAAGCCCACGTAATGTTTCCGCGCGTCACCTTTTTGAGCGGTTTCTCTTCTTCACTGATTTCTCCACTCCAGCCAAACCACAGCCCGCCAGCGGCTTTTAAGGCACCTAACACCCCTACCGCCAGGCCACCTGCACTGGCTTTTTTATCGTCAGGCGGTGCGATTCGGTTAGAGACGACGACTAAGCGACCCATAATGGTTTCCCCCTTTGCTTTGCGCTATTTGTTGTTGTTGCTGGTTAGCGATGTCAGATATCCACTGCCAGACGCTGGCGACATCCGCCAGTCGCCATTCGGCAACGGTGTCACCAGGCCCCACCTTGACGGCGATCCCTCCGGCCTGATTCACCACGCGAAACCCGGCCTCGTCGGTCAGGTCATCCCCAATGAAAACGGGTGTTCGCCCTTTGAAAGGCGGCGACGCCATAAACGCGGCGATGGCCGCGCCTTTATTAATCCCTTTCGGTTTTAACTCCACGACGCATTTGCCGGGCTGCAACGCCAGCTGTGGATGGGCATCCGCTACCGTCTGAGCCAGCGCAAGCACGGCCTCCTCATGCTGCGGCGCCTGACGATAATGCAGGGCAAAGGCCATGCCTTTGGCTTCCAGCTCGGTGCCAGGCAGTGCTTCCAGCGCAGCAGAAAGCTGCTTCTGGAGCGTTTGCGTGAGTGCGTCAGGGAGTGAAACGATATGCGTGTGATCATGGATGTCGCGGCGCTCCGCTCCGTGTACACCGGCCAGCGGAAAGTGGTAAGGACTGGCGAGCGTATCCAGCTCGGCCATTGAGCGCCCTGATATCAATGCCAGTGCTCCCTCATTCATGAGCGAGAGCTGATGCAAATCCTGTAACACCGCATCCGGAATAGACACCTGGTCAGGGTGCGGTTTTATCCCGGCGAGCGTGCCGTCGAGATCGAAAAAGAAAGCATAGTGTCCGGGCAGTACAGGCGGTGCGGTTAACATGTCAGCCACCCTTTTCCTCCTTACGGTTTACGAGAGGTAAACGCCTTTACCTCTTTCATAGCCATGTAAGTATAGACAGTGTGACGTCGCTCGCCATTTGACAACCGCCCCGCCAGTTTTACTGGCGGGGCGGTTAAGGGGTCAACTATGGTTATAAGTTGAGCAATAAAAGATTGGAAAATGGGTTACAGGGTACGCTTCGCTTTTTGCTTGTAACGGTCGAAAATCACGGCTGCAAGCAGGATCAGACCACGCACGACGTACTGCGAGAACGGCGAAATATTCAGCAGGTTCATGGCGTTCTCTACGGTGCCCAAAATCAGGATACCGGCTACCACATATGAGATTTTTCCGATGCCGCCCTTGAGGGAAACGCCCCCTAAAACGCAGGCCGAAATGACGATCAGCTCGTAACCAATAGAGGTCATCGGCTGGCCGCTGGTCATACGCGAGGCCAGAATAATTCCCGCAGCGGCAGAAACCAGCCCTGAGAGCACAAAGATAATAATCTTGGTTCGCACCACCGGCACACCGGCCAGACGAGCGGCCTCCTCGTTACCGCCAATCGCCAGCGTATTGCGGCCAAAGGTGGTCCGGTTGAGCAGGAAGCCGAACAGGATCAGGCAGGCCACGGTCAGCCAGATTGGCGCAGGCAGACCCAGCCAGTTGGCGTAACCCAGGGTAAAGAAGCGCTCGTCTTCAATCCCCACCGCTTTACCGTCGGAGATGATATAGGCCAGCCCGCGGACAATTTGCATTGTCGCAAGCGTGGTGATCAGGGCGTTAATCTTCAGGCGTGCGATAACAAACCCGTTCACCAGACCGCTGATGACGCCGAGTAGCAGACCGGCCAGAACGCCAATCCACAGGCTCTCCGTCATGTTGATCACCACTGCCGTCGTGACGCCCGCACAGGCAATCACCGACGCTACCGACAGGTCAAAATCGCCGGAGGCCAGACAGAACAGCATCCCGCAGGCCACCATCCCGGACATGGAAATGGCCAGCCCCAGCCCCTTCATATTAATGAAGGTGGCAAAGTTAGGAACAAATATCGCGCAGGCGAGGAACAGCGCGGCAAAGACCACCAGCATGCCGTACTGATCCCAGATACGTCCAAAACTCAGCGCCGACTTCGACTTCGGCGCTCCGGATGTAGTAACAGAGGACATCATTAACTCCTTACTCAGGCGACAGCCTGGCTGACTTTAGGCATGGCGAGGTTCAACGCCTGTTGTTCATTCGCCTGTTCATGAAGTAATTCACCGGCAATTTCGCCTTCACGCATCACCACAATGCGGTCGGCCACGCCAAGCACCTCCGGCAGATCGCTGGAGGCGAAGAGCACCGCCACGCCGCGTTTTGCCAGTTCATAGATCACGTTATAAATCTCGTGTTTTGCCCCCACATCGATACCGCGCGTCGGCTCGTCGAGCAAAATGACCTTCATATCTTCCGACAGCCAGCGGCCTAAAATCGCCTTCTGCTGGTTTCCGCCTGACAGATTCATGATCAGCTGTTCCGGGCCCGGCGTTTTAATATTCAGCGAGCGAATATGGTGGTCGGCGTTGCTCGACTCCCAGCCATCGTTTATCAGGCAGCCTGCGCGAATAAACTTGCGGCGAGCGGAAATATTGATGTTGTCGCGTACCGAATGCACCGGAATAATCCCCTCTGCTTTACGGTCTTCCGGGCAGAGCATCATGCCCGCCCTGATCGCGTGGGCCGGTTTCTGGATATCGACCCGCTCGCCGTCAATAGAAACCTGCCCTTCGGTAATGCGGGTACCGCCGAACAGGCCTTTCATTAATTCACTGCGCCCCGCCCCCACCAGACCAAACAGGCCGACAATTTCGCCGCTGCGAACGGATAACGAAATCGGCGTGCGCACGCCCGGCGCTTTGACGCTGTCCAGGCGCAGACGTTCAGGGCCGTACTGACGCGGCTGCCAGTGATAAATATCACCCAGCTCGCGTCCGACCATCGCCTGAACAAGCTGGTCATGGTTAACCTGCCGCATGTCGGTAAAGGTGCGCACATAGCGCCCATCTTTAAAGACGGTGATGGCGTCGCTCAGGGCAAATATCTCTTCCATGCGGTGCGAGACATACAAAATCGTACGGCCTTCCTGACGCAATTCGCGGATCACGCGGAACAGATTTTCTATTTCACGCGCAGAGAGCGAACTGGTGGGCTCATCGAAGGCGATAATTCTGGCGTTACGCGCCAGCGCCTTGGCAATTTCAACCATCTGCCACTGGCCGATGGAGAGATATTTCAGCGGCGTCTGGGGATCGACGTCCAGACCCAGGTGTTTAAGCTGCAGCCCCGCTTCATAATTAAGTAGCGAACGATTTACCACGCCGCCTTTGTGCGGGAGCTGTCCTAAATAGATGTTTTCCGCCACGGTCATCTCAGGAATGAGGTGCAGCTCCTGATAGATGATCGCAACCCCGGCATTGAGCGCCGCCGTGGTATCGGCAAACGCCACCTCCTCGCCGCGAATGGCCAGCGTGCCGGTCGTAGGCGCGTAGTTGCCGCTGAGGATCTTCAACAGCGTGGATTTCCCCGCGCCGTTTTCCCCCATCAGGGCGTGAACCTGGCCGGCATAGCAGTCGAAGCTGATATCGGTCAGCGCGTTAACACCGGGGAAAGTTTTCCCGATGCCGCGAAAAGAGAGATACGGATCAGACTGTCGCATAACGTCTCCGTGATTCCTGTAGAGTGTACGTCTGGCCCCTCACGAAGCATGAGGGGCACAATCACAGCGTATTACTTACCGCCCAGCCCTTTTTTCGCCAGCTCCTCTTTGAAGTTGTCGCGGGTAATCAGCACCACGTCGGTCACTTCGGTAAATTTCGGCGGTTCGGCCCCTTTGGTTACCCAGTTGTAGAGCATCTCACTGGATTTGTATCCGTGAACGTCCGGGCTCGGCAGCAGAGAACCGTAGAAGCCGGTAGCCTGCGCTTTGGACAGCTCGCTGACGGCGTCAACGCCGTTGATGCCAATCCCGATCACGTCTGGTGCCTTGAAGCCCTGGCCTTCCGTCGCGCGTACCCCGCCCAGCACGGTGTTGTCGTTCATGCCGACCACCAGCCAGTGTTTGACCTCCGGATGCTGGACCAGCATAGAGTTCGCGGCGTCGAAAGCGCCCGGGATATCGTTGGATTTGGTTGGGACTTTATAGATCTGTTTTTCCGGGAAGCCGGCCGCTTTCAGCGCATCCATTGAACCGGTTGTACGACGACGCGCGGTGTCCAGCTCGTCAGCCGTGATTGCCATTACCGCGGTCTCTTTGACATCCCAGCCGCGCTTTTGCATCTCTTTATAGAGTTCCTGGCCCTGGCGTTCGCCGATTTTGGTCGCCGCCATCATGACCAGCGGGACGGTGTCCATCGGCTTGCCTTTGGCGTTAACGAACTGATCGTCAACCGCGATGACCTTCATATCGTAACCGCGCGCTTTCGCCGCGATTGCCGACCCCAGCTTTGGATCCGGGGTACAGATAACGAAACCTTTTGCACCGCTGGCCGCCAGGCTGTCGATGGCGTTCAGGGTTTTTTCGCCGTCAGGCACGGCGATTTTAATGACTTCAAAACCTAAATCTTTCCCGGCTTTATCTGCGAATTTCCACTCAGTCTGGAACCAGGGCTCTTCGGGCTGTTTTACCAAAAAACCGAGTTTTAAATTCTCAGCGATAGCGGATTGTGACATAACGGCAGCCAGACCGATGGCCGCCAGCGCTTTAGTAAATTTGTGCATGGTAAACTCCAGCTTTAGCATTCTTTTCTGTAGGGAATAAGTGCGTGCTTCTTATTTAATCGGACTTAAAACAAGGCATTAGCGCTTACCTCGTCATAAGCGTTATTGCTGGTGATAGTTTTAGCGGGAAATTAATCATCCATAAGAGAGCCCCATCACACCGCAGAATTACAGTAATTGCGTACATAAATTCAGCGAAAAATGACATAAAAAAGGCAGGATTTGTCAGACAAATAGAAAGGGGTTAAGCAGAATTATCCATAAGATTAGCCAAGATATCCCTGATGCCCCTCAGCGGGCAAAAACGCACCTGGCGTTAAAGGGGTTCAACATGTTTTTCATCAAGAATGTACAACGCACCTGTAAAAACGTTATTTCGCAGAATTTGATTTAGCGCAATTTTATTGACACATCATATATTCGAAACGATTAAACCGTATTTCTCTTTTTCCCGGAGTAATATTCCAACTTAATATTTCCGAAAGCGTAACAGTGTGCCTTAACGGTAAAAACCCTTAATTATTAGCTCATTAAGTCACATCCCATTCATGGCGAGCTAATTGTATTTCTGTACTATATTAAACTTTGTAATGTATGGTAAATACAGCCTGATTAAGAGTTTTCTTAGACTCAAGACAAGGGTATGCTTATTTATATCGAACACAGGAAGTGAATTTCGGTCGACTTCGGTAGCGGCAGAATGTCTATTTCTGCTCTTTTCTTCGTATTTGCCTGGCGCTCAGGTAAGCAACGGACATCACGTCCCACAGTCAATAAGGATATGAGTATGGCTACCCAAACGATGATGCAAAAACTTAACGCGCAGATGAACCTTGAGTTCTACGCCTCGAACCTGCACCTTCACTTAAGCGCGTGGTGTGCCGAGAATAGTCTTACGGGGTCTGCTACATTCTTTCGCTCGCAGGCGCAAAGTAACGTCACCCATATGATGCGTGTCTTTAATTTTCTGAAAGCCGCAGGGGCAAATCCTGTCGTTAAAGCCCTTGATGGGATCAACGAAAACTACTCCTGCCTGGAAGAACTGTTTCAGAAAACGCTTGAAGAGTACGAGCAACGCTGCAGCACGCTCAGCAAACTGGCCGATGAAGCCAAAGCGCAGCAGGACATTACGACGCTCAAATTCTTACGTGATATGGACAAAGAACAGCAGCAGGATGGCATGCTGCTGAAGACGCTGGCGGATGAGATCCATAATGCGCAGCAGGCGGGTTTATGTCCTGAGCAAACCGACCGTCATCTGCTCGACATTGTGGCGGTACAGCACCACTGAGTTTTTAATTTGCTCCTGCATGGGGTAAGGCACGAAATAATCCCCTCGCCCCTCTGGGGAGAGGGTTAGGGTGAGGGGAACATACGGCTGTAGTGGTCATTCCGTTCACTTTATGTTCCTTGCTACTCTGTAACGACATAACCGGTGAACGTGCCAGGGTGGCTCAATCGCCACCACTCTGGCAACCCGGGCTCCCGGCGGTAAATCGCCGCTTCGCGGTACCCTCAGCTTATTCCTTCAGGCTTTCGGGTCGGGCATGAGCCTGCATCCCTGCAGGCCACGCCCTCTCGGCGCATCCCTGCGCCTCGCCCCGGCCTTAAGGAAACGCTTCAGCGATTTACAGCCGGACCAGTACGTCGCTGTTAGTTTTTAATATGATTAAAACACCTTGGATTGCTGTTGAATGTGAATTTACGTCCCATAGGAGATGAAGTCCCCTTCCCATCTCCAACCTTCTGCTTTTCCTGAAATTTAACAAATCAGATCTGGCTCCCAATGATTAACCACACAACGTGTGATGATTTATTTAGTTACATAATCATTGACGAGGGAGCATCATGATCACCATTGAGTTTGTTGTCATTCTCCTCTGCCTGCTGACGGGTACGCGTTTCGGCGGTATGGGGCTTGGGTTAATCAGCGGTATTGGTCTTTTTATTTTATGTTTTGTCTTTGGACTGCAACCGGGTAAACCGCCGGTTGACGTTATGCTGACCATCCTTGCCGTGATAGGTTGTGCGGCTACGCTGCAGACTGCGGGCGGCCTCAACGTCATGATGCAGTTTGCTGAACGCCTGCTGCGCAAACACCCGCAGCACATCACCCTGCTCGCCCCTTTCACCACCTGGATGCTGACCTTTCTGTGCGGCACCGGGCACGTGGTATACACCATGTTCCCCATCATTGCGGATATCGCCCTGAAAAAAGGGATCCGCCCGGAGCGCCCCATGGCCGTGGCCTCGGTCGCGTCGCAGATGGCAATCACGGCATCCCCCGTTTCCGTTGCCGTAGTGTCGCTGGTCTCCATCCTGGCGGCCCAGCATGGGATCGGCCACGCGTGGGGGATCCTGGAAATTCTTGCGGTGTCGGTTCCCGCTTCGCTTTTCGGCGTCGCTATTGCGGCCCTGTGGAGTTTACGCCGTGGTAAAGATCTGGCTGACGACATGGAGTTTCAGGAAAAGCTGAAAGATCCTAAACAGCGCGAGTTTATCTACGGTGGAACGGAGACGTTAATGAATCAGCGTTTCCCTAAACAGGCCTACTGGTCCACGTGGATTTTCTTTGCCGGTATTGCCGTGGTCGTTTTGCTGGGGGCGTTCCCTGACCTGCGCCCCGCCTTTGAGCTGAAAGGCAAAATGACGGCGCTGTCGATGAACCTCGTCATTCAGATGATGATGTTAATTGCGGGCGCCGTGATGCTGATGGCCTGTAAGGTCAACGCGTCGGCGATTTCCAACGGCGCGGTGTTCAAGGCCGGTATGGTGGCGATCTTCGCGGTGTTCGGCGTGGCGTGGATGAGCGATACCTTCTTCCAGGCGCATCTCGACGAGTTGAAGCTGGCGCTGGAAGGCGTGGTGAAAAGCCACCCGTGGACGTATGCCATCGTGCTGTTTCTGGTGTCAAAACTGGTGAACAGCCAGGCGGCTGCGCTGACGGCCGTTGCGCCTATGGGCCTGATGCTCGGCATCGACCCGAAAATGCTGATCGCCTTTTTCCCGGCGTCATACGGCTATTTTGTCCTGCCGACCTATCCAAGCGATTTGGCCTGCATCGGCTTTGACCGTTCAGGCACCACACGCATCGGCAAATTTATCATCAACCACAGCTTTATTCTGCCGGGGCTGATTGGGGTAAGCTGCGCGTGCGCGGCGAGCTACCTGCTGGTCCAGACGTTCTTCTAACCGCATCAAAGGGCGACACGTGCCGTCGCCCATTTCCCTGCTTTAGTGGGACTCACCCTGCGGCGTGAATCGCAGCTCAATCAGCGCGATGGCTTTCTGGATCGCACGAAGCGTAACCGGGTCAGCGGCAGCAGGATGGCTGGCGAAATCGATGTTTTTCAGCTGCGTAGACATCTTCTCGCGCACTTCAACCGGCGCAATCACGTCCAGAACATCGAGGATTTGTTTGATAACCAGCTGACAGGCGACAACGTCAGAGACCAGTTCCTGATCGGCGCTCAGGTTTTGTGACATGGGGGCTTTCTCCTTATTTAAAGGCCGCCATAGTATCAAAACACACCCCCTGACATCTTCCCTTCATCATCAGCAGGTACAAAAAAACCCGCCGAAGCAGGTTTTTTTTATCAGAACATGGCGCCCGGCGGCACGTCTTTGAACGTGCGGCAGTAATTGGCCCACATACTTTTCAGGATTTTGCGCAGTTTCACGATGATGCTCCATTAACTTGTTATACAACTTTATTATCAACGTGCCTATAATATGACCACCATCACAAAAATCAACACTTTTGTGACTCATATCACACTTTTCTTGCGGTATGGACTGAAAGCGCTCAACGCTGACCCGTTGCGAAGAGTGAGGGCAGATTGTTCGGCTATTCCAGGCATTGCAGCGGGCATCTGCGGGTACGATAACGTATTTCCATCCACTCAGAGCGAACCATGAAAAGAGTCATTGTAGCCGGCACAATCCTGCTGCTCGCGGGGTGTAGCATTAATCGCCAGGCTGAAGTTAGCAGCCTCGACGCGCCGAACGGCATCGTCCGCCTCGACTACGGCCAGGCAGCGCTGCAAAATGCGTATTCCGATGAGTATGTAAATAACGGCACGGCGGCAAAAGCGTGTCAGAGCATGGGGTATGCCACTGCCTCAGCCTATGGTCAGCCCATTAAAACCTGCACCCTGACGAGCGGCTCTTTGTGCCTGAACGAGAGCGTGACCATCCAGTATAAATGTATGGGTTACGCCGTTAATCCTAAGTCAAATAATCCGTGGTATTAATCGAAGCTGCCAGCGCGTGCTGGCAGTTTATTTCATTACGAACAAAAATAATTCTCATTAATAAGTTTTAAAAATTGCCAATGCGTTTTATTCCCATTCGTATTTTAAATAAATAAAATAAAAATTTTACGTTTTGCAAATAATTAAATAACAAATTATAGTGTCGCTCATTGTGAACCAGAAATAATAATCCGGAGCGTCACCATGCTGAAAACTGAAATGATCGACAAGCTCAACGCGCAAATGAACCTTGAGCTTTTTTCATCCCTGCTCTACCAGCAGATGAGCGCCTGGTGCAGCTATCACAGCTTCGAAGGTGCGGCCGCGTTTCTGCGTCGTCACGCTCAGGAAGAGATGACCCACATGCAGCGTCTGTTTGATTATCTTACGGATACGGGCAGCCTGCCGCGCATTGAAACCGTGGCTTCACCTTTCGCTGAGTATAATTCTCTCGATGAACTGTTCCGCGCCACCTACGAGCACGAGCAGCTGATCACGCAGAAAATTAACGAACTGGTTCATGCCGCAATGACCAGCCAGGATTATCCAACCTTTAATTTCCTGCAGTGGTACGTCGCTGAACAACACGAAGAAGAGAAGCTATTTAAATCCGTACTGGATAAATTGTCTCTGGTGGGGAAATCCGGCGAAGGTCTTTACTTTATTGATAAAGAACTTTCCACTCTCGATACCCAGAATTAATTTCAGCGCGGTGCCGTTTCTGGCACCGCGCTAATTTACATACACCCCGCACAGCTGGTGCAGCGCCAGTCATGAGGATTCACCGCCTGGTAAAAATAGCGGTAGCTGGACGTCTCCAGCGGAATACCCACCTCGAAGAACATATCCGTTAACCAGTCGACATTCTCAACGATCCACTCATCTTCCTGTAAGCCTTGTGCAAAGGTTTCATCTTCAGGATCGATAACCGAATAGATTGCCCAGGTGCCCATATCCTTTTCGCGGCGGGACTCGGGAAGTATCAGGGGTTGGTTCTGCCAGCTGATTATCCAGTGCCCATGGCACAACAGGTTACCTCCCCGGCTCCATGCCGCGGTGAAGGGATTCTCCCCAGCCATAAAACCCTCACTTAATTTGATAATTTATATTTATTGTTTACGTTACGCCGGAATGTCGCGCAGCAACATTGCTCTTATGAAGTAGGCATCCACCTAAAAAGGATCAGATCGCCAATAATCCGTAAATTATTCATTACACTACTTGTAACGGTGATTTGACGAATTACGGCTTTTCCCTTACTCTGCGCCGCAGATTTTGTCGCGGTTAAGCATCGTTGTAGAGGAAAGCGTGAAAAACAGAACCCTGGGAAGTATTTTTATCGTCGCCGGAACGACGATTGGCGCAGGAATGCTGGCAATGCCCCTGGCAGCCGCGGGCGTGGGATTTGGCATGACTCTGCTGCTGCTGGGCACGCTCTGGGCGCTGATGTGTTACACCGCGCTATTACTGCTTGAGGTTTACCAGCACGTGCCCGCCGACACCGGTCTGGGTTCGCTTGCGGCGCGCTATCTGGGACGCTACGGCCAGTGGATAACCGGCTTTAGCATGATGTTCCTGATGTACGCCCTGACCGCCGCCTATATCAGCGGCGCCGGGGAACTCATCGCCTCCAGCGTCAACGACTGGTTTGGCTCTGACATTACCCCGGCGACGGGGGCTATCTTCTTTGCGCTCATCGGCGGCGGCGTGGTCTGCGTGGGGACATCGCTGGTCGATTTGTTTAACCGCTTTCTGTTCAGCGCCAAAATTCTCTTCCTGATTATCATGCTGGTGCTGCTGGCCCCGCACGTGCACAAGGTCAACCTGCTGACGCTGCCGCTGGAAAAAGGGCTGGCGCTTTCCGCGATCCCGGTCATTTTCACCTCGTTTGGCTTCCACGGCAGCGTGCCGAGCATCGTCAGCTATATGAACGGCGATATCCGCAAGCTGCGTCGCGTCTTTGTAATCGGCAGCGCGATCCCGCTGATCGCCTATATTTTCTGGCAGCTGGTGACGCTGGGCAGCATTGACTCTTCGACCTTTATTGGGCTGATGGCGCAACACGCTGGCCTGAACGGTTTTCTGCTGGCGCTGCGCGAGGTTGTTACCTCCCCGCACGTGGAGCTGGCGGTACATCTGTTTGCCGACCTGGCGCTGGCAACCTCGTTCCTGGGCGTGGCGCTCGGCCTGTTTGATTATCTGGCCGACCTGTTCCAGCGTCGCAATACCGCGGCTGGACGGTTGCAGACGGGGGCCATCACCTTCCTGCCGCCGCTCGCTTTTGCGCTGTTTTACCCACGCGGGTTTGTGATGGCGCTGGGCTATGCGGGGGTGGCGCTCTCTATCCTGGCCCTGCTGCTCCCTTCCCTGCTGGCGTGGAAAAGCCGCCAGCAGCATCCTCAGCAAGGATATCGCGTGGCGGGAGGGAAACCGCTGCTGTGCGTTATGTTTGGCTGTGGGGTGGTGATTATTCTGGTGCAGGCGCTGATTGCAGCCGGGATGCTGCCGGAAGTGGGTTAAATAAAAAAGGGGCTATCATCAGCCCCTTTTTATCAGTGCAAACAGCAGCTCTTAAACTTCTTCCCGCTGCCGCAAGGACACGGATCGTTACGCCCGACCTTCGTGCCGTTCACCGTCGGCTTCTTCACTTCAGGCTGCTGCGGGTTGTTAACCCAGTATTGATATAAACGCAGTGCCGCAGGCTGGATGCTTTCGATGCTGGCGATATATTCCTCTTCGGACAGTTCATCCAGCTTTTCGCTGTTCTCTTCCGTTCCGTGCAGGGCAATCACGTCAAGATCGGCCTTCAGGGCTTCCGGCAAGGCTGACCAGTCCGTCAGCGCCACGCCGCGCATATAGCCATAGCACCACTCTTCCACCACGGTATAGCTCTCACCGTCAACGTCGTTATAACCGAACATTGGTTCAAACTGATCCGGGTACTCGCTCAGGCGCTCGGCAATATCGTTCATATGCTTAAAGCAGAGATCGATAAAACGGTTCATCTCACGATCGTTTTTCCAGCGTGGAATGTACTTCTCGCCGCCCCACACCGCCACCAGCCAGGCGTCTGGCTCAACGACAACAGGACCGGAAAGCACTGCGGTAAGCATGCCGTCCAGTTCGGACACGTCAATCACGGACGCGTCATCATGACCGTAAGACATTAACGTCTCTTCAAGCCACGCCATTTCGCTTTCATTCAATGGGCCTTCAGTCATCGCTGATACTCCTGCAAAAAAGGAAACGATCCTAACACATAACTCACGCCTCTCCGGGCTGAAGTTTAGGTCTTTATTGCTGCAAAAACGTGCAAATCGTGACCTTTGCACAACTTATGGGCTTTATTGTTAACGATATGTGATCTCCGCTGTAATTTCTTCTCCTCCCGCAAGGCGGCATAACGCGGCGCTCTATACTCAAACATGTCGCATGCTCGTCAATGGGTTAACCATTCTGGCAACGTTTTTGCTAAACGTTCTTCGCGCGCCTCTGCGCAGGGAAATCTCGCCGTAATATGCAGGATGCCGTCTGTATCTTGTTCGTTTAGTGCATTTTGTTCTTGCTCGTGTTTCGGATTGGCTGCGCCGTCGGGCGTTCGGGTTTACGCCGTGGTGCAAAAACCTCTTTGCTAAGGAACATAATAATGTCGCTGAAATTAATCAGAACTCCTCTTTCTCTTGTGTTGGCCGGTTGCCTGGTGACGGCGTTTTCCGCCCGGGCAGATATTGTGATTGGCGTGGCCGGGCCGTTCACGGGTCCGAATGCCACCTATGGCGATCAGTACTGGCACGGCGCAACGCAGGCCGCTGAAGACATTAATGCCGCAGGCGGCATTAACGGCGAGAAGATCAAACTGGTTCAGGGAGATGATGCCTGCGAGCCTAAGCAGGCCGTGGCCGTTGCCAACCGTTTAGTTGACCAGGATAAAGTTAACGCCGTGGTCGGCCATTTCTGCTCCTCTTCCACAATGCCCGCCTCCGAGGTGTATAGCGACGCGGGCATTATTGCGATTACCCCCGGCTCAACTAACCCACTGATCACCGAACGCGGCATGAGCGATGTGTTCCGCATGTGCGGACGCGACGATCAGCAGGGTCAGGTTGCCAGCGACTTCATCATCGACAAGCTGAAAGCCAAGCGCGTGGTGATTATTCACGATAAAGACACCTATGGTCAGGGTCTTGCTGACGCCACCAAAGCGGCGCTGGCGAAACGCGGGGTTCAGGACGTGATGTATGAGGGGTTATCCCGCGGTGAAAAAGACTTTAACGCGCTGGTGACCAAGATCGGCGCGCAAAAACCGGACGTCGTGTTCTTCGGTGGCTGTCACCCGGAAGCCGGTCCGCTGGTTCGCCAGATGCGCGAACAGGGCGTGCAGGCGAAATTCTTCTCCGGCGACTGTATTGTCAACGAAGAGATGGTGACCGCCGCGGGGGGCCCGCAATACACCAACGGTATTTACATGACCTTCGGTAAAGATCCGCGTCTTATCCCCGACGGTAAAGCGGTTATCGAGAAATTCCGCGCCGGTAAATTCGAGCCGGAAGGTTACACCCTTTACTCCTATGCCTCCGTACAGGCCATTGCCGCGGCCTTCGAGGCCACCGGCGGCAAGGACTCCGCCAAAGCCAGCGAGTGGCTGAAAGCCAATTCCGTCGACACGGTGATGGGCAAAAAAGCCTGGGACAGCAAAGGCGATCTGAAAGTGTCTGACTACGTGGTTTATCAGTGGGACGACAAAGGCAAATATAAGGAAGTGCAGTAACGGGACGGAGTCACGCTCAACGTCGGCGGGCCTGCCCGTCGGCGCGTAATAAACATCAGGCTGCGCGCATCGCGCAGCCTATAAAACGAGCGCGCTAAGATGAGTACATTCTTCCTGCAACAGTTAATCAATGGCTTAACGCTGGGCTCCGTCTACGGTTTAATCGCCATCGGCTACACCATGGTGTACGGCATTATTGGGATGATCAATTTTGCCCACGGCGAAGTGTATATGATTTCCGCCTATCTCTGCGCCATCGGCCTGGCGCTGCTCTCGTTCTTCGGTCTGCAGTCGTTCCCGCTGCTCATTCTCGGGACGCTGGTGTTCACCATTGTGGTAACCGGTGTGTACGGCTGGACCATCGAGCGTATCGCCTACAAGCCGCTGCGCAACTCCACGCGCCTGGCGCCGCTGATCTCCGCCATCGGCATGTCGCTTATCCTGCAAAACTACGCGCAGCTGAGCCAGGGTCCGCGCCAGCAAGGGGTGCCGACCATGCTGGACGGCGTGATTCGCCTGCATCTGGGCGACGGGTTCGTACAGATAACCTACACCAAAGTGTTTATTCTGGTTGCCTCGTTTGCCGGCATGCTGGTGCTCACCTGGATTATCAACCATACCCGGCTGGGCCGGATGTGCCGCGCGGTACAGCAGGATCGTAAGATGGCCTCCATTCTGGGCATTAACACCGACCGGATTATTTCGCTGGTCTTTGTGATCGGTGCGGCGATGGCCGGTCTGGCGGGGGTGTTGATCACCATGAATTACGGCACCTTTGATTTCTACGTCGGGTTCGTGATCGGCATTAAAGCCTTCACTGCGGCGGTACTCGGCGGCATCGGCTCCCTTCCCGGCGCCATGCTCGGTGGCCTTATCCTGGGCGTGGCGGAAGCCCAGTTCTCGGGCATGGTGAATTCGGACTATAAAGACGTCTTCTCGTTCGGCCTGCTGGTCATGATCCTGATTTTCCGTCCCCAGGGCCTGCTTGGGCGCCCGATTGTGGCCAAAGTGTGAGGGAGAGAATGATGACATCACACGGTTTTTCACTTAAACGCTGCATGCTGGACGCGATTTTTTCCGGGCTGATAGCGCTGATTATTTTCGGCCCCATAGCGGGCGTGGTGCTGGACGGGTACAGCTTTAACTTTGCCGGGCAGCGGCTGGCCTGGATGGTCGGCATCGTCATGCTCGGGCGTTTTCTGTTGAGCGCCTTTTTAGGTACCGCCGCGGGCGCCCGTTTCCAGGCGCGCTTCGAAGCCGATAGCGCGGGCGTATATGTCCGGCCACCGGAATATAAAAGCCGCATGCGCTGGATTATTCCTCTGGTGATTACCCTTGCGATTTGCTTTCCGTTTGTCGCCACGAAATATGTGCTGACCGTCGCCATTCTCGGGCTGATCTACGTGCTTCTCGGTCTGGGGCTGAATATCGTCGTGGGTCTGGCCGGCCTGCTGGATCTGGGATATGTCGCGTTCTACGCAATTGGGGCGTACGGTCTGGCGCTGGGATACCAGTATCTCGGCTTAGGCTTCTGGAGCATGCTGCCGCTGGCGGCAATCATGGCCGCCGCCGCAGGCGCCCTGCTCGGTTTCCCGGTACTGCGCATGCACGGTGACTATCTGGCCATCGTCACCCTCGGGTTCGGGGAGATCATTCGCCTGATACTAAACAACTGGCTGACCTTTACCGGCGGCCCAAACGGCGTGTCGGCCCCTCCCCCCACCTTTTTCGGTCTGGAATTTGGGCGACGCGCGAAAGAAGGCGGCGTGCCCTTCCACGAATTTTTCCACCTGACCTACAACCCGAACATGAAGTTTATTTTTATCTACGCGGTTCTGTTCCTGGTGGTGATGCTGGTGCTCTACATCAAGCACCGCCTGACGCGGATGCCGATTGGTCGGGCGTGGGAAGCCCTGCGTGAAGACGAAATTGCCTGCCGCTCGATGGGGCTGAATCATGTTCTGGTTAAGCTCTCCGCCTTTACGCTGGGCGCGTCGACCGCGGGCATTGCCGGGGTGTTCTTCGCCACCTATCAGGGGTTCGTGAATCCCACCTCCTTTACCTTCTTTGAATCGGCGCTGATCCTCGCCATTGTGGTGCTGGGCGGGATGGGATCTACGCTTGGCGTGGTGCTGGCCGCCTTTGTGCTCACGGTAACGCCGGAACTGCTGCGCAGTTTTGCCGAGTACCGCGTCCTGCTGTTTGGCATGCTCATGGTGGTGATGATGATCTGGCGTCCGCGCGGTTTGATCCGCATTAACCGCAGCGGGTTTGCCGTGCGTAAGGGCGTCGCGCCATGAACGGAACGATATTACGCGTTGAACATCTGATGATGCACTTCGGCGGGATTAAGGCGCTAAACGACGTCAACCTGGACGTGCAGCGTGGCTCAATTACCGCCCTGATTGGGCCAAACGGGGCGGGAAAAACTACCGTGTTTAACTGCCTGACGGGCTTTTACAGAGCCTCCGGCGGCAATATTTTATTTAATACCCGCCATAAAACGACCAACGTTATTCAGGTGCTCGGACAAAAATTCCAGCCGGGAGACTGGATTAACCCCGCGCAGTTCGGGCAGCGTCTTTTCTACAAAATGTTCGGCGGAACGCATCTGGTCAACCGTGCAGGGCTGGCGCGCACGTTTCAAAATATCCGTCTTTTTCGCGAGATGTCTGTCGTGGAAAACCTGCTGGTTGCGCAGCATATGCGCGTTAACCGCAGTCTGCTAGCCGGGATCTTAAATACGCCGGCATACCGGCGGGCGGAAAGCGACGCCCTGGACAGGGCCTTCTACTGGCTGGAAGTGGTGGATCTGGTGGAGTGCGCCAATCGCCTGGCGGGAGAGATGTCGTACGGCCAGCAGCGGCGTCTGGAAATTGCGCGAGCAATGTGCACCGGGCCGGAAATGATCTGTCTGGATGAACCCGCCGCCGGGCTTAACCCGGTTGAAACGCATAAGCTCAGCAGTATTATTCGCTTTCTGCGGGATCATCATGACATCACGGTACTACTGATTGAGCATGATATGGGGATGGTGATGGAGATTTCGGACGACATTATCGTGCTCGACCACGGGGATGTTATTGCCAGGGGAAAACCCGAGCAGATCCAGCATGATGAAAAGGTCATTGCCGCCTACCTGGGTACGGATGAAAGCGAGGTCAACCTATGAGCGAACCGCTGCTGGCATTTCGCGAGGTGGATGTGTTTTACGGCGTTATTCAGGCGCTGAAGCAGGTCTCCCTCGAGGTCAATAAGGGTGAAACCGTGGCGCTGATTGGCGCAAACGGCGCGGGTAAATCGACATTGCTGATGTCCATCTTTGGCCAGCCCTGTATTCGCAGCGGACAGATCCTTTTCGGCGGTGAAGATATCAGCCATAAATCTACCCACTACGTCGCATCCGGAGGCATTGCGCAGGCGCCGGAAGGCAGACGAATCTTCCCGGATATGACCGTTGAAGAGAATCTGCTGATGGGTACCATCCCCATCGGCAGCCAGTTTGCCGCTGAGGATATGCAAACAATGTTCGACCTGTTCCCTCGCCTCAAGGAGCGGCGCAAGCAGCGCGCGATGACCATGTCCGGCGGAGAGCAGCAGATGCTGGCGATCGCCCGGGCGCTGATGAGCCGTCCGAAGCTGCTGCTGCTGGATGAACCGAGCCTCGGTCTGGCGCCGATTGTGGTGAAGCAGATCTTCCAGACGCTGCGCGAGCTGGCCCGCAACGGCATGACCATCTTTCTGGTGGAGCAGAATGCGCATCACGCGCTGAAGCTTTCCGACCGTGGGTATGTGATGGTTAACGGACAGATCCGGCTGAGCGGCAGCGGCGAGGAGCTGCTGGGAAATCAGGAGGTCAGGAAGGCGTATCTGGGCGGGGGGGGTGATTTGAAATAAAAGGAATCATTAAAATATTTTCATATAAATAACAACGAGATATTCATGGAAGGTATAGCACGCAATGCCTTGAGATAGCCTGAGTTTGTTGATTTATTAATCTCTGACAATCACGTCAAACTCACTGAAAAGGAGCGTTCAGAATGGCTATACCTGCATATCTTTGGCTTAAAGATGACGGTGGTACAGACCTCAAAGGGTCTGTTGATGTTGAGTACCGCGAAGGCAGTATTGAGGTTCTTGGATTTGGGCATGGTTTACATCTTCCGACTGACAGCGCAAACGGCAAAATTACAGGTACGCGTGTTCACTCCGCATTAAACTTTGAAAAGGAATTTGATTCATCAAGCCCTTACCTTTATAAGGCAGTGGCGCAAGGGCAGACGTTACAATCAGCGGAATTTAAGTGGTACAGGATTAACGACGCTGGGCAGGAAGTTGAATACTTCAATATGTTTCTAGAAGGAGTAAAAGTAGTTTCTGTGTGCCCCACCATGCATGATGTGAAAGACCCTGCGACTGAAAAGCACAATCATCTTGAAAGCATATCTTTGCGTTATGAGCGCATCACCTGGAAACACTGCGACGGTAACATACTATTTTCTGATTCGTGGGCTGACAGATGATTCGTTGTTATTTTCATATCAATAATGGACAACTCTCTTCTCTGAGCTGCCCAGGAGTCGGTTTTTTCGCTGCCTACTCAGGCAATAAAGGGAAACACAGAAACAATCCTGATTCGATCGCAATACCCAAAAGGGGGCCACTGCCGCCGGGGAAGTACTACATCGTCACCCGATCGCGCGGTGGATGGAAAACCAGACTGAATGATTTCTATAAATCACTGGAAAGTGGTTCAGATCGCAAGCTGTGGTTTGCCCTGTATCGTGAAGACGATCGGATTGATGATACTTCGTTTATTGGAGATGTCGAACGAGGATCATTTCGTCTACATCCCGCAGGCCATAACGGAAACAGTGATGGATGTATTTCAATTGTTTCGTTGTCAGACTATATGATCCTCTGGAGGGCGCTCGTTAAATCGCCACCAGTCATGGTTACAGCCCAGCTGAGGGCGTTTGGCACAATACAGGTATATTGATGAAACCTCTTTCACTGGTATTTGTCTGGTTAGCAGAGCTCGCAACTCTTTTCATCTCTTATTCGGTGCTTTGTTTCTTTTTGCCGGATTTGGAAATATACGATTGGTATGTAAAAAGATATAGCTATGTTATGGAAGAAGATTTCCTTGATTACTACACGCTGATTCTGTTTACCATTTCGATTATGTTTACCACTGTATTGATATGGATAGCAGCGATAGTGCATCAAAGCGCTCGAAGAAAACACGTTTAACAGCAGACTCAAAAATCATGTTTTAGCGATTATAAGAGCAAAAGATAAAAAGTCTTCTGGGCTTGCTCAGAAGACTTTTTTGTCAAAAAAAATACTGTAGGCTGATTTGGCCGATTCTGCTGACAAGTTCAGAAAGCTCTACTACGACAACGGCTCACACGCTGGCTGCATCGTCTACGTTAACAGCGCGATGGCCGACCAGGAGAGCCTTGATAAGCTCAAAAAGACGCTGACGGATACCCGGCGCGGCGGTGCGTTTAAGAACATCCTTCTGCACGCACCTAACGGCGGCAAAGACTCAGTGCAAATACTGCCATTCAGCCAGATATCGGCTAAGGATGAATTTGTGGGGGTGAAGTCTTCCACCCGCGATGACATGCTGGCAGCGCACCGGGTACCGCCGCAACTGATGGGCGCCATTCCGGAAGGGAACGGTTCATTCGGTGATATTGAGAAAGCGGCCCGCGTGTTCGCCGTCAACGAGCTGACACCCTGCATGGAAGCCATGAAGCATGTTAACGACTGGCTGGGTGAGGAGGTGATTCGCTTCAACCCTTACGCATTGCTTGAACCCACGAAGTGATCTCCTGGCCGCATCGTCATTTCTGGCGGTGCGGTACCACCCGCAGCACCATCATTTCCGGCCATATCGGCCACTCACTAAACACAAATAAATCACACCCTCTGCCAGACGCAGCCTGCGGGCTTCTGGCGCGACTTCTCTCGCGCTGCCGCTTCGCTCAACCATCAACATGAGCGCCCAGGAGGCGGCGAATGGCGAAGGATATGACCCCCTGCCAGCCCCCTTTGCGCGCCCTTGCTCCCCCGCCTCGCCTGCGCGCTAAACCGACCTCTTTTTGTGCACTTTGTGAAGTCCATCTAAGTCCCGCCAGTGCTGGGTTGGCCTGGATAAATCGTAGGGTTAAAAATCGTGCAAAATCATGCACAATTATGCGATATTGCTATCTGATTTCTTTTGGAATTATCAAAAACGGGTAGTGCATCCGTCTTGGTTTCTTTTAATTTAGAACTCACGAGGAAAGGGAATGACTTCTTTAGTAGAACTTAGTTTACCAGTAGTTATCAAGGCTATCGTAACAAGTTTAATATCAATTGGCGGTGAAGAGCTCAAAAAAAAGAAAAACAATATCCTCTTGTCATTCAACTCAGACAAGATAGTAGATAAATACATCCAGAACTCGATAAGTAAAGTTTTTGTATTTAGGACGTTGCTGCACGGTGATCGGAATGTATACTTGCATGAAGTATATTATCCATTAAACATTAGAAATACATCAAACAATAATATTACCTTAGTTGAAGATAACACTATACTTCCGGCTCACAGTCCTATATGCATAGTTGGTATAGCAGGGCAAGGCAAAACGACAATAATGAGGAAGCTATTCCTGGAGGAGTTATCAATCCAAGACAAATTTCCCGTCTTTATTAGTCTGAGGCAAGTAGAAGATTTTCATAACTTAAGCTGCGCTCAACTTTTATTAAATCATTTAAACTCTAAAGGTGTTGATGGAACTATTGAAGATGCAAAATACTTATGCGAAAAAGGTATGATCAGTTTCTTTTTCGATGGGTTTGATGAAATCCCCTTCAACCAAAGAATGAATGCTTTAAAAACTATTGGCGAGGCCCATGAGAAATATGGTTGCAAAGTAGTGGTTACTACTCGCCCTGACACAGAAATAACTAGAATACCCGGATATGATATATATAGTGTCGAATATTTAAAGCAAGGCATGCTGTATAGTGTCATTAATAATACAATAGACGATGTCGATACCGCAGTAAATTTGACAAACATGCTTAAAAATAAAGAGTTCATTCGTGATAGTATAAAAACCCCCATTCTATTGGATATATTCATTGTTACATCGCGAAATTTCACCAATGATCCAAAATCAATTACGGATTATTACAGCGGATTGTTTTCAGCCTTGCTTTACAGGCATGATTTAATTAAAAACCTGACTCGTGAGAAAAGATCTGGACTTGTCGATAGAGAATTGGAAAGATGTTTTTCACTTTTCAGTTTCTTATCATACTTCAATGAAAAAAGTGATTTCACGCGTAATGACTTACTTGGTTTATTTGATAAATCCATTAAGGGAAACAAGATTTCTTCAACTGCGGAAAAAGTTTCTGATGATATAGTAGATGGTACAAATCTAATTGTTAAAGACGGTTATGATCATTTCGTTTATATTCACAGATCAATACAAGAGTATTTTTCAGCTAAGTTCATATCTACAATGAAAAAAGATATGAAGCAAAGCATTTACGATAAATTAATAAAAAGAGATTCGAGTTACGAAAACACAAACTTATTGGTTATGTCTAGCTATTTAGATCCATTCTGCTTTTCTGAATTATATGTAATCAGACGTTTGCGCAATGCTGGTATTTTTGAAATGAATCAAATAAAAATTATCCCTTATGATTCCTACATTAATTCAGTATTAGAATGGTTTTTAATTTACCAAGAGACAGATGGTAATTATTCTTGTAATTCAATGATCTCTGGAGGAGGAGATATATGGTCTGATATACACTTGGTTTACTCTATTAACTCAATAATAACGAATGGTGAGAATCGAAACTACGCTACGGTTTTTGCAGAAAATTTCATGATGAAATTTTCTTCAAGAATACAACGAAAATTGAAAAGCGGTGAATTACAGCCAGATCATGATTCTGCGAAACTTGTAGCGGAATACTCATCAAAAGAAGAGAACGAAAATACATTCACCATAAAGTTCTCTTCTCTATTCCCTCACATTAAAGAGTCTGAAGCCATTACTAAAAAAGCATATAAAAGCTATATTGCACGCGTTGAAAACATAAATAAATTCTTAACTGACAATTACTTCAATAAAATTGAGGCTGAAGGAATTCTGGGTGAAATGGTTAATGATTTAGGCTTTGAATAATAAATACATTGTGGTTGTGATATTGCTTCACCATGTGGGTGCCACTTTCAATATCCAACCTGAACGTCCACGATATACTGATGTGTGGCGGGGGAAACCCCGCCCCGTCAACTCAAACGATAGATATTAAAGAGAAAAAATTTTTAATTTCAATCAACTACGGAGTAATCAAATGTCCAAAATCGTATCAGGTAGAGCCCTTAATTGCAGACAAATACGTTAAAAATCATTATTTTTTAACAACCTACATTAGGACTAAATAATGATGGCTAACATTCAATTCATCACAGACAGTAGAGGCCAAAGAATTTCTGCTGTCGTGCCGATTGAACTGTTCGAAAAATTGACCCGCGATAGTAATATTGCAGAGTTATACGAGCCTGTTCAAAGCGAAACCGGCAAATCTGATAACGTTCGACACCCAAACGAAGTTATCAACATTCTTTCTGAGAAGGGTTGCACCATGCAGGCTGCATGGCGTGTTTACAGAGGCTTGACGCAAAAACAAGTCGCTGAGGCATTGGGAATTAAGCAATCTACAGTTTCCGAGTTCGAAAGGTCTGAGCGTCCTCGCAAAGACAACCTTGAAAGGTTAGCTTCACTGTACAAATGTAGTCCCGAGCAACTAACGCTCGAGTAGGAAGTAAAAATGCCCCGGCAACGGGACATTACTATTTATCCTTTCAAACTCCATTGAACTGCCGAATCGCTCTTACCTCCGCCACCGCACAGACAACACTAACCTATTTCAAAACTCACTTAAACGCCTGAAGCCAGCGGCTAACTAATGTCTCTGCCTTGTGTCGTGCCAGCATCTTACGCCAGTGCATATCTGCACCGGTCACAATCAATTCACCCGTTACAGGGTTAGCCCGATATGTTGTATCAAGTGCCGTCACTTCTCCCCCTTGAGCCAGCTTCATCGCCTGTACCGGATTGATTGAGATTTTTCTCAACTTCGCCCACCCCATAATTTCCTTGGCCAGGAATTTAACTTCCTCGGTCACCGCGCTTTCTTCCTGGCGAAGAGCATGTGCTGCCTTCATATAGCTTTCAGCCCTAGCCCGGTCATAGTCGGTGCAATCACCGGCAGTAACGCTTAATGCGAGCTCCTCAAACTGATCAGCAGGTGAAACACGCTGATTTGATTTGTGGTTTCTGATGTCCTCCTCAATTTGTTTTCTCTGATCTCGACTTAAATGACCGATTTCAAATTGCTCTGGCTGCATTACGCCAGCTGGCACAGTCAGATCTGGCGGATAGACAGGCGGTGAATCTGTGTATTTTTTGTACTCAGTACAGTTATTGACA
Organism: Enterobacter sp. BNK-29; assembly: GCF_048684785.1. Taxonomy (NCBI): domain Bacteria; kingdom Pseudomonadati; phylum Pseudomonadota; class Gammaproteobacteria; order Enterobacterales; family Enterobacteriaceae; genus Enterobacter; species Enterobacter sp. BNK-29. The sequence continues at coordinate 360,826 of NZ_JBLQTU010000001.1, forward strand.
CGAGTCCAAGAGGTCGCGGACGCGCCCTTAAGGTCAAAACCCGGATCGGCGCGGTCTGAAGATTTAGGCTTCATCTTCACAATGCGATAAGAATGGAGGCGCGTTTCTACGGGCGGAATGCTGGATGCTGGCATAACCAAACCCTTAATAGCTTTCCGATATTCGCCGTAGCTGGTCGGCTCGTTTTTGTATTGATACCAGGCGCGGAGGACAAGCCTGGAACGGGAAACAAAAGGGCCACCCTGTAAGGTGATGTAACCCTGCCAATCTCCTGCGTGAGCCGCGCGGTGCAGCTCACCAAAAACAGGACTAACCCTGTCGGCTAAATCCTGATTTTTCAGGCGGCGAAGTTCACGCCAGACTGATACCGGCGCTCCCCCTAAAAACTGAAATTGGCGTATCCCCCAGCATGACGCCCAGGCTGTTGCGTGCTTAGCGGTTTCCTTCAGAGGTCGTCCACTTTCATGATCGCTCTCGCCGTCCAGAGCGTAACCATCAATGTTTTTTGAGATGTATTTGACGACATAACCCGTAGCGCTACCCAAAGCCGGATCAATCGGCTTAAGTTCAAAGCGGGGCTGCTTACCAGACTTGCCAGTTAACTCTTCCGCATCCTCACGCGTTGCGTAGTCTTCCATGACCTCTTTCAACTCATCAGTGTGCTCTGGGGCTGTAAACAGCAGTCCATGCCAGTGCGGAGTACCGTCATGATGGGATTCAGCAACGCGAAGGCCGAATACAGGAATTTCGCGGCGTGCGAGTTCAGCGCGAATCTGTTGCCATATTTGATTGAGATACCGCTGTGATCGGCGTGGGCTTGCCCCATTCCACTTGTGGTTGCGGTGTCCAAACGCGGTATAGGCATGATATTTAGACGGGGCGGTGAGCGTGAAGAAACTTCCGGCATAACCGCTTTCCGTTGCCACCTTCTCAAAGCCACCAATACGCGTCATAAGTTCTACGCGGCGCTTTTCAGGGTTCGATACGCTTCTATCAATCTGCTCTATCAGCGACATGCGCTCACCCGTAACCTGATCTTCAAGTTCCAGGCGGCTCATGATTGCCCTGCTACGTTTGCGACGCGCATCCCACTGTTTAACGTGATTTTTGCTGCAATAGGGGGAAACATCGCGACGCACATCACCAAAGGCAATATGCAGATGTTCACGCCAGCGGCGCGCGTACTTTCGCAGCAGGCGTGACCAAAAACGATCATCAAGAATTTTTCGAATTGAAGCAGCCATTTCATCAAGTGGCATTTTGCGCCGTGAAGCCCAGGGCGCGATTAGCCCGAAGTAAGCAATCAGCCTTGAGCCTTCCCGCAGCATTCGTTTGCTGTACTCCACAGGGCTAAGTACAGCATAGGCTTCACTCACTTCAGCTAAGGCAGCATTTGCATAAATAGCGATATCCTGAGCAAGTAAATCAATATCTTCGTCCGTGCAGTCAGCCAACTGATTGAACCGGCGCGTTAGTTCGCGAAGGTTATCAAACGTATGAAAAAGTGGGTTTAATTCGGAAGAAATGATCCAGTCACTACCAACAGGCGCGGCATATTGCTCTGTAACTGCTCGCACGTATGGAAGGTCACGCGCCACGATATTGCGAAGAGTTAACTTTGCAATATGACGCCCTTTGTCAGCGTGTACGGCATTTATGCGGGATGAAACGCGGCGGCGAATAAATGTAGGTAATGGCTTGAGAGTATCTTCAACCCACGCGAAAAACTCCTGCTCTTGACCCAATTCATATAGATCAACAGCGGGAGTCTTATCAACGGCGATGGCCTGTTTTGGTTCATTCCACGGATAGGCGTACCGGGCCGACTCGTCAAAGTTGCCCGGTTTATCCGTAGTCATTGAGTGAACACGACGCGCCTGAGTCACCGGTTCACCTTAGATTGTCACAGTGTCGCCGAGCCTTACTTCCCGCGCGTCACGTTCGGTATAACTGATTATCTCGGTGTTGCTGTAACCACCCTCGCTGAGAACCTCAACGCGCGTGATCCAGAAATTACGGTAAGGGCGAACATCCAGAACCTTTGTTACTACCGCCTCAACTGTATTCATCAGAACACCTCCTGATCTTCAAAAGCACCAGAAGCGACCATTTCTGAATAAGTCGCATCGCCCATCACTGCCCCACAATCAGGACAGCCACCGCCCACACTCCCACAGTAATCGCAGACACGCAGAGTACCTATAACCTCGCCAGCAAGGTTGCGAGTTTTGGCCCCCACTGAGCGCCGAACGTCGAAGGCTTTTAGGTTGAACGGGTAATAGATTTGGTGTGTCTCTGGTGTGTCACTGCCAGATATGACAGATGGTATTTTTGCGTTGTTGTAGAGGCGTGAAAGCATCGCGACCAGGGTGCGGTGATCTTCATCAGTAAATGGCTTGCCGTAAGCCGTAAAATTCGCAGTTTCGCTGGCTGGAAGGTATGGCGGATCGCAATAAACCACGCAGCCCGAATGACCAATCGCCAGCGGGATTGTTGCTCTGAAATCACCATGCAGGAACATAGCACCCTTTTCCCACGCTCTTTTAGCAAAATGCTGAATGTCAGCCACAGGGAAAATTGGCTTCTTACGAAAACCAAAAGGAACGTTGAATTCATTTTTCAAATTAACGCGATATACACCGTTATAGCAATGGCGGTTTAAATAAAGGAACAGCGCCGCATATCTAACCAACGTTTCATCATTATATTTTTGGCGGTCATAATTAAAATCACGATTGATTACATTAAATTCGTCGCGATATTCATAATATATAGCCTCATTATTACCCTTCTCGAATATCTTTGCGGAAGCAGTTAAAAGCGCCTCAGTATTACGCTTAACCATTGAAAAGAAATTAATCAATGCTGCATTGCTATCGCAGAGAAAATAGGTTTTGTAATCAGTGTTCAGGAAGACGCTACCGCTTCCCACGAAAGGCTCAACCAGGCATTCACCTTGGGGCAAAGCATCAAGCACATGCGACATAGCGCGAGACTTGCCGCCCACCCAGATAAGAGGGGAGTTAACCATTTTTATGCTCCTTGTTTACTGCTACCTGTTCTCTATTGCCGATCCAATCTTCCAGGCTGCGGTAAATTTCATTAGTGGAAAGCTTTTCTTTCTTCATCAGGTTTAATTTGATACGCAACAACCCAAGCAGGTGCGCGCGGTCATTTGTTTGAATTGTCATGTTCAATCCTCTGAAAAAAGATAAAGCGAAGCCCCGGCAAAAATGCCGTATATAAATCAGTTCATAGTGCCGTTATTAAATCAGCGCGCGCCGCTATTCCAGTACGCTTCTAATTCTGCGGTGAATAATTCGCAAATTGAGCCACCTGGAAGAATTGAAAATTTAATGCCTGTTTCTTTACAACACACCTCAAAACCATTTCGCGCAATATCGGAAAGAGCCATCCCCTGAACAACATTACGCGATCTGCTGTATTGATGGTCGGGGCCGTAACCGCCACGCGATAAAGTGCGCGCACCATCTTGCCTGTTAGCATTCAAACGGTTTCGCGCTTCCATAACTGCTGCTGTTGAAGTTGTCATTAATGCCCCCGATGTAGCTGATCGATAGTCTGTCGAGCCTGAGACAATCCGAAGTCCAGCCCCAGATAATTACCATCTTTGGTGATTTGGTAACGCTGGCGCGAATACGGTTTTTTGCGTGGCAGCTTCAGGATTGTGAAGCCGCGATAGATTGCTGTTTTGCTGTTGAGTTGAACAAGCATGCGCCCTGCCCCACTGAATAATTGAACTGTTAGCTATTGGCTATTGCATCTTTGAGCATGGCGATCATGTTTACTTCCACCTTGCCCCCCGCCAGCTCTTTAGGTCTGACAATTATTCTTCCGTCACGAACCATTAATCGGCATGTTTCGAATGGAATTCCGGTTATTCTGGAATACTCCTTCAGAGATATATAAGGAGCTGCAACATTCATATTGATGGTTACGCCCGTCATTTTTACCTCGGTGTCCGATGTTAATTATCAGAATGCTGTTTCGGCTCATATTTCATGGATTCAAGGCCACGCAAAAAGACGATGCGTACCATGTTTGATGCTGAACGGCACTCAGCCTCTGCCATGGCCTCAATTTCTGAGCGTTCTTCAGGGGACAAACGCAGTGGCAGAGAACCGCCAGCTACGCTGTTTTTGGGCGTACGCGCCCGCTGTGTGTTTTGTACTTGTGTCATAGTGGTATATTGTGATCTGCTAAGTGTCTGTGATTTACATTCTGGTACTCAAATGAGTACCTGTCAAGGATTATTGAATGCAAACGAGTACAGGAGAACGTCTCAAAGAAGAGCGCATACGCTTGGGACTGAGTCAGGCTGCGCTTGGCGAGATAGGTGGTGTTAGAAAACAAGCTCAGCTTAATTATGAAAAAGGAGAGCGAAATCCTGATTCCACATACCTTTCCGCGATAGCAAAATTTGGTGCGGATATCCAGTACATCGTTACAGGGATAAGGTCTGCGGAGAGCCTTTCTCCAGATGAGCAGGAGTTGATTAATCTATTTAGACAAGCTCCGCTAGCGGTCAAAGCAGCGGCGCTGGCAGCGTTAAACGCAGGCAATGCCGCTTCGGATTCAATAACTGTTTCTGGTAGTGGTAACCGAGTGGCTGGCAGGGATTACAACGAAAACAATAAATAGGGAAGCAGTATGGAAGTGAATTCCTCAGGAGATCAAAACCGGACAGCTGGACGCGACTTCACAGAAAACCGCGTTCAAATAGATAAATTTGATGGTCGTCACACCATCAACATCGCGATCCCCTCAGATGCTCATGACGAGCGACCGCTCGTCAAGGCGCAAAGAAAAGAACTGAATGCCCTTGTCGCGGCAGTCTCTGAGACCTCTAATTCTGAAGCATATGAAGTCTGGCAAAAAGTACATGCTGAGATTGGTGTTTCAAGTATCGAAGAGATGACCGTTAATCAATATCAGACCGCTGTTAGCTACCTGCAAGCAATGGCTGATCGCGGTAAAGACAAAGATGCGAGCAAGGCTCTTGTTAGTTTACTACTGCGCAACAGCACAGATAACGATTTGCGCCAAAAGTTAATCCGTTTCTGTCACGTGAATTTCGGGACCGGCAGACTGAATGATCTTACCCGGCCACAACTTCAAATGACTCTTTCCTGGCTCGATCAACAAACTCAAGCGGCAACGCAAGTTACTGATGAGCTAACCACATCGAAGCTCAATTTCATTGAGTTTTTAAAAACTTATCCAAAAGAAATTGCTGCCTGCTTTATTGCTGGCTTCCTTGTGGGTTCCTTTTTCTTTTAATTTTCTACACATGCATAGAGGTCTTGATATGAGTGAGCACTCTAGTTTCCATTACTTCAGTAACAGGGATAAAGCTTTCACTAATCTCATCAGTATCATTGATGGAATACTTAGTGATGGCGAAGTGACCCAAAAAGAAATGCTTTATCTCGATACCTGGCTACTTGAATCACAGGAAATAAGTGATAACTACTGCGTTAAAGCCATACGGCATCGCATAGCTGATGTTCTCTCTGACGGTGTCATCGATCCGACAGAAATGAAATTCCTCAAAGCGGACCTCATTAAAATACAGAAAGACTTAATCGACCTCCCTTTCCTTCAACTCGACTCCATTGAATCAGACAGGCACTTGCTTGAAGGGTTATGCAAGGGGATCTTGGCTGATGCTCAGCTTAATGACGAGGAGATCAAATATCTTCGATGGTTTTTATCAGTCAATGGAGCGCTCAAAAACAACTACCCTGGCAAAGAGCTCTACACCCTCGTAGAAGATATCCTTCGTGACGGCGTTATCACCGAAGATGAAAGATCCCACCTCCGCCAGGCTCTTATCTCATTTACTGGATGCGATCTGGAATCAGGTATTGTGGATGGTCTATCGACTCAGCTCCCCATAGATACGATTGAATCTTTAAATCTTGCCGGAGCTAACGTTTGTCTGACGGGAGAATTTCTGCATGGTAAGCGCTCCGTTTGTGCTGAGGAGATCCGAAGTCATGGAGCTACTGTGATTGACAATATCACTCAAAAATTGGATTTCCTGATTGTAGGCACTCTGAGTTCAAAAGACTGGAGATACAAAGCACACGGTCGAAAAATTGAAAAGGCGGTGTCTTACAGGGATGAGAAAGGTATTCCATTGAAGATAATCAGCGAGGAGCAATGGAAGAGCTTTTATAAATGACCGTACGTAAACTTCCGTCTGGCAAATGGCTGTTGCAATGCTTCCCATACGGACGTGATGGGAAACGCATACGTAAGCAATTTGCTACCAAAGGCGAGGCGCTCTCCTATGAGCGCCGTTTAATGAATAACGCTACAAACCAGCCTGTAAATGACAATGCTGTGACTCTTTCGGCATTTGTGGAACGCTGGTACGAAATGCATGGCAAAACGCTCTCTTCAGGTGATGAGCGAAAAGTTAAGCTGTTGGCTATTTGTGAGCGACTTGGTGACCCCCTTGCCTCTCACTTCGATAAGAACACTTTCGCTGTATACCGGGAACGGCGTTTAAGCGGGGAATGGAATCCGAAAGGCAAGAAAAAACTGAGTGAGGCGACAGTTAACCGCGAGCAGTCATATCTGCATGCCGTATTCTCGGAAATGAAACGACTGGGTGAGTGGGAGGGAGATAACCCGCTTTCAGGTATCAGGCAGTTTAAGGAAGGAGATCAGGAGCTAGCTTTCCTTTACGAGGAGGAGATTGATCGGCTACTTGAAGCTTGTGACCAGTCAGCAAACAAAGATTTGGGAATTATCGTGCGTATCTGCCTGGCCACTGGTGCACGCTGGAGTGAAGCACAGGATTTAAAACAATCTCAAATTCTTCCCGGGCGTCTTACCTTTACGCAGACTAAAAGCAAAAAGAACCGAACAATTCCTATTTCACCACAGTTACAAGAAATGCTCCCCAAAAAACGCGGTTCACTCTTCGCCCCTGCATATGAGGCATTCAAAACAGCGCTTACACGGGCCGGGATAGAGCTGCCTAAAGGTCAGCGCACCCATGTGCTCAGACATACCTTTGCCAGCCACTTTATGATGCGTGGAGGAAACATTCTGGTATTGCAGCAAATTCTCGGGCACAGCACGATCATGATGACGATGAGATACGCTCACTTCGCTCCTAGCCATTTAGAAGCAGCAGTTTCTTTAAATCCCTTCGATAACAAAACAAATCACGAGTGTGACTATGGAATGTGTAAAAATTGAGCATAGCAATGGAATTGAAATAAGAACAATCCGTGATATAAATGGCAATTTTTCAAGACTTTACAGAGAAAAAGGGAAACTTCTACCTCGGCTAATACTCGAAGGGTACTACATTGAGCAAATGAAGGCTTTTCGCTCTCTTGATAAAGACTTAAGAAACATACTCTCTTGGGTGAAGATACTCAATGACCTGAACGACAGAAACGGCTTCAGAGAAAATCTTTATCCAGGTATGGATAATGAAGATGCAGTGATTTCTAAAGCTCTGTACTTCGCAATTTTAACTTTATATGGGAGATGCTTCACAGGCGCTCAGAGTCGCAAGTTTACTTTTGATAAAAAGCACGTCCCAGAAAAGTACCGAGAGCTTCATGAAGAACTGATGTACTCACGCCACAATTTTGCAGCCCACAAAGGTGATTTTGATGTCGAAGATTGTCAAATAGCGCTTGTTGTAAATATCAATAAGCATCAATTACGGCCTACTTTCTTCTCAGAGCTACAGCAACCCTACATAGCTCATAGCCTCTTAGGCACTGAAGATGGAAATGCTGTGGTCAATCTATGCGATGCCTTACGTAACATAGCCACAGAGAAATACTCAGATATATGTGACAAAATCTCTGAAGGATTTGTTCGTAAAACTCCGCTGGCGTTTTGGAAGCATGCAAATGGTAAAACTGTGAACATCGATTCGTATTTTAAAAAGTGAGCTTTACTGGATGACATCAAAGTAAATCCTTCAATGTCTGGTTGATACAGTCATCGACTTGAAACCAAGCAATACTGAAGAGGATAAGAGAACAGAGGTGTCAGTGCTGCCAGCATGCTGCCATTTTGCTGCCACTGCCCTAAATTTATGGAATAAAAAAACCACCTTTCGGTGGTTTATACGACACTGCTTATCATTGATTTTATTCTACTTTTCCCATGGTAGCCGGAGTGGGACTTGAACCCACACAGCGCGAACGCCGAGGGATTTTAAATCCCTTGTGTCTACCGATTCCACCATCCGGCCAGGGAAGAAAGTGGAGGCGCGTTCCGGAGTCGAACCGGACTAGACGGATTTGCAATCCGCTACATAACCGCTTTGCTAACGCGCCGTAAAACTTTTTAAACTGACACCCGCAACTGCGCATGTCTTTTATCTGGAGCGGGAAACGAGACTCGAACTCGCGACCCCGACCTTGGCAAGGTCGTGCTCTACCAACTGAGCTATTCCCGCATGTCATCAAGTAAACGTCTAACCACTTGATTTCACTATCGTCCGGCTTGCTGTGCCGCCGTTCGATGCGTTGCATTCTACTGATATGACGTTATGAGTCAACGTTATTTTTTGCATCCCCGGATCGTTTGCTGAAAATTACGGCGAAACGATCACTGATCAAGCAAATCCCCGCGCGCAGCGTTCAAATATTGCAGCATGGACCACAGCGTCAGCACTGCCGCCACCCAAAGCAGACCAATTCCCGCCCATTCAACCCAGGCGTTCGGACGCCAGAGCATCCAGACCAGCGCCGCCATCTGCGCCGTCGTTTTGACTTTACCAATCCACGAGACCGCCACGCTGCTGCGTTTACCCAGTTCCGCCATCCACTCGCGCAGCGCAGAGATAATGATCTCGCGGCCGATCATGGTTGCTGCGGGCAGCGTTACCCACCAGGTGTGATAGTGCTCGGCTACCAGCACCATGGCGATAGCGACCATCACTTTGTCTGCCACCGGATCGAGGAAGGCACCGAAACGGGTGCTTTGATTCCAGCGACGGGCCAGATAGCCATCAAACCAGTCGGTGACCGCCGCGATCAGAAAGAGCAATGCGCAGGCGAAAGGTGCCCAGACGACCGGCAGATAAAACGCCAGTACAAAGAACGGAATGAGTACAACACGAAAGAGAGTGAGCAACGTAGGGATATTAAATTGCATAATAACGGTAACTGTTTGTTGTCAGTAAAATTTAGCTCTATGTTGCTACAGAGCCCTCAATGTTTCAACGAGTAGTAGATCTTTTCTGCCAGCCCTTGCGAAATACCCGGCACTTTTGCAATTTCCTCCATGCTGGCGTTGAGTAATCCTTGCAATCCTCCCATATATTTCAGCAGCATCTGGCGACGTTTTGGACCCACGCCTTCGATCGTTTCCAGGCTACTGGTGTTTTTCACCTTCGCCCTTTTTTTGCGGTGACCGCTGATGGCATGATCGTGTGATTCATCGCGAATATGCTGGATGACGTGCAGCGCCGGGGAGTCCGGCGGCAGGCTGAAGCCCTCGCCTTCCGGCTCGAAGAACAATGTCTCCAGACCGGCCTTACGATCGGCCCCTTTTGCAACGCCCAGCAGCAGCGGATGGTTTTTATCCCAGCTGACATCAAGCGACTCAAATACCGCTTTTGCCTGGCCGAGCTGCCCTTTCCCGCCGTCAATCAGGATCACATCCGGGATTTTGCTCTCTTCTATGGCTTTACCATAGCGACGACGCAGCACCTGATTCATGGCCGCATAGTCATCGCCCGGCGTGATCCCAGTGATGTTGTAGCGGCGATACTCGGCGCGCAGTGGGCCATTCGCATCAAACACCACGCACGACGCCACCGTCTGTTCCCCCATCGTGTGACTGATGTCGAAACACTCCATCCGTTTCACTTCCGGAAGCTTCAGCAGCGTCGCCAGGGCAGTTAAGCGCTGGTGCACCGTCGACTGCTGCGACAGCTTAGTGGTGAGTGCCGTCGCCGCGTTGGTGCGCGCCAGCTTCAGATAACGGGCACGATCGCCGCGCGGTTTGGTTTGTACATTCACCCGACGGCCCGCCAGTTCAGAGAGCGAATCGGCCAGCAGGGTTTTATCGTCAAGATTAAAGTCGAGCAGGATCTCAGAAGGAAGCGTGCGCATCTGGCTTCCCTGCAGATAGAACTGGCCGACAAAGGTTTCTACCACTTCACCCAGTTCAGTACCGCCGGGCACTTTCGGGAAATAGCTGCGGCTGCCGAGCACTTTGCCCTGGCGAATAAACAGCACGTGCACGCAGGCCATTCCGGCGTCAAAGGCTACGCCGATGACGTCGAGATCGTCACCGGTATTCGAGACAAACTGTTTCTCAGTGACTCTGCGCACCGCCTGGATTTGGTCGCGGATACGCGCGGCCTCTTCGAACTCGAGTGCGGCGCTGGCTTTTTCCATGCGCGCGATCAGCTGCGTTAAGACCTGATCGTCTTTTCCGGCTAAGAACAGGCGCACATAATCCACCTGCTGGGCATACTCTTCTTCACTTACCAGCCCTTCCACGCAGGGCCCCAGGCAGCGTCCAATCTGGTACTGCAGGCACGGGCGCGAGCGGTTACGGTAAACGCTGTTTTCACACTGGCGGATCGGGAAGATTTTTTGCAGCAGCGCCAGCGTTTCACGCACGGCATAGCCGTTAGGGAACGGCCCGAAGTATTCGCCCTTGGCGTGTTTTGCACCGCGGTGCATGGCGAGGCGCGGATGGGTGTCGCCGCTCAGAAAAATAAACGGGTAGGATTTATCATCACGCAGCAGGACGTTATAGCGCGGCTGGTAGAGCTTTATATAGTTGTGCTCAAGCAGCAGCGCTTCTGTCTCGGTGTGCGTGACGGTGACATCAATATTCTGAATGAGTGAGACCAGCGCTTCGGTCTTACGGGAGGCCAGGTTGCTGCGAAAATAGCTGGAGAGACGTTTTTTAAGATCTTTTGCCTTCCCCACGTAGATAACCGTACCGCCAGCGTCATACATGCGATAGACGCCAGGCTGGCTGGTTACGGTTTTCAGAAATGCTTTTGAATCGAACACATCACTCACTGACTTAACAACGTCTCCGCATTACACAAACCGTGCCGGATGGCCAGGTGCGTCAGTTCGACGTCACCATGAATGTTCAGTTTACTGAACATCCGGTAACGATAGCTGTTCACCGTTTTCGGGCTGAGATTCAGCTGTTCCGAGATCTCATTCACCTTCTGACCTTTGGTGATCATCAGCATAATCTGCAATTCACGCTCGGACAAACTGGCAAACGGTGATTCGGTTTTCTCGGGCTCGATCTGACTCAGCGCCATCTGCTGGGCAATGTCGGACGCTATGTAGCGCTGTCCGGCAAACACGGAACGGATCGCATTGACGACTTCCTGCGGCGCAGCACCTTTACTCAGGTAGCCCGCTGCGCCCGCCTGCATCACTTTCGCGGGCAGTGGGTTTTCGGTATGCACGGTCAGCATGATGACTTTTGTATCAACAAAGGTACGTGCGATTTTGCGTGTTGCTTCAAGACCACCGATACCGGGCATATTCATATCCATCAGTACCACATCGGCCGAGTTTGTGCGGCACCATTTTACCGCATCTTCGCCGCAGCACGCCTCACCGGCAACTTTAATACCTTTAATATCTTCAAGAATGCGTCGTATCCCTGCGCGCACCAGTTCGTGGTCATCAACAAGAAGGACGTTGATCAAAGGAAATGTCTCCAGAATAGGGATAACGCTACTGAGTGATAATTTGGTTTATATTAACGGTTTTCCTCACAAGATTAAAACGTTAAAAAACCGGCTATTCGATTTTGCTCTCGTTTTTGGAAATTAGGCTGTACAGTCCGTGGAAAGAGAGACCATGCATTCAGGGCTTCTGCAGCTTTTTTTAAGCATCTGTATTCAAAAAGTTACAAAAAACTTGCAGGCTTTTCCTGCAAAAAAACAGATCTCAAATTTTTGTAACAATAATTAACGACAAGCGAACCGGGCACAAACAATTAATAGCCTTTCACGACGGTTCAGTTTACCGGTACGTTCTGTTTACGCAATTAAACACCCACGTAAAAGTACGAAAAACAACCGCTGCATTTTTTGCTGCAGCTTGTGGTATACTCCGCCGCCTTGACTTTCGTCGTCGCGCTTTAGCGCCGTTAAATAATGAGGAAAATAAATGAGCACACCTGAATTTGCCACTGCGGAGAATAACCAGGAACTGGCACAGGAAGTAAACTGCCTGAAAGCACTGCTGACGCTGATGCTGCAGGCGATGGGCCAGGCGGATGCCGGTCGTGTGATCATTAAAATGGAAAAACAAATCGCGGAGATGGAAGACCAGGCTGAATCTGCGGTATTTGCTAACACCGTTAAGCAAATCAAACAAGCCTACCGCCAGTAACAAAAAACGGCTGGATGCAGTGCATTCAGCCGTTTGTTCGTCTGTCACGCAGAACGTATTATCCTGTCAGATCAGTCCCGTTGCCGCCGCGTAGCACGCAATCTGGGTTTTGTTGGGCGCGTTGAATTTCTTCTGCATATTTTTCTGATGGAAGTTAACGGTATTCTCAGAGATAGAGAGAATGATCGCTATTTCCGCTGACGTCTTCCCTTCTGCAGTCCATTTCAGAATTTCGCGCTCGCGTTTGCTGAATTTCATTTCGGGTGGCATAACCATCCCATCTTCAAAACGCATCAGAGAAGTTAAGGCCATTTGCACCAGCATTTGCAGCCGCAGTTCTATTTCCTCACGGGCAAAAGGCCCTTCCTGTACACTAGTACGAGAAACAGACAGGAAGCCAAGCGCATGATTAGGCAGCATCAGGCACTGCGTTATTCCCGCGCGTAAACCGTGGTCCTGGGCGCTATGCCATAATTCCTGCGCCTCGGCAAATAATGCGTCTGTCCAGGGCAAATGACCCTGGATGAAATTTTCCGCTTTTAAAACAGGATCGATAGCGAAATAGTTCGCGGATTGATATTGCGCCATCCACGGCTTTGGATAAGTGGTCTGCAAAGAGATTTTAGGGCGCGTAAAGGGCACGGGATGTCGCACACAGAGCGCGTAATAATCGAATTCCAGCGCCTGAGTTTGCCGCTCTAGCTCTCGATATACCTCATCGGTATTCGTCAATTCCTGAAACCGGAGGGAGCAATCCCGTCGCCAGGTGAAAAAGTCTGAATCCTTCATACTTACTAAATGAAGCCTCTGAAAAGATAATCATTATTATGGTGAATATAACCTAACACATAAAACTTTTTTCTAACTACAAAATATTGGCATTAGCACAATTAACTTTACTATTGATAAGGTTTATCCGGGCCGGATGGAATAAAAAAACAAACGACTGCCCCCGAAGGGAGAATAATTTGCTCCAGCCTAACTTTCTGGAGCAAATTAGTGCAAAAATTCTACTGCATAAGGAATTTTTCAAGGAACTGACGGGTTCTCGGCTGTTGAGGGTTAGCGAACAGGCTTTTCGCCGGCCCCTGCTCCACAATCCGCCCCTGATCCATGAAGATGGCTCTGTCAGCAACATCGCGTGCAAAGCTCATTTCATGCGTCACGATCACCATCGTCCGTTTTTCCTGCGCCAGCTGGCGAATGGTGTTCAGCACCTCACCCACCAGTTCCGGATCGAGCGCAGAGGTCGGTTCATCAAACAGGATCACGTCAGGACGCATCGCCAGCGCGCGCGCTATCGCCACGCGCTGCTGTTGGCCGCCCGACAGACGGCGCGGATAGCTGGTCTCTTTCCCCGCCAGCCCGACTTTGGCGAGCAGTTCGCGCGCGCGCGCCGTCGCTTCCTCTTTTGGCTCACCTTTAACGATAACCGGCCCTTCGATAATGTTCTCCAGCACCGTACGGTGCGGGAAGAGATTAAAGTTCTGGAAAACGAAACCGACATGCTGGCGCAGGCGGCGAATTAACCCTTTCTGCTGGCTAATGGATTTCCCGGTATCAATCGTTATCTCCCCTACCCGAATGGTGCCGCCTTCCGGCTGTTCAAGCAGGTTAATACTGCGCAGCAGCGTCGTTTTTCCCGAACCGCTTGGTCCGATAATCGCCACCACTTCACCCTGCTCTACTTCAAGATCGATCCCGTGGAGCACCGTTTGACCGTGGAATTTTTTCACCAGGTTTTTGACGTCGATAGCACTCATTTTGGATCACGCTCCTGGCGGTTAAGCTGGTTTTCGAAGTAGTTTTGCAGAGCAGAAAGCACCGTTGCCATCACCCAGTAAATCAGCGAAGCGGCCAGATACATGGTAAAGACTTCAAGCGTGCGCGAAGTAATGAGCTGCGCCTGACGGAACAGTTCCGGTACCTGAATCGTTGCCGCCAGGGACGTATCTTTCACCAGGCTAATGAAGCTGTTGCTGAGCGGTGGAAGCGCCACGCGCGCCGCCTGCGGCAGAATGGCCCGACGCAGCGTCTGCCATGGCGTCATCCCGATACTGGCTGCCGCCTCCCACTGCCCTTTGTCAATGGAGGAGATAGCCGCTCGCAGGGTTTCTGACGTGTACGCCGCGGTATTGAGCGACAGACCAATCATCGCTGCGGGGATCGGATCCAGCTCGATACCAAACTGCGGCAAGCCGTAGTAGATCATAAAGAGCTGGGCGATAAGCGGCGTGCCGCGAAATACGGAAATATAAAAGCGCGCCAGCCAGCGTACCGGCAGGATGGGTGACATGCGCATTAATGCCAGCACAAATCCCAGCACCAGGCCGAAGAACATCCCGCCGATACTGAGCTGTAACGTAAATACCGCACCTTTCAGCAGATACGGCATAGAATCAATAACCAGTTGAATACTTTCTTGCATTATTATTTTTCGACCTGATTTTTAGACATGAGGATGGTAGGCAAACAGCGCAGGCGCCCCGCCGGTATGGACAAATAAAATCGGCCCTTCATCCTTAAAGCGTTTCTGCGCAATGCCGTCAATCAGTCCGGCCATCGCTTTGCCGGTATAGACCGGATCGAGCAGTATCCCCTCGAGGCGCGCCAGCAGCTTCACCGCTTCCATGCCCTCTTCGTTAGGCGTACCGTAACCCGGTGCAAAATAGTCATCCCAGAGCAGAATGTCGGCCCTGGCCTTCAGCTCCAGCTGCTCGGCTACCGCCTGCTGTAAGGTGACCACTTTCGGCTTCTGATCCGCGACGCTGCGGGACACCGTCACGCCAATCAGCTCGACGTCCGGCAGCAGTTGTTCCAGCCCCACCGCCAGCCCGGCATGCGTGCCCGCGCTTCCGGACGCGACAACCACGGAGGAGAGGCTTACCGCGCCCTCGCACTGCTGCGCAATTTCCAGCGCACTCTCCACATACCCCAGCGCGCCCAGCGCGTTCGAACCGCCGACGGGGATAACGTAGGGGCGGAACCCCTGCGCTTCCAGACGCGTCGCCAGCTCGTCGAGCTGGGCGGCCGGATCGGTCAACGCATCCACCATTTCGACCTGCACGTTAAACAGGTCCAGCAGCAGACGGTTGCCGTTGGTGAGATAGTTTTCTGCCCGCGTGCCAATCGGGTTTTCCAGCAATGCCACGCAGTGGAGCCCGAGCTTTGCCGCCACTGCCGCCGTCTGACGAACGTGGTTGGACTGGATAGCCCCGGCGGTAATGAGCGTATCCGCGCCTTCGCGCAGTGCATCAGCCGCCAGAAACTCCAGCTTGCGCAGCTTATTGCCCCCCATCGCCATTGGCGTCACGTCGTCACGCTTGATAAAAATATCGCGCCCTAAATAATCAGAAAATCGCGGCAGATACTCCAGCGGCGTCGGCGCGCCGATGAACTCCAGGCGGGGAAAGCGCGTTAAATTCTGTAGTGACATGGGTTCTCCGGTAACTCTGACAAAATGTGATATTTTTCATTATGCACGCAGACGCGAAAGAAATAAAAAAGGCGCTTTTAAAAGCGCCTTTTTTTACGGCAGAAGCTTATTTCGTGACGTCTGCACCGAACCACTTCTCGGAGAGCGCCTTCAGGCTGCCGTCTTTTTGCATGTCAGCAATCGCGGAATCAATCGCTTTGACCAGGTCTTCGTTACCTTTACGAACGGCAACGCCTGATTCCTGACGAGAGAACGCATCACCCGCTACCGCCAGGGTATTGTTGGTTTTCTTCACCAGATCCAGCGCGGCCAGGCGGTCAACCAGAATGGCGTCGATACGGCCCACGCGCAGATCCTGGTATTTCGTCGGGTCATCATCATAGGTACGGATATCCACGCCCTGCACGTTCTGGCGCAGCCACTCTTCGTAGTTGGTACCCAGACCGACACCGACTTTCTTGCCTTTCAGGTCCGCGGAAGTTTTAATTCCGCCTTCGTTGCCTTTCTTCACCAGCGCCTGAATACCGGACACGGTGTACGGCGTAGAGAAGTCATATTTCTTCTTACGCTCGTCAGAAATGGTCACCTGATTAATCACCACATCAATACGTTTGGAGTCCAGCGACGCCAGCATACCGTCCCATTTGGTCGGTTTCAGCGACGCTTTAACGCCGAGGTGCTTCGCCAGCTCTTCAGCAAACTCCACTTCAAAACCGGTCAGCTTACCGTCATCGCCCTGGAAGCTGAACGGAGGATAGGTTCCTTCCAGCCCGACCAGCAGCGTACCGCGCTCTTTTACTTTATTCAGCAGGTTTTCTGCGGCGAACGTTTTCACGCTCATGCCCGCAACCAGCGCAACGGCCATAACACCCATCAGCGCCTGACGACCCAGAAGTGCAAATTTCATAAATACCCCGATATAGTGGAATTTTTACGTAGTGTAGAGAAATCGCCTGCAACGTCAAAGGCGACTGCGCTACATCTTATTCTTTTTTAATATATATCAGAAGTTGTTCCGGCGTGGGCTTTCTGCTTTATGGCACCCGGCATTTGTACCTTGTATTGAGCATACTTCCGCAGCGCAATTCGGTAGTTGTTGGTGCTGGTCGCAGGCAGCCACGGCTCGAGATTTTCATCCAGATAACCGGTTTTCAGCAGATCGCGAGAAATATTGTTTACGGACAGATGTTGCCCAAGGCGGCGCAGGCGAACGACATATTCGCGAACGGTGCCGTGGCTCATCTCCGTTTGTTCAAACAGGAACTGCTTGAAGCCGATAATATCGAAGAAGTCGCTTTGCTCTTTGCAGTGGAGATCCCCACAGAAACGGCAAAGCGCCACCCACTCTTTTTGCTCTTCGAGCCATGCTGCTTCGTCCATCAACGTGTCGAGACGCGAAATCGCAATCTTATTGACGATTTCGCCCCGGCGAACCAGCGTGATACGATCGAGTAACTTGTTACAGTGGGCGCAATGCGTCTGGCTGTGTTTAAAGTCTTTCAGGTAGCGGCTTAAAGGCCGTCTTTTAGATTGCTGCACCGTCATGATAACTCCTGGTTGTCAATACGTTGTGCGGCATTTTTAAGGTGAATCAATCACCTATAACTTACCCAGCTTGGTTCGTAAGCGTTTAATGGCCTGGCTGTGCAGCTGGCTCACCCGCGACTCTCCCACCTCCAGAACAGCGCCAATCTCTTTGAGGTTAAGCTCTTCCTGGTAATAAAGGGTCAATACCAGCTGTTCGCGTTCAGGCAGAGCTTCAATAGCCTCCATGACGCGCTGGCGTAAATTCCCTTCCATTAAATGGTGTAACGGGTTTTCCTGCTGGTGCTCGTCCGTCACCAGCTCGATGCTATCGCCATGCTCTTCTCGCCACTCGTCATATGAGAAGAGTTGGCTATTATTGGTATCGAGCAACATCTGACGATACTCTTCAACAGCAATGCCAAGACGTTCCGCCACTTCGGTTTCCGTTGCGTTACGTCCCAGTTCCTGTTCCAGCTGCCCCATCGCATGCGCCACTTCGCGCGCGTTGCGGCGAACACTGCGCGGCACCCAGTCGCGGCTGCGCAGCTCGTCCAGCATCGCACCACGAATACGCTGAACTGCGTAAGTCGTAAATGCCGTTCCTTGCAGAGCGTCGTATCGGTCAACTGCATTCAATAACCCGATACCGCCCGCCTGTAGCAGATCGTCGAGTTCCACGCTCGCCGGCAAGCGCACCTGGAGGCGCAATGCTTCGTGACGCACCAGCGGGACATAACGCTGCCACAGCGAGTGTTTATCCATTACACCTTCAGCGGTATAGAGTGAATTCACGATAAACAGCCCTGCGTTAGTTGAGTTATCGGCATGATTATCCGATTCTGCAGGGCGTTCAATTGGATGAAAAAGGGGGATAAAGTGAGGTTATTCTGAGGTTGCCCACAACAGGGGCAACTTTTCTGGCTAAATTAACAGTTGTAACAATGAAAGATCGTCGCCCAGTTTGACGCTATCTATATGTTGATGAAAGAGCTTTCCCGCTTCCTGATTATGCTGGCTAAGGGAGTGGAAGCTGTAAATAACATCAATAATATTATCTTGTTCAATTTTCCCCGCCACGATCGCCTGACCGGCAAGTAATGTTTTAAGGAAATAGAACTCCGCGACGATTAAATAAAGATTATTCAACATGCTGCGGCCATTGTTCTGCGGGAAGCCCTGCTCCCAGAGTTTGTATTTAAAAAAGTTCTTGAATAAATGGTCATGGGTCGCCAGGTAACTTCCCGCCACATCGCGCCAGACGGACTCGATGTTCTCCATGACCTTCTCTGCCGGTACGGTGTCACCCGCAGTCTCAAATTGTTGATAAAGCTGAGTAAAATAACGGTTTAATACCGCACCGCCGCGGGCTGTCGCTTTCTTCGTGAAGTAGCTCTGGATGAGCGAAATTAACGCGAATTTCAGGCTGTAGTTCTGATTAAATCCGCCTAATTCCGTTTTGATTTTACCGCTCACCAGTTCGTTAACCAGCGAGAAATAGACCGTTTCGAGCGTGCCGATATTCTCTTCGAGATTATCGAGCTTTTCCGCCACCATGAGGAATTTCACCACGGCGTAAACCTGTTCTTCAACGCTGACGCCCTCAACGCTGAAAATATTCTGGCAGAAGAGATTGATGACCTTTGCCTTCAAATCAATCATCGGCGCATTATTGACGTCCTGCTGAACAATGACAGATTCCATCAACGACATAGACTCCCGATCGTTCAACAGAAGTCGGGTCACTTCCGGACACGAGAGGTTCAGCGATTTTTCGATTTCATTTTTATAGACCCGGTTTGTCCGCGGAAACGACGTACAGGTTGGGCTTAAGGCCTGGATGCCCATGGCGCTATGAACAGAACAGAGTTTTTCCGTATCCATAAACGGGCAGTTTTTACTTTCCGTATGGAAAATCACTTCACCCCAGTGGTCATAGTTTTTTTTGGTGACTTTTATCGCCGTTTTCGCCGTCTGACGAATGGCGGCATTTTTACTGTTCAGATAGCGATTAACGGAGGATTTATCAAACGCGATGGTCCAGCCCTGACAACAATGTTCACGGCATTCCCCACCGACACATGAAAAATCTGCGACCAGCTTTGGTTGAGTGACACTGATTTGTTTCACAGGCGGATTCTCAAATAGCAGAGATAAAAAAACCCCGCCGAAGCGGGGTTTCACGCGTAAAATTAACGCAGCAGAGACAGAACGGTCTGTGGAACCTGGTTTGCCTGAGACAGAACAGAAGTACCAGCCTGCTGCAGGATCTGCGCGCGGGACATGTTGGAAACTTCAGTTGCGTAGTCAGCGTCCTGGATACGGGACTGAGCAGCAGACAGGTTAGTTGAGGTGTTGTTCAGGTTGTTGATTGCAGAAGTGAAACGGTTCTGCACAGCACCCAGACCAGAACGTGCTTTATCAACTTTAGCGATAGCTGCGTCGATGGTGCCCAGGTCGGTAGCGGTCATAGTTTTCAGGTCGATAGCAGCAACACCCAGAGTCGTGGTGTCAGCTTTTGCACCGCTCAGGTCCAGATCGATGGTGTCGCCGTCGTTCACGCCAACCTGAATTTTAACCACACCAGCAGTACCTGCAGTGCCGTCCAGCAGTTTGATGCCGTTGAAATCAGTTTTGCCCGCAACGCGGTTGATTTCATTCAGACGCGCGGTAACTTCATCCTGCAGAGAGGCCAGGTCAGAGGTGCTGTTGGTGCCGTTGCTTGCCTGAACAGCCAGTTCACGAACGCGCTGCAAGTTGTTGTTGATTTCGTTCAGAGAACCTTCAGCAGTCTGCGCCATGGAGATACCGTCGTTGGCGTTACGCGCAGCCTGGTTCATGCCTTTAATCTGAGCGGTCATGCGGTTTGCAATCGCCTGGCCAGCAGCATCGTCTTTCGCGCTGTTAATACGCAGACCGGAAGACAGACGCTCGATAGCAGTGCCCAGAGAAGACTGAGATTTGTTCAGGTTGTTCTGAGTGGTCAGGGACAACAGGTTAGTATTGATAACTGCCATAATTTTGTTTCCTTCAAAAATTGGGTTTTAGGTCCGGTGCCTAACACTCACAGCGTCTCTCACCGTCAACAAGGTTATCGACGGGTCCCCAAAAGACTTTAGAATCAATTTCGAAAAAATTACAAAACATTGATTTTTAATCATTTTATTTTTAAAAAATCAATTAAGGTCCATCAGAGCGTTATTATTTATGCTTTTTTAACGCGCAAAGAGATGACAAAAAAGGCACACACTTATTCGTGTTTTCAATGCACGGATAATGACCCTAAAGTGCAATCCTTTCATTTACCCCGCCAGGACGTGCCTATTCTTTGGATTATTTTTTTCTCACCATCGTAAACTTTTACGTTGAGAGGCCGATAAGAGTCCTGAACTACTTTCGTATTTTAAGGAAAATATGCATGGCTACTATCAGTAACCTCGGGATAGGTTCTGCAGGACTCGGGGATTTATATAATCAGTTGGATGCAGCAGAAAGAACCAAGCTGACGACGATTACTTCCCAGCAATCAACGTATAACGCACAGTTAAGCGCTTACGGCAAACTGCAGAGCGCCATGACATCGCTGCAGACTGCGACCGCTGCGCTGGGTAAAGCAACCACCTGGAACTCAACGTCCGTTAGCAGCACCAACACGGCCTTTACCGCCACGACAACGGCTGACGCGTCCGTGGGTTCCTTTGTTGTCAACGTCAACCAGGTTGCAAAAGCACAGGCACTGACTACCGGCTCCTATGCAAACAACACGGATTTGCTGGGCGATACGACAGGTACGACGCGTAAAATCACCATCACCCAGCCGGGCACGAAAACGCCTTTAGAGGTCACCCTGGCGGATGGCGATACGTCTCTGGCCGGGATTGCGAGCGCCATTAATAAAGCGAACGGCAACGTCACCGCCAGCGTCATTAAAGCGAAAGACGGTGATTACCGCCTGATGCTGTCATCTAAAACCACCGGTACGGATGGTGAAATGACGATCAGCGTCACTGGCGACGATAAGCTGCAAAACGCAATTGGTTACAACTCCACCACAAAAACGGGCGCACTGACGGTTAACACCGGAGCTCAAAACGCAATTGTGGTAGTGAACAGCATTTCGATTGAGCGCCAGACGAATACCATTACCGATGCCCTGCCTGGCGTGACTTTCTCGCTGAAAGCAGAAAGCAAGGCAGATGAAACATTAGAGGTGACTCGCGCAACGGATGCTAACCAGAAGGCGATCACCGACTGGGTCACGGCGTATAACTCGCTGCAGTCCACCATTAACAGCCTGACGAAGTATGTTCCGGTTGATGCAGGCGCCGGCAGCCAGTCAGCCAGCAACGGGGCACTTGTTGGTGATGCAAACGTGCGCGGGATCCAGTCTCAGCTGCGCGGCCTGCTGACCGAAGTGCAGAGCGGCTCGGTACAGATCATGGCCCAGCTGGGAATTACCCAGGACCCGGTAAAAGGTTCTGACGGTACCGTCGGTAACCTGAAAGTCGATACCGATAAGCTGAAAAAAGCGCTGACCGAGAACCCGAACGCCGTACAGCAGTATTTTGTCGGTGACGGCAAGAAAACCGGTATGGCGACCCAGATGAACAACACGCTGACCACCATGCTCAGCACCAGTACCGGCAGCGCCGGGGTGATCCAGAACGCGAAAGACGGGATCAACAAAACGCTAAAAACTCTGGGTGAGCGTTACGATGCTATGGAAGCCACTATTGATGCCACCATGGCTCGTTACAAAACCCAGTTCACCAGTCTGGACGTATTAGTCACCAAAATGACCAATACAGCCAACTACCTGACCCAACAGTTCTCACAAAAATAGTCGTAGCCTTCAGGAGTGGATATGTATAAGACCTCTGGTGTTCAATCCTATCAGCAGATAGGAGTCGAAAGCGCAGTCATGAATGCCAGTCCACACCAGCTGATTGTCATGTTATTCGACGGGGCGCATAGCGCCCTTGTTCGCGCGCGTTTGTTCATGGAAGCCGGACAAATTCGCGAGAAAGGCGAAGCGTTAACGAAAGCCATCAATATCATCGACAACGGTTTAAAAGCAGGACTGAACATGGAGGTTGAGAGCGAGTTGTCCGGTAATCTTGCCTCCTTGTACGAATATATGGTTCGACGTTTGTTGCTGGCGAATGTCAGTAACGACGTAGACGCAATTGTTGAAGTCGAGGGTTTATTAAACAACATTGCGGATGCGTGGAAGCAAATCGGCCCCAATGCGTCCTCTATTTCAGGATAATTTTGATGAATAATCCCAGCGCAGCGCTTAGCCACTGGCAGGCGTTACATGCTCAGAGCATTGCTATGCTAAATCTCGCACATTCTGGTCAATGGGATGCGCTTATCGAGCAGGAAATGCATTACGTTCAACTGGTGGAAAAGATATCTCAAACGCCCATCATGTCATGCCCTCCGGCTCAGGTTGAGCAAGCGCGTGCGCTGCTGGAAATGATCCTTGAAAACGAGAATGCGCTAAAGGCACTGCTGAAGGTCCGCATGGACGAACTGCGCAATCTGATTGATCAAACCGGCAAACAGCAATCCATCACGTCTACCTATGGAAAGCTGTCAGGGAATATTCTTTATCCAGAAAGTTTGACCCGCGACACACAACTATGATTTCTTCATCCATACTCCAGAAGTCTGCCAATGGCTTCTGGAGCAAGGATGATGAAAAACCCCACCCTGTTACAATGTTTTCACTGGTACTACCCTGCTGGCGGTGAATTGTGGCGAGAGGTCACGGCGTTAGCTCCCAATCTTAACGAAATCGGCATCAACATGATCTGGCTGCCGCCTGCCTGTAAAGGGGCATCCGGCGGGTATTCTGTCGGCTATGACACCTATGACCTGTTCGATCTTGGCGAGTTTGACCAGAAAGGCAGTATCGCCACGAAATACGGCGACAAGGCGCAGCTGCTGGAGGCTATTGATGCCCTTAAAAGCAACGACATTGCCGTTCTGCTGGACGTGGTGGTCAACCACAAAATGGGCGCCGATGAAAAAGAACCCGTGCGCGTTCAGCGCGTGAACGAACAGGACCGCACGCAAATCGATGACGAGGTCATTGAATGCGAAGCCTGGACTCGCTACACCTTCCCTGCCCGGGCCGGGCAGTACTCACAGTTCATCTGGGACTACAAATGCTTCAGCGGCGTCGACCACATTGAAAACCCCGATGAAGACGGCATCTTTAAAATCGTCAACGACTACACCGGCGAAGGCTGGAACGATCAGGTTGATGATGAGATGGGCAACTTCGATTACCTGATGGGCGAAAATATCGACTTTCGCAATCACGCCGTGACCGAGGAGATCAAATACTGGGCCCGCTGGGTCATGGAACAGACGCGCTGCGACGGTTTTCGTCTGGACGCCGTCAAGCATATTCCCGCCTGGTTTTACAAAGAGTGGATTGAGCACGTCCAGGAAGTCGCCGACCAGCCGCTGTTTATCGTGGCGGAATACTGGTCCCATGAGGTGGATAAACTTCAGGCCTATATTGACCAGGTCGAAGGCAAAACCATGCTGTTTGATGCCCCTCTGCAGATGAAATTCCACGAGGCGTCACGTCAGGGCCGGGATTACGACATGAGCCAAATCTTCACCGGCACCCTGGTAGAAGCCGATCCGTTTCATGCGGTCACCCTCGTCGCGAACCATGACACCCAGCCTTTGCAGGCGCTTGAAGCACCGGTCGAAGCCTGGTTTAAACCACTGGCCTACGCGCTGATCCTGCTGCGGGAAAATGGCGTGCCGAGCGTCTTTTATCCGGATCTCTTCGGCGCAAGCTATGACGACGCGGGAGGAGACGGTGAAACGTACCATATTGATATGCCGGTGATTGAGCAGCTTCACGAGCTGATCCTCGCGCGCCAGCGTTTTGCCCACGGCGTGCAAACGCTGTTTTTCGACCATCCAAACTGCATCGCCTTCAGCCGCAGCGGCACCGATGACGATCCCGGCTGCGTGGTGGTGATGTCGAACGGGGACGACGGCGAGAAGGTGATTTGCCTGGGGGAAAACTACGGCAACAAAACGTGGCGGGATTTTCTCGGCAATCGCGAAGAAACCATCACCACGGCGGCGGATGGCGAAGGGACGTTTACCTGTAATGGGGGAAGCGTCAGCGTTTGGGTAATAGAGGATGCGTTGTAGTACTGGCAAAGTGCGGCCTGATGCCCTCACCCCGTCCCTCTCCCACGGGGAGAGGGCGCAAACACCAAAAACGGCAACGAGGTTGCCGTTTTGCGTTTACCCTCAGGGCAGCTTACTCTCGAGCGGATTCTTGCTCAGGTAATCGGCACACTCAACCGTTGGGCGATCGACTTTCTGCAGCTCCAGCCCGTCATACTCAAGCGTCGAGCCATCGCGCTCCAGCGGGTAGATATCCAGCTTACGCGTCACGTTGTAATAACTGTCTGAACGCAGCATGATTTTACCCGGCACGGCAATCACGCGCTGCCACTGACGGCAGTCCAGCGTATCGCCCTCTTCCGTCACCACCAGCGTGGCAATCGCCTTCGGGCTGACCATGTTGCTTTGCGGCCCTTTCGACTGCCAGTATCCCGCCAGATGCGCCGGGACAGGATGCTTGATCACGTCGTTATAGTTATCGACCTGAACGCACCCGGTCAGTGCCAGCAGCGCGCCAGCAATTGCTATTTTTTTCATCATCTTTCCTGCATTCGAAGAAAAAAATATTGTGGCATTAAAGCGCTGCGGCTGCCAGCGAAGATCGACAGGTGTTAAACCTGCATCCCCATCACTTCCTGATACGCCGACACCAGCTTGTTACGCACCTGGATCCCCATCTGCAGGGAAACCGAGGCTTTTTGCAAATCGGTCATCACATCATTCAGCGCTACGCCCGGCTCACCGAGGGTGAACTTTTCCGCCTGAGTGCGCGCGGCGGTCTGGGTATCACTGATACGGTCAAGAGCGGCATGCAGTTGCCCCGCGAAGCTGATGCTCGGCTGCTGATCTGCCACATTCTGATTACGGGCCGTCATCGCCGTTGCCTGCAACTGACTGATTACCCCTTCAATGCCCTGTATAGCCATGACTCTCCCCTGGATGGTTTTTTACGCGGTCAAGACTAACAGCTTGTCAATAAGATAATGGCGGTAAATAGCATGAAAAAACCAGGTTATTTGACGCATAGAAAATCACGAATCATCAAATAATGGCAGGGCCATCAATATGGAACTTTTGTCGTGTTTGCCGACCCGGGAGTCAGTTTTGTTTCTCTACACGAATAACGTAAACCACCAGGATTTAAGAGGTGCGCAATGAGTGCAACAGCATCGACAGCGCCGCAGAATAAATCACTCGAGTGGATGAACCGCCTTCGCGCGAATCCTAAAATCCCGTTGATCGTGGCAGGCGCTGCCGCAATTGCGATCCTTGTAGCGATGGTCCTGTGGGCGAAAAGCCCTGATTACCGGACGCTCTACAGCAACCTTTCCGATCAGGATGGCGGCGCCATCGTCACCCAGTTGACCCAGATGAACATCCCTTATCGCTTTGCCGATAATGGCGGTGCGCTTGAAGTACCGGCAGATAAGGTGCACGAGCTGCGTCTGCGTCTGGCTCAGCAGGGGCTGCCGAAAGGCGGTGCGGTTGGCTTTGAGCTTCTGGATCAGGAAAAATTCGGTATCAGCCAGTTCAGCGAGCAGGTGAACTATCAGCGTGCGCTGGAAGGTGAACTGGCCCGCACCATTGAAACATTAGGCCCGGTTAAGAGCGCCCGCGTGCACCTGGCGATGCCTAAACCTTCTTTATTTGTCCGCGAACAGAAATCACCTTCAGCGTCCGTTACCGTGAACCTCGAACCCGGCCGCGCGCTGGACGAAGGGCAAATCAGCGCGGTGACGCACCTCGTCTCCAGCGCCGTCGCCGGTCTGCCGCCGGGTAACGTGACGCTGGTTGACCAAAGCGGTCACCTGCTGACGCAGTCCAATACCGCCGGTCGCGATCTGAATGACGCGCAGCTGAAGTATGCCGCCGATGTCGAAAACCGTCTGCAGCGCCGTATTGAAGCGATCCTCGGCCCGGTCGTGGGTAACAGCAACGTGCACGCGCAGGTAACCGCGCAGATCGACTTCGCGAATAAAGAACAAACTGAAGAGCAGTACAGCCCGAACGGCGATGCGGCTCAGGCGGTGATGCGTTCACGCCAGATCAATTCGAACGAGCAGGTCGGCGGTGCCTACCCAGGCGGCGTGCCGGGCGCGCTGTCTAACCAGCCTGCCCCGGCTAACGCGGCACCGATCTCTACGCCGCCGGCCAATCAGCAGAACGGTCAGCAAAATAATCAGCAGACCACCTCAACGACCAGTAACGCCGGTCCGCGCACCAGCAGCCGTAACGAAACCACGAACTACGAAGTGGATCGGACGATTCGCCACACTAAACTGAACGTGGGCGATATTCAGCGTCTTTCCGTTGCGGTAGTGGTGAACTACAAAACGCTGGCGGACGGCAAACCGCTGCCGTTGACCGCCGAGCAGATGAAGCAGATTGAAAACCTGACCCGTGAAGCGATGGGTTACTCCGAGAAGCGCGGCGATACCCTCAACGTGGTGAACTCACCGTTCAACTCGGTTGATGAGACCGGCGGTGAACTGCCGTTCTGGCAACAGCAGGCGTTTATCGATCAGCTGATGTCCGCAGGACGCTGGCTGCTGGTGCTGATTGTCGCGTGGCTGCTGTGGCGTAAGGGCGTTCGTCCGCAGCTCCAGCGCCGTGCTGAAGCCGAGAAAGCGGCTCGCGAGCAGATGAATGCGCGTCAGGAAACGGAAGAAGCGGTTGAAGTGCGCCTCAGCAAAGATGAACAGTTGCAGCAGCGTCGTGCTAACCAGCGCATGGGCGCTGAGGTGATGAGCCAGCGCATTCGCGAAATGTCAGATAACGATCCGCGCGTCGTGGCGCTGGTCATCCGCCAGTGGATGGGTAACGAACATGAGTAATACGCTTACGGGCACCGATAAAAGCGTCATCCTGCTGATGACCATTGGCGAAGATCGTGCGGCAGAGGTGTTTAAACACCTCTCCCAGCGAGAAGTGCAAATTCTCAGTGCGGCCATGGCCAACGTGCGTCAGATCTCCAACAAGCAGCTGACCGAAGTGCTGGCAGAGTTTGAACAGGAAGCCGAACAGTTTGCCGCGCTGAACATCAACGCCAACGACTACCTGCGCTCCGTGCTGGTCAAGGCGCTGGGCGAAGAGCGTGCCTCCAGCCTGCTGGAAGACATTCTGGAAACGCGCGATACCGCCAGCGGTATCGAAACGCTCAACTTTATGGAGCCGCAGAGTGCCGCCGACCTTATCCGCGACGAGCACCCGCAGATTATCGCCACCATCCTTGTCCACCTCAAACGTGGTCAGGCGGCCGATATTCTGGCGCTGTTCGAAGAACGCCTGCGTCACGATGTGATGCTGCGTATCGCGACCTTCGGCGGCGTCCAGCCGGCCGCGCTGGCGGAGCTGACCGAAGTGCTGAACAACCTGCTCGACGGTCAGAACCTCAAGCGCAGCAAAATGGGCGGCGTGAGAACGGCGGCGGAAATCATCAACCTGATGAAAACGCAGCAGGAAGAGGCCGTCATTACGGCGGTTCGCGAATTCGACGGCGAGCTGGCACAGAAAATCATCGACGAGATGTTCCTGTTCGAAAACCTCGTCGAAGTGGACGACCGCAGCATCCAGCGCCTGCTCCAGGAAGTGGACTCCGAGTCGCTGCTTATCGCCCTCAAAGGCGCCGAGCAGCCGCTGCGCGAGAAGTTCCTGCGCAACATGTCTCAGCGTGCGGCCGATATCCTTCGCGACGACCTTGCCAACCGCGGCCCGGTTCGTCTGTCTCAGGTGGAAAACGAACAGAAAGCCATTCTGCTTATTGTTCGTCGTCTGGCGGAAACCGGCGAGATGGTGATTGGCAGCGGAGACGACACCTATGTCTAATGAGCTGCCCTGGAAGCGCTGGACGCCGGACGATCTGGCGCCTCCCCTCTCCGAGTTCACGCCGGCCGTCATCGCAACCGAAGAGCTTGACCCGGACGTCGAGCAGCCCGAGCTGACCGAAGAGGAGCAGCAGGCCCAGATGCTAGCGCAGCTGCAAATGCAGGCGCACGAGCAGGGCTATAACGCCGGTCTGAACGAAGGCCGTCAGAAAGGCCACGAGCAGGGGTATCAGGAAGGTCTGGCGAAAGGGTTAGAACACGGTATCGATCAGGCGCGCCAGCAGCAGGCGCCGATCCATGCCCGCATGCAGCAGCTGGTCAGCGAGTTTCAGCACACGCTGGACGCGCTGGACAGCGTGATTGCCTCGCGACTGATGCAGATGGCGCTGGAAGCCGCGCGTCAGGTCATCGGCCAGACGCCCGTGGTGGATAACACCGCGCTTATCAAACAAATTCAGGGGCTGCTTCAGCAGGAGCCGCTGTTCAGCGGGAAACCTCAGCTGCGCGTCCATCCGGACGACCTGCAGCGCGTTGAAGAGAGCCTGGGCGCGACGCTTAACCTGCACGGCTGGCGTCTGCGCGGCGATCCGTCGCTTCATCACGGCGGCTGCAAAGTCTCTGCCGATGAAGGCGATCTGGATGCCAGCGTCGCCACCCGCTGGCAGGAACTGTGCCGCCTGGCGGCACCGGGAGTCGTCTGATGACCGCGCGCCTCACCCGCTGGCTCACCACGCTCGACAACTTTGAGACGAAGATGGCGCTACTGCCATCCGTTCGTCGTTATGGGCGACTGACGCGCGCCACCGGCCTGGTTCTCGAAGCCACCGGCCTGCAGCTTCCGCTGGGCGCGACCTGCGTCATTGAGCGTCAGGATGGTCTGGAAACGCGTGAAGTTGAAAGCGAAGTGGTCGGATTTAACGGCCAGCGCCTGTTCCTGATGCCGCTTGAAGAGGTGGAAGGCATTCTGCCCGGCGCGCGCGTGTATGCCAAAAATATTTCTGGCGACGGGCTGCAAAGCGGGAAACAGCTGCCGCTAGGCCCTGCCCTGCTGGGCCGCGTGCTGGACGGCAGCGGGAAACCGCTCGACGGACTGCCCTCCCCCGACACCACCGAAACCGGCGCGCTGATCACCCAGCCGTTTAACCCCCTGCAGCGTACCCCTATCGAGCATGTGCTGGATACCGGCGTGCGCCCGA
This sequence comes from Enterobacter sp. BNK-29, assembly GCF_048684785.1. Taxonomy (NCBI): domain Bacteria; kingdom Pseudomonadati; phylum Pseudomonadota; class Gammaproteobacteria; order Enterobacterales; family Enterobacteriaceae; genus Enterobacter; species Enterobacter sp. BNK-29. The sequence continues at coordinate 390,368 of NZ_JBLQTU010000001.1, forward strand.
TTAACGCCCTGCTGACCGTGGGACGTGGACAGCGTATGGGCCTGTTCGCCGGCTCAGGCGTTGGCAAATCCGTCCTGCTCGGCATGATGGCGCGCTACACCCAGGCCGACGTGATCGTCGTGGGGCTGATCGGCGAACGTGGTCGTGAAGTAAAAGACTTTATTGAAAACATTCTGGGTGCGGAAGGCCGCGCCCGCTCGGTGGTAATCGCCGCACCGGCAGACGTGTCGCCGCTGCTGCGCATGCAGGGTGCCGCCTATGCCACCCGTATCGCCGAAGATTTTCGTGACCGCGGCAAGCACGTGCTGCTGATCATGGATTCCCTGACCCGTTACGCGATGGCGCAGCGTGAAATCGCGCTGGCCATCGGTGAGCCACCGGCGACCAAAGGCTACCCGCCTTCGGTCTTCGCCAAACTCCCTGCGCTGGTGGAACGCGCGGGGAACGGCATCAGCGGCGGCGGGTCCATCACCGCGTTCTATACGGTACTAACGGAAGGCGATGACCAGCAGGACCCGATTGCCGACTCCGCGCGCGCGATCCTTGACGGTCATATTGTGCTGTCGCGTCGTCTGGCCGAAGCCGGGCACTACCCGGCCATTGATATTGAAGCCTCAATCAGCCGCGCAATGACGGCGCTGATAACCGAGAAGCACTACGCCCGCGTGCGTAACTTCAAACAACTGCTTTCCAGCTTCCAGCGCAACCGCGATCTGGTCAGCGTGGGGGCGTATGCCAAAGGCAGCGACCCGATGCTCGACAAGGCGATTAGCCTGTGGCCGCAGCTGGAGGCATTTTTGCAACAAGGCATTTTTGAACGCGCCGACTGGGAAGATTCAATTCAGGCACTGGAGCTGATTTTCCCGCAGGTGTAACACAGGTGGAGGGCGAAGGTCATGGCGCAAAACAGCGCGTTATCAACGCTGAAAGATCTGGCTGAAAGAGAAGTTGATAATGCCGCATTGCAGCTTGGCGCAATGCGACGCGGGTGCCAGCAGGCTGAAGAACAGTTGAAGATGTTGATCGACTATCAGCATGAATATCGCACCAACCTCAATACCGATATGACACAGGGCATTGGCAGCCAGCGCTGGATTAACTATCAGCAGTTTATCCAGACGCTGGAGAAGGCGATAGATCAGCATCGCCAGCAGCTTAACCAGTGGACCCAGAAAGTCGATACCGCGCTCAATTTCTGGCGCGAGAAGAAGCAGCGGCTGCAGGCCTGGCAGACTTTACAGGACCGACAGATCGCGGCAACGACCCTGGCGGAAAACCGTCTGGATCAGAAGAAAATGGATGAGTTTGCCCAGCGCGCATCAATGAGGAAACCGGAATGATCACACTGCAACAACTGCTGATGAGCGACAGCGACCTGTCAGGCGGCACGCAAACGGGGAAAGGCGCCGACGGTGCACAGGACTTTCTCTCTCTGCTGGCGGGCGCCCTCTCGGACGCAACGGGCAAGGGCAAAGATGCGCCGCTAACCCTGGCTGACCTGAAAGCCGCCGGCAGTAAGCTGTCGAAAGTGGCTCAGGACGCCAAAGGGGATACCACCCTGCAGGCAAAAATTGCCGACCTGCTCTCGCGCCAGCCCGCGCTGAACGGCGATGAAACGTCGCCCGTCACGTCGCTTGATACGCTGGTTTCCGGGCTGGTGCCGCTGTCTAAGAGCGACGCGCTGAAGACGCTCAATGCGGCAAACGGCAAAGATGACGGTAAGAGCGAGCTGAGCGAAGAAGAGCTGGCCGGATTAAGCGCGCTAATGGCGATGCTGCCGCACCAGCAGCAAACTACCGCCTCTCGCGTGGCAGGAAACGAGAGCGTTTCCGCCACCTCAAAGCTGAATTCCACGACGCTTTCGCAAAACGGCGCGGGCCAACCGTCCCTGAACGCGCCTCTGGGTAGCCATGATAAAGCGCAGAGTTCTACGCCTTATCAGAGCCAGGTGAAAAATAACGAGCCGGCCATGCAGGGCAACGCGCCTGCTACACCGGCCGTGGCCGCGGCGACAGAGAAGCAGGAACTCGCCAGTTCGTCCTCTTCATCATCACCAACGGCCACTCTGGCACCGATTATGTCCAGCCATGCGACCAGTCAGACGGCCGCCACCGTCCCCCCCGCGGCGGTGTTAAGCCAGCCTCTGGGGACTCACGAATGGCAGCAGTCCCTGAGCCAGCACATCACCCTGTTCACTAAGCAGGGCCAGCAGACGGCAGAGCTGCGCCTGCACCCGGAAGATCTGGGTCAGGTGCAAATTTCGCTTAAGCTGGATGATAACCAGGCCCAGCTGCAGATGGTCTCTGCGCACAGCCATGTTCGTGCAGCACTGGAAGCCGCGCTGCCGGTACTGCGGACCTCACTGGCGGAAAACGGCATTCAGCTTGCGCAGAGCAGCGTCAGCAGCGAGAGCTTCGCCGGGCAGCAGCAGTCCTCATCCCAGCAGCAGCACCAGGCTTCGCGTTCCGGCAACACCGGCGGTTTTAATGAAGAGAGCGATGAGTTACTGCCGACCCCAGCCGCCCTGCAGTCCGCAGCGCGCGGTAACAGTGCCGTAGACATCTTCGCCTAAACGCCAGAGGTAGCGTGATTATCCCCGTCTTTTCCACGCTTTGACGACAGCAGGACACGGGATAATCACCTTATTAAGCTGTACCGAAACAGGAAGCTCGTATCAGATGACTGACTCCGCTATCACCAAAAAAAGTAAGCGTTCCATCTGGATCCCGCTGCTGGTGTTGATCACGCTCGCCGCCTGCGCTACCGCGGGCTATAGTTACTGGCGTATGCAGCAGGAACCGACCACCGCTGCAGCCAAAGCTGAAGCACCTCCTCCGCCGGCTCCAGTGTTCTTCCCGCTGGATACCTTCACCGTCAACCTGGGTGATGCGGATCGCGTGCTTTACGTTGGCATTACGCTGCGCCTGAAAGATGAAGCCACCCGTTCACGTCTGAACGATTACCTTCCTGAAGTGCGTAGCCGCCTTCTGCTGCTGTTCTCTCGTCAGGACGCTTCGGCGCTGGCTACCGATGTGGGTAAGCAAAAGCTGGTCGACGCCATTAAACAAACGCTGGCGACCCCGCTGGTAAACGGCCAACCTAAGCAGGAAGTCACTGACGTTCTGTATACAGCATTCATTCTGCGGTAACGACATGGGCGACAGTATTCTTTCTCAGGCAGAAATCGATGCGCTGCTCAACGGCGACAGCGATAACAATGATGATCCTAAACCGGGTATCGGCGGCGATAGCGATATTCGTCCCTATGACCCGAATACCCAGCGTCGCGTGGTACGTGAACGTCTGCAGGCGCTGGAGATCATTAACGAACGTTTTGCACGTCAGTTCCGTATGGGGCTGTTTAACCTGCTGCGTCGTAGCCCGGATATTACGGTCGGTGCGATCCGCATTCAGCCGTATCATGAGTTTGCCCGCAACCTGCCGGTGCCGACCAACCTTAACCTGATTCATCTGAAGCCGCTGCGCGGCACCGGCCTGGTGGTGTTTTCGCCAAGCCTGGTGTTCATCGCAGTGGATAACCTGTTCGGCGGCGACGGGCGTTTCCCGACCAAAGTAGAAGGTCGTGAATTCACCCACACCGAACAGCGCGTCATTAACCGCATGCTGAAGCTGGCGCTGGAGTCTTACAGCGACGCGTGGAAAGCGATTAACCCGCTGGAAGTGGAGTACGTCCGTTCTGAGATGCAGGTGAAATTTACCAATATCACCACCTCCCCGAACGATATCGTCGTTAACACGCCGTTCCACGTGGAGATCGGTAACCTGACCGGCGAGTTCAACATCTGCCTGCCGTTCAGCATGATCGAACCGCTGCGCGAGCTGCTGGTTAATCCGCCGCTGGAGAACTCCCGCAACGAAGACCAGAACTGGCGTGAAAACCTGGTCCGCCAGGTCCAGCATTCACAGCTTGAGCTGGTGGCGAGCTTCGCCGATATCCCGCTGCGGTTATCTCAGATCCTGAAATTACAACCCGGCGATGTTTTGCCGATAGAAAAACCCGACCGCATTATTGCCCATGTGGATGGTGTCCCCGTGCTGACAAGCCAGTACGGCACGATTAACGGTCAGTATGCGTTACGCGTTGAGCACTTGATCAACCCGATTTTGAATTCGCTGAATGAGGAACAGCCCAAATGAGTGACATGAACAATCCGTCCGATGAGAACAGCGGAGCACTGGACGATCTGTGGGCTGACGCGTTAAACGAGCAAAAAGCACCCCCGGCCAAAAGTGCAGCGGATGCCGTATTCCAGCAGCTCGGCGGCGGTGACGTCAGCGGCACGCTGCAGGACATCGACCTGATTATGGATATCCCGGTTAAGCTGACCGTTGAGCTGGGACGCACCCGCATGACCATCAAAGAACTGCTGCGCCTGACGCAGGGTTCCGTCGTGGCCCTTGACGGTCTGGCCGGCGAGCCGCTGGATATTCTGATCAACGGCTATCTGATTGCCCAGGGTGAAGTGGTGGTGGTTGCCGATAAATACGGCGTACGCATCACCGACATCATTACCCCGTCTGAACGTATGCGTCGTCTGAGCCGTTAAGCATGAAAACCCAGGCAACAATATCACAGCCTTCTGCCGTTCCCGGCTCGCCTCTGCTCCAGGTGAGCGGGGCATTGTTCGGTATTATTGCCTTTATTCTTATCGCCGCCTGGCTGGCGAAGCGCTTTGGCCTGGCGGGTAAAACCGCCGGAGCCCGGGGCCTGAAGGTCAGCGCCAGCACCACGCTGGGTCCACGCGAGCGCGTGGTCATCGTCGAGGTGGACGATGCGCGCCTGGTCCTGGGCGTCACGGCCTCAAACATCAGCGTATTACATAAGCTGCCGCCCGCCCCTCTTGTGGTGGACGAGCGCGCAGACGCCCCTGCGGATTTTCAGTCCGTCATGAAGAGTTTGCTTAAGCGTTCCGGGAGATCCTGATGCGCCGTTTGTTATCCCTGACGCTTGCGGGCGTTGGCCTGTTTGCTCCCGCGGTCTATGCACAGCTGCCCGGCCTGGTCTCCACCCCTCTCGCAGGGGGCGGACAAAGCTGGTCGCTTCCGGTGCAGACGCTGGTGTTCATCACCTCGCTGACGTTTATTCCGGCCATCCTGCTGATGATGACCAGCTTCACCCGCATCATCATCGTCTTTGGTCTGCTGCGAAACGCGCTGGGAACCCCTTCCGCCCCACCAAACCAGGTTCTGCTGGGGCTGGCGCTGTTTTTGACCTTTTTCATTATGTCGCCGGTTATCGACAAGATTTATACCGACGCCTACCAGCCGTTCAGCGAAGACAAAATCTCCATGCAGGAGGCGCTGGATAAAGGCGCTCAGCCGCTGCGAGAATTTATGCTGCGCCAGACGCGAGAAGCCGACCTGGCCCTCTTTGCCCGCCTGTCCAACACCGGCGAGCTGCAGGGACCGGAAGCGGTGCCAATGCGTATTCTTCTGCCTGCCTACGTCACCAGCGAGCTGAAAACCGCGTTCCAGATTGGCTTTACCATCTTTATTCCGTTCCTGATTATCGACCTGGTGATCGCCAGCGTCCTGATGGCGCTCGGGATGATGATGGTGCCGCCCGCGACCATTGCCCTGCCCTTTAAGATCATGCTCTTTGTACTGGTCGACGGCTGGCAGCTGCTGGTCAGTTCGCTGGCGCAGAGTTTCTACAGTTAAGGAACGGCAATGACACCCGAATCGGTCATGATGATGGGCACGGAAGCGATGAAAATCGCGATTGCCGTTGCCGCGCCGCTGCTGCTTGTCGCGCTGGTTACCGGTCTGATTATCAGTATCCTGCAGGCCGCAACGCAGATTAACGAAATGACGCTGTCGTTCATCCCGAAAATCATCGCCGTGTTCGTGGCGATTATCGTGGCCGGGCCGTGGATGCTGAACCTGTTGCTGGACTATATGCGCAACCTGTTTACCAATCTGCCGTACATCATCGGCTGACCTGACGATGCTGCACTTCACCAGCGACCAGTGGGTTCAGTGGCTCGGCGTCTATTTCTGGCCGATGCTGCGCATCATGGCGCTGATATCCACCGCCCCCATTCTCAGTGAGAAATCGATACCCAAGCGGGTCAAGGTGGGGCTGGGCATCATCATCTCCATTATCGTTGCGCCCTCTCTTCCCCCCGTGGATATTCCGATCTTCTCGGCGAATGCGGTATGGGTGGCCCTGCAGCAGGTGATGATTGGCGTCGCCGTCGGCTTTACCATGCAGCTCGCCTTTGCCGCGGTGCGTACCGCTGGGGAACTGATCGGCCTGCAGATGGGGCTATCGTTCGCCACGTTTGTCGATCCCGGTAGTCATCTCAACATGCCCGTGCTGGCGCGCATTATCGATCTGCTCGCCATGCTGCTGTTCCTGTCGTTCAACGGCCATCTCTGGCTTATCTCCATGCTGGTGGATACGTTCCATACGCTGCCGATTGGCGAAAATCTTGTGAACAGCAACGCTTTCCTCGCGCTTACTCGCGCTGCTGGGCTGATTTTCCTCAACGGGCTGATGCTGGCGCTGCCGATCATCACCCTGCTGCTGACCGTCAACCTGGCGTTAGGTTTACTCAACCGAATGGCACCGCAGCTTTCAGTGTTTGTCATTGGTTTTCCGCTGACGCTGACGGTTGGGATTTTATTAATGTCATTACTGATGCCACTTATCGCTCCCTTCTGTGAACATTTATTCGGCGAGATATTCAACCTGTTAGCGGATATTGTCAGCGAGCTGCCACGTAAATAATAGCCCTCACTGTTGCTATTGTCTTTCTGAGGATATTCCTAAAATAAAACGCGTAAAACATCTTCCAGGATATATCTGACGCGGTTTAATTGTTTCTAACCATCTCACAATACTTAATATTTACTTTACTTTAAGAAGATTCCTGGCAAATTATACGTAACTTTACGGGATAGTGAGTCCGCCTGAAAGTCTTTGTCATGCTCACAGGTTTATTATTTTTTTCCATCCCGTATGGCTGTTTTGAGCTCTCAGGCAGATGGTGAATTATCGTTACGCATTGAGTGAGGGTATGCCATGTCAACGATCATTATGGATTTATGCAGCTACACCCGGCTAGGGTTAACCGGGTACCTGGCAAGCAGAGGGGTAAGAAAGAGAGACATCAACGATGCACACACCGTTGACGAACTCGCAGCCGCTTGTGACGAACTAAAACCAGGCGTGGTGTTTATTAATGAGGACTGTTTCATTCACGATCCAGCCAACAGTCAGCACATTAAGCAAATCATTAATCAGCATCCAAAAACCCTGTTTATTGTTTTTATGGCGATCGCGAATATCCATTTCGATGAGTATTTGTTGGTCCGTAAAAATTTATTGATCAGTTCTAAATCGATTAAACCCGAGTCGCTGGATGACATTCTGGGTGATTATTTGAATAAAGAAGTTAAAAATGTAGGAGCGGTTAACTTACCCACCCTATCATTAAGCAGGACTGAATCAAGTATGCTGCGAATGTGGATGGCGGGACAAGGAACTATTCAGATCTCTGACCAGATGAATATTAAAGCGAAAACCGTTTCATCACACAAAGGAAATATTAAAAGGAAAATTAAAACGCATAATAAGCAAGTGATCTACCACGTGGTACGCCTGACCGATAATGTGACGAACGGGATTTTCGTCAACATGCGTTAGTCGCTTAAGACCTGTGCACCCTACCTTTGATCTCTGGCCTGGCCAGAGATTTTTGCTTCTGAAGAGGTTGTCGGGCACGCGATGTGCTACCCGACGCCGTGCTACTCCGCCTTCTCGACAAAAATACCGTCCGGATGCCCCAGTTCGTTAAAAAACCAGATGCCGAGCGGGTAGTCTTCAAGCGATACCAGGTACATTGTGCCTTCGCTAAACTCTTCAATTGCCAGCACCACGCCCGGGCGGCGCGGCCCACCGTCCGTTTTAACGGTTACCCGATCGTTGACCTTCATACATTCCTCCTCTGGTTTTGAGCCAGTGTAGAACAAAACGCAAAAACGCACATCGCCGCCCGGTGTGAATGGCGTTTTTATGCACAGTCTATACTTACCGTTGGACACGGTTGAAAGAGGAACCCCGTAATGAAGACCGATAAAGAGTACAGCGACACCATCAAGCGCGAAGTCGAGGTGGATGTCGATGCCCTGCTGGCCGCCATCAATGAGATCAGTGAGTCAGAAGTCCGCCGGTCGGACGACAATTCGGACCGCGTCATTGTCAACGGAAGGGATTATCACACCTATCGCGAGCTGGCGGAGGCCTTCGAGCTTGATATTCACGACTTTAGCGTGTCTGAAGCCAATCGGTAGGGCGAAAAAAATCCCGGTCATGGGGATGACCGGGATCAAAACTTGCTTATGCAAGAAGCACTTGAAAATTCGTTACACCAGGAAATCTGATGTACATGCCACACTATCCCCAACGAATTTGGCTGACAAGCATATATTCTTACGATGAATATAATATTTTTAACATAATGCTTTTTGTTATGAGCAATAACACACGCCGAATGCGGGTTTGCCAGGGGCATCCCTCTTATCTCCGGTTTTCGCCTCAATCATTTTTTAGGAATTTTCTTAGGGCGAAACGCATCTGTTACCAGGAGTCGCTATGCCTTCACTGCGGGATACATTGCTGATTTTCTCTGACCTGGATGGTTCACTGCTGGATATTCACACCTATGAGTGGCAACCCGCCATGCCCTGGCTGGACAGGCTGCTGGATAATCAAGTTCCGGTCATTCTTTGCAGCAGCAAGACCGCGGCAGAGATGCTCGATCTCCAGCTGGATCTGGGGCTGGAAGGCTTGCCTTTTATTGCCGAGAACGGCGCGGTGATTCAGCCTGACGTACGCTGGGATAAGGTTCAGCGCCAGATCAGGGGGATGACACACCGGGATATTCGCCCGCGAATCGAGCAAATTCGCCTGCAGACGGGCTATAAATTCACTACCTTTGACGACGTGGATGAGCATGTTATTAGCGAGTGGACCGGACTGTCGCGCTACCGTTCGGCGCTTGCCCGCAAGCATGAAGCGTCCGTCACGCTCATCTGGCGCGATACCGACGAGAAAATGGTTCAGTTTGAAGAGGAGCTGGCGAATGTCGGACTGAAATGCCTGCAGGGCGCGCGCTTCTGGCATGTGCTGGACGCCCGCTGCGGCAAAGACGTTGCGGTAAACTGGCTGATTGAGCAATACCGCGAACTGGAAGAGATTGAACCCACCACGCTAGGGCTCGGCGACGGTCCCAATGATGCGCCGCTGCTCGACAGCGTTGACTTCGCGGTAGTGATTAAGGGCATTAACCGTGAGGGCATCACGCTACGGGACGATAACCCCGCCCGGGTTTATCACACCCGACAGCCCGGCCCGGAGGGCTGGCAGGAGGGGCTGGATCACTTTCTCTCTTAATCGCGCCAGACGACCCGGTTACGCCCGCTCTGTTTGGCCTGATACAGCCGTACGTCCGCCACGGACTGGAGCTGTTCAAACTCGTAGTTACCCGCTTCATCCGCGCTGCTGACCCCCAGCGACGCGCTGACGCGCAGGGTCGTGCTCTTCTTCACCAGGATCTCCTTACTGTTGATCCGGCAGCGAATACGGTCCGCGACGCTTCTCGCCTCCTCCAGACCGATCCCAGGCAGGACGACGCAAAACTCTTCCCCGCCTACGCGCCCTGCCACATCATTCTTGCGTAACGCGCTGGCAATCAGTCCTGCCGTGTGGGAGAGCACCTTATCCCCGGCCTGATGGCCGAAGCGGTCGTTGATGTTTTTAAAATGGTCGAGATCGATCTGAATCACCGAGAACGGCAGCGACTGCTGGCGACAGGTTTCCGCCAGCAATTTTGCGCGGTCGAACAGCGCACCGCGGTTATTCAGCCGGGTAAGCGGGTCATGCCAGGCCTGCCACTGGAGCGAGTGCTGAAGCGTGTACATGTTACTCACCATGCGGCGGATCACCAGCCACGAGATCAACAGCATGGCGGTAAAGAGCGCCCACATCAGCGCCAGCACAATGCTGATGCTGCCGAAGTCGTCCTGTACCCCTTCGTGCAGGGTGTGGATCCGCAGGACAACGCCGTCGAAGTGATCGAGCCGCTCCCAGCTCACAAAACGGCTTCCGAGGCGGATCCCGCCGCCGGTAGCGTGCTCAATCGCCTGCGCAATCTGCGCCGTTTCGCGTTCGTCAAAATGATTAACCACATTTTCCGTATGGGCAGAGGTGGCAATCATATTGAGCCGGGTATCGTACAGCTGATACTCCCCTTCCGTTCGGTCTTCCGTCGCATCGGCCAGCAGACGCTGCATGGTGCCCAACGTAAAATCCATCGCCACGACGCCATACCAGTAATGATCGAAATAGATGGGGACGCTGGCGGTGATCATTCGTTCATCATTGGTCCAGGATGAGGGGGTGGAGATGAACCAGCGCACCGCGCGAGCGCGATTGTTCCGCTCTGACTGCTGGGTAAACCAGGACTGCGTGACAAGATGGTAATAGCGGGAGGTAATGTCGCCCGCCTGATCCGGCGTATCCGTGGAAATGAAAAACCCGGCGCGGGAGACGTATATCACGCGCACTTCCGTTTGTGCTCTCGACGACGCCAGCCTGAGCAGATACCCCACTTCGAGCGTGGCAGAAATCTCGTGGCTGAGGCGTTCAGCGTCACGATTCAGAAACGTGGTTTTCTCGACAAATGCATCCGAGACACCGTTAATGGGAAGGGTGCGTTTTTTATCAACGGCAAGCTGCCAGGTAGGTAGCATGCGGACAGTATCGAAGCGTGATACCGCGTTCTGGAGTACATCAAATGCCAGCGGCGTCTGGATTGCATCGCGCATGCCCTGACGAAACAGCAGCATCCTGTCCACGCTGTTCTGCAGCTGCCTGTCCAGCGAACTGGCCACCGTATCCAGATGGTTACGCTGGCTGGAGATGTACGCTTCTTCCAGTACCACCACCTCGCGCCAGGTCAGTAGAGTCGAAAATACCAGAACAACCAGAAAACAGAGATTAACAATCAACCCCGGATTGCTACGCTTATGCAGCCATTTCAAAAAGGATTCTCTTACAACAAAGGTATCGCGCTGCACACACACTCCCTGATCGCTGCCTTACACCCGGTACTGGAGATAAAAACGCCCGGCAAAGCCGGGCGTTATGTGATTAAGCCTTGTCCCGCTGGTGCTGCCCGTCCCCCGGCTGAAGCTCATCTTCACGAAATGCTTCCCGCTTGATGCCATAGCCATCGTGCCACCGACATTCCACCATACCGCTGGAATACCCGGTCACAATCATACGTGGGCCGCCCTTCTTAGGCTTAACTTCATCACTGACCAAAAAGACCATACCTGCCTCCTGTATCAGGGTGAAACTGTTTCAATTTAGACGAGGAATGGTCTTTTTGCATCCCACAACGGGTAACAATTAGTGCGACGTGCCGCGTATTTTTTCAACCAGCTTCACTGCCGCAACCACGATAGCGCCAATGATAAAGCCCAGCACCAGATTCAGCAGCGTGGGCAGAATTGCCGCGACAACGGCCCCGTGCGCTGAGGAAAAATGTTCGATAGCATGGTGCAGCGGTGCGATACCGTGAACCACGATCCCGCCGCCCACGAGGAACATCGCCAGCGTGCCTACCACCGATAAACTCTTCATCAGCCACGGGGCCAGCACCAGCAGGCTTTTGCCGATGCCTCTTGCCACCGCGCTCGATTTCTCTTCCAGCCAGTAGCCGATATCATCCAGCTTGACGATCAGTCCCACCAGGCCGTAGACGCCGACGGTGACCAGAATGGCGATGCCGGAGAGGATCAGAACCTGATTCAGGAGCGGCGCGTCAGACACGATGCCCAGCGTAATGGCGACAATCTCTGCGGAGAGGATAAAGTCGGTCCGAATAGCGCCTTTGACCTTATCGCGCTCGAAGGTTTTCGGATCCTGAGCGGCCAGCGCTTCAAGACGCTGCTGGCGTATCTCCGGCGTATCGCTCTGCTTGCGTGCGCTAAAGGAGTGCAGGACCTTCTCTACGCCCTCGAAGCAGAGAAACGCCCCGCCAATCATCAGCAGCGGCGTGATGGCCCAGGGAATAAACGCGCTGATCAGCAGCGCCAGCGGCACCAGAATCACCTTATTCAGGAAGGAGCCTTTTGCCACGCCCCACACCACCGGCAGTTCACGGTTAGCTCTTACCCCACTCACCTGTTGGGCGTTAAGCGATAAATCATCTCCCAGCACGCCTGCGGTTTTTTTCGCCGCCAGTTTCCCCATCACTGAAATGTCATCCAGTAAGGTCGCAATATCATCCAGCAATGTTAATAAGCTACTTCCTGCCAAAATCTTAATCCTTCATTTTTTGGTAATTAGGTGAATAGTATGGAGCAAAAGCGCAAACCCGGAAACACCCACCTCACGTCAACAAAAAATTCACATCAGCTACACAATTAAAGGGCTCGCCAGCACGATAGTTTTCGCGTTTACTATCAGCGACCTTTTTATTTCGTCGTGAGGGATTATGCGTTTCCGGCAATTGCTACCGCTCATTGGGGCACTCTTTTCGCTGTACATCATCTGGGGCTCAACCTACTTTGTCATTCGCATCGGCGTGGAAAGCTGGCCGCCACTGATGATGGCGGGCATCCGCTTTCTCTCGGCTGGCGTGCTGCTGCTGGCCTTCCTGCTGCTGCGCGGACATAAGCTTCCCCCGCTGCGCCCGATGATGAATGCCGCCCTGATCGGCCTGCTGCTGCTGGCGGTGGGAAATGGGTTTGTAACGATTGCCGAGCACCAGAACGTACCGTCCGGGATCGCCGCCGTGGTCGTTGCCACCGTACCTCTGTTTACCCTCTGCTTTAGCCGCCTTTTCGGTATCCGCACCCGCAAGCTTGAATGGCTGGGGATTGGTATTGGCCTTGCCGGCATCATTCTGCTGAACAGCGGCGGTAACCTGAGCGGGAATCCGTGGGGCGCAATCATCATCCTGATTGGCTCGATGAGCTGGGCGTTTGGTTCCGTCTACGGTTCGCGTATCGAACTGCCGACCGGCATGATGGCGGGCGCGATTGAGATGCTCGCCGCCGGGATTGTACTGCTGCTCGCCTCTACGCTGACGGGAGAAAAGCTGATGACCCTGCCGCCGCCGTCGGGCTTTCTGGCGGTAGGCTACCTGGCGCTGTTTGGTTCCATCATCGCCATTAACGCCTATATGTTCCTGATCCGCAACGTCTCCCCGGCTGTCGCGACCAGCTATGCCTACGTCAACCCGGTCGTGGCCGTGCTGCTCGGAACGGGATTGGGGGGAGAAACGCTCTCACCTGTGGAATGGATTGCTTTAGGGATCATCGTGTTTGCCGTCGTGCTGGTCACCCTGGGCAAATATTTACTGCCTGCAAAACCAGTGGTCACGCCTTGCGAGGTGGAGAAACCTTAAGCAGGTGAATTCCCTGCGTGTCGATCTGCGCGGTCTGGCCGCCGCCGCAGATCCACTCTTCCAGCCGTTCGGTCAGATCGGCATCGTTCAGTTTTAATCTGCCCCTCAGCGCGCACTCCCAGACGATCAGCACCCGCCAGCCCTGCGCAATCAGCGCGCTGAGATCCCGCCTGTCGCGCTCAACGTTCTTGCCAATTTTATCCAGCCAGAAATCGGTGCGCGTCGCGGGGACTTTGAACAGGTAGCAATCGTGGTGATGCCAGAAACAGCCGTGGGTAAAGATGATGCACTGCCAGGCGTCGATGACGAAATCGGGACGACCCGCAAGCGCGGGATCCTGCACGCGAAAATCAAACCCCGCCTGCGTCAGCAGACCGGCCAGGCGCTTTTCGATAGCGGTGTCACGCGTGCCGATGGCACGCATATTTTTGCTGCGCGTGGCCTTATCGTGCACATCCGTCATTGACGGCCTCACCCTGACGGAGTGCCACCGCCTGTCTGATGCGCGAGGCCAGCAGTTTTGCCACGGCCGCGAACGCGGGAACCACCACCGAATTACCAAACTGGCGGTACGCCTGGGTATCTGAAACCGGAATGCGGAAGCGGTAGCCCTGCGGGGTCTCAAATCCCATCAACCGGGCGCATTCCCGCGGCGTTAAGCGTCGCGGACGGTGACGCTGGTTGTGCGGATCGTCGAAATCTTTTTCACCCAGCGCCTTGTCCCAGCCTCTGTCGATCAGGATCTCTGCCCCATCCTTATAGTAACGAGCGGACAACGTGCGGGTCACGCTGCGCGGATCGTTGGGGTTTACCATTCCAAAACCGAAGCCGTTGCCCTTCGCCTGATGTTTCTTGGCATAGCGGTAGAGGTATTTCCACAGCACCGGGGTAAGAATAAATTTCGCGTCAACGACAGGTTCCAGCAGGTCGGCAACGGTAGGACGACGCTCGGGATACAAAGACGGGATATCACGAAGGGTGAAATCCCCCTTGAGATTGAGGTCGCGGCGGAAACCCACCAGCACGATACGTTCGCGATGCTGGGGCAGAAAATGTTTCCCATCAATGATTTTGGGATCGTCCGCGCCCATGTCCTGCGAATCGGCCACGTCATAACCCAGCTCATCCAGGGTCTGCATGATAATGCGGAAGGTTTTTCCGCCGTCGTGGCTCTTTAGATTTTTGACGTTTTCCAGCACAAAGATGGCCGGGCGGCAGGCATCGATGATGCGCGCCACATCAAAAAACAGCGTTCCCTGGGTATCGCAGGCAAAACCGTGGGCGCGTCCGAGGGCATTCTTTTTGGAGACACCGGCCAGCGAGAAGGGCTGACACGGGAAGCCGGCCAGCAGCACGTCATGCGCCGGGATCGTCTGGCGAATGTGCTCGGCGGCCTGTTCATCGCTCACGCCGCTTTTATGGCTCAGGGTCACATCGCGGATATCCGCGTTGAAATGGTGCTCGTGCGGATCGCAGTACCAGTTGGCCTTGTAGGTCCGGACGGCATGCTTATTCCACTCGCTGGTAAACACGCACTGTCCGCCGATAGCTTCAAAACCGTGTCGGATACCGCCGATACCGGCAAACAGATCGATAAAGCGGAAGGCATAGTTCGGATGCGCGGCAGGAGGACGCGGAAGCAGGTTTTGCAGATAACGAAACTCGCCTTCACTCAGGCGACGCCCTGCGCGTTCGCTGGTCAGCAGACGCTTAAGGATCGCCGGGCTCCAGTGGCTTTCGCCGTGCGCCACCAGCATATTGGCCAGCGTTTTAGCATCATAGATATCCAACAGCTGGTGCAGCAACGCCTGCACCGTTGCCGTTGATTTCTCAGCCTGCTCGGGCGCGGGCTCTGTCACTGATAGATTTTCCTGCATTCTTTTAACCGGAGAGTAAAGACTGGGAACAGATTACCACAGTTCAGTTGCGCAAACTGCGACGGAAGCGGCTCAACACCTGGCTATCCAGTCCGATGCAGTCACCGTGTAATTCGGCACTGAGTTTCGCCATAAACTGGATCAGGAAATCGGCATTGTGACGTGCCAGCTCGCGGCCCATTTCCGTTTGCATTGTATCAGGCAATCGCAGCAGCTTGGTCTGAAAATGGTCTAGGGCAAACGCACGATCGTCAAGGATACGCGCATCGGCAAAGGGATCGTCAGCATCAAAAAGCGGCACGCCCAGCGCGCCCGAGACGGCAAAGACGCGCGCCAGGCCGATAGCGCCTAACGCTTCCAGCCGGTCTGCGTCCTGCACAATTTTGGCTTCCATGCTCTGTGGCGCAATCCCGGCGCTGAAGCTGTGCGCCTCAATCGCGTGCGCAACGGCGGCAATATGCTCTGGCGGAAAGTCCGGGAAGTCGCGGCGCAGAATGTCGCTCGTCTTAAGCGCGGCGAGCCGTGACGACTGGCTGCGTTCGGGATGGTTTTTCGGCAGGCTGACAATATCGTGGAAATAGCATGCGGTCAGGATCACCAGCGGCTCCACCGCCTGGTCAGCCATGATTTTTTGCGCCGTCATCCAGACCCGACGAAAATGCGAAATATCATGTGCGGTATCGTCGGTGCTGTGGTTTTCCTCGAGCCAGCGCTCAAATCGCTGCTGCCACCGAACAAGTTCCATCGTCATATCCTGTTGTTTAAAAGTGCATGAATTATAACATAGACGAATTAAATCTATTTAAAAATAGAATCACGAAATACTTAATAATAATTACATTATATAAATTCAATGAATTAATTCACCAGAAAAATAAAGAGATTAATAGAAATATTTGGAAATATTTATTAGAACTTAATTACATTTATTTTCGAAACTAAATAACATTCCCTGGAATAGTATTCAAGCCTGTAATTACGGAGGGTGATTACATATATTCATGTAAATTATATTTAAAGGGAATATATAATGAAAAGAAAAGTTCTGGCAATTCTGGTACCCGCGTTATTAATGGCAGGCGCAGCCAATGCGGCTGAAATGTACAACAAAAACGGCAACAAAGTTGACCTGTACGGCAAAGTCGACGCGCGTCATACCTTCTCTGACAACCCCGGCGACGACGGCGACGAAACCTATGTGCAGGTTGGCTTCAAAGGCGAAACCCGGATCGCTAACGACCTGATCGGTTACGGTCAGTGGGAATACAAAACCTTCGCTAACGATACCGAAGGCGCGGGTAACAAATCGTTCAACCGCCTGGCGTATGCTGGCCTGAAATATGGCGAATACGGCTCATTTGATTATGGTCGTAATTACGGCGTCGTGTACGACGTTGAAGCCTGGACCGATATGCTGCCTGTATTTGGCGGTGACTCTTACACCTGGACCGATAACTTTATGAACGGTCGTGCTAACGGTCTGGCCACCTACCGTAACCAGGATTTCTTCGGTCTGGTTGAGGGTCTGAATTTCGCGCTGCAGTATCAGGGTACGAACGAAGGCCAGGATGCAACAGAAGATCAGGAAGGCACGAAAAACGGCCATGACGATGTTCGTTTCCAGAACGGCGACGGCTTCGGTATGTCTACCTCCTATGACTTTGCTGGCGATCTCTCAGGCCTGAGTCTGGGTGCTGCGTACTCGTCTTCCGACCGTACTAACGAGCAGGTTGCTTACGGCAAAGCCGCGGAAGGCATAGGTTATGCGGGTGGCGATAAAGCTGAAGCCTGGACCGTGGGCGCAAAATACGATGCAAACAACGTTTACCTGGCGATGATGTATGCGGAAACCCGCAACATGACGCCAATCGGTAACGTTGGTATCGCTAACCAGACTCAAAACTTTGAAGCGGTTGCACAGTACCAGTTCGACTTCGGTCTGCGTCCGTCCCTGGCATGGGTTTACTCAAAAGGTAAAGACCTGGACGGTAAAGGATTCGATCAGGACCTGGTTAACTACATCGACCTGGGCATGACCTACAGCTTTAACAAAAACTTCTCCACCTATGTTGATTACAAAATCAACATGCTGGACAACGATGAAGCTCTGTATGACGCATACGGTATTTCCACCGATGACATCGTTGGCGTAGGCATGACATACCAGTTCTAATCCCCAAAATACCAAAGGCCGCAATTGCGGCCTTTTTTATTTCTTCATTATCTCTATTACGGCGCTTCCTGCAGCGCCACGCGAATAAACCCGTTATTCTGTGCCAGCAGCTCATGGGCTTTCCATGCATCCAGCCCTGTCAGCACCATCAATACCGCCGTTTTACAGTTATGGTTACAGCTCGCCAGCGCGGCTTTTGCCTCGGCCCGTGTGCATCCCCCCGCTTCCATTACAATCGCAATTTGCCGTTCAGCCCATTTGGTTGTGCCTGCCTCAAGATCCACGCGCAGGTTGCTGTAAACCCGTCCGGTGCGGACGGCCAGCCCGGTGGCGATCATCGAGAGGATCATTTTTTGCGCGATCCCCGCTTTGGTGTTGAGATAGCCTGCGACGACGTCGGCCCCCAGCTCCGGAGCGATAACCATGCTTGCCAGCTGCGCGGCTTCGCTTTGCGCATCACCGGTAACAATGGCGACCGGTGAACCCAGCGACCACGCATGGCGCATTGCCCCCCAGACCCACGGCGTTTTTCCGCTGACGGTCACGGCCAGCATCATATCGTGTTCACCAAACTTGATGGCCTGCAAATCGGCAACGCCGCGCTCGTAGCTCCCTTCCCCTTCTTGTGCCGTAACGGCCATAACAGGGTTTTTGCCCGGCGCATATTCATCGGCAACCTGTTGCGCTACGCGCCCTGACGGCCCCGCGCCAACAACGATCAGGCGACCACCGTGGCTGAGCGTCGCGGCAGCGTTGTCCACCACGCGGGCAATAGTATCTAAACAGGGGGTAATAGCAGCAGAAATGAGTGCATCATCCTGGTGAATGACTTTCAGCATGTCCAGCGTGGACAATCTATCAATATTCATCGTGCTGGCGTGCCGTCTTTCCTTGACCGAACCGGTAAGCATAACGCTCATAAACAGCCTCCTTATTATGAGTACCCACACACTATAAAGTGTTTTATATAGACGACCTGCGAGGAGGGTCACGAAAAGGGGACCAAATCCACGCCTTTACATGGCTTTAAGAAAAGCGCGTCATCGGCGATAATTACCCCTTTCTTAATTATCGCGGAGTGTTGATGAGCGATTTGCAGCCTTTCCTTACGACGCGCAAGCGCCCCATGAAGCTGAACACCCTGGTCACGCTGATGGTGTGCGCGATTATTGCCTCTGTGCTGCTGGTGGTCTTTGCGCTCTACTCCGTACAAATCACCCGGGCGACCCGCGATGATGTAAAAGATACGGCTCTGGGTATTGCCAGAACGCTGGCCAACAGCCCGGAGATCCAGCGCGGCCTGATGCAGCCACCCCAGGCGGACATCATTCAGCCCATCGCCAAAGCCGTTACCCAACGCAACGATCTGCTGCTCACCGTGGTGACCGACATGCGGGGTATTCGCTACTCGCACCCGAACGAAGCCCTCATCGGCCTGCATTTTATTGGCAACGACCTGGAGCCTGCGCTGGAGGGTAAAGAGAATGTCTCCGTAAACCGTGGCGCCCTCGCTGAAGCGCTTCGCGTCTTCACCCCCGTTTACGACAGCCAGCACGACCAGATCGGCGTGGTGGTGGTCGGTATCTCCCTCAAAAAAGTGGAAGATCAGATTGCCCGCGGGCGGCTAAACGCCGTCTGGACCATTTTATTCAGTATTTTTATGAGCTCCATGGCGATTTGGGGTCTGGTACGGGTCCTGAAACGTATCCTGTTCGGGCTCGAACCTTATGAAATTTCCGCCTTGTTCGAACAGCGTCAGGCGATGCTGCAGTCGCTTCGCGAGGGGGTGCTGGCCGTCGATATTCACGGGCGCGTGACGATGATCAACCAGACCGCCAGAGAAATATTGCTTCTCCCCTCCGGCAAGCAGACCGAAAACGCCAGCGCCCCCCTGCTGGCCAGCCTGCGCGAAGTTTCAAAGACGGGCGTCGCGCGCCAGGATCAGGAGATCAGCTGTAACGGGCGTCTATTGCTGTGCAATATGGTGCCCGTTAAAAGCCAGGATCGGGTGATCGGCGCCATCACCACCTTCCGTGATAAAACGGAAATCAGCCAGCTGATGCAGCGTATTGATGGCATGGTTAACTACGTCGACGCCCTGCGCAGCCATACGCATGAGTTTATGAATAAACTGCATGTGATCCTGGGCCTGCTGCACATGAAGCGCTACGACAAGCTGGAAGAGTACATCATCCAGACGGCACATAATTACCAGACGGATATCGGTACGATACAGAGCAAGGTAAAATCCCCGGTTATTGCCGGGTTCCTGCTGGGTAAAATCAATCGGGCGAAAGAAGCGGGCGTCACCCTGACGCTGGCGGATGATTGCCAGATACCGGATACCGCGAGCGAAGAGCAGGTCGCGGTGCTGATCACCGTGCTGGGTAACCTCATTGAAAACGCGCTCGACGCGATGGAAGGACAGCAGGAAGGTGAGATCGGCCTGCTGCTGCATTATCAGAACGGCTGGCTCAGCTGCGAAGTGAGCGACGATGGCCCCGGCATTGATCCCGCTCAGCTTGAGGCTATTTTTACAAAGGGCTTCTCAACAAAAGGTGAAAACCGCGGCGTTGGGCTGTTCCTTGCTCGCCAGCAAATCCAGAACCTCGGCGGCGATATCACCGTCGAGTCTGAGCCAGGCGTATTTACCCAATTTTTTGTTCACATCCCCTGGGATAGCGAGAGGAATATCGCGTGATAAATGTATTAATTGTCGATGATGACGCCATGGTAGCCGACCTCAACCGTCTGTATGTCAACCGTGTTGAAGGTTTTAGCTGCTGCGGCGTCGCCTCCACGCTAAACCAGGCCGAGGCCATCATTAATAACCCCGGGCACCCTGTCGATCTGGTGCTGCTGGATGTCTATATGCAGCAGGATAACGGGCTGGATCTGCTGCCCGTTATTCGCGCATCCGGGCGCCCAATCGATGTGATTATGATCTCGTCGGCTGCCGACGCCGCCACGATCCAGACCTCTATCCATTACGGGGTGGTGGATTATCTGATCAAGCCGTTCCAGTTCCCGCGCTTTGAAGAAGCGCTGAACGGCTGGAAGGCAAAGCACAGCCTGATGGGTTCGCACCAGTACTATGAGCAGGCCGACGTCGACCGGCTGATCCACGGCGGGGCGCCGGAACTGGCGGACAGTAAAAAGCTGCCGAAGGGGTTAACGCCGCAAACGCTGCGCACGATTTGCCAGTGGATTGACGCTCACCCGGAGACGGAATTTTCTACCGATGACCTGGCTAACGCCGTCAATATCTCTCGCGTATCCTGCCGTAAATACCTGATTTGGCTCGCGCAAATCAACATTCTGTTCACCAGCATTCATTACGGTGCCACCGGGCGTCCGGTGTACCGCTACCGTCTCCAGCCGGAGCAGACCGGCCTGCTCAAGCAATACTGTCAGTAACGCGGTAGTCGTTATCCAGCAGGGTAAAACGGAAGTGGTGCATCGATGAGATCACCACTTCTTTTGTTTTGGTCACAAAAATCGCTTCGATATCAGGACGAGAGCGCAGCACAGCGCAGCCCTTCTCTACCCCCATGCCGTACATCAGCGTAGTCCAGATATCGCCGTCGATAGAGTCTTTCGAAACAATCGTCACGCTGTCCAGCTCGTTGTCCAGCGGATACCCGGTGCGCGGATCGAGAATATGGTGATAGCGCCTGCCGTTTTGCTCAAAGTAGCGCTCGTAGGTTCCCGACGTCACGACGGACAGGTTCTCTACGGTCAGCGTGCCGATCAGCGCATCCCCGGCGAACGGTTTTTTGAGCCCCACGCTCCAGCCCCCTTCCGGCGAGCCTAACGTCTGAATGTTTCCGCCGAGGTTGATCAGCCCCAGCTCAGCGCCCTCTTTATACAGGTAATCACGCACCCTGTCGGCGATATAGCCTTTGGCAATGGCCCCCAGATCGATCTCCATCCCCACTCTGGTCAAGAACACGCTGCTGCTGGCCTCATCAAGAAGGACATCTTCAGGACGGGTTATCGCCAGCAGCGACGCAATTTCCTTCGCAGGCGGAACGCTGTCCCCCTGAAAGCCAATTTTCCAGCGCTTCACCAGCGGACCTATCGCCAGGTTAAAAGCGCTGTCCCTGAACAGGCTTGCCGCTTTTGCACAGCGGATCAGCTCAAACACCGGCCGGCTGACGGTAACCGGATGCTGGCCAGCCGCATGGTTAATGTCCATCACCTGCGAGTGCGCGCGGTTAACGGTGAGCAGATCTTCATACTGTTTGATCAGGCGAAACACGCGGGACGCGAGTGCTTCGTCGTGGGAGAAGAGTTTCAGGAGAATGGGTGAGCCCATCAGGACGGCGGAGTAGCTGTAAACGCGATGGTCATCAGGCATGGCTGGAGTCCTCAGATGTAGCCCCGGCAGGCACCGCGCCGCCGGGGAAAATGCAGGATAACGCTGGGCGTATCCGGCCTACAACACAGGGGTCTTACTGCTTTTTCGAACGCATAGCCGCCTGATGTCCTGCAAGCGTACCAAAAATAATGATATCTGCCACTGCGTTACCGCCGATACGGTTACCGCCGTGGATCCCGCCAACCACTTCACCGGCCGCAAACGCGCCTGGCAGCACGTTGTGGTTGCTGTCCAGCACGCAGGTTTCGGTGTTGATGGTTACGCCGCCCATGGTGTGGTGCACGCCAGGCGCAATCTGAATGGCGTAGAACGGCCCTTCGTTGATAGGCGCGCGCAGCGCGGTGGTACGACCAAAATCGTCATCGTGCTGTTTCTCAACGAAACCGTTGTAGCGTTCCAGCGTCGCGAGGAAAGCGTGGTGATCCATCCCCAGCGCTTCAGCCAGGGCTTTTGGCGAGCTGGCGCTGGTCACGAAACCTTTCGCGATGTACTCATCCGCGGCTTTGTTTTTGGCACGTACGTGCTCGTCAAAGACGATATATGCGTATTTCTCCGGCAGCGCGATGATTGACGCCGAGACCTTATCGCGGGTCGACATTTCGTTGTAGAAGCGTTCCCCTTTCTGATTGACCAGAATTGCCCCGCCGCCGCGAATGGATTCGGAAATCAGGTACGAGGTGTTTTGCTCAACGGTTGGGTGAATCTGAATTTCGCCCATATCCACGGTACCCGCCCCGATGCGCTCCAGCAGGGCGATGCCGCCGCCGGTTGCCCCTTTGTGGTTGGTGGTGACGAACCCTTCCAGATCCGGACGGTATTTCACCACCATCTGGCTGTTGGCGCTGAAGCCACCGGTGGCGACAATCACGCTTTTGGTTGCCACGGTGACGGTTTCGTTCTCTTCGGTGGTCAGACGTACGCCGGTCACTTCGCCGTTCTCGAAGATGATGTCGCTGACGGAGGTATCCAGCATCACCTCGATGTTGCGTTTGTTGACGTTACGCACCAGGCCGCTGATCAGGTAGCCGCCTACCGCTGAACCGTCTTTTGGACGGTGAGTACGGTCGATGCTCATCCCGCCGGTAGTGGTGATGTCGTTCAGCATGATGCCGCGCGTTGCCAGCCACTCAATTGCCTGCGGCGCGTTTTCGACGAAGCGACGCAGCAGTTCCGGGTTGTTCTTGTTGCCGCCGCCTTTCAGGCTTTCCTGATAGAACAGCTCTTTGCTGTCCTGAATGCCCTTCACGCGCTGGAAGCGGGTTTCGGCGGCGTTCATACCGGCAGAGGCTTTAATGGTGTTCCCGCCGATGGTCGGCATTTTCTCGACAATCAGCACGCTCGCGCCTTCGTCGTGAGCCTGGATCGCCGCCGCCAGACCGGCGCCGCCGCTGCCGACAACGACCACGTCCACGCTGCGGGTTTCGTTCGGGTCGACGCCCTCTTCCGCGGCCAGCGCTTTGCTGGATTTCAGCATCGCTTTAGAGACCGCTTTCTTCACCGCTTCACTCTGGCTGGTTGCGCCGGTGATGGCATCCACGTGCGGGGTGTTGGCATCCAGAATGCGGGTACGGATCTCTTCAAAGCTGGTCACAAACTCAACGTTTTCGCTCGGGCCGGAGGCCAGCTCAATGTCCGCAATGCGGTCGGTTTCCAGACTGACGTTAATCACCAGTTCGTTAGCATCATCCTGCACTTTCTCAGCAAAGGTACCCGGTTTGAATTTGGATTCACCCATGCTCATGTCGCGGATCATCGCTTCTACCAGCGAGAAGCGCCACAGCGGTTCAGGAATGCTGAGCTCTTCGCGTTTGGTGCTGTCCATAAACAGTTCAAGGCTTTCGCCGGCCGCGATGCGGTCTGTCCAGTCCGGATAAGCGATGGTGGCGCGGCCAACGGCAATCAGGTCGTAACCGTGGTCCAGCGCTTCATTCACATCGGAAGCATTCACCACGCCGCCCACGCCCATGACCGGAACCTGCGCCAGCGTTTCAGAACGCATCGCGCAGTATTTTTCGATAAGCGGAGTTGGATCCTGAGTGTCGACAATGGAAGGACGCAGGGTCGCGCCGACGGAGAAGTGCAGATAGTCCACGCCGCGCGCCGCCAGTTTTTCCAGCAGGTACATGGTGTCGTCAAAGCGGATGCCCGGGACTTCCATCTCTTCAGGGGAGAAGCGGTAGCCAATAATAAACGCGTCGTCCGCGTACTGGCGCACCATTTTGTGGGTAATGTCCAGCACTGCCAGCGGGAACTTCGCGCGGTTATCGCGGCTGCCGCCCCACTCGTCGTCGCGCTGGTTTGAATTCGGTGAGTAGAACTGCTGAATCAGATAGGTGTTCGCCCCGTGGATTTCCACGCCGTCGAAACCGGCCTGGATGGCGCGGCGCACCGCCTCACCAAACTTGCCGATCATGCCTTCCACTTCTTCTGCGGTCAGGGCAACAGGCGTTGCGGCACCTTCACGCGGCGCGGCTACGGCGCTCGGGCCAACCGGGGTGCGGCCACCAATCAGTTTTGGGTCGACCATGCGGCCGCCGTGGTAGATTTGCAGCAGCGCCTTAGATCCTTTGGATTTAATGGCCTCTGCGATTTTCGCCAGCCCGGCAATTTTCTCATCATTATCAATACCGATGGCGCCCGGGAAGGCGAGACCGAGATCGTCGACGAAGCAGCATTCCACAATGATGGTGCCAATGCTGCCGGAACGGGCCCGATAGTACTCCACCAGCTCGCTGGTGACGGTGCCGTCAAAATAGCCGGTACAGGTTGTCATAGGGGCCATTAACAAACGGTTTTTCAGTTCAGTACCATTCGGTAATGTGAAAGGGCTAAGAATGCGTTCGTTAGTGCTCATAATAGAAACTCCAAACTTTTAAAAATTAAGAATTCGTTATCGGATTGATTTTTTATTTCGTCGTTATTTGCCGATGTCATGACATTAATATAATGATTTTTTTAGTTTCTAAAGTTATTACGTTAGTTAAAAAACTATTTAATCCCTTCGATAACACAAATAACACATTGGTGTTAGCGATTGTAATTCAGCCATTCACAATAATTTAAAATTCGTTAAATGATTAATGGTAAAACCAATTCACCAAAACAAAATCAACATCAATAAAAACAATGTGATACAAACACACCAAAATCTAATCTGTTAAAAAATTGATAAAAAATATGCCAAAAACAGGCAATAACCACATACGCCAGAGTGGTTATTAATAAAAGCATAAAAATAACGCTGAAATTCTATTTTTTTGATCGCGATCAATAGTTATGGCATTCAAAAGCGCAATATAAAAACATCATCATTTTTTAATTTAGCGCACATGAAAACGCGTTAAATCGCTATTACTGAAAATACAAGAAAGCACCTTTAATAACTAAAAAAAGCAAAGAAACTAAATAAAGTGCTTTTTCATTGTGACCGAATTTTTGACAACTTAAGACGTGAAACTATGAATACAAAAACTGCTGTAACGCCCCCTGTGGCGAACCAGGCATCAAATGGAAACGCAAAACGATTGCTGATGATGGCGCTACCCGTCATCGTCGCCGTACTGCTGCTGTTTGTTCCCGTTCCTGAAGGCTTGCCGCCTTACGCATGGCACTACTTCGCCATCTTTGTCGGCGTGATCGTCGGTCTGATCTTCGAACCGCTGCCGGGTGCGGTGATCGGCCTGACCGGCGTGGTCGCCATCGCCCTGTGCAGCCAGTGGGTGCTGTTCAGCCCCGATCAGCTGGCTGACCCGAAATTCAAACTGGCGGGCGCCTCCTTTAAATGGGCGGTGAGCGGGTTTGGTAACTCTACCGTCTGGCTGATTTTCGGTGCCTTTATGTTCGCCGCTGGCTATGACAAAACCCGCTTCGGCCGCCGTCTGGCGCTGATTCTGGTGAAGTACCTCGGCCGTCGCAGCCTGACGCTCGGTTACGCCATTACGTTTGCTGACCTGCTGCTGGCACCGTTCACCCCGTCCAACACCGCGCGCAGCGGCGGGACCATCTACCCGATTATCGCTAACCTGCCGCCGCTGTACGGTTCAAAACCCAACGACCCAAGCGCGCGCAAAATCGGTTCGTACCTGATGTGGGTGGCGATCACCGCCGCCTGTATCACCAGCTCAATGTTCCTCTCCGCCCTCGCGCCAAACCTGCTGGCCCTGGCGCTGGTGAAAAGTACGGTTGGGATTGATATCTCCTGGGGCACCTGGTTCCTCGCATTCCTGCCGCTGGGTATCCTGCTGATTCTGACCATGCCGCTGCTGGCCTACTGGTTCTACCCACCTGAAGTCAAAGTGAATAACGAAGTGCCGCTGTGGGCGACCCGCGAGCTGGAAAAACTCGGCAAACTGTCCCGCAACGAAATTCTGCTGCTGGTGTTCGTATGCTGTGCGCTGCTGATGTGGATCTTCGCCGCCGCGTGGATTGAGCCTGCCATGGCGGCCCTGCTCATCGTCGGTCTGATGCTGTGGACCGGCGTGCTGGAGTGGAACGATATCACCGGTAACAAGGCCGCATGGAACACCTTCGTCTGGTTCGCTACCCTGGTGGCACTGGCGGATGGCCTCTCCTCCACCGGCTTTATCAGCTGGTTAGGTAAAGAAGGCGGTCTGTTGATGAGCGGTATCTCTCCGGGCGTGGCGACCGTCGTCCTGCTGCTGGCGTTCTACCTGCTGCACTACCTGTTTGCCAGCACCACCGCGCACACCACGGCGCTGCTGCCTGCGATGCTGACCATCGCCTCCACCATCCC
Source organism: Enterobacter sp. BNK-29 (assembly GCF_048684785.1). Taxonomy (NCBI): domain Bacteria; kingdom Pseudomonadati; phylum Pseudomonadota; class Gammaproteobacteria; order Enterobacterales; family Enterobacteriaceae; genus Enterobacter; species Enterobacter sp. BNK-29. The sequence continues at coordinate 416,997 of NZ_JBLQTU010000001.1, forward strand.
TGGCATGAATATGGAAGTGTTCGTTCTGCTGATGGTGACTTCGCTGGGTGTGATGGGGATCATCACCCCGTACGGTACTGGCCCAAGCCCGATTTACTACGGTAGCGGCTACCTGCCAACCAAAGACTACTGGCGCCTCGGCACCATCTTCGGTGCCATCTTCCTGGCGGCCCTGCTGCTGATTGGTTATCCGTGGATGTCCATGATGTTCTGATTCCTGACCGCCGGACTTCTCCTCCGGCGGTTTTATTTTTGTGGAGCAATACGCTATGTCAAACAAACCCTTTATCTACCAGAACCCTTTCCCTCTTTCCCATGACGACACCGAATACTACCTGCTGACCAAAGAGCACGTTTCCGTTGCCGAATTCGACGGTCAGGAAGTGCTGAAAGTCGAGCCAGAAGCGCTGACCCTGCTGGCTCAGCAGGCCTTCCACGATGCCGCATTTATGCTGCGTCCTTCCCATCAGAAGCAGGTTGCCGCCATTCTCAACGACCCGGAAGCCAGCCAGAACGACAAATACGTTGCCCTGCAGTTCCTGCGTAACTCTGAAATTGCCGCAAAAGGCGTTCTGCCAACCTGCCAGGATACCGGCACCGCGATCATCATGGGCAAAAAAGGCCAGCGCGTCTGGACCGGCGGCGGTGACGAAGCGGCGCTGAGCCAGGGCGTGTATAACACCTACATTGAAGATAACCTGCGCTACTCGCAAAATGCGGCGCTGGACATGTATAAAGAGGTGAATACCGGCACCAACCTGCCCGCGCAGATCGATCTCTACAGCGTGGACGGGGACGAATACAAATTCCTGTGCATGGCAAAAGGCGGCGGTTCTGCCAACAAAACCTACCTCTATCAGGAAACCAAAGCGCTGATCACCCCGGCGAAGCTGAAAAACTACCTGGTTGAGAAGATGCGCACCCTGGGCACTGCGGCCTGCCCGCCTTACCATATCGCATTTGTGATTGGCGGTACGTCAGCGGAAGCCACGCTGAAAACCGTGAAGCTCGCTTCCACGCGCTACTACGACGCGCTGCCAACCGAAGGCAACGAACACGGCCAGGCGTTCCGCGACGTTCAGCTCGAACAGGAACTGCTCCAGGAAGCCCAGAACCTCGGCCTCGGCGCGCAGTTTGGCGGTAAATACTTCGCCCACGATATCCGCGTGATCCGCCTGCCGCGCCACGGCGCGTCCTGCCCGATCGGCATGGGCGTCTCCTGCTCCGCGGACCGCAACATCAAAGCGAAAATCAACCGCGACGGGATCTGGATTGAGAAACTGGAGCACAACCCGGGTCAGTACATTCCGGAGTCACTGCGCCAGCAGGGCGAAGGCGACGTGGTGAGCATCAATCTGGACAAGCCGATGAACGAGATCCTGGCGCAGCTTTCCGCGCACCCGGTCTCTACCCGCCTGTCGCTGAACGGGACCATCATCGTGGCGCGCGATATTGCCCACGCGAAGCTGAAAGAGCTGCTCGACAACGGTGAAGAACTGCCGCAATACGTTAAAGACCATCCGATCTACTACGCAGGCCCGGCCAAAACGCCGGAAGGCTACGCGTCTGGCTCACTCGGCCCGACCACGGCTGGCCGTATGGACTCGTATGTGGACTTACTGCAATCCCACGGCGCGAGCATGATCATGCTGGCGAAAGGCAACCGCAGCCAGCAGGTAACCGACGCCTGCCATAAGCACGGCGGCTTCTACCTGGGCAGCATTGGCGGCCCGGCGGCGGTGCTGGCGCAAAACAGCATTAAGAGCCTGGAATGCGTCGCATATCCGGAGCTGGGAATGGAAGCCATCTGGAAAATTGAAGTCGAGAACTTCCCGGCGTTTATCCTGGTGGATGACAAAGGCAACGATTTCTTCCAGCAGATCCAGAACAAACAGTGCGCGGGTTGTTCACAGCGCTAGGTTGAGACAGGCCGGGTGGCGCAACGCTGCCCGGCAGTCGCAGAAAGACATGCGCCTGCGTCATGTCACAAAACTGTGATATCAGCCACTTAGCAAAAAGTGGTGAATAAAAAATCAATTAATTGTTAAGTTATTGTTGTCATTAATTGTATTTATCCCGCGAAGGCTATTCATGCAAAACGTGCATCAGCCGATGCGGCATTTGCGCTTATCTATTTCCTCATCCTGATCCAGTTTTCAAAAACAGACGCGTAAAACGTCAACAATAAACTGGAGATAACCATGTTTTCCTCAACCTCACCTACAACCGTACGCTCGAAAGCGGGCGCCATACTTCGCGTGACGTCCGGCAACTTTCTTGAGCAGTTCGATTTCTTTCTTTTCGGCTTCTATGCCACCTACATCGCCCACACGTTCTTCCCGGCAAGCAGTGAATTTGCGTCGCTGATGATGACCTTCGCCGTCTTCGGCGCGGGCTTTTTGATGCGTCCAATAGGCGCCATCGTGCTTGGCGCGTATATCGACAAGGTCGGGCGCAGAAAGGGGCTGATCGTCACGCTTTCCATCATGGCGGCGGGGACGTTCCTGATCGTGCTTATCCCCTCTTATCAAAGCATCGGTCTGTGGGCGCCGCTGCTGGTGCTGACGGGCCGTCTGCTGCAGGGCTTTTCCGCCGGTGCGGAGCTTGGAGGCGTCTCGGTTTATCTGGCTGAAATCGCCACGCCGGGCCGCAAAGGGTTTTACACCAGCTGGCAGTCCGGTAGCCAGCAGGTCGCCATTATGGTCGCCGCGGCGATGGGCTTTGCCCTGAATGCCCTGATGGAAGAGAGTGCCATTCGCGAATGGGGCTGGCGCATCCCGTTCCTGTTCGGCTGCTTAATCGTGCCGTTTATCTTTTTCCTGCGCCGCAAGCTGGAGGAGACGGAAGAGTTCAGCGCGCGCCGCCAGCATCTGGAGATGCGTCAGGTCTTTAAAACGCTGCTCGGCAACTGGCAGGTGGTGGTCGCAGGCATGCTGATGGTGGCCATGACCACCACCGCGTTCTACCTGATCACCGTCTACGCCCCCACTTTTGGCAAAAAGGTGCTGATGCTCAGCGCCTCGGACAGCCTGCTGGTCACGCTCCTGGTGGCGATTTCTAACTTCATCTGGCTGCCGGTGGGCGGCGCGCTGTCGGATCGCTTCGGGCGCAAGCCGGTGCTGATTGCCATGGCCCTGCTTGCGCTGGCGACCAGCTACCCTGCCCTGACGCTGCTGGCGAGCGCGCCCAGCTTCTCCATGATGCTGATCGTGCTGCTGTGGCTCTCCTTCCTCTACGGCCTGTACAACGGCGCGATGATCCCGGCCCTGACGGAGATTATGCCTGCTGAAGTGCGCGTGGCGGGGTTCTCTCTGGCTTACAGCCTGGCAACGGCGGTCTTTGGCGGCTTTACCCCGGTCATGTCCACCGCGCTGATTGAATACACCGGCGACAAAGCCTCGCCTGGCTACTGGATGAGTTTCGCCGCCGTGTGTGCCCTGCTGGCCACGCTCTACCTCTACCGCCGCCGCGCGGTATCGCTGCAAAACACCGTCAAGTCACAGGGGGCAGTATGAAACGCACCTATCGCTTTACCGCCAGCGCGCTGGTGCTGGCGCTCCTGAGCGTTAATGCCTGTGCCCAGGACGTTAAGGTCATGATTTCAGGCGGCTTCAAGGCCGCCCTGGAAAAGCTGGCCCCCGACTATGAACGCCGGACCGGGGATAAAATCGTGATCATCCCTGGCCCCTCAATGGGCGCTACGCCGCAGGCGATCCCAAACCGACTGGCGCGCGGCGAGAAAGCCGACGTGGTGATTATGGTGGGCGATGCGCTGGAGAAGCTCGAAAAAGCCGGCCAGACCCAGCCGGGTTCGCGAACCGAACTTGCGGACTCCCCCGTTGGCATGGTGGTAATAAAAGGGGCGGATGTCCCTGATATCAGCAGCGAGGCGGCTCTGCGTAAAACGCTGCTGCAGGCCAGCTCCATCGCCTACTCTGACAGCGCCAGCGGCAGGTACGTCAGCCAGACGTTGTTCAAAAAGCTGGGGATTGAAAAGGAAGTGGCGGATAAAGCGACAATGGTCGAGCGTATCCCGGTCGCCTCAGAAGTGGCGAAAGGAAAATACGCCGTCGGTTTCCAGCAGGTGAGCGAGCTGCTGCCGGTTCAGGGCGTCACCTTTATCGGGAAAATCCCGGATAATCTGCAGTACATCACGCGCTTCGCGGGTGCGGTCACCCGTCACGCAGAACATCCCGCGGAGGGGAAAGCGCTGCTAACCTATCTCGCCTCACCGCCCTCCAGGGCCGTCATCCATAAGACGGGGATGATCCCCATTACGTCCGGCGATACTGCTCGGTGATCTGCTTTTCCAGTTCAGCCGCAATGTAGGACTGGATACGCCCCCGGCGCCGGATAAGCCCCACGGTGCGTTTCACCTCCGGCGCCACCAGCGGCAGATGCGTCAGCAGCGTGTGCTCTGACGTCGGCATCGACATGGCGGGAACGGCAGCAATGCCGATCCCCGCCTCTACCATACCGAGCATCGTGGTAACGTGGCGCGTTTCGCAGACGCTGGGGCGTTCGGGAACGATATCCCCCAGCATCCGATCGAGCAGGTTACGGTTACCTGACGTTTTATCGAGAGAGATATAATCCTGCTGATAAAAAGCCTGCCACGTCAGATGACTCTTCTGCGCCAGCGGGTGATCCTTTCGGCACGCCGCAACATAGACATCCTCCACCAGCGGGAAAAATTCGATGTCAGACGGCAGGTTTCCTGCGAAGCTGATACCAAAATCCGCCTGGCTTCGGGCCACGGCGTCAATCACATTCCCCGCGCTGCTGTCGATGAGCTTAATGCGAACGCGCGGATAGCGAGACTGAAAACGACGGATCACATCAGGCATAAAGTAACAGGCCGCAGAAGGGACCGTGGCAACCGTGATCAGCCCCGTCCGCTCTTCGCTGACTTTATCGACATCCGCCAGCATTGACTCAACGTTGTCGAGCAGCTGCGCGGAGCGTTCAGCAAAGTTTTGCCCGTATAACGTTAAGGCCACGCGGCGTGTGGTACGGTCAAACAGCCGGTTTCCCAGCGCGGCTTCCAGCTTTTCAATCCTGCGGCTCAGCGCCGACTGGGATAAGCAGATAGATTCAGCAGCGACACGGAAGTTACCGTATTCCACTAACGCTCTGAAAGCATAAAGATCGTTAAGGTCAAAATTCACGGGCATGGCGTCTGGATGTCCTGTCAGGGAATACGCAGCAAAGTCAAAAATAATAGCGTCTTATTGACCCACCGCAACCGGTGCGGTGTTGAAATACGTCAGAGCTCGTTGAGATGCAGGCGAACATACCCGGCGCGATCGGTAATGGCCTGCCGATCCTCTTCCTTCATGTCCGCAAGCTGTTTAAAGACGATGCCCAGGCGGGGATTGTTACCCAGACGCGCTCGGTTGCGCGAAAAGAAATCCCAGTAAAGGGCATTGAAGGGGCACGCCAGCTCTCCGGTACGCTGGGTGTGCTGATACCGGCACCCCTGACAGTAATTACTCATCTTGTGAATGTACGACGCGCTCGAGACGTAGGGCTTACTGGCCAGCAATCCGCCATCGCCAAACTGGCTCATGCCGAGGGTATTGGGCAGCTCTACCCATTCAAAGGCATCAATATAGACACCCAGATACCATTCATGAACCGCCTGCGGCGACAGGCCGCTGAGCAGGCTAAAGTTCCCGATGACCATCAGGCGCTGGATATGGTGGGCGTAAGCCTCGGTGAGCGACTGCCCAATCGCATGCGCCAGGCAGCGCATCCGCGTCTTGCCGTTCCAGAACCAGTCCGGCAGCAGGGCGTGCTGGTCTAAGGCATTCAGCTCCCGATAGCCCGGCATCTGCGACCAGTAGATCCCACGCACGTACTCCCGCCAGCCGAGAATTTGTCGGATAAACCCTTCAACAGCAGGCAGCGGCGCATGGCCCGAACGCCATGCCTGCTGGGCGGCAGCCACCACTTCCCGCGGATTAAGCATTTTGGTGTTCAGCGCGAATGAAATTAACGAGTGGAAAAGAAAAGGCTCCTCAGCGTGCATCGCGTCCTGCCAGGCGCCGAAATGGGGGAGCACGTGAGCGATAAATTCATCCAGCCCGGCTTTGGCCTCCGAACGGTTGAGCGGCCAGCGAAAATTCCCGGCCTGCGGTTCGCCGAAGGTGTTTACGCCGCAGCGCTGGATCTCCGCCCATAAGGCTGAATAATCATGGCGCGGACGCGAGTCGTCCGGCGCGGGCGGCTCGCCGGACCAGCGTTTGCGGTTTTCGGCATCAAAATTCCATTTTCCCCCTTCCGGCTCGCCTTCTGAGGTTAACAGTATGCCGTGCTGACGACGCATTTCCCGATAAAAGTACTCCATTCGCCAGCTTTTGCGCGTCGCAAAGAACGCGCTCACCTGTTCACGGGTAGTGAAGAAATGCTCGCTGCTGACGCAGGCCGTTTCGACGGAGGCCGCTTTCGCCCACGCCTGCAGCTGCGTATCCAGGCGCCATTCATCGGGCTCCTGCCATATCACCCTGTCGGCGCCGTAATGCGCGACAAGCGCGTTAAGATTGTCTTCCAGCGCGCCGCGGTTTGAGCCGTCAGAGAGCCGGACATACCTCACCCGATGCCCCTTCTCCTTTAACGCAGAGGCAAACGCGCGCATGGCCGCAAAAATGGCGATCACTTTCTGAGCGTGGTGAAGCACGTACGCGGTTTCTGCCCGCAGCTCCAGCATCACGTAAATGACATTCGGATTGCAGGCATCAAACCAGCTGTGGTGCGGATTAAGCTGATCGCCGAGGATCAGGCGCAGTTCGGTCAACGGTGGCTCCTGCGACAGCGCTCGGAACAGTATTTGACCTCATCCCAGCATTTCGCCCATTTCTTGCGCCACGTCATGGGCCGCTGGCAGTGCGCGCACGCACGGCTGGGCAGGCTCTGCTTGTTACCTTTGAAATCGCTCATCTTTTCAATACCGTACTGATTTCTTCACTGAACCTGTGGGTTAAGGCCACGACAGACTTCACAAAATGAAGGTGATGCCCGTAAACCGCTACCCACCGCTACGTACGAATGATAGTTTATTCAGGCTGGAATTGTCGCAGCGAGCGATTTTCTGGCATCTTAACCAAACCTGACTTTCCCATTTTTGTTCAAGTGACGAGTTTGCGAGCAAAGCGATGATAAAGTGGCCCTGGAAAACGAATGAAGCTGGCCGGGATATGGCGCTGCCATGGGATGACGCGCTGACGATCCCTGTTCTGGCTAATCTTAAGCCGGATGAACAAGCGAAACTGGTTCAGCTGGCGGATCGTTTTTTACAGCAAAAACGCCTGGTTCCACTGCAGGGTTTCGAACTCGATCCCCTGAAAAACGCGCGCATCGCCCTGCTTTTCTGTCTGCCGGTGCTTGAGCTCGGCATTGAGTGGCTGGACGGTTTCCACGAGGTGCTTATCTATCCCGCGCCGTTCGTGGTGGATGACGAATGGCAGGACGATATCGGGCTGGTGCACAACCAGCGCGTGGTGCAGTCCGGACAAAGCTGGCAGCAGGGGCCGATTATCCTGAACTGGCTCGACATTCAGGACTCGTTCGATGCGTCCGGTTTTAATCTGGTTATCCATGAAGTGGCGCATAAGCTCGATACCCGCAACGGCGATCGCGCCAGCGGCGTACCGCTGATCCCGCTTCGCGAAGTGGCGGGCTGGGAGCACGATCTGCACGCGGCGATGGATAACATTCAGGATGAAATAGACCTGGTGGGCGAAAGCGCGGCCAGCATTGACGCCTATGCGGCAACCGACCCGGCCGAGTGCTTTGCGGTGCTCTCGGAGTATTTCTTCAGCGCGCCCGAGCTCTTCGCGCCCCGCTTCCCGGCGCTGTGGCAGCGTTTCTGCCAGTTTTATCAGCAGGATCCGCTCCAGCGTCTGCGGCAAAATGAGGAGTCTGGCGGCCATTCCTCCCGCCAGATCCATTAAGGCTTTTCAGAAGGGGTCCGCTCGGTTGACCGTACCCCTATGCTCAACGCTAAAAACAGCACTGCCATTCCCCACGCGGCCACCGTCAAAGACTGCTCTCCGTAAAAGCGCGTCACCACGGGCACCAGCAGCGCGCTGACGCCGTAGCCTAACGTGTGGCTGGTGGCGATAACGCCCGCCCCTTTCCCGGTGGTCAGCCTGTCGTTCAGCAGCAGCTGGTAGCCCGGCGTGGCCATCGCCGCCCCGAGTGAAGTGATAACAATCCCCACGTAGAACAGCGTTAACCCCGCGACGGTCATCAGCCCAAGCCCTGCCACCATTAACACCGCCGCGATGCAGAGCAAGGTCACCGGGGTGAAATGCTGCGGGCGGACCACCAGAAACTGCGCCGCGAGCGTGGCCAGCGCGGCCAGGCTCAGCAGAAGCGCAACATGATGGCTGATCTCCCGGGCGTTGCCCTCTAGCAGAGGGCTAAGATGCGGTGACAGGCCAAGCTGCATCAGGCTGACAAGCGCCGCCAGCAGCAGCGCCAGCAGCAGGAACGGCAGCATCGAGGCCTGCAGGCGGGTCGCCTGGTGCGCCACCGGCGGCAGCGGCGGGTCTGCGGCTTCGCGAAGCACCAGCAGCAGCGCGATTAACGGCGCGACCGCCATCAGCCAGAGCGGCGCCACCGGGCTGACGCTGAGCATCAGCGCCGCCAGCGGCGGGCCGAGCAAACGTCCGCAGCTGAGGCCGGAGCTTATCGTCGCCAGCGCCGCCATTCTTTTCTCCAGCCCCGCACGCTGAATAGCCCACGTCTGGGCCGCGGGCACCAGCCCCGAGACCGTCAGTCCGTAGAGCAGGCGCGAGAGGATCAGCCCCGCCAGTCCCCAGTAAGTATCCAGCCTTCCGGCCGCCATCGCCCAGACCACCAGCGCCATGACGGCGAAACTGGCCAGATAGCCGCTCAGCGAGGCCAGCATCACGGCCTTACATCCCCGCCGCTCGCTCTGGCGTCCCCACCAGGGCGAGGCCGGTAAAAAGAGCATGGATCCGAACATCAGCAGACCGGCCCAGACCGAGAGCGAGAGCCCGGTCAGGGTTACCAGCTGCGGGAGCATCACCAGCAGGCCGTTTTGCCCGATACCTAATAAACCCGCACATAACGCCAGGGGCCAGTTGGCTTTTGAGGTGACGTTTTCGGTCAATGTTTCTGAGTCAGCGCGCATGAGAATGTGAACATAGTGTCAATAAATGTGTGGAAATCATGAAGTTTATGAAAACAAATATTGCAAAAATGGTTGCGACTGTAAACAGAATGAATATCATAACGAGAATTATTATCAATCATGGAATGAGGTACATCTATGCGTGCTCTGCCCCGCTCTGCCGGTACAGACGTTGCAGCCCAGTGTTTTTTAAACGCCCTGTTGCGCGAAACGAAGGACTGGCGCTATCTCCCCGCTACCGCTGCGGATGCGTTACCGAACATTCATATCCCGCTGTCCCAAACCCAGGCTCTTCGGGTTCCGGTACGCTATTTCTCTCCCACCCAGCATCATCAGTATCGTTTCCCGGCAACGCTTATTCAGAGCAACAGTGATGACGGTGACGCCGTCACATTTGACCAACTGGTTGATTTAATTCTTGAAAAGTCATCAATAAAAGGTTCTCTGGATGCCGATACGCTGGCGCGTTTCAAGCAGCGCGTTCTGGAAAGCCATGCGCACACCTGGCAGGCGATCGATCTGCGCCACGGCTGGGCAACCCTGCGCGATAAGCCGCTGACGTTTGCCGACGCGGAACAGGCGCTGCTGGTCGGCCACGCGTTTCACCCTGCGCCGAAGTCGCACGAGCCGTTCAGCGAAACCGAGGCGCGTCGCTATCTGCCCGATTTCGCCTCCCGCTTCCCGCTGCGCTGGTTTGCCGTTGAGAGCGCGCTCGTTGCCGGCGACAGCCTGAACGTCTCCCTGCGCGAGCGTCTGCTGCGCTTCGCGGCCCAGAGCGCGCCTGAGCTGCTCGGCCACTTCACCGACACCCGCTGGCTGCTGCCGATGCATCCGTGGCAGGCCGACTATCTGCTGGAGCAGGACTGGTGCCAGCGTCTGGCGGAAAACGGTTCACTGCAGGATCTGGGCGAAGCGGGCGCGCAGTGGCTGCCTACCAGCTCCTCCCGCTCGCTGTACAGCGAAACCAACAGCGACATGATTAAGTTCTCCCTCAGCGTGCGCCTGACCAACTCCGTGCGCACGCTGTCGGTCAAAGAGGTTAAGCGCGGAATGCGCCTGGCGCGCCTTGCGAAAACGGAACGCTGGCAAGATTTACAGGCTCGCTACCCAACCATGCGCGTGATGCAGGAAGACGGCTGGGCGGGGCTGCGTGACGAAAGCGGAGTTATTCAGGAAGAGAGCCTGATGGCCCTGCGCGTCAATCTGCTGTTCGATACGCCAGACACCCAGACCAACGTGCTGGTGAGCCTGACCCAGGCCGCGCCGGACGGCGGCGACAGCCTGCTGGCCTCCGCGGTGCGCCGTCTGAGCCAGCGTCTGGAATTACCGCTCGCCCGGGCCGCCCGCTGCTGGCTGGACGCCTATTGCGACCGCGTGTTGCTCCCGCTGTTCAGCGCCGAGGCGGACTACGGTCTGGTCCTGCTGGCGCACCAGCAAAATATCCTCGTTGAAATGCAGCAGGATTTCCCCGTCGGGCTGATCTACCGCGACTGCCAGGGCAGCGCGTGGACCGAAGGGGCCGATGCGTGGCTGAAAGAGGTGGGTGAAACCGACGTGGAAAACCGCTTCGGTGAGAGCCAGCTGCTGCGCTACTTCCCTTATTACCTGCTGCTGAACTCTACCCTTGCCGTCACCGCCGCCCTCGCCGCCGCCGGTTTCGACAGCGAGGAGAACCTGATGTCCCGCGTGCGCGACGCGCTGGCCGAACTGCGCCGCACGGCGAAGCAGACCCGCTGCCTCGACTACGTCCTCGACAGCCCGACCTGGAACTGCAAAGGCAACTTCTTCTGCTACCTGCACGATCGCAATGAAAACACCATCGTCGATCCGGCGGTGATCTATTTCGACTTTAGCAACCCGTTTTACAAGGAGAAGGCGTAATGGCAATCGCGAATATCGTCCATTCCGGCTACGGCTTTCGCTGCACCGCAACGGATCGCGCGCTGCCGCTGACGTTGGGTCTCGACGGCAGCGCGGTGCTGGAACGTCTGAATAAGTTCCCGGACGGCTGGCTGGTCGAAGCCCTGGATCAGCTGTTTGTTGCCGCACCCGCGCTGACCGGCATTACCCTGCCCTGGGCGACCTGGCAGGATGAACCCCAGGCGCAGGCGCTGTTTAGCCTGGCCCACGGGGACTATCTGGCACGCGAAACCTTCTGGCAGCTGCCGCTGTGGCTGAAAGGCGAACGGCCGCAGGCCAGCGGCGGTATGCAGTTTGATGAGAGCCGTCAGCTGTACTTCCCGCTGCGTCCTCACCGCCCGCAGGGCGAAGTGTACCGTCGCTACGATCCGCAACTTAAGCGCACCCTCAGCTTCCGCGTGGCCGACGTGGCGCTGGACGGCGAGCGCTTTACCCAATGGATGAACAACCCGCGCGTGAACGCCTTCTGGGAGATGGCGGGCCCGCAGGCCGAGCAGGAAAGCTACCTGCGCCGTCAGCTTGACTCGACCTACTGCTACCCGGTTATCGGCTGCTTCGATGACCAGCCGTTCGGCTATTTTGAGCTCTACTGGGCGGCGGAAGACCGCATTGGCCGCCACTACCGCTGGCAGCCGTTTGACCGCGGGCTGCACATGCTGGTGGGCGAAGAGAACTGGCGCGGCGCGCAGTACATCCGCAGCTGGCTGCGCGGCCTGAGCCACTATCTGTATCTCGATGAACCGCGCACCGCGCGCATCGTGGCCGAGCCGCGCTTCGACAACCAGCGCCTGTTCCGCCATCTGGCCTCCGCCGGTTTCGAGACGGTGAAAGAGTTCGACTTCCCGCACAAGCGCTCGCGCCTCATCATGAGCCAGCGCCACCGCTTCTTCAGCGAGGTGGAACTGTGAACGCGCTCTGGCAGAAAGTGAACCGCGAGATGGTGGCGAAGATCCTCGCCGAGCTGGAGTACGAACGCACCCTGCGCGCTGAGCCGGTTTCGTCGGACGGCTGGCGCATCACTATGGGCACCGAGTCCTGGCAGTTTCGCGCCGCGCGCGGGATATGGGGCTGGCTGCATATCGACCCGGACAGCCTGAGCGCCGCCAGCGGCGAAGCCGTCGAAGCGGAACGCGCGCTGCTGCAGCTGGCGACGGTGCTGGAGATGAGCGACGCGCAAACGGCAGAGCATATGGAAGATCTCTACGCCACGCTGCGCGGCGACATGCAGCTGCTGCAGGCGCGTGAAGCGCTGGACGCGGACGCGCTGATCCACCTCGACCCGGACGAATTACAGTGTCTGATGAGCGGTCATCCGAAGTTTATTTTCAACAAAGGCCGCCGCGGCTGGGGGCTGGACGCGCTGCGTCAGTACGCGCCCGAGTATCGCGGACGTTTTCGTCTGCACTGGGTCGCCGTTCAGCGCGAGCATCTGGTCTGGAGCAGCGACGCCGATTGCGATATCAACGCTCTGCTGGCGAGCGCCATGGACAACGCCGAGCGCGCCCGCTTTGACGCCCGCTGGCAGGCGCAGGGTCTCAACGACGGCTGGCTGCCACTGCCGCTGCACCCGTGGCAGTGGCAGCAGAAGATCGCCGTTCATTTCCTGGCGCAGCTGGCGCGCGGGGAGATGGCCGAGCTGGGCGAATTTGGCGACGAGTATCTGGCGCAGCAGTCCCTGCGCACGCTCACCAACGCCAGCCGTCGAGCGCAGTATGACATCAAGCTTCCGCTGACCATCTACAACACCTCCTGCTATCGCGGCATCCCGGGCAAATACATTGCCGCCGGGCCGCTGGCTTCGCGCTGGCTTCAGCAGCAGTTTGCCACCGACGCCACGCTGATCCGCTCCGGTGCGCAGGTGCTTGGCGAACCCGCCGCCGGCTATCTGTCGCATCCTGGCTATGCCGCATTGCCGAAAGCGCCCTACCGCTATCAGGAGATGCTGGGGGTGATCTGGCGCGAGAATCCGTCCTGTTATTTAGAAGACGGTGAACAGGCCGTGCTGATGGCCGCGCTGATGGAAACCGACAATGCCGGGCGCCCGCTGATCGACGCGTGGATTAAACGCTCGGGGCTAAGCGCCGACGCGTGGCTTGAAAAGCTGTTTGAGGCAACGGTGATCCCGTTCTATCACCTGCTCTGCCGCTACGGCGTGGCGCTGATCGCCCACGGCCAGAACGTGACGCTGGTGATGAAGGATTACGTCCCGCAGCGCATTCTGCTGAAAGATTTCCAGGGCGATATGCGCCTGGTGGATGAGGATTTCCCGCAGGCCCAGAGCCTGCCGGAGCAGGTGAAGGCCGTCACGGCGCGCCTGAGCGCGGATTACATTATTCACGACCTGCAAACCGGCAACTTTGTGACGGTGCTGCGCTTTATCTCGCGCCTCACCCTGCAATGCGGCGTGAGCGAAACGCGCTTCTACCAGCTTCTGGCCGGAGTTTTACGGGAGTATATGGCGGCGCACCCGGATCTGGCAGAGCGCTTCGCCAAATTCGATCTCTTCAAGCCGCAGATTATTCGCGTGATCCTCAACCCGGTCAAACTGACCTTCTCCGAACACGACGGCGGCAGCCGCATGCTGCCGAACTACGTCACCGACCTTGATAACCCTCTTTTTCTCGCCTCCCGGGAGTCAGCGCAATGAAAACCTATGATTTCATCGGCATTGGTATTGGCCCGTTTAACCTCAGCATCGCCGCTCTGGCCGAAGGGCTGGACGGCTTTAGCTCGCTGTTCCTTGAGCGTAAACCGCATTTCTCCTGGCACCCGGGAATGATGGTGCCGGACTGCCACATGCAGACCAGCTTCCTGAAGGATCTGGTCAGCGCCGTAGAGCCAACCAACCGCCACAGCTTCCTGAACTACCTGGTGCAGCGCAAAAAGTTCTATCGCTTCCTGACCACCGAGCAGCGCACCGTCTCCCGCGAAGAGTTTGCGGACTACCTGTGCTGGGCGGCGGAAAACCTCACCAATCTGTCCTTCAGCCAGCAGGTCCAGCAGGTGAGCTTTGATGAGAAAAGCGGCCTGTTTGAGGTGGTGACCCAGCGCGATCGCTTCCTGGCGCGCCACGTCTGCGTGGGGATTGGCAAACAGATCAACCTGCCTGACTGCGTCACGACGCAGGACGATACCTGCTTCCACGCCAGCGAGATGATGCTGCGCACGCCGGATCTTGCTGGCAAGCGCGTCACCGTCGTCGGCGGCGGCCAGAGCGGGGCCGACCTGTTCCTGAATATCTTCCGCGGCGAATGGGGCCAGCCGCTGAGCCTGAACTGGGTATCGCGCCGCAACAACTACAACGCGCTGGATGAAGCCGCCTTTGCCAACGAGTATTTCACGCCGGAGTACGTGGACAGCTTCTCCACGCTGGGCGAAGAGGCCCGACGTCAGATGCTGCACGAGCAGAAGATGACCTCCGACGGGATCACCACCGAGTCCCTGCTTGCGATTTACCGCGCCATGTACCACCGCTTCGAAGTGCTGCGTGAAAAACCCTGGGCGCACCTGATGCCGTCCCGCTCGGTGACGGCCCTGACGCGCCAGGAAAACGGACATCGTCTGAGCATTCAGCATCACCTCGACGGCGGCCGCGAGCAGCTGGATAGCGACGTGGTGATTTTCGCCACCGGCTACCGCGCCGTGCAGCCCGCGTTCCTCGCGCCGCTGTCTCACCGCCTGCAGCTGGATTCGGACGAAGCCTTCTGCATTAACAATGATTTCACTCTGGAATGGGACGGTCCGCAGAGCAACCGCCTGTTCGCCGTGAACGCCGGGATGCACCGTCTCGGCATTGCCGAACCCCAGCTCAGCCTGATGGCCTGGCGCGCGGCGCGAATTCTTAATCGCGCGCACGCCGACGAGCCGTTTGAGCTGGCCACCACACCCGGCGTTATCCACTGGCGCACCACCGCCAGCCCGGACAGCAGCCCGGTTTTTAAATCATTAGCAAAAACCACCGAGTACTGACACACACAATCAGGATCAACATAACAATGAAACGTTCTCATCTTTGGGTTTTAAATCCTTGCTTACTTGCAATGCTTTCTACCTCTGCGTGGGCGGAAGAACAAAAGGAAGAAAATATCGTTGTCTCCGCCAGCCGCGCGCACCGCAGCGTGGCGGAGATGGCACAGACCACCTGGGTCATTGAACGGGCTGAAATTGAGCAGCAGGTTCAGGGCGGGAAAGAGATTAAAGAAGTGCTGGCACAGCTGATCCCGGGCATGGACGTCAGCAGCCAGGGACGTACCAACTACGGCATGAACCTGCGCGGCCGCTCCATGATGGTGATGGTGGACGGCGTTCGCCTGAACTCGTCCCGCAGCGACAGCCGCCAGCTGGACTCTATCGATCCGTTCAACATTGACCGTATCGAAGTGATCTCCGGCGCCACCTCGCTCTACGGTGGCGGCAGCACCGGCGGCCTGGTGAACATCGTCACCAAAAAGGGCCAGCCGGATACCGAAGTTGAGTTCCAGACCGGGGCAAAAAGCGGGTTTAACAGCCACAACGATCACGATGAGAACGTGTCGGCAGCCGTAAGCGGCGGCAACGACAACGCCTCCGGTCGTCTGTCGGTGTCCTATCAGCGCTACGGCGGCTGGTATGACGGCAAAGGCAACGAGGTGATTATCGATAACACCCAGACCGGCCTCCAGTATTCCGACCGTATTGATGTAATGGGCACAGGCACCATCAACATTGACGATCGTCAGCAGCTGCAGCTGACGACGCAGTACTACAAGAGCGAGTCCGACGGCAAGCATGGGCTGTATCTCGGGAAGAACTTCTCGGCGGTAACGGGCGATGCGACCGCGTACAACAAAGATAATCTCGATTCTGACCGCGTACCGGGTACCGAGCGCCATCTGATTAACCTGCAGTATTCCAATACCGACTTCTGGGGCCAGGATCTGGTCGCGCAGATTTACTATCGCGACGAGAGCCTGACCTATTATCCGTTCCCGACCCTGACCAAAGGCGTGGTGAGCAGCATCGGCGCGTCCCAGCAGAAAACCGATTTTTACGGCGGCAAGCTGACGCTGAACAGCAAGCCGGTGGACGATTTAACGCTGACATGGGGTGTGGATGCCGACCACGAAACCTTCGATGCCAACCAGCAGTTCTTTAACCTGAGCAAGGCTGCGGCGAGCGGCGGCATGGAGCTGGATAACGCCTACAACGTGGGCCGTTACCCGGGCTACAGCATCACCAACCTCGCCCCGTTCCTGCAGGCCAGCTACGACATTGACGCCATCACCCTGAGCGGCGGCGTGCGTTATCAGTACACCGAGAACAAGGTGGACGACTTTGTTGGTTACGCCCAGCAGCAGGCCATCGCCACCGGGAAAGCTACCTCCGCCGATGCGGTGCCGGGCGGGAAAACCGATTACAACAATTTCCTGTTTAACGCCGGGATCCTCGGTCGCCTGACCGAACAGCAGCAGCTGTGGTTTAACTTCTCCCAGGGCTTCGAAATTCCGGACCTGGCGAAGTACTACGGCTCCGGCACCTATCAGCTCAGCAACGGTCACTATCGCCTGCTGAACAGCGTCAACGTGAACGACTCGACGCTGGACGGTATCAAGGTCAACGCTTATGAGCTGGGCTGGCGCTACACCGGCGATAACCTGCGCACGCAGGTCGCGGCGTATTACTCGCTCTCGGATAAAACCATCACCATCAACAAGACGGATATGACCATCAACCTGGAAGACGACAAGCGTCGTATCTACGGGGTGGAAGGTCAGGTGGACTATTTCTTCACCGACAGCGACTGGAGCACCGGTGCGAACTTTAACGCCATCAAGTCTGAAACGCGCGAAAACGGGAAATGGGAGAAGCTGACGGTTGACAGCGCCAGTCCGTCAAAAGCCAGCGCCTGGGTCAACTGGGCACCGGGCGACTGGACCCTGCGCGTGCAGAGCACGCAGACCTTTGACGTGTCAGACTCCGACGGCAAGAAGATCGATGGCTATAACACGGTCGACTTCCTGGGCAGCTACGCCCTGCCGGTGGGCAAGGTCAGCTTCAGCGTGGAAAACCTGCTGGACAAAGACTACACCACCGCCTGGGGCCAGCGCGCGCCGGGGCTGTATAGCCCAACCTACGGCGCACCGGGGCTGTATACCTATAAAGGCCGCGGACGTACCTTTGGTCTGAACTACTCCGTACTGTTCTGATCCTGCGCGCCGCCTGCGGGCGGCGCATTTTGCTGTGTAATTTCAACGCGAATTTGCTATAAAATCAGCGATTTGCTGAAATTGTCGGCAAACGAAAGAAAAGTGCGTTTTCACCCTTTGACAAGCCGTACCGAGGCCGCTACTATGCGCCTCGTTCACACGATTCCTCTGTAGTTCAGTCGGTAGAACGGCGGACTGTTAATCCGTATGTCACTGGTTCGAGTCCAGTCAGAGGAGCCAAATTTGAAAAGCCTGCTTTTGAGCAGGCTTTTTGCTTTTCTGCGTCACTGATGTTAATGCAGAATCGCATCCAGCCTGGCAAGCACTTCATTTACAACCGCGTCAGGTATACGTTCCAGCCGCATGCCGTTCCGGGCAGCCATATCAATGGTTCTGGGCTGGTCGCAGCGAATAACGCCCGTTGTTGTTGTCCCCGCCCCTTCCAGTGAAACGGTGAAACCTGCTGTACGTGCAAAGTTTCCGCCGCTGGTGACGGGAACCACTACCGGTAACCGGGTCAGCTTGTTAAACGATGCCTTCGATACGACAAGAACCGGACGTTTTCCACTTTGCTCGTGGCCAGCAATCGGATCCAGTGAAACAAGCCAGATTTCCCCTCTGTCCATTTACAGGATCTCCCTGCCCACCGCAGGCGCATCGATCCATTCCCGCTCCTCTTCGCTCATTTCAGCGTGCGGATCGCACTGCGCCAGCAGCTCCTCAAGCGAATAGTGAGGCCGCTTCTGGGGTTCAATAATCAGGCAGCCATTATTAATGGTCATGCCGACTTCGCTGTCCGTCGACAGCTCCAGCGTTTTCAGCACGGCGGGAGGAACCGCCAGCATGATGGATCCGCCGACCTTTTTCAGACGAGTTGTATACATAGCGCACCTCCGAATATTATATTTTAATATAACATTCATGGCGGGAAGTGCACAATTAGTCATCAGATTCATGGTGATTTCCTTTTCGTATTTAGGTGTCCATAAAGCCGTTATCTATCGAAGGACAGTGCAGGTGGGAACGAAGCGCGGAACTAAGAAGGCTGATAATAGAAAACTGTTTTTGCGGTTCAAAGGATTATGGCTAATCGGATAAACGAAATGCGAGGCGGCTTCCGGATCGGAGCTGCGCCCGCTGTATTGTCTTTTGACCGTCGGAAAGACCCGTAACGCTTAGGGCAGCCTGGCAATCACCTTAATTTCAAACTGGAACCCGTACAGCCACGTCACGCCGATCCCGGTCAACGTAGGGTAAGGCGCTTCCCCCCAATATTCTGGCAGGATACTCCAGATTGTGTCGAGGTTTGACTCGGGATCGACGACAAAGAGGGTAACGTCAACCACGTCATCGAACGTGCAACCCGCAGCTGCGAGAACAGCATTAAGGTTATCGAATGCCAGCCGGACCTGCGCGTTGAGATCCTCTTCAGGCGAACCATCCTCCCGGCTACCAACCTGCCCCGAAACAAACAGGAAGCCGTTAGATTTGATGGCGGGTGAATACCGGTTGCGCTCGTAGAGCGCCTGCCGACCGAAGGGAAAAACGGCTTCGCGTGTTGTCATGTTTGTGCCTCTGTAATGGGGCGAAATCTGCCCGGTGAACATAAAGACAGTTTACAGGTGTCGAATCGGGCGGATAAACAAGCGACTTTGTCCATCATTGTTTGTAATATCCAAACAATCGGTGAAAAGAGAGGACTTGGGATGGATCGTTTCGATGCGATGCGCGCCTTTGCTCGCGTGGTGGAGGCTGGCAGTTTCACCAGGGCTGCCCAAACGCTTCATATGAGCAAAACCACGGTGACGCAGCTTATTCAGCAGCTGGAAGCGCGCCTGCGCGTAAAGCTGCTCCATCGAACCACCCGCAGGCTCGGCGTCACTCCTGATGGCGCGGTCTACTACGAGCGCGTCATCCGCCTGCTGTCGGACATGGAAGATGCTGAAAACAGCCTGTCCAGTGCGACGATGGCGCCCCGGGGGCGACTACGGGTGGACGTGCCCACTCCTCTCGCCCGCCTGGTGCTGGTGCCCGCACTACCGGCTTTTCACGCGCGCTACCCTGATATCCAGTTCGACATGGGCGTGAGTGACCGAGTGGTGGATCTGATCGGCGATAACGTGGATTGCGTCGTGCGGGGCGGGGAAATCAATGACCAGTCCCTGATCGCACGCCATGTTGGCGATTTGCAAATCGGTGTTTACGTCGCACCGAGCTATGTGGAACGCCTCGGCGCACCTGCGCATCCGCGAGAGCTGGAAAATACGGACCATCACATAGTGGGATTCTTGTCCTCACGCACCGGCAAGGTTGATCCTCTGGTACTGCACGGTGAGAGCGAACATATTGAAATCACGGGAAGCTACGTGCTTGCAGTGGATGATGGTAATGCCTACCTCGAAGCCGGGCTCGCTGGATTAGGCGTGATTGCACTACCCGTCTATATGGCGGCAGCTCATCAGGCATGTGGTTCCTTGATTCCGCTATTTGAAGACTGGCGTATTGATCCAATGCCCCTTTATCTGGCCTTTCCGCCGAACCGCCACGTTAACGCCAAACTGCGCGTTTTTATTGATTGGATCGTTGAATTGATGCAGCAGCATGTCCCCACTTCCGCCAATAAATAACTGCATCTCAGCCCGCTGCTCCGCAAATTAGAGTTGACTAGTTGTCATCATGGCGTTTTGACAGAAAGGGAATTCAAAGTTGGCTTACAACTTAGCCAACTTTGGGTAAGGCGATCCAGTCAAAGGAGCCAAATTTGAAAAGCCAGCTTTTCTAGTGGCCGTTGCTTTCCGCGGCACCCACCAACTGCCGCCAGACTGCCACTTCCTCATCCAGCCACGCGACAAAAAGAGCCACCTCCGGCTTCGTCTCCGTTGACCGCGCTGTCACCAGCCAGTAAGGCCAGGGATACGGCGCGGTAATGGAGGTTAGCTGGACCAGTTCACCCCGGGTGATGGCATCCTGAACCAGAGAGCGGCGCTCCAGCGCGATCCCTTTCCCGAGCCGAACAGCTTCGATAATGATATTGGAGTCGTTAATGCATAAACCGCCAGGCACGATCTCTTTCTCCAGCCCCGCATTCACGCACCACGTTTTCCACGACTCCATGGAAAAAATAATATGACTTTTTGCAATCTCAGCCGGCGTAACGGGCAGCTCGCCGCCGTTATAGCCAGGCGCGGCCACCACAATGAGTTCATCGGAAAAAAGGTACTGGCTTTCGCTCCCTTCCCAGCTTCCTTTCCCCATCCGTATCGAGATGTCTATCCCCTCCTGCTGCAGGCTGGTGACCGTCAGGCTGGCCTGGATCCGAAGGGTGATAAGCGGATATTTCGCCCGAAAGCGTTCCAGACGCGGCAACAGCCAGTGGCATCCAAAAGACGGCACCATCGCCAGCGTCAGCTCCTGCTTTCTCGGCTT
The DNA here is from genome assembly GCF_048684785.1 of Enterobacter sp. BNK-29. Lineage (NCBI taxonomy): Bacteria > Pseudomonadati > Pseudomonadota > Gammaproteobacteria > Enterobacterales > Enterobacteriaceae > Enterobacter > Enterobacter sp. BNK-29. Next base: position 437,688 of record NZ_JBLQTU010000001.1, read on the forward strand.
CACCTGTACGAGCCGGGTGGCATCCGCAATATGGTTCAGCCCCTCGCGTACCTGTAAGGCATAGAGCCGCCCTTCTTCGTTGATCTGCACCCCGCGTCCCTGACGGATAAAGAGCTTTACGCCCACCATCTCCTCCAGCAGTTTGATCTGCTGGCTGATTGCGGAATGGGTAACGTGGAGTTCTTTCGCCGCCAGCGTCACGCTGCCAAGACGGGCGACGGCTTCAAAGCTTCGCAAACTGGCAATGGGTGGAAAATCCGACATGAAAGCACTCCCTTATCCGCGCTGGATGTATAACGGCAACTTGCCCACATGTCAGTAATACTAACCTTTACGGTAAGATACTGAAGATATTCGCCAGGAAGTTTGTATTGTACTGTCTGTTCATCCTCTTCAATGACGCGTTATTTCACAGAGACAGGAAAACGGGAACGATGATTAAGCTTGTTGGCATGATGGATTCACCTTATGTACGGCGCGTGGCGATCTCCCTTGAGCTTTATGGCGTTGAGTTTGAAAGCCAGCCGCTGTCGGTCTTTAGCACTTTCGACGCGTTCTCCCGAATCAACCCCGCGGTAAAAGCGCCCACGCTGATTCTGGATAACGGAATACGTTTGATGGATTCGTCGCTGATACTGAATTATTTCGAAGCTCAGGCCGCCCCCGGGCGGAGGCTCCTGCCCGTCGCGCCGGATGCGCTGGCAAACGATCTTCAGACGCTGGGCTTTATCCTCGCCGCCGCGGAGAAAGCCGTGCAAAATGTGTATGAACACCACCAGCGCCCGGTGGAAAAGCAGCACGCTTTATGGGTCGAACGCGTTACAACCCAGCTGCTGGCGGCCTGCAGGGAATGGAATGCCTTGCTGAAGACGCGTCCGGCCTCCGCCGTTCCCGATCAGGTTGCCGTCACGAGCACGGTTGTCTGGACGTTTATTCAGTCGATGCTCCCGCATGTCGTTAACGCAGCGGATTTTAGAGAGATTCAGGCGGTTGCCGAATCATTCGAATCACAGGCGGTCTTTAAAAAATATCCGTTCAACTAAGCGATGAGCCCGGTCAGCGCAGCGCTGCCGGGCAAACCAGCGCCTAAATCTGATAATCAATCGCCACTTCTTCCGGCTCCATCACCTGGCGTTTAATCTCATCCACCGACAGCCCGGCGTTGCAGAGTTCGATAAAGCGCCACACATAGTTGCGCTGCAGCTGCCCGCGCTTCAGGCCAAGCCATACGGTATTGGCGTCGAACAGATGACGCGTATCAAGACGCACCAGGTTCCCGTCCTCGCGTTCTCCGCTGGACTGTTCCGCCACCAGGCCAATGCCCAGACCCAGCTCGACGTAGGTTTTGATCACGTCAGAATCCTGCGCGCTCAGCACCACGTCCGGCGTTAGCCCTTTGCGGTTGAACGCCTCGTCTATGCGCGAACGTCCGGTGATCCCCTGGCGGTAGGTGATCAGCGGCCATTTCGCGACGTCTTCCAGCGTCAGAGGGGAAACCTGATTCAGCGGATGATCGACCGGGAGTAATAAGCTGTGGTACCAGCGGAACCAGGGGAAGGCCACCAGCAGCGGGTCGTTGCTCAGGCGCTCGCTGGCAATGCCGATATCCGCCCCACCGTTTTGCAGCAGCACTTCAATTTCCTGCGGCGTGCCCTGGATAAGTTCCAGACGGACGTCGGGGAAAAGTTCGCGGAACGCTTTAATCACCGGCGGCAGGCTGTAGCGCGCCTGGGTGTGGGTGGTGGCGATGGTGAGGACGCCCGACGCGTCATTGGTGAAGAGATCCGCCAGACGACGCACGTTGCTGGCCTCGTTGAGGATGCGCTCTGCGATGGTGAGCAAAGCCTTACCCGGCTCCGTCATGCCGAGCAGCCGCTTGCCGCGACGGATAAAGATCTCTATGCCCAGCTCCTCTTCCAGCTCGCGGATATGGCGGCTGACGCCGGACTGAGAGGTATAAAGCATATTGGCGACCTCGGTCAGGTTGTAGTCCCGCCTGGCCGCCTCACGGATAATTTTAAGTTGCTGGAAATTCACGATTCACTCCGGCGCATCTGACATAGCTCTATTGTTAGAGTCAGCCGCGCTGCAGAACAAATAATAAAAACCAGCATCTTATGCTTTTATGGAATATCAGCTCACGAGCTGGAGTTCACGGTTCTCAAGCGACGGCTTGCTGACCAGCGACATCAAAATCTCTTTTACCGCCTGCGCCTGCGGCGACAGCGAACCGCGTGCAGACATATTCAGCGACAGCGGCAGGCTCATCGAAGGCGTAGTGATGCGCGCCATCCAGCCGTTCGCCGCGCTGCACAGCGAGCGTGCTGCGGATTCCGGCAGAACCGTCACACCCATTCCGCTGGCAATGGCCGCGGTGAGCGTGGAGATTGAGTCAATTTCACCGATGATTTTTGCCGTCAGGCGGCGCAGGGAGAACGCTTCGTCCACGCGCACGCGCACGGCGCTGTAGTCGCGCGGCAGATAAAGATTCATCTCTGCCACGGCGGTAAGGTCTACGCTCTGGCCCGGACAGTCGCGGGTGCCCACGAGGTAGAGATCTTCTTTCAGCAGCGGCTGGCTGGTGATGCCGGCGACCGGGGAGCGATCGTAAAGGACCGCCATATCCAGCTGGCCGTTGAGCAGTTTGTCATTCAGCACGGAACCGCTGTTTTCGTGCAGGTACACCAGCACTTCAGGCAGCTCGGCACGGACGGCCTGCAGCAGCGGCATGGTAATAGAGGACGCGGCCGTTCCCGGCGCCAGTCCGATAGAAACGTGCCCGCTCAGGGTCTGGCCCACGTTATTCACCGCCAGCTGCGCCTGTTCACACTGGCGAAGGATGGTGCGCGCATGGGTATACAGGATCTTGCCTGCTTCCGTTGGCGTGACGCCGCGTTTGGTGCGGATCAACAGCTGCTGATCCATCTCGCCTTCCAGAGTAGCCACCTGCTGGCTCAGCGCAGGCTGCGCGATATGCAGCACTTCTGCCGCTTGAGTCAGGCTGCCGATATCGACGATTTTTACGAAGTATTTCAGTCGTCTTAAGTTCATTTTGCCCCCTGTTCGAAATGCTGTGCCGGAACCGGCTGTCGTTGTTGAACAGGTTTTGCAATATGAATGCCACTTTTACCAGGCGGTCTAAATTGTTCGCTAAGCGCCTGAAAATAAGGAAACCTAATCATGGAGGGGGGTTTTATTACCGAAACAGCAGTTTATGATCTGCCCCATTAGGGGTATACCCGCACCATGACGGTGCATTCCGCTGCCAAAAACATCACTTTGCCGATTTTGTCAGCAAACGATCAAAAGGCGTTGATCCACCCTTTGACAAGGCGAACGCAGGTCGATAATATGCGCCCCGTTCACACGATTCCTCTGTAGTTCAGTCGGTAGAACGGCGGACTGTTAATCCGTATGTCACTGGTTCGAGTCCAGTCAGAGGAGCCAAATTTAAAAAGCCTGCTTTTAAAGCAGGCTTTTTGCTTTTCTGCATCTGGTAAAATTGTCGGGTGGCGGCTGCGCCTTACCCGACCTACGGGGCTCGTGTGTGCCCCCTCTCCCGTGGGAGAGGGCTGGGGTGAGGGCACCAGCCCGCGCTATTCCTTCACATGCCAATCTTAACCGGCATCCCCGACCGCCGTTCCAGCTCAGCGCCCGCGCCCTCGTTTATCAGCTGCGTTCGCTGCGCGGCTGAAATAGGCAGCGGCACTTTCCGGGTTGACTCAAACTCCGCGCGGTTACGTGATAATGGCTCATGAACCTCCACCCAGCGACTGCCGTCCGGCTCCGTGGTCATTTTTACGGGCCGATCGATAAGCTGGACGCGGGTGCCTACGGGAACGTTATCGAAGAGGTATTTGATGTCGTTATTTCGCAGACGGATACAGCCCTGGCTCACCCGCAGTCCGATGCCGAAATTTGAGTTTGTGCCGTGAATGGCATACAGCCTACCGATATAAATCGCATACAGCCCCATCGGGTTATCCGGCCCGGCGGGCACGAATGCCGGCAGCGTTTTCCCTTCTGCCGCATAGGCACGGCGCGTGTTCGGCGTCGGAGACCAGGTTGGCCCCTCCTGCTTACGCTCAACGGCCGTCACCCAGTTACGCGGGGTTTCGCGCCCGGCCTGACCGATGCCGATGGGCAGCACTTCAACGGTGTTACCGCCCGGCGGGTAGTAGTAGAGACGCATTTCTGCCGCATTCACGATAATGCCCTCGCGGACGGTGTCAGGCAAAATCAGCTGCTGAGGGATCACCAGCCGGGTGCCAGGTTTGGGCAAAAAAGGATCCACGCCCGGGTTTGCTTCCAGCAGGTTGCTCAGCCCCTGCCCGTACTGCGCGGCAAAGGCTTCCAGAGGCAGCGTATTGCCTTCGGGAACGGTGATGATAATCGTGTTTCCCACCAGACGACTGCCTTCCGGCGGAAGCGTATAGGTTACGGCAAACGCACCGGGTACAGCGGCACACAGCGCAAGGACGAACCAGGTAAGTCGAATCATAGTTTCCTGTGCTCAAAAAAGAGAAAGCCCGGACTCAGGCAGGCTTTCTCAGTTTACGCTATTACGCCTCGGTTTTGCGCCACCTGCGCGTCAGCACTTTCTCCGCCTCGACAATAAGGAACATCACAAAACCAATCAGGAAGGTGATGACCCAGTAGCGGAACGGCAGCGCTTCGGTGCCAAACAGCATCTGCATGAACGGTGCGTAAATGATCAGAAGCTGTAGCGCCAGCAGTACGCCGCTCACGATCCAAATCCCTTTATTCGCCAGCAGGCCTTTGCTCAGCGAGAAGCCGTCATTAACGCGGCAGTTGAGCATGTAGAACCACTGCGCCGTTACCAGGGTTTGCAGCAGCACGGTGCGGATAAATTCCGCCGAGTAGCCGCGCGGCTGTAGCCAGGCTTCTAGCACGAAGGCGCTAATGGCAATCATCAGACCGACAAACACCACGCGCCAGATGGCATAGCCGTCCATTACATGAAGATTCGCCTTACGCGGCGGCCGATTCATGATGTCCTTCTCACCCGCTTCAAACGCCAGGCCAAACGACAGCGTTGCCGACGTCGCCATGTTCATCCACAGGATCAGGACCGGCGTCAGCGGGATCAGGTTCCCCGCCAGCAGCGCGATGATGATCAGCAGAGCCTGCGCGATGTTGCTGGGGATAACGAACAGAATGGTTTTTTTCAGGTTATCGTAAACCCGACGCCCCTCGTGCACCGCGCTGGCAATGGTGGCAAAGTTGTCATCCGTTAACACCATGTCGGCGGCTTCCTTGGTCACTTCCGTCCCCTTAATCCCCATGGCGATACCCACATCCGCCCGCTTGAGCGCTGGGGCATCATTTACGCCATCCCCGGTCATGCCCACGACTTCCTGCTTACTTTGCAGGGCCTGCACAAGGCGGAATTTATCCTCCGGGCTGGTTCGGGCGAAAATATCGTACTGCTGCGCGGCGTCGCTCAGCTGACGATCGTCCATCGCCTCCAGCTCACGTCCGGTGATAGCGCTTGCGGCGTTACCAATCCCCAACATTTGCCCAATGCTCATTGCCGTTTGCGGGTGGTCGCCGGTGATCATTTTCACGCGGATCCCGGCCTGCAGACAGTCGGCAATGGCGGTAATGGCCTCCGGACGCGGCGGATCCATCATTCCAGCAATACCCAGCAGGATCACGCCGTCATGCAGGTCCGGATGATCCAGCTCGCGCTGTCCCTCGCGGGCAGGTTTCCAGGCCGCGGCCACCATGCGCAGACCTTCCCGGGCATACTCTTCAATCTTCCCTTCCCAGTAAGGCTGATCGAACGGCTGCAGTCCGTCATTCGTCTGCTGGTACTGGCAGAGGCGGAACAGGACGTCCGGCGCGCCGGTGATTAAAATCACCTCTTCATCGCCCAGCCGGTACAGAGTGGACATGTATTTATACTGTGAATCAAACGGGATTTTGCTGCGCATTTCGGTATCGAGCGGTGGGAGCGGGATTTTCGCCGCCAGCACCTTCAGCGCGCCCTCGGTTGGGCCCCCGGTGATTTTCCACAGCCCCTGCTCGTCTTTGATCAGCTGGCTGTCATTACAGAGATCAATGGTGCGCAGATAGCGTTCCAGCAGGGAACCCTGCGTCACGCTGACGGGCGTTGGGTCATCTACGGGGTGAATATTCCCCACCGGTTCGTAGCTGTCACCCTCTACGCGATAGGTCGTGTCAGCGGTAATCACCGCTTTGACCGTCATTTCATTCATCGTCAGTGTGCCGGTTTTATCCGAGCAGATGACCGTCATTGCGCCCAGCGTTTCAACCGTAGGCAGCTTGCGAATAATGGCCTTGCGACGCGCCATCGCCTGTACGCCAAGCGAAAGGATGATGGAAATAATGGCCGGCAGGCCTTCCGGCACGGCGGCAACGGCGAGGCTAATAAGCGACAGCACCAGTTCAGAAACCGGCATATCCCGGAACAGGAGGCTAAAGACAAACAGCGCCACCATCATCACCAGGATAGTGATAAAGATAGTCTTACCGAGCTTGTCCATCTGCACCATCAGCGGCGTGCGGTGCTTTTCAATGTCGGACATCATCTGATTGATGTGGCCCAGCTCGGTCTCGCCCCCGGTTGCCACCACCACGCCTTTACCGCCGCCGGAGCTGACGGTAGTGCCCGAGTAGAGCAGATTATACCGGTCACCTAAGGGCAGTTCCCCGCTTAACGCATCGCTGTTTTTCTCAACAACGGTGGATTCGCCGGTCAGGATGGCCTCCTCCACGCGCAGGTTATGCGCTTCAATCACGCGCAGGTCCGCAGGGATACGATCCCCGGCGCGGATCACCACGATATCTCCCGGAACCAGCGCCGTGGTGGGGATCGTTTCATGATTCCCCTGTCGTACCACCACGGCTTCGCTGGAGAGCATATTGCGAATGCTCTGCAACGATTTTTCAGCATTGCTCTCCTGGATATGGCCAATCAGCGCGTTAATGATGGCAACCCCAAGGATCACAAACATGTCTACCCAGTGGCCCATAAAGAGCTTAAGCAACGCGGCCACCAGCAGCACGTAAATCAATACGTCGTTAAAATGCGCCAGGAAGCGCAGCCAGGCGGGTTTACCCTTTTTTTGCGGTAACGCATTCTCACTGTGCTGCTGAAGTCGGGCTGATGCCTCTGTGCCGCTAAGGCCTTCCAGGGTGGAGTGGATATTCGACAGGGTTTCGTCAACGGTTTGTTGATAATACGGACGTTCAGGTTTTCCTGTTTTCATCGTTCCTTCCTCAGGTTCTATTCAGAAATCACCTTGCTTCTCTGTAATTAACGAATAACGAAAACAGGAACATGTGCGTAACGAACAATACTTGCCGCCTCCGATCCTAACAAATGGGTTTGAATATTGGGATTTCGCGAGCCGACAATAATCGCGCCGACGGCAAGTTCATCCGCCAGCTTAATAACCTCATCACGAACATTCCCGCTACGGACGTGGAGATGAACCCGCTCTTCTGGCAGATTCAATTTTTTGACCAGGTCAGACAGCTTTTCTTTTGAATTATTAATCATATATTCATCCATCTTGCGCGCATCTGAAATAAAACCACGCGTCAGTTCGGCTGAAAATTTGGGCATGACGTGCAGCAAATGAATGTCACCCGTTGCGCTTTGCGCCAGAAACTGTGCATGCTGCAACGCTTTATCCGCCAGGCTTGTCTCGTAGACATCCACCGGAACGAGAATGTTTTTATACATATCGAGCATCCTTTTTATAACCAACACGAGAGTGAATGAAGCAAAAAAACGCATTAAATGCAGGGGGTTGCCCTTAATGACAGTTACGATAAAAAGAGATGAACAATATTAAACGTAGCACAGGAATATCAGATTTAGCGTTTCCCCACTGATAATGGTTATTTAACATTTATCTTTTCGCCGACTATGCTCATAGTCAGCTACCGCTTCCGGCTCATGGAGGAATGTATGTATGGTTTAAGCCTGATCCGCCTGGGTATGTTTATTGCACTTGCCATTATCGCCAGCACGGCGATTGGTCTATTTACCTATATGGTCGTCACTGTTCTGGCAGAATAGTGTCACCCCCTGTCCAGGTTATGGAATAAATAAAACAGTTATTTATTAGGGGAATACAGTGAACCGCTATCTCTCTCTTTTACCGTTCGTTTTGTTAACGCTCACGGCGTGCGACCCAAAACCGAAGCAAGCTTCCCCCCTTCCCAGGATGGTAAAAGTGGCGGAGGTGACGGTTCCCGGTCACGCCCAGCAGCGCGTTTTTCCCGCCCGCATTGAATCGGGCGATGCCACAGACCTTTCCTTCAAGCGCGCCGGTCAAATTGAAGCGCTCGATGTGCGTCAGGGCGCAGCCATCAAACAGGGGCAACAGCTTGCCAGACTGAACGCCCGTGAAGCCCAGCAGCGGGTTAACGACAGACAAACGGCGGCGACGCTGGCCCAGAGGCAATTCGATCGCTTCCAGACGCTGGCGGGCCGCCAGGCGATTTCGAAAGCGGAAATGGACGTGCAGCGTGCGAACCGCGATTCGGCTAATGCGGCGCTGCAGATTGCCCGAGAAGAGCTGAATCAGATGACGCTCGTCGCCCCCTTCAGCGGGACGGTGGCCAGCGTGCACGTGCGAAACCATCAGGTGGTGTCTGCCGGTCAGCCTATTGCCACGTTAACCCGCACCGACCTGCTGGACGTGGTGTTCAGTATCCCTGAAAACCTGTTTAAGGCCTTTGATATCCGCAACGCGCAGTATCGCCCCGTGGTGAAAATTAACGCCATGCCGGATCGGGAATTTACCGCCGTCTACAAAGAGCATTCGGGCAGCAGCGACAGCAATACCCTGACCTGGCAGGTGATACTGACCATGCCGCGACCAGATGATTTCCCCGCCGTCGGTGGCGTAAGCGGTACGGTGACCATCAATTTAACCAACCTCCCGGCGGGCGCGGATGCTCAGGCGCTGGTCGTACCGGTTGAGGCAGTCTTTAACCCGGACAACAGCCCGCGTAACGAGCCGCACGTCTGGGTCGTAACGGGCGAAGGCGATGCGCTGCATCTGGAAGACCGCAAGGTCAGCGTGGGGCAAGTGAGCACCGAAGGGGTGGTGATTACCAGCGGGCTTAAGGCGGGCGAGCGCGTGGTGGCCGCAGGCGTTGGTGAGCTCCATTCTAACCAGCCGGTGCGTATCTGGACGCGTGAACGGGGACTGTAATGGATATCTCTCGTCAATTTATTAATAACCCTGTTCGCGTCTGGCTAACGATCCTGCTGCTGGGCATCGGGGGTATTTTCGCCCTGTTGAATATCGGCAGGCTGGAAGATCCCGCCTTTACCATCAAAACCGCTGTTGTGGTCACCCACTACCCCGGCGCATCCGCTCAGCAGGTTGAAGAGGAGGTGACGCTTCCGCTGGAGAATGCCCTTCAGCAGCTGCCTTATCTGGACAACGTGAGCTCCATCTCTTCAAACGGTCTGTCGCAAATCACCGTTAACATCGCTTCTCGCTATCACTCGAACGAGCTGCCGCAGATTTGGGATGAACTGCGCCGCCGCGTGGGCGATGCCTCGCGTCAGTTTCCGCCCGGCGTCGTCACGCCCTTTGTGAATGACGATTTCGGCGACGTGTTCGGCTTCTTCTTCGCCATTTCCGGAGATGAATTCAGTAATCCTGAACTGGTGCGATATGCGGAGCAGCTGCGCCGGGAGTTAATTCTGATACCCGGCGTCGCGAAGGTCGCCATCGGCGGAGCGATTAGCCAACAGGTCAACATCGATATCTCCCTGACCAAAATGGCCGCGCGCGGCATTACGCTGAACCAGCTTTCCGCCCTGCTCAGCAGACTTAATGTCGTTTCCAGCGCAGGAGAAATCACCTCCGGCACCGAATCCATTCGCCTGCACCCGACCGGTGAATTCGAGAATCTTGATGAACTGGCGGATATTATCATCACGCCTTCCGGCACCGGGGCGGCGACGCGTCTGCGGGATATCGCCACGCTGTCGCGCGGGCTGAACGAATCGCCGGCCAGTATCTACCATGCCAACGGTAAAAAAGCCGTCACCATGGGCGTCTCGTTTATTCCCGGCGTGAACGTTATCGACGTGGGCCACGCGCTGGAGGCGAAGCTAAACCAGATGTCGGCGGAAAAACCGGCCGGCATACGGATAGACCTGTTCTACGATCAGGCAGCCGAAGTGGGCCACTCCGTTAACGGTTTTATTATTAACTTTCTGATGGCGCTGGCGATTGTCATCGGCGTGCTGCTGATCTTTATGGGCGTACGCAGCGGGATCATCATCGCGTTTTCTCTCGCGCTCAACGTGCTGGGCACGCTGCTGATTATGTATCTGTGGGGCATTGAGCTGCAGCGCATCTCGCTCGGGGCGCTGATTATCGCCCTCAGCATGCTGGTGGATAACGCCATCGTGATTGTCGAAGGGGTGTTGATTGCCCGACAGCAGGGCTCGCCTCTGCTGACCGCCGTGAACTACATCATCCGCCGCTCCGCCCTGCCGCTGCTGGGGGCGACGGTGATTGCCATCCTGGCGTTTGCTCCTATCGGGCTGTCGCAGGATTCCACCGGGGAATACTGTAAATCCCTGTTCCAGGTGCTGCTGATTTCCCTGATGCTGAGCTGGTTCTCTGCGCTCACCCTCACCCCGGTGCTGATTAAGTGGTGGTTGTTTAAAAACGACAGCGCGCCCGATAAAACCGACGAGTCAGACCCTTACGATAAACGACTCTACCGCGCCTACCAGCGCCTGCTTAACACGCTGCTGCGCCATAAGGCACCGACGCTCATTGTGATGGCTGCGCTGCTGGCAGCCTCTGTCTGGGGCTTCGGCGCCGTGCGGCAAAATTTTTTCCCGTCGTCTAATACGCCGATTTTCTTTGTCGACCTGTGGCTACCCTACGGTACCGATATCAAGTGGACTGAGAAAATGACCAGCGATATTGAAAAGACGATCAATGGCCAGCCGGGCGTGGAGACCACCGTCTCAACCATTGGTCAGGGAAGTATGCGCTTCATTCTGACCTACAGCGGACAGCGCCAGTACAGCAACTATGCGCAGATCATGGTGCGCATGGACGACCAGCGCAACATCTCCGCCCTGACGCGCCACGTGGACGAGTACATCGCGCGAAACTATCCGCAGGTCAACGCCAGCACCAAACGCGTGATGTTTGGCCCCTCCGGCGACAGCGCCATTGAGGTGTGCATTAAAGGCCCCGACCCTGACAGGCTGCGCCTGATTGCCAGCCAGGTGGACGATATTCTCACGCGCGACCCTGCCACCGGCAGCGTCAGGAACGACTGGCAAAACCGCAGCAAGGTGATCCGCCCACAGTACGTTGCCGCCCTGGGCCGCGAGCTTGGCGTAGATAAGCAGGACGTTGATAACGCGCTGGAGATGAACTTCTCCGGCAGCCGGGCTGGGCTGTACCGGGAAGGGAGCGACCTGCTGCCCGTGGTGGTGCGCCCGCCTGAGAGCGAACGGCTGGACGCCAATCACCTGAACAACGTGCTGGTGTGGAGCCAGACGCGGCAGCAGTATATCCCGCTGAGTAACGTCGTCAGCCGCTTCTCGCTGGAGTGGGAAGATCCGCTCATCCTTCGACGCGACCGCTCGCGGGTGCTGACGGTGCAGACGGACCCGGACCCGATGAGCCAGCAAACCTCCGGGGACATTCTCGCCCGCGTGAAGCCGCAGATTGATGCCCTTAACCTGCCACACGGCTACAGCATCGAGTGGGGGGGCGACGCGGAAAACTCCAGCGAAGCGCAGCAGGGGCTATTCACTACGCTACCTCTCGGGTATCTGGTGATGTTTGTCATTACGGTGCTGATGTTCAGCTCGGTGAAAAATGCGGTCGCCATCTGGCTGACCGTACCGCTGGCGTTGATTGGCGTCACGCCGGGATTTTTACTTACCGGCATTCCCTTTGGATTTATGGCGCTGATTGGTCTGCTGAGCCTGAGCGGCATGCTGATCCGTAACGGCATCGTGCTGGTGGAAGAGATCGAGCAGCAGAAAACGCAAAAGGATCAGCACGAGGCGATCGTGTACGCCGCCACCTCGCGCCTGCGCCCTATCCTGCTCACCGCGTTCACGACCGTACTGGGCCTGGCTCCGCTGCTGCTGGACGTTTTCTTCCAGAGCATGGCCGTTGTGATTATGTTTGGACTGGGGTTTGCTACAATCCTGACGCTGCTGGTACTCCCCGTTATCTATGCGTGTTTCCATCGTAAGGACGAAGCCAAACCACAATGAATGCGACAGGGCTGAACATTATCAAGACGCTGGGCTGTATGACGGCGGTGACCTTCTTTACCATCTACAACACCTGGGATCATTATGATTACGACTATCACTGGATCCTGGGATTTTTGACCTTTATCTCGACGATTGCCACGCCGCTGTTTTTTGTGGTTGCGGGCTATCTCGACGGACAATCCCGGCACGGCACCCGCTGGCAGCTGGGTAAAATTAAAAGTCTGGTGATTGTTTTTCTGTTCTGGATAACGATCTACTACCTGTGGGAGCCCTATCAGCGCGGGTATTTAATCCAGCCCTGGTTCGTGTTCGCCTTTGTGGTGATTTACACCTTCCACCCGGCGGTGGAGTGGCTCAGCCAGCGGCGAGCGCTGTTCTGCGGCGCGATTGCCGCCCTGCTGCTCTTTTCTTACGGATACGATCTGCTATCGGCGCTCTATCCTGAGGCGCACGCCCTTTCTCTTTCACCGCAGTATCGGCTGTGGACGTGGCTGCTGTTCTATCTGACGGGGCAACTCTTCTGCGACCCGAAAATTGCCGAGTGGATTAGCCGCAAAAATGTGGTCAGGGCGGCGGTTGTCGCCATCCCGTTTATCTACCTCTTCACCTGGTTTTACGAGCGCCACTTCTTCTTCGCGCTGTTCAAGGCGGACAGAAACGCCTTTATTCTCACTGGGTCGCAGATCTACATCCTGATTATTGCCCTGGTGATTGCGGCGAACGGCGTGCGCTTTCGCCGCAATGCTGAATTTAAGGAGTCCATTCTGGCCGCCATCAGCAAAACGATGACCGGCGTGTACATTGTGCACTACTCGGTGTTTCATCTGCTGACGGCGCTGATACCGGTGACCTCTCTCGGTATGAAGCTGGCGCTGATTGTGCTCACTTTCATTACCTCTGTTCTCTTCTCCATGCTGGTATTGTCTAACGCCGTGGCAAAAAAGGTGATCACCCTTTAAAAGCCTAAGCGCAGCCAGGCAAAGAGCACGTTGCCGTTGTTATACGTCCCAGGAATATAGGTGAACTGAACGGTAACGCGCTTATACCCGGCCGAAAACAGCGGGAAGATGAACGGTAGCGGGACATAGTTTGCAAAATCATCTCGCGCCGTGATGCCCGCCGCGGCACCGAGACCAAGGCGGAAATCTTTGGCATTATCCAGATACCAACCCTTCTCCCAGCCATAGCCCATCGCGGGCTGCCATTCGTTGTGCGAGTCCTTGAACATCATCGCGAACAGCGCGCTCCAGTTGCCCTCTTCGTTATAGCGGGAAACGCCCAGCCCGCCGCCCCACGGCATTTCATTGTAATTGTCCGTTTTTTCTTTGTCGTACATAAAGCGGGCGTGCCAGCTCAGAAACGGCAGGTACAGATCGTAACGTTGGGGCTCTTCCCAGGTTTGCGAAATATCATCCGTCAGCGTATTCCACCAGCCGCTGATACGCTGTTCACCATAGACGTTGGGCTCCGCATGAAGCGGTGCGACGAATAAAAACAGGACCATCCAGAATGCCGAAAAGGTGCGTTGCATCGTTATTCCCTCAGCTTAACTCGCGCAGCAGTCACTATTACTGTAAACCATTCAGCACTTAACGGAGCCGGGAAGACATAATTATACGGCGCAGGTGTAGATGAAATTTATTTATTCAGCGCCTTCCGGAAAGATAAAAACGTTTTCTCAGGCGTTTTGTCGCGGTAGTCTCATAGGTTCCGTTTATATGGCGGCTGCTTTGTGAGTGACCTTTTCTTATACCAATAATTAAAAATCAGTACGGACAGGACAACTATGGACTCCACCCTCATCTCCGATCGTCCCAACGAGGAGACACCTTCGCTCAATCGTGCCCGCCGCGCAGCCTTAGGCAGCTTCGCGGGTGCCGTCGTCGACTGGTATGATTTTCTGCTTTACGGCATCACTGCCGCCCTGGTGTTTAACCGCGAGTTTTTTCCCCAGGTCAGCCCCGCGATGGGCACGCTCGCCGCGTTTGCCACCTTCGGCGTCGGCTTTCTGTTTCGCCCGCTGGGCGGTGTGATCTTCGGCCACTTCGGCGACCGCCTGGGCCGCAAGCGCATGCTGATGCTCACCGTCTGGATGATGGGGATCGCCACCGCGCTTATCGGTATTCTCCCCTCGTTTGCCTCTATCGGCTGGTGGGCACCGGTACTGCTGGTCACCCTGCGCGCCATCCAGGGTTTTGCCGTGGGCGGCGAATGGGGGGGCGCGGCGCTGTTATCCGTAGAGAGCGCGCCGAAAAATAAGAAAGCGTTTTACAGCAGCGGCGTACAGGTCGGGTACGGTGTGGGCCTTCTGCTTTCCACCGGGCTGGTATCGTTAATCAGCCAGCTCACCACCGACGAGCAGTTCCTGAGCTGGGGCTGGCGCATTCCGTTCATCTTCAGCATCGTGCTGGTCATCGCCGCGCTGTGGATCCGCAACGGGATGGAAGAGTCCGCGGAATTCGAACAGCAGCAGCGGGAAAAACCGCTCGCCAAAAAGCGTCTGCCTGTGATGGAAGCGCTGGTTCAGCACCCTGGCGCTTTTCTGAAAATTATCGCCCTGCGCCTGTGCGAGCTGCTGACGATGTATATCGTCACCGCGTTTGCCCTGAACTACTCGACGCAGAACCTCGGTCTGCCGCGCGAGCTGTTCCTGAATATTGGCCTGCTGGTTGGCGGGATCAGCTGCCTGACAATCCCCTGCTTCGCGTGGCTGGCGGACCGGTTTGGCCGCCGTCGCGTTTACATCACCGGGGCGCTGATTGGCACCCTCAGCGCCTGGCCATTCTTTATGGCGCTGGAGGCGCAGTCGATCTTCTGGATTGCCTTCTTCGCCATCATGCTCGCCAACATCGCTCACGACATGGTGGTGTGCGTGCAGCAGCCGATGTTCACCGAGCTATTTGGCGCAAGCTACCGCTACAGCGGCGCGGGCGTGGGCTACCAGGTGGCAAGCGTGGTCGGCGGCGGATTTACGCCGTTTATTGCCGCCGCGCTGGTGACCTTCTCCGGCGGCAACTGGCACAGCGTGGCGATTTATCTGCTGGCCGGCTGCCTGCTGTCGGCGGCGACGGCGCTGCTGATGAAAGAGACGAGTCACGGCTGATCTCCCTTTTGTTTCACGGGCGTGTGACATACTATCGGGTAGAGTCGCACACCTGTGGAACAAGGAGACAGAGATGAATAATAAGGGCTCCAGCCTGACCCCGGCTCAGGCGCTGGAAAAACTCGACGCGCTGTATGAACAGTCCGTCAACGCGCTGCGCGGCGCCATCAGCGAATATATCGAAACAGGGAAACTTCCCGACCAAAAGGCCAGAACCGAGGGCCTTTTTGTTTATCCATCGCTCTCTGTGACCTGGGACGGCAGCGCCAGCAGTAATCCCAAAACCCGCGCCTACGCGCGCTTTACCCACTCCGGCTGCTACAGCACCACCGTCACCCGCCCTGCGCTGTTCCAACCGTATCTTGAAGAACAACTCACGCTGCTGTACCAGGATTACGGCGCGCACATTTCTGTAGAACCTTCACTGCACGAAATCCCTTATCCGTACGTGATAGACGGCTCGGCGCTGACGCTGGATCGCTCCATGAGCGCGGGGCTGACCCGCCACTTCCCGACCACCGAGCTTTCACAGATTGGCGATGAGACGGCCGACGGGATTTATCACCCGGCAGAATTTTCTCCCCTGTCGCATTTTGATGCCCGCCGGGTCGATTTCTCCCTGGCGCGCCTGCGCCACTACACCGGTACGCCAGTCGAACATTTCCAGCCGTTCGTGCTCTTTACCAACTATACCCGCTACGTCGACGAGTTTGTCCGCTGGGGCTGCAGCCAGATCCTCGACCCGGAGAGCCCGTATATCGCGCTGTCCTGCGCGGGCGGGATCTGGATCACCGCTGAAACCGAAGCGCCCGAGCAGGCGATCTCCGACCTGGCGTGGAAAAAGCACCAGATGCCCGCCTGGCACCTGATCACCGCCGACGGTCAGGGCATCACCCTGATCAACATAGGCGTGGGCCCGTCAAATGCCAAGACCATCTGCGACCATCTGGCGGTACTTCGCCCGGACGTGTGGCTGATGATTGGCCACTGCGGCGGCCTGCGCGAAAGCCAGCTGATTGGCGACTACGTGCTGGCCCACGCCTATCTGCGCGATGACCACGTGCTTGATGCGGTCCTGCCGCCGGATATCCCAATCCCGAGCATCGCCGAAGTACAGCGCGCGCTGTATGACGCGACCAAAGAGGTCAGCGGCATGCCGGGCGAAGAGGTTAAACAGCGCCTGCGCACCGGCACGGTCGTCACAACGGATGACCGCAACTGGGAGCTGCGCTACTCCGCCTCCGCGCTGCGGTTCAACCTGAGCCGCGCGGTGGCGATCGATATGGAGAGCGCCACCATCGCCGCACAGGGGTATCGCTTCCGCGTCCCTTACGGCACGCTGCTGTGCGTCTCCGATAAGCCGCTGCACGGGGAAATTAAGCTGCCGGGCCAGGCCAACCGTTTCTACGAAGGGGCTATTTCTGAGCATCTGCAGATTGGTATTCGTGCGATTGATTTACTTCGCGCGGAGGGCGACAAGCTCCATTCGCGCAAGCTGCGCACCTTCAACGAGCCGCCGTTCCGCTAATCACGATAAGGAAAAACAATGTCCAGCTCATCACCGCTCTCTGCCCTGCGCCACTGGCTTGAGGCCAGCCATCTCGACGGGATGATCGTCCCGCGAGCGGATGCCTGGCAGAGCGAATACTGCGCGCCTTACGACGAAAAGCTGGCCTGGCTGACGGGCTTTGACGGTTCGGCCGGCGTGGCGCTGGTGCTGAAAAACAAAGCGCTGCTGTTCGTCGACGGGCGCTATCAGGTTCAGGCACGCGTTCAGGTCAATACGGATGAGGTTGAGATCCACCATCTGCACAACGAGCCGCTGGCAGAATGGCTGGCAGAAAACGTTGAGTCAGGAACGCGCATCGGTTTTGACGGGCTGCTGATGACCAATTCAGAGTTTGAGCAGCTGTCAGCCACGCCGTGCGAGCTGGTGCCTCTGAAGGCCTCGCCGTTTGACACATTGTGGACCGATCGCCCTGCCGCACCGGCGGGGCTTATCCGTGAGATGCCGGTTGAACACAGCGGTGAACGCAGGGCGGACAAACGTCAGCGCGTCGCCGCCGTGCTGGCCGCAAACAACGCTGATTATCTCGCCGTTACCCTGCCGGATAACATCGCCTGGCTGCTAAACGTGCGTGGATCAGATATCCCCTTTAGCCCGGTTCCTCTTTCCTTCGCCCTTCTCGGTCGTGACGGTCATGTTGAGTGGTTTGTTAACGACAATAAGCTCAGCGCCCTGCCTGACGGTGTGCGCAGTGCGTTCACCATTGCGCCGCAGGATACCTTTATTGAACGCTGCCAGCAGATTGCTGAAGGCAAACGGGTGATGATTGATGCCGATTCCGCGCCGGTGGCCCTGCGCTTCGCCATTGAGCCACGAGGAGAAATTGTCTGGCGGACCGATCCCATCACCCTGATGAAAGCGACTAAAAATCCGGCCGAGCTGGCAGGCTATCGCGAGTGCCATCACCAGGACGGGGCCGCGTGGGTCAACTTCCTCGCCTGGCTGAGCCGTGAAGTGCCTCTGCGCGAGGCGGCAGGACAACCGCTCACCGAGCTGGACGCTCAGGCGCAGCAGCTTGCGTTCCGTCAACAGCAGCCCGGGTTCATCGAGCAGAGTTTTGAAACCATCTCCGCCTCTTCGAGCAATGCGGCGATGTGCCACTATCATTCGAGCGAGGCCAGCAATAAGCCCATCGGCCATGACCATTTTTACCTGAACGATTCCGGCGGCCAGTATGTTAACGGCACCACCGACGCCACGCGCACGCTGGCGTGGGGGAAAGTCGATCCGCAGCAGCGCCTGCACTATACTGCCGTGCTGAGAGGCTTCCTGTCTCTTATTACCCTGCAGTTCCCTTCCGGGACTCAGGGGCATCAACTGGATGCGTTTGCGCGTCGTCCGCTGTGGGAGATGGGGCTGGATTACGATCACGGCACGGGACACGGCGTGGGGCACCAGCTGCTGATCCACGAGAACCCGCATCGCATCGCCAAAAAGGTCAACCCGTGGCCGCTGGTGGCGGGCAATATCATGACTATCGAGCCGGGCTACTATCTGGGCGACAGCCACGGTATTCGTATTGAAAACCAGGTGGAGATTGTGGAGAGCCGTCCGGGGTTCTGCAAATTTGCCTCGCTGACGCTGATCCCGATCGACTTAAGTCAGGTTGAGCTGCATCTGCTGAGCGAGCAGGAAAAGCAGTGGCTGGATGCGTATCACCGGCAGGTACGCGAGGTGCTTTCACCTCTGGTGAATAGCGATGCGCATCCGTGGCTGGAGGAAGCGACGGCACCGATTAGTTTGTAATTTCGTGCGGTCTGGTGCCCTACCCCTCTCCCACGGGAGAGGGTGCACACACGAGCCCCGTAGGTCGGGTAAGGCGCAGCCGCCACCCGACAATTTTACCAGATGCAGAAAAGCAAAAAGCCTGCTTTAAAAGCAGGCTTTTCAAATTTGGCTCCTCTGACTGGACTCGAACCAGTGACATACGGATTAACAGTCCGCCGTTCTACCGACTGAACTACAGAGGAATCGTGTGAACGGGGCGCATATTATCGATGCTCCCCCATGATGTCAAAGGCAGAATGCATATTTACGATCGTTTGCCGAATTATTCTCCACTTCGCGCAATTGTCAGGCATTCTTTCGCGGATATTTCCACAGCCAGCGCCCGCTAACCATCCGCCAGTAGAACAGCGCGCCCCGAACGGCCCAGTCGAGGAACATCCCCAGCCAGACGCCGACCACACCCCATCCGAGCATCACCCCGAGCGTATACCCCGCGACAACGCGACATCCCCACATGCCGAGCATCGATACCCACATCGCAAAGCGAGCATCGCGCGCCCCTTTCAGCCCGGCGGGCAATACCCATGAGGCCGCCCAGATGGGCATGAAGGCCGCGTTGAGCCAGATGAGGATCTTAACAACCTCTTTAACGTCGTCTTCGTGGGTATAGAACGAGGCCATCAGCCCGGCAAACGGCGCGGTTCCCCAGGCGATCAGCGTCAGCCCAATGGTCGACAGCCAGAACACGTGCCGCAGCTGCCGCTCCGCCTGGCCTATCTGCCCTTTCCCGAGCCGCTTACCCGTAATAATGGTCGATGCCGAACCCAGCGCGTTACCCGGCAGGTTAATCAGCGAGGCAATAGAGAAGGCGATAAAGTTACCGGCGATAACGTCGGTGCCCATCCCGGCGACAAACATCTGCGTGAGCAGCTTCCCGCCGTTGAACAACACCGATTCAATGCTCGCGGGAATGCCGATGCCCATCACTTCCCAGATAATGGCGAAATTAAAGGGGCGGAAATAGCTTTTCAGCGTCAGACGCAGCGAGGGGGTAATCCCCGCCATCAGCACCCCGATGATGGCTGCCGCACCGATATAGCGTGAAATGGTTAATCCCAGTCCGGCACCGACGAACCCCAGCCCCTCCCACGAGAACACGCCGTAGATCAGCACGCTGCTGATAATGATATTCAGGATATTCATCCCGCCGTTGATCAGCAGCGGAATTTTGGTGTTTCCCGCCCCGCGCAGCGCGCCGCTGCCAATCAGCGCAATGGCCGCCGCCGGATAGCTTAAGACGGTCATTTCCAGGTAGGTCAGCGCCAGGTCTTTAACCTCGTTCGTGGCCTCCCCGGCGACAAAATCGATAATCTCTTTACCGAAATAGTGGATCACCGCCGCCAGAACGATCGAAAAAATGGTCATGATCATCAGCGACTGGCGGGCCGCCTCGCGTGCACGTTTGGGATCAAGCTTGCCGAGGCTAAAAGCCACCACCACCGTCGTCCCGAGATCTATGGCGGCAAAGAACGAGATCACCACCATGTTAAAGCTGTCCGCTAGCCCAACCCCAGCCATCGCCTCTTTTCCCAGCCAGCTTACCAGGAAGGTGCTCAAAACCCCCATCAGCAGAACGCAGGTATTTTCAAGGAAGATAGGCACGGCAAGAGGGGTGATTTCACGCCAGAACAGGACACGATAGCTTTTACGTTTTGCATACCATGGCGTGCGCGTTATCGCCTGGCGTAAGGAGGCAGTGACGTTCAAAATGGACCTTAGCGAGAAAAGTTGAAACTCCATTTCAAATGATGGGGGACAAATGCTAATCCTGCAAAGTATTTTCCAGAAAAAGATGTGTGGATTTACAACAAACTGACGACAGAATCAGCAATCAGTCGATTTTCCCTAAGATCAGGTTTGACAAAACTTTTTTCGCCGCTAAGATAAGCCTCCACAACGATTCCTCTGTAGTTCAGTCGGTAGAACGGCGGACTGTTAATCCGTATGTCACTGGTTCGAGTCCAGTCAGAGGAGCCAAATTTAAAAAGCCTGCTTTTAAAGCAGGCTTTTTGCTTTGCGGATGAGGGAAAATGAACGCTCTGTTTGTCTACGGCACGCTGCGCCCGGGCCACGCTAATGCGCATATTCTTGAAGACATCGGCGGCGAATGGCTGGCCGGTTCCGTATCCGGCACGTTTTACGAACGCGGCTGGGGCGCCGCGGCGGACTTCCCGGGAATTGTGCTCCACCCTGACGGCCCCCGCGTCGAAGGCTATCTGTTTATCTCGGATAACCTTGCCGCACACTGGCAAATGCTGGACGAATTTGAAGACGGCTACGATCGCGTTGAGGTCACGGTGACCACCCTTGAAGGCAAGCAGGTTCAGGCCTGGATTTATCAGCTACAGCCGCGTTCTGAATCATAAAAAAAGCTCTCTGTCACCAGAGAGCCTTTTTCACTATTCGCTGCGATTACTCGCTTTTTGCTTCGCCGTTTTTGATTTCGCCCATCACTTTCAGCTTTTTAGAGATGTCGCGACGCTCTTTGGACAGCTCAGCATTTTTGATGATGTAGTCATCAACGCGGTCTTCATAGTCGCTCTTCATGCTGGCGATGATGCCCTGAATAGCTTCAACGCTCATACCTGGCTTGATGTAGTCGCTCAGGTTGTCGAGCAGCAGAACACGTTTCTGGTTGTCACGGATCTTCTTCTCAACGTCCTGGATTTCACGCTGCAGCTTGTTTTTGCGGCGGAACAGGCGGACGAATTCCAGAACATCCTGGAACGAAGGCTTGGTAGTTTCCATTTTTACACCCCTGATAATGTGAGATTCGGATTCGTTAAGGCAACCGTTGTAACAATAACCTTACTGACAGCGGCTGCGAATGACAATGAGTATATCGTTTAAAGCTATCATAACCCCAATTGCTGCTGAATCGAAGCAGCAGGCGTCACATAAGCCTTTTATTTGCGCAGCGCCCGGCAAATAAGGTGCGATAACAGCTCAAGCTGCCGCGCCAGTTCCATGCTCAGCCAGACGTAGCCATGAATAGGCGTTTCCGCCACGTTATCGCTTTGGCGTTCATTGATTAACTGCTTCAGCTCCGCAACGATCTCATTCAGCCGCTCGCTGTTGGCCAGTATCGGCTGCGGGTTCCCTTCATAGAGCGCATGGGCAATGGTCAACAGCGTTTGCTGCGTCATCTGCTGGGTCTCTTTGAGAGTCTGCGCGTTAAGCATCAACAGATGGCTGGGACGCGAGGCCCAGTGCGCGTTGATCTGCAGTTCAAGCATGCAAACCAGATTGCGGCTTACCGTCTGGATGGCTTCGAAAATCGATTTCTGAATATGGGTTTCTTTGCTGGCGGGCGTGATCAGGCCGCGCATTTTGACCACGTCGTTGAGGATTGTTTGCAGATGCTTTTCCAGCCGGGGACGTTCGACCAGATTCGGGGAAAAACCGGCCTGATAGACGCGGTTAAAGGCGGTGACGTAGTTCGCCATCTGAATACGCCAGTGCAGAAAAGCCCGCTGCGGCCAGATACCGGTGAAGAGCATGGCCAGCAGTGACCCCAGGATGACATCCCCGCTTCGCCACAGCGCGGTGGTCATATCCCCGGCGGGCGCACCGACAACCACCGCGAGAGTAATCCCAATCAGCAAGGCCTGATATGGTCTTTTGCCCAACGCCAGCCAGCCGCACAGGAACATGGCGGCACCGCACCATGCCAGCATCACCGGAAATGAGATAAGCTCCAGCTTAAGGGCGATAAGCCCAAGGGCCGAGCCTAAAACCGTCCCGCCAATTCGCTCGAAGGCGCGCGGAACAACGTTCCCCCAGAACGAGATGGGCCCCATCACCACCACCAGGGTGATCAGCGGCCACGTCCCTTCCGGAACGTCCAGCAAACGGACCAGTACAAACGTCAATACGAACGCCAGCGCGATGCGACATCCGTGCACCACGCGGTAATGTTTGTACAAGCGAATTTCAAAAGGGGTTAATGATTTGTCGGGACGCACACCCGCTCTCCAGCTACACGGCAAATCACAATTGTACTGTGTTTTCAGCCGGGCGGATCGCTCCCGGCAGAAAAACCCTTCATTTAGCAGGCTTAAGCCGTTTTATGCTCTACCGCGATATACATTTCGATATCCCAGTAGCCGTCTGCATTGCCGTCATTGAGATAGCGCTCGAAGCAGGGTTTGAGCGCCATCTGGTATTTATTGTCCTGCAGCAGGGAATTAAAGAACTGATACCACGGCGTGGCGAAGTCGTAGTTTTCCACGCGCGCCGTCGCCACGGCATAATCCCCGGCCGCGATTTCCGTCATCATGACGCCCTCGCTGTTTTCCGGAATAATGAAATCGTCCGGCACCGTAACGGCCGTATCGCAGCGCAGTTTTTCTGCCGGGACCTCATCGGGGTTATCGTAGTAGACCGCAACCCACTCCAGCGGCTCAATGTGGCGCCCGTCCACCCACATCACCAGCTGTTCAAAGCCCTGTTTAACCGTTTGTTCCCACGGTCCGACCAAATGAAAACCGGCAATCTTACGTTTCTGTTGCTGCTTGATGCTGTAGTCCATGCTGCCTCCATTTATTACTGTATATACATACACTATAAAGCGGATTCTGAGGGTTCAGCAAACGAGAAGTGTTTATTATGTGAGCAGACTCGCAACCCTGCCAGTCTGCTCATCAACCGCTAGAGCGTGTGATGCAGATAATCGCTCATGCGAGAGAACAGTCCGCCTTTATCAACGGCTTCCAGCGTCACCAGCGGCCAGTGCGCCACCACCTTGTCACGGTCATAGAGCTGGATCTCCCCGACCCGCTGATGCGCAGCAATCGGCGCTTCCAGCTCTTTTTTATCCAGCACGTATTTGGCCTTGATGTTCGGCACTTCCGCTTTCGGCAGGGCCAGCCAGAAGTCCTGGTCGGTGCCCAGTTTCACCTGCTCCTTATCGCCGTACCAGATACGCTCTGTCCCCACTTTTTTACCGCTATGCAGGATTTGCACCGTATCGAAGTTCTGCTGACCCCAGTGCAGCAGTTTCCGGGCCTGGTCCTCACGTCCTTTCGGGCTGTCCGCCCCCATCACCACCGCGATTAAACGGCGCTGCCCGTCAACGGCGGACGCAATCAGGTTAAAGCCCGCTCCCGAGGTGTGTCCCGTTTTAAGCCCGTCCACGTTCATGGTTTTATCCCACAGCAGGCCGTTACGGTTTTGCTGGGTGATCCCGTTCCAGGTCAGGCTCTTTTCGCTGTACATATGGTAAAACTCAGGCTCGCCGTGAATGATGGCGCGGGAAAGTACGGCCAGGTCATAGGCCGAGCTGTGCTGGCCCGGCGCGTCCAGCCCGTGGACGGTTTCAAAGTGCGTATCGCGCAGGTTCAGCTTCTGCACGTAGTCGTTCATCATCTTCACAAACTGCGGCTGGCCGCCCGCCACGTGATCGGCCAGCGCCACGCAGGCGTCGTTGCCGGAATCGACGATCAGACCGCGGCTTAAATCACGCACGGAGACGCGATCGCCCTCTTTCAGGAACATCAGCGACGAGCCGTCAAAAACCGGGTTGCCTTTTGCCCACGCGTCACGCCCGACGGTGACAATGTCGTCCGGCGTAATGCGATGGCTATCAATGGCCCGATCAACCACATACCCCGTCATCAGCTTGGTCAGGCTCGCCGGATTACGTTGTTGATGTTCATTGCCCGCCGTTAAGATCTGACCAGTCGTGTAGTCCATCAGCACCCAGGAGCCAGCCTGAATGGCCGGAGGCTGCGGCGAAAAATCCAGTGGTTCGGCCGCAAAAGCAGATGAGACACTCGAAGCGAGTAAAGAAACAGCAATAAACAGACGGCGTTTCAACGGTATATCCTCAGGTCATTAAAAATCGATGACCTTTTTACGGGAGTTCTGATGTCGTTACCTGGCTTAATTGCAAAAAAATGTGACAGAACGCAGATTTTTCTCTGAAGCTGGCGCGCAAATTTGCGACGCGGCGGTGCTTTTTATTCGGTCTGACCCGCACGATCGTTTACCATAGTGACGTCATTTTTTAACAGGATGGTATTACTGGTGTCTGACTCTGCCGCTCGCCCGACTTTTTTGTTCCACGATTACGAAACCTTTGGCACGCACCCGGCGCTGGACCGACCGGCGCAGTTTGCCGCCATCCGTACCGACGACGAATTCAACATCATTGGCGAGCCCGAGGTCTTTTACTGCAAGCCTGCGGATGACTATCTGCCGCAGCCCGGCGCGGTCATGGTCACCGGGATCACCCCTCAGGAAGCGCGGGAAAAAGGCGTTAACGAGGCAGAATTCGCCCGACGCATCCACGATCTGTTTACCGTCCCCAATACCTGCGTGGTCGGTTACAACAACATCCGCTTCGATGACGAAGTGACGCGCAACATCTTTTATCGCAACTTCTACGATCCCTATGCCTGGAGCTGGCAGAACCGCAATTCACGCTGGGATTTGCTCGACATCATGCGCGCCTGTTATGCCCTGCGTCCAGAGGGCATTAACTGGCCTGAAAATGAGGAAGGGCTGACGAGCTTCCGGCTGGAACACCTGACGTGCGCCAACGGCATCGAGCACAGCAATGCCCACGACGCGATGGCGGACGTCTATGCCACCATTGCCATGGCGAAGCTGGTGAAAAGCGCGCAGCCCCGGCTGTTTGAGTATCTACTGAGCCACCGCAGCAAGCAGAAGCTCATGACCCTTATCGACGTACCGCAGATGAAACCCCTGGTGCATATCTCCGGCATGTTTGGCGCCTGGCGCGGCAATACCAGCTGGGTCGCCCCGCTGGCGTGGCATCCGGACAACCGTAATGCGGTCATCATGGTGGATTTAGCTGGCGATATTTCGCCGCTGCTTGAGTTCGACAGCGATACCCTGCGCGAACGGCTTTATACCCCGAAAAATGAACTCGGCGATCTGCCTGCGGTGCCGGTCAAACTGGTGCATATCAATAAATGTCCGGTACTGGCGCAGGCGAACACGCTGCGCCCGGAAGATGCGGACAGACTGGGCATTAACCGTCAGCACTGCCTCGATAACCTGAAAGTGCTGCGCGAAAACCCGCAGGTGCGCGAGAAAGTGGTTGCTATCTTTGCCGAGGCGGAGCCGTTCGTGCCGTCTGAAAACGTGGATGCCCAACTCTACAACGGCTTCTTCAGCGACGCCGACCGTGCGGCGATGAATATCGTTCTGCAAACCGAGCCGCGTAACTTACCGGCGCTGGATATTACTTTCGCTGATAAACGCATCGAAAAGCTGATGTTTAACTACCGCGCGCGTAACTTCCCCGGCACGCTGGACGAGGCAGAGCAGGATCGCTGGCTGCAGCATCGTCGCAATGTCTTTACTCAGGAGTTTCTTAACAGCTATGCCCAGGAGCTGGAAATGCTTTATAGCCAGTATGAAGGGAATGCTGAGAAACAGGCGCTGTTGAAAGCCCTGTATCAGTATGCACAAGAGATTGTTTAAGCCCGAATGACATGGCCTCACGTTCATATAAGTGGGGTATCAGAGAGTATTTATGACATTTTTATGGCAGAAAAATGTCATAAGACATTCATTGCCCCAAAAAATCATGATAAAATCGCAACTTACATGATAACAGATTAACTTACTTTTAAAGCCTCTAAAATGATTTACTTACAACTCTTTGCACTACTTGTATTTGCTATTTCATCTCACAGATGGATCTTTTTAAAATCAATTACCACTAGCATTATTTTCGTACTGTTTGCTTTTTGGTATATTTCAAACATGTTTACTGGCTATGGTGTCACCGACGCCGTTTATTACCAGTTATTTAATACAGCACAAGGCACATCACTTGATGATATTTACAGCAAGTTACAAGTCGGATTGATATTTATTATTATCATTTTGGCAACACTTGCATGTAGCGTATATTTAAAATACAAAAAAAAGGACTTACTCCCCCTAAAAAAAACAACATTCATTTGGTCTCTCATTTTAATCAGTATAATTCCATCACAGTTTATTTCGAACATTTACAACTCAACCAAAGACACCTTCTTTAATGATGGTAATGCCGCCGCAGTAAAAAAAGAATATAAAAAAGCAACTGCGCAATTAGATAAAAAATATAATTACGTTTTTATTTATGCCGAAAGTCTTGAAAACACATTCCAGAGCCTGGATGGAACAAATTACACGCCAGGCCTGAGCGCGCTTGCAAATAAATACATGCAGTTTACCAACATACGTCAACCACCAATCCGGGGCATAGGATGGACCATGGCGGGATTAGTAAATACTCAATGCGGTATTCCACTTATCATGGAACAAGGTAATTCTGGAGCGAGCTTCGTCAACTTCCTGGGTAAGGCTGACTGTGTAGCTTCATGGTTTGGAACTCAAGGCTATCAGACCGAATTTATTCGTGGTAGTCAGAAAGAATTCGCTGGGGGGGATAAATTCCTCGAGCAACATGGTTGGCAATCGCAGCACGATAAAAATTATTTCGCGGAAAACCTTCTTGCCACACCTGATGATGTCAGTGGATGGGGAATTCATGATGACTTATTGCTTAAGCATGCATGGGATGAATTTTCACGTATGTCCCAGCAGAAGCAACCGTTCCTGCTATCGCTCCTGACAGTAAATACGCACTCCCCGGAAGGGACATTTTTGAAAGCCTGTGAGAATCATGTACCTAAGAATGAGCAGTATCCTATGCTTGCCTCAGTGGCTTGTTCAGATTATCTGCTGACTGATTTTATAAATCGAATAACGAATAGTCCCTGGTTCGAGAATACTATCGTCGTACTGGTATCAGATCATCTAATGATGGCAAATAGTGCCTCTCCTCTCCTCGATAAGGTGAGCCAGGAGAGAAGAAACCGTTTCGTTATTATCAAAAAAGACTTGAAACCTACTGTTAATAATACTGAAGGCACTTTACTCGATGTCTGGCCAACTGTCCTCGATTTATCTGGCGCAGCGGTGAAAGAGTTAGGGTTTGGAAGCAGCTTACTCGACAGTAAAAAGGGCAAATTGATAAAAAATTACGAACTTGGTCGGACTAAAGATTTCTTTGCCTATGCGTCGCAACTTTGGAACTACCCATCATTAAATGATGGAATTAAACAAACTAACAATGGGATAGCTATAGGTTCAGAGGAATATAGTTTACCTGTATATTCTGCTATTGAAGCTAATGGGCAATTGAAAGCATTATGGTTTGAAGCTTTTGCCATGAATGCCCAAAAGGTCATCCAAAAAGATAATGATTTATTCTATGCTAATCTTTGCAGAAATATGAACATCAATGAAGATGGTATTTGTTCTTATATTATATCCAGAAACTCGATAAAACAGGTTCGTGTTAACAGCACAGGAGTAGCATCAGAAAAAATCATTAACAAAAAACCGATCTTGTATCAAAGTGATATTTTAGGACTTTCTTCAGCCACCTATACTGCTACAAGTGGAGCTATGATAAATGACCGGGGTGTAAATTTAGGATATGGTTTTAACCTCATAAAACTGGGCTCAACTCATGAAGGTATTTCGTCTGATATTGACACAGTGGTGAATTATTCAACCTGTGTTTCAACCACCATTCCCGAAGATGAAATTACTGAATTTTTACAACAGCAGAGGGGGCCAGTCATTTTCGCATCCAATGACTCCGCAGTATGCGCTGACACTGCGCCAGTTGAAAAACTTGCTGACATTCTTCATACTCCTGAACTTTCAACATTGAAATTCAGGCAACAAGTCATTGGTATCTACAAATCAGGGCATAGCGAAATAATGAAAGGAATTCCAGATCTTCCCTTTGATATGTTCATTGATACAAAGAATTATAAATTAATTACTCTTTGTGAAGCATTTATGGATTGCCACTAGACAAGCACGTTACACTCTAGCATTTATTGAACAGTGGGGTCTTTTATAAGGGCCTCACTATTTCATCTTAATTTCTGCTTCCACTCTTTCCTCAGTAGCAAATTCACATTATTGAATTACAAAAGCTCAGCTCTCTTTCCACCTCCCCGCTATTTACTGAATAAAGCCTAATAAAAGTAGGATAAAATAACCTCCGACTATATCGCAGGTTATAGAAATGTGGTTAGTAAGGACTTATTACCGGTTGTGCCATAGCAGGCGCATAAAATCAGATATTTGTCATCTTTTTTGTTACTAACGGTCCGTGAACGGGTTAATAAGATATGATAGTGATAACTGATTTCACACTTTATCCTTTTTAAAAGGATATTTTAATTATTTCTGTATATTCGCCGTATTTTTACCTACCGCATTCACATCGTAACGGAATCAGAACCACCTGTTTCTGTATTTGTAATTCAGGTCACCAAACTCCTCATACAGCAATTCACATAGATTTCTCAAGATCCCGCCAATTGTCCGGAGCAAAAATATGTTATATCTAGAGTTCTGTCGGATGTACGCTAAGTTCTTTTCGCCTCATATTGAAGCCCCCTTTTGATTTCTGGTTTGACTCTTGCAGTTGCCGGACTACAAATAGTTAACAAATCAAAAAGAGTTTTAATAACCGACTCTAAGCTGATAGCCTTACTGACCCGCTAGCCTGGCTAGGGTTTCAAATGACGTAAAAATGCCAGTCAGTGACTGGCATTAAGGATAATTACTGCATGTGGCAAAGTGATTACGCGACGTCTTCGTACTGTGGAACCGGGTTACGGAAGCTCTTCGTGACGCAGGCCAGGTAAATCAGGCCGATACCCGCCCAAATCAGGCCAAGCACCATAGAGCTCTCTTCCAGGTTAACCCACAGCGCGCCCACGGTCAGGGCACCGCACATCGGCAGGAACAGATACTGGAAGTGGTCTTTCAGCGTCTTGTTACGCTTTTCACGGATCCAGAACTGAGAGATAACCGACAGGTTCACAAAGGTGAACGCCACCAGCGCACCGAAGTTAATCAGCGCCGTTGCCATCACCAGGTCAAAGTTAATCGCCAGCAGCGCAATGGCACCGACCAGGATGATGTTCATCGCCGGGGTACGCCAGGTTGGATGAACGTAGCCGAAGAAGCTTTTCGGAAATACGCCATCGCGACCCATCACGTACATCAGACGCGCAACGCCTGCATGCGCGGCCATACCGGACGCCAGTACGGTAATGGTGGAGAAGATCAGCGCGCCAACCTGGAACGCTTTACCCGCCACATAGAGCATGATTTCCGGCTGAGACGCATCCGGATCCTTGAAGCGGGAGATATCCGGGAAGTACAGCTGCAGGAAATAGGTCGAGAAAATAAAGATCAGACCACCAATCAGCGCCGTCAGGAAGATTGCACGAGGGATCACGCGCTCTGCGTCTTTCGTTTCTTCAGACAGGTTGCTGATGCCGTCAAATCCGGTAAAGGAGAAGCACAGAATGGTTGCCCCGGTAATCATCGGGATCACATGGGCATCACCAGACCAGAACGGCTTGCTGCTCGCCAGAGTGCCGGCACCTTCACCGTGGAACACACCGTAAATCACCATGCCAAGAATAACGGCAATCAGGACAACCTGAAGGACGACGATCACGGAGTTAAAGTTGGCAACGGACTTAATGCTGCGCAGGTTAAAGGCAGTCATAAAGGCCACCAGCGCCACGACGAACATCCAGGATGGAATCGACGGCACCAGCGCTTCAAAATAAATTTTTGCCAGCAGAATGTTGATCATCGGCGCGAACAGATAGTCGAGCAGCGAAGACCAGCCCACCATAAAGCCAACTGTCGGGCTGATGGATTTCTGGGCATAGGTGTAGGCAGAACCAGCAGACGGATAGCGGCGCACCAGTTTACCGTAGCTCAGCGCGGTAAAGAGGATCGCAATCAGCGCGAAGCCATAAGCCGTCGGCACATGACCGTCTGTGAGGCCCGATACGATACCGAATGTATCGAACAGCGTCATCGGTTGCATATAGGCAAGGCCCATCATAACAACCGGAATCAACGTAAGCGTTTTACGTAATTCCACGCGAGAGGTGTTTGGAGTTGCGTTATGCGACATAGTTATTCTCCTTTACGGTGATAACCGCCACGTAAGCGAAAAAGTGCCCCATTTCTTTCTTCCTCAGCGACAACAACTGTCGGATTTTAGTAAATATCTATCCGGTACGAAGCCCGGCCTCTTGGTTTTTAGTTTCGTTTCGTACATGCAAAAAAAAATAACCGACGCCTTTTATATCGTCGATTATTCATTTGGTTGCAGCGGCCGCATTTTGCCCCACAACGGATACAAAAGGCAATACTTTGCAACGCCCGGTCCGTTTTTCTTTTTGCTAACTGGCTGATTTCTGGACGCCGGGCTGAGAGTAAACGGCGGCGATAGCACTATTTGCTAAAATCTCGTCTCGCCACCAGGCGCTTGCAAGCCCGGCAGTTTGTTCATTCCAGCCTACCCATACCGATTCATTACTGCTTTGAGCAAGTACCTGTTTTTCAACAAGCGCGCCGCTGTCAATAAACCGCTGCGCCAGATAGCGCGGTAAATAGCCGCAGCCCAGGCCGCTTATTTGCAGTTCCAGCTTGGTTTTATAGTCGAAAACGGTAATGGCCTCCTGCTCATCAAGCAGCTGCGAGGAGACCGAGCATTCCGGACGAGAGCTGTCCCCGACCACGATGGCGCGGTAGCCTTTAATCACGCGACGGTTAAGCGGCTCGGGTTCCTGAGCCAGCGGGTGATGAGGCGCTACGGCAAATACCTGATCGAGCACGCCCAGCCGGGCAAAACCAAAATCACTCAGCTGGGGAGGCTCATGGAGCGCACCGACGAAAATGTCCGCCCTGCCCTGCGTTAAGGCATCCCAGGAGCCACCCAGCACGCCGTTGATAAAGATAAGCCGGGTCACGCTGTGGTGTTGATAGAAGGCTTCAATCAGCGGCGTCAGGAGAGAAAACGGAAAGGTATCATCCACGCCAATAACCAGCTCGTTTTCCCATCCCTGATGGAGTTTTACGGCCTGTTTTTCGAGTTCACGAACGGTATGGAGGACTTCACGGCCTTTTTCCAGCAGCATCTGTCCGGTACGGGTGAAACGTGCGCGGTGTCCGGAGCGATCGAGGATCTGGATATTGAGATCGCTTTCCAGTTTTTGAACGGTATAGCTCAGCGCAGATGGGGTTTTGTAGAGCTTTGCTGACGCAGCGGCAAAGCTCCCCTCTTTTTCCAGAGCATCCAGAATAATAAGAACATCCAGCAGCGGTTTCATGCTCGCCCCCTTCTGGTGCGCGATCGTCTCCGCTGCGGGTCTTATTCCATGGGCATCACCAGCGGATCGGGATACTGATACTCAAACCCCAGCTCATGACAAATGCGATTGCCATCAACAATTTTGCCTTTACTGTCATCCTTTGCCTCACCGAAAACCGGTGCCGCCAGGCCCAGCTGACGTGCCATCAGCGGGTAAAACGTGCTGCGCGCCGGATGAGAAGGTGCACATATATTATAGATGTGTCCACCTTTCGGAGCCTGTAAGAGTAGCTCAATCGCGCCTACAACATCGTCAAGATGCACAAGATTGACGACATGCTGGCCGTCTGGCGCAGACTTACCGGCAAAAAAGCGTCCCGGATGGCGGCCAGGGCCCACCAGCCCCGCCAGACGTACAATATCGACCTGCGTGCCGGGAAGATTATGCAGCCAGTCTTCCAGCTCTTTCAGAACCTGACCGCTCGCCGTAACGGGACGGCGCTCTGAACTCTCTTTAACAACGCCCTCAACCTCGCCATAGACCGACGTCGAGCTGGTAAAAATGATGCGCGGAACATGGTGCGCCAGCGCGCTGTCGACGATCTCCTGCATCGCCTGCAGATAAAACGACTCGCCCGGGCCACTGCGCCGCGCGGGGAGCGTGATCACCAGCGCATCGACGTTCATCAGCGTGTCCAGATCGTCAGCATCACACACCAGCTCCGGTTCAAGGCGCAGCTCAACGCCGTCAATACCGCACATGCGCGCTGCCTCTACCCCATCCGCCGTGGTTTTGCTCCCGGTCACCTGCCAGCCTTTCGCGGCTAATGACATCGCCAGCGGCATTCCCAGCCATCCTAAACCGACAATCGCGACCTTTTTCATGCGAATTCTCCTGACTCTTACTCGTCTTTTATAAGGCTACGCCAGCCCGGCAGAACACACAATTCATAGCATCAATATGAAATGAATTAATGATCAAAAAAAGCCCTTGCAATATGTCGTACAACTGGTTTAGGTTAAAAGACATCAAATGAATAAGCATTCATCGAGAATTTATATGACACGCGTTCAATTTAAACACCACCATCATCACCATCATCCTGACTAGTCTTTCAGGCGATGTGTGCTGGAAGACGTTTGGATCTTCCAGTGGTGCATGAACGCATGAAAAAGCCCCCGGAAGATCTTCTTCCGGGGGCTTTTTTTTGGACCGAATTCAGACAGGTTAAAACAGGTTAACGAGGAATAAAGAATGTTAGATAACTCACGCTTACGCATAGCTATTCAAAAATCAGGCCGTTTGAGCGACGATTCACGCGAACTGCTGGCCCGCTGCGGGATTAAAATTAACCTGCACACCCAGCGCCTGATTGCTCTGGCTGAAAACATGCCCATCGACATTCTGCGCGTGCGTGATGACGATATTCCCGGCCTGGTCATGGATGGCGTCGTTGACCTCGGCATCATCGGGGAAAACGTGCTGGAAGAAGAGCTGCTGACCCGCCGCGCGCAGGGCGAAGATCCGCGTTATTTCACCCTGCGTCGTCTGGACTTCGGCGGCTGCCGCCTGTCGCTGGCTACGCCGGTTGACGAAGCGTGGGACGGCCCGGCCGCGCTGAACGGCAAACGTATTGCCACCTCTTACCCTCACCTGTTAAAGCGTTATCTCGACCAGAAAGGCGTGCAGTTTAAATCCTGCCTGCTGAACGGCTCCGTTGAAGTGGCGCCGCGTGCGGGTCTGGCGGACGCCATCTGTGACCTCGTCTCTACCGGCGCGACGCTGGAAGCCAACGGTCTGCGCGAAGTGGAAGTGATCTACCGCTCTAAAGCGTGCCTGATTCAGCGCGACGGCGACATGGCCGATGCCAAGCAACAGCTGATCGACAAGCTGCTGACCCGCATTCAGGGCGTGATTCAGGCGCGTGAGTCCAAATACATCATGATGCACGCCCCAACCGAGCGTCTGGATGAAGTGATTGCCCTGCTGCCGGGCGCTGAGCGTCCAACCATCCTGCCGCTGGCGGGCGATCAGCAGCGCGTGGCGATGCACATGGTGAGCAGCGAAACCCTGTTCTGGGAAACCATGGAAAAACTGAAGGCGCTGGGCGCAAGCTCCATCCTGGTGCTGCCTATTGAGAAGATGATGGAGTAATGGCCATGAGCTTTAACACAATCATCGACTGGAATACCTGTAGCGACGCACAGCAGCGCGAGCTGCTGATGCGCCCGGCGATTTCCGCCTCCGAAAGCATCTCACGCACCGTGGCCGAGATCCTGGACAACGTAAAAGCCCGCGGCGATGACGCGCTGCGTGAATACAGCGCGAAGTTTGACAAGACGGAAGTCGGCGCATTACAGGTAACCGAGCAGGAAATCATTGAGGCCAGCAACCGTCTGGGTGACGACATCAAGCAGGCGATGGCCGTCGCGGTGAAAAACATTGATACCTTCCACACCGCGCAAAAGCTGCAGACCGTGGATGTTGAAACCCTGCCCGGCGTGCGATGCCAGCAGGTCACGCGCCCGGTTGCGTCCGTTGGACTCTATATTCCCGGCGGCTCTGCCCCGCTATTCTCCACCGTACTGATGCTGGCGACACCCGCGCGAATTGCCGGGTGTCAGAAAGTGGTGCTGTGCTCACCGCCACCGATTGCCGACGAGATCCTTTATGCGGCGAAGCTGTGCGGCGTGCAGGCGGTATATAAAGTGGGCGGCGCGCAGGCGATTTCGGCCCTGGCGTTCGGCACAGACTCCATTCCTAAGGTCGACAAAATTTTTGGCCCGGGCAATGCGTATGTGACCGAAGCCAAACGCCAGGTCAGCCAGCGTCTGGACGGCGCGGCCATCGATATGCCTGCCGGCCCGTCTGAGGTGCTGGTGATTGCCGACAGCGGCGCAACGCCGGACTTCGTCGCCTCAGACCTGCTTTCTCAGGCGGAACACGGCCCGGACTCGCAGGTCATCCTGCTGACGCCGGATGCCGATATGGCGAAACGCGTGGGCGAAGCCGTTGAACGCCAGCTTGCCGACCTGCCCCGCGCCGACACGGCACGCCAGGCGCTAGCGGCCAGCCGCCTGATTGTGGCGCGCGACCTGGACCAGTGTATTGCCATCTCCAACCAGTACGGCCCGGAGCACCTGATCATTCAGACCCGCAACGCGCGCGATCTGGTCGACAGCATTACCAGCGCGGGCTCGGTGTTCCTCGGCGACTGGTCACCGGAGTCATCGGGCGATTACGCCTCCGGCACCAACCACGTGCTGCCCACGTATGGCTACACCTCTACCTGTTCGAGCCTGGGCCTGGCGGATTTCCAGAAACGCATGACCGTGCAGGAACTCTCCCGCGAAGGTTTTGCGTCACTGGCGTCTACTATTGAAACCCTGGCCGCCGCCGAGCGGCTGACCGCCCACAAAAATGCCGTTACGCTGCGCGTTGCAGCCCTGAAGGAGCAAGCATGAACATTGAAGAATTAGCCCGCGAAAATGTCCGTCGCCTGACGCCTTATCAGTCCGCGCGTCGTCTCGGAGGCAAAGGAGATGTCTGGCTGAACGCCAACGAATTCCCGACGGCGGTGCAGTTTGAGCTGTCGCAGCAAACGCTGAACCGCTATCCGGAGTGTCAGCCGAAGGCCGTGATTGAAAACTACGCGCAGTATGCGGGAGTGAAGCCAGAGCAGGTGCTGGTCAGCCGAGGTGCGGATGAGGGCATTGAACTGCTGATCCGCGCCTTCTGCGAGCCGGGCAAAGACGCGGTGATGTACTGCCAGCCGACCTACGGCATGTACAGCGTCAGCGCGGAAACCTTCGGCGTAGCGTGCCGCAACGTGCAGGCGCTGGAGAACTGGCAGCTGGATCTGCAGGGCATTGCCGACAATCTCGATGGCGTAAAAGTCGTCTTTGTCTGTAGCCCGAACAACCCGACCGGACAGATTATCAACCCGCAGGATATTCGCACCCTGCTGGAGATGACGCGCGGTAAAGCTCTGGTGGTGGCAGACGAAGCCTACATCGAGTTTTGCCCGCAGGCGACGCTGGCAGGCTGGCTGGAAGAGTATCCGCACCTGGTGGTGCTGCGTACGCTGTCGAAAGCCTTTGCCCTGGCGGGTCTGCGCTGCGGATTCACCCTGGCGAATAAAGAGGTCATCGACCTGCTGCTGAAAGTGATCGCCCCGTACCCGCTCTCAACGCCGGTTGCCGATATTGCGGCACAGGCGCTGACGCCACAGGGGATCAACGCGATGCGCGAGCGCGTGGCGCAAATTCTGGAGGAACGTCAGTATCTGGTGACCGCCCTGAAGGATATCCCTTGCGTGGAGCAGGTATTCGACTCGGAAACTAACTACATCCTGGTACGCTTCACCGCATCGAGTGCCGTATTTAAATCTTTATGGGATCAGGGCATTATCTTACGAGACCAGAATAAACAACCTTCTCTGAGCGGGTGCCTGCGCATTACCGTAGGCACCCGTGCAGAGAGCCAGCGCGTGATTGACGCCCTGAAAGCGGAGAAAGTATGACCCAGAAGATCCTTTTCATCGATCGTGACGGCACCCTTATTTCGGAGCCACCAGCCGATTTTCAGGTCGACCGATTCGACAAGCTGGCTTTTGAACCGGACGTGATCCCGGTGCTGCTCAAGCTGCAAAAAGCAGGCTTTAAGCTGGTGATGATCACCAACCAGGATGGTCTGGGTACCGACAGCTTCCCGCAGGCGGACTTTGACGGCCCGCATAATCTGATGATGCAGGTGCTGACCTCTCAGGGCGTGGTATTTGATGAAGTGCTGATTTGCCCGCACATGCCAGCCGACGACTGTGACTGCCGTAAGCCAAAGGTGAAGCTGGTAGAGCGCTACCTGGCTGAAGATGTGCTGGATAAAACCAACAGCTATGTTATCGGCGATCGCATCACCGATATTACGCTGGCGGAAAACATGGGCATCGCGGGGCTGCGCTACGACCGTAACAACCTTAACTGGGCGAAGATTGGCGAACAGCTGACAAAACGCGACCGCTATTCCCACGTTGAGCGCAACACCAAAGAGACGCAGATTGATGTGAAGGTCTGGCTGGACCGTGAAGGCGGCAGCAAGATCCACACCGGCGTCGGTTTCTTCGATCACATGCTGGACCAGATTGCTACCCACGGCGGTTTCCGCATGGAAATTACGGTAAAAGGCGATCTCTACATAGACGATCATCACACCGTAGAAGATACCGGCCTGGCGCTGGGTGAAGCCCTGAAGCTGGCGCTCGGCGACAAGCGCGGCATTAACCGTTTCGGCTTTGTCCTGCCGATGGACGAGTGTCTGGCGCGCTGCGCGATGGACATCTCCGGCCGTCCGCACCTGGAATACAAAGCTGATTTCACCTACCAGCGCGTGGGCGATCTGAGCACCGAAATGGTGGAGCACTTCTTCCGCTCCTTGTCCTACACCATGGGCCTGACGCTGCACCTGAAGACCAAGGGCAAGAATGACCACCATCGCGTGGAGAGCCTGTTTAAAGCCTTTGGTCGTACCCTGCGCCAGGCAATTCGCGTGGAAGGTGACGCCCTGCCTTCATCGAAAGGAGTGCTGTAATGAACGTGGTCATTCTGGATACCGGATGCGCCAACCTGAACTCCGTCAAATCGGCGATTGCGCGCCACGGCTATGAGCCGGTGGTAAGCCGTGACCCGGACGTGGTGCTGCGCGCCGACAAACTCTTTTTACCGGGCGTGGGCACCGCGCAGGCGGCGATGGATCAGATTCGCGAACGCGAGCTGGTCGACCTGATCAAAGCCTGTACCCAGCCGGTGCTGGGCATTTGTCTGGGCATGCAGATCCTGGGCCGCCGCAGCGAAGAGAGCAACGGCGTCGACCTGCTGGGCATTATTGATGAAGACGTGCCGAAAATGACCGATCGCGGCCTGCCTCTGCCGCATATGGGCTGGAACCGCGTTTACGCCAAAGCGGGCGATCGGCTGTTTCGCGGCATCGAAGACGGCGCGTATTTTTACTTCGTGCACAGCTACGCCATGCCCGTGAACGTGAATACGATCGCCCAGTGCACCTACGGTGAGGCGTTCACGGCGGCCGTACAGAAAGACAATTTCTTCGGCGTGCAGTTTCACCCGGAGCGCTCTGGCGCCGCGGGCGCGCAGCTGCTGAAAAACTTCCTGGAGATGTGATGATTATTCCCGCATTAGATTTAATTGACGGTACGGTTGTCCGTCTGCATCAGGGCGATTACGGCCAGCAGCGCGACTACGGAAATGACCCGCTGCCGCGTCTGCAGGATTATGCCGCCCAGGGTGCGCAGGTACTGCACCTGGTGGATTTAACGGGCGCGAAAGACCCGGCGAAACGCCAGATCCCGCTGCTTAAACAACTTGTTGCGGGTGTTGATGTGCCCGTCCAGGTCGGCGGCGGCGTGCGTACTGAAGATGACGTTGCGGCGCTGCTGGACGCTGGCGTGGCTCGCGTGGTGGTGGGTTCAACCGCCGTGAAAGATCCTGAGACCGTGAAAGGCTGGTTCCGCCGCTTTGGTGCCGATGCCCTGGTCCTGGCCCTGGACGTGCGTATTGATGAACAGGGTAATAAGCAGGTGGCCGTTAGCGGTTGGCAGGAAAATTCCGGCGTGACGCTGGAAGAGCTGGTCGATATCTATCTTCCCGTTGGTCTGAAGCACGTGTTGTGCACGGACATCTCCCGGGACGGAACGCTGGCGGGGTCCAACGTCTCGCTGTATGAAGAGGTCTGCGCGCGTTATCCGCAGGTAGCGTTCCAGTCTTCTGGCGGTATCGGTGATATAGAGGACGTGGCCGCGCTGCGCGGTACCGGTGTGCAGGGCGTGATTGTGGGCCGGGCCCTGCTGGAAGGTAAATTTACTGTGACGGAGGCGATTCAATGCTGGCAAAACGGATAATTCCTTGTCTTGACGTACGCGATGGTCAGGTCGTGAAAGGCGTGCAGTTCCGTAACCACGAGATCATTGGCGACATCGTCCCGCTGGCAAAACGCTATGCCGATGAAGGCGCCGACGAGCTGGTCTTTTATGATATCACCGCATCCAGCGATGGCCGCGTGGTCGACAAAAGCTGGGTGGCACGCGTGGCAGAAGTGATCGACATTCCATTCTGCGTGGCGGGCGGGATTAAGTCCGCTGACGATGCCGCCAAAATTCTCTCCTTTGGCGCCGACAAGATTTCTATCAACTCCCCTGCCCTGGCCGACCCGGAGCTCATTACCCGCCTCGCCGATCGTTTTGGCGTGCAGTGTATTGTGGTTGGGATCGACACCTGGTATGACGCCGCAACGGGCAAGTACCACGTAAACCAGTACACCGGGGATGAAAGCCGCACGCGCGTGACGCAGTGGGAAACGCTCGACTGGGTGCAGGAAGTGCAGAAGCGTGGCGCGGGCGAGATTGTCCTCAACATGATGAACCAGGACGGCGTGCGTAACGGGTATGACCTCGAGCAGCTGAAAAAAGTCCGTGCGGTCTGCCACGTTCCGCTGATTGCCTCCGGCGGCGCGGGCACCATGGAACACTTCCTCGAAGCCTTCCGCGATGCGAACGTGGACGGCGCGCTGGCCGCGTCCGTGTTCCACAAACAGATTATTAATATTGGTGAGTTGAAAACGTACCTGGCCGACCAGGGCGTGGAGATCAGGGTATGTTAACAGAGCAACAACAGGCGCAGCTGGACTGGGAAAAAACTGACGGATTACTGCCGGTGGTTGTCCAGCATGCCATCTCAGGCGAAGTGCTGATGCTAGGGTATATGAACCAGGACGCGCTGGCGAAAACGATCGACAGCGGCAAAGTGACCTTCTACTCGCGCACGAAACAGCGCCTGTGGACCAAAGGCGAGACCTCGGGTCATTTCCTGAACGTGGTCAGCATGGCGCCTGACTGCGATAACGATACCCTGCTAGTGCTGGCAAACCCAATCGGCCCAACCTGCCATAAGGGCACCAGCAGCTGCTTCGGCGAGACGAGTCACCAGTGGTTGTTCCTGTATCAACTGGAACAGCTGCTGGCAGAGCGTAAAACGGCGGATCCTGAAAGTTCCTACACCGCGAAGCTGTACGCCAGCGGAACCAAGCGTATCGCACAGAAGGTAGGAGAAGAAGGCGTTGAGACGGCGCTGGCCGCGACCGTACATGACCGCGAGGAGCTGACGAATGAAGCGTCTGATTTGATGTACCACCTGCTGGTTCTGCTGCAGGATCAGGAGCTGGATTTGACGGCGGTGATTGAAAATCTTCGCAAACGTCACAAATAAAAAAACCGGGGATATTCCCCGGTTTTTTTTAATCTGCAAATCAGGCTTTGGGTTTGTAGTTGCGCAAAGCGTTGCGGCCAAGCAGGAAGCCAGAACCGACCATCGCGCCAAGCAACACGGCAAGGACCAAAATAACAGCTTTTTTCGGGCTGTCGCGACGGACTGGCAGATCCGGCTTCATGACGTAACGATAGACGTGGATGGTGTCCGGGTTTACGTTCAGGTTTTGGATATCCAGCAGGTTTCGCTTGGTCTGGTAATAAGCCGTTGAGAAGACCAGGGGACGAGAAGCTTCATTGTCAATCATCGACTTCAGCCCCTCGCTTCCCAGCAGGAATAACGTCTCTTGAGTTACATCCTGTGTCTGCTGGAGCTGTGGAGAGGTAATTTTCGCTGCTTCGGCGTTCTTTAGTGCCTCTGCAATCTGTTTGATACGCAGATCTTTTTGCTCCTGAGCGACCTTCTCCTGGTTTTGCAGAGAATCATTCAGGGTCTTGATCTGCTGTTTGATGTTGTCCTTAAGGTCAACGGCCAGTTCTTTCGCAGTTTGCTCATCAACCTGCTGAATGTACTGCGCCAGCTGCTTCTGAGCCGCTTCTGCAGAGGTACTGGTGTAGGAAACACTTAGCGGTAGCGGCTGTGCAGTCGAGGTCGGAGCGATGGTCAGTTTTTCAGGATCCTCCTGATTCTCAAGCGCCTGAGATAATGCCGAGAACGAAGAATTAAAACGGCCAATCGCGCGCGTTTGAATGTCGAGCATTGAGGGTGCAGCACTGCCGTAGAGAATGTTCAATGCATTTGAATAGGCCGCTATCTGGGCAGCATCAGGCTGTGCAATAATCGCACTGGAGGTCCATTTCTCCTTTGCGACCGATAAATATCCAATTGCCAGGACGATAAAAACAACAACAAAGGTTGCTATCATCCACTTCCCACGCCACAGTTGCAGCATTAAATCAAGTAAATCAATTTGCTCAGGGTCATTGCTTCGACTGACCTGGCTATTGTTGTTTTGTGTCATACAATCCCTAACAGATGAAAAAGGGCAAACAGAATGATGTCTGCTTAGTTTATCTGTTACTGGCGATTTTTCTATAAGAATCCGATGAGTTAAATCGGAAAGATGGGTTATGTAACTTCGACCCTTCGCGCTATCATAGACACCATGTGATGCGCTATGGCATCTGTAAGAAAAAGGTTTATGAGGGAAGCTATGAAATTTTTGGTCACGGGCGCTGCAGGTTTTATCGGTGCGAATGTCAGCAAACGCCTCCTTGAGGCCGGTCATCAGGTTGTTGGTATCGATAACCTCAATGAATACTACGATGTCAACCTGAAGCTGGCACGCCTGGAACTGTTAAAATCTGAGAGTTTCACCTTCCACAAGCTGGAATTAGCCGACCGCGAAGGTATGGCCACGCTTTTCGCCAGTGAGAAATTTGATCGCGTCATTCACCTGGCCGCACAGGCAGGCGTACGCTACTCCCTGGAAAATCCGCACGCCTATGCGGATGCCAACCTAATCGGCCATCTCAACGTGCTGGAAGGCTGCCGCCATAATAACGTGCAGCATCTTCTGTATGCCTCATCCAGCTCCGTATATGGCCTCAACCGCAAGA
This sequence comes from Enterobacter sp. BNK-29, assembly GCF_048684785.1. NCBI lineage: Bacteria > Pseudomonadati > Pseudomonadota > Gammaproteobacteria > Enterobacterales > Enterobacteriaceae > Enterobacter > Enterobacter sp. BNK-29. The sequence goes on from NZ_JBLQTU010000001.1 coordinate 479,499, forward strand.
TGCCCTTCTCTACTGACGATTCCGTGGATCACCCGGTCTCACTCTATGCCGCGACCAAAAAAGCCAATGAACTGATGTCACATACCTATTCGCATCTCTACAATCTGCCGACCACCGGCCTGCGCTTCTTTACCGTGTACGGTCCGTGGGGACGTCCGGACATGGCCCTGTTTAAGTTTACAAAGGCGATGATTGAAGGCAAAAGCATCGATGTTTACAACTACGGTAAGATGAAGCGCGACTTCACGTATATCGATGACATCGCTGAAGCAATTATTCGTCTGCAGAATGTTATTCCCCAGTCTGACACAAACTGGACCGTTGAGACCGGCTCCCCGGCAACCAGCTCAGCGCCTTACCGGGTTTATAACATCGGTAACAGTTCGCCAGTAGAACTGATGGATTACATCACCGCGCTGGAAGACGCGCTGGGTAAAAAAGCCGAGAAAAACATGCTGCCTCTCCAGCCAGGCGACGTACTGGAAACCAGCGCAGACACTAAAGCACTGTATGACGTGATTGGTTTTAAACCGCAAACCTCAGTCAAAGACGGAGTAAAGAACTTCGTTGACTGGTACCGCGGATTCTACAAGGTCTGAAAATAAAAAACCCGGCAACTCAGCCGGGTTTTTTACAGGATAAAGCAGAGAATCAGTCGCTACCAAACAGATCGCGGGTATAAACCTTATCCGCTACATCAGCCAGCTCTTCCGCCATGCGGTTTGAAATGATGACATCGGCTTCTTTCTTAAAGGCATCCAGATCGCGGATCACCCGGGAATTGAAGAACTGATCGTCCGGCATGGCAGGCTCATAGATAACAACCTCAACCCCTTTCGCCTTAATGCGCTTCATGATCCCCTGAATGGAAGAGGCGCGGAAGTTATCGGAGCCACTCTTCATGATCAGACGGTACACACCAACAACTTTCGGTTGACGCGCAAGGATGGAGTCGGAGATGAAATCTTTACGAGTACGGTTAGCGTCAACAATCGCCGAAATGAGGTTATTCGGTACAGCCTGATAGTTTGCCAGCAGTTGCTTAGTGTCTTTTGGCAGGCAATAGCCGCCGTAGCCAAATGACGGGTTGTTGTAGTGGTTGCCAATGCGCGGGTCGAGACACACCCCTTCAATAATCTGGCGGGTATTCAGTCCAAGGCTCTCTGCATAGCTGTCCAGCTCATTGAAATAAGCCACTCGCATTGCCAGGTAGGTATTCGCGAAGAGCTTAATCGCCTCAGCTTCGGTGGAGTCGGTAAACAACACCTGAATATCTTTCTTCACTGCGCCTTCCTGAAGCAGAGCAGCAAAGCGTTCAGCGCGCTCAGAACGTTCGCCAATAACGATACGCGAAGGATGCAGGTTATCGTAAAGCGCTCTACCCTCACGCAGGAATTCCGGCGAGAAGAAGATATTATCAATACCGAATTTTTCTTTAATGGATTTGGTAAAACCGACAGGAATGGTCGATTTAATGACCATTACCGCATCAGGGTTGATCGCGATAACGTCTTTAATCACCGCTTCTACAGTTGAGGTGTTGAAGTAGTTGGTTTTAGGATCGTAGTCAGTAGGCGTCGCAATGATGACGTAATCCGCATCGCGGTATGCATCTTCTTTATCTGTCGTGGCGCGGAAATTCAGCGGTTTATTGCTGAGATAGTCCTGGATTTCTTTATCCACAATCGGCGATTTTTTCTGATTGAGCATATCCACTTTGGCCTGCACGATATCCAGCGCAACCACTTCATGATTCTGAGCAATCAGAATGCCGTTAGAAAGACCGACATACCCTGTTCCGGAGATTGTTATTTTCATTCGCTAATGACTTCTGTGAGTTAACTGTACTGATGGCCGCCTGACCATCGCGATAAACATAACTGTTGGGCTTTGTACCTCCTGGCAAACTGAACTGTCAAGGCAAACCAGGAGTAATCACTACGAGCGGGGCGAGATTCAGACTACTTCGAATAACAGGCGACATTTTTTGCATAAAAAAACCCGGAGACAGGCTCCGGGTTTTGATTACAGCGAGTAAGCTAACTTATTCCATCCATTCGGTATGGAACACGCCTTCTTTATCGGTGCGTTTGTAAGTATGCGCACCAAAGTAGTCACGCTGTGCCTGAATCAGGTTAGCAGGCAGAACGGCCGCACGGTAGCTGTCGTAGTAGGCTACTGCAGCAGAGAAGGTCGGAACCGGGATACCGTTCTGAACAGCGTAGGCAACCACGTCACGCAGCGCCTGCTGATATTCGTCCGCAATTTTCTTGAAGTACGGTGCCAGCAGCAGGTTGGCGATACCGGCGTTTTCAGCATAGGCATCGGTGATTTTCTGCAGGAATTGTGCACGAATGATGCAACCAGCACGGAAGATCTTCGCGATTTCACCGTAGTTCAGATCCCAGTTGTTCTCGTCTGACGCCGCACGCAGCTGAGAGAAGCCCTGCGCGTAAGAAACGATTTTCCCCAGGTACAGTGCACGACGCACTTTTTCAACGAATTCGGCTTTATCACCTGCTGGTTTAGCCTGTGGGCCAGACAGCACTTTAGATGCCGCGACACGCTGCTCTTTCAGGGAGGAGATGTAACGCGCAAACACGGATTCGGTGATCAGAGACAGCGGTTCGCCCAGATCCAGAGAGCTCTGGCTGGTCCATTTACCGGTACCTTTGTTCGCTGCTTCATCCAGAATCACATCAACCAGGTATTTACCCTCTTCATCTTTTTTCGTGAAGATATCTTTGGTGATGTCGATCAGGTAGCTGTTCAGCTCACCTTTATTCCACTCGGTAAAGGTTTCAGCCAGCTCTTCATTAGAGAGGTTCAGACCACCTTTCAGCAGGGAGTAAGCTTCGGCAATCAGCTGCATGTCGCCATATTCGATGCCGTTGTGCACCATTTTCACATAGTGGCCTGCACCGTCCGCACCGATATAGGTTACGCAAGGCTCACCATCTTCAGCCACGGCTGCGATTTTGGTCAGAATAGGCGCAACCAGTTCGTACGCATCTTTCTGGCCGCCAGGCATAATAGATGGGCCTTTGAGGGCACCCTCTTCACCACCGGAAACCCCGGTACCGATGAAGTTGAAGCCTTCAGCAGACAGCTCACGGTTACGACGAATGGTGTCCTGGAAGAAGGTGTTACCGCCATCAATAATGATGTCACCTTTTTCGAGGTAAGGCTTCAGGGAGTCGATAGCTGCATCGGTACCTGCGCCCGCTTTCACCATTAACAGGATACGACGAGGCGTTTCCAGAGACTCAACGAACTCTTTCACCGTATAGAAAGGAACCAGTTTCTTGCCTGGGTTCTCGGCAATGACTTCTTCGGTCTTATCACGGGAGCGGTTGAAAACGGAGACGGTATAACCACGGCTTTCGATGTTGAGCGCCAGGTTGCGCCCCATCACTGCCATACCGACAACGCCGATCTGTTGCTTGGACATTACATACTCCTGTCAGGTGTGGTCACCGCGACTTATGCGCGGCTTGAAATGTGGCTTAGATGTTAACTCAGGATCAAGGTATGGAGATAGCGGAAGATGCTTTTCAGGAAGCTATCGAACAAATGCTTTTGCAAAAGAAGGATCAAATGGCCCCTCTTTCACTTCCATCATGAGCGCTCGGGAGGACAAACATTTTACACTATGTATGTCACCAGGAGAGAATTCCACGATTTTTACGCCGCTACTATCACCAGCCGTAAATTCTTTGATAACTTCGCCACTATCGCTGTGTAAACAGACCTGTATTTCGCCTTGCATGACAACAAACATTTCCCATTGATGAGAAAGTTCATGATAGTGGGGTTCTACAAAGCTGCCTTTAACTAAAGCAATTAACAACCGCTGTACTTTATCCTGATGCGAATCGTGCATCAAAAGGTGAGAACGCAGGCGCGCTGATTCCTCAGCTTGTTTATATAAATCTTCGAGTTGGTCATTATCAATTAGTCGCATTATATGCCTCCAGCCTCATTTCAATCGTCTGTGCCGCAGATTCGACAGAAAACTGCGCCTTCAATAATTGATTAGCTCCTTGTCCAAGCTCATGACGCATATTGATATCATTAAGCATTAGTAATGCTGACTGATAAAGTTTGTCATCCTCACCATTGATGTGAATGAATCCGGCATAATTTTGATTTACAATTTCGAGTAAATCATTACCAGCATTAACGCTTCCTAATATAGGCAAGGCCTGTACCATATAGCCCAATAACTTGCCAGGGAAATTATGCGAGGAATGACAAGCTGAAAGCGAAAACAGGCCAACATCAACTTCCGAAAGAATATTTTTAAATTCTTCCTGATCTACAGAAGGCATATATGTGAAGTTTGTTAAAGACCACTCGCTAGATAATTCGTTAATTAGTTCAACTTCATCACCTTGACCAACGAACAAGAAATGCGCCTGGGTATGGTCAGCCATACGCCGAACCAAACGCATTAGATTGGCCATATCCTGCGCGTGCCCAATATTTCCGCCATAGAAAAAAATAACCTTATTCTCAATGCCAAGCCGTTTTCGTACGGAAACATATCCCTGAGGAATTACAGCAGGCGTGAGTGATGCCCAATTCCGTAATACCTCACATGGATAACTTTTATTTGAAACTCTAAAAACGTCAAGGTTTTTATCAGACATTAACCCAATTCGGTTTGCCTGCTGATAGGAGTATTTTTCGAAGAAGCGAAAATAACGTTCAATTAAAGAGCCTTCTTTGAGCATGCCAGCATCAATGACCCACTGAGGAAACATATCCCTCAAAATAAGATAGGCAGGACATTTACAGCGAGATTTTATTCTTTTCACTAAGCCTCCCCAAAAAATGGAAGGCGAATAATAAACTACACCATCAAAAGTGTCTTTGTGTATCTGACTTTTGATCGCACTCCAACCTCTAAAGGACAAAAGTGTTTCATTGATAGCACGCTGAGTTTTCGAAACATCCTTAAGTGGTCCACTTTTAAAGCGCCATGTTTTTACTCCCTGAAAGATGTCAAATGAGGCCTCTTTTTGCAAGGTGGTGTCAGGTGTGATAACTGTTACATCATGTCCACGTTGCATAAACTCCTGAGCCAACTCATGAAACATTTTTGCACCAACACGCGTACTATTGGGTAGATAATCATCTATGATTAAAGCTAGTTTCATTAATATTCTTTCCAGACGACTCTTTTGACGTAATCTGTATAAGAGTGAATAATCCTTACAACTTTATCAGAAACATTTGGCATACTGTAATCGCTCACTTGCCGTAAAAGTCGTGTTTGCCCACGAGGCTGTGTTGCAAGGATATCCAGTGCCTGAAGTACACGTTCGCATTCCAGGCCTACCATCATAACGGATGCTTCTTCAAAACCCTCTGGACGCTCATGAGCTTCCCGAATATTAATAGCAGGAAAATTCATAATTGAAGACTCTTCCGTGATAGTTCCACTATCAGACAATACAGCTCGTGCATTTTTCTGAAGGTGATTGTAATCATGGAAACCTAAAGGCTTAAGCAAATGAATGTTTGAATGGAATTGAATTCCTTGTTCATTTATTCGGTTTCGTGTACGAGGGTGAGTGGAAACTATGACTGGCAAATTATACTTTTCAGCAATGGTGTTTAAAATTTCCGCCAGCTTGATTAGTTGCTTCGGAGAATCCACGTTTTCTTCTCTATGTGCACTTACAACGAAGAACTCTTCGGGACTAAGATTCAAGCGGGATAACACATCCGAACTATCAATTTGAGGCATATAGTATGAAAGCACTTCAAACATTGGACTGCCGGTTTTGATGATTCTGTCGGCCGGAATGCCCTCAGCCAGGAGGTATTCACGAGCAATATCACTGTAGGTCATATTGATATCAGCAGTATGATCCACGATTCGTCGGTTAGTTTCTTCCGGAACACGTTGGTCGAAACAGCGGTTGCCCGCTTCCATATGGAAAATAGGTACTTTACGCCGCTTAGCGGGAATCGCTGAAATGCATGAATTTGTATCACCCAGAACTAACATTGCCTCTGGTTTTTCAGATTCCAATACTTCATCAACTTTTATAATAACCTGACCAATTGTTTCCGCCGCGTTCTTCCCTGCAGCATTTAAGAAATAATCAGGTTTTCTAACACCAAGATCCTTGAAAAATACTTCATTCAACTCATAATCATAGTTCTGACCTGTATGAACAAGAATATGCTCACAGTGAATATCAAGCTTAGCTAACACACGTGACAACCGAATAATTTCCGGACGCGTTCCAACAACAGACATAACTTTTAATTTTTTCATTATAGCGGTCTCGCAATTGTATCTGGCAAATCACGATTAAAAATTTCATTTGCCCAAAGCATAACTATTAATTCATCACCACCAATATTAGTAATGTCATGGGTCCAACCAGGTACCGTCTCAACAATTTCAAACTTCTCTGATGAAACGTTAATCTCATAACGTTCCCCGGTAATTACATGCTCGAATTTAAAACACGCACGCCCACGAATCACTAAAAATTTTTCATTTTTTGAGTGGTGATAATGGCCCCCACGTGTAATTCCAGGATGGGCCGTAAAAAATGAAAACTGACCCGCAGATGGCGTCTTTAACATTTCACAAAAGATGCCGCGAGCGTCCCCGTAAGAGGGAATAGAATAGGAAAACTCTTCAACGGGTAAATAACTCAACCAAGTCGAGTATAATGCACGAATGAAACCCGTACCTACATTTTCAGTAACTAACGTTGAACGACTTGCTTTAAAGCGCTTGAGTAGTTCAGCAACTTCACCTACTGTTGTAGAATAAATGGGGTTAATACTTTTATATCCACTCTCGGATTTACCTTTAAGAAGTTCTAACGCTTCGCTACAAACATCATCAATGTAAACGAGATTAACTGCGGCAGAGGGATCATTGACGGTAATATCCAGACCACGAGCTAAATTGTAGCAAAAAGTAGCGACAAAAGAGTTATAGTTTGGTTTACACCATTTGCCAAAAACATTAGGAAAACGATATATATAATATGATGCACCGCTAAGCGATGCATAACGTTCAACATGTTTTTCTGACGATGCTTTACTCAGACCATATGGATTATCTAATTCAGCCTGGATTGAGGAGCTGATCATTAGTGGAATTCTTTTGCCGTTAGCAATTAACAATTCAACTAACTTGGCTGTAAAATTGGAGTTACCTTCAATAAACTCACCATTTTGCAGTGGTCTATTTATCCCTGCAAGATGATAAACAAAATCTGCGTTTCTTACTGCATCTTCAAGGTCTTCTGCGGTTGAATTACGACCAATTTTAATTAATTGAGTATAACCAGCCTCTTGAAGCCGTAAACATAAGTTACGGCCAATGAAGCCCTCAGCTCCGGTGATAAGAATCTTCATATTAGGAATCCAATTCGTATTGCTCGCCAGCACGTAATGCTCTAATAAAAGGAAGTTTAAGGAGCAGTGTTTTCATGCCCTCAACATCCAGTCGAGTTGTGTTATGAGAGTTATAATCTTCAATTTCAGAAATTCGACGATCGCCTTGCTCAACATATTTGCCATAATTAAGGTCGCGTAAATCAGGTGGTACTCGATAATAATCACCCATATCAATCGCTGCGATCATTTCTTCACGGCTAAGTAATGCTTCGTACAATTTTTCTCCGTGACGAGTCCCAATCACATTCACAGGATGGCTTTCAGCATTTAAGAGTTGTTTTAGAGCTATAGCCAAAGTATCTATGGTTGCAGCGGGTGCTTTTTGTACAAAAATATCGCCATTATTGCCATGTTCAAAAGCATAAAGCACTAAATCTACGGCATCCTCAAGTGTCATCATGAAGCGAGTCATGTTTGGATCGGTAATTGTAAGCGCTTTACCCGCTTTAATTAAATCAACAAAAAGCGGAATCACTGAACCCCGAGATGCCATTACGTTTCCATAGCGAGTACCACAAATCACCGTTTTTTCGCTATTAACATTACGTGATTTTGCAACCATGACTTTTTCCATCATAGCTTTCGAAATACCCATAGCATTTATTGGGTAAACTGCTTTATCAGTACTTAGACATACAATACGCTTGACTTCGTTTGCGATCGCCGCTTCAAGGACATTTTCTGTGCCTAACACATTAGTTTTAACTGCTTCCAAAGGATGGAATTCACAGGAAGGAACTTGCTTCAATGCTGCTGCGTGATAAATATAATCAACTCCTCTCGATGCGTTAAGCACACTTGAGTAGTCTCGCACATCTCCTATATAAAACTTCAGTTTCGGATTATTATATTTTTTACGCATGTCATCTTGTTTTTTCTCATCACGAGAAAAAATACGAATTTCGCGTATATCTGTTTCTAAAAAACGGTCAAGCACAGCATTACCAAAAGAACCTGTACCACCAGTTATCAACAACACCTTATTTTTAAACATATAATAACCCTATTTAAGTAACTCAAAAAATTGAGGCCACGACGAACGACTATCATTTTCAAACTTCTTATAATGATAATCAGAACCCTGTTGCAATGCAGTATGAATCTCTTGAGCCCAATTTATTTCACTGTTATAGTCCACAAAAATCGCCCCTTCGTATCCTGAAAGAACATCTCTGGAATAAGGTAAATCACTACATATTATCTTTTTACCTAAAGAGGCGGCCTCGATCAGTGGAAGTCCATACGATTCGATATAGCTTGGAAAAACGATTATTGTAGCTTTTTCATATATCTTTTGTAAATCTTGATAAGATAATACGCCTAAATACTCAACATTTTCTTCCAGTGCATTACGAGCAATGTAATCATCAAAATTTTTATATAACCCCTTATTGAAGGTCACTTTAAATTTTATATCATACCGATTATATGATTTCTTTAGCAAGCTAAGCGCCTTAAGAATTATCATATGATTTTTATAACTTAACGGCGTTGCCGGATATAATAGCGTATTTTCTTCTTTGATAAAACCATCCAGCTCGACTGAGGAGGTAAAGGCTTTAATATCGGGTTTTATAATCTCGATTTGTTCAGGAGAAAGCTTGTTACAACGCTTTAATACGCCTGTTTTCATCCAATCAGTTTGCACAACAAAAATCGTTGATTTACTAACAAATTTAAATATAAAAAAAGAGTAGAAAGTTTTGTATAAAAATAGTTTAAAATTATCAACTGAAAGGTTTTTAAAAAACGAATGTATTTCAGAAAAAGGTATTGGTTGATGCAAATAAATAATCTGTTCATATGGCACATTCAAAGATGAATTTTGCAAACTAATAACTTTCTTAACATTAATGCATTTCTTTTTCAAAAAAGACTTACAACCAAACCAGTCCCAATATATTCGCTTAAACCATCCCTTACGCTCATTTTCTATATAAATAATATTATCATATTTAGGTAAGTGCAATCCTTGGGGAACAAAGATGAGAAATTTATTATTATCTTTAGATGCATGCGATACAAACTGACGGAGTATTGTAAGCGCACCACCTGAAGCCAATGCGGTTGCGCTTACTACCATGTATCGATGTTCATTGTTAATCATTGATTACCTGCTGTATATACATTGATTTTTTATGATGTTATGCCTACGATAATAAGTCACACGTCAAAGTAAATTAAATACTACATAAATAATTGTAACCCATATTTGTCAAAATTAAGCATTTATCTTTCGCTGCTATTCGTAGAGAAACATCATCCAAAGCATCGTAATTCTGGAAAATAGTTTGCTGATGCATAATGTTATAATAGCTGTGTTCATAGGTAAAAGGTCGAATAATTTGCAATGCAAAGTAAGCGTATATAAAAAGTTTGCTAAAGTTAATTTTTCTTACCGCTAATAGTTTTTTATAGTAAAAAGACTCGCCAACATGGATGTATAGCAATATTAATACATAAGGGAAACCATACCAGCCTATTCGTGTCATTACTGGCATCATTTTTCCAATAAAAATAGCAAAAGCAATATACAGGCAACACCCAAGCAATATTATATTGTTTAAATTAGTATGTTTTGATAATAAATTTCTTTTGACTTTATAAAAACTAAAAGCAATAAGAACTAACATTATGACATCTAATGCAGAACCAGAACCTATCGATAACATAGGCTTGTATTGGTCTGAACTTAAATAGAAATTCAGTTTTTGACTTGCGATTGAGCCAACCGGTAAAAAACCGAGCGCAAAATTTAATATACTGCTTGAAAAAAAGAAAAAAAGGCAACTTACACTCAACAATCCGTAACTTAATATTTTATTTAACTTGCCAGAGTATACAGGTATCAGAAACAACAGTGCAATCAAGGCTGTTATATGAAAGGTAGAAGCGAGTAAAATTAAAAGTATATATTTCTTTAACTCCCGGCAAATTAATTTTCGGACCGAATACATTACAATGGACATTGCAAGCGCTTGCCTAATAGCCTCTATGTAAATACTCCACATAAACAAACACATAATGGCTATTACAACAAAGCAGCCGTGGTCAAAATATTTTGCGTATTGATATATCAGCAGTACATTTATAAACGCAATAAATATTATTAGCGCCTGAAACCCTAGTAATCCTATAGTTGTTACAATAAAATTGTAGCCAGGTTCGAACAAAACAAAACCGGGTTGACATACATCATTAACCTGACAATCATAGTTAATGAAATAACCTATCCAGTCATTACCTGACGGATAACTTAAAGCGATAAAAGAAAATGTAAAAAAAATAGAAACAAAAAGCGCCTGTTTCCTATGGGTCAAAAAAGCGTAAACCATAAAAAGGCTCACGAAATATAATATGTATATCATCTTTTTATTAATAACCCTATAAAGATTAGCAGAGAAAAAATCTTCCGCTGGCCTGAAAAAACTGAAGGTAAAACTTCTTTAAATGCAAAAGAGACTAAGGAGCCATAATTAAATTCTTTATTGTTTTTATATGCCTCATGTTTTAAACATGCAATTGTATTAGCTTTACTTTTCGATATAGTATCAAGGTTTTTATTTAGACTCTTTGCTTTCTGTAACCAGTTTTTTTTACTTCCCCCGACCACATTACCTGAATGTTGTCGATACAAAATAGAAGAATAATCGAAGTAATAAAGCCCATCGACTCGACTAGCATTAAGCGCTAACCACTGATCATGCATATGTGCAAATTCAGGAATTGGCAGCGATGCATCAAGTAACTTTCGGTTCATTATTACTGTGCATCCATACACACTTGAATTCCAATACAACTTCCTTCGTTGAAGGTTGCTTTCGGGATTAATATTATTAAATCTATAAAACCCATCAGCGATAGTATTATTTTTTTCGTCTATGAGACATAAATCTGTAAATATCATTATTTCAGAATTAACTTTGTCACCTTCAATTCGAGATATCTCACTAACAAGTTTTGATAAGCGTTCTGCAGGCCATATATCATCCTGGTCACAAAGGAGTACATATTCTGCAGTAGTGTGCATTAAAGCCTTGTTAAAATTCTTTATTACTCCGCCTTGTCTGGACTCATTGACAATATTAATGCGCCTATCATGTTGCATTAGCTCTTTAATAATAGCGATGGTAGAATCAGTTGAACAGTCATCACTTATTAAAAGTCGCCAGTTAGAATACGTTTGTTTTTGTATCGACTCAATTTGCTCACGTATATATTTTTCACCATTAAAGGTGGCTAATGCAATATCAACTTGTTTCATTTTCTTCCCGACAATATAACTAATAGAATCAAATCACACAAAGTCCGTACCGACCAGGCAATTGCTGTGCCTATTATTCCGAATTTTACTGTCAGTATGGATAACAATGAAAGATAAGGTATTAACTCTATTAAATGTAATGCTGCTGTAGTTTTTGCTTTACCAAGAGCCTGGAGGCTTACATAGGGTATTTGTGCTAGTGCATTAAAATAAAAACCGATTAAAAGTATCTGTAAAACATTAGCGGCCAGATGTGTATATTCGGGCCCCATCCATATACCCATAATCAGCGAGGAGAATAAAACACCAACTATAACGATTGGTAAGCATATTATACTTATAATAAGATAACTTCTGAACTGAAGAGATCTTCTCTCGTTTTTATCAGAACAATATGATAGTTTTGGGAAAAGAGCCCTAGCCAAGGCATAAGGTATATTAATTAAGCGTGAAACGCCTTCTGATGGGGCGCTGTAAAATGCAATTCTTGATGCCCCCATCAAATGTGAAATGATAAAGCGATCGAAATATGCCATTATCGGGCTGATGATATTACTCACTGTAATCCATCCGCCAAATGAGATAAGCCTTTTTAGGGTTATAAAATTACATGCGAATCGTGAACTATAGATTATATTCTTACAGATAAATGCAGTTAGTAAAAAAGAAAATATCCGCCCCAGAATCAATCCATATGAAGCATATATAAGCGTCGGCTTGATTAAACACATTAGGGCTGGCAATAATGCCAGGCAAGTACTTGAAATTACTCGTTGGATATTGATATTTGCAAACTTTTCCAATCCTTCGAGATAACCTAACCAGACCTGATTTAATAAATAGAAAGGGATTATAAAAGACACTATTAAAAATGTTTTTATGGCTTCACCCTTCAAATTCGGCGTGACATTTAGTAACTCAACGATCTTTGTAGTCGAGAGAGCCATTATGAATAATGCAATTGAACCTAAAATTACAACAACCACGCTCGCGGTAGATATAATATTCTTCTGTTCTTCAGTATTTTCTCTATTTAACGATACTTCTCGTATAACTGCACGACTTATTCCTGCATCAAAAATACTTGCATAGCCAATTAATGCAAAAACTAATGTGAATAATCCAAAAGCCTCTGGCCCCAATAATCTGGCCAAAAGCCCCAAAGCTGGAATGGCGACTACTGTAGGAATCGCAAAACCAGCCAAATTATAGATGCTATTTCTTATTAAACTCATGTAAATGAACTTTTAAAATAACTGGCATTCATTAAGAGAAAGACCTTTTTTATCTTTCTCAGATATAATAGGTACAATACCCTCTGGTATTGGCCAGTTTATTCTGATTGATGTATCATTCCAGGCTAAAGTATGTTCAAAAGCAGGGCTATAATAATCAGTACATTTGTAAACGAATTCTGTGTTCTCTTCCAAAACATAAAATCCATGAGCAAAACCTTCCGGTATCCACAATTGTTTTTTGTTTTCAGCGGAAAGTTCAACCCCAACCCAGCTACCATAACTTTTTGAGTTCTTTCGTAAATCTACAGCCACATCAAAAACTGCTCCAGCAGTCACGCGTACTAATTTCCCTTGGGTATTTTGTGATTGAAAATGCAAACCTCTTAAAACGTTTATTGCTGATTTTGAGTGATTATCCTGTACAAAGTTCACTTTTCTACCAACAATTTCATTAAAGGTTTTCTGGTTAAAACTCTCCAGGAAAAAGCCTCTATTATCACCAAATACTTTTGGTTCAAGGATTAATACATCAGGAATTTCAGTCATGGTCACGTTCATTTCAGATCCCTTCAACCAATTTAAGCATATACTTGCCATAAGCGTTCTTCGACAATGGTATAGCGAGTCTCTTTAGCTGCGCAGCGTCAATAAAACCTTTTCGATAAGCAATTTCTTCTGGACAAGAAACCTTTAATCCCTGACGTTCCTCAATAGTCGCAATGAAATTACTCGCTTCGATCAAACTTTGATGTGTGCCAGTATCCAACCACGCGTACCCGCGCCCCATCATTGCAACAGATAAACGTCCTTGTTCAAGATATATACGATTAATATCTGTAATTTCTAGCTCACCACGTGCAGAGGGCTTCAAATTTTTCGCCATCTGAACCACGTCATTATCATAGAAGTAAAGACCTGTAACGGCGTAATTACTCTTCGGCTCTAACGGTTTTTCTTCCAGACTGATTGCAGTGCCGTTCTTATCAAATTCCACAACACCATAGCGCTCAGGGTCATTAACATGATAGGCAAATACTGTAGCACCTTCATCTTTATTTACTGCGGCTTCAAGTTGCTTCGGCAGGTCATGTCCATAGAAAATATTATCCCCCAAAACCAAAGCGCAGCTGTCATCGCCGATAAACTCTTCACCGATGATAAATGCCTGTGCAAGGCCATCTGGACTTGGCTGTACTTTATATTGCAGGTTCAGTCCCCACTGGCTGCCATCACCCAGCAATTGTTCAAAACGTGGTGTGTCTTGTGGAGTACTGATAATAAGAATATCTTTTATCCCTGCCAGCATGAGTGTTGACAGCGGATAGTAAATCATTGGTTTGTCATAAATTGGCAGCAGTTGTTTACTCACCGCCATGGTAACAGGGTACAGACGAGTGCCAGAACCACCTGCCAGAATAATACCTTTACGCGTAGCCATCATTTTTTCTCTATAAAAACCAAATGCCCTTATAAGGGCATTTATCTCATTAAACTGATTGAGTCGTAAAAAGTTCAGCAAGCATCCGTTTTACGCCAATATCCCAGGAAGGGAGTACAAGATCAAAATTCGCCTGAAACTTCTCTGTGTTCAAGCGCGAATTATTCGGTCGACGCGCAGGAGTTGGGTAAGCCGATGTTGGAACAGCATTAAGCTTTTCAATAGCCAACTCAACACCTGCTTTTCTGGCCTCATCAAACACCAGTGCCGCATAGTCATACCAGGTTGTCGTATTCGACGCGACCAGATGGTAGAGGCCAGCAACTTCAGGTTTCATCAATGCGACACGAATAGCATGCGCTGTGCAGTCTGCTAACAACTCAGCGCCCGTTGGAGCACCAACTTGATCGTTGATAACGGAGAGTTCCTGACGCTCTTTTGCGAGCCGTAACATCGTCTTAGCGAAATTGTTGCCCTTCCCCGCATATACCCAACTGGTCCGGAAAATAAGATGCTTAGGGCAATGCGCCTGCAATGCCTGTTCGCCTTCTAGCTTTGTCTCACCGTATACATTCAGCGGAGCAGTCAAATCCGTTTCACGCCATGGCTTTTCGCCGTCGCCGGGGAATACATAGTCGGTAGAGTAGTGAACAACCCATGCGTTTATTTTGGCCGCTTCTTTGGCTATCGCTTCAACGCTTGTCGCGTTTAGCAGCCTGGCAAAATCAGGCTCAGATTCAGCCTTATCTACTGCTGTATGCGCCGCCGCATTGACAATGACGTCTGGTTTAATTACACGAACGGTTTCCGCAATTCCTTCAGGGTTGCTAAAGTCCCCGCAATACTCTTTTGAATGCACATCGACCGCTACCAAGTTACCTAGTGGGGCAAGTGCACGCTGGAGTTCCCATCCCACCTGCCCTGTTTTACCGAACAGAAGAATATTCATTATTAACGTTCCCCGTAGTTCTGCTCGATCCAACTTTTATAAGCACCGCTTTTCACGTTGTTAACCCAATTTTGATTGCTCAAATACCATTCTACCGTCTTACGAATCCCGCTTTCGAATGTCTCCTCAGGCTTCCAGCCCAGTTCAACGCCAATTTTATGCGCATCAATAGCGTAGCGACGGTCATGGCCAGGACGGTCAGCAACATACGTAATCTGATCGCGATAAGACCCCTCTTTCGGCACAATCTCATCAAGCAAATCGCAAATCGTATGCACTACGTCCAGATTTTGCTTCTCGTTATGACCGCCAATGTTGTACGTTTCACCCGGTTTCCCTTGAGTGACAACGGTGTAGAGTGCACGCGCATGATCTTCTACATATAGCCAGTCACGGATTTGATCGCCCTTGCCGTAAATAGGAAGAGCTTTTCCGTCCAGCGCATTCAGGATAACCAGCGGGATCAGTTTTTCCGGGAAATGGTACGGGCCGTAGTTATTTGAACAGTTGGTGACAATGGTGGGGAAACCGTAGGTACGCAGCCAGGCACGAACAAGATGATCGCTCGAGGCTTTCGACGCCGAATACGGGCTGCTAGGCGCATAAGCCGTGGTCTCAGTGAAGAGTGGCAGCTCAGTTGACGCCGGATGCTCATCAGGATGCGGCAAATCACCATACACTTCGTCGGTTGAGATGTGGTGGAAACGAAACGCTTTCTTCGCCTGTTCATCCAACGTTGACCAGTACGCACGAGCGGCTTCAAGCAGTACATAAGTGCCGACGATATTGGTTTCGATAAACGCAGCCGGGCCGGTAATGGAACGATCGACGTGACTTTCAGCGGCCAGGTGCATTACCGCATCAGGCTTATGCTTTGCGAAAATGCGATCCATGGCGTCTTTATCGCAAATATCCGCATGTTCAAAAGCATATCGGTCGCTGTCGTTGACTTCACTAAGCGACTCAAGGTTGCCGGCATAGGTCAGCTTATCCACATTGACGACGTCGTCCTGGGTATTTTTAATAATATGTCGTACAACCGCTGAGCCGATAAAGCCGGCCCCGCCCGTCACAAGAATTTTCACGTTATCTGTTCCGTCTAGTGTATATGTCTGGAAACTGGCGTTCTGAAACCTGAGCATTTATTAACGGTTTCAGAAAATGAGCACGCTACCGCCCCTGGCTTAACAGCTACCAGTGCACTGAGCGATGTCTGATTAAATGATTTTTCTTGTCTGGATACAGACAAAAAACTGGCGTTAATTGTCGTCCTAAATGACCTCAGAAACAAGCACAAATCGCTACAAAGCGATCCGTATTTAGACCCTGTAACCCACTGTAATCATAGAATTAATAACAAAAAGCGGCAGTCATTATTTTGGTGTGATGAAATCTAACCAAAATAATGACTGCCGCTTGTTCAACTCGTGGCTGGAATATCAGTCGTTTGCGAGCAACTTCTCAATACGGGTTCTGAACTTCGCCCCTTCCTTCAGGTTACGCAGTCCATAGTTCACGAACGCCTGCATATAACCCATTTTCTTACCGCAGTCATAGCTGTCGCCGGTCATCAGCATAGCGTCTACGGACTGTTTCTTCGCAAGCTCGGCAATCGCGTCGGTCAGCTGAATACGATCCCAGGCGCCTGGCTCGGTTTTTTCCAGCTCGGCCCAGATATCTGCGTTCAGAACATAGCGACCTACAGCCATCAGGTCTGAGTCCAGCGTCTGTGGCTGATCCGGTTTTTCGATGAACTCAACGATGCGGCTCACCTGCCCTTCCGTCTCCAGCGGTTCTTTAGTCTGGATCACAGAGTACTCGGAGAGATCGCCCTTCATGCGTTTCGCCAGCACCTGGCTACGGCCGGTTTCATTGAAACGCGCCACCATTGCCGCCAGGTTATAACGCAGCGGATCGGCAGAAGCAGTATCAATGATGATATCCGGCAGCACGACGATAAATGGGTTATCGCCCACAACCGGACGGGCACACAGAATAGAGTGGCCCAGACCCAGCGGCTGCGCCTGGCGCACGTTCATAATGGTCACGCCAGGCGGACAAATAGACTGCACTTCCGCCAGCAGCTGGCGCTTAACGCGCTGCTCAAGCAGCGCTTCGAGTTCGTAAGAGGTGTCGAAGTGGTTTTCTACCGCATTCTTGGAGGAGTGCGTAACCAGGACGATTTCTTTGATCCCTGCAGCAACAATCTCGTCGACAATGTACTGAATCATTGGCTTGTCGACGATCGGCAGCATCTCTTTAGGAATGGCTTTTGTGGCTGGCAGCATATGCATGCCCAAGCCTGCTACCGGAATGACTGCTTTCAAATTAATCATTATTTCTTCCACCTTAAAATGGTTGACGAATTATAGCTCTTAAACCTGTTTTCGCCAGCATGATTTGCCGTAATCCTCAGGTAATGTTACGCCTTAGCCCTACAAATTTCTGTAGTTGTAATCTGAATAGATCGCGCTTCTTTCCCAGGAATAGTCTCAAAACTGCTAATTGTCGATTATCTGTGCGGAAGCGCAAAGTTAAGCTTTTCCACATTCACCACCTGCTGGTCGACCCGGTCAATATCCACCGAGCTTTGCCCCTTCTCATTCACCGCTTTAATGTTCGCCAGCGACAGCAAGGTCTCATCTTTAGCCATAAATTTACCCCGCACATCCTTGCGCAGGTCGAAGTTAATCTTCAGGGCGGGACCCACAGCGGCTTCCTGCATCACATTGATGTTGCGTAAAAAAAGATGCTGCGGCTTGTTGTGCAGTTCAAGCGTAGCACGCTGCATTTCCACGTTGGTTATCGCCACAAACGAGGTGGCATTACCGGATGAAATCTGTATTCCGCGCAATTTATACGCAAGCTGTCGATTATCGAGGTGAATATTATTGAGCTTGAAATTCTGTGGGATCGACAAATAATCGCCTTTTATCACCCCATAGCCGATTAACATTCCGGCACTGTTAACCATGTCGACATTATCAATAATGAAATTATCACAGCCATAAATGGCCACCGTGGCGTTGTCTATTCCCGCCTTTTTACTGAAGTCGGGAGTTATATTTTTGGCCTTAATATTGCGAATAACAAAATGTTTACCGTTTTCAACGTGCACCAGCTGGCGACAGTTGCTGCCGGTGATGTTTGCCACCACGAAGTTCTTGACGGTTTGCTTCTCAGGATAGTCGTTATCGTAGGTGCTGCCGGCGAGGCCAATGCCGATGCCCCAGTTGATCTTGCCGTTGGTGCAGTTGATGTTGTCGATGACATGATCGGAGATCAGGATATTGCGATCGTTGATGGCGACGTTCCACTCGATCGCATCGCCCTGGAGATGGCTAAATTTACTGTTGGTGATGCGGGCACCGTCCACCTGGTTGTGGAACCCCTGGCGCAGGATGGCGTAGTTGGCCTGACTCACGCTGATGTTATCAATCAGCAAATTGCGCATCACGCTCGGTTTCTTGCCGCCGATGTAGATCTGCGTCACCGGGCCAAAACCGCTCATGGCCAGCCCTTTGATGACGCAGTCAGAGCCGCGAACGTCGAGCGTGATGTTCTCCGTGCGGCCAGCGCCTTCGCCTATTACTTTGCTGCCTTCCTGCAGAACAAAACGGCCGCGCCCGTTGCCGGTTAACGCCCCGCGGATCAGCAGCGTTTTACCGTCGGGAATGAAAATGCCCGTATTGATGTTTTCGCAGGTGAGCCCGGCGGGGACCACGACGGTGTCACCGTCATTGAACGCCTGCTTAAAGGCGGCGATCCAGTCGTTGTTATTGTACTGATTAACAGAGACCGTTCTGCCGCTTGCCGCCTGCGCGATGCGTGACGACAGCAGCGGCGTGGCCGCCAGAACGGAGAGAGAAGAGACAAAAGTGCGTCGGGTAATCTTTTTCAGCATACATCCTCGGCGTTACAACGTTTGCAGCAGGCTCGCTAACTGACGGTTAATCACCTGCTGGTTAAAATCGGTTTCCACTTTTTGTCGGGCGTTACGGAGCACGGGCTCCAGCGCCTGCTGGTCGATATCGCTGAAGGCTGCTAAGCGGTCCGCAAGGGCCATCGCGTTATTCTCCGGCACCAGCCAGCCGGAATGGTCAGACTTAATCAGCTCCGGGATCCCGCTGTGCAGGGTTGATACCACCGGAATACCTACGGCCATCGCCTCCATCAGCGCCACCGGAATGCCTTCCATATCGCCATCGGCGCCCGTTACGGAAGGCAGCAGAAACACATCCGCCTCGTCGAGCATGGCCTTGACCTCGTGGCTCGGCTTGAAGCCCGGCATCTCTACGACATCTTCCAGCTGATACTGTTCGATAAGCGTGCGCAGACGACGCTCCCACGGCCCAATGCCGAGAATGCGATAGTGGAAATCCACCCCGCGCGCTTTCAGCTGGCGGCAGGCTTCAATGGCCACATGGAGGCCTTTCTTCTCGGTCAGGCGAGCAACGGAGATGATCTGCAGCGGTTTTCCCGGCACCTTGACAGGACGGCGAGTGAAGCGCGTTAAGTCCACGCCCATACGCGAAACGGCAATTTTCTCTCCCGGGCAGCCCATGTTTCTCAGGCGCCCGGCCCACAGGTCGCTGATAGGCAGCATCATGTCGCCGCGCCTGAACAGCTGCTGATACTCCGGCGTGTAGTGGTTCAGCACTTCGCGGCTGGAGATGTCGATACCGTGGAAGATGGTCGCAATTTTGCCGTCAATCACGCCCAGCTCGCGCAGCTTCGCGGCGGTGACGCCCGCCGGGCCAAAGTGGGCGATAAACACGTCGGCACGATACGGCCGCGCGGTTTGCCCGCAGATGGCCGACAGGATCAGATTGCGGGATTCCGCCCCATAGCGGGAAACATTCAGCGCCCGCCACGTCGACGCGCGGTGGATCCCGCGCAACGTCTGGCTGGCCCGGTGGCGCAGCTTGCTCAGCTTTCCGGACGGCTCATCCTGCAGCCAGCGGGTTTTCGCCTCCAGCCCATACTGGGTATACGCCGCATGGGTATTTTTGGTATCGCCCTTTTGCAGGGCGATAATCTCCACGTCATATCCCATATCGATAAACGCGGTGATTTGGTTCAGGACAAACGTTTCAGACGACAGCGGAAATTTCAGTAAGAAGAAACCAACCTTCATTTCCCCTCCCGCACGCGATCAAGTACCGATTTCACCATCCCAATGCCCTTCTCGCGCTCGGCTTTCACCGCCACGGCCAGGCGTTCATTGATGGCGGGCAGTTGACCCAGGGTGTCCCCCACCATCGCACCCAGCGAACCATCCAGCAGATGACGGATATCTACGGCCATTTCCGGCATACCGAGCTGCTGCATGATGCCTGCTGATTTGTGTTCGTAGTTGATGGCAATGGCCGGCGTGCCAAAGTTCATTGAGATAATGGCGGAGTGCAGTCGCGTGCCGACGGTCAGGTCGCAGGCGGAGAGAAGCTTGCCCATCTCCAGATCGTTCAGTTCGTCCATCACCACGTGATAGCGCGACGGATCGTTAACCAGATTGCGCAGGTTCAGCGCCACCATACGGTCGTCTTTGTTGTAGCTGTCGATGCCGGTGCAGGTTGAGAGCGCCAGCACTTGGTACCCGCTGTCCAGCACGCGGTTCACCACGTCGGCGAAGGCTTTCTCATACGCCGCCTGGGTCGTACCTAAACGCTTATCGAAGGGCGCCAGCTCGCGCAGGGTTATGGCGACGGTTTTCTGTTTCGCCGCCACGTCGAGCCAGTGCTGCACCGCGTAGCTCGGCTGGAAGCTATCGTCCTGGTGATCCACCAGCCACGCGGTGTCCACGCCGTGCTCAACTTTTGAGGTGTCAATTTCACTGCGCTTCATCATGTCGAGGCTGACCGACTCGCGCAGGATCAGCGCGTCGCAATGGCCGAAGACGTAGTTTGCGAGCTGGTTAAACTGCGGATCCTGGAATGGCCCGACGCTGTGGCCAATCATAAACAGCGGCTTTTTCGCCATAAAAGTACAGAGCGCATGCTCAAACTGCGGCACGCCGTAGAGATCGACGAAGAACGATCCGCCGACCTGAATAATGGCGTCGTAGCCGGACAGCAGACGGACAAAATCGGTAAAGCCCTGCGCGATCGCGATGTTGCGCAGCTTGCCGGTATCGGTCACGCGGGAAAGCAGCACCTGGTGCTGGTAGCGACGGCGCAGCACTTTCTTCACGCGGCCCATCACGCCCGCGGCGTTGTTATGCTGTTTCATCTGGCTGTAGAGCGGGTCGCCCATCACCGGGCGGTTCAGTAACCAGGATGAGCTGACCGGATAACGGCTCATCACGTCCACTTCGGTCTCAGGCTTAAGGGTGTTAATTGCATCCAGTAAACCGCGCAGGATGGCGCTGTCGCCACGGTTGCCGCAGGTATGGTTGCCAAGAATTAATAATTTCATAATGGCCTCTTAAATAACTAGCCTGCGCGAAGCAGCGTTTTCATTTTTTCGTTACGGCAAAACTGGCGCTTCATCTCCACCACCAGCGCATTGCGTGACAGCACAATCATCACGCCAAATGCCAGCGCCCCCGCGGCAACCTGCACCGCCAGCAGCGCGGCCAGGGGCAGGTGACCGCTGAGGATGATGCCCAGGCCGTAGCTCACCGCCAGGGTCGGCAACGAGAGATAGAACGGCAGCCACAGGCTCAGGATGTACTGACGGTAGCTGGAGCCCAGCACCGGCTTGATCATGATGAAGTAGCTCAGAACGGTATTGACTACCTGCACCAGCAGGAAGCCCAGCGTGACGCCGATGGCGCCCGCCATATGCCCGCCGACGATAATCGCCGGAATAAACAGGAAGGTTTTGAACACGTTGAACTTAAAGCTAATGTCGACGCGCGCTTTTGCCATCAGCAGGGAACCAATCGGATTCCCCACGGAGCGCAGGAGCCCCACTACGCACAGCAGCTGCAGGATCGGGATGATGCCGTTCCACTTCTCGCCAAACACCAGCGGCACGAAGTTGCTGGAAACCACCATCAGCCCCAGCAGCACCGGGAAGTTAATGATCCCCACCACGGAAAGCAGCTTGTAGAAGTTAACGCGCAGCTTCTCGGTGTCGTCCTGGATCTTGGCGAAGGCCGGGAACAGGACGCGGGTGATGATCGGGTTCAGCTTCATCGGCGGCACCACCGCGACGTTGTAGGCCAGGTTGTAGCCCCCCGCCACGCTCGCGCCAAGAATACGCGCCAGCACCAGCGTCGACAGGTTGGTATTCACATAGTTGATAATGCTGTCCGCCGTTAGCCACGCGCCAAAGCGCAGGTTGGACGAGACGGATGCGAGAGAGAAATGCAGCCCGGGACGGTAGATCTTGCGGCCAAAGTAGCCGAACAGCAGCGTACGCACGGCAGAGTTCACCAGGTATCCGAGGATAGCGGTCATCGCCAGCGGCCAGAAATGGGCGCTCACCACGGTGAAGGTAAAGCCCGCCAGCACCGCGCTGGTCTCGATCATGCCGATCTTGTTGAACTCCAGCTCTTTCTGCATCAGCGCGCGAAACTGCTGTCCGTGCGGGATCACCACGAAAGCAAACGACAGCGTGCGCATCAGCGGAGCCAGATCCGGGTTGTGCAGCACGCTGGCGATGGTATCGCTCAGCAGGAACACCAGCACGAACACGAAAATCCCCAGCCCCACGTTCAGCCAGTAGAGGGTAGTCAGCTCCAGATGGCTGATCTCTTTGCGCTGGATAATCGAATTGGCGATACCAAAATCAGACAGCGTATCGGCCAGCGCGATAATCACCAGCGAGACGGTCAAAAGGCCGAACTGGTGATTATCAATAATGCGCGCCAGCACGGTCATCTGCACCAGACCGAGGCCAATGATGACGATGGTCGCCATCGCTGACCACTTCGCCCCGCTGATGGTTTTTTCACGTAAGCTCATCTTAGTACGCCGCTTTGTTCACGAAACCTTTGAAGATGGTCAGAAAAACAATCTTGATATCGAACCAGATACTCCATTCACGGATGTACTCCAGATCGAATTCGATACGTTTTTCCATTTTTTCCAGCGTGTCGGTTTCGCCGCGCCAGCCGTTGATCTGCGCCCAACCGGTAATGCCCGGCTTCACCTTATGGCGCAGCATGTAGCCTTCAATCAGCGAGCGGTACTGCTCGTTGTGCGCCACCGCGTGCGGACGCGGGCCAACAATCGACATGCCGCCGGTGAAGACGTTGATAAACTGCGGGAGTTCATCCAGCGAGGTGCGGCGCAGGAAGTTCCCCACGCGGGTGACGCGCGGATCGTTCTGCGTTGCCTGGGTCACCACCTTGTCGTTTTCCATCACCTTCATGGAGCGGAATTTCCACACCATAATCGGCTTACCGTCCATACCGTAGCGGGTCTGGCGGAAGATAACCGGGCCGGGAGAGCTCAGCTTCACCGCGAGGGCAATGCAGCACAGCACCGGGGAGATGAGCAGTAAAATCAGCGAAGAGAGCACAATATCTTCCGCGCGCTTCAGCACGCGGTTAATGCCCGACAGCGGGGTGTCGTACAGCGGTACCACCGGCACGCCGTTCACTTCTTCAATGCGTGAATGGAGGATGTTAAAGGTAAAGACGTCCGGGATCAGGATCACCGAACAGGTGGTGTCCGCCAGCTCGCGCATCAGTTGCTTAATGCGGGATTCGTCTCTCATCTGCATGGCGATGTAGACGTTGTGAATTTTACCGGCTTTCGCGTCTTCAATAAGCTGTTCGTAATTGCCCGCCCAGTCCGACGGCACGCCGCCCGGCTTCGCGTCGTGGTAAATCCCGACTACTTCAAACCCTAACCACGGCTCTTTGCGGAAGCTGTCGAGCAGGACCTTACCAACCGGAAGATCGCCCGCTACCGCAACGAAGCGACGGTTATAACCGCGGTTACGCAGCCAGCCCGCGCCGAAACGGATCAGGGAACGGCACACCACCATGCCGACGCTGGTTATCAAATACCAGCAGAGATAGGTGACGAGGCGATTATCAAAATCATGGCTGAAGGCCACCAGGCCTGCGCTGAAGATCAGGCTTAGGGTCCAGTTCTGCAGCAACAGCATCAGTTCAGTGGTCATTTTCACGCCGCGCCACGAGCGGTAGAAATCGGTCATCCCGCCGATCATCTGAAACACGACCAGCGCAATGAGTGCCATCAGCAGATGCATATATAAGAACGGCAGCCCGCCGATCCGACACACCGCCCACAATCCACCGACCATGATGGTGATATCAGAAAAACGCTGCACCATAGAGATTAACGATGCATTCGTTCTCGCTCGTTCGCGTTTTTTTAGATTCGTCATCGTTGTTCCTGTATTCGGTTCCCCCTCCCGCCGGGAGGGGCAATTATTACTGATTCAACAGCGCCAGAATGTCCTTCGTTCGGGCTTCCATCAGCGCCGTGTCAGCACGGGACTCCACGTTCAGACGCACCACCGGCTCGGTGTTGGACGAGCGCAGGTTGAAGCGCCACTGCGGGAACGCCATGCTGATGCCGTCCGTACGGTCAATTTCCAGCGCGTGGATCGCAAAGTGCTGCTCCACGCGGGCAATGGCCTCGGCCGGCTGCGCCAGCTTGCTGTTGATCTCCCCGCTCGCCGGGAACGCCGCCATGCGGTCGCGCACCAGCTCGCCCAGCGTCTGTCCCTTCAGGCACAGCAGCTCGGTCACCAGCAGCCACGGGATCATCCCGCTGTCGCAGTAGGCAAAATCACGGAAGTAGTGGTGGGCGCTCATCTCGCCGCCGTAGATGGCGTCTTCTTCGCGCATACGCTCTTTGATGAAAGCGTGGCCGGTTTTGGACATCACCGGCGTGCCGCCCGCCGCGGAGACCACGTCGACGGTGTTCCAGGAAAGTCGCGGGTCATGGATGATTTTCGCGCCCGGGTTTTTCTCGAGGAACGCTTCTGCCAGCAGGCCGACAATGTAGTAGCCCTCGATGAACTGCCCTTTCTCGTCGAACAGGAAGCAGCGATCGAAGTCACCGTCAAAGGCGATGCCCATGTCCGCGCCGTGCTCAATCACCGCGTTGCGGGTGTCGTCGCGGCACTCCGGCAGCAGCGGGTTAGGAATACCGTTCGGGAAGTTGCCGTCCGGGGTGTTGTGCACCTTGACGAAGGTGACCGGCACGTTCAGCGCCTTAAAACGGGCTTCCAGCGCGTCCACCACCGGGCCAGCCGCGCCGTTACCGGAGTTGATGACCAGCTTCAGCGGCTTGAGGTTCGCCACGTTGATGTAGCCCAGCAGGTGGTCGATGTACTCTTTCTGCAGGTTGATTTTTTTGTAGCTGCCGCGCTTCGCCTCGTTCACCGGCGGGAAGTCGTTGGCTTCCGCCAGGCGCTGCACGTCGCGCAGGCCGGTGTCGCCGCTGATCGGACGCGCGCCCTTGCGCACCAGCTTCATCCCGTTGTAGTCCATCGGGTTGTGGCTGGCGGTCACTTCGATACCGCCGTCCACGCCCAGGTGGAAGGTGGCAAAGTAAATCTCCTCGGTCCCGGAAAGGCCGATATCCAGCACGTCCACGCCCGCGTCCTGCAGCCCTTTCGCCAGGGCCAGCTTGAGGGACTCGCTGGTCAGACGCACGTCGCCGCCCAGCACGATGGTCTGCGGTTGTAAATATTCGCCGTACGCGCGGCCAATGCGCCACGCGATGTCTTCATTCAGTTCTTCGCCCAGCTTGCCGCGAATATCGTAGGCTTTAAAACAGGTTAATTTTTCCATGATGACCCCTTTTTCAGGCAACAGTCGGCCCTGACCACTTAATGGCCAAATTGATTTTTTGTCATTCGCAGGCCCGGTAAGCGCAGCGCCACCGGGCATAATGCAGAGTGCTACACCCGCCCGTAGCGGTCCTGGAAGCGCACGATATCGTCCTCTTCCAGATACGAGCCGGAGCGCACCTCAATTAAGTCGAGAGGAATTTTCCCCGGGTTCTCCAGACAGTGCGTCGCCCCCAGCGGAATATAAATGGACTCGTTTTCACCCAGCAGTTTGACTTCACCGTCGATAGTGACTTTAGCGGTACCCGCAACCACCACCCAGTGCTCGGCGCGGTGATGGTGCATCTGCACCGACAGCCCCTCGCCCGGCTTCACGGTGATGCGTTTCACCTGGTAGCGATCACCGGAGTCAATGGAGTCATATTTCCCCCACGGACGGTAGACTTCACGGTGAATATGGTGCTCGTGACGGCCATCGGCCTTAATTTGTTCAACCACTTTTTTAACGTCCTGCACGGCGTTACGGTCGGCAATCAGCACGGCGTCCTTGGTCTGGACAACCACCAGATCCTTCACCCCGACCGTGGTCACCAGGCCGGACTCGGCGTAGACGTAGCTGTTTTCCGTTTTGTGGCTAATAACATCGCCGTGGTGGACGTTACCCTCCGGGGTATGGGCGCTGATCTCCCACAGGGAGGACCAGGAGCCGACATCGCTCCAGCCCGCATCCATCGGTACCACGACGGCGTCCGCCGTACGTTCCATCACCGCATAGTCAATGGACTCTTCCGGGCAGGCGAGGAACGCCTCTTCATCCACGCGGATGAAGTCGAGATCCGGGTCCACCACCGCCATCGCTTTCTCGCAGGCGTTCAGAATATCCGGGCGGTATTTACGCAGCTCTTCCAGGTAGCGTCCGGCGCGGAACAGGAACATCCCGCTGTTCCAGTAATACTCACCGCTGGCGACATACGCCTGCGCGGTTTCCAGATTCGGTTTTTCAACAAACTGCGCCACGTCGAACGCCACGCTGTCACCTTCACCCGGCGTCACGCTGCCGCGACGAATATAGCCATAGCCGGTTTCCGGCAGATCCGGCACGATGCCGAAGGTCACCAGCTTGCCGCTCTCGGCGTAAGGGATCGCCGCACGCACCGCGTCGCGGAAGGCGTCTTCCTGCTGGATAACGTGGTCTGCCGCCAGGACCAGCATCAGCGGGTCACAGTCCGGGCTGCTGCGTTTTGCCGCCAGCGCCGCCAGGGCGATCGCGGGCGCGGTATTGCGTCCGGCAGGCTCCAGGATGATGTTTTCGGTGAGCTTATTCAGCTGGCGCAGCTGCTCGGCAACAATAAAGCGGTGCTGTTCGTTACAGATCACCACCGGGCTTTCACACTCCACGCCGTGCAGACGGTTTACCGTCGTCTGCAGCATGGTGAGATCCCCTTTCAGGCAGAGGAACTGTTTTGGATAGAGCACGCGGGACAGCGGCCACAACCGGCTACCAGAGCCACCAGCCATCACAACCGGATACAAAGTGGTTTGACTCATGATTTATCCCCGTATATCTGTAATAAATTGGCTCAGCACGTTCTCTTTCTCGAGCGTGCGTTCGGCATATTCACGTGCCACCGTGTTCACTTTTGGCATGGCAAGCGCTTGCTCAATTCCGGTTACCAGCGCCGGGACCGATTCCGGCTCCACGCACACGGCAATCCCCGGATAGCTGTCACACAGCTGGCCTAATTCTGTTTCGGCTTCTGCCGTGATCACCGCGTTACCGCCCACTGCCAGAATGTTGGTCAGCTTGGACGGCAGCACCGCGTCCGCGGCGCCGCGTTTTTGCACCACCAGATGGCAGTCGCCCATCTTCAGCAGCGCAGGCAATGCCTCGTAAGACTGAAGCGGGAAAAATTTCACGTTGGTCAGGCCGCGTTCCCCGGCCATTTTTTCCAGCCGCGCCTTTCCACCGCCCTGCCCGACAATCACAAACGTCCACGGATGTTCACTCAGCAGCTGGGCCGCTTCAATCACGCTTTCCAGCCCCTGCTTTTCGCCGATGTTGCCTGAGTAAAGAATGATTTTTTGATCTTCAGGCAAACCGAGCTGCGCGCGCAGGGCATGAGCGTCCTGCTCAGTCACATCGCGAAAACGCGCCACTTCTGACCAGTTCGGGAAGAAAATGACTTTCTCCGCCGGGACGCCCTTCTCCTGCGCCTTGTTCATCATCGAGCGCGAGATAGTCGAGACGTAATCAACGTTGTGCAGGCCGCTGCGCTCAAACGCGCTGGCGAGCTTCGCGACCTTGCCGCCTTTACTTTTGCCTGCCATCCCCAGGCCCAGCATGGCGTCAACTTCGTAATCCTGTATGTGCAGCAGAGTGCGCGCGCCGGAGAGTTTGCCCAGCAGGCGCATGCCCGGCGTGCAAAACAGCGTCGGCACCACGCCGATGATGCGATCCGGCTTCCAGCGACGCTGCGCCATCAGCGGGAAGAAACTGCTCAGGGCAAAGCTGCCCAGATGAAGTAACCGTTTCAGAGTTGAGGGCTGCTTAGGCACATACAGCGGGCAGCGCCAGACGGTCGCTGCGCCCTCTTCTCGACGGTAACGCCAGCTTGAGTAGCGCTCCCCGACTTTCCACTCCGGGTAGTACGGCGGCGCGGTAATGACCCGCACGTCATGTCCCTGGCTCGCCATCCACTCGACCATCTCGCCGGTGTATTTCCCGATGCCGGTTAATTCCGGCGAGTAGTTGATTCCGTATACGAGGATCTTCATATGCCCGGCACCTCGGCCTGACGTTCAGCCAGGAAATAGGCACGACTGTTGTCATGCACATTGTCGCTGGCAAGCAGCGCCTCTGGCGTCTGCCAGCGGTAGTCGTCATGCTGAGAATCAGGCAGACGCAGGTCTGCCTCACTCACCTTCAGGCGGAACCCCAGCACGATGTAGTGCGTGGTGAACCCGGTGCCTGAAAAGTTATCGTCATAGAAGTGCTGCCAGACCCCGTAAAACTGGCCCGCTGCCATCGGCAGCTGCAGGCCCAGTTCCGCCAGAGTGAGACGCTCAAACGCATCGCTGAGCCGCTCATCCTTCTGCACGCGCCCGCCGGGCACGAACCAGAAGCCCTGTGCAGGACGGTTGGTTCGTTTCCCCAGCAAGAACTCGCCGCGTTCGTTCTCCACGATCAAATCAATTGAGATGAGCGGAGTCGAACGCACTACCGTGGCAAAATCTTCCTGACTTAAAAACATCGTTACCCCCGGAAGCGGTGCTGGTTTTCCAGGAACCACTGGTAGGTACTGGCCAGCCCCTGCTCCAGTGACACCTCGTGATACCAGCCCAGCTGATGCAGACGGGTCACGTCCAGCAGCTTGCGCGGCGTGCCGTCCGGTTTCGTCGCGTCAAACACCACGCGGCCTTTGTAGCCCACTACCTGCGCGATGGTTTGCGCCAGCTCGCGAATGGTGCAGTCCACGCCGGTACCAACGTTGATGTGCGACAGCATCGGCTCGGTGTTCTCCTGCCACACCTCGCGATCCAGCTCCATCACGTGAATGCTGGCGGCAGCCATGTCGTCCACGTGCAGGAATTCACGCATCGGCGTACCGCTGCCCCACACCACCACGTCCGGCGCGTTCTCGGCGGTCGCCTCGTGGAAGCGGCGCAGCAGCGCCGGGATCACGTGCGAGTTGCTCGGGTGGAAGTTGTCGTGCGGTCCGTACAGGTTGGTCGGCATCACCGAACGATAGTCGCGGTTGTACTGACGGTTGTAGGACTCGCACAGCTTGATCCCGGCAATCTTGGCAATCGCGTACGGCTCGTTGGTGGCCTCCAGCGTGCCCTGCAGCAGTTCGCTCTCGGCGATCGGCTGTTTCGCCATTTTCGGGTAAATACAGGACGACCCGAGGAACAGCAGCTTATTCACGTTGTGCAGATGCGCAGCGTGAATGATGTTGCTCTCGATCATCATGTTTTCGTAGATGAAATCAGCCGGGTAGGTGTTGTTAGCGACAATGCCGCCCACCTTCGCCGCGGCCAGATACACCTGGTCAATGCGTTCGTTAGCAAAGAAGTCCTGTACCGCGCGGCTGTCGAGCAGGTTCAGCTCGTCGCGCGTGCGGACAACCACTTCGACGTCACCGCGCTGCTCCAGCTGGCGAACAATCGCGGAACCCACCATTCCGCGATGACCGGCGACAAAAATACGTTGTTTTGTCATTCTCAGGACTCCAGCGCGATGGCAACCTCGTAGCCATGAGACTTGAGCAGGGAGTGTTTTTTCGCTGCTTCAAGATCTTTGGCTACCATCTCGGAAACCATCTCCTGCAGAGTGATTTCTGGTTTCCAGCCCAGCTTCTCGTGCGCTTTAGTTGGGTCGCCCAGCAGGGTTTCCACTTCAGCAGGACGGAAGTAGCGCGGGTCAACCTGGACAATCACGTCGCCTGGCTTCACGCCCGGAGCGTCGTGGCCGGTCACGGAAACCACGATACCTTTCTCTTCCACGCCGGTACCTTCGAAGCGCAGTTTGATGCCCAGCTGTGCCGCGGCCATTTCAACGAACTGACGTACGGAGTACTGCACGCCGGTCGCGATGACGAAGTCTTCTGGCTGTTCCTGCTGCAGCATCATCCACTGCATTTTCACGTAGTCTTTGGCATGGCCCCAGTCACGCAGGGAATCCATGTTGCCGAGGTGCAGGCAAGACTCCAGACCCTGTGCGATGTTGGCGATAGCGCGGGTGATTTTGCGGGTCACGAAGGTTTCGCCGCGACGCGGAGATTCGTGGTTGAACAGGATGCCGTTACAGGCGTACATGCCGTAGGATTCACGGTAGTTCACGGTGATCCAGTAGGCGTACAGTTTTGCTACCGCATACGGAGAGCGCGGGTAGAACGGCGTGGTCTCTTTCTGTGGGATTTCCTGCACCAGGCCGTACAGCTCGGAGGTGGACGCCTGGTAGAAGCGAGTTTTCTTCTCAAGGCCGAGGAAGCGGATCGCTTCCAGCAGACGCAGCGTACCCATGGCATCAACGTCGGCGGTGTATTCCGGGGATTCGAAGGAGACCGCTACGTGGCTCATCGCGCCCAGGTTGTAGACTTCATCCGGCTGAACTTCCTGCAGGATACGGGTCAGGTTGGAGGTATCGGTCAGGTCGCCGTAGTGCAGGTGGAATTTCGGGTTCGCCGCGTGAGGATCCTGATAGATATGATCCACACGTTCGGTGTTGAAAGAAGACGCACGACGTTTAATACCGTGCACTTCGTAACCTTTTTCCAGCAGGAACTCTGCCAGGTAAGAACCATCCTGCCCGGTAACGCCGGTGATGAGAGCGACTTTAGACATGTTTATATTCCTCTACTTATGAATTTAATCAGTTTCAACGCGTTCGCGTATCACCACTGCGGGGTTGCCACGGCAAACTTTATTTGCCGGTAGCGATTTAAAAACGCTGCTGCGGGCACCGACTACCGTGCCATCGCCAACAGAAACACCCGGTGCAACAAAAACATCCGTTGCCAGCCAGCATTTTTCGCCGATCACAACAGGCGAAGCGGTAATATCAAAATACTGACTCATAAAGTCGTGGCTGCCGGTGCACAAATAACATTTCTGTGAAACCACCGAATTTGCGCCAATCGTTATTTCGCCAAGGGTATATAACACCGCGTCATCCCCAACCCATGCGTAATCCCCCAGCGTTAATTTCCACGGATAGGTAATTTTCACAGAAGGTCGGATGACTACGTTTTTTCCGATTTTTGCGCCAAACAGGCGCAACAAAAAAGCTCGCCAGCGGTACATTATTTGCGGCGACCAGGCAAATAAGGTTGCCTGAACGGCCCACCACAGCTGTACCTTAATACCGTTCCCGCCCCGAAAACCTTTCGGCACGGAGAAACCTTTTAAATCCTGCATTGCGTTTCCTTATATTCAGGCTTTGTTATATAAGGTTTTCGTTTTGCCTGTGGTACGCAGGCGTAATAAATAAGATAATTCCGCCCAGAACCCCGGCACGCGTAATATTTTACGCTGTACGTTTTTGGCATCCTGGCACAATTCCAGATTATTAGACGTTGACACGCCGCCCATTGAGAATTCAGACACCAGCCCTTTAATTCGACGGAACGGGTAACCAGATTTATACAGGCTGGCTGCCAGCGCATAATCGGAAGACACTTTATACTGCAAATCGTAAGGCTGTTTTTTCAGACCCTTTACCGGGAAGAAAATGGCCTGGTGGCTGGCCGGCAAGCTGTGGTAGATATACCAGCCTGGCTTCGCGCTGCGGCACACTTTATGTCCGTCGCCAAAATCGAGCAGCGCATCGCCAATATACATGGCGTCCTCTTTCTGGCGAGCCAGCTGACGGGCAAACAGCGCCACGTCATCATGGAAAATGTCGCCCGAGTTCAGGAATATGGCATAACGGCCTTGCGCCATGCTGATGCCTTTATTCATCGCATCATAGATGCCTTTATCTTTCTCGCTGATGTAGCGTAAGTTGAACTCACCGTTGAGTTTTTCCAGAAACTCCGCCGTGCCATCGTTCGAGCCGCCGTCGACCACAATCCACTCAAAGGTGAGGCTTGGATCGCGCGCCAGGTTGCGCAGCGAGCGCCAGGTTTTTACCACCCCTTCGTAATTACGAAAAGCGACAGTAATGACGCTAAGAAACATAAATCACCTCATTTCGTCATACGTTCGTAATATTAAGCGCCTTGCGCAAAATAAACGGACAGACAATCAAGAAAGCATATTCCGGGCTAAATATTGACCCGGTAAAAAACAGCGACACCGGAGTAAACAGATAAAGCTGAACGCGAAAGTTCTGGTTATCACCAAACGCGTTAATCATCATTTTGAAAACTTTAAACAGATACCACAGGGTCAACAGTACGGCGAACCACGAAAAATAAATAATTAACAGATACAGACCATTGTCTATGGTTTTACCGACGTCCGCACCGTTAAAGATTCCGAATGATGCAACATATTCGTAAAGTGAGCCGAATCTTACTACCCCATCAATATGGGTTAAGGAATAACCCACCATCACCAGTGGCCCAATGATGCGATAATAGGACGAAGACCCTTCCGTTCCCAAATCACCCAGACGTTCTGAGATGTACGGGAAGGCAAATATCACGCCTACCATAAATACCGTCAGGGAGATAATCGCCAGCGGCAGTTTTTTCTTAATCGCATCTTTGTTCAGGTACTGGAACGCCCACTCCAGCAGGTAAAACAGGATAAATGTCATTACCCCTGAGAACGATCCAGACAGAACAATTCCTGCAAGAATCATAGCATCGGTCTTAGGCGTTTTGATACCAAACTGTTTGATGCTGAGCCAAATTGAGATTAACGCCAGAGCGAAAAACGCCGGTTCAAAATAGAGGGCCGTAGTACGCTTCCCGCCAAACTTGATGAAGTTCAATACATAGCTGTTACTGTAAATGAGATATTTCGAAATTATCTCCATCAGGCTGCTGCCGCCGGTGAGAATAATTTGCGCCATCTCCAGTGCGGCAAGCATAACAATTAACGCAACGGCAATATAAAAGAACCTAAGGATTTTCCGATAATTGTGCGGAGAAATAGTTTTAAACCGAATACTCCAGACCATACCGATAATAATGACAATATAAACAAACAGCATGGTCGACGTGACGTATTTACTGGCATCCAGCGACTGGCCAAAGATGTAGTTAAACAGCGTCAGGCCCGTGCCCAGCCCTAAGGCAATCATCAGCTTCTTGAGGTTGATTTTATCGACATACAGCAGAAGCAGAACGGGCAGGAAGGTCACGATGGTTATCGGGAAGCTTTCGCCGAGCTGGGCAATTTTGACGTTGACCAGCAGGTAGATCAGCGGCAGCAGCAGATAACTACAGATTCTGATAGAACGAGACATATTCCTCCAGCATCTGTTGTCCACTGTAGGCCTTGCGGCTGCGGTTGCGGAACGATTCAAGGTCCGTGCCAAAAACGATCTCAGCAATCTGCGCCTTCGGCAGCTGCACCAGGGGCAGGACCTCCTGCTCCGTGAAGGTTTTCCCGCCGGACTTTTCCAGCACTTCACGCGCCGCATCGCTGTGGGTGGCGATCACCGGCACGCCGATTGAGAGCGCTTCGCAGAGGATCAGCGGGTAGTTATCCACGCGGGAGCTGAACACCAGGGCGTCCATTTCATTCAGCGCGCTCATCAGCTTGCGCTTGTCGGTCTCAAACCCGTGGTTCACCACGTTGGCCCCTTCGAACGGCGAAAACTTGCCGAAGGTGTGAAGCTCTATCTTGTCACCCAGCGCCATCATGTCGCGCACCAGCTGCTGGTTGGTTTTACCGTCGTAACGCAGATCATGCGCAACGATAGCGATTTTCGGTTTGCCCGCGGTTTCGGCCACCGGGGTCAGCTCGGCAAGAATGGCTTCCGTCGCTACGTCGATGCCGTTGTTGATAATCTGACAGCGCCCTGCCCCGTACAGGCTGTTGAAGGCATCGGCCACGTGCTGGCTCGGGGAGATAAACGTACAGCCGAGCGAGAGCATGTCGCGGAACAGCTGACGCTTTCCGGCCACCAGCTGATGCGCGCGATCCACCTTCACCGGCGGGTAGTTGCTTAACGTCGGACACTTCTGGCAGTTATCTTTCCAGCCTTCGCAGCCGTCGGTAAAGGCGCAGCGTCCGGTCACGCTCCAGTGATCGTGCAGCGTCCAGACAAAGCGGGTGTCGGGCTTATGGGCCTGCACCTTCTGGCAAAACGCCACCACCTCTTCCAGATTCAGCCAGTAGCTGTGCAGCACGTGAAAATGCAGCACAACCGGGCCGGTCGTGCGCGTCACGGTGCGGTAAAGGTTGTTCAGGTTGCCAAACAGATCGCGGTTGAACAGACGGAACAGCGCAATGTTGGCAATCGAGGTCAGACGCGGCGTGTGCTTGTGCACCTGCGGGAAGTTATCGTGACTGACGCTTTTCTTGCCGCCTTTGCCGTAGCCGTAAATAAAGCGAGACTGAAGTCCTTTTTGCAGCGCGCGCTGGTGTAAATCGAGGGCCACGCCCGCCGCTCCGCCTTCTGCGAGGCGTACGTTAAATTGCAGAATGTTCATTTAATCACCTTCACGCGGGCTTTTTCTCCCACCACCAGCGCGTTATCCGGAATGCTGTCCAGCACCACGCTGCCAGCACCAATCGTGACGTTATTACCAATCGTAATGTCACCGATGATTACCACGTTCGCGCCCAGCTCGACGTTGTTGCCGATGACCGGGCAGGCCAGGCTGTCAGGCCCGCGGTTGCCAATGGTGACCGCATGACGAATGGTGAAATCATCCCCGGCGACCACAAACTTGTTGATCACCACCGCATAGCCGTGGTGGATGGTAAAGCGGCGGCCAATGGTGGCAGCAGCCTGAATTTCATAGCCAAAAAAGCATTCGGTAATGATGCGGTACAGCACCAGCACGGGCGCCGCCCAGATATTGTTCAGCACATTTTTCTTACGCCACACCGAGCAAAAGTGCGCGATGCGGTACGCCAGAACCATGCAGCACGGACGCAGGCTCCAGCTGTTAGCGCGGCAATCTTCCAGAAACATTATTTCCCCCGAAGTCCATCAGCCAGGCGTTTGCCGTTACGCACGGACAGCAGCGTCAGCAGCGTGCGCCAGTTCATGCGCTTATTGCGGATCTGATAGAGGGTGAAGAGCTGATATTTACGGCTGGCACGGTCAAATTTGTCCTTGTGCTTGCGGTAAAAATGGAAGTAGCCGGAGAACTTCTTCGGCGAGGAGGTGATTTGCATCTCCCCGTGGTTGATATGCAGGATCTGCGTGGCCTCTTCCACTTTCCACGGCTCGCCGTATTCCACCACCATGCGCAGGAAGATATCGTAATCCTGCGCGGCCTTGAGTTCGGTATCGAACAGACACTCTTTGAAGCGCCACGCCCAGGTGAAGACCTGGTTACCAATAATGTTGCGCTTGTAGAACAGGCGGCGAGAATACGGCGATTTCGGATACAGCGGCAGGCTCGCGGGCTGCGAGTAAACCTCGCCCTGGCAGACATAGTCGTTGGCATACAGGAAAGCGTGGGTAACCAGCTGTTCTTTATGCGACAGGAAGATAGACAGGCGGTTCGGCGTCCATTCGTCATCGTCGTCGATCCCGGTCAGATACTGCCCTTTGGCCTGCATAATCGCCTGATTACGCACCGCGCATGCGCCGGAGTTAATGGCGTTATGCGTATAGACCACCCGCGGGTCGTTAAGGTCAGTCACAAACTTATGCAGCTGTTCATACGAGGAAGAGCAGTCATCAACGATGATCAGCTCCCAGTTATCGTAATCCTGTCGCAGGACGGATTTGATTGCGCGGATCGCCAGCTGCTGACGATTCCATGTCGGCATATAGATTGAAACTAAAGGGCGTTGTGTGGTCATCTTTTCCCCTCACCCCGGCCCTCTCCCCAAAGGGGAGAGGGTGAAAGGCAGCCAGTGGTTATCATTACGTTCCTCCCCCAAATCCCGCACCGAACAGTCCCCTCTCCCCTTTGGGGAGAGGGTGAGGGGGGTGGGGTGTGTTTTGTTATTTACTGTCAGATTTATATTCGTACTCGTAATAGCCGTAATCCTGGTACCCGGTCGCGCGGCGGAAGATGGAGTTCAGGATCACCCCTTTCACCTCAATGCCGTTCTGCTCGAAGCGGCTCAGGCTGGTTTCCACCTCTTTCAGGGTGTTCACCGCGTAACGCGCCACCATCAGCGTGGTGCCAGCGTGGCGGCCAACAACGGCTGCGTCGGTCACAGCCAGAATTGGCGGCGTATCGATCAGCACCAGGTCGTAATTTTTGCTCGCCCACTCCACCAGCTCGGTGAAGCGTTCGCTCATCAGCAGCTCGGACGGGTTAGGCGGCACCTGACCGCGTGGGATCAGGTCAAATTTCGGCACCGTTGTGGGTTTCGCGCTCTGGCTGATTTCACCTTTGCCGAGCAGGATTTCCGACAGACCGTTAACGTTGTTGGTGCCCAGCAGTTCGTGGGTGTAGCCCTTACGCATATCGCAGTCGATCAGCAGCACGCGCTTGTTGGTCTGGCTAACCACCGCCGCCAGGTTGGCGCAGACGAAGGTTTTACCGATTGACGGGCTCACGCCGGTTAACATCAGGACGTTGTTTTTGGCCTGCATCATGGCGAAGTGCAGACTGGTACGCAGGCTACGGATCGCTTCGATAGCGAGGTCGGTCGGGTTACCCACCGCCAGAAGCTGGCTCTGTTTGTAACGCTTGACGCCCTTGATGGTTTTGACGCTGTCGCGGGATTTTTGCCACTCGGACAGCGGAATGCTGGCATAGACGTTGATACCGCTCTCTTCCAGCACCTGCGGGCTTTCGATACCGCGGTTGAACAGCGAACGCAGCAGCACGCCCACGATGGAGAGCATCAGGCCGAGAATAATGCTGCCGAGAATAATCAGCGCTTTCTTCGGCTTCAGCACGCCGGGCTGGGTAATAGCCGGGTCGACGATGCGCACGTCACCGACGGTACTGGCTTCGGTGATTTTCAGCTCCTGCTGCTTGTTCAGCAGCTGCATGTAAACCTGCTGTCCGGACTCCACGTCGCGGGTCAGACGCACGATCTCCTGCTGCGTTTTCGGCATCGCGGTCACGCGGTCATTGAGCTTCGCCTTCTCCTCTTCCAGGGTACGGCGTTTCTCAAGCAGCGTGCGGTAGGCCGGGTGACGTTTGGTATAAAGCTTGGAAATCTCCGCCTCTTTGAAGGTCAGCTCGTTGAGCTGCGCATCAATGTTGACCATCGAATCGAGGACCGATTTCGCCTCCAGCGGCAGGTCAACGGAGTCTTTATCCTGACGATAGGCGTTCAGCTTGTTCTCGGCATCATCCAGATGGGCGCGCACTTCCGGGAGCTGTTTCGCGAGGAAGGCCAGGCTTTTCGCCGCTTCCGCCGACTTACGCTCAACGTTCTGCTCAAGATAGTTACGGGTAATGCTGTTCAGGATGTCGCGGATTTGATCCTTATCTTCACCGGTAAAGGTCATGCTCAGCACGCCGGTG
Organism: Enterobacter sp. BNK-29; assembly: GCF_048684785.1. Taxonomy (NCBI): domain Bacteria; kingdom Pseudomonadati; phylum Pseudomonadota; class Gammaproteobacteria; order Enterobacterales; family Enterobacteriaceae; genus Enterobacter; species Enterobacter sp. BNK-29. The sequence continues at coordinate 517,615 of NZ_JBLQTU010000001.1, forward strand.
TCCTTACCGTTCTCGGTGACCGTCAGGTTGTTTTGCAGATTGTTGATCATCCCCAGAGTGGAGAATTTGGTGACGGTGAATTCACCGCCCTCCTGAGCGTTGATGGCGCTGACCATCATGCTGACGCCGTCTTTGGTCAGCATCTGCCCCACTTCACCACGGGCGCTAAAACCTGCGTCGCTGGTTAGCTGGTACTGTTTCGGACCAAGCACCGTCAGGGTAAACGTCTGATCGCCTGCCCCTTTCGGCAGCACGAAGTCAGTGACTTTCACCGTGTCGTTGTTGCGCCCCATCAGACGATCCCAGCCGGCACCAAAGACCGGGAAGGTATTTTTGGTGACGGAGATATCGAGCCCGAGGTCGTGAACCGTTTTACCCAGCACCAGGCGTGACTGGATGAGCTGAATTTCGGCGTCGGATGCCGGCGGTTTGTTCGCCAGCGCGGAACCAATGTCCTGCACCAGCGAGTTGCCGGTATTCTGCTCGATCTGCACCAGCGCGTCGGCGCTGTAGATAGGGGTGGCGAACAGCGTATAGACGACGGCCGCCGCGGCGAACACGGCGGTAATGCCCAGCACCCACCACTTTGCCTCTACAACAGTGCCGACCAGGCGCCCAATATCAATTTCATCACTGCCCGAAGTCGGGGCGGCAGAAGGTCTTGTTTTTTCTGTCATTGTTATCCCTGCTGAACTTTCAGTGCCTGCGCCCACTGTTGGGCAGACTGGTCAAGTAAGGTGTAAACCGCCTCAAAGGCCTCATGGCTTTTGCGATACGGATCGGGGATTTCACGTTCATTGTCCCAGTGACCAAACAGCATCACCTTGCCGCGCATCTCCGGAGCGATATCGCACAGCGCATGAATATGGCGTTTTTCCATCGTCAGGATCAGGTCATACTCCCGGCACATGCGGCCAGTGACCTGGCGGGCCACGTGGCCGTCGAGGGAGAGGTGATGATCCCGCGCCACGCTCGTAGCGCGCTCATCGGCACCTTTACCGACCAGTGCACCCAGCCCTGCCGAATCAACGGTCAGTTCGGGCTGGTAGTGTTTCAACAACCGTTCAGCCGTAGGGGAACGGCAAATGTTCCCCACGCATACCACCAGAATTTTGTTAAACATCGCGGATTACCAGGTATGAATGTCGCGCGCCGTATCCGTCATGTAGCGGACGCCACTGATGGTTGGCAGCAACTGGTTGATCAGACGGTTCCAGCGGGCAACCGGCGCGGTGGTGACATACACCACATCGTATGGCTGGAGACGGAACTCCGTTGCCATCACCAGAGAGGTCGCATCGGACATATCCAGCTGGTAGATGTTGGCAATCTTGCCTTTCGCACTGCCCTCACCTTTCAGCGGACGGATAACGAAGATACCGGTCGCGTTAGAGGTCGTCAGATCGATACCCTCAGCATTGCCCAGCGCTTCGGTCAGCGTCATACCGCTGAAGTCCATTTTGAGGGTGCTCTGTTTCTTCACTTCACCCATCACGAAGACTTTCAGATCGTCATTGCGCGGCACGTAGAGGATGTCGCCCGGATAGAGCAGGCGGTTCTGGGTCAGATCGCCGTTTTGCATCAGCGCCTGCAGCGAAATGCGCTGCTCCTTCCCGTTGTGGGTGAGCACGACGTTGCGCCAGTCGGCGCCGTCGGTTAACCCGCCCGCGGCGTTGATGGCATCCAGTACGGTCAGAGGAACGTTGGTGATGGCCTGCTGGCCGGATTTGTTCACCTGGCCGGAGATATAGGCTTTTTGCGAGCGGAATGCGGCGATATTAACGTCCACCTGCGGATCGGCGATGTACTGCGCTAAGCGGCCGGTAATATCACTACGGATCTCGGCAAGCGTTTTCCCTGCAACATGGACTTTACCAATATAGGGATAGAACATGGTGCCATCTGACTGTACCCAGTTACCGGTGTCGCTTGAGCTACGGTACTGGCCCGCTGGCGTGGTCAGTTCAGGGTGGTCCCAGACGGTCACGTTGATCACGTCACCCGGCCCCACGCGATACTGGTAGGACGCAATTTCCTGGTCCAGCGACATATTCGGCTGGGCAACATTCGGACGTGGACGTAATTGTTCGACCAGACGAGGCGTAAGTGGATAAACATTCACCATTTTGTCGAGATCAAAATCGGCATCCTGTTGCTTGATCACATCCTTACCCATTGTTGACATATTGCTGCCGGGAAAGACCGTGCAACCACTCATCAAGGTCACAGACACCAATAATGGCATCAATTTCATTTTGGATTTCATCATTGATTATTTATCACTTTGGCAGAGTAATTATCCTGTGCAATTTAAATAAGCTCGAGTCGTATTGGGTTTCAGCATGCAGTTAATCAAATAGAAATATAACTGGCATCAGTCCTAAAAAAAGCTTATTCATCCATTGGCTATTGACAGAATAATCGAGGCTGATTCACACGCTTTCAGGCACGCTACCGCCCTTGGCTTTCAGTTACCAATCCACTGACTAAACAATGTGTTATGGATAGACACCCTCTTGAGCAAGGTCTTCTGGAAATATATCAGTCGCTTGAGAAACCCGACGGATAATGAATAACCACCCCTGAAGACCGAACATTAATAGCAACACCGAGATTTAACATTTGATGCTGGGAGAATTGTTGCAGCTAACCTAATAGCAGGCAAGGAGACAACTGTCCTAATATTGGTTTTTAAGATTAATATTAAGAGCAAATTTTTGAGCTTTTAGGATTTTCTTTATATTGACAAAATAAGAGTAAAAATCATTACCTGCGATATATCCTAAAATGCATTCCTTGTAATTAAATATACGTATTTCGCTTATTTACACCCTATTGAGAATGCTCTCTTTTTTACCCGTCGTATTAAGAGAAATCTCAGCCCGGCATTGCAATTTCCCCCAGCTTTATCCATGATCGAAGTGTGACATTCGTCATATAACAGAAGGTATTGCTATTACTATGGAATGGATTGCCGATCCCTCAATCTGGGCCGGGCTGGTTACGCTGGTCGTCATCGAGCTCGTGCTCGGGATTGATAATCTGCTCTTTATCGCCATCCTCGCTGAAAAACTTCCCCCTTCCCAGCGCGACCGCGCGCGCGTGACGGGCCTGCTGCTGGCGATGGTGATGCGGTTACTGCTGCTGGCCTCTATCTCCTGGCTGGTGACGCTCACTCAGCCTCTGTTCTCCATCCACGGTCTGAGTTTTAGCGCCCGCGATCTGATCATGCTCTTCGGCGGGTTGTTCCTGCTGTTCAAAGCCACGGTGGAGCTCAACGAGCGGCTGGAGGGCAAAGACAGCGAGAACCCAACCCAGCGCCGCGGGGCGAAATTCTGGCCGGTAGTGGCGCAAATCGTGGTGCTGGATGCGGTCTTTTCTCTCGACTCGGTGATCACCGCCGTCGGGATGGTGGACCACCTTGCGGTGATGATGGCCGCGGTAATTATTGCCATCACGCTGATGGTGATGGCCAGCAAGGCGCTGACCCGCTTTGTGAACAGTCACCCGACCATCGTGATCCTCTGCCTGAGCTTCCTGCTGATGATTGGCTTTAGCCTGGTGGCCGACGGTTTTGGCTTCCATATTCCGAAAGGTTATCTGTACGCCGCCATTGGGTTCTCCGTCATGATTGAAGCGCTCAACCAGCTGGCGATATTTAACCGCCGCCGCTTCCTGTCTGCGAATCAGACCCTGCGTCAGCGCACGGCCGACACGGTTATGCGCCTGCTAAGCGGTAAGAAAGAGGATGCGGAGCTGGATGCCGAATCCTCCGCCATGCTGGCCGATCACAGCGACGGGCAGATCTTCGACCCGCAGGAACGACGGATGATCGAGCGGGTGCTTAATCTGAATCAGCGGACGGTCAGCAGCATCATGACCTCGCGGCACGATATTGAGCATATCGACCTGACGGCACCGGAAGAGAACATTCGCGCCCTGCTGGATAAAAACCAGCACACCCGCGTGGTGGTGACCGGCGGTGAAGAGGAAGAGGAGCTGCTGGGCGTGGTGCACGTTATTGACCTTCTCCAGCAGCGGCTTCACGGCGAGGCGCTCAACCTGCGCATACTGGTACGCCAGCCGCTGGTCTTCCCTGAGGGGCTACCGCTGCTTTCAGCCCTTGAGCAATTCCGTAACGCGCGCACGCACTTTGCCTTTGTGGTGGATGAGTTTGGTTCGGTGGAAGGGCTGGTCACGCTCAGCGACGTAATGGAAACCATCGCCGGTAATCTGCCTAACGAGGTGGATGAGATTGACGCCCGCCATGATATTCAGAAAAACGCAGACGGTTCGTGGACCGCTAACGGCCATATGCCGCTGGAAGACCTGGTGCAATACGTGCCGCTGCCGCTGGATGAAAAACGGGAGTATCACACTATTGCCGGCCTGCTGATGGAATATTTGCAGCGTATCCCGCAGCCGGGGGAAGAAGTTCAGGTGGGCGACTATCTGCTCAAAACGCTGCAGATTGAAAACCATCGCGTGCAGAAGGTTCAGCTCATTCCGCTGCGGGATGAGGAAGAACTGGATTTTGAGGTTTAGGTAAAACAAAACGGCAACCCGGTTGCCGTTTTTAGTGTTTGCTCCCTCTCCCGTGGGAGAGGGCCGGGGTGAGGGCATCAGGCCGCAACGCCACCCGGCGCAACGGACATCAAAGCTTATCCAGCAGCTTCTTAACGTCCTTACCGTCCTGTGAATCTTTATTGCGTTCCGCCCAGCCGCTAAGCCGACGTTTCGCTTCATCCTGCAGATGCTTACGCAGGATCTGATCCACCTCCAGACGGTAATTCAGGGCCTGCCATTTGCCGTATACGGTCAGCGGGACCGGCGTCTCTTTCAGGAAGTCGATGAGCTTGCTTTCACCCTGCCAGCCGGAAAGTACGCGCACGTTAAAGCGCGTGTCCGCGGTTTCTTTCACCAGATCCAGCTTACCTTCACCGGTCATTGATAAGAGTGAAGAAGCACCCTGCATTCCGTCGAGAGTAAGTTGTCCGTTGTCCAGCGTCAGGTCCGTGGTGAAGCTGTCGAGGCGCGTGGCGCTGTCGTAGTTATCCTGGGCCTTCACATCGCTGCTACGCTCGACCGCCTGCTGCACCAGCTGCTGGAAGTTAAGCCCTTCCATTCGGGAATTTTTCAGATCAAGATGCGCCTGCCCCTGCCACTCGCGGCGGAAAGCATCGGCATCAATTTTCGTGCCTGAGAAGTCACCCGCGAGCGTCAACTGCCCCGTCAGGGATATCGGATAGTTAAACGCGTTCAGGATGGTGCCTATCTCAACGTTGTCGAGACGCGGCTGGAATTCGGCGGTGGCAACGTCTTTACGGACGTCCAGCGTGCCGGGCAGCGAGAGGCTCCCTGCGCCCATCTTTCCGCTCAGCTCGGAGATCACCAGCAAACCGTTATGGTTAAACATCTGGCTGCTCACGTCGGTAAAATCAATGCCGCGCCAGCGCAGGCTATTGGCTTTCAGCAGAATATCCGCCGTGAATCCGCGCAGGGCGTTATAGTCAGGCTGATCGAGATTAGACGAGATTACCGGACGTGATACCGTTGCCTGGCTTTGCCCCGTCTGCGTGGCATCGCTGTCCGTGGCGCTGGCGGGCAGAGGCGGCAGCAGATTTTCCAGGTTGAGCTTGTCAAACTGCAGATTCAGCACCCACTTCGGCTTCTCTTCGAGCGTGACGCTCGCCTGCCCCTTCAGGCTACTGTCATTTGCCTGCAGGTTGAGATTATCCAGCTCCAGCTGCTTTTGCTCTTCGCGCCACACGGCCTGCAGCGTTCCCTGCCCGGTTATCCCCTGGGTGGGGAGATCGGCACCCGTCAGCTGCCAGTTCAGCTGCTGGATGTCGGCCGTAAGCTGGTGCGGATAGCCTGAGGCGTTCACATTAGCATTCAGCGACAGGGTCAAATCACGCTGATCGCGGTTTACGCGCCCGCTAAATTCCAGCGACGCAAGATGATGAGCATCCTGTTCCATCTGCAGGTTAATGTTGCGAATGGTCACCTGTTCCTGGTGCTCATGCTGGAAAACCAACACGCTATCGGCAACTTTCAGCTTGCCGATATCAAAGGACCAGCCGGTATCGGACGGATCATCAGGCAGAGTATTTTCGCGCGGCGCAACCGGCGCACTGGCATCACGCACGGCTTCGGTTTGCGGGGTGAGCTGGATCACCGCGCCTTTCAGCATCACCTGCTTAACCTGCAGCTGATGGGAAATGAGCGGGAACAGCGCCACATCAAGGCGCATGTTGTCTGCGGACACCAGCGGCTGGGCCGCCCCCGGCGCCGTGAGCGACATGCGACCAGAGAGAATGCTGAGCTGCGGCCAGACGTGCCAGCGCAGCGGCCCGTCAAGCTTCAGTTGATAACCACTGCGTGCCTCGACCTGCCGCACCATGTAAGCGCGGAAATCGTTGGGGTTAACCAGCAGAACCAACGCCGAAAGGCCAGCCACCAGCACCACCAGCAAAATCATCAGCGTTGTCAGAACTCTTCTCATGGCATCCTCAATGGGCTAACGCTCAGTCTTTATCAATACGGCTGGCAACCGCGCCCTGCTGATCGCGATATTTTGCGTCCTGCCGACGGTTATAAGGACGATCTGCCGGGCCAGACAGCGGTTCAAAGCTCAACGCGCCGATCATCATGCCCGGGCGCAGCGCCAGCGGCAATTTACCGGCATTGAAGAATTCCAGCACGATACGCCCCGACCAGCCTGGATCGATTCGGTGCGCGGTCACGTGAACCATCAGCCCCAGTCGCGCCAGCGAAGAACGACCATCAAGCCAGCCAACCAGGTCCGGAGGCAGGGTGACGGATTCAAACGTCACCGCCAGGGCCAGTTCACCTGGATGCAGATAAAAAGCTTCGCCTTCATCGATTACGATTTCGTCACTCATCACGCGATCGAGCGCGGCGCTGACTTCGTCCTTCGGCCCGCTAAGGTCAATGAACGGTGCGGTATGGCCGCTAAAGGTGCGGAATTTATTACCTAACCGCACATCAACGGTCACGCCATTGATACGCTCAACGGGTGGACGTGGGGTAATAGACAAACGGCCTTCATCCAGCCAGGCTTCTATATCGCGATCACAAAGACGCATGGCACTTTCTCCTTTCATGCATCGTACCCTGAGGCGTTAAGCGCTCAGGGTAAAACCAGGTTATCTCTGAACGGTACACAATTCGCGCGGCTTATTCAAAAAACTGGCTGATTTTCGCTTTTAAGATATCAATAGCAATGCGGTTTTTACCCCCGCGCGGCACGATGATATCGGCGTATTGTTTGGATGGCTCAATAAACTGCAGGAACATCGGGCGGACCGTTTTCTGGTACTGCGCCATGACGGAGTCCATCGAACGGCCGCGTTCATTCACGTCACGCTTAATGCGGCGCATCAGGCAGATATCCAGCGGGGTATCAACGAAAATCGAGAAGTTCATGGATTCGCGCAGGCGGGCGTCGGTCAGCAGCAGGATGCCTTCAAGGATAATGACCTTTTTCGGCTCGATGCGGATGGTTTCCTGGGTGCGGGTGTGTTCTACGTAACTGTAAACGGGCAGCTCAATCGCCTGGCCGCTCTTGAGCGCTTCTAAATGCTGGAACAGCAAGCTGTGATCCATTGCATTTGGGTGGTCATAGTTGGTTTTGACGCGCTCTTCCATCGACAGATGGGATTGATCTTTGTAATAGCTGTCTTCGGGAATGACGCCGATATGCTCATCACCTACTTGTTCACGCAGTTCGCGATAAAGCGTACTGGCAATTAGACTTTTACCTGAAGCCGATGCGCCGGCGATGCCTATAATGACGCACTGATGAGACTTATCAGTCATAAATTTAGCGACCTGATTAACCTGGATGTTAAGGAAGGACGACGCCGGAGCGTCAAACGCGGCAATTATAGGGATTTCGCGGGCGTGATACCAGTCGAAAGCACAGGTTCTGCGAGACTGGCCGAAAAGTGGCGCTTTATTCCCTGAGTGAAATTTAAATGAACGTTTTTTCAGCGTTTAACCGTTTTTTTTCACGGAGCCTCTATTTAATAAGTCTGTGGTGTCAAATTCTGAGCGGTCACCATATGAATTGTAAATTGTTTGTACTAGCATAAACCAAATTATCTAATTCACGCGTTCGGACATCTTCCCTGACGGCATGGCGTCTCTGGATAAAGCGGTAATGAATAAACAATACCAGCGGGTTTTGGTTACCACCCCACATCCTTTAATACGACTTGTCTGTCTGGGCCTGGTCACCTTTATCTTTACCTTATTTTCCCTGGAGCTCACCCGGTTCGGCACCCTGCTGGCCCCGCTCTGGTTCCCCACCGCCATTATGATGGTGGCGTTTTATCGCCATGCAGGAAAAATGTGGCCGGGAATCGCCCTGGCCTGTTCGTTCGGCAATATTCTGGCCACCTGGATGCTCTTTTCGTGGGGATCGATAAGCCTCACCTACACCTCAATTAACGTGGTTGAAGCTTTTACCGGTGCGCTATTACTTCGCAAATTGCTCCCGTGGTACAACCCGCTGCAGAATCTGAATGACTGGATCCGCGTGGCCATCGGCAGCGCCGTGATACCGCCGCTGGTTGGCGGCGTCCTGGTGACTCTGCTGGCTCCCGGCCCTGAACCCCTGCGTAATTTCTTCGTCTGGGTGTTGTCCGAAGCGATTGGCGCACTGGCGGTGGTACCGTTGGGGCTGTTGTTTAAACCGCATTATCTGCTGCGCCACCGTGACCCGAGACTGCTCCTGGAAACCCTGACCACGCTGGCCGTAACGCTGGCCCTCAGCTGGGCAGCCATCACCTGGCTGCCGTGGCCTTTCACCTGCGTTATCGTTTTGCTTATGTGGAGCGCCGTGCGCTTGCCGCGGATGGAAGCGTTCATGGTGTTTCTGGTCACGGTGATGGTTGTGTCGCTGATGATTGCCCAAAACCCTGTAGCGCTGACAACCCAGCACGTCGGGCCGATGCTAAACGCCCCCTGGCTGCCGTTCCTGATGCTGCTCCTGCCTGCCAACGTGATGACCATGGTGATGTACGCCTTCCGCGCAGAGCGCAAACACATCACCGAAAGCGAGGAGCGTTTCCGCAATGCGATGGAGTATTCCGCCATCGGTATGGCGCTGGTCAGCATTGAGGGCAAATGGCTGCAGGCTAACAAGGCGCTGTGCAATTTCCTCGGTTACAGCCAGACGGAGCTTCAGTCGCTGACCTTCCAGCAGCTCACCTGGCCGGAAGATCTGCACACCGACCTGGAACAGCTCGAACAGCTGGTCAACGGCGACATCAATACCTATACCCTCGAGAAGCGCTATTACACCCGCAACGGGGAAGTAGTCTGGGCGCTTCTTGCCGTCTCCGTCGTGCGCCATGCCGACGGCTCGCCGCTCTATTTTATCGCCCAGATTGAAGACATTAACGACCTGAAGCAGACCGAGTGGGTCAACAAACGCCTGATGGAGCGCATTACGCTAGCTAACGAAGCGGGCGGCATCGGCATCTGGGAGTGGGATCTGGAGCCAGACATTATCAGCTGGGACAAGCGGATGTTTGAGCTATATGAAATCCCGCTGCACATCAAGCCTACCTGGCAGCTCTGGCACGACACGATGCTGCCGGAAGATCGTGCCCACGCCGAGCAGGTGCTGCGTGACTCGCTGATTTCTCGCCTGCCGTTTAAGCTGGAATTCCGCATCCGCGTGAAGGAAGGCGTGCGCCATATTCGCTCCCTGGCGAACCGGGTGCTCAATAAGCAGGGTGAAGTCGAACGGCTGCTCGGTATCAACATGGACATGACAGAGGTTAAGCAGCTCAACGAGGCCCTCTTCCAGGAAAAAGAGCGTCTGCACATCACCCTCGACTCCATTGGTGAAGCGGTACTGTGTACCGATATCAACATGAACGTCACCTTTATGAACCCGGTGGCCGAGAAAATGAGCGGCTGGCTGCAGACCGAGGCTATCGGCCAGCCGATCCTGAAGGTGTTGCACATCACCTTTGGTGAAAAAGGGCCGCTGATGGAGAATATTCACAGCGGCGATATGTCCCGTTCCGATATCGATCAGGACGTGGTGCTGAACTGCCGTACCGGCGGGAATTTTGATATTCACTACAGCATTACGCCGCTCAGCACGCTGGACGGGCAGAATATTGGCTCGGTTATCGTGATTCAGGACGTGACCGAGTCGCGCAAAATGCTGCGTCAGCTGAGCTACAGCGCCTCCCACGACGCCCTGACCCACCTGGCAAACCGGGTCAGCTTCGAAAATCATCTTAAACGGCTCCTGCAGACCGTTCGCGAAACGCGCCAGCGTCATGCCCTGGTCTTTATCGATCTCGATCGCTTCAAAGCCGTCAACGATACGGCAGGCCATGCGGCGGGCGATGCCCTGCTGCGGGAACTCTCTTCCCTGATGTTGACCATGCTCCGCTCCAGCGACGTGCTGGCGCGTCTGGGTGGGGATGAATTCGGATTACTGCTGCCGGACTGCAATATTGAAAGCGCGCGCTATATCGCCGGGCGCCTGATCCACACGATCAATGACTATCACTTTATGTGGGAAGGCCGCCTGCACCGGATCGGCGCCAGCGCAGGCATCACGCTGATTGATGAAAATAACCATCAGGCGTCGGAGGTGATGTCGCAGGCGGATATAGCCTGTTATGCCTCGAAAAACAGCGGGCGCGGCATGGTGACGGTTTACGAACCCCAGCAGGAGCGGGATCACAACACGCGCAGCATGATGTCGCTTGATGAACAGTGGCACATGATTAAAGACAATCACCTGATGATGATAGCCCGCAGCGTCGCCTCCCCGCGCATACCGGAAAGCAGTAATTTCTGGCTGCTCTCGTTACGCCTGTGGACCAGCCAGGGCGAAGTCCAGGAAGAGCATGCCTTCCGCTCGGGTCTGGCCGAGCCTGAGCTTTTGCACGCCCTCGACAGGCGCATTTTTAATGAGTTTTTCCGCGCCTCTGCCGCACAGATCGCCAGTAAAGGCATGGGGGTAGCGCTGCCGCTTTCTGAGGCCGGTTTAGCCAGCGTAACGCTGGTCGATGAGCTTCTCGACCTGCTGGATAAAAGCCCGATGCCGGGCCGTCTCCTGCATCTGGTTATCTCTGCCGACGTGGTTTGCAGCCCGGATAAAAACCTGCAGCGGAGTCTGCAAAAGCTTCGCCAGGCGGGCTGCCGCGTGATCTTCAGCCAGGTGGGTCGCGACATGAACGTCTTCACCCACCTGACCGCCAATATGGCCGACTATCTGATGCTGGACGCGGAGGTGGTAAGCAACGTGTATGGCAACCTGATGGACGAGATGATGGTGACCATTGTTCAGGGCCACGCCCAGCGTCTGGGGATGAAAACCATCGCGGGCCCGTGCAACCAGCCCATCATGATGGATACGCTCTCCGGCATCGGCATTGATTTTATCTTTGGTGACACCATCGCCGAGCCGCAGCCGCTGGATCTACTGCTCAACACCAGCTATTTCGCCATCAACTGACGGCGTCCAGCCGTCGGTATACCAGATGTGCAGCAGCGCGTAAGAGCGCCACGGCTGCCAGCGCTCGGCATAACGACGAATTTGCGCGGGCGTCATCCCGGCAAAGCGTTGCTTAATCAGATAATCATCAGGCAGAAAGACATCTTTCGCCTGCCAGCCGCGCAGGGCCATGTAGTTTGCCGTCCAGCGCCCTATCCCCGGCCGCTGCTGTAGCGCCTTCATCCCGGCCTCAATATTCTCGGGCGGGAAAAGCGGAAATGTCCCGTCGATGACCGACTGCGCCAGATGAATTAACGACTCCGCGCGTTTTACCGGCATGCCCAACGCTTTCAGCGCCAGCGGGTCCGCTGCCGCCAGCGCGTCCGGCGTGGGGAAACAGAGATACCCCGGACAATCCGCGATCGGCTCACCGCACAGCGCCACCACGCGCGACGTCAGTTTCGCCGCCATCGCCACGCTCACCAGCTGCCCGAGGATCGCCCGTACGCCCTGCTCGTACGCGTCCATCGCCCCCGGCAAACGCAAGCCTGGCCGGGCAGCACCGAGATCGCCCAGCGTATCCGCGATGTGCTGCGGGTTGCAGGCGAGATCGAACAGGCGCTCGATGCGTTCAAGACACGTCTGCGCAACCGGAACTAACCCCGGACTGAGCGTCACGGTCAGCGTATGGGTGGCGATATCCGGCGTTACGCGAAATATCCCCTGATGCCCTTCACAGGCAAAACTGCGCTCGTAGTAGTCGCGTGTGACGGTTTCAATGCCCGTCACCGCACGCGCGCCGAGAAAGCCAAACATCCACTGCCAGTCGTAAGGGGGTTGCCAGTTCAGGGTGTACATCGTCTCTCCTTTTGGGTTCTCCACAGCATAAACGGAAAGGTCCTGTTTCGCCTTGCTTTCATATTCCTGTTGTCGCCATGAAGACATTTCGTTAAAGTCTCGCCCCTTCTCACTGGCATGGGGATTCATCGTGTTTATTGGATTCGACTACGGTACGGCAAACTGCTCGGTTGCGATTATGCAAAACGGACAGCCACAGCATCTGAAAATGGAAAAAGAGAGCACGCTGCTGCCGTCAATGCTCTGCGCGCCGACGCGTGAAGCGGTGAGCGAATGGCTGTTCCGCCACCATCAGGTTCCGGCCACGGCGGCGGAGACCCAGGCGCTGCTGCGCCGGGCGGTCAGCTTTAACCGCGAGGAAGATATCGACGTTACGCCATCCAGCGTGCAGTTCGGCCTCTCTTCGCTCGGGCACTACATTGAAGATCCTGAAGAGGTTTACTTCGTTAAGTCGCCAAAATCCTTCCTCGGCGCCAGCGGACTGAAGCCGCAGCAGGTGGCGATGTTCGAAGACCTGGTGTGCGCGATGATGCTGCATATTCGCAATCAGGCGCAGACGCAGGTCTCCGATGCGATTACCCAGGCGGTCATTGGCCGCCCGATCAACTTCCAGGGGCTGGGTGGCGACGAGGCTAACCAGCAGGCGCAGGGGATCCTTGAACGCGCGGCGCACCGGGCAGGCTTCCGCGACGTGGTGTTCCAGTACGAGCCGGTTGCCGCGGGGCTGGATTTTGAAGCCACGCTGACGGAAGAGAAGCGCGTGTTAGTCGTGGATATCGGCGGCGGCACCACGGACTGCTCGCTGCTGCTGATGGGGCCACAGTGGCATAATCGTCGCGATCGCGAAAATAGCCTGTTGGGGCACAGCGGCTGCCGCGTAGGCGGTAACGATCTCGATATCGCGCTGGCATTCAAGAGCCTGATGCCGCTGCTCGGCATGGGCGGGCAAACCGAAAAAGGCATCGCCCTGCCGATCCTGCCGTGGTGGAACGCGATTGCCATCAACGACGTGCCTGCGCAGAGTGATTTTTACAGCACCGCGAACGGCCGCTTCCTTAACGATCTGGTGCGCGACGCGCAGGACGCCGAGAAGGTTGCCCTGCTGTATAAGGTATGGCGTCAGCGCCTGAGCTACCGCGTGGTGCGTACTGCCGAAGAGAGCAAAATTGCCCTTTCCGACCGCGCTGAGCATGCGGTCTCCTTGCCGTTTATCAGCAACGATCTGGCCACCGCGATTTCGCAGGACGGGCTGGAGACGGCGCTCGCGCAGCCGCTGCAGCGTATTCTGGAGCAGGTGCAGCTGGCGCTGGAGAACGGCAAAGAGAAGCCGGACGTGATTTACCTGACCGGGGGAAGCGCCCGCTCGCCGCTGATCAAGAAAGCGCTGGCGGAACAGCTGCCGGGCATTCCGATTGCCGGTGGGGATGACTTTGGCTCCGTCACCGCAGGCCTGGCACGCTGGGCGCAGGTGATGTTTAGCTAGCGTTGTTGCGGTGCGGTCTGGTGCCCTCACCCCGGCCCTCTCCCACAGGGAGAGGGCGAAAACACCAAAAACGGCAACGGATGTTGCCGTTTTGCGTTTACCTCCATTCAGACCATTCCTGACAGTCTTCCATATTTCCTCCATTTTTCCGCTGTGTTAGCTGACTAAACTAGTATCATTCCCCGAAGTCTTCAGGATGAGAACGTACAACGATGAAAGGCAGTAACAAATCCCGCTGGGCAATCGCCGCTGGCATCATTGTGGTGGCCCTTGCCGCCGCCTGGTACTGGCACAGTCAATCCGCGAACTCCGCCGCCCCCGCTGGTGCCAGTAGTCAGGCGCAGCGTCCGGCAGGCGGAGGACGTCACGGCATGCGCGGCGGCGCGCTGGCGCCGGTACAGGCGGCGACGGCAGTGAATAAAGCCGTTCCGCGCTATCTAACGGGCCTTGGGACCATTACCGCCGCCAACACCGTGACGGTGCGCAGCCGCGTCGACGGCCAGCTGATGGCCATTCACTTCCAGGAAGGTCAGCAGGTCAAAGCTGGCGATCTGCTGGCTGAAATCGACCCGAGCCAGTTTAAGGTCGCCCTCGCCCAGGCGCAGGGGCAGCTGGCGAAAGACAAAGCCACGCTCGCCAACGCCCGCCGCGATTTAGCGCGCTACCAGCAGCTGGTGAAAACCAACCTCGTGTCTCGTCAGGAGCTGGACACCCAGCAGTCGCTGGTCAGCGAAACGCAGGGCACCATCAAAGCCGACGAGGCCGCCGTCGCCAGCGCACAGCTGCAGCTGGACTGGAGCCGCATCACCGCGCCGATTGACGGGCGCGTAGGCCTGAAGCAGGTCGATATCGGCAACCAGATCTCCAGCGGCGACACCACGGGCATCGTGGTCATCACCCAGACCCACCCGATTGATTTAGTCTTTACCCTACCGGAAAGCGACATTGCGACCGTGGTGCAGGCGCAAAAAGCCGGTAAAGGGCTGGTGGTGGAAGCCTGGGACCGCAGCAACAAGCAGAAGCTGAGCGAAGGTTCTCTGCTCAGTCTGGATAACCAGATCGACACCACCACCGGCACCATCAAGCTGAAGGCGCGCTTTAACAATCAGGACGATGCCCTCTTCCCGAACCAGTTCGTCAACGCGCGTATGCTGGTCGCGACCGAAGAGAACGCGGTAGTGATCCCCACCGCTGCGCTGCAGATGGGTAACGAAGGTAATTTCGTCTGGGTACTTAACAGCGACAATAAGGTCAGCAAGCACCTGGTGAAAACTGGTATCCAGGACAGCCAGACGGTGGTCATCGCCTCCGGCCTTTCCGCAGGCGACCGCGTGGTCACCGACGGCATTGACCGTCTGACCGAAGGGGCCAAAGTGGAAGTGGTTGAACCTGCGAAACAGGGAGAGAAATCCTGATGCAGGTGATGCCCCCAGGCTCTACAGGCGGGCCGTCACGCCTGTTTATCCTCCGTCCTGTCGCCACCACGCTGCTGATGGTGGCGATCCTGCTCGCCGGGATTATCGGCTATCGCTTCCTGCCCGTGTCGGCGCTGCCGGAGGTGGATTACCCAACGATTCAGGTTGTCACTCTCTATCCAGGCGCCAGCCCGGACGTGGTGACGTCCGCCATTACCGCTCCGCTGGAGCGCCAGTTTGGCCAGATGTCTGGCCTGAAGCAGATGTCTTCGCAAAGCTCCGGCGGGGCATCCGTCGTGACGCTGCAGTTCCAGCTGACGCTGTCGCTGGACGTCGCCGAGCAGGAAGTACAGGCCGCCATCAACGCCGCCACCAACCTGCTGCCGTCCGACCTGCCTAACCCGCCGGTCTACAGCAAGGTGAACCCGGCCGATCCGCCGATCATGACGCTTGCCGTCACCTCCTCCGCCATGCCGATGACCCAGGTCGAAGACATGGTCGAAACGCGCGTGGCGCAGAAAATTTCACAGGTCTCCGGCGTCGGCCTCGTCACGCTGGCGGGCGGCCAGCGCCCCGCCGTGCGCGTGAAGCTTAACGCGCAGGCGATTGCCGCGCTGGGCCTGACCAGCGAAACCATCCGCACCGCCATCAGCAGCGCCAACGTTAACTCGGCAAAAGGCTCGCTGGACGGCCCCACCCGCGCCGTGACGCTCTCAGCAAACGATCAGATGCAGTCCGCCGATGAATACCGTCAGCTGATTATTGCTTACCAGAACGGCGCCCCGGTGCGTCTGGGCGACGTGGCGACCGTGGAGCAAGGCGCGGAAAACAGCTGGCTCGGCGCCTGGGCCAACAGGCAGCAGGCGATCGTGATGAACGTGCAGCGCCAGCCGGGCGCTAACATCATCGAAACCGCCGACAGCATCCGCACCATGCTGCCGCAGCTGATCGAAAGTCTGCCGAAATCGGTCAGCGTGAAGGTGCTTTCCGACCGTACCACGAACATTCGCGCGTCGGTCACCGACACCCAGTTTGAGCTGATGCTGGCGATTGCGCTGGTGGTCATGATCATCTATCTGTTCCTGCGTAACGTCCCGGCAACCATTATTCCCGCCGTCGCCGTGCCGCTCTCGCTGGTCGGGACCTTTGCGGTGATGGTGTTCCTCGATTTTTCGATTAACAACCTGACGCTGATGGCGCTCACCATCGCCACCGGGTTCGTGGTGGATGACGCCATCGTCGTTATCGAGAACATTTCGCGCTATATCGAGAAAGGCGAAAAGCCGCTGGCGGCCGCGCTGAAGGGCGCAGGCGAAATCGGCTTTACCATTATCTCGCTGACCTTCTCGCTGATTGCGGTGCTGATCCCGCTGCTGTTTATGGGCGATATCGTCGGGCGTCTGTTCCGCGAGTTTGCCGTGACGCTGGCGGTCGCCATTTTGATCTCCGCCGTGGTGTCGCTGACCCTGACGCCGATGATGTGCGCCCGCATGCTGAGCCACGAGTCCCTGCGCAAGCAAAACCGCTTCTCGCGCGCCTCCGAGCGCATGTTCGAGCGGATTATTGCCGCCTACGGACGCGTGCTGGCGAAAGTCCTGAACCATCCGTGGGCCACGCTCGGCGTGGCGCTGGGAACCCTGGCGCTCAGCGTGATGCTGTGGATTTTCATTCCGAAAGGCTTCTTCCCGATTCAGGACAACGGCATTATTCAGGGTACGCTTCAGGCCCCGCAGTCGGTCTCCTTCGCCAGTATGGCCCAGCGCCAGCAGCAGGTGTCCGAAATCATCATGAAGGATCCGGCGGTCGAGAGTCTGACCTCCTACGTGGGCGTCGACGGCACCAACCCGTCGCTCAACAGCGCGCGTCTGCAGATCAACCTTAAGCCGCTCGATGAACGCGACGATCGCGTCAACGCCGTCATTGAGCGTCTGCAAAACGCCGTCGCGCGAGTGCCGGGCATTGAGCTTTACCTGCAGCCGATTCAGGATTTGACCATTGATACCCAGGTCAGCCGCACGCAGTACCAGTTCACGCTGCAGGCCACCTCGCTGGACGCGCTCAGCACCTGGGTGCCGCAGCTGGTGAATAAGCTTAACACCCTGCCGCAGCTCTCCGACGTCAGCAGCGACTGGCAGGACAAAGGGCTGGCGGCATACGTGAACGTCAACCGCGATACCGCCAGCCGTCTGGGCATCACCATGTCGGATGTGGACAACGCCCTGTACAACGCCTTCGGTCAGCGCCTGATCTCCACCATCTACACCCAGGCCAACCAGTATCGCGTGGTGCTGGAGCACAACACGGAGAATACGCCCGGCCTGGCGGGGCTGGACTCGGTGCGCCTGACCAGCAAAGACGGCGGCATTGTGCCGCTGAGCACTATCGCCACGGTGGAAGAACGCTATACCCCGCTGTCGATCAACCATCTGGATCAGTTCCCGTCCACCACCATTTCCTTCAACGTGCCGGACAATTATTCTCTCGGCGAAGCGGTGGAGGCCATTCAGGCTGCTGAAAAAGAACTCAGCTTCCCGTCCGATATTCAGACCCAGTTCCAGGGCAGCACGCTGGCGTTTCAGGCCGCGCTGGGTAACACCATCTGGCTTATCGTCGCGGCGGTCGTGGCGATGTACATCGTGCTCGGCGTGTTGTACGAAAGCTTTATCCACCCGATCACCATCCTCTCTACCCTGCCGACGGCGGGCGTGGGGGCGCTGCTGGCACTGATGCTGGCGGGCAGCGAGCTGGACGTCATTGCCATCATCGGCATTATCCTGCTTATCGGGATCGTGAAGAAAAACGCCATCATGATGATCGACTTTGCCCTGGCCGCCGAGCGCGAGCAGGGCATGTCGCCGCGCGACGCCATCTTCCAGGCCTGTCTGCTGCGTTTTCGTCCGATCCTGATGACCACGCTGGCCGCCCTGCTGGGCGCGCTGCCGCTGATGCTCAGCACGGGCGTCGGCGCGGAGCTGCGCCGCCCGCTGGGTATCGGCATGGTCGGCGGTCTGCTGGTGAGCCAGGTGCTCACGCTCTTCACCACGCCGGTGATCTACCTGCTGTTTGACCGCCTGGCGCTGTGGACCAAAAGCCGCTTCCCGAAACGTGAAGAGGAGGCATAAGTGAAGTTTTTCGCCCTCTTCATTTATCGCCCGGTGGCGACGATTTTAATCTCGCTCGCCATTACCCTCTGCGGCGTGCTGGGCTTCCGGCTGCTGCCGGTAGCGCCCCTGCCGCAGGTGGATTTCCCGGTGATCATGGTCAGCGCCTCGCTGCCGGGCGCATCACCGGAAACCATGGCCTCGTCGGTTGCCACGCCGCTGGAGCGCTCGCTCGGGCGGATTGCGGGGGTCAACGAGATGACCTCCAGCAGCTCGCTGGGCAGCACGCGCATCATTCTGGAGTTCAGCTTCGACCGGGATATTAACGGTGCGGCGCGCGACGTGCAGGCGGCCATCAACGCCGCACAAAGCCTGCTGCCGAGCGGGATGCCGAGCCGCCCAACCTACCGCAAGGCCAACCCGTCCGATGCGCCGATCATGATCCTGACGCTGACCTCGGACACGTATTCTCAGGGGCAGCTTTACGACTTTGCGTCTACCCAGCTGGCGCAGACCATATCACAAATTAACGGCGTCGGTGACGTGAGCGTCGGCGGGAGCTCCCTGCCCGCCGTGCGCGTGGGCCTAAATCCGCAGGCGCTGTTCAACCAGGGCGTGTCGCTGGATGACGTGCGCTCCGCCATCAGCACGGCCAACGTCCGCAAGCCGCAGGGGGCGATTGAGGACGGTAGCCACCGCTGGCAGATCCACACTAACGACGAGCTGAAAACCGCCACGGAATATCAGCCGCTCATTATTCACTACAACAACGGCGCGGCGGTGCGCTTGAGCGACGTTGCCAGCGTTACCGACTCGGTGCAGGACGTGCGCAACGCCGGGATGACCAATGCGAAACCGGCCATTCTGCTGATGATCCGCAAGCTGCCGGAAGCGAACATTATTGAGACGGTGAACAGCATTCGCGCCCGTCTTCCGGGCCTGCAGGAGACCATCCCGGCAGCAATCGATCTGCAAATTGCCCAGGATCGCTCCCCGACTATTCGCGCCTCGCTTGAAGAGGTGGAGCAAACGCTGATTATCTCCGTCGCACTGGTGATCCTGGTGGTCTTCCTGTTCCTGCGATCCGGCCGCGCGACGCTTATTCCAGCAGTGGCCGTGCCGGTCTCGCTGATCGGTACCTTTGCCGCCATGTACCTGTGCGGGTTTAGCCTCAACAACCTGTCGTTGATGGCCCTGACGATAGCGACGGGCTTCGTGGTGGATGACGCCATCGTGGTGCTGGAAAACATTTCCCGCCACCTGGAAGCGGGTGTGAAGCCGCTGCAGGCCGCGCTGCAGGGCACGCGCGAGGTAGGCTTTACGGTGCTCTCCATGAGCCTGTCGCTGGTGGCGGTATTCCTGCCGCTGCTGCTGATGGGCGGGCTGCCGGGCAGGCTGCTGCGCGAGTTTGCCGTCACCCTCTCCGTCGCCATCGGGATTTCGCTGGTTATCTCCCTAACGCTGACGCCAATGATGTGCGGCTGGATGCTCAAGCGCAGCAAGCCCCATTCGCAGCCGCGCCGCAAAGGCTTTGGTCGCTTACTGATGGCGATGCAGGAAGGCTACGGCAAATCGCTGAAGTGGGTGCTGAACCATACCCGGCTGGTCGGCCTGGTGCTGATCGGTACCATCGTGCTCAACGTCTGGATGTACATCACCATCCCGAAAACCTTCTTCCCAGAGCAGGATACCGGCGTGCTGATGGGGGGGATTCAGGCGGACCAGAGCATTTCGTTCCAGGCGATGCGCGGCAAGCTGCAGGACTTCATGAAGATCATTCGTGAAGACAAAGCCGTGGATAACGTCACCGGCTTTACCGGCGGGTCACGCGTCAACAGCGGGATGATGTTTATTACCCTGAAACCGCGCGGCGAGCGCAACGAAACCGCCCAGCAGGTGATTGACCGCCTGCGGGTGAAGCTCGCCAAAGAGCCGGGGGCAAACCTGTTTTTGATGGCCGTTCAGGATATCCGCGTCGGCGGTCGTCAGGCGAACGCCAGCTATCAGTACACGTTGCTCTCGGACGATTTAGCCGCCCTGCGCGAGTGGGAGCCGAAGATCCGCAAGGCGCTGGCCGCCCTGCCGCAGCTGGCGGACGTCAACTCCGATCAGCAGGACAACGGCGCCGAGATGGCCCTGACCTACGACCGCGAAACCATGTCGCGGCTGGGCATTAACGTTGAAGCCGCCAACAGCCTGCTGAACAACGCCTTCGGCCAGCGCGAGATCTCCACCATCTACCAGCCGATGAACCAGTATAAGGTGGTGATGGAGGTCGATCCGCGCTACACCCAGGACATCAGCGCTCTGGACAAAATGTTTGTGATTAACAACGACGGCAAGGCGATTCCGCTCTCCTACTTTGCCAGCTGGCAGCCGGCCAACGCGCCGCTGTCGGTGAACCACCAGGGGCTATCGGCGGCGTCGACTATCTCCTTTAACCTGCCCGCCGGTTCGTCGCTTTCTGAAGCCAGCGACGCAATCAACCGCGCGATGACGCAGCTTGGCGTGCCGTCCACCGTACGCGGCAGCTTTGCCGGCACCGCGCAGGTGTTCCAGGAGACGATGAACTCGCAGGTGATTTTGATTCTGGCCGCCATCGCGACGGTCTATATTGTGCTGGGCGTGCTATACGAGAGCTACGTTCACCCGCTGACCATTCTCTCGACGCTGCCGTCGGCGGGCGTGGGGGCGCTGCTGGCGCTGGAGCTGTTCGGCGCGCCGTTCAGCCTTATTGCGCTCATCGGGATCATGCTATTAATTGGTATTGTGAAGAAAAACGCGATCATGATGGTCGACTTCGCGCTGGACGCCCAGCGCAACGGCAATCTATCGCCGGAAGAGGCGATCTTCCAGGCCTGCCTGCTGCGTTTTCGTCCAATCATGATGACCACCCTGGCGGCGCTGTTTGGCGCGCTGCCGCTGGTTATCTCGGGCGGCGACGGCTCCGAGCTGCGCCAGCCGCTGGGGATCACCATTGTCGGCGGTCTGGTCATGAGCCAGCTGCTGACGCTGTACACCACGCCGGTGGTCTATCTGTTCTTCGACCGCCTGCGGCTGCGCTTCTCGCGTAAAAACAGAACCACGGTGACCGATTAAATGACCGATCTCCCCGCTAACGTTCGCTGGCAGCTATGGATAGTCGCTTTCGGCTTCTTTATGCAGTCGCTGGATACGACCATCGTCAACACCGCCCTCCCCTCCATGGCAAAAAGCCTTGGGGAGAGCCCGCTGCATATGCATATGGTGATTGTCTCCTACGTGCTGACGGTAGCCGTCATGCTGCCTGCCAGCGGCTGGCTGGCGGACAAAGTGGGCGTACGGAACATCTTCTTTACCGCCATCGTGCTGTTTACCACCGGCTCGCTGTTTTGCGCCCAGGCCAACACGCTCGACCAGCTGGTGATGGCGCGCGTGCTGCAGGGCATCGGCGGGGCGATGATGGTGCCCGTCGGGCGGCTAACGGTGATGAAAATTGTACCGCGCGAGCAGTACATGGCGGCGATGACCTTTGTGACCCTGCCCGGTCAGGTGGGGCCGCTGCTGGGCCCGGCGCTCGGCGGCATTCTGGTGGAGTACGCCTCCTGGCACTGGATCTTCTTAATCAACCTCCCGGTTGGCATCATCGGCGCCATCGCCACCCTGACGCTGATGCCGAACTACAAAATGCAGACGCGGCGCTTTGATTTCTTTGGCTTTATCCTGCTGGCGGCGGGCATGGCCACGCTTACCCTGGCGCTCGACGGGCAAAAAGGGCTGGGGATTTCGCCCCTGACGCTCGGGCTTCTGATCGCGCTCGGCGTTACCGCCATACTGTGGTATCTGCGGCATGCCAGAGGTAACGATAAGGCGCTGTTCAGCCTGAACTTGTTTAAAAACCCTACCTATCGCCTTGGCCTGTTCGGCAGCTTCGCCGGGCGCGTCGGCAGCGGCATGCTGCCGTTTATGACGCCCGTTTTCCTGCAAATCGGAATGGGATTTTCGCCGTTCCACGCGGGCCTGATGATGATCCCGATGGTGCTCGGCAGCATGGGAATGAAGCGCATCGTGGTGCAGGTGGTGAACCGCTTTGGCTACCGTCACGTGCTGGTGACCGCCACGCTGGGGCTGGCGCTGGTGAGTCTGCTGTTTATGGCCGTGGCGCTGATGGGCTGGTACTACGTTCTGCCGCTGGTACTGTTCTGCCAGGGGATCGTCAACTCCATGCGCTTCTCGTCGATGAATACCCTGACGCTGAAGGACCTGCCGGACGATCTGGCGAGCAGTGGCAACAGCCTGCTGTCGATGATCATGCAGCTCTCGATGAGCGTCGGGGTGACCATCGCGGGTTTACTGCTCGGCATGTACGGCCAGCACCACCTCAGCGTCGACACGCCGGTGGCGCATCAGGTCTTTTTGTATACCTATTTAAGCATGGCGGTCATCATCGCCCTGCCCGCTTTCATCTTCGCCAGAGTGCCGGATGATACCAGTAAGAACGTCGTGATTAGGCGCGGCAAAAGGAGTGGTTCATGAAATTCTGGCGTCCGGGCATTACCGGCAAGCTCTTCGTGGCGATATTTGCCACCTGTATCGTCCTGCTGATCACCATGCACTGGGCGGTGCGGATCAGCTTTGAGCGCGGTTTTATTGATTACATCAAGCATGGCAATGAACAGCGTTTACAGGGCTTAAGCGATGCCCTGAGTGAACAGTACGCCCAGCACGGTAACTGGCGTTTTCTGCGCAATAACGACCGCTTTATTTTCCAGATCCTGCGCTCGCTGGAGCATGATACCGGTGACGATCGCCCGGGGCCGGGCATGCCGCCGCACGGCTGGCGCACCCAGTTTTGGGTGATTGACCAGGACATGCGCACGCTGGTGGGTCCGCGTGCGCCGATACCGCCGGACGGCACCCGCCGGGCGATTAAAGTCAACAATGCGACAGTCGGCTGGGTTATCGCCTCTCCTGTGGAGCGCCTGACGCGCAACACCGACATCAACTTTGACCGCCAGCAGCGCCGGACAAGCTGGCTGATTGTCGCCCTCTCCACACTGCTCGCCGCGCTCGCCACCTTCCCGCTGGCG
The DNA here is from genome assembly GCF_048684785.1 of Enterobacter sp. BNK-29. Taxonomy (NCBI): domain Bacteria; kingdom Pseudomonadati; phylum Pseudomonadota; class Gammaproteobacteria; order Enterobacterales; family Enterobacteriaceae; genus Enterobacter; species Enterobacter sp. BNK-29. The sequence continues at coordinate 541,035 of NZ_JBLQTU010000001.1, forward strand.
CGCGGCCTGCTCGCTCCGGTGAAACGGCTGGTTGAAGGGACGCACAAGCTGGCCGCCGGGGATTTCACAACCCGCGTCGATACCCGCAGCCAGGACGAACTGGGCAAGCTGGCGCAGGATTTTAACCAGCTCGCCAGCACGCTGGAGAAGAACCAGCAGATGCGCCGCGACTTTATGGCCGATATCTCCCACGAGCTGCGCACGCCGCTTGCGGTGCTGCGCGGCGAGCTGGAGGCCATTCAGGACGGCGTGCGTCAGTTTACGCCCGAATCGGTGGCCTCTCTGCAGGCGGAGGTGGGCACGCTCACCAAGCTGGTGGACGATCTCCACCAGCTCTCTATGTCCGACGAAGGCGCGCTGGCCTACCAGAAAGCGCCGGTGGACGTGATTAACATTCTGGAAGTAATTAGCGGCGCGTTCCGCGAGCGGTTTGCCAGCCGCAACCTGAAAATCGACCTCTCCCTGCCGGACAGCGCGGTGGTGTTCGGCGATAAAGACCGGCTGATGCAGCTGTTCAATAACCTGCTGGAAAACAGCTTGCGCTACACCGACAGCGGCGGCGGGCTGCATATCTCCGGCAGGCAGGAAAACGGACGCTTTGCCCTCACCTTCGCGGATTCCGCCCCCGGCGTGCAGGACGCGCAGCTGGAAAAACTGTTTGAACGTTTCTACCGTACCGAAGGCTCCCGCAACCGCGCCAGCGGCGGTTCCGGCCTGGGGCTGGCGATTTGCGTTAACATCGTCGAGGCGCATAATGGCACGATCCGCGCCGCCCATTCGCCTTTTGGCGGGGTTAGCATTACAGTAGAGTTACCTCTGGAACGGGATTTATCGAGAGAAGTATGACCGAGTTACCGATTGACGAAAACACGCCGCGCATTTTGATCGTGGAAGACGAGCCCAAGCTTGGGCAGCTGCTGATCGACTATTTACGCGCGGCCAGCTACGCCCCGTCGCTGATCAGCCACGGCGACCAGGTGCTGCCATACGTGCGCCAGACCCCGCCGGATCTGATCCTGCTGGATTTAATGCTGCCGGGCGTTGACGGACTGACCCTGTGCCGGGAAATTCGTCGTTTCTCCGACGTGCCGATCGTCATGGTCACCGCCAAAATTGAAGAGATTGACCGCCTGCTGGGGCTCGAAATCGGCGCGGACGATTACATCTGCAAGCCCTATAGCCCGCGTGAAGTGGTCGCCCGCGTGAAAACCATTCTCCGCCGCTGCAGGCCACAGCGCGAGCTTCAGGTGCTGGACGCCGAAAGCCCGCTGATTGTCGACGAAAGCCGCTTCCAGGCGAGCTGGCGCAGCAAGCTGCTGGACCTGACGCCTGCGGAGTTCCGCCTGCTGAAAACCCTCTCCCACGAGCCGGGGAAAGTCTTCTCCCGCGAGCAGCTGCTGAACCACCTGTATGACGATTACCGCGTCGTGACCGACCGCACCATCGACAGCCACATCAAAAACCTGCGCCGCAAGCTGGAGGCGCTGGACGCCGAGCAGTCGTTTATTCGCGCGGTGTATGGCGTGGGGTATCGCTGGGAAGCGGATGCGTGCAGGATAATGTGATTAACGATGATTTACAGCTATGTATAGTACAGTCACACATTTTTAAACAATACAGAAAAGAAGTCTGGTTCTATTTTTTTCTTTAAGGAAATATCATGGCAGATAATCTTTTGGAAATGATCGTCTTTGGCCGACCAGCCACGGTTAACAGGAAAGGTCCTAAATCTTTGAAGGCAATCTGGCAATCGAAAGTTTTTAACTCTGCAAAAGCAGAATATACTGGCATGCAGGTTAAGTATAAGACAACTTTTAAAATATTTTATTTCCCACATAACAACTCTTATTCAGACGTAGACAACGGACTTAAATTTACCATTGATGCCCTGGCTCCGGTAGTCATGGAGAATGACAGGCAAATAACGCGCATTATTGCTGAGCGATTCGTGAAGGAGCCTGGAAAATCCCTTGTCGTTCCATTATCCCTAGCTCCCTCAATCGCTAAAATATTAGAAATGAGAGAAAACAATTCGCCTGCAGAATATATGACCTTAATTAAACTTGAAAAATATAAATGCAATGGAGGCAAACTATGGTAAACTATTACGATTATTACCATTATCAAGTTGAGTTAATTAAAACAGAATATACTTTAAAAGAGTATGCTGTTTATGAAGACTCACCAAGAATATCTTCATATAAAAATTTTCTATTTGATTTAGTTGCAATTAGCAAAGACAAAAAAGAGATTATAATCATAGAAATAGTTAACAAACGTCACGGTGACCATTACCGTAAGCGTATAAGCATGATGGAAGAATTAACCACCCATCCTTTTTTACATCACTATTTTAATGTTGATAAAGATGCTCAAATATTGGTTGATTTTAGATATATTGATAATCGAGAGAGCGAGCAATCGGAAATAAATGCTAAGATCCAAGAAAAATTTTCTGATGATAATATAGCTATTATTCTTTCCGAAAGAACACCACCACTTTATCTTAATAACGAAATCACTGCAACCAATTCATTTATTAGAGACTGGATTTATATAGCAAGAATGATTCGTTCCATGATCTCTTTTCACAGAACACAAAATAATCGTCATCGAAACAAGAATTCAACCCTTGATTATTTCAACCTGATACTTTACGAATTTGACATACATCCTCTGGAACAAATTAATGCAGAAGTGAGAGACCTTTACACACTATATTCAATTGTGCTGAGTGTTATCGAAGGAAATAAAGTATCAGAACTTGAAGCCAGAGAAATGAGATGGCATCTAAAATACCTACAGCAGCAATTCAAAATAAAAACCACATCAGAAAGAAATAAATAACAATGCAAATTTAGCCGTAATTAACTTTACGGCTAAAATAAATAATAATTCAATCTTTACCTCCCTGCCCCGCGGCGCTACAATGCCCGCCCTTAAAGTGGGGGATCTCCCCTTACCGCTGCACCTGGTGCACGCGGATCTGACCTGTCATCAGAACGAGAACAAACATGTTTAAACCGGAACTCCTTTCCCCGGCGGGAACGCTGCAAAATATGCGTTACGCTTTCGCCTATGGTGCCGACGCCGTTTACGCGGGCCAGCCGCGCTACTCGCTGCGCGTGCGTAACAACGAATTCAACCACGAGAACCTGCAGCTCGGCATCAACGAAGCGCATGCCCTGGGCAAAAAATTCTACGTGGTCGTGAACATCGCGCCGCACAACGCCAAGCTGAAAACGTTCATTCGTGACCTGAAGCCGGTGGTGGATATGGGGCCGGACGCGCTGATCATGTCGGACCCGGGTTTAATCATGCTGGTTCGGGAGAACTTCCCGGAGATGGATATTCACCTCTCCGTACAGGCTAACGCCGTTAACTGGGCGACGGTGAAGTTCTGGAAGCAGATGGGATTGACCCGCGTCATCCTGTCCCGCGAGCTTTCTCTTGAAGAGATCGAAGAGATCCGCACCCAGGTGCCGGATATGGAAATCGAAATCTTCGTTCACGGCGCGCTGTGCATGGCCTACTCCGGCCGCTGCCTGCTCTCCGGCTATATCAACAAGCGCGACCCGAACCAGGGCACCTGCACCAACGCCTGCCGCTGGGAATACAACGTCCAGGAAGGCAAAGAGGATGACGTCGGTAATATTGTGCACAAGCACGAGCCTATCCCGGTGACCAACGTCGAGCCGACGCTGGGCATCGGCGCGCCAACCGACAGCGTGTTTATGATTGAAGAAGCCAAACGTCCGGGCGAGTACATGACCGCCTTTGAAGACGAGCACGGCACCTACATCATGAACTCGAAAGATCTGCGCGCCGTCGCCCACGTTGAGCGTCTGACCCAGATGGGCGTGCACTCCCTGAAGATCGAAGGCCGCACCAAATCCTATTACTACTGCGCGCGCACCGCGCAGGTGTACCGCAAAGCCATCGACGATGCCGCCGCCGGTAAACCGTTCGATACCAGCCTGCTGGAAACCCTGGAAGGCCTGGCGCACCGCGGCTATACCGAGGGCTTCCTGCGTCGTCATACCCATGACGACTACCAGAACTACGAGCACGGCTACTCCGTTTCCGAGCGCCAGCAGTTTGTCGGCGACTTCACCGGCGAGCGCAAAGGCGCGCTGGCGGCCGTCGCGGTGAAAAACAAATTCACCAAAGGCGACAGCCTGGAGCTGATGACCCCACAGGGCAACATGAACTTTACGCTGGAACATCTGGAAAACGGCAAAGGCGAAGCGATTGACGTGGCGCCGGGTGATGGTCATACCGTCTGGCTGCCGGTTCCGGAAGAGGTGGAGCTGAAGTTTGCGCTGCTGATGCGTAACTTCAACGGTGAAAGCACCCGAAACCCACACGGCAAATAGTTAATCAGGGAAATTTTTTCGCGCTGGGATAATTCTTAGAATCGGATCACATACCGCTTCGTTCAATACGGGTATTATCCCCCCGCTGAAAAACATAACCCATAAATGCTAGCTGTACCAGGAACCACCTCCTTAGCCTGCGTAATCTCCCTTACGCGGGCTTATTTTTTGCCTTCTTTCTCCTCAACCCAGGCAATCAGTTCGTCGATTTGCCCCTCCGAGAACACGGCTATCCCATGCTCTGCGAGCAACGATGCAGCAACACCTCTCCCCGCTTTATGGATCCCGCGAAAAGATCCGTCATAAATAAACTGACTGCCGCACGTTGGGCTGCCATCGGTTAATAGTGCTGCGCTACACCCCGACTCCTGAGCAGCGCGTAGCGCGAGCCAGGCTGCAAGCTGATACTGCTCAGTCACATCCTGCCCTGTATTTTCACTAATTCTGGCTTGCCCGCGCATTACGTCTTTGCCATCAGCGGACATAATCTCTGCCGGAGGACGAGGTACAGGCATCCCGGCCGCAAGTTCAGGGCAGTGGATAACCAGACGCTGTTCCTGCTGCCAGCGCTTGAGCTGCTCGTTCATTCGCGCTTTTTCACTTCCGTTATAACGAACCTTAAAGCCCATCAGGCACGCGCTTACCAAAATTTTATTCATCATCACTTTCCTGTGATTACGTTACTATCATCGCTGGAGTGTAACGCGCTTTCGGGCATATTTTGTTCCTTTCATCCTGTTCTTACCCGCTTTTTTCCTCTCTGCTATACACTCTTACTAACGCTAAAAAAGGGAGCAGCGCGGATGGCAACCTATTCAGACAGTTTATTGATTCTCAATGGCAAAAGCGCGGGCAACGATCTGTTGCGTCAGGCAATTCAGGGTTTGCGTGACGATGGCGCGCGCATTCACGTCAGGGTGACGTGGGAAAAAGGCGACGCGGCACGCTATATCAATGAAGCCCTCGGGCTTGGCGTCAGCACCATTATTTCCGGCGGCGGCGATGGCACCATCAATGAGATTGCGTCAGCGCTTATCGACCTGCCCCCGGCAAACCGGCCGGTGATGGGTATTTTACCGCTCGGCACCGCCAATGATTTTGCTACCAGCGCCGGGATCCCGGAGGAGTTAGAGAAAGCGCTCCAGCTGGCGATCCTCGGCAAGGCCACCGCTGTGGATATTGCGCAGGTGAATGATAAAACCTGCTTTATCAATATGGCGACGGGCGGGTTTGGCACGCGCATCACCAGCGAAACGCCGGAAAAGCTGAAGGCGGCGCTGGGCGGCGTGTCGTACCTGATCCACGGCCTCATGCGCATGGACACCCTCAAGCCTGACCGCTGCGAAATTCGCGGCGAGGATTTTCAGTGGCAGGGTGACGCGCTGGTGATTGGGATTGGCAACGGGCGTCAGGCGGGCGGCGGACAACAGCTCTGCCCGGAGGCGCTGATTAATGACGGTCAGCTCCAGCTGCGTATTTTCACGGGCGACGGCCTGCTGCCCGCGCTGTTTACCACGCTGACGCAGCCGGAAGAGAGCCCAAATATCATCGCCGGGAAATCGGCGTGGTTTGAAGTGAATGCTCCGCACGGGATGACCTTCAACCTCGACGGAGAGCCGCTCAGCGGGACGCAGTTCCGCATTGAAGTATTGCCCGGCGCGCTGCAGTGCCGGCTACCGCCGGACTGCGTGCTTTTGCGCTGATGTATCACACGGTGAGCAATGATGCCCTCACCCAACCCTCTCCCCCCGGGGAGAGGGAGATGGAGCCGTCAGGCAATCGTGACTTTGCTGTCGAGATAGACGTCCTGAACCGCATTGATCAGCTTCACGCCGTCGGCCATCGATTTCTTAAACGCCTTGCGGCCGAGGATCAGCCCCATACCGCCCGCGCGTTTGTTGATCACAGCCGTACGCACCGCGTCTGACAGGTCGGTATCACCGCCCGCCGCGCCGCCTGAGTTAATCAGCCCCGCGCGGCCCATGTAGCAGTTCGCCAGCTGGTAGCGCACCAGGTCGATCGGGTTATCGCTGGTCAGCTTGCTGTAAACGCGATCGTCGGTGTAGCCAAAGTTCACCGCTTTATAGCCGCCGTTATTCTCGGCCATTTTCTGCTTCACGATATCCGCGCCGATGGTCGCCGCCAGGTGGTTCGCCTGCCCGGTCAGGTCGGCCGACACGTGGTAATCCACGCCGTCTTTCTTGAACGCGTTGTTGCGCAGATAGGCCCACAGTACGGTGACCATGCCCAGCTCGTGCGCGCGCTCAAACGCCGCGGAGATCTCTTCAATCTGACGACGGGACTGTTCGGAGCCGAAGTAAATCGTCGCCCCTACCGCCACCGCGCCCATGTTGAACGCCTGCTCGACGCTGGCGTAGAGGGTCTGGTCATATTCGGTTGGGTAACTAAGGGTTTCGTTATGGTTCAGCTTCACAAGGAACGGAATGCGGTGGGCATAGCGACGCGAAACCGAGGCCAGCACGCCGTAGGTAGAGGCCACGCAGTTACAGCCCGCTTCAATCGCCAGCTCAACAATGTTCTTCGGATCGAAGTAGAGCGGGTTCGCCGCAAAAGAGGCGCCTGCAGAGTGCTCTACGCCCTGGTCCACCGGCAGAATAGAGAGATACCCGGTGCCGCCGAGCCGCCCGGTGTTGTAAAGCGTCTGCATATTTCGCAGGACCGCAGGCGGACGGTTGTTATCGATCATCACGCGGTCAACGTAGTCGTGACCAGGCAGATACAGCTGATCGGCTGGAATGGTCATACAACGATGCTGTAAAAGGCTGTCGGCGTCTTTGCCAAGCAACTGCGCAATATCAGTCATGTGATACTCCCGTAAGTCCGACGTCGTGTCGGTGTGTGTTTATCCAGTCCCATCTTTTATGGGCAGACTAAGCCTGGTACCGACTTAACAGATTTTCCACCTTTTGCATTTTTTTTCAGCACAATCTGCTGGCTCGATTCGTGTACAACAAAACTGTTACATTGATCAAACAATCGCCACAAAGGTATTTAAAAGGTATTATTGAGTGGTATGTTAAAGGCGTACCCTCTCTGACATGCAGGATTAAAAAATGAAAACGAAAGTCCAACTGTCATTCATGATGTTTGTTGAATGGTTTATCTGGGGCGCGTGGTTTGTGCCGCTGTGGCTGTGGCTGAGCAAAAGCGGTTTTACCGCCGGGGAAATCGGCTGGTCTTACGCCTGTACCGCCATTGCCGCGATCCTCTCCCCAATTCTGGTCGGCTCGCTGACGGACCGCTTCTTCGCCGCGCAGAAAGTGCTGTCAGTGCTGATGTTCGCCGGAGCCATTCTGATGTACTTCGCCGCGCAGCAAACCCAGTTCAGCACCTTCTTCCCGCTGCTGCTGGTTTACTCCCTGACCTATATGCCAACCATCGCGCTGACCAACAGTATCGCCTTTGCCAACGTGGACGACGTCGAGGCCGATTTCCCGCGCATCCGCGTGATGGGCACCATCGGCTGGATCGCCTCTGGGCTGGCGTGCGGGTTCCTGCCGCAGATGCTGGGCTACAGCGATATTTCCGACACCAACATCCCGCTGCTGATGACGGCAGCCAGCTCCGCCCTGCTCGGCGTCTTTGCCCTGTTCCTGCCGAATACGCCGCCGAAAAGTACCGGCAAGCTGGATTTCAAAGTGATGCTCGGGCTGGACGCGCTGATCCTGCTGCGCGACAGAAACTTCCTGGTGTTCTTCTTCTGCTCGTTCCTGTTCGCCATGCCGCTGGCCTTCTATTACATCTTCGCCAACGGCTATCTCACCGAAGTGGGGATGAAAAACGCCACCGGCTGGATGACGCTCGGCCAGTTCTCCGAAATCTTCTTTATGCTCGCCCTGCCGTTCTTTACCAAACGTTTTGGTATTAAGAAGGTCTTACTGCTGGGCCTGATTACCGCCGCCATCCGCTACGGGTTCTTTGTTTACGGCGGAGCGGAACAGTACTTTACCTACGCCCTGCTGTTCCTCGGCATTCTGCTGCACGGCGTAAGCTACGACTTCTATTACGTCACCGCGTACATCTACGTGGACAAAAAAGCGCCGGTGCATATGCGCACCGCCGCGCAGGGCCTGATTACGCTGTGCTGTCAGGGCTTTGGTAGCCTGCTGGGTTACCGCCTGGGCGGCGTGATGATGGAAAAAATGTTCGCATACAAAGAGCCGGTGAATGGGCTGACCTTCAACTGGGCCGGAATGTGGACGTTCGGTGCAATCATGATTGCCGTGATTGCCGTGCTGTTTATGCTGTTTTTCCGCGAATCGGATAAAGAGATCGCCGCAATTGAGGTGGTTGATAGCGATGCCGCGCTGACACAAGGGGAAGTTAAATGAAACAAGAACGTGTTCTCGGTGCTCTTTACGGGCAGGCGTTAGGGGATGCGATGGGCATGCCGTCGGAGCTGTGGCCGAGAAAGCGCGTCAAGGCGCACTTCGGCTGGATCGACCGCTTTTTACCCGGCCCGGCAGAGAATAATGCTGCCTGCTATTTCAAACAGGCAGAGTTCACCGACGATACCTCAATGGCGCTGTGCCTGGCGGATGCGATCGTTGAGTGCGACGGGGAGATTAACGCGGATGTTATCGGCAAGCATATTCTGCGCTGGGCGCTCGATTTCGACGCGTTTAATAAGAACGTACTCGGCCCGACCTCCAAAATCGCGCTTAACGCGATTCGCGACGGCAAGCCGGTTAGCGAACTGGACAACAACGGCGTGACTAACGGGGCGGCGATGCGCGCCTCCCCGCTGGGCTGCCTGCTTCCGGCCACGCGTCTGGAACACTTTGTTGAGCAGGTGGCGCTGGCCTCCAGCCCGACCCATAAATCGGACCTCGCCATTGCCGGCGCGGTGGTGATTGCCTGGGCGGTTTCGCGCGCCGTCGACGGCGAAAGCTGGCAGAACATCGTCGATGCCCTGCCGGGTATCGCCCGCTATGCGCAGGAGGCGAAAACCACCACCTTCAGCGCGTCGCTGGCGGCACGTATTGAGCTGGCGCTTAAGACCGTACGGGAAGCCAACGGGGTTGAGTCCGCCAGCGAGCAGGTGTACCAGCTCGTGGGGGCCGGAACCAGCACCATTGAGTCCGTTCCGGCGGCCATTGCGATGGTCGAACTGGCGGGAACCGACCCAAACCGCTGCGCCATTTTATGCGCCAACCTGGGCGGCGATACCGACACCATTGGCGCGATGGCGACGGCCATCTGCGGCGCGCTCCACGGCGTGCAGGCGATTGACCCGGCGCTCAAAGCCGAGCTCGACGCCGTCAACCGGCTCGATTTCGGCCACTATTGCGCGAAACTGCTGCACTACCGGGAGCAAAGGGAGGGCGTATGAATTCATTTGCCCAACGTCTCGACACCCTGCACGCCACGCGCCCGGTGACGGTGCTGGGCGCGGCGGTGATTGACGTCATCGCCGACGCCTACGCCCTGCCCTGGCGCGGGTGCGATATCGAACTCAAACAGCAGGGCGTGAATATTGGCGGCTGCGCGCTGAATATTGCCATCGCCCTGAAACGGCTCGGTATTGCGTCGCAAAACGCCCTGCCCGTCGGTCACGGCGTCTGGGCGGATATTATCCGCAACGCCATGGCAAAGCAGGATCTGCACAGCGCCATTGCGGCCGAAACCGGCGATAACGGCTGGTGCCTGGCGCTGGTGGAGCCAGACGGCGAGCGCACCTTTATGTCCTTTAGCGGCGTGGAAAACCAGTGGCAGCAGCGCTGGCTTGATGTGCTTAACATCCCGTCGAACAGCCTGGTCTATTTATCCGGCTATCAGCTGGCCTCGCCGTGCGGCGAGCTGCTGACACGCTGGCTGGAGGGGTTGCAGGACGTAACGGCCTTTATCGATTTCGGCCCCCGCCTCGCGGATATTCCCGACGCGCTGATGGCGCGGATTATGGCCTGCAGGCCGATCGTGTCGCTTAATCGTCAGGAAGCAGAGATCGCAGCCGAACGACTGGGCGTAGCGGCTGAAAACCTGGGTGTGGAGTGGCAGCAGCGCTTCGGCGCCGCGCTGATTGTACGTCATGATAAAGACGGCGCCGCGTGGTATGACGGCGACGATGCGGGCGTTGTTCCGGCGTTCCCGGCGACGGTTGTGGATACCATTGGCGCTGGCGACAGCCACGCGGGCGGCACGCTTGCCGGGCTGGCGGCGGGATGGTCCCTGGCAGACGCCGTTCTGCTGGGGAATGCCGTGGCGTCCTGGGTAGTCAGCCACCGCGGCGGGGACTGCGCCCCGACTCGCGAGGCGCTACTCCTCGCACACAAAGACGTATAGATCGCTGCGACAGTAGCTGATGCTGTACTCAATCGGCCGGTGCTGTTGGTCAAGCGCAACCTGCTTGATCACCAGCACCGGTATTTTTTCGTCCATCTTAATGTGCGCCTGAAACTCGCTGTCCGGCATGCGGGCGCTAACCCGTGAACGGGTGCGCTGCGGGAAAATATTCTGACTGCGGAAGTAATCGTACAGCGAAATGCCAATCGCATCCGGATCGGGAATGAGGCCAACCGGCACCCAGGACTCTTCAATCGACACCGCATCGTCATCCACATAGCGAATGCGCTTGAGCAAAAAGACCTCGCTGTCCGGAGGGATCGACAGGTGGTTTGCGACCTCTTCCGGGCACTTCACCACCCGCTTGTTGACCCACAGCGTATTGGGCTTTTGACCGCGCAGCACCACCTGCCGGGAAAAACCGCGCGCCTCTTTCAGCGAATATTCAAAGATATTGTTGATTTGCGTGCCATAGCCACGGGAGCGCGTCACCACGCCCTCTTCCTCCAGCGCCTGCATCGCCTTTCGCACGGTGATGCGCGACACCCCGGTTAACTGGCTCAAATCGCGCTCGCCGGGCAAAATATTCCCGTGCTCCAGCACCCCGCTGCGCACCGCGTTTTTTACCGTTTCGGCAAATTTCAGGTACAGCGGCGTGTTGTCAGGCGCGGCGATCCGTTCATTCAGTTGAGCGATTAACCGGGTATGCGCTTGTTCCATCTCTGTTTTCTCAGGCGTGGTGTTTCCTGCCAGTATACTGGGTTACCACCATGCATGAAAATGATGAACCGGCCCAATACCGTGACCCACTTCCAGAGTATCGGCTTTTGCCAGCGCCGCCGAGAGCCAGGTTTTCGCTTCGCGCACCGTATCGGCCCAGCCGTCATGCCGCGGGCGCAGCGCCGCCAGCGCGGCGGAGAGGGTACAGCCCGTGCCGTGGGTGTTTTTGGTCTGCACGCGCGGCGCGGTAAAACGTACTTCGCCGTCGCGGGTAAAGAGCCAGTCCGGGCTTTCGGCATCATCCAGGTGCCCGCCTTTCATCAGCACCGCCCCGCAGCCCATCGCCAGCAGCGCGTTTCCCTGCGCTTTCATCTCGCGTTCAGTTTGCGCATGCGATGTGCCTAACAGCGCGGCGGCTTCCGGCAGATTGGGCGTGATAAGCGCCACCTGCGGCAGTAGCTTTGTACGCAGCGTCTCCACGGCGGAGGCGGAGAGCAGCGGGTCGCCGCTTTTCGCCAGCATGACGGTATCCAGCACCACGTTTTGCACCTGATAGCGTTTAAGCCGCTCGGCCACCGCTTCCACAATATCCGTCTCGGCCAGCATGCCGATTTTGGTGGTATCAATGCGCACATCGCTGAACACTGAATCCAGCTGCGCGGCAACAAAATCCGACTCGATACGGTAGACCGACTGCACGCCGCGCGTGTTTTGCGCCACCAGTGCGGTAATGACCGAGCAGCCGTACGCGCCAAGGGCCGAGAAGGTTTTGAGATCGGCCTGGATACCCGCGCCGCCGCTGGGATCGGTGCCGGCAATGGTCAGGGCGTTAATCCGTTTCATGCCTGCTCCTCCAGCGTATAGAGCGCATCCAGAAACGCGCTGGCAAAACTGCCAGGCCCACGTGACTGCGCAACGGCCACCGTTCCGGCTCGCTTCATCCATCCGCAGGCGGCAGCGACGTTATCCATCCGGTCGCCCGGCAGCGAGCAGCTCGCCGCCACAACGGCAGAAAGCGCGCATCCGGTTCCCACTACGCGCGTCATCAACGGATCGCCGCCCGTTACCGTGCGGGTGCGTTGCCCGTCAGTGATGTAATCCACCTCGCCGGTGACGACCACAACGGCATTGGTCTGGCGAGCCAGCGCCTGTGCAGCGGGCACCGCGCTGGCTGCGGTATCGGTTGTATCGACGCCGCGTCCGCCCGCGCTCAATCCGGCAAGGGCCAGAATTTCGGAGGCATTGCCGCGAATGGCGGCCGGTTTCAGGGCGAGAATTTGATGGCAAAAGCGGGTACGGAACGTCAGGGCACCCGCGGCAACCGGGTCTAGCGTCCAGGGCTTGCCTGCAGCCACCGCGCTTTCTATTGCCCGACGCATCGCCTGGGCACGCGGCGAGGTCAGCGTACCAACGTTAATCAGCAGCGCATCGGCGATGCCGGCAAACTGTTCAGCCTCTTCGGCCTCAATCACCATCGCGGGTGATGCGTCAAGCGCCAGCAAAACGTTGGCCGTGAAGGTCTGTACGACATCGTTGGTCATACAGTGGGTCAGCGGAGAACGGGTTCGGAAGTGGTGTAAAACGTGTAAATCGAGCAGGTCAGGCTGCATGGGTTCGCTCCTGCCTTGCGTGAAGAAGCGATGACCGGGAAGGCATCTGACTTCCCTACGCTGGCATTATCCAGATCAGGTAATACGGGTATTTCTCAGCCTTCACAAAGAAGGGCACCCCGAGTCAAAATACTTTTAAAACAGTGAGTTATAAAACTCATTAACGTAATGTAGTGTAACCGGGGCCGTAGGCCAGGCGCAAGGAGTTTCGATTTATCACCCCGTTTGTCACAGCGGAAATCTCCAGACGTACTTTCCAGTCATTTACGTATATTTATTACGCTTTAGTTAATTCTGGTTCAATAATTGTTAACGTGTTATTGAAAATCTTTATTGTGCACTTTTACTAAGGCTATTATTTTTTCAGCCCTGTTACGTGTGATTTATTCTTTTATAAGACATATAAACTCCTTTCATACGAAATAAAAAGAATTCACTCATCTCTTTAACCACGTTAAATATTCATTTTTCAATCAATTACTTAAAGCGAGTTATAAAATAATCGTGCAACTCACAAATAAATGTATACATTAAATAAATCATAGAGTTACCACACCCCTTCGCTGTATTTATTCATATTATTTATGATTTAGATCAAAATCATTAGTTTGGGTTTAATTGATAGTTAATTCACGTTACTAAAAAAGATTAAGGCAGAGTTCAATCGTCATTGATGGTTAATCTCTGTTTCATGAAAACCGTTCAGCTAAATATTATTTTTTCAATACATTAATGATGTGGTCATTTAAAATGAAACCTTTGAATAAATCTATTATTTCTGTTTTTGCACTGTATGTGGTTGCTGGTGGTTCATTCCATGTTGCTACAGCTGCTGAAGCGATGATTCAGACAACTGATGGTAGCAACGTTTTTCTTTCTATCCATGGTCAAGACGAATCAATCAAATCTTATGATTTAGATGATATTGATAAGCTTAAAGGTGGGGTAAGTTCTAACACCACGTCAATATCCCTTTTACGCGGCGATTTAGATGCTGAATCACGTAATCGGGTAGATGAAATTAATCGTGTTGATGGTGAGGCTAAACGTGCCGGTGCTCTTGCTGATACCGCTAGTCAAAAAGCAGACACTGCTTTATTAGGCGTTGTTAAAAATGGCTCTGATATCATTCAGCTTCAAAACCAAACCCAATTACAAGGCAACGTATTGACAGATCATGAGCAACGCATCACCTCTTTAGAGAATATGCCAAAACCAGTCAACGGCGTAGATGGAAAAGATGGCGCGAAAGGTGATAAGGGAGATACGGGCGCACAGGGGGCAGCAGGCATTAACGGACGTGACGGCGCAGATGGTCATAATGGTAAAGATGGTGTGGCAACTACCGTAACGCGCGTGCAGGTAGACGCAGCGACGCAAACGAAAGTGGCCAACAACAGCCAGGCTGTTACCGCCACCGCTCAGGAACTTCAGGCAACAAAGCAGACGTTACAGGCAATGAATAACAATACCAATCAGCAATTCAAATCATTGCATGACGAAGTGGATAATAATAAGAAGCAGGCCAACGCAGGTATCTCGGGCGCCATGGCGATGGCAGGTTTACCGCAGGTACAAACGAATCAGCATGTTATGTTCTCTGCTGGCGGTGCAACGTACAATAATGAAAGCGCCCTTGCCGTCGGGGCATCCGTTAACTTTAGTTCACATGTCATCGCGAAAGTGAGCTTCTCTGATGATACCGCCAATAATATGGGGGCGTCAGTTGGCGTCGGAATGGGCTTTTAACTAAATACAACTTAAGCATTATTAACTGACGCCGTTAAGTTAATAACCCGCTTGCCTCCGGCAAGAATAGCGATGACAGAAAAAACATGCTCAGACATATCATTATTTCAGCGACCCTGTATCTGATGCTCATTGGTGTCGGTATTTGGATCGGCATGATGTACGCCTCTTATTATCTGTGTGTTTTATAAGGTGGACAAAAGTTTAGCCATGAAAACTCAATTAATATGGATTGCACTGACGTTGGCGGTAGCGACAACACCGGCTCATGCGATTAACGCGCACTTTCGCGCTCAGTTAGAACGTTCAGGATGCACTGAGATGAACGCGAATGACGGCTCTTGTGATATTCACAAAACAAAAGACCAAAATGCGGCACAGCACACAACAGCTGCGGTCCACGACCCTTTACGTGAAGCCACTTTCACATCGGATGCGGTTAACGCCACGATTTCAAACGGCTTTTTTAACGCCACCATTAACGGCAAAAAGGCCACCGTGAAACGTCTGAATGCTCATTTCTATGAGATTCACGGTAATGGTTTTGTTATATCGCTAAGCCTTGATGAGAACGGCATTACGGCGGTGTCCTGGAATAAGACGACGGGGCGTAACCACGGCATTTTGCAGGTGTCGCAGAAATAAAGCTAACAAGGAGGCTGTCTGCCTCCTTTTTGGTCAGCGAATGGCACGATTTGTCACACTCTTTTTTATGAATTTACAGTCGGGGCAGAACACACGTAACAGTCTGTTTTTCTTTATCATAAAGCGCAATTTTCTTTCTTAAAAAGGGGATATCCCTTCCCCTGAGCGCCATGTCACAAAACAGTAAACAAATTAACCATTGAGCCCTGTGGCAAAAGGCTCTATATTGGCGGCGTTTTTTTCAGGCCCCCATCTGTTTTTTAACTTTTTATTCAATCGTGGCTCATAACGAAGCGGCGGTTGTAGGAGTGATATGATGACGGATAAAGTCCGTATTGACACCGTAGATGCCCACAAAAGCAACGAAACCTATCTGGCCCGTCAGGCCGAGTTTGAATCTAACGTCAGGAGTTATCCGCGCAAACTGCCTTTAGCCATCACTAAAGCAGAAGGCGTGTGGATCACCGATGCAGATAATAAAGAATACCTTGACTGTTTAGCAGGCGCAGGGACCCTTGCGCTTGGCCATAACCATCCTGATGTGCTGAAAAGCATCCAAAATGTCATTACCAGCGGCTTGCCGTTACATACCCTGGATCTGACTACGCCTCTGAAAGACGCGTTTTCTGAATACCTGCTCTCTCTGCTGCCTGGTCAGGGCAAAGAGTACTGCCTGCAGTTCACCGGTCCATCCGGTGCTGACGCCGTTGAAGCGGCGCTGAAGCTGGCGAAAAAAGTGACCGGTCGTAGCGGTATCATCAGCTTCTCTGGTGGTTACCACGGTATGACCCACGGCGCGCTGTCCGTGACCGGCAACCTGTCTCCGAAAGAAGCAGTTGACGGTATGATGCCAGAAGTACAGTTCATGCCTTACCCGCACGAGTACCGTTGCCCGCTGGGTATCGGTGGTGAAGCGGGCGTGAAAGCGCTGACTTACTACTTCGATAACCTGATCAACGACGTTGAAAGCGGCGTGCGTAAACCTGCTGCGGTGATTCTGGAAGCCGTTCAGGGCGAAGGCGGCGTGAACCCGGCTCCGGCTGAGTGGCTGCAGCGCATCCGTAAAGTGACTCAGGAACACGGCATTCTGCTGATCCTCGACGAAGTTCAGGCTGGCTTTGCCCGTACCGGTAAATTCTTCGCCTTCGAACACGCGGGCATTGAGCCAGACATCATCGTGATGTCTAAAGCCGTAGGTGGCGGTCTGCCGCTGGCCGTGCTCGGTATCAAAAAGCAGTTTGACGCATGGGCGCCAGGTCACCACACCGGTACCTTCCGCGGCAACCAGCTGGCGATGGCGACCGGTCTGACGACGCTGAAAATCCTGAAAGACCAGAACATCGCAGGCAAAGTGGCTGCACAGGGCGAATGGCTGAAAGGCCAGCTGAAAGAGATGGCGAAACGCTATCCTGTTATCGGCCACGTGCGCGGTCTGGGCATGATGATCGGTATTGAGATCGTTAAGCCACACGAAGCCGCTGACCACATGGGCTGCTTCCCGGGCGACGGCGAGCTGTCTGCACTGATTCAGAAGAAGTGCTTCGAAGCCGGTCTGATTCTGGAGCGCGGTGGCCGTAACGGTATCGTTCTGCGTCTGCTGCCGTCTCTGCTGATCAGCGACGAAGAGCTGAAAATCTTCCTGGATAAATTTGAGCAGGCACTGCTTGCTGCGGGCGTTCGCCCGGCGTAACCGGAGTTATTGATTACGATGTCTGATTCAAACCCAATTTTGTTCTCCTCTGCGCAGAGCATTGAAGCTTACCAGCAGGCGATCGAACAAAGCACTCAGGCTGTGATGCAGTGGCTGAAACAGCCTGAGATGTACCAGGGCAAAACGGTCGCAGAACTGCGCGACCGTATTAAGCTGGATTTCAACCCGAAAGGGCTGGGCAACGAAGCGGCGATTGAACGCGCCGTGGAGTTCTTCCTGAAAGACAGCCTGTCCGTTCATCACCCGCAGTGTGTGGCGCACCTGCACTGCCCAAGCCTGGTGGTAAGCCAGGCGGCGGAAGTGCTGATCAACGCCACTAACCAGAGTATGGACTCCTGGGATCAAAGCCCGTCCGCAACCATTATTGAGATCAAGCTGATCGAGTGGCTGCGTACCCGCGTGGGTTATCAGGCCGGCGACGCAGGTGTCTTCACCAGCGGCGGTACCCAGAGCAACCTGATGGGCCTGATGCTGGCTCGCGATGCGTTCTTCGCGCGTCAGGGTCACTCCGTTCAGCAGGACGGTCTGGTGGGAGATCTGCGCAAAATTCGCGTGCTGTGCTCCGAAAACGCACACTTCTCCGTGCAGAAAAACATGGCGCTGATGGGTCTGGGCTACCAGTCCGTGGTGCAGGTGAAAACGGACGAATTCTCCCGCATGGATCTGACCGATCTGGCGGCGAAAATTGAGCAGTGCAATGCGAACGGCGAGCAGATTCTTGCGATCGTCGCAACGGCAGGTACCACCGATGCCGGTGCTATTGACCCGCTGCGTGCAATTGCAGAGCTGGCCGCTAAGCAGAACATCTGGGTACACGTTGATGCGGCCTGGGGCGGCGCGCTGCTGATGTCTGAGCAGTATCGTCACTACCTGGACGGCATTGAGCTGGTGGATTCCGTCACCCTGGACTTCCACAAGCAGTTCTTCCAGACCATCAGCTGCGGCGCGTTCCTGCTGAAAGAAGCGCGTCACTATGAGCTGATGCGCTATCAGGCGGCCTACCTGAACTCTGAGTTCGACGAAGAAGCGGGTGTGCCTAACCTGGTGTCCAAATCTCTGCAGACCACCCGTCGTTTTGACGCGCTGAAGCTGTGGATGAGCCTGGAAGCGCTGGGTCAGGAGCAATACGCGGCGATCATCGATCACGGCGTGACCCTGGCGCAGCAGGTTGCGGCCTACGTGAAAGAGCAGCCTGCTCTGGAACTGGTTATGCAGCCACAGCTAGCAAGCGTTCTGTTCCGCTTCCGCGGACAGGTTCAGATGGATGACGCGGGCATCGCCCTGCTGAACCAGAAAATTGGTGATGCGCTGCTGGAATCCGGCCGTGCGAACGTCGGTGTGACCGAGCATAACGGCGTCACCTGCCTGAAGCTGACGCTGCTGAACCCAACCGTGACGCTGGAAGATATTAAAATCCTGCTGTCTCTGGTTGAGCGCACCGCGCAGGAAGTTCTGGCTAAGTAATACAGCCCCCCTCTTCCGCCGGGAGAGGGGTTATTTTATACGCCTGCCCACCACATCCTTAATTTTAATCCCCAGTAACTCGTCCAGCCCGTCGTGGTACTGACCACATTACCCTTCGACACAATGACCAGCGTCGGCGTTACGCTCACCTGCCACTGCTGCGACAACGCACCATTTTCATCGTTTATCACCGGCATTTTCAGCTGTTTCTTTTCAACCCAGCGCGTAAGCTTTGCGTTATCACCGGAACGCATGGCAATACTCACCACGTTCCCGCCCTCTTCTGCCAGCTGATTAACGGAAGGCGTCGTGTAACGGCATATGCTGCACCAGGTGGCCCAGACGTAAATCAGCAGCGGCCGTTCCTGGCTCAGGGCCGAGATATCGTGAATGTTACCGTCGATGCTCTGCATCGGTGTTGCACTAAAACTGGCGGGGAGTGTCGGTTTTCGATACTGATCAACACCCCACACTACGGCCAGCGTCAGCAGAACGAGTACGATTCCTTCCCGCGCCCAGCGGCGCAGTCGACTGATTTTGCGGTTATCCATTATGACCTCATGTTTTAACGAAGGTCATCTTAACGGGCAATACGCCATCACGCTGTAAAGAAGTGTCGCGTCAGGTTTATTCCTGGGTATAACCGTAGTCGTAATGGCTATATCCCGAGTTGTAATAAAGCACGGCAGATTTCACGATATCATTGAGGATCGCGCCATTCACCTGCACGCCCATTTGCTGCAGACGCTTCAGGCAGTTCTCGATCTCCTTGACGTTAGTTTTACCAAAGCGGGCGACCAGCAGCGTGGTTGCCGCTGCTCGGGCTATCAGCAAGGCATCCGTTACGGCAAGCACAGGTGGGGTATCGACAATCACGATGTCATACAGTTTATCTATCTGCGACATCACGGCCTGGAAGCGTTCACTCATGAGCAGCTCAACGGGATGTGAAGGTTGGGGTCCGCAGGTCAATACATCAAAACCGCCTTTCTCAACGCGTTGAACAGCCGCCTGCCATTCAACGTCTCCTCCGAGCACGCAAGATAATCCCCGATGATTGCTCAGTTTGAACACATTGTGGACATATCCCTTGCGCATATCCGCATCAATAAACAGCACTCGCTGTCCGGCCTGAGCGGCAATCGACGCCATTGAAGTACTGACCAGCGTCTTTCCGCAGTCCTGCGTGGGTCCAGACACCACGACAATCCGGTTTGTGGCATCCATCATGGTAAAATGCAGACTGGTGCACAGCCCGCGCACCGCCTCGACAAACATATCTGTCGGGCGGTCAACGGGCAGGAAAGGGACGTTCGACGTCCTGTGCTTCCAGTGGGACGCAAACAGGGTTCTCCTGCGCAGGTGCGTTTTTTTCCAGAGCCATATCGAGCGTGGAAGCGTCGCCAGAAGCGGTATCCCCTGCACTTCCAGTTGTTCAGACGAGGTAATGCCCCGATTAAACGCTGAGCGCACTAAAACCATGCCGGCAGAGAGCATCAATCCCATCAGCATACCCAGTACGATAATGAGCGCTTTGTGCGGTTTGATCGGATCTGGCTGCACCACGGCCGGGTCAATAATCCGCACGTTCCCGATAGTGCTGGAACGCGAAATACTCAACTCTTGCTGACGCGTCAGCAACTGCAGGTATATGGTACGCCCGGATTCAACGTCACGACTCAGCCGTAAGATTTCCTGCTGCGTGGAAGGCATGGTTGAGACGCGATTATTCAGGCGCGCACGCTCGCGTTCAAGCGTTTGTTTTTTCTCCCGCAAGGCACGGTAGGTGGGATGGTCCTTTTTGAAAAGTTGTGAAACCTCTGCTTCGCGGAACGTCAGCTCGTTAAGCTGGTTTTCCACGTTAACAACCTGATCAAGGACTGACTTTGCTTCCAGAGATAAGTCGACAGAATCGCGTTGCTCTCTGTAGGCATTCAGACGCGCTTCAGCTTCATCCAGCTCCCGGCTGATCTTAGGTAATTGCTCCTGTAAGAACGTGAGGCTACGGGAATCTTTCGCTTCCTGGCGCGCAATATTCTGGCTGAGAAAATTTTCAGCAATAGTATTAAGTACCGTAGCGATCCTGGCGGGGTCTTCACCCATTAACGTTAATGCGATCATACCGCTCTGTTTCGCCGACTCAACAACCGTAAGCCTGTTCTGAATGGCGTTGATCGCGTCAAGCCTTGTGACGGTTTCGAGGGTAAACTCGGTGCCTGGTTCCGCGCTGAGGGATGTCACCAGAAGCGACATTCCGTCTTTAATAAGCGTTTTCCCCACGATGCCTTCTGCTTGAAGCGTTTTTCCCTCAAGACGATACCGCCCTTTCCCCTGTACGGTGAGTAAAAGCTTTTGTGGCTTACCTTCCAGAAGGGGAATAGCCAGCGCGCCGATCGTTATTTCAGCGGATTTACGTCCCCGCACGTGTTCCCACAAAGGCCCGATGACAGGAAACACGCGTCGCCTGGCGTTGTACGTCAACCCTAATTGATCAACGGTCTCTCCCAGAATCATCCGTGATTTAAGGAGTAAAAGTTCCGGCGCGACATCTGGCGAGAGTTCGGACCCGAACGGGGTCAGGTTCTTGAGCAGCGAGTTATTCTGCTTCGCCTCTACCTGTACCAGAGCATCAGCCTGATAAACTGGCGTGGCACTGAACGCGTAGATCCCCGCGCATACCGTGAGCAGGAGCGTGACGCACGCAATCGTCACCCGGTTGTCAAACATCTCAGCAAGCAACTGAAGAAGATCGATTTCATTATTCTGCGGTGTCGCAGCACTATATTTGTCTGATTTAGAAGACGACATTACGGCTTCATTCCTTGTTGACTCAAACGACGAGCCCATTCCTGACTGGCTTTACCCAATTGCTCGAAAACATATTCATAGACTTCGCGACTTTTGTGATACGGGTCGGGAATGTCCCTGGTTTCCAGCCATTGTCCAAAGAGCAGCGATTTTCCCCGGTTCTCCGGAGTCATTGCGGCAATAAAACGGAGGTGTTCCGGCTCCATTACCAGAATCAAATCGGATTGTTGCAGCAGGCTGCGCGTCACCTTTCGGGCAACATGCCCTTCCAGCGAAACGCCATGACGCCAGGCGACAGCCTGCGCAGCCGCATCCGCCGGACGTCCTTCAAGTCCAAAAATACCTGCTGAGGTCACCTGCTTGCCGGGTAATTGCTGACGCAACAGCCGCTCACCAATCGGTGAACGGCAAATATTGCCGGTGCAGACCACTAAGATTGACTGAAACATTACTGCGGCCACGATCTGATGTAACGAACGGTTTCGGTCAGGTCATGGACGCCGCTGATGGTAGGGACCAGCTGGGTGATCACGCGATTCCAGCGTGATAACGGTGCCGTAGTGACGTAAACGATGTCATACGGCTCCAGCTGGAATTCCGTACCCAGCACCATGGCTGACGCATCTTCCGCATTCAGTTGATAGATATTGGCAATTTTGTCCGTGTCGCCTTTTTTAGATACCTGCCGAATAACAAAAATGCCGGTTGCATCGGCCATATTTTGGTTAAGTCCACCAGCATTTCCCAGGGCTTCGGCCAGCGTCATGCCGCTACGATCCATCTTAAGCGTACTCTGCTTGACCACTTCGCCCATCACGAACACTTTCAGCGCGTCGTTCCGGGGAATAAACAGGATATCGCCCGGATAAAGCAGCTTATTTTGAGTCAAATCGCCATGCTGCATCAGCGCATAGAGCGAAAGGCGGGCGTCCTTGCCATCATGCGTGAGCACGACGTTACGCCAGTCGGCATCCGCAGAAAGACCACCAGCGGCGTTAACCGCATCCATCACCGTCAGTGGAATATTGGTTATGGGTTGTTGGCCCGATTTTTCGACCTCTCCGGTGACATAGGCTTTTTGCGAACGGAAGGCGGCAATGCTGACGTCCACCTGCGGGCTCTCAATGACTTTATCCAGTCGCGCTGTAATCTCTTCACGTACCTGTGAAACCGTTTTTCCCGCCACCCGCAGCTTACCGACGTAGGGATAAAAGACCGTACCATCGGCGTTGACCCAGTTGCCTGCATCGCTTGCACTACGATATTGTCCCGCGGGCGTCGTTAATTCAGGGTGATCCCAGACGGTGACCGTCAGGATGTCGCCTGTGCCAATATGGTATTCCCAGTTTTTGATCTGCTCATCCAGATTAGGATTTGCCTGAGATTTCGATACGGTCGGACGCAGCTTTTCAATCAATCCCGGCGTTAATGGGAAAATTTCCACGCGCTTATCAAGATTATAATTAACGTCTTCCGCCGCAATGACCTTTTTCCCGGACACACTTAAGTTCTGGCCGGGGGAAAATACACACCCCGTTAACTGACTAACGGTGAGAAATAAAAGCGAAAATGCAGTTGTACTTTTCATTTGTATAAATACTTCTTTTTAACGTTGCGTTGATCGTCAATCCTGCAAAGAGATTAAATATAACTCCATGAAATTTAATTGATTATCTTCATGCGATATGAAATTCTGACATTGTAAAACGTGGCCAAACCGCTCTCTAAAACACGAAAGCAATACTCAACCCTGTAAGAAAAAAGGAAGTAAGACCGCTTCACCTGAAGGCAATATTAAATCATCTTCATAGGGAAAGCATTCACACATCAGTCCAATTTTGACATCAAAAGTTATTTTCAGAATTAATTAGTGAAATAATAAATTTTAAAAATATAAGGAGTAGGCAATATTCACCACAGTGATAAACATCATCCCATTCGACTACACAAAACCGTCCACTTTTGTTACATTTTTTTTCAAACATACCCTGCGTTGATACTTAAAATGGACTGTCTGCTCCGCTTTGCACGACCTGCAGACGAAAAGTATCTGTAACGATATCACTGGAGAAAAAATGGCTAAGCGTAAATTGCTGCTTCTGGGTGTATTACTGTCTCTGGCGGGATCTGCATTCGCTGCCCCGCAAACGGCCGCTGCGCCATCCGGCATCAAGGCCTATGAAGAACAAGAGTTCATCGCTGACTTTACGAAATTCAAGATTGGCGACACGGCGCCGGCGCAGTATCAAACGCCGGAGTACACCATCAAACAGTACCAGTTACGTAACCTGCCGGCTCCGGATGCCGGAACCCACTGGACCTATATGGGTGAGAACTACGTGCTGATCGGCGATGCTGATGGCAAGATCTACAAAGCCTACAATGGAGATATTTTCTATCACCGCTAACGCAATTGTGATTCGCCCCTGGCAGGAAAGTGACCGCCCTTTCCTGCGCACGCTCTACCTTCACGCCCGGCGTGAAGCCTGGCCATGGCTGGACAGTGCAGACTGGCAGCTTGAAGACTTTGACGCGGCAACCCGTGACGAAGTGATTTGGGTTGCTGCTCAGAACGGTCATCGCCTGGGTTTTGCCTCCGTCTGGACGAACGATAATTTCCTGCACAACCTGTTTGTCGATCCGCAGTATCAGAGCATGGGCGTCGGGCATGAGTTACTTGAACACGTACAGAAAACGTTTACCAGTACGGGTTCGCTTAAGTGCCTGGTGAAGAATGCGAGGGCTATTGCGTTTTACCAGCGACACGGCTGGCACATTGAGGCGACGGGAGATTCTCCGGACGGAGAGTATTATTTGATGCACTATCGATTGGGTTAAAGTCGGGTGGCGGCTTCGCCTTACCCGACCTACGTGATGGTGCAATTTGTAGGCCGGGTAAGCGAAGCGCCACCCGGCAATTCGGAGCTGAGGAATTACACCGCGCGGAACGCGATTTCCCCCGGAATGATTTCGCCCTGCCAGTAGAGCTGCGCCGCAACGCGTCCCGCCAGCTGGCGATACATTTCCGCGAATTCGCTGTCCGGGCGGCTGACCACCGTCGGCTTTCCGCTGTCCAGATCTTCACGGAGGGTAATGTGCAGCGGCATCTGCCCCAGCAGCTGGGTGTGATACTTCGCGGCCAGTTTTTCTGCACCACCCGTACCGAAGATAGGTTCGTGGTGACCGCAGTTGCTGCAGATGTGCATGCTCATGTTCTCGACGATACCGAGCACCGGCACTTCCACTTTCTCGAACATCACGATGCCTTTTTTGGCGTCGATCAGCGCAATATCCTGCGGCGTAGTCACGACGACCGCCCCCGTGACCGGAATGTTCTGTGCCAGCGTCAGCTGAATGTCACCGGTGCCCGGCGGCATGTCCAGCACCAGATAATCCAGATCCGGCCACATCGTCTCCTGCAGCATCTGCAGCAGCGCTTTGCTGGCCATCGGGCCGCGCCAGACCATGGCGTTATCGTCGGTCACCAGGTAACCGATGGAGTTGGTCGCCAGACCGTGCGCCATAATTGGCGCCATGTGGGTCCCGTCCGGCGAGGTGGGGCGCTGGTTTTCCGCGCCCAGCATGTTCGGAATAGACGGACCGTAGATATCCGCATCCAGAATACCGACCTTTGCCCCTTCCGCTGCCAGCGCGAGCGCCAGGTTAACGGCGGTAGAGGATTTCCCTACTCCGCCCTTGCCCGAGCTGACGGCAATGATATTTTTCACGCCGTTCACGCCAGGCTGATTTTTCACGCGCTTCAGCGTGGCGATGCTGTGGCTCAGCTTCCAGTCGATCGCCTTCGCACCGGTAATGCGCAGCAGCTCAGAGCTGGTCTGCTCTTTCAGCGCGTCAAAGGCGCTGGTCCAGACGAACGGCATCTGCAGTTCAATGTGCAGGGTATCGTCCAGCCAGGCAACGTGGTGTAACGCTTTCAGCGTAGTGAGATTGTGCTTCAGGGTTGGATGCTGAAAGTTAGCCAGCGTCCCGGCGACCATTGCTCGTAAGGCTTCCGGTGATTTGGCCTGGGATTGAGAACTCATCCCGACTCCTTTGTAGTTGTTCTGAAAAAAGACGTGTAATTACCAAGTTTACCCCAGAGGTAACAATTATTCATTTATGGATTAATGCCCTTATCACTTGGCGTAGTTATTACCTTTCGGGTAACATCAAAAACCCTTTTCACAGTTAAAAGAAGTAATGCCTACTATGACTCAAGTCGCGAAGAAAATTCTGGTAACGTGCGCACTGCCGTACGCCAACGGCTCAATCCACCTCGGCCACATGCTGGAGCATATCCAGGCTGATGTCTGGGTCCGTTACCAGCGAATGCGCGGCCACGAGGTTAACTTCATCTGTGCGGACGATGCTCACGGCACGCCGATCATGCTGAAAGCGCAGCAGCTGGGGATCTCCCCGGAGCAGATGATTGCCGAAATGAGTCAGGAGCATCAGACTGATTTTGCTGGCTTTGACATCAGCTATGACAACTATCACTCCACGCACAGCGACGAAAACCGCGAGCTGTCGGAGCTGATCTACACCCGCCTGAAAGAGAACGGTTTTATCAAAAACCGCACTATCTCTCAGCTGTACGATCCGGAAAAAGGCATGTTCCTGCCGGACCGTTTCGTCAAAGGCACCTGTCCGAAATGTAAATCCCCGGACCAGTACGGCGATAACTGCGAAGTGTGCGGCGCGACCTACAGCCCGACCGAGCTTATCGAGCCGAAATCCGTGGTATCCGGCGCCACGCCTGTGATGCGTGACTCCGAGCACTTCTTCTTCGACCTGCCGTCCTTCAGCGAAATGCTGCAGGCGTGGACCCGCAGCGGCGCGCTGCAGGAGCAGGTGGCGAACAAAATGCAGGAGTGGTTCGAATCCGGCCTGCAGCAGTGGGATATCTCCCGCGATGCGCCGTACTTCGGCTTTGAAATCCCGAACGCGCCGGGCAAATACTTCTACGTCTGGCTAGACGCGCCAATCGGCTACATGGGCTCCTTCAAGAACCTGTGCGACAAGCGTGGCGACACAGTCAGCTTCGACGAATACTGGAAAAAAGATTCCACGGCAGAGCTATATCACTTTATCGGTAAAGACATCGTTTATTTCCACAGCCTGTTCTGGCCGGCGATGCTTGAAGGCAGCAACTTCCGCAAGCCAACCAACCTGTTCGTACACGGCTACGTGACGGTGAACGGCGCGAAGATGTCCAAGTCTCGCGGGACGTTCATTAAGGCCAGCACCTGGCTGAACCACTTCGACGCGGACAGCCTGCGCTACTACTACACCGCGAAGCTCTCTTCCCGCATCGACGACATTGACCTGAACCTGGAAGATTTCGTGCAGCGCGTGAACGCGGACATCGTCAACAAGGTGGTGAACCTGGCCTCCCGTAACGCGGGCTTTATCGCCAAGCGTTTTGACGGCGTGATGGCGGCTGAACTGGCTGATCCTGCCCTGTACAAAACCTTTACCGACGCGGCAGCCACCATTGGCGACGCGTGGGAAACCCGTGAGTTCGGCAAAGCGGTGCGCGAAATCATGGCCCTGGCTGACCTGGCGAACCGCTATGTCGACGAGCAGGCACCGTGGGTTGTCGCAAAACAGGAAGGTCGCGATGCCGACCTGCAGGCTATCTGCTCCATGGGCATCAACCTGTTCCGCGTGCTGATGACGTACCTGAAGCCGGTTCTGCCGCAGCTGGCAGCCCGCGCTGAAGCGTTCCTGAACACCGAACTGACCTGGGATGCCATGGCGCAGCCGCTGCTCGGCCACAAGGTGAACACCTTCAAGGCGCTGTACAACCGCATCGAGATGAAGCAGGTTGAAGCCCTGGTGGAAGCGTCTAAAGAAGAGGTTAAAGCGGCTGCGGCACCGGTGACCGGCCCGCTGGCAGACGATCCGATTCAGGAAACCATTACCTTTGACGATTTCGCCAAAGTTGACCTGCGCGTGGCGCTGATCGAAAACGCGGAATTCGTGGAAGGTTCTGACAAGCTGCTGCGCCTGACGCTGGATCTGGGCGGCGAGAAGCGTAACGTCTTCTCTGGCATCCGTTCAGCCTACCCGGACCCGCAGGTGCTGATCGGTCGTCAGACCGTGATGGTGGCGAACCTGGCGCCGCGCAAAATGCGCTTCGGCATCTCTGAAGGGATGGTGATGGCCGCAGGCCCTGGCGGTAAAGATATCTTCCTGTTAAGCCCTGACGAAGGCGCGAAGCCTGGCCAGCAGGTGAAATAACAAAAAAGCCGGAGATTATCTCCGGCTTTTTTTATGGCATTTTGTTTTCTCCCTCTCCCTGTGGGAGAGGGTCGGGGTGAGGGCATCAGGCCGCACCCATTCCGCAATCACGCCTTCGGGTGATGCACCCGGTGGGTCAGCCCGCGCAGGAAATTACGCAGGAACTGGTCGCCGCACTCGCGGTAGTTTTTGTGATCCGGCGCGCGCATCATGGCGGTCACTTCCGGCACGGATACGCGGTATTTTTGCTCCGTCATGATCGCCACGATATCGTCCGTTTTCAGCGAGAACGCGATGCGCAGCTTTTTCAGTACCGTGTTGTTGTTCACGCGACGCTCCAGCGCCAGCTCTGGCGCAGCCGGATCTTTGCCACGCTTATCGTAAATCAGGCCGTTCAGGAAACCCGACAGAATAATGTCCGGGCAGCGAACGAAGCCCTCTTCATCTTCTTTGGTCATCCAGGTATCGAAACCGGCAGATGTGGATTCCATGTCCGACAGCGCAAGAATGCGCACCATGTCGTTATTGTTTGCTTTCAGGGTGTAGCGCAGGCTACGAAGAATGTCGTTACTTAGCATAGAGCCTTCGAATGTCGATGATGCAATGGCGCGCAGTGTACCAGTTTTACAGGCCAATCGCCTCTTTCAAACTCTTGAGATAGCGACGGCTGACGGGTACCGTTTGCCCGGCACGCAGCACCAGCTCGGCCTGGCCGTTATCTTCCAGGCGGATCTCCTTCAGGTGCGCCATGTTCACCAGATACTGGCGGTGGCAGCGGATCAGCGGCGTGCGGCTCTCGAGCGTGCGCAGGGTCAGCTCGGTAAATCCTTCATTCCCTTCCGCGCTGGTGACAAACACCCCGCTCAGGCGGCTGCTGACGAACGCCACATCATCCATCTGCAGAAGGTAGATTCGGCTGTGCCCGGTGCAGGGGATAAACTTCAGCGGCTGCTGGTTTTCCGGCAGCAGCGTGACGTCCTGTACGGTTCGCTCCTGGCGTAAACGGGTGAGCGTTTTTTCCAGACGCTTCTCTTCAATCGGCTTGAGTAAATAGTCAAACGCGTGCTCCTCAAAGGCCTTAACGGCATATTCGTCGAACGCCGTCAGAAACACGATATAGGGGCGATGCGCCGGGTCGAGCATGCCGACCATCTCCAGCCCGCTGATGCGGGGCATCTGAATATCCAGGAACAGCACGTCCGGGCGCAGCTTGTGCACCGCGCCGATGGCCTCAATGGCGTTCGCGCACTCCCCCACAATCTCAATATCAGGCTGCTCCTGCAGCAGAACGCGCAGGTTTTCTCGTGCCAGCGGCTCGTCATCAACGATCAGCACTCTTAACATGCGTTTTCCTCCAGCGGCAGTCGTACGGTAATACGGGTAAATCGGTCTGGCTCACAGGCGACGGTAATGCCACAGTCGTCGCCAAAATGGGCGCGCAGGCGTTTATCCACCAGGCTCATCCCCAAACCGCCGGAGACGGAAGGCTGGTAAAGCCCGGCATTATCTTCAATATCCAGCACCAGATGGTGGTTGAAACGGCTGGCGGCAATGGTGATCTCCCCCGTTCCCAGAAGCTGTGACGTGCCGTGTTTAATGGCGTTTTCGACAATAGGCTGCAGGGTAAAGGCCGGGAGATGCTGATACGCCAGCTCGTCCGGAACGGAGAGCGACACCTGCAGGCGCGACTGGAAACGTGCCTGCTCGATCTGCAGATAGGCATTCACGTGCTCAATCTCATCGGCGAGGGTCACGATCTCAGACGGCCGTTTCAGGTTCTTACGGAAAAAGGTCGACAGAAACTGCACCAGCTGCGCGGCCTGATCGCTGTCGCGGCGGATCACCGCTTTGAGCGTGTTGAGGGCGTTAAACAGGAAATGCGGGTTGACCTGAGCATGCAGCAGCTTAATTTCGGACTGCGTCAGCAGGGCTTTCTGCCGCTCATACTGCCCGGCGAGGATTTGCGCGGACAGCAGCTGGGCTATCCCCTCCCCCAGCGTGCGGTTGATGGAGCTGAACAGACGGTTTTTGGCCTCATACAGCTTGATAGTCCCCATCACCCGCTGATTTTCCCCGCGCAGCGGAATCACCAGCGTGGAGCCCAGCTTGCACTGCGGATGCAGCGAACAGCGGTAAGGCACTTCGTTACCGTCGGCATACACCACCTCACCGGTTTCGATGGCGCGCAGCGTATAGGCTGAGGAGATCGGTTTACCCGGCAGATGGTGATCGTCCCCGGTGCCGGTAAAGGCCAGCAGCCGCTCGCGGTCGGTTATGGCCACCGCGCCGATATCCAGCTCCTTGTAGAGCACCTGCGCGACCTTCATGCTGTTTTCTTCGTTAAACCCCTGGCGCAGGATCCCTTCGGTCGAGGCGGCGACCTTTAGCGCCGTGGCGGAAAACGCCGAGGTGTACTTCTCAAACATGGCGCGCTTGTCGAGCAAAATGCGCATAAACAGCGCCGCGCCTACGGTGTTGGTGACCATCATCGGGGCGGCAATGCTGCTGACCAGGTGCAGCGCATCCTCAAACGGACGGGCAATGAGCAGAATGATCGCCATCTGCGCCACTTCGGCCACAAAGGTAATGGCACCGGCGGTAAGCGGGCTAAAGACTTTATCCGGGCGGCCGCGTTTGATCATGTAGCTGTGCACCAGGCCGCCGAGCAAGCCTTCCACAATCGTTGAGATCATACAGCTCAACGCCGTCATTCCGCCCATGGAATAGCGATGCAGCCCCCCGGTTAAGCCGACAAGACCACCGACGACGGGACCGCCCAGCAGCCCGCCCATCACCGCGCCGATAGCGCGCGTGTTGGCAATAGAGTCTTCGATATGGAGACCAAAATAGGTCCCCATAATGCAGAAAATAGAGAAGGTAACGTAGCAGAGCAGCTTATGCGGCAGACGTACGGTAACCTGCATCAGCGGGATAAACAGGCGCGTTTTGCTCATCAGCCAGGCAATGACCAGAAACACGCACATCTGCTGAAGCAACAGCAGCACCAGATTAAACTCGTACATACTCAAAACCGCACACGCTAAAAACGCGTAACATACACTGATGCGGGTTTACTTTCTTTGAAGCATCCCAAAAAAGCGCAAAATCGTGTCCGTTATCACACCTTTTTCTGAATATCGCGCATGCTTCGCATTGTTTGTTCAAAAATCAATCAATCCTTCCTGGTTCGCCAAAGTGGGTCTACAGTTAAGCTGGGAACGCGTAAGCCAGGGGGCGAATATGGCGCTTTACACGATAGGTGAAGTGGCACTCCTTTGTGATATCAATCCCGTTACCCTACGGGCGTGGCAGCGACGGTATGGATTGCTTAAACCGCAGAGGACCGACGGTGGGCATCGCCTTTTCAATGAGGCCGATATCGACCGCATCCGCGAAATTAAAAGCTGGATCGACAACGGAGTGCAGGTCGGCAAAGTGAAGTCCCTGCTGAGCCATGATGACCCGGACACGCAACACCTCTGGCGCGAACAACAGGAAACATTGTTGAGACTCCTCCAGGCGGGCAATCTTCAGCGCCTGCGCGCGTGGATAAAAGAGCAGGGCCGCGACTATCCGGCACAGACGCTGATCAGCCATCTTTTCATTCCGCTCCGTCGACGCCTTCAGTGCCAGCAGTCCACCCTGCAGGCGCTGCTCAGCATACTCGACGGGGTGCTGATCAACTATATTGCCGTCTGCCTTGCCTCAGCGAAGAACAAAGCCGGAAAAGATGCGCTGGTGGTCGGCTGGAACGTGCACGATACCACCCGCCTGTGGCTGGAAGCGTGGATTGCGACCCAGAAGGGCTGGCGCGTGGATGTCCTGGCGCACTCGCTGGCGCAGCTTAAGCCCGAGTTTTTCGACGGTCAGACCCTGCTGGTCTGGTGTGGGGAAGTGCCGTCCGCCACGCAGCAGCAGCTGCTGACGGAATGGCGAGAAAATGGGTACCCGGTATATTCCCTTGGCCCGGATGAGCCATAACGGCATTTAATGGTTCATTAACAGCTGCGCTTCACCGTATAATTGTTCCGTTAACAACAGGAGCACATGATGAAGGCAACCAAACTGGCCATTATTACCCTTTTTGTCCTGATGGCCGTGAGCGGTATTGGCGGCGTGATGCTGGCAGGATACTCGTTTATTGTTCGCGGCGGTGTCGGCTGAGGTACAGCGCCAGCCGCTCAAAAAGGCGATCGACGACGATTGCCGCCAGCGCGACCAGCACCGCCCCCTGCACGATATAAGCCGTATTAAACCCGCTCAGGCCGATAATAATCGGCGTTCCCAGCGTATTGGCACCGACCGTAGACGCAATGGTCGCCGTCCCGATGTTAATAATCACCGACGTGCGGATCCCGGCAATGATAACCGGCGCCGCAAGCGGCAGTTCAACCTTGCGCAGCCGCTGACCGCGACTCATCCCCATCCCTTCTGCCACGCTCAGCACCGACGCCGGTACCGCCGCGAGGCCCGCCAGCGTGCCCTGCAGCACCGGCAATACGCCGTATAAAATCAGCGCAATAATGGCGGGCTGCTGACCAAAGCCCATCACCGGAACCGCTATCGCCAGCACCGCCACCGGGGGAAACGTCTGGCCAATCGCCGCTATCGTCTCCACCAGCGGACGAAACTCCTTGCCCGCAGGCCGCGTGACCGCGATGCCTGCCCCAACCCCCAACACAACCGCGATGGCGCTTGAGAGCGCCACCAGCCAGAGATGCGCCAGGGCGAGATTAATAAAGCTCTCCTGCTGATAAACCGGCCGCGG
This sequence comes from Enterobacter sp. BNK-29, assembly GCF_048684785.1. Lineage (NCBI taxonomy): Bacteria > Pseudomonadati > Pseudomonadota > Gammaproteobacteria > Enterobacterales > Enterobacteriaceae > Enterobacter > Enterobacter sp. BNK-29. Next base: position 573,432 of record NZ_JBLQTU010000001.1, read on the forward strand.
CAGCCCCGGAAAAAGGGTGTTAAACAGCGCCGCGCTGTGGGGCATCAGAAACAGTAAGGCGACAAAGAGCGCTACCAGCCAGAGGAGCGGATCACGCAGTGCCTTCACGCGTCACCTCCCCGGCCAGCAGATCGCGAAAATGTAAGGTTCCGCACGGCATCCCGCGCGAGTCCGAGACGGGCAATATCTCGCACTGGCGCGCGACAAACGCCGAGAGGGCATCCCGCAGGCTCATCTGCTCCTGCAGCGGTTCGCCGCTGGCCGGCACCTCCTCCCGACGCATATAGTCGCTGACTGTCCGCAGGGAGAGCAGCCTCACGCCTAGCTCGCTGCGGCCAAAAAACTCGCGCACAAAGTCGTTCTTCGGCCATGTTAATAGCTCAAGCGGCGAGCCCTGCTGCACCACTTCGCCATGATCCATCAGCACCAGATGGTCGGCCAGGCGCAGAGCTTCATCAATATCGTGCGTCACGAGAACGATCGTGCGTCCGAGAATGCGGTGAATGCGGGTCATTTCCGCCTGCAGCGCGCCCCGTGTGACCGGGTCCAGCGCGCCAAAGGGTTCATCCATCAGCAGCACCTGCGGGTTAGCCGCCAGCGCGCGCGCCACGCCCACGCGCTGCTGCTGGCCTCCGGAAAGCTGGTGCGGATAGCGATCGCGCAGCGCGGGCTCCAGCCCCAGGAGCGACATGAGTTCATCCACCCGGTCAGCGATTTTCGCCCGCGACCATTTCTCCAGCTGCAGCACGGTGGCGATGTTCTGCGCCACCGTCCAGTGCGGAAACAGGCCGATAGACTGAATGGCATAGCCCATCCGGCGGCGCAGCTCCAGCACCGGCAGGCTGCGGATCTCTTCTCCGGCAAAGCGGATCACCCCGCTGTCATGCTCAACCAGGCGGTTGATCATCTTCAGGGTGGTGGATTTTCCCGAGCCCGAGGTGCCAATCAGCACGGAAAACGCCCCCTCGGCAAAGTTCAGGTTCAGATGGCTCGCCGCCGGGCGACCGGCAAAGGTTTTACTGACATCATGAAATTCAATCATTGGCTCTTCTCCTGAGCAGCGCGAGCCATAAGGCAAACAGCGCGTCGACGACAACCGCCAGCGCAATCGTGGGCACCACGCCCAGTAACACCAGATCGAGGGCACTGCTGAGCAGCCCCTGGAACACCAGCGCGCCAAAGCCGCCCGCACCAATCAGCGCCGCTATCACCGCCATGCCGACGGTTTGTACCGCCACCACCCGCAGGCTGCGCAGCAGCAGGGGCAGCGCCAGGGGGAGCTGAATTTTCCAGAAACACTGCCGCGCGCTCATCCCCATCGCATGGGCGCTTTCAAGCACATCCGGCGCGACCTGGCTCAGGCCCGCGACCACGCCGCGCACCAGCGGCAGCAGCGCATACAGCACCAGCGCGATAAGCGCGGGCGTTAACCCCGTTCCGGCTATGCCGAGCGTTCCCAGCACCGGAAATGACTTCACCAGCCCCGCCAGCGGGGCAATCAGCAGGCCAAACAGCGCGACGGAAGGTATGGTCTGGATCACGTTGAGTACGGCAAAGATCCCACCCTGGCGTGAAGGATGACGATAGCACCACATGCCGAGCGGTATCCCGATCAGCAGAGCCGGGATCAGCGTGCCAAAAAGGATCGTCAGGTGTTGCGCCAGGGCATCATCAAACACCTCCTGACGGTTGGCGTACTCTTTCAGCAGCGAGAGATTGTTCAGCTCACCGCTGAACAGCAGGAACAAGGGAATACACCATATCTGCGCGTTGAGCACCCAGCGCCAGACGGCGCTGGAGATGAGTCGACGAATGGCGTCGCTGCTGGCCAGCAAACACAGCGCCAGCCACAGCCAGAGGCCGCTGCCCACCGTGGTTCTCGCCAGCGGGCTTTCCGCCGACGCCATATGCGTCGCCGCCTGCCCGGCTCCCCAGAAGAGGAGGATAAACAGCCCTTCAGCAAGGAGCAGCGTCAGCCACTGCGCCGTGCGCCCTTGCCAGAGCGATAGCGCAACCCACGCGCCCAGCGCCGCGGCCAGCCACCACGGCGTGAACGCCCACACTTCCCAGAGATAGCGCCCTTCCCCTGACATCAGGCGGTTAGGTGCGACATTCACAAACGGCAGCGCGACCGCCGCGATGGCCACGCAGGCCAACAACAGCAGTACGCGGTTATGACATTTTATTGGCACAGCCCTTTCCCGTTACTTCACAAGCCCTTGTTGTTTCAGGAAGTCGGCGGCCACTTTTTTGGCATCCAGCCCCTCGACGGCAATGCTGGCATTCAGCTGTTGCAGCGTTTTTTCATCCAGTTTTTCGAAGACGGGCTTGAGCCATTCTGCAATATCCGGATAGGCCTTCAGCACCGACTCACGTACGACCGGGGTCGGAGCGTAAATCGGCTGTACGCCTTTTGGATCGGTCAGGGTTTGCAGGCCGAGCGCCGCCACCGGGCCGTCGGTGCCGTAGGCCATTGCCGCGTTAACGCCGGAAGTTTGCTGTGCCGCCGCCTTAATGGTTACCGCCGTATCCCCGCCCGCCAGCGAGAGCAGCTGCGCCTGGTCGAGCTTGAAGTCGTAGGCTTTTTCGAAAGCAGGGAGCGCGTCAGGACGCTCGATAAACTCCGCGGACGCAGCCAGCTTAAAGTCGCCCTTCTCTTTCAGATAGCGGCTGAGATCCGCCAGAGACGTCAGCTTACCTTTCTCCGCCACGTCCTTGCGAACGGCGATAGTCCAGGTGTTGTTGGCCGGGGCCGGCGTCAGCCAGACCAGCTTGTTCTGTTCCGCGTCGAGTTTTTTGACTTTCTCATACCCGGCTTTAGCGTTTTTCCATGCCGGATCGTTTTCATCTTTGAAGAAGAATGCCCCGTTGCCGGTGTATTCCGGATAGATATCCAGCTCGCCGGAGGTAATCGCCCCGCGCACGACGGGCGTGGTGCCCAGCTGAACTTTATTGACGGTTTTAACGCCGTGGCTTTCCAGCACCTGCAAAATAATATTGCCGAGCAGCGCGCCTTCGGTATCGATCTTTGAGCCCACTTTTACCGGCTCCGCCGCCTGTAACGGCAGGCTTAGCGCCGCCAGCAGCACAGCAGATCCCAACATCCCCTTTGCAATCGTCATTCCGCTATCCTCATTTTTTATCGCCTTTTTCAGAGGCTTGAGAGAAAAGAGTAGCTTAAAACAGCGGATTTACCCGGCAAAATGCCTTTTTAGCATAACGTAAGACGCATCCCCCGGGAGTCGGGGGATGCAAAGGAAGGAAGGTTACAGCAGCTCGAACTCGCCTTTATTCACGCGGGCGGAATCCACCCCGATAAAGACGTTAAACTTGCCTGGCTCCGCATCATATTTCATCTGCTGGTTCCAGAACTTCAGCGCGTCCACGTCAATCGGGAAGCTGATGGTTTGGGTTTCGCCAGGCTTCAGATTGACCTTCTCGAAGCCGCGCAGCTGCTTCACCGGACGGCTCATCGAGGCGGTGACATCCTGCACGTACATCTGAATCACCGTTGCCCCTTCGCGCTTGCCGGTGTTGGTCACCTCAACGCTGGCGATAACTTTGCCGTCACGCTTCAGGGTCGGTGCCGACATTTTCACGTCAGAAACCTTGAAGGTGGTGTAGCTCAGACCGTAACCAAACGGATACAGCGGGCCGTTTGCTTCGTCGAAGTAACGGGACGTGTACTTGTTCGGCTTGTCGGCGTTGTACGGGCGACCGGTGTTCAGGTGGCTGTAGTAGACAGGGATCTGCCCGACGGAGCGCGGGAAGGACATCGGCAGCTTGCCCGAAGGGTTGTAATCACCAAACAGCACGTCGGCGATGGCGTTACCGCCTTCGGTACCGGCGAACCAGGTTTCCAGAATGGCGTCAGCCTGCTGGTCCTCTTTCACCAGCGCCAGCGGACGACCGTTCATCAGCACCAGCACCAGCGGCTTGCCGGTAGCTTTCAGGGCGGCGATCAGATCGCGCTGGCTCTGCGGGATGGTGATGTCGGTACGGCTGGAGGCCTCGTGCGCCATACCCTGCGCTTCGCCCACGACCGCGACAACGACGTCAGACTGTTTCGCGGTATTCACCGCCTCGTCGATCATCTCCTTCGGCGTGCGCGGATCGACCTTCACCGCTTCCTCGTACTGGTTGAGGAAGGTGACGATGTCTTTGTCGTTGGTGACGTTCGCCCCTTTGGCGTACACCACTTTCGCGTTATCACCTACGGCACTCTTAATCCCGGTCAGCACGGTCACGGACTGATCGGCCACGCCTGCCGCAGACCAGCTGCCCATCACGTCGCGCTTGCTGTCGGCCAGCGGGCCCACCACGGCAATGGTGCCGGATTTTTTCAGCGGCAGCGTGTCGAGGCGGTTTTTCAGCAGCACCAGGCTTTCGCGCGCCACGTCACGCGCTTCTTTGCGGTGCAGACGGCTTTCGGCGTTGGTATCTGCCGGGTCAGAATCCTTCGGCCCCAGATGGCTGTACGGATCGTTAAACAGCCCCATGTCATATTTCACGTTCAGCACGTGGCGCGCGGCATCGTCCAGCTCCGCCATCGTTACCTTGCCGCTCTTAACCAGGCCCGGCAGGTATTTGCTGTAATACTCGTCGCTCATGCTCATGTTGATGCCGGACTTGAGCGCCACGCGCACGGCGTCTTCCGGATCGGAGGCGGTACCGTGTTTAATCAGCTCTTTAATCGCGCCGTGGTCGGAAACGGTGATGCCTTTAAAGCCCCACTGGTCGCGCAACACGTCTTTCAGCAGCCAGGAGTCAGAGGTCGCGGGCGTGCCGTTCAGCGAGTTCAGCGCCACCATCACCGCGCCGCTGCCCGCATCCAGCCCTGCCTTGTATGGCGGCATGTAGTCGTTGAACAGGCGCTGCGGGCTCATGTCGACGGTGTTGTACTCTTTGCCGCCTTCAACCGCGCCATAGGCCGCGAAGTGTTTGACGCTGGTCATCACCGAGTAGCGATCCGCCGGGCTTTTGCCCTGCATCGCTTCCACCATGGTTTTACCCATCGTGGAGGTTAAATACGTATCTTCACCAAAGCCTTCCGAGCCGCGGCCCCAGCGCGGATCGCGCGAGACGTCCACCATTGGCGCCCAGGTCATGTTCAGGCCGTCGTCCGCCGCTTCATAAGCCGACACGCGCCCGACGGTTTTCACCGCGTCGAGGTTAAAGGAAGAGGCTAAACCGAGGCTAATCGGGAAAACGGTACGCTGGCCGTGCACCACGTCATAGGCAAAGAACAGAGGAATTTTCAGGCGGCTGAGATCCATCACCTGATCCTGCATCTTGCGGATATCCTGGCGGGTGACGGTATTAAAGATGGCCCCAACCTGCCCGTCTTTGATCATCTCGCGGATGGCCTCTTTCGGGTTATCCGGGCCGACGCTGATAAGACGCAGCTGGCCGATTTTCTCATCGACCGTCATTTTTTTGAGCAATTCCGTGACAAACGCGTCCCGTGCTTCAGGCGTGAGCGGGTGATTACCAAACAAATCCTCTGCCAGCGCAGGTTGCAGCGCCAGGCTGACGGCGACACCTACAGAACATAGCCATTTCATGTCGTTTTACTCTCTCATCAATAACCGCCGGACGATCTCGGCCATACCGTGCGAAAAGCGCAGTGTGCCACAAACCCTCGAAACGTTGCAGGGTTATTCTCTGATTTTTCTCGTGAATACTCGACCGCTTAACAGTTAATCGCGCTATGCTTTACAGCGAGAAATTTGCCCCACCACAAGGAGTGGAAGATGTCTTCTGTTCGAACAAACGATAACACGGCTTTTATTAACGAACTGTCGCGCCTGGTTGGCTCCTCTCACCTGCTTACCGACCCGGCCAAAACCGCCCGCTACCGCAAAGGTTTCCGCTCCGGTCAGGGCGAGGCGCTGGCGGTGGTCTTCCCCGGCACGCTGCTGGAGCTGTGGCGCGTGCTGAGCGCCTGCGTCGCCGCCGACAAGATTATTTTAATGCAGGCCGCCAATACCGGCCTGACCGAAGGCTCCACGCCGAACGGCAACGATTACGATCGCGACATCGTGATTATCAGCACCCTGCGCCTCGACAAGCTGCACCTGCTGGATAAAGGCGAGCAGGTGCTCGCGTTCCCCGGCACAACGCTCTACTCCCTGGAAAAAGCGCTTAAGCCGCTGGGCCGTGAGCCGCACTCGGTGATTGGCTCGTCCTGCATTGGCGCCTCGGTGGTTGGCGGGATTTGCAACAACTCCGGCGGTTCGCTGGTGCAGCGCGGCCCGGCCTACACCGAGATGTCGCTGTTTGCCCGTATTGACGAAAACGGCAAGCTGACGCTGGTGAACCACCTGGGAATCGATCTCGGCGCGACGCCAGAGCAGATCCTCAGCAAGCTTGACGACGATCGCGTGAAGGACGAAGACGTGCAGCACGATGGCCGCCACGCGCACGATCACGACTACGTGACCCGCGTGCGGGATATCGACGCCGATACGCCGGCGCGCTACAACGCCGACCCGGACCGCCTGTTTGAATCCTCCGGCTGCGCCGGGAAGCTGGCCGTGTTTGCCGTACGTCTGGATACCTTCCCGGCGGAGAAAAAGCAGCAGGTGTTCTACATCGGTACCAATCAGCCTGAGGTTCTGACCGAAATTCGTCGTCATATACTGGGCGAATTCACCCATCTGCCGGTGGCGGGCGAGTACATGCACCGGGACATTTACGACATCGCCGAGCGTTACGGAAAAGATACGTTCCTGATGATCGACAAGCTCGGCACCGACAAAATGCCGTTCTTCTTCACCATGAAGGGCCGCACCGACGCGATGCTGGAGAAAGTGTCGCTGTTCAAACCCCACTTCACCGACCGCTTTATGCAGAAGCTGGGCAACGTTTTCCCGGCGCATCTGCCGGAGCGAATGAAAACCTGGCGCGATAAGTACGAGCATCACCTGCTGCTGAAAATGGCCGGGGACGGAATTGCCGAAGCGCAGTCCTGGCTGACCGAATTCTTCAAAACCGCCGAAGGGGATTTCTTCGCCTGTACGCCTGAAGAGGGCAGCAAAGCGTTCCTGCACCGTTTTGCCGCCGCAGGCGCCGCCATCCGTTACCAGGCAGTGCATTCTGAAGAGGTGGAAGATATTCTGGCGCTGGATATCGCCCTGCGACGTAACGACACCGAGTGGTTTGAGCACCTTCCGCCGGAAATCGACAGCAAGCTGGTGCATAAGCTCTATTACGGCCACTTTATGTGTTATGTCTTCCATCAGGATTACATCGTCAAAAAAGGGGTCGATGCGCACGAACTGAAGGAGCAGATGCTCGCCCTGCTGCGCGAACGCGGCGCACAATATCCTGCGGAACATAACGTCGGGCATCTTTATAAAGCCCCTGACGCACTTAAGCAGTTTTATCGCGAGAATGACCCTACAAACAGCATGAATCCCGGCATTGGTAAAACAACGCGGAAGAAATACTGGAAAGAAGAGGCAGATACGGAGCAGCGCGTAACGCAAGCGTCTGATTAATTCCTACAGCCAAATTTGAGAGATTGTTTAGCGTGCCTTAATCGTAATAGAGTGACGCTCTGACGCCGGAGGAACGTTTCTCCGGCATTCTATAACGAGGAGCAGGCACATCATGTCGGCTATTGATGTTTTATCCGAGACCGAACTGGAAGTGCGCGATGCCCTTCCCGATGATGTGCATGCCATCGCCGCCATCTATGCCTGGCATGTGCTGCACGGGCGCGCGTCATTTGAAGAAGTCCCCCCTACTATCGACGAAATGCGTCAGCGTATGAAAAGCGTGGCTGAGAGCGGTTTGCCGTGGCTTATCGCGCTGTATCGCGGCATCGTGGTGGGCTACTGCTACGCCACGCCTTACCGCCCGCGACACGCCTACCGCTATACCCTGGAAGAGTCGATTTACGTGGATGCCAGCATCACCGGGCGCGGTTTTGGTTCGGCATTAATGGATGCGCTGATCGCCCGCTGCGAGCAAGGCCCGTGGCGGCAGATGATTGCCGTTGTGGGAGATGGCAACAATAATTCCGGCTCGCTGCGGCTGCATAAAAAACATGGTTTCGTGATTGTCGGTCAGCTGCGCAGCGTAGGCTATAAGAAAGGTGACTGGCGGGATACGGTGATTATGCAGCGCTCGCTTAACGATGGGGACTGGACGCTGCCGGAATAAACGCAAAACGGTAACCTGGGTTACCGTTTTTAGTGTTTTCTCCCTCTCCCTGTGGGAGAGGGTCGGGGTGAGGGCATCAGCGCGCACAAACGACTCAGTCGTTCTGCGCCGTCGCCATCTGTTCCGCTTTCTGCTTTTTATACGTCAATGCTGCGGCCGGAACGGGCTGCACTTTCCCGGTTTCAATCCAGGTACGCAGGCGGCTCGCGTCCGCGAAGTGGGTATATTTGCCGAAGGCATCCATCACCACCAGCGCCACCGGCTTACCGTTAAACACGGTGCGCATCACCAGACAGTGTCCTGCCGCGTTGGTAAAGCCGGTTTTGGTTAACTGAATGTTCCAGTTATCGCGGTATACCAGATGGTTAGTGTTGCGGAACGGCAGCGTATAGGCCGGGTTCGCAAAGGTCGCCATCTCTTCACGGGTGGTGCTGAGCTGACCAATCAGCGGATACTGTTTGCTGGCAATCAGCAGTTTCGTCAGATCGCGGGCCGTGGAGACGTTGTTGATCGACAGACCCGTCGGTTCAACATAATGCGTATTGGTCATCCCCAGCGCTTTGGCTTTTGCGTTCATCGCGCGGATAAAGGCGTCATAGCCGCCCGGATAGTGGTGCGCCAGGCTCGCCGCCGCACGGTTTTCAGACGACATCAGCGCCAGCAGCAGCATATTTTTACGGCTGATTTCACTGTTCAGACGCACGCGGGAGTAGATCCCTTTCATCTCAGGCGTGTGGCTGATATCCACTTTCAATTTTTCGTCCAGCGGCAGATGTGCATCTAGCACCACCATCGCGGTCATTAATTTGGTTATTGAGGCAATCGGGCGCACCAGGTCCGGATGGCTGGCGTAGATGACCTTATTGGTGTTGAGATCGACAATCATCGCGCTGCCGGACGCAATTTGCGGCTGAGCGGCGGCGGCGGTCACCGCAGGCGTTTTAGCGACGGCCGACACGGCAGCGGACGCGCCCAGCAGCAGCGCCAGGCTAAGTAAAGAGACTCGGAATTTCAGCATGGTGAGACTTCTGATAATTATTCACGCACGTCATGACGTACACCGCCTGTATCAACGGATAAACACAGGCTGGCTTCGGCATCATAGCGGTCACCGGGCGTTGTCGCCAGCGGATAATCGTGAACAGATGCTGCATTGCTGGCATTTACGCCAGCAATGCAGTGAACTCAGAAGAGACGGTATCCGTAACCCCAAAGAATAACCGTCAGCGCCAGTAGCGCCTCCAGCACCAGCACCCCAATAGCGAGTGTTGAACTGGAAAAACTCAGGCCTTCTTCTTTATTGATATTCAGGAAGGTTGGAACCCCCAGATACAGCAGATATCCGGTGTAAAAGAGGGCAATAGTACCGATCAGCGCGCACAGCCAGACCAGTGGATAGAGCGCAACAATACCGCTTAAGAACAGCGGGGTCGCGACATATCCGGCAAAGACCATACAGTGCGCCAGCGATGGACGTTGCGGGTAGTTACGCGCCATCCAGTGAATGACGCGCCCCATTACCGCCACACCCGCCAGCATCAGGCCATAAAAAACGATGGCCAGATAGAGCCCGGTAAACCAGGAAAGCTGAACCACGGTGCCGTCACCGAAGTTCCAGCCGATTTGTGTTGTTCCGATAAAGGCGCATATTACCGGCACCGCAGCCATCAGCAGCACGTGGTGCGTGTAATGATGCGAGACCGTTTCGTTCTCATTTTTGATGACATGCATTTCACGATCGGGATGGGAGAAAAGTCCCCAGACATGGTTCATAGCGCCCCCTTGTTGTCGGCCCGTCAGCGATACCTTAAGTATAATGCAGGCTTTAGATTATTTTCTGTACAGTGGGAAATTTCCGTTGATTTCCCCGCTGTTGATTCATGAGGTATATGATTAAACGAGGTAAGCAGAGGGAGATAACATTCACGTAATGGATATTAACGCACTCATTGAACAATATGGATATGCCGCGCTGGTCGTCGGTAGCGTGGCAGAAGGTGAAACCATCACGCTGTTAGGCGGCGTCGCCGCGCATCAGGGATTGCTGAAATTCCCGCTGATCGTCGCAGCGGTCGCGCTCGGTGGAATGATTGGCGATCAGCTGCTCTACTTTCTCGGGCTGCGCTTCGGGCCCACGCTGCTTAAGCGTTTCGCAAAGCATCAGAAGAAAATCCGTCGTGCTCAACGGCTCATTCAACGTCATCCTTATCTGTTCGTCATCGGCACGCGCTTTATGTATGGCTTTCGCATTATCGGGCCGATACTGATTGGCGCCAGCCATCTGCCGCCAAAAATTTTCCTGCCGCTCAATGTTCTTGGTGCGATTGCCTGGGCGCTGATCTTTACGACGCTCGGCTACGTAGGAGGCGAAGTGATTGGCCCGTGGCTGCATAATCTCGACCAGCACCTGAAGCACTGGGCGTGGCTGATTCTGGTGGTGGTGGCGGTGATTGGGGTCAGGCTGTGGCTGAAGCATCGGGAAAAGACGCGGGATGAGGAGTAGCCGGGTGCGGCCTGATGCCCTCACCCTAACCCTCTCCCACAGGGAGAGGGAACTAAAAACACCCTCTCTCACAGGGAGAGGGGAAAACTACCCCTCCGGCTTAAACTGCGGGTTCGCCAGCATAAAGCCCCCGTCGACAATAAACGATTGCCCCGTCGTGTAGCTGGCGTCGCTGTCGCACAGCCATGCCACCAGGCTGGCTATCTCTTTGGTGTGGCCCGGCCGCGCCAGCGGGATTTCCGGCATTGAGCCTTCCTTCACTTCGCTGTCGTCCATGTCGTTCATCGGTGTGGCAATGGCGCCCGGCGCGACGGCGTTCACCAGAATGTTGTGCTTAACCAGTTCCATCGCCATGGATTTGGTTAACCCGCCGAGCGCGTGTTTTGCCGCCGTGTAGGCGCTCGCCTCCGGCAGCGGCGTGTGCTCGTGCACCGAGGTAATGTTCACAATCCGCCCCCCTTCCCCCTGCTTCACCATCTGTCGGGCGGCAATCTGCGAACAGAGAAACGCGCCGTCCACGTCGACGGTGAAAATGTTCCGCCAGTCGTCAAACGGCATCTCAAGGAACGGCGCTTTGGTCATCGCACCCGCATTGTTGACCAGCACGTCCAGCCGACCAAAACGCGCAATCAGCGTTTCAATAGCCTTTGCGCCTTCCGGCAGCGCGCTTAAATCAAGATGGATAGCCTCTGCGCGCTGCCCCTGCGCTTCAACTTCGCGGCAGGTTTCCAGCGCTCCTTTTTCATCCGAGTGCCAGGTGACGCCAATATCAAACCCGCGCTCTGCGAGCATCAGCGCCGTGGTTTTACCAATCCCGGAATCCGATGCGGTTACTATCGCTACTCTGGTCATACTCACCTCCTGAAAAACTGCAAAGAGGTAAGTATAGATAATGACCTTTTTTAGCCATGATGATAGCCACCGCCCAGCGCCGAGGTGAGCTGCAGCGTGGCGTCGACATACTGGCCTTTCAGCAACAATCCGGCGAGGTCTTCCCTGAGTGCCGGGATCCTGGCTTCACTGACCCGCGAGCCCGCAACGATCCCCGCGCTGAAACGCGCCTGCGCCAGCGCCACAACCCGCGCCGCATCTTTTTCGACCTGCTGCTGATGGCGGTTCTTCTCCGTCAGCGTTTCGACTTCGCTGGCCGTGCGCGCCACCTGATTGACCGCTTCGACCACCGCTTTGTTGTAGTTGGCCACCGAGAGATTGTTCTGCGCCTGGGCGATATCCAGGCTGGCGTTCAGCCTGCCGCTGTCGAAGATCGGCAGCGTCAGTCCGGCGGTCACGCCCATCTGCTGCGCTGAAGCGCGAAACAGATCGCTCAGATGGAGGGCATCCTGCTGTAGGAACGCCATCAGGTTCACGTCAGGATAGAAAGCCGCTCTGGCGGCCTCCACCTCGCTCATGGAGGCTTCGATATACCAGTGCGCCTCCTGAAGATCCGGACGGCGTGCCAGCAGCTCATAACCGAGCGTCGGCGGTAGCGCGGCGTCGACCGTCGGCAGCGCATGCCGCGTAAGCGTCACGGAGGAAGAATTCGTCAGCGCGACCAGACGCGCCTCGACGGCTTTCATCTTCCCGTTGACTTCTGCCAGCTGTTCTTCGGTTTTGTTGGCGTCGATATCGGTTTCCACCCCCTCCACGGAGGAGGTGATCCCGTGCTGATACAGTTCGCGATCGGCACCAATGATGTTGTCCTGCTCATGTTTGATCTGCGCGAGAACCTCCCCCGCGGCGGCCTGAGTTTGCCACTCCCAGTAGAGCCGCGCCACGCTGCTGGCCAGCAGCTGGCGGGTCTGCTCCAGCTCCGCTTTTTGCGCATTCACTTTGCCAATCCGGGCCTCGACCCGGGCGCGATTTTTTCCCCACAGGTCGAGCTCCCAGCCTGCGGTCAGGCCGAAGGTGCCGTTGGTGTACCACGGCCCGGTGGAGCCTGCAGCCGGGTCGGTAAGGGCAAAAGGCCCCATCAGCCCTTCGGCGGACATTTTCTGGCGTTCCGCATCAGCGGAAAAATCAATCTGCGGACCGTCAGCGGCCATTGCGGCTTTGGCCTGGGCTTCGGCAAGCGTAATACGCTGACGGGCAATCTGCATATCCGGTGCATCGCTCAACGCTTTCGCAATCAGCCCGTTAAGCTGGGGATCGTTATACGCTTTCCACCACTCATTTTTCGGCCAGTCCTGATGATTCAGAACCGTATTCACTGACGCCGCAGCGGTTTGCGTTTTAAGGGGAGATACCGTGGCATGTTCAGGCGCACAGGCTGCCAGAATAAAAGCGAAGGGAGCACTCAGAGATAAAATAAGAGAACGTTTCATTACGCCATACACTCAAAAAATAAAGGCGCACGTTACGCTCGATATCGTTCATTTTTTTAGTAACGCGTGGCAATCCGCAAATTGTCATACATTTTAATACCCGGAAATTTATTCCCAAAAAGAATGATTAAATCCAATGCATTCACGCCAAATATAAATACGCTGCTACACTTATTCAGGACATACATGAGCGGGAGAAAGGAATGAAAATATTACTGTGGGTTATTTTAATTATATTTCTGATAGGGCTCTTAGTGGTCACCGGCGTATTCAAGATGATTTTCTGATCTATTTGCCCGGCTCTGCGCCGGGCAACGTTCCCGATATCAGACTTTCAGCGAAGCCCCTCTCGTAGCAATAACCTCTTTATACCAGTAGAAACTTTTCTTACGGCTGCGCGCCAGCGTGCCCATTCCGCTGTCATCGCGATCGACGTAAATAAAGCCGTAGCGCTTAGAGAGTTCAGCTTTAGACGCGCTCACCAGGTCGATTGGCCCCCAGCTGGTATAGCCCATCACCTCAACGCCGTCTTCAATCGCTTCACGCACCTGCACCAGGTGGTCGTTAAGGTAGCTGATGCGATAGTCATCCTGCACCACGCCGTTGGCATCCGGTTTATCCTTCGCCCCCAGGCCATTTTCCACGATAAACAACGGCTTCTGATAGCGATCCCAGAGCATGTTTAGCAGGGTACGCAGGCCGATGGGGTCAATCTGCCAGCCCCATTCGGAACTTGCCAGATGCGGGTTAGGCACCATGCTCAGGATGTTGCCGCGCGCCTGCTGGTTGAGGGCCTCATCCGCGGTGACGCAGCCCGTCATGTAGTAGCTGAACGAGATAAAATCAACGGTCGATTTCAGCGCCTCGCGGTCGGCATCCGTTACCTCAAGCTGAATACCGTTGTCGCGGAAGAAGCGCTGCATATACCCCGGATAGGCGCCACGGCACTGCACGTCGCCAAAGAATTGCCATGCGCGATTTTCCTGCAGCGTCTCCAGAACATCTTCCGGCTTGCAGGTCAGCGGGTACATCAGGCCGCCCAGCAGCATGTTGCCGATTCTGGCATCCGGGATAATCTCGTGGCAGGCCTTCACGGCCAGCGCGCTGGCCACCAGCTGGTGGTGGATCGCCTGGTACACCTCCCCTTTGCTGCTGGTTTCCGGCAGGCCCACGCCGGTCATCGGCGCGTGCAGAGACATATTGATCTCGTTGAAGGTCAGCCAGAGCTTCACCTTCTCCTTGTAGCGCGCAAACACGGTGCGGGCGTAGCGCTCGAAGAACGCAATGGTCTGGCGGCTGCCCCACCCGCCGTACTGCTTCACCAGCCCCCACGGCATTTCGTAATGCGAGAGCGTCACCAGCGGGGTAATGTTGTGCGCGGCCAGCTCGTCAAACAGCCGGTCGTAAAACGCCAGCCCCGCCTCGTTAGGCTGCTGCTCGTCGCCGTTCGGAAAAATACGGGTCCAGGCGATGGAGACGCGCAGGCAGCTAAAGCCCATCTCAGCGAACAGTTTGATGTCTTCCGGGTAGCGGTGATAAAAGTCGATGGCGACGTCCTTGATGCCGCTGTCGCCCGCCACGCGCTCAACCACCGGGCCGAAGACACCCTGCGGCTGAACGTCTGAGGTGGACAGCCCTTTCCCCTCCTCCAGATACGCGCCTTCTACCTGATTCGCGGCAACCGCGCCGCCCCATAAAAAATCGTCCGGGAAAGTTTTCATCACGTTCTCCTGTTATTGATGGCTTACGCTGAGTAACGGCGCACCGGCACTGACGGACGTTGCCGCCACGGTCACCACGTCACGATACTCATCGCTGTTACTGATAATGATCGGGGTCGCCAGGTCGTATCCGGCATCGATAATCGCCTGTCGGTCAAACTCCAGCAGCAGATCGCCGGGCTGCACCCTGTCGCCCACCTTCACGTGGGCGGTAAACGGCCTGCCGTCGAGCTTCACGGTGTCGATCCCCACGTGGATCAACACTTCAATACCGCTGTCGCTGAGCAGGCCGATGGCGTGTTTGGTCTGAAACAGCGAGGCCACCACGCCGGCAAACGGGGCCACCACTTTGTTATCGGAGGGAATAATCGCGGCACCGCTGCCCAGCAGGCCGCTGGCAAACGTGGTATCCGGCACCTGGTCGAGCGCCAGAACGGTGCCGGTCATCGGTGCCAGCACATCGTTTTCACCCGCTGGCGCAACCGCCTCGGGCGCTGCGCGTCCCGGCATGCCCGCCACCAGCGTCAGGCCGCAGCTCAGCACCAGCGCTACCGCGGTGCCGATCACGCCGCCCCACAGCGTGGCGTTTACCCCGCCCGGCGGAATCATCTGGGCGATGGTAAAGATATTGGCGAAGCCAAAGGAGTAAACGTGGGTATCGCTGAAGCCGACAATCGCGCCGCCGATAGCTCCCGCCACGCAGCCAAAGATAAACGGGCGGCGCAGCGGCAGGTTTACCCCATAAACGGCCGGCTCGGTAATACCAAATATCCCTGCCGTCACCGATGAACCCGCCAGCATTTTCTGACGGGCATCGCGGGTACGCAGAAAGATCCCCAGCGCGGCCCCTACCTGACCAAATACCGCGGGCAACAGCATCGGCAGCATGGAGTCATGCCCCAGCACCGCCAGGTTGTTAATCATCAGCGGCACCAGCCCCCAGTGCAGGCCAAAAATAACGCAGACCTGCCACAGCGCGCCCATCGCCGCGCCCGCCAGCCACGGTGCCAGAACGTAAATACTCTGATAGCCGTTCGCCAGCATCTGGCTCAGCCAGGTCGCCAGCGGCCCGATAACGAGAAAAGTCAGCGGCACGGTCACGCCCAGACAGATCAGCGGCGCGAAGAAGTTTTTCATCGAGGAAGGCAGCAGCCTGGTGCTCTGTTTTTCCAGCCAGCAGCTCACCCACGAGGCGAGAATAATCGGGATCACCGACGAGCTGTAGTTAAACCAGGTGACAGGAATGCCCAAAAAGGCGTCCGATACCGCGCCCGGCTGCTGGCTGGCGTTAAACGCCGCAATCATCATCGGATGGGTGAGCGCCCCGCCGATCACCATGGTAATAAACGGGTTGCCGCCGAATTTTTTCCCGGCGGTATAGCCCAGCACCAGCGGGAAGAAGAAGAACAGCGCGTCGCTGGCGGCGAACCAGATTTTATAGGTGCCGCTTTCGACGGTGAGCCAGCCGCAGACAACCGCCAGCGCCAGCAGCCCTTTCAGAATACCGGACGCGGCGAGAATGCCGATAAACGGGGTGAAGATCCCGGAGACGATGTCAATCAGGCGGCCCAGCAGATTCCCTTTTTCTCCCTTCTCTTCCACGACGGGCGCGTCATCGGTAAGGCCTGCCTCATTGCGCACCGCCTGCCAGACGTCGTGGACGTGGTTGCCAATCACAACCTGAAACTGGCCGCCGCTTTCGACCACCATGATGACGCCCGGGTTTTTCTTGAGCCCTTCCGCATCCGCCCGTTGATTCTCTTTTAGTTTGAAGCGAAGCCGGGTGGCGCAGTGCACAAGACTGACGATGTTCTCTTTTCCGCCAACGTGGCCGAGAATATCCTTCGCTAAAGCCTGGTATTCCATCTCGATTTCCTTACATCCGATGCCTGCAGGCACCTGTTGACTGAGTACAAAAAATAAAAAAACCCGAGAACGTCCTTCTTACGAAGGCCGCGCTCAGGTTTTGCCTGCGTGATGCAGTAACAATCCTGTTTTGAGGCTTAACGCCCCTCTTTTCTCACCCGCTCGATATGAATGGCGAGGAACATAATTTCTTCGGTCGTCAGCTCACGCTGATAGCTTTTGTTCAGGTGCTGGGCGATTTTCTCGGCGCATTTCCACGCCTTCGCGTAGTTGTCTTTTACCGCCGTATGCAGCGAGACGTCGTCATCTTCCACCACGGTGCGGGTCAGCATCCTTTGGGCAAAAAACTTCAGATGAGTGACGAAACGCTGATAGCTGAGCGAGTCTTCATCGTACTCAAGCTGCAGCTGATACTTCACCAGCTGCAGGATTTCCTGCATCACCCGCGTAACGTGCATCACTTCCGGCATTTCGCTGTTCAACTGAGCGGTGACCAGATGCAGCGCGATAAACCCGGCCTCATCCTCCTCCAGCTCGACGTTCAGGCGTCTGGCGATAATGGCCCGCGCCTCCTGCCCTAATTCGAACTCCTTCGGATACAGCCGTTTAATATCCCACAGCAGCACGTTTTTGATGGCCAGCCCGTTCTTCTGCCGCTCAATCGCAAAGTAGCAGTGGTCGGTGAGGGTGATATACAAACTCTCCTGCAGCTTGCCCAGCCGCTGCGCCGCCAGCCCGATGATGCGGTCGCAGGTGGTCATTACCTCCAGCGGAATTTGACTCAGCAACTCCCCGAGTCGACGCACCAGTTCATCGCTTTGTAACGCAAACACCTTTTCAACCAACGCGGTATCCAGCGCTTCACCGACGCGCTTCTGAAAGGCCAGCCCACGGCCCATCACCACCTGTTCGCGCCCGCGCTCATCCTGAACAACCACCACGTTATTATTGAGTATCTTGGCGATTTTCATCTGAACCCCAGAAACAAAAAAACCTGACCTCCGGCAGATGCCAGAAAATCAGGTTTTGCCTGCCTAAGCAGTAACAATCCAGTTCTGGCACTTTATCAGTTTCATTCATAGCCTCAATGCATCACGCGTCAGAAACGTGACGCGGATCGACATTGCAACGGTGATATCAGAAGCTCACCACCGTTTTCAGCTCGGTAACCCAGGCATCCTGGGTGCGACTGATCCCGCCGGGATGGTGCCAGTACTGAATGCCCGGCTGCAGTTCAAGCCACGGCACTGGACGAAAACGGTAGTAAAACTCGCCGTTCAGGGAGTGGCCCGGCACCGGGCGATACGCCGGATCGTTATAGTCCGACACGCCGCTCAGGCTGTTCATATAGCGCTGATTGCGGGCGTACTGGCTGCTCATATCAATCCAGGTTAGCCCGAAGCCAATCCAGTCTTCCGGTCGCGCGTCAAACAGCCCGCGGTAGCGCAGCGAGGCGGCGTAAACCTGGTGCATATAGTTAGTGCTCTGATCCGCAAGGCTCATGCTGAAAGAGGTGCTCAACCCGCGATTCGGGTCATCCTGATGCTGCGTAAGCTGCTGGTTCAGCCCGGCGTACATGAACCAGGTCCGGCTGTGGGTATCAAAGCCGTTCGGGTCCGTCGCGCCCGCACCGCCGGATTTGCCGCGATAGAGATCGGTTTGCGGCGCGTTGGTAAACACCACGCCCAGGTTGTACGCGCCCGGCAGGCCGTTAATCAGCGGACGCGCTTCGATTTCAACCGGCAGTAAAACCCCTTTACTGCCCTTCGTCGACCAGCTCCAGGCGTGGCTGCGGCTCGAGGCCTCGGGATTTTGCTCCATCACGCCACCTTTTAAGGTCAGCGTCGGCGTTAATTTATACGCAAGCGTGGTGCCCCAGGTGTGAACGTTCCAGTTGTTCCACGTCAGCGAGTTGGCTGACTTCCCGCCGCACTGCGAAAGCAGCTGGAAATCACAGGGGATGATTTGATCGAAGGTCTGCACCTTGTTCATCATCCCGATGCGCCAGGTCAGACGCCGGTCGTCAAAGCTGCGGGCAAAGGTCAGCCAGCCCAGGCGGGTAATTGACTGTCCGCCCCAGCTCTCCTGGGTCAGGTCGTTAAAGTTGACGCGAGGGTCCTGCACGCGTTTGGTGGTAAGGTCGTCATTGTGGTTACGGTTGACGATGTTCCCTTCGATACGCGCGTCCGGGATACCGGTCCAGCGCTCAAGATCCTGGTTGAAGGTCAGCGCAAACTGGTCAATATAGGCCACGTGGGAGTCGTGGTTATAGCCACCGCCTCCGTTCCAGCCAATTTCATTCAGATATCCGAGGTTATAGGTAAAACCGTTATCGTTGAGGATTTTACGTATGCCGAGCATTTCGCCCAGAACAGGCTCCGGCGGAGCTTCAAAGCCTAATACCGTTCCATTCCAGTCCTGCGCCACCGACAGCGGGGATATCGTCAATAAGGCGAGCGCATAGAGTTTATTTTTATATGCCATGATAACAACCTGTGATTGAGTATTTTGTGCGTAACCGGCCGCAGGAAATTTTTCTATTTCCTGTCGATATTTCATTTTTATAAAATCAGTAAAAAGCGCTAAGCCAAATTTCTCTCCTGCGTAAACGAGAGGCAAAAAAAAACCTAAACGCTCCACAACGAAAATGCTGTGAAACGCTTAGGTTTTGCCTGTTAGCCAGTAACAATCCTGCGTTGAAAACAGTGGCACCTTAACATCGTCGCGCCACGTTGAAAACCAGAACTGTTTTCTGGTTTAAAAAAGTGTGAGCAATTTAACGCTTATTATTTTGACTGAATCACCCGGGCAATATCAGTCGAAGTCTGTAATGTCCGAATTTCCTGAAATAATCCCAGCGCTTCATCGTACTCTTTGCGTAAATAACTCAGCCACTGTTTAATTCGCGCGACGTGATACAAACCGGTATCGCCCTGCTTTTCCAGTCGGCTGTATTTTTGCAGCAGCGTGACGACGTCTGCCCACGGCATTCGCGGCTCGTTATATTTCACCACCCGGCTGAGGTTCGGCACATTCAGGGCGCCGCGACCGATCATCACCGCATCGCAGCCGGTGGCCTGCAGACAGGCCTGCGCGCTCTCGTAATCCCAGATTTCACCGTTGGCGATGACCGGAATGGTGAGGCGCTTGCGGATCTCGCCGATCGCCTGCCAGTTAATGCGCTCGGCCTTGTAGCCATCTTCTTTGGTGCGGCCATGCACCACCAGCTCGGTGGCCCCGGCCTGCTGCACCGCATCGGCGATTTCAAACTGCCGCGCGTCGCTGTCCCACCCCAGGCGCACCTTCACCGTCACCGGCAGATGCGAAGGCACGGCCTCACGCATGGCCTTCGCGCCGCGGTAAATCAGCTCAGGATCTTTCAGCAACGTCGCCCCGCCGCCGCTGCCGTTCACCAGCTTCGACGGACAGCCGCAGTTGAGATCCACCCCGTAAGAGCCCAGCTCAACCGCGCGGGCGGCGTTTTCCGCCAGCCATTCGGGGTACTGGCCGAGCAGCTGAATACGCACCAGCGTGCCGGAAGAGGTCCGGCTCTGGTTGTGCAGCTCGGGGCACAGGCGGAAGAAGGATTTTACCGGCAACAGCATATCGACCACACGCAGAAATTCCGTCACGCAGAGATCGTAATCGTTCACCTCGGTCAGAAGCTCGCGCACGAGGGAGTCGAGCACGCCTTCCATTGGGGCCAGTAAAACACGCATAGCAGTACCTGTGAAAAAAGACGCGCTATAGTAGCCGCTCTCTATATCGCTGGGAAGCGCTTCTGTTCAGGGAGAAAGTCAGCCGGCGTTGCCCCGACAATGGCGCGAAACGCCGCCGCAAATGCCGCCTGCCCGGAAAACCCCAGCATCCAGGCCACCTGTTTAACCGGGTATCCGTTGGCGAGCAGGTCCAGCGAGGCACAAATCCTTGCTCGCTGTCGCCAGGCCCGGAAGCTAAAGCCGGTATCTTTGATAAACGCGCGTGAGAATGTGCGTTCAGACATCGCGGCCTGTTCCGCCAGCCTGTCCATCGAAACGTCCCAGAGATTGCTGGCAATGATGTCACAGGCAACGCGATGTAAGCGCTCATCCACGGGCATCGGTAATTCCGCCGAAATCTGCTGCGCCTCGCTGAGGATTTCGAGCAGCAAAACGGCCATGCTGCGCTGACTGGCTGGCCGATATTGCTCACTGAACAGCCCGGCAATCAGCTCTTTGAACAACGCTGTCGCCGTAATCACGTGAACCTCTTCTTTCCGTTTAAAAGATCCGCATTGCGATATCAGCGTGGGGCTAAACCAGACCGCGCGGAGCTCCGTTGCGGATAACACGTTGTAGGTGTGTTCCTGAAAGGGAGGGATCCACAGCGCGCGCTGCGGCGGTATGACCCAACGCTTATTGCCGGTTTCGACCAGCATCACCCCTTTGATGGCAAACAAAAGCTGCCCCTGTGAATGCCGGTGAGGGGGATCCACTTCGCCGCGCGTATAGCTAATTGCCCCTCGGGACCATCCGATGGCATCGTCGTGAATTGGCGTTTTATCGATAACGGTTGGCATTTCACATTCCTCCCTTCCTCTTATGATGCTGCTTGTACACGTAACCGGAGAGAGACGCAATGCACATTCATTTTATCATTCATGAACATTTCGAAGCGCCAGGCGCATATGAAATCTGGGGAAAAAGCCGCGGCTGTAGCCTCAGCTACTCCAGAGTTTATCAGGGCGATCCGTTACCCGAGGATCTGCAGAGCACAGACTTGCTTATCATCATGGGAGGCCCGCAGTCACCTGCCACCACGCTTGAGGAGTGCCCCTGGTTTGACGCGCAGGCGGAAATGCGGCTCATCGGCCGCGCAATAGAGGCAGGTAAAACGGTGATTGGCGTTTGTCTGGGCTCGCAGCTTATCGGTGAATCGCTGGGCGCCGCGTTTTGCCATAGCCCGGAAAAAGAGATCGGCAAATTTCCCGTCAGGCTCACAGATGCAGGAAAGGCGAACCCGCTGTTTGAGGATTTTGGCCACGAGCTGAACGTCGGTCACTGGCATAACGACATGCCAGGGTTGACGCCGCAGGCTAAAGTGCTGGCTTACAGCGAGGGCTGCCCCCGTCAAATCGTGCAATATGGCGAACGGGTTTACGGATTTCAGTGTCATATGGAACTGACGCCGGAGGTGGTTGAGCTGCTGATTGAACATTCGCAGAACGATCTCAGCCGCGCGGCTGAATTTCGTTTTGTCGAAACGGCGGAAAAACTACGCTCGCATGATTATCGCGAAATGAACCAGGTGCTGTTTTCTTTTCTCGATAAACTGACCGCCTTGCGCTGATGCATTCTCTGGCTCGTCACTTCGCCACCGCACGCCCTTTCCTCTAAACTGTAGCCTGCCCCTGTGCGGTTATACCAGACGTTCCATTCTGGAATGTCTGGTATGCTCAAATTTCATGATGTGATCCGTGGCACATTTTTGGGTTTAATTGTATGATGAATGCGTTTCAGCAAGGACTATCACCATGAGCAAATCATTGAACATTATCTGGCAATATCTGCGCGCATTCGTCCTGATTTACGCCTGCCTGTATGCCGGAATTTTCATCGCGTCGCTGCTGCCGATCGTCATTCCCGGCAGCATTATCGGTATGCTGATCCTCTTTGTTTTGCTGGCGCTGCAAATCCTGCCCGCAAAATGGGTCAATCCCGGCTGCTTCGTCCTTATTCGCTACATGGCGCTGCTTTTCGTGCCTATCGGCGTCGGGGTCATGCAGTATTTTGATTTGCTAAAGGCCCAGTTCGGCCCGATTGTGGTCTCCTGCGCGGTCAGTACGCTGGTGGTTTTCCTGGTTGTGAGCTGGAGTTCGCATCTGGTGCATGGCGAACGTAACGTGGTCGGGGAGAAAACAAAAAAATGATGGCCAATATCTGGTGGTCGCTGCCGTTAACCCTGGCGGTGTTCTTCGCCGCGCGCAAGCTTGCCGCACGCTTCAAAATGCCGTTGCTGAACCCGCTGCTGGTGGCAATGGTGGTGATTATTCCGTTCCTGCTGCTCACCGGCATTCCCTACGAGCGCTACTTTGCCGGCAGCAAAATCTTAAACGACCTGCTGCAGCCTGCCGTTGTGGCGCTCGCCTTTCCTTTATATGAGCAGCTGCATCAGATCCGCGCCCGCTGGAAATCCATCATTACCATCTGTTTTGTGGGCAGCCTGGTGGCGATGATCACCGGCACGTCGGTAGCGCTGTTGATGGGAGCCTCCCCGCAGATCGCCGCCTCTATCCTGCCTAAATCCGTGACCACGCCTATCGCGATGGCGGTCGGCGGCAGCCTCGGCGGGATCCCGGCCATCAGCGCGATGTGCGTCATTTTCGTCGGTATTCTCGGCGCGGTGTTTGGTCACACCCTGCTGAACGGAATGCGTATTCATACTAAAGCGGCACGGGGGCTGTCGATGGGAACTGCCTCCCACGCCCTGGGCACCGCCCGCTGTGCGGAGCTGGATTATCAGGAAGGGGCGTTTAGCTCCCTGGCGCTGGTAATCTGCGGGATTATCACCTCCCTGCTGGCCCCGTTCATTTTCCCGCTGATTCTGGCGGTGATGGGCTAAAATTTGCGATGCGTCGCGCAAATTTCATTTTGATTTCATAAGTTGCATACATAATGAGAAGTGGATCACATATAAAGCCCTGGCGGCTCCGTAAACTACCGATCCATTAACCTTTATGAGGCATACGCCATGCACCCACGTTTTCAAGCTGCTTTCGCCCAGCTTGCAGAGAATTTGCAGTCAGCCCTGGCTCCCGTTCTGGCAGATGCACACTTCCCCGCCCTGCTGACCGCGGAGCAGGTCACGATGCTGAAACAAGCAACGGGACTGGACGAAGACGCGCTGGCTTTCGCACTGCTTCCCCTGGCTGCCGCCTGCGCGCGAGCCGATCTCTCCCACTTTAACGTCGGGGCCATTGCGCGCGGCGTCAGCGGAACCTGGTACTTCGGCGGCAACATGGAGTTCCTGGGCGCGACCATGCAGCAAACGGTTCACGCCGAGCAGAGCGCCATCAGCCACGCCTGGCTGCGCGGTGAAAAAGCCCTGAGCGCCATTACCGTTAACTACACCCCCTGCGGCCACTGCCGTCAGTTTATGAACGAGCTGAACAGCGGGCTGCAGCTGCGCATCAACCTGCCAGGCCGCGCGCCGCACACGCTGGGGGATTATCTGCCTGACGCGTTTGGCCCGAAAGATCTGGAGATCAAAACGCTGCTGATGGACGAGCAGGACCACGGTTACGCCCTGTCCGGCGATGACCTGAGCCAGGCGGCCATTCGCGCGGCGAACAAGAGCCACACGCCGTACAGCAAGTCCCCGAGCGGCGTGGCGCTGCAGTGCCGCGATGGCCGGATCTTTAGCGGCAGCTACGCGGAAAACGCCGCGTTTAACCCAACCCTGCCTCCGCTGCAGGGCGCGCTTAACCTGCTGAGCCTGAACGGCTATGACTATCCGGACATTCAGCGCGCTATTCTGGCAGAAATTGCCGATGCGCCGCTGATTCAGTGGGATGCGACCGCCGCGACGCTTAAAGCGCTGGGCTGCACGACGATTGACCGCGTACTGCTTGCGTAATCCTTCCGGCGGGCAGAAATGCCCGCCAGTTTGCTGAAAAACCCCTCAGTTGAGTCGCTGTTTCTTGCGCTAACCAGGCGGGTAAAGTAGCCTGAGTTAAATTTCATCCACGAACGAGCCATCTCCATGTTAAAGCGCGTTTTTTACAGCCTGTCTGTCCTGGTCGGCATACTGCTGTTGATCGTGCTGGGTCTCGACCGCTGGATGAGCTGGAAAACCGCCCCCTACATCTTTGATGACCTGCAGGACCTGCCCTATCGTCAGGTTGGCGTGGTGCTCGGCACCGCCAAGTATTACCGCACCGGCGTGATCAACCAGTATTACCGTTACCGCATTCAGGGCGCGCTGAACGCCTACAACAGCGGCAAGGTGAACTACCTGCTGCTGAGCGGCGATAACGCCCTGCAAAGCTACAATGAACCGGTGACGATGCGTAAGGACCTGATTGCCGCAGGCGTGGACCCTGCCGATATCGTGCTCGACTACGCCGGATTCCGCACCCTGGACTCCATCGTACGCACGCGTAAAGTCTTCGACACCAACGACTTCATCATCATCACCCAGCGCTTCCACTGCGAGCGCGCGCTGTTTATCGCGCTGCATATGGGCATTCAGGCGCAGTGTTACGCGGTGCCGTCGCCAAAGGACATGCTGAGCGTGCGCGTCCGTGAGTTCGGCGCGCGCTTTGGCGCCCTGGCCGATCTGTATATATTCAAACGCGAACCGCGCTTTTTAGGCCCGCTGGTGCCGATTCCGGCGATGCACGAAGTGCCGGAAGACGCGCAGGGTTACCCGGCCGTCACGCCCGAGCAGCTGCTGGATATGCAGAAAAAGGAGAAATAACAGGGCCGCCTTTATACTTTCTTTACGCCGGGCCTGACGCTTTTTATCCCCCCTTTACGTCGGCTCTTTTAAGCTGAGTTCACTGCCGCTACGGCTTCATTGAAGAATGACTATGAACTCAATAATGAATGCGTTTTTCCTCAAAAGTCTCCGTCCGTATTTTAACTTTCCCGGTTTATCACTTCCTGGCGCACTCAATTCCGGTCTCTGGCTTGATGAAAAAATTGACGCCCTGCAGCACAACATTTCAGTGGAAGTCGCAGATTATCTGGAACGTTACCCGCAGACGAAACATGTAGACGTTTACCTGAACGATATCAACGGCACGATGCGCGGCAAGCGTCTGTCGGTGGAGAGCATGCTGAGCCTGGAAAAAGGCTGTTATTTTCCCCTTTCGGTCTACTCGATGGATCAGAAAGGAAAAATCGCCGCCCCGCTTCATGATGAGCCGGACCGACTCTGCGTTCCTGTCGCCGGTTCCCTGCGCCCCTGCCCGCAGGATCCGCAGCACAATGCGCAGATCCTGCTGACGATGAAAGACAGCGACGATACCCCCTGCCCGCTTGAACCGCGCGTGATACTGCAGAACGTGCTGGCCCGCTTCCACCAGCACGGCCTCTTCCCGGTGATTGCCCCGGAAATCGAGTTCTATCTGACGGGGCATGACGATCGGGATCCGCAAAATCAGGGCTGTTTTCATATGGATACTACGACGGCCCATGCGGCCCTGTTTGACGAGCTGGAACAGCTGGCGCACCTGCAGCGCATCCCGCTGTCCGGGATCGTGGCGGAAGCCGAGTCCGGTCAGTACGAATTAAACCTGAAGCACAGCCATCGCGTGGTTGAGGTCTGCGATAACGTGCTGGCGCTTCGTCGCCTGACCCGATACGTTGCCGAAAAGCACGGCCTGCAGGCCAACTTTATGGCTAAGCCTTTCAGCCAGCTTTCCGGCAGCGGTTTGCACTTCCATTTCAGCCTGAACAATCGTCACGGCGAAAACGTCTTTGCTTCCCCGGTGAACGCGCTTAACAGCATGATGCGTTTGTGCATCGCGGGGCAGCTGGCGCTGATGCCCGCCTCCGTTGCCATTCTTGCGCCGGGCGTTAACGCGTTTCGTCGCCTGCGTAAAAACCTGACGGAGCCCGTATTTAACTCCTGGGGCTATAACACCCGCTCCGCCGCCCTGCGTATTCCCTGCTCGGATGACCACAACCGTCGTATCGAGTACCGGCTGGCCGGGGCCGATGCCAATCCGTATCTGGTCGCCGCCACGATCCTGACCGGTATGCTGTACGGGCTGGAAAACACCGACGACGAGGATTTGCCAGAACCGCAGCACGATCGCCCCGAGCTGCCGCTGTTTCAGCAGGAAGCGATTGAGACCTTTGCCCGCTGTCAGTACCTCACCGACAGCCTGGGCGACGCTTTTTCCGAACAGTGGGTCGCCTGCAAGCTCTCTGAACTCGACTGGTTTGAGCGCATCGTGACCCGAGAGGAGTCACAGCTGGCATAAGGCATAAAAAAGCCCGCTCGATGAGCGGGCCGGGTATAGCGAGAGACGATTATTTCTTACGCGCGTACTTCAGTGAATCCAGCGCAACCGCGAAGATAATGATGGCGCCTTTGATGATGTACTGCCAGTACGGGTTCACGCCGATATAGGTCAAGCCGTAGTTGATGACGGTGAAGATGATCACACCGGTCACCACGCCCAGTACCGTACCCACGCCGCCGCTGAAGGAGACGCCGCCCACCACGCAGGCTGCGATTGCATCCAGCTCGTACATGAAGCCAAGGTTGTTGGTTGCAGAACCGATACGGCCCGCTTCCAGCATCCCGCCGAAGGCGTAGAACACGCCGGACAGGGCATAAATGATGAGCAGGTTCAGGGCAACGTTCACGCCGGACACTTTCGCCGCTTCCGGGTTACCGCCGATAGCGAAGATGTTTTTACCAAAGCGCGTTTTGTTCCACAGGATCCAGACGAAGGCCACCGCAATCAGCGCATAGAAGGTGATATACGACAGGCGGAAGCTGCCCAGCGCGATGAATCCTTGCGTAAAGGTCGAGAAGCCGCTGTCAAAACCCGAGATTGGGGAAGCACCCACGAAGTCGTAGTACAGGGAGTTGATACCGTAAACGATGATCATCGTACCCAGCGTGGTGATAAACGGCGTCACGTTCAGGTAGGCGATGATAATACCGTTGATCAGACCAATCACCGCACCGATGGCGCAGACAATCAGGATCACCACGAAAATCGGCATGGTGGCCATTTCCGGGAAGACCTTGTTGGCGTTTTCCATCGACTGCAGCAGGGTTGCCGCGATAACCGCCGCCAGCCCCACCTGACGACCGGCAGAAAGGTCCGTCCCCTGGGTTACGATCAGGCCCGCCACGCCCAGCGCAATGATAATACGCACGGAGGACTGGGTCAGAATGTTACTCAGGTTCAGCAGGCTTA
The DNA here is from genome assembly GCF_048684785.1 of Enterobacter sp. BNK-29. Taxonomy (NCBI): domain Bacteria; kingdom Pseudomonadati; phylum Pseudomonadota; class Gammaproteobacteria; order Enterobacterales; family Enterobacteriaceae; genus Enterobacter; species Enterobacter sp. BNK-29. The sequence goes on from NZ_JBLQTU010000001.1 coordinate 600,933, forward strand.
AGAACGTAGGGTCCTGGAAAATGATGATAGCCAGCAGTACTAAAAGAACAACGTAAATACCGCCTTCTTTCAGGTAAGTGAGAAAACTTTTTTTATTTAACGCACTCATGAGGAGCCCCTGATCTTAAAGGTGCAAAGACGCAAGACGCAAAATTTCGTTTTGCGTTGTCGTTTTGGTGTCAACAATACCGGCAACGAGACCATTGCTCATAACCAGAATACGATCCGTGATCCCTAACAATTCCGGCATTTCGGAAGAAATAATAATGATCCCTTTATTCTTTTTCGCCAGCTCGGCAATCAGCTGATAAATTTCAAACTTCGCGCCGACGTCAATGCCGCGGGTCGGTTCATCCAGCATCAGAATTTCTGGCTGGGTTAATAACCAACGTCCGATAATGACTTTCTGCTGGTTACCGCCTGACAGCGAACCAATTTGGGTGCGGTGCCCTGGCGTTTTCACGCGCATGGAGTCAATAACCCATTGGGTATCGCTCTTCATGCGGGAGTTATCCAGCAGTCCGACTTTGTTTTTGTAATTGCGAATGTTAGAAATTAACGAGTTAAAGTTAATATCCAGATAGGCATAAATACCGGTCGAACGACGCTCTTCCGTCACCAGCGCAAAACCATTATTAATGGCTTCGTTGGCGTTGTGGTTGTTAATTTTCTTACCGTGCAGCGTAATAGTGCCTTCGGCTTTCTCACGGATACCGAACAGGGTTTCCACGATATCGGTACGTTTTGCCCCGACCAGACCGGCAATCCCCAGGATTTCGCCCTTATGCAGATCGAAGGAGACATCGCGAATAGACGGCTGGCGTAACGAGGTCAGATTGCGCACTTCCAGGATCACTTCGCCCGGCTTGTTTTCTTTGTCCGGGAAGCGCTGGTTAAGGGAACGGCCGACCATCATGGCGATGATCTTGTCCATGTCCAGCCCTTCCAGCGGCTGCGTGGCAATCCACTGACCGTCGCGCAGGATGGTAATCTCATCGCACAGCTGGAAGATCTCTTCCATTTTGTGGGAGATATACACAATGCCGCAGCCGCGATCTTTTAGCTTACGAATAATGGTAAAAAGGTGATTAACCTCTTTTTCCGTTAATGACGATGTCGGTTCGTCCATAATGACGATTTTCGCATCATAGGAGAACGCTTTGGCGATTTCGATCATCTGCATCTGGGAGACGGATAATGTTCCCACGCGGGCGCGCGGATCGATATCAATATCCAGCTCATCAAAAATCGCTTTGGTGTCGCGATACATTTTGTCCTGATCGACAAAGACACCCTTGGTTGGATAACGCCCCAACCACATGTTATCCATGACTGAACGCTGCAGCACCAAGTTTAATTCCTGGTGAACCATCGAGATACCGTTTTCCAGTGCTTCTTTCGCTGAATGGAAATCGATCTCTTTCCCCTGAAAAAGAATGCTGCCAGAATCTTTTTGATAGATCCCAAAAAGACATTTTAATAATGTTGATTTACCCGCACCGTTCTCCCCCATCAGGGCATGAATAGAGTGAGGACGAACTTTTAAATTAACATTATCGAGTGCCTTAACGCCGGGAAATGACTTGTTGATACCGCTCATTTCCAACAGGTATTCACCGGATGACTGAGTATTTGTGCTGACCATAATTATACCTTGTTGGCCTCGCATATCGCGTTATAAAAGGGCGCAACGAATTGCGCCCAGTGGAGACAGTACCGCTAACTTATTTACCGATAAACTCAGCCAGGTTGGACTGGTCTACGCCCACGTAAGGTACGCGAACGATTTTGTTTTCAATTTTCCAGCTGGTGCCATCAGCCGCGCCTTTGCCATCGGCCAGGTTTTTCGCCAGATCGAAGGTCGCTTTCGCCTGGTTGTTGGCATCGTTCAGAACGGTACCGGCCATCGCACCGGATTTAACCAGCGCCAGCGCTTCTGGCAGTGCATCTACGCCGAATACCGGGATGGAGGATTTGTTGTGTGCTTTCAGCGCTTCTACCGCACCCATTGCCATCGCATCGTTGTTCGCGATAACCACTTCGATTTTGTTCGCGTTAGGGCCGGACAGCCACGCGTCCATCTTATCTTTCGCCTGAGCGGTATCCCACATCGCGGTATCTAACGCCAGCTGCTGGGTTTTCAGACCCTTGTCGTTCAGCTCTTTGATAACGTAAGTGGTACGGGCTTCAGCATCCGGGTGGCCTGGTTCGCCTTTCAGCAGCACGAACTGAATCTGACCGTCTTTGTTCAGGTCCCAGTTCGGGTTCGCCGCCCAATGTTTTGCGATCAGATCGCCCTGAATAATACCGGACTCTTTGGAGTCGGTACCGACGTAATACGCTTTGTCGTAGCTATCCAGCGCCTTACGGGAAGGTTCTTTGTTGAAGAAGACGATTGGCACGTTCTGGCCGCGCGCTTTTTCAATAACCGTGCCTGCTGCAGCCGGGTCAACCAGGTTGATGGCCAGGGCTTTCACGCCTTTCGCCAGCAGAACGTCGATCTGGTCGTTCTGTTTGGACTGGTCGTTCTGGGAGTCGTTCATCAGCAGCTGAACGTCTGGCGCTGCTTTCGCATCTTTCTCAATAGCTTTACGTACAACAGACATGAAGTTGTCGTCGTATTTATAGATGGTCACACCAATACGGGTATCCGCAGCGTGCGCTGCTGCACCAAAAAGCATGCTTGCCATTACGGCAGACAGGGTCAACACCTTCTTATTCATGGTATCTCCGGTTTTTTTTATGCAGGGTAGTTCTTGTGAATAACGATCGGCAGGCAGGTGTTAATAAAACGTTACTGACAGCCGAAGTTCACTTATAAAATTTCTATCTTCCGTGTTCGGTAACGCTCCAGAAATGCGTTTTATTCGTTGTTTGCGGCACATTGGCTATAGTGAAAGTGAATAATCACCGTTACATAGCGTTTCAGCCCCTAAAACGCTGACATCATAGTCAGCGCCTTGTTAAGATACTGTGAATTTACTCACAGATTGAAAACGGTTACATCACCTGATGTAATCAGTTAGTGATCGGAACCACAATTTGTCGGGCCGCGACGGAGTGCCGACGCACTAAAGTCGGCATGAAACAGTGTGTTGCGCCCGGATCCAGCAACCCTGCCGCCCCCTGTAACGCCAGCTCAGTCGCCAGTTTCGCCATAGAGGCAATGGGGTAACGCACCGTTGTCAGCTGCGGGTCGGTGTAACGGGCAATCGGAATATCATCAAAACCAATGAGTGATAAATGCTGTGGCACCGCAATGCCGTTATCTTTCAGCGCCGTCAGGGCGCCTGCCGCCATGCTGTCGTTATAGGCAAACACTGCAGTAAGCTGCAGGTTGCGGCCCAGCAGCTCCACCATTGCCGCCTCGCCGCCCTGCATGTCCGGCGTACCGGTGCCCGTCCAGCTTTCTGACGGCGTAATGCCGTGCTCTTTCAGGGCGTTTTGCCACCCCTCGCGCCGCAGGTCGTCATCTTCAATATGATGGCTGGAGGCCAGATAACCGATCCGCTGATGCCCGTTGTTGATGAGCATTTTCGTCGCCATCATGGCGCCGCTGACGTTATCCAGCCCGACGCAGCGATGGGCATAGCCGGGGACGATGCGGTTGATCAGCACCATGCCCGGGATCTGATCCATAAAGCCGGTTAGCTCTTCATCGCTCAAGGCTTTTGAGTGGACAATCAGGGCGTTACAGCGCTGGCGAATCAGCACTTCGATGGCGTGTCGCTCCTTTTCCGCCTCATGATAGCTATTGCCGATCAGCACATATTTCTGATGCTGCTGGGCGACCACGTCGACCGCTTTGACCAGCGCGCCGAAAAAGGCATCTGATACATCCATCACCACCACGCCGATGGTGTCGCTGACCTGCGTCGCAAGCGCCTGGGCATTGGCATTTGGCCGGTACCCGAGCTGGGTCACGGCTTTCATTACGGTTTCACGGGTTTCAGGGCTGACCAGCGCGCTATTGTTCAGCACGCGTGAGACGGTAGCCACAGAAACGCCCGCCTGACGGGCGACGTCACGAATGGTGATCATATTCACCATCCTTCAAAGGATTGCAGCAACTCACAGACACCCCCTGTGTTTAGCAAGGTGGCTATTTTGGCAGCGAGAGAAAGGGGACTACGTGAAGAAGCTCACACTCATGAAAACGCTTACATCCGTTTTGTTAATGATTGTGATCCAGATCGTTATCTGGATGTGTTCCTCAATGATACCCCTGAAGCATGTGCGGTTAACTTACGCCACACCCACTCCAGCGGTCCCTGGCGGAAATAGCGTAGCCAGAGAACAGAAAACGCCAGGTTAATCACCCAGACCGGAATAACAAACGCCAGCAGCGTGAGGCGGTCGAATTTCATAAACAGGCCAAATCGATAGAAAAGCGTGGTGCAGAGAAGCGTTTGCAGGAGGTAGTTGCTCAACGCCATGCGGCCTACGCAGGCGATAGCGCTGACGATCCACAGGCGGGAAAGCGTTGGCCAGAAGCCATAGATCAGCGCCGCGTATCCGATGGTCTGGAACGGCGCGCTCAGTTCGCGCGGCACCTGGAGCAGGAACGCGCACCAGCGGTAATCCCAGTGGATGTGCCACTGCGTGATTATCGCCGGGAGGTTAATCAACACGCCGATCAGCACCAGCCCGACCCCCGTTCGCCGATAGTGACGCAGGCTGAACTCCCCTTTCAGCCAGCCGGTGCGCATCAGTGACGCGCCCATCAGCATCATGCCCGCCAGCTGCCAGCCGTATTGCGCGCCCAGCGCAAGGAGGTTATCCCCCAGCATATCCGCGCGGTTGCTTATCGCTTCCGTACCGCCCTTCAGCTTCCAGTACTGTTCGTACTGCAGGTTAGCGGCATCCGGGATCCAGGAACGGTTCGTCGCCTCGCCGGAGATCATCCCCAGCAGCAGCAGGACCCCAAGCCCCATGACATAGAGCATCACGCCGGTGTTAAACAGGCTTTTTACGCTGTGCGCATCGCGAATCAGACGCCAGCAGATGAGCCCGACTAACCCATACGCGAGAAGAATATCGCCGTCCCAGAAGAACAGGCCGTGGATAAAGCCGAGGAGAACCAGCAGCGTCAGGCGCGACTGGATCCAGCGCGTACCGCGTTTGAGGAGGAGTTGCAGACCTGCTCCAAACAGCAGGGCAAACAGCGTGAGGAATTTAACCTGTGCGAAGAGATCGAGGACAGCCCAGGTCCAGGCATCACTACGCGTGATATCGCCATACCAGGCAGGATTGAGATAAGCCGCCTTCGGCAGGCCGAAGGCGCTGATATTAAGCAGCAGGATACCGAGAATGGCGACGCCGCGAACAAAATCGAGCGTGACGTTTCGCTCCATGGTTCCTGCCCTGTAAGACTTAGTTGTGGTGACGTACCGCGCGCAGGAACTCCTGACGGGTATTCTGGCTCGATTTAAACAGGCCGCCCAGCGAGGTTGTAGTGGTCGCGCTGGTTGCATCACGCACGCCGCGCGCCTTCACGCAGTAGTGAACCGCGTCGATAGAGACGGCCACGTTATTCGTGCCCAGCAGCGTTTGCAGCGCGGTCAGGATCTGCTGCGTCAGACGCTCCTGCACCTGCGGACGCTGGGCAAAGAACTGCACGATGCGGTTGATCTTCGACAGGCCAATCACCGTATCTTTTGGGATATACGCCACGGTCGCTTTACCGTCGATGGTCACGAAGTGGTGTTCGCAGGTGCTGGTCAGCGTGATATCGCGTACCGTCACCATCTCGTCCACTTTCATCTTGTTTTCAATGACGGTGATTTTCGGGAAGTTGGCGTAATCCAGCCCGGAGAAAATTTCGTCGACGTACATTTTCGCGATGCGGTGCGGCGTCTCCATCAGACTGTCGTCACTCAGATCGAGATTCAGCAGCTCCATGATCTCGGTCATATGACCGGCAATCAGACGCTTGCGGGTTTCATTGTCCAAATCCTGTACGGGCGGACGCAGTGGCGTTTCAAGACCGCGCGCAACCAGGGCTTCGTGGACCAGGGCAGCTTCTTTACTGAGTGATGACATTTTGTTCTCCTGCAGGTGTGGCGTCTTTTGCCCTCGTTGTGGCAAAAGTATGCGCTCATTGTGCGTGAGGCGGCGCACATAATCCAGTATTCACGACGATAATTATTGCAATTGCTGTTGCCTTTCAGCGTGACGATTCCAGACCAGCGCTCCGCCGACGAACAGCGCAACGCCCGCCAGCCCCAGCGCGGGCTCCAGCCGGTGGGTAAGCCAGGTTGATAATGCCGAGGTCATCGGGCCAATCAATTGACCAATCGCATACCCGGTGGTGAGCAGGCCTGCCATATAGCGCGTGTGGTTTGGCGCCAGCTCGCGGCCGTATAAAAGAGAGAGCTGCACGGCACACAAAAAACCGCCCCCCACCAGCAGTCCGCCCGTCAGCAAACCACCAATTCCCGGCAGCAGCCAGGCCGCCAGCACGCCAGCACCCTGTAACCACAGCACGATAGCCAGCCTGCGGTTAGCCGTTGAGGTGTGGCGTAAAAGAATACTGAGCGCAATGCCCACCACGGCGGCGATACCAAAAATCGGCCAGACAAACTGGGCAAACAGGCTGCCGGGAAAACGCACCGCCGCCATTTGCGACAGGAATGTCGCCGGGAGGATATAGCCAAACCCGGCCAGACTGTAGCTCCAGACCAGGCGCTTTAAATCCGCCGTCAGCACCAGCGGCTCCGGCGCGGTGCCGGGGCGATGGAGCTGCCCGGATCGCGGAAGGTAGCGCGCCACAAGCGCAATCAGCACCAGCGCCAGCACGCCGTAGATTTGCCATGCCGCCCCGGCCGAAAGGGATTTCGCCTGGATATAGACGGCGAGAAGCCCGCTCAGGGCAATGCCCGCTCCCGGTCCGGCAAACACGGCGGCACTCAGTCCCGGTTTACCCAGCTGCCCCAGCCGCTCGTTGGTCCAGGCGGCAATGAGTACCATCGACCAGCCGCTCATGCAGCCAATAACGAAGCGCAGCAGGCCGTGCACAACGGCGTTATCCGCCGCCGCGGAGAGCAGCGTCAGCGCAACCGCGCCGGTGATGCCAAGCCAGAGGCGCGTTTCCACAAAGCGGTGCGCGCGCATTGCATCCCATGCGCCCACCAGATAGCCCAGATAGTTCATCGCCGCCACCAGACCCGCGCTGGTCAGCGTAAGCTGTCCGGCAGCAATCATGAGCGGTACCTGAGGCGTAAAGGCAAAGCGCCCTATCCCCATCGCCACCACCAGAACGACAAACCCACTGAGCGCAATACGCAGCGCCATGACCGCTCCAATTGTTAAAGAAAAGTAAATTTATGATGCAGCATCTCGCCGTCTGGCGAAAGTGAAAGTTACTCACAGGTCAATGAAAAGGCTGTATTATGGTTTTTATGAATACGCATTCTCATTAAGGAGCCCTGCATGGAACTGCTCGAAGAGCACCGTTGTTTTGAAGGTCGACAGCAGCGCTGGCGGCATGACTCCACCGTCCTGAACTGTGCGATGACGTTCAGCATTTTCCTGCCGCCGACGGAAAATCCGCCGGTTCTGTTCTGGCTTTCAGGCCTGACCTGCAACGACGAAAACTTCACCACCAAAGCGGGCGCGCAGCGACTTGCCGCCGAGCTGGGTATTGCGCTGGTGATGCCTGATACCAGCCCGCGTGGCGATGATGTAGCCGACGATGCAGGATACGACCTGGGTAAAGGCGCCGGGTTTTATCTCAATGCGACCGAGCAGCCCTGGGCGTACCATTACCGCATGTATGACTACATTCGCGACGAGCTGCCCGCGCTGATTCAGTCCGGGTTTGCGGTAAGCGACCGCTGCGCCATCAGCGGACATTCTATGGGCGGTCACGGGGCGCTGATCATGGCGCTAAAAAATCCGGGAAAATACGTCAGCGTGTCGGCATTTTCGCCAATTGTTAACCCAACGCAGGTGCCGTGGGGGCAGAAAGCCTTCACGAACTATCTGGGTGAAGATGAAGCAAAATGGCAGGAATGGGACAGCTGTGCGCTGATGCTGGCCAGCAGCTCGGCAAATGCGCTCCCGATGCTTATCGATCAGGGCGATGCGGATCAGTTCCTCGCCGGGCAGCTACAGCCTGCGGTGCTGGCAGAAGCGGCCCGCCAGAAGGACTGGCCGCTGACGCTGCGCATCCAGCCGGGGTATGACCACAGCTATTTCTTCATCGCGTCCTTTATTGAGGATCATCTCCGCTTCCATGCGGAGCATTTGTTTGAGTAAGTGCGGCTGCGTGCGCTCTGATGCCCTCACCCTGGCCCTCTCCCACAGGGAGAGGGAACAAACACTAAAAACGGCAACTTACGTTGCCGTTTTGCTTTTACCCTGGCCGCATCAGAACTTATAATCCACGCCCACAAAGTAGCGACGGCCATCTTCCGTATAGCTGTAATCGTCACGGCTCAGATCTTTATCCAGCAGGTTCTGCACGCCCGCGCGCAGCTTAACGGCTTTCGTTACCTGCCACGCGGCGCCGGTATTCCAGATGACATAGCCACCCGGCGTTGCTGCACTGCTGGTCAGCGCGCGTTTCTCACCGGTGTAGTTGCCCTGAACGTAGAACGACCAGTCCTGCGTCGCCTTCCAGTCAACGGTACCGTTGGCGGTGTGGAACGGCAGATCCGACAACGGCTTGTTGCCGCCGTTGCTGATATCGCGACCGTCGTTGTAGGTATAATTAAGGGTCACTTTCCAGTCGTCCGCCAGCGGGAATTTTAGCTCGGTTTCCACCCCGCGGATGCGCGCCTTGTTAACGTTGTAGTAGCGGAAAATTGGTTCGCCGTCCGCATTCAGTCCAACGTAGTTAGGGTAGCCCTGGGCCTGTTTTGCATTGGCCGTACGGCTGATGCTGATGCGATCATCCACGTTATTCTGGAAGGTGGTAACGCTGGCCTGCACGCCCTCTAACCAGCCCTCTTCCCCGCTGTAGTACAGACCGAATTCGAAGCTCTCGCTGGTTTCCGGTTTCAGATCCGGGTTACCGACTATCTCACAGGCACCGCGACACGAGCCGGTGACCCAGTCCGGGCTAAGCTGGAGCAGCGACGGCGCTTTAAACGCGGTGGCCCAGCCCCCTTTCACCGTTACGGTATCGGTCGCGTTGTAAACCAGATAGGCTCGCGGGCTCCAGTGGTCACCGTAGGTATCATGGTCGTCCATACGGATGCCGGTGGTCAGCGCCAGAGGTTCAAAGATACGCCACTCATCTTCAAGGAACAGGGCATACTGGCTTGTCGAGGTACTGCTGCTGGAACCGCCCGTCAGGTTGACCGGATCTTTCAGCTTATCGTGACGCCATTCCCCGCCGAAGGTCAGAAGCTGGTTGATTTCGCCCAGCGGCAGCACGTATTTTCCGTCCACCGCGTTGCTCTCGGAGGTGATCGGATTGCTGTTGCCGGGGTTTTTGTTATCCACCTTTTCGCCGTAAACCTTTAGCTCGCTGTTGCCGACGCCCCAACGGCCGTTGTGGCTGAGAGAGTAGTTCTGACGCTCAAGGCGGTTTTTGTCGAGGGAATCCGAGTCGCGATCCTGACGATCGAAGCCGTAGCCCGCCGTAAAGTCGTGATTTTCAGACGGTGTCCAGGCGAACTCCACATTCGCATCGCGGCTGGTGAAGCCTTCAATGCGCGGCGTTTCACCGCTCGCCGTGGTGGAGGACTTCTGCTGACCGTCTTTCTCACGCTTCGCGAGGCTACCGTAGGCTTTCAGCCCCAGCAGGCCGTCCACCAGCGGACCGCTGGTATAGAACTGACCGTTGTACGTGTCTCCACGGTCGCGGTGCTCCTGAATCGTGGAATCGGCGCTCAGGGTACCCGTCCATTTCTGGCCGATTTTTTTGGTGATAATGTTCACCACGCCGCCCAGCGCATCGGAACCGTACAGAGAAGACATCGGTCCGCGCACCACTTCGATGCGTTCGATGGCGTCAACCGGCACCCAGTTGAGGTCGAAATCATTATGGCGGAATACCGCGTTACGCGAGTTAACGCGCTTGCCGTCGATCAGGATCAGCGTATAGCTGCTGTCCAGTCCACGAATACTTACCCCTTTACGGTTGTCCCCTTCGCTCGTGAGCTGAACGCCCGGCACCTCCCGTAACACATCTTTCAGATTCTGAACGGGTTTGCGCTGCAAATCTTCCTGGGTAATTACGCTGATGCTTGCCGGTGCGTCTTTCAGGTTTTGCTCGGTCGCGGAGGCCGTTACAACCATTGTGTCGCCGGATTCCGCTGCGATAACAGGCAGGGCCAGGGACATTGCGGACGCACAAAGTCCTCCCCTGACGAAGGGATTCAACCTAAACATTCCATATCTCCATGAGGTAAATACAACTAAATCAAATCATCATTGCTCACAGCGTCTTCCTTGCCGCCCACATCTGCGGTGGGTCGGTGACACGCTTATTTTTTGATAACGATAAAGCAAACGATAATTATTATCAATTAAATTGTTAAGAAATATATCTTTGTTTCAGGATGCGGGCATAAAAAAACCCGCTCGAATGAGCGGGTTAAAAGAGAGGAAATGCGATTATTGTTTAAATCGTTCCGGGAATTCCATTTCACTGTAGCGAACGAATTTTGTTCCTTTCGTCAGCTTGTAGCCAAACCAGATGACGAGGAACAGCGGAATACCAATGTAGGTCGCCGTCACGGCGCCCCAGTCAATGGTGTCCGCCAGGAACGCTTCATAGTTCTGTCCCAGCGTAATGATCAGGCACAGAATGAAGGCGAAAATAGGACCCAGTGGGAAGAAGCCGGAGCGATACGGCAGAGAGTTAACATCGTGACCCTGCTTGACGAAACCGCGGCGGAAACGGTAGTGGCTAATAGCAATCCCCAGCCAGGCAATAAAGCCCGTCATCCCGGACGTGTTAAGCAGCCACAGGTACACCGTCTGGTTGCCAAACATGGAGGTCAGGAAGCACAGACCGGCAATCACCGTTGTGGCGTAGAGCGCGTTACGCGGTACGCCACCGCGGGACAGCTTCGCGAAGATACGCGGTGCTTTACCGTCGCATGCCAGCGTGTAGAGCATACGGGTGGACGCGTACATCCCGGAGTTACCGGCTGAAAGCACTGCGGTCAGGATAACGGCGTTCATCACCGCCGCGGCTGAAAGCAGACCGGCGTGCTGGAAGACCAGCGTGAACGGGCTGACGCTAATGTCTTTAACGTCATTACGCAGCAGGCTTGGATCGGTGTACGGGATGATCAGGCTGATAATCAGGATCGCGAACACATAGAACAGGAGGATACGCCAGAATACCTGACGGACCGCACGCGGAATATTTTTCTCCGGGTTCTCTGACTCACCGGCGGCGATACCAATCAGCTCGGTCCCCTGGAAGGAGAAACCGACAATCATCGCCACGCCAATCATCGCCGAAAGGCCACCGGCAAAAGGCGCATCGCCTATCGCCCAGTTACTCCAGCCCGCAGGTTCTGCGCCTTTGAAAATACCAACGATCATCGCCACACCGACGACGATAAAGATGATGACGGTTGCCACTTTGATCAAAGAGAACCAGTATTCCGCCTCGCCGAAACCGCGCACGGAGATGTAGTTCAGCAGGAAGATGACGGCCAGGAACAGGGCGCTCCAGATCCAGCCTGGCGTATCCGGGAACCACCAGTTCATCACCAGCTGTGCGGCGACAAGGTCAACGGCGATGGTGACCGCCCAGTTGTACCAGTAGTTCCAGCCCAGCGCGAAGCCGAAGCCTTCTTCAACGTATTTTTGACCGTAGGTCGAGAACGAACCGGATACCGGCATGTACGCGGCCAGTTCGCCGAGACTGGTCATCAGGAAGTACACCATCAGGCCAATCAGTATATAAGAGAAGAGTGCCCCACCCGGGCCGGCTGCCGAAATCGTTGCGCCAGAGGCAACGAAAAGACCTGTACCGATTGAGCCGCCAATGGCGATCATCGTCAGGTGACGCGCCTTGAGTTCACGACGTAGCGTGGGCGCTTCTGTGGTTTTAATTTCTGAAACCATATGAAAATGCTGTCCATTTAATAAATGAGGCGCGATTGTAGCAGACGATCCGCGTTCCTTCCGGCAGAAATACTCAGTTATAAGAGAGCTTCATGACTCGGCCAGGATTATAAGTAAAGCATAAAAATGTGGGGTGACAGGCGCGCGTAGCCCCGGTAAGCGAAGCGCCACCGGGGAACGTTAAATGGCGCAGTAGCGCAGAAAACGCTGCAGAGAGCTGGAAAGGTGTTTCTGACGATGATGGATGCACCATAGCGTGCGCACCAGCTTCGGCAACGGAACCGGGATTTCAACCAGCGACCCCGTCTCAAGCTGTTCGGCAATGACGCGCCGGGAAAGACAGCTGATCCCCAGGCCATGACGCACCGCGTGCTTAATCGCCTCAGAGTTCCCCAGCTCCATCCCCAGCTGGAAATGTGGCAGATGGGAAAGCAGCAGATAATCGACAATTTCACGCGTGCCGGAGCCCTGCTCGCGCAGGATCCACTGCGCCTGCGCCAGGCGCTCCAGCGTCACCTCGCCCTGCAATAACGATGAGGCCGGGGATGCAAACACCACCAGCTCATCTTCCAGCCAGGGCTCGGCAATGATATCGACGTTATGGCAGGGTCCTTCGATGAGGCCGATATCCACGCGGAAATCGATCACCGCGTTGATAACGTCCTGGCTATTGCCCACGCTCATCTCCAGCGGCAGGGTCGGGAAATCCCGGCGGTAGCGGGCAATCACTTCCGGCAGGATGTAGTTCCCAATGGTGCTGCTGGCATAGACGCGGATCGCGCCGTTGTCCTCGCGGAACAGCTGTTCGATTTCGATAGCCTGCTCCAGCAGCGCCAGCGCCCGTGGATAAAGAAGACGACCGTGCTCGTTGACCACAAGCCGCTTCCCTACCCTGTCGAACAGCTGCACGCCCAGCTGCCCTTCAAGATCGGTCAACGCCGCGCTGACCGCAGACTGCGAGAGCGCCAGCATTTGTGACGCCTGGGTTGTCGAACCGCTTTTCAGCACCTCGGCAAACACTTCCAGCTGACGCAATGTAATGTGCATGGTTGCTTACCACTTATATAGATTGATTATAAGTATATAATCAATTTTATTTTTAAGCCAGAGCGCCGTAACCTTTAGCCAGACAAAGGAGAAGGTTATGTCAGAAATCACCCTACAACATCATCGTACAGTGTGGCACTTCGTGCCGGGCCTCGCGCTTAGCGCAGCAGTGACCGCCGTAGCATTATGGGGCGGCAGCATCCCGGCTATCGCGGGCGCAGGTTTCAGCGCGTTGACGCTGGCCATTTTGCTGGGCATGGTCGTGGGAAATACGGTTTACCCACATATCTGGAAATCCTGCGACGGCGGCGTGATCTTTGCCAAACAGCACCTGCTGCGTCTCGGGATCATCCTTTACGGCTTCCGTCTCACCTTTTCGCAGATTGCGGACGTGGGCGTGAGCGGAATCGCTATCGACGTCCTGACCCTGACTAGCACCTTTTTACTGGCCTGCTTTATCGGCCAGAAAGTCTTTGGCCTGGATAAGCAAACCAGCTGGCTGATCGGTGCCGGGAGCAGTATCTGCGGGGCCGCGGCGGTGCTGGCAACAGAGCCCGTCGTTAAAGCCGAAGCCAGCAAGGTGACCGTGGCGGTGGCGACGGTGGTGATCTTCGGTACGCTGGCGATCTTCCTCTACCCGGCGATGTATCCGCTGGTGGCCCACTGGTTTAGCCCTGAAACCTACGGCATCTATATCGGCTCGACCATGCACGAAGTGGCCCAGGTAGTTGCGGCAGGGCATGCCATTAACCCGGAAGCTGAAAACGCGGCGGTGATTGCCAAAATGCTGCGCGTGATGATGCTGGCACCGTTCCTGATTTTCCTCGCGGCGCGGGTTAAGCAGCTGGCACCGGCAGGCGGCAGCGAGAAAAGCAAAATCACCATTCCGTGGTTTGCGATCCTGTTCATCGTGGTCGCTATCTTTAACTCCTTCCACCTGCTGCCGAAAGCGGTGGTGGATATGCTGGTGACGCTGGATACCGTGCTGCTGGCGATGGCCATGGCGGCACTGGGGGTCACAACACACGTCAGCGCGCTGAAAAAAGCCGGTGCCAAACCGCTGCTGATGGCGCTGGTGCTCTTCATCTGGCTGATTGTCGGGGGCGGTGCGATTAACCTCGCGGTCCATAGCCTGATGGCATAAACCATCTCGTCCTTCTCCTGCTAACCCGCTATCATAAGCGTTTCGGGTTAGCAGGAGTTTTTTTATGAAATATGTTGGAGCGCACGTCAGCGCTGCAGGTGGCCTTGCGAATGCCGCCATTCGCGCCGCCGAAATCGAGGCGACCGCTTTCGCCCTGTTCACCAAAAATCAGCGCCAGTGGCGCGCCGCGCCGCTCACCGCCGACGTGATTGATGATTTCAAAGCCGCCTGTGAGAAGTATCACTACGGGCCAGGCCAGATCCTTCCCCACGACAGCTACCTGATCAACCTCGGTCACCCGGTTGAAGAGGCGCTGGAAAAATCCCGCGAGGCGTTTCTTGATGAAGTACAGCGCTGCGAACAGCTGGGGCTGACGCTGCTGAACTTCCATCCGGGCAGCCATCTGATGCAAATCGATGAAGATGCCTGCCTGGCGCGCATTGCCGAATCCATCAACATCACGCTGGACAAGACCAAAGGCGTCACCGCGGTGATTGAGAACACCGCCGGTCAGGGCAGCAACCTCGGCTTTAGGTTCGAACATCTGGCGGCGATTATCGACGGCGTGGAGGATAAATCCCGCGTTGGCGTATGCATTGATACCTGCCACGCGTTTGCCGCCGGCTATGACCTGCGCACCACCGAGGCAACGAAAAACACGTTCGATGAGTTCGAGCGCATTGTGGGCTTTAAGTACCTGCGCGGAATGCACCTGAACGATGCGAAAAGCGCCTTTGGCAGCCGCGTTGACCGCCACCACAGCCTGGGCGAAGGCAACATCGGCCACGATGCGTTCCGCTTCATTATGCAGGACGTCCGCTTCGACGGTATTCCGATGGTGCTGGAAACCATCAATCCGGACATCTGGGCAGAAGAGATTGCCTGGCTGAAGGCACAGCAAACCGCTGAACAGGCGGCATAAAAAAAGCCGGGTGCATAATGCAACCCGGCTTTTTTTGTAGGTCGGGTAAGGCGAAGCCGCCACCCGACACCTTGTTTACGCTGCTTTCGCCACAACTTCCGCTTCAGGACGTTTCAGCACCGCGTATGACAGACCCGCCACCAGCGTACCGGCAACGATGGCCAGCAGGTAGCCCAGGACCGGGGTGATTGCGCCTGGGATCAGCAGGACAAACAGACCGCCGTGTGGTGCCATCAGCTTCGCGCCAATCGCCATGGAGATCGCACCCGTCACTGCACCACCCGCGATACAGCACGGCAGTACACGCATTGGGTCACGAGCCGCGAATGGAATCGCCCCTTCGGTAATGAAGCACAAGCCCAGAACCAGCGCCGCTTTGCCGCCTTCCTGCTGCGCTTTATCGAACTTACGACGGGCAATAATCGTCGCCAGGCCGAGCGCCAGAGGAGGCACCATACCTGCCGCCATGATGGCTGCCATTGGCGCGTAGGTCTGGGTACTCAGCAGGCCAACACCAAAGGCGTACGCCGCTTTGTTCACCGGACCACCCATGTCGGTACACATCATGCCGCCGAGGATTGCGCCCAGCAGAACCGCGTTCGCGGTACCCATGGTTTGCAGCCAGTGGGTCAGACCCGCCAGGATGCCCGCAACCGGCTTACCAATCAGGTAAATCATCGCCAGACCGACCACCAGGCTGGAAATCAGCGGGATGATCAGAATCGGCTTCAGCGCTTCCATACTCTGAGGCAGCTTGAACTTCGAGCTGATGAGCTTCGCGACGTAACCGGCCAGGAAGCCCGCGATAATACCGCCGATAAAGCCAGAACCGGTGCTTACGGCCAGCATACCGCCGATAAGGCCCGGCGTCAGGCCAGGACGGTCAGCAATGGAGAAGGCAATAAAGCCTGCCAGGACGGGTACCATCAGCGCGAACGCGGAACCGCCGCCAATCTGCATTAACGCAGCGGCCAGCGTGCCTTGCTCTTTAAAGGCGGTAATACCAAATGCGAACGAAAGGGCAATACACAGACCACCCGCAACCACCATCGGCAGCATGTAAGACACGCCGGTCAACAGATGGCGATATGCGCCTGCAGACTCTTTCTTACCTTCCGTCGCGGTTTGACGCGCGCCGGTTGCCTGATACGGCTTCGCTTCCACCAGCGCTTTATCAAACTCCTGCGCGGTCTTTTTCAACGCCAGGCCGGTAGACGTACGGTACATTGGCTTACCGGCAAATTTTGCCAGGTCCACTTCGATATCCGCCGCCACGATCACCAGATCGGCCTCAGCCACTTCTTCAGGGGTGATAGCGTTGCCGGCACCGACGGAGCCGCGCGTTTCAACTTTTACCCACCAGCCGCGTTTTTTCGCTTCGGTTTCAATGGCTTCAGCTGCCATAAAGGTGTGAGCCACGCCCGTAGGGCAGGCCGTCACCGCAACAACGCGTTTCGGACCCGTGGCCGCAGCCGGTGCCGTCGCGACAGGCGCGCTGTAGACAGACGCGTGCCCTTTCGCTTCGCTCAGGAACAGTTCCGGGTGTGCCACCGCGCGATTAATATCGCCCAGCCACACTTTTTTGCCGTTCAGCGCACTGTCAGCCGGGATTTTGTCGCCCAGTACAATGGCCAGTTCTGCATCGCCTGGATTATCGATAATGTCCAGATGTGCTTTTTGTGCCGCCGCGCCCAGCAAGGTCTTCGCCATATAGGCGCGGGCCTGTCCGAGACCGGAGTCAATGATCAGCAGCGTTTTCATTATTCCTCTCCTGCTGTTAGTTAAAAGGTTTTAAGTCAACGCGCGCCATCATCGCGGCTAACTGGGTACGATCGGTAATGCCGACATTGCTCTGGCTTACGGCCAGAGCAGCAACGGCGGTGGCAAGACGTAAAGTATGTTCACTGGATTCACGCATCAGCAGACCATAAATCAGGCCGCCAACCATGGAATCCCCTGCGCCAACGGTGCTGACAACTTCCATTGACGGCGGTTTGGCGATCCATTCACCAGACGCGTTAACCCACAGCGCGCCTTCTGCACCAAGAGAGATCACCACGTGAGCGATACCCTGCTCGCGCAGCGCATGGGCAGCGTCAATCACATCTTTTAATTCTGGCAGCTTACGACCCGCCCAGATTTCCAGCTCGCGGCGATTCGGCTTCACCAACCACGGAGAGGCTTTCAGACCCGCAACCAGCGCGTCGCGGCTGCTGTCAAAAATGATGCACGGGCACTGGCTGCGCAGGCGCGTCATCCAGTCGGTAAACGCTTCCGGGCTGACGCCGGACGGCAGGCTGCCGCTGACGCAGACCATGTCAAACTGACCGAGCCAGGTCAGAGAGTCGTTAACAAAACGCTCCCAGTCAGACGGCGTCACTTCGAAGCCAGAGAAGTTCAGATCGGTCACTTCACCGTCTTTCTCCGTCAGCTTGACGTTGATGCGGGTACGACCCTGAACAACCTGAAAACGGTTGGCAATGCCCAGCTCGCTGAACAGCTGCTGAAAACCATCCTGGTTATCTTTACCGAGGAATCCACCCACGGTGACGTCGATACCGAGATCCTTGAGCACTTTCGCGACGTTAATCCCTTTACCCGCAGCATGCAGGCCAGTGGTACGCACGAGGTTGACTTCGCCGCGCTCAATTTCCGGGCAAAATCCTACCAGGTCATAAGCCGGGTTCAGCGTAATAGTCGCAACACGTCTGCTCATTATGCGCCCTCCCCCAGACCCGCCGCGATGGCGTCGCCAATCGCTTTCAGCGCCTGTTCAGCATCGGCACCCTGTGCGGTGAAACGCAGACGATGTCCTTTCTTCACGCCCAGCGCGACAACTTTCATCAGACTACGGCCGTTGGCCGGTTTGCCCGTGCCATCAAGATTCGCCACGGTAATCTCACTCTCGAATTGTTTAATGGTATTCACCAGCATGGTGCCCGGACGGGCATGCAGGCCGTGCTCGTTGCGTACCACGAACTCAGCGGTCTGCACGTCTTCGGTCGGCGCATCATCACTGGTCAGCAGTGCCAGCACGGTGGAGGCATCAGCGTTCAGCAGTTTTTCAGCTTTGTTGTTCAGCAGCAGATCGCCCAGACGCTTCAGCACGGAAACCGGCTGATCGTCGTTCATCGCCACGGTCACCAGCATGGCCGCACGCTCACCTTCCACGTCAAACGCATTGGCCGCGCGGCTCACGGCGATAGCGCTGCGCAGGTTGCCTTCAGCACTGTCGTTCAGCCAGATACCCTGACCCAGATTCAACGGCTTATCGTTAATCACGCGCGTCACAAACGTGGCATCCGCCGCGCCGGCTTCTTTCAGACGACCCGCGTTCAGCGCCTGCAGCGTCACCAGATCGGAGGCAACCACGTCCAGCGTCAGCGTTTCATTATCCAGTTTCAGCGCTTCGCTCTGTTTTTCGCCCATCAGCAGGGCGCGCAGCTCTTCAGCTGTGGTCGCGGACTTCAGCTGTTCAGCCACGTCGTCATCGCTCAGGACATGCGTCAGCTGACGCAGCAGGCCTAAGTGTTCGTCGCTGCTGGCCGCGATACCGATAGCCACATACGCCACCTGACCGTCGCCCCAGAGCACGCCCTGCGGGAATTGATAAACCTGAACGCCGGTTTTCAGCACCTGATCGCGGGTGTCGGTTGTGCCGTGCGGAATGGCAATGCCATTGCCGAGGAAGGTTGAGGTCTGCTGCTCGCGGGCCAGCATTCCGTTTACATAGCCGTCCGCGACGTTACCCGCCTGCACAAGCGCGGCGGCAACCTGGCGAATAGCCTCTTCTTTATCCCCGGCCTGAGCGCCCGGGTGGATATCCTGAACAGATAACTGGAACATGGTTCTCCACTCCTGCTGAACTTGAATCGTTTCAGCTTTAATGAGAAAAAATGCGCTAGCCTGCTCCGTTTGTTAAAACAAGATAGCGCTGAAACGTTTCAAAAAGTCTTGCGCTTTCTGCAATGTCTTGCAAGAAAACTCGTATTTCTGATATCAGAATTTAGAGATACAGCACATTTCTTCTTCGTTCCGCTGAATTTTGCTGAAGTTCAGCAAGACAGTTTCAGCTAAGGTCAGCCCGGTTGGACGTAAGGTGAAATGCCATTTTGATTTATCGTGGCATCATTGACCGCACCCACTGTTTATTTTTTAGCTGACGGCGTAAACTCCGCCCCTCTCTGCTACTCGCTAATTATAAAACATGCATAACACCCCTGCGGCCGTCACGCCGAAGCCCTTTGATTTGACCTCCGCGGCATTCCTGGTTGTTGCCTTCTTCACGGGCATTGCCGGTGCGTTACAGACGCCGACATTGAGCCTATTTCTGACAAATGAGGTTCAGGTCCGCCCGGCAATGGTCGGCTTCTTTTTTACCGGAAGCGCCATCATCGGCATCCTGGTCAGCCAGTTTCTGGCGGGACGATCCGACAGAAAAGGCGATCGTAAAAGCCTGATCGTTTTCTGCTGTCTGCTGGGGGTCATGGCCTGCGTTCTGTTCGCCTGGAACCGCAACTATTTCATTCTGCTCTTCGTCGGAGTATTCCTGAGCAGCTTTGGCTCAACGGCGAACCCTCAGCTGTTCGCCCTTGCCCGCGAACACGCCGACCATACCGGACGTGAAGCGGTGATGTTCAGCTCTGTCCTGCGTGCTCAGGTGTCGCTGGCATGGGTGATTGGCCCGCCGCTGGCCTACGCGCTGGCGATGGGTTTTGGCTTTACGGTGATGTACCTGAGCGCGGCCGTCGCGTTTGTGGTGTGCGGCGCGCTGGTGTGGTTCTTCCTGCCGTCCATGCGCAAAGAGCAGAAAGTGGCAACGTGCGTGCTGGAAGCGCCGCGCCGCAACCGCCGCGACGCCCTGCTCCTGTTTGTTATCTGCACGCTGATGTGGGGCACCAACAGCCTGTATATCATCAATATGCCGCTGTTTATTATTGATGAACTGCACCTGTCGGAGAAGCTGGCGGGCATCATGATGGGCACCGCGGCCGGGCTTGAGATCCCGACGATGCTCATTGCGGGCTATTACGCAAAGCGCTTCGGAAAGCGTTTTTTAATGCGCATCGCCGCCATCGCCGGTCTGCTGTTCTATGTCGGTATGCTGACGGTACATACGCCGGGGCTGTTGCTGGCTTTACAGCTGCTGAACGCCATCTATATTGGCATTCTCGCCGGGATAGGCATGCTTTATTTCCAGGATCTGATGCCGGGCCAGGCAGGCTCTGCCACCACCCTTTATACTAATACCACCCGCGTGGGCTGGATTATCGCGGGCTCAATGGCCGGTGTCGTTGCCGAAATCTGGAACTATCACACGGTGTTCTGGATTGCGCTGGTGATGTGTACGCTGACGATCGGCTGTCTGGCGAGGATTAAAGACGTTTAGGGCGCGGTGAGCGCTTCCAGTTCAAGAAGGTACGTCATCGCCTGCCCTCGCGTGCTGCCACACATTTCGGCAGTGGGCTGAAGCCCGGAGCACACTTTCGGGCGCAGCGGTGAGCCAAAGATCATGCACAGGTTCGTTTCCGAGAGCTGAACACAGCGGGTATTGGCAGGCTTGCCCTCCGGCATTCCTGGAATGGGGCTTGAAATGGACGGTGCAGTACAGCACGCGCCACAATCGGGACGGCAATCCATAAATGCTCTCTTTCGCTGACGATCGCCCGCGCAGTCGGGCATCGCGCGCACAGTAACACCTTTTGCGTATTGATAGCAAAAGCCACGAATTCCTCTTGCCTGAAAGGCCGCGCGCGAGTAATTTGGCGCGATATTTTTTACCTCCCGTAAACAGGATTACTGCAATGCCAAGAGCGAACGAAATTAAGAAAGGTATGGTGCTGAATTACAACGGCAAACTGCTGATTGTGAAAGATATCGACATTCAGGCCCCGAGCGCCCGTGGTGCAGCAACGCTGTACAAAATGCGTTTCGCCGATGTGCGTACCGGCCTGAAGGTGGAAGAGCGCTTTAAAGGTGACGATATCGTCGATACCGTGACCCTGACCCGTCGCTACGTTGATTTCTCCTACATCGACGGCAACGAATACGTGTTCATGGACAAAGAAGATTACACCCCGTACATCTTCACCAAAGATCAGATTGAAGAAGAGCTGCTGTTCATCCCTGAAGGCGGCATGCCTGACATGCAGGTCCTGACCTGGGACGGCGTGCTGCTGGCGCTGGAGCTGCCTCAGACCGTCGATCTGGAAATCGTGGAAACCGCACCAGGTATCAAAGGCGCATCAGCAAGTGCACGCAACAAACCGGCTACCCTGACCACCGGCCTGGTTGTGCAGGTGCCGGAATACCTCTCCGCTGGCGAGAAGATCCGCATCCATATCGAAGAAAAACGCTATATGGGTCGCGCCGACTGATTGCGGCATTTGTCGGGTGGCGGCTTCGCCTTACCCGACCGACAAAAACACAAAAACCGGCTCTTAGGCCGGTTTTTTTGTAGCCCGGTAAGCGTAGCGCCACCGGGCTACAGCGCTTACAGAAGCTCCGGATACTTCGTCATCTTCAGCGCCAGCTCAACGCCGCGCACTTCCGCCATCCCTTTAAGACGGCCAATCGCCGAATAGCCCGGGTTGGTTTTCTTACGCAGATCGTCCAGCATCTGGTGGCCGTGATCCGGACGGAACGGAATAGGCCGCACATCGCCCGCCTGCTTGCGACGCGCCTCTTCCGCCAGAATGGCGTCTACCACCGCCACCATATTCACATCGCCGCCCAGGTGCGCCGCCTCGTGGAAGGTTTTTGGGTTCTCTTCGCGGCAGGTCGCACGCAAGTGCGTGAAATGAATGCGATCGCCAAAGGTTTCAATCATCCGCACCAGGTCGTTATCCGCGCGTACGCCGTAGGAGCCGGTACACATGGTAAAGCCGTTATAGATGCTGTTTACCGTCTCTTTCAGCCACTGCATATCTTCAAGGGTGGAAACGATACGCGGCAGGCCGAGGATAGGACGCGGTGGATCGTCCGGATGCACGGCTAGGCGTACACCTGCCTCTTCAGCAACCGGCACGATAGCGCGCAGGAAATACGCCATGTTTTCACGCAGCTGCTGCTTATCAATATCGCCGTATTCCGCCAGGCGCGCGCGGAACTGATCCAGCGTATACCCCTCTTCAGCTCCCGGCAGGCCCGCAATAATATTACGGGTCAGCTTTTCGATGTCCGCGTCTCTGGCTGCATTGAACCATTCGAGCGCCTGCTGCTGCTCTTCCGCGGTGTAATCCGCTTCGGCGCCAGGACGTTTCAGAATGTGCAGCTCAAACGCCGCGAAGGCGATCTGGTCGAAACGCAGGGCTTTCGAGCCGTCCGGCATCTGATATTCAAGGTCGGTACGCGTCCAGTCGAGGATGGGCATGAAGTTATAGCAAACCGTATCAATGCCGCAGGCCGCCAGGTTGCGAATGCTCTGCTGATAGTTAGCAATCCAGGTCTGGTACTCCCCGGAATGGGTTTTGATGTCTTCGTGAACCGGGATGCTCTCTACCACAGACCAGGTTAACCCCTTCTCCGCCAGCAGCGCCTGACGCTGTTGAATTTCTTCAACCGGCCATACCTGACCGTTAGGAATATGATGCAGCGCCGTGACGACACCCGTTGCGCCAGCCTGGCGCACATCATCAAGAGAAACCGGATCGTTCGGCCCGTACCAACGCCAGGTTTGTTCCATTGCCTCACCCTCTTAAGTTGTTATACCAATATTCGTTACCGCAATGACGACTACCATACATGTTTGCCGCCAAGGGTCAATATACCGCCTCACATTGATTGATCAAACTCACAGAACGGGGATATTTACGGCTCACCAATTTTATTTGCTGTCATATAACTTTACACTGGCATTGTTAATTAATGGTTAATCAGGTGTGTATCTCATGAAGACAATTGCCTCCACCGCCCTTCCTGCCCGGGTTCAGCAACCTCGCTACGATCGCGCGCAATTACGCTCCCGCATCGTCCATTTTGGCTTTGGCGCGTTCCACCGTGCGCACCAGGCATTGTTAACAAATCGGGTGCTGAATGAAAAAGGCGGCGACTGGGGTATTTGTGAGATTAGCCTCTTCAGCGGCGACGTGCTGATGAGCCAGCTGCGCGCGCAGGATCACCTGTTCACCGTGCTGGAGAAAGGGGCAGAAGGCAATGAGGCGATTATCGTCGGCGCCGTCCATGAATGCCTGAACGCAAAGCTGGACTCTCTGCCCGCCATTGTTGAGAAATTTTGCGAGCCTCAGGTCGCTATTGTGTCGCTCACCATCACGGAGAAAGGCTATTGCATCGATCCCGCGACCGGGAAACTCGATCTGCACAACGCCCGGATAATCCACGATCTTGAGAATCCCTCAGAGCCACATTCCGCCCCCGGGATCCTGGTCGAAGCGCTCCACCGCCGCCGCGAGCGCGGCTTGCCTGCGTTTACCGTGCTCTCCTGCGACAATATCCCTGATAACGGGCACGTAGTGAAAAACGCGGTGCTGGGCATGGCGCAAAAGCGTTCTGCAGCGCTTTCTGAATGGATTGATAGCCACGTGAGCTTCCCGGGGACGATGGTCGACAGAATTGTTCCCGCCGCGACGGACGCCTCACTGGCGGAAATCACCGACGCGCTCGGCGTTGAAGATCCGTGCGCCATCAGCTGTGAACCGTTTATTCAGTGGGTGGTGGAAGATAATTTTGTCGCCGGCCGTCCGGAGTGGGAAGTCGCCGGCGTTCAGATGGTGCAGGATGTTCTGCCCTGGGAGCAGATGAAATTGCGCATGCTCAACGGCAGCCACTCTTTCCTGGCGTATTTGGGGTACCTCGCGGGCTACGCCCATATTAATGAATGCATGGAGGACGCTGCGTTCCGCGAAGCCGCCCGTCGGCTGATGCTGGACGAGCAGGCGCCCACGTTACGCATTAAGGATGTCGACCTCACCGCCTACGCAGATAGCCTGCTGGAGCGCTTTGCCAACCCGGCACTCCAGCATCGGACCTGGCAAATCGCGATGGACGGTAGCCAGAAGCTGCCCCAGAGAATGCTTGACGGGATCCGCGTTCATCTTGAGCGAAATACACCGTGGTCGCTGCTGGCTCTGGGCGTGGCCGGCTGGATACGCTACGTCAGCGGTACCGACGATCGTGGCAACGCGATTGACGTTCGCGATCCCCTCAGCGATAAAATTCGCACGATGGTCAATGCCAGCAGCGACGCCGAGCGCGTTAACGCCCTGCTGGGGCTGAGCGAGGTCTTTGGTCACGATCTCGCGCAAAACAGCGCGTTTGTGGAGGCTGTCAGCCAGGCATACCAGCGCATCACCCGCCACGGCGCGCGTCAGGCTGTTATCGAAACGTTAAATGTTTAACGATTATTGCCCTTAACGCGAACGGATGAGTTCTCCGTTCGCCCTTTCCCTTCTCACCGGTCACATTTTTCGCCAGGATAGAGAGAATAGTGTTATAGCATCACCATTCTCATCTGGAGCGCACGTGACCAAAACCAACCTCATCACCGGTTTTCTCGGCAGCGGTAAAACCACCTCAATTCTCCACCTGCTGGCGAATAAAGATCCTGCCGAGAAATGGGCCGTGCTGGTCAATGAATTTGGCGAGGTGGGCATTGACGGCGCGTTGCTGTCATCCAGCGGCTCGATGATTAAAGAGATCCCCGGCGGGTGCATGTGCTGCGTCAATGGCCTGCCGATGCAGGTCGGGCTCAATACGCTGCTGCGTCAGGGCAAACCCGACCGCCTGCTGATTGAGCCCACCGGGCTGGGCCATCCGAAGCAGATCCTCGATTTACTGACCGCCCCGGTTTACGAGCCGTGGATCGACCTGCGCGCCACCCTGTGCCTGCTCGATCCGCGTCAGCTTCTGGATGACAAGGCGGTGGCCAATGATAATTTCCGCGATCAGCTCGCCTCGGCTGACGTTATTGTCGCGAATAAAGCAGATCGCGCCACGCCTGAAAGCCAGGCCGCGCTGGACGCATGGTGGCAACATTTCGGCGGCAACCGCACGCGGGTGCAGGCCACACAGGGGAATATTGATAGCGCCCTGCTTGATCTTCCTCGTCTGAACCTCGCCGAGCTGCCTGCCAGTGCGGATCATTCGCACAGTCATCCGGTTAAGCAGGGTTTAGCTGCTCTCAGCCTGCCGGAACATCAGCGCTGGCGTCGTAACCTGAACAGCGGCCAGGGATATCAGGCCTGCGGATGGATATTTGATGCTGAAACCGTTTTTGACACCATTGGGATCCTGGAGTGGGCCCGACTTGCTCCCGTCGATCGCGTGAAAGGGATCATGCGCACCCCAGACGGGCTGGTGCGGATCAACCGTCAGGGTGACGATTTCTTTATTGAAACGCAAAATGTGGCGCCGCCTGACAGCCGAATAGAGTTAATTAGTGCGGTTAACGCCGACTGGAATGCCCTCCAGTCCAGCCTGTTGAGGATTCGTTTAAGTTCGGGCGGCTAACGTTGCCCCAGTTTTCACTCTATGCAGAACGTTATGACAACTCGATTTCCCCTGATATTACTGCTTAATGTCGCCGGTCTGGCGCTTTTCTTCTCCTGGTATATCCCGGCGGATCATGGTTTCTGGTTCCCGCTGGATTCTGCCATTTTTCACTTCTTCAACCAGGAGCTGGTGAAGAGCAACGCGTTCCTGTGGCTAGTGGCGATTACCAACAACCGCGCCTTCGACGGCTTCTCGCTGCTGGCCATGGGCTGCCTGATGCTCTCTTTCTGGCTGAAAGAGGATAAAGCCGGGCGTCGGCGGATTCTCATTATCGGTCTGGTAATGCTGCTGTTTGCCGTCGCCATTAACCAGCTGGCAACCGCGATTATTCCGGTTAAGCGCTCAAGCCCAACGCTATTCTTCACCGATATTTACCGCGTCAGCGAGCTGCTGCATATTCCAACAAAAGATGCGTCGAAGGACAGTTTCCCCGGCGATCACGGTATGATGCTGCTTATTTTTTCCGCAATTATGCTTCGCTATTTTGGCAGAAAAGCCTTTGCCATAGCCCTGATTATTTTTGTGGTTTTTGCCTTCCCGCGCGTAATGATTGGCGCTCACTGGTTTACCGATATTGCCGTCGGTTCGCTCTCCGTGGCGCTGATTGCGCTGCCGTGGTGTTTAATGACCCCACTGAGCGACAGGATAATAGCGCTGTTCGATCGCTATCTTCCCGGCAGGGCGCAACAATAATTAAACAAATAACTAACCTAAATTAACGTGAGCTATCAGGGATCGACATGATCCCTGATAGCGTTGTCGCCGCGATCTTTCCCCACTGTCATATTCTCGTCATCATATTCATGATAAAAATGAAGCAATTGCATACTGGCGCAGCGGATCCGTCGCTATTTTGAGCAATTCTATGTTTTTACTTTCTGTATCACATTTTCTTATAAAAAAAAGGCTTTTTTTTCTCGCAATACCCCAGGCAATCGGTTAATCTCGAACTCGTTTTGCCCCATAGAGATAATTATTTCACTGGCGAATAATTTTGTGCGCTGTGCCACAAATGTGACCAGAAAGAATTGTCTCAATGTGAACAGATAATTAGTCTCGTCACGTTTGGCATTTTTATAACGATATTTGTCGTTAAGGACTTCAAGGGATAATAAACAAAATGGTCAAATCTCAACCGTTTCTGAGATATATCTTACGGGGGATACCGGCGATAGCAGTCGCGGTACTGTTGTCTGCATGTAGTACATCGAACACCGCAAAGAATATGCATCCTGAGACGCGTGTTGTGGGAATGGAAGATTCCTCGTCACTGCAAGCCTCTCAGGATGAATTTGAAAATATGGTACGTAATCTGGACGTGAAGTCCCGCATTATGGACCAGTATGCTGACTGGAAAGGCGTGCGCTATCGTCTTGGCGGCAGCACAAAAACAGGTATTGATTGTTCCGGTTTTGTACAGCGTACGTTCCGTGAGCAATTTGGGTTAGATCTTCCGCGTTCAACCTATGAACAGCAGGAGATGGGCAAGTCGATTTCACGAACCAAACTGCGCACCGGTGATTTAGTCCTGTTCCGTGCCGGTTCTACAGGTCGACATGTTGGCATCTACATTGGTAATGACCAGTTTGTACATGCCTCCACCAGCAGCGGTGTGACCATTTCCAGCATGAATGAACCGTACTGGAAGAAGCGCTACAACGAAGCACGCCGCGTACTGACCCGCAGTTAATATGACTATCGTATCGTTGGTTATCCCTTGGCTGGCGATATGATGAAAAAAAGCACTGCTTCGGCAGTGTTTTTTTTTGCCCGTTACACTGAATACATCCAGCGGCATTTCAGGAATCACGACGTCTATGTTCACCCGCTATTTCTCCAGCAATCGCAAAATACTGATCCTCAGCATCATCACAGGCCTGATCGCCGCCCTGCTCCTGGGTTCGTTGCAATTTTTCTGGAGCTACCACAAGCGGGAAGTCAAATTCGACACCCTGATCCACGATGTGAGCATCTATATGGAGAGCTATTTCGATGAGTTAAAAAATTCTATCGATGTGCTCCAGCCGCTCACGTTAAACAGTTGTCACGACGTCAATCAGGAACTTACCTCGCGCGCTGCCTTTAGCGTTAACGTTCGCGCAT
Source organism: Enterobacter sp. BNK-29 (assembly GCF_048684785.1). Lineage (NCBI taxonomy): Bacteria > Pseudomonadati > Pseudomonadota > Gammaproteobacteria > Enterobacterales > Enterobacteriaceae > Enterobacter > Enterobacter sp. BNK-29. The sequence continues at coordinate 628,694 of NZ_JBLQTU010000001.1, forward strand.
TCCTGCTGGTCAGAGACAAAATGGCGTTCTGCTCTTCTGCCACGGGGCCGATGAATGTCCCCATGGAGGAGCTGATCCCCGAGCTGCACATCGACAAACAGATTGATATGGCGTTACTTCCAGGCACCCCCATGTTGCCCAACAAGCCCGCGATTGCCATTTGGTACCGTAACCCGCTAGTGAAGGACGGCGGCGTGTTCACCTCGGTGAATCTCAATCTGACGCCTTATCTGCTCTACACCGCGCGCCAGGACGAATTTGCCGGCATTGCCATCATTATTGGCGATCATGCGCTGTCAACGCGGTCCAGCACGCTGGTGCTTGCGCATGATTTACATGAAACGCCGGCCCGTACCGCGACGCTGAAAGACGTTCCCCTGACCATCAACCTGTATGCTGACGCATGGACCAGCGATGAAATTCTCTATGCCCTGTTCTTCGGGCTGGTATGCGGCATTTGTGCCGGATCGCTCAACTACTATATCCTCAGCATTCGCCTCAACCCGGGTAAAGAGATTTTAAGCGCGATTAAGCGCGGTCAGTTTTATGTGGTTTATCAGCCCGTCGTCGATGCTAAATCGCTCCAGATGACCGGGCTTGAAGTGCTGATGCGCTGGAAACACCCGACGATGGGGGAAATTCCGCCGGACGCGTTTATCAACTTTGCCGAAGCGCAGAAGCTGATTGTCCCGCTGACGCTGCATCTCTTTGACCTTATCATTCACGATGCGCCCGTGTTACAAACGCTGTTACCTCCGGGAGCAAAGGTGGGCATCAACATTGCGCCGGGGCATCTGCATGCAGAAAGCTTCAAAGACGATATGCGCACCTTCAAAGCGCTACTGCCGCAGGATTACTTCCAGATCGTGCTGGAAATTACCGAACGCGACATGCTCAATCATCGGGAAGCCAACAGCCTCTTCGAATGGCTACACAACGAAGGGTTTGAGATAGCCATTGATGATTTTGGCACCGGCCACAGCGCGCTGATTTATCTTGAGCATTTCACCATGGACTATCTCAAGATCGACCGCGGCTTTGTTAATGCAATTGGCACTGAGACCGTGACGTCGCCGGTGCTGGATGCCGTTCTGACGCTGGCAAGACGACTGAATATGTCGACCGTCGCCGAAGGGGTGGAAACGCCGGAACAGGCCGCCTGGCTACGCGAACACGGCGTTAATTTCCTGCAGGGATACTGGATTAGCCGCCCGATGCCGCTGGCGCAGTTCCGCGAATGGCGGCCTGATATTTCGCCCGGGGGTGATTAATTTCACATTGCCCGTGACGTCACTTATTATTCAGCTTAACCGAGTCGGACTGTAAAAGAGGGAGCCGCCGCGAGATGCTTATGCGCTTCATGTTGCTGATGTTGGCACTAACGAGCCTGTCCAGCCAGGCGCAAGCCATCAAAGAAAATATCGCCTTCGCGGTGATTGGCGAGCCGAAATATGCGGTCAATTTTACGCACTTCGATTACGTTAACCCTGCCGCGCCGAAGGGCGGAAAGGTCACGCTTTCCGCCACGGGAACATTCGACAACTTCAACCGCTTCGCCCTGCGCGGCGTGGCGGCCGCGCGAACGGAATCGCTTTACGATACGCTCTTCGTCACGTCGGATGATGAGCCTGGCAGCTACTATCCGCTGATTGCCGAGAACGTGCGTTATGCCGATAACTTCGCCTGGGCGGAAATCTCGCTGAATCCGCGAGCACGTTTTCACGACGGTACGCCGGTGAAGGCCAGCGACGTGGCGTTCACCTTCCATAAATTCATGACCGAAGGCGTCCCCCAGTTCCGCATCGTGTATAAAGGGGCTTCCGTCAGAGCCATCGCGCCGCTCACCGTGCGCATCGAGCTGAGCGAACCGAACAAAGAGAACATGCTTAGCCTGTTCTCGCTGCCGGTAATGCCTGAATCGTTCTGGAAAAATCATAAGCTAAGCGACCCGCTTTCCACGCCGCCGCTGGCAGGCGGCCCATACCGCATCACCGACTGGCGCATGGGGCAATATGTCGTTTACTCTCGCGTGAAAGACTACTGGGCGGCAGACCTGCCGGTAAACCGCGGGCGCTGGAATTTCGACACCCTTCGCTATGATTACTACCTCGACGATAACGTGGCGTTTGAAGCGTTCAAAGCCGGCGCCTTCGATTTACGCGTAGAAAGCAGCGCCAAAAACTGGGCGACCCGCTATATCGGCAAAAATTTCGCCAAAGGCTATATCGTCAAAGACGAGCACAAAAATGAGTCTGCCCAGGACACCCGCTGGCTGGCGTTTAATATTCAGCGTCCGGTATTTAATGACCGCCGGGTGCGCAAAGCCATTTCCCTGGCCTTTGATTTTGAGTGGATGAACAAAGCGTTGTTTTACGGGGCTTACAGCCGCGCAAACAGCTATTTCCAGAACACCGAATATGCCGCGCGCGATTACCCGAAAGCCGACGAGCTGGCTCTGCTGGCGCCGCTGAAAGCGGAGCTGCCGCCGCAGGTGTTCACCACCGTGTTTCAGCCGCCCGCGTCGAACGGTGACGGTTACGACCGCGACAACCTGCTGAAAGCCAGCAAGCTGCTGGATGACGCGGGCTGGCACCTGAAAAATCAAAAGCGTGTGGATGCCAAAACGGGCAAGCCTCTCAGCTTTGAGCTGCTGCTCTCGTCCGGGGGCAACGATCAGTGGGTACTGCCGTTTAAGCACAACCTTGAGCGGCTGGGCGTGACCATGAACATTCGCCAGGTCGATAACGCGCAGATCACCAGCCGCATGCGCAGCCGTGATTACGACATGATGCAGCGCCTGTGGCCCGCCCAGCCGTGGCCCAGCTCGGACCTGCAAATTTCCTGGGCCTCCAGCTACATCGATTCCTCCTACAATGCGCCGGGGGTAAAAAGCCTGGCGATTGACGCGCTGATTGCGAAAATAGTGGCGGCGCAGGGGGATAAAGAAAAGCTCCTGCCGCTCGGGCGCGCCCTCGACAGGGTCCTGACCTGGAACTACTACATGCTGCCGATGTGGTATATGGGTGAAGATCGCCTTGCGCGCTGGGACAAGTTCTCCGTGCCTGCCGTGCGCCCTGTCTACTCCCTGGGCTTTGATACCTGGTGGTATGACGTTAACAAAGCCGCCAGACTTCCCGCTGAGCGGCGATAAGGAATCATCATGGGTGCCTATCTTCTCCGTCGTCTCCTGCTGATTATCCCCACCCTGTGGGCCATCATCACGATTAACTTTTTTATCGTGCAAATCGCCCCCGGCGGCCCGGTCGATCAGGCAATTGCCGCCATTGAATTTGGCAACAGCGGCGGCATGCCCGGCGGCGGCGGTGAAGGGATGGGCGCGAGCCATGCGCGAACCGGCGTAGGGAATATCAGCGAAAGCCATTATCGCGGCGGACGCGGGCTGGATCCGGAAGTGATCGCCGAGATCACCCACCGCTACGGCTTTGACAAACCGATTCACGAGCGCTATTTCAAGATGCTCTCGGATTACATCCGCTTTGATTTTGGCGACAGCCTGTTTCGCAGTGCGTCAGTATTAACGCTGATCAAGCAAAGCCTGCCGGTTTCGATAACGCTGGGGCTGTGGGGAACGCTGATTATCTATCTGGTCTCTATACCGCTCGGGATCCGCAAAGCGGTGTATAACGGCAGCCGGTTTGATATCTGGAGCAGCACGTTCATCATTATCGGCTACGCCATCCCGGCGTTTCTGTTTGCCGTCCTGCTGATTGTCTTTTTTGCCGGGGGGAGTTATTTCGACCTCTTCCCGCTGCGGGGGCTGGTCTCCGCCGATTTCAGCTCCCTGCCGTGGTATCAGAAAATCACTGACTATCTCTGGCATATCACGCTGCCGGTGCTGGCCACGGTCATCGGCGGGTTTGCGGCCCTGACCATGTTGACCAAAAACGCCTTTCTCGATGAAATTCGTAAACAGTACGTCGTCACGGCCCGCGCTAAGGGCGTGAGCGAGAAGCAGATCATGTGGAAACACGTGTTCCGCAACGCCATGCTGCTGGTGATCGCCGGATTTCCGGCCACGTTCATCGGCATGTTTTTTACCGGCTCGCTGCTGATAGAGGTGATGTTCTCGCTCAACGGCCTGGGGCTGCTGGGCTATGAGGCTACCGTATCTCGCGACTATCCGGTGATGTTTGGCACACTCTATATTTTCACCCTGATTGGCCTGCTGCTGAATATCATCAGTGATATCAGCTATACGCTGGTCGATCCCCGAATCGATTTTGAGGGCCGCTGATGCCGCGTTTAAGCCCCGTCAACCAGGCCCGCTGGGCCCGCTTTCGCCACAACCGCCGCGGCTACTGGTCGCTGTGGATTTTTGCCGTGCTGTTTGCCTTAAGCATGTGTTCGGAGCTGATCGCCAACGACAAGCCGTTGCTGGTGCATTTTAACGACCGCTGGTACGTGCCGGTTATCGCCAACTACAGCGAAAGCGACTTCGGCGGCCCGTTTGCAACACCGGCGGAGTATCAGGATCCGTGGCTTCGCCAGCAGATCGAACAGCACGGCTGGGCGCTCTGGGCGCCGGTGCGCTTTGGCGCAAACAGCATTAACTTCGCCACCACGACGCCGTTCCCTTCCCCGCCCTCCGCGCAAAACTGGCTGGGAACGGATGCTAACGGCGGGGACGTGCTGGCGCGCATCCTGTACGGCACGCGAATCTCGCTTCTCTTTGGGCTGATGCTGACAATCTTCTCAAGCGTAATGGGCGTCGTGGCGGGCGCCGTTCAGGGCTACTACGGCGGGAAAATTGATCTGTGGGGCCAGCGGGTTATTGAAGTCTGGTCAGGCATGCCAACGCTGTTTCTGATCATCCTGCTTTCCAGCGTGGTGCAGCCCGGCTTCTGGTGGCTGTTAGGCATCACCGTCCTGTTCGGCTGGATGGCGCTGGTGGGCGTGGTGCGCGCGGAGTTCCTGCGCACCCGCAATTTCGACTACATACGCGCCGCGCAGGCGCTTGGCGTGAGCGACCGGGGGATCATCTTCCGCCACATGCTGCCCAACGCGGTAGTGGCAACGCTCACCTTCCTGCCGTTTATTCTGTGCAGCTCGATCACCACCCTCACCTCACTGGATTTTCTTGGTTTCGGGCTACCGCTGGGTTCCCCGTCGCTCGGCGAACTGCTGCTACAGGGTAAAAACAACCTGCAGGCGCCGTGGTTAGGCATCGCCGCCTTTCTTTCCGTGGCCGTGCTGCTGTCGCTGCTGATTTTTATTGGCGAAGCCGTGCGCGATGCCTTCGATCCGAACAAGGCGGTATAAAATGACCCAGCCTCTTCTCAGTATTGATAACCTGTCGATTGCTTTTTCAAAGCAGGGCGAGACGCGCAACGTGGTCAGCGACCTGTCGCTGCAGATCCAGACCGGGGAAACGCTGGCCCTGGTGGGCGAGTCGGGTTCAGGCAAGAGCGTTTCGGCACTCTCTATCCTGCGGCTGCTGCCATCCCCACCGGTGAGCTACCCGCAAGGGGATATTCTGTTTCACGGCAGCTCGCTGCTGCATGCCGACGAACATACCCTGCGCGGCATTCGCGGCAACAAAATCGCCATGATCTTCCAGGAGCCGATGGTTTCCCTCAACCCGCTGCACAGCCTGGAGAAACAGCTCTATGAAGTGCTCTCCCTGCACCGGGGGATGCGCAAAGAGGCCGCGCGGGGAGAAATTCTGGACTGTCTGGAACGAACAGGAATACGCAACGCGGCCAAACGGCTGAATGATTTTCCGCACCAGCTCTCCGGCGGCGAACGCCAGCGCGTGATGATCGCCATGGCACTGCTCACGCGACCCGAGCTGTTGATTGCCGACGAGCCCACAACGGCGCTGGACGTGACGGTACAGGCGCAAATATTGACGCTGCTGCGGGAGCTGCGTGACGAGCTGAACATGAGCCTGCTGTTTATCACGCACAACCTGAGCATTGTGAGAAAGCTGGCCGACAGCGTCGCGGTGATGCAAAACGGACGATGCGTTGAACAGAATAGCGCGTCCACGCTGCTGAGCGCGCCGCAGCACCCCTATACGCAGCGTTTGCTCGACAGCGAACCCTCCGGCGACCCGGTTCCCCTCAAGGCGGACAGCACACCGCTGCTGCGCGTTGAGGATCTGTCCGTCTCGTTTCCGATCCGCAAAGGTATTTTGCGACGCATCGTCGACCAGAATCCGGTGCTGAAAAACATCCGCTTCTCGCTGCGCCCGGGAGAATCCCTGGGGCTGGTGGGCGAATCCGGTTCCGGCAAAAGCACCACCGGTCTGGCGCTACTGCGCTTAATTGCCTCCCAGGGAGAGATCCTCTTTGACGATATGCCGCTGCACCGCTGGAACCGCCGCCAGATGCTGCCCGTGCGGCCCCGCATGCAGGTGGTGTTTCAGGATCCCAACTCCTCGCTTAATCCACGGCTCAGCGTGCTACAGATTATCGAAGAGGGTCTGCGCGTGCATCAGCCCGGCCTGAGCGCTCAGCAGCGCGAGCAGGAAGTTATGCGGGTGATGGCCGAAGTGGGCCTAGATGCCGGGACGCGCCACCGCTATCCGGCTGAATTCTCCGGCGGGCAGCGCCAGCGTATCGCCATTGCCCGCGCGCTGATCCTGAAGCCGGAGCTGATTATTCTGGATGAACCGACGTCGTCGCTGGACAGAACCGTTCAGGCGCAGATCCTGGCCCTGCTGAAAGGGCTGCAGGAAAAGCACCGGCTGGCCTATATCTTTATCAGCCACGATCTTCAGGTGGTGCGGGCGCTATGCCATCAGGTGATTGTGTTGCGACAGGGAGAAGTGGTCGAGCAGGGTGAGTGCCAGCGCGTATTTAGCGCGCCAACGCAGCGCTACACGCGCCAGCTGTTGTCGGCAGACTAGCGGTCAGAAAGGGTACTGGCCGGAGAAAGGCTCCGCGATGGCAACGCCAAAATTCTTCAGACGGCAGGTGGCGGCAAATTCGTCCTGGCTTTTCACAAACAGGCACGGCTCACCTTCACACTCCAGCACGGAGCTGTCCACTTCGATATCCGTCAGGGCCTGACTGAGACGCTCCATCACCCGCCATGCATTTTCGTCGCTCGGGCTCAGCAGCTTGAGTGCCACCAGGCAGTTTTCACAGCCCGCGACGTTTTGCGGAATCGGTTCAACTTTCGAACCTGCAAAACCCGTCGACCAGCGATAGCTCTGGGGCAAGCGATGGACAATGGAGAGTTGTAATGTATTCACGTTCGTTCCCCGGAAGCAAAATTTACTTCACAATTTATTTACATTTATAGTAACACATCATCGCCAGCCTGCACTATTCAGCGCTTTTTTATCCGTTTCCTGGCTCGCGTCGGCGCTATATGTACCCGTTTCTGCGATCTAACTCAACCTTTTTGAATACAATGATGTGACTTTTTACACAAATAGATTTTACATAAAATAAACAAACACGGAATAAACGAACGGGGGTTTGGTTGATATGCATCAACAAAAAAGGCCCTGCCGGGCCTTCTCTGTGTTTTAGTGGGCCGCTTTTCGCGGTCGGCTGGCGTAAAGATAGAAGAGTATCGAGCTGGTTGCGCAAAAAGCCATCGCCCACAGCATGGGCCATGCCGTCGTAAAGGTCGCCATTGAAAGCAACGCGCCAACGATAGCGCCGATGCCGAAGCGGAACGTCCCCGCCAGGGAAGAGGCGGTGCCCGCCATATGCGGAAACTCATCCAGGATCACCGCCATCGCATTAGATGACACCATCGACACGCAGCCGACAAAGGCCGCCACCCCGACCACCAGCGCCCAGAAGCCCACGCCCAGAAACGCGCTCACCACCAGCCAGATAGCCATCACAAACTGGATCCACAGCCCGGCGCGGAACATGTTCAGCGCCCCCACCCGCCGGACAAAACGGCTGTTGATGATGGTCATGATGAACAGGAAGACGATGTTAAGCGCAAAGTAATAGCCGAAGTGCTGCGGCGAAACGTGGTTCAGCTCGATGTAGACAAACGGCCCGGCGCTCAGGAAGGAGAACATCCCGGCGAAGCTGAACCCGCTTGCCAGCATATAGCTGAGCACGCGCTTGTGGCGAAACAGCGAGGCAAAATTGCCGATTGTGGTTCGGATGTGGAATTTCTGACGGCGCTCGACGGGAAGCGTTTCATCAATAAAGAAGAAAATCATCGCCGAGGCCAGCAGCGCGGCCAGGGCCAGGATCCAGAAAATCACATGCCAGCTAAACCACACCAGCACCGCACCACCGGCCATCGGGGCCACCAGCGGCGCAATCGTCGTCACCAGCATAACAAACGACATCATGCGGGAGAACTCTTCCTTCGGGTAGATATCGCGCATCAGGGCGTTAATCACCACGCTTGCCGCTGCCGCCGCCAGACCGTGGAAGAAGCGCATGATAATCAAATGATCGATGGTCTGCGCCAGCGCACAGGCCACCGCTGCGGCTGCAAAGACCAGCGTCCCGCCCAGAATAACGGGCTTGCGTCCAAGGCTGTCCGCCATCGGGCCATAAAACAGCTGGCCAAGGGCAAAGCCAAGAATATAGGTGCTGAGCGTCATCTGCGCGCTGCCCGCCGGAACGCCAAACTGCGCGGAAATGACCGGCAGCGCGGGCAGGTACATATCAATAGACAGCGGCATCAGCATGGCCAGCAGGCCAAGAATGAAGACGATTTTGAACGACGAGTGTGGCCTGGTGGTCACAGAGCTCTCCTGAAATTAGTGCGAAGGCAGACCGACGCTGGCGATCTCTTCTTCCGTTAACGGGCGATATTCGCCTGGCGCCAGGTCGGGATCGAGTTCGATCGCACCAATCCGCTCACGATGCAGGCCAACAACGTGGTTCCCCACCGCGGCAAACATACGTTTCACCTGATGGTAACGCCCTTCGCTGATGGTCAGACGGACTTCCGTCGGCGTAATCACCTCAAGCACGGCGGGTTTGGTCAGATCTTTTTCATTATGCAGTTGAACGCCTTTCGTGAATTGCTCTGCCGTGTCATCCGACACCGGCGACTCCAGCGTGACCAGATAGGTTTTCTCGCAGTGGTGACGCGGGGAAGTAATGCGGTGCGACCACTGCCCGTCGTCGGTCATCAGTACCAGACCGGTGGTATCGATGTCGAGGCGGCCTGCGGCGTGCAGCTTGTGCGCCACCGGTTCGTCGAGGAAATAGAGCACCGTCGGGTGATCGGGATCGTCCGTTGAGCAGACGTAGCCTTCCGGCTTATTGAGCATGAAGTAGCGCGGACCGTGCTGCTGGGTCAGCGGATTGCCGTCATACTCCACCTGATGGTCAGGTTGCAGTTTGAACGCGCTGTCTCTCACAATGTCGCCATCCACGGTAACGCGGCTGGCGCGAATTTCGCGCCCGGCAATAGCGCGGCTTACGCCGAGTTGCTGAGCGATAAACTTATCAAGTCGCATGAAATCTTTTTAGCCTTAATGGTGCTGGGAGTCGGACAACAGGTCCGAAAAAAGAAGCAGTCTGGAACGGTTCAGTATAATGGTCTGGTTGCGCCACTCAAGGGAAAAAGTTTCGTGGCATACTATCTATACCCTAAATAATTCGAGTTGCATGAAGGCGGCAAAAGAGTGAATCCCCGGGAGCTTACATAAGTAAGTGACCGGGGTGAACGAGTGCAGCCAACGCACAGGCAACTTGAAGTATGACGGGTATATGTGCGGAATAACGAAACCGAGACCCTATGACTTTTACACTTCGTCCCTATCAGCAGGAAGCCGTTGACGCCACCCTCGCCTGGTTCCGTAAACATCGCGAGCCGGCGGCGATTGTGCTCCCGACCGGCGCAGGCAAAAGCCTGGTCATCGCAGAACTGGCGCGTCTGGCCCGTGGTCGCGTGCTGGTGCTGGCGCACGTTAAAGAGCTCGTCGCGCAAAACCACGCCAAGTATTGTGCGCTTGGGCTGGAAGCCGATATTTTCGCCGCCGGGCTGAAGCGCAAAGAGAGCCACGGCAAAGTGGTCTTTGGCAGCGTGCAGTCGGTGGCGCGCAATCTGGACCTGTTTCGCAGCGAATTTTCGCTGCTGATCGTCGACGAGTGTCACCGCATCAGCGATGACGACGACAGCCAGTACCAGCAAATCCTGGCTCACCTGAAAGCGGTGAATCCTCACCTGCGCCTGCTGGGCCTGACGGCGACCCCGTTTCGCCTGGGGAAAGGCTGGATCTATCGCTATCATTATCACGGCATGGTGCGCGGTGATGACAAGGCCCTGTTTAGCGACTGCATTTACGAACTTCCGCTGCGCTACATGATTAAACACGGCTACCTGACGCCGCCTGAACGGCTGGATATGCCGGTGGTGCAGTACGATTTCAGCCGTCTGCAGGCGCAGAGCAACGGCTTATTCAGCGAAGCGGATCTCAATCAGGAGCTGAAAAAGCAGAAGCGTATTACGCCGCATATTATCAGCCAGATTGAGGAGTTCGCCGCGACGCGCAAGGGGGTAATGATCTTTGCCGCCACCGTTGAGCACGCGCGTGAAATCACCGGATTACTGCCCGCCGGCGACGCGGCGTTAATCACCGGCGAAACGCCCGGCCCGGAGCGCGACAGCCTGATTGACGCCTTTAAAGCCCAGCAGTTCCGCTATCTGGTAAACGTGTCGGTATTGACCACCGGCTTTGACGCCCCGCACGTCGACCTGATCGCCATTTTGCGCCCGACCGAATCGGTCAGTCTGTATCAGCAGATTGTTGGCCGCGGCCTGCGTCTGGCCCCGGGAAAAACCGACTGCCTGATTCTGGATTATGCCGGTAACCCGCACGATCTCTATACGCCTGAGGTCGGCGCGCCAAAAGGGAAAAGCGACAACGTGCCCGTGCAGGTCTTTTGCCCTGCCTGCGGGTTTGCCAACACCTTCTGGGGAAAAACCACCGCCGACGGTACGCTGATCGAACACTTTGGCCGCCGCTGTCAGGGCTGGTTTGAAGATGATGACGGGCACCGCGAGCAGTGCGATTTCCGCTTCCGGTTCAAAAACTGCCCGCAGTGCAACGCCGAAAACGATATTGCCGCCCGCCGCTGCCGGGAATGCGACACGGTGCTGGTTGACCCGGACGACATGCTGAAAGCGGCGCTAAAGCTGAAAGATGCCCTGGTGCTGCGCTGTTCCGGCATGGCGCTGCAGCCCGGCGCCGATGAAAAAGGTGAGTGGTTGAAAATCACCTATTACGACGAAGACGGTGCGGACGTCAGCGAGCGCTTCCGGGTTCAGACGCCTGCCCAGCGAATGGCCTTCGAGCAGCTGTTTATCCGCCCGCATACCCGCACGCCGGGCGTGCCCCTGCGCTGGATAACCGTAGCCGATATCGTGCGCCAGCAGGTGCTATTGCGCCATCCGGATTTTGTCGTCGCCCGTAAGAAAGGCCAGTTCTGGCAGGTGCGCGAGAAGCTCTTCGACTATGAAGGTCGCTTCCGTCGCGCCAACGAATTGCGCGGTTAGCGGGACTTTTCATTGATGTGAGGGGCATTTGAGTATAAAATGCCGCCCGCTTCACATCCGTGAGGCAGAACACTCACCTGCTGCTGGGTCGCCTGTAGTAGGGTTTTAAATACAGAGAGAAATCAATGTTCACTATCGAAGCAGAAGTACGTAACGTGCAGGGTAAGGGTGCGAGCCGCCGCCTGCGTAACGCTAACAAGTTCCCGGCTATCGTTTACGGTGGCGAAGCTGCTCCAGTTGCAATCGAACTGGATCACGACAAACTGTGGAACCTGCAGACCAAAGCTGAATTCTACAGCGAAGTTCTGACCATCGTTGTTGGCGGTAAAGAAGAAAAAGTGAAAGTTCAGGCTGTTCAGCGTCACGCGTTCAAGCCAAAACTGACTCACATCGACTTCGTTCGCGCGTAATCGCAAACTCGTCGAAAAAAAACCCCGCTTCTGCGGGGTTTTTTTATGGCTGTTATTTCCCACCCGAGGTGCGGCGCTGAAGCTGATCGCGCAGGTTCGGCGGCGTACCTTTAATGGTCAGCGTATCGGTGGCCGGATCCCAAAAGATGCGTTCACCCAGCAACATCGCGTCAAAGTTGATGGTTAACCCACCGCCGCTGCCGGCAAACTTGGTTAACTGACGCAGCGTGCTGCGATCGGCCGGGAAGCTCTCTTCAAGCTCATAGCCTTTCTCCGCGGTGAATTCCTGGAAGCTGACTTCGCTGACGCCGGCCAGCTCTTTTGACAGGGACTCCAGCTCGATCTCCTCCCCTGCCTGCAGCTGTTCGTTGCAGTAGCTGTAGACCTGCTGACGCACGGTCTGGCGCTCAGATTTATCGAGCTGCGCTTCAGCCGTGAAGTCGTCCACCGCCTGGAGCAGCCCTTTGTTCTGCGCTTTGGCGTTAAGACCTTCGCTGGCACCTAGGAAATCCATAAAGAAATCCGCCACTTTGCGGCCCACGCGCCCCTTCAGGAATGTCAGGTAGCGGGTCGACTCCGGGTTGGTTTCCCATTCGGTCAAATCAATACGCGCCACGATATCCGCATGGTTGATATCCAGATAATGCGTTGAGCTGATATCCAGCTGCTCGTTCACGCGCATGCTGCTTAAGTTATTCAGCACGGTAACCAGCAGATACTCGACCGCCAGGTAGCGATAGTGGCAGAACAGCACGATCCCGCCGTCGGCGAACGGATATTTCGCCAGTTCGTCGCGCAGACGCCCGGTTGCGGCACGGCTAAACGCCAGGAAATCCTCTTCGCCCTGACGCTGCAGGCGCAGGCTATCAGCCAGTTCACTCTCTTCGCTGAACAGGCCATAGGCTTTATTTTTGGCGCTATAGACGCGATGCAGCTCTGCCATCATCTCCACCACGGTCGCCGTGGGTTCCAGTAACGAATCGCGCAGCACCACTTCAAGGGTTTGCTCATCACGCTTGATAAGCTGGTGCAAGGCAATCTGGTTGATTTCCAGACTCATGATAAACTCTCCTTTTAGACCGGGCGGTATTCAACCACCACCAGGACATGTGTGCAACAACAGATAAAAAAGGGGAAAAAAAGCTGTTGCTACGGTAATATGTTGCCCTTTCATCAACAAACTGATTTTGATTTATGCCACAACATTCCCGCTACAGTGATGAACACGTTGAACAACTGCTCAGTGAGCTGGTCAACGTACTGGAAAAACATAAAACGCCGACCGATCTCTCCCTGATGGTTTTGGGAAATATGGTCACCAACCTGATTAACACCAGCGTTGCTCCGGCTCAGCGTCAGGCGATCGCAAAATCGTTCGCCCAGGCTTTACAGTCGTCCGTCAGCAACGATCCGGCCCATTAAGGGATACGAACAACAGTTTATGGTGACGAATCGTCAGCGCTACCGTGAAAAAGTCTCCCAGATGGTCAGCTGGGGGCACTGGTTTGCCCTGTTCAACATTCTGCTGGCGACGGTCATTGGCTGTCGTTATCTGTTTGTCGCAGACTGGCCAACAACGCTAACCGGGCGTATCTACTCCTGGATGAGCGTTGTGGGTCACTTTAGCTTTTTGGTTTTCGCCACCTATCTGCTGATCCTGTTCCCCCTGACGTTTATCGTCATGTCGCAGCGTCTGATGCGGTTCTTGTCCGCCATCCTTGCGACGGTGGGGATGACGCTGCTGCTTATCGACAGTGAAGTGTTCACCCGCTTCCACCTGCACCTCAACCCCATCGTCTGGGAACTGGTGATTAACCCCGACCAGAACGAAACGGCCCGTGACTGGCAGCTGATGTTTATCAGCGTCCCGGTGATCCTGCTGATTGAGATGCTGTTCGCTACCTGGAGCTGGCAAAAGCTCCGCAGCCTGACCCGGCGACGCCATTATGCGAAGCCCGTCGCCGCGCTCTTTTTCGTCTCCTTTATCAGTTCGCACATCATGTATATCTGGGCGGATGCAAACTTCTATCGCCCTATTACCATGCAGCGCGCGAACCTGCCGCTCTCGTACCCGATGACGGCCCGTCGCTTCCTCGAGAAACACGGCCTGCTTGATGCGCAGGAGTACCAGCGCCGTCTTATCGAGCAGGGTAATCCGGAAGCCGTCAGCGTTCAGTATCCTCTGAGCGACCTGAACTACCGCGATATGGGGCGCGGGCAAAACGTCCTGCTGATCACCGTCGATGGCCTGAACTATTCCCGTTTCGAGAAGCAGATGCCTGCGCTGGCCGCTTTCGCGAGTCAGAACGTCTCGTTTACTCAGCATATGAGCTCCGGTAACACCGCCGATGCGGGCATCTTTGGCCTCTTCTATGGCATTTCAGCCGGCTACATGGACGGCGTACTGTCTACCCGCACGCCTGCGGCGCTGATCACCGGGCTGAATCAGCAAGGCTATCAGTTAGGGTTGTTCTCCTCCGATGGCTTTAACAGCCCGCTCTACCGCCAGGCGCTGCTGTCCGATTTCTCACTGCCGACGGCGCAAAAACAGTCCGACGCGCAGACCGCCAGCCAATGGATAAACTGGCTGCAGCGCTACGCCCAGGAAGATAACCGCTGGTTCTCATGGGTTGCCTTTAACGGCACAACGCTTGCTGACAGCAATAAGAGTGACTTTGCGCGCCGCTACGGTCACGCGGCTGGCGATGTTGATGCGCAGATAGGCCGCGTGCTTGATGCGCTTCGCGAGTCAGGCAAGCTGGACAACACCGTGGTGATCGTGACCGCGGGTCATGGCGTGCCGCTAGGTGACGAGACGAAGAGTATGAGCTGGTCTCGCCCGAATCTGCAGGTTCCGCTGGTGATCCACTGGCCTGGCACCCCGGCGCAGCGCATCAATATGCTCACCGAGCATAAAGATGTGATGACCACCCTGATGCAACGCCTGCTGCACGTCAGCACGCCAGCAAACGAGTATTCGCAGGGGCAGGATCTCTTCAGCGCCGCGCGCCGCCACAGCTGGGTGACGGCTGCGGGGAATAATACGCTGGTGGTGACCACGCCGAAGCTGACGCTGGTGCTGAACAGCAACGGGAATTATCAGACGTATAATCTGCAGGGTGAACGGCTGAAAGATCAGAAACCGCAGCTGAGCCTGCTGCTTCAGGTCCTGACGGATGAGAAGCGCTTCATCGCTAACTGATTAATAATAAACCAGTTAGCGACAGATTCCCTTGCATTCAAAACGGAATCGAGTAGTATTCTTTTTATGCGTCGGCACGTAGCGCAGCCTGGTAGCGCACCGTCATGGGGTGTCGGGGGTCGGAGGTTCAAATCCTCTCGTGCCGACCAAAAACACATTGAAAACCAGCCTGATGGCTGGTTTTTTATTTCGCCTCGTCCGGCGTTTTGCGCAGATATACTAGCGTAGCCAGACAAATCACCGCTCCGGCATAAAACGTATATTCCGCACCAAACGTTTCCCATATCGCGCCGGCTCCCACGCTGGCGATTAATAATCCCACGCCGCTTACCAGACTAAAAATACCGAAAGCCGTGCCGCGCAGATCGGGCGGTGCGGTTTTAGCGATCATTGCCGCCAGTAATCCCTGGGTCATACCCATATGTATCCCCCAAAGCGCAACGCCTAAAATAATGCCCGCCCAGTGGGTGCTCAGTGCCAGCACAATGTCCGCTCCAATTAGCACCACCAGCCCCCACTGCAATAATCGGGTGTGGCTCATCACGTCGGATAACTTGCCAAACGGATAGGCTGAGAGGAAATAGAGCAGATTCATGGCAACCATCACCAGCGGGATCAGCGCCAGCGGCACACCCGACTGCTGAGCGCGAAGCACAAGAAATGCTTCACTGAAACGTGCGAGCGTGAAGATGGCCCCCAGGCCAATGACCCACCAGCAGCCTTTCCCGAGGCGCCTGAGATTCTCTCGTTTGATGGGATTCGTTCGTTTATGCTCGACAGGGGTTTTAGGCTCGTGCAGGCCGAAGAAAAGCAAGGCAACTGCGAGTACGCCGGGGATCACCGCAATCCAGAAAATGGTACGAAAATCATCATTCCACAGCAGCATTAAGCCTACGGCCAGCAGCGGCCCGAGAAAGGCGCCAATGGTGTCCATCGACTGACGCAAACCAAAAGCCGCGCCGCGGAGTTCCGGCGGCGTAACGTCAGCGACCAACGCATCGCGCGGCGCACCCCGGATCCCCTTCCCTGCCCGGTCGATTAAGCGTGCCCCCAGAATCATGCCCGACGAAGAGGCGATAGCGAACAGCGGCTTACTCAACGCGCCAAGACCGTAGCCCAGAACCGCGAGTCCTTTACGTTTGCCCAGATAATCACTGATGGCGCCAGAAAACACTTTGATAAACAGTGCAGTAGCTTCAGCCAGACCTTCAATCAAACCAATGAAGATCACGCTGGCACCCAGCGTCGTGACCATAAACAACGGCAGCAGGCTGTGAATAATCTCCGAGGAGATATCCATTAACATACTGACGCCGCCCACCACCCAGACGCCTTTCGGGATCCGGCTGAGCGTTGCAAACCGGGATAACATTGCGCATCTCCTGCTTTATGTCGAACAACCTCGTTCGAAACAGAATATCCTGGAAAAAAACATCAGACATAAAAAAAGCCAGCCCGCAGGCTGGCTTCTTATTGCAGGTAAACGCTTAGTGCTTCTCACGTCCACCCAGGAAGAAAATGCCCAGCGGGATGGCCAGCAGAACGGTGAACACCAGGCTGTAGACGAAGATCATCGCCGACTGCAGGACATACATGCTGGTTGTCCAGGCAGAGAGGGGGATATTGTACTGTTCGATCACGCCAACGATGGTTGCCCGCCCCACGCATGCGGCAGCAATCATAAATACGACCAGCAGCGCCAGGAGGAACTTGCGGCCTTCAGGCGTTTTCAGTTTTGCACGAACCATCTCTCTTCCCTTTTACAGATGAATAACAATACATAGGGTCTAAAATAACACGAACTGACACCTGACTCCACACCAGCATAAAAAACCACTAAACAGGTAAATTAAAAGCGCATAACGCTACCCATAGTGAAAATGTAAGTAAATAACACCGGTCATTCATCGTTGTTATGTTAACCTGCGCAGGATCGTTTTGACATAAAGGAATGACAATGAAAAACGCACCTAAATTTGCCATCGCCCTCATCGCCGCCGCGTGCGTCAGCAGCAGCGCTTTCGCCAGCGAAACCCCAAAAGAGCAGCCGCTGGAAAATGTGGCTCCGTACCCGCAGGCGGACAAAGGTATGAAGCGTCAGGTGATTCAGCTGCCGGTTCAGCAGGATGAAGCGAACTTTAAAGTGGAACTGTTAATTGGCAAGACGCTGGAAGTGGACTGCAACCAGCACCGTCTGGGCGGTCAGCTGGAAAGTAAAATCCTGGAAGGCTGGGGTTACGACTATTACGTCTTTGACAAAGTGACCTCTCCGGTCTCCACCATGATGGCCTGCCCGGACGGCAAGAAAGAGAAGAAATTTGTGACGGCGTATCTGGGCGACAACAGTCTGCTGCGCTACAACAGCAAGCTGCCGATCGTGGTCTATACGCCTGAAAACGTGGAAGTGAAGTATCGCGTGTGGAAGGCTGATGAGAACATCGGACAAGCGGTAGTACGTTGAAATTAAGTCGGGTGGCGGCTTCGCCTTACCCGACCCGGAAAGGGTGCGCTCTGGTGCCCTCACCCCACCCCTCTCCCACCGGGAGAGGGAGAAAACACTAAAAACGGTAACGGATGTTACCGTTTTGCTTTTACCTTACAGCGCGATATCCGCAACCGGTTTGTTTTCCGGCTGAGGCTTCAGCTCCGCTTTTGGCGCAGCATCCACAGCCTGTGGCTTGATGTATTGCAGCTGCAGTACGCGGCTGGTGTATTCCAGTTCC
Organism: Enterobacter sp. BNK-29; assembly: GCF_048684785.1. Lineage (NCBI taxonomy): Bacteria > Pseudomonadati > Pseudomonadota > Gammaproteobacteria > Enterobacterales > Enterobacteriaceae > Enterobacter > Enterobacter sp. BNK-29. The sequence goes on from NZ_JBLQTU010000001.1 coordinate 646,489, forward strand.
TGCTCCGTCGCGCTCACGTTGCCGTTCAGCTTCGTGCCGTAGGATGGAATAATGGTTTTCAGCTTCGCCTGCCATTCCGGGCTGGCGACTTTATCTTTAAACACTTTTTCCATCAGGTGCAGCATGATTGGCGCAGCGGTAGACGCGCCCGGTGACGCCCCCAGCAGCGCGGCGATGGTACCATCCTTATCACTTACCACTTCGGTACCCAGACGCAGCACGCCGCCCTCTTTCGGATCGCGCTTGATGATCTGTACGCGCTGACCCGCCTGCCACAAACGCCAGTCTTCTTTCTTCGCCTGCGGATAGTACTCTTTCAGCGCCTCGAAGCGGTCGTCGTCAGAGAGCATCACCTGGCTGATCAGGTATTTCACCAGGTCGAAGTTATCCAGACCCACGTCCATCATCGGCTTGACGTTAGAGGTGGTCGTGGCGCTGAGCAGATCCCACAGGGAGCCATTTTTCAGGAACTTGGTGGAGAAGGTTGCGAACGGCCCAAACAGCACCACGCGTTTGCCGTCAAGCATACGGGTGTCGATGTGCGGAACAGACATCGGCGGTGCGCCAACGGAAGCCTGGCCGTACACTTTTGCCAGATGACGGTTCACCACTTCCGGGTTTTCTGACACCAGGAACTGGCCGCCCACCGGGAAGCCCGCGTAGTCGTCCGCTTCCGGAATACCGGACTCCTGCAGCAGCTTCAGCGCCGCGCCGCCCGCACCGATAAAGACAAACTTCGCCTTGATGACGTGCTCGGCTTCGTTGTTTTTCAGATCGGCAACGGTCACGCTCCAGCTGTTATCCGCGTTGCGCTTGAAACCGCGCACTTCGGTGCTGAGCTGCAGGTTGAAGTTCTCTTTTTTCTTCAGAGACGTCACCAGCTGACGGGTAATTTCACCATAGTTAACGTCGGTACCAATTTCGGTACGGGTCGCCGCCACTTTCTGGTTCGGGTCACGACCTTCCATGACCAGCGGAGCCCACTCTTTAATCTGCGCGTGGTCTTCAGAGTATTTCATCCCGCGGAACAGCGTGCTCTGCTGCAGAGCGGCGTAGCGCGCGCGCAGGAAGTTGACGTTCTGCTCGCCCCACACAAAGCTCATGTGCGGCACGGTGTTGATGAAGGAGTGCGGGTCGTGCATCACGCCGCTGTTGACCTGATGAGACCAGAACTGGCGAGAAACCTGGAATGCTTCGTTGATCTCTACCGCCTTCTCGATACTAATGGAACCGTCCTTTTTCTGCGGCGTGTAGTTCAGTTCCATGAGTGCCGAATGTCCGGTACCGGCGTTATTCCATCCGTTCGAACTCTCCTGCGCCACGCCATCAAGGCGCTCGACCATGGTCATAGACCAGTCCGGCTGCAGTTCTTGCAGATAGGTTCCCAGCGTGGCGCTCATGATACCGCCACCAATTAAAAGGACGTCCGTTTCCTGCTCTTTTGGTGCGTCAGCTTTCGCCGCCATGGAGACGGTGTTAAGCCCCACGGCCAGAGAAAAGAGCATGGCAGTCATTTTTTTCATAATTTATGCCTTAGTGTAAAAGTGCTTGATGCGTGGAAATTGCAGGTGAAAAAAGCTGCGGGGGCACGGTAACAACTTTTAAATATTGTTTAAAGGTTACGAAATTATTGTAATTGTGAAATTTAATGATGGATTGTTTGTAAGGAATTATCGATGCGTCTGGTAAAGCGCGGTTTTACTGGCTAATATGTTGCGTTTTGTGATCGCGCGCACGGAAGCCTGCCCTAACCAGCGAACTGTTATGTCCCTACCCCATTCTGCTGTATCCCCCGAAGACCGCGTAGCCAACGTGCTGCGTTCCCCAAAGCGGCTGACGCGTGAAACGCTGGCAGGCGTGATTACCGCCCTGGCGCTGATCCCCGAGGTTATCTCATTTTCGGTGGTGGCGGGCGTTGACCCGAAGGTCAGCCTGATCGCCTCCGTGGTGCTGTGTCTTGCCCTGTCTGTACTCGGTGGTCGCCCGGCGATGGTCACGGCAGCGGCCGGGTCCGTGGCGCTGGTCATTGGCCCGATGGTGCATCAGCACGGCGTACAGTACATACTTCCCGCCGTGCTGATGGCGGGCGTGATTCAGATTCTGTTTGGCGTGCTGGGCATGGCAAGGCTGATGCGCTTTATACCCCAGTCGGTCATGACCGGGTTTGTTAACGCCCTGGGCATTTTGATCTTCTTCGCTCAGGTACCGCATTTCTGGAGCCGAAGCCCGCTGATTGTGGGCCTGTTCGTCCTGACGCTGCTGATCGTGCTGTGGGTGCCGCGCTATATCAAAAGCATCCCTTCCCCGCTGATTGCGATTGTTGTGCTTACCTTATTCACCGTTTCAACCGGTCAAATCCTGCCGACCGTGGGCGATGAAGGCTCCATGAGCGGCGGTTTGCCGGGTCTTACCGAGCTGCTGGTCCCGCTCAATGTGCAGACGCTGAGCATTATCTGGCCGTGCGCGCTGAGCATCGCGTTTGTCGGCCTGCTGGAATCCCTGCTGACGGCAAAGCTGGTGGATGAGCTGACCGCGACACCGTCAGGTAAACGCCGCGAAAGCATTGGACTAGGCGTCGGCAATATTCTGGCCGGTTTTTATGGCGGGATTGCAGGCTGCGCGATGATCGGACAAACCATCGTCAACGTGGAGATGGGGAAAGGTCGAAGCCGCATTTCAACCTTTGCGGCGGGCATTGTGCTGCTGATCCTGGTGACGGCGCTCAGCGACGTGATGGCCAAAATCCCGATGGCGGTGCTGGCGGGTATTATGGCGATTGTCGCCGTCAAAACCTTCAGCTGGCACAGCCTTCAGCCAGCCACGGTGAAAACGGCCCCGATTGCAGAAACGGTCGTCATGCTGGTCACCGTAGCCGCCACGGTATCAACCGGCAATCTGGCGATTGGCGTGCTGGGCGGGATTATCGTTATGGCACTCCTTCCCGCCCGCATTAAGCGTCGGCTTAAAGAAGAAAAACCGTCGCCAGCCCAAGAAAAATAAAGAAACCGCCGGTATCGGTGATGGCGGTGATCATCACGCTCGACCCCACCGCGGGGTCGCGCCCCAGTTTGGTCATCGTCAGCGGGATAATCACGCCCATTATCGACGCTACCAGCAGGTTCAGCACCATCGCCAGCATCATCACGCCGCCCAGGGCCATATCGTCGTACAGCCACCAGGTGATGCCGCCCATAATCCCGCCCCACACCAGGCCGTTAATTAGCGCGACGCCCATCTCTCTAAAAATGAGCCACGAAAAGTTACCTGGCTGAATGTTTTCCAGCGCCAGCGCGCGAACGATCATGGTGATGGTCTGGTTTCCGGTGTTGCCGCCGATTCCGGCCACAATCGGCATCAGCGAGGCCAGCGCCACCAGCTGAGAAATGGTGTGTTCAAACCCGTCAATCACCCGGGAGGCGATAAACGCGGTACACAGGTTAATGGCCAGCCACGCCCAGCGCGTTTTTACCGCCTTGCCGACGGAGGCATGGACGTCATCTTCGGCGCTGATCCCGCCGAGCGCGCGCAGGTCGTTGTCGGTTTCTTCATAGACCACGTCAACGATCTCATCGATGGTCAGACGCCCCATCAGTTTGCCGACGGAATCCACGACGGCGGCACTCACCAGGTCGTCACGCTCGAAGGTACGCGCCGCTTTCTCCGCATCGTCTTCCGGGGAGAAGACCATCGGCTCGTTTTCCATCACCTCGCTCACCTTCCGCTGGGTGCTGTTGAGCAGGATGGTTTTCAGCTCCAGCTCGCCGAGCAGGGTTTTATCCCGCGAGGTGACAAACAGTTTATCGGTATTATCCGGCATTTTGCCCAGACGACGCAGATAGCGCTGCACGGTACCGAGCGTGACGTCCGGTCGCACCGTGATAACGCCGAACTCCATGATCGCGCCGACGCTGTTTTTCTCGTAATGCATCACCTGACGCACGCGCGCGCGTTCATCGGCAGGCAGTGACGCCAGCAGGCGACCGGTCAGGTTTCGCGGCAGGTGCTGAACGAGGTAAATCTGCTCGTCGATATCCAGGGTTTGCACCGCGTCGAGAATATCCCGGTCGCTCATCTCGTCGATCAGGTCGTCCCAGACGTTTTCGGAGGCCTCAAGCAGCACCTGCCCGCGCTCGTGATCCTGCACCAGACGCCACAGGGCGTGACGCTCTTCCGAGGGAAGCGCTTCAAGGGTATCCGCCAGATCCGGCGGGGGTAAATGAGCAACCAGCGCACCTACCTCAGCAATATCGTCGGCCAGGGTGCCGACATCATATTGCTCAGCCAGGGTGAGTTTGCCTAAAAGCGTAGAAGTGACCGCTTTATCGGTCGTGAGAAGCCAGATGAGTCGCGCGCGCTCCTGGTCACGCTGTCTGGCGCTGTTTTTCTTTAATACCGACATCAATCATAAATCCATTAAATGAGTTGGGGTTAAGCATAGCGCGGGGATATGTAAATAAGAATAAACAACGGGGCGGGATGGAGAAAAAAGCGGCATTACGGCCACGATCTATCCCCTCTCCCTGTGGGAGAGGGTTAGGGTGAGGGCATCAGGCTGTGCGCGCCACCGCGTCACGCGAGGCCGCATCTCGCTCTTCACCGGTCAGCTCGCTCAGCTTGCCGTCGCGCATCTCCAGCAGGCGGTCAGCATGTATGAAGTAGTGATCGTCATGGCTGATGGCGAAAATGGTTTTGCCCATCTCCTGCATCAGCGGCAGCAGCACCTGATAAAACTCGCGGCGGAAATGCGGGTCCTGATCGGCAGCCCACTCATCCAGCAGGATGATGTCACGCTCTTCCGCCAGCGCCAGCAGCAGCGCCACGCGCTTTTTCTGCCCTTTGGAAAGCTTCAGGTTGAGGATCTTCCCGTCCTGTAACTCCAGCTTGTGCGACATCTGCAGCTGCGTCAGCCATTTTTCCACCAGCGCAGGATTAGCCTGTTGCCCTTCCGGCCCCAGGAGCCGATCGAACAGCCAGACGTCGGTGAACACCGCCGAGAAAAGCTTGCGGTAATCCTCGGGCTTCTCCGCGCTCAGCGCCTTGCCGTCCAGCAAAATCTCGCCCGACTGCGGCTGATAGAGTCCGGTCAGCAACATCGCCAGCGTAGATTTACCGCTGCCGTTGCCGCCGATGAGGAACAGCAGTTCACCGCGGCGGATCGTCAGGTTGACCGGCCCCACGGAGAAGGCGCTGTCCTGATAGCGGAACGTGACGTTACGCAGCTCCAGCGTCTGCCAGTTCGGGAAGGCCTGCGGGCGCGGGAATTCGGCTTTAAACGGCGCGAGATCGAATTTTTTGAGCTTATTAAATGCCACCTGCGCACTCAGCAGGGTGGGCAGCGCACCGACCGCTGAGAGCAGCGGCGTGCGCAAAAACAGCAGCGTCAGCGAGTAGGTTGCCGCGACGTTGGTGTCCGCCCAGCCCAGGCCGTTCGCCATCCAGAATACCAGGCCAATGGCACCCAGCATCATAATGTTTGACCAGTTCACCGCGCTCAGGTGGAAGGTATCGGCGCGAATAATATGATGACGGTATTCGCGCGCGTCCGGGATATAGAGATGATTAAAGATATGCTCAGCGCGCTCGCGGTTCAGGGTGAGCTCTTTGCGCCCTTCCAGCACCGTCTGGTAATCGTTATAAAGCTTATCTTCGGTTTCGCGCAGTACCGCCATGTGTTTGTAGACGCGCGACACCAGCATAAAGCCGCCCCAGATGGTAATAGCAATCCACAGCGCGGTCACCGCCAGCATTTTGCTGGAGAGCCAGGCGAGATAGGCAGCCGAGCCAAAGGTCAGAATGATCCCCTGCACCAGCTCCGGCAGCCGAACGAACGCGATGGTAATGGCGCGCACGTCGCTGGTCAGCCCCGCCAGCAGGGATGCGCTGCCGAGCTGCTCAACGCGCTCTACCTGAGTATCGAGGATCCGCTTGATAAACTCACTGCGCAAACGGAAAACGAAATGGTGCCCGAGCGTGGTCAGCGCCAGCTGGGAACCGAGCGTAACCGCCATCAGCAGGAGCAGCAGGCCGAGAAACTCCGGCAGAACGGAGAGCGAGGTATCGACCATTTCAATCAACCGCACGTTAATAAACGCGATCAGGCCAATACCCAGCGCGGCGCTGGCGAGGCTTAACGCCATTACTGCGATGAAGGGCCAGCGATACTGACGCCAGACGAGGAGAAGTAGTTGCATGCAGGCAATCCGGACAATAAAAATCAGCCAGCAGTGTAAACTGCCCTGCGTGTACATCAAGAATAATTCTTATTTTTGTTTACTCGCCCCCGCCTGACGGAAGGTCAGGTTGAAACGGTATTCACCCGTCAGCGGATGGACCCCGGGCTTCAGCGGCTGAATGCCGTGATAGTATAGCCGCGACTCCCTGCCCCACACCACCACATCGCCATGTTCCAGCATGATGCGCTTGAGCGGGTCGTTGCGACGTAATCCCCCAAACTGGAAGACGGCAGGCAAACCTAATGATACCGAGACGATAGGCGCGCGCAGATCGGGTTCATCCTTGTCCTGATGCAGCGAGAGCTTCGCACCGACGGCGTAGCGGTTGATCAGGCAGGCATCCGGCCGGAAGTCAGGATACTGCGCTGCCACGGCGGCCTCGTGGCAGAGAGACTGAAAAATCGCGGGCATCGGGGGCCACGGCTGGCCGGTAGCGGGATCGTTCGGGGCATACAGATAGCCCCGCTCGTTCGTTGCCCAGCCCAGCTCGCCGCAGTTGGCCATGGCCACCGACATGGTGTAGCCGCCCGGCGTCACCATATGGCGAAACGGCGAAACAGCCGTCACCTCGTCGATACCGGCAAGCAGCGCCGCCGCACGGGAGAGTGCAAAACGGCGCAGGATCACCGCTCCCGGCGCAAGCGGCTCCTGCCAGGGTTCAGCATCCGCAAAAAGATCGAGCATTATCTCTCCTGGCGTTTCGCCTCACGTTTCAGTAATAGCGCCTTTCGCGCCGTCCCCCAACGGTAACCCGACAGCGCGCCGTCGTTACGAACCACGCGATGACAGGGGATCACAATCGCCAGCGTGTTTGCCGCACAGGCTCCGGCAACGGCGCGTACCGCATTAGGTTGACCAATCGCCTGCGCCACCTGCCGGTAACTTGCCGTTTCGCCGCAGGGAATGTTGCGAAGGGCCTGCCAGACGCGCTGCTGGAACACGGTTCCGCTAATATCCAACGGCAGCGCAAGCGGTACGTCGCGGTGATCGATACTGGCAATCACCTGCTGGATCCGCTGTGCGAAATCCTCTTCCAGCTGCGCATGCACTGCTTTTGGAAAATGCGCGGCAAGCTCTTGGGCTAATTCTTCATCGCTGTCACCCAGCAGGATCGCACAGATCCCCCGCTCGCTTTCCGCAACCAGACAGCGTCCTAACGAGCAGTCGCTGATGGCATAACGCACTGCCGCATCCCCTTTGCGGTACTGCTTCGCCGTCATGCCCAGCGCATCGTTGGCTTTGCGATAATAGCTGCTGCTGTCGGGAAAGCCCGCCGCCAGCACGGCGTCGGTAATTTTGTCACCCTGTGCAAGCGCGGTGCGCAGGCGCTGGCCTCGCGCCGCCTGCTGCCAGGCTTTTGGCGTCATACCGGTCACGGACTTAAACAGACGGTGGAAATGGAAAGGACTCATGGCGACCTGCTGCGCCAGCCCCTCAAGGGTTAGCGTGGGATCCTGCTCCAGAAGACGGCAGGCGTGTTCCACTTTTGCCAGCTTCTGCGCCTGCGGATCGCGTTTGTCCGGCATGCAGCGCTTGCACGGGCGAAACCCTGCCTGAACGGCATGGTGGGCATCAGGATAAAAGCGGACGTTTTTACGCAGCGCGTGGCGGGCGCGGCATGACGGGCGGCAGAAAATACCCGTGGTCTGCACGGCGAAGACAAACTGTTCGTCAGCGAGCGGATCGCGGGCCAGCACGGCCTGCCAGCGATCCTCATCGGTAATAAAGGTTGAGTTTCTCATTATCGGCTCCTCTTGTAAGCATACATAGAGCCTGCCTGAGTGCCACTGATAAAAAACCCGCAACCTTGCTTTTTAATTTTTGTCGCGCACCAGGAAGCTATTGAACTGCGGCGAGCTCCAGGTTTTGAACCCGTCGCCCTCTTTGGTGATCATATAAACCGCCAGCCCTTCCTGACGAACCACCTCTTTGGCTTTTTCCGGGCCGAGAACCATTAAGCCAGTATCCCAGGCATCCGCTTCCAGCGCGGTTGGGGCGATGACCGTCACCGAGACCAGGTTATGCGTGATGGGACGCCCGGTCTGCGGATCGATAACATGCGAAATACGCTTCCCGTCAAGCTCGTAATAGTTACGATAGCTCCCGGAGGTACTGATGCCATGTCCGTTGATATCCACTATCGCCTGCACGGCATTTTGCCTATCGGTCGGCTTTTGAATCGCTACGCGCCACGGCTTATCGCTGGCGTTCATCCCCCGGCTGACTAGCGCGCCGCCCACGGAGACCAGATAGCGGGAAATGCCTTCCTGGGCCATCAGCGCTGCAAGATGATCCGCCGCATAGCCTTCCCCTACCGTCGACAGATCGACAAACAGATCGGGGATATCCTTTTGCAGGTACTGTTGTCCGTACTGATTGATCACCGTCAGATGCTGCAGCCCTGTCCGGGCGCGGGCGTCATCAATGGCCGCCTGTTCGGGCGTGGTCACCGGCTGTTTATTAGGTCCAAATCCCCAGAGGTTTACCAGGGGTCCGACGGTCACATCCATCGCGCCGTTGGTTTTATAACCCACGCGTATGGATTCGGTCACGATATCGGCCATCGCCTCGCTCACCGGCCACAGGGAGGTGCTGGTGGAGAGGTTAAAGCGCATCAGCGCCGAGTCATTTTTATAGGTTGAGAGCAGCTGATCGTCGGCATCCAGCTGAGACTGGATTTTGCCGCGTAGCTCATCTGTGCGTGTTTTATCGAGGTTCATCACGCTGACGCGCCAGAAGGTGCCCATCGTTTTGCCTTCGAGCACCGTCGCGGCGGGTGCGTCGGCTTTCGCCACGGGCGCGGAATCGTCACACGCGGTCAGGAAAAAAAGCATAGCCAGAAAGCTGGCGCGTAAAAAAGTCATGTCCATTCATTATTATCCTCATGCCAGGGCGGCAAGAGTACACCAAAACGGGTGAGTTGTTCGAATCTGCGAGACACAAAAAAGGGGCCAGCAGGCCCCTTACGTCACACGATGAAGCGATTAGAACTGGTAAACCAGGCCCAGCGCTACGATATCGTCAGTACCGATACCCGCCTGACGGGTGAATTCATTTTCATCAACCAGGTTGATTTTGTAATCCACGTAGGTGGACATGTTTTTGTTGAAGTAGTAAGTCGCACCAACATCAACATATTTCAGCAGATCCTGATCGCCGTAACCTTCGATGTCTTTCCCTTTAGACTGCAGGTAAGCCACGGACGGACGCAGGCCGAAGTCGAACTGGTACTGAGCAACCACTTCGAAGTTCTGCGCTTTGTTAGCGAAGCCGTAAGCGGTAGTCGGGCTGCTGCCGTTAGAGGTACCGAAACGGGTTGCGTTGTAGGTCTGGGAGTACTGCGCTGCCAGATAGATGTTGTTGGCATCGTATTTCAGGCCGCCAGAATAGACTTCTGCGTTATCGCCATGACCGTAAACGCTTGCGCCGTTCTGATCGGCGGTGCGTTTGGAGGAGGACATTGCACCGCCAACGCTGAAACCTTCACCCAGGTTATAGGTCACGGATGCACCGTAGCCGTCGCCGTTCTGTTTCAGCAGGCTACGACCACCTACGTTTTCACCGCTTACGCTGCCGTTTTTACCCTGATACTGCAGGGCAAAGTTCAGACCATCCACCAGACCGAAGAAGTCCTGGTTACGGTAGGTCGCTACGCCGTTAGCACGGGACTGCAGGAAGTTGTCTGCACCGTAGGTATCGCCGCCAAATTCTGGCAGAACGTCAGTCCAGGAGGTTACGTCGTAGATTACGCCGTAGTTACGACCGTAATCGAAAGAACCCGCGTCACCGAATTTCAGACCCGCGAACGCCACACGCGTCCAGGCATCGTTTTCGCTTTCGGAGGTGTTGCCCTGGATCTGGTATTCCCACTGGCCGTAACCGGTCAGCTGATCGTTAACCTGAGTTTCGCCTTTGAAGCCAAGACGCATGTAAGTCTGGTCGCCGTCGGCACTCTTGTCGTCAGAGAAATAGTGCAGACCATCGACTTTACCGTACAGATCTAATTTGTTGCCATCTTTGTTATAAATTTCGGCCGCATTTGCTGCGCCTGCCACCAGGAGTGCTGGTACCAGGAGGGACAGTACTTTAACTTTCATTTTATTAACCCTCTGTTATATGCCTTATAATTGCCACTGCTTACTGGTTAACCCTCATTAACCAGTCGGCAATTTCATTCTCCGCAAAATTACAGAATAATCCAATGCGAATATGATACGAAAACTTTGAAGATGTTTCATTTACCCATAAACATGTTTCAAAATGTAAATATCAAGGAACTTTTACAAAGCACAAATAGCTTAGAAAATTAGCACTTATAATCAAACAGGAAAATCAAGTCATAAAAATCAATGAGTTACAATAAAATCCGTTACAGCACTGAATGACAAAACAAGATCGCACCTAATCTCTAAAATAACTCTCGCTATCATCATTAACTTTATTTATTACCGTCATTCAGTTTTGAATGTCTGTTTATCCCTAATTGAACCGGATGCTTCGCATTCGGTTTTTTTTTACCTTTCTTTACGTAACTTCTCTTTTTTTGTGCTACCGCACCGTAATTGTAACGACTATTAACTAAATTCTCGTCGGATATTCTTCAAAGTCCATAAATTAGTACAAGACTTAATTTCTTGTTAATTCGTGCTATTTATTGACGGCGTGGGTCGATTATTTGTACGCGCATGGCGAGTTTGTACATGTTTTCTGCACTCCCTGCCGCCGATATTGTACGGAGAAAAAGTCGCCTCTTCCCGGACAGTCGCGCTGGAAATTCAGTTATTACCCTTTATACTGCCCTATCGCCACAGAGCACGACCATAACGGGTTAAAGATATCAATGAGTCAGACTGAAACTACCGCCCCGAGCAAATTCTCCCTTCTCCCCGGGAGCATCACCCGTTTCTTTCTTCTTTTGATCGTTGTGCTGTTAGTCACCATGGGGGTGATGGTACAAAGCGCGGTTAACGCCTGGCTGAAGGATAAGAGCTATCAGGTCGTGGATATCACCCACGCCGTGCACAAGCGCATAGATACCTGGCGCTACGCCACCTGGCAGATTTACGACAATATCGCGGCTGCCCCGACCTCCTCGTCCGGAGATGGACTTCAGGAGACGCGGCTTAAGCAGGATGTCTATTATCTCGAAAAACCGCAGCGTAAGACCGAGGCCCTTATCTTTGGCTCTCACGACAGCGCGACGCTTGAGATGACGCAGCGTATTTCGACCTATCTGGATACCCTATGGGGTGCCGAAACGGTGCCGTGGTCGATGTACTATCTGAACGGTCAGGACAACAGCATGATCCTGATCTCAACGCTGCCATTAAAAGATCTCTCGTCCGGCTTTAAAGAGACAACCGTGGGCAGCATCGTCGATTCCCGCCGGGCAGAGATGCTGCAGCAGGCGAACGCCCTTGATGAACGTGAGAGCTTCTCTTCCCTGCGTCGTCTGGCCTGGCAAAACGGTCATTATTTTACCCTGCGCACCACGTTCAACCAGCCAGGGCATCTGGCGACGGTGGTAGCCTTCGATTTACCTATTAATGATTTAATCCCGCCGGATATGCCGCTCGACAGCTTCCGCCTGGAGCCAGACAGCAGCACCCAGAACATGCGTGCGGCGTCCGACAAAGAGGCCGCAGAGAGCGTATCGATCTCCTTTAACGGCTCGAAAATCGAAATTGCCTCATCGCTGAACTCGACCGGCATGCGTCTGGTGTGGCAGGTGCCGTTTGGCACGCTGTTGCTCGACACCCTGCAAAATATTCTGCTGCCTCTGCTGCTGAATATCGGTCTGCTGGCGCTGGCCCTGTTTGGCTACAGCACCTTCCGTTTCCAGACGGGGCGTCAGAGCGACGCCTCTGCGGTTCCGGCCGGCACCAGCAATGAGTTGCGCGTATTGCGTGCACTGAATGAAGAGATTGTTTCCGTGCTGCCGCTTGGGGTATTGGTTCATGACCAGGAGGCGAATCGTACGGTGATGAGCAACAAAATTGCCGACCATCTGCTGCCGCATCTTAACCTGCAGAACATCACCACCATGGCGGATCAACACCAGGGGGTGATTCAGGCAACCATCAACAATGAACTGTACGAGATCCGTCAGTTCCGCAGCCAGGTGGCTCCCCGCACGCAAATCTTCATTATTCGCGACCAGGATCGCGAAGTGCTGGTCAATAAAAAGCTCAAGCAGGCGCAAAGGCTGTATGAGAAAAACCAGCAGGGGCGCGCCGCATTTATGCAGAACATTGGCGATGCCTTCAAGCAGCCGTTAAAAACGCTGGCGACCCAGGCGGCGGCGTTAAACACTTCTGAAAGCCACCAGCTTGCCTGCCAGGCCGATTCGCTGGTCAGAATGGTTGATGAGATCCAGCTGGCGAACATGCTGGAGAATGATTTCTGGAAGGGAACGCCAGCCCTCTTCTCCATTCAGGATCTGATCGATGAAGTGGTGCCGGAAGTGCTGCCCGTCATTAAGCGCAAAGGGCTGCAGCTGCTGATCAATAACAATCTCCCTGCGAATGACGAACGCCACGGCGATCGCGAAGCGCTGCGCCGCATTCTGCTGATGATTATTCAGTACGCCGTGACCACCACGCAGATCGGCAAGATCACCCTTGAAGTCAGCACCGAGGAGTCAGCAGAAGACCGTCTGACGTTCCGCATCCTGGACACCGGGGAAGGCGTCACAACAAGTGAAATTGATAATCTGCACTTCCCGTTCCTGAATGACACGCAGAGCGATCGCTACGGCAAGGCCAATGCCCTGACCTTCTGGCTGTGCGATCAGCTGGCGCGTAAGCTCGGCGGCCACCTGAATATCAAAGCCCGTGAATCCCTCGGCACCCGCTATTCTCTGCATGTGAAAATGGCGGCCAATCCGCAGGAAGAAGATGAAGAACGTCTGCTGGATGACGTCGTGGTGATGGTCGACGTGACCTCGAACGAAATCCGCAATATTGTCGTTCGTCAGTTAGAAAACTGGGGTGCGGCCTGCATCACGCCGGATGAAAGACTTGCAAGTCAAGAATTTGATCTGTTTTTAACTGATAATCCGTCTAATCTTACTGCCTCCGGCTTGCTTTTAAGCGATGATGAGTCAGGCGTGCGGAAAATCGGCCCTGGCCAGCTGCGCGTCAACTTTAATATAAGCAATGCGATGCAGGAAGCTGTACTACAACTAATAGAAGAGCAGCTGGCGCAGGAAGAGATAACGGAGTCACCGTTAGGCGGCAATGAAAATGCCGAGCTTCACGCCAGCGGATACTATTCACTCTTTGTTGATACAGTACCAGATGATGTTAAGCGGTTGTATACTGAGTCCGCTGCGAATGATTTTGCAGCGCTGGCACAGACAGCACACCGGCTTAAAGGGGTGTTTGCCATGCTTAATCTGGTTCCCGGCAAGCAGTTATGTGAAACGCTGGAACATCTAATTCGTGAGAAAGATGCCTCTGGCATTGAAAAATACATCAGCGACATTGACGCCTACGTCAAAAGCTTGCTGTAGCAAGGTAGCCTTATACATGAACAATATGAACGTAATTATTGCCGATGACCATCCGATTGTACTGTTCGGTATTCGCAAATCACTTGAACAGATCGAGTGGGTGAATGTAGTCGGTGAATTTGAAGACTCTACAGCACTGATCAATAACCTCCCAAAGCTTGATGCACACGTGCTCATTACCGATCTCTCCATGCCTGGAGACAAATACGGTGATGGGATCACGCTCATCAAATACATTAAACGTCACTTCCCGGATATCTCGATCATTGTTCTGACCATGAACAACAACCCGGCGATCCTGAGCGCGGTGTTGGATCTGGACATCGAAGGGATTGTGCTGAAACAGGGCGCCCCGACCGATCTGCCAAAAGCGCTCGCTGCGCTGCAGAAAGGCAAGAAGTTCACGCCTGAGAGCGTCTCTCGTCTGCTGGAAAAAATCAGCGCGGGTGGCTACGGTGACAAACGCCTGTCCCCGAAAGAAAGTGAAGTTCTGCGCCTGTTCGCAGAAGGTTTCCTGGTAACCGAGATTGCCAAGAAGCTGAACCGCAGCATTAAAACCATCAGCAGCCAGAAGAAATCAGCGATGATGAAGCTGGGCGTGGACAACGATATTGCTCTGCTGAACTATCTCTCCTCCGTTACGCTGAGCGCAACGGACAAGGATTGATTCCGGACGGGTGTGCGGCCTGATGCCCTCACCCAGTCCCTCTCCCGCGGGGAGAGGGTGAAAAAACGAAAAGGCCCTTACGGGCCTTTTTTATATTCTGGTTTTTCTCACGCGATCCGCGTAAATCGACAACGTCTGCTTCAGCACGTCCAGCGTCACCGGTTTCGACAGACAGCTGTCCATGCCTGACTCCAGACAACGCTGTTTCTCTTCCGCCAGCGCGTTCGCCGTTACGCCCACCACCGGCAGCGTCAGGCCCAGCTGTCGGATGCGCTGCGTCAGACGGTAGCCGTCCATGTTTGGCATGTTGACGTCGCTAAGCACGATATCAATATGATTTTTACTCAGCACATTCAGCGCATCCACGCCGTCATTGGCGGTTTTGCACTGGTAGCCCAGCGATCCCAGCTGGTCAGCCAGCAGGCGACGGTTAATCGGATGGTCATCCACCACCAGAATCATCATATCGTCATTTACCGACGCCAGAGACTCCGGTGACGGCAATCCGCCCGCGCCGTCGCGCTCTTCCAGCTCCACTTTGTAGATACGCGCCAGCAGGCTCAACAGCTCGTGCGGCGTTGCAACGCTGTGTACCCATTCCCCAGGCGCACGCTCGACAGGAATGCCGATGTGGCGACGGCAGAAGAGCACCGACCCCCTCCCCTGCCACGGCTGCTCCGGCATCTCGTCGGCGATCAGCACATCGTCCACATCCGGTGTTTGACCTTCATAGAGACACACCCTGACTCCACTGTGGGCAAGCAGCGCCGTCAGGTAGTCATTCAGCGAGGCGTTCTGCACCGCCAGCCAGCAGCGCTTGTCGCTCAGCCCGTCCACCGTCGCTTTTGCCGGATACTGCGCCGAATAGAGCGGAATGCGGATGGTGAACTGGCTGCCCATGCCGGGCTCGGTATCCACAGAGATATCGCCGTCCATCATGCTGACGAGCTTCTCGCAAATCGCCAGCCCCAGTCCGGTGCCCTGGAAGTTACGCTGCACGCCAGTCCCGACCTGGAAGAACGGGTCGAACAGGCGGACCACTTCCTTCGCCGGGATGCCGACGCCCGTGTCGCGCACGCGAATGCTCAGGTAATCCCCCGCCCGGCAAACGTGCAACACGATACAGCCAACGTCGGTGAATTTGATGGCGTTGCTGAGCAGGTTTGAGATGACCTGCTGCAGGCGCATCGGATCGCCGTGCAGCGTCAGCGGCACGTCAGGTTCAATAAAGCAGTAGAGCCCCAGCTGTTTACGCACCACCAGCGGCAGATAGTTGGCGCTGATGTGGTTCATGACCTCGCGCGGCGAAAACTCCCGCGGTTCGATTTTCAGCTGCTCAGACTCAATTTTAGAGAAGTCGAGAATATCACTGATGATTTTCAGCAGCAGGCTGGAGGAGTTGTTCATTGCCGTCACCAGCCTGTCGACCCCTTTCGGCAACTCTTTGGTCTGCAGCAGGTCGAGGTTACCGATGATCCCGTACAGCGGCGTTCGCAGCTCGTGGCTGACGGTGGCAAGGAACATCGATTTCGACTGGCTGGCCTGCTCCGCGGCCTGCGCCATCTCCTGCAGCGACTCTTCCATCTTCACGCGCGCGGAGACATCCACCAGCACGCAAATCGCCACGTTTTCATTGCGATAGCGGGAATGCACAAAGCTGATCTGCAGGTTGGTGTGCGTGCTGGTGAGCACGTCGACAAAGTTAACCTGCTGGCCGCAGATAATTTGCGTCAGCCTCTGCCGGTCCTCATGCGTCAGCATGTTCAGGTAGTTATGCGCCAGTTCGTTACTCAGGATATTGGTTCCGTCCTGGGTACGCAGAATACAGATCCCCACCGGCGCCGAGGCAACAATCTTACGGTTAAACTGCTCGTGTTCCTCCAGCCGCTGGGCGTCGCTTTCGGCCGGAATAAAGATTTTCCGCTCGTACATGCGCGCCAGGGTGAACAGCGCACCACCCGCGATCAGGTTCAGCAGAATGGCATTCATGATGAGAATCCGTATCCGCTCAAGCACCATGTCCACTGGCACCGAGTAGACAATGCTCAGCGACGAAGGCGGCAGGCTCTTCTTCAGCACCAGTTCGCGGAAGCCCGAGGTATAGCCAAACCACGACCGTTCCTGCATCCAGTGCGGTTCGACGTTTAACCGGTTATCCGGCCCGGCGAGTGAGATCAGCTGATGACCGTTTTCATCCAGAATGGTCACCCCCATAGGCAGGCTGCCCGGGGTGAAGAAGTTTTCCATGCGGATGGTCTGCTCAATCCCCAGCAGCGCCTGCAGGCGATTGCCGAGATACACCGGCGTCAGAGCGTAGAAATAGCCCACGCCCGGGCGCGGGCCCTGGCTAACCCAGAAGATGTTATTCCCGCGCTCGTCCTGCGGCGCATTGCGATATTTCACAATACGTTCATGCAGGCTTTTCAGCGCATCGTCACGCTCAACGGGCACGTCGCGCAGGCCAAAGTCAGCCATGCAGAGATTTTCACTGCCAATCAGGAATACGCGGTTCAGGTCATAGGCGGCGGAGAAATTGTCGCGCCAGTAGCGCATAAACCAGGCAAGGGATTCCAGCGACCCGCGCCAGGTATTGCTCATGGTGGAACAATCGGAGTCCGGGAACAGCGGCTGGAAGTCCGGGACTTCGGTATTGTCATTCCGCCCGCGAAGCGCAAGGATGCCGTTTTCCGCCGTCAGACGATTTTCGGCAATATACTTCAGCTCCTTCATCACGTCAGACGTTCGCTGAATGTAGCGCTGGGCCTGGTCGGAGCTTAAGTTAAACTCCTGGCGGATCTCCGCTTCTTTCTGGTGCAGCGCGTTAACGATGTAAAACACCGAGAACAAGGCCACCAGCAGCCAGAGCAAGAGCGCCAGCGCCCGAAACAGATAGCGAGAAACTTTCAGCGTAGTACGAAAGGAGACGAGGTATTTCAAGGGGGCGAGGCTCCGCCGTCGGGGTCAAAAGAATGTGGTTAAGGTAGCGGTAAACGCGCCAGGTCGCAACGTTGACTTATCTGCTTGTGCAAAAGAAAAGGGCCGGAATCCGGCCCTTTTTTGCATCAGGAGACATTACTCGTCAGCGTCATCCGCTACGTCATCGTCGGTGTCGGCTTCCGGCGCGATATCATCATCGCCTTCCGCAACGCTACCGTCGATGGAATCGAGCTCTTCGTCATCCACCGGCTCAGCAACGCGCTGCAGACCGACCACGTTTTCATCTTCCGCTGTACGGATGAGGATCACACCCTGGGTGTTACGCCCAACCACGCTGATCTCAGACACGCGGGTACGCACCAGCGTACCGGCATCGGTGATCATCATGATCTGGTCGGCATCGTCTACCTGCACCGCGCCCACAACGGAACCGTTGCGCTCGGTCACTTTGATAGAGATAACGCCCTGCGTGCCGCGAGACTTGGTTGGGTATTCCCCTTCCGCCGTACGTTTACCGTAACCATTCTGCGTCACGGTCAGGATAGCCCCTTCACCGCGCGGAATAATCAGAGAAACAACGCTGTCTTCGCCAGCCAGTTTGATACCACGAACGCCCGTAGCGGTACGACCCATTGCACGGACGGCGTTCTCTTTAAAGCGCACCACTTTACCGGCCGCAGAGAACAGCATCACTTCATCAGAACCGGAGGTCAGATCCACACCGATCAGCTCGTCGCCTTCGTTCAGGTTCACCGCGATGATCCCGGCGGAACGTGGGCGGCTGAACTCGGTGAGCGCGGTTTTCTTCACGGTACCGCTGGCGGTCGCCATAAAGACGTTCACGCCCTCTTCGTATTCGCGTACCGGCAGGATGGCGGTGATACGTTCGTTCGCTTCCAGCGGCAGCAGGTTAACGATTGGACGGCCACGCGCGCCGCGGCTCGCTTCCGGCAGCTGATAAACTTTCATCCAGTACAGACGACCGCGGCTGGAGAAGCAGAGGATCGTGTCATGGGTGTTCGCCACCAGCAGGCGGTCAATAAAGTCTTCTTCTTTAATACGAGCTGCAGACTTGCCTTTACCGCCACGACGCTGTGCTTCGTAGTCGGTCAGCGGCTGATACTTCACATAGCCCTGGTGAGACAGGGTGACCACCACGTCTTCGCGGTTGATCAGATCTTCAATGTTGATATCAGAGCTGTTCGCGGTGATTTCGGTGCGGCGCGCATCGCCGAACTGATCGCGGACCAGCTCCAGCTCTTCACGGATCACTTCCATCAGACGCTCTGCGCTGCCCAGAATGTGCAGCAGCTCAGCAATCTGTTCCAGCAGCTCTTTGTATTCGTCGAGCAGTTTTTCGTGCTCAAGACCGGTCAGTTTCTGCAGACGCAGATCCAGAATCGCCTGGGCCTGCTGTTCAGTCAGGTAATACTGACCGTCACGCACGCCGAATTCAGGTTCCAGCCACTCAGGACGCGCTGCGTCATCGCCCGCACGTTCCAGCATCGCGGCGACGTTACCCAGATCCCACGGACGAGAAATCAGGGCGGCTTTCGCTTCCGCCGGGGTTGGCGCACGACGGATCAGTTCGATGATCGGGTCGATGTTGGCCAGCGCAACCGCCAGCGCTTCAAGGATGTGCGCACGGTCGCGCGCTTTGCGCAGTTCGAAGATGGTACGACGGGTCACCACTTCACGGCGGTGACGCACGAACGCGCTCAGGATCTCTTTCAGGTTCATGATCTTCGGCTGACCATGGTGCAGCGCAACCATGTTGATACCGAAGGAGACCTGAAGCTGAGTCTGGGAGTACAGGTTGTTCAGCACAACCTCACCCACCGCGTCGCGTTTGATCTCAATCACGATGCGCATACCGTCTTTGTCAGACTCGTCACGCAGCGCGCTGATGCCTTCAACGCGTTTTTCTTTTACCAGCTCGGCGATTTTTTCAATCAGACGCGCTTTGTTCACCTGATACGGGATCTCGTGAACAATGATGGTTTCACGGCCGGTTTTAGCGTCCGCTTCCACTTCGGCGCGGGCACGGATGTAAATCTTGCCGCGGCCGGTGCGGTACGCTTCTTCAATACCGCGACGACCGTTGATGATCGCCGCCGTTGGGAAGTCCGGACCCGGGATGTGTTCCATCAGCCCTTCAATGCTGATGTCTTCATCGTCGATATAGGCCAGGCAGCCGTTGATCACCTCGGTGATATTGTGCGGCGGAATGTTGGTTGCCATACCGACCGCGATACCGGACGAACCGTTAACCAACAGGTTCGGGATCTTGGTTGGCATCACATCTGGGATGCGCTCGGTGCCGTCGTAGTTATCGACGAAATCAACGGTCTCTTTTTCCAGGTCGGCCATCAGCTCATGAGCGATTTTCGACATACGGATTTCCGTATAACGCATCGCCGCAGCGGAGTCGCCGTCGACTGAACCAAAGTTACCCTGACCATCTACCAGCATGTAACGCAAGGAGAATGGCTGCGCCATACGAACGATGGTGTCATAAACGGCGGTATCACCATGCGGGTGATATTTACCGATGACGTCACCGACGACGCGGGCAGATTTTTTATAGGCTTTATTCCAGTCATTGCCCAATACGTTCATGGCGTATAGTACGCGACGGTGTACCGGCTTAAGGCCATCGCGGACGTCCGGCAGCGCACGGCCAACAATGACCGACATCGCATAGTCCAGATAGGAGCTCTTCAGCTCTTCCTCGATGTTAACCGGTGTAATTTCTCTCGCAAGGTCGCTCATCTAACCGCTATCCCTCTACTGTATCCCGGATTCAAAGGTCGCAAATTATAACACAGCCGAGGTGATTGAGGTAAACCTATACGCTTTATTCACGGGGATTGCCTGATATACTCCTTTGTCTTGCTAAATAAGGAGTAAAAGCGCCCATGAATGCCGAAAAATCCCCGGTGGCTCACAACGTTGACCACGAAGAGATTGCCAAATTTGAAGCGGTGGCGTCCCGCTGGTGGGATCTCGAAGGTGAGTTCAAACCGCTGCATCGCATTAACCCGCTGCGTCTGGGCTATATCGCGGAGCGTTCCGGCGGTCTGTTCGGTAAGAAAGTGCTCGACGTTGGCTGCGGCGGCGGCATCCTGGCTGAGAGCATGGCGCGCGAAGGGGCGAATGTTACGGGCCTGGATATGGGCTTTGAACCGCTCCAGGTTGCCCGCCTTCACGCGCTTGAGTCCGGCATACAGGTGGAATACGTGCAGGAAACCGTGGAAGAGCACGCGGCAAAACACGCCCAACAGTACGATGTGGTGACCTGCATGGAGATGCTGGAGCACGTTCCCGATCCGCAGTCGGTGGTGCACGCCTGTGCAAAACTGGTGAAACCGGGCGGCCAGGTCTTCTTCTCAACCATAAACCGCAACGGTAAAGCCTGGCTGATGGCCGTTGTCGGCGCGGAGTATGTGCTGCGCATGGTGCCGAAAGGGACGCACGACGTGAAGAAATTCATTAAGCCTGCGGAGTTGTTAGGCTGGGTTGACCAGACGTGGCTCAAAGAGCAGCACATCACCGGCCTGCACTACAATCCGCTGACCGATAAATTCAAACTCGCACCGGGCGTTGATGTTAACTATATGTTGCACACAACCGCCAAAAACGACTAACGTCATTCGTTATTCTTATAAAGATTGCGCGACATCATGTTGCGCAATTCTGACCTCCCGTTGAAGAAATCAGCACTCGATCAAATTTTGAATTTTTTTTCTTAATTATTGACATGTCTTCCAGGCCTTACGGTACGAGGACTTAGCCTTTTTTACCCTTTCACAACCTCAATTTAACGTCAAAATCAACCCTTGTGCTGAAAAGATTCGATACTAGAATACTCACCATATAGCGTTTTTCTTATCGCAAACCCCCTATATGTAGTATTTATCCACAGAGTTAGTCACAAGGCGGATCTGTGGATAAACGGGGGATATTTTTTATTTCACGGACAGGTAAAACCCACATGAATCAGAGTCTGCTGGTGACAAAGCGCGACGGTACTACCGAGCGTATCAATCTGGACAAAATCCATCGAGTTCTCGACTGGGCAGCAGAAGGACTGAACAACGTATCTATCTCCCAGGTTGAACTGCGCTCTCACATTCAGTTCTACGACGGCATCAAAACGTCTGATATCCACGAAACAATCATTAAAGCAGCGGCTGACCTCATCTCCCGCGAAGCACCGGATTATCAGTACCTCGCTGCACGTCTGGCGATTTTCCATCTGCGTAAAAAAGCCTATGGCCAGTTTGAGCCGCCGAAGCTTTACGATCACGTAGTGAAAATGGTTGAGCTGGGCAAATACGACACGCATCTGCTGGAAGACTATACGGAAGAAGAGTTCGAGCAGATGAACGGGTTTATCGATCACTGGCGCGACATGAACTTCTCCTACGCGGCGGTGAAGCAGCTCGAAGGCAAATACCTGGTTCAGAACCGTGTAACCGGTGAGATCTACGAAAGCGCCCAGTTCCTCTATATTCTGGTGGCCGCCTGCCTGTTCTCTAACTACCCGCGTGACACCCGTCTGGAATACGTGAAGCGTTTCTACGATGCGGTATCCACGTTCAAGATTTCACTGCCGACGCCAATCATGTCTGGCGTGCGTACCCCAACCCGTCAGTTCAGCTCCTGCGTACTGATCGAGTGTGGTGACAGCCTGGATTCCATCAACGCCACCTCCAGCGCCATCGTGAAATACGTTTCCCAGCGTGCCGGTATCGGCATCAACGCCGGTCGCATTCGCGCGCTGGGCAGCCCGATTCGCGGCGGTGAAGCGTTCCACACCGGCTGTATTCCGTTCTATAAACACTTCCAGACGGCAGTAAAATCCTGCTCTCAGGGCGGCGTGCGCGGCGGTGCTGCGACTCTGTTCTACCCGATGTGGCACCTGGAAGTGGAAAGCCTGCTTGTCCTGAAAAACAACCGCGGCGTGGAAGGCAACCGCGTGCGTCACATGGACTACGGCGTGCAGATCAACAAGCTGATGTACACCCGTCTGCTGAAAGGCGAAGACATCACGCTGTTCAGCCCGTCCGACGTTCCAGGCCTGTATGACGCGTTCTTTGCCGATCAGGACGAGTTCGAGCGTCTGTACACAAAATACGAAAAAGACGACAGCATCCGCAAGCAGCGCGTGAAAGCGGTAGACCTGTTCTCCCTGATGATGCAGGAACGTGCCTCTACCGGCCGTATCTACATCCAGAACGTGGACCACTGCAACACCCATAGTCCGTTTGATCCAGTAGTTGCGCCAGTGCGCCAGTCTAACCTGTGCCTGGAGATCGCCCTGCCGACCAAACCGCTGGAAGACGTGAACGACGAAAACGGCGAAATCGCGCTGTGTACACTTTCCGCGTTCAACCTGGGCGCGATTAAGAGCCTGGACGAGCTGGAAGAGCTGGCCGTGCTGGCGGTTCGCGCGCTCGACGCCCTGCTGGACTACCAGGATTACCCAATCCCGGCCGCTAAACGCGGTGCGATGGGCCGCCGTACCCTGGGTATCGGCGTGATCAACTTCGCCTACTGGCTGGCGAAAAACGGCAAGCGTTACTCCGACGGCAGCGCTAACAACCTGACGCACCAGACGTTCGAAGCGATTCAGTACTACCTGATGAAAGCCTCTAACGAGCTGGCGAAAGAGCAAGGCGCGTGCCCGTGGTTCAACGAAACCACCTACGCGAAAGGCATTCTGCCAATCGACACCTACAAGAAAGACCTGGATGCGATCGTCAGCGAGCCGCTGCATCTCGACTGGGAAGGCCTGCGCGAGTCCATCAAGACCCACGGCCTGCGTAACTCTACGCTCTCTGCCCTGATGCCGTCCGAGACCTCTTCGCAGATCTCTAACGCCACCAACGGTATTGAACCGCCGCGCGGCCACGTCAGCATCAAAGCGTCGAAAGACGGCGTGCTGCGCCAGGTGGTACCGGATTACGAAACGCTGGGCAACAACTACGAGCTGCTGTGGGAAATGCCAAACAACGATGGCTACCTGCAGCTGGTGGGTATCATGCAGAAGTTTATCGACCAGTCGATCTCTGCCAATACCAACTATGACCCGACGCGCTTCCCGTCCGGCAAGGTACCGATGCAGCAATTGCTGAAAGACCTGCTCACCGCCTACAAATTTGGCGTGAAAACCCTGTACTATCACAACACCCGTGACGGTGCGGAAGACGCGCAGGACGACCTGGTACCGTCAATTCAGGACGATGGCTGCGAAAGCGGCGCATGTAAGATCTAATGAAGGGCGGGGATATCCCCGCCTTTATTTCGTAAGACAGGACACACTCATGGCATATACCACCTTTTCACAGACGAAAAACGACCAGCTCAAAGAGCCGATGTTCTTCGGCCAGCCGGTCAACGTGGCACGCTACGATCAGCAAAAATATGACATCTTCGAAAAGCTGATTGAAAAGCAACTCTCCTTCTTCTGGCGCCCGGAAGAAGTGGACGTCTCCCGCGACCGTATTGACTACCAGTCGCTGCCGGATCACGAAAAACATATCTTCATCAGCAACCTGAAGTACCAGACGCTGCTGGACTCCATTCAGGGTCGTAGCCCGAACGTGGCGCTGCTGCCGCTGATCTCCATTCCGGAGCTGGAAACCTGGGTGGAAACCTGGGCGTTCTCCGAGACTATCCACTCCCGCTCTTACACCCACATCATCCGCAACATCGTGAACGATCCGGCGGTGGTGTTTGATGATATCGTTACCAACGAGCAGATCCAGAAGCGCGCGGAAGGCATTGCCCATTACTACGACGAGCTGATCGAGATGACCAGCTACTGGCATCTGCTGGGCGAAGGTACGCACAACGTGAACGGTAAAACCATCACCGTGAACCTGCGCGCGCTGAAAAAACAGCTGTACCTGTGCCTGATGAGCGTCAACGCGCTGGAAGCGATCCGCTTCTACGTGAGCTTTGCCTGCTCCTTCGCCTTTGCCGAGCGCAAGCTGATGGAAGGCAACGCCAAAATCATCCGTCTGATCGCCCGCGATGAAGCCCTGCACCTGACCGGTACCCAGCACATGCTGAACCTGCTGCGCAGCGGTACGGACGATCCGGAGATGGCGGAAATCGCCGAAGAGTGCAAGCAGGAGTGCTACGACCTGTTCGTGCTGGCGGCTCAGCAGGAGAAAGAGTGGGCAGACTACCTGTTCCGCGACGGCTCCATGATTGGCCTGAACAAAGACATCCTGTGCCAGTACGTTGAGTACATCACCAACATCCGCATGCAGGCCGTCGGTCTTGACCTGCCGTTCCAGACGCGTTCTAACCCGATTCCGTGGATCAACACCTGGCTGGTGTCCGATAACGTGCAGGTTGCGCCGCAGGAAGTGGAAGTCAGCTCTTATCTGGTCGGTCAGATTGATTCTGAAGTCAACACCGACGACCTGAGCAACTTCCAGCTCTGATGTCACGCGTCACGTTAAGTCTTTCCGGCACTGAGGTACTGTGTCGGGAGGAGCACCCTTCTCTGCTGGTGGCGCTTGAGGCGCATCAGGTAGAAGTAGAGTACCAGTGTCGTTCCGGCTACTGCGGCTCCTGCCGCTGCCGCCTGGTCGCCGGCCAGGTGGACTGGCTGACCGAACCGCTGGCCTTTATCAACGAAGGGGAAATTTTGCCCTGCTGCTGCCGGGCGAAAGGCGATATTGAGATCGAGATGTGATTGCGTCGGGTGGCGCTTCGCTTACCCGACCTACAAAACCGCAGTTCGTAGGCCGGGTAAGGCGCAGCCGCCACCCGGCAATTTCAGCGTTAATCCTTCAAAAAGCTCACCGCTTTATCCGGGAAATCCGTAAACAGTCCGTCCACGCCCGCCTGGTTATACAACACCTCATAAAGCTGATTCACGTCCGTGGCATACGGCGGCAGCTGGTCTGCACGCACGGTATACGGATGCACCTGCATCCTGCTGGCGTGCGCCTCCTTCACCATCGCCGTCAGCTTCACGTGGCCCGGCGCTGAGCCTTCCGCCACCAGCATGTGGTAATCCGGCCCGATGCCGTCGGCGTACTGCGCAATCTGCTTCATCGCGCCCGGCTTAAACATCCAGTCGTAGTTATAGTTCACCCACCTGCCGTCCGGCTGCTTCTCCTGGGTTTCATTCCAGTCGGTATAGGCAATCAGCTGAACCAGATTGAGGTTCATGCCCATCTTCGGCTCCAGCTCGGTTTTGATGCGCTTCAGCTCGGCGGCGTCAAAACACTGCAGGTAAACTTTGTCCTTCTTGCTGGTGTAGCCGTACTGTTTCAGCACCTCCAGCGTCTTCGCGGCAATATCTTTGCCTTCCTGATGGTGGAACCACGGCGCTTTGATCTCCGGGTAGATGCCGATATTTTTACCGGTTGAGTGGTTCAGCCCCTGAACAAACTCAATCTCTTCCTGGAAGGTATGGATCCGGAAGTCAGATTTGCCCATCGGGAAACGTCCCGGATAGACCTGCACCTTCTTGCCGTTTTCAATCTCAAAGCCTTCGGTAAACTTCAGGGAACGGATCTCAGCCAGGGTGAAATCAATGGCGTAGTAGCGACCATCTTTGCGCGCGCGGTCCGGGAAACGCTCCGCCACGTCCGTCACGCGGTCCAGATAGTGGTCATGCAGGACGACCAGCTGGTCATCCTTGGTCATCACCAGATCCTGCTCCAGATAATCCGCGCCCTGGGCATAGGCCATCGCTTTCGCCGGGAGCGTATGCTCCGGCAGATAGCCGCTGGCGCCGCGGTGGGCGATAACGATTTTATCCGCCGCCAGCGCGGAGCCTGTC
Organism: Enterobacter sp. BNK-29; assembly: GCF_048684785.1. Taxonomy (NCBI): domain Bacteria; kingdom Pseudomonadati; phylum Pseudomonadota; class Gammaproteobacteria; order Enterobacterales; family Enterobacteriaceae; genus Enterobacter; species Enterobacter sp. BNK-29. The sequence goes on from NZ_JBLQTU010000001.1 coordinate 672,651, forward strand.
ATCAGGCCCGCCAGCAGCAGGCCGGTTGTTACGTAAGATAATTTCATCGCAATGCTCCTTATTGACGACGCGCCAGCACTTCCGCGTGGTGACGTTTCTCACCGATCATGACCACAATGAGCAGCAGTACCGCCAGCACGCTGCCGCCGATCATCACCATAAAGCCGCCGTCCCAGCCGAAGAAGTCTACGGTGTAGCCCACGATGGCGCTCGCCGCGACCGAACCGCCCAGATAGCCGAACAGACCGGTAAATCCTGCCGCCGTGCCTGCCGCTTTTTTCGGCGCCAGTTCCAGCGCGTGCAGGCCAATCAGCATTACCGGACCATAAATCAGGAAGCCGATAACGATCATGCAGGCCATGTCAACTGATGGGTTGCCCGGCGGGTTGAGCCAGTAAACGACGGTCGCGATGGTGACCAGGGTCATAAAGAACACGCCCGTCGCGCCGCGGTTGCCTTTAAACACTTTGTCCGACATCCAGCCGCAAAGCAGCGTGCCCGGGATCCCAGCATATTCATACAGGAAATAGGCCCAGGACGATTTATCCAGCGCGAAGTGCTTCACCTCTTTCAGGTAGGTCGGGGACCAGTCCAGAATGCCGTAGCGCAGCAGGTAAACGAACACGTTCGCCACCGCGATGTACCACAGCAGCTTGTTCGGTAGGACGTACTTCATGAAGATCTGTTTTGCGGTCAGCTCTTCTTCGTGCTCCTTGCTGTAATCATCCGGATAGTCGTTTTTGTACTCTTCAATCGGCGGCAGGCCGCAGGACTGCGGCGTATCGCGCATCAGCGCGAAGGCGAAAATCGCCACGACGATGGCGCCAAAGGCAGGCATATACAGCGCAGCGTGCCAGTCGTTGAACCAGGCCATCCCCAGCAGGAACAGCAGCGGCGGAATACCGCCACCGACGTTATGCGCGCAGTTCCACACCGACACGATGCCGCCGCGTTCCTTCTGCGACCACCAGTGCACCATGGTACGTCCGCACGGCGGCCACCCCATCCCCTGGAACCAGCCGCAGAGGAACAGCAGCACGAACATAATCGCAATACTGGACGTCGCCCACGGCACAAAGCCCATGAACAGCATGACCGCGGCCGCCAGGATCAGGCCGGCGGGCAGGAACACGCGCGGATTCGAGCGATCCGACACGGAACCCATGATGAATTTGGAAAAACCGTAGGCGATTGAGATCCCCGACAGCGCGAACCCCAGATCGCCGCGGGAGAAGCCCTGCTCCACCAGATACGGCATGGCGAGCGCGAAGTTTTTACGTACAAGGTAGTACGCCGCGTACCCGAAGAAGATCCCCAGGAAAATTTGCCAGCGCAGACGGCGGTATAGCGGATCAATTTCTGCCTCTGGCAGACGCGCCCTGTGCGGCGCAGGTTTGAAGATACTGAGCATAACAGCCTCCGTGGCCTTGAATTGAATGGGCAGGTGGCTCGCACCTGAATTCCAGAGGCGGGGATGTTAAGAAATCACGGTGATTGTTACTGTGAATCAACGCACAGATTGTTACAGAAATATGACAGAATGCGCAAAAAAGCGCATGAAATCACGTTCCACTTTCGAATTTCGCGCGTTTATGCTCGAAATCAAACAAACCACACTATTGATATGGCTAAATGATAAAAAAACGAACATAGAGGGTAAACAATGACCATTCACGATCCTCGCTACAGCGATGTGATAATCATTGGCGGTGGCGCAACCGGCGCCGGGATCGCACGCGACTGCGCCCTTCGCGGCTTAAGCGTCACGCTGCTGGAGCGCCACGATATCGCCACGGGCGCAACCGGGCGTAACCACGGCCTGCTGCACAGCGGAGCGCGGTATGCGGTTACCGACGGTGAATCCGCACGCGAATGTATTGCTGAAAACCAGATCCTCAAGCGTATCGCCCGCCACTGCATTGAGCCAACCAACGGCCTCTTTATTACTCTTCCCGAAGATGATCTCGCCTTTCAGGACACCTTTATTACCGCCTGCACTGCGGCGGGCATTCAGGCTGAGGCCATGGACCCGGCGCTGGCGCGGCGGCTGGAACCGTCGGTTAACCCGGCGCTTATCGGCGCGGTGAAAGTGCCTGACGGCACCGTTGACCCCTTCCGCCTGACGGCCGCCAATATGCTGGACGCCCGCGAGCATGGCGCGCGCATCCTGACCGGGCACGAAGTGACCGGGCTTATCCGCGAGGGGAATCGCATCTGCGGCGTGCGGATCCTTGATACGCAATATAACGAACACAGCGAGCTGTATGCCGCCGTGGTGGTCAACGCGGCGGGGATCTGGGGACAGCGCATCGCGGAATACGCGGATCTGTCGGTGCGCATGTTCCCGGCGAAAGGCTCGCTGCTGATCCTCGACCACCGCATCAATAACCACGTGATCAACCGCTGCCGCAAACCGTCCGACGCCGATATCCTCGTTCCGGGCGACACCATTTCGTTAATCGGTACCACCTCAACCCACGTCGACTACAGCGAGATTGACTACAACCGCGTGACCGCCGAAGAGGTCGACGTCCTGCTGCGCGAAGGGGAAAAACTGGCCCCGGTGATGGCGCAGACGCGTATTCTGCGCGCCTACGCGGGCGTGCGTCCGCTGGTTGCCAGCGACAACGACCCGAGCGGACGTAACGTCAGCCGGGGCATCGTGCTGCTCGATCACGCCGAGCGCGACGGCATGGACGGGTTTATCACCATCACCGGCGGCAAGCTGATGACCTACCGCCTGATGGCCGAGTGGGCGACCGATGCCGTCTGCCGCAAGCTGGGGAATACCGAACGGTGCGTGACGGCAGACCAGCCGCTGCCCGGCTCGCGGCAGTCCACCGAAAAAACGCTGCAAAAAATCATCTCCCTGCCCGCGCCGCTGCGCGGATCCGCGATTTACCGCCACGGCGACAGAACGCCGCAGTGGCTCGGTGAAGGACGCCTGAGCCGCAGCCTGGTGTGCGAGTGCGAAGCCGTCACCGCCGGTGAGGTGCAGTACGCGGTGGAGAGCCTGACGGTCACAAGCCTGCTCGATCTTCGTCGCCGCACCCGCGTGGGAATGGGTACCTGTCAGGGCGAGCTGTGCGCCTGTCGTGCCGCCGGGCTGCTGCAGCGTTTTCATACCACCACCGCCACCCAGTCGCTCGATCAGCTCAGCGCGTTTTTAAACGAGCGCTGGAAAGGTATTCAGCCTGTCGCCTGGGGCGATGCCCTGCGCGAAAGCGAATTTACCCGCTGGGTCTACCAGGGGCTTTGCGGTCTTGAGAAGGAGCAACGCGATGAAATTTGATACCGTAATCGTCGGCGGCGGGCTGGCAGGCCTGCTCTGCGGCATCAAGCTCTCGAAGCAGGGGCTGCGCTGCGCCATTATCACCCGGGGCCAGAGCGCCCTGCACTTCTCGTCGGGCTCTCTGGATCTGGTGGACGAAGCGTACCGCGACAAGCTGCCGCCGGAGCACCCGTATCACCTGATTGGCGCCCAGCATATTGACCGCTTTGCGCTGGAAACCGAAGCGCTGCTGGCGGACTGCGGCGCGCGTCTGAAGGGAAGCGCCCGGCTCAATCACCAGCGCGTCACCCCGCTCGGCACCCTGCGCCCTGCCTGGCTCAGCCCGGAAGAAGTGCCCGTTGCTCCCTTCAATGCCGCGCGCGTGCGGGTCGTGGGCATTAGCGGCTTTCTGGATTTTCAGCCCCATCTCGCGGCCGCGTCGCTCTGTCGCCAGGGCGTCAATGCCGAAACGGCAGAGATAGAGCTGCCCGAGCTTGATGTCCTGCGCGATAACCCGAGCGAGTTTCGCGCGGTGAATATCGCCCGTTTTCTGGATAACGAGGACAAATGGCCGCTGCTGTATGACGCGCTCAGGCCGCTCAGCGACGGCTGCGACTCCCTGCTGATGCCCGCCTGCTTTGGTTTACGCGACAACCGGCTCTGGCGCTGGCTCTCGGATCGTCTGCCCTGCACGCTCGGCCTGCTGCCCACGCTGCCCCCTTCCGTACCCGGCATTCGCCTGCATACCCAGCTCCAGCGCCAGTTTGTCGCGCAGGGCGGCGTGTGGATGGCGGGTGATGAGGTGAAAAAAATCACCCTGACCGACGGCGCGGTGAGCGAAGTCTGGACGCGCAACCACGACGATATTCCGCTTCGTGCCCGCTATACGGTGCTGGCAAGCGGCAGCTTCTTCAGCAACGGGCTGCTGAGCAGCCGGGAGGGCATCCGGGAAGCTATTATGGGGCTCGATGTTCGCCAGCGATCCTCCCGCGCGGACTGGTATCAAAGTGATTTCTTCTCGCCGCAGCCCTGGCAGCAGTTCGGCGTGATTGTCGATAACCAGCTACATCCGCAACTTTCCGGTAAGCCCGTCAGAAATCTCTTTGCCATCGGCTCGCTGCTGGGCGGGTACGATCCCATTGCCCAGGGATGCGGTGGCGGGGTCTGCGCCGTCACGGCGCTGTATGTGGCAGAGCAGATTAGCCAGCGCACGGAGGCTGAACAATGAACGACACCCGTTTTGAAAGCTGCATTAAATGCACGGTGTGTACCACCGTCTGCCCGGTGAGCGGGGTGAACCCACGCTATCCCGGGCCAAAGCAGGCCGGACCGGACGGCGAGCGTCTGCGTCTGAAGGACGGCAAGCTGTACGACGAGGCGCTGAAATACTGCATCAACTGCAAACGCTGCGAAGTCGCCTGCCCGTCGGATGTGAAAATCGGCGATATCATCCAGCGCGCCCGGGCGCGCTACAGCACGCAAAAGCCGACGCTGCGTGACGCTATTTTGAGCCACACCGATCTGATGGGCAGCGTCTCGACGCCCTTTGCCCCGCTGGTGAATGCCGCGACCTCGCTCAAGCCGGTGCGCCAGCTGCTGGATGCGACGCTGAAGATAGACCATCACCGCAGCTTGCCGAAATATTCTCACGGCACCTTCCGCCGCTGGTACAAATCCGTCGCGGCGGAGCAGGCGAAGTATGCCGACCAGGTGGCCTTTTTCCACGGCTGCTATGTGAATTACAACCACCCGCAGCTGGGTAAAGATCTGCTGAAGGTGCTGAACGCCATGGGAACGGGCGTTCAGCTACTGAACAAAGAGAAGTGCTGCGGCGTACCGCTGATCGCCAACGGGTTTACCGATAAAGCGCGCAGGCAGGCTCAGAGCAATGTCACCTCCCTGCGCGAAGCGATTGTCGATAAAGGTATTCCGGTGCTGGCGACCTCGTCCACCTGTACCTTCACCCTGCGCGACGAGTACCCGCATCTGCTGGACGTGGATAATACCGGCCTGCGCGAGCACATCGAGCTGGCGACACGCTTCCTGTGGCGTAAGCTGGACAGCGGGCAGACGTTGCCGCTGGGGAAATTACCCCTGAAAGTGGTGTATCACACGCCGTGTCATATGGAGAAAATGGGCTGGTCGCTCTATACGCTTGAGCTGCTGCGGTTAATCCCGGGGCTGGAGCTGACGGTGCTGGACTCGCGCTGCTGCGGGATTGCAGGAACCTACGGCTTTAAGCGGGAAAACTACGAAACGTCACAGGCGATCGGCGCCCCGCTGTTCCGTCAGATTGAAGAGAGCGGCGCGGATATCGTGGTAACGGACTGCGAAACCTGCAAGTGGCAGATTGAGATGTCCACCAGCAAGCGCTGCGAACATCCGATCGCCCTGCTGGCGAAGGCGCTGGGCTGAACACGGCCGGGGCTAAACGCCCCGGCCAACGCATTACTCCACGAACAGCGACTCGACAACGTTAATCCAGCCGTGCTCGCTTGCAACCTCTTTGCCATTCAGCCAGCGGCGCAGCATGTTCAGCGCCATCATAGCGCAAACCTCCTGACGCACCGCCAGGCTGTGGCGGGTGATGCTCATTTTTACCCGCATGGCCCAGGTGCCTTCCGGCGTCGCCAGCGCGAAGTTAAGATGTTCCTCGTCCAGCCCCCCGACAAACAGCGCCAGCCCGGCAAAATGCTTCACCCTTCTCTCGGAAGCCCAGCGGGCGGTTTGCGCCAGGGTCTCCTGCTGGAACGGCACCACTTCGCTGGCCAGCAGCGGCGCGTTGACGCGCGACAGCTGCAGCGCCAACAGGCCACCGGTGAACTGCTCGCTTAAGGTCACGCTCAGCTGACGCGACTGCAGATGCGTCGCAATCTGCGCGGGCAGCCCTTCCGTCCCTTCAAAGATCAGGCTTTCGCCCGCCACGCGCTGCACCTCGGGCCACAGGGCCAGCATCGCCTCTTTCTGTTCGGCCGGGCCTGTCAGCTTGAGTTCAATGATCGGCATGGAGGAGCGGTAGCCCATGGAGACGCCCGGCGGCAGCGGGAGAGGGTCAAGGCTCTGGGCCAGATCGCTTTCCGAGCGGCCAAAGGTGGTCAGTCGCAGGCACAGCGGCGGTTCAGGCAGGGTAAAACGATCGCGAAGGCGCGGCAGGATCTGCTGCTCGACCATCACTTTAAATTCTGAGGGCACGCCCGGCGTGAAGAACATCAGGCAGCGGTTCAGCTGCATGGCAAACCCGCACGCGGTACCCACCGGGTTATCGACCAGCTCGGCGCTGGCGGGAATTTCAGCCTGTTTGCGGTTGCTGGGGGCCATGACGCGGCCACGTTCGGAGAAAAAGCGCTCCATCTGCGAAAGCCACGCCTCATGCAGCACCAGCCCTTCGCCTTTTGCGGTGGCGGCGGCCAGCGCGCTGAGATCGTCACCGGTGGGGCCGAGTCCGCCGTTCACAATCAGCACGTCGCAGTGCTCGCTGCGCTCGCGCAGAATAGCGACCAGCGACTCAAGATTGTCGCCCACCGTATTGCGGCGCGTTAACGGTAATCCTTGCTCAAAGAAAAGATCGGCAAGCCAGGCAGCATTGGTATCGATAATTTGTCCATGCAGCACTTCGTCGCCGGTGGATAACATCTCCACGTTAATCATTATGTTCTCCCGCTTATTTGGTCAAAACACTATAGCGCAAACGCGGGGTGGAGAAGAGAGAAACTGGCGCGACAGAACGCCGCGCCGGAGTGATTAGAAGCCTGCGCTGACGCCCACGTACGGGCCGTCGGCCAGCGCGTTGTCGCGGTTGCCGTCTTTGCCGGCCAGGTTCAGATAGCGATAGCCCGCTTCGATGGTAATCGGACGCATGATGGTCCAGCGCGCGCCGGCGTTGGCCTCTTCATAGCTTTCGATACCGCTTGAGAGGGAATCTGGAGAGTAGTAGTACTCACCAAACAGGCCGAAGCTGTCGCCAATTTTCCACTGCAGGCCGCCGCCCACTGCCGCCGCGTACCCTTCGTCACCGTCATTTGGGTTGGTATAGATACCTTTACCGCCGACGGTGGCCAGGAACGGGCCAAGAGGAATGTTGAGACCCAGGCCGAGGCTCGCCGCGTCGCCGTCGTCATCGTTATGCGTCCAGCCGCCGGTCATCGCCAGACCGGAAGTCTCGGTACCCATGCCAAAGCCCAGGTGGGTATAATCCTGACCCGCCGAGCCGCTAATGCTGATGGCGTTAGCCGCCGCAGATACAACCATCAGGCCGAAGCCCACGAATGCCACTTTTTTCATTGTCGTGATCCCGCACAATTATTATAAAGAAGTCCCAAAACCGCGAGATTTTAACCGGAGTCTCCCGGGGATCAAGCACTCTGCGTGCGGCAGGTCAGTAGATTGTAATTATTTGAAACGGCTATTATCCCTTCAGCGAGGCGTTCACCCACTGCTGCAACGCGCGGCGCGAGACTTTAATGCCGCCATTTTTGAGTTCGGTCGGCAACAGCAGCCAGCGGACGGGTTGCTCAAAACGCGCTACCTTATCCCTGACCCAGTCAGGTAAACAGCTGATATCCGTTCCCGGCTCGCACTCCACCACCGCCACCGGACGCTGTCCAAACTCGGCGTCGTCCAGCGGGACGATAAACACCTGGTTAATCTGCGGATGGCGGGCGATAACACGCTCAAGGCTCTCCGGCTGGATCCCTTCTCCGCCGCTAAAAAAAGGTTGTCCATGCGGCCGAGGATCGTCAGGCGGCCGTCATGCCATTCACCGCGATCGCGGGTGGCGAACCATCCCTGCGCGTTGGTCAGCGGAACTAGTTCGCCGTCCCGCCAGTAGCCTGAGGCCATACTCTCTGCCCGGATCCAGACTTCACCGTTAACCACCTGCACCTCTCTGCCCGGCAGCGCATAGCCTACGTCCGGCTCGCCGTCCGCCGCTTTCGCGCAGACGGTAGAGGCAAACTCGGTCAGGCCGTAGCCGCAGAAGGTGTGAATCCCCTGCTCGCGCGCCTGCTGCGTCAACTCCACAGGGATGGCGGCCCCGCCCAGCAGCACCGCTTTCAGTGCAACAGCCTGGTGGGCATTAAGCAGACGCCAGAGCTGGGTCGGCACCAGCGAGGCGTGCGTACAGCCGCGCAACGCCTGCGCCAGCGGCTGTTTCTCGCGCACGGTTAACCGCGCGCCGGCCTGCAGCCAGCGCCATAAAATCCCCTGCCCGGAAACGTGAAACAGCGGCAGCGAAAGCAGCCAGTCGTCGTCTTCACCGTAGGGCATCAGCGACAAAACGCCGCGCGCGCTGGCGAGATGGGCGTCGCAGGTATGCACCGCCGCTTTCGGCAGCCCGGTGGAGCCGGAGGTTAGCGTCATCGACGCCAGACGCGCCGGTTGCCACGCAACGCGATTTTCCCCCGCGCGCTCGCGCATGCTCAGACCAGGAAGACCGTCAAAGGTACCGTCCAGCACCAGCGCAAAGCGCAGCGTCATCTGCGGGAGCAACACGTCCAGCAGCGGGCGCGGCAGCTGCGGATTAACGGGAAGAATGCGCGCCCCGCACTGGAGCAGCGCCAGCCACGCCAGCAGGGTATGCGGGTGATTATGGGCCAGCAGCAGCACGCCGTTGCCCTCCTCCACGCCCTGCAGATGAAACTCTGCCGCAAGGCGGTCGACGCGGGCGCACAGCTGCTGCCAGCTGAGCACCTCGTCGTTCAGCCTCAGGGCCGGTTTATCAGCAAACTGCGCGCGCCAGTGCCGCCACGGCCAGTCGGAAAAACTCATAACAACGGCTCCAGCGCCGCGACGTCGAGGCACGGCAGCGCGCTGTCTGGCCACGTGCGGATAAGCTGGGCCTGCATCAGGTTCAGCGTGTCGAGGCCGGGGATCGTATCCGGCGTTAGCCAGGCGGCAATGCGCGCCAGCTGGGTCAGCCCAAGGCTGGACTCAATCGACGAGCTGATGACCGCCGTCAGCCCCGAGGCGTGCGCTGCCGCGACCTGCTCGCGCACCTTCGCCAGGCTGCCGGTCAGCGTCGGTTTAATCACCACCGCGCTGACGCCGGGCTCGGCGATAAATTCAAAATCGTCCTCACGCAGGCTTTCATCCCAGGCGATGGCAATCCCCGTTTCGCGGGCAAACGCGCGCGAATCATCGCGGGTTTTGCACGGCTCTTCCAGGAAGGCAATGCGGCTGCGGTACGCCGGGTTGACGTACTTTGCAAACTGCTGCGCCTTGAGCGGCGTCCAGGCGCGGTTAGCGTCCAGACGCAGATGAAGGTCGGGGATCGCCTCCAGCAGCAGGTTAGCGACCATGCCGTCGCGCACCGCCTCGTAGAGACCGACTTTAATTTTCGCCACTTTCTCGCCCGGCATGGCGGAGAGCAGCGCGAACAGCTCGTCAGGATCGCCCGTACAGAGCGGTGCCGCGCGGTAGTTAGCCTCTTCAGGCAGGCTGCCGTCCAGCTCCGCCAGCGCGCAGCTGATGCCAAAAGCCGCGGAAGGCACCTCCGGCAACGCCGGATCCGCGCCCTCACGCCACGCGTCCGCCCACGCCAGCAATGCTGACTGCGCGTCATCCAGCGACTCCAGGCTAAAGCCCGGCAGAGGTGAAATTTCGCCCCAGCCTTCCCGCTCGTCCTGCTGCAGATGCACGAAGAAACCGTCACGGGTTTTTAACCGCCGTTCACGCAGCACCACGCCCGCGTCCATCGGTATCTGCCAGCGGTAAACCTGCGCGCGACGCATTACGGGTTCCGTTTGTATTTGCTGAAATCCGGCTGGCGTTTTTCGTTAAACGCATTGCGCCCTTCCTGACCCTCTTCGGTCATGTAGAACAGCATGGTGGCGTTGCCCGCCAGCTCCTGCAAACCCGCCTGTCCGTCGCAGTCGGCGTTGAGAGCGGCTTTGAGGCAGCGCAGCGCCATCGGGCTGTTTTGCAGCATTTCACGGCACCAGCGCACGGTCTCTTTTTCGAGATCGCTAATCGGTACCACGGTATTCACCAGGCCCATATCCAGCGCTTCCTGAGCGTTGTACTGACGGCACAGGAACCAGATTTCGCGGGCTTTTTTCTGCCCGACGATGCGCGCCATGTACGAGGCGCCCCAGCCGCCGTCGAAGGACCCCACTTTCGGACCGGTCTGGCCGAAGATGGCGTTCTCGGCGGCAATGGTCAGATCGCACATCATGTGCAGCACGTGACCGCCGCCGATGGAGTAGCCTGCCACCATCGCCACCACCGGTTTTGGACAGGTGCGGATCTGACGCTGGAAATCGAGGACGTTCAGGTGGTGGGTACCCGCATCGTCCTGGTATCCGCCGTAGTCGCCGCGCACTTTCTGATCGCCGCCGGAGCAGAACGCTTTATCGCCCTCGCCGGTCAGGACAATCACGCCGATGTTGTCGTCGTAGCGCGCATCCGCCAGGGCCTGAATCATCTCTTTCACGGTCAGCGGACGGAAGGCGTTACGCACCTGCGGACGGTTGATGGTAATTTTGGCAATGCCGTCGGTGGATTTGTGGTAACGAATGTCGGTGTAGCCTTCGGAACAGTCCTGCCATTCAACCGGGGCGTAGAGCATGTTTTCATCAGGATAGATCATAGAGTGTCCTTTATTCGATAACGCAGTATCTGAGCCAGACTCGCGATAACCGCATCGGGGTTTTCCCGGTGGGCGTTGTGTCCGGCATTGGGAATGGTATGGCGAACGGCGTTCACTTCCGCGGCAAGGGCCGCGAACTTCTCATCCCGTTCGCCATAGAGATAGTCAAAAGAGAAATCGCGTGCGCTAAGCGCGGCACGCAAATCCGGCTGCACGGCCAGCGAGGTAGCCTCGAGCATCATCGCCAGCGTCGCGCCGTTGTTCTGGCTGCGCAGGGTAATAAGAGCCTCGCGCTGGGCGTCCGTAAGGGAGGCGAACACGGGCTGTTGGTACCAGTCAGCGAACACCTTATCCAGCGGTTCGGTGCGAAAACGCGTTGCCCAGCGGCGGTCGGACGCCAGCCGCGCATTTCGCGCATCGGCTTCCTGCAGGCCCGGGTGTCCTCCCTCCACCATCACGCCCTGCAGCCCCTTCGGCTGCTGGCAGGCATGAAACATCGCAATGCGGCCGCCGAGGGAGTACCCGATGAGCCAGAATTTAAGTATGTTGTAACTAAGAAGGGTTCGGGTGAGCAACGTGCTCATCTCGTCAAACCCCGTCACGCCCAGATTCCGGGATCCACCGTGACCCGGCAGATCCAGATACAGCCGGGGATAATCGCTGAGCCCTTCACCGACCCTCTGCCACTCGCGGCGGTCGCCCGAAAAACCGTGCAAAAAGACCAGCCAGGGATAGCCGGGTTTTCCGGCCTGCTGCACGCCCGAGAGGATCACAGCTGGCTCACCTGCGCCAGCAGGCTTTGCAGGGACTGCGCACCGTCAGCCTCGTTCACCACCAGCTCAATCAGCGTCGCGCCCGGCTGTTTCCAGGCGCTGCTTAACGCCGCGTCCAGCTGTTCCCAGCTTTCCGGGCGATGGTATTTCAGGCTAAACATCGCCGCGGCGTGTTCGAACTGCACGTTCTGCGGCATCAGATAGAAGCGCTCGCGCTCGCTCTGCGGCGTTGGCAACAGGGAGAAAATCTGACCGCCGTTGTTGTTGACCACAATCAGCACAAACGGGGCTGACGCCTGACGCAGCAGCGCCAGCGCGTTGAGATCGTAGAGCGCGGAGAGATCGCCCACGATCGCCAGCGTCGATTTCGCGCTGGCGCGCTGCACGCCCGCCGCCGTCGAGATCAGCCCGTCGATGCCGCTGGCACCGCGGTTGCTGTACACCGGGTAGCCCGCAGGCAGCTTTGAGAAAGCGTCAATCAGCCGCACGACCAGGCTGTTGCCGACAAACAGCTGCCCCTGTTCAGGCAGGTACTGGCGAATGCGGTGCGCCAGCCCGGCTTCGCTAAACGCTTCACAGTGCGCTTTGGTCAGCTCCCACGCCTGACGCGAAAGGTCCGGGATGGCCACAGCCCAGGGCTTGCGTTTCTCAGCCGGATGAAGCGTCAGCCAGGCGTCGATACTGCTGACCAGACGACGACCGCGGTGGTGCGCCGGGTCAAGCCGTCCTTCCAGCGAATCCACCAGCCAGTACTCTTCCGGCGTGCAGGTGGCCTGCCACTGCAGTAACCGTTTGCCGGTCAAACTCGATCCAAGCTGGACCACAATCTGCGCCTGCGCAAGCTCGGTGACCGCTTTCGCGTTACCCAGCCAGAGATCGGCGCACGGCAGCGGCTGCCCGGTCTGGGAAAGCACGTCGCCAATCAGCGGCCAGCCAAGGGTTTGCGCCCATTCGGCAACCAGTTTGCCTTCAGCGGCGCTCATGCGCCCGGCTATCACCACGCCGCGCTTCTGCCGCCAGAAGAACCAGTCGCGCTGTTTCGCGCTCTCAAGATGCGTCTGCTCGCGCAGCCACGGTTTTTCACTCTGCCACCAGTCGCCGAGGGACTGCTGCCAGTCAAGACCCGTGTCGTCCAGCTCGCCGTACAGCGGCTCGGCAAACGGGCAGTTGATATGCAACGCCCCGCTGCGCAACGTCTCCATGGCGTGATCGACGGTGGAGACCAGCCAGCTTGCCGGAATATCCTGGGTGGGACGCGGTAACGAAATCGTCTGCGAAGGATGCGAAGAAAAGAGCCCCGGCTGTCGAATGGCCTGATTGGCACCGCAGTCGATAAGCTCAGGGGGACGATCGGCCGTCAGTAAGATCAGTCTTTCACCCGTTAACCCGGCTTCAATCAGGGCCGGATAGAGGTTCGCCACGGCGGTACCGGAGGTGACGATCACCGCCACAGGTTCTTTGCTGACTTTCGCCAGACCCAGCGCCAGATGGCCGAGGCCGCGTTCATCAAAGTGGGTGTGGTGAATCAACGCCCGGTTTTCTGCGGCCGCCAGCGTCAGCGGCGTTGAGCGAGAACCCGGTGCAATACACACGTGCCTGACGCCATGGCGCGTCAGGGCTTCAAGGATCACCGCCGCCCAGCGTCGGTTAAAAGAACTTACTGACATGAGATTGTCCGGTATCAAGAATGCGACACAGTATAAATAATAGAAAAAATTGGAATTTTGATATGAATCGGGATTGCGCGAATCTGTGTTAATCCCTTAGGAGCAGAGAGCGCAATCCGGCGGCTTTGTTTTCAATCTCCTGCCACTCCTGCTCCGGGTCAGATCCGCTGACAATACCGGCGCCGGCGTAGAGCCGCAGGGAGTCCTCCTGAACGCGCGCGGAGCGCAGCGCCACGCAGAACTCACTCTGTTCGGGGGATAAATACCCGGCCGAACCGGCGTACCACTCGCGGTTAAAGGGTTCAACCTTCTGGATAAACTCGCGCGCGGGCTGTCGGGGTAATCCGGCAACGGCCGCGGTCGGCTGCAACATGAGCAGACACTGCTCGTCGTCGGCCTGTTTGAGCTCGGTCCAGATACAGCGGCGCAAATGCTGCACCTTACGCAGGCGTACCACCTGGGGGGGCAGTACCTCAAGCGTCTGCGTAGAGTGCTGAAGACGCTGGCAGATATCTTCCACCACCAGCATATTTTCGCGCTGGTTTTTATCATCGTTCAGCAGCCACTCGCCGAGACGCTGCGCCTGGCTATCTTCGGTATGGCTGGCGACGGTGCCAGCGAGCGCTTCCGTGCGCAGCAGCTTGCCGCGCCGCCGCCAGAGACGCTCGGGCGTAGAGCCGAGAAACGCGTTGCGGGCGTCGAATACCATGCAGAAATGATAGCAATGTAAATTGAGGGCGCGGCTGGCGGCCATTAGCGCGACAGGGTTAACGCGCTGTGTGAACTGCAGATCGGTTGCCCTGGCGAGCACCACTTTTTCAAAATCACCTCGCGCGATGGTCTCCGTCGCCCTGCGGATAAGCTTCAGCCAGTCGGCCTGCTGCGGCTGATGGGTTTCGTGCTCAACCTGAACGGAGAGCGGACGGATAGATTTGGCAGGACGAAGCCGCTGTAAAAAATCCTGCGCGACGCGGGCATCCTCCACAAGCGAGCGGTCGCTCCACAGCTGCAGGCGCAGCGTGGCGTTGCCGGCGATGCGTCGCCAGAGCAGTCGCGGTAAAAAGAGGCTACCCTGTTCGGGATTAAAGGCGTTCAGGCCGCAGATGCGGGTATCACTTGCCGCGTTTTGCGCGTGCAAAAACTGCGAGGCTAATGCCAGAGAGGAAAATTGGGTGACCGCCCCCAGCGCGGCCAGCTCTTCATCACCGTTACGCTGCTGCCAGTAAAACTGCGGATAACACTGCTGCTCGCCCAGCCAGGCGAGGGGATCGAAGGCGTCGTTTAACGGGAAAGTGACGTCGAAATGACGTATGCCGGGTGCTGCGGGTAACGCTTGCGAAAGCTGGGTACGCAGTTGCTCCAGCGCGAGGAAAATCGAATTCACGCGAACCTCTCCCTGTTAAAACCTCATATTATACGGGGTACTGGCCATAAATAGCAGTACCCACGTATAGGGAGTGGTTAAGCGGCTTAACGACGGGCTAACAGCAGCCCCAGCACCAGCCCTACGGCAGCACCCACCCCAATACCCTGCCACGGTTTTTCATGCACGTAATCATCGGCACGATACACCGCTTTTTTGGCACGGTAGTAGTAAGTATCTGACGCATGACTGACGCGGTTTTTCACTTCATGCAGCGCCTGCTCGGCACGGGCTTTTAGCTCAATATATTTCTGATCGGCAGGGTCGCCCGAGGAACGTAACACCTCTTCCAGCGTTTCGCTCAGCAAGGCCAGGTCGTCGTCGATACGGGTATCCCAGGATTGAAATGACATATTTTTCTCCATGTTAGTACACCAGTCCGCTAACTATAGCCAACGACTCGCCATTACGCCTGCTTCGTTTCCCGCGCCATGCCGATATGCGGAATACCATCTTCGTCATATACATCCGTCACTGGCGCAAAGCCAAAGTGCCCGTAAAAGGATTGAAGATGCGCCTGCGCGCCCAGGTATAACGCCTTGTCCGGCCACTGTTTCCGGCACGCCTCCAGCGTTTTTTCCATCAGCTGATAGCCCAGTTTTTCACCGCGCGCCTTGCCGCTAATGATGACGCGACCAATGACGACAGGCTCAAAATCGTCTTCGCTTTTCAGAATCCTCGCATACGCCACCAGCTCGTTATCCCGCCAGCCGAGGATATGGCGGTTCTCACCAACGAGGTCATCGCCGTCGATGTCCTGATACGGGCAGGTCTGTTCCACAACAAACACTTCACAGCGCAGCTTCAGCAGGGAATAAAGTGAATGAACGGTGAGGTCGCTATGATGTAAATCTTGCCACTGGATCATGTCAGTCTCCTTCCTGGGGTTCATCACGTTATACTAAACCCCTCCCCGTTCGGCAAAGGGCTGATTGCGTTATGGAACTGATTTTTCTGGGTACGTCCGCTGGCGTGCCAACCCGCTCACGGAACGTGACGGCGATCCTGCTGGATCTTAAGCATCCCACCCGCGGCGGGCTGTGGCTGTTTGACTGCGGTGAAGGGACGCAGCATCAGCTGTTACACACCGCTTACCACCCCGGCAAGCTGGATAAAATTTTTATCACCCATCAGCATGGCGACCACCTGTTTGGCCTTCCCGGCCTTCTGTGCAGCCGCTCGATGGCCGGTAACGCCAACCCGCTGACGATTTACGGGCCAGCGGGTATTCGTGAATTTGTTGAAACTACGCTACGCCTGAGCGGGTCATGGACAGATTATCCGCTGGAGGTCGTTGAGATTGCTGAAGGCCTGGTTTTTGATGACGGGGATTACCGGGTTACCGCTCAACCGCTCAATCATCCTGTGGAGTGCTATGGCTACCGTATTGATGCGCATGATAAACCCGGCGCGCTGGATGCCGCCGCGCTGATGGCCGACGGCGTAAAACCCGGGCCGCTGTTCCAGCGTCTTAAGCACGGAGAGACCGTCACGCTGGAGGACGGACGCGTCATTAACGGCCAGGATTATCTCGCCGCACCGCAGCCCGGCAAAAAACTGGCGATTTTTGGCGATACGGCCCCGTGCCCGGCGGCGCTCACGCTGGCTCAGGGCGTGGACGTGATGGTGCATGAAGCGACGCTTGAAACGGCGATGGAAGAGAAAGCCAACAGCCGGGGCCATAGCTCCACGCGTCAGGCGGCGCAGCTTGCCCGTGACGCGGGCGTCGGGCGGCTCATCGTCACCCACGTCAGCTCGCGCTACGACGCGCGGGGATGCGCAAGCCTGCTGGCAGAGTGCCGTGCGCTGTTCCCGGAATGTGAGCTGGCCGAAGATTTCGCTCAGGTTAGCGTTTAGTCCTTCATTTTTCCCTCAGGATGCCGATAACGATTAAAAGGTCAGCATTTCTCTCGAGGGTAGAATGGATAATTTCCAGAAAGATATTGATGACAGGGCGAATCTGACCCTGTCGAACCGTTTTGAACTGTTGCTGTTCCGTCTTGGCACCTCTCTGAACGAAAATAAATCCGAGCTGTTTGGCATTAACGTCTTTAAGCTGCGTGAAATTGTGCCGATGCCGGAGTTCACGAAACCCGCCGGGATGAAATCGCCGCTGATGGGAATGGTGAATATTCGCGATCAGGTGATCCCGGTGATTGACCTGGCCGCCGTTGCGGGCTGTAAGCCCACCACCGGGCTGAACATCCTGCTGATCACCGAATATGCGCGCAGCGTGCAGGCGTTTGCCGTGGAATCGGTTGAGAACATCATGCGTCTGGACTGGAAACAGGTGCATGCGGCGGAAACCGCCGTCAGCGGTCGCTACATCACCAGCATCGCGTGTCTTGACGAGAAGACCGATACCAACGATCTGGCGATGGTGCTGGACGTTGAGCAGATCCTGTATGACATCACCCCGGCCAATCACGATCTGCACGCTACGAATCTGAAGACCACCAAATTCCATATCAAGCCGGGCGCTGTCGCCATCGTTGCGGAAGATTCCAAGGTGGCGCGCTCGATGCTGGAGAAAGGTCTGCAGGCGATGGAGATCCCCGCGCAGCTGCATATCACCGGCAAAGACGCGTGGGAGAAAATTGGCGTGCTGGCCGCACAGGCGCAGGCTGAAGGAGTTCCCATCACCGATAAGATCGCTCTGGTGCTGACCGACCTCGAAATGCCGGAGATGGACGGTTTTACGCTGACGCGCAAAATCAAAACCGACCCGGTATTGAAGGACATTCCGGTAGTGATCCACTCTTCCCTTTCCGGCAACGCCAATGAAGACCATATTCGCAAGGTGAAGGCTGACGGGTACGTCGCGAAGTTTGAGCTGAACGAGCTGTCGTCGGTGATTGAGGAAGTGCTGGACCGCTCGATGAAGAAGATTGACGGGCCGTTGATTAGCCGGAAGCAGCTGGCTTAAGCATGGTGCGGGCTGGTGCCCTCACCCCGGCCCTCTCCCACGGGGAGAGGGAGAAAACCATAAAAAAACCCGCCGAGGCGGGTTTTTTGTTTTTACATCAGCGGCATCGCTCGCTGCACGATATCAATCAGCGGCTGCGGATAGATACCGAAGATCAGCACCAGCAGTGCGGAGATAAGCACGACGATACCACCGGCGCTGTACTGCCAGTTGGTTGGGGCATCACGGTTGAGCTGCTGAGGCGCGCTCAGGTACAGGCTCACGGCCACGCGCAGGTAGTAGTAGAGACCAATCGCGGAGCCGATAACCACGCCCGCGGTCAGCCACCACAGGTGCGCCTGCACACCGACGGCCAGCACGTAGAACTTACCGATGAAGCCAAGCGTCATCGGGATACCTGCCAGAGAGAGCATCATCACGGTCATTACCGCGGACAGGATCGGACGGTGCCAGAACAGACCACGGTAGGAGAACAGTGAATCGGCATCCGGGCCACGGTACGGGCTGGACATCAGGCTCACCACGCCGAAGGCGCCGAGACTGCTGAACAGGTAACCGGCCAGATACACGCCCACGGTTTCCATCGACATCTCGCCGCTCTGCAGCGCAATCAGCGCCACCATCAGGTAGCCCAGATGAGAGATAGACGAGTAGCCCAGCAGACGCTTGATGTTGGTCTGGCTCAGCGCCATCAGGTTACCGAAGATGATGGAGACGAACGCGATAATGCCCAGCACCACGCGAACCGCTTCGCTGTCACCCACAGGCGCGTACAGGAACAGACGCATGACCACACCGAAGATAGCGATCTTGCTCGCCGTCGCCAGGAAGGTCGATACAGGAGCCGGGGCGCCCTGGTATACGTCTGGCGTCCACAGGTGGAACGGCACCAGAGAGAGTTTGAAGCCGAGGCCAACAATCATCATGCCCAGACCTGCCAGCAGCAGCGGCTCATGCAGCATGCCGTCACCGAGGCTCTTGCCGAGCGCCATGAAAGAGAGGTTACCGGACTGTGCGTACAGCAGCGCAATACCAAACAGCAGGAACGAGGACGCAGCAGCAGACAGAATGGTGTACTTGATGCTTGCTTCCAGGGAGCGCTTCTGACGGAAGGCGTAACCAATCAGGCCGAACAGCGGCAGAGAGATCAGCTCAATACCGAGGAACAGCGCAGCCAGGTGGTTCGCATTCGCCAGCAGAATGCCGCCCAGCGCGGCAATCAGAACCAGCAGGTAAAACTCTTCTTTGTTGTCGTTGTAGCCTTCGAGCCATGGGTACGCAAAGGTACAGGTTGCCAGGCTCGCCAGCAGCACCAGACCGGTATACAGCATGGCGTAACCGTCAACGCGCATCAGCGGGGTGACGTCCATCGCCCCACCCTGGCCAACAAACCAGAGAGAGACTAACGCGGCGTTCAGGCCGATAACCGACAGCGTGGCATTCAGGAAGTGATTGCGTCGCCACGCAATGGAGAGCATCACAACCACCACCGTCAATCCGACGATCAGCAGCGGTAGCAGCGCGATCAGTTGTTGTGGAGTTATTGTCATGGCGAATTACGGCCTTGTAGTAGAAGCAGAATTAACAAACCACTGCTGGATGTTACCCATCGCGCTATGCGAGGTATCCAGAATCGGCTGCGGGAAGAAGCCCAGCAGCACCAGCAGTACGACCAGCAGCAGGATGATGAACAGCTCACGCAGCGACATCCCCGGCAGTTCTTGTGCAGCAATTTCGCTCTTCGCTTTACCGAAGTAGGCGCGGTGCAGCATCGCCAGCGAGTACACGGAAGCAAACACCAGACCAAAGGTGGAGATCACGGTAATCACCGGTACCACTTTGAAGCTGCCGAACAGAATCATAAATTCGCCGACGAAGTTACCGGTACCCGGCATCCCCAGGGTAGCCACTGCGAAGAACATGGACAGCGCTGGCAGCCATTTAATTTTGCTCCACAGGCCGCCCATCATACGCATGTCGCGGGTATGCAGACGTTCATACAGCTGACCGCACAGGATGAAGAGGCCGGCTGCGGACAGACCGTGCGCAATCATCTGGATCACCGCGCCCTGGTACGCCAGCTGGCTGCCGGTGTAGATAGCAATCAGCACGAAACCCATGTGGGAAACGGAGGTGTAGGCAATCAGACGCTTGATGTCGTACTGCGTGAAGGCCATCCAGGCACCGTAGAAGATACCGATCACACCCAGCCACATGGCAATCGGTGCGAACTCTGCGGAGGCATTCGGGAACAGCGGCAGTGCGAAACGCAGCAGACCGTAGGCCGCCGTTTTCAGCAAGATGCCCGCCAGGTCAACGGAACCCGCCGTTGGTGCCTGAGAGTGCGCGTCTGGCAGCCAGCCGTGCAGCGGAACGACCGGCATTTTCACCGCGAACGCGATGAAGAAGCCCAGCATCAGCAGGTATTCAACGCCGTGGGACATTGGCGTCTTCAGCAGATCTTCGTAGTTGAAGGTCCAGGTTCCGGTCGCGTTGTGGTGAACAAACACCAGCGCCAGAATGGCAATCAACATCACCAGACCACTCGCCTGGGTATAGATGAAGAACTTGGTTGCCGCCGTGATACGCGTTTTACCGTCGGACGCCTTGTGGCCCCACAGCGCGATCAGGAAGTACATCGGCACCAGCATCATCTCCCAGAAGAAGAAGAACAGGAACATGTCGATGGCAAGGAACACGCCGATTACGCCGCCCAGGATCCACATCAGGTTCAGGTGGAAGAAGCCCTGGTATTTTTCGATTTCTCGCCAGGAGCAAAGTACCGCCAGAACGCCGAGCAGACCGGTCAGCACCACCATCAGCAGCGACAGGCCGTCAATCGCCAGGTGGATCGTAATGCCGAAACGCGGGATCCACGGCAGAATGAACTCAGACTGCCACTGCGGAATGCCCGCAGACTGGGTCAGTGAGTAACCGCCCTGCAACCACAGTTGCAGGCCAAGCGCGAGCGTCAATCCCATGGTGATCAGCGCGATCCAGCGCGGCATCTTCACGCCAAAGCGTTCAGTCTGCCAGCACAGGAAGCCGCCGATGAAGGGAATTAATATTAGCCAGGGTAGTAACATGGCGATTTACATTCCTTTTTAAGGCCCCCAGCAGGGGCCTGATTTTCAACGAATTCGAATAAAATTCACTTAACGATCAACGCAACACCATCAGCAGCGCCAGCACGACAACCGCACCGATGCTCATGGACGCCACATACCAGCGCAGGTAACCGTTCTCGCTGTACAGCAGGCCTTTACCTGCAAAGCGGGAAAGGATCGCCGGGATATTCATCAGGCTGTTCAGTGGGTCGCGCTTCAGCAGCCACGCAATGCCCAGGAACGGCTTAACGAAGATCATGTCGTACAGCCAGTCGAAGCCCCACGCGTTGTACCACCAGGTGCCCAGCAGACGGCCCGGCGCGCTGTTGGCAACGGCAGTCACCAGCGTACGTTTGCCCAGCCACAGCCATGCAGCGATCAGGATGCCCGCGATAGCGACCACACCGGAGGTGATTTCAAGCGTCAGAACGCGACCGTGCTCAAGCTCGGTGGTGTCTGGCAGTACGCCCTGCAGCGGTGGCACAATCATCGCGCCAACGAAGGTGGACAGTACCAGCAGCACAATCAGCGGCAGGTGGTGGGTAATTCCCTTCCCTGCGTGAGCGTGAATTTGTTCTTTACCGTGGAATACGATGAAAATCATACGGAAGGTATACAGGGAGGTCATGAACGCACCGACCAGACCCGCAACCATCAGATTGATATGACCATTCGCCATGGCACCCGCAAGGATTTCGTCCTTACTGAAGAAGCCCGCGGTGATCAGCGGCAGTGCCGCCAGCGCCGCGCCGCCCACCAGGAAGCAGACATAAACCAGCGGAATGGACTTACGCAGTCCGCCCATCTTGAAGATATTCTGCTCGTGATGGCAGGCCAGAATCACGGAACCGGATGAGAGGAACAGCAGCGCTTTAAAGAACGCGTGCGTCATCAGGTGGAAAATGGCCGCGTCCCATGCCTGAACGCCCAGCGCCAGGAACATGTAACCGATCTGGCTCATG
Organism: Enterobacter sp. BNK-29; assembly: GCF_048684785.1. Lineage (NCBI taxonomy): Bacteria > Pseudomonadati > Pseudomonadota > Gammaproteobacteria > Enterobacterales > Enterobacteriaceae > Enterobacter > Enterobacter sp. BNK-29. The sequence continues at coordinate 694,365 of NZ_JBLQTU010000001.1, forward strand.
GTGGAATACGCGAGAACGCGTTTGATGTCGGTCTGCACCAGCGCAGCAAAGCCTGCCAGCACCAGGGTGACCGCACCGACGATACCCACCAGATGCAGAATTTCCGGGGTCATCAGGAACAGGCCATGGGTACGCGCAATCAGGTAGACACCGGCGGTTACCATGGTCGCGGCGTGGATCAGCGCGGAGACAGGGGTTGGACCCGCCATCGCGTCGGCCAGCCAGGTCTGCAACGGCAGCTGCGCGGATTTACCCACAGCGCCACCCAGCAGCATCAGCGTTGCCCACCACAGCATGTTGTTGCCTGCAGCGAAGTGTGCCGGCGCCAGTTCCACCATTTCGCGGAAGTTCAGCGTGCCCAGTTCGTTGTAAAGAATGAACAGCGCAAAAGCGAGGAAGACGTCACCCACGCGGGTCACGACGAACGCTTTCATGGCCGCTGCGCCATTCTTCGGATCGGTGTAGTAGAAACCGATCAGCAGGTAAGAACACAGACCTACGCCTTCCCAGCCCAGATACATCAGCAGCAGGTTATCGGCCAGCACCAGAACCACCATGCTGGCGATAAACAGGTTGGTGTAGGCGAAGAAGCGGGAGTAACCCTCTTCACCGCGCATATACCAGGAGGCGAACATGTGGATCAGGAAGCCAACGCCGGTGACCACGGAAAGCATGGTCAGCGAGAGGCCGTCCAGCACCAGGTTGAAGCCGATGTTGAAATCACCGACCGACATCCAGGTCCACAGCGGCACGCTGAAAGGCTGACGCCCGTTGTTAAAGAAATCGATACCCGCATACGCCGTCACCAGCGCAGCCAGACCGATGGAGCCAATGCCCACGGTCGCAGACAGATTCTCAGACCAGCGGCCGCGAGAAAACGCCAGCAGCACGAAGCCAATCAGCGGAAAAATAATGGTTAAGGCAAGCATGTTCATCCACGCAACTCACTTACTGAATCGATGTTCAGGTTCTGGCGGCGACGATGGAGCTGCAGCAACAGCGCCAGGCCAATACTCGCTTCAGCAGCCGCGAGGCTGATGGCGAGAATGTACATCACCTGACCATCGGTCTGGCCCCAGTAGCTTCCGGCGACCACGAAGGCCAGCGCGGAGGCGTTAATCATGATTTCCAGACCGATCAGCATAAACAGCAGATTGCGGCGGATAACCAGACCGGTCAAACCCAGAACGAATAAAATCGCAGCGAGGATCAGTCCATGTGTTAAGGGGATCATGCGCGCTCCTCCGTTTTTCTTTTCGCGCGGTCGTCAGTGCGGTTGCTCAGCACCTCGCCAGCACGCTCTTCGCGGCCAACGTGGAAAGCAACAACCAGACCTGCCAGCAGCAGCATTGAGGCCAGTTCAACCGCCAGAACGTATGGGCCAAAGAGCGTGATACCGACCTCTTTAGCGCCGATCGGCGTGCCGTCGATGCCCTGATCGTTGACGCCCAGAATGGCGTAAACAATCACCGCCAGCATGATGGCCGACAAAATTGCCGGACCAATCCACACCTGCGGTTTTAACCACTGACGTTCCTGCTCAATTTCAGAGCCGCCCAGGTTCAGCATCATCACCACGAACACGAACAGCACCATGATGGCCCCGGCGTAGACGATGATTTCCAGCGCACCGGCGAAGTGCGCGCCCAGTGCGAAGAACACCCCGGAAATGGCCAGCAGCGAGATGATTAAGTACAGCAGCGCATGCACCGGATTGGTGTGCGTAATCACTCGCAGCGTAGCCAGGATGGCGATAAGGCCACAGATATAAAAAGCGAATTCCATTGCCCTCTCCTTACGGTAACAGGCTCTTGACGTCGATAGGCTTAGCTTCGTTCTCTGCTTCGCCCTTATCTTTGCCGTCGATTGCCATACCCGCCATCCGGTAGAAGTTATATTCCGGGTATTTGCCCGGACCGGAAATCAGCAGATCCTCTTTCTCGTACACCAGGTCCTGACGCTTGTACTCACCCAGCTCGAAGTCTGGAGTCAGCTGAATCGCCGTGGTTGGGCACGCTTCTTCACACAGACCGCAGAAGATGCAGCGTGAGAAGTTGATGCGGAAGAACTCAGGGTACCAGCGGCCGTCTACCGTCTCTGCTTTCTGCAAAGAGATACAGCCTACCGGGCACGCTACCGCACACAGGTTACAGGCAACGCAGCGCTCGGAACCGTCCGGATCGCGCGTCAGCACGATACGGCCACGGTAGCGCGGCGGCAGATATACCGGCTCTTCCGGGTACATCCGGGTTTCGCGTTTGGCAAACGCGTGCAGGCCGATCATCCAGATACTGCGTACCTGGGTACCGAAGCCTACCAGTAATTCTTTTAAGGTCATGGTCTATAGCCCCTTATGGCTGCTGCCAGAGAATGACAGCCGCCGTTACCAACAAGTTGACGAGCGTCAGCGGCAGGCACACTTTCCAGCCGAAGGACATTACCTGGTCATAACGCGGACGCGGTAACGCTGCGCGAATCAAAATGAACATCATCATGAAGAACGCGGTTTTCAGCGCGAACCAGATGAACGGCGGTAAGAACGGGCCATGCCAGCCACCGAAGAACAGCGTTACCATCAACGCGGAAATGGTGACGATACCGATGTACTCGCCCACGAAGAACAGACCGAATTTCATACCGGAATATTCGATGTGGTAACCGTCGGCCAGTTCCTGTTCGGCTTCTGGCTGGTCAAACGGGTGACGGTGACACACGGCCACGCCCGCGATTGCAAAGGTAATAAACCCAAAGAACTGCGGAATAACGTTCCAGATGTCGGCCTGGTTGTTAACGATGTCGGTCATGTTGAATGAACCGGCCTGCGCCACCACGCCCATCAGGGAGAGACCCAGGAACACTTCGTAGCTCAGCGTCTGCGCGGAAGCACGCATCGCACCCAGCAGCGAGTATTTGTTGTTACTGGACCAGCCTGCGAACAGCACCGCGTAAACCGCGAGGCCTGCCATCATCAGGAAGAACAGAATGCCGATGTTCAGGTCAGCAACCACCCAGGTCGGGCTGACCGGAACGATAGCAAACGCCAGCAGCAGCGAGGTGAAGGCGATCATCGGTGCCAGAGTAAAGATCACGCGGTCCGAGAAGCGCGGGATCCAGTCCTCTTTAAAGAACATCTTGATCATGTCCGCGACCAGCTGGAGTGAACCACCCCAGCCCACGCGGTTCGGTCCATAACGGTTCTGGAACAGACCGAGCAGACGACGTTCACCAAAGCTCATGAACGCACCGCAGGTGACCACTACCAGCAGGATAACAACCGCTTTCAGAATGCTCAGCAGGATGTCGATAAGATCCGGCGTTAACCAACTCATGCTTTTGCCTCCTGCAGGTTATCAAGACGCGCACCCGCCAGAACCGGCGCGATGCCAGGCATACCCATCGGCAGACCCACCTGCCCTGCTGTCAGACCTTCGGAGATAATCAGCGGCAGGCTGATTGTCTGGCCGTCATAGCTAAAGGCGATGTTTGCGCCCGCGTTAACGCCAAGCTTCGCGGCATCCGCCGGGTTGAGCTTGATGTACGGCTGCGGCATGCGGGTCTGGAAGACCGGTGAACGCTGGGAAAGCTCGTCGCTACCGAACAGATGGTAGTACGGCGCGATACGCCAGTTGCCATCCTGCGCCTGGAAGCTCGCCGGTACGGTGGTGAAGAAGTCCAGACCGGTTTCGGAGGCTTCAATCAGACGCACGCCCGGATCGCCGTGGCGCAGGGAACCACCCACTTCAGCCTGGAACTTGTTCCAGGCCTGCGGGGAGTTCCAGCCTGGTGCCCATGCGAATGGGATTTGCGAACGCGGCGCAGACGGCTGGTTGTTCCCTTCCATGGAGAAGGCGAACATGGTGTCTTTATCCTGCGGCTGGCGCGGTTCGTGCACGCTGATATTGGCGCGCATCGCGGTACGGCCGCTGTAACGGTGCGGTTCACGCGCCAGTTTCTGGCCGCGAATGCGGAAGCTTGCTTCAGGTGCGGCATCTTTAATGCCTGCCAGCTGAGGCAGTTTTTCGACTACCGCGTCGATAACGTGGTCGAGCTGCGTCCAGTCCACTTCACGGCTCTGCACGGTGCTGTGCAGGGAGTGCAGCCAGCGCCAGCTTTCCAGCATCACGGTGTTGCTGTCGTAGTAGGCCGGGTCGTAAACCTGGAAGAAACGCTGTGCGCGGCCTTCGTTGTTGATAACGGTACCGTCGCTTTCTGCGAAGCTTGCCGCAGAGAGAACCAGGTGCGCTTTGTCCATGATCGCGGTGCGCTGATGGTCAATCACCATTACCAGCGGCGCTTTGGAGAGCGCGGCGTCAACGCGAGCGGCAGAGGCGTGGCGATGCAGGTCGTTTTCCAGCACCACAACGGCGTCAGCGGCACCGGATTCCAGTTCGCTTAACGCTGCTTCCAGCGAGCCGCCGCCGATCATGCCCAGACCAATGCTGTTCACCGCACGGGCAATCATGGTCACACCGACGTCCGCACCGCGGCCCTTCAGGGCTTTGGCAACGTTGGCTGCCGCCTGAATGATCTCCGCGCTGCCGGCATTGGTTCCGGAAATAATCAGCGGTTTCTTCGCACCTGCCAGGGCCTGAACAATCACGTCAACCTTGTTCTGCAGGTCGCGATCCAGTTCTACCGCCGGCGAGCTGCTGTCCAGCGCGTGGGCAATCGCAAAGCCGAGGCGCGCCTGATCTTCAACCGGTGCGCAGTAGGTCCACGCCGCGATGTCGTCCAGACGGGTGTTGTCAACGTTGGTCACAAACAGAGGATGCTTCGCGCGCTGACCGATGTTCAGGATCGCCGCAATCTGCCAGTCGGCCACTTTCTGCGCCGCTGCCATTTCACGTGCTTTACCCTTCACCGCCTGACGAACCGCCAGAGCCGCGCGTGCGCCGGTCTGCGTCAGGTCTTCACCCAGCACCAGGACCGCATCATAAGATTCGATTTCGCGCAGCGCAGGGGTATGAATACCGCCTTCACGCAGCACTTTCAGTACCAGCTGCAGACGTTCCTGCTCGCCCTGGGCGATACCGGTATAGAAGTTTTCCGCCCCAACCAGCTCGCGCAGCGCGAAGTTGCTTTCGATGCTGGCGCGCGGGGAGCCGATACCGATCACTTTCTTCGACTGGCGCAGAATATCTGCCGCGCCCTGCATCGCCTGTTCAGCGTTCAGGGTAATGAAGTCGTCGCCACGGCGCTGAACCGGCTGACGCGGACGGTCTTTCAGGTTCACATAGCCATAGCCGAAACGACCGCGGTCGCACAGGAAGTAGTGGTTAACGGTACCGTTGTAACGGTTTTCGATACGGCGCAGTTCGCCGTAGCGCTCACCCGGGCTGGTGTTACAGCCGAGGGAACACTGCTGGCAGATGCTTGGCGCAAACTGCATGTCCCATTTACGGTTGTAACGCTCGGAGTGGGTTTTATCCGTGAATACGCCGGTCGGGCAGATTTCTACCAGGTTACCGGAGAATTCGCTTTCCAGCGTACCGTCTTCCGGACGACCGAAGTAGACGTTATCGTGCGCGCCATAAACGCCCAGATCCTGACCGTCTGCGTAGTCTTTGTAGTAACGCACGCAGCGGTAGCAGGCGATGCAGCGGTTCATTTCGTGAGAGATGAACGGCCCCAGGTCCTGGTTACGGTGGGTACGCTTGGTAAAGCGATAGCGACGGAAGCTGTGGCCGGTCATCACGGTCATATCCTGAAGGTGGCAGTTACCGCCCTCTTCACAGACCGGACAGTCGTGCGGGTGGTTGGTCATCAACCATTCCACAACGCTTTCGCGGAACTGTTTCGCTTCTTCGTCATCAATCGAAATAAAAGTGCCTTCGGTGGCTGGCGTCATACAGGACATCACCAGGCGACCACGCGTGTCTTCCGCGTTTTGATATTGCTTCACCGCACACTGGCGGCAAGCACCGACGCTGCCCAGCGCCGGATGCCAGCAAAAGTACGGAATATCGAGGCCAAGAGACAGACAAGCTTCCAGCAGGTTGTCCGCCCCGTTGACTTCGTATTCTTTGCCGTCTACATGAATCGTAGCCATTAGCATGCTTCCAGTTGGCTCGGTCGAAACCGAGCGTTAATCAAAATTCTTGTCGTTACCAGCGCGCTTTAAGCAGGTTCGGCTGAATCCCATTAATCGCATGGGTATTGCTGAACGGCTGCTTGATGCCTGCTTCGAACTCGTCGCGGAAATATTTGATCGCGCTCTGCAGAGGTTCGACGGCACCCGGTGCGTGGGCACAGAAGGTTTTACCCGGGCCTAAGAATCGACACAGTTGCTCAAGCGTCTCGATATCCCCAGGCTGGCCTTCGCCACGTTCGATTGCACGCAGGATCTTCACGCTCCACGGCAGACCATCACGGCACGGTGTACACCAGCCGCAGGACTCGCGGGCGAAGAACTCTTCCAGGTTACGCACCAGCGAGACCATGCCGATCTCGTGGTCGACGGCCATCGCCAGCGCCGTACCCAGACGGCTGCCTGCTTTACCAATGCTTTCGAATTCCATTGGCAGGTCAAGGTGGGCTTCGGTCAGGAAGTCTGTCCCTGCCCCACCCGGCTGCCAGGCTTTGAATTTCAGGCCATCACGCATGCCGCCAGCGTAGTCTTCAAGAATTTCACGTGCGGTGGTACCGAACGGCAGTTCCCAGACGCCAGGATTTTTAACGCGACCAGAGAAGCCCATCAGCTTGGTACCGGCATCTTTGCTTGAGGAGATACCCTGATACCACTCCACGCCGTTGGCAAGGATAGCCGGAACGTTACACAGGGTTTCAACGTTGTTTACGCAGGTCGGTTTACCCCATACGCCGGAGCTTGCCGGGAACGGTGGCTTGGAACGCGGGTTCGCGCGGCGGCCTTCCAGGGAGTTAATCAGCGCGGTTTCTTCACCGCAGATATAACGCCCTGCGCCGGTGTGCACGAACAGCTCAAAGTCAAACCCGGTACCCAGGATGTTTTTACCCAGCAGGCCCGCTTCGGTGGCTTCGGCAATCGCGCGACGCAGGTTTTCCGCCGCTTCGATGTACTCACCGCGCAGGAAGATGTAGCCACGGTAGGCTTTCAGCGCAAACGCGGAGATCAGCATGCCTTCCACCAGCAGGTGCGGCAGCTGTTCCATCAGCAGGCGGTCTTTATAGGTGCCCGGCTCCATTTCATCGGCGTTACACAGTAGGTAACGGATGTTCATGGATTCGTCTTTTGGCATCAGGCTCCACTTCAGACCGGTGGAGAAGCCCGCACCGCCGCGCCCTTTGAGGCCGGAGTCTTTCACCGCGTTAACGATGTCGTCCGGCGCCATGCCGCCGAGGGCTTTACGCGCACCGGCATAGCCGTTTTTGCTCTGGTATTCGTCGAGCCATACCGGCTGTTTGTCATCGCGCAGACGCCAGGTCAGCGGATGCGTCTCAGCAGTACGAATTACAGTTTTCATTTGTACTGCTCCAACAGGTCAGGAATCGCTTCCGGCGTCAGATGGCTGTGAGTGTCCTCATCAATCATCATGGTCGGCCCCTTGTCGCAGTTACCCAGGCAGCAGGTTGGCAGCAGGGTAAAGCGTCCATCGAACGTGGTCTGGCCCGGCTTGATATTGAGCTTTTTCTCAATCGCAGCCTGAATGCCCTGATAACCGGTGATGTGGCAGACAACGCTGTCACAGTAGCGGATCACATGGCGGCCTACCGGCTGACGGAAGATCTGGCTGTAGAACGTGGCTACGCCCTCTACGTCACTTGCCGGAATACCCAGCACTTTCGCGATCTCATAGATCGCCCCATCCGGCACCCAACCACGCTGTTTCTGTACGATTTTCAGCGCTTCAATGGACGCCGCACGCGGGTCTTCGTAGTGGTGCATCTCGTGCTCAATGGCGGCACGTTCTGCTTCACTCAGCTCAAAAGCCTCGGTTTGTGGTTGTTGATTCTCGTGCATAATTAGCGGTCCACATCTGACATAACAAAATCGATACTACCCAGATACACAATCAGGTCGGAGACCAGACTACCGCGGATGGCGGACGGGATCTGCTGCAGGTGCGCAAAGCTCGGCGTACGCACGCGGGTACGGTAGCTCATGGTGCTGCCGTCACTGGTCAGGTAGTAACTGTTAATACCCTTGGTCGCTTCAATCATCTGGAAGGATTCTTGCGCCGGCATGACCGGACCCCATGAAACCTGCAGGAAGTGGGTGATCAGGGTTTCGATATGTTGCAGCGTGCGCTCTTTCGGTGGCGGCGTCGTCAGCGGGTGATCCGCCTTGAACGGGCCTTCCGGCATGTTGTTGAGGCACTGCTCAAGGATGCGCAGACTCTGGCGCAGTTCTTCCACTTTCAGCATCACGCGGGTGTAGCAGTCGGAAACACCGCCGCCCACCGGGACTTCAAAGTCGAAGTTCTCGTAGCCAGAGTAAGGACGGGCTTTACGCACGTCGAAATCAATACCGGTCGCACGCAGACCTGCACCTGTCGTACCCCACTCCAGCGCTTCTTTCGCGCCGTAGGCAGCAACGCCCTGGGAACGGCCTTTCAGGATGGTGTTACGCAGCGCGGCTTTCTCGTATGACGCCAGACGTTTTGGCATCCAGTCGAGGAACTCACGCAGCAGACGGTCCCAGCCGCGCGGCAGATCGTGTGCCACGCCGCCGATACGGAACCAGGCCGGGTGCATACGGAAACCGGTAATCGCTTCCACCAGATCGTAGATTTTCTGACGGTCGGTAAAGGCGAAGAAGACCGGGGTCATCGCGCCGACGTCCTGAATGAACGTGGAGATGTACAGCAGGTGGCTGTTGATACGGAACAGTTCTGACAGCATAACGCGAATCACGTTAACGCGATCCGGCGTAACGATACCCGCCAGTTTCTCAACGGCCAGCACGTATGGCATTTCGTTGACGCAGCCGCCGAGGTACTCGATACGGTCGGTATACGGAATGTAGCTGTGCCAGGACTGACGCTCGCCCATCTTCTCAGCACCACGGTGGTGGTAGCCTATGTCCGGAACGCAGTCGACAATCTCTTCGCCATCAAGCTGAAGAATAATACGGAATGCACCGTGCGCAGACGGGTGGTTTGGACCGAGGTTGAGGAACATGAAGTCCTCGTTGTCGGTACCGCGCTTCATGCCCCAGTCTTCCGGTTTGAAGGTCAGCGCTTCCATTTCCAGATCCTGTTTGGCTTTGGTCAGCTCAAACGGATCGAATTCGGTTGCACGTGCCGGGTAGTCTTTACGCAGCGGGTGGCCGGTCCAGGTCTGCGGCATCATGATGCGCGTCAGATGCGGGTGGCCGTCGAAGGTCATACCGAACATTTCCCAGGTTTCACGCTCATACCAGTTCGCGTTCGGGAAAAGTTTGGTGATCGTCGGCAGATGCATGTCGTTTTCAGACAATGCCACCTTGAGCATGATATCCGTATTACGGTCTATTGAGATCAGGTGGTAGAAAACGGAAAAATCCGCAGCAGGGAGACCCTGGCGGTGGGTACGCAGACGTTCATCCATGCCGTGTAAGTCAAACAGCATGACGTACGGTTTTGGCAATTTCTTGAGGAAATCGACAACTTCCAGCAATTGCTCACGCTTCACCCAAACAACGGGTACCCCGGTGCGGGTAGCCTGAACAGTAAAGGCATCCGGCCCAAAACGGTTGCGCAGTTCGCCAATGACTGGGTCATCCAGATGATCCCGGGTCTGCCAGGCGGCTTCTTGCGCGGTTAAGTCGGTCATATTGTTCACCATTGCAAATGGTCCGTGGTGACTGTTGAGCCTGGCTTCGCGCTATTTGAGTAGTGATATGCGAAGGTGTTCTCCAGGCCTACAGGCGCAAATTAAATTTCGTCAGGCGTACGCAGGTTGGTGACGGCAATACGTTCACCACGTTTACGCTCGCGCTCAGACTGCATGTTCGCGCGATACACACCCTGATCGCCAACAACCCACGACAGTGGGCGACGTTCTTTACCGATAGATTCCTGCAGCAGCATCAGCGCCTGCATGTAGGCTTCCGGACGTGGCGGACAACCCGGGATGTACACATCCACTGGGATAAATTTATCTACGCCCTGCACGACGGAATAAATGTCGTACATACCGCCAGAGTTTGCACATGCGCCCATGGAGATAACCCATTTTGGCTCCAGCATCTGGTCATAAAGACGCTGAATAACAGGTGCCATCTTGGTAAAGCACGTACCGGCAACCACCATCAGGTCAGCCTGACGCGGGGAAGCACGGAGTACCTCGGCCCCAAAACGCGCAACGTCATGCACCGCAGTGAATGACGTCACCATTTCAACGTAGCAGCAAGAAAGGCCAAAGTTATAAGGCCAGATGGAGTTCTTACGACCCCAGTTGACCATATCGTGCATGGCATGTTCGAGCTTGCCCATGTACACGCTTTTATTGACTTCTTGCTCCAGGGGGTCGGTTACGATCTCCTGTTTTTGCAGGGGGTAACGGTCATTCTCACCGTTAGGATCTATGCGGGTGAGCGTATAATCCATCTTATTGCCTCGCTGTTACTGCTGACGATTAGAGATACTGTTTTCCGGGTTGATGTGTTCACGACGTGAACGCGCAGGCGTCCAGTCAAGCGCGCCAATACGCACCAGATAAACCAGACCGGCCAGTAGCACTAAAATGAAAATTGCGGCCTCGACAAAGCCCACCCAACCACTTTCGCGGATGGACGTTGACCATGCGAAAAGGTAAAGCGCTTCCACGTCGAAGATGACGAAGAACATGGCTACCAGATAGAACTTGGCAGACAGGCGTAAGCGAGCGGAACCTACTGAATCAATACCTGATTCGAAAGGTGTGTTTTTGTGCCTTGCACGGGCGCGACCGCCCAGGAACCAGCCGCCGACTAACATCAGGCAGCACAGGCCAATGGCTACAATAAGAAAGATTGCGAATGCCCAGTGATGAGCGATGACTTCTGTGGATGTTGACATACTCATTGCTTACTCATCAAAAGTGATACCAACGACACTGCTCTTGCTGGCAGATGGGCATCACATCGATTCATGGGGAGGAACAAATAACCTTACACTAACTGTCAGAAATGAGACGTAGACAGCAAAATGATGGGGTTTTTTACTCCTTTCTATAACCTATTGTCAACTTTAACAAAGGTTTCTTCACATTAAATTACATCGAGCGATTCTCATTAACATTTGGTGCCCTTTAACCCTGGTGGGTGCATGACTTTCCGTCAAATGTATGTTGTTGAATCGTGTCCGTTTCGGAAGTAAAAAAAATAACCCTCCTATTTTGACAGGATTTGCCAACGATTCCTCCCCCCAAATAGGAGTATTTTCTTGATCTGCGACACGCTTTTGTTAATTCAACATGGAAAACGGCAACATATTTCCTGTTTTTTTAACATGAGAGGGATATGGGCGAAGTTAGAACGGAAAACGGACAAGTTTTAAGCAAAAGTATTCATCTTATTGATAAATAAGAGAGTATTCTGAAAACCCTTGCGCCATAAGCGGGTATTATTGCGTAAAAAAAGCCACTGCATGTGAAAATCACACGAGTGGCTGTTTTTTACACTTACATTTTGTTACCAGAATATTGAGCTATCGATCACTCAAAATCCCCTTCGACGATCAGGGAATCATCCCCCCCTTCGGAGGTAATGCGCTCGAACTGCCAGGGATTATGGTAGTTTTCCATCGCCTCGAACACCACTTTGGCCAACTCATTATGGCTGGACGAATTGTGGCAGAGCAGATACTCCGTATCCGGCAGCGCAGGAAGACCGTCGGATTTCCCCAGGACGCGCAGATCGGGACTCATCATCTCTACCGGACGGGCCGTTACGCCCAGACCAGCCTTCACGGCGGCACGAACCGCTGGCAGCGTGGAAGCCACATACGCCAGACGCCACGGAATGTTGGCCTCATTCAGCGCCGTGAGCACCATATCGCGGAACGGGCTCGGGTCATCCAGTAATACCAGCGGAACCGGCTCCCCTTTTTGCAGCACGTACTCGGCTGCACAATACCAGTGCGTAGGCGATGTGCGCAGCGTCAGGCAATCAAACTGCCCGGGACGATGCGTTGTCACCACCAGGTCGACTTTATGCTCATTTAACATCTCAACCATAAAGGCATTACGTTTTACGCTAACGTCAAGCGCAAGCTTCGGATAAACCGAACTAATACGATTGAGAAGAAACGGCAATATAGTATCCGCTGACTCATCAGATGCGCCTAACGTTAGCACCCCTTGAAGGTTGCTAAACATTAATGACATACATGCTTCATCATTAAAGCGAAGAATTTTCCTGGCATAACCCAGTAGCTGAATACCGTGTTCCGTTAAGAGCTTATTACGCCCGTGACGTGCAAAAAGCTCTTTACCGACCAGCTGCTCCAGCCGCTGCATTTGCTGGCTAACGGCGGACTGAGTTCGGCAAACGGCGGCAGCAGCAGCTGCAAAAGTGTTGAGATCGGCGACCGCAACAAACGTTCTCAGCAGATCGAGGTCGAGATTCATTATCGGACGATTTGCATTTATCATATCTATTCACTTTCAGGTTGCTCGTGCGGAGCTGCCCGGGTTGAAGCTGTGTGTAACAGTTAAGCAATTCCCTCTGAAGGTTTTCCCTCGCATCCCGGCCCGGCAGACTGCCTGACAGATAGTTATTGTGCTGCTTTATATCAACAGTCAGAAAGCACGTTTCATGACGTTATTTTTATTCTCTTAAACGTTCAGGATATTTAGATGTTCGCAGGTTTATGTAAATTACATTAAAGGTATAACACCTTTTCTGCCATCTTTATCGCAGCGCTGTCAACGTAGCAGGAGATGTTCGACACATTCCAGCCAGAGATAACTCCAACAATAACAATCAATTAATTCGAAAAGTCAGTGCCAGATATACAAAATTCTTGCATCTGTTCTCTGCTTTCCTGAAAGACATCTTAACCCAAATCCACTTTATTTATAAGTCTTATTGCAATATTGAGGATTAAAGAAGAATGTTAAGCTTCTAAACTAATTTTATTAAAATTAACTAAAGTTGCATTTTATAGGTTAATAATAAATAAATTTTAATTTAGATTAAGACCATTCATTAATGGCACTTAACATTAAGTTCACATGAGTAACTTTTAGCCACATTACGCTTTTACAGAAACATGTATCAAGCATTCAGGTTTTACGAAAAGTCACTCAGGGTGATTGCTTCCGCTGTCAGGTTCACCACTTATTTTCACCAGCACAATATACAGAATTTTGACAAATGAATAGCACGTTTAACCTGTCATCGTGCTATGTGCACAACTTTAAGGCAGTGAAGAAGCTTACGAACAGCGAAAAAGATTTATCAGAATTTTGCTCCCGGCACAAAATCTTCTACTGCATACCCTTCAAAACGAAGCGAGGGGGGAGTACATTATTCCGTGCTGACTTCCACGGCAGGGAGTGGCAATAATAGCGAAAAGGTTAAAGGTTCATGTCCCCTATCGAAAAATCCAGCAAGCTAGATAACGTTTGTTATGACATCCGCGGCCCGGTTCTGAAAGAGGCAAAACGCCTTGAAGAGGAAGGCAACAAGGTTCTGAAACTCAACATTGGTAACCCTGCGCCATTTGGTTTTGAAGCGCCGGATGAAATTCTGGTTGATGTGATCCGCAACCTTCCAACTGCACAAGGCTATTGCGATTCAAAAGGACTTTACTCCGCACGTAAAGCCATCATGCAGCACTACCAGGCACGCGGTATGCGTGATGTTACCGTTGAAGATATTTATATCGGCAACGGCGTTTCCGAACTGATCGTGCAGGCGATGCAGGCGCTGCTGAACAGCGGGGACGAAATGCTGGTGCCCGCGCCGGACTATCCGCTGTGGACGGCTGCCGTATCACTGTCGAGCGGTAAAGCCGTGCACTATCTGTGCGACGAGTCCTCCGACTGGTTCCCGGACCTCGATGATATTCGCGCGAAAATTACGCCCCGCACGCGCGGGATCGTGATCATTAACCCGAACAACCCGACGGGCGCAGTGTACTCAAAAGAGCTGCTGATGGAGATCGTCGAGCTCGCCCGCCAGCACAACCTGATCATCTTTGCCGACGAAATTTACGACAAGATCCTGTACGACGCGGCACAGCACCATTCAATCGCCGCGCTAGCCCCGGACCTGCTGACCGTCACCTTTAACGGCCTGTCTAAAACCTACCGCGTGGCCGGTTTCCGCCAGGGCTGGATGGTACTGAACGGTCCGAAAAAGCACGCCAAAGGCTATATTGAAGGGCTGGAGATGCTGGCCTCCATGCGTTTATGTGCCAACGTTCCGGCGCAGCATGCGATCCAGACGGCTCTCGGCGGTTATCAGAGCATTAGCGAGTTCATCGTTCCCGGTGGTCGCCTGTACGAACAGCGCAACCGCGCGTGGGAGCTGATCAACGATATCCCGGGCGTCTCCTGCGTGAAGCCAAATGGAGCGCTGTATATGTTCCCGAAAATTGACGCGAAACGCTTTAATATTCACGACGACCAGAAAATGGTGCTCGACTTCCTGCTGCAGGAAAAAGTACTGCTGGTTCAGGGAACGGCGTTTAACTGGCCGTGGCCGGATCACGTGCGCATCGTGACGCTGCCGCGCGAAGATGACCTCGAAATGGCCATCAGCCGCTTCGGGCGCTTCCTCTCCGGATACCACCAGTAATCTTAAAATCAGGTTACTTCGGTAGCCTGATTTGCATCTTCCCTCCCTTCCCCGCACAATGAACGCCTGTCGCAGTGAAGACAAAAGGTAACCTATGAGTCAGAGTCATTTCTTTGCCCACCTCTCCCGCCTGAAACTCATCAACCGCTGGCCGCTAATGCGCAATGTCCGCACGGAAAATGTCTCAGAGCACAGTCTGCAGGTTGCGATGGTCGCTCACGCGCTGGCCGCCATAAAAAATCGCAAATTCAACGGTCAGGTCAATCCAGAGCGCATTGCGCTGCTGGCGATGTACCACGATGCGTCAGAAGTGCTGACCGGCGACCTGCCTACGCCGGTGAAATATTTCAACTCGCAGATTGCGCAGGAATATAAGGCCATCGAAAAGATTGCCCAGCAGAAGCTGATTGACATGGTGCCGGATGAGTTGCGCGACATCTTTGAGCCGCTCATCGATGAGCATCAATACACGGAAGATGAAAAGTCGCTGGTCAAGCAAGCCGACGCGCTCTGCGCCTACCTGAAGTGCCTGGAAGAGCTGTCTGCAGGGAATAACGAATTTTTACTGGCGAAAACGCGTCTGGAAAAAACGCTGGAATCCCGCCGCAGCGAAGAGATGGACTACTTTATGCAGGTGTTTGTACCGAGCTTCCATTTATCGCTGGATGAGATTAGCCAGGATTCTCCGTTGTGATTTTTTCGCCGGGTGACGGCTTCGCCTTACCCGGCCTACATTTCTGCGCTCACGCTAAAATGGGAACAGGACCGGTATCAACACCACGCACACCACCATCACCAGCACGGTGAACGGCACGCCCAGCTTCACGAAATCACTGAATTTATAATTCCCGGGCCCCAGCACCAGCGTATTCACCGGTGAAGAGACTGGCGTCATAAATGCCGCGGAGGCAGCCATTGCGACCATCATCGCAAAGGGATACGGTGACACGCCCATGGATTTGGCCATCGCCAGCGCAATCGGCGCCATCAGTACCGCCGTCGCGGTGTTGGAGATAAACAGACCGATGGTGGCGCACATGATAAACAGACAGACCAGCATCATGTACGGCCCATACCCGCCCCCAACATCCATTAAGCCTCTAACGATCAGATCCACCCCGCCGGTTTTTTGCAGCGCCAGGGCAAAAGGCATCATCCCGACAATGAGGATAATGCTCGGCCAGTGAATAGCTTTATACGCACTTTCGGCGTCAATGCAGCGGAATTTCCCCATCAACAGGCAGGCGATGATTGCCGCGACCGGATTGGGGATTTCATCGGTCAGCATCAGCGCCACCATCAGCACCAGACAAAAAATCGCGTGGGGCGCCTGGCTGTGCGCCGGGGAGGCGTCGCTCTCCTCGACAGGCATGTTGAGTACCACAAAATCGCGCCCTTTTTGCCCGAGCTGGCTTATCAGCTTCCAGTTACCGACAACGAGGAAGATGTCGCCCAGCAGGATCGGCTCATCCACCACCGCCCCTTCCATCGCCACGCCATCGCGCTTCAGCCCCACGACATTCAGGCCATAGCGGGTTCGGAATCCCATTTCCCGCACGGTTTTGCCCAGCAGTTCCGATTCCGGGATCAGCGATACTTCGGCCATGCCGACATCCAGCGCCTGATCGGAGAAATACTCCCCGCGCAGCACCATCGGTTCCAGCAGCTGTTCGCTGCAAAACTCGCGCAGATCCACGTCCGCGGTGGACATATCAATCAGCAGGACGTCCCGCGCGCGGAATTCCGACACCCCGTTAACGTTGACAATCACCCGGCGAAAACGACGCCAGCGCTCTACGCCGATCACGTTTGCGCCATAGCGCTCACGCAGCTTCAGGTCGTCCAGGCGCTGTCCCACCATCGGCGAACCGGGACGAATAGCCAGACGGCGCGCGCGCCCGGTGAGACGGTACTCTTTAATCAGATCGCGGAAGGTGCGTCGCTTCCACCCTTCTTTATTTTTGTCCTGTTTTTCACCTTTAAGGGCAAACCGGGTCAGCAGCATGTAAACCACGCCCAACACCAGAATGACCAGCCCGAGCGGGGTGACGCTGAAAAAACTGAAGCCCTGAAATCCTTCCCGGATCAGCTCGCTGTTGACGACCAGGTTCGGCGGCGTTGCCACCAGCGTCATCATGCCGCTGATCAAACCGGCAAAACTCAGGGGCATCATCAGGCGCGACGGCGAGATCTGCATCCGCATGGAGACGCTCAGCACCACCGGGATAAAGATGGCGACCACGCCCGTTGAGCTCATAAACGCTCCCAGCCCGGCGACGGTCACCATCAGGTAGATCAGCATTTTGGTTTCGCTGCTGCCCGCCACTTTCACCAGCCACGACCCCATGATGGTCGCCACGCCGGTACGCACCAGCCCATCACCAATAATAAACAGGGCGGCAATCAGGATAACGTTGGGATCGCTAAACCCGGAAAACGCTTCCGGTAGCGTGAGCGTACCGCTCAGCACAAACGCGACGATGACAAACAAAGCGACGGCGTCCATGCGCACCTTGCCCGTTGCAAAAAGAAGGATGGCGATTAAAAGCAGGCTCAGGACCCAAATCAGTTCACCGTTCACAACATGTCCTTGTCAGTGGGAGATGAGGAATTTTGCCATAAAAAAGCCCCAGCAATGTGGGGCTATATCATGTGATTACATTTTTAGCGAGACGGTTACAACCCCGTCAGAGGCTTTCGAAACAGCCAGCGCCGTCAGTGAATCCAGCACAAAGTCTGCCTCCTCCAGCCGGGGAGATCCCGCCGGAACATTCACCGCGATAACGTGGCTTCCGGCGTTCAGCCCGGCCAGTACACCAGCGGCCGCATCTTCCACCACCACGCACTCTGCGGGCGCGAGGCCCAGCAGTTCAGCGCCCAGTAAAAACGCGTCGGGCTCCGGTTTACCGCGCTTTACGCGCTCCGCAGTGATAAACACTTCCGGCTTCGGTAAACCTGCCGCCTTATGACGGGCGTGGGCGACGGGAATGGAGCCTGAGGTGACGATAGCCCACGGGATCTGCGCCTCGTTCAGATGCTCAAGCAATTCGCGCGCGCCCGGTAAGGCTGTGATGCCGTCCGTATCCGTGGCTTCAATGTGTTCCAGGTATTTGAACTCCGCCTGAATTTCGTCCTCAGAGCGTCCGGCCAGGAAGTGCCGTAGCGAGGTGATGGCCTGTTTGCCATGGATAAAATTCAGCACGTCCTGATGGTCGATGCCATGTCGGTCAGCCCAATGGCACCACGAACGCTCCACAACCGGCAGCGAATCCACCAGCGTACCGTCCAGATCAAACAGAAAACCTCTACACTGCACACGCACCTCCGTCAGGCATTAATGATTTGTTGAATTTCGTTGCTGCTTAAATGGTACTGACGCGGGCAGGCGTGCCACGCGCTTAGCATACGCTGATATTTTTCCCACATTGGGGTCTGCGCGTTGAAGCCGTGGGTGCCCGCGTCAAAGTGGGTATAACGCCCTTCTGTATTCACCATAAAGCGAACATAGCTCAGATAACGCGCTTCCGTTGCGGCATCAAAGCCTAAGAAAGTCACGCGGCGCTCGTCAATGGACTGCTGATCTTTGAGATTCGTCCAGGACACGTGCAGAGCGTGATACATCTCCATAATATCGATCACGATGCGACAGGTTTCTTCTTTCAGCTCGCCAAACTCGCGGTCCAGTTCGCGCATTTGCAAACCAAAACCGCGTTCGACGATGGTTTGCAGGCGGCTGTAGCGCGCAGCGTTATCGGGATCAAGCATAGTCATCATCTTGTACTGGTTGGACAAAATCAGACGTTGAGCATGGGTCATTTCCATCTTTCGACTCCTGTAGCGCATTGCACTTTAAAAAAAAGACACGGTAACTGATTGTTACTGTGCCTTCTTTTCGTCGTCGTTTCGATGATCAATCACAAGTCATCGAGGAATGTTTTATCCAGTTGCTTAAAAGCACGCTTTAACGTGTCCGCCAGCGCCTGGTAATCCGGCTTGCCTTCAACCGGGGCGAGCGCCTGTCCGGCCTCCTCCAGTTTTCCGCGCACTTCATAAAACCAGTGTAAAATAGATGGGGGAAGCGGCGTGATGGAGCGTTTACCTAACCACCACAGGCCCTGCATCGGCAGGCTTAATGCGAAGAGCGCCGTCGCGACGGCAGGGCCAAGCTGGCCGCCCAACGCAATCTGCCAGCACAGCGTAAAGACAGCGACTGGCGGCATAAAGCGAATCGCATAGCGCGTGGCGCGAATGGTGCGATTCTCAATGAACATCGGCGCAAGGCGCTTTTCCATCGGCCACGTCTTTGCGTAATGCTGTCCCCGACGAAACAGACTAAAGAAATTTACGGACGAGTTCTCTGGTGTCGACATGGCTGTACCTCAACTTCACATATAAAAATTAAAATTTTCGTGCAAAACCACAACAAGCTATGACAACGTTCAAAATATTTTGTCATCTCTACCCCGTATCGGGTATCCTGTGCCAGCCTGATAGGGCCTTAGACGAGAATCATTAACTCGTCAAATTATTGCATATTATGCCATTGGCTGAAAATTGTGCAAAATGGCATAAAATCATAGTTATTTCTTCCATCATGCCACAATGTTCGTTTGGCATGATGTTAATCATAAATGTCTGAGTCATCATGCGTTACGCTGTTAGACTCACTGACGTTTTTTTAGCCACGTATCAATAATAGGTACTTCCATGTCGAGTAAGTTAGTACTGGTTCTGAACTGCGGTAGCTCCTCACTGAAATTCGCCATCATCGATGCGCTCAACGGTGACGAATACCTCTCTGGTTTGGCCGAATGTTTCCATCTGCCTGAAGCACGTATCAAGTGGAAAATGGACGGCAGCAAACAAGAAGCGGCTTTAGGTGCAGGCGCCGCTCACAGTGAAGCGCTGAACTTTATCGTTAACACTATTCTGGCACAAAAACCAGAACTGTCTGCTCAGCTGACTGCGATTGGTCACCGTATCGTCCACGGCGGCGAAAAATACACCAGCTCCGTCGTCATCGACGAATCTGTGATCCAGGGCATCAAGGACTCTGCGTCCTTCGCACCGCTGCACAACCCGGCTCACCTGATCGGTATCGCTGAAGCGCTGAAATCTTTCCCGAATCTGAAAGACAAAAACGTGGCCGTATTCGACACCGCGTTCCATCAGACCATGCCGGAAGAGTCTTACCTCTATGCCCTGCCATACAGCCTGTACAAAGAACACGGCGTACGTCGCTACGGCGCACACGGCACCAGCCACTTCTATGTGACTCAGGAAGCCGCAAAAGTTCTGAACAAGCCGGTTGAAGAACTGAACATCATCACCTGCCACCTGGGCAACGGTGGTTCTGTTTCCGCTATCCGCAACGGTAAATGTGTTGATACCTCCATGGGTCTGACCCCGCTGGAAGGTCTGGTGATGGGTACCCGTTCCGGTGACATCGACCCGGCGATCATCTTCCATCTGCACGACACCCTGGGCATGAGCGTTGACCAGATCAACAAAATGCTGACCAAAGAGTCTGGCCTGCTGGGTCTGACCGAAGTCACCAGCGACTGCCGTTACGTTGAAGACAACTACGCAGAGAAAGAAGACGCTAAACGTGCAATGGACGTTTACTGCCACCGTCTGGCGAAGTACATCGGCTCTTACACTGCGCTGATGGACGGTCGTCTGGACGCGGTTATCTTCACCGGTGGTATCGGTGAGAACGCGGCAATGGTTCGTGAACTGTCCCTGGGCAAACTGGGCGTTCTGGGCTTCGACGTTGATCACGAGCGTAACCTGGCTGCCCGCTTCGGCAAGTCTGGCTTCATTAACAAAGAAGGCACCCGCCCTGCTCTCGTTATCCCAACTAACGAAGAACTGGTCATTGCGCAAGACGCGCACCGCCTGACTGCCTGATTCCACACCGCCAGCAATGCTGGCGGTGCTGTTTTGTAACCCGCCCAATTGCGGCGGTAACGAAAGAGGATAAACCGTGTCCCGTACTATTATGCTGATCCCTACCGGAACCAGCGTCGGCCTGACCAGCGTCAGCCTTGGCGTTATTCGTGCTATGGAGCGCAAAGGCGTTCGTCTGAGCGTCTTTAAGCCAATCGCCCAGCCACGTGCCGGTGGCGATGCGCCAGACCAGACCACCACCATCGTTCGCAAGAACTCCAATCTGCCAGCGGCTGAACCGCTGAAGATGAGCCACGTTGAATCTCTGCTGTCCAGCAACCAGAAAGACGTGCTGATGGAAGAGATCATCGCCAACTACCATGCTAACGCGCAAGACGCGGAAGTGGTGCTGGTTGAAGGTCTGGTCCCGACGCGCAAACACCAGTTTGCCCAGTCTCTGAACTTTGAAATCGCGAAAACCCTGAACGCAGAGATCGTTTTCGTGATGTCTCAGGGCACCGACACCCCAGAGCAGCTGAACGAGCGTATCGAACTGACGCGCAGCAGCTTCGGCGGCGCGAAAAACACCAACATCACCGGCGTGATCGTGAACAAGCTGAACGCACCGGTGGATGAGCAGGGCCGTACTCGCCCTGACCTGTCCGAGATCTTCGACGACTCTTCCAAAGCGAAAGTCATCAAAGTTGACCCGGCTAAGCTGCAGGAATCCAGCCCGCTTCCGGTTCTGGGCGCGGTGCCATGGAGCTTCGATCTGATTGCCACCCGTGCAATCGATATGGCGCGTCACCTGAACGCCACCATCGTTAACGAAGGCGACATCAATACCCGCCGCGTGAAGTCCGTGACCTTCTGTGCGCGCAGCATTCCGCACATGCTGGAACATTTCCGCGCAGGTTCCCTGCTGGTAACCTCCGCAGACCGTCCTGACGTTCTGGTTGCAGCCTGCCTGGCCGCAATGAACGGCGTGGAAATCGGTGCGATCCTGCTGACCGGTGCCTACGAGATGGACCCACGCGTCAGCAAGCTGTGCGAACGCGCGTTTGCTACCGGCCTGCCGGTCTTCATGGTGAACACCAACACCTGGCAGACCTCCCTGAGCCTGCAGAGCTTCAACCTGGAAGTGCCGGTTGATGACCACGAGCGTATCGAGAAAGTTCAGGAATACGTTGCGGGCTACATCAACGCAGACTGGATCGAATCCCTGACTGCAACCTCAGAGCGCAGCCGCCGCCTGTCTCCTCCAGCATTCCGTTACCAGCTGACCGAGCTGGCGCGTAAAGCGGGCAAACGCGTTGTTCTGCCAGAAGGCGACGAACCACGTACCGTTAAAGCAGCTGCTATCTGTGCAGAGCGCGGCATCGCGACCTGCGTGCTGCTGGGTAACCCGGATGAGATCACCCGCGTTGCGGCGTCTCAGGGCGTTGAGCTGGGCGCTGGCATCGAAATCGTTGACCCTGAAGTGGTTCGCGAGAGCTACGTTGCTCGTCTGGTTGAGCTGCGTAAGAGCAAGGGCATGACCGAAGCCGTTGCGCGCGAACAGCTGGAAGACAACGTGGTGCTGGGCACGCTGATGCTTGAGCAGGACGAAGTTGACGGTCTGGTTTCCGGTGCGGTTCACACCACGGCGAACACCATCCGCCCACCGCTGCAGCTGATCAAAACTGCACCGGGCAGCTCTCTGGTTTCTTCCGTATTCTTCATGCTGCTGCCTGAACAGGTTTACGTTTACGGCGACTGCGCGATCAACCCGGATCCAACCGCAGAGCAGCTGGCAGAAATCGCTATCCAGTCCGCAGACTCCGCGATTGCCTTCGGTATCGAACCGCGCGTAGCGATGCTCTCCTACTCCACCGGTACCTCTGGTGCTGGTAGCGACGTAGAGAAAGTGCGTGAAGCGACCCGTCTGGCGCAGGAAAAACGTCCTGACCTGATGATCGACGGTCCGCTGCAGTACGACGCAGCCGTGATGGCCGACGTTGCGAAATCCAAAGCGCCGAACTCGCCGGTTGCAGGTCGCGCTACCGTGTTCATCTTCCCGGATCTGAACACCGGTAACACCACCTATAAAGCGGTGCAGCGTTCAGCAGACCTGATCTCCATCGGGCCAATGCTGCAGGGCATGCGCAAACCTGTGAACGACCTGTCTCGTGGCGCGCTGGTAGACGATATCGTCTACACCATCGCTCTGACCGCGATCCAGTCTTCGCAGCAGCAGTAATGTTAAAAAGCCCGGTGGCGCTAGCGCTTACCGGGCAACAAAAAGGCGACCACTTAACGGGTCGCCTTTTTTATTTACAGCAGCTCTCGCGCCGCCGATACAATGTCATGTGCCGTCAGGCCATACTCCTTCTGCAGGAAATCCTGCGTCCCCACCTGTCCGTAACGCTCCTTGACGCCCACCCGCCGCATCGGTACCGGGCAGGTTTCCACCAGCACCTCCGCCACCGCCGACCCGAGGCCGTTATGAATGCTGTGGTTTTCACAGGTGACGATGCGACCGGTTTTCTCGGCGTAGTTTTTCACCAGCATCCGGTCGATGGGCTTCAGGGTAAACATGTCGATGACCGCCGCGCTTACCCCCTCCTGCTCAAGCTGGCGCGCCGCTTCCAGCGCTTCCGCCACCATGATGCCGTTGGCAATCAGGGTAATATCGGTTCCTTCGCGCAGCACGTTACCTTTGCCGATGGTGAAGGTTGAGCCAGCCGCATACACGCTCGGCGCCTGCTTACGGATGGTACGTACCCAGTAGAAGCCTTCGAGGTCGATAAGCTGGCGCAGCACGTCCTCAAACATCACCGCGTCGGTCACCTCCAGCACCACCGAATGCGCCAGACCGCGTACGATGCCCATATCCTCAAACGACATATGTGTTCCGCCGTTATGGCAGGCCGTCACGCCCGCATCCGAGGCAATCACCTTCACGTTGTTGCGCTGATAGTCCAGGGACATAAACAGCTGGTCAAAGCAGCGACGGCTGGCAAACGCGGTGAAGGTATGAACGAACGGTTTACGCCCGGTAAGCGACAGCCCCGCCGCCGTGCCGATGACGTTGGCCTCCATAATGCCGCAGTTAATCACGTGCTGCGGATAATCGCGCGCCACGCCGTCCATCGCCATCGAGCTCATCAGATCCGCTTCCAGGGCGATAATCTCGCTTCCCGCCTCAATCTGCTTTGCCACAAAGCCCGCGTAGACCTTACGCATCTCAACGGCGTCTTTCTCTCCTGCCGGTGCAACCTTAATCATGTGAAGCCTCCAGTTGGCGAATCGTCTCGTTGAGGGCCGCTTTGCTCTCCGCGGTCAACCGCAGGTGGTGCGAGTTGCTGAGCTGTTCCAGGTACGGCACCCCCTGCCCTTTGATGCTGTCGAGGATGACGACTAACGGACGCGCGTCGGCAGCCGGGACCCGCGACGTCACCGCCAGCAGGCCCGGGATGTCGTCGCCCTTCACCGTCGCCACGTCAAAGCCAAAGGCGCGGAATTTCCCCTCCAGGTCGAACGCGCTGATAATTTCGTCCAGCTCGCCGTCGAGCTGCTGTTTGTTCCAGTCCACGAATACCGTCAGGTTATTCAGACGATGGTGGGCAATAAACTGGAAGGCTTCCCAGCACTGCCCCTCGTTCAGCTCGCCGTCACCGACGATGCAGAAGACGCGATTCGGTCGCCCCGCCAGCCTGTGCGAAAGCGCCATACCGCCGGCAATGGAGATCCCCTGCCCCAGCGAACCGGTGGTGGCATCCACGCCCCGCGTTTTAAGGCGGTCCGGGTGGCTTGGCAGGCGCGTGCCGTTCTGGTTCAGGGTGTTCAGCTCTTCCACCGGGAAGTAGCCCTTGATCGCCAGCGTGCTGTAGAGCGCCGGGCCCGCATGACCTTTCGACAGGACAAAATAGTCTCGCTCCGGCCAGTCCGGATCCGCCGGGTCGATTTTCATCACCGCGCCGTACAGCACGGCCAGGGTCTCGACCACCGACATACTGCCGCCGTAGTGCCCAAAGCCCAGCTGCGTCAGGGATTTCAGCGTCTCTAGACGGATCTGACGCGCGAGTTCGGTTATCTCTTTCTCATTCATGATTTGGCTCCGGTGTTTTCCTGCGCGTTACCGCCCGCAGGTTTGTTTTTCGCGAAGACGTTGTACGCCACCAGCAGAGCGAACAACGCCACGACCAGTCCGGTGATGGCAAGCGGCGACAGGAAGCGCGCCAGGTTGCCGAGGACAATCCCGACCGCGCCAAAGTCGGCGTCCGAGAAGGTGGTGTTGGCAAAGCCAATGGCGCCCAGCACCGGCAGCAGCAGGACCGGCAGGAAGGTGATCAACAGGCCGTTAGCAAAGGCGCCAATCATTGCCCCGCGGCGTCCGCCGGTGGCGTTACCAAACACGCCCGCCGTTGCGCCGGTGAAGAAGTGCGGCACGACGCCCGGGAGGATCAGCACCCAGCTAAACTGTCCGCAGATGAACAACCCTACAATCCCGCCGAGGAAGCTGAACAGGAAGCCAATCAGCACCGCGTTCGGCGCATACGGATACACCACCGGGCAGTCCAGCGCAGGACGCGCGTTCGGCACCAGTTTCTCCGAGAAGCCGGTAAAGGCCGGAACGATTTCCGCCAGAATCAGGCGCACGCCCTGCAGAATGATGAACACGCCCGCCGCGAAGGTGATCGCCATGATGATGGCGTAGACCAGGTAATTCTGACCGCCGCTGAAGGTAGCCTCCACGTACTCACGTCCGGCGCTCACCGCCATGATCAGGTAGATAATCATCATGGTCAGGGAGATGGAGATCGAGCTGTCGCGCAGGAAGCTCAGGTTCTTCGGCAGGTTCATCTCTTCGGTTGAGCGGGAGCCTTTGCCGACCTTGCTGCCAATCCAGCCGGACAGCACGTAGCCCAGCGTGCCGAAGTGGCCGAATGCAATCTCATCGTTGCCGGTAATGCGCTTCATGTAGCGCTGCGCAATCGCCGGGAAGAAGGCCATGATCAGGCCGAGGATTAGCGAGCCGGTAAAGACCAGACCCACGCCCTCAAAGCCTGCTACCGTCAGGATCACGCCAATCATGCACGCCATGTAAAACGTGTGGTGTCCGGTCAGGAAGATGTACTTCAGGCGGGTAAAGCGCGCGACGATAATATTCGCCACCATGCCGAAAGCCATAATAAGCGCGGTCGCTGCGCCGTATTTCTCCAGCGCAATTGACACAATCGCTTCATTGTTTGGAATAATGCCCTGAATCGTAAAGGCGTGTTCAAACATACCGCCCAAAGGATTTAATGACCCCACCAGCACCGTGGCGCCGCCGCCCAGCACAATAAAGCCGAGAATGGTTTTAATTGTTCCTTTCACCACGTCGGAAAACGCTTTTTTCTGCGCAACCAGACCAATAAGCGCAATTAAACCGACCAGCACCGAAGGGACTTTTAAAATATCAACAACGAAATTCAGCGTTTCAAGGATAAACATATCCACCTCGCCTTATCAGGGTTATTGTCTTTCGAACCAGGCGCGCAGCTGCGCTTCAAGTTCGTTGATGTCGATGATGTTGTTAATCACCACCAGCTGGCTTTCCGGCACGCTGGCGCTGGCCG
Organism: Enterobacter sp. BNK-29; assembly: GCF_048684785.1. NCBI lineage: Bacteria > Pseudomonadati > Pseudomonadota > Gammaproteobacteria > Enterobacterales > Enterobacteriaceae > Enterobacter > Enterobacter sp. BNK-29. The sequence goes on from NZ_JBLQTU010000001.1 coordinate 720,543, forward strand.
CAATGTCTTTTGCCATCACGAACAGATCGGCCGCGCCCGGCGTGGCCGAGGAGAGATCGGAATGTTCAACCTCAGCCTCAATCTCCAGCTTTTTGAGCACCTTTTTAATATTCATTTCGACCATAAAGCTGCTGCCCAGGCCGGAGCCGCAAATAGCCATGATTTTCATTGTTGTCCCCTTATTTTGAGTAGAGCACGCCCCATCACGCTGTCGCGTAATGTTGTGAATAATCGGATTAAAGAATTAAATCAGAAGCGGTCAATAATCGTTTTAATTTCCTCCAGGGTATTCGCCTGATGCAGTTTCTCCATATCCTCGTCGCTGGAAAATAATTCTGCGAGTGCGGATATCATTTCGATATGGCTATGTTTATCCGGTGCCGCGAGCATAATAATCACATCGACAGGGTCAAACTCACCGGCACCAAACGAGACGCCCTGTTTTAGTTTTAATAAAGACAACCCCAGTCCTTTGGCGCCTTCCTCCGGCCGCGCATGCGGCATCGCCAGCCCTGGTGCCAGCACATAATAGGGTCCTAACGCGTGGTGCTGCTGGATGATGGCCGTGACGTATTCAGGCTCAATCACCTGCAAATCCAGAAGCGGCTTCGCGCACAGCTCCAGCGCCTGCGGCCAGTTTTCCACGCTATCCTGCAGCGTGATGGTTGTATCATATATCCATTTTTTGAGCACTTTTCACTCCCGCTACACGCTAAAGATGAGCAAACTTTATTCAACACATCGCTGGATGACTGCGATCGCGATCACAAAGATAGCGCTACCAACACTTAACATGCAGAAATGTGATAGCGCTATCAAATTGCAATCACGGCGCTAAATCACAGCAAAAAAAGGGATTTAAGGCGTATACTGCCTGTCACGTGAAGCGAAGGAAATGAAGAACGCGTCTGGTCAGCAGGAAGGTGTATGTCTCTAACCCGAAAACGGCGCAGTACCGGTAAAGTGACACTCGCCGATGTCGCACAGCTTGCCGGTGTGGGCACGATGACCGTGTCCCGTGCACTCCGCACGCCCGAACAGGTTTCCGATAAACTACGAGAAAAAATTGAAGCTGCCGTGCAGGAGCTGGGTTATATGCCTAATCTTGCCGCCAGCGCGCTTGCCTCGGCGTCGTCGTGGACGATAGCCATGGTGGTGCCTAACCTCTCCGAAGCAGGCTGCTCGGAGATGTTCGCCGGGCTACAGCAGGTGCTACAGCCTGCCGGGTATCAGATCATGCTGGCAGAATCCCAGCATCGCCTGGAGCAGGAGGAGAAGTTGCTGGAGACGCTGCTGGCGTCGAATATTGCCGCCGCTATCCTGCTCAGCGTTGAACATACCGATACCGTTCGCCACTGGCTGAAAAACGCCTCCATTCCGGTGATGGAGATGGGCGCCATGCGCGCCGACCCGATTGATATGAATATCGGGATTGATAACGTAGCGGCCATGTATGAACTCACGGAAATGGTGATTAAGCGCGGCTATCAAAATATTGGCCTGCTGTGCGCCAACCAGGAGCAGTGGATTTTCCAGCAGCATTTGCAGGGCTGGTACAAAGCCATGCTTCGCCACCATATGTCGCCGACCCGCGTGATTAACGCGGCGATGCCGCCGAGCTTCTCGACCGGCACGGCACAGCTGCCTGAATTCCTGCTGGCGTGGCCGGAGCTGGATGCGCTGGTATGCGTCTCAGACGAGCTGGCCTGCGGGGCGCTGTACGAGTGCCAGCGCAGGCGAATCAAGGTGCCGGACGACCTGGCGGTGGTAGGTTTTGGCGATAGCGACGTGAGCCGCGTCTGTCAGCCGCCGCTGACGACGATGGCGGTGCCGCATCGTAAGATTGGAATTGAAGCCGGGAAAGCGTTGCTGGAGCGTCTGAATGACGGTGACTGGCGCGATCAAAAGCCCATCGCGTCCAGTCTGTGTCTGAGAGAGAGTTGCTGAATATTACTCAGCCTCTTCCTCTTTCTCTGATTTGGTCGATTCGTTTTTGGCGTTGCGGGTCATCCACAGCGCCAGCGCTTTTAACGAATCCGGGGTGAACTCGTCGCAGCGCGCGGTGATCTCTTCCGGCGTCATCCAGCTGACTTCACTCACCTCTTCTTCCTGCAGAGCGAACGGCCCGTGGGAGACGCAGCTAAACAACCCGCCCCAGACGCGGCAGTTTTCGTCTTCGAAATAGAACTGGCCGTGCTCGGCAAACGGCACGCCGGCGATACCTAACTCTTCTTCCGCTTCACGACGCGCGGAATCCAGCAGCACTTCATCTGCCTGGACAACCCCACCTGCGGTAGCATCCAGCATACCCGGGAGAAAATCTTTGGTATCCGTACGGCGCTGGACCAGAATTTTGCCCATACCGTCATGCACAACGATGTACGTTGCGCGGTGGCGCAGACGCTCCGCACGCATTTGTTCGCGGCTGGCCTGCGCGATCACTTCATTCTCTTCGCTGACAATGTCAACCCACTCTGTACTTGCCAAATGACTCTGCTCCACCATCGGGAAACCTTCTCTTCTAAGCGCTCTTTCGGCGCGTTTGCAGTTGAGGTGTAACTTACGGATTAATCGCTACCTGCGCAATAACTTGCTGATCATTAAGTGCGATAACGCGCAGGGTATTTCCATCCAGCATGCCATAGCTCGCTGGATAACCGCCTTTCGGTATGCTGACCGATCCCGGGTTGAAGTGATAAATCTCACCGCGCTTTTCAGCAACCGGAATATGAGTATGACCGTAAACCAGGACATCGCCAGCCGCGAGCGCCGGGAGATTATCCGGGCTAAAAAGATGCCCGTGCGTCAGGAACAGGCGGCTTTGTTCCAGCAGCACCTGCTGCCATGGCGCGGTAAGGGGAAAATGCAGCAGCATCTGGTCCACTTCGCTGTCACAGTTGCCGCGAACGGCGATAATGCGCGAGGCAAACGGGTTGAGCTTTTCCGCGACCTGCGCCGGAGCGTAGCCCTCCGGCAGCGCGTTGCGCGGGCCGTGGTTGAGGACATCCCCCAGAATAATCAGCCACTGCGCGCCGCTTTGTGCAAACAGGGAAAGGACACGCTCGGTAGCGGGCAGCGATCCATGGATATCCGACGCAAACATCAGTTTCATCAGTCACTCCTCGGGAAAACAGACTGCCCCCATCATACCTGAAGCGTCCGGGCTTATCAGCCCACGCGCCTGGCAGATAGTGCCACATAGCGCTGCACGGAGGCGCGCTGCCACTGAAACGCGGCATAATCCACCAGCAGCTGCGGCACCTCATCGCCGTTGAGGATCAGGCGGTTTAGCATCAACGCCAGATCGGCGTCGGCGATGCACCACTCGCCGAACAGGTTCGGGTTGCCGTGTGCGAGGAGCGAGGTGGCGGTTTCAATGAGTTTTTGCGCGCTTTCACGACCTTCAGCGCTGAGCGCTGGCTTTTTCACCCCGGCGAACACGACGTCCGTTGAGCGTTCCACGCGAATTGGCACCAGATCGCTACGCAGCCACGCCTGGATCTGCCGCGCCCGCGCGCGTTTTTGCAGGTCGTGCGGATAGATGCGCTCCCACTCGGGCGGCGCGAACCTATCTTCCAGATATTCATCAATCGCCGACGATTCGCTCAGGGCAAAACCGTCAATCTCCAGCACCGGCACGCGTCGGGTCAGGTCGTAACCCTGCCACTGTGGCTTGAGATGTTCACCGCCGTCGAGATCGACGGTCTTCAGCGTAAAAGTGAGTCCTTTTTCGGCAAGCGCAACGTATACGCTCATAACATAGGGAGAAAAGAAATTCGCATCGGACCACAACGTGATTACGGGCTGGTTCATAACATCCTCATCGGCTGATCGGGTTTTTACTCAACATATAATCTCTTTGCCTCGCTGTCACTTGATGAAAACTCACGATTTACAACAACCACCTATACTCATTTGTCATGGCACCACTATTCGCATGGACAGGAGTTGAGAATGATCGACCTTTATTACGCCCCTACCCCAAACGGCCATAAGATCACCCTCTTTCTTGAAGAAGCCGAGCTGGATTACAGGATCATTCGCGTGGATATCAGCAAAGGCGAACAGTTCAGCCCTCTCTTTCTGGCTATCTCGCCGAATAATAAAATCCCGGCCATTATTGATAACCAGCCGGCGGACGGGGGCAGGCCGCTGAGCCTGTTTGAATCCGGTGAAATTTTGCTCTACCTGGCGGAGAAAACCGGCAAACTGCTGAGCGGCGAACTGCGCGAGCGTCACCATACCCTGCAATGGCTCTTCTGGCAGGCGAGCGGGCTGGGGCCCATGCTGGGGCAAAATCATCATTTTACCGCTTACGCCCCGCAGCCCATTCCCTACGCGATCGAACGCTATCAGGTTGAGACTCAACGGCTGTATGACGTTCTGAACCGTCGGCTGAAGAAAACGCCGTGGCTCGGGGGCGATCATTACAGTATTGCCGATATCGCCTGCTGGCCGTGGGTGAATACGCATGAAAAACACCGAATTGACCTGGCCGCTTACCCGGCGGTGAATAACTGGTTTGAGCGCATTCGGACCCGCCCGGCCACCGAGCGGGCGATGCAAAAAATCCAGCAGATTTAACCCTCTATGAGGCTGGGTGCCCGCGAGCCTCTCATGTATGATGAGCGTGAAATACTGACACGGAGAAGACCTGCAATGTCACAGCCAGACGCTATTATTCGTATAAAAAATTTACGCTTGCGCACCTTCATCGGAATCAAAGAGGAAGAGATCGCCAACCGTCAGGATATTGTCATTAACGTGGTAATTCACTATCCCGCAGACAAAGCGCGGGCCAGCGAAGACATCAACGACGCGCTGAACTACCGCACAATAACCAAAAACATCATTCAGTACGTGGAGAATAACCGCTTCTCTCTGCTGGAAAAATTAACTCAGGATGTGCTCGATATCGCACGCGAACATCACTGGGTCACTTATGCTGAAGTTGAGATCGATAAACTTCACGCCCTGCGCTACGCCGATTCCGTCTCCATGACGCTAAGCTGGCGACGCCAGGCGTAACCCTGGAGGTTGTATGAAGATTTTGCTGACCGGCGGCACGGGCCTTATTGGTCGTCACCTCATTGCGCGTCTGCAGGCCTTGCATCACGACATTACCGTGGTCACGCGCAGCCCGGAGAAGGCGCGCCAGGTGCTGGGGGCGGGTATCGATATCTGGAAAAATCTGGCCGAGCAGCAAAATCTGGACGGCTTCGACGCCGTCATTAACCTCGCGGGTGAACCCATCGCCGATAAGCGCTGGACGGAAGAGCAAAAACAGCTGTTATGCAGCAGCCGGTGGAATATTACCGAAAAGCTGGTCGAGCTGATCCGCAATAGCCACACGCCGCCTTCGGTGCTGATTTCAGGTTCAGCGGTAGGCTATTACGGCGATCTTGGTGAGGTAGTGGTGACCGAGGAAGAGCCTCCGCATAACGAGTTTACCCACAAGCTTTGCGCCCAGTGGGAGCGTATCGCCTGTGCGGCGCAGAGCGATCGCACCCGCGTCTGCCTGCTGCGGACCGGCGTCGTGCTTGCGCCGAAAGGCGGTATCCTGGCGAAGATGCTTCCCCCTTTCCGGCTCGGACTCGGCGGTCCTATCGGCAATGGTCGTCAGTACCTGGCGTGGATCCATATCGACGATATGGTCAACGGTATTCTCTGGCTGCTGGATAACGATCTGCGCGGGCCGTTTAACATGGTTGCGCCGTATCCGGTACGTAATGAACAGTTTGCCCACGCGCTGGGGCATGCCCTGCACCGCCCGGCGATATTGCGCGTGCCTGCCACGGTCATTCGCCTGATGATGGGTGAAGCGTCCGTGCTGGTATTAGGCGGACAGCGGGCGCTGCCAAAACGGCTGGAAGCGGCCGGCTTTGCGTTCCGCTGGTATGAATTAGAAGAGGCGCTGGGGGATGTGGTGCGGTGAATATGTTACAGTGACAGGCCATGTTCCGAAGATATGGCGTAACAATGGCAACGATCACCACTCCCCGGCTTCACCTCACTCCTTTCGAACCCACTGACTGGGCTTTCTTCCGCTCGCTGCGTGAAGATCGCAGCATCATGCGCTACATGGCCGCCATCGCGCCGGAAAAAGAGACCCGCCGCGTGTTTGCCGCGCGGCTGATGGCGGAGCATATCTTCGTGATCCGCTCTCTGGTGGACGATACGCCGCTGGGCGATATTGGCCTGCAAATCAGCCCTGAGAATCGTGAAGAGGCCGATATCGGCTATACGGTTGTGCCTGCCGCGCAGGGAAAAGGGATTGCCAGCGAGGCGCTGCACGCGGTGTGCGAGTACGCGTTTAACAAGACCAGCGTAAAAGCGATTAACGCATATGTGCTGGCGGATAACGGCGGTTCGGTGCGCGTGCTGGAGAAAGCAGGGTTTGTGCGTACGCAGGTGCTGGAAAAGGCGTATGAAATTGACGGCGTGCGCTATGACGACTGGGTGTATCGGCTGGAGTATGCCGGCCGGCATCGGAATTAGTAGGCCCGGTAAGCGAAGCGCCACCGGGCGATTAGGCTTCACTGCGGTCTGATGCCCTCACCCCGACCCTCTCCCACAGGGAGAGGGAGAACACCCAGTCCGTAGGCCCGGTAAGCGAAGCGCCACCGGGCGATTGGGCAGCACTGCGGGCTGATGCCCTCTTTACTTCAGAGATCCTTTGAGGAACTGCTGCAAACGCGGACTTTGCGGGTTCGCCAGCACCTCGTCCGGGTGCCCCTGCTCTTCAATTTTCCCCTGATGCAGGAAGATAACGTGGTTCGAGACGTTACGGGCGAAGCCCATCTCGTGCGTCACCACCACCATCGTTTTGCCCTCTTCGGCCAGCTTCTGCATGATGCGCAGCACTTCGCCAACGAGTTCAGGGTCCAGCGCGGAGGTCGGTTCGTCAAACAGCAGCACTTCGGGCTCCATCGCCAGCGCGCGCGCGATGGAGACGCGCTGCTGCTGACCGCCGGAGAGATGCACCGGGTATTTCATCTGCTGGCGCTCGTCGATACCCACTTTCGCCAGGTATTTCACCGCACGCTCGCGGGCTTCCTGCTTGCTCAGGCCCAGCACCTGAATCGGCGCTTCCATCACGTTCTCCAGCACCGTCATGTGGCTCCAGAGGTTGAAGTGCTGGAACACCATCGTCAGGCGCGTACGCAGCAGGCGCAGCTGGTGTTTATCGGCGACTTTCAGCTGGCCGTCTTTGTCACGGACCAGGTTAATATTCTGCCCGCTCACCACAATCGAGCCTTCGCTCGGCTTTTCGAGGAAGTTAATACAGCGCAAGAAGGTACTTTTACCCGAGCCGGATGAGCCGATGATACTGATCACGTCGCCCGCATTCGCCTGCAGCGACACCCCTTTCAGCACTTCATGTTCGCCGTAGCGTTTGTGCAAATCAATAACGTTTAATTTGTTCTCAGCCATCATCTTTCTCAGTGCGTCGAAGAAGGTTTTATATGCTGCAACCAGCGTTTTTCAGCCTTACGGAACAGGCTAATCAGAACATAAGAGATAATTAAATAGAGCACCGCCGCAATGCCAAACGCGGTAAACGGCTGATAGGTCGCGGAGTTAATATCGCGCGCAATTTTGAGCAGATCCGGCACCGTCGCGGTAAAGGCGAGCGCGGTAGAGTGCAGCATCAAAATCACTTCGTTACTGTACGCCGGTAACGCGATACGCAGCGCCGACGGCAGAATAATGCAGCGATAAAGCTTCACTGAGGAAAAGCCGTACGCGCGCGCCGCTTCAATCTCACCGTAAGGGACAGAGCGAATTGCCCCGGCGAAAATCTCGGTGGTGTAGGCGCAGGTGTTGAGCGTCAACGCCAGCACCGTACAGTTCAGGCCGCTGCGGAAGAACGCATTCAGCATCTCAGTGCCTTTTACGATCTCAAGCGTATACATCCCTGAATAGAACACCAGCAGCTGCACGTACAGCGGCGTACCGCGAAACACGTAGGTGAACAGCCAGATCGGGAACTGGATAAATTTATTGTTCGACACGCGGCCGATGGCAAGAAACACCGCCAGAATGCCGCCCATCACCACGGAGGAGATCAGCAGCCAGAGCGTAATGGCCACGCCGGTAAAGCGGTAGCCGTCCGTCCACAGCAGCGATTTCCAGTATTCCTGAATAATCTCAATCACAGGTCAGCCCTCTTCACACCCACGGAGTAGCGACGCTCGAGCAGAAGCAGCACACCATTGGAGACGGTCGTAAAGACCAGATAAATCACGCCGCAGACCACCGCAAAGTAGAACGGCTCCCAGGTGCTCTTGCCCGCCAGCTGAGTCGCTTTTACGACGTCTTCCAGACCGAGCAGCGAGACCAGCGCTGTCGCTTTGAGGATAACCTGCCAGTTGTTGCCGATGCCCGGAAGCGCATAACGCATCATGGCCGGGAACATAATCCGACGAAACGTTTGTGAAGAGGTAAAACCAAATGCGGTTGCCGCCTCAATGTGGCCTTTCGGCACGGCCATGTAGGCACCGCGGAAGGTTTCGGTGAAGTAGGCACCGTAGATAAAACCGAGGGTAATAATACCGGCCACCATCGGGTCGATATCAATTTGTCCCATGCCCATCGCGTCCGTTACGCTGTTCAGCGCAATCTGCAGACCGTAAAAGATAAGCAGCATCAGCACCAGATCGGGAACGCCGCGAATAAGCGTGGTGTAGCCTTCAAATATGAGCGCCAGCGGTTTGTTAGCCGAAAGCTTCGCCCCTGCGCCCGCCAGACCTATCAGCACCGCCAGCACCACGGAGCTGATAGCCAGCTCAAGGGTGACAAGCGCGCCCTGTAAAATAACGCCAGAAAATCCGTACAGCATACCGCGAGCCCTGTCGTATCGTGAGTGGTGGAACCGTGTCTTTTCCCCTCCCACATCGGGAGGGGCCGCACGTTATTTGACGGGGCGATTAGCCGCCGTAAACATTAAAATCAAAGTACTTTTTCGCCAGCTTGTCGTAGGTGCCGTCAGCGCGCATTTCAGCAAACGCTTTGTTCAGCGCCTCACGCAGCTCGTTGTCTTCTTTGCGCAGGCCCATACCGGTGCCCACACCAAACAACTTCACGTCCTTAATAGACGGGCCGCCAAACTTGTAATCTTTACCCACCGGCGTTTTCAGGAAGCCTTCGCTTGCCGCAACTTCATCCTGGAATGCCGCATCAATTCGGCCTGCCGTCAGGTCAGCGTAGATATTTTCCTGACCCTGATAGGAGACGATTTCAATCCCCTTCGGCGCCCAGTGTTCGTTGCCGTAGGTTTCCTGCGTGGTGCCCTGCAGCACGCCGACGCGTTTGCCTTTCAGCGACTCCAGCGTTGGCTGAATGTCAGAAGCTTTAGCCACCACCAGACGAGAATCGGCCGCGTAGAGTTTGTCGGTGAAGGCAATCTCCTGCTGGCGTTTTTCGGTGATGGAGAGCGAGGACATGATTACGTCGATTTTTTTCGCTTTCAGGGACGGGATCAGCGCATCCAGCGGGTTCTCAACGTAGGTACACTGTGCTTTGATGCGTTTGCACAGCTCATTGGCCAGATCGATGTCAAAACCGACCAGTTCACCCTTTGAATTCTTCGATTCGAACGGCGCATAGGTTGGATCGGTACCAATCCGAATTTTCTGCGGAATGGCTGCGAATGCCGCGGTGGCGCTGGAAAAGGCCAGCACCAGAGATAGTGACAACACGAGTTTTTTCATATTTGTCCTCAACAAACTGTCTTCATACGGGATTTTTACGACGACGGGGTGGTGCTAATGTGCCATCAATCCCCTCTGTCAGGCAAAGACTAATGCCCTTCAGGCGGGAATTTTTGCATTATAAATGCGTAAGTATGCACAAAGCGATCCAATACGGTGCAACAAATGCACCGCATTGGGTCAACCACTCCCGCAACGCACCTTTGCAGTGCGTTAGCGCCTGGTATTATTCACCGTATACGTTGAAGTCGAAGTATTTCTTCGCCAGTTTGTCGTAAGTACCGTCTTTACGCAGCTCTGCAAAGGCTTTGTCGAAGGCGGCTTTCAGCTCGGTATCATCCTTGCGCAGGCCAATACCGGTGCCGTCACCAAAGTATTTTTTGTCTTTCACCGACGGGCCCGCAAACGCATAATCTTTACCCGCAGGCTGTTTCAGGAAGCCTTCGCTCGCGGCGACTTCATCCTGGAATGCCGCATCCAGACGGCCTGCGGCCAGGTCAGAGTAAATCAGATCCTGGTTCTGGTAAGCCACCACGTCTACACCCTTCTCACGCCAGGTCGCATTGGCATAACCTTCCTGCGTCGACCCCTGAAGCACGCCAACATGCTTGCCTTTCAACGAGTCGATGGTTGGCTTAATCGGGGAGCCTTTCGGCGCAATCAGGCGAGAATCCGCGGCGTAGAGCTTGTCAGAGAAGGCAATCTCCTGCTGGCGTTTTTCGGTGATGGAGAGAGAAGAGATAATGGCGTCGATTTTCTTGGCTTTCAGCGACGGGATTAACGCGTCAAAGTCGCTGCCCACCCATGTGCATTTCACCGCAATGCGTTTGCACATTTCATTTCCCAGATCGATATCAAACCCCACGAAATCGCCTTTCGCATCCTTGGAAGAGAATGGCGCGTAGGTTGCGTCTGTACCGATACGAACCGTCTGTGGAAGCGCTGCGTAGCTACCTGCTGCCGCACTTAACCCCACGAGCAAAGACAGAGCCAGAACCGTCTTCTTCATACATTTACCCTCAAGTACCGTGATTTTATTATGTATTGTGTTGTGTGTTGTGTTGCAGGCTTCATCTTGCAGGTCTTATGCCACATTGCCGTCTGGTCAAAACTTCGACGTTAAATATGTTAATAAAACGTTGCGATATTGCCTTAATGGTGAAAGATAGCAGGTCTGCCGAACGAACCGGAAAGAGAAAAAGGGAAAAAACGAATTAAATGTCGAGGATATGATCGCCGTTGCATAATTGCCCTGAAACAGGGCAACGTCTCTTTTCATGCACTCTGTTTGTGCACAGAATCAGGCCCCTTGCCAGCGGGTGAAGAGATCTTCGGGCAGGTCGATGTCAAACTGATCCAGCACGCGGTTAACGGTCTGATTAATCACGTCATCCAGCGAGGTCGGGCGATGATAAAACGCCGGAACCGGCGGCATGATGATGGCCCCAAGTTCGGCGGCCTGGGTCATTAAACGCAGATGACCGAGATGCAGCGGCGTTTCCCGCACGCAGAGCACAAGAGGACGACGCTCCTTCAGCACCACATCCGCCGCGCGCGTCACCAGGGTGTCGGTATAGCTGTTCACAATGCCGGAGAGCGTTTTAATTGAACAGGGCAGGATAACCATGCCGGCCGTTTTAAACGAGCCTGAGGAGATGCTGGCGGCGATATCACGGGCATCGTGAACCACGTCCGCCAGTGCCTGAACATCGCGCAGGGAGAGATCGGTTTCCAGAGAGAGGGTCTGCCGCGCCGCCTGGCTCATCACCAGATGGGTCTCGACTTCCGCCACGTTACGCAGAACCTGTAACAGACGTACGCCATAGATCGCGCCGCTGGCGCCGCTGAGCCCAACAATGAGTCGTTTCATGATTTTCGCCCTTACTGATTTCAGGGCAGACTGTGCAGGATTTTGCGGGGAGTTGCAAGTGAGGGCATTCGCCCTCACCTGCCGGAACATCAACCTTCGTTGTGCATCTCTAAGCTTTCAAGATCGTTCTGCATCTGAACGGCTTTCGCATCGTCGTTGCGCAGAGAATCAAGATAGTCGAGGTACTGCTGGTCAACGTCTTTGGTCACGTAAATACCGTTGAACACGGAGCATTCAAACTGCTGAATTTCCGGGTTCTCAGCACGCACCGCGTCGATGAGATCGTTCAGATCCTGGAAAATCAGGCCGTCGGCACCGATGATCTGGCGAATTTCATCCACTTCACGGCCGTGAGCGATCAGCTCGTTGGCGGTTGGCATATCGATGCCGTACACGTTCGGGAAGCGAATCTCCGGCGCGGCAGAAGCCAGATAGACTTTCTTCGCACCCGCTTCGCGCGCCATCTCGATAATCTGCTCGGAGGTGGTGCCGCGAACGATGGAGTCATCCACCAGCAGAACGTTCTTGTCGCGGAATTCCGCGCGGTTGGCGTTCAGCTTGCGGCGCACGGACTTACGGCGCAGGTGCTGGCCCGGCATGATAAAGGTGCGGCCAACGTAGCGGTTCTTCACGAAGCCCTGACGGTATGGCTTGTCCAGAATGCGGGCGATCTCCAGCGCGATATCGCAGGAGGTTTCCGGGATAGGAATAACCACGTCGATGTCGAGATCGTCCCACTCGCGGGCAATTTTCTCGCCCAGCTTCGTGCCCATGTTGACGCGCGCGCTGTAGACGGAAATCTTGTCGATGAAGGAATCCGGGCGGGCGAAGTAAACGTATTCAAACAGGCACGGGTTGCTGACCGGATTATCGGCACACTGGCGGGTAAACAGCTGGCCCTTCTCGGTGATATAGACCGCTTCGCCCGGCGCAACGTCACGCAGGAACTCAAAGCCCAGGGTATCCAGCGCCACGCTCTCAGAGGCAACCATATATTCGGTACGGCCATCGCCAAGGTCGCGCTTGCCGAGCACCAGGGGACGAATGCCGTTTGGATCGCGGAAGGCGACCATTCCGTGACCGATAATCATCGCCACGCAGGCGTACGCGCCGCGGATCTGGCGGTTGGTCGCGGCAATGGCAGCAAAGATGTTGTCTGCTTCCAGCGGGTAGTGACGGAAGTTATCCAGCTCGCTGGCGAACACATTGAGCAGAATTTCAGAATCAGAGGTGGTGTTAATGTGGCGACGTTTCTCTTCGAACAGCTTTTTACGCAGCTCATGCGCGTTGGTCAGGTTGCCGTTATGAGCAAGGGTGATGCCATACGGTGAGTTGACGTAGAAAGGCTGTGCCTCAGAGGCGCTGGAACTGCCAGCAGTAGGATAACGAACGTGACCGATCCCCATATTACCTTGCAGACGCTGCATATGGCGGGCTTCAAACACATCGTTTACCAGGCCATTGGCCTTGCGTAAACGGAAGCAGTTGTTTGCATCAATGGTGATGATACCCGCAGCATCCTGCCCACGGTGCTGAAGCACCGTTAACGCGTCATAAATCGACTGGTTTACCGGCATGAAACCGGCGATACCGACAATACCGCACATTCGTCTTTTCCTCGTTAAGCCACATCTCAGGGTTTATGCCCTGGGCAAAAAACTTGACGAGCTTTGCAGATAGTCAAAGAACCATCTGATGATGAAGCTGAACTCTGGAATGAGCTGCGATTTTTGCCAGTCTTCGCTTTTGGAGAACCCGGTGAAGGTATCCAGGAAGAACAGGATCGCGGCCACAATCAGCACGCCTCGTAATGCCCCGAAACAGATCCCGAGCACCCTGTCCGTTCCTGACAGACCGGTTTTCTCGACCAGCTGACCTATCACGTAATTCACGATAGCGCCGACAATCAGCGTTGCGATAAACAGCACCGCGATAGCGATTCCATTTCGGACCAGTTCATCTTCAAAGCCCGTGAACCAGACAGACAGGTAAGTGTAGTAATGACTGGCAACAAAGAAAGCACAACCCCAGGTTACCAGCGATAACGCTTCACGAACAAAGCCACGGATCAGGCTAACCAGACAGGAAAAACCAATCACCGCAATGATGGCGTAATCAATCCAGACCATATGTGTCCCACGATTTAACGCCCTGTCATCCAGTTCGGGGCGAATTCTAACAGAAAAAGAAAACGTTTGCGTAGGGATTTCCTTCCCGAGCGTAAATAAAAAAGGCGCTGAAAAAATGTTCAACGCCGTTGGCTCATTACGTCTCTTTGGACGTCTGCCATTCCCCCTCACCCCAGCCCTCTCCCTCAAGGGAGAGGGAGCAAACCATCCCCTCGCCCCTCTGGGGAGAGGGTTAGGGTGAGGGGGTAGATCTTATCAGTTCGCGCTGTAGCCCATCACCACACCGCTCAGGCCGGAGATCTGCTTCAGCTCACCGAGCGAACCTTTAAGCTTATCTTTGGACGCTTCTGGCCCCACGAGGATACGGGTAATTTTACCCTGCACCGGCGTGGAAGGTGAAGTGTAAACACGATATCCCGCACTGCGCAGTTTGCTAACGACCTCGTTGACCTTATCGGCGTTTTTCAGCGCGCCGAGCTGCACAACGTACGCTTTTCCGGTCGGTGCCGCGTCTTGTTTTGCCGGCGGCGGGGTTTCTGACGCTGCAGCCAGCTGCTCTGCGGCTTTATCCCGCTGCGGTTTCGGCTGCGGCTTCTCAACCGGCTTCGGTTTTTCAACAGGTTTAGGCTGCTCTACCGGCACCGGATCGATATCGCTGCTGCTCGCTGCCGCCAGGCGTGACGGATCGAGCGAAGGTGCGGCGGCATCGCCTGCACGCACCTCTTCCGCCGCCCCTTCCGGAGGCTGAGCAGGCAGCGCCTGCGTCGCCGCGGGCAGCATATCCGGCTCATCGCGGTCACCCGGTTTAGGGACCAGCGGAATAGCGGCAAACTCATCCTGATAATGCTTTTTCTGCCCGTCGAGCAGACCCGGGAGAATAATCACCCCGAGCGCGACCAGCACAATGGTTCCTGTTAAACGGTTCTGAAACTTACTCGCCACCGGTTCTCCCCGCGTCCATCACTTCCATGACATGTGCCACCGTGTGGAATGAACCACACACCAGCACGGTATCTTCTGGTTTAGCATCCGCCATCGCGGCATGCCAGGCCTGAGCCACGCTACTATAGATTGCGCCTTTGCCGAGATGTTCCATCAGCTGCTCAGCCGTCGCGCCGCGCGGCCCCTCCAGAGGAGCACAATACCAGCTATCGACCACACTCTCCATGCAGGCCAGCGTCCCGCCGATATCTTTATCATGAAGCATACCGATAACCGCCAGCACGCGCCCGGTTTTTGGTAACGATTTGAGACGTCCCGCGAGATACGCCGCCGCATGCGGGTTATGCGCCACGTCCAGAATCAGGCGCGGTGACTCGCTGACAATCTGGAAACGCCCGGGCAGAATTGCGCTCTGAATGCCGTCGCGGATCGCCTGCTCGCTGACCACGAGGCCGCTGGCGCGCAGTGCCGCCAGCGCGGTTGCCGCGTTCGGCTGCGGCACCTGCGGCAGCGGCAGGTTGTCCAGCACGCCCTGCGCATCGCTAAAGCGCCAGACGTTTTCCTGAACCTCATACTGCCAGTCAACGCCGCGGCGCAGCAGACGCGCGCCCTTCTCGTTTGCCACGTCAGCAATGGTGTGCGGCATATCTGGCTCGCCGACCACGGCGGGCTTATTTGCGCGGAAAATACCGGCCTTCTCGCGGCCAATGCTTTCACGATCCGGTCCCAGCCAGTCGATATGGTCCAGCGCGATGCTGGTGACCACCGCCACGTCCGCATCCACGATATTGGTCGCATCAAGACGTCCGCCGAGGCCGACCTCAAGGATCACAACATCCAGCTGCGCCTGTTTGAACAGCCACAGCGCCGACAGGGTGCCGTATTCAAAATAGGTTAATGAGATCTCACCGCGTGCGGCTTCAATTTCTGCGAACGACGCCGTATGCGCCGATTCCGGCAGCTCGCTGTTCTGCACGCGAACGCGCTCGGTGTAGCGGACCAGGTGTGGAGAGCTGTACACGCCAACTTTGTAACCTGCGGCCATCAGGACAGATTCCAGCGTGCGGCAGGTCGTGCCTTTACCGTTGGTACCCGCGACGGTGAACACGAAAGGTGCCGGTTTGAGCACATCAAGACGCGCGGCGACCTGGCTTACGCGCTCAAGCCCCATATCGATGGTTTTACTGTGCAGGTTTTCCAGATAAGAAAGCCACGCGGCCAGGGGCGACGTGGCTTGGGGAATGCTTTTATTTTCCATAATGCCCGGTTGTCATTAACAGATTAGAAAGCAAAAGGGCAGCGCCAACCGGCCCTGCCCTTTTCAGTTATCAGGCCTCGGGTTCCTGATCCGGTACCACCACGCCTTCGCGCGGCTCATCCGGGTTCGGCGCTGGCAGATTCATCAGCTTCGCCAGGATGCTCGCCAGCTTCAGGCGCATTTCCGGACGGCGGACGATCATATCGATAGCGCCTTTCTCAATAAGGAACTCACTGCGCTGGAAGCCCGGCGGCAGTTTTTCACGAACGGTTTGCTCGATAACGCGAGGGCCCGCAAAGCCGATCAGCGCTTTAGGCTCAGCGATGTTCAGGTCGCCCAGCATCGCGAAGCTCGCGGAGACGCCGCCCATGGTTGGGTCGGTCAGCACGGAGATGTACGGAAGACCGCGCTCCTGCATTTTCGCCAGAGCAGCAGAGGTTTTCGCCATCTGCATCAGCGACATCAGCGCTTCCTGCATACGCGCGCCGCCGGAGGCAGAGAAGCAGATCAGCGGACAGTTGTCTTCCAGCGCCTGCTCAACGGCACGCACGAAGCGCGCACCGACCACGGAGCCCATTGAGCCGCCCATAAAGGAGAACTCAAAGGCAGCGGCGACAACCGGCATCTCATGCAGGGTGCCTTTCATGACGATCAGCGCGTCTTTCTCGCCGGTCTCTTTCTGTGCAGAGGCCAGACGATCTTTGTATTTTTTGGAATCGCGGAACTTCAGCACGTCTTTTGGCTCAAGTTCGCTACCCAGCTCTACCAGAGAGCCTTCGTCCAGCAGGCTATGCAGGCGGTTGCGCGCCGACATACGCATATGGTGGTCACACTTTGGACACACCTCAAGGTTGCGCTCCAGCTCTGCGCGATACAGAACCTGACCGCAGCTATCACACTTCGTCCATACCCCTTCAGGAATGCTCGCTTTGCGCGTTGGGGTAATGTTGCTTTTAATTCGTTCAATCCAGCTCATTGATAACCTTTCTGCCTGAACCTGGTCGTATGCCAGTTTTGCTATAAGAGGCGAATAATGCCATTTTTGCCTCCAACAGACCATGAATGTTGCACATTAAAACATAACAGCCCGAAACTTTGGATAAAAAAGTGGTCGAACCGCCAGCGTGCATTTACTTCGCTTGTTTTGCCGCCGCACGTTTGTGACGAATGATTTCGATAACGCCCGGCAGTACGGAAAGCACAATAATCGCTACAATCAGTAACTTAAGATTTTCCTGAACCACCGGAAGATCGCCAAACAGATAACCTGCGTAGGTAAACAGCAGTACCCACAGCAGCGCGCCAACCACGTTGTATGCCGCAAAATGACGATAGGACATATGCCCCATTCCCGCCACAAACGGTGCAAATGTGCGCACAATAGGCACAAAACGCGCAAGGATAATGGTTTTTCCGCCATGGCGTTCATAAAACGCATGGGTTTTGTCTAAATAGCTGCGACGGAAAATTTTCGAATCAGGATTGCTGAACAGCCGCTCACCGAACACCCGTCCAATCGTATAGTTGACCGCATCACCGACAATGGCGGCAATCACCATCAGCACAACCATAAGATGCACGTTCAGATCGTTAGTGGGCAACGCCGAGAGCGCACCGGCAACGAACAGCAGTGAATCCCCTGGCAGGAATGGGGTAACGACCAGTCCGGTTTCACAAAACAGAATGAGGAACAGAATAGCGTAGACCCAGACGCCATACTGCGCGACCAGCTCCGCCAGGTGAACATCAATATGCAGGATGAAATCAATCAGAAAACGTATTACGTCCATATTGTCTAAGCCCTAATTGCACCTTTGTTTAGTCCGCTAAAAATAGCGGGCCCATTGGCGGTTTCGGCAGGTCAAATCGATCCGGATAGTCTACTGAGACCAGATACAATCCTTCCGCTTTCGCCGTGGCTGCCGCAAGCGTTCTGTCCTTCGCTGCCAGCAGGTCTGCAATCCAGCTCTCCGGCTGGTGTCCGGCACCCACTTCCATCAGGCTGCCCACAATATTCCTAACCATATGATGTACAAAGGCATTGGCTTTGATATCTACCACCACATACGCGCCAAAACGGCTGACGTTTATGTGCATGACGTTGCGCCACGGCGTGCGGGACTGACACTGCACCGCACGAAACGACGTAAAGTCATTTTCACCAATCAGACACTGCGCCGCGCGATGCATACGTTCCGCATCAAGCGGTTCATAAAAATGCGTTACGCCCTGGCTTAACACCGCCGGACGCAGGCGCTGGTTGTAGATGACATAACGGTAGCGACGCGCCGTGGCGCTGAAGCGCGCATGAAAATCATCCGGCACAGCTTTTACCCAACGCACAGCAATGTCACCAGGCAAATTCGCATTTACACCCAGCGTCCAGGCGGCATCCTTACGCACGGCGGTGGTTTCAAAGTGAACCACCTGCCCCGTGCCGTGAACACCCGCGTCCGTACGTCCTGCGCACAGGACGTTGATCGGCTCGTTTGCCACCTGAGAGAGCGCTTTCTCCAGCTTCTCCTGGACGCTGCGCACCTCGTTCTGACGCTGCCAGCCATAATATTTACTGCCATCGTACTCAATTCCGAGGGCAATTCTATGGACCGGCTTTTGTTCCACGTCTGACATCAGTACAGGTACTCCTGCACCAGTTTTTCAGCGATTTTGACCGCCATCAGCGCGCCGCCGAAGCGAACGTTATCGGCAACGGACCAGAACTGAACCTGCTCCGGCATGCCGTAATCGTTACGCACGCAGCCAACGGAAAGATGCGCGCTGCCGGTGGCATCGCCAACCTGGGTCGGGAACTCGCTCTCTTCAGAGAGCACGATGTCTTCACCGCGGCCAAACGCGTCGCGCGCCTCTTCTGCCGCCAGCGGACGCAGCGCTTCAAAACCGACCATCTGCGCGTGGCCGTAGAAGACCGGGGACTGCACGACGTTCGCGGAGATCATCAGGCCATCGTCCTGCAGAATTTTGCGCACTTCATCGACGATACGACGCTCTTCGCGCACGGAGCCCTCGCGGTCCGGCAGCAGCGGCAGCATGTTAAACGCCAGCTGGCGGCCAAAGAAATCATCTTCGTCAATCGGGATACCGTTCAGCAGCTTCGCGCTCTGCCCGGCCAGCGCGTCAACGGCCTTTTTGCCGTTCGCGGACGCGGACAGCAGGCTGGTGACGGTAATGCGCGACAGGCCGCCGTCGTCGATCAGCGGTTTCAGCGCGGTCAGCAGCTGGCTGGTCAGACTGTTCGGAACCGCAATAACGTTACGGTTGCGGTAGTCAGCCAGCACAAACGGGTTCACGTCCGGCACCACCAGCGGCACATCCGGCTCCATTGAGAACAGGCCGCTCAGGTCGATCACCAGGCAGCCTGCGTTAGTTGCCTCTTCAACGTACGCTGCAGTCGCTTCAGCGCCCGCGGCGAAAAACGCCAGCTGCGCCTGCGTCCAGTCGAACGCTGCCGCGTCCTGAACCATGACGGATTTACTGCTAAAACGCAGATGCTCACCTGCGCTGTCGGTACGGGCCAGCGCATAGATATCGCCCACCGGGAACTGACGCTCAGCAAGGGTTTCGAGCAGGGCTTCGCCCACGGCACCCGTGGCACCTAAAATGGCAATATTCCAGCCTTCAGACATGGTGGTTTACTCCAGAAATAAAAAAGCGTCCCTGTCGGAGTATCCGACAGGGAGCATTAAGAAGACATTAATGCGCCGGGTGATGAACGGCGTTAAATCCCAGCTTATGCAGCAGCGTCGCCGCCGACGCGTCGTCGCACATTACATACAGGGAAGACCACTCGCGGCGCTCAACGTAGTTCTTGCGCAGCTTATCAAACTCACCCGGGATCCCCGCCACTTTACGCAGCAGCGCATCATCGCGGCGCACATCATACACCAAATGCACCAGCCTTTTCAGCGTTGCCTGATCGAGCGGGCCGTGCAGGGTAATGCGGCCAAATTCAGGCGCGGGGAGTAAGGTATCCAGCGCCACCTGCTGCGGATGGCCGATAAAAGCGCTGTAGGCTTCGAAGACCTGCGTGGTACCGCGTGCTTTGCCTTCCAGGGTATAACCAGCGATATGCGCCGTGCCCACGTCTACCTTGCTAAGCAGCTCAACGTTGAGATCCGGCTCCGGCTCCCAGACGTCCAGCACCACGCTGAGGTCTTGTCCTTCGTTCAGGTATGTCAGCAGCGCGGCGTTATCGACGACCGGACCACGGCAGGCATTTATCAGAATAGTGCCGGCCTTCAGACGACGGATCAGCGCCTCGTCAGCAAGATGCAGCGACTTATACGGCCCCTCTTTAAACAGCGGCGTGTGGAAAGTCAGCACGTCACACTGTTCAACCAGCTCATCCAACGAGCGGAAATCCCCGTCATCGCCGTTGTCTTTACGCGGCGGATCGCACAGCAGCGTGCGGATCCCTAACGCTTCCAGGCGCTTTTGCAGGCGCCCGCCGACGTTACCCACGCCGACAATCCCCACGGTGCGGTCCTTCAGCGCAAACCCGTCGCGCTCGGCCAGCATCAGCAGGGAGGAGAAAACGTATTCCACAACGGCGATGGCGTTACAGCCCGGGGCGGCGGAAAAACCGATTCCGGCCTGCTTCAGCCATTTATCATCCACATGATCGGTCCCTGCCGTTGCGGTTCCGACAAACTTAATCGCTTTACCGGCGAGCAACGCCTCATTTACTTTAGTCACCGAGCGCACCATCAGCGCGTCTGCGTCATCCAGTTCGTTGACCGGGATCGGGCGACCAGGGACAGCCTTAACGTTACCCAGGCGGCTAAACAGCTCACGGGCGTAAGGCATATTTTCATCAACGAGGATTTTCACGTCTGAGTACCTGTTTGAGAGGAAGAAAACCTGCCAAGTGTGCCATAATCTCGCCGCCAGGCATATATGTATGCCTGGTTTACGCTGAGTTTTGACTTTAAGGATTTTTGACGATGCAGCCCATTTCAGGTACGCCGCCACGCCCTCCGGGTGAAGGCCCCGTCACGCCAAACGTTGCCGGTGAACAACCGCTATCCACGCAACAGCGCACCGTGCTGGAGCGACTGATCACGCGCCTGATTGCGTTGACTTCACAGCAAAACGCGGAAGTCTGGGCCGGGGTAAAGCATGATTTAGGCGTGAGGAACGACGCACCGCTGCAGTCGCGCCATTTTCCTGCGGCCGAGCAAAACCTGAATCAGCGTATTAATACCGCGCAGCAGAACCACACCACGCGCCAGATTGTTGCTCAGCTGACGGAGCTGCTGGGACAGGGTAATAACCGCCAGGCGGTGAGCGATTTTATTCGCCAGCAGTATGGTCAGACCGCGCTGGGCCAGCTGACGCCCGACCAGCTCAAAACCGTGCTGACCCTGCTGCAGAACAACGAGCTGTCTATTCCGCAGCCTCAGGTGCGCCCGGCAACCGAGCGTCCGCTGCTGCCAGCCGAGCACAACACGCTCAAGCAGATGGTGACAAAGCTGGCTGCGGCCACCGGCGAACCGACGAAGCTTATCTGGCAATCCATGCTGGAGCTGTCCGGCGTGAAGGCGGGTGAGCTGATCCCGGCCAAACAGTTTACGCATCTGGTGACCTGGCTCCAGGCGCGCCAGACGCTCAGCACACAGAATGCCCCTACCCTGCATACCGTCCAGGCGGCATTGAAGCAGCCGCTTGAGCCGCACGAGTTTGAAGTCATCCGGGATTACGCCCAGCAAAACTGGCAGGTCACGCCGCAAACGGTACTGACCACCGCGCAGGTGCAGGATCTGCTCAATCAAATCTTCGTTCGCCGCGCCGAGCGCGAGGGCGGCGTGCCGGAGGTGAGAAACATTCAGCCGATCTACAGCCCGCTGTTTGCGCCAGTTGTCGAGACGTTCAGAACGCTCTCTGCGCGTCCGGGATTGATGTTTATTGCGCTACTGATTGCGCTGGCGATTTTCTGGCTGGTTGCTTAACACTGCCGGGTGGCGGCTTCGCCTTACCCGGCCTACGGCTAGTGCGGTTGTAGGCCCGGTAAGCGAAGCGCCACCGGGCAAAAACTACGATCTGCGAAACGCCACCAGCGTCACCACGATCCCCACCACTGCGGAAACCGCACCGGCCAGAAAGACGGACGGATAACCAAACGAGGTGGCTAACACCCCGGCCAGCGGTCCGGTTACCCCGTATGAGATATCCTGAAATGCCGCATAGCCGCCCAGCGCCGTACCGCGCACCTGCGGGGCCACGCGCTTCACCACTTCAACGCCCAGCGCCGGGAAGATCAGTGAACAGCCGCAGCCGGTTAGCGCCGCGCCGAGCAGCGCAGCGGATGCCACGGGTGCATTCCACAGCAGCAGCAGACCCACGGTCTCTATCACCAGCGACGCCACCGCCACCTTCACGCCGCCAAAGCGATCCGGCATCCAGCCGAAGAAGACACGCATCAGCACAAACGCGCCGCCAAACGCGGTAAGCGTAAAACCGGCCATCGCCCAGCCGCGGCTCATGAAATAGAGCGAGACGAAGGTACCAATCACCGCAAAACCCACGCCCTGCAGCGCCAGGCCAAGACCCGGCTGCCAGATTTGGCCAACCACGCTCCACAGGGAAGGACGCTCGCCTTTGTGCGCGGGCACCTTACGCACCGAACCGTTAAACGCCCACGCCAGCAGGGGTAAAGCCATCGTGGTGGCAGCCAGCGCCGCAAAACCAAACTGGCTATTGATCAGCAGCCCAAGCGGTGCGCCTGCGGCCAGCGCGCCATAGATGGCCATACCATTCCAGGACATCACCTTGCCGGAGCGTGCGGGACCCACCAGCCCCATTCCCCAGGTCAGGGTGCCAGTCAGCAGCTGGCTTTCACCGAATCCAAGGATTAAACGGCCCAGCACCAGCAGCGCAAACTTATACGCGGCGTCTACCGGCAGGAGAGCAGCCAGCAGCCATGCGCCGCCCGCCAGCCCACAGGCAAACATTCCCTGTAACGCCGAGCGTTTTGCACCGTGCTGATCCGCCAGCCGTCCGGCGTAGCCGCGGGTCAATACCGTGGCTAAAAACTGAATGCCAACGGCAATGCCGACCATGGTGTTGCCATAGCCCAGCTCCTGATGAACGAACAGCGGGATCACCGGCAGCGGCAGGCCAACGGTCATATAGGTCAGAAATACCGCAAAAGCGATACGGAACAGCGAGACGTTCGCTGAAGGGGTTGTTTCTGTTTGAGTTACTGCAGTCATGCTTTACTCCGAAATGAAGAGTAAGGCGGGGAAATGCCACGCCCCCTCTACCTGATTATCAGGATTAAGGTGCGTTGGTTGACGTTAAACGCTTACGCATTATCGTGAGGATAATGTTGAGGGGTGAAGTTTGCCTGTGAGATCAGCCGCTTGTCAATGCATAAAAAAAGGGAGCCTTATGGCTCCCTTCCGGAATCAAACGTAAAACTTATGCTTTCAGCTTACGCATGACCAGCGTGGCGTTGGTGCCACCGAAGCCGAAGCTGTTTGACATGACGGTGGTCAGCGTCGCTTCCGTTGGTTTGGTCACGATGTTCAGGCCAGCAGCCTGCTCGTCCATCTCATCAATGTTGATGCTTGGCGCGATAAAGCCGTTTTCCAGCATCAGCAGAGAGTAGATCGCTTCCTGCACGCCAGCCGCACCCAGCGAGTGGCCGGTCATGGCTTTGGTCGCGGAGATCGCCGGGCTGTTGTCGCCGAAGACTTCACGGATCGCACCCAGCTCTTTCACGTCGCCTACCGGAGTAGAGGTACCGTGGGAGTTCAGGTAGTCGATTGGGGTGTCAACGCCGTGCATCGCCATCTTCATGCAGCGCACCGCGCCTTCGCCGGATGGCGCAACCATGTCGGCGCCGTCAGACGTTGCACCGTAGCCCACGATTTCAGCGTAGATGTGCGCGCCACGTGCCAGAGCATGCTCCAGCTCTTCAACCACAACCATACCGCCGCCGCCCGCGATAACGAAACCGTCACGGTGCGCATCATAGGTACGGGAGGCTTTATCCGGAGTTTCATTGTACTTGGTGGACAGTGCGCCCATCGCGTCGAATTCACAGGCCATTTCCCAGCCCAACTCTTCGCCGCCGCCAGCAAATACGATGTCCTGTTTACCCAGCTGGATCTGCTCAACAGCATTACCGATGCAGTGTGCGGAAGTCGCACACGCGGAGCTGATGGAGTAGTTCACACCGTGGATTTTGAATGGGGTCGCCAGGCACGCGGAAACCGCAGAACCCATGGCTTTTGTTACCACGTACGGACCTACTGCTTTCAGACCACGCGGGCTACGCATTGCGTCAGCGCCGAATACCTGCGCTTTTGATGAGCCGCCGGAACCGGCGATCAGACCCACGCGCGGGTTGTTCTGATAAACCTCTTCGCTCAGGCCGGAATCTTTGATCGCTTCCTGCATGGAGAGATAAGCATAAATAGAGGCATCGTTCATGAAACGAACCACTTTGCGGTCAATCAAACCGGTGGTGTCCAGTTTGACGTTACCCCATACGTGGCTACGCATACCTGAATCTTTAAACTCTTCAGAGAAAGTGATCCCGGAGCGTCCTTCACGCAGAGATGCCAGGACTTCCTGCTGGTTATTACCGATGCTGGAAACAATGCCCAGGCCAGTAATCACTGCACGTTTCATTCAATACCTCTGTAAGTCGCACTATAGTAAGTTTCGAGTCGCACAATAGCGTACACTTGTACGCCGAACAAGTCCGATCAGACATTTTCTGCGGAAATTTGCACCAATGGACTCACATCGTTAAGATCGTGCCACTGCCTGTCAGACGAGTAACTTACGTGAAACAAAACGCTATACAACCCGCCAACCTCGAATTCAACGCTGAGGGTACACCTGTTTCCCGAGATTTTGATGACGTCTATTTTTCTAATGATAACGGACTCGAAGAAACTCGCTATGTTTTCCTCGATGGAAACCAGCTCAGCACCCGATTCCCGGAGCATCCCCGGAGCCTGTTTGTGGTCGCGGAAAGCGGATTCGGCACCGGGCTCAATTTTCTGACCCTCTGGCAGGCGTTTGACCAGTTTCACGCTGCCCATCCTGAGGCTACGCTACAAAGATTACATTTCATCAGTTTTGAAAAATTCCCGCTCACCGCGCACGATCTGCGGCTCGCTCATCAGCGCTGGCCAGAGCTTGGTGCCTGGGCGGAGCAGCTTCAGGGGCAGTGGCCACCCCACATCGGCGGCTGCCACCGTCTGATTCTGGACGGCGGACGCGTGACGCTGGATTTATGGCTTGGCGACATCAATGACCTGACCGATACGCTCGATGATTCGATGAATCAGACGGTGGACGCCTGGTTCCTTGACGGCTTTGCCCCCGCCAAAAACCCGGACATGTGGAGCCAGCATCTGTTTAGCGCGATGGCGCGGCTGGCGCGCCCGGGCGCAACGCTTGCCACCTTCACCTCGGCAGGCTTTGTCCGCCGCGGACTGCAGGAGGCGGGCTTTACCATGCAGAAAACCAAAGGTTTTGGCCGCAAGCGCGATATGCTGGTCGGCAGAATGGAGCAGACGCTGGATATCCCCGCACGGGCCCCCTGGTTTGCACGCGGCGCCAGCGCATCCCGTGAGGTGGCGATAGTCGGCGGGGGGATCGCCAGCGCCCTGCTGTCTCTCGCGCTTCTCCACCGCGGCTGGCAGGTCACGCTCTACTGTGCTGACGACACGCCAGCAAGCGGTGCGTCCGGCAACCGCCAGGGGGCGCTCTATCCGCTTTTAAGCGCGCACGACCCGGCCCTGTTCCGGTTTTTCCCGGCGGCATTTACCTTCGCTCGTCGCCTGTACGATGCCCTGCCGGTGGCGTTTGACCATGACTGGTGCGGCGTGACGCAGCTCGGCTGGGATGAAAAGAGCCAGCAAAAAATCACGCAGATGCTGTCGCTGGGTCTGCCTGACGAGATTGCCCGTGCGGTAAGTGCGCAAGAGGTGGCAGAGACCGCTGGCGTGGAAACCGGGTGTGGGGGCATTCAGTATCCACTCGGCGGCTGGCTGTGCCCGGCTGAACTGACCGCGGCGGCCATTGTCCTGGCGCAGTCGCGCGGGCTGACGGCGCATTATGCTCACAAGGTTGAATCGTTGAGCCGGACAGAACGCTGGAATCTGCGTTTTGCCGATGGCAAAGAGGCGAGTCATGCCAGCGTTGTGCTGGCAAACGGGCATAACATCAGCCAGTTTATCCAGACAGAGTCATTGCCGGTTTATCCGGTCGGCGGCCAGGTAAGCCATATTCCTTCCGCGCCTGAACTGAGCAAACTGCGTCAGGTGCTGTGCTATGACGGCTATCTGACGCCGCAAAATCCGTCTAACGGCCATCACTGCATCGGTGCCAGCTATCATCGTGGCGAAACGGATATGCGCTACAGCGAAGCGGATCAAGCCCAGAACCGCCAGCGCCTGATTGACTGCTTCCCGGATGCGGCGTGGGCGAAAGAGGTTGACGTCAGCGAGGGTGACGCGCGCTGCGGCGTGCGCTGCGCCACCCGCGATCATCTGCCGATGGCGGGAAATGTGCCGGACTATGATGCGACGCTTGAGGCCTATCAGGATCTTGCTGAACGCAAGGAAACGGCGGCGGCCTCGCCGGTGTATCCGGAGCTGTTTATGCTGGGCGGGCTGGGTTCTCGTGGGCTGTGTTCTGCGCCGCTGCTGGCAGAAGTTTTAGCTGCGCAAATGAGCGGCGAGCCGATTCCGCTGGACAGGGTTACGCTTGCGGGGCTGAATCCGAATCGATTATGGGTACGGAAACTGCTGAAGGGGAAGAAGGTTAAGTAGGGTGCGGTCTGGTGCCCTCATCCCGTCCCTCTCCCACAGGGAGAGGGAGGTGAAACACTTACTTCGCTTTCGCCTGCTGGAACAAAGTGTCCCACATGCCTAACACCAGAGACTGATCGCGCGGCGAGAGCTCTCCGGCCTGAATGGCTTTCTCCAGACTGCGGGCCACTTCGGCGTGAACGGCGTCGGCAGAGTGATCGTCCCCCGCTTCCAGCTCGGCTACCGCGAGCGTCAGGTGACCACGCAGATAACCGCTGGCGAACAGCTCATCATCACTGGCGTGTTCCACCATGTCATCAATTAACGCCAGAATGCGTGATTCAAATTCTGCGATCATCTTCTTTCCTCTGTTAAAGATCTTCCGGCCAAGGGAAGCATTCCGCCGTGATAACCGGCGTGTGGTAATAATTCTGTAAGGCCTCGATCAGGCGTGCCGGACGTTCGGGGATGCCTTTCTCAAGATATTCCATCACCTGCGCGTGAACGCGGCGCTGGAAGACGATACGGTCTGGCTCGAAGTCGCCTTCGAGGTTGTCACAGCTGACGTTGAACGGGAAACCCGCCGCAACGCAGAATAGCCATTCCAGCGCCTGCGGCTTCACTTCCACATCTTCAAACTGGCCCTGAGTGGCGGCATCACGTCCGTCCGGGCAGTACCAGTAACCGAAGTCCACCAGCTCGCGCCGCGCTTTACCCGCAATGCACCAGTGCGAAATCTCGTGCAAGCCGCTGGCATAAAAGCCGTGGGCAAAGACGATGCGGTTATACGGAACCTCTGCATCAGCAGGAAGATAGATCGGTTCGTCGTCGCCTTTAATCAGACGGGTATTAAAATCGTCAGCAAAACAGCCGTCGAAAATCTCAATCAGCTGTTCGTATTTATGCGTACTGTTCATTAGTGCATCCCCAACCAGGTGAGGATCTCCTGTCCATGGCTGTCATAAAGAAGTTTGGCGCTCATTACGGCCGAGACGATGACGATCATCGGGCGAATAAGTTTTTGTCCTTTGCTTAACACCAGACGCGAGCCCGCGCGCGCGCCCAGGAACTGCCCTGCCATCATCACAAATCCGGTTGCCCAGATAACCTTGCCGCCAATGATAAACAGCAGCAGGCCGCCGACGTTTGAGGTCGCGTTGAGCACTTTGGCATGGGCGGTGGATTTGGCGAGGTTAAACCCGGCCAGCGTCACGAACGCCAGCGCATAAAATGAACCCGCACCCGGCCCGAAGAAACCGTCGTAAAAACCCACGCTGCCCCCGGCAACCAGGGCAAACGGCAGGCCGTACAGGCGACGCTGGCGGTCTTCTTCACCGAGCTTTGGCATCAGCAGGAAGTAAAGCCCGATGCAGATGACCAGAATCGGCAGGATCTGGCGCAAAATATCGGACTGCACGTGCTGAACCAGCAGCGCGCCCGACGTGGAGCCGATAAAGGTCATCAGGATATTGAGCTTCTGATCGGCCAGGCTCACCACCTTACGGCGGATAAAATAGAGCGACGCCGAGAGCGAGCCACCGCAGGCCTGAAGCTTATTGGTGGCAAGCGCCTGCGCCGGGCTCATGCCCGCCGCCAGCAGCGCGGGCACGGTTAACAACCCGCCGCCGCCCGCGAGCGCGTCGATAAAACCGGCCAGCATGGCCACAAAGAACAGCACCACCAGCAGCAGCGGTGACACCATAAACAGATCGACGAAATTATCCATTAAAGTACATGCTCATCCAGTAGCGCCTGGCAGGAAGGCGGCAACGGAGGCGGTGTCTTCTTCTCAGGCTTAGAGGTTCCAGGTTTTGCCGGCTCAAACCAGCTTTGCAGTTCCGCACCGCAGCCATCGCCTGGCGGAGGTAGCGGCTGATCTTCACATTCCAGGCTATTCGCCGGGCAGCGCAGACGAACGTGCATGTGCGCACGATGCTGGAACCACGGGCGCACTTTGCGCAGCCAGTCGCGATCGGTTCCGGCATCCAGGCAAAGCTGCTGCTTGATGGCCGGGTTAACGAAAATCCGCGTGACGTCATTATCTTCTGCCGCCAGCTTGATCATGCTGGATACGTCCCGCGTCCAGAGTGATGGCACAACGCGCTTACCGTCGCTCGCCACCAGATCCAGCGCCTGCGGTTTCAGCAGTTGGGCGGAGGTCCAGCGGGCTTTCGGCAGCTGCAGAAAGATATCAACATCCAGTCCGGTCTGGTGGCTGGCGTGCCCACCGTTAAAACGCCCGCCGGCAGGCATTCCCATATCGCCAATCAGCATCGTGCCCAGCCCCAGGTTATGCACCTGATTGCCCAGACGCTGGATGAACAGCACCAGATCCGGGTGGCCGAAATAACGTCGCTGATCGGTGCGCATCACCTGATAGTTATCAGACTGGAGAGGAAGCTCCTGGGCACCGACGATACAGCCGTTGGAAAAGGCGCCAATGGACTGCGCGCTCCCCGCCACCGGGTGGGTGATTTTTTGCCATGGCGTCGCGGCCAGACTGGCTCCACTGGCAAGCAGCGCCAGCAGAGCAATTGCGGTTTTTTTCATGTTTACCAGCGTGGAATGGTGGTCGTCACATCCGCATTCTGCGCGCGCTGGCGCAGGAAGTGATCCATCAGCACGATCGCAAGCATCGCTTCTGCGATCGGCACCGCGCGGATCCCCACGCACGGATCGTGACGTCCTTTGGTGATCATCTCAACTTCTTCGCCATCGCGGTTAATCGTGTGGCCCGGCACGGTAATGCTGGAAGTTGGCTTCAGCGCGATGTTGGCAACAATCTGCTGCCCGCTGCTGATACCGCCCAGGATGCCGCCCGCATGGTTGCTCTGGAAGCCTGCCTTCGTGATTTCGTCGCGGTTCTGACTGCCGCGAAGCTGAACCACGTCAAAGCCGTCGCCAATCTCTACGCCCTTCACCGCGTTGATGCTCATCAGCGCGTGGGCAATGTCGGCGTCGAGACGGTCAAATACCGGCTCGCCCCAGCCAGCCGGGACGCCGTCTGCCACCACGGTCACTTTCGCGCCAATGGAGTCGCCCTCTTTTTTCAGGCCACGCATCAGTTCATCCAGCGCCTCAAGCTTGTCGGCATCGGCGCAGAAGAACGGGTTTTGTTCAACCTGATCCCAATCCTTGATCGCCAGCGGAATGTCGCCCATCTGGGTCAGACAGCCGCGGATAACGATGCCAAATTTCTGCTGCAGGTATTTCTTAGCAATCGCCCCTGCCGCCACGCGCATCGCGGTTTCACGCGCGGAAGAACGTCCGCCGCCGCGATAGTCGCGGAAGCCGTACTTTTGTTCGTAGGTGTAGTCGGCGTGGCCCGGACGGAAGACGTCTTTGATGGCGCCGTAGTCCTGGGAGCGCTGATCGGTGTTTTCGATCAGCAAACCGATGCTGGTCCCGGTGGTGCGGCCTTCAAAGACGCCGGAGAGAATTTTGACCTGGTCCGGCTCGCGACGCTGCGTGGTGTAGCGAGAGGTGCCCGGGCGACGACGGTCGAGGTCGTGCTGTAAATCGGCTTCGGTCAGTTCGATGCCTGGCGGTACGCCATCAACGATACAGCCCAGCGCCAGCCCGTGTGACTCGCCAAAGGTGGTCACGCGGAATAACTGTCCAATACTGTTTCCTGCCATCACGGCTCCGATGTTGTTGTTTGTGTTTGAGCGTTGTGAAACGGGCCGAAGCCCGCTGGATTAATCTTTATAGATGCTGAAGTGTTCGCGCGCGTCGAGCAGCTGCGCTTTGGTCAGCATAAAGACGCCGTCACCGCCGTTGTCGAACTCAAGCCAGGTGAACGGCACATCCGGGTACTGCTCTATCAGATGTACCATGCTGTTGCCCACTTCACAAATCAGAACGCCGTCGTCGGTCAGATAATCCGGCGCGCAGGCCAGAATGCGGCGGGTCAGCTTCAGGCCGTCAGAGCCTGACGCCAGACCCAGCTCCGGCTCGTGACGGTATTCGTTCGGCAGATCGGACATGTCTTCCGCATCAACGTACGGCGGGTTGGTGACGATCAGATCGTACTGCAGCGTCGGCAGATCGCGGAACAGGTCGGAGCGAATTGGCGTAACGTGATGGATGAGCCCATGCTCTTCGATGTTGTGCTCGGTCACGGCCAGCGCGTCGGTGGAGATATCGACGGCGTCCACTTCCGCTTCCGGGAAGGCGTAAGCGCAGGCAATCGCGATGCAGCCGCTGCCGGTACACATATCCAGAATGTGCTGCGGCTGATGGCCGATCAGACCTTCAAAGTGGTTGTTGATCAGCTCGCCAATCGGCGAGCGCGGCACCAGCACGCGTTCATCGACATAGAACTCGTGGCCGCAGAACCAGGCTTTGTTGGTCAGGTAGGCGACCGGAATGCGCTCGTTCACGCGGCGGATCACGCGCTCAACGATGCGGTGTTTTTCGCTGGAGGTCAGGCGCGCGGTGCGCATGTCTTCCGGAATATCCAGCGGCAGGTAGAGAGACGGCAGCACCAGCTGCACGGCTTCATCCCACGGGTTATCGGTACCGTGACCGTACCAGATATTGGCGGCGCTGAAGCGGCTAACCGACCAGCGCAACATGTCCTGTATGGTATGCAGCTCGTTTACTGCTTCATCGACAAATATTTTATCCACTCTTTCCTCCAGGGCATGCTCGCATAATTTTCGGCGGCTAGTTTGCCATGAAGACGGCGATAAATCAGCAATGACGCGTCGCGCTTGAGGTTAAAAAATGCGTTTAGTCGGGTACACTGTCGGAAATACGAGATGAGAATGACGAATGAAAAAGAAAACATCGCTCAGCGAGGAGGATCAGGCGCTCTTCCGTCAGCTGATGACCGGGACGCGTAAAATCACGCAGGACACCATCGTCCATCGCCCGCTGCGTAAAAAAATCAGCGAAGTACCGGTCAAACGCCTGCTGCAGGAGCAGGCGGATAACAGCCACTATTTTTCAGATGAATTTCAGCCGCTGCTCAACACGCAAGGGGCTGTGAAGTACGTACGCGAAGACGTCAGTCATTTTGAGCTGAAAAAATTACGCCGCGGAGATTATTCGCCGGAGCTGTTTCTCGATCTGCACGGTTTAACGCAGATGCAGGCGAAACAGGAGCTGGGGGCGTTGATCGCCGCCTGTCGCCGTGAACATGTTTTTTGCGCCTGCGTGATGCATGGCCACGGTAAACATATCCTCAAGCAACAGACGCCGCTGTGGCTGGCTCAGCACCCACACGTAATGGCTTTTCATCAGGCACCGAAAGAGTACGGCGGAGATGCCGCATTGCTGGTGTTGATTGAAGTGGAAGAGTGGCAGCCGCCAGAGTTGCCCTGACAGAATGGCGGGAAGCACATTGCACCCGCCATATCGCACGTCACGTCAGATCGCTTTTGCCATCTTCAGGTTGCACGGACTCATTTGCCAGTTGAAGACACCTTTGCCCGTTTCGTCGAGAGAAACATTGGCAATGGCGGATGTCGTGAACATCGGCGGGGTTTCGCCCGGGCACAGCTCAGATACCAGATAGCCAACCAGTGGCAGGTGGGAAATGACCAGCGCGGAGGCGACACCTTCATTGCACAGCGCCTGAAGATAAGCGCTGACAAGGCCTACATCGCCACACGGGGTGAGTTCAGGGAGAACATCCACACTGGTCGGCAGGTTCATACACTCCCCTACCACATCCAGCGTCTGTTCTGCACGCAGGAACGGACTCACCAGAACGCGTTCGATGTCCACTTTTTGACCGTTAAGCCAGTTCGCCATCAGACGAGATTCGTCGCAGCCACAGACGGTCAAAGGACGTACTGAGTCACTGGCGGCATCGAGTGCCGCGTCGCCGTGACGCATGATAAAAACTTGCATATTGCACCGCTTTTGTTAACCAGAATCACCGGCGTTAACTACCCGCGATAAATGCTAAGAGGTAGAAAACCCGATGGCCGGGCATTGTGCCTGATCCATTCGGTGAATGAAACGCTGTTTTTTACCTCAATGGCGTAAGTATAGTCAATCTCTGTTTACAAAATCGCCAGAACAGGTCCATTCACTTCAGGATTTACCCTTCTTTGACCTCAGCTTACGAGGACAGTTTCCCTTGCAGGCCAAAATGTCTGGCCGCGTTCCGCCATCTGCAATAATTCGTCACACGGTGTAAAACGCGGACCATATTGCGAAGCCAGACGTTGCAGGATAGCAACCACTTCACCCGCGCCGAGCGTATCCATGTAACGGAACGGGCCGCCAAGGAACGGCGGGAAACCAATGCCAAATACCGCGCCGATGTCGCCATCGCGAGCACTCTTGATCACCTGCTCATCAAAGCAGCGCGCCGCTTCATTAAGCATCATCATCACGCAGCGCTCAGCGCACTGAACGGCGGACAGTTTTCCCTGACCTGTGGTCGAAATGAGTCCATATACCGAAGGGTCGACCTGTTTCCTGCTTTTACGCCCTTTCGCGCCGTAAAGATAGAAACCGCGTTCATTTTTTCTGCCTTTGCGATCGTCCTTCAAAATCGCAGAAACAATGTTTGCAGGTGGGCTAAAACGATCGCCATATGCGGCTTCAAGCACTGGTATAATTTTAGTGCCGGTGTCTATTCCCACCTCATCCAAAAGTTGGATTGGGCCAACGGGGAAACCAAACTTTACCAGCGCCTCGTCGACGTGCTCAATCTTCTCCCCTTCCGTCAGCAACCGCATTGCTTCATTAATGTAGGGAGCCAGAATGCGGTTGACGTAGAAGCCAGCTTTGTCCGCTACCACAATCGGGGTTTTGCCCTGTTTTTTCGCCAGCTTCACCACGGTGGCAATAGTTTGCGGACTAGTAGTCGCGTGTGGAATAACTTCCACCAGCGGCATTTTTTCGACCGGGCTAAAGAAGTGCAGCCCAATCACCTGCTCAGGACGCGCGGCTTTCGCCGCGATATCGCCAATCGGCAATGACGACGTATTGGAGGCAAAAATGGTATGCGGGGCGCAATGTTGCTCAACGTCTGCCACCATCTGCTGCTTAAGCGCCAGATCTTCAAACACGGCTTCAATCACCAGATCGCGGTGAGCAAAACCGCTGTAATCCGTCGTACCGGAGATCATCGCCAGGGTTTTATCACGCTCGCTAGCCTTGATATGGCGACGCTTGACCTTTTGATCAAGGTTCTGCCAGCTGTACTGCAGCGCGTGGTTGATCCCCTTAGGATTAATGTCTTTGATTCGTACAGGCAATTTGCCTTTGCTGGCGGTAACAAAAGAGATTCCGCCGCCCATGAGCCCCCCACCCAGTACGCCAATGGCACGCAGCGGCGCAGGCTGCGCCTCGCTGCCCGGATCTTTTTTCACGTCCGTGCTGGCGAAGAAGATGCTGCGCAGCGCCTGTGACTGCGGCGTCATCGCCAGTTCGCCAAAGGCTTTGGCCTCCGCGGCATAGCCGCTGCTGCTGCCCTGCGATAGCCCGGTTTCGATCACTTCGAGGATCCGCTTTGCCGCCGGGTAATTGCCTTTGGTTTTTTGTTCGGTCTTTTTGCCCACCATGTTGAACAGGAGCGTTCTTCCCAGCGGGCCAGCCAGCACGCGCTCGCGTACCGGCAGAGGACGTTTTGCCTGACGCCCTTTCAGCGCAAGCTCAACGGCGGCCTCCAGCAAAATGGACTGCGGCACGACGTCATCGACCAGACCGGCTTTCAGCGCCTGACGGGCACGCAGCTGTTTACCGGTTAAGATCATCTCCAGTGCCGTGCTAACGCCCACCAGGCGCGGCAGCCGTTGCGTTCCGCCGGAGCCAGGCAGCAGGCCCAGCTGCACTTCCGGCAGACCCAGAATCGTTTTCGCATCGTCGGTGCAAATCCGGCTGTGACAGGCCAGCGCCAGCTCAAGCCCACCGCCCAGACAGGCGCCGTGGATCGCGGCAATAACCGGGATCGGCAGGCCGTTGATCTCCGCCATCACCTGCTGGCCCTGACGCGCCAGCTCTTCGGCTTCCAGAGCGCTTTGCGCCCGGGCGATCATGTTGATATCCGCGCCGGCGATAAAGTTATCCGGCTTGGCAGAGATAAACACCAGACCACGAATCGCTTTGTTGTCGCGGATCTGCTTTAGCATCGCGCGCACCTGAACACCAAATTCGGCCTTCAGGGTATTCATCTTTTCATCAGGCACATCAATAGTGATAACGGCCACGTTATCGAGGCGAACCCTCAGATTAAATGCAGATGGCATATCCATTATTCAGCCTCCAGAACCATTGCTGCGCCAAGGCCACCCGCCGCACAGGCGGTAACGAGGCCAAACCCGCCGCCGCGGCGACGGAGTTCATGTAATGTTTGCGTGATCATCCTCGCCCCTGTGGCGGCAAACGGATGACCGTAGGCGATAGAGCCGCCCAGCACGTTGAATTTACTCTGATCCACTTCGCCCGTGGCATGGGCGCGGCCCAGCACATCGCGCGCGAAACGCTCGCTTGCCAGCAGCTGTACGTTTGCCAGGGTTTGCGCGGCAAACGCTTCGTGCATATCAATCAGGGTTAAATCAGCCAGCGTCAGCCCCGCGCGCTCCAGCGCCAGCGGCGTGGACCACGCCGGACCTAACAGCATGTCCTGCCAGACATCAATGGCGGTGAAGGCATAGCTGCGTAGATAGCCCAGAGGAGTGATGCCCAGCTCCTTCGCGCGGGATTCGGTCATCAGGATCACGGCGGCGGCGCCATCCGTCAGCGGCGTGCTGTTCGCCGCCGTCACCGTGCCGTGTTTGCGGTCAAACGCCGGGCGCAGTTTGGCGTAATCCGCCAGCGTTGAGGTGCCGCGAATATTGTTATCTTCCACAAGCGGTGCACGGTAGGGGGGAATATAGGCGGTCATGACCTCGTCGGTCAGCTTGCCTTCCGACCAGGCTTTTGCCGCAAGCTGATGCGAGCGATGCGCCAGGGCATCCTGCTGTTCACGCGTAATGCCGTACGTTTTTGCCATCTGCTCGGCGGTATCGCCCATCCGCAGGCCGGTGGAGTATTCCGCTACGGCAGGTGGTACAGGCATAAGGTCGCGCAGGCGTAAACGCGAGAAGAGTTTGAGTTTCTGACCCGTCGTGCGGGCCTTATTGGCATCCACCAGGATGCGCGCCAGCTTTTTACTGACCCCGATTGGCAGCACCGAAGAGGAGTCCGCCCCACCCGCAATCCCGGCGCGAATCGTGCCCGCCATCAGGCTTTCAGCAACGTTAGCCACGGCCTGGAAGCTGGTTGCGCAGGCGCGGCTGACGCTGTAGGCATCGGTATGCACGTTCATCCCGGTACCGAGGACGATTTCACGCGCAATATTGGGGGCTTCAGGCATCTGCACGACCTGACCGAATACCAGCTGTTCGATGACCTCAGGCGGAATTTCGCTGCGAGCCAGCATCTCCCCCACTACCATTTTCCCCAGGTCGACGGCCGGTATGCCATGAAACGCCGTTGCCTGACGCGCAAATGGCGTGCGCAATCCACTGACTATGGCAATGCGATCGCCCTGACGGGTAATAAGCGGTAATGCCTGACTCATAACACTCCCCTGTAAAAAATTTTCGCAAACATAAAGTGGTCTGACCTGATAATAGTCTTAACCATTTTTTTACATTCAGCCAATCGGGGAAACGAAAAAGTGCGAGCTAAAACACAGAGAAGAAAAAGAAAATGCCCCTGCATGGCAGAGGCATTTGTGCGGTTTGTTGCCGGGTGCGCAAGGTAAAAGCAAAACGGTAACCCGTAGGTTACCGTTTTTAATGTTTGCACCCTCTCCCGTGAGAGATGGTCGGGGTGAGGGCTTCAGGCCGCAGAAATTAACGCAGGCCCAGCTGGAAAATCAGCGTTTCTGCTTCACAGGCGAAGACAAAGTCGATGTCCAGCTTCACGCCGCCTTCCACTTCGGTAAAGGTAGACTTGATTTCACACGGATCGGATTCAACGTCACGCGCACGCTTGCTCAGCGCGGTCAGGGTCTCTTCCGCTTCGGCACGGTTGGTGAATACACGGCTGTAAGAGGCGGTGCAATCGGTGTTGTCCATGATGGTCCCAACATCCATACAGCAGCAAACCGGGGTTTCATCAGCACTGCATTTACTCATAGCTCAATTTCCTCTGTATTCGCGCTGCGCGCGAGATAAACACGATGCTGCTATTTTACGCCCCGGCGCGGGCGCTCTCCAGCCGTTAATGGCGCAAAAGCGGATAAGTGACCAATATCACACTAAAAAATGATCTAAAACAAAAACCACCCTTTTGGGTGAGTCGTGATGGTCACAATTTTGCCAACCAGATCTCGTTTCACGAAACATGTTTGAAAATATTAATAAACAACCTTGCAACATTCCGGCTGGTCAGACCTATACTCTGGCCACTGGTCTGATTTGTCTGTCATACCTCAGACCCTACACTTCGCGCTCCTGTTACGGTATGTAACAATTATTGAATAAAAATAACTCAATGAGGTTATGGTCATGAGCCAGAAAACCCTGTTCAACAAGACTGCGCTGGCAGTCGCAGTGGCACTCGTCTCCACTTCCGCCTGGTCAGCGGGCTTTCAGTTAAACGAATTTTCTTCCTCTGGCCTTGGCCGTGCGTATTCCGGGGAAGGCGCTATTGCTGATGATGCGGGTAACGCGAGTCGTAACCCCGCGTTGATCATGATGTTCGATCGTCCGACTTTCTCTGCCGGTGCAATTTTTGTCGATCCAGGTGTTGATATCTCGGGCCGTTCTCCGACAGGTGCCGATCTGAAATCGGATAACATTGCCCCAACGGCATGGGTTCCAAACATGCACTTCGTGGCGCCGATTAACGACCAGTTCGGCTGGGGCGCATCCGTGACCTCTAACTACGGTTTAGCAACCGAGTTCAATAACGACTATGCAGCTGGGGCGTTTGGCGGTAAAACCGACCTGGAAACCCTGAACCTGAACCTGAGCGGTGCTTACCGTCTGGATAATCACTGGAGTTTCGGCGTTGGCTTTGACGCTGTGTATGCTAAAGCGAAGATCGAACGTTACGCGGGCGACCTGGGCAAAGTCGTCGCTGGCTCAGGCGCACTTCCACCAGCCCTGGCACAGCGTGTGGCTGGTATCCCAGCAGATACTCAGATCGCTTATCTGAAGGGCGATGAGTGGGGCTTTGGCTGGAACGCCGGTATCCTTTATGAACTCGATAAAAACAACCGTTACGGCTTTACCTACCGTTCAGAAGTAAAAATCGATTTTGATGGAGATTATAAAAGCAGCCTCCCTTCTGCTTATAACCAGATCCTCGGCAACTTCGGTCTTCCAATGGGAACCAATGGCCAAACCACTGGCGGCTCTCTGAGCCTGCACTTACCAGAAATGTGGGAATTGTCA
This sequence comes from Enterobacter sp. BNK-29, assembly GCF_048684785.1. NCBI lineage: Bacteria > Pseudomonadati > Pseudomonadota > Gammaproteobacteria > Enterobacterales > Enterobacteriaceae > Enterobacter > Enterobacter sp. BNK-29. The sequence goes on from NZ_JBLQTU010000001.1 coordinate 758,596, forward strand.
GGTTACAACAAAGTGGCGCCACAGTGGGCAGTTCACTATAGCCTGACCTACACCAGCTGGAGCCAGTTCCAGGAGCTGAAGGCGACCAATAGCAACGGCGACACGCTCTTCTATAAAGATGAGAGCTTCCGTGATGCTTACCGCATCGCGCTGGGGACAACCTACTATATGGATGACAACTGGACATTCCGTACCGGTATTGCCTTCGATGATAGTCCGGTACCAGCAGACAAACGCTCTATCTCGATTCCGGATCAGGACCGCTTCTGGCTGAGCGCTGGTGCGACCTACGCATTCAACAAGGATGCTTCTATTGATGCGGGCATATCTTATATGCACGGTCAAAAAGTTAACTTCAAGGAAGGTCCGTATGAGTTCTCTTCCGAAGGTAAAGCCTGGCTGTACGGCATGAACTTCAACTACGCGTTCTAATCGCGCTGGAATCAAAAAAGGTGAGCATTGCTCACCTTTTTTATTTACTCCGAATCGATATCTTTTAGTTCGTTTTCGATCGCCTTCGCGTTTGGATTCTCTTCCGGCTTCAGCTTGCCGCCGTTGGCAATAAAGTCATGATTCTGGAAGTACGCTTCACGCACCATAATGTATGGGTCAGAAGACTGGCGCAGCAGACCATCAGAGTCGAGCAGTTGCGCGCGGGTTTCAATCCCTTCCACCGTCCATTTACCCACCGACAGCGGCCAGGTCAGCCACGACAGGACCGGATACAGCGTATCCACCATATCGCCGCCATCATCACGGAGGGTGAAACTACCGTAGAACGGTAAATGCACGTACGGACCATACCCTACGCCATAGTGTCCCATCGTGCTGCCGAAACGGTGCGGCTGTTCACGCTGCAGTTTCTGGTTAGCCATACCTGCAACATCAATAAAGCCCCCCATCCCCAGAATGGAGTTCAGGAAGAAGCGGGTAAAGTGGACCATCCCCTGATACGGGTCACCCTGCAGGAAGTAGTTCACCATTACCGCAGGCTCTTCGAGGTTGCTGGTAAAGTTACTTAACCCGTTACGCGCAGGTTGTGGAACATAATCGCGCCATGCTACTGCCACCGGACGAACCACATACGGGTCCAGTACGTTGTAGTTGAAGCTATACATTGAGCGGTTAAATCCTTCGAGAGGATCGGAGCGTCCCGTTTGCTCACCGGAGCTGGCGCAGCCCACAAGCATCGTCGCGCCAAGCGCAAGCGCCGACAGCCGAAGTTTCATAAATATCTCCCTGTTCAGTATGGCTATCGTTGATTGCCATCCGTAACGGAGCCGTTAACGCTCCGTCTGTAAACGTGCAAGCGATTGTAACAGCACGTTTACCGATGTCTATGAGCACAATTACGGGCAGTAATCACCGTGACTCTGATCTCAGCATAGCCTGGCTTTAGGAATTCGTTTCGCTGGCAATTTTATAATGTCTTTGAAAGAGATGTATCACCTTTGTTGTCATTGCAGCCAAATTAAGAGCATCCCCACAGGCATCCCGACAAAAGCCGCTACGCTTAACAGAAAGATCAATCTCCGGGAGCAGATATGAAAGATGTAGGCGAAGAAAAAATTGGCGAGAGCACTGAGGAGCTTGAAATTGAAAGCGAGGAGAAGGCACGCGGCGAGAAGATAGAAATTGATGAAGATCGCCTCCCCTCCCGCGCAATGGCCATCCACGAGCATATACGCCAGGATGGTGAAAAAGAGATGGAGCGCGACGCGATGGCCCTCTTCTGGTCAGCCATCGCTGCCGGGCTATCAATGGGCGCATCTCTGCTTGCGAAAGGGATATTTCATGTGCAGCTGGAAGGCGTGCCCGGTGGATTTTTACTGGAAAACCTCGGCTATACCTTCGGCTTTATTATTGTCATCATGGCCCGCCAGCAGCTGTTTACCGAAAACACGGTGACCGCCGTTCTGCCGGTGATGCAAAACCCCACACTCGGTAATTTCGGCTTATTGATGCGACTCTGGAGCGTGGTCCTGCTGGGTAATATCATTGGCACGGGCATCGCGGCATGGGCGTTTGAGTATATGCCTATCTTTGATGAACCCACCCGGGATGCGTTTGTGAAAATCGGCATGGACGTGATGAAAAACACGCCGGTCGAGATGTTCTCAAACGCCATCATCTCTGGCTGGATTATCGCCACGATGGTCTGGATGTTTCCTTCAGCGGGAAGCGCCAAAATTGTGGTGATCATATTGATGACCTGGCTAATTGCGCTGGCGGACACCACGCATATTGTGGTCGGTACCGTTGAAATCCTCTATCTGGTCTTTAACGGTACGCTTCACTGGAGCGATTTCTTCTGGCCGTTTGCCCTTCCGACGCTGGCGGGAAACATTTGCGGCGGAACGTTTATCTTCGCGCTGTTAAGCCATGCCCAAATTCGTAACGACATGTCGAACAAACGCAAAGCTGAGCTTAAGGCACGGGAAAATGATGATAAATCGACAAAAAAATCGACCTGAATGGTGACTCTTTGAGCAGTCAGGCGGCGATGCGCTTAACGCAAAGTGTAAATAAGGCTATACTCGTGCCGCCTCGTCCCCTTAGTTAAATGGATATAACGAGCCCCTCCTAAGGGCTAGTTGCAGGTTCGATTCCTGCAGGGGACACTTTACTCTCCCGCTTTTTCCAGTACATTCGTTTGTCCACCGCCAGAATTCACTGAGCAGAAGAATCCTGTTTTATTTGAGCGTAACGCGTTGCCAGCTGTTTAAGACGCAACTCCAGTTGAGTCTTTTCTGCTTCAGGAAGCGCATCTCCTGCTGGATGCTGTGACAGGCGCCTGAGTTGTTCTTCAGCCGGTATCGTCTGGTTAAATGACTGTATAGTCGAAAAAACTACCGATTTAAGCTCGCTTACCGTGATGTATTTTCCTTTTTGCTCGTCCAGACTACTCAGCCGATGACTCAGCTGTTGAAGCGTCATCATTCCCTGATGCCAGCTGTTCATTGCGTCGACAGGTAACGCTGCCGCGTTAAATTTTTGCTGCCACTGCATTGTGAGCGGTTTCGCCTCCTCCGGCCATAATGTCTGGAGCTGCTTTAACAGCTGAAGGCTGTAGGAAATATTCCAGTCAGGAGGCAGTTTATCCAGGCGGGCAAGCTGCTGCTGCGTGTCTGTGATAAACGTGGACGGTAAAGTACCTCGCAGTGTTAACGCGTTTTGCTGCACAGGCGTGAGCACTTCGGGTAACGGAGCCAGAGAGGCAAAAGCCTGAGTCGCCAGGGGGTCGGGTCTGGAAAAAGAAACCCATCCCCACGCCACAGCGATACAAACCACCAGCGTGGAACACATCCCGGCAAAAAAGAGCTTCCACTGTCTGACAGGCACGGGGGCTGTCGTGCGATCCTCCCCATTCGGCTGATTTTCCTGATGCACAACATATACCCATTTCACTTCTTCGATCGGTTCGGCTTTCTCCAGAGGCGATTCGCTATCGGGCTTCATGTTCACATTCAAATCGGACGTCTCATTACTGCTTTCCAGCCGTTCAGCATTTGAACGTATCATCGTTCGTAACGTATCGAGCTGGCTAAGGTGTTTAAGCTCAAGGCGCTGGAGCACCACGCTCAGGCTGGTAAGTAACGCTTCAGCACGATAAAGCTCACTAAGATGGCTGCTGTTGAATGGAAGCATACGCATGCGCTGCTGCAGGCGCTGGCTCAGGCCGCTAAGGATTTCCATACGAGCGTGTTGTGTGTTCGGCCATAAGGTTTCCCACTGGCGGCTAATCAGGGCCTCCAGAATCGCCAGCCCTTCATTCAGGCCAGCTAATCCAGACAGGTGAGTACGGGTAAGGGTGTACCAGGCTGATGTCTGCAACTCCACACCGTTCTGTTCAAACATTGAGAGACAGAGTCTTTGGACATATTGCCAGTTCACATCAGGGCGAGCAGGATGTGTAAGCTTACCGAGTTCATCGCGGAGGGCGGCATAATCTGGCAGCGTACGCGGGTCGCCGCCTGTTTTTAACGTTATATGTTTGGTCATTCTGCAGGGCCTGCATATCCGTATCGGTTAATTTCGTCAGTTGGTGTGTAAGGCAGTTTTGCGTGTAAAAACGCAATGACTAATAAAGGAATGAATGTTATTGCTAGGGCAGCAGCGCTAAAATCAGACCGAAAAAAACATCTTCATCAAATAGTTGTCCTGACTGAGGTAATGTATCAGGGGGAGTAAAGATCCAGTCATATACACTCCCCACCCGCATAAACAGGCGTCCTTGAGAAATCGAGCTGTACCCGGAAAAAAAAGTCACCTCGACACAGCCTGCAACTCCCTGTCCATACAGAAATATCGGCATAAACTTAACCGCCCGGTTACCATAACGCAGGACGATACCGGAAATATCAAAAGCCCCCCCCTCCACCAGCAGGTCCGGAACATATACCGCCAGTGGCTCTGCATTCAGTCCGGTATCTGTCAGCCACGCGTCCATTTGATCCTGAAGCTGAGCCATTCGCATGCGAAACGCTGCAATATCAGCCTGACTCTTGCTAGCTGCGGGAACGGGTGCGGGCTGTCTGGCCTGCAGCTTCTTCAGGAACTGTGATTTTACTGACATGGTTTTAACTGACCTTATATACGAGGTGTTGTGTCGAGATACTGCTGTTGCCTGAGATGCCGCAACAGGACCCGTCCTTCGGGCATAAACTCAGTCCCGTAGCGCACCAGGCCAATCCCTTTAAGTTCAGCATCAATGGCATAGCGCAGCTCGCCGGGAATGTTCTGCTCCAGCAGAACAACGTCAATCTTTTTCAGGCGCGGTTCATATTTGAGCAGGACGGCAGACAATGTGCCCATGAGCTCATGAGCCGTTCCGGGCATCCCCTGCAGGATTTTTGTCATATCGGGCAGCCCGTAATCAGGCAGATGCGCCAACGTTCCGGCGCGACAGTTTAGAACGCGCTGCATGTTATCCAGAACCGAAAGGATGACCTGGTTTTCTTCACTGACCTGTTTAAGGTCGAGGCCACCGCTAAAATTTCCGGTTAGCATTTCATACAGCGAAGGCGTGTTATGTCCCTGGGGCATCAGTCGTCCTTAAGCGGTTGCAGCGTCAGATGGTTCTCGCCGGCTTCAAGAATGCGCGGTTTATCGGGATCCAGATCGCTGCGCTTGATAACCTGCTTCCATGTGTCGTTGGTCATGTCCGGATGGCGGAACAGCCCCACTACCGCGACAAACTGCGCCTCTTCTTCCATCGGCATATCAAGGCTCGCATCACCCCCCGGTTTTACCACGATATTACGACTGGCCAGCATGTCGTCTTTCAGAATGCTGGCATCCTCCTGAAGCAATTGCTGATAAACCGTCTTATCAAAGGTTTTGCGGTCTTTGAGCTGGTAAACCCTGACCACGACAGGCTCAGACAGCGAGTTATTTTCGCGAGAGTCTGTGTTCAGAGCTTCGCGCGCGGTGAAATCCAGATGCAGGATTTTAATTTTTTTATAGAACACAGAATTAAACGCCGATTTGGTACCGTCAGTAACGCTCTGCGTCACCCCGCAACCGGTCAGAATAAGCGCCGTGAGAGTCATCATCCAGCGCGCGGTTTTAGTTAAACTTGTACGTGACACGTCGGTTTCCTTGTTGTGGTTTCGCGGGCTCCAGCCCGCTGTAATAGCCCAGTTCTGTCGTAAAGGTTTCAGGAATGTCATCAGGATGGCTATCATCTTCTGCTCCCAGCACGCCGTTCATTCCCAGCCAGAAAGGGTTCTCACCCAGCGGGGGGACGGCCAGCATTCGAACAGACGTCGTCAGGGTTATTCTGGCCTTAAACCGCCAGCCCAGATACACCCGCAGCATCACCAGGAAATCCATGTATAACTGGCCATCCGGTTTCCAGCCTTGCGCCTCCTGTTCGTTGTCCGTCGCAAGAGCAATCAGCAGCTGGCTGCCGGCATCCATCGCTTCGTCACCCAGCGGCGTATTGCCATCAAGCAGAAAATCTTCGTCACCGTAAAAACCCAGCGGCCTGTCGATCTCTACAGGCCGTAGACAATACGGACTCACCTGCACCGTCGTATCGGGGGCCAGCAGGCACACCAGTGCCTGCATCCCTTCCTGAGTTTTGCCCGGTTGTTGCAGAACTCCCAACAGGGCCAGAAAGCGCGACACTGGCGTGGCAATGTGATTTGCCGTGCCCGGTATTCCAAGCCCCACCAGACCCAATAACGACTGCGAAATGCTGTCGGTTCCGCCGGGCTCAAACGTGGCCGGATAGGAGTATTTACGCCAGACGCGGTAAAACTGCGTCAGGATGCGATGACTGAAAATATCCAGAAAGCCCTGCAGCGCCTCATACCCTTCCCGGCGCTGGGTGATGTCATCGAGATACGCCGTTGGTAATGGGGAATCGACCCCGTACATCCCCATAAAGGTCGTACGGATAACCGGCGGCTTGCTGTCATCGTCTTCATCATATTCGACAGCCTTCAGTTCACTGACCGGAAACCCCATTCCAGGGTGCGGTGCAAAGCGTACCGGGTCATCTGCGGGGTGGCTGGTCGATCCCATCAGCGGCCTGCCAGGATTGTTTTTCTCCAGCAGCTGACATAATCGATAGAAGTTAATGCGGTGAAGGTCGGCTTCCAGCCGCGGTGTCAGCCGGGAATGCGGCGGTTGTGCTTCTCTTCCCATTCCAGGCGCTCTCCGGTTGGTTGCAGGATAATAATCAGGCGGTTAAACAGATAGATGTCGGTGTAGAGCGCGAAGAAGCGGCTTAGCATCTCGCCGAACAGACAGATGTCGCCACGCCCGGCAAAGCCGTGGCTGTCAAGCGTCACTTCAATCTGCACGCCGCGCACCAGGTAACCCTGCTCAAATCGCTCAGTTTCACTGTGCTTCACGTCGATGATGGCTTCCAGACGACGGCGGTTCATCTCGCTGTCGGTCCACTCGTACAGCGCGAGGGTACCGCGCAGCACATCGGCGTTATCCATCATCGACAGGAACCCGCTGCCGAGGTGACTCAGCACGCGCCAGTGGAAACGGTCTTGCGCAGGTGGATAACAGGGCAATGTCGGCGCACACAGGTTGCGCACGGCGATATTGGCCGACGTAGTTTTCATCACCGTATCGAGCACGGTACTTTGCAACGCCCGTCGCGGCAGTTGGCCGTTGGTACCGGTGAGCGTCAACGACAAGCTTTCATCTTCAGGAACGGTGTGATTATCAAATGCTTCGCCACCCAGAATAAGCCAGGTATTGTACAGCCCTGACGAACCTCGCCGCACGCGGGTGTGGTAGTAATATTCCGGGGCTTCATGGCGCATCATTCCGCCTTTGTGGCGAAAGCTTGAAAATGGTACGTAGGTATGCTGGCTCGATGACATCACCGAATCCACCGCATATATTTCGGTGTGCCCATCCTGCACGCGCATCGGGCGCAGCATGTATTCGGTCTGCAGAGAGTTAAGCGTCAGCGGGTCAGATTCGAGCGGGAACAGGTTAATCACCGGCACGCAGTTCAGGCGCAGGTGTTTTTCGGTAAAGTTAAAGTCATGCTCCCAGCGTTCTGCCAGCACCACGTCGATTTCAAACCAGGGAAGCTCAGCCGGGAAGTTGACGCTCTCCAGTCCACGCAGGCCAGTGAACATGAATTTTTCGCGAAAGGTGAAGTACTCCAGCAACAGCTGATATCCGCTAAAGCTGCTGTTGCCCTTCGGCCACAGGTCATCATCATCGCCAAATCCCAGCGCGGCGAAGTACCCGTCGAGCGGTCTTCTGTCCATGTCACCCGGCATCCGTAGACACAGGCGAGCAACATTCATGGTGAAGGCTTCGTGCATGGCGCAGGCGAGAGGTGCGTCAGCATTGAAGTAGAACGGGATCTGGCTGAGATCGACACGGCTCCAGTCCGCCAGATGGCTGCAGTTAAAGCGCAGGTTGATGACCGAACGCCCGTCAGGGTCAGTAGACAGGCGAGCGTGTTCCAGCGACAGCGGCTGGAGAGTTATCTCTTTAGTTGTGGTGTACCGACAGCGCGTACCCTTTTCACCAATCGGCCGCGAGTTAATCTCGAAACCTTTGACAATACGCATCTGCTCTTTCATTTCTCGCCAGTCAGGGGTGAACTCCACAACCGACATCGACGGTATGGTGCGCAGGTAATGCGGCCACAATAGACTGACCAGCCCTTCGGTCAGTTCAGGAAGGTCATCATCAAGCTTCTCTCGAAGCCGCCCCATCAGGAAGGCAAAGCCTTCGAACAGGCGCTCGACGTAAGGATCGCGCGCGCCGGCTTTATCGAGATTGAGCATTGCTGCCTGCTCGGGGTGAGTACGGGCAAACTCTTCACCGGCTTCCAGCAGATAGCGCATTTCAGCGTCATAATAACGCAGGGTTAAATCGTCCATAAGAACCTGAGTGTTGTGTGACCATCCGGCTAAGCGTGCCGGTGAAGAGTGAAGGCTTTAAGCTTCGTAGGTGCGTTCCCGATGGGAGGGTATTAACGTCGCCGCGCACGGGCATCCACTTTTACTGTGTAACGTGCCCGCAAACTTCCGACCATTCACTAAGTTTTGTGGAATAGCGCCAATAATTTTATAAGTGCCGGCATGTTTCCCACACGTCACACTGTCCTGTTCGCGTGTAACTGGGATCCCCTCAATCGTGTTAGTTGGATCGCCCTCGAGGATCTTCCCTCCACAGGTGGTTTTATCCCCCTGCACCAGATAGTAACCTTTCGCCATTTGTCATCCTCCTTGCAAAATTCAGTTCACGCTAACCACACAGCACCGCAGCACTGGCAGGATCAAGTACGATAAGACCAGCCAGAAGCAAATCCATCACTGGCTGAAGCCGTGCTTTGTCGGTTTCACTGCGGGTGGCTTTTATACGCAACAGTCTGAGGCGACGCGATTTCACTTCAAACAGCAGTGCCGGTGTCCACTGCGTAAGGGTAATTGATTCCGCCGCACCATCAAGTTCACCCAGCAGATGCAGCGCCAGTTCATTCCTGCCCTTCTGCTCCGCCACGCGGGCCATCAGCAGACGCAGCAGCCATTTGTCTTTCGTGGAGTCCGTACCCGGGCGTGTCTGCAGCCAGTGGAGTGTGGCGTCCAGACCGTCAGTGTCCGCTTTCTCAAGCGCTTCCGTTTCGAGTGGCAGGATATCGTTATCCTCCACGCTCACGGTACTGACCTGCTCATCACGCCAGCCGGACATATCGTCCAGTACGCTCTGGTTTATCCAGTTCAGCGTGACCTCATCGGCAAACGGCGTACCGTCATTAAAGGCCAGCGTTTCAAGCCCGGTGAGGCGTCGCAGCAGCCCTTTCAGGTCGGCGATGATAATGTCGGCCAGCACATCCTGCCCCGACTTCACCAGAGCCTGATGGATATACCACTGCAAATCCAGCCAGAGGTGGTTGGCGCCACGCGAGAAGGTGCTGTCCGCATGTTCCAGTATCTCCAGCCAGCTCTGCTGCAGGTACAACCGTTTGAGCATGGCCCTTTGGTCAGCACGCGGCGGTTCAATGCGCGTTTTCCCCTCGGCATCAGGTGCGGGGATCGCTCTCAGCGTGTCATGACGCAGGCTTTTCATCAGCCGGTGTGCGGAAAGCCATCCATCGGGTTGTTCACGCAAATACCCCGCAAGGGTACGGGCCTGAGTCAACAAATCCTGACCGGACGTGATGCGGCTCAGGGCTGGAGCGTCATGCTCTGTCGTGTGTGCAGAGGTCTGTGACTGAGGGGTGTTACTGGCGTTCTGTGGAACCAAAGCATCCACGCCACCGGCCTTCATCAGGCGGGACTCCAGCGCGCTGTAAAGCGCATTCAGATCCGGACAGGACGCTTCTGGCTCAGCGTCCAGACTGCTGTGGATGAGCAGCAGCGCACCGGTAGTGCGCATAGCATCGTCGCGTACCACTTCAGGCCACAAGGACAGACTATCAAGCAGACGAGAGCCTGCAAGCCACTCCAGCGCCGGTTTACGGCTTCGCTCCCGCTGCGGATAAAGCTGCGCTCCGTAGCGTTGCAGTAATCCCGCCAGCAGTTCAAGCCCTTCGGCAAAGCCAGCTTCTCCGTCCTGATGCAGACGGGCCCAGCAGTAATAGGTCGCAATACGGATATCTTTGGCGGTGGTGGTCAGCAGTTTTTCGGCAAGCGTACAAATCAGCCCGGTATCGATGCCGGAGAGTTTATTGACCTCCTCTCTTATACGCTGGAAATCATCGTCATATCCCGGCTCGTCCCCAGCAGGACGGGTATCGCTGATAGGGGAAAGCCAGGGATGCCAGCGTTCCGTGCGCGCCTGTGCCTGCTGCCGCAGCTCAGTTTCGTCCGCCTGACAAGCGGCAACCAGATTCTGAAGAGTGCTCATTATTCGATTCCATCCATGTCACTGATTTCCGTATTGGCCATCAGAGCCTGTGCCGTGGCCGCGCTGTCAACGCTGAAAATCTGGTCCGGCAGCGTGAAGCCGCGCAGTGCCAGTAATGCCAGCGGCCCGCTGCCCAGCTGTGAACGCAACACCCACTTCAGCGTACTACCATCCGGGGCGGTAAAACTCACCATCCACTGACTGCGGTCAAGCTGCTGCCGTTTGCCCTGATCCAGCCAGCGAATAAAGCCCCAGTTCCCTCGGTAATCCCCGAACAGACGCGCGCCTGCATTGACGGAGGTCCATGTCAGCATCGTTCCTGGTTTGTAAGTGTCTCCCGGCCAGCGGAAGCTTTGCCAGTCGGTCATCTGGTTGAAGTAGTGCAGCTTTTGTCCATCAATTGTTAGCTGCGTCTCCACTACCCGCGGCACAGGACGCGCCTGCAGATCAAAGCTGATGCCCTGACTGCCATCGGTAAACAGAATGTCTGACAACTCGCTCAGCTGGTTAATGGCCCGCAGGAAGGCCGGGTTAAAGCTCAGCCCCTGGCTGTTGACCTTATCCGGTACCCACTGGCTGCCTTCTTTGTGAAGCACTCCATTGAGTTCTGTGGTCAGGAATCGATCTATGCGCCCACTGTCTTTACGGATGAACTCTGCCAGCATCGGCAAAGAGGCGTCACTCTTGCTCGCAGCGAACGGGAAGCGCCCGTCAAAGGCGGTGCGCCAGTTCGCCACCACGGAGCGGCTCCATTTGTCATTCAGGCTCGCCGCCGACGGCTGGAGTACGGTCTCCCAGGCCTGGGTCAGCGGCTGCACAAACATCGTGCTACCAAAACCACTCCACTCTTCACCAAGGCTTGCCGAAATCAGACTGCCATATTGCTGGGTGTCGGTCAGATCCACACTTTTTCCCTGAAATACGGTCTGCGCCAGGGTTTGCATCATCTCCTGCGGATCTGAGGCGCTGGCCACCTGCTGCAGGCGCAGGCGCACGCGGGTGATACGGGTCAGATAGGTCTGCAGGCTCAGTGAGTTGTCAGCCGACATGACGTTGCTGCCCGTGTTTTTGCCGAGAAGCTGAAGCAGCGGACCGAAAGTTTCATCCAGTGGTCCCTGTGGACCTGTCGCAGACTGGTCAATTGCGGGTTTGTCTTTTCCACCTACGAGATCTTTAGCCGATTTGATAATGGAGTCCGAAAGGCCTTCGCTTTGCTGGCCGGTCTGCCCCTGCCAGGCGAGAGTATTCATCAGGGCAATCAGTGGAGACTGGCGGATATCGCTCATTAGCGTCAACTGGTCGGTCACATCGGCAATATTGTTCACAGAATTCCAGCGCAGACTGTTAAGGAAGTTCAGCCAGCTGCCGGCAAAGTCAGTGAAGTAACGCTCTGTCAGGCGTGCTTTGAGCGCTTCCGGCGACATGTCCGCCGATACGGCTTTACGGGAATCGCTCAGCACCCAGTCGATTTCATCCCGTCGAGAATTTGCGGCCTTTTCGATGGCCTGCTGAATCCCCCCTTCCCATGCCTGACGGGTGAACATGCCCGGCACCACTTCATCGGTGGTGAGCAGTCGCCGCGCATCGGTACCGCTGGTCATGTCTTCGAGGGACACATCGGCAAAGTTACGGCGCACCGATTTGAGCATGTTCTCGTACAGCGTGCTTTCTGCATTGCGGCGACCAATCTGCTGCAACAGCACCTGGCGACTCTGGCTGACCAGCTGCGCATCCGGTGTGATTTTCCACTGTGGCTGCTTAGGCAGTTCGGTGATGTAGAAGGCCCACAAATCCGGCGACAGGCTTTGCCACAGACCGGTAGAAATACCCATTCGTGTCGGCTGCACGGTTTTCAGGGTCTGCGCATAAAACGCGCCGTCAACTTTATCCGGACGAGCCATCATCAGCCAGGCTTTAAGCTGGTCATAACCCGGCTTCGCCAGCTGTGCACGCTGGTCGCTGTTGGGTGCTGAGTTTGCCAGCGCGTTGAGCTTCTGCTTAAGCGCCTCATTTGCCGGGTCGCGTATCAGGCGGTTGTTTGCCACGCCGTACCAGGGCAGCATTGCGTTGAGCAACTGCTGATTATGATCAAGCCCAAAGCGCTGATACCACGGAGCACCGTCACGAACATGATGCTGCAGGCGACTCGCGTCATTGTGCAGGGCATGCAGAGCCGTCAGCTGGTAATCCGATACGGAAGGGTGCTCCACCAGGGCATGAGCCTGCTGCGCAACAGAAACTATCTGTGATCGGTTGACGGCAAACGACAGCAGCGTCCCCGCCCCCCAGACACAGATAATGGTCAACAGAGTCCATGCGATGGCCTGCTCCCACGCCATACCGACACGACGGCCACGTACGCGTGTACAATCATCAACGATTCCCTGCCAGGTCACCGGCAGGGTCAGAACATGGCGTTGTGATTCCGGGATATACTGCTCAGCGTCGGCTGTTCCCGCTGGCGTACCGGCAGATTTATTCTCCGGCAGGCTGAACATCAGCCCCCGCAACGGAACGCGCTGCTGAGAAACAGAGAGCCATGGCACCAGTTGCTGAGCCCAGCGGGTGATAGTGCCGTCCTTCAGGTGCTGGCTCAGGCGCAGCAGAAAGTCGTGGCTGTTCTTTTCCGCGACCTGGCTCATACCCCGCGCCCGCAGGGGCGACAGCATCCGCTCCAACTGGCGGATAATATCGTCTTCTTTTGCGCGTGGTGGAAAGCTTGCGCCTACCGCCTGCTCAGGACGCGTATCCTGCGACCATTTACTGCTGCACAGTTGCCACAGCCAGACCGGAGCGGAATAACGCAGCAGTTCGCTGATTTTTTCCAAGCCGCGTAAATCGCTGTCGCTGATTTGTGGGGTCAGATTAAGTGACTGCGGCAATACACGGACAATCCCGTCCAGCGGACGCCCACAGCGCAGTTTACGCAGCGCGATGTATTTTTCTCGGTCAGGCTCCGATGCCAGGCTGCCGCCGTAAATCAGCACGGTGCGGTTGCCTTCAAGCCACTGCTGCTGTTGCAGGCCGGGCACCAGTTGTTCGATTGCCGCCTCATCGCCAGTCATTAATAGCAGACGAGTTTTATGGTGCCAGAAGAAGGTATATCGATGGCGGAGGTGATCGCGAATCTGAAGACTTAAAGCAACAGAAGAGGTAACAGAAGATACAGTTACTTTGGCTAGTTCTTTGACATCGTCACCCTGAGAATTCTTACGCTTTTTATTAAAACTCTGCCTTCCTTCTGCTTTTGCGCCGAAATAAAGAAAGAGTGCAAATGCCAGTATCGCTAAGCTTCCCGCCGCAGAGCCGTAAAACCATTTATACCAGGTGGGAGTATCCTTAATAAGGTTCAATTTTTCGGGGTACCATTTAGTCAGGCAGAAAATCACCCCCCCCACCCCCAGAGCGACCAGCATTAAACACCAGAATCCCAATTCTGGTTTCTTAATCTTTGATAGAATATACCTCATTCTTCGCGCTCCTCATCGGGTACTGTAGGGGATACAACCATATTCCAGAACTTCCCATTCTGCTGTTCGCGACAAATTAATAAATGATGCACCCGCTGTTGCTGCATCGACTGTGTGGCAGCAACAATAGCTAACCAGACTCCGGTCTTTCCCGGATCGCCAAGATAATCGTTAAAATTGTGAGTGCCTGTCTTTTGAGATACGTTTTTGAGGTCAGAATCTGCAATCGCCTTTATAAGAGTGGCGTAATTATCCATCTCATCCTCCACGCCACTTAACCAGAGATGTTGTATTTCACTACTTTTTACTGGCCCCCAGTCCAGCGCCTGCGTAATGGCATAACGCAAGTCCTCATCGGTACCTTCACCAGATTCCGGACGATGAAGAATAGCAAGTGAGGGAAGCGTTTCTTGCGTAAGACGATTGCCAAACAATACTCCACATATCGCTTCTGCAGAATCTCGGGTATTAATGGGCGCATAATGCCAGGACAAAACCAACAAGAGGGCATCACTTCGAATATTGTGATCCAGCCATTCATCAACGGCCTGAGCACCAAAAGAATTAATACGGTTTAAGGTTTGTTGAATACCTGCATTCTGCCATGCCTGCTGCCATAAATTAATGGCTTTTTTCTCAGGTATTGATGACGTGAAATCCAGTAACACCATGACAGGTCTTTCCTTTGGATAAGCAGAAAACGATATTGCAAGCCTTTCGGCAAGGACTGCGAAAAGCATGCTAAGATGCTTTTCTTCTTTAATTTTTATTGGCCTTGGCAACTGGCTTAAGCGAACATTTTCTTCACCACGCCAGGAACGCTGGGGGAAGAGAACATTTTCATCATTCACAAGACTATTACTTCCTGATGCAAATGGAGTTTCACACAGAGAATGCGCGGTACAGCACTCAGCGAATAATATTTGTAACGCCCTCCGTCCCCGGCGCACCTCCTGGATAATGGTTTTCTCTCTTAGCATGTCATGTGAATTCGCCACTAACTGCTGGACCAGATAATTAATAAACCTGACAAAAATCACGCCACCAATAATCACTGTGGGCACAATAACAGAAAACCATACGTTGTTATTCCCGGTGAATAAGCGAGACAGGGTAATACTCAGACCAATCAGAACTACAAGAACCATTAGTGCTCGTACCAACTTTGGCGGTGCAGGTCTGACACTTGGCTCTGGGATATTTTTTAAATCAACAGGCATAGGTTTGATCTTACGGTGGGGGTGATTAATAGCAACCTAAAATGACATGAAAAAGTGACACCACTTTTCAACTAGTATTTCGCAGGCCAATATAAAGTTAAGCTATTGATGAGCGAACTAACCCTGGCTACGATTTATCAAAAATGTGTAGTACCATAATGCGGCTTCCTTGTCGGGTTAGCGGTCCAGTTGAGTATTGAGTTTCAGTCTATTGCCCCCGGTTGGTTTTATCCGCTACGGCTTGATTGTGTCCTGCGGGGCAGTCGTGGATTCTCGCTCCATATCTTCTGGCCATTTTTCTGCCTTACGTGGTCGCCAGAAATCCGGACGGCCTTTAAATCTCGGTTCCGGCAAATCGGATTCGCCTTTCATATAGATGCAAAGATAGCTCCAGATTTGGTTGAGCTGCTCCCGCTCTTCCCACTCTTTTGCCAGCAGAAAACGATCCACTACGTTGTAAGTCCCCGGTTCACAAATCGCTCCGTATAAGTGATATCCTCTGTCACCGCCTACTCCAGAGAACATAATTTCCCCATACACATCTGCCCAGTTGTACACTTTGATGGACACTGGCCAGTTCAGCCAAGGCAGTCGCGAACGGTTGTAATTAAACAGGTAGAGTTTTTGGCGCTTGCGGTTCAACCTAAGCGGTTGATCACGTGGAACAACATAAGACATTTTCAGCACAAATACGACCATTGGAATAAAAGCAGCCAAACCAATAACAACTAATATATAAAAACTCATTAGGAAAAACATTGTGATAAAAAACAAGCGCTATTCCCGATAGTAAAATAGCTATTGGTAGCATCATCCACCACGACACCTCCGTACTGTATCGCGGCACCTCCAGGTAAATATCATTCCGCGTTGTCATGCAACGCAACTGAGGCGGTACAAGCTGAGGCTCGTGGCTTTCAGGCATATCTTCCCGCCAGCAGCTGATCGGCGGATTCAGTCTGGGCTGTGATTCAATATTAAGTAGTGGCATTGTGTCGCGTCCTTAACGAATTAACTGTCCAGTTGAGTGATCAGTTACAGGCTATTATTCAGGCGGGTTTTATCAGTCCAGAATTGCAGAGTTTCAGCTGGAGCTGTGGTTGACTCGCGTTCCATTTCATCAGGCCACTTATCTGCCTTACGTGGTCGCCAGAAATCCGGACGGCCCTTAAATCTCGGCTCCGGTAAATCGGATTCGCCTTTCATATAGATGCACAGATAGCTCCAGATTTGGTTGAGCTGCTCCCGCTCTTCCCACTCTTTTGCCAGCAGAAAACGATCGACTACGTTGTAAGTCCCCGGTTCACAAATCGCTCCGTATAAGTGATATCCTCTGTCACCACCTACTCCGGAAAACATGATTTCGCCGTAAACATCTGCCCAGTTATAAGTCTTGATGGTTACTGGCCAGTTAAACCATGGAAGACGCGACCGGTTGTAATTAAATATATAAAGTTTTTGTCGTTTACGGTTTAGACGAAGAGGCTGATCGCGGGGAGCAACGAAAGACATCTTTAGAGCCAGAAGAACAAATGGTGATAGAGAAATTAAACCGACCAAAGAAAAAATATAAAATTTCATTAATAAACAAACAAAAACAAAAAAAACCGTCACCCCAAACATTAAAAATGCTATTGGTAACATCATCCACCACGACACCTCCGTACTGTATCGCGGCACCTCCAGGTAAATATCATTCCGCGTTGTCATGCAACGCAACTGAGGCGGTACAAGCTGAGGCTCGTGGCTTTCAGGCATATCTTCCCGCCAGCAGCTGATCGGCGGATTCAGTCTTGGCTGTGATTCAATATTAAGTAGTGGCATTGTGTCGCGTCCTTAACGAATTAACTGTCCAGTTGAGTGATCAGTTACAGGCTATTATTCAGGCGGGTTTTATCAGTCCAGGATTGCAGAGTTTCAGTTGGAGCTGTGGTTGACTCGCGTTCCATTTTATCAGGCCATTTATCTGCCTTACGCGGTCGCCAGAAATCCGGACGACCTTTAAATCTCGGCTCCGGCAAGTCGGATTCGCCTTTCATATAGATGCACAGATAGCTCCAGATTTGGTTGAGCTGCTCCCGCTCTTCCCATTCTCTTGCCAACAGAAAACGATCCACAACATTATAAGTACCTGGCTCGCAAATAGCACCATACAAACGATATCCCCTGTCTCCCGGCGTAGGGGAAAAACTGATTTCGCCATAAACATATGCCCAGTTGTACACCCTGATGGAGACTGGCCAGTTAAGCCATGGAAGGCGCGACCGGTTATAGTCGAAGATATATATTTTTTGCCGTTTACGGTTCAGACGAATAGGCTGGTTACGGGGAGCAATAAAATATATTTTAAACTCTAAAAATGCTAAGGAAGAAAATACAACAAGTGACACTAATCCCATAATTCCAAAAGCATAACTTCTGCTTTTGGCCTGTAAAACAAGGGAAAACACCAACGTACCAATATCTAAAACGCACATTAAAACTGCACTAAATAACACCCCCCTCCAGATAATTTCCGTGCCAAAGCGCGGCACTTCCAGATAAATATCATTTCGTATTGATAACCAACGCAGTTGGGGAGGCACTAACTGCGGTTCGTGGTTTTCAGGCATATCTTCCCGCCAGCAACTGATCGGCGGATTCAGTCTTGGCTGTGATTCAATATTAAGTAGTGGCATTGTGTCGCGTCCTTAACGAATTAACTGTCCAGTTGAGTGATCGGTTACAGGCTATTATTCGGGCGGATTTTATCAGTCCAGGATTGCAGAGTTTCAGTTGGAGCTGTGGTTGACTCGCGTTCCATTTCATCAGGCCACTTATCTGCCTTACGCGGTCGCCAGAAATCCGGACGCCCCTTAAATCTCGGCTCCGGCAAGTCGGATTCGCCTTTCATATAGATGCACAGATAGCTCCAGATTTGGTTGAGCTGCTCCCGCTCCTCCCATTCTCTTGCCAACAGAAAACGATCCACAACATTATAAGTACCTGGCTCACAAACCGCACCATACAAACGATATCCCCTGTCTCCTGGTGTAGGGGAAAAACTGATTTCCCCGTAAACATCTTCCCAGTTGTACACCCTGATGGAGACTGGCCAGTTCAGCCATGGAAGGCGCGACCGGTTATAGTCGAAGATATATATTTTTTGCCGTTTACGGTTCAGACGAATAGGCTGGTTACGTGAGGCGGAAAAATATACTTTCATGCCCCAACTCGCTATAACCGAAAGAATCAAGGCAGTTAATAGTCCAATAGCGATAAATACAACAATACCAGTTAAAAAACAGGAAATGACAATAAAAATAATTAACGCTGTAAGAAAAATTGACCAGAAAAGCATCCCTCGCCATATGACATCCGTACCGTAGCGTGGCACTTCCAGATAAATATCATTTCGTGTTGATAACCAACGCAGTTGGGGAGGCACTAACTGCGGTTCGTGGTTTTCAGGCATATCTTCCCGCCAGCAGCTGACTGGAGGATTTAATCTCGGTTGGGGTTCTTCGAAAGTGAGCAGTGGCATAAATTGACATCCTTATCGAATTAGCTGTCCAGTTCAGTGGTCATTTGTAATCGATCATCCTGGTTGGTTTTATCCGGCCAGTAGGTAACCGTCAGCTCCGCGCCAGTGAAACGGGACAGGTTCAACGGGAATTCACCATCCAATTGCAGCCCTTGCGGTTTTCCTTCAGCGACCAGCCAGCTGGTGTTCAGAGAGGTTGCAGATATTGCCTTTGTCAACACGGCGGGTACCATAGGCGTCAATTCTCCTCGACCAATCTGCTGGGCCGCTGTTTCATAGCTCTGCGGTTCTGGTGTTTTTAGTCCTGCTAGCTTTGCATCTGATCCACTGCGGGCCAGCACCTGATGTGACCCACCACCCGTAACGGTCAGTTCCACCAGCCAGTCGGATCCCGTAGGGCTACAGTCGGCAAGGATAACCCGAGCCGCCATCATCCGGTTGCCCAGCAATCGAGTGTTGTTCGTCATATCGGCGAACCAATCACCTACAAGTTGGGCAGACACGCCGCTGGCAATGACATGCAGCGCCTTCATGGCTTCGCGCATATCAGAGAGGCTTTCCTTATGCCACACCACCTCACTCTCATCACACTCGTCGCGGTTACCAAAGCAGGTATGTGTCAACCAGCGTTCCAGCGGTGAACGGATATAGGCGTTGCCAATCGTGATTAATGTTACAGCCATAATTCCCAGTGCGATACACCAACCCACCGGCCCCAGTAAAAGAGCTCCTTCACTCACTAAAGCAAAGTTACCTACATAACTAAACCCTCCGGCGAGCGCTCCTGAAATTACTGAAACAGCGCCTGCCCCAGCATAAAGCCCTGCTGCTGTCTTATCCCCAGATTTCCAGAGTTCATTAGCCTTGATCCCCAGCGCAATCCCATCCACTATCGCCGCCAATCCACCGATCACCCCGGCACTGCGGATCAAAAAATCACCTTTATTAAATAAGTTCAGCGCCGCCGAGCCCTGGCCCAGTATTTCAACCCCGCAGGCCAGCGCAATCAGCGAGCCCGAGGTCATGGACATTTGCGCCTGCGTATCGCCCGGCATCGCCGTTTTCAGGGCTTCAATATTATTGAAGGTGGTATTAATCAATATTCCGGCCAGGATCAACCCCAGCAGGCCACTCTGGAAATCGGTCGATATTGTGGCCTGGTAACGGCCTATGTCGCGCATCTCTGCCGGGCCCAGCGCGATTTCACCGCGAGTTAATGAGTTATCAATCACATCCGGTGTCAGCATGGTAATGCCGGATAATTTCCCCTGATTGCTCAGCGGAGCCGTCAGGCGAACCTGGATTCTTTGCTCCAGCACGACCGGGTCGGTCACCTGCAGCCAGTGCCCGACACGCGTTGAGCGCATTGCCCCGCCAGCCTCTTCGGTCTGCATAGTCAGGGGCGATTTCCCATGAACATCAAGCTGGGTGCGCAAAAGATTCTGATAATCCCGGATGGTCATTTCCCCGGTAAAAACGGTTACAACCGGGCTGCCTTCCGCCACATACGCCACCCCCTGCAACGTCCTTAACACACCGCCTTTAGCTGATTCAGACAGCAGGCTCCACAGACCGCTGTACGCCCCGCCAATCGCACTGACCAGGCTCGCAGCTAATTGCTGGTACGCTTTATTGTTAACAAAAGCGCTGGCCTCTTTGCTGTTCAGCACTGCTTTCAGGTTCGAATAGGTCAGCGATCCATTGAACACTTCTGCTGAAAAATCATGCTTATTGCGCAGCAAAGCCATCAAAGGTGGGCTCATTGGATCTGCCAGCCAGCCTGCCCACTGCGGTTTTTTGCCCCCTTGTTGGATCTTTTCAGTATCGCATCCGGCCAGGCTACCCTGAAGACAAGCAGTAATGGTTCGCAGCTGGAAGTGCCAGCTGACTACGCTGGTTTCCGGCGAGTAGTCGTTATTCAGAAGCACCAGCCACAGCGCAGAGGTATACAGATTGTCGAGATCCTGCCAGATAGCTGCCATCTGTTGCTTATAACCGTCCACGGTTGACTGCCAACTGCTGGCAAAAGCCGCACGCGCAGGCTCGTCGTAGTACTCCTCCATGCGGCCCAGGGCTTTTCGTAACTCAATAGCAACCGCACTTTCACGGCTGACGGAATACGATGTGCTGTAACCCGGCGTGGAGAATCCCTGAATCTTCGGATCCTTTTCAGTCTGCTTTGTTGTGGATGCCCGTAGCTGCACAATCGCATCTGAAATGGTTTTCTGGTGAATGTTGCTCTTTTCAGACATGAACGTGGCAAGCGCCTGAACCACATCCAGGCGACCGTGGTTAATTTCCTCCACCACGCCCATGACGTCATCCAGTACGATGGCTTTTACAGGAGCGCCATACTGCTGTTGCAGCTGAGCAATATGGTTCCCCAGGGCGGTTTGTTTGCTCTTTTCCATTCGCGGATGAAAGCCATGGGCCCCGTCAGGGTCGGCATCTTTGCCGACGACAGAAGGGAAAGATTCCGTCGCAAACTCCAGCGCGTTGCTTTTGAGCGCAGACAAAGAGGGATCGAGTGTCAGGCTCCGGCTTGCTCCTTCTATCGTCGCTTTTCCATCAGAGACGGTAACCTGCGTAAAACGTGTAGCAGGACGCTTTCCACTTTTATATTCATCCAGGACCGTTTTACACCATGGATCGCTGCTAAATCCGACCATCGCCTGCGAGTAGTTAGGATCAATATTGATGAAGCTTGCCAGCACATCATGGTTTTGCGTCAGGCATGCCGGGCTCAATGAATCCACTGTTTCGCTTTCCGGCATCTCGTAGGCATTGAACTGGCGTAAAAAGCCTTCGGCGGTGACCTGGTAGGCCTGCCAGACTGATTTGTCCAGCAGGACATAAACATAGCCCTGACGCAATGTGCGAAGGGCATATTTAAACTCCCCCCCTGTTAGCTCAATATCCTGGGGAGGAACCGCAGGTTGCCAACCGGTATTTACCAGAGGCAGTGGAATTGCGGCCACGCGCAGAGGATAAATGGCAACGCCCTCGCGTTTACAGGCTTTACAACCTGACGGAACCACTGCTGCCTGCTGACTTGCTTCGGCATTACTGCCTGCCTTATCTCGCGTACCCATCATTAAATTCCTTCCACTTTCGGCTCAGGCGAGCACTGTTCCTGCCAGACTGCGTCCGGGAGCGTTTTCATAAGTTGCGTGAGATGCAAATCAGGGTTGCTGGCCACTTTTTGCAGGAGCGCCTTCATTTCATCGTGTATGGTCACGCTGGCTGGTAACGTCAGCGAATTAAGTACGAGAAAAATCCGATCGCTCAGATGGTTAAGCCCAACCTTGCCCGATCCTGCCCAGGCTTTTGCTGCCTGTCGGGCAGCGTCTGTCGGTAGAGGTCCTGAGGTAAGACCCCACGCAGAAAGCAGACGCCAGATATCACGATAGTTATCCAGTGCCTGTTCAGTCCCCCACTTTAGTTGCCATTCCTTACTGTTTACTGCGCCTGACAAGACCGTCTGTTCTCCTGTAGCAGAAAGGAATATCCAGCGACCGACGGGTGCCAGCAACGTGGACAACTGAGCGGAATCTGCCATGCTCCGTAACAGCTCAAGGCGCAGGGGTTCAAACACTGGCACAATTGCGCCCGGTCTGATTTTTTTACACAACTCTGCAAGCCAGGTCGCCATTTCTTGAGGATCTAATGAAGCGCTCATCCAGCCGCAAACATAGCGTTTCTCATACAGGACTTCACCGAGAGCATATTCTTCACTCTCTTCAATTAACCTTTCATCGCAATTTTCGCCTGGCGAAGCCAGTAGCACTAACAATGGACAGTGCTCCGGTGACCATGCCAGGTCTGGACGCAGTACCCGCTGCAAGAAATTAGAACCTTTCCCCTCTTTCAGGCAATCAGGATGCAAGGGATTCCACGACATTACTGGCTTCAATGGGTCTATTAACAAATACCGGTAATCATCCTGTCTTGCATTCAGGCATTCCGCTATCGTCGCAATACTCTTCATCAGCGGGCGCTCTCCACACAGGTTGCTTCAGGTGGTAATTCAGGCTGCACCGGACTGAAGCTTTGAGGGGCCAGTTGGTTGATACTGGCGCATTTGGCATTCACATCACCCGGAGCCAAAATCGTGATCCCCGACGGCTCAATCACCACCGCCGTTTTGCCACAGCTCAGCGTCAGTTTTTTACTGGCCTGGATATAAACCTCATCACTCTTGCTAATAATTTTCATGGCCTTCAGGGAGGTCAGTGCCATTTCATCCCCCTGAGCCTGAATATCCACCTTGCCTTTATTAGCGTAGATTTTGATACCCAACGTTTTGGCAAACAGACTGATGATCTCGCCTGCCGCAACGGTGAATTTTTTGAAGACGCTAAAGTCACTGTTCTCGCCGGAGGTCTGAATAAAGTTCTGTCCGCTGCTGATTTGAATACTTTGCGGTGATACCTGAGCTATCCCGTCCGGGGCGCTCATCAGCAACGCGGACTGCTGCAGATCCTTGATAGAGGATTCCAGCAATGTTTTTTGTGCCTGGATCTGCGCGAGTTCAGCCTGTGCAGTGGCTACAGCATCGCTCAGTGACTTCGCTAACTGCTGCGCCTGATTGAGTGTCCCCAGCGCCGCATCCATCGCCAGAACCTGTCCCTGACCTTTGATTTGTGCATCGGCGGTGATGAAAATACCCTGCTGTGCACGAATAGCCCCCCAGCTGTCCGTCCTGAGCTCAAACCCCTCGCCACGCTGCTGTTTTTCGCTGTCGACCAGGTGACCGAGATTCAGCTGGCTCTTGCCGCCGTACTCGGTGCTGACCTTGATATGCTCTTTCCCGCGCTCGTCATCGAGGCGGATTTTGTTATTCGCCGGGGTGCGCAGGACGTTACGTTTGTAGTTGCGGATGGTGACGTGGTCGCCGTGGACCGAGTCATGCAGCACACCGGTGATGTACGGTCTGTCCGGGTTGCCGTCTTCAAAGCCAATCGCCACCTCGGTGCCCGCCAGCAGCGGCAGGTGCAGTCCGTAGGTGTCGCCGGTATACGGGCGGGACTGGCGCACCCACAGGCTCTCGAACCCGGTTTCCCAGCTTTCCCGGTCGAACAGCATGTTGACGCGGTAGCGGCCGTCTTTATCGATATGTCCGTAGGTATCGTTTTCAGTGGTGCTCGTGACGCGTGCCGGCAGCGTCCCGGCCATCACCGGACGTGAGCCGGGCTCAGGGCGGAAGCTGAAATCCGGGCTGTCCGGTATGCCGTCAAAACGAAGGTGAAAGTCTTCATCCCGCCGCGCGTGGGTCTGCATCGCCGTGATGACCACACCCTGAGCAAACACGTCAGTCACTTCATATCCGCCGGTGACCTTCAGCAGCATCCCCGGAGAGAGCGCCGGACTACTGGTGACGCCCCGGGTCTGCGTCTGGCCGTTCAGGTATCGCTCGTGCCGGATGCGGGCATAAAACACCCCGGACTCGGGTGCCGGATTGAGGTCATACGCGCTGCCCGGCGTCAGATAATTGTCGGCATAGTGGTACGCTTCCCCGTACGTGGTCGCGTCCCCCCGGGTCGCATCCACCAGGGTGTTCATGTCCTGCGTGGCCTGACGGTAGTTGTAATCCCGGGTGCTGACCTGCTTCTGTACCACATTGTGATGGCATTCCATTCCCCACACCGAGTCCACACCCTGTGAATGCTGGCCGGACGGCGGCACCGACGGCAGCGTCAGGCCTTTTTCATAACCCTGCTGGCTGTCGTAAAACTCCACCACATCAATATTCAGGCGCGTGTCGGTGGTGAAGCGAAACCAGATGCCCACTTCGCCCAGCAGGCGGGTGATGAAGTGCAGATCGTCCTCGCCGTACTGCATCACCTGCTCACGGCGCGGGTACGCTTTTGACAGCGAGAACAGAAAATCCTGACCGCGCATGCCGTGACGCTCGCGCAGGATTTTTTCCACAATTTGCGGGACCGACATGTCCTGGTAAATGGCGTTCTGGTGCGAACGGTCGAGCAGCGCCAGACGCGGCTGCAGCGTCAGGGCGTAGTGCGTTTCATCTTTTGAGGTGCCAAGGCGTTCAAAACCGGTCACCACCCCCTGAATCACCCGCAGCGGCTGCTGGATTTTGATGCCGTAGCCCTGGTCAACCGGGGCCTGCAGCGTCAGCGAGCCGGGCTTCATCAGCATCATCTCTTTGCTGATGCCATGGTCGCGGCTGGTGAACTCAACACGGTAGCTGAACGGTCGGCTCAGGGCTTCATCGCCAACAAAAGCCAGCACATCGGGTTCGGCTTCACAGCCCTTCACCACGAGCAGGTGGTGGTTGTGGCTGTATCTGATCGGAGGATTAGTGCTCATACGTTACCCCCTGATTCCATTCAAATTCCAGGACGATCCCTTCTTCATCATCCCAGCCAAGGCGTAACGACGCTGGTTTCTGTTTTGCGGCCATGTGAGTGAGCAATTGCTGACTCAGCACCGGCAGAATTTGTTGATTCAGCAGACTGTCAACGTTACGCGCCCCCGTATCCGGCAGCAAGCAGGCTGTGGTCAGCGCGTCATAGAGACTCTCGTCAATTTGCGTGGTCAGCCCGTAGTGGCGGTGCAAGCGCTTGCTGACCTGTGACAGTTTCATTTCCACAATGGTACGCATGGCTGCTTCAGCCAGCGGACGGTAAATCACCGTCTGGAATCGGGCGAGTAACGCGGGCTGGAAATGATCGCGCAGGATTGGGCGCAGCAGTTCGTGTAGGTCTGCTTCCGTGGCTTCCGGGTTTTCATCCAGCAACTGCATCAGGTGGTCGCTGCCGAGGTTGGAGGTCATCAGAATAACGGTGTTGCGGAAGTCGATTTCACGCCCTTCGCCATCACGCATAAAGCCGCGATCAAACACCTGATAAAAAAGGTTCATCACGTCGCGGTGGGCTTTTTCCACTTCATCCAGCAGCACCACGCTGTACGGACGCTTGCGCACAGCTTCGGTGAGGATACCGCCCTGGCCGTAACCCACGTAGCCCGGCGGAGAGCCTTTCAGCTGGGAAACCGTGTGCGGTTCCTGGTATTCAGAAAGGTTAATCGTAATGAGTGACTTCTCGCCGCCGTACATGACATCGGCCAGCGCAAGCGCTGTTTCGGTTTTCCCCACGCCGCTCGGTCCTACCAACAGGAATACGCCCAACGGACCGTTCTCGGACGTAAGGCCTGTTTTTGCCGCACGCAGACGTCGGGCGATAGCCTCAAGCCCAACATCCTGCCCAACCACACGTTTACCGATTTCATTTTCCAGAGTCAGCAGTTCGGTCTGCTCGTCCTTCATCAGTGATGACAACGGCACGCCTGTCCAATCGGCAATCACGTTGGCAACGGTGCGGACATCCACATCCAGGGAGAGCAGCGGGTTGCTGCGCTGCATCTCGTTAAGCTCCTGTTGCAGCCTGTGAGTCTCATGCTGGCGTGATATATCCTGACGGCTTTCGCGTAGCTGCTCGGTGAGTTTCATTTCCTGACCGTACTGGGTTTCCAGTTCGTCGAGTGTGACTATCTGGCGAACCTCTTCCTGCTCAATTTCGCTCAAACGTTCGACATGACACTGATTGCCAATGGCGATATCTTCCAGTAACGCCTGCTTCTCCATGTCGAGCGCAGCGATACTCGCTCGAAGGCGGGTTAGCTGTTCCGGTACCGTATCGAGACTCATACGCACGCGAGCGGCAGCGGTGTCCAGCAGATCGACCGCTTTATCAGGAAGCTGACGTCCGGTCAGATAACGACGCGAAAGAGTAACTGCCGCACGAACCGCATCGTCGGTAATATGCACATTGTGGTGTTCAGCATATCGGGATTTCAGGCCACGAAGCATAAGGCAGGCGGTGTCATCGTCAGGCTCATCCACTTTTACCATCTGGAAACGGCGCTCCAGCGCGGCGTCACGCTCGAAGTATTGTTTGTATTCAGACCAGGTGGTGGCCGCAATAGTGCGCAGTTCGCCTCGCGCCAGCGCCGGTTTCAGCAGGTTTGCCGCATCTGCACCACCCGCCTGATTACCTGCGCCAATGATGGTATGCGCTTCATCAATAAAAAGCAGAACAGGTACAGGCGATTGCTGCACCGCGTCGATGACGTTTTTCAGACGCTGTTCGAACTCACCTTTCACGCCCGCGCCAGCCTGCAGCAGACCCAGGTCAAGGGTGCGCAGGGTAACCGTTTTGAGTGATTCCGGCACATTACCCTCGGCTATACGCAACGCCAGACCTTCAACCAGTGCAGTTTTCCCCACGCCCGGCTCGCCGACCAGGATCGGATTGTTTTTACGGCGGCGGGACAGGATGTCCACCATCTGGCGGATTTCTGTGTCGCGGCCAAACACAGGATCGATCTTCCCTTCCTTCGCTTTGGCAGTGACATCAAGGGTGAATTTATCCAGCGCGTTCTGCAGCGCAGGGCTCAGTTCCCCCTCTTTCATTTCCACACCAGCCGGACGCCCGACAAATTCCATCTCACCACCGTGGTTCTGCGCCAGTTCAGCTTCGCGCTGCATTTCCAGACGTTCATCCGATTGCGCATCCAGCAAAGGCCGCAGGCGCTCCAGCTGGCTTTGAGCAAGCGTTAACAACGGCCAAAGGCCGTCACAACGTGCCAGTTTTGGTTTTTCCACCAGGGCCATCAGCAGATGGACGCTGCGAATGTGCTCTTCGCTATTAAGGGAGGCAATCATCCAGGCTTCCTGCATCAGCGTCTGAATGGCATCAGACAGCTGGGGTCGATGGCGTACGGAGCGAGGTTGTCTGTCGAGCCAGCCAAGCAAATCCTGCCAGATGCCATCCATATCCCATTCATAGCGACGCGCCAACACCGTCAGGTCACCTTCCCCCTGCTCCAGCAGTTTCAGCAGCCAGTGCTCCGGTAAAATTTCCGCATGGGCGCGGGTTTGGCAGAGCGACGCCGCGCCTTCCATCGCACGGGCACAGTAAGGGTTCAGACGACGTAACAGGATGGCTGGATTTTCCATGAGATTCTCTCTTTGTCGGTTCCTGGACACGCTACCGCCCATCGCTGTTTCCCGTGAAGGGGACCAAAGCGCATATGGTCAGGCTGGCAGTTTGTGATTTTCTTTGCTGAAAGCCCGTTACGTACAGGCACTCAGCAAAAAACTGCGGGCAGGAAAACCTGCCCGCATCAGGATTACGCCGTGGCTCGTTCGTTCCAGGAGTCGGAATGAATGATGTTGCCGTCTTTGTAGGTCCAGGTGATTTTTTCGTAACGCAGTTCAACGCGTTCAAGGTGGTTGTGCTTCTCTTTAGAAGGATCCTTGATGTCATACATTTCAGGATTCACTTTCACTACCTTCACGTTTTCCAGTTTGGTGTTGAAGTACTCCACTTCCTGGCCCGCGTCGTTGATTTTGTACCACTTGAACTCAGCGGATTTCAGGGTCTGACCCGTGGTCACCGCCTTGTACAGGTACGGGCTGGAGGAATCGATTTCCTTCGTGAACAGGAACGGCGTGTGGATGCGGGTGCCGGTCAGCTTGCCGGTATTGTTGTCGGTCGGGATGTACAGGTTATGCTCCTGTGCAACCACTTCAATGCTGCCTTCACGATCCTGAACGTCAACAGACCCTTTAATGTCCGCGCCGCCGTCGTCCTTCAGCCAAAGATAAACAGGAATTGCCATGTTAATTACTCCGTTTTATTTTCTAAGACGCCATCATCCTGCGATGACGCCTTGGGATTGCCCGGTATCTGGCAGGCACTAGCCTGCGGTACCAGACTGATTTCGACACGGCGGTTGAGCGCACGGCCCTCCGGGGTGTCGTTAGTTGCGATCGGGCGACTTGCACCATAGCCCTGCACCGCAAAACAGCTTTCCGGCACGTCACCGGTGTCACGCATCCAGTCTCGTACCGCTTCGGCTCGTTTCTGGGAGAGCGTCTGGTTCAGTTGCGGAGTACCGGTGTTATCGGTATGGCCGGACACGACAATCAGCCAGCCGGGCTTCGCTTTGATGCCAACAAGTGAATTCACCAGCATTCTGGTGGAACCCGCCTTCAGCTCGAACTTGCCGGAATCGAACAGTGACATGCTGTCGAGCCTCACAATTTTCGGCACCGGTTTTGGGGTTGGCTGCGGTTTAGGAGGCGGCGGCACATACGAGCGGATCGCTTCCAGAAGGGGAATCCGTAGACGTTCCCCCTGATAAAGCCCCAGACCCAGTCGGGCCGGTACGCCGTTACGTGCATAGTCATCCAGCAGCGCCGCATTCTCACGAAGGGCCGCTACGGCGCTAGCCTTCAGGCCGTAGTCATCCATGGAGAGGCTGTCATAACGGGCTATATCGAAGCTCACGCGATGCAGCAGCTGGCGATTGTTCCAGCCACTGCTGAGCAGCGCGGCGATGGCCGCCAGGGTGAAAAGACCAAGGACACAGCGCCAGGTGCGGGCCCGAGGAGTGAGTCCACTTCCCTCCGGTAGCAGCGGCAGGATGAAATCCGGTAAGGGTGAGATCACCGTACTGTCCGTCCCCCTGGGCTGCCAGCCGGTCACCTGCTGCATGGCGGTATGACGCGATAACCACGCCGTCCAGGCTGATGATGCAAGGCTTCCGGCAAGAATCGGCCCCATTCCCCACAGCTGCGCTGCAGGTGCAATGGCCGGAACATCAGGATTATCATCGATGAATACCGCCTGGACATGCTGATGGAACCAGCTCATCAGGCTGTTCATCAGCACCTGCTGCTGCATCACAGGCGCACCGCCAGTAGAGACCCACGCGGCAATTGAACAAGGCGCACTCGACTCACGCCAGACAGTCCACCCTTCACCCGGAATAGCGGCCTGCCAGAGCATGTCATCCGTCATCGCGCTGCCGATCTGACCATTCAAAATCAATGGCACATAATGTCCCGTTTCTTTACGCAACTGGCTGATTTGCCAGCGCAGAGCCAGCAGACGACTTGTCAGGGCTTCGCTGTCAACGTGTTTCTGCGGGCAGACACTGACCATCACCGACATCTGACGTCCCCAGTCCGGACGCTGCCACAGTACCTGACGGGCAACCTGCTCCAGATCCTGATGATCCTCAACACGGATCCAGCATCCATGCGTGACGATGAGTACTGATGACTGCTGCGGCCAGGTCAGCGGCAGATCGCCACAAACCAGCACCACGGGTTGACGGTAAGAGGATTCAGGAAGGTCATCCAAAAGCAGGATGACGTCATGCTCCGCACGAGGTTTGGTGATATACCAGAACACGAAGATAACCCCGAGCATCGCCAGCAGAACGAGCACTGAAGCCAGCCGGGATACCGGCAAAAAAGCCAGACAGACCACGGCACTCAGCAAGGCGGCCCACAGCGCAAGCCCGCGCTGTTGTGCAGGACTCATTTTATGGCTCCCGGCAGCAGGGTCAGCAGCATCTGATCGAGCCAACAATCCAGTCCCCACCAGAGCGCGGCAAGAATAATCACGCTTAGTCCAATACGTGCAGGCCATGATGCGAGCCAGCCGCCCATTCCCCACCCGGCACGGCTTTCTGCCAGAACAGGGTGGGTCTGCGGATAGCTGAACGGCGCGACATGTTCACTGAGCGCGCTGACCAGCTTCTGGCGTTCAGGATCGTTCAGTGAGCGGAAACTTCCCATAAATCCGAGCATCATTACCCGCTGGAAGCAGGTCAGTACGGCATTGTCTGGTGCAGGTTCACGCAGGACATTGCGCATCCTGTCGCACAGGGTGTCGCCGGCGTCCATCGTGCCGAGGAAGTGTCCCTGCAGGGGAATGTCATACCACTGCACACAGGCGTCATCCTCTACACCGCGCCCTTTGACCGCTTCGTCAAGTAATGCACATTGTGCAGTGAGGATATGCTCACAGCTGGCTTCGTCGAGTTCACTCGCTTTCAGTTCGCGCTGAACGCGCTCCACGTCAGCGATACAGCGCTCCCACAAAATCCGACCTTCACCTTCCTGAAACTGCGGTCCATGACGAAGGCTAATGACCTGCAGCCAGGTATCCTGCAGCAGTGCGTCAATATCAACAGATACGGCAGCGCCGTGTTTATGCTCACTCATGTTCTCAGCACCGCAAAGAGTTCAAGCTCAGGCTCGCCCAGCATGCCCGGGACGTAAAACATACACGTCCCACTCTGGAGCATCTCAGTCGCCAGAGGATGGGAGAGATCGAGACTGAAATACTGATTTTCCAGGCGCAGCGGAATGGCGGCTGGTACATGGCGCAATGGCATCAACGGCACGCCCACGCGGGAAGAGTTGACGATCCCCCGCACATGGTCAGGACTGCCCACCTTACACTGACGCGGGAACTGTTCCTGCAGTTGCGCTACTGGGATCGGCGAGCGCACAGAAAGATAGTAATCAGCCCCTTCGCGCAGGCGCGGGTCATGCAGTCGAGCCTGCCAGAAGTGCAGTCGTGGGTCATAGTCGAGTGACAGGGCCACCACGCGGGACGGCAAGCTGGCTTCAAGCAAATCGCCAAGCAAATCAAACAGCGGTGGAAACACCGTATTGAGTTGCTCGTGGTGCCAGATCGGTATAGCGCTCACCTGATGTTCCAGAGAGAAGGTCAGCAGGCTCCCTGCCAGGCGAGAGAGTTCCGGATACAGACGCTCCGGCGGGCTTTGCAGGTTACGCTGGAACTGGCCAAGCACGGGCTCAGCGCTGTTCAGCGCGTTGAGCAGCCAGAACAGTGATACATCGGCCACGGCGAAGTCTGCCATACGCTCATTGCTTTCACGCCGCATCGCCATCAGACGGCACAGACGAGCCCGCAGTTGGGTCAGGAGTTGTTCAAGCTGGGTAACCAGCCAACGGCTGCCCTGGAGAGTCAACAGTGGAGGAAGAAACGTCTCGTCTAATTGCCATGTACCCTGCGAGTCTTGCTGCAGTCGGGCGACCGGACAAATCAGGTAATCGCTGTTGTTCTGATGCGCAAAACGCAGGGTCAGTTCGGGCTGCATTACGGCAATCTGACGGGTGTCATCTCCATAAGCATTGCGCACATCCCGCCAGCGCTGACGATATCGCACCGGACGCTCGGCCACTTCTTCGGGTTTCAGGCAGTTGCCGCCGTTCGACCGCAGCAGCGGGAGTGCCAGTACCGCCGTCACCTCCTGCGATTCGCGTTCAAGCGACAGGACCGGTGGCAGGGTATCAGCATTATCTGTATCAATCAGCGTGCCGTCCTGAAAACGGACATGCAGATGATGGGCCTGCAAACGTCCAAGCCTGAGAGCTTCCGGTTCGAAGGTGGCGTTGATAACCCCCCATGGACAGGAGAGGCCCAGTCGGGCAATGCATTCGGCAGACCAGGCCGCATACGCGACCTGTTGCTGAAAATGCTGGGGAGAGACCATAATGCCCCTGCCCCATAACGGTTGTTCCGTTTTCATCAGCTTCCTGCCTGTTTTTACGATTTGGCTTTCGGCATTTGGGAAACCAGCGACAGATTGACGTCCATGCCTTCCACCTGGAAATGCGGCACTGCGTAAAGCTTCACGCGGAAGAAGCCCGGATTGTCTTCGATGTCTTCCACTACCACTTTCGCGTCGCGCAGCGGGTGAGAAGCCTGCAACTCGTCGCCCGGATCGGTCATTTCGGTAACCAGACTGCGGACCCACGTGTTCAGCTCCAGTTCAAGCAGTCGGCGGTCCTTCGTGGTACCGATGTTCTCGCGCTGAATCAGCTTCAGGTAGTGGGCGATACGCGACAGCAGGAAGATGTACGGAAGACGGGCGTTGATGCGGCTGTTCGCCGTCGCATCAGCGGTGTCATACAGCGCCGGTTTCTGAGTGGAGTTGGCTGAGAAGAAGCACGCGTAGTCGCGGTTTTTATAGTAGGACAAAGGAATGAAGCCCAGATTCGCGAATTCGAATTCACGGGTTTCAGGAATCATCACTTCACTCGGGATTTTTACCTGATTGCCGGTACCGAGATCGTACAGATGAATAGGCAGGTCCTGAACCGCACCACCAGCCTGCGGGCCGCGGATTTGTACACACCAGCCATTATTGATGAAACTACGCACCATGTTTGACGCGAAGGCAAACGATGCATTGGTCCACAGGTATTTGTCGTGATCCGGACCTTTGACTTCTTCGACATAGTTGAAGCTGCGAACCGGAACGGTGTCCGGGCCATACGGTAAACGTCCTAATACGCGCGGCATGACCAGGCCGATGTAGCGGGCGTCGTCAGTATCGCGGAACGATTTCCACTTGATGTACTCTGCGCGGTCAAAATAGTTGCCAATATCTTTAATCGCCGCGACGTCTTCCATTGACTCCTTCAGGAAGAATTTCGGGCCTGCAGAGCCGATAAACGGCATATGTGCAGCAGCGGATACTTTGGAGATGTTGCGAAGCAGAGCGACATCCTGCGCTGAAGCATCAAACTCGTAAGCGGAAATCAGTGCCGCAATCGGCTCGCCGCCTGGGGTATCATATTCATCAATGTAGGTGTGTTTATACAGACCACTCTGGATGATTTCCGGGCTGTCTTCAAAGTCCTGGCGCAGATCTTCTTTGGACATACTCAGAAGCTCAATTTTCACGTTCTGGCGAAAATCTGTTTTATCAACCAGCGATTTCACCCCACGCCACAGGCTTTCGACCGCCTGAAACTCGTCGTGGTGCATAACCGCGTCCAGCTGACGGCTGATCTGGTAATCGAGCTCCGCGATGTGATGATCGATCAGGCTTTTATCCAGTTTTTCGACCTTCGCGCCTGCTTTAGTCAGACATTCCAGAAAGACCTGCATACCTGCTGTCAGACGCTCATCAGCGGTCGCATCTGACATCGCCTGCGCATCTTGCCAGAGGTCTAACGCGCTCAACTCGGAGACAGGACTCAGATTGATTTTCTCAAACAGGGAGGCGTAAACCCCACCCGCAGCAGGACGTTCCAGCACCACGCTTTCACTCCCGGCAATATTATTTTGTACAGACATGAGCATTCCTTGATAAATCCGTTAAAACAGCGTGATGGTTACGATTTTCTTGATGCCAGCGCGGATAGTTCATTTCGCAACTCAGCGCTAAGCGACTGGTCCAGAACGATTTTTTCCAGCTCCTTTCGGAAATTCTGGTTATCCAACAAGTTAGCCTTCAGATCGCGCAGCAAGTTGCGCATCGCCAGCATTGCTTTCAGTTGCGGTATCTGAGCAGCCACCTGCTCTGGCGTGAAATCTTTAATGCTCTGAAAAGTCAGCTGTATAGAGTCCTCACCACCATCCTCGGACAGCGTATTTTTAACGGTTAGATTAAGTTTTGGGGAATATTCGGAAAGAACGCTGTCGAAATTATTTTTCGTGATGTTAACTTTCTCACGCTCAGATATTTGAGCAGACTCCTGACCATTACTAAAATCACCCGCAACCAGTAATTTCAACGGTAATTCCATTTTCTTGCTTGCCCCGCCCGTATGCAGGTCAAGCTTCAGGTTTATACGTGCCTTAGGCACCTCATTTTGAAAACTGTCAGCCATTTCATCATCCCTCTGTGTTTTTGCTACGCCAACTTCACGGTATCGTTCTTGATGTGCAATATTAGAATAATGATCGACGTAAAATCAAATATACAGATCATTTACCCGCAATGAGAAATTTCTTAAGAATTTTCCACTAAGAGATTATTGCGAATTATCCATTTGCCTTAGTAAAAGACACTGCCTTCTTCATGCAAAGCGAATATTTGTATCGTAAAAAGGATCGCAAACAGAGAGATGCTAATAAAACCATTTTGTTTTGATTTACATCACGGCATGATATCAAAAAAAGATGAATGTACAGCGACAGGTTATTGCGAGCAGATAAAAGACAGAGGTTAATGAATAAATACAAGCGACGAATTGATTTATGGCATGAATAATAGATAAGAATTTTCACAAAGAAAATTCTTATCTATTATTCGAAGGAAAAATAAAACGTATATGAAGGTCCGAAAATAAACACAGCTGCTCTTTTGTCGGCTCACTCCTGCTTACGCAAAGGCTTCAGTTCTCCCCTCAGGCATGAAGGCTGCTCTTACTTCTCGAATTTATACAGTGTAAAATCAAACACCTCCCGAATCGCCGCTTTTTTAATCAAAAACGAGTAATAGCACATATCGTATAACGGTGCTACATTACGCCGCCCGCCCAAATCAGCAGTGGCCAGGCAACGCCGTAAAGTTCGGTAAAGTCTGCAACCATCACCTTGAAGAACGGTCTTATCGGCACGTCGTATCGCAAACTCTGCGCTACCTTTACAGGCTTCACATAGGTTCTACTATTTTGTCTCAATCCAAATTTCAACGTGCGTTTTTACACCCGCGTTACTGGTTTACATGGTTTGGTCTTGGCGTACTCTGGCTGCTGGTTCAACTTCCGTACCCTGTCCTGCGCTTGCTGGGGTCGAAACTGGGCAGCGCTTCCCGCG
Organism: Enterobacter sp. BNK-29; assembly: GCF_048684785.1. Lineage (NCBI taxonomy): Bacteria > Pseudomonadati > Pseudomonadota > Gammaproteobacteria > Enterobacterales > Enterobacteriaceae > Enterobacter > Enterobacter sp. BNK-29. Next base: position 793,553 of record NZ_JBLQTU010000001.1, read on the forward strand.
TTTTCCTGAAACGTCGTGAATCCATCGCGCGTAAAAATATTGAGCTTTGTTTCCCGCAGTACAATGCCGAAGAGCGTGAGAAGCTCATCGCTGAAAACTTCAAGTCTATCGGCATGGCGCTGCTTGAAACCGGCATGGCCTGGTTCTGGCCGGATGAGCGTGTCCGCAAATGGTTTGACGTTGAAGGGCTGGATAACCTTAAACGTGCGCAGATGCAAAAACGCGGCGTGATGGTTGTCGGCGTTCACTTTATGTCGCTGGAGCTGGGCGGCCGCGTGATGGGGCTTTGCCAGCCAATGATGGCAACCTACAGACCGCACAACAGTGCGCTTATGGAATGGGTGCAGACGCGAGGCCGCATGCGCTCCAATAAGGCGATGATCAGCCGTAATAACCTGCGCGGTATGGTCGGTGCTCTCAAGAAAGGAGAGGCCGTCTGGTTTGCCCCCGATCAGGATTATGGACGTAAAGGCAGCAGCTTTGCGCCTTTCTTTGCGGTGAAAGACGTTGCGACGACTAACGGCACCTTTGTCATTTCGCGTCTGTCTGGTGCCTCCATGCTGACCGTGACGATGGTGCGAAAAGCAGATAAGTCAGGTTATCGTCTGCACATCTCCCCTGAAATGGCTAACTATCCGGAAAACGAGTGCGAAGCCGCTGCGTTTATCAATAAAGTCATTGAAACTGAAATCATGCGCGCGCCAGAGCAGTATCTGTGGATGCACCGTCGTTTCAAAACCCGCCCTCTTGGCGAAACCTCGCTCTATATTTAGCCCTTCATGAAGGTTAGTTTCGCTAAGAAACTAACCTTTTCAATCACCTGTCCTTCCGCTGAGTAAGCGTCTTTTCAATGCTTCGCCCAAAGTGAATTTATTGCGAAGCGAAATCAAACTGTCGCCGTTCCACGACACCCGTAAGTAACGGAAATTATTTAAAAAAATCCCTCTTGTCACCCCTCATTTTTAAGCGTACATTAGCGCCGTCTGGCAACAGGAAAGCACAGAATTCTGAGCTGGAGTTGACGGCGTAACGGGAAAATTCTCATTTCCGTTTTGACCGGATTTCAGTTCTCTATAATCAGGTGGACTCTGTTTTTAAATGCGTACCACAAGATACGCGGAGCGATGAAACGTGAAATATTTCTTTATGGGCATTTCGGTGATTGTTTTAGTCTGGGCCGGAACCTTTGCCCTGATGATCTAGTGAAGAACATGCTGTCAAAAAAACAGGAGCCATCGGCTCCTGTTTTTTATGTCATGACGACGCGGGGTGTTCAGCGACGCTCTTTGAGGTGAGAAGACCGTCGGCCCGGAACATGCTCTTGATGCCCCTCACCGCCTGACGAATACGGTCGCTGTTTTCAATCAGGGCAAAACGCACATGGGTGTCGCCATAATCACCAAAGCCAATGCCCGGTGATACACACACCTTCGCATCCTGCAGCAGTTTTTTGGCAAACTCCAGCGATCCCATCGCCGCATACGGCTCCGGAATTTTCGCCCAGACGTACATGGACGCTTTCGGCATTTCAACCATCCAGCCCGCTTCATGCAACCCCTTTACCAGCACGTCGCGGCGGCGCTTATACTGGGCGGCAATCTCGTGAACGCACTGCTGGTCGCCTTCCAGGGCAGCGATAGCCGCGACCTGCAGCGGCGTGAAGGTACCGTAGTCGTGATAACTCTTAATGCGCGCCAGGGCACTCACCAGCGTTTTGTTACCCACCATAAAGCCAATACGCCAGCCCGCCATGTTGTAGCTTTTCGACAGGGTGAAGAACTCTACCGCCACATCACGCGCGCCCGGGACCTGCATAATCGACGGGGCTTTCCAGCCGTCATAGACGATGTCCGCATAGGCTAAATCGTGAACCACCAGCACGTCATAACGCTTGGCCAGGGCTACCACTTTCTCGAAGAAATCGAGTTCCACGCACTGCGCCGTTGGGTTCGACGGGAAACCGAGGATCATCATCTTGGGTTTCGGATAGCTTTCGCGAATCGCACGTTCCAGTTCGTTAAAGAAATCGACACCTTCCACCAGGGGCACAGAACGGACCTGCGCACCGGCAATCACCGCGCCGTAGATATGGATCGGGTAGCTTGGATTAGGCACCAGCACCGTATCGCCATGATCCAGCGTAGCCAGCATCAGGTGTGCCAGCCCCTCTTTCGAGCCGATGGTGACAATAGCTTCACTTTCAGGATCGATATCAACCTGATAGCGATCCTGATACCAGCGCGAGATCGCGCGACGTAACCTGGGAATACCACGAGAGGTTGAGTAGCCGTGCGTATCCGGGCGCTGGGCTACCGTGCAGAGCTTTTCAACGATATGCGGTGGCGTTGGGCCGTCAGGGTTACCCATGCTGAAATCGATAATATCTTCGCCGCGCCGACGCGCAGCCATTTTCAGTTCAGCAGTGATATTGAAAACATAAGGGGGGAGACGATCGATACGCGTAAAACGGCGTTCAGGACTGAATTCAGCCATAGATTCCTCAGATTAACGTTAGCGCCCGGACCGTCCGAGCGACGCTGCCACCGATGTGGCATGTTTAGAAAATAACCTGAAAAAAATCATGCTGTCGAGAGGGAAATGAAAAAAAAGCGATCGTCTGAAAACCGGAACCCGGCTGCGCCTAAAAGCGGAAGCCCCTGTTTCGGGATCGGCTTTCTGATAGCTGTTATTTAACAGGATGATATCAAACCAGTTACCTGACGATGCGCCGTTCAGAAAAAAACAGGACGCCTCGGTCATCACCAGATAATCCCCTTTCAAAATTATGGTTTTTCCTCATTTGATAAACCTGACGGATAGCTGGTCAATACGCGCCAGGTTTTTTATCATGGTTCTTTCCCGTTTTCCCAGGTCTACTCGTGCACGAAATATTCACTATGCTGCTGGCGGTTTTTGACCGCGCGGCATTAATGCTGATTTGCCTGTTCTTCCTCATTCGCATTCGCCTGTTTCGCGAGCTGTTGCACAAATCAGCCCACTCGCCAAAAGAGCTGCTGGCCGTTACCGCCATCTTTTCGCTGTTCGCCCTGTTCAGCACCTGGTCCGGCGTGCCGGTAGAAGGTTCGCTGGTTAACGTGCGCATTATCGCCGTCATGTCCGGCGGGATTTTGTTTGGTCCGTGGGTGGGCGTTATCACCGGCCTGATTGCCGGGACGCACCGCTATCTTATTGATATCGGTGGCGTAACGGCGGTGCCGTGCTTTATCACCAGCATTATCGCCGGGGTGCTTTCCGGCTGGATCAGCCGCAAAATACCGAAAAAACAGCGCTGGCGCGCCGGGATCGTCGCAGGCATGGTGTGCGAAACGCTGACCATGATCCTTGTCGTCGTCTGGGCCCCCACCACCGCGCTGGGGCTGGATATCGTTTCGAAAATCGGTATTCCGATGATCCTGGGCAGCGTGTGCATCGGCTTTATCGTGCTGCTGGTGCAAAGCGTTGAAGGGGAAAAAGAGGCCAGTGCCGCCCGTCAGGCCAAGCTGGCGCTGGATATCGCCAACAAAACGCTGCCGCTCTTCCGCCACGTTAACGCGGAATCGTTGCGTCAGGTCTGCGAAATTATCCGCCATGACATCCACGCTGACGCCGTCGCCATCACCAATATTGACCACGTGCTGGCCTACGTTGGCGTCGGGGAGCACAACTATCGCGACAACGATGACACCATAAGCCCGACCACCAGACAGGCAATTAACTACGGTAAAATCATTATTAAAAACAATGACGAAGCCCACCGAACGCCGGAAATTCACTCGATGCTGGTCATCCCGCTGTGGGAGAAAGGCGTCGTGACGGGCACGCTGAAAATTTATTATTGCCACGCGCATCAGATCACCTCCACGCTGCAGGAGATGGCCATCGGCCTGTCGCAGATTATCTCCACCCAGCTTGAGGTTTCGCGGGCGGAACAGCTGCGCGAGATGGCAAATAAGGCAGAACTGCGCGCGCTGCAGAGTAAAATCAATCCCCATTTCCTGTTTAACGCGCTGAACGCTATCTCCTCGTCCATTCGCCTTAATCCGGACACCGCGCGCCAGCTGATTTTTAACCTGTCGCGCTATCTGCGCTACAACATCGAACTTAAAGATGACGAGCAGATCGACATCAAAAAAGAGCTTTATCAGATCAAGGACTACATCGCAATTGAGCAGGCGCGCTTTGGCGATAAGCTCACGGTCATTTACGATATTGATGAAGAGGTCAACTGCGAGATCCCGAGCCTGCTTATCCAGCCGCTGGTTGAAAACGCGATTGTTCACGGTATTCAGCCCTGCAAAGGCAAAGGCGTCGTCACCATCAGCGTCACCGAAAGCGGCAACCGGGTGCGGATTGCCGTGCGCGATACCGGCCACGGGATTGATCCAAAAGTCATTGAGCGCGTGGAGTCTAACGAGATGCCGGGGAATAAAATCGGTCTGCTGAACGTGCACCACAGGGTCAAGCTGCTTTACGGCGACGGGCTGCATATTCAACGTCTTGAACCAGGTACCGAAATTGCTTTTTACGTCCCGAATGAGCGCTCGCGCGCGCATACGACGGCATCACTGTTGCCCCAGGTGGAGTAACCCATGAAAGTTATCATCGTAGAAGATGAATTCCTGGCTCAGCAGGAGCTCACCTGGCTTATCAAAACCCACAGCCAGATGGAGATTGTGGGTACGTTTGATGATGGTCTGGACGTGCTGAAATTTTTGCAGCATAACCGGGTCGACGCCATTTTCCTGGATATTAATATTCCGTCGCTGGATGGCGTATTACTGGCGCAAAACATCAATCAGTTTGCCCATAAGCCGTTTATTGTGTTCGTTACCGCCTGGAAAGAGCACGCCGTAGAGGCCTTCGAGCTGGAGGCGTTTGACTATATTCTTAAGCCTTATCAGGAGTCGCGGATTGTCAGCATGCTGCAAAAGCTGGAGGCCGCCTGGCAGCAGCAAACCGCCCCCGCCAGCCCGACGGTACGCGAAAACGACACCATAAATCTGGTTAAAGACGAGCGCATCATCGTGACCCCGGTCAACGATATCTACTACGCCGAAGCGCACGAAAAGATGACGTTTGTCTATACCCGGCGGGAATCGTACGTGATGGCGATGAACATTACCGAATTCTGCAGCAAGCTCCCGGCTGCCCACTTTTTCCGCTGCCACCGGTCTTTTTGCGTGAATTTAAATAAGATCCGCGAGATCGAACCGTGGTTTAACAACACCTACATTTTGCGTCTGAAGGATCTGGATTTTCAGGTGCCGGTAAGCCGCAGCAAGGTGAAAGAGTTTCGTCAGCTGATGCACCTGTAAAGAAAAGGCCCTCTCCCGCGGGAGAGGGCTCTGCGTCAGAGGATTTGACCGAGAACCTGACGCAGATGGGCCCCGGAACCCAGCAGTCCTGGATTGTCATGCACGATCAGATAAACCGGAATGTCCTGCACGTAACTTCTGAAGCGCCCTTTATCTTCAAACCCGCCGCGGAAGCCCGAGGCTTTAAAGAAGTCGAGGAAGCGCGGTACGATCCCGCCCGCGATATAGACCCCACCGAAGGTGCCCAGCGTCAGCGCCAGGTTGCCGCCGAAACGTCCCATGATCACGCAGAACAGCGACAGGGCACGACGACAGTCAATGCAGCTGTCTGCCAGCGCGCGTTCAGTGACGTCTTTTGGCTGCAGATTTTCCGGCAGACGACCGTCTGATTTCACAATCGCGCGGTACAGATTCACCAGCCCCGGACCTGAAAGAACGCGCTCGGCGGAGACGTGGCCGATCTCAGCGCGTAATTCTTCGAGGATAATGCCCTCTTCTTCGCTGTTAGGCGCAAAGTCTACGTGGCCGCCTTCACCCGGCAGGCTTACCCAGCGCTGAGCAACATGCACAAGATGCGACACGCCGAGGCCGGTACCGGCACCGTAAACCGCAATCGGCTTGCCTTCGACCGGTTCAGCGCCGCCAAACTGGATCAGATGCTCTGGCTTCAGCATCGGGATCGCCATAGACACCGCGGTGAAGTCATTGATGATTTCAAGATGTGAAAAACCGAGGTTTTTTTTCATCTCGGCGATGGAGAATGCCCAGGTATGGTTGGTCATTGCGACCCAGTCGCCGGTTATCGGGCAGGCTATCGCGATGCAGCCGTCTTCAACGCTCACCTGATGCTCTTCCAGATAGACGCGGACAACGGCTTCAAGGCTTGGATAATCCAGCCCGGAATAGGTTTTCGCCAGGGAAATCTCACCGCTACTAACATCGCACAATGCGAGGCGCGCGTTCGTGCCGCCCACATCACCTACCAAAGCATACTTTGTCATTCTTCTACTGCTCCGCTAAAGTCAGAATAAATCTTTGGGACACTGTAAATTCAAGGCGTGATAACAACAACGGCCATAAGGTGAATGCCCATGGATTATCGATCTTCGTCACAGAATAACTTTACCGTTTCAGCACCTTTTGCACTATTGCCATAAAGCTTAATGTGCAAAGTAACGTAATGCCGTTTTGTACAAGGAAATCATCATGCTCCACCCGCGAGCCAGAACCATGCTGTTGCTGGCAATTCCGGCGCTAATTATTGGCGTGGCCTCAAGTCTGGTGCTCATTGTCGTGATGAAAGTCGCGTCGGTGCTGCAAGCCATGTTATGGACGGCGCTTCCGACAAAACTGGGGGTCAGCGCTGATTCTCCTGCCTGGATCATTATGATGCTGACGTTGACCGGTATTGCGGTAGGCCTGGTGATCCGTTTCAGTCCTGGCCATGCAGGCCCCGATCCGGCGCAGGAACCGCTGATTGGCGCCCCGGTTCCCCCTTCGGCACTGCCCGGGCTGCTCATTGCGTTGATTATCGGTCTGGCCGGCGGCGTCAGCCTGGGGCCGGAGCATCCGATTATGGCGGTGAATATTGGCCTGGCGGTTTTCCTCGGTTCACGCATTTTGCCCCGCGTCGGCGCGCTGGACTGGACCATCCTCGCCTCCGCAGGCACCATCGGGGCGCTTTTCGGCACGCCCGTCGCAGCCGCACTGATCTTTTCTCAGACGCTCAGCAGCAATAACGACGTCCCGCTGTGGGATAAGCTGTTTGCCCCGCTAATGGCTGCAGCCGCTGGCGCGCTGACGACCAGCCTGTTTTTCCATCCCCACTTCTCACTCTCCCCCACTACGGCCAAATGCAGATAGCCGATATTTTCAGCGGCGCCATCGTCGTCGCGATCGCCATCGCGCTGGGAATGGTGGCGGTATGGTGTCTTCCTCGCCTGCACCGGCTGATGCATAAACTCAAACACCCGGTGTTAGTTCTCGGGGCCGGTGGTTTGATCCTCGGTATTTTAGGGGCAATCGGCGGGACGGTGACGTTGTTCAAAGGTCTGGACGAGATGCAGCAGCTGGCCTTCAGCCAGGTCTTTAGCGTCTCCGACTATCTGCTGTTTGCCGTGATTAAGCTGGCCGCGCTGGTGGTGGCTGCAGCCTGCGGTTTCCGCGGAGGACGCATTTTCCCGGTGGTCTTTGTCGGCGTAGCGCTGGGGCTGATGCTGCACGAACACGTCGATGCGGTGCCTGCGGCCATTACCGTCTCCTGCTCTATTCTGGGGCTGGTTCTGGTGGTCACGCGCGACGCCTGGCTCAGCCTGTTTATGGCGGCGGTAGTGGTACCCGATTCGACGCTTTTCCCCCTGCTCTGTATCGTGATGTTGCCCGCCTGGCTCCTGCTGGCGGGCAAACCGATGATGATGGCCTGGCGAAACGACAAGTAATCAGGCGCTATTGCGCGCTTCCAGCGCTTTAGTAATCGCCCCCAGTAGCGGCGGGATATCGGCCCTCGGCAGCATCACCTCAATCAGCGAGAGCCGCTCGTGGTGCGCCACTTTCTCAAGGACATCCGCCAGCTGCTCCGCTTCGCTGACCCGCCAGCACTGGGCCTGAGGATCAAGGCTCAGAGCCTGCGGGATTTGCGTCCAGTTCCATAGCGCAATGTCGTTATAACGCTGTTCCGGCCCGTGGATCGCTCTTTCCACCGTGTACCCTTCGTTGTTAAGGACCAGAATGATGGGGTGTTGTTTATCCCGCAGCATCGAGCCAAGCTCCTGTATGGTGAGCTGCGCCGCGCCATCCCCCGTCAGCACAATCACGCGCCGGTTTGGGCAGGCGGTTTGCGCGCCAAACGCTGCGGCCAGGGTGTAGCCGATCGATCCCCACAGCGGCTGGACGATAAAATTCACATCAGCCGGAAGACGAAGGTCGATCGCGCCGAAGGCCGAGGTGCCCTGATCCGCAAGGATGATGTCTCCCGGGCGGATAAACGTCTGCAACGTTTTCCAGAAATTGTCCTGCGTCAGCGAGCCATCAGGCTGCGGATAGGCCATCGCGCTTTGAGACGACGGTGCCGGCGCATCGTGCACGTGCTGTTTACACAGCTCCACCAGCGTTTCGATCGCCTGAAGCATGGGGATGCCGGTAAACCAGACGTCACCGACGCGTGAGGCATGAGGCTGAACTTCAATTGTTTGTGACGGGGTTAGCTGATGGGTGAAGCCGGCGGTCAGGGTATCGGTAAATCGCGTCCCGATGCACAGCACCGTGTCTGCCCCTTCAATCGCCTCTTTAACGGCACCGGCGCTTGCCGAACCGCTATACGTGCCGTAAAAACCGACGTTACGCTCGTCAAATATGCCTTTACCCATCAGCATAGTGGCGTGTGCCATCGGCACGTCCTTGACCCATTTCTGTAGGGCATGCTTCAGGCCATGGCGCAGGACAAGGAAATCGGCCAGCAGCGCAGTACGCTTGCTCATGGCCAGCCTGTTCTCAGCGGCATCCCGGAACGCTTTCAGGCAGGCGCTATCGGCATGCGCGTGCCTGAGAGTGAGAGCGTTTACAGGCGGCGTGGCGGCTTTTTTTGCCACATCCGCAGGCAGCATCAGATAGCCGGGACGACGCTCCCGGAGCATGGTAGTTAACACCCGGTCAATCTCATAGCAGGCGTTTTGTTCGGTCAGGATCGCCTGTGCAACGGTGATCGGTTCGCTCATATGGTAAAAATGACGAAACTCACCGTCGCCCAGCGTATGGTGCAGCAGCTCTCCTCTTTGCTGTAACGCTGTACCCGGCGCGCCCACAATATGCAGCACCGGAACGTGCTCGGCGTAGCTGCCCGCAATGCCGTTCATGGCGCTTAACTCTCCTACACCAAATGTCGTCAGCAGCGCGGCAAAGCCCTTACATCGGGCGTATCCGTCCGCGGCATAGGAGGCGTTTAACTCGTTGGCACAGCCCACCCAACAGATATCCGGGCTGTCTATCACATGGTCGAGAAACTGCAGGTTATAGTCGCCCGGCACGCCAAACAGATGATCGGCTCCACAATCTGTAAGACGGTCCAGCAGGTAATCGGCGACGCAGTATGGGGTACGCATGAACAGGTATCCTTCTAATGTTGACCTCACCTTGAGTATTAAATAAGCGTGATGACTGTCCAGAATTGGCGATAAGAAGAGCATGGAAAGAATGCTTTACAAAAAAGGCTGCGCTATGCTGCTTTTTTTCGCGTTAATGTAAACGCATACACTGATTTTTTCTTCAGCGCCAGAGGTCATGAGAATGGGTTATCAGCCGGACAAAAATCGTTATCGGACAATGGAGTATCGTCGCTGCGGGCAAAGCGGACTCAGGTTGCCCGCCATCTCGCTTGGGCTGTGGCATAACTTTGGCGACACCACGCTTATCGAAAACAGCCGTCAACTTTTACAGCGCGCGTTCGATCTGGGCATTACGCATTTCGACCTTGCCAACAACTATGGCCCGCCGCCGGGAGCGGCCGAACGAAATTTCGGCCGTATTTTGCAGGAGGATTTCCTCCCCTGGCGAGACGAGCTGATCGTCTCTACTAAAGCAGGTTATACCATGTGGGAAGGCCCTTACGGCGACTGGGGGTCACGCAAATATCTGCTGGCAAGCCTGGATCAGAGCCTGAAGCGCATGGGGCTGGAGTATGTGGATATCTTCTATCATCACCGTCCTGACCCACACACGCCGCTGCTGGAAACCATGAAAGCGCTTGACCATGCGGTGCGCCAGGGAAAAGCCCTGTATGTCGGGTTATCCAACTACCCTGCAGAACTGGCCCGCAAGGCGATTGATATCCTTGACGATCTCGGTACGCCCTGCCTGATCCACCAGCCGAAATACTCTCTTTTTGAACGTGCGCCGGAAGAGGGGCTGCTGAACGTGCTGCAGGAAAAAGGAGTCGGCTGCATTCCCTTCTCGCCGCTGGCCGGTGGACAACTGACCAACCGCTATCTGAATGGCATTCCGGCAGACTCACGCGCGGCAAGCGGCAGTCAGTTCCTGAACCCTGACCAGATCACCGAAGAGAAGCTGGAGAAGGTAAGAAAGCTGAACGCCATGGCGGAAGAGCGCGGTCAGAAGTTGTCCCAGATGGCGCTGGCCTGGGTATTACGCCATGAGAACGTGACGTCAGTGCTGATTGGAGCAAGTAAAACGGCTCAGATTGATGACGCCGTGGGGATGCTGGAAAACCGCCATTTCTCTGCTGAAGAACTGGTCCGTATCGATACAATCCTGAACAGCTCAAAATAAAATCACTTTTAGCAAAAAGTGCTCTCATTCAGCAATTCGGAGTTGAGGCGATGAAACGAGGCTTTACCAACTCGTAATATTGCGTTAACAGGCCCCACAAGGGCCCCGATCGTGAAGGAGAAAGAGTATGTTCAGGTCACTGATTCTTGCAGCGGTATTACTGGCTTCAGCCCCGCTGGTCGCCAATGCGGGCGAAATCACCCTGTTGCCATCAGTAAAATTACAAATTGGCGATCGTGACGACTACGGCAGATACTGGGACGGTGGCTACTGGCGCGACCGTGACTACTGGAACCGTCACTATGAGTGGCGCGGAGACCGCTGGTGGAAACATGATAACGGCAGACACCGCGGCTGGTATAAAGACAACGCGTATGAGCGCGGCTACCGCGAAGGCTGGAACGATCGTGACGACCGTCGCGGCGGCTGGGATCGCGGCGGGAAAGGACGCGGCCACGGTCATGGCCACGGTCACCATTAATGCAAAAAGGAGCCTCCCGGCTCCTTTTTCTTTTAGAGACCCAACGCGGTGCCCACCAGCAGCCACAGGTTCAGCGCCACTACCACCACCACGATGGCCCACCCGGTCCGTTTCACCAGGGTCGAGTTGACCAGTTCGCCCATCAGGTTTTTGTTGCTGGTAAAGATCAGCAGCGGCACCAGCGCCAGCGCGATACCAAAACTCAGCAGCACCTGGCTCATGACCAGAATTCGCGTAGGATCGAGCCCCATCAGGATCACGATAAATGACGGTAGCATGGTGACGGAGCGACGAACCCACAGCGGAATATGGAAGCGGACAAACCCCTGCATCACCACCTGGCCTGCCAGCGTGCCCACCACCGTAGAAGAAAGACCGGCAGCCACCAGGCTGAGACCAAATATCGTGGCGGCAGCATGGCTCAGTAAGGGCTCTAGCGTAAGATAAGCCTGGTCGAGATCGGCAATACCGGTGTGGCCGTTAAAGTGGAAAGCGGCGGCAGCGGTAGCCATCATCGCCAGATTGACAAACCCCGCGATGGTCATGGCAATCGCCACGTCCCATTTGGTGGCGGAGTAACGCTCTTTGCGCGTCCCACCGTGGAGATGCTGAGTCAGCGAGGAGTGCAGGTAAATCACATGCGGCATGATAGTCGCCCCCAATACCCCGGCGGCCAGGAACACCGCTTCCGAGGTTGGCAGGCTTGGGATTGCCATACCTTTACCGAGCTGCACCAGATTCGGCTGTGAGAAAATCAGCTCGACGATATAGGCCGCCGCGACAAACAGCAGCAGACCGCCGATAACCTTCTCCAGCGGCTTTTGACCCCGACGCTGCAGCATCAGGATCAGGAAAGTGGCAATCCCGGTCAGTACCGCCCCCTGCAACAGCGACACGCCCAGAATCAGTTTAAACCCGATCGCTGCGCCAATAAATTCAGCGAGGTCAGTGGCCATGGCAATGATTTCCGCCTGAACCCAGTAGAGCCAGACGGCCGGACGCGGATAATGGTCGCGAATTTGCTCCGCCAGGTTTTTACCTGTGGCAATCCCCAGCTTTGCGGAGAGCATCTGAATCAGCATCGCCATCAGGTTAGCCCAGACGACCACCCACAGCAGCTTATAGCCGAAGCTGGCCCCGGCCTGAATATTGGTCGCAAAGTTACCTGGATCGATATAGCCAATGGCAGCGATGAACGCAGGTCCCATTAATGCGAACCGCAACTTGCGCGCGGCTCTGCCACTGCTACCCTCTACGCGACTGTTTGTCATTTCTGCCTCTGAAATATAGCCTTTGCTATGTTTAATGTTATCAAAATGAGAATGATTATCAAGATCATTTATGCTGTTTACAGTGATTTCTCTGATAGCTTTGAACGATAGACGGGCGGGTAAGTGGGGCGATCTAACAGAAACTGAAATCGCGCGCGCTTTTGTGAAGACTAGCACACAAACTTAACTTTTCACTCATTTACCTAACATAACAAAAATGTATTGTGGATCACTATTTTTGAGACTCGTCACAGGATGTAACTATAGTGTGTCCTCGATCTCGTTTTCTTTTCGCTTGTTACATAGAATGTGCACGAAAATTAAACCTGCCTCATATTTGGAGCAAATATGGACCGCGTCCTTCATTTTGTCCTGGCACTTGTTGTCGTTACTGCACTTGCATTGCTGGTCAGCACAGACCGCAAAAAAATTCGTATCCGTTATGTTGTCCAGCTGCTGGTCATTGAAGTTTTACTTGCGTGGTTCTTCCTGAACTCCAACGTAGGCCTCGGCTTCGTGAAAGGCTTCTCCGAAATGTTCGAAAAACTGCTCGGATTCGCCAATGAAGGGACCAACTTTGTCTTCGGTAAAATGAACGACGAAGGTCTGGCATTCTTCTTCCTGAAGGTTCTCTGCCCTATCGTCTTCATCTCCGCGCTGATCGGTATTCTGCAGCACATCCGCGTTCTGCCGTTCGTTATTCGTGGAATTGGTTTCCTGTTATCCAAAGTGAACGGCATGGGCAAGCTGGAATCCTTCAACGCCGTCAGTTCCCTGATCCTCGGTCAGTCTGAGAACTTCATCGCGTATAAAGATATTCTCGGCAAAATGTCCCGCAACCGCATGTACACCATGGCGGCAACCGCAATGTCTACCGTGTCCATGTCTATCGTGGGCGCGTATATGACCATGCTGGAGCCAAAGTATGTTGTTGCGGCGCTGGTTCTGAACATGTTCAGCACCTTTATCGTTCTGTCGCTTATCAACCCGTACCGCGTTGACGCAAGCGAAGAGAACATTCAGATGTCAAACCTGCACGAAGGCCAGAGCTTCTTCGAAATGCTGGGTGAGTATATTCTGGCGGGCTTCAAAGTGGCGATTATCGTTGCCGCCATGCTGATCGGCTTCATTGCGCTGATTTCTGCGCTGAACGCCCTGTTCGCCGCGGTGCTGGGTATCTCCTTCCAGGGTATTCTGGGCTACATCTTCTATCCGGTTGCATGGGTGATGGGTGTTCCTGCTCACGAAGCGCTGCAGGTGGGCAGTATCATGGCAACCAAACTGGTTTCTAACGAATTCGTTGCGATGATGGATCTGCAGAAAATTGCCAGCACGCTTTCTCCGCGCGCGGAAGGCATTCTGTCCGTGTTCCTGGTCTCCTTCGCGAACTTCTCGTCCATCGGGATTATCGCGGGCGCGATTAAAGGTCTGAACGAAGAACAGGGCAACGTGGTTTCTCGCTTTGGCCTGAAGCTGGTTTACGGCTCTACGCTGGTGAGCGTCCTGTCTGCTTCTATCGCAGCACTGGTACTCTAACGTTTAGCGTTAAACAAAAACCGGGAGCCTGGCTCCCGGTTTTTTTATGCCCGCAATTCTTCCAGCGGTCTGGGTTTGCCTATCAGGTAGCCCTGCAGGTAATCCACGCCGAAGCGAAGCAGCATCTCCCGCTGCGCCGGTGTTTCGACGTATTCCGCTACGACGCACAGCGATTTCGTCTTCGCCAGATTACACATCGACTGTACGATCATCGCATCCATATCATCGGTACAAATGTCTTTAACAAAGCAGCCGTCAATTTTAATGATGTCCGCCTGCAGGCGTCTGAGGCGCTCGTAGTTGGCGTAGCCGGTACCAAAATCATCTATGGCAATCCGGAAACCGTAATCCCGCAGCTGCTGAATATTGTGGATGCTGCAGCCTGAATTTGAGAAGGCCTGCTCTTCGGTAATCTCAATCACGACGGACTGAGGCGCAACGCCGTAGCGTTCAAAAAGCGCGCAAATTTCGGTCGCCACCTCTTTTTGCATCAGCGTGAGCGGCATAAGATTAACGGAGAAACGGGCGCCAGCCTGCGTTGAAGGGTGATCGCGCAGCCACAGCAGTAATTTCTCCATGACGCACATATCAAACCGGTGGCTGAGGTTGAACTGGGCAATCAACGGAATAAAGCGGTCAGGAGTGAAGATCTCGCCCTCGCTCTCCATACGCGCCAGAATTTCGTAGTAGCCGCTCCCGTCCGCCTTCTGGATCGGTTGCGCGTATAAATGGAACTGACCCGCCTCCAGGGCATGCTTAATCCGCGCCAGCATCAGGACTCGCTCTGTCGTTTGCCCTGATGCCGCCTCAAGGCTATTCGTGAGCGCAAGCACGTTGTTTGTTGTTCCGCAGGATTGCTCGGCCAGCCAGCTCAGCTGCCCCAGCGTGTGGTGCAGTTTTTCGCCGTTTTCCACCATTCCCCAGGACGCGCCAAATTCAATATCCAGCCCGGTGTTGTTCCAGAAAATCTTACGGCTGTTCAGTCGATCAACCATATGCTGGAGGCGCTCAGCGGTTCCCGGACCCAGTAATACCAGCACAAGCTCGCTTCCGGGGAGCTGGAAGAGCGTCTCATCTTTTTGCAGGAGAGGCTGCAGCGACGTGGCGATCGTACGTTTGCAATGGACCCGCATGAGGATCCCATAGTGGCGGCTCAAAAATTCCAGGTTATCCATACGCAGAATGCTCACTTTTGCATCCGGGTGAACCTCAAGATAATCCTCCAGCGCACGAATATTGGGCAATCCGGTCAGCGGATCGGTGAGCGCCCTGCCCTGCCAGCCCCGCTTAAGCCACTCGCTGCGCTGGTAAATACGCGACATGTAAAGCAGGCAGATCGCGAACGAGATAAGCACGGACAGAATAAAAGAGAGCGAATGGCCCGATTCCACCCCGTTAAGGAAGTTGTAGTTGTAGTTCAACAGCAGGAGCGCAGATACAGCCCACAGCAGAGAAATCAACGCATAGGTCAGTCGGCTTATCGCTAAGGTAAAAAGAATAAAAATCAGCGGCATCAAATAGCCCGCAATGACGGGAGATTCAAAAGGACCACACAAAATGACGAGAATGAAACTTAAAAGCATCAGCCAGACAAAAATATATAATGAATTCTTGTAAAAAAACACGGGCTTCACGCTTCGTCGCCAGAAATTTATTGCATAACGAGGATTAATTATCATTCTTAACGGGTAATAGAACATCATGGTAAAAATCAATGCCGCACATATCAGGCTTTGTATATCCACAACGTTATAAATTACCGTCCCTTCGCCGAAAAAGGTCGAAATTGTCACCGGAAAATCAAACAAATAGCCAGCCAAATACATCGACAGCTTAATCCCTATTGGCACCATAAAACCGAGCCAGAATATCCGTAATCCGATGTGCTTGTTAGGGATGCAGTAACGCCAACGCTTACCCAGCATGATGCGCAGAAGGCCGCACGCCGCAAACACCGCAAAGGTCTGACAGAACAGTAATACTGAATATTGTAGCGGTACTAAATTTACATAGAATAAATTAGTGACAGTAAAACCTAACAAAATGGGAAGAATAGCCCTGCGCCCAAATAGCAGAATTACCGCCAGCATTACGCTTAAAGGTAACCATGCTAAATAAACGTCGTGACCATTAACAATTGCGCGGGGAGAGAGATAACGGGAGATAGGTACCGCAATCAGGCACAGAGCCAGGGCAATCATAAATATCTTTACATTATTGTAAGTTTTTCTATTCATTAACCAGGGCGTTATTTTCCGAGAGAATTATTGACCGGATGGATAATATGTTTATTAATTGCGCGAATCAAGTTCAAGTCTATTTTTAGACTGGTTTATTGATGCCGATTGAGGTGAGGTACAGAAATACCTTCTTTTTGATAACAAAATAGGGTGGCGGGTGCTACAAACACATAAAAAAAACCCTCGTCTTTTGACGAGGGTTTACAATTTTGGTGGAGCTAAGCGGGATCGAACCGCTGACCTCTTGCATGCCATGCAAGCGCTCTCCCAGCTGAGCTATAGCCCCACATGTGACTTTACTGACCGCACTCTGTTGGGTTCAGAGTTTGGTGGAGCTAAGCGGGATCGAACCGCTGACCTCTTGCATGCCATGCAAGCGCTCTCCCAGCTGAGCTATAGCCCCATCGTAAAGCTGTCATGTTGACGGGCGGCATAATATGAATTCCGCCGCGGAGTGTCAACGGCAAAATCAATCCCAGCCATTCAATCGCCGAAAAATCATGCAAATGAATCACTTTGCGAGCCTGCTCGCAGCTAGGAGTTAAGCCTGTCACGTTTTCACGTAAAACGGTGCTATAAAATGAGCCGTTAATTAACCCCACTGATATTCAGGAAATTGCATGATCAAGGAACGAATGACGCCAGAAGAGTTAGCCCTCCTCACTGGCTATAGCCGCCAGACCATCAATAAATGGGTACGCAAAGAGGGTTGGATTACATCACCAAAACCAGGCGTCCAGGGCGGGAAAGCTCGCCTGGTACATGTGAACGAAAAAGTCCGTGACTTTATCCGCAGCGCACGTCGGGCAAGTGAAACGTCCGAACTGCCAGAAGGCGTCAGTCATGATAGTTCGCTTCACACGCTGCTCCTGACGCTGGCCAATGAAATGACGCCGGAAGAGCAGAAGCAGATGACATCGCTGTTAATACGGGAAGGGATTACCGGCTTGTTGCAACGTTTAGGGATTCGCGATCAGAACTGATATGAAAAAATTACGCAGCAAAATGACCACGGAAGAGCTGGCGGAGAGTTTGGGCGTTGCCAGACAAACGGTTAATCGCTGGATACGCCAGCAGGGATGGAAAACCGAAGGCCTCAACGGCGTGAAGGGTGGTCGCGCGCGGCTCATTCATATTGATGCGCGCGTGAAGCAACATATTATGAGCCTCCCTGCAATCCGTAACCGTCAGGCGGTTTACCATCTCGCTGAGGTCACCGCTTCATACAGTGAACCCTCTTCAAACCTGTCTCCGGGCATTATAGAGACGCTGGAGAGTATGACTCAGCCAGAGCAGAGGCGTCTGGACGCCTTATTGAAACGCGAAGGCATACACGGCTTTCTTACGCGGCTCGGTCTCACGGAATAAGAAGCATAAAAAAACGGCAGGTTACCCTGCCGTTTTTTATCTGAGGCCTAATTACTGCTGATTTTCACGTTCAGCGATAAAGTCCAGCGCCTTGTTAATGCGCGCCACGCTGCGTGACTTGCCGATCGCGTGAACCGTCACATCCAGCGCCGGAGACTGACCCGCCCCGGTCACTGCAACGCGCAGTGGCATGCCGACTTTACCCATACCGACTTCCAGCTCGTCTGCCGTCGCCTGAATGGCGTGATGCACATTCTCAGCGGTCCACTCGGTGAGTGCAGCCAGCTTGTCACGCACCACTTCCAGCGGCTGACGCGCAACCGGACGGAGGTGCTTCTTCGCGGCGTCCGCGTCGAACTCATCAAACTCTTCATAGAAGTAGCGGCAGCTTTCGGCAATCTCTTTCAGCGTTTTGCAGCGCTCGCCGAGGAGTTTCACCAGGTCCGCCAGCTCAGGGCCAGTGCGGGTATCAATCTTTGCCTGCTCAATGTGCCACTGCAGATACGTCGCTACATATTCAGGCTGCATGGTATTGATATAGTGATGGTTCAGCCACAGGAGCTTGTCGGTATTAAATGCGCTCGCTGATTTGCTTACAGAGCTCAGAGAGAACAGTTCGATCATCTCTTCGCGGCTGAAGATCTCCTGGTCACCGTGGGCCCAGCCCAGACGCACCAGATAGTTCAGCAGCGCTTCCGGCAGATAGCCGTCGTCGCGATACTGCATAACGCTTACCGCACCGTGACGTTTAGACAGTTTTTTCCCGTCATCACCGTTGATCATGGAGACGTGCGCATAGACAGGCACAGGGGCGTTCAGCGCTTTAAGGATGTTAATCTGACGTGGCGTATTGTTGATATGGTCTTCACCACGGACAACGTGGGTAATTTCCATATCCCAGTCGTCAACCACAACGCAGAAGTTGTAGGTTGGAGAACCGTCGGTACGACGGATGATCAGATCGTCCAGCTCCTGGTTGCTGAATTCAATTGGGCCACGGATCTGGTCGTCAAAGATCACCGAGCCCTCTTGCGGGTTAGCAAAACGCACCACGCAAGGCTCATCAGCAGCATGCTCGCTATGGTCGTGGCGGCAGCGGCCGTCATAACGCGGCTTTTCACCGTTAGCCATCTGCGCTTCTCGCAGTTCATCCAGACGCTCTTTAGAGCAGTAGCATTTATACGCCGTGCCCGCGACCAGCATCTCATCAATGACAGCGTTATAGCGGTCAAAGCGTTTGGTCTGGAAGTAAGGACCTTCATCCCATTCCAGATTCAGCCAGTTCATCCCATCCATAATGGCTTCAATTGCTTCTGGCGTGGAGCGCTCAAGATCGGTGTCTTCAATACGCAGCACGAACTCACCTTTGTTGTGGCGTGCAAAAAGCCAGGAATAGAGAGCGGTACGTGCACCACCGACGTGCAGATAGCCTGTCGGGCTCGGCGCGAAGCGAGTTTTGATTTTCATGAAATGGCCTTACGTTATAAAGATGCCGGCAATCGGCAAATCCTGGGGGAAAAAAACGATGGGCAATATTCTATCACTGTGGGGGGAATCCTCAATGTTGATCCCTTTATCGTGACCGAGTTTGCGATTTTTGTTTAGAAATCATGCGCCATAGCCCGTTTCGCGATCGTTTTGTTTAATTTTACGACGAACGAATAAAAACTTTAGAAAATGCGTTGACTCATTTTCAACTCTCCCTATAATGCGACTCCACACAGCGGGGGTGATTAGCTCAGTTGGTAGAGCATCTCCTTTACACGGAGGGGGTCGGCGGTTCGAGCCCGTCATCACCCACCATCTACTTCGGTAGACTCGCAGTGTAGATAAGAATTGAGATTGGGCGATTAGCTCAGTTGGTAGAGCATCTCCTTTACACGGAGGGGGTCGGCGGTTCGAGCCCGTCATCGCCCACCATTCTCGCCTTATCGCAGTAGTTCCGAAATGGGCGATTAGCTCAGTTGGTAGAGCATCTCCTTTACACGGAGGGGGTCGGCGGTTCGAGCCCGTCATCGCCCACCATTTCGGGTCGTTAGCTCAGTTGGTAGAGCAGTTGACTTTTAATCAATTGGTCGCAGGTTCGAATCCTGCACGACCCACCAATGTAGAAAGGCGCCCTAAAGGCGCCTTTTTGCTATCTGCAGTTTGTCTACTTCCGCCTTCCAGTACACTTTCATCGCTTCATCAATACTGATTGTGTATCGATGTAACTCCCTGCCAGATATGGCAGTTTTGCTCAAGCTAATCCCGTTAGTGCCGATACCTCTGTTTTATAACGCGAGGAAAAAGTATGACGACCATTCAGGCTTCAACCCAACAGATTCAAACCAGCGGCGCGAGTGGAACTTCCAGCAGTAACGATATCGCTACGCAAATCACCCGTATTCTTGACAAGATCAAAAAGCTGACTCAGCAGTTAAAAGAGCTGGCGAACAGCCCCATCAGCACCGATGAGAAGAAGAAGCAGCAGGAGCTTATTCAGACCCAGCTCAAAGTGCTGCAGGCACAGCTCGCCGCGCTGCAGCGCCAGCAGGCAGAAGAGGCCCAAAAGAAGCAGGATCAAAAGCTGGGCAAAGTGGAAGGTGTGAATAACCCTTCAGACAATAATCAGATTGATATCTACATCTAATCTTCTGATGCGTTAAACAGTGGGTCGCGTATGCGGGCTTCGGTTAATCGTTGTGCCTGGATACGCACCACTTCCCAGATAGCCTGCGCCGCCCCCGAGAGTGAGCGATTTTTTCGCCGCACCAGCATCAGCTTTCGCTCAACAGCGGGCGTTAATCGCCTGACGGCAAGCCGGCTTCCCTGCGGCAGGGGAAGCGCAAGGGCGGGCAACACGCTGATGCCAATGCCGGCTTCCACCATGGGAAACAGCGTCGCCGGGTGACCAATCTCCTGCACGATCGTTGCCTTTACGCCCTGATTCACCAGCGCGGAATCAATCAGCGGACGACTGCCCGAGGCATAATCCTGTAAAACCAGGTTCGCGCCCTGCAGGGACTGCCAGCTGACCTCCGGCAACGTGGCCAGCGGATCGTCGTCACGGCAGAGCAGCAAGAATGGCTCGGAAAGTACGCTTTCACACGCCAGATCGCTCGCCTGGCCGGGATCGATCACAATACCAAAATCCACATCGCCCTGGCGGATGCTCTCCAGCACCCACTGCTGCGGCCTGTCATGCAGGACAAAATCAATATCCGGATAGCGGTGGCTTCCCTCGGCAATACACTGAGGGATAAGGTGCGCAGAGATTGTCTGGCTGGCCGCGACGCGCACGGTCCCCGAAAGCTGCTGCCCCAGTCTCCCCACGTCTCTGAGCGTGCTGTTTAGCTCATCCAGCAGCCGTTCGAGGCGCAGGGCCAGCTGCTGCCCCGCTTCGGTCAGCACCACTTCGCGCGTGGTGCGGTCAAGCAACTTCACCCCGGTCTGATTCTCCAGCTCTTTCACGCTGTGGCTGACCGCCGACTGGCTCAGGCCAATCTTCTCGCCTGCCCGGCTAAAGCTGCGGGCGTGAGCGACGGTGACGAAAATACGAAGCTGACGTAAGGAATAATTCATCTGTTTCATTCATGAATGGATGCAATAAATCAATTTTATTTCTCAAATGGAAAAAAGCACAATAGCGATATCTGATTTCAGGAGTCATTATGAAACTATTTCGTATTCTTGATCCGTTCACGCTTACCCTGGTGGTTACCGTTTTACTGGCCTCGTTTTTCCCCGCCCGCGGGGCCTTCGTCCCGTTTTTTGAAGGGCTGACGACGGCCGCCATCGCGCTGCTGTTCTTTATGCACGGTGCAAAACTCTCCCGCGAAGCGATTATTGCCGGCGGTAGCCACTGGCGGCTGCATCTCTGGGTGATGTGCAGCACGTTCATTCTGTTCCCAATCCTCGGAGTGCTGTTTGCCTGGTGGGCGCCGGTTAACGTCGACCCGGCGCTCTACACCGGTTTCCTGTATCTCTGTATTCTGCCGGCTACCGTGCAGTCCGCCATTGCCTTTACCTCTCTCGCGGGAGGAAACGTTGCGGCCGCGGTCTGCTCGGCATCGGCATCCAGCCTGTTAGGGATTTTCGTTTCCCCGCTGCTGGTGGGCCTGCTGATGAACATGCACGGCGCGGAAGGCAATCTCGAGCAGGTTGGAAAAATTTGCCTGCAGCTGCTGCTGCCGTTTGTCCTGGGGCATCTATCCCGTCCATGGACCGGGGCGTTCGTGGCTAAGCACAAGAAATGGATCTCAAAAACCGACCAGTCGTCGATTCTGCTGGTGGTCTATTCCGCCTTCAGCGAAGCGGTTGTGAACGGGATCTGGCATAAGGTGGGCGCAGGCTCGCTGCTGTTTATCGTGGTGGTCAGCCTCGTCCTGCTGGCGATTGTGATTGCGGTAAACGTCTTTGTGGCACGCAGGTGCGGCTTCAGCAAAGCGGATGAAATCACCATTGTCTTCTGCGGTTCCAAAAAGAGCCTGGCGAACGGTATCCCGATGGCCAACATTCTGTTCCCGACCTCGGTGATTGGGATGATGGTGCTGCCTCTGATGATTTTCCACCAGATCCAGCTGATGGTCTGCGCGGTGCTGGCGCGTCGCTACAAGCGCCAGACCGAAAAGCTGGCGCAGGAAGAGACCCGCGCCGCGAAGGCTTAAGGACGTTTCAGGGGCTGAACCAGCTGGGTCAGCCCCTCGGTTTTGATCAGTAACGTGATAGCCATCAGCTCGCCCAGTCGCCCTGCCGGGAATTCATCCTTACGGGCAAACCACAGCAGATACTCCTCCGGCAAATCAATCAGCCTGCGGCCCTTGTATTTACCGAACGGCATCTCAGTATTGGCAATCTCAACGAGCTGTTCTTTCTCCACGTTACTCTCCTAACAGACGCATCATTTCCGCTTCGTCGATAACCTCAATGCCGAGCTCCTGTGCTTTCGCCAGCTTCGAGCCCGCCGCTTCCCCGGCGATCACCAGGTCGGTTTTCTTCGACACGCTGCCCGCCACTTTGGCCCCCAGCGCCACCAGGCGCGCTTTCGCATCGTCGCGTGAAAGCTGGCTCAGGCTGCCGGTCAGGACTACCGTTTTACCGGCGAACGGGCTGTCGATCTCTTCGGCGTTAACCACTACCGGCGCGGGCCACTTAATGCCCTCTTCCAGCAGCTTGCCGATAACTTCACGGTTGCTCTCTTCGGCGAAGAAGTTAAAGACGTGCGTGGCAACCACAATGCCAACGTCAGGGACTTTCTGCAGCTCGTCGATGCTAGCCTTTTCCAGCGCCTCCAGCGTACCAAAGTACGCCGCCAGGCCCGCCGCCGTTGCCTCACCCACTTCACGAATGCCCAGCGCGTACAGGAAGCGGGCAAAGGTGGTTTCTTTGGCGGCTTCGAGCGCGTTAACCACATTCTGGGCTGACTTTGGCCCCATGCGATCCAGGCCGGTCAGTTTTCCTGCCGTCAGCCTGAAGAGATCCGCTGGCGTATGGACATACTCTTTCTCAACCAGCTGATCGATAATCTTGTCGCCCATGCCGTCGACGTCCATCGCCCGACGGGAGACGAAGTGCTTCAGCGACTCTTTACGCTGCGCACCACAGATTAAGCCTCCCGTACAGCGCGCCACCGCTTCGCCTTCCACACGCTCAACGTCGGAGCCGCACACCGGGCAGTGGGTCGGGAAGACGATCTCGCGCGTATCGGCAGGACGTTCTGACTCCACGACGTTAACCACCTGTGGGATAACGTCGCCCGCGCGGCGAATCACCACTTTGTCACCAATGCGCAGGCCGAGGCGTTCGATTTCATCGGCGTTATGCAACGTGGCATTACTCACCAGCACGCCCGCGACCTGCACGGGCTCCAGACGGGCGACCGGGGTAATCGCCCCCGTACGGCCAACCTGGAACTCCACGTCGCGAACGACGGTCATCTGCTCCTGAGCAGGGAATTTAAACGCCACCGCCCAGCGAGGCGCGCGGGCCACAAAGCCCAGCTGCTCCTGCAGCGCCAGTGAATTCACCTTGATGACGACGCCATCAATATCAAAACCGAGCGTCGGGCGGTCCTCTTCCACCTTGTGGTAGAACGCCAGCACCGCTTCCGGCGAGTCGCAGAGCTGAACGCGGTTGCTCACCGGCAGGCCCCACGCTTTAAACTGCAGCAGACGTCCGAGGTGCGTATCCGGCAGCTCGCCGCCCTCCAGAATACCGACGCCGTAGCAGAAGAAAGTAAGCGGTCGCTTCGCGGTGATACGTGGATCAAGCTGGCGCAGAGAGCCTGCCGCCGCATTACGCGGGTTAGCAAACACCTTCCCGCCGGTGCGACGCGCCTCTTCGTTAATTTTCTCGAAGCCCGCCTGGGGCAGGAACACCTCGCCGCGCACTTCCAGACGTGCGGGAATGTTGTCACCCTGCAGCTTCAGCGGGATCGCGCGTATGGTACGCACGTTGGTGGTGATATCTTCGCCCGTTGTACCGTCGCCACGCGTCGCGGCGCGCACCAGCACGCCGTTTTCGTAGAGAAGGCTGACCGCCAGGCCATCCAGCTTGAGCTCGCAGCACCAGGTGAGGGAGTCGCTGCTTTTCAGGCGATCCTGCACGCGCTTGTTAAACGCGAGGAAGCTCTCTTCATCGAAGACGTTATCCAGCGACAGCATCGGCACCTCATGGCGCACCTGGCTGAAAGCGCCCAGCGGCTCAGCGCCGACGCGCTGGGTGGGGGAATCCGGCGTGATAAGCTCCGGATGCTGCGCCTCTAATTCACGCAGCTCGCGCATCAGGCGGTCATATTCGGCATCCGGGACTTCCGGCGCGTCCATAACATGATAGAGGTATTCATGATGGCGAAGCGTGGTTCGCAGTTCAGTGAGTTGTTGTTCGATTGAGTCCATATCGCACCATCAATGAGAAAAAACCCCCGACAGGCGGGGGTTGAGGAGGAGTTGAAGTAAACGCGACGATTACGCGTTAGCTTCCTTAACTTCGCGGATGCGGTCCTGATACTCGCGCAGCTTCTGCGGGGTCATCATTCGACGCTGATCGTCAAGCACCACACCGCCGACTTCGTCAGCGATGTGCTGAGCGGACTGCAGCATCAGCTTAAAGTTTTGCAGCTCGTCGCCGTAAGAAGGCACCTGCATAAAGATAGTGACGCCCGGGGTCACGAAATCACCGGTCATTTCCGGATCAAAGGTGCCGGGGTTAACCATGTTGGCCAGGCTGAACAGCGCCGGACCGCTACCGTCAGGGCTAAGATGGCGATGGAAAATGTTCATATCGCCAAACTTGAATCCTGCCTGTTGAATACTGTTGAGCAGCACGTCACCGTTAAGATGGCTGCCGTGATGCGCGGCCACGTTCATGATGATCACCGCTTCTTTACGCTGTGGTTTTTCAACAACCGGCTCTGGCTCTACAACGGGCTCAGGCTCAACGTGCGGGGCCGGAGCAGGCTGAGGCGCAGGCTGTACGTGAACAGGCTGCTGCGGTTGTTGTACCGGCTGAGCAGGCTGTTGCTGCACGGGCTGCTGCACCGGCTGCTGTTGAACCGGCTGTGGCGCAGCAGGCTGCTGATAGACAGGCTGTTGCGGCGGCTGGCGCACCGGCTCTTCCACAGGCTGCGGCGCTGGCTGGCGCGGCTGTGCAGAAGCATACGGCGGTTGATACTGGTGCTGCGAAGGACGAGGCGCTTCATGCTCCCCATGGCCTGCGCCGGGCGCAGTATTGACCCGATGAACACGAACTTCACCCACGCCGTCGTCATCGCTGCCGTCGATGTCATCTTCACTGTCATCGTCGTCACGACTGGACTTCATGCGCTTCAGTGGGCGATCGCGGAACATCGAGGAACGCTCTTTACGGCTGGTCCAGAAACCATGTACCAGTAAAGCGATTATGGCGATCGCGCCAACAATGATTAATATCAGACGCAAATCCTGCATCATTATATTCTCTGTTGTTCTAACACCTTGCCACCACGGCAAACATTTACTCACTAAGAGTATTTGCCGTTTACGTCAAGTGCAAGTGTGTGCAGAGCATTCACAGCATAAAGATGAAGGAAATCGTGCTTTTTGCTGGTTTTTCGAACATTTCCGAACTGGTCATTGCTCCGTAAGTGGATAATATAGGCGGGCAATTCCACTGGTTGTGTAAAAAGGAGTACAGCCTGGTTATGGTTTCAACATCTTCTTCTCCCCCGCGCAGCGGCGTCTGGTATTTTTCTCAGGGCTGGAAACTGGTCTCCCTGCCGGGGATTCGACGCTTCGTGATCCTGCCGCTATTGATCAACATTATTCTGATGGGCGGCGCGTTCTGGTGGCTGTTCACAAAGCTGGAGAGCTGGATCCCGTCGCTGATGAGTTACGTGCCGGACTGGCTGCAGTGGCTTAACTATCTGCTCTGGCCGGTGGCGGTAATCTCCGTGCTGCTGGTGTTTGGGTACTTCTTTTCGACGATTGCCAACTGGATAGCCGCACCGTTTAACGGTCTGCTGGCGGAACAGCTTGAAGCGCGGCTTACCGGCGCGACGCCGCCAGACACGGGCGTGCTGGGGATCATGAAAGACCTGCCACGCATCATGAAGCGCGAGTGGCAGAAGTTTGCCTGGTACCTGCCCCGCGCGATTGTGCTGCTTATCCTCTACTTTGTGCCAGGCATTGGTCAGACGGTGGCGCCGGTGCTGTGGTTCCTGTTCAGCGCCTGGATGCTGGCCATCCAGTATTGCGACTATCCGTTCGATAACCACAAGGTGCCGTTTAAAGAGATGCGCACTGCCCTGCGAAGCCAGAAGGTCGCCAACATGCAGTTTGGCGCGCTGACCAGCCTGTTCACCATGATTCCCTTCCTGAATCTGTTCATCATGCCCGTCGCCGTCTGCGGCGCGACGGCGATGTGGGTCGACTGCTACCGCGCTAAGCACGCGTTATGGAAATAATGCAAAAATGTGTAAAGCAGGGGTGGCTTATGCCGCCCCTTATTCCATACTGATCCCCATTATTTCCTTGCAGTATATAGATATGCGAATTCCTTACTTCCCCCTACCTGCTCAACAGGTATGCTGGGTCGGTATCCCAATTTCATACAGTTAAGGACAGGCCATGAGTAAGATTTATGAAGACAACTCGCTGACTATCGGTCATACGCCCCTGGTTCGACTGAACCGTATCGGTAATGGACGCATTCTGGCGAAGGTCGAATCACGTAACCCGAGCTTCAGCGTAAAATGCCGTATCGGTGCAAACATGATTTGGGATGCTGAAAAACGTGGCGTACTGAAGCCTGGCGTTGAGCTGGTGGAACCGACCAGCGGTAACACCGGTATCGCTCTGGCCTATGTGGCTGCCGCGCGTGGCTACAAGCTGACGCTGACCATGCCAGAAACCATGAGCATTGAGCGTCGTAAGCTGCTCAAAGCGCTGGGCGCGAACCTGGTGCTGACCGAAGGCGCGAAGGGCATGAAGGGTGCCATTCAGAAAGCTGAAGAGATTGTGGCCAGCGATCCGGCGAAATATCTGCTGCTGCAGCAGTTCAGCAACCCGGCTAACCCGGAAATTCACGAGAAGACCACCGGTCCGGAAATCTGGGAAGATACCGACGGCCAGGTTGACGTCTTTATCTCCGGCGTGGGTACCGGCGGTACGCTGACCGGCGTGTCACGCTATATTAAAGGCACCAAAGGTAAAAAAGACCTGATCACCGTTGCCGTTGAGCCGACTGACTCACCGGTTATCACCCAGGCACTGGCGGGTGAAGAGCTTAAACCAGGCCCGCATAAAATTCAGGGTATTGGCGCAGGCTTCATTCCGGGCAACCTGGATCTGAAGCTAATCGATAAAGTGGTGACCATCACTAACGAAGAAGCCATTTCTACCGCGCGTCGCCTGATGGATGAAGAAGGCATTCTGGCGGGTATCTCTTCCGGTGCAGCCGTTGCGGCAGCACTCAAGCTTCAGGAAGATGAAGCCTTAACCAACAAAAATATTGTGGTTATCCTTCCTTCTTCGGGCGAGCGTTACCTGAGCACCGCACTGTTTGCCGATCTGTTTACCGAAAAAGAACTGCAACAGTAGTGCCAGCATGTTAATAACGCGTAAAAAAGCACCTTTTCAGGTGCTTTTTTGTGGCCTGCTTCAAACTTTTGCCCCTCCTGGCATTGCTTCACCCCGTTGGGTCTGGTATTTAAACCAGCAATTATTTTGATGCGTGAAATTAATCGGTGAATGAAATAGCCTTGCTGAATCGATTTTATGATTTGGTTCAAGTCTTGCTTTCGCTGCATAATGTTTAATGACGATCGAAACGTCAGCGCTAACAATACAGGCTAAAGTTCAGTCGCCAGGCTAGACTTTAGTTCCACAACACTAAACCTATAAGTTGGGGAAATACAATGTTCCAGCAAGAAGTTACCATTACCGCTCCGAACGGTCTGCACACCCGCCCTGCTGCTCAGTTTGTTAAAGAAGCAAAAGGCTTCACTTCTGAAATCACTGTGACTTCCAACGGCAAAAGCGCGAGCGCAAAAAGCCTGTTCAAACTGCAGACTCTGGGCCTGACTCAGGGCACCGTTGTCACCATCTCTGCAGAAGGTGAAGACGAGCAGAAAGCAGTTGAGCATCTGGTAAAACTGATGGCTGAGCTCGAGTAAGTTTCCGGGTTCTTTTAAATATCAGTCACAAGTAAGGTAGGGTTATGATTTCAGGCATTTTAGCATCCCCGGGTATCGCTTTCGGCAAAGCACTGCTGCTGAAAGAAGACGAGATCGTCATCGACCGGAAAAAAATTTCTGCCGACAAGGTTGATCAGGAAGTTGAACGTTTTCTGAGCGGTCGTGCCAAGGCATCTGCGCAACTGGAAGCAATCAAAACTAAAGCTGGCGAAACTTTCGGTGAAGAAAAAGAAGCCATCTTCGAAGGGCACATCATGCTGCTCGAAGATGAGGAGCTGGAGCAGGAAATCATAGCCCTGATTAAAGATAAAGGCATGACGGCCGACGCGGCTGCGCATGAAGTTATCGAAGGTCAGGCAACTGCCCTGGAAGAACTGGATGATGAATACCTGAAAGAGCGTGCGGCTGACGTACGTGACATCGGTAAGCGCCTGCTGCGCAACATCCTGGGTCTGGCCATCATCGACCTGAGCGCGATTCAGGATGAAGTTATCCTGGTTGCCGCTGACCTCACCCCGTCTGAAACCGCACAGCTGAACCTGAAAAAGGTCCTCGGTTTCATCACCGACGCGGGTGGCCGTACCTCCCACACCTCTATCATGGCGCGCTCTCTGGAACTGCCTGCCATCGTGGGTACCGGTAGCGTCACCTCTCAGGTGAAAAACGGCGACTATCTGATTCTGGATGCCGTAAACAATCTGGTTTACGTCAACCCAACCAATGAAGAGATCGATAAACTGCGCGCGGTTCAGGAGCAGGTTGCGACTGAAAAAGCGGAACTCGCTAAGCTGAAAGACCTGCCAGCCATCACCCTGGACGGCCATCAGGTAGAAGTGTGCGCAAACATCGGTACCGTCCGCGACGTTGACGGCGCTGAGCGCAACGGTGCGGAAGGCGTCGGTCTCTATCGTACAGAATTCCTGTTCATGGACCGCGACGCGCTGCCAACGGAAGAAGAGCAGTTTGCTGCTTATAAAGCCGTGGCCGAAGCGTGTGGCTCTCAGGCGGTTATCGTCCGTACCATGGACATCGGTGGCGACAAAGAGCTGCCGTACATGAACTTCCCGAAAGAAGAGAACCCGTTCCTGGGCTGGCGTGCAATCCGTATCGCGATGGATCGTAAAGAGATCCTGCGTGACCAGGTTCGCGCGATCCTGCGTGCCTCTGCTTTCGGTAAACTGCGCATCATGTTCCCGATGATCATCTCTGTTGAAGAAGTGCGTGCACTGAAGAAAGAGATCGAAATCTACAAACAGGAACTGCGCGACGAAGGTAAAGCGTTTGACGAGTCAATCGAGATCGGCGTGATGGTGGAAACACCTGCGGCGGCGACCATTGCGCGTCATTTAGCCAAAGAAGTTGATTTCTTTAGTATCGGCACCAATGATTTAACGCAGTACACCCTGGCAGTTGACCGTGGTAATGATATGATTTCACATCTCTACCAGCCAATGTCACCGTCCGTACTGAACTTGATCAAGCAAGTTATTGATGCTTCTCATGCAGAAGGTAAATGGACTGGCATGTGTGGTGAGCTTGCAGGCGACGAACGTGCTACACTTCTGTTGCTGGGTATGGGTCTGGACGAATTCTCTATGAGCGCCATTTCCATACCGCGCATTAAGAAGATTATCCGTAACACGAACTTCGAAGATGCGAAGGTGTTAGCAGAGCAGGCTCTTGCTCAACCGACAACGGACGAGTTAATGACGCTGGTTAACAAGTTCATTGAAGAAAAAACAATCTGCTAATCCACGAGATGCGGCCCAAATTACTGCTTAGGAGAAGATCATGGGTTTGTTCGATAAACTGAAATCTCTGGTTTCTGATGATAAGAAAGACTCCGGAACTATTGAGATTGTTGCTCCGCTCTCCGGCGAGATCGTCAACATCGAAGACGTGCCGGATGTAGTGTTTGCTGAGAAAATCGTTGGTGATGGCATTGCTATCAAACCAACTGGCAACAAAATGGTTGCTCCAGTTGACGGCACCATCGGTAAAATTTTTGAAACCAACCATGCGTTCTCTATCGAATCTGATAGCGGTATCGAACTGTTCGTTCACTTCGGTATCGACACCGTTGAACTGAAAGGCGAAGGCTTCAAACGTATCGCGGAAGAAGGCCAGCGTGTTAAAGTTGGCGACCCGGTGATTGAATTCGATCTGCCACTGCTGGAAGAAAAAGCCAAGTCTACCCTGACGCCGGTTGTTATCTCCAACATGGACGAAATCAAAGAACTGATCAAACTGTCTGGTAGCGTCACCGTGGGTGAAACCCCGGTTATCCGCATCAAGAAGTAATTCTTGCCGCACAGAAAAATGGCGCCTTCGGGCGCCATTTTGTTTATGCCGGTAGGATAAGCTCGTCGTAGCCTTTCGACTGGGTATAGAGCATCACGTCAGTCACCCGATCGCCCGCCATGCGAATGGCATCAGCAACGGTTTTCCCCTCAACAATTCCGCTCACCAGCTCTGAACAGAACAGGTCGCCCGTCCCTTTCAGATCGGTTTCAACGCGCGGATGCGCGCTGACGGTCACGCCTTCATTCGTCACCAGCACCACGTGGATATTTTGCGGGTCATCGGCCACCGGCGCGCTGGTGATCGCCACCCATTTCAGGCTATCGGAGAGCAGTCCCTGCGCCGCCTCGATGGCGCTTTCCGGCGTACGGCACGGTTTGCCGCTTAACACTTCCAGCTCATAGACGTTCGGCGTAATCCCCTGCGCCAGCGGCAGCAGGTGTTCCCGATACGCCTGCGGGATCTCAGGCTTTACGTACATACCGCTGTCGATATCGCCGATAACCGGGTCGACCAGCACCAGCAGGTCAGGATGCTGCGCTTTGACCGCCTTCAGCCATTGAGCCAGCAGGACGATCTGGCTGGCGCTGCCCATATAGCCGGTGGTGACCGCTTTAAGTTCGCGCAGGATCTCGCGCTCTTCCAGTGCCTTAAGATAGCCGCTGAACCACTCATCGGGGATCACTCCACCATAAAACGTGTCGTAGTGCGGCGTGTTGCTAAACAGTACCGTCGGCACGGCGGTAACGTTCAGCCTGTGGGTACGAATATTCGGTACCGCAATGCTGTTCCCCACGCTGCCGTAAACCACCTGCGACTGCACGGCGACAATGTCGGTTTGCTGCGCCCGGGTATTATCCCGGAATAGAATCATCTCCATGACGCTTAAATCCCCGCCCCCTGCGAATAACTCTCTTCACCAAAGACGCCGGTAGACAGATAGCGATCGCCGCGATCGCAAATAATCGCCACCACTACGGCACCCGGGTTTGCCTGCGCTACCCGAATCGCACCCGCTACCGCGCCGCCCGAACTGACGCCGCAGAAGATACCTTCGCGCACGGCCAGCTCACGCATGGTATTTTCCGCCTCGCGCTGGTGAAGATCCAGCACCTGGTCCACCAGCTGCGCATTAAAGATGCCGGGCATATACTCCGCCGGCCAGCGGCGAATACCCGGAATGCTGCTCCCCTCTTCCGGCTGGAGGCCAACGATGGTGACGGCTTTTTCCTGCTCGCGCAGAAAACGCGATACGCCGGTAATGGTGCCGGTGGTGCCCATGCTGGAGACAAAATGGGTGATACGCCCGTCGGTTTGCTGCCAGATTTCCGGGCCGGTGGTGGTGTAGTGCGCGTACGGGTTGTCCGGATTGTTGAACTGATCGAGCAGTTTACCTTCGCCGCGCTCGGCCATTTCTAACGCCAGGTCGCGCGCACCTTCCATTCCCTGCTCTTTGGTCACCAGAATCAGCTCGGCCCCGTAGGCACGCATCGCGGCGCGGCGCTCCTGACTCATGTTGTCCGGCATCAGCAGCTTCATGCGGTAGCCTTTCAGCGCCGCAATCATCGCCAGGGCGATACCGGTATTGCCGCTGGTGGCCTCTATCAGCACGTCGCCTGGCTTAATTTCTCCGCGTTTTTCGGCCTGGACAATCATCGACAGCGCCGCTCGGTCTTTCACCGACCCCGCCGGGTTATTGCCTTCGAGTTTGACCCAGATTTCGCTGCCGTTGTCCGGACCCATGCGCTGAAGCTTGACCAGAGGAGTGTTGCCGATGGTGTGTTCTAATGTATTCATGATCGCTGTCCAATAAAAAGCCCGGTGGCGCTTCGCTTACCGGGCCTACAGACGTCATATTGTAGGCCGGGTAAGCGCAGCGCCACCCGGCAAAACTACGTAATCCTAACCTATCAGGCTGACTCCGCCAGAGCAATATCCTCGCGCGTCTCGATGCGCTCCTTCCCGTGATAAATCCGGGCGTGCTGCAGCCCGACAAACAGGCGCTCACCCCGGTGCGGCGGCACGTCGTCGCGCATGACCACGGTCAGCGGCTCGGTATGCCAGCCCAGCGGCTGTAGCACCAATTGGGTGTAGTGCCCTTTAGGGCTAGCTTCCAGCACCTGCACCGGCAGCGGTGAATCCAGGCTGGTTCGGCGGCTCACGTCCACCTCCCACGGACGCAGGAACAGATCGACCGGCCCCTGATGCGCGGAGGTATAGCCCAGCGGCCAGCGGTGCGCGCCCACGTGGAACTGTCCACCGCGAATAGTGCCCTGCAGACGGTTTACCTCGCCCATAAACTCCAGCACGAAGCGGGTCGCCGGTTCACGCCAGAGCTGCTCCGGCTCGTCAACCTGCTCAATGTTGCCCTGGCTCATGACCACCACGCGATCCGCAACTTCCATCGCCTCTTCCTGATCGTGGGTCACGAAGACGCTGGTGAATTTCAGCTCTTCATGCAGCTGACGCAGCCAGCGGCGCAGCTCTTTACGCACCTGCGCATCCAGCGCGCCGAAGGGTTCATCCAGCAGCAGAATTTGCGGCTCAACGGCCAGCGCGCGCGCCAGCGCCACGCGCTGTTTCTGCCCGCCGGACAGCTGGGCCGGGAAACGGTCCGCCAGGTGAGCCAGCTGCACCATCTCCAGCAGTTTGGTCACTTTGGCCTTAATGGTTGCCGTATCCGGACGTTCGCGACGCGGCAGCACGGTCAGGCCAAACGCAATGTTGTCGAACACGGTCATGTGGCGGAACAGCGCGTAATGCTGGAACACAAAGCCTACTTTACGATCGCGGGCGTGCAGGCGGCTCACGTCGGTGCCGTGGAAGCGGATGTGCCCGCTGGTCTGATGCTCAAGCCCGGCGATAATACGCAGCAGCGTGGTTTTGCCCGAGCCGGACGGCCCCAGCAGCGCCACCATTTGTCCGGAAGGGATATCCAGCGAGATATCATTCAGCACCTGGGTGCGACCAAAAGACTTCTTAATATTGGCAATCTCAATGCTCATGATTTCCCTCCTGATGCTGACGTTTTTCCTGATTTTCTAAACGCCACTGCACCACACTCTTCAAAAACAGGGTCAAGATGGCCATCAGCGTCAGCAACGCTGCGGCAGTAAACGAGCCGATGGTGTTGTAGTCCTGCTGCAGCAGCTCAATCTGGAGCGGCAGCGACAGGGTTTCACCCCGGATAGAGCCGGAGACGACGGACACGGCGCCGAACTCACCAATCGCGCGGGCGTTGGTCAGCACCACGCCGTAAAGCAGCGCCCAGCGGATATTCGGCAGCGTCACGCGACGGAACATCTGCCAGCCGGAAGCGCCCAGCAGCACCGCCGCTTCGTCTTCGTTGCTCCCCTGGCTTAACATCACCGGCACCAGCTCACGCACCACAAACGGACAGGTCACGAAGATGGTGACCAGCACCATGCCCGGCCAGGCGAACATGATCTGCAGGTTATGCTCGTCCAGCCAGCCGCCCAACGGACCGTTGGAGCCGTAAAAGAGCAGGTACACCAGACCCGCCACCACCGGCGATACGGCGAAAGGAATGTCCAGCAGGGTCAGCAGCAGCTGACGTCCCGGGAAGTTAAAGCGGGTCACCAGCCAGGCCAGCAGGGTCCCGAACACGAGGTTCACCGGCACGGTGATCAGCGCAATCAGCACCGTCAGCCAGATGGCATGCAGCATATCCGGGTTCGCCAGGTTTTCCAGCGCGGGCATCAAGCCCTTGCTGAACGCCTGAACGAAGATATAAACCGTCGGCACGACGAGAATGAGGGCGGAAACCAGCACGCCCGCCCCAATCAGAAACCATTTACCCCAGTTGATGCGGGGTGCATCGTATCGCTTCAATTGCGTAACTTCCGCCATCAGTGACCTACCACACGTCGACCAAAGCGACTTTGCAGAGTGTTAATCGAGTACAGCAGCAGCAGCGAGGCCGCGAGAATCACCGAGGCAATCGCGCTCGCCGCCGGATAATCAAACTCCTGCAAACGGATGAAAATCATCAGCGAGGTGACTTCTGTTTTCCAGGCGATGTTCCCGGCGATAAAAATCACCGCGCCGAACTCACCGAGGCTGCGGGTAAACGACAGCGCGACGCCCGCCATCAGCGCCGGAGAGAGCTCCGGCAGAACCACCTTGCGGAAGCTCTGCCAGCGCGTGGCGCCGAGCGTTTCAGCCGCTTCTTCGTATTCCGGGCCCAACTCTTCCAGCACCGGCTGCACGGTACGAACCACAAACGGGATGCTGGTAAAGGCCATCGCCACCGCGATACCGAGCCAGGTGTAGGTCACTTTGATATCAAATTTCGCCAGCCACTCGCCGTACAGCCCGTTCACAGAGAAGAGCGACGCGAGGGTTAAGCCTGCCACCGCCGTCGGCAGCGCAAACGGCAGATCCATCAGAGCGTCAAGCAGCGTGCGGCCCGGGAAGCGATAGCGGGTTAAGATCCACGCCATCAGCAGGCCAAACACGCCGTTAAAAATGGAGGCAACAAACGCCGACAGCAGCGTCACCTTGTAGGCCGCCACCACCTGCGGGTTGGTGACCACGTCCCAGTACTGCGCCCAGCTCATCTGAGCAAGCTGCATCACCAGCGCGCTGAGCGGCAACAGCAGGATCAGGCAGACGAACAGCAAGCTGGTCCCGAGGCTTAAGGTAAAGCCCGGCAGCACGCGTTTTGTCGAAACTGCAAACATTACTTATGCCCCGCCGCCAGCAGTTTGTCTAACTCACCGCCGCTGGCAAAATGCGTTTTCATCACATCAGGCCAGGAGCCGAAATGATCTTCCACGCGGAACAAATCGGTCTGCGGGAACTTATCTTTCAGCTTGTTCATCACGTCCGGGTTGTTCACGCGGTAGTAGTAATCGGTAATGATGGTCTGCGCCTGCGGGCTGTACAGGTAGTTGAGATAGGCTTTTGCCGCTTTCTCGGTACCGTTTGCCTGCACGTTTTTATCCACCCACGCCACCGGGAACTCGGCCAGGATGTTGGTTTTCGGGATAACGACCTCGAAGCCCTGCGCTTCGTACTGTTTGCGGATGTTATTCACTTCCGATTCAAAGCTGATCAGCACGTCGCCGAGACCGCGCTCCGCGAAGGTCGTTGTCGCCCCGCGGCCGCCGGTATCAAACACTTCGACGTTTTTCAGGAACTGGGTCATGAACTGCTCGGTTTTTGCTTTATCGTTACCGTCAGCCTTGTCCGCCGCGCCCCACGCGGCTAAATAGGTATAACGCGCGTTACCGGAAGTTTTTGGGTTCGGGAAAATCAGCTTCACGTCGGAACGCACCAGATCGCTCCAGTCGTGGATATTCTTCGGGTTGCCCTTACGCACCAGGAAGCCCATGGTGGAATAGAATGGGGAGCTGTTGTTCGGCAGTCGGCTCTGCCAGTCCGCTGGGATCAGCTTGCCTTTGTCGTGCAGGATCTGCACGTCAGTCACCTGGTTGTAGGTCACCACATCCGCCTTCAGGCCCTGCAAAATCGCCAGCGCCTGCTTAGACGACCCGGCGTGGGACTGCTTGATGGTCAGCTTGTCGCCGTTATTATCTTTCGCCCACTGCTGTTCGAACGGTGGATTAAGGGCGGCAAACAGCTCGCGGGAGACGTCATACGAACTGTTCAACAGTTCAGTCGCCTGCGCCTGTGCCACCAGCAGTAAACCTGCCAGCGCCAGAGTTCCTTTTTTCAGTACAGTAACGGCCATTGCGCACCCTTATAAATGTGATGACTATCTTATAGTCATAATATTTATAACGGGGATGAAAGGAGTAACGGTTTTATATACCGTTTGGTGATTTAGAAGCAGAAAAGGGAATAAGGGTGAGGCCTGATGCCTTCACCCCAGCCCTCTCCCGCAGGGAGAGGGAGAAAGGACATTACAGCGCCAGCAGACGCTCAACGGACGGCGCAAAGTAGTAGCCGCCGGTCACCGGTTTGGTGAAGCGGAGCATGGCGTCGCGCTTGCCGTCGGTATCACCGAACATGCTCAGCAGCTGCTGCTCAATGTTATAGAGGCGCGCGCAGTAGGCGCAGAAGTAGAGGCCGTGCGTGCCGCTGGCGGTACCGTACGGCAGGCTCTGGCGAACAATCTTCAGCCCTTTTCCGTCTTCTTTGAGATCAACGCGGGACAGGTGAGAGGTTACAGGACGGTCGTCGCCGTCGATCTCTTCGTTGGCTTCTTTAGTGCGGCCAATCATCATCTCCTGATCGTGCACGCTCATGCGGTTAAGCTGCTTGAGATTGTGCTCCCAGCGCTGCACGAACACGTAGCTGCCGCCCGCGTCCACGCCGTCTTTGATTACCGCGACTTCACGACGCGTCTCTTCACCCGCCGGGTTTTCGGTGCCGTCGACGAAGCCGCTCAGATCGCGCTCTTCCACCCAGCGGAAGCCGTGAACCTCTTCCTGCACCTCAATGCTGTCGCCAAAGGCCGCTACTGCCGCCTGGGCAACGGAGAAGTTCACGTCGTGACGCAGGGAGAGAATATGGATCAGCACGTCGTACTGAGTTGCCGGAGCCAGACCTTTGCCGTAAGGGATGAAGTCTTTCAGCTCTTCCGCCCCTTCACCACCGCTCAGCTGACGCCAGACGTTATTGCCAAAGGCAACAACGGCGCCGAGGTGGGCTTCCGGGAATTTGGCCTGGAAGGTTGCCAGCTTATCAACAAACGCTTTACTGGCCGCACGCAGGGCATCCACGTCCCCTTTAACATTGGCTTCAATCCAAATCGCCGCGCGGCAATGTTCTGGCAAAATGCCACTCTGAACCTGAGACATCGCTCCTCCTGAAATAAAGATGCCACGTCAGCGTGGCATTGATGGCGGCTATTATACCCGGATTTCAGCGAGGCGGTTTGTTCAGGCGCAAATTACTGCTTCCAGAGTATTTTGCTCACTTTCCAGCTCTTGAGCGTGTCGTCAGACGGCATCAGTCCTTCCGGACCGCTCCAGGTTCCGGTGAAGACATAGCTGATGTGCTGGATGCCTTCGGCCTTACATTCCACCGCAACCTTGTCGTCAGACGGCGCACTGGTGCAGTTGCCAAAAGCCTGCTTATAAAGGTCGCTGAACGGCGTACCCACCTTTACACCGCTCGCCGTCGGAATATCTTCATCCATCACAGCGATACGGTTTACGGTGCCTTTATCGCCGTTGATCACCAGCGCCAGCTTGTCGCCCTTCAGCGCTTCGTAATAGCGAACAATATTGCCATTCTCCGTTTTCATGCCGCTGCGCAGGCGATAATCGCCGCTGAGCGCATCCTGAATAGCGTCCTGATCCAGCGCCGTCGCGGCGGTAATTTTCCCCACGCCCTGCTCGGTGACTTCCGTTGATGAGCCAAACCAGTTCCACGGATAGGCGGCGGACCAGTTAATGGAGGAGAGCGTCGAACAGCCGGTCAACGCCAGCGGGAGAGCGCATAAAAATAAACGCAGCGATTTCATTGAAACGTCCTTTCTTGTTAAATCAACGCTTGTTGGAGTGCGACATCGGCAAAAAGTGCCGGATTAATCATCCTGATGGACAAAACAGGCGCGAAGACGCGGGTTGGTCAGCAGCCACAACAGCGCCACAATATCGGCAACCACTAGCGCAACGCCGGTACCCGTCAGCGGTTCACCGTACCACCAGAGTACCGGCTGCCAGAAGAGCAGCGCAATCTGGGCGAGGATCAGCAGCCAGCGAAGCGCGCCCCAGAAACGTGGGATCGCATGCCGCCGTCCGCTGCATAAAAAAGCGACCACCGCCGGTACGCCCGGCAGCAAGCCGAGCCAGAAGGCGTCATGATCGGGATAAAAGAGATTCAGCAGCGTGTCGCCCTGCCCGCGCGACGCGGCGGCCATTACAAACAGCACCCAGGTCCGGGCCTGAAGCAGCAGAACGCACCAGAATAAAAAGGGCAGCCTGACGCGGCCCTGCGCGTCATAGTCTGCCGGGTGGATCTCAGTACTCTTCATCTTCGATCAGACGCTTTCCTAAACTCAGCACGTCAGAATGCTCGTAGCCCAGACGCTCATACATGCCCAGTACCACGTCGTTATCTTCCCGCACCATGATCTGGATTTTCGGGCAGCCGCGAGCGATCAGCTTCTTCTCGAGCCGGTTCAGCAGCGCATTGGCGATGCCGCGGCCACGGTATTCGGGGTGGACGCCCAGATAATAGGCCGAGCCGCGGTGGCCGTCATAACCGCCCATGACCGTCCCCACAACCTCGCCGTTGACTTCCGCGACCAGAAACAGACTGACGTCGTGATTCACCTTACGTTCGATATCCATTTCCGGATCGTTCCACGGACGCAGCAGATCGCAGCGCTCCCAAAGGGTGATCACCTCTTCGAAATCTTCCTGGCGAAAAACGCGTATCTCCATGGTATTAACCGCCTTTTCGGGTTTAAAAACAGTGATTATGGCGCGAAGCTCGCCTTTCGCCAATAACCGGGGAAAATCTCGCCAAAATTTGGCATAATGTCACTTTGTCACGTATTGAAATGAAAAGTAAAACAATTATCAATATGGACTGTCGTAACGGGAAACACGATACGATATAACACCAGGACCCCATTTTTTAGTATTCAGGCCGCATGAGCACATTCAAACCATTAAAAGCACTCACATCGCGTCGTCAGGTTCTCAAAGCGGGGCTGGCGGCCTTAACGTTAACGGGCATCGCAAAGCAGGCTCAGGCAAAAGACGAGAGCACGCTCAAAACCAGTAACGGACACAGCAAACCGAAAACCAAAAAGCCGGGCGCGAAGCGCCTGGTGATGCTCGACCCGGGCCACGGCGGTATTGATACCGGCGCTATAGGCAAAAACGGGTCGAAAGAAAAACACGTCGTGCTGGCAATTGCAAAAAACGTGCGCGCAATTTTACGCAGCAACGGCATTGACGCCCGTCTGACGCGCTCTGGCGATACCTTTATTCCGCTGTATGACCGCGTTGAGATCGCCCACCAGCACGGTGCGGATCTGTTTATGTCGATTCACGCCGACGGCTTTACCAACCCTTCCGCAGCCGGCGCCTCGGTGTTTGCGCTTTCCAACCGTGGCGCCAGTAGCGCCATGGCAAAATACCTCTCCGACCGCGAAAACCGCGCGGATGAAGTCGCCGGGAAGAAAGCCACAGACAAAGACCACCTGTTACAGCAGGTGCTGTTCGACCTCGTGCAGACGGATACGATTAAAAACAGCCTGACGCTCGGCTCGCATATTCTGAAGAAGATTAAGCCGGTGCATCGTCTGCACAGCAAAGGCACCGAGCAGGCGGCGTTCGTGGTTCTGAAATCACCGTCCATCCCGTCCGTGCTGGTGGAAACGTCCTTTATTACCAACCCGGAAGAAGAGCGGCTCCTTGGCACCACGGCGTTTCGTCAGAAGATCGCCAACGCCATCGCCTCCGGCATTATCAGTTACTTCAACTGGTTCGATAACCAAAAAGCGCACTCCAGGAAACGTTGATGAAACCCGATGCTCAACTGGTAAAAACCTTCCTGCTGCAGCTGCAGGATGAGATCTGCCAGAAACTGGCCGCCGCAGACGGCGGTGAATTTCAGGAAGATAACTGGCAGCGTGAGGCTGGGGGCGGCGGGCGCAGCCGGGTGCTGCGTAACGGCGGCATCTTCGAACAGGCGGGCGTGAATTTTTCCCACGTTCACGGCGACGCGATGCCCGCGTCTGCGACGGCGCATCGTCCTGAACTCGCGGGCCGCAGCTTCGAGGCGATGGGCGTTTCGCTCGTAGTGCACCCGCACAACCCGTTCGTGCCCACCAGCCACGCCAACGTGCGCTTTTTCATTGCGGAAAAACCGGGCGCCGACCCGGTCTGGTGGTTCGGCGGCGGTTTCGATTTAACGCCCTACTACGGCTTCGAAGAGGATGCCGTGCACTGGCACACCACCGCGCGGGACCTTTGCCTGCCGTTTGGCGAAGACGTCTACCCGAAATTTAAAAAGTGGTGCGACGACTACTTTTACCTGAAGCACCGCGACGAGCAGCGCGGCATCGGCGGGCTGTTCTTTGACGATCTCAACGCGCCTGATTTTGATACCGCGTTCAGCTTTATGCGCGCGGTAGGCGAAGGGTATACCGACGCTTATCTGCCGATTGTCAAGCGCCGTAAAAATACCGACTACGGCGTGCGCGAGCGTGAGTTCCAGCTTTACCGCCGCGGGCGCTACGTGGAGTTCAACTTGGTATGGGATCGTGGGACGCTATTCGGCCTGCAGACCGGCGGGCGCACGGAGTCGATTCTGATGTCGATGCCGCCGCTGGTGCGCTGGGAGTACTGTTACGAACCAAAAGAAGGCAGCCCGGAGGCTGCCTTGCGTGAGTTTATTCAGGTTCGGGACTGGGTGTAAACCTCCCCTCACCCCGGCCCTCTCCCAAAGGGAGAGGGAGTATAAATCCCCTCTCCCTTTGGGAGAGGGTTAGGGTGAGGGTAAAAATTACAGCGGCTGCGTCTGCGCCTCAACCACCGCCAGCGCCACCATATTCACGATACGGCGCACGGAGGCAATCGGCGTTAACACATGCACCGGTTTCGCCACGCCCATCAGTACCGGTCCTACGGTCACCCCTTCAGAGCTGGAGACGCGCAGCAGGTTATAGCTGATACGCGCCGCTTCCACGTTCGGCATAATCAGTATGTTGGCCGATCCCTTCAGCGGGCTGTCCGGCATACGTTCGTTACGGATGCTCTCCACCAGCGCGGCATCGCCGTGCATTTCCCCGTCAATCATCAGCTCCGGCGCACGCTCGCGCACCAGCTCCAGCGTCTGACGCATTTTGCAGGCCGCCGCGGATTTAGACGAACCAAAGTTAGAGTGCGACAGCAGCGCCACCTTCGGCTCGATACCAAAGCGACGCACGGTCTCGGCGGCCATCACGGTGATCTCCGCCAGCTCGTCCGGGGTCGGATCGTCGTTAACGTAGGTATCCGCAATAAAGGTGTTGCCGCTCGGCAGCAGCAGCGCGTTCATCGCCCCGGCGGTATGGACGCCGTCGCGATAGCCGAAGATCTCCTGCACCACGCTAAAGTGCTCGTGGTAATCGCCGATGGTGCCGCAGATCAGCGCATCCGCCTCGCCGCGATGCACCATGATCGCGCCGATCACCGTCGTGTTGCTGATGACGGCCTTCTGCGCCTGCTCCTGGGTGATCCCCCGGCGCTTCATGATCGCGTAGTATTCGCTCCAGTACTCTTTGAAGCGCGGATCGGATTCGTTGTTAACGATCTCGAAGTCGACGCCCGGCTTAATCTGCAGGCCCAGCTTCTGGATACGCATTTCAATCACGCTCGGACGACCAATCAGGATCGGTTTCGCCAGGCCTAAGGTGATCAGCTCCTGGGTGGCGTGCAGCACGCGCACCTCTTCCCCTTCCGCCAGCACCACGCGCTTCGCGTCGGCGCGCGCCTGGGAGAAGATCGGCTTCATGAACAGGTTAGTTTTGTAGACGAACTCGGTGAGCTTATCGACGTAGGCGTCGAAATCGTGGATCGGACGCGTCGCCACGCCGGAGTCCATCGCCGCTTTGGCAACGGCTGGCGCAATTTTAACAATCAGACGCGGGTCGAACGGTTTTGGAATGATGTAGTCCGGGCCGAAGCTCAGATCCTGATCGCCGTAGGCAGAGGCAACCACTTCGCTCTGCTCGGCGTGCGCCAGCTCCGCGATGGCGTGAACGGCGGCAAGCTTCATCTCTTCGTTGATCGCCGTTGCGCCAACGTCCAGCGCGCCGCGGAAGATGAACGGGAAGCAGAGCACGTTGTTGACCTGGTTCGGGTAGTCCGAACGGCCGGTACAGATAATGGCGTCTTCACGCACCGCTTTCGCCAGCGGCGGCAGGATTTCCGGTTCCGGGTTCGCCAGGGCCAGGATCATTGGCGCACGCGCCATCTTCTTCACCATCTCCTGGGTCAGGACTTTCGGACCCGAGCAGCCGAGGAAGATATCCGCGCCGTCGATCACGTCGTCCAGGGTGCGTTTACCGTCGTCGTCGACCGCGTACGCCGCTTTGGTTTCCGCCATGTTCGGCTCGCGGTCTTTATAGATAACGCCTTTGGAGTCGCAGACCACAATGTTGTGTTTCTGCATACCCAGCGCCACCAGCAGGTTCATACAGGCGATGGCCGCGGCGCCTGCGCCAGAGACCACCATGCGCACGTCGGAGAGATTTTTCTCGACCACGCGCAGGCCGTTGAGAATCGCGGCGGTGCTGATAATCGCGGTGCCGTGCTGGTCATCGTGGAACACGGGAATGTTCATACGCTCGCGCAGCTTCTGCTCGATATAGAAACATTCCGGCGCTTTGATGTCTTCCAGGTTGATCCCGCCGAAGGTTGGCTCCAGCGCGGCCACCACGTTGATGAATTTGTCAGGATCGAGTTCGTCCACCTCGATATCGAACACGTCGATACCGGCGAATTTCTTGAACAGTACCCCCTTCCCTTCCATCACCGGCTTACCGGCCAGCGCGCCGATGTTGCCCAGCCCCAGCACCGCCGTGCCGTTAGAGATCACGGCGACAAGGTTGCCGCGCGCGGTGTATTTGTAGGCCGCCAGCGGGTCTTTTTCGATTTCCAGACACGGTGCAGCCACGCCCGGCGAATAGGCCAGCGCCAGATCGCGCTGGGTTGCCAGCGGCTTGGTTGGGGAGACCTGGATTTTCCCCGGGACAGGAAACTCGTGAAAATCGAGGGCACTCTGTTTCAACTGCTCATCCATCTTATTTTTCCTTTCACGTATCGGTCAAAAGGGTGACGTAAGCGATCCTGATGCACACCCTGGTGTGCCGCCTAGTATCGCCTCAGGCCGCCTCCTAAACTTTGAAGGCAGCCAAACTCTCACCATCACACATTAAAAATTGTTATCAATTTATAACAGCCATGTTACCCGTCTCAAAAGCAATGCCTCCCCCGTCTGCTATGCTTTTTTGTTAAGTCCATCATGATTTTTTCAGAAGTGTGAACTAACGCACTCATCTAACTCTTTTATTTCCAAGGAGTAATCATTTATGAACCAGCTAGACGGCATCAAAAAATTCACCACCGTGGTTGCAGACAGCGGCGATATCGAGTCGATTCGCCACTATCAGCCGGAGGACGCGACCACCAACCCTTCGCTGCTGCTCAAAGCGGCCGGGCTTGCCCATTTTAGCCATCTGATTGATGACGCCATTGCCTACGGTAAGCAGCGCGGGAAAACGCAGGAGCAGCAGGTTGCCGAAGCCAGCGACAAGCTGGCGGTTAATTTTGGTGCGGAAATTCTTAAAAGCATCCCGGGCCGCGTCTCGACCGAAGTCGACGCCCGCCTCTCGTTCGATAAAGAAAAGAGCATTAATAAGGCGCGTCGTCTGGTGCAACTCTACGAGGAGCAGGGGATCGATAAATCACGCATTCTGATCAAGCTGGCCTCCACCTGGGAAGGCATCCGCGCGGCAGAGGTGCTGGAAAAAGAGGGCATCCACTGCAACCTGACGCTGCTGTTCTCGTTTGCCCAGGCGCGCGCCTGCGCTGAAGCGGGCGTGTTCCTCGTCTCGCCGTTTGTCGGGCGCATCTACGACTGGTATCAGGCGAAACAGCCGATGGATCCGTACGTAGTGGATGAGGATCCGGGCGTGAAATCGGTCCGTAATATCTACGACTACTACAAACAGCACCGCTACGAAACCATCGTGATGGGGGCCAGCTTCCGCCGTACCGAGCAGATCCTCGCCCTGGCAGGCTGCGACCGTCTGACCATCTCCCCTAACCTGCTCCAGGAGCTACAGGACAAAGAAGAAACGGTGATCCGCAAGCTGGTGCCGACCTCCACCGTTCTGCCAAAACCGAAACCCATGACCGAAGCGGAGTTCCGCTGGGAGCACAATCAGGACGCCATGGCCGTGGAAAAACTGGCGGACGGCATCCGCCAGTTCGCCGTCGACCAGCGCAAACTTGAAGATCTTCTCGCCGCCAAACTTTAACCTTGCCACGGAGTGAACTATGTCCCGTAAAGAGCTAGCCAACGCCATTCGCGCCCTCAGCATGGATGCCGTGCAAAAAGCCAATTCCGGCCACCCCGGCGCGCCGATGGGCATGGCTGATATTGCCGAAGTGCTGTGGAACGACTTTCTGAAGCACAACCCCAACGATCCGACCTGGTACGATCGCGACCGCTTTATTCTCTCCAACGGTCACGCCTCAATGCTGCTCTACAGCCTGCTGCACCTTTCCGGCTACGATCTGCCGCTTGAGGAGCTGAAAAACTTCCGCCAGCTGCACTCCAAAACGCCGGGGCACCCTGAGATTGGCTATACGCCAGGGGTGGAGACCACCACCGGGC
The DNA here is from genome assembly GCF_048684785.1 of Enterobacter sp. BNK-29. NCBI lineage: Bacteria > Pseudomonadati > Pseudomonadota > Gammaproteobacteria > Enterobacterales > Enterobacteriaceae > Enterobacter > Enterobacter sp. BNK-29. The sequence continues at coordinate 838,333 of NZ_JBLQTU010000001.1, forward strand.
CGCTCGGTCAGGGGCTGGCCAATGCGGTTGGGCTGGCAATTGCCGAACGCACGCTGGCGGCGCAGTTTAACCAGCCGGACCACGAAATTGTCGACCACTATACCTACGTGTTTATGGGTGACGGCTGCCTGATGGAGGGGATCTCCCATGAGGTCTGCTCCCTGGCGGGCACGCTGGGGCTCGGCAAGCTGATTGGCTTCTACGATCACAACGGCATCTCCATCGACGGGGAGACCGAAGGCTGGTTTACCGACGACACGGCAAAACGCTTTGAAGCCTACCACTGGCACGTGGTGCACGAGATCGACGGCCATGACCCTGAGGCGGTGAAAAAAGCGATTCAGGAAGCGCAGAGCGTGAAGGATAAACCGTCCCTGATTATCTGCCGCACGGTCATCGGCTTCGGCTCGCCGAACAAGGCGGGCAAAGAGGAGGCGCACGGCGCGGCGCTGGGCGAGGAGGAAGTCGCGCTGACCCGGCAAAAGCTGGGGTGGAAACATCCACCGTTTGAGATCCCGAAAGAGATCTACAGAGCCTGGGATGCCCGTGAGGCAGGTGAAAAGGCCCAGCAGGCCTGGAACGAGAAGTTTGCCGCCTACAAAAAAGCGCACCCGGATCTCGCCGCCGAGTTTTCCCGCCGCATGAGCGGCGGCCTGCCGGAGGACTGGGACGATAGAACCCAGGCGCTGATTGAAAACCTGCAGTCCAACCCGGCGAAAATCGCCACCCGCAAGGCGTCGCAAAATACCCTGAACGCAATCGGCCCTCTCCTGCCCGAACTGCTCGGCGGCTCGGCGGATCTGGCACCCAGCAACCTGACCATCTGGTCGGGCTCAAAATCGCTGAAAGAGGACATTGCCGGGAACTACATCCACTACGGCGTGCGCGAGTTCGGGATGACCGCCATTGCCAACGGTATCGCCCATCACGGCGGGTTTGTGCCGTATACCGCCACCTTCCTGATGTTCGTCGAGTACGCCCGCAACGCGGCGCGCATGGCGGCACTGATGAAGGCGCGGCAGATTATGGTTTACACCCATGACTCCATCGGGCTGGGGGAAGACGGGCCTACGCACCAGGCGGTGGAACAGCTGGCGAGCCTGCGTCTGACGCCGAACTTCAGCACCTGGCGTCCGTGCGATCAGGTCGAAGCGGCGGTGGGCTGGAAGCTGGCGGTAGAACGCCACAATGGCCCAACGGCACTGATTCTGTCACGCCAGAACCTGGCGCAGATTGAGCGAACCCCGGAGCAGGTGAAGAACATCGCCCGCGGCGGCTACATCCTGAAGGACAGCGGCGGCAAGCCGGACGTGATCCTGATTGCGACCGGGTCCGAGGTGGAAATTACGGTGAAAGCGGCGGAGAAACTGACTGCAGAAGGTCACGCGGTGCGCGTGGTGTCCCTGCCCTCAACGGATATTTTTGACGCCCAGGACGAGGCGTACCGGGAATCGGTCCTGCCGTCCAGCGTCGCGGCGCGCGTCGCGGTGGAAGCCGGTATTGCCGACTACTGGTACAAATATGTCGGTCTCAAAGGGGCGATTGTCGGCATGCGGGGTTACGGTGAATCCGCCCCTGCCGATAAGCTGTTCCCGTACTTCGGCTTTACCGTTGAGAACGTGGTGGAGAAGGCGCTGAGCGTGATCTAGTGCGGTCTGCGTTGCCGGGTGGCGGCTACGCCTTACCCGGCCTACAAAACCGCCAAACCGTAGGCCGGGTAAGCAACAGCGCCACCCGGCATAAAACTAGCGCGTGATCCATAGCGTGGGCCAGGCATCTGGCCCGTTCCAGTTGTCGCAGCTGGGCTCCTCGGCGTAGCGCACCAGGCGGAAACGCTGGCCGTCAAAACGCCAGCGCGTCTGGATCCCGCAATCGCCCAAACCGCGTCCCAGCGCGAGCGTTGTCAGCTCGCGCGTCTTTTCATCGAAGCTGGCGTTCATCAACTCCATTTCGCTCCCGTCGCCTGACGGCGTAAACGGCAGACGCAGCCTGACGCTGCGTGCGGTGAACGGTTTTTTACGCGATACCAGCCACGCCAGATCGACCGTGTTATAGGCCCCCGCCTCGCAGCTAACGATCAGCAGCGCTTTGTCATCGGTTAACGCGGTGACGCGTACTTCCCGACGGTTAGGATCCAGCGAGCACTGGCTGGCGTTCATCCGCCCGGTGCCATAGTCCAGCAGGTCGTTCAGTTCGGCGTGGGAGAGCGGCGTCGGGGTCGGGTTGACGACCGCCACCTTTTTAAGGGCAGGAGCAGGCGGAACGCTTAACGGCGGATCGTCACCTTTCTTGATCCACGCGGTTTCGCTGCCGACGCGCTTTTGCTGCGCATCAATGAACAGCAGCGCGGCTTTCAGACCGCTCAGTGAAATAACCTGCTTACCGTCGCGCAGGGTCAGGGCCTTCCCTTCCTGGATGTTTTTCAGAAAGGCGGTGATGGTGGCCGCATCGTCCGTTTTCAGATGCCAGGGCGTGAGCTGCCAGCGCTGTTTGTCCAGCTTCAGGGGAACGTTATCCAGCAGCAGCCGGGGGGCAATCTCTGGCTCTTTGACCGAGGGCGCATCAAGACCGCCGAGATCGATACGCAGCGTGGCGTCCGTTTTCGCCCCGGCGCTACGGGTGAGCGTCATGACCAGACCACGGTGTTCACCGGTATTGCGTGCGAGGCAAAAATTCTGGTTATTGCAGGTTACCTGCCAGTCGGAGAAGGCTTGCTGGGCAGGTGCAGCCCGCACCTGCGGCGCGAGGAGCACACAAAACAGGTAAAACAAAAAGACGCTGTAGCGCATGAATGACACAATCCCGGAACGAAAACGCTTAACTGGGCAGTATCTTCGTGTTCCCGCCGGGGCTGCTCAATCGGATTTATCAGATATACCCGAAAAACAGGCTATATCCGTTCGAAAGTGGTGTTCATCAGCCCGGTTGTCTGTAAATACTGCAGTAATATCACCGCTTTACCATCCCTGATTTCGCCTGAACGCATCATCTCCAGCGCCCGGGCAAAAGGAAGCTCCAGCACTTCGATATCTTCATCCTCCACGCCACCGCCGCGGTGAGTGCGCTGCGCGTCGCTGTATTCCGCGATGAAGAAATGCACAATTTCCGTTACGCCGCCCGGCGACATAAACAGCTCGAAGACCTTTTTGACCTCGCCCACTTCGAAGCCGGTTTCTTCCACGGCCTCTTTGCGGATACAAACTTCCGGCTCATCATCATCGAGCAGGCCCGCGCAGGTTTCAATCAGACGTCCGTCAGGGTTGCCATTAACCCATGTCGCCACCCTGAACTGACGGATCAACACCACGCTCTGCTTTTCACGGTTATAGAGCAGAATAGTTGCCCCATTGCCGCGGTCGTAGACCTCGCGTTTGTGGCGGATCACCTCACCGTTGTTACGCGTAAGGTCATAGGTGATGTTACGCAGGACAAAGTAGTTTTCAGAGAGAATTTTGTCTTTGATAACGTCAATTTTCAGGGTCATACGGGCTCCACAACACAATGAGTCGTCCTATACTACGCCGTGAATCCCGCTTTGTCGCCCGCCGGTTTAATGATGTTTTGGCGCGTTAACCCCAAGCCAGTCGAGTATCCCCTGTGCCGCATGTCGCCCTTCCGCCATTGCGGTCACCACAAGATCCGCACCGCGTACCGCATCGCCCCCGGCGAAGATCTGTGGGTTAGTCGTCTGATAACGGTAGCGGCTCTCAACCGAAGCAACGATCCGCCCCCGGTCATCCGTTTCGACACCCTGCGCCTGCAGCCACGGCATCGCGTGCGGGTTAAAACCAAACGCCATGATGACCGCATCTGCCGCCATCACGAACTCGCTGCCCGCTACCGGAACGGGCCGACGCCGTCCCTGCGCGTCCGGTTCACCGAGCTCGGTACGCATCATCCGGATACCGTTGACCTTACCGTTCGGATCCAGCGTCAGCTCAATCGGCTGAACGTTAAATTCAAACGCCGCGCCCTCTTCTCGGGCGTTCTTCACCTCTTTCTTCGAGCCCGGCATGTTGGCCTCATCCCGACGATAGGCGCAGGTTACCTTCGCCGCGCCGTGGCGTAACGCGGTGCGGACACAGTCCATCGCGGTATCGCCGCCGCCAAGCACCACCACGTTTAAACCATGGGTGTCGATGAACGGTTCGCTGGCCGTCGCCTCCAGCCCCATAACGTGTCGCGTGTTGCCCACCAGGAAAGGCAGCGCGTCATAAACTCCAGGCGCGTCCTCGTGCGGGATACCCGCCTTCATCGAGCGATAGGTTCCCACGCCAATAAACAGGGCGTCGTAATCCTGCTTTAACTGCGACATCGACACGTCCTGGCCCACCTCGCAGTTCAGCTCAAAGCGGATCCCCATCGCGGTAAATATCTCTCTGCGCCGCGCGAGCAGCGATTTGTCCAGCTTGAATGCCGGGATGCCAAAGGTCAGCAATCCGCCAATTTCCGGATGCCGGTCATAGACCGTCACACTCGCTCCGCGGCGCGCCAGCACGTCGGCGCACGCCAGCCCGGCGGGCCCGGCGCCGACGATCGCGACACGTTTACCTGTTGGCGTGACGGCGGACATATCCGGCCGCCAGCCCATCGCCAGCGCCCGATCGGAGATGTAGCGCTCAATGTTACCGATGGTCACGGATCCCGCCTCTTCACGTATTGTGCAGGCACCCTCGCATAATCGGTCCTGCGGACAGACGCGGCCGGTAATTTCAGGTAAACAGTTGGTCTGATGAGAAAGCTCGACCGCGCCGGCGATATCCCCCGCGTTGAGGCGCTCGATCCACTGCGGGATATGGTTATGCAGCGGGCAGGTCCATTCGCAAATGCTGTGCTCGCCGCATTTCAGGCAGCGCGACGCCTCGCGGGCGGCCTGTTCGGCCCGAAACGGCAGGTAAATTTCGTTAAAATGGCCCACGCGCTCTGCGGCAGCGAGTTTATCGGGCTCGCCGCGCGGCGGCGCCGCCTGCATCTGCTGCAGTTTGGTGCGCGAAGCGTCTTCTCTGACGGCCTCCGCATGCCAGGGCTGCGCTTCCAGGCAGGCCGTGCGCTGGCGGCGCGATTTTGCCAGAGTATCAAGGACAGCAGGCGTCGCCAGTGAGAGGACATCTGCCGGACAATTTTCAATACAGGCCGGGCCGCGTGGCCGCGTCAGACAGAGATCGCATTTATTCGCCGAGGCCTTCACGCCGCCGTTGTCGAGCGGGGTGACGATAATCTCCATCGTGCCAAACGGGCAGGCCACCGCGCAGGCCTTACAGCCGATGCATTTTTGTTGATTCACCTGTACGCTGTCATCGCATTTGCTGATGGCGCCGTTCGGACAGCTTTGCGCGCAGGGCGCATTTTCACAGTGATGGCAGGTGACGGGGCTACTCTTCTCGCCGGACCTCAGGACCGTAATGCGGGGGTGAAAATGGCGCTCGCTCAGGACGTGCTGCTCATCGTTGTGCGCCATCACGCAGGCCACTTCGCAGGCGCGACACCCGATGCACTGCTGGCTGTTAGCCATAATAAAACGATTCATAACCACACCTGTTTTTGGTTCAATAACCTTATTCTTTGTATGAATATGGTATTTACGCATCACGGCGCGATCGGGCAATGTTCAAATGCCCGGATTGCCGAATTATTTACAGTGAACCTGTAGCAGATCAATTTTATTCAGAGAGCCGTTCTGTGACCGTCAAACGACCCGTTTCCGGAAGCCTTGCCTGGGCTTTCTTTTCGATAATTGCCTTATCCGTGCTGACCAGCACCGTCGCGCTGCTGACGCTTGCCAGCAGCCAGCGTGACGCCGAAGCTATTAATATCGCGGGTTCGCTGCGCATGCAGAGCTATCGTCTGGGCTACGAGATGCAGCGCAACAGCCCTTCCCTTGCCGCGCATCGCGACAGCTGGCAACAGACGCTGAACGCGCCTGCCCTGCAGAAGCTGAACCGCTGGTACGTCCCGGACGATGTAAAAGCGCGTTACCAGCAGCTGCACGTGGCGTGGCTGGAAATGGATGCGCGCATCGCCCGCGGCGACAGCGCGTGGTATCAAACCCACATTGAGAATTTTGTCGGCCGCATTGATGCCTTTGTGCTCGCCCTTCAGCACTACACCGAGCATAAAATTCAGACGGTGACCCTGCTCTCGCTGGCGGGCGCTCTCGGGATCCTGCTGCTGACGCTGTTTACCCTGCGACGCATCCGTCGCCAGGTGGTGCTGCCGCTGAACAATCTGGTGGCGGCCAGCGAACGGGTTGAGCGTGGCGAATTTACAACCCCGGCGCCGGATACCGCCCTGCCGAACGAGCTGGGCCAACTCTCCCGCGCCTTCAACCACATGTCCGCCGAGCTGGCTACGCTCTACCGTTCGCTCGAAGCCTCGGTCGCGGAAAAGACGCGGCATTTGCATGAAGCCCACCAGCAGCTCGACATGCTGTTCAAATGCTCTCAGGCGCTGAATACCGGCCAGATAGACAGCCACTGCTTTCGGCATATCCTGCAGATTGTCCATGACTATACGCAAATGAATTATCTCGAACTGCGCACCAGCGACGACTGGCGGCTGTCTGAAGGGACGGAGTCACATGGCATTCCTCTGCAGCACCTGCCGGTACTGATGCAGGACACCCTTTATGGCGAGCTGCGCTGGCAAAGCGAGACGGACAGCGTTCCCCTTCCGCTGATGAGAAGCGTGGCGACCATGCTCGGGCGCGGGCTGTACTTTAACCAGGCGCAAAAACATTACCAGCAGCTGCTGCTGATGGAAGAGCGCGCCACCATTGCCCGCGAGCTGCACGATTCGCTGGCGCAGGTCCTGTCATATCTGCGCATTCAGCTTGCGCTGCTCAGACGCGCCGTGCCCGAGGAAAATACCCCGGCGCAGACCATCATCACCGACTTCTCCCGCGAGCTGAACAATGCCTGGCAGCAGCTTCGCGAGCTGCTCACCACCTTCCGCCTGACGCTCAACCACGCAAACTTACCCGCGGCGCTGCAGGAGTCCCTCGACGTCCTGCAGAGCCAGACGCAGGCGAAGCTGCATCTCGACTGCCGCCTCTCCTCGCTGGCGCTGGACGCGCAAAAGCAGGTGCATTTGCTGCAGATCGTGCGTGAGGCCGTGCTGAACGCCATTAAGCACGCTCAGGCCAGCGAGATCACCGTCAGCTGCGTGACCGCACCGGATGGTACGCACAGCGTCAGCATTCGTGACAACGGCATCGGGATTGGCGAAGCCAGCGAGCCGCCGGGACATTACGGCCTGAACATTATGCGCGAACGCGCGCAGCGGCTCGGAGGAATGCTGCACTTCTCGCAGCCGCAAAACGGCGGCACGCTGGTCAGCGTGACGTTCCCGGCACCCACGCCGTTAACGGGTAAATAACGGTAAAGAGGGAAGCGCAGGGAAAAGCGCATGATAATTTACATTATCTCCTTTATTTCTCCACGTTTGGCCTGGGCCTTACCGCTAAAGTTATGCGGGCAATAAACAATAATGACGTGCAGCAAAACGAGGTCACTCTTTCATGGCGAATTTTTTCATCGATCGCCCCATTTTTGCCTGGGTGCTTGCCATCCTGTTGTGTCTGACAGGTGTCCTGGCGATTACTTCACTGCCTGTTGAGCAATACCCCGATCTGGCACCGCCTAACGTGCGCGTAACAGCAAACTATCCCGGCGCTTCCGCACAAACGCTGGAAAACACCGTGACGCAGGTTATCGAGCAGAACATGACGGGTCTGGATAACCTGATGTACATGTCCTCGCAAAGTAGCGCCACGGGCCAGGCGACGGTGACCCTGAGCTTTAAGGCGGGCACGGACCCGGACGAAGCGGTGCAGCAGGTGCAAAACCAGCTGCAGTCGGCCATGCGCAAGCTGCCCCAGGCGGTGCAGAATCAGGGCGTGACCGTGCGTAAAACCGGTGATACCAACATTTTGACCATCGCGTTTGTCTCGACAGATGGCTCGATGGATAAACAGGACATTGCCGACTACGTCGCCAGTAATATTCAGGATCCCATCAGCCGGATTAACGGCGTCGGGGATATCGATGCCTACGGCTCACAATACTCTATGCGCATCTGGCTCGATCCCAACAAGCTGAACAGCGTCCAGATGACGGCAACCGACGTGACGAATGCCATCAAGGCCCAGAACGCACAAATTGCGGTGGGGCAGCTGGGGGGAACCCCGTCCGTCGATAAGCAGGCCCTGAACGCCACCATCAATTCACAATCTCTGCTGCAGACGCCGGACCAGTTCCGCAACATCACCCTGCGCGTGAATCAGGATGGGTCGGAAGTGCGTCTGGGCGATGTCGCCACGGTGGAAATGGGGGCGGAAAAATACGACTACCTGAGCCGCTTTAACGGCAATCAGGCCTCCGGTCTGGGGATAAAGCTTGCCTCCGGCGCAAACGAAATGGCCACGGCGAAACTGGTGTTAGACCGTCTGGACGAGCTTTCACAGTATTTCCCGCACGGGCTGGAGTATAAAGTCGCCTATGAAACCACCTCCTTCGTTAAAGCGTCGATCGAGGACGTGGTGAAGACCCTGCTGGAAGCCATCGCGCTGGTGTTCCTGGTGATGTACCTGTTCCTGCAAAACTTCCGCGCGACGCTGATCCCAACCATTGCCGTCCCCGTGGTGCTGCTGGGGACCTTTGCGGTGCTTTACGCGTTCGGGTACAGCATTAACACCCTGACGATGTTTGCGATGGTGCTGGCGATTGGCCTTCTTGTGGATGATGCCATCGTGGTGGTCGAAAACGTCGAGCGCATCATGAGCGAAGAAGGACTCTCGCCGCGCCAGGCGACGCGCAAATCCATGGGGCAAATTCAGGGGGCGCTGGTCGGTATTGCGATGGTGCTGTCGGCCGTCTTTATCCCGATGGCCTTCTTTGGCGGCACAACCGGGGCGATTTACCGTCAGTTCTCAATAACCATCGTCTCGGCGATGGTGCTCTCCGTGCTGGTGGCGCTGATCCTTACCCCTGCGCTGTGCGCCACTATTCTGAAACCGCTGCACAAAGGGGAGCAGCACGGGCAAAAAGGGTTCTTCGGCTGGTTTAACCGGATGTTCAACCGCAATGCCGCGCGGTATGAATCTGCCGTCGGTGGCGTGCTCCATCGCAGCCTGCGCTGGATGATGATTTACGTTGTGCTGCTGGGCGGCATGGTCTGGCTGTTTATGCATCTCCCCACCTCGTTCCTGCCGATGGAAGACCGGGGCATGTTCACCACCTCGGTGCAGCTCCCGAGCGGCGCAACGCAGCAGCAGACGCTGAAAGTGGTCCAGAAAGTGGAGCAGTACTTCTTCACCAAAGAGAAAGATAACGTTGTGTCGGTCTTCTCCACCGTGGGCTCTGGCCCGGGCGGAAACGGGCAGAACGTCGCCCGCATGTTCGTCCGTCTGAAGGACTGGGACGAGCGCGATACCCGAACGGGAACGTCATTCGCCATCATTGAACGTGCGACCAAAGCCTTTGCGCACATCAAAGAGGCGCGCGTCTTTGCCAGCAGTCCGCCGGCGATAAGCGGGCTGGGCAGTTCTGCCGGGTTCGATATGGAGCTGCAGGATCACGCCGGTGCGGGCCACACGGCGCTGATGGCGGCACGCGATAAGCTGTTAGCGCTGGCGGGCAACGATCCTGACCTGACCCGCGTTCGCCATAACGGTCTTGACGACAGCCCGCAGCTCCAGGTGGATATCGATCAGCGTAAGGCGCAGGCGCTGGGCGTGTCGATCAACGATATCAACGACACCCTGCAGACGGCGTGGGGCTCGAGCTATGTGAATGACTTTATGGATCGCGGCCGCGTGAAAAAAGTGTATGTCCAGTCCGCCGCGCCGTTCCGCATGCTGCCGGATGATATTAACCGCTGGTTTGTCAGGAATAACGCTGGCGGCATGGTGCCGTTCTCCGCGTTTGCCACCTCGCACTGGGAGAGCGGCTCGCCGCGTCTGGAGCGCTATAACGGCTACTCTGCGGTTGAAATCGTCGGGGAAGCCGCGCCGGGCGTCAGTACCGGTACCGCTATGGATACCATGGAAAAACTGGTTCAGCAGCTGCCCGCCGGTTTTGGTCTGGAGTGGACGGCCATGTCCTACCAGGAGCGTCTCTCCGGCGCGCAGGCTCCCGCACTTTACGCGCTCTCTCTGCTGGTGGTCTTCCTCTGCCTTGCCGCACTGTATGAAAGCTGGTCAGTCCCGTTCTCCGTCATGCTGGTCGTGCCGCTTGGGGTTATCGGTGCGCTGCTGGCGACCTGGATGCGCGGCCTCGAGAACGACGTTTATTTCCAGGTGGGTCTGCTCACCGTAATTGGGCTATCGGCGAAAAACGCCATTCTGATCGTTGAATTTGCCAACGAGATGAATGCCAAAGGCCACGAGCTGATGGCCGCCACGCTGCACGCCTGCCGTCAGCGCTTACGCCCGATCCTGATGACGTCGCTGGCGTTTGTCTTTGGCGTACTGCCGATGGCGACCAGTACCGGCGCAGGCTCCAGCAGCCAGCATGCCGTCGGGACGGGGGTGATGGGCGGCATGATTTCGGCCACCGTTCTGGCCATTTACTTCGTGCCGTTGTTCTTTGTGCTGGTGCGTCGTCGCTTCCCGTTAAAGGAACGGGCTGAGTAAGTGATTGAAATAAAAAAAGGCGGCTTTATCGGCCGCCTTTTTATTGTGTGATTAATTCACACTATGGTTATTTTACTTATTTTAGTGCTCTTGCAATTCTTACTGAATGTCATTTACGAAGCATGCCTTCGATAAAATCTTTCCAGTTCCCCAGTTCACGTTCAATCATAACAACCTCTCTTATTATTATGCGCATTCTACAAAAACGGACCATCATTGTGAAGACTATTTAACCAATTGCTGTGATTGTACCCCACGTCCTGCGGGGATTTATGATAAATATGAACGGAGAGGCCTCAATTTTTTGTGACGGCTGGCAATATTTTGAAATAACCCTCCGAACGGGTGAGTTTTATTTTACCCGCTGAGTTTATTCGAAATTTAAACTTTATGGACATCTATGCTTAAAGGGTGAAAGAATATTCAGCGTACAGATGTGAGTTGAATTAAGAAGAAGTGTAAATCCAGACGATTCCTGAATGTGTTATATTCCACTTAAGGATATATCTTCGAATTTACTGAACATTTAATCATCATTAGGTCAAAAGGATTCACCATGGTTGTAATGTACGGCATTAAAAATTGCGACACCATCAAAAAAGCCCGCCGCTGGCTGGAAGCAAACGGCGTGGAGTATCGCTTCCACGATTACCGTGCCGACGGGCTTGATGCAGAATTTCTGCATAGCGCAATCGGCGAACTGGGGTGGGAAGCACTGCTGAACACGCGCGGCACCACCTGGCGTAAGCTGGACGAATCTCTGCGCGCCAGCATCAACGACGCCGACAGCGCGGCAAAACTGATGCTCGAGATGCCGGCAATTATCAAACGCCCATTGCTCTGCGCGCCAGGGCAGCCTATGCTGCTGGGTTTCAGTGAAACCCTTTATTCCGACTTTTTTCGTTGAGGTGTAGTTTATGTCATGCCCGGTCATTGAGCTGACTCAGCAGCTTATTCGCCGTCCTTCCCTTAGCCCGGACGACGCAGGTTGTCAGGCACTTATGATTGAGCGCCTGCGTGCCATCGGTTTTACCGTTGAACGCATGGATTTTGGCGATACCCAGAACTTCTGGGCGTGGCGCGGCCAGGGTGAAACGCTGGCCTTTGCCGGGCATACTGACGTCGTTCCCGCCGGTGACGCGGATCGCTGGATCAACCCGCCGTTTGAGCCGACTATCCGCGACGGCATGCTGTTTGGTCGCGGCGCGGCAGACATGAAAGGCTCGCTGGCGGCGATGGTCGTGGCGGCAGAACGCTTTGTGGCTCAGCATCCGAACCACAAAAACCGTCTCGCGTTTTTAATCACCTCCGACGAAGAAGCCAGCGCCCATAACGGTACCGTGAAGGTCGTTGAAGCCCTGATGGCGCGTAACGAGCGTCTCGACTACTGTCTGGTCGGTGAGCCGTCCAGTACCGAAGTGGTGGGCGATGTCGTCAAAAACGGGCGCCGCGGCTCGCTGACCTGTAACCTGACCATTCACGGCGTTCAGGGGCACGTTGCTTATCCGCATCTGGCCGATAACCCGGTTCATCGCGCTGCGCCGATGCTGAGCGAGCTGGTGGGCATCGAGTGGGATAAAGGCAACGAATTCTTCCCGCCGACCAGCATGCAGATCGCGAACGTCAAGGCCGGGACCGGCAGCAACAACGTGATCCCGGGTGATTACTTCGTCCAGTTTAACTTCCGCTTCAGCACCGAACTGACCGATGAGATGATCAAGGCGCGCGTCATCGCCCTGCTGGAAAAATATCACCTGCGCTACACCGTGGAGTGGTGGCTTTCCGGCCAGCCGTTCCTGACGCAGCGTGGCAAACTGGTGGATGCGGTGGTGAACGCCATCGAGCACTATAATGAAATTAAGCCACAGCTGCTGACAACGGGTGGCACCTCAGACGGACGCTTTATCGCCCGTATGGGCGCCCAGGTTGTCGAACTGGGTCCAGTGAACGCAACCATTCATAAAATCAATGAGTGTGTTAATGCGGCAGATTTGCAACTGCTGGCCCGTATGTATCAACGTATTATGGAGCAACTCGTCGCCTGACGAACACTCTGAGAGGAATAGCGAATGGATTGGCTTTCAAAGTACTGGTGGATTCTGGTGTTAGTTTTTCTGGTTGGCGTACTGCTGAACGTGATTAAAGATCTTAAGCGCGTTGACCATAAAAAATTTCTCGCCAACAAACCGGATCTTCCCCCGCACCGTGATTTTAACGACAAGTGGGACGATGACGACTGGCCGAACAAGGACCAGAAGAAGTAATCGTTAAGTTCCCCCTCTCCCCGGGAGAGGGGGAAACCTCACATAAACTCTACAATATCATCGTTATCCGGCTTACCGCCGCTGAGCGCTTCATCAAAGTAGTGCTTCGGTACGGTATAGCGCAAACGATCGAGCGCGAACTGCATGCTACGGTCGTCAATCGCGTGGCCCAGATCGTCCACGATATCCAGCGTCACGTCCCCACCTTCGCGAATCAGCGCTTCCTGGGCGGCAACCGCATGCGAGAGCTCAATTACCCGGTCTTCACCACCGTGGATCAGATGGATCGTGGTTTGCGTGGTCGCGCTTGTCGGTAACGTCGCAAATCGGCCGTTAAACGCAATGACGCGTGACGCCAGACCCGGCTGCGCTTTTACGCTTTCCAGCGACATGATTGACCCCTGCGAGAAGCCAATCAGCGCGGTCGCGTCAGCACCCACGCCGCTTTGCTGCTGCCAGTAGCGGACGATGTCGATAAAGGTGGGCATGATGGCGTCGATGCGAGCCTGACGGTTCTCTTCCGTCACGCCCTGAACAGAGAACCACTGGCGTCCGTTCGGACCGCATGGCTCTACGCCACCGATGCTGACAATCAATGCCTCCGGAAAAACGGGCGCAAACCAGCTGCCAATCTGACCCATATTGACGGCATTATCGCCAACGCCATGAAACAGAAGCAGCAACTGTTTAGCCGGTTTGTCAGGGCTTTGAACAACAAAATGGTCGTGTTTCATGGTGGTCTCCTTAATAGATGACCTGGATTCTACGCCTCCCGACGTGAATGACCATGCCACTTTACTGAAGAAGTCATTGAAAAAATTGCCATTGCAAAATATCTTCTTTCAGCTGCTGGCAGCGCGGATAGTCAAGGCTTTCAATCGCTTGTGCGGCTTCACTCCGCAACGTTGCCAGCAACGCTTTTCGCCCGACGTCTTCCACTTTCCCTTCCATTTTCCCACGCAGGGCCGGAAGCGGCATGTCCACGGTTAACAACAGCCGCGTCAGCGCGGCAACCGAGGTTGAAAACGCCCGATGCGCAAAAGCAAACCCCGCCAGCTCCAGCCAGTCGTCATTATTAAGGGTAGCTTCCCAGCCGTCTTCCACGGGGATCTTTTCACCGTTCCAGGCCGATAGCACCCGCGCATCGCGCTTCAGACGCTGCTGCGCCTGCTCGCACAGCTGACGCCCGGCCTCGCTCTGCGGCCGCAACGCCATCGCGGTGTAGCATCCGCTGCTGGCTTCACGATGGCTGCCCATCCGCACCAGCACAAACCCACACTGCTGCCAGAAACGCCACAGCTCATCGGTATAGCCGAAGCTCACCGACAGATAATCTTCGCCGCTGGCGCTGCGAATAAGCGCCTGGCCAATCCCTTCCCGCTGACGGTGAGGATGTACGGCAATGCGGGTCACCCGACGTCCTCTGAGCGTCGCCGCCAGCGGAGAGCCGCCGTGCGCCGCCAGAGACTGCGCCACCAGGTTACCGCGCGGACGCCGGTATCCTGCCCATACGGCGCGGCTAAGCTCAGGGGAGAGCCCGCCCTCCTCCACCAGCCAGAGCGCCCCGGCGATAACCGGGTCCGTTTCGGCAACGGCAAACTGCTGCCCGGGCGCGTCCATCATGCGGCGTAAATCAAGCGGCGAGGTGCGATAATGCGCCGCGCAGAGGAGCTCGTATACGCTCGCTGCAAGCGTCGGGCGGCTTTCCCATGCCGTTGGCGTCAGAGACGTTAGACGAACCTCTCCTTCCGGGCGGCGGTCAATCAGCGTATCGTCAAACAGCAGCGCGCTGGCGACAACCCGCTCAAGCGGACAGCCCGCCGCCCAGCGTACCGGTGTAGATAAGCTGTAGCGCTGCAGCCCGGCAAACCGACCGCAAAATTTAAGCAAGAATCCCCGGCCCGTTCCTTCATATCCCTGCACCGTGGTGGTCAACAGCACGCGAGGGAAACGGACAGCTAGCTTTTCCAGCACAGGTCCAGGGATAGCAGCGGCTTCATCGACAATCAGCCAGTCAGCCCGGTGTGAAGAGGCAAGCAGCGCGTCCGGGGCCATAAAATGAAAACGCTCTCCGGCGAAGCGGGCGATGATATCCGTTGCCCCCTTCGACGGCGCGGTAACCACGGCGCTGCCCGCAATGCGGTTCAGCAGCATGCCCGCCAGGGCTGATTTTCCGCGCCCGCGCGCGGCGGTGACGGCCGCGATGCCCTCCACCATCCCCTGCAGCACATCCAGGATCTCAGCCTGCTCGCGCTGCGGGGCGCCGCTGGCAGGCTGCCAGTCAGGCGCGTCGGGTAAAGGCGGAAGGGATAACGCGCGGCCCTGAAGCCAAACAATCGCGTCGGGATCGGCGGCAATCGTCCGGCAGAAATGGTGGACAAAATGCGGCGTGGCTATCGCTTCGGCGCCGTCGCTCCAGCGCAGTGAATCGCTGTCTGGCAACCCGGGCCACGCGTCGAGCGTCGGAACCCGCAGCACCAGAAGGCTTCCGGCGCTCAGCGTTCCGCTCAGGGCGGCAAACGCGGCGACATCAAACCCGGCGCTGGCGTCAAAAACGGCATGCCGGAACTCGCGTCCCAGCAGGCCGCTGATGGCTTTTGAAGGATGTTCGTCAAGCCTTACCCAGTCTCCGGGCAAGGCATCACGCAGGGCAAGCGCCTGGGTTAACGTCCACTGCGCCTCACCGCTGAGCACCACCAGCCGACGATGGCCGGTGCGCTCAAGCTCGCTTATCAGCTGTTCAAACTCCAGCATTACATCGCTTTGCCGAAGGTATTACACTGCGCCGGATCGCCGCTGTCGAAGCCGCGTTTGAACCAGCTATAGCGCTGCTGTGAAGTACCGTGAGTGAAGCTGTCCGGCACGACGCGCCCCTGGCTCTGCTGCTGAAGACGGTCGTCACCGATAGCCTGAGCGGCATTTAACGCCTCTTCAAGATCGCCGGATTCCAGCACGCCCTGCTGCTGCATGCTATGGCCCCAGACGCCCGCGAAGCAGTCCGCCTGCAGCTCCATTTTAACGGAAAGGCGGTTCACTTCCGCCTGAGACGCATTTTGCTGAAGCTGGCGCACTTTTGGCTCAATTCCCAGCAGCTTTTGCACGTGATGGCCGACTTCATGCGCGATCACGTAGCCCTGGGCAAAATCACCGTCAGCGCCAAGCTTGCGTTTCATGTCATCGTAAAAAGAGAGATCGATATAGACGGTGCCGTCTGCCGGGCAGTAGAACGGCCCCATCACAGATTGCCCGGTACCGCATCCGGTGCGGGTTGCCCCCCGGTACATCACCAGCTTCGGCTGCTGGTAGGTACGCCCCATCTTCTCAAACAGCTGACTCCAGGTGTCTTCTGTTGTGGCGAGAATAACGGAGGTAAATTTGGCCGCTTCATCTTCATTCGGGCTGATGGAGCGCTGAGAATGCTGCTGCTGTTGCAGCGGCTGACCGGTCATTAAACCGGTGAGATCGACGCCGTAATACCCCGCAACCAGCACGACAATCAGCAGGATGATACCGCCCTTGCCGCTGGGTAACCGGAAGCCTGGCCCACCCATTGAAGGACCGCCGCCACCATCACTGCGTCTGTCTTCTACATTGTCACTTTCACGACGCCCTTGCCAGCGCATAACCACCTCGAACTATTCCATTTATAATAGCTATGATCGTAGGCGGTTAACGGCAAGATTACCATAGGAAACAAAGGTAAGACGCCAAAGGATGCAAACATCCTTTGGCAAGTGAGGAAGTTAGTCGAGCTTAACGCCTAAACGGTGAGCAACCGCTTCGTACGCTTCAATCAGGCCACCCAGGCTCTGACGGAAACGGTCTTTGTCCATTTTATCCAGGGTTTCTTTATCCCACAGGCGGCTACCGTCCGGTGAGAACTCATCGCCCAGCACCACTTCGCCTTTGAACAGACCAAACTCCAGCTTGAAGTCGACGAGGATCAGACCCGCGTCATCAAACAGCTTTTTCAACACGTCGTTGGCTTTGTAGGTCAGCTCTTTCATGCGCGCCAGGTTCTCCTGGTTCGCCCAGCCGAAGGTTTCGCAGTAGGATTCGTTGACCATCGGGTCGTGCATGGCATCGTTTTTCAGGAACAGGTCGAACAGCGGTGGATTCAGTTCGATACCTTCTTCAATGCCGAGACGCTTCACCAGGGAGCCCGCCGCACGGTTACGAATAACGCACTCAACCGGAACCATATCCAGTTTTTTCACCAGACATTCCGTATCGGACAGCAACGCTTCCATCTGGGTCGGGATGCCCGCTTCGGCCAGTTTGGTCATAATGAAGTGGTTAAACTTGTTGTTCACCATGCCCTTACGATCGAACTGCTCAATGCGTGCGCCATCCCCTGCTGACGTATCATTGCGGAACTCGAGCACCAACAGATCCGGGTTTTCCGTGCTGTATACGGTCTTCGCTTTGCCACGATACAACTCAGCTTGCTTCTGCATCTTCATTACTCCTGGTGTGATGATTTGTGTTCAAAACTGGGGATATTATGCCACGCACACGTTTGCGTAGCACTAAAATAAAAAGGGCTGGATTCCCCAGCCCTCGTATTTATTTGCTGAATGCTGCCTGGAAGACAGCGACCAGCGCATCGTTCTGCGACTGGGTCAGCGTGTGACCTTTTGGATCGATAAACTGCAGACTGCTGCGGTTATCAAGGTCGCCTACCTGAATCTTGTAGTCACCGGAGGCAAGCTGGGGATCTTTCGCGCCCAGCTCCTGCCATGCGCTGTCGGAGAGCGGCTTATACGTTGCCGTCATGCTGCCGGTTGAACGCGTGCTGTCGGTCACTTTCATGCCCACTTTTTCCAGCGTCGCTGGCAGACGCTGCCAGGTCTGGTTAAACGGTGCACGCACCACCAGCATTGGCAGGCCGGTATCATCCGCACCGCTTTGTACATCGAAGGTCGCGCCGTTGCGGCTCTGCGCGGCGTTGGCGGCATCGGTAGCGGTCTTATCCAGACCCGCGGCAATCACGTTCAGCATTTCGGTGCTGTAACGCTGCAGGGACGCGGCATCCGCAACCGGTTTACCCGCCTGCTCAAGGTTCAACAGCTTAACGTTGACCGCCTGCTGATAACCCTGTGGTTTTACGGAGACTTGATAGCGACCGCGGTACTGCTGGTCTTCATCCAGACGGTTCCATTCGACCCAGTCGGTGGTTAACGTCTGGCTGGCGTCATCGCGTTTATCGATGGTGTAGTTCTTCGACTGAATGACGCTGACAACCTGCGGCCACAGCGAGCTACCGCGCGCGCTCTCAACCATCAGAGACGCCGTATCACCGGTGAACTGGGTACGCGCCCCGCTGACCAGCGCCAGAGGCTGTGCTGGCGGACGAATATCAAGCGCTTTACCGACCAGGCCGCTGCCGTTGGTCACGGGAATATTATAATCGCCGTTCTGAATCGGCAGGATCATACCAGCCGGTGCGTGAAGTTCAGCAAGCGGGGTCGCATCCAGATAGGATTCATCACCGCTCACCTGGCGCTTGTAGCGCGAATCTGAACTACAGGCAGCGAGCAGCATAACAAGCGAAACACTCGCAACCTTCGCCAGGCGCGACTTCTGTACTGAATAAGCCATCAAATCTCCCTAAACTCTACAGCAAACCGGCATGCTTCAGCGCCGCCCTGACGATGTCACGACCGTGGTCGGTAATCGGTGTCATTGGCAGACGCAGCGTGTCGGATGCTACAAGTCCCAACTCCTTACATGCCCATTTCACTGGGATCGGATTGGGTTCGACAAATAATTTATTGTGCAGCGGCATCAGACGCTGATTAATGACACGCGCTTCATCAAAGTGACCGGCTGCGGCCAGTTTGCACATTTCTGCCATATCGCGCGCCGCAACGTTTGCCGTTACGGAGATCACGCCATGACCACCGAGCTGCATAAAGTCCAGCGCGGTCGCATCATCACCACTCAACAGGATAAAGTCGTCTGAAACCAGCTCTTTGATCTGATGAACGCGGCTTAAGTTCCCTGTCGCCTCTTTAATACCGATAATATTTTTTACTTCCGAGAGACGACCAACGGTTTCCGGCAGCATATCGCAACCGGTACGGGACGGCACATTATACAGAATTTGTGGCAAGTCAGTATGTTCAGCGATGGCTTTGAAGTGCTGGAACAAACCTTCCTGAGTAGGTCGGTTGTAATATGGGGTCACCGTCAGACAGCCAACGATGCCGCTGTCGTTAAAACGTTTGGTCAGGCTGATAGCTTCTGCGGTTGCATTAGCGCCTGTCCCCGCGATGACCGGAATACGTCCGTCAGCCAGTTCCAGGGTCAGCATCACCACATCGCCGTGCTCGTCGTGGCTCAGCGTTGCGGATTCACCGGTAGTCCCTACCGAAACGATCGCCGAGGTTCCGTTGGCGACATGGTAATCAATGAGCTTCTTCATGCTTGACCGGCAGACATTACCTTTTTCATCCATCGGTGTAACAAGCGCGACAATACTTCCCGTGAACATGAGCCATCCTCTGTGCGAACAAGAGCCTCAATGTTACGTTTGGAACTGTAATAAAAGCAAGCGACCTGAGGCTCTCAGGCGGTTGTATGCATGTTTTTTTTATGCTTTCCTTAGGAAGACTTAACCATGCAAAGGAAGAACAGGTTTGACAACCTCATCACAACATTACCTGGTTATCACTGCGCTGGGTGCCGACAGGCCGGGTATCGTGAACACCATCACCCGTCACGTAAGCAGCTGCGGCTGTAATATCGAAGACAGCCGTCTGGCGATGCTTGGCGAAGAGTTCACATTTATTATGTTGCTTTCCGGGACATGGAACGCCATTACGTTGATTGAATCGACCCTGCCGCTGAAAGGGGCCGAACTGGATTTGTTGATTGTCATGAAGCGCACCACTGCGCGTCCGCGTCCGGCACTGCCTTCTACTGTCTGGGTACAGGTTGAAGTGCCTGATTCTCCGCATCTGATTGAGCGTTTCACGGCGCTTTTTGACAGCCACCAGATGAATATTGCCGAACTGGTTTCCCGTACGCAGACAAGCGATGACCAGGGTCTTCCGGTGCTGTTTATTCAAATTACCGCGCACAGCCCTGCCTCACAGGATGCGTCAAATATCGAGCAAGCGTTCAAAGCCCTCTGTACAGAATTAAACGCGCAGGGCAGTATAAGCGTCGTCAATTATTCGCAGCACGAACAGGATGGAGTTGAGTAATGAACCCACTGAAAGCCGGTGACATCGCACCGAAATTTAGCTTACCGGATCAAGACGGCGAGCAAGTAAATTTGACCGACTTCCAGGGACAGCGTGTTCTGGTCTATTTCTACCCGAAAGCCATGACCCCCGGCTGCACCGTACAGGCCTGCGGCTTACGCGACAACATGGACGACTTGAAAAAAGTCGGCGTGGAAGTGCTGGGTATCAGCACGGATAAACCAGAAAAGCTGTCACGATTTGCTGAAAAAGAGCTGCTGAACTTCACGCTGCTTTCTGATGAAGACCATCAGGTATGCGAGCAATTCGGCGTCTGGGGCGAGAAGACGTTTATGGGTAAAACCTACGACGGTATTCACCGCATCAGCTTCCTGATTGACGCCGACGGTAAAGTTGAACATGTGTTTGACGACTTCAAAACCAGCAACCACCACGACGTGGTGTTGAACTGGCTGAAAGAGAACTCCTGATAAACAGCAAAACGGCAACCCAGGTTGCCGTTTTTAGTGTTTTCCCCCTCTCCCATAGGAGAGGGTCGGAGAGAGAGCATCGGGCCGCACAAAAACTACTTCTCTTCCACCGCCGGCACATCCGGCCACGCGTGGACCACGGCTTTAATCAGCGTCGCCAGCGGAATCGCAAAGAACACGCCCCAGAATCCCCACAGCCCGCCGAAAATCACCACGGATAAGATAATCACCAGCGGATGCAGGTTCACCGCTTCGGAGAACAGCACCGGCACCAGCAGGTTACCGTCCAGGCCCTGAATAATCAGATACACCGCAAAGCAGCTCCAGAACTCTGTCCCCAGCCCAAACTGGAACAGCGCGACGCCAACAACCGGAATGGTCACCACAAACGCGCCGATGTACGGGATCAGGACCGACAGCCCCACCAGCACCGCCAGCAGCAGCGAGTAGTTCAGCCCGAAAATAAGGAAGCCAATCCAGGTTGCTACCCCCACGACAATCATCTCCAGCACCTTGCCGCGAATATAGTTGGTGATCTGCTGGTTCATCTCTTCCCAGACCTGTCCTGCCAGACCGCGGTTGCGCGGCAGAATACGGCGCACGGCGTTGAGCATCTGATCTTTATCTTTCACCAGGAAGAAGACCATCAGCGGCACGAGCACAAGGTAAACCGCCAGCGTCAGCAGCCCGACCAGCGAGGCCAGAGAGTACTTCACCACCGAATCGCCCATCGTCATGATGCGGGCGCGCATATTTTCGGCCATCGCGTCGATAATCCCGGCATCCATCAGGGCCGGGTAACGGCGCGGCAGCGTGGCGGCAAAATCAGACAGCTTGTTCAACATGCCGGGCATGTCGCGGATCAGGTTAATTCCCTGCTGCCAGGCAACCGGCATCACCACAAAGGCCATCAACAGCAGGATGCCGACAAACAGCACCAGTACGATGCTGGTCGCCCAGCGCCGGGAACAGCCGATGTGCTCCAGGCGCGCCGTCGGCCACTCCAGCAGGTACGCCAGCACAATCGCCACCAGCAGTGGGGCGAGCAGGCCGCTGAAGAAGAACAGAATACCGAACCCGGCAACCAGAATAACCAACAAAGCAATGGCTTCCGGGTCGCTGAACCGACGCCGGTACCACTGCATTAACATTTCGAGCATACAACCCTTCCCTGAATCGAATGGCGGGAGTGAGACGGTGAATTGTATCTAACTGTCACAAAAAAGACTTTCGCTTTTTGTATCCCGATCGCAATCCGCAAAAGCCTGATGAATGGGATTTTCTTCATGCTGTAACACGGCTACACTCGCAGAGCAGCAGAGATGAACGTTATGCCGGTTCATCGGTCAAATTAGCACATCCAACATACAGGACAGTGGTTATGTTCAGGCAGTTGAGAAAAACACTGGTTGCAACACTGATTGCCGCGGTGACGGTCGGTCAGGTGTTGCCCGCTTTTGCTGACTCGTCCGATACATTGCCGGACATGGGCACCACAGCAGGAAGCACGCTCTCTATTGGGCAAGAGATGCAAATGGGGGATTACTATGTTCGCCAGCTGCGCGGCAGCGCCCCGCTGATCAACGACCCTTTGCTGGTACAGTACATTAACGGGCTGGGGATGCGCCTGGTGTCGCACGCCGACTCGGTAAAAACGCCCTTCCATTTCTATTTAATCAATAATGACGAAATCAACGCCTTCGCCTTCTTTGGCGGAAATGTGGTGCTGCACTCGGCGTTATTCCGTTACTCTGACAACGAAAGCCAGCTGGCCTCGGTGATGGCGCACGAAATTTCGCACGTCACCCAGCGGCACCTGGCGCGCGCCATGGAAGACCAGAAACGTAACGCCCCCCTCACCTGGGTGGGCGCGCTGGGCTCTATTCTGCTGGCGATGGCCAGCCCGCAGGCCGGGATGGCGGCCCTGACCGGTACGCTGGCGGGAACGCGCCAGGGGATGATCAGCTTTACCCAGCAAAACGAACAGGAAGCGGACCGCATCGGGATTCAGGTGCTGCAGCGTTCGGGCTTTGACCCGCAGGCCATGCCGAGCTTCCTGGAAAAACTGCTCGATCAGGCGCGTTACTCTTCCCGTCCGCCGGAAATTCTGTTGACCCACCCGCTGCCGGAAAGCCGCCTGTCGGACGCGCGCAACCGTGCCAACCAGATGCGTCCGGTCGTGGTCCAGTCATCACAGGATTTCTACATGGCGAAGGTGAGAACGCTTGGGATGTACAATTCCGGGCGTAACCAGCTCACCAGCGACCTGCTGGATACCCTGGCGAAAGGCAACGTGCGTGAGAAAAACGCCGCGCAGTATGGTCAGGCGCTCCAGGCGATGGAAGCCAGCAAATACGACGAGGCGCGCAAAGCGCTGCAGCCGCTTCTGGCTGCAGACCCGAACAACCCGTGGTACCTCGATCTGTCGACGGATATCGATCTGGGCCAGAAGAAAACGGCCGATGCGATCAACCGTCTGAAAGGGGCGAAAGACGTCCGTACCAACCCGGTGCTGCAGCTTAACCTGGCGAACGCTTACTTACAGGCCGGTCAGCCTGGCGAAGCGGCGACCATTCTGAACCGCTATACTTTTAACAATAAAGACGATCAAAACGGCTGGGATCTGCTCGCCCAGGCGGAAGCCCAGCTCGGCAACCGCGATCAGGAGCTGGCAGCGCGTGCCGAAGGTTTTGCCCTGGTGGGCCGCCTCGATCAGGCGATTTCCGCGCTCAGCAGCGCCAGCGCGCAGGTCAAGCTCGGCAGCCTCCAGCAGGCCCGTTACGACGCGCGTATCGATCAGCTGCGCGGCCTGCAGCAGCGCTTTAAGCCGTACGAGAAGATGTAATAAAGGAGAATTCACGTCATGACAGACGCCGTAAAAATTTATCACAACCCTCGCTGCTCCAAGAGCCGCGATACCCTGAGCCTGCTGAAGTCTAACGGCGTGGAGCCGGAAGTGGTGCTGTACCTCGACACCCCACCTGACGCGCAAACCCTCCGCCAGCTGCTGCACATGCTGGGAATGGGCAGTGCAAGAGAGCTGATGCGCCAGAAAGAAGATCTGTATAAGTCGCTTAACCTGGATAACAGCCGTCTCACCGAGGCTGAGCTGATCCAGGCGATGGTTGAAAATCCAAAGCTGATTGAGCGCCCGATTGTGGTAGCGAACGGCCAGGCGCGCATTGGACGCCCGCCGGAAGACGTGCTCGAGATCCTCTAGTTCTTATGCCGCAGCGCTTCCAGAAAGGCCTGCGGCGTACTCTCTCCCAGCTTTTTCTGCGCTTTTCCGCGGTTGTAAAATTCGCACAGCTGGATCAACAGCTCGCCAGCCGGTTCACTGCTCAGACGCGGGATGATTTCACATAGCGGTAGATCGACCTGAACGGCACGGTGCTGCTGCGGATGCGCTGTCACGGTGGTATTACGCTCCCCAAGCTTCACCTCGAAACCAAAAGTCTCAACAGATTGAATATCAGCCGGACAGGCTGCCAGCGCGTCGTTCGCCCAGTGGGCCAGCAGCTGCGGAGAAATGCCCGCGTACAGCCGGGCGTAGCACCAGCCGCTCACGGATTCACGCGCCCACAGCAGATGCTGTTCCCCGCCATCGTCCATATGCAGCGACAAAGGCTGATGATGTAACAGGAGTTTTTGCGGCACGATACCTGCCTTCAGCGCCTTTTTTCCCTGCAACGTCGCGCCCTTCTGCTTTACCGAAGCCGGTTTGAGGTAGCGGTTCAGGGTCGCACGGGAGACGGCAATCCCGAGTCCGCTATTGACCATCTGCAGCAGTTCGTCCAGCGGAGCGCCAGTGATATCCCGCAGGGCATTGACCAGCGCAACCTGCTCCTGTCTCAATGCTTTGTGTATCACTTTTGGCGTCGTATGATTATCCGAAACCTGCTCGCGGTTGCGCCAGCGCCTGACGGTAGTGACCGAAATACCCAGCTCGGCAGCAAGCTCTCTGTCGCTTTTATCTGACTGCTGAAGATAGCGACGAATGCGCGGCGTCGTGGTGGCATTAGCATGCAATTTAATTTCCATCGCAGGATCCTCAGAACCAATCTTATGAGATTTATACTACAACAGCGATTTCTTTGTGACCGATTTCACCTTTCGCTCGCCGCGCTTCACTGATAATCCCCAGACATAACACAAACAACACCCCTCAATCTTGTACGGAGTTCACAATGAACAATGTTCTGGGATTTCTTGAATCAAAACTGATGCCGCTGGCGGCCAAAACGGCCCAGCAGCGCCATCTCGGGGCCATTCGCGGCGCCTACGTGTCATTCATGCCGTTTATCATCGTCGGCTCTATTCTGCTGGTGATCTCGTCGTTCCCTAATCAAGCCTATCAGCAGTTTATGTCTCAGGCCTTTGGTGAGAGCTGGAGCGCCATCATAGAAATCCCGTTCAACGCGGTGTTCTCCACCATGTCGCTGTTCATCAGCTTCCTGGTGGCCTTCCGCCTGGCAGAACATTATGGCGAGGATCGCATCTCCTGCGGCATCCTGGCGCTGGTCGCCTTTCTCATCCTGACGCCGTTTATCAAAGTGGCGGAGAACGGCGGTATCACCGTTATTCCAGTGGAGTGGATTGGCAGTAAAGGGCTGTTCGTGGCGATGATCGGTTCCCTGCTGTGGACGGAGCTGTTCTGCTGGCTGAAGCGCAAAAAGCTGGTTATCAAAATGCCGGACGGCGTGCCGCCTGCGGTGCAGGAGTCGTTCGCCGCGCTGATCCCGGCCCTGCTGGTGATGATTCTGGTGCTGGGTATCCGCATCGTGTTTGAAAACACCCACTACAACACCATCCACCAGTTTATTTACGAAGTGGTTGCCACGCCGGTGCGCCACTACGGCACCTCTTACTTTGGCGCGCTGATGACGGTGTTCAGCATCACCATTCTGTGGTCAGTGGGCATTAACTCCGGCTCGATGATCAACGGCATCATTCGCCCACTGTGGATGGAGAACCAGACCGACAACATCGCCGCGATTCAGGCAGGCACGACGCCGCCGCACATTATTACTGAACAGTTTTTTGACATGATCTGGATGGGCGGCGCGGGGGCCACGCTGTCGCTGGTGATTGCGATGCTGATTTTCGCCCGCAGCAAAAACATGCGTGAAGTGGCGCGCCTCGGCGCCGGGGCATCGGTGTTTAACATCAACGAACCGATCCTGTTTGGTCTGCCGGTGATCATGAACCCGATCATGCTCATCCCGTTCAACCTGGTGCCGCTGGTGCTGGTCACCGTGCAGTATGCGGCGATGAAGATTGGCGCGGTTGCCGTCACCACCGGGGTGTTTATTCCCTGGACGCTGCCGCCGGTCATCAGCGGCTTTATCGTTACCGGACACCTGAGCGGCAGCGTCATGCAGCTTATAAACCTGCTGATTGGCGCCATGCTGTACCTGCCTTTCATGCGTATCCTGGACAAACAGTACCGCGCGGCGGAAATGGCCACCGTTACGCAAACCGACACCACCCTTGCAAAACAGGAGTAAAGCATGTGGGGAATTATCGCGACCTGGAGAATGGCGCTTGAAGGCGTTACGGAGTCTGCGTCTGCGCTGGCTGCGGGTAAACCGGTCTCTGCAGCGGTGGTGAATGCCGTCGCCGCCGTCGAAGACTTTCCGTTTTATAAATCCGTCGGCTACGGCGGGCTGCCCACCGAAAATGGCGAAGTGGAGCTGGACGCCGCCTACATGGACGGCGATACGCTGGCGTTTGGTGCCGTGGGCAACCTGGTGGATATCGCCAACCCGGTGCGCGTGGCGCATGCGTTAAGCCGCCAGCGCTACAACAGCCTGCTGGTCGGCCAGGGCGCGCGGGAATGGGCGCTGAGCCAGGGCTTCGCCGACAAAACTATGCTCACCGAGCGCGCCATGCAGCACTACCGCAAACGCTGCCGCGAAACGCTGGATAAGGGCTTAAGCCCTTACGACGGGCATGACACCGTCGGCATTATCGGCCTCGATAAACAAGGGTCAATGAGCGTCGCCACCTCCACCAGCGGCCTGTTCATGAAAAAACGCGGCCGCATTGGTGATTCGCCCATTATTGGTTCCGGCTTTTACTGCGACAGTGAAACCGGCGCCGCCACCGCCACGGGCGTCGGTGAAGATCTGATGAAAGGCTGCACCAGCTACGAAATTGTCCGCCGAATGGCGCAGGGTATGACGCCGCAGCAGGCGGCAGATTCAGTGGTGTTCGAGCTGGAAGACAAGCTGATGTCGCGCTTTGGCCGTGCGGGCGATCTTTCCGTGGTGTGCATGAACAAGAGAGGCGAGTTCGGGGCCGCCACCAACATCAAAACCTTCTCGTTCGTGGTGGCGACGGCTCGCCAGCCCCTCACCGTTTTTCGTACCGAACGCCTGCGCGAGAAAACGCATTATTACGCCGTAGACGATGAGTGGATGCAGGCCTATGCCGCGCGGATCCGCGCGCCAATTGAGGAGTCATGATGATTACGTATCAGTTTATCACCGCGCTTTCTGACGCGGCTCCGCAAAGCCATTTGATTGCGTCCGCCTCCTGTACGCATTTGCCCGAAACGGCGCTTGTCGCGGAAATGCGCGAGTCTGCCAGCATCGCTGACACCCGCTTTGGCTGCGCCCCGTTTGCCCGGATCACCCTGCTGCCGGATGCCCTCTGGAAGGATAGCCTGACCGAAGGATTACTGACGGCGCTGCGCCCGCTGCTGGCCTCGCCCGTCAGCCCCGAGCTGATACTGGACGTTACCGATATCGACGATGTGGTGCTGGCGCAGGTACTACGCTTTCTCTTTAATCAGGCGCACAGGCTGAGCGACCTGAAGCTGAAGAAAACGGATGAATCCACGGTGCGCCTTACGCACATTACCGCCCTCTGCCTGCCGGAACAGCAGGCAAAACTGGAGGGTGTTTTCCGCCAGCAGCAGGCCATCGCCCGCGGCATGGTCGCGGCGCGACGTCTTGCGGATATCCCGTCCGATCGATGCACGCCGCAGTTTGTGGTGGAAGAGGCGCAAAGGCTCTGTGCCGCCTTCCCCGCCCTGCGCTGCGACGTGCTGAACGAAAAGGCTATTGCTGAGCAGGGTCTGGGGCTGCTGCACGCCGTCGGCAAAGGGGCGACCTGTCCGCCGCGCCTGCTGGCGATCCATTATGACGGCGTCAACGACGGCCCGGTGCGCTGCTATGTGGGTAAAGGCATTACCTTCGATACCGGAGGCCTGTGGCTGAAGGAAGGCGCGGGCATGTACACCATGAAATACGACATGTGCGGTGCGGCTAACGTTCTGGGCCTGATGCTGACCGTCGCAGAGCTGGCGCTGCCCGTGCGCATCATGGGCGTGCTGGCGCTGGCGGAAAATGCCATCGGCCCGGACGCCATGCAGCCCGGCACGGTGGCGACGGCCTGCAACGGCATCACGGTTGAAATCAACAACACCGATGCCGAAGGCCGACTGGTGCTGGCGGACGCCATCGCCTGGGCCAGCCAGTGCCATCCGCAGGCGCGCTATATTATTGATATGGCGACCTTAACCGGCGCGGTCGTGAAGGCGCTGGGGTATGAGCTGAGCGGGCTGATGACGCAGGATGAACCGCTGCGCGCGGCGCTGACGCTGGCGGGCAAGCAGAGCGGCGATGAAGTGTGGTCCCTGCCGCTGGATGCACGGCTGAAAAAACAGACCGACAGCGCCATCGCCGATCTGTGCAACACGCCGACCAACAATGCGGCAATCAGTGCGTCGGCGGCGTGGCTGCTGCACCACTTTTGCCCGCCGACGATCCCGTGGGCGCATCTGGATATCAGCGGTACGGCGCTGTGGCGAGAGAGCGGCAGGAGCGTGGCGTCGGGAAGACCGATCCCGATGCTGGTGGAGCATCTGATGGGAGATCTTTAGCCGGGTGGCGGCTGCGCCTTACCCGGCCTACAAAGGGCGGCAGGTTTTCGTAGGCCCGGTAAGACGCAGCCGCCACCGGGCAAAAAACTCAAAGCTTAAGAATATCTTTCACAAACGGAATGGTCAGCTTGCGCTGGGCGGTAATGGAGGCGCGATCGAGCTGATCGAGCGTGTCAAACAGCGTGCGCATTTCGCGATCCAGCCGCTTGAGCAGGAAGCGCCCCACGTCCTCCGGCAGCTCAAACCCGCGCTGCTTTGCGCGCAGCTGTAACGCCTGAAGCTTATCTTCATCCGACAGCGGCTGGAGCTTGTAGATTTGCCCCCAGTCCAGACGAGACGCCAGGTCCGGCAGCCCAAGATTCAGCTGGCGAGGCGGACGATCGCCGGTGATCAGCAGCCGGGTTTTGCCCGACTCCAGAATGCGGTTGTAGAGGTTAAAGATTGCCATTTCCCACGGCTCGTCCCCCGCCACGCATTCGATATTATCGATGCAGACCAGCGAGAGATGTTCCATTCCCTCCAGCACCTCAGGTACGAACCAGGTGCGTTTATCCAGCGGCACGTAGCCTACCGCATCTCCGCGCGCCGAAAGCTCCGCGCAGGCGGCATGCAGCAGATGGCTGCGCCCCGCACCTTCGCGTGACCAGATATAGATGTATCCGCTGTGATCCTGACGCAGCACGTTTTGCAGTGCAGCCAGTAAAGAGGGGTTATCACCCGGCCAGAAACTCGCGAAAGTTTCGTCGTCAGGGAGATAGAGTGGCAGAGAGAGCTGTGCCGGTCCGTTCAGAAATACCTCAACCAGAGATCCTACGTAAAATCGGAATGGAGTTTAACACGGAACCTGCAAGGAGAGAACCGGGCGATCCCTCGCCCGACTTTTCGATCAATGTGACGCTTTTTCGCTGTCGTCCGCGTCGAGAATTTCTTCTTCCGGGCGGATGACCGAGATCAGCTTGAAGATCAGGCTCAGGCCCACGCCGACGATGGTAGCCAGCGCCATGCCCTTCAGCTCTGCCGCACCGATGTGCACCTTCGCGCCGCTCACGCCGATGATCAGGATAACGGAGGTCAGGATCAGGTTTTGCGCCTTGCTGTAATCCACTTTGGATTCAATCAGCACGCGAATACCGGAGGCGCCGATCACGCCGTACAGCAGCAGAGAAACGCCGCCCATTACCGGTACCGGAATGATCTGAATCGCTGCCGCCAGCTTGCCGACGCAGGAGAGCAGAATGGCGATAATCGCCGCGCCGCCGATAACCCAGGTACTGTAGACGCGGGTAATCGCCATCACGCCGATGTTCTCGCCGTAGGTGGTGTTTGGCGTCGAGCCGAAGAAACCGGAGATGATGGTGGAGAAACCGTTCGCAAACATGGAGCGGTGCAGACCCGGGTCACGGATTAAATCGCGCTTAACGATGTTCGCCGTCACCACCAGGTGGCCGACGTGCTCCGCAATCACCACCAGCGCCGCAGGCAGAATGGTGAAAATAGCAAACCATTCAAAGCGTGGCGTATAGAAGGTTGGCAGCGCGAACCAGTGGGCCTGAGCGATCGGGGTGGTGTCCACCACGCCCATCGCGAAGGAGAGCGCATAGCCCGCCAGCACGCCGATCAGGATCGGGATAATCGCCATGAAGCCGCGGAACAGCACTGAGCCAAACACCGTTACGCCCAGCGTTACCAGCGAGATGATAATGGTTTTGGAATCCGGTGACTGGCCGTCAGCAGGCAGCAGACCGGCCATATTCGCCGCGACTCCCGCCAGCTCAAGACCGATGACGGCAACGATTGCGCCCATCGCCGCAGGGGGGAACATCACGTCCAGCCAGCCGGTACCGGCTTTCTTCACAATGAAGGACACCACGCAGAACAGGACGCCACACATGATAAAGCCGCCCAGCGCGACTTCATAACCCAGCGGCAGCAGCAGTAACACCGGCGAGATAAAGGCGAAGCTCGACCCGAGATACGCCGGGATTTTGCCTTTACAGATAAAGAGGTACAGCAGCGTACCGATGCCGTTGAACAGCAGCACGGTGGCCGGGTTAATGTGGAACAGGATTGGCACCAGCACGGTTGCGCCAAACATGGCGAACAGGTGCTGCAAACTAAGCGGGATAGTCTGTAAAAGCGGCGGTCTTTCACTCACCCCGATAGCACGGCGCGTCATAGTGTTTTCCTCTGTGTAGTATTGTTGGTGTTTTATTCAAAAAAAAGCCGACTATCAAAGTCGGCTTATTTATCGTTATTCGATTATTTCGTACCAAAGATCTTATCACCGGCATCGCCGAGCCCCGGGATGATGTACCCGTGCTCGTTCAGCCCCTGGTCGATAGAGGCGGTATACAGCTCAACGTCCGGGTGCGCTTTTTCCAGCGCCGCGATCCCTTCCGGAGCGGCAACCAGTACCAGCACCTTAATGCTGTTACAGCCCGCATTTTTCAGCAGGTCGATGGTCGCGATCATAGAACCACCGGTTGCGAGCATTGGGTCAACCACCAGCGCCATACGCTCGTCGATGTTAGAGACCAGCTTCTGGAAGTAAGGAACCGGCTCAAGGGTTTCTTCGTTACGGTAGATACCCACCACGCTGATACGCGCGCTTGGCACGTGCTCCAGCACGCCTTCCATCATGCCGAGACCGGCACGCAGGATTGGCACCACGGTAATTTTCTTACCTTTGATCTGCTCAACCTGCACCGGGCCGTTCCAGCCTTCGATGGTGACTTTTTCTGTTTCCAGATCAGAGGTCGCTTCGTAGGTCAGCAGGCTGCCGACTTCAGATGCCAGTTCGCGAAAACGCTTCGTGCTGATGTCATGCTCACGCATCAGGCCCAACTTGTGTTTAACGAGTGGGTGTTTCACTTCCACAATCTTCATTCTCTTTCTCCTCTGAGGTGGCGTCCGCAAAAAAATCGCGGGATTATACCGCTTTTTTCGGATTAGGCCATACCCATGTTGCTTGACGTATATCAAGCAAAGTGATTTAGAGACAAAAAAACCGGAGGCGAGACTCCGGCCTGGGGGCGGGGTTCTGCCCGGTGGCGCTGCGCTTACGCGGGCCTACGTGTAGTGTAGGTCGGGTAAGCGTTAGCGCCACCCGACAATTACAGGTTATCG
Source organism: Enterobacter sp. BNK-29 (assembly GCF_048684785.1). Classification (NCBI taxonomy): domain Bacteria; kingdom Pseudomonadati; phylum Pseudomonadota; class Gammaproteobacteria; order Enterobacterales; family Enterobacteriaceae; genus Enterobacter; species Enterobacter sp. BNK-29. The sequence continues at coordinate 869,922 of NZ_JBLQTU010000001.1, forward strand.
CCGTTGCTCGCAATAACCTGCTTATACCAGTCGAACGATTTTTTCTTACTGCGGTTCAGCGTGCCGTTCCCTTCATTGTCTTTATCCACAAAGATAAAGCCGTAGCGTTTTTTCATTTCGCCCGTGCCGGCAGACACCAGGTCGATACAGCCCCACGGGGTGTAGCCCATCAGGTCGACACCATCTTCCACCACCGCTTTTTTCATCTCGCGGATGTGGGCGGCCAGGTAGTCAATACGGTACTGGTCGTTCACCGTGCCGTCGCTCTCCTGCACGTCGATCGCGCCAAAGCCGTTCTCTACGATAAACAGCGGCAGCTGGTAGTGATCCCAGAACCAGTTCAGGGAGTAGCGCAGCCCGACCGGGTCAATCTGCCAGCCCCAGTCGGATTTCTGCACGTACGGGTTAGAGACCAGGCTCTTGCTTTCGTCGTAATCCAGCTGCGGGTTGTCTGCCGTCGCCTTGGTGGCGAAGGACATGTAGTAGCTGAAGCCAATGTAATCGACGCAGCCCTGCTTCAGCGCGGCTTTATCCTCTTCGGTTATATCCAGCGCGAAGCCGCGACGTTCGAAGTAGTTGAGCAGGTGCTGCGGGTACTTGCCGCGCACGTGCACGTCGGTGAACCAGTAGCGGCGGTGCATGGCGTTCATCGCCATCATCATATCGTCCGGCGCACAGGTCAGCGGGTAGATAGGACACATGGCAATCATGCAGCCAATCTGCAGCGACGGGTTAATCTCGCGCCCCGCCTTCACCGCCAGGGCGCTGGCCACCAACTCATAGTGTGCCGCCTGGAACATCACCGGCTCACGATCTTCACCCGGCGCGTACTTCAGCCCAGAGTTCGTGAACGGCGCAAAGTCTTCGTGGAAGTTGGCCTGGTTGTTGATCTCGTTGAAGGTCATCCAGTACTTCACCTTATGTTGGTAGCGCTGGAACACCACTTTTGCAAAACGAACGAAGAAGTCGATCAGCTTACGGTTGCGCCAGCCGCCGTATTCGGTGACCAGATGGAAAGGCATCTCGAAGTGAGACAGGGTGATAACCGGTTCGATGCCGTACTTCAGGCATTCGTCGAACAGATCGTCATAGAATTTCAGGCCAGCCTCGTTAGGCTCAAGCTCGTCGCCTTTCGGGAAGATCCGCGTCCAGGCAATAGAGGTGCGGAAGCATTTGAATCCCATCTCGGCAAAGAGTTTGATGTCTTCTTTATAGCGGTGATAGAAATCAATGGCTTCATGGTTAGGATAATTTTTCCCCTCCAGTACGCCGTTGGTGATTTCACGCGGCACGCCGTGCGCCCCCGCGGTCATGACATCGGCAACGCTCACGCCCTTGCCGCCCTCTTTCCAGCCGCCTTCCAGCTGGTGCGCCGCAACGGCCCCGCCCCACAGAAAATCTGCTTTAAATCCCGACATTCGCTTTCCCTCATTCTGCGTTATTTTCTGCAAAAACAATTACAGAAACCGGTTTCAGTTCGATGATGTGCAAAGGGCATAGCTGTTGCAAGCAGTTCTCAGAAACCGGTTTCATTTTCGTGAACAGAGTCAAGTTTGGCTGCATTCACGAGGCACACAGAAAAAAAGATCTCCACGTCCAGAATAGGCTCGCAAACGTTTGCCTGGACTGTTAGAATTGCGCCGATTTTTCTTACTAGCTATGCAATCGCGTGGGGATTTAAGCCGTGACCAACAAAACTTCTCTCAGCTACAAAGATGCCGGTGTTGATATTGACGCAGGTAATGCGCTGGTTGACCGAATCAAAGGTGTGGTGAAAAAAACCCGCCGCCCGGAAGTGATGGGTGGTCTGGGTGGATTCGGCGCACTGTGCGCGCTGCCGCAAAAATATCGTGAACCTGTTCTGGTCTCGGGTACTGACGGTGTAGGCACCAAACTGCGCCTGGCGATGGATTTAAAACGTCACGACACGATCGGTATCGATCTGGTCGCGATGTGCGTGAATGACCTGGTGGTACAGGGCGCAGAGCCGCTGTTCTTCCTCGATTACTACGCGACCGGCAAACTGGACGTGGATACCGCTGCCAGCGTGATTAACGGTATCGCCGAAGGCTGTCTGCAGTCCGGCTGTGCGCTGGTCGGTGGTGAAACCGCGGAAATGCCGGGCATGTATCACGGCGAAGATTATGACGTCGCGGGCTTCTGCGTCGGCGTAGTAGAAAAATCAGAAATTATCGACGGCAGCAAAGTGGCCGATGGCGATGTGCTGATCGCGCTGGCCTCCAGCGGCCCGCACTCCAACGGCTACTCCCTGGTGCGTAAAATCCTCGAAGTGAGCGGCTGTGACCCGCTGACGACCGAGCTTGACGGTAAACCGCTGGCTGACCATCTGCTGGCGCCGACCCGCATCTACGTGAAAAACGTGCTTGAGCTTATCGAGAACGTCGACGTTCACGCTATCGCTCACCTGACCGGCGGCGGCTTCTGGGAAAACATCCCGCGCGTCCTGCCGGATAACACCCAGGCGGTGATCGACGAATCCTCATGGCAGTGGCCGGCCGTGTTTAACTGGCTGCAGACCGCAGGCAACGTGAGCTCTCACGAAATGTACCGCACCTTTAACTGTGGTGTGGGCATGGTTATCGCCCTGCCGGCAAGCGAAGCGGATAAAGCGGTTAAGCTGCTGACTGAAAAAGGTGAAAACGCGTGGAAAATCGGTACGATTAAAGCTTCCGATTCCGTACAGCGTGTGGTCATTGAATGAAAAACATCGTGGTGCTCATTTCCGGCAACGGAAGCAATTTGCAGGCCATCATAGACGCCTGCAAACAGAAGAAAATCAATGGCACCATTCGGGCAGTTTTCAGCAACAAGGCCGACGCGTTCGGCCTTGAGCGCGCGCGGGAAGCGAACATTCCCGCGCACGCGCTGGAAGCCAGCCAGTTCGCCGGGCGTGAAGCCTTTGACCGCGAGCTGGTGCATGAGATTGATGCCTACGCGCCGGACGTGGTCGTGCTGGCGGGCTATATGCGTATTCTGAGCCCGGCCTTCGTCGAACACTTCGCCGGTCGTCTGCTGAATATCCACCCTTCCCTGCTGCCAAAATATCCCGGCCTGCATACCCATCGTCAGGTTCTGGAAAACGGCGATGAGGAGCACGGCACCTCCGTGCATTTCGTTACCGACGAGCTTGACGGCGGTCCGGTGATCCTGCAGGCGAAAGTTCCGGTCTTTGACGGCGACAGCGAAGAAGACGTGACCGAACGCGTGCAGACCCAGGAACACGCCATTTACCCGCTGGTGGTCAGCTGGTTTGTCGACGGGCGTCTCGAGATGCGCGACGGCGCAGCCTGGCTGGACGGCGTGAAGTTACCCCCGCAGGGTTATGCGGCCGAAGAGTAGTTTGTTACGTCGGGTGGCGCTGCTGCGCTTACCCGACCTGTACATTGCATTACCCGATATCCCCTTCTCCAACCTTCTAAAATCCCCAACAAAAAAAATAACTGTCATACTTTTCTGGCACTGTTGGACATATCGTGGAAATGCTCGCCATAATAAGGACGAGACGGATTTACCACGTCCTGTGATTGAACTGGAGTGTGAGCTGTAATGGGTCAGGAAAAGTTATATATCGAGAAAGAGCTAAGCTGGTTAGCATTCAACGAACGTGTACTCCAGGAAGCGGCAGACAAAAGTAACCCGCTTATCGAGCGCATGCGTTTTTTGGGCATTTATTCCAACAACCTGGATGAGTTCTACAAGGTTCGCTTTGCCGAGCTGAAAAGACGCATCATCATCAGCGAAGAACAGGGCTTAAACTCGCACTCGCGGCATCTGCTGGGCAAAATCCAGTCCCGCGTGCTGAAAGCCGATCAGGAATTTGACGGCCTGTATAACGAACTGCTGCTGGAGATGGCGCGCAATCAAATCTTCCTGATTAACGAACGCCAGCTTTCCGTTAACCAACAAAACTGGCTGCGCCACTACTTCAAACACTACCTGCGCCAGCACATTACCCCGATTCTCATCAACCGCGAAACCGATCTGGTTCAGTTCCTGAAAGATGATTACACCTACCTGGCGGTGGAAATTATTCGCGGTGAGTCTATCCGTTACGCGCTGCTGGAGATCCCGTCCGACAAGGTGCCGCGCTTTGTGAACCTGCCGCCGGAAACCCCGCGCAGACGCAAGCCGATGATCCTGCTGGATAACATCCTGCGCTACTGTCTGGACGACATCTTCAAAGGCTTCTTCGATTACGATGCGTTAAACGCCTACTCGATGAAGATGACCCGTGACGCCGAATATGACCTGGTGCACGAGATGGAAGCCAGCCTGATGGAGCTGATGTCCTCCAGCCTGAAACAGCGCCTGACGGCCGAACCGGTACGTTTTGTCTATCAGCGCGATATGCCGGACGCCATGGTGGAGATGCTGCGTGAGAAACTGACCATTTCGCGCTATGACTCCATCGTGCCGGGCGGTCGTTACCACAACTTTAAAGACTTTATTGGCTTCCCGAACGTCGGCAAAGCCAATCTGGTGAACAAGCCGCTGCCGCGCCTGCGCCATCTGTGGTTCGATAAATTCCGCAACGGATTCGACGCCATTCGCGAACGCGACGTGCTGCTCTACTATCCATACCACACGTTCGAGCACGTGCTCGAACTGCTGCGTCAGGCCTCGTTCGATCCGAGCGTGCTGGCGATCAAAATCAACATCTACCGCGTGGCAAAAGATTCCCGCATCATCGACGCGATGATCCACGCGGCGCACAACGCCAAAAAGGTCACCGTGGTGGTTGAGCTGCAGGCGCGCTTCGACGAAGAGGCCAACATTCACTGGGCGCGCCGTCTGACGGAAGCCGGTGTGCACGTCATCTTCTCCGCGCCGGGGCTGAAAATTCACGCCAAGCTGTTCCTCATCTCCCGCAAAGAGGGCGACGATGTGGTGCGTTATGCCCACATCGGTACCGGGAACTTTAACGAGAAAACGGCGCGAATTTATACCGACTACTCGCTCTTAACCGCCGACGCCCGCATTACTAACGAAGTGCGCCGGGTCTTTAACTTTATCGAAAACCCGTACCGTCCGGTGAGCTTTGACTATCTGCTGGTCTCGCCGCAGAACTCGCGCCGCCTGCTGTACGATATGATCGATAAAGAGATCGCCAATGCCCAGAAAGGGCTGTCGTCCGGCATCACGCTGAAGCTTAACAACCTGGTCGACAAAGGGCTGGTGGACAGGCTGTACGCGGCGTCCAGCTCAGGCGTGCCGGTTAACCTGCTGATCCGCGGCATGTGCTCGCTGATCCCGGAACTGGAAGGCATCAGCGACAATATTCGTGTGATCAGCATTGTTGACCGTTACCTGGAACACGATCGGATCTATATTTTTGATAATGCGGGTGATAAACAGGTCTATCTCTCTTCGGCAGACTGGATGACGCGCAATATTGACTACCGTATTGAAGTCGCGGCACCGCTGCTGGATCCGCGTCTGAAGCAGCAGATCCTCGACATCATCGAGATTCTGTTCAGCGATACCGTGAAAGCACGCTATATCGACAAAGAACTCAGTAACCGCTATGTGCCGCGCGGCAACCGCCGCAAAGTGCGGTCGCAACTGGCGATTTACGACTATATCAAATCACTCGAGCAACCCGATTAACCTATGCCGATAAATGATAAGACCCCACGCCCGCAGGAATTCGCCGCGGTCGACCTTGGCTCTAACAGTTTCCACATGGTCATCGCCCGTGAGGTGGATGGCGCGCTGCAGATCATCGGTCGTCTGAAGCAGCGCGTACACCTGGCGGATGGTCTTGATGAACGCAGCATGCTCAGCGAAGAGGCGATGGAGCGCGGGTTAAACTGCCTGTCGCTGTTTGCTGAACGCCTGCAGGGCTTCTCGCCCTCCAGCGTGTGCATCGTGGGCACCCACACCCTGCGCCAGGCCCTGAACGCCCCGGAGTTCCTCAAGCGGGCCGAAAAAGTGATCCCCTACCCGATTGAGATCATCTCCGGCAACGAGGAAGCGCGTCTGATTTTCATGGGCGTTGAGCACACCCAGCCGGAAAAAGGACGCAAGCTGGTTATCGATATCGGCGGTGGCTCAACGGAGCTGGTGATCGGCGAAGACTTTGAGCCGCGCCTGGTGGAAAGCCGCCGTATGGGCTGCGTCAGCTTCGCGCAGATGTATTTCCCGGGCGGCACCATTACACGCGAGAACTTCCAGCGCGCGCGTATGGCGGCTGTCCAGAAGCTGGAAAACCTGGCCTGGCAGTACCGTATTCAGGGCTGGAACGTGGCGCTGGGGGCGTCGGGCACCATCAAGGCGGCGCATGAAGTGCTGCTGGCAATGGGTGAAAAAGACGGTTTTATTACGCCCGAACGCCTGACGTTGCTGACCGAAGAAGTGCTGAAGCATAAAAGTTTTGACGCCTTAAGCCTGCCGGGTCTTTCCGACGAGCGTAAAGCGGTATTCGTGCCGGGGCTGGCGATTCTCTGCGGCGTGTTTGATGCCCTCGCCATAAAAGAGCTGCGTCTGTCGGACGGCGCGCTGCGTGAAGGCGTGCTGTATGAGATGGAAGGCCGTTTCCGCCATCAGGATATTCGCAGCCGAACCGCGCAAAGCCTGGCCAACCAGTACAACATCGACCGTGAACAGGCGAAGCGCGTGCTGGACACCACGGTACAGATGTACGAACAGTGGCAGGAGCAGAATCCGAAGCTCGCGCACCCGCAGCTTGCCGCGCTGTTGAAATGGGCCGCGATGCTGCACGAGGTGGGGCTGAACATAAACCACAGCGGGATGCACCGCCATTCGGCCTATATTCTGCAAAACAGCGATCTGCCTGGCTTCAACCAGGAGCAGCAAACCATGATGGCGACCCTGGTGCGTTATCACCGCAAGGCCATCAAGCTCGACGACCTGCCGCGCTTTACGCTGTTCAAGAAAAAACAGTTCCTGCCGCTTATTCAGCTGCTGCGTCTGGGCGTGCTGCTCAATAACCAGCGTCAGGCCACCACCACGCCGCCTACGCTGAAGCTGAAAACCGACGACCATCACTGGACGCTGAGCTTCCCGCACGACTGGTTCAGTCAGAACGCGCTGGTCCTGCTGGACCTGGAAAAAGAGCAGCAGTACTGGGAAGCGGTCACCGGCTGGCTGCTCAAAATTGAAGAAGAGAGCGCCGACGTCGCCGCGTAACGGCTCAGGCGTCCGCGGTGGACGCCTCTGCTTCCAGCAGTGACTCAAGCGGTGCCGGCCTGCCAATCAGATAACCCTGCACATAATCGATGCCTAGCGCGTGAACCGCGCTACGTATCTCTTCGCTTTCGACATACTCCGCCACCACCAGCATCTTCTTCATGCGCGCCAGATGGCAGATAGACGCCACAATCTGATAATCCAGGCTGTTGTTGACGATATTGCGAATAAAGCTGCCGTCAATCTTGAGAATATCCGCGTCCACGCTTTTCAGCCGCGCATAGCTCGCATAGCCGGTGCCAAAATCATCAATCGCTATACGCACCCCCATTTTCTGCAGCTGCCGAAGGATGTGGAGCCCCTGCTCCGCGTTGCAGAAGGTGCTGCACTCCGTCACTTCGAAGATCAGCTGCCACGGCTCAATGGCGTATTTCGCCAGCAGGCGGCTCACCTCAAGCGGAAACTGCACCCGACACACGGTCGACGGGGCCAGATTAATGGCAAAGCGCTGGCCGGGCAGTCTTTCGCGATGCGCGGCCAGGAAGCGCAGGGTGTGCTCCAGCACCCACAAATCTACACGGGAAGAGAGACCAAACTCCTGCGCGACGGGCAGGAACTGGTCGGGGGAGATCAATAGCCCGTTTATATCCGGCATCCGGAGCAGGACTTCGTGATAGCAATCGCCACGCATGCCGCGAACGGGTTGAACCAGCAGGGTGAATTCGTCGTTATCAAGCGCCTTTTGCAGGCGGCTCATCATCGCGACTTTATCCTTCAGGTTGCGCTGCAAATTGACGGCCCCACGCTGCTGAAGATTTTCCGGATGGTTGGAGGAGAGCGACAGGTCGGCAACCACGCCCAGCTCGCCCAGCACCAGATAAAGATGGTTAACCGGGGACCGGACATAACAATAGCTCACGCCCACCTGCGGCTGCAGCGGCATGCCGTCCCAGACAAAGCGGAACTGCTTGATATGCTCGTCCAGGGCTTCAATCCGCTGCTGGTGCGATTCCGCGTTGAGCCGTACCGCCAGATCATACCCGGTCAGGTGATATACCAGCTCATTGGGCTGGAGAATGCCATTCACCCACTGCGCCAGCTGCTGCTTGTACTGAATCCGCAGCAACACGCCGTAATTTCGGCCCAGAATTTCCAGCTCAGGAATGCGCAGCAGGCAGAGCGCCGACCACGGATTTTTCGCCAAATCGCGCGACAGCGCCCGCAGGTTAGGCATATGGACGACCGGGTCGAGCAGCGCCAGCCTGCGGGAGCGTTTGTTCGCCGCGCGCTGCCGTGTTGCCAGCATCGACATATAAATCACCACGAAGGAGAAGACCAGGTAACTGGAAGAGGTGATCGCCAGCTGAATGTCATACCCCGGATTTACCGGGATATAGCGGTAAAAATAGTGAATAGACACCAGCAGTATCGGCGTCCAGATAAGCGAAATCAGCTTATAGCCAAAACGCATCGCGCCCCAGAGCATCACCGGCATCAGCAGGGAAAGAGTGTAGTTGGTGGTGAAAATGGAGCTGTTCTCATTCATCGGAATCAGCAGCAGCGAAAGCAGCCCGCCAAGCGCGATAGCCCACACCAGCAACTCAACGACCGTCACCTTTTTGTCTATCTCGGAACGGATCTGCGAGAGAAGGCTTTTGATATAGCGCGGATGTCGAAGCAGGCGGATCAGCAGATAGCTCAGCGGCACGCCCGTTAGCCCGCTGACCAGCAGCGTCTGATAGTTGATGAGCGTGCGAATATTGAGGGGATTTAATCCCGCAAGGCTCTGACGGCTCTCATACACGCCTAAATACACCGCAAACTGAAATAGCACCAGAAATAGCGTCGCGGGGCAGAACGCCTGCCAGAAGATGCGCTGCGCCATCAGCCGCACGTCGCCGTACGCGGTCATATTCCGTCTGGGCGCAAACACCCGGTAGCCACCCCAGCTGAGCACTAAAGGGACGACAAAATGGAGGATCCCCGCGACGGTTTCAAACATCCCGACCGACGGGTAATAGCGGATAAACAGCGACAATACGATCCCGGGCAGCGCTTCCAGGCCAAAGAACATCATCAGCGAAAGCAAAAATGAGAGGGGTAAATAATAGAGTGCCGCAATGCCGTCGCCCAGCTGCGTGAATGTATTCGCGATGCTCAGCACGGGAAGTAAAACCACAGGCAAAATAAGCGGTAATGCCCACCAGCGGTTTTCATTTTTTTTCAGGAAAGCCAGAATGTTCATAGATGCCCGGTTAAACCCCTTTCGCTCCAGAGGGAAAATAAAGACAGGCATCCAACCTGACGTACGCGCCGCCCGGCGGCGTGCGGGGCGAACAGTATGGAGGAAGGATTTTAAATATCAGGGCCGGGAAGCCGTTGACTTAAATCAAACTACTTTACGCAAATAACTTTTTGCGGCGTTTTTTTGAAATTATTTTCTTCATATTATCAATATGGTAAATGCATTAATTAATTTCAATAACATTAATCAATGTAAACATTGACGGTTATTTACACACTTCAGAATTGACCCCATCTTCCCGCTGTGCCTTAATATCCTTGTCGCCCAAAAGGGCTTATCCAGGAAAAACAGAGTGAGTCAGGTCACGCGTATGCGAAAACGACATCAATTTAATACCCGAATGACCCGCATCATACTGCTCATCAGCTTCCTGTTTTTCTTTGGCCGCTTCGTTTACTCTTCAATTGGCGCCTGGTACCACCATCAGGACAAAACCCAGTCGCAGCAATCCAGCCTGACCGTCGACACCACCGATCGCTAAACAGCCGCAGGATGCTGCACGAGCCGAATAATGGCCGCGATCCCTTTGCTGAGGATTTTATCCTGTCGCATTACCACCGCCAGCTGCCGCTGCAGCATGGGCGTAAGCGACATCACGCATAGCCCTTCGCAATCGGCATCCTGTTCGACCGCCATTCGCGGCACAATACTGTAGCCCAGCCCCGCGCGAACCATGCGTTTGATCGCCTCGATGCTGCCAAGCTGCATCACCGGTGCGATCGCTAATCCATTAGCCGCAAACCAGCCATCGATCAGCGCCCGGGTACCGCTGCCTGATTCAAAGGCAATCAGCGGCTGAGCGTGCAGCGCCTCCGGGGTAAAGTCCCTGAAAGCGTCCTGCTGCTCCCGCGACGCGATAAAAACAAACTCTTCGTCCATCACCGGCATGACGTCCAGCGCTCTGCCACTCACCGGCAGCGTCACCAGCCCCATATCGAGGCGATTCTCTTCGATGGCCCTGACGATATCGAGGGTGTTGCCCGTCGTCACCCCCACGCTCAGGAGCGGATAGTCCTGGCGCAGCTTCTCCAGCAGCGGCGGCAGAAGATGGATGCAGGCCGTTGCCCCCGTGCCAAGCGTAATGGTGCCGCTCACATCGTGGCTGAATGCGCTCACGGACCGGATGGCGGCATCCACCGACTGCTGAATACGCTCCCCATGCGCCAGCAACGCCTGCCCGGCAGCCGTAGCCTTAATCCCTCGCCCGGTACGCTCCACCAGCCGCGTTTGCAGAAACTGCTCCAGCTGACGTATTTGCAGGCTGACGGCGGGCTGGGAAATACCCAGCACATCCGCTGCCGCTGAAAAGCTGCCGCGCTGGATCACCAGGCGGAACGTGGCGAGATAGCCCAAATTAAGCGTTGTCATTCAAAGTTTCTCTTATACCGCGCATAAGGTTGCTGCCCTGCCAGCACAATAGCGCGCGAGTTATGCTCAGGACAACTGCATAACGGAATGAAAAACAATGGAAACACCCGCCCTGCCACGCCGCCTCGCCCTCACGGCGGGATGTAATCAGCTCATCAACTGGGGGATTTCGTTTTATATGCCCGGCACCTTTGCGCTGGCGATTTCAGCCGACCGGGGATGGTCATCACCGCAGATTTACCTCGGCCTGACGCTGGCGATGCTGGTGATGGCGGCGGTTTCTCCGTTTGTCGCCCGCCTGCTGGCACGCTTTGGCGGTCAGAAAGTGGTGATGAGCGGCACGTTGCTGATCGCCGCAAGCTGCGCAGGAATGGCGTATACCCAGACGCTTTTTGGCTGGTACTGCGCCTGGCTTATCGGCGGCGTAGGGATGCGCCTGTCGCTGTACGACGCGCTGTTCGCCGCGCTGGTAAACCTCTACGGGCAGCAGGCGCGAAGAACAATCTCACGCGTCACGCTGGCGGGCGGGCTGGCCTCCGCCGTTTTCTGGCCGCTGGGCGATGCCCTGCTTCAGGTCATGAGCTGGCAGGAGGCGCTGCGCGTCTACGCTCTCTTCGGCCTGTTGAGCGCGATGCTGATTCGAACGCTTCCCCGGCACAGGCTGACGGTGACGACAATGGTCGCCGCGCCGCCGCTGAACAACGAGCGGCGTAACGCCTGGCTTTATGCCGCCTTCATTGCCCTCATCACCTTTGTCTCTAACGGCACGTCCACCCATCTGCCGGAGTTTATTGCCCACTTCGGCCTGCCGGTCGCCATCGGCATGCTATGGGGGATCGGCCAGACGGGCGCCCGCTCGCTGGAAGTGCTGGCGGGTGCCCGCTTAACCCCCTTCAAACTCACGCTTTTTACCGCGCTCGCCATGCCGCTCTGCTTTCTACTGGGGATAAGCAGCGCCCTGTTTATGTGGTGTGCAGCCGGGTTTGTGCTGGGCTACGGCGCCATCAACGGGCTGGTCACCATTGTGAAAGCCACCCTGCCGCTCGAACTGTTTAGCACCGAAAGCTATGCCCGCCGCACGGGCATGCTGCTTATCCCCGGCCAGCTGATGGCGGCAGCCTCACCGTTTGCCTATGCGTGGCTGAATAAAACGCTGGGGATCGCGGGTGCAATGTGGGTTTCAACGGGGCTGACGCTGGTGATTGCCGGGCTGGCGATAGCGATTGTGCACCGTCCACGCAGGCAAACTGTATCGCACTGTATCCAGAGCGCCACGCTGACAAACGGGTACAAAACGCCGCCTCCGGCAAATATCTCCGATACATAAAAATGGTTTTCTTTCCCTGTCGCCATTCAGAACCGATGAGGAGAGAACCCATGATTCGTCGTTATGCACTTATCCCCCTGCTTGTCCTGGCATCTGTAGCCCATGCCCGGGCCACGCCGCTGGACAACCTGAGCGCCGCGGACGTGAACGGCCCCGCCGCCGTTGCGCCGCTGGCTCAGCCGCAGCCGCCCGCAAAGCTGATAGTCGATCCCCCGCTTGCCGGGCCGCTGAGCAAAGGCGCGGTGTTTATCCAGTACCGTGCCGAAAACCTGCGCATCGAGCCGGTATTCGGCCCCGAAGCGCTCAAGGTTGCCCCGCGCATCGGTCACATTCACGTGGTGGTGGATGACGCGCCTTGGCACTGGGCTGACGCCAGCGGAGAGCCGGTGATCCTGGTGGGTCTGCCCGCCGGTAAACACAAGGTGACAATTATTCTGGCCGACCCGACGCACAAGCCGCTCGACCACAAAACCGTTGAATTCACCGTCCCGCCCCACGCGGCGGTCCACCACTTCTAAGGAGTCTGAAGATGAAAGCACTGTCTGTAGTGACGGCAGGCCTGCTGGCGCTTTCCGCCAGCGCCTTTGCGCAGAGTAAAACCAGCGTCGTGCTGGTCCACGGCGCGTTTGCCGACGGCAGCAGTTGGAATAAGGTGATTACCCTGTTGCAGAAGCAGCACGCCGAGGTCATTGCCGTCCAGCTCCCGCTCACGTCGCTTAAGGATGACGTTGCGGCCACGCGGCGGGCCATCGCCCGTGCCCAGGGTAACGTGGTGCTGGTGGGCCACTCCTGGGGAGGTACCGTGATTAGCGAGGCGGGCAACGATGCGCGGGTAAAATCGCTGGTGTATGTGGCGGCGTTCGCGCCGGATTCCGGCCAGTCGACGGCGGATCTGGCAGGAAGCTATCCTGCCCCGCCGGGCAGCGCGGGCATTGCTAAAACGGCGGACGGCTATTTATACCTGCCGACAGGAGCCGTCAGAAAGGACTTCGCGCCTGACGTGAAGCCAGACATTCAAGATACGATTGCAGCCACGCAGGGGCCGATTAAGGCCGAGGCGTTTGGTGAAAAGGTCGCCCACGCGGCGTGGCATGATAAACCGAGCTGGTATGTGGTCAGCAAGAATGACCGTATGATCAACCCCGATCTTGAACGGGCGATGGCGAAGACGATCCATGCGAAAACCGCCGAGGTGGCGGCAAGCCACGTGTCGATGGTGAGCCAGCCGCAGATCGTTGCCCGGACGATTGAGCAGGCGATAAGCGGTAATTAACCGGAGTGACTCATTCGATCTTCTGCACTTCCGTATCCATCGGCAGCAGCGCAGTGCCGTCATGCGCTGCTGGCGCCATAAAGGGAACCGGCCTGCCCGTCCGCCTGTCGACCAGCAGCGAGTGACGCTCGCCCTGCGCAAACAGATTTTGCTCTCCCCACTGACGCAGCGCCACGATCACGGGGAAAAGACGTTCGCCTTTGTCGGTCAGAACATATTCCTGATAAGCCGTGCCGTCCGATGCTCCCTGTAACGTCAGGATTTCTGCCTCAACCAGCTTGCGAAGCCGGTCAGAAAGGATGTTGCGCGCCACCCCAAGGCTGCGCTGAAAATCCCCGAAGCGCGTCATGCCGTCAAACGCATTACGCACAATAAGAAGCGACCAGCGATCCCCGAGCAGGTCAACGCTGCGGGCAACGGGACAATATTCCTCTTTTACCGGATTTCGGGACATTACCTGTTTTCCTCGCAAAGGCCACCCTATAACTAGTTGCATTTTAAAACTGCATCGCCTAGCATTCAACCAGTTTCATTTTAAAACCAGATTATCAAAGGCGAGGATTTTGAATATGTCACTGTCGTCAGCCCTTCCTTCAGCCGACATGCCGCGCAGCATGGTCTGGCTGTTCGCCACCGCCAGCGGCCTAAGCGTGGCAAACGTCTATTACGCCCAGCCTTTGCTTGACGCGCTGGCGAACGATTTCGGCATCAGCCATGCGGCCGTGGGTGGCGTGGTGACCGCGACACAAATTGGCTGCGCGCTGGCTCTTTTGCTTGTCGTTCCTCTGGGTGACAAAGTGGATCGTCGACGACTCATGGCAGTACAGCTGATTGCTCTGGTGGTGGCGCTGGTTTCCGTCAGCATGGCACAGTCCTCTTCAGCGCTGCTGATCGGTATGCTTGCGACCGGTATGTTGGGCACGGCCATGACGCAGGGGCTGATCGCCTACGCCGCCAGCGCCGCGTCGCCCCATGAGCAGGGACGCGTTGTCGGCGCGGCACAGGGCGGCGTGTTCACAGGTTTGCTGCTCGCTCGCGTCTTTGCCGGTGGCATCAGCGATATCGCGGGCTGGCGCGGGGTTTATCTTTGCGCTGCCGCGCTGATGCTCATGATTGCGTTACCTCTGTGGTGGCGACTCCCCACCCTGCCAGCCGTCACTGCCACGATGAGCTATCCGCGCCTGATTGGCTCAATGCTCACGCTGCTGCGGCAGGAAAAAGTGCTGCAGATACGCGGCGTGCTGGCGCTGCTGATGTTTGCATCGTTCAACATTTTCTGGAGCGCGCTGGTGCTGCCGCTGAGCGCACCGCCGTTTAACTTTTCGCATACAGCGATTGGCGCGTTTGGGCTGGCTGGCGCGGTGGGCGCGCTGGCGGCTGGCCGGGCAGGACGCTGGGCCGATCGGGGATATGCCCAACGCACCAGCGCGGCGGCGCTGAGTATCTTACTGTTAGCCTGGTGGCCCTTGTCGCTGATGGACCGTTCACTCGGGATCTTGCTTATCGGCATCATACTGCTCGATTTGGGCGGTCAGGCGCTGCACGTCACTAATCAGAGTATGATTTTTCGCACCCGTCCCGAGGCGCACAGCCGGCTGGTCGGGCTTTACATGCTGTTTTATGCCGTCGGCAGCGGGCTCGGCGCGCTCGGCACAACGATGACGTATGCCTGTGCCGGCTGGCCGGGCGTCTGCCTGCTTGGCGCCTCGGTCAGCCTGCTGGCGCTGGTGTTCTGGTGGCCAACCCGCGCTAGCCACCGCTGTCCGCGGGATAATCCCGATTAATCCACGCGTGGTCCTCTTCCCAGGTGAACATCCATTTGCGCACAGGGCCGGCCATCACGTTGAGGTAGTAGCTGTCATACCCGGCCATCGTCGCCACCGGGTGGTAGCCCTTCGGCACCATCACCACGTCACGGTTATAGACCGCCATACACTCATCCAGCGTTCTGTCGTCGGTGTAGACGCGTTGCATGCAGAACCCCTGCTCCGGGTTAAGGCGATGGTAGTAGGTCTCCTCCAGGTAGGTCTCCTGAGGCGGGTTATCCGTGTCGTGCTTGTGGCTCGGGTACGAGCTGGTGCAGCCCTCACTGGTCCACACCTCCACCACCAGCAGGCTGTCGGCGGGTTTGTCTTCCGGCAGAATGTTGTGCACGTAGCGTTGGTTGTGCCCCTTGCCTCGCGCCTCGCCGTCGATATCCTGCGGCGCAATCAGCCGCGTCGGATACGTGCCTTTGCCCGGCGCGGCGCAGACCGCCAGCTCCAGCGTCGTCAGCGCCTTCACCTGCACCGACTCCTGCGGGGCGACGTACACCGCCCACGGCTTGATACGCTCGAAGGGGCTCATCCGCTCGCCGATGTCGTTAAACTGCGCGGAAGGCGTGCGGATGGAGGCCCGCCCGGCGACCAGCACCAGGCAGCGCTCTTCGCTGACGGCGGGCAGCGTCAGCGTCTGCCCCTCCTGCAGCTCATACGCCTCAAAGCCGACGTAGCCCCACCCCGCGCTTTCCGGCGTGACGGACTGGGTGCGCCCCTCCGCGTTCGGCTGCTGCCAGCGTGATAACAGACGTGACATGCTCCCTCCTTAAATCAGTCCTGCGTCGCGCGCCAGGCGGCTCAGGTTGTTATACCCCAGACGGGCGTAGGTCAGCGGATGGGCAATCGCCGGATCCTGCTCGGCCTCGACCACCAGCCAGCCGTGATAATCCTGCGCCTTCAGCAGCCGCATAATCGGTGGGTAATCGACGCAGCCGTCGCCCGGCACGGTAAACACGCCGCTCAGCACCGCATCGAGGAAGCTGGTTTTGCGGTTTTTCACGTCCGCCAGCACGTCGGCACGCACGTCTTTAGAGTGAACGTGATTGATGCGCGACGCCCAGCGCTGCGCCACCGCCAGCGGATCGGCTCCGGCAAAGGTCAGATGGCCGGTATCCAGCAGCAGTCCGACCGCCTCCCCGGTGTGAGTCATCAGGTTGTCCACGTCCTCGGCGGACTCAATCACCGTGCCCATATGGTGATGGTAGGCAATCTGCACGCCCTGCTGCTGCGTATAGCGGGCAAATTCGGTGAGCTTCTCGCCGTACTCCTTCCAGCGTTCCTGCGGGAAGCGCGGGCGCAGATGCACCGGGGTCTGCTGCTCGCCGTGAATGCAGCCGCTCACTTCCGCAAAGACCAGCACCTTCGCCCCCAGCTCGCGCAGCAGCGTCAGGTGGGACTGCACGGCGGCGATCTCCTCCTCCACGCTGCGCTCCAGCAGGCGGCCGGAGTACCAGCCGGACACCAGCTGCAGGTCGTGACGCTGCAGGATGGGGCCAAGCAGGCGCGCTTCGCGCGGGAATTTATTGCCCAGCTCGAAGCCGGCAAAACCGGCCTCTTTCCCTTCGCTCAGACAGGTCTCCAGCGACGTTTCCGCGCCGAGAGAAGGCAGATCGTCGTTCGTCCACGTCAGCGGGTTAATGCCTAATTGCACACTCATTGTCGTCTCCATTATGCGTGTCCGCGCTCGCGCCACCAGGCGATAAGCTGCAGGTAGTTGTCCCGGATGCGCGCTACCAGCTGCGCATCGTCAATATCGTGCTTCAGCCACGCGCGGGAGGCATCGCCAAACAGCGTGCGCCCCACGGCGAAGCCTTTCACTACCGTCTGCCCCGCTGCGGCCTTGAAGTCGGCGCGCAGCTGTTCCGCCGGGGCGTCCAGGCCGAGGATCACCACCCCGCGGCAGTGCGGGTCCCGGCGTTCGATAATCTCGCTCAGCGCCGTCCAGCCGTCGGCGGAGAGCGGCGGCAGCTTCCACCAGTCCGGGTAAATGCCGAGGTTGTAGAAGCGCGAGATGGCGCGCAGGTAGAGCTCGTCGCTGCGCGGCATGCTGGCGGGCAGGATCACCTCCAGCAGCAGCTCGTGCCCGGACCGGCAGCAGGCGTGGTACACCTCGGCGATTTTCTGCTCCTGCTCCAGGCGCAGGCCGTGAGCGTCTTCCGGATGGAAAAAGACCAGGCACTTCACCACGTGCTCCTGCGGCCAGCTGATAAGCTGGGTACCGATGTTGCCGTGCTCCATCTCCAGCGGCCGGGAGCCCGGCAGCTCGATGGGACGACCAATCCACCACCCTTCCCCGGTGATCGCGTTCAGCGCGTCCTGACCAAAGGTGCCGTCGCACAGCAGGCCGGCTTTGCCCTCCAGCCCGGCGCGGCTCGCCGCCTCGCGGCTGGCCTGGAGGATCAGCTGCTTCAGCGCCGGAATGCGCTTAAGCGACGCGCCGCACTGCATCGCCATATCCTCGAGCTGGCTGCGGTGGTCGAAGGCCATCACGCACAGCTCCGGCCATTCGCGGCGTCGGGTGGTCACCCGGTGGAGATGGTTAAGACGCGGGTCGAGATCCGGGCGCGGCACATCCGCAGCGCGGGAGAGATAGTCATCCAGCTCGATTTTGCTCGGCATCGCCGGGGCGCAGCCGTGGCGCGAGACCACCAGCGCGCCGCAGGCGTTGGCGTAGCGGCACGCCTGCTCCCAGCCCTCGTCGTTCAGGTAGCCGCGCAGTAGGCCGGACATAAACGCGTCCCCCGCCCCGAGGACGTTCAGCACCTCCACGCGCACCCCGGTCACCGTCAGACCGTCGTCCAGCCGGGACGGAATGGCGTCGGTATAGACCGAGCAGCCGAGCGCGCCGCGTTTGCAGACCAGCGCTGCGTCACTGACGGCGCGCACCTGCTCCAGCGCCTGGAGGGTATCCGTGCTGCCGCCCGCAATGTGAAACTCCTCTTCGGTGCCGACAATGACGTCGAAGAGGTGCAGAACCTCCTGCAGCTCGCGGGTGACCTTATCGGCGGCGATAAAGCGCGTTTCCCCGTCGCCTAAGGCGGTGAGCCCCCACAGCACCGGACGATAGTCGATGTCCAGCACCGTGCGCACGCCGTGACGGCGGGCATAGCCCAGCGCCGTCAGCACCGCCTCTCGGGTCTGCGGATGAGAAAGATGAGTCCCGGTGATGGCAAGACAACGTGCGGAGGCAATGTAGCTTTCGTCCACATCGCTGGCGGTAATCGCCATATCCGCGCAGTTATCGCGATAAAAAATCAGTGGAAAGGTGTCCCGGTCTTTAATGCCGAGGAGCACCAGCGCCGTGAGGCGTTGTTTATCGGTAATCAGATGGCTGGTATCGCAGCCCACCTGGTTGAGCTCTTCCCGCAGGAAGCGGCCCATATGTTCATCGCCGACGCGCGCCAGCATCGACGAACGTAAACCCTGACGCGCGGTGCCGTACGCCACGTTACCCGACGACCCGCCGAGATATTTGGCGAAGCTCGACGCGTCCTCCAGGCGGGCACCAATCTGCTGACTGTAGAGGTCTACCGCCACGCGGCCCATGCATATCACATCAAACTGCTTTTCCACGTTGATACCTCATCAGACAATGTCGTTCACGTTCAGCCAGCGGCCTTCCCGGTGCGAGAGTGCAATCGCGTCCAGCACGCGCGACACCTTCCAGCCCTCTTCGAAGTCCGGCCACATCGGCGCGTCGGCGGCAATCCCGTCCACCAGGTCGCGCACCTCCACCGTTTTTTGATCGTTAAAGCCAACCCCGTGGCCCGCGCCCATGCAGAACGCGGCGTAGTCCGGGTGCGCCGGGCCGACGAGCAAGGTGCGGAACCCCTGACGATTCACCGGATCGTCATGCAGATAGAGCTTCAGCTCGGCCATGCGCTCCTGGGTGAAGCTGATGGCGCCTTTCGTCCCGGTGATGACGTACGACAGCCCCATCTTGCGGCCGCAGGCAACGCGGGAGGTTTCAATAACCCCTTGCGCGCCGCCCGCGAATCGCACCATCGCGTGGGCCTGATCCTCGTTTTCGACGGCAATCATCTCTGACGATCCGGCCTTCGCCGGGCGCGCCGCGACCACGATCTTCAGGTCGCCGCAGACCTGCTCAATCTCCCCGACCAGGTACTGCGCCATGTTGACGATATGCGCCGCGAGGTCGCCCAGCGCCCCCAGCCCGGCGGTCTCTTTGAAGCAGTGCCAGTGAATGGGCGAAAGCGGGTCGGCCATATAGTCTTCGTTGTGGGTGCCGTAGAAGTGGATCACCTCGCCAATCTCGCCGCGGGCGATAATCTCCTTCGCCAGCTGCGCCGTCGGGTTCTTCATGTAGTTGAACCCCACCAGCGTTTTCACCCCGGCCCGCTTCGCGGCGTCGACCATCTCGCGCGCGTCGTGGGCGTTAAGAGCCAGCGGCTTCTCCGAATAGACGTGCTTGCCGTGGCGGATCGCCTCCAGCGCCATCTCCTTATGCAGGTGGTTGGGTGAACAAATATCCACCACGTCAATGGCCGGGTCGGCCACCAGCGCCCGCCAGTCCCCGGTGGAGCGGTTGAAGCCAAACGCCCGCGCGCGCTCTGCCGCCAGTTCCGGCGTGACTTCCGCCACCATCTCGCGCACCAGCCTGCCGCGCAGGTTGAACACCGTCGGGGCCTGGGCATAGGCAATGGCGTGCGCCTTGCCGATATACCCGGTGCCAATTAATCCAATACGAACCTCTTTCATCGTGATCCTCACAGTGCGCCGCGACGGCTTTTGGCATAGGTGTCAAACGCCACCGCCAGAACGATAATTAATCCGGTGATAATCTGCTGGTAATAGGCCGAGACGTTCATCAGCACCAGGCCGTTAATCAGAATGCCCATGATGATGGAGCCGATAATGGTGCCGCCGATGCGCCCGTAGCCGCCCATCAGCGAGGTGCCGCCGATCACCACCGAGGCGATGACGCGCAGTTCAAAGGAGATCCCGGCCACCGCCTCGGCGCTCCCCAGACGCGCGCTCAGGATGAAGCCCGCCAGCCCCGCCAGACAGCCGATCAGCACGTAGACGCTGACCAGCACGCGCTTGACGTTCACCCCCGCCAGGCGCGCCGCCTCCGGGTTACCGCCGATGGCGTAGACGAAGCGGCCCCAGCGGGTTTTATGCAGCGCCAGATAGCCGCCGAGGGCGACGATGGCGAAGATCCAGATCGGAATGGAGATGCCGAGCAGCTCCCCGCGCCCCCACCAGCGGTAGCCAGGGTCGAAACCGGCGATCGGCGCGCCGTCGTTAATCACCAGCGTCAGGCCGCGCCAGATGGTCATCCCGCCGAGGGTGACGATGAACGGCGGCAGGCGCAGGCGGGTGACGCCCAGACCGTGCAGGAAGCCAATCGCCGTACCCATCGCCAGACAAATTCCCAGTCCGATCAGCCAGCTCATGCCGCCCCAGGCGTTCGGGTCGACGGTGGTGAAGTTGTCGCCCTTGATCACGTACGCCGCGGTCATGGCGCACACCGCCAGAATGGAGCCCACGGAGAGGTCGATCCCGGCGGTCAGAATGACGAAGGTCATCCCCACGGCCATGATCCCGTAGATAGACACTTCGGTCAGGATGTTGAAAATATTGCGTTCAGAGAAAAAGTTGCTGTTCTGCGACTGGAAGAAGATCAGCAGCAGGATCATGAAAATCAGCACCCCGAAGCGCTCGAAGAAGGCGATGGGATCGATGCGTCCGGCGCGTTTGACCGGGGCCTGCGTTTTAGAAATCATCTGCGTCATGAGAAACTCCGTTATGCCGCGTTCAGGGCGTTGTGGTTGATGGCCATCATCGTCATCAGCCGTTCTTCGTTAGCGTCGTCACCGTGGATCTCGCCGGTCACCCGGCCTTCGCTGAGGGTGATGATCCGGTCGGACACCGCCATCACTTCAGGCAGATCGGAGGAGATCACGATCACCGCCACGCCCTTTTTCGCCATGTCAAACAGCACCTGGTGCACTTCCGATTTGGTCCCCACGTCGATGCCGCGCGTCGGCTCATCAACGATCAGCACCCGCGGGTTGAGCGCCATGCAGCGCGCGAGGATCACCTTTTGCTGGTTGCCGCCGGAGAGCTTGCGCACCTCCTGCGCGCTGTTGACCATTTTGATCTGCAGCGCCTTGCGGTAGGACTCAATCAGATCGTCCTCTTTGCGGGTGTTTACGAACCAGCGCCACTGCAGCAGCGAGGAGAGGCAGGAGAGCGACAGGTTGTCGCGAATCGACAGCCCCAGAACTGCCCCCTCTTTTTTGCGATCTTCCGGCACCAGCGCCACGCCCTGATCGAGGGCATACAGCGGGTCGCGCGGCTGATACGGCACGCCGTCCAGCTCAAAGCTGCCCGAGGTAAACGCATCAGCGCCAAACAGGCAGCGGGCCACTTCGGTACGTCCCGCGCCCACCAGCCCGGCAATGCCCAGAACTTCCCCGGCGTGGACGTGGAAGCTGATGTCGTGCAGGGCGATGCCGTGCGGATCCAGCGGCGGCTTTTCGCGGCTCAGCCCCTTTACCGCCAGGCGGACGGGTTTGTCCTCATGATGGGTTTCGCTGGCGGGGCGACGGTTAAAGGCCACGTCGCGTCCGACCATCAGGCGGATCAGCTGTTCGACGTTGGTCTCCGCCACCGCGCCGGTGCCGGTGAAGCGGCCGTCCTGGAAAACGGTAAAGCGATCGCAGAGCTGGAAAACTTCGTGCAGACGGTGGGTAACGTAAATAATGCTCACGCCGCGGTTTTTAAGCTCCCGCACCACGCGGTGCAGGCTTTCCACCTCGCTGTCGCTCAGCGCGGCGGAAGGTTCGTCCATGATGATTAACCGGGCGTTGAGGGTCAGCGCCCGGGCGATCTCCACCATCTGCTGCTGGGCAACGCTCAGGCGGGCGACAGGCGTGGTCGGCGCAACGTTCAGCTGGAGGTAATCGAGAATGACCTGCGCCTCCTGGTTGACCGCCCTTTCGTCGACGATCAGGTTACGCCTGCGCGGCTCGCGCCCGAGAAACATGTTTTCCGCGACGGTCATGTTGGGCAGCAGGTTGAACTCCTGATAGATGGTGATAATGCCCTTGTTCTGGCGTTCCACCGGAGAGTCGTCCACCGGCAGCGTTTCGCCGTTGAACCAGATATCCCCGCGCGTTTGCGGCTGCGCGCCCGCGAGCGCCTTCAGCAGCGTGGATTTCCCCGCCCCGTTTTCCCCCAGCAGGGCGTGAATTTCGCCGCTGCCGACGGTCAGCTGAGCGCTGCTCAGCGCCCAGACGCCGGAAAAGCTTTTTGCCAGGTCGGTCACTTTCAGTAAGGGTTGCGACATCAGTCTGCTCCTCCTCATGATGAGCCGCCAGAGGCGGCTCGGGACATATTAGTTACCGGCCTCACCGATACGCTCAGCCTGCTGCAGGTTCTCTTTGGTGATCAGCGTCGGCGGATAGTCGGCCCCGGTAATGGCTTTCTTCTCGCGCACGTTGGCCACCAGCTGGCTCATCGCCGTCTGCACCGCAAAGCCCGGACGCTGATCCGCCGTTACCGCCAGCCAGCCGTCGCGCACGCGGGCCAGCGCTTCCGGCACCGCATCAAACCCGGTCACGAGGATTTCGCCCGGCTTCACGCCCTGGCTCTGCAGCGCTTCAATCGCGCCCAGCGCCATATCGTCGTTGGCGGAGAGGATCACCTGCGGACGTTTCGGCAGCGAAGGGAGAACGCTTTCAACGATGCGCATCCCTTCAGAACGCATCCAGTTGCCGGTCTGATCGGCGACGATCTTGTACTTATCCCCGCCCGCCTTCAGGCTGTCGCGGATCCCTTTGGTGCGTTCAATGTTGGAAGAGGAGCCCGGCTGGCCGGTGAGGAGAATGATGTCCGCGCCGTTAGGGAATTTGGTTTTAACGAAGTCGCCAACCGCCTGGCCGCCCTTGTAGTTGTTGGCGCCAAAGTGCGGCACTTTCTTCTGGCTGTCGACGGAGCGGTCAAGGGTGACGATCGGCAGCTTTGCATCCTGAATTTCATCCACCGCGCTGGAGACCGCGTTCACGTCGTTCGGGGAGACGATAAAGCCCTGCGCCCCGCGGGTGATGGCGTTTTCCAGGTCAGCAACCTGCTTCGGCGAGCTGCCCTGTCCGTCCAGCACCTGAAGCTTCACGCCCATCTCTTTTGCGGCTTTCACCGCCGTGCGCTGCATGTGAACTTCAAACGGCATGGCCAGGTTTGGCGTACTGAAAACAATTTGCTCGTTTTCGGCGAGGGCGGCCCCGGACGTCATGGCGATGAGGGCGGCTACGATCAGTTTTTTCATTATTATGTCTCTCTGTGTAGGGTTGTTGTGTTTAGAGGACGATCTCGCGCTGGCTGCGCAGTGACTCCAGCGCTTTATCCGCAAGGTACAGCGCACGTTCACCATCATCGCCGCTGCAGTCAGGCACCGCTTCGCCGCGCAGGACCGCAACAAAGTGTTCCCATTCCGCGGCGTAAGCGGATTTGTAGCGCTGCAGGAAGAAGTGTTCCGGCAGCGCGCTGGTGCAACCCTGTTTGCCGTAGTGCTGCACCTGGTTTTCAAGAATGTTGCCCGCGCACAGCAGCCCTTCGGAGCCGTGCAGCTCCAGGCGCTGGTCGTAGCCGTAAGATGAACGGCGGCTGTTGACGATGGTCGCCATCGCGCCGGAGGCGTATTTCAGAACGATAAACGCGGTATCGATATCCCCCGCCTCGCCAATCGCCGGATCCACCAGGTTGCTGCCCTGGGCATACACCGACACCGGCTCTTCGCCCATGATGAAGCGGGCCATGTCAAAGTCGTGAATGGTCATATCGCGGAACATGCCGCCGGAGACGCGCACGTACTCCGCAGGCGGCGGAGACGGGTCGCGGGAAATGATCAGCAGCGATTCCGGTTTGCCGATGCGTCCGGCCTGCGCATCGGTTTTCACGCGGCGAAACTGCGGGTCAAAGCGGCGGTTGAAGCCGATGAACAGCGGCACGTCGTACTCTTTGACCACCTTCAGGCAGTCGCGCACGCGGGCGAGGTCAAGGTGTACCGGCTTTTCGCAGAAGATGGCCTTGCCGTGGCGGGCGGCCATTTCAATCAGATCCGCGTGGGTATCGGTGGCGGAGGCGATCAGCACGGCGTGAACGTTAGGATCGGTCATCGCCTCGTTCAGGCTCTGCTGGCGGGCCTGATACTGCGCGGCGAGACGGGTGGCAAATTCCTGATTCGGGTCAACCACGGACCAGAGCGTGGTCGCGCCGTGGCTGGCGATGTTAGCTGCATGTACCTGGCCAATTCGGCCAGCGCCCAGTAAAGCAATGTTAAACATAACGGCTCCCGGTGTTGGTGAATGCTGTGAACTAACGACCCTATAAATAAAACATTTATTTCATTTTTATAAATAGTGAAAATTATGTTTTTGAGTGCGGGTTAACACTTTTGAGATGAATGAGATAAATTTTGTTATCAATCTCACAACATAGATGAACGTGCGGCAACTCCCCTCACCCCGGCCCTCTCCCTCAGGGAGAGGGAGTAAAAAACCACACCGAGCCGTCCCCTCTCCCTGTGGGAGAGGGTTAGGGTGAGGGGAAAACAAAAATGAAATGAAAATTTCGTTACGGCAGGAAAACTCAATACTGACGGGCTTTTTTCACCTGCGCCTGCGTTTGCTCGGCGGCTTCACGCACGGTAGACGACGCCGCCACCTGCGCATCACCGGTTCGCCACCACGAGGCGTAATCGTGGGTCATGGTCTTCGGCAGCACCTTGATGTCCAGCAGCGTCGGGCCGGGATGCGCCCGCGACGCCTCCAGCGCCGCCAGCAGGCTTTGCTCATCGTTCACCCGCCACGCGCAGCAGCCGTAGCTTTCCGCGTTTTGCGCAAAGTCGACCTTCACCAGCGGCCCGTCAAGCCGCCCGGTTTCCGGGTTGCGCCGACGGTTTTCCGTGCCAAAGCTGCCCATACCGTGCCCCATCTGCAGGTTGTTAATGCAGCCGAAGCTGGCATTATCAAACAGCAGAACGGTGATCTTAATGCCCTCCTGAACGGCGGTTTGCAGCTCGGAGTGCAGCATCATGTAGGAGCCATCCCCCACCATGGCGTACACCGGCAGTTCGGGTCTGGCGAGCTTCGCGCCGAGGGCCGCCGCAATCTCGTAGCCCATGCAGGAGTAGCCGTACTCCAGGTGATAGCTGTCCGGCGTCTTGACCTGCCAGAGACGCTGTAAATCGCCCGGCAGCGAACCGGCCGCGCCCACCACGATGGCGTTATCTTCAGTATGCTGGTTGATCAGCCCCAGCACCCGCGTCTGGGTCAGGCGGGTGTTGAGCGTCTCGCCGTATTCCGCCAGCTGCGCGTCCATGTGCCCTGCCACTTCGGGCGCGTCGTCAGGGCGCCACTGGCGATCCCACAGGCGGCGGCATTCGTCGCGCCAGGCGGACTTCACCTCGGCTATCGCCTCTCCCCAGCCGCTGCGGTAATCCCCGAGCGCGTGGGTCAATGCCTGGAGCCCGGTTTGGGCATCGGCAATCAGCGCGGTCGCGTCCAGCTTCAGGGCGTCAAACTCGGCCACGTTCAGCAGCAGGAATTCGACGTCCGGGTGGGAAAAGAGCGCCTTGGAGCCGGTGGTAAAGTCGGTGAGGCGCGTGCCGATGCCAATCACTAAATCCGTCTGCGGCGCAAGCTGGTTGGCGGCCATTCCCCCCGTCACTCCTACGCCGCCCAGGTTAAGTGGGTGGTCACTTACCAGCGCCCCCTTTCCGGCCTGGGTTTCGGCAAACGGCAGCCGCAGCGTCTCGACAAATTCGCGAAACGCCTCATGCGCGCCGGAATAGCGCACGCCGCCGCCGCACACCACCAGCGGACGACGCTTGCGGGCGATCAGCGCCCGCGCCTGCGCCAGACGCTGCGGGTCAGGCGGACGGCGCTCAATATGGTGCACGCGACGCGCGAAGAAGCTCAGCGGGTAGTCCCAGGCCTCTCCCTGAACGTCCTGCGGCAGGCAGATGGTCACCGCGCCGGTATTGGCGGGGTCAGTAAGCGTTCGCATCGCGCTTAGCATGGCGCTCATCAGCTGCTCGGGGCGGTTGATGCGGTCCCAGTAGCGGGAGACCGGACGGAAGCAGTCGTTGGTGCTGATGCTGAGATCGTGATACTGCTCGATCTGCTGCAGCACCGGGTCCGGCTGGCGGCTGGCGTAGATATCGCCCGGCAGCAGCAGCAGCGGGATGCGGTTTGCCGTGGCGGTGGCCGCCGCCGTGACCATATTGGCGGCGCCCGGCCCGACGGAGGAGGTGACGGCAAAAATGCGCTGACGGCGGTGCTGTTTGGCGAATCCCGTCGCCATATGGGCAATGCCCTGCTCGTTGCAGCCCTGCATGATGTGAAGATGACCGGGGTCCTGCTCCAGCGCCTGACCGATACCGAGCACGTTGCCGTGACCAAATATGGTGGCGACGCCCTCCACGAAGGGCGTTTCGTCACCGTCCACGCTGACGTACTGTTGATTAAGGAACCGGACCAGCGCCTGGGCCATGGTCATACGTTCGGTTTGCATAAAACCTCCTGTCAGCCCAGCGTTGGCATAGAGAACGCAGCGCCTGTCTCCTGCTGCATTTCCGGCCAGCGCGCGGTGATGGTTTTCATTCGGGTGTAGAAGCGCACGCCGTCGCTGCCGTGGACGTTGAGCGCGCCAAAGATGGAACGCTTCCAGCCGCCGAAGCTGTGGAACGCCATCGGCACCGGGATCGGCACGTTGACCCCCACCATACCCGCCAGCACCTCTTCGCAGAAGCGGCGCGCGCAGCCGCCGTCGCGGGTGAAGATCGCCGAACCATTACCATATTCATGGCGGTTAATCAGATCCACCGCGCTGGCGTAATCTGCTACGCGCACCACAGAAAGCACCGGGCCAAAAATCTCTTCTTTATAGATGGTCATCTCCGGGGTGACGTTATCGAACAGCGTCGGCCCGACGAAGTAGCCCTGCTCGTGGCCCTTCACGCTGAAGCCGCGACCGTCCACGCGAAGCTTCGCCCCCTGCGCTTCCCCGCTGTCGATGTAGCCCAGCACCTTGCTGCGGTGCGCGGAGGAGATGAGGGGCCCCATTTCGTTTTCCGGCGACTGGTCCAGGCCCGGCCCGACGCGCAGCGCGGCAATCTGTTTTTCCAGCCGGGCGCAGAGGTCATCGGCAGTTTTATCCCCCACCGCCAGCACCACCGAGAGCGCCATGCAGCGTTCGCCCGCCGCGCCGTAGGCCGCGCCCATGATGGCGTTGGTCGCCATCTTCATGTCGGCATCCGGCATGAGAATGCAGTGGTTTTTCGCGCCGCCCAGCGCCTGACAGCGCTTACCGTGGGCAGATGCGGTCTGGTAAATATATTCCGCAATCGGCGTGGAGCCGACAAAGCTCACCGCCTGCACGCGCGGGTCGGTCAGGAGCACGTCAACGGATTCTTTATCGCCCTGCACCACGTTGAACACGCCGTCCGGCAGGCCGGCCTCTTTCAGCAGCTGCGCCAGCGCGAGCGCCAGGGAAGGATCTTTTTCCGACGGTTTCAGCACGAAGGTGTTGCCGGTCGCCAGCGCAATCGGGAACATCCACATAGGCACCATCGCCGGGAAGTTAAACGGCGTGATCCCGGCGCAGACGCCGAGCGGCTGCATCAGCGAGTGGCTGTCGACGCCCGTGCCGACGTTCGCAGAGTGTTCACCCTTTTGCAGATGCGGGATGCCGCAGGCAAATTCCACCACCTCCAGGCCGCGGGTCAGTTCGCCCACCGCGTCGGAGAAGACCTTGCCGTGCTCTTCGCTGATGAGGCGGGCCAGGCGCTCCATGTTCTCTTCCAGCAGCGCCTTGAAGCGGAACATCACGCGCGCGCGCTTCAGCGGAGCATGACGCGCCCACGCCGGAAACGCCTGCTGCGCGGCGGCAATCGCCTGCTCCGTTTCCTGCGCCGTACTCATCACCACCTGGCGGATCTGCTCGCCCGTGGCCGGGTTGAAGATCGCCTGAACGCGCTGGCCTGAACCGGTGACACATTCGCCGTGAATAAAATTCGCTACCGTCTCCATCCTTAACCTCTCGCTGTTGATACGTGACTGTTACCTGAACACTGTGTACTGAACACTATATATGAAACAAATATTCCATTTTAAGTTGAAATAAAATAAATGATGATTATTGTGATCAAGGATGGATTTTTATGTTAACAGCTAACAACACTGGCGCAGCGTGCGCTATTAAGGAATTTCGGGCGAGGAAATGACTGAAGTTTCTGTTTCATTTTTGCTGCCAGATGGATGGCCGACATTTAAAAGACGCGGTTTTGCGTTTAGAATCATAAGACTGTATTTGGGGGATAAGATGACGACAGCAACCAGCCTGAACGAACTGCAGCAGCAAATCCGCGATCGCTACGATAGCCTGAGCAAGAGGCTGCAGCAGGTCTCCCGCTACGTGCTGGATAACACCAACAGCGTGGCCTTTGATACGGTTGCCGTCATTGCCGAGCGCGCCGACGTGCCGCCCTCGACGCTGATCCGCTTTGCCAACGCCTTTGACTTCACCGGCTTCAACGAAATGAAACAGCTGTTTCGCATGAACCTGGTGGAGGAGACCGCCAGCTACAGCGACCGCGCCCGGCTGTTCCGCGAAATGGAGAGCGAGGCCGTGCCGGAAACGCCGCTCGATATTCTGCAGGAGTTCGCCCGCTCGAACGCGCAGGCGCTGCAGCAGCTGGCCGCCCGCGCCGAACCGGAAATGCTGGAGCGCGCGGTACAGCTATTGGCCGACGCCGACACCATCTACATCGCCGGACTGCGCCGCTCCTTTAGCGTCGCGGCCTACCTCACCTACGCCCTGAGCCATCTGGAGTGCCGCCCTATCCTGCTCGACGGCATGGGCGGCATGCTGCGCGAGCAGATCAGCCGCATTAAGGCGCGCGACATTGTAGTGTCGATCAGCTTCTCGCCGTACGCGGAAGAGACGGTGATGGTCAGCGAAACCGCCGCCAGCGTCGGCGCGCGGCAGATCGTGATTACGGACAGCCAGATTAGCCCGCTGGCGACGTTCAGCGATCTCTGCTTTGTGGTGAAAGAGGCGCAGGTGGATGCGTTTCGCTCGCAGTCGGCGACGCTGTGCCTGGTGCAGTCGCTGGTGGTGGCACTGGCGTATCGGTTGGGTGAGGGGAAGTAAGGCAATAAAAAAACCCCCTGCACAGGCAGAGGGTTTTGGTGTTAATTCAGCGGGGAATTATTCCCACTCAATCGTAGCCGGTGGCTTACCGCTGATGTCATACACCACGCGGGAAATCCCGTTCACTTCGTTGATGATGCGGTTAGACACGCGGCCCAGGAAGTCATACGGCAGGTGTGCCCAGTGCGCGGTCATGAAGTCGATGGTTTCCACCGCACGCAGGGAAACAACCCAGTCGTACTTGCGGCCATCGCCCATCACACCAACGGAGCGAACCGGCAGGAACACGGTGAACGCCTGACTTACCTTGTTGTACAGGTCAGCTTTGTGCAGCTCTTCGATGAAGATCGCGTCCGCGCGACGCAGCAGGTCGCAGTACTCTTTCTTCACTTCGCCCAGCACGCGCACGCCCAGACCCGGACCCGGGAACGGGTGACGGTAGAGCATGTCGTACGGCAGCCCCAGTTCCAGACCGATCTTACGCACTTCGTCTTTGAACAGCTCGCGCAGCGGTTCAACCAGGCCCATCTTCATCTCTTTCGGCAGGCCGCCCACGTTGTGGTGAGATTTGATGACGTGTGCTTTACCGGTTGCGGAAGCCGCGGACTCGATCACGTCAGGGTAGATGGTGCCCTGCGCCAGCCACTTCACGTCTTCCAGCTTCAGCGCTTCTTCGTCGAACACTTCAACGAACACGCGGCCGATGATCTTACGTTTGGCTTCCGGATCGTTCTCGCCTTTCAGCGCGTCCAGGAAGCGCTGCTCGCCTTCCACGTGAACGATGTTCAGACCGAAGTGGTCGCCGAACATGTCCATGACCTGCTGGGCTTCGTTCAGACGCAGCAGACCGTTGTCCACGAAGACGCAGGTCAGGTTTTTGCCGATGGCGCGGTGCAGCAGCATCGCGGTCACGGAGGAGTCCACGCCGCCGGAGAGGCCGAGGATCACTTTGTCATCGCCAACCTGCTGGCGGATACGCTCAACGGCGTCGTCGATGATTTTTGCCGGGGTCCACAGAGCTTCACACTGGCAGATGTCACGCACGAAGCGCTCCAGCATGCGCATACCCTGACGGGTGTGGGTCACTTCCGGGTGGAACTGCACGCCGTAGAAGCGTTTTTCTTCGTTCGCCATGATGGCGAATGGGCAGCTTTCGGTGCTGGCAACGGTCACGAAGTCAGACGGGATGGCGGTCACTTTGTCGCCGTGGCTCATCCACACGTCCAGCAGCGGCTTGCCGTCTGCGGTCAGGGAGTCTTCGATACCGCGCACCAGCGCGCTGTCGGTGACGACTTCTACCTGTGCGTAGCCAAACTCGCGCTCGTTAGAGCCTTCTACATGGCCGCCCAGCTGCATTGCCATGGTCTGCATACCGTAGCAAACGCCGAATACCGGCACGCCAGCTTCGAACACGTACTGCGGCGCGCGCGGGCTGTTCTCTTCGGTGGTACTTTCCGGGCCGCCGGACAGGATGATGCCGCTTGGATTGAATTCGCGAATCTGTGCTTCCGTGACATCCCACGCCCACAGTTCACAGTAAACGCCCAGTTCACGTACGCGACGCGCCACCAGCTGAGTGTACTGAGAACCGAAGTCCAGAATGAGAATGCGATGTTTATGAATGTTTTCCGTCATTGACGCTAATTCCGAGGCAAGTGAAACAAAAACAGAGCGCCCGGCAGAAGCCGGGCGCGGAAACTTATCAGGAGCCCAGACGGTAGTTCGGGGACTCTTTGGTGATCGTCACGTCGTGAACGTGGCTCTCCTGGATACCCGCACCGCTGATGCGTACAAATTCCGCTTTAGTACGCAGCAGGTCAATGGTACCACAGCCGGTCAGACCCATACAGGAGCGCAGGCCGCCCATCTGCTGGTGAATGATCTCTTTCAGACGGCCTTTATAGGCTACGCGACCTTCGATACCTTCCGGCACCAGTTTGTCTGCGGCGTTATCGGTCTGGAAGTAACGGTCAGAGGAGCCTTTGGACATCGCGCCCAGGGAGCCCATGCCGCGGTAAGATTTGTAAGAACGGCCCTGGTAGAGTTCGATTTCACCCGGGGATTCTTCGGTACCGGCCAGCATGGAGCCTACCATCACGGCAGCGGCACCCGCGGCGATCGCTTTGGCGATGTCGCCAGAGAAGCGGATACCGCCGTCAGCGATAACCGGAATACCGGTACCTTCCAGCGCTTCAACCGCGTCAGACACCGCGGTGATCTGCGGAACGCCCACGCCGGTGACGATACGGGTAGTACAGATGGAGCCAGGGCCGATACCCACTTTCACCGCGCTGCAGCCAGCGTCGGCCAGCGCGCGAGCGCCTGCGCCGGTGGCCACGTTACCGCCGATGATCTGCAGGTCAGGGTATTTAGCACGGGTGTCGCGAATACGCTGCAGAACGCCTTCGGAGTGGCCGTGAGAGGAGTCAATCAGCAGGACGTCAACGCCCGCAGCAACCAGCGCGTCAACGCGCTCTTCGTTACCGGCACCTGCGCCAACCGCAGCGCCGACGCGCAGACGGCCATGCTCGTCTTTACAGGCGTTAGGCTTACGTTCTGCTTTCTGGAAATCTTTAACGGTGATCATGCCGCGCAGGTGGAAGCTGCTGTCAACAACCAGCGCTTTTTCAACGCGTTTTTCGTGCATTTTTGCCAGCACCACGTCGCGGGTTTCACCTTCGCGAACGGTAACCAGACGCTCTTTTGGCGTCATGTAGACGCTAACAGGCTGGTTCAGGTCAGTCACGAAACGCACGTCACGACCGGTGATAATACCGACCAGTTCGTTCTCTTCGGTCACAACCGGGTAACCGGCGAAGCCGTTACGTTCGGTCAGGGCTTTCACTTCGTGCAGCGTGGTGGTTGGCAGAACGGTCTGTGGGTCAGACACGATGCCGGATTCATGTTTCTTCACGCGGCGAACTTCTTCGGCCTGACGTTCGATAGACATGTTTTTGTGAATAAAGCCAATGCCACCTTCCTGTGCCAGGGCGATAGCCAGGCGCGCTTCAGTCACGGTGTCCATTGCCGCAGAGAGCATAGGAATGTTCAGGCGAATGGTTTTCGTCAACTGCGTGCTGAGATCGGCAGTATTCGGCAGAACAGTGGAGTGAGCGGGAACGAGGAGGACGTCGTCAAACGTCAGTGCTTCTTTAGCGATACGTAGCATGGGCAATATCTCTGACCTGGGTGGTTAAATATTGCCGTGGCATTATACAGAGCGTAACCGATTGCATCTACACTTTTTTATAAAAAAGCTTGCGATTGCCTCTCAGCAGGTTACTATCGACTGAATAACTTGCTGATTTAGAATTTGATCCCGCTCACATGTTATCCTCTCAATCCCCCTCAATTTATACCGTCAGCCGCCTTAATCAGACGGTGCGTTTGCTGCTTGAGCAGGAAATGGGGCAGGTCTGGATCAGCGGTGAGATCTCAAACTTCACGCAGCCGTCCTCCGGACACTGGTACTTTACATTAAAAGACGACACCGCCCAGGTGCGCTGCGCGATGTTCCGCAACAGCAACCGTCGCGTGACGTTTCGTCCTCAGCACGGCCAGCAGGTTCTGGTTCGCGCCAATATCACCCTGTATGAGCCGCGCGGCGATTATCAGATTATCGTCGAGAGCATGCAGCCCGCGGGCGAAGGCCTGCTGCAGCAGAAGTATGAACAGCTAAAAGCCAGACTCTCTGCAGAGGGGCTGTTCGACCAGCAGTTCAAAAAACCGCTGCCCTCACCCGCCCACTGCGTTGGGGTCATCACCTCGAAAACCGGTGCGGCACTGCACGATATTTTGCACGTGCTGAAGCGTCGCGACCCTTCCCTGCCCGTCATCATCTATCCGACCGCCGTTCAGGGTGACGATGCACCGGAACAGATAGTTCGCGCCATTGAGCTGGCGAACGCCCGTCAGGAGTGCGACGTATTAATCGTTGGGCGCGGCGGCGGCTCGCTGGAAGACCTGTGGAG
Source organism: Enterobacter sp. BNK-29 (assembly GCF_048684785.1). Taxonomy (NCBI): domain Bacteria; kingdom Pseudomonadati; phylum Pseudomonadota; class Gammaproteobacteria; order Enterobacterales; family Enterobacteriaceae; genus Enterobacter; species Enterobacter sp. BNK-29. The sequence continues at coordinate 903,334 of NZ_JBLQTU010000001.1, forward strand.
CTTTAACGACGAGCGCGTGGCGCGGGCAATCTTTGCAAGTATTATCCCCGTGGTGAGCGCCGTCGGCCACGAAACGGACGTAACGATAGCCGATTTTGTGGCGGATCTGCGTGCGCCTACCCCGTCCGCGGCGGCAGAGGTGGTCAGCCGCAACCAGCTGGAGCTGCTGCGTCAGATCCAGAACGGCCAGCAGCGTCTTGAGATGGCGATGGACTACTTCCTTGCCAACCGTACCCGCCGCTTTACCCAGCTTCATCATCGACTTCAGCAGCAGCACCCGCAGCTGCGTCTGGCGCGCCAGCAGACCGTGCTGGAGCGTCTGCGTCAGCGCATGAACGTTGCGGTGGACGCGCAGCTTAAGCGCGCGGTATCGCGCCAGCAGCACGTGACGCAGCGCCTGAACCAGCAAAACCCGCAGCCGAAAATTTATCGCGCGCAAACGCGGATCCAACAGCTGGAGTATCGTCTGGCGGAGACAATCCGGGCGCGGCTGAGCACCACCCGCGAACGTTTTGGCAATGCGGTGACCCATCTTGAAGCCGTCAGCCCCCTCTCCACGCTGGCGCGCGGCTATAGCGTGACGACGGCGACGGACGGGAAAGTGCTGAAGCAGACCAAACAGGTGAACGCCGGCGATGTGCTGACGACGCGTCTTTCAGACGGCTGGGTTGAAAGCGAAGTGAAATCAATTAAACCGGTGAAAAAGACGCGTCAGCGTAAAACCGGATAATTCTTCGCCGGTTACTTACTATACTGCTGCTATTCCCTTTTTTAATAAGGAGAGCAGCATGCCCCATCTTCATAGCGTTATTCCCCCTTATATTCTTCGTCGTATTATCGAAAGCGGTTCCGAGCCGCAGCAGCGCTGCGCCCGTCAGACGTTAACCCACGTCCAGACGCTGATGGCCCACATGCCCGGCAAACCCGCCGCGCCCCACGTGAATAAAGCCGGACAGCTGGAGCGCGATATTTACGACGCGAAGCAAACCCAGGAGCTGCCGGGTACGCAGGTGCGTTACGAAGGCCAGCCGTCGAACGGCGATGTGGCGGTGGATGAAGCCTACGATTATTTGGGTATTACCCATGATTTCTTCTGGAAAGAATATCAGCGTGATTCGCTCGATAATAAAGGGCTTATTTTGACCGGCACCGTGCATTACGGCCGGGAATATCAGAACGCCTTCTGGAACGGGCAGCAGATGGTATTTGGCGACGGCGACGGGGAAATATTTAACCGCTTTACCATCGCCATCGACGTGGTAGCGCACGAGCTGAGCCACGGCGTGACCGAGACCGAAGCCGGGCTTATCTATTTTGAACAGTCGGGCGCGCTGAACGAGTCTTTGTCTGACGTGTTTGGTTCGCTGGTCAAACAGTACCATCTGAAGCAAACCGCCGATAAAGCAGACTGGCTCATTGGTGAAGGGTTGCTGGCGAAAGGGATTAACGGCAAAGGGCTGCGCTCAATGTCTGAACCCGGTACCGCCTATGACGATCCCCTGCTCGGCAAAGACCCGCAGCCTGCGCACATGAAAGATTTCATTAAAACGCGCGAGGATAACGGCGGCGTGCATCTGAACTCCGGCATCCCCAACCGGGCATTTTATCTGGCCGCGACGGCGATCGGCGGCTACGCCTGGGAAAAAGCGGGTTATGCCTGGTACGACACGGTTTGCGATCGCAAACTGGCGCAGGATGCGGATTTTGAGGCCTTCGCAAAACTGACGATCGCGCACGGAGAGAAACGCTCCGGCGCCGACGCTGGTGCGGCCATTAAACAAGCCTGGGAACAGGTGGGAGTGTTGTAAATGCAGGTTCCGGAACTGACGGATGACGCCGTGGTTGAGCTGGCCCGGGAAGGCGGCGTCGCTTTTATTCCCAAGCTGAGCGGACAGCGCACCATCGCGCTCTCCTCGCTCAATGAGGCCCAGCGCCAGCGTCTGGTGAGCATCCTGGAGCAGGCTTTTCCACGCGGCCAGCCGCCCGGGCAAGCCTCTTCACCCGGCAGCGGCGACCAGCGCTATTTCCGCATCCAGATTATCTGGACCGGGCAAAATCAGGCGCACTACGCCGATATCATCGTGCTGGTGCCCGAGCAGGAAGCGCCCGAGTCGCTGGTCGAGCTGTGGCAGAAAGGCGAAGGCTGCGTCTGCGATTAACCTTCGGCCCGAACAAACTCCACGCGTTTTTTAGAGATCAGGCCGTGGCCGTTCTGGCAGAAATAGTCCACCGCCCCGCAGGCCTTTAATACCTGGAGTGGCTGATGGCACTCCGGGCAGCGGGCTTCAAGCGCAATATCTTTATTACAGCTGTCGCAGTGCGCTATCCCGTTCTGGGGCTCCAGCGGTGCGTGGCAATCCGGGCAGGTAATCGACATATTCTCTCCTGTTGGGTTTTACCGGGGCATAACGCCGCCCCGGCAAGACCGAGGTTTATGAGGCGTTAGCAGCCGGTTTAGTCTGCGCATTTTCCAGCATGCGGCGCACCGGAACAATGAGGACGATCAGTACCGCAGCACAGATCAGCAGCGCGACGGAGCAGCGAGCAAAGAGATCCGGCAGCATATCCAGCTGATCGGCCTTCACGTGGCCGCCAATCAGGCCCGCCGCCAGGTTACCCAGCGCGCTGGCGCAGAACCACAGGCCCATCATCTGGCCGCGCATTCTTTCCGGCGCAAGCAGCGTCATGGTCGCCAGGCCAATCGGACTCAGGCACAGTTCACCAAGCGTCAGCATCAGGATGCTGCCCACCAGCCAGAACGGCGATACGCCCGCTCCACCGCTGCTCAGCACGTTCTGTGCCGCCAGCATCATCAGGCCAAAGCCCGCCGCCGCGAACAAAATACCAATAACAAACTTGGTGATGCTGCTCGGACGAATGTTTTTGCTCGCGAGCTTCGGCCATGCCCAGCTAAACACCGGTGCCAGCAGGATGATGAACAGGGCGTTGATTGACTGGAACCACACCGCCGGGATTTCAAAATCACCAATCATGCGGTTAGTGTAGTCGTTGGCAAACAGGTTGAACGAGGTTGGCTTTTGCTCAAACGCGGACCAGAAGAACGCCGCGGAGATCAGCAGAATAAAGCAGACCAACAGCCTGGCGCGCTCTTTGCGGTTCAGGCCCGCAAAAACAAACAGATAAATAAAGTAGAGGGCTACGGATGCCGCAATCACGTAGACCAGCACGCTGGCTACCGCGACCGGGTTAATCACAATCACGCCCTGCGCAATCAGCGTCACGATCGTTGCCACGCCTGCCGCCAGCGCCAGCAGCCAAACGCCCACGCCGTTACGCTTCACCACCGGGCTGTTCCAGGTGGAGTCGAGGCCGACTTCGCCGTCATAGCGTTTCATCGCCGGAACGGCAAACACGCGGAAGATAATCAGCGCCACCAGCATCCCGATGCCGCCAATACCAAAGCCCCAGTGCCAGCCGTGGGTTTTAATCAGCCAGCCGGAAATCAGCGGCGCGATGAACGAGCCCATGTTGATGCCCATATAGAACAGCGAGAAACCGCCGTCACGACGCGCGTCGCCTTTTTTATACAGGGTGCCGACCATCACAGAGATACAGGTCTTAAACAGCCCGGAGCCAAGCACGATGAACATCAGGCCGATAAAGAACAGATTGTTCCCCATCACCGCCGAAAGCGCAATCGACAGGTGACCGAGCGCAATCAGAATTGAACCGTACCAGACGGCTCTCTGCTGACCGAGCCAGTTATCCGCCAGCCAACCGCCCGGCAGCGCGGCCAGGTACATGGTACCGGCAAAGATACCGACAATCGCCGAGGCGTTTTCACGCGCCAGGCCCATCCCGCCGTCATAGACGGTGGCGGCCATAAACAGGATCAGTAACGGACGAATGCCGTAAAATGAGAAACGCTCCCACATCTCGGTGAAGAACAGGGAACCGAGCGGATATGGATGGCCGAAGAACGTTCGGCTCTCTTTTTGATTAACAGTGGATTGCATAATTCTCCCGAAAGGTATGTCGTCGTGCTTGTAAACACCAGCAGGTACGCCGGCCAGTTACGTATCTGGCCGATTTTTTACATGCGGCGAAAAGTTAGTTAACCATTTGATAACCAGGCGCTAGTTTTGTCTAGTACCGGCCCCTGGACTTTAAGATGAAAATTCGACGATTGTCTACTTTCTTAGATTTAAACTTGGTTAAAAGTGAATAGTGATTGACTTCACACAGAGAAAACCGGCGCTATGATTTGGCAAAAAAAAGCCCGCGATAAACGCGGGCTTTCGTGAAGCAGGTAAAGCTTATTTGCTTTTCTTAATGTGCTTAATCAAGCGCTTACGCTTACGCATCTGATTTGGCGTCAGGGTGTTGCGCTTGTTGGCAAACGGGTTTTCCCCTTCCTTGAACTGGATACGGATAGGCGTGCCCATCACGTCCAGCGATTTACGGAAGTAGTTCATCAGATAGCGCTTGTAGGAATCCGGCAGGTCTTTCACCTGGTTGCCGTGAATTACTACGATTGGCGGGTTGTAACCACCGGCGTGGGCATATTTCAGCTTCACGCGACGGCCGCGCACCAGCGGCGGCTGATGGTCTTCTGCAGCCATGTTCATGATGCGGGTCAGCATCGCGGTGCTCTGACGACGGGTGGAGCTGTCGTACGCTTCACGCACGGATTCGAACAGGTTACCCACACCGCTGCCGTGCAGCGCAGAGATAAAGTGCACGCGGGCGAAGTCGATAAAGCCCAGACGGAAGTCGAGGGTCTCTTTCACCTGCTCGCGCACTTCATTGCTCAGGCCATCCCACTTGTTGACCACGATAACCAGTGAGCGCCCACTATTGAGGATAAAGCCGAGCAGAGAGAGGTCCTGATCGGAGATACCTTCGCGTGCGTCGATGACCAGCAGCACTACGTTAGCATCTTCGATCGCCTGCAGGGTTTTGATAACGGAGAATTTTTCCACCACATCGGTGATTTTCCCGCGCTTACGCACCCCGGCGGTGTCGATGAGGACATACTCACGCTCATCGCGCTGCATTGGGATGTAGATGCTGTCACGCGTGGTGCCCGGCATGTCGTAAACGACCACGCGCTCTTCACCCAGAATACGGTTAGTAAGCGTAGACTTACCTACGTTTGGACGGCCCACGATAGCCAGCTTGATCGGCAGATCCTGCGGGTTGAAGTCGTCTTCAGGCTCTTCTTCGCCCTCTTCTCCCTCTTCGAACTGCGCCCAGTATTCAGCGTCTTCGTCCACCTCTTCCGGCGGGTTCACTTCATCAACCCACGGCAGCAGAACGGTTTCCAGCAGGCTGGTGACGCCACGGCCATGCGATGCCGCAATCGGGTAGATTTCACCCAGGCCCAGAGACCAGAAATCCGCGACGGCCTGATCGGCATCGATGCCGTCAGTTTTGTTCGCCACCAGGAAGGTCGGCTTTTCGCGTGAACGAAGGTGTTTGGCAATAGCGGAGTCCGCCGGCATCAGGCCAGCGCGCGCATCCACCATAAACAGCACCACATCCGCTTCTTCAATCGCCAGCAGCGACTGTTCCGCCATGCGGGTTTCAACGCCGTCTTCCGTGCCGTCAATACCACCGGTATCAATACAGATGAACTCGCGTCCTTCCACCTCTGCACGACCGTACTTACGGTCACGCGTCAGCCCCGGGAAATCCGCAACCAGCGCATCACGGGTGCGTGTTAAACGGTTAAAAAGAGTGGATTTTCCAACGTTAGGGCGCCCGACAAGCGCGACCACAGGTACCATGTTTGAAGCCTCATAAAATTCAAAATAACGTCGCTTTCGCGGCGTTTTTAAAAATGTCAAAACGGCTCCTGAGTGAACAGGAGCCGTTTAGTATACTACAACCGCCGGGTAATTAACGCGTGATCGCGTACAGCGTGCCGTCTTTTGCCTGAATCAGCAGTTTGCCGTCGGCCACAACCGGATCGGTCAGGAAGCCAGAGCTGTCGACTTTTTGCTGTGCAACAAAGCGGCCGTTATCCGGATCGATCCAGTGCATATACCCTTCGCTGTCGCCAACCACCAGGCTACCGTTGTACAGTGCCGGCGCGGTCAGCAGACGGTGCAGCAGATCGCTTTGCGTCCACAGCGTCACGCCGCCTTCGGTGCTCAGAGCCAGCAGACGGTCGTTCTGATCGACCATATAGATGCGGTTGCCCTCAACGATGAAATCGTTCACAGAGCCCAGCTCACGTTTCCACATGATCTGGCCGCTGCGCAGATCCAGCGCGGTCAGGTTGCCATTATAGGCCAGCGCGTAAACCACACCGTTAACGATGACCGGCGTAGTGTCTACGTCGCTCAGACGGTCAATTTCCGTTGAGCCAGTAGCCTGAGAGATACGCTGCTGCCAGATCATCTGGCCCTGCTGCATCAGCACTGCGCTCACGCGACCGTTGTCACCGCCCACAATGGCAGCACCAAATGCGGTAGCCGGTGCGGATTCGCCGCGCAGAGAGAGCGCAGGCATATCCAGGTTAACGGTCCATTTCACCAGACCGTCAGCTTCGTTCAGCGCCTGCAGCTGGCCGTTGCTGGTATGAATCAGCACCAGGCCGTCGCTCACCACCGGACGAGACAGGGATTCACCCGCTACGGTTGTTTGCCAGGCAATAGAGCCGTCGCTGCTGTTCAGCGCATAAACCTGCGCTTTTTCGCTGCCCACGTAGACATGACCACCGGCAACGGTCAGACCGCCAGACAGCAGTGCAGGTTTACGGGAGAACCAGCCGTCTTTTTCCGCCAGGTTAACGGACCATACTTCTTTCCCGTCATCGGCGTTCACCGCTTTCACGGTACCTTTGCGGTCAGCGGCATAGACAACGCTGTCTGCATACGCAGGATGAAGGTTGGAATAGAAATCACCAATCCCATTGCCCACGGAGACATCCCACGCGGTGGATGGGGTAAACTGGTTTTCAACCGTCGGCAGTGGGGACATTTTCACAACGTCTTCTTCGCCACTGAACAGTGAACAACCACTCAATAACGTAACAGAAAGCAGTCCTGGCAGAAGTAATTTACGCAATTGCATCGGGTCCCTCTCAGACGGACAAATTATTTATTTTCATCTGCATCATTTCGCTCAGCGCAGGTGAAGCATTGCTCTCTACGCCAGCTTGCCACGCTTTACGCGCGCCCGCTTTGTCACCTTTGCTCAGCAGTGCTTCACCGCGCAGATCGGCAACGATGGCAGCAAAACCTTCGCCTTTGATGGTATCGAGCGTTTTCAGCGCATCGTCAGCTTTTTTCTGCTGAACCTGAATACGTGCCAGGCGCAGATTGATCACCGCTTTCAGGTTCTCATCGCTGGCCGCAGCAAGGCTCTGCGAGAGCTGTGCAGCGGCTTTATCCAGTTCGTTCTTATCAACGTACTGCTGAGCCACTTCCAGCGCAGCCAGTGCACCGTAGGTGTTTTTGTTGTCAGCCGCAAATTTTTCTGCCGCAGCCAGCGTTTGCGGCTGATCGGCACGAATTGCGCTCACGGTATTTTCATAGGACAGCGACGCGCCACGCGCGGAATCTGCCTGATGATTGTTCCAGTAACGCCAGCCCACCAGCGCACCGATACCTAAAATAACCCCAACAACCAGCGCTTTGCCGTTTTCAACAAAGAAGCGCTTAATCGCGTCGACCTGATCGTGTTCGTTCTCGTAAATTTCCACGCAGTCCTTCTCCTTAGCCCAATAGAGTGCGCAAGTGCGCCGCAACGCCGTCCTGCGTTACCGTTGTCTGCTCACCAGAGCGCAGGTCCTTCACCACCACTTCGCCGTTAGCCACTTCGGACTCGCCCAGCACCAGTGCAATACTTGCGCCCCACTTATCGGCACGAGCAAACTGTTTTTTGAAGTTGCCGCCGCCATGGTTGGTCATCAGCTTAACGTCCGGCAGCGCATCGCGCACGCGTTCGGCAAGCTGCATCGCCGCAGACTGCGTTTCCGCGCCTGAAGCCACCAGGTATATATCGACAACGGAATCTGCTTTAAATTCCGGATTAACTGCCTGAACCAGCAAAACAAGTCGCTCAAGGCCCATCGCGAAGCCAACAGCAGGGGCTGCGCGACCGCCAAGTTGCTCAACCAGACCGTCATAACGGCCGCCCGCACATACTGTGCCCTGAGAACCGAGGCTGGTAGTCACCCACTCAAACACGGTACGGTTGTAGTAGTCCAGACCGCGCACCAGGCGCTGATTCACGGTATAGGCGATGCCTGCCGCTTCAAGCATCTTGCACAGGCCCGTGAAGTGTTCGCGAGATTCTTCATCCAGGTAGTCACCCAGCGCAGGCGCATCGTTCAGCAGTGCCTGAACATCCGCGTTTTTGGAATCCAGAACGCGCAGCGGGTTACTGTACATGCGACGTTTGCAGTCTTCGTCCAGCTTCTCTTTATGCTGTTCCAGGAACGCTACCAGCGCATCGCGGTAGTTAGCGCGAGCTTCCAGAGAACCGATAGAGTTCAGCTCAAGGGAAACGTGATCGGCGATACCGAGGGCGCGCCACCAGCGGGCGGTCAGCATAATCAGCTCAGCGTCGATGTCCGGGCCCTGCAGGCCAAAGACTTCCACACCCAGCTGATTGAACTGGCGGTAACGACCTTTCTGAGGACGTTCGTGGCGGAACATTGGGCCGATATACCAGAGGCGCTGCTCCTGATTGTACAGAAGACCATGTTCGATGCCGGCGCGTACGCAGCCCGCCGTACCTTCCGGACGCAGGGTCAGGCTGTCGCCATTGCGGTCCTCAAAGGTGTACATCTCTTTTTCAACCACGTCGGTGACTTCACCAATCGCGCGTTTGAATAACGGGGTCTGCTCTACAATCGGCAAACGGATTTCGCTGTAACCGTAGCTGCCGAGCACCTGCTTCAGTGTGCCTTCAATGCGCTGCCAGATGGCGGTTTCGCCAGGCAGATAATCGTTCATGCCGCGGATGGCTTGAATGTTTTTTGCCACGTTTATTCTCTTTCTATATACAAAAAAAACCCAAAGAATGGGTTCAATCATACATGGGAAGCGGCACGCTTCCCATCACGTTATTTTTCAACCTGCTGAACGCTGATACGCTGTGTTTCGTCCATCATGGCGGCTTTGGCGCGGATGCGTGCTTCAAGCTGGTCGATCATGTCGCTATTATCCAGACGATCTTTACGAACGCCATCTTCATAGAGACCACTTTTCTTGTTACCGCCGGTCACGCCCAGAGTTGACACCAGCGCTTCACCCGGACCGTTTACCACGCAGCCGATGATGGAGACGTCCATCGGGGTGATAATGTCTTCCAGACGCTGCTCCAGAGCATTCACCGTCCCGATCACATCAAACTCCTGACGTGAGCAGGTTGGGCAGGCAATGAAGTTGATCCCACGCGCGCGGATACGCAGTGACTTCAGAATATCGAAACCGACTTTGATCTCTTCGACCGGATCGGCCGCCAGCGAGACGCGCAGGGTGTCACCGATCCCTTCGGAGAGCAGCAGCCCCAGACCGATCGCGGATTTTACAGAGCCGCTGCGCAGGCCGCCCGCTTCGGTGATCCCGAGGTGCAGAGGCTGGTCGATCTGTTTTGCCAGCAGACGATAAGACTCTACCGCCAGGAACACGTCGGACGCTTTTACGCTGACTTTGAACTGATCGAAGTTAAGACGATCGAGATGATCCACATGGCGCATTGCGGATTCGAGCAGCGCCTGTGGCGTCGGCTCGCCGTATTTTTCCTGCAGGTCTTTTTCCAGGGAACCGGCGTTAACGCCGATACGGATAGGAATATTTTTATCGCGGGCGCAGTCCACGACCATGCGGATACGCTCTTCGTTACCGATGTTGCCCGGGTTAATACGCAGGCAATCGACGCCGTATTCGGCCACTTTCAGCGCGATGCGGTAGTCGAAGTGGATATCAGCCACCAGCGGAACGCTGACCTGCTGTTTGATCAGTTTGAACGCCTCAGCGGCATCCATGGTCGGGACGGAGACGCGAACAATGTCCGCGCCTACACGTTCTAATGCTTTGATTTGATTGACCGTCGCTTCCACATCGGTGGTGCGCGTATTGGTCATCGACTGAACGGCGATAGGTGCCCCATCGCCGATTGGCACATTCCCAACGTAAATCCGTTTCGATTTTCTACGTTGAATCGGAGCCTGGTTATGCATGAAAAATCTCCCGCGTTGCCCGTCTGTTACTGTGCTGCTGATTGTTCGGCATTAACGGTAAGACGTGCAACCTGGTTAGTTCTGATAAAGCGGCTCAGGTCGACAGGTTTTCCTTGATACTGGATCTGTACCGCTGCCGGAGCGCCGATTTTAAGTTTATAGGGAGCCTGGCCGGTTAGGTTTAACGTGCCATCTTTACGCTGCAGGCCGCTGAACAGTTTTTTACCTGTCGCGTCAGTTACTTCCAGCCAGCAGTCGGCGCTGAAGTTCATCACCAGCGCGTTGGGATCGGCTGCTGTCGCCGTACCCGCCGGGCTGGTTGGCAGAGTCGCTGCGCTATTGTCTGCAGGCTGAGTAGCCGCAGGCGCGTTCGCCGCAGTATCAACGTTAGCCTGAGAAGGGGCAACAACCGCGTTTTGATCCTGAGCCTGCGGCGCAGCGGTGTTAGCCGTTGCTGCCGGAGCCTGTGCTGCATCGGTCGCCGACGCGTCTGGCGCTGCGGTCTGTGGCTCGCTTGAGGAAGCTGCGCCGTCGGTATTCAGCGGCACGCTCTGACCGTTCTCACTCCCGGCCTGGTTGAGTTCGGCGGAGGATTGATCGGCCATAGTAGTAATCTCTTCCTGCTGGGCCTTGTGGTTTTGCCACCACCATGCGCCGGTCAGACCGATCACCACAAACAGCACCAGCCAGGTAAAGCTCATCAGCCAGCCATCGCGTTTTTTACGACGTTTCCCCAGGGAGAAGGTCTGCATCGGCGCAACTTTTGCTGCACGGACCGGTGCCTGCTTCTCCATCATTGGCAATAATTCGTTTTCGGGGATATGCACCAGTTTTGCGTAAGAGCGGATATAACCGCGCAAGAACGTTGAAGCCAGATCGGCAGGTGCCTTATCTTCTTCAATATCGCGAACCGTGGAAACCTTCAGGCACAAGCGTTCCGCAACGGCTTGCTGGCTGAGTCCGAGTTGTTCACGGGCGTTGCGAAGACGAACGCCAGTGGAGAGTGCTTCATGTTGGTCGTGAGTGGCTTCAGTATTCATTCGCTACAACTACTGGTACGTGAAAAATAAGGGTTCAGGTGCCGGTGAGTCACAATGCCACCCGCACCGCGAAACTTCTGGTCAGTTAACCTTGAACAGAGAGTATAAGACTGTCAGCCCGGAGATGACAGTACAGCCCTGCCCGTACGGCTAAACTGTTGTTACGTCGTTACATACTGCCCGAAAGTCGGATGAAACGCACCGTAATTATTGTTCAGTCATCACGAATCTGACTGATTATTCAGTAAGAGTATGCTTCACGGCGCAGATAATGCGCCGTGAGTGCATAATAATCAAACAGCTTTAACCGCGATCGTCTCGCCCTGCATGCGTTTACGCAGGGTACGTTTGGTACGGTCAATAACATCACCTGCCAGCTGTCCGCATGCTGCATCAATGTCATCACCACGGGTTTTACGCACGATGGTGGTGAAACCATACTCCATCAGCACCTTGGAGAAGCGGTCGATACGGCTGTTCGAGCTACGGCCATACGGCGCGCCCGGGAACGGGTTCCATGGGATCAGGTTGATTTTACATGGCGTATCTTTCAGCAGTTCAGCCAGTTGATGCGCATGTTCGGTACCGTCGTTGACGTGATCAAGCATCACGTACTCGATGGTGACGCGGCCCTGGTTGGCGTTGGATTTCTCCAGATAGCGACGCACCGCAGCGAGGAAGGTTTCGATATTGTACTTTTTGTTGATCGGCACAATTTCGTCACGAATTTCGTCGTTTGGTGCATGCAGGGAGATCGCCAGCGCAACGTCAATCATATCGCCCAGCTTGTCCAGCGCAGGCACAACGCCAGAGGTAGACAGCGTGACGCGACGCTTGGACAGACCAAAACCGAAGTCATCCAGCATGATTTCCATCGCCGGAACGACGTTGGTCAGGTTCAGCAGCGGCTCACCCATCCCCATCATCACCACGTTGGTGATAGGACGCGTACCGGTTACTTTTGCCGCACCGACGATTTTCGCGGCACGCCAGACCTGGCCGATAATTTCTGACACCCGCAGGTTACGGTTAAAGCCTTGCTGCGCGGTAGAGCAGAATTTGCACTCCAGCGCACAGCCTACCTGAGAGGATACACACAGCGTGGCGCGGTCTTCTTCCGGGATGTAGACGGTCTCAACGCGCTGATCGCCTACCGCAATCGCCCATTTGATGGTGCCATCCGCTGAGCGCTGCTCTTCCACCACTTCCGGTGCGCGGATTTCAGCCACTTCCTTAAGCTTGTTGCGCAGGACCTTGTTGATGTCAGTCATGTCATCAAAATTGTCGCTGCAGTAATGGTACATCCACTTCATGACCTGATCGGCACGAAACGGCTTTTCGCCCATCTCTTTAAAGAACTCGCGCATCTGCTGACGGTTCAGATCCAGCAGGTTGATTTTTCCATTTTTATTGGGAACCGCAGGAATGGCGACTTCGGAGGTATTCACTAATTCAGACATAATATTTTCCGGCCTCGTTGTTACACGTTATGGCCCATGGAGGGTTGAATAGAAACGCCCCGGAAAGCAGTCTGCTCATCCGGGGCGTTGCATTGTACAAAGTCTGGCGCAGGGATGCCACGTCTGGACGCGGCATTTACGAAAATAATATGTAAACGAAACCGTTAAATTAACGGGTGCGTGGACACACTTCGCCTTCTGCGAAGAAGAAAGCGATTTCGCGTGCAGCAGATTCAACAGAGTCAGAACCGTGGGTACCGTTCTCGGTGAAGCTGTCCGCGTAGTCAGCGCGCAAAGTACCTGCCAGCGCGTTGTCCGGGTTGGTTGCGCCCAGCAGGTCACGGTGACGCTGTACTGCATTTTCGCCTTCCAGCACGGATACCACGATTGGACCGGAGGTCATGAACTCAACCAGGCCGTCAAAGAATGGGCGACCTTCGTGCTCAGCGTAGAAACCGCGAGCCTGCTCAACGGTCAGGTGCAGCATTTTGGTGCCAACAATTTTGAACCCTGCAGATTCAAAGCGAGCGAAGATGCTGCCAATAACGTTTTTTGCCACCGCGTTTGGTTTGATGATGGAAAAAGTACGTTCAATAGCCATGATAACCTCTGTCAATGTTCTGTTGTTTTGCATACCTGAGTATGGTGTGGCGCGGATTATAATGAGCAATAGCGCCATTGCCTATGGATTCAGGTAACATTTTTTTAAAATAAGACGAGTTTTAGCAACAGCTCACATCTGAAAGCTGTTTTCAGATCACTGCAGCGTAAAATTCACCGTCGCGACCTGGCCGGTCTCATCCATAACGAGTAACTGATAATCGCCAGATTTATCAAGCTGTAATGTGTAAACTCTTCCCTTCACATTCAGCGGTTCACCGTTCAAAAACCACCAGCGCTCACCGCTATTGCCGGTCGCCTGAAGCGGCAGCGAAACGCGGGATTCCCCCGGCAGACGTTTGATGACGGCCCCTTCACGCACGCCTGTCAGGATGAGTGGCGCAGGTGCGTCCTGCGACAGCGGAGGACATGTGGTTGATGACGAAGGGATCCGTACCGCGCGACGTTCGGTCGCCGGCAGCCAAGGCTCCAGCGGCAGCGGCCAGACATCCAGGACTTTTTCAGTTGCATCAGGGCAATCTGCCGCCACGCGTTTACCCGTTTTATCCAGCCAGACCGGAAAACGAATGCCGCGTATCCCTTCCTGTTCGGGCAATAGCAGAGTGGGCGGCTCACTCCCTTCCAGCAGCCAGGTCGACAGGCGACGCCGACAGTTTTCACTCCCTTCCGGCAGCGACTGGCCGCCCGGCCAACAGATCACGCCCCGCCCGACGCTCTCCGGACGCGGGTCGCGCGGCAGGCGGGCCTCGTCTACCGTTGAGCGCGACTGAAGCAGGTTATTGACCTGATTTAACAGTGGAACTGCGCTGGCGAAACCAAACTGCCCCGCTACGGGCGTGCCGTCCGGTCGTCCTGTCCAGATGCCTATTACATAACGGGCATTCAGACCAATCGCCCAGGCATCACGGTAGCCGTAGCTGGTGCCGGTTTTCCACGCCAGCGGCGCGATCTGCGGTAATGCATTATCCGGCAGCGGCTGCGCCTCGTTCGCCAGAATACGGCGAATAATCCACGCCGAGCCTTGCGACAGCAGCGGACGTTCAATCAGCGGTTCGCCCGGCTGTAACCGCAGCCTTCCCGCCTTACCGTGTCGGGCAAACGCGCTGTAGGCCGCTGTGATATCCGCCAGCCGGGCGCCTGCCCCGCCGAGGATCAGGGACAGATTCGGCTGCGCCCCCGTGGGCAGGATCAGCGGCAATCCCGCGTTGCTCAGCATCCCGGCAAAACGTTTTGGCCCGTACGCTTCCAGTACCTGTACCGCGGGCAGGTTGAGGGAGCGCACTAGCGCTTCACTCATGCTAACCGGTCCGTGGAAGCCACTGTCAAAATTCCCGGGGCGATAATCACCGGTTTTTCTGGGAACGTCCTGGAGCAGCGAGGCGGGATGGATCAGGCCATCGTCCAGCGCCATACCGTAAATAAAGGGCTTTAACACCGATCCCGGGGATCGGATCGCATTGACCATATCCACGTGGCTAAAACGCGTGTCATCGTTAATATCCACCGAGCCGACCCAGCCGCGCACTTTCATATCGGTGTGATCCACGACGATCATCGCCAGCGAGCTGCGTGCCGGCAGGCGAGATTTCCAGTTCATCGCCAGCTCTTCCAGCTGCCGCTGCAGTCCGGCATCCAGCGTGGTGACAATTTTAGTGTCGCGGCTTTTGCCTAGCATCATGCGCGCAAAGAGCGGTGCCAGCTGCGGCATCTGTCGGGGCGCCAGCCATACCGATTCTTCCCGTGATTCTTTGACCTGCTTCGCGGACCAGACGCCCTGCGTGACCATGCGGTCGAGCACTTTGTTGCGCGCCGCCTCGGCCCGGTCAGGCCAGCGGTCCGGACGCAAGCGGCTGGGTGCCTGCGGCAGTACCGCCAGCAGCGCCGCTTCGGAATAGCTGAGCTGCGACGGCGGTTTGCCAAGATAGGTCCAGCTTGCCGCCCCGACGCCCTGCAGCGTGCCGCCAAAGGGGGCACGGTTGAGATAGAGGGTGAGAATGTCGCGCTTGGAAAGATGCCACTCCAGCTGCATCGCCCGCCAGAGCTGACGAACTTTGCCGCCAAAGGTGCGCGGATGCGGGTCCAGCAGGCGTGCTACCTGCATGGTGAGCGTGCTTCCGCCAGAGACGACTTTGCCAGAACTGAGATCCTGCCAGGCGGCGCGCAGGACAGAAAGCGGGTTTACGCCAGGGTGATCCCAAAACCAGCGATCTTCATACTGGATCAGCGCCTCAAGATAGCGGGGAGAAACCTCTTCAATGGTAACCGGGTAGCGCCAGATACCGTCGCTATCGGCAAAACGCCAGAGCGGCGTGCCCTTCTCATCCACCACCACCCGGGCGGGGTTAACCTCTTTCAGAGGCAACGGCCACAGGCGGTCGGCGGCGACAATCAGCCCCCATAAAACGAGAAGCGCTCCCGCCAGCCATAGCCAGCGGGAGCGTGTCAGACGTGCCATTCGCATATTACGGAACAACAATCAGCGGGCCGCTGGCCGCCCCCGTTGCCCGCCACTGCGGAACGTACATAGACTCCACCATCGGGACCGGCACCTGATAGGTTCCCGGCGTCACGGCACGAGCCAGATAGACCAGCGTGACCGGCTGGCCTTCATTTACCGGCACGGCAGCCACAAAGCGGTCGTCGCGGAACTCCATATGCTGAATATCCGCCTGCTGCATCTGGCTGAGCAGGTTCTGTACCTCACTGCCGCTGTCCTGCAGGCTGGCGCTGCTGCTCGCCAGGTTCTGGTTTTCCAGCTCCAGACCCGCTGGGAGCAAATCCACCACCAGCGCATCCGGCACGTTCTGGTTGGCTTTAACTTCCAGCCACACCAGCACCAGCTCACCGCTCTTCAGCGAAGAGAGCGATTTACTGCTGCCGTCGGTTGCCAGGATATGACGTTCAACCTGCAGCACGTTCGAGCTCGGCTGAGGGGCATATTGCGGATAACCGGTGCTGTCCAGGCGTACCCACAGCGGTGTTGTCCCGGTATTGGTTACCTGCAGCGCGCCAAGCTGGTCGCCGCTCACGTTTTGCACCAGTGACTTATCGCCGCCTGATGCGGTCTCAGACAGCGAAGTTTTCGCCTGCCACGCACCAGACAAGGTTTGCAGCGAACGTCCTGCCAGGAACAGCGCATTGCTCTCCTGCGTTGACAGCCAGCGCTGACTGAAGGCCTGTTCAGACAGGGCATTCAGCAGCGTATTTTGCGCATCCGGCAGCAGCTTGTACTCCTCCAGAAGAGAGAGCATCAGCGCGTTATCGCGAAGCTGGCTGCCGTAATCGGCCATCCAGGTTTTGCTGTCGTTACGCGATGTTTTGAGCGCCAGGTCCAGCGCCTTCTGGCTGCGCGGCGCATCGCCCATCAGTTTGAGCGCCATGCCCAGCTGCATCAGCGGCAACCCGGAAGCCGCCTGCTCGTGGCGATCCCAGATTTCACGCAGCGCGCCCAGCGGTGCTTTTTGCTGACGTGCCAGCACCAGCGCGGCATAGGCCTGCACGGCGAACTTGCTGGCCTGAGTATCGTCGCTGTAGCGAATGGACATCATTCCCGGATCCTGCAGGTAGCGCAGCAGGCGGTTATTGGCGTTATTCACCGCATCGGCAGGTACGCTGTAACCCTGCTCGCCCGCGCGCACCAGGAAGTCGGTCACGTAGGCCGTCAGCCAGTACTCTTCCGGACCGTTTTTATCCCACAGCGCAAAACCACCGTCCTCACGCTGCATCTGCAGCAGGCGAGAGATGCCAATATCAATCGCCGCACGGCGCTTGTCATCGGTGTCGCCCTTGATGCCAAGTGCAGTCAGCTGCGCCGCGTTGGTGTAGAGCGACGGGAACAGGCCACTGGTGGTCTGTTCCAGGCAGCCATACGGATACGCCTGCAGTTCGCGAATATAGCGCGCCAGGTTAAGCGGTGGTTTGCCGCTCAGCAGCAGCTGTCCCTGCAGGGTAGCAGGAGAGAAACCGTTACTATGCTGCGCCGGTGCGGTCCAGGACTCGCCGGGATTCAGCATGGCACCAGTATTCACCGTCTGCGCCGGGAACGCCGGACGCACGCCGATTTTCCAGCTCTTTTGCTGCGGCGCGAAAGTCTCGCCCGGAAGCTGCAGGCCCGTAACCTGTGCTGTCACCTCGCCGTCACCATAACCCTCCAGCGCACGCACCGGAATAAACAGGGTGCTGCGCGCGCCAGGAGACAGCTGAACCGGCTGCGGCTGCCCGCCTTCCAGCGACAGTTTACCTGTCGCCGTCAGGGCGACGTTCAGCGTTTGCGGCTTGTCCGTCAGGTTGGTGAGGTCCAGCGTCAGCCGTGAGGTGTCCCCGCTTGCCAGGAAGCGCGGCGTGTTAAGCTCGGTAATGACCGGCGCGGCAACCACAACCTTGCTTTCACTGCTGCCGAAATCGTCTTCCGTCCAGGCCTGCGCCATCAGACGCAGCTCACCGTTGAAATCACCAATCGGCAGCGTAATCGTGCCTTCTCCATTGGCATCCAGCGTAATCGGCTGTGCCTGCTGGGCAATAATGGTGACGTGGTTCACCGGCGGCTTACCGCCGCGCTTAAGCTCATCACCGTCACCACCAAAGCGCAGCGCGGCCAGGCGGCCCTGCCCTTCGATGACCTGGCCGTAGATATCGTAAATGTCAGCGCCATAGCGCTTCTGGCCGAAGAAAGCCTGCCACGGATCGGGCGTAACGTAATCGGTAATATTCAGCACACCGCTGTCCACCGCAGAGACAAGCACATTCACTTTCTGCGGCACCGCACCCTCTTTCACGCTGGCTTTCACCTTCACTGTGAGCGTCTGGTTTGGACGCATTTTCTGCGGGTTATCGAGCGCAATGTTCAGACGGCGATTTTCATCGCCCATCGGCAGATGCAGCAGGCCGACCGCGCGTTTCGGCGTGGCGGATTTGGATTTATCACCAGGACGCACCACCAGCGTGCTCAGGTACAGATCGTGACGCTTCCAGGCTTTGTCGACCGGGATAGCGAGATCAAGCCCGTTTGCCGGTACGTCGATCTCTTTCCACCACAGCGGCCCTTCGCTGGACTCGATCATCGCATAGCCCTTACCTGCTGACGGCGCTGCAATGTGCAGGTTAATAGTATCGCCTGGCTGATAGGCTGGCTTATCCAATTTCAGCGTCACACGGTCAGGACGTGCAGCCCCGGTGCCGTCGCTGTTATCCTGCCAGCTGTAGCCTGCCCAGAAGCGCACGCTGCTGACCATCTCATCAGGCGCTTTAACTTCCAGACGGTATGAGCCCCACTCCACCGGGAAGGTGACTTTACCCGTCTCGTCAGCCTTGAGAGTCAGCTCCTGCTCGCCTTCGACCAGGTCTTTCTGATCGAACTGAGACTGCCAGCCTTCGCTCTCAGACCAGTTCCAGAAGTAGTCCCGACGCTCGCGAATGAGACGAACCTGTAAACCGGAAACCGCTTTTTTCGCTCCGCTGGCATCGGCGTAAACGATGTCAAAGCTGGCATTGCCGTTCTCGTCAACAATCGGCTGGTTGACGGTAGTATCGGTTCGGTAGTCGTAAACGGCTTTACTGGCGAACTGAGGGCGGATACCCGGCAGCTCAGCTGCAGGCCAGATTGCCTGCTCAGCGCGACGCGTCACCGGACGACCGCCCGACTCCAGCAGGCTGGCCTGCAGGATCAGCTGCAGCGGAGAGTGCACTTCTTTCCACTGGCTTTCGGTAGAAACCTGCCCACGCCCCTGCTCATCAAGCGTAAGCTGCACTTCATCCAGACTGCGGCTCAGGTTCTCCTCAGCGATATCGCCAAACTGGAAGCCCGGCAGCGCAGCCACCGCGTCACGCAGCGGACGCAGGAAAAGCTGGCCCTGCAGAGAATTACCGTTGGCCGGTGCGCCATACAGGTAATAGCCCACCACGTTAAAGTCCACGTTATCCTGCGGTGAAACCGGCGATTTTTGTCCGCTCAGGTTCAATGCCATACGCTCGGGCATGAAGTCTTCGACGTGGAAGTCCCACAGGCGCTGCAGGTTATCGCCCGTGTTGGCACGGATATGCCACATACCGGTCTGTGCTCCGCTGTCCAGCGGATAGTTAAAGCGATAGAGCCCATTCTCTGGCTTGACGACAATCGTACGCGCGACCTGTCCATCCGGGCGCAGCACGTCAAGCTTCACGGGCTGATCCGGAAGCGGCTTACCGTCACTGTCGCGCAGTAAGCCGTTGAGGATCACCGTTTCACCCGGACGATAGAGATCGCGCGGGCCAAACATAAAGAATTGCTTGCTGTAGCCGGGGCTACCGGCAATATCGAACTCCGCCAGATCCAGCGCCGGAAGCTTAAGGTCAAGCAGCGTGGTCTGGCCGTCTTTGCTCGCCAGAATCAGCACGGCTTCTTTGTCCGTTTCAAGCTTCGCATGACCGTCTGCATCGCTCTTCGCCTCAGCGAGAGTCTGGCCTTTGTCGTTCAGCAGCGTGACGGTCACGCCGGACTGCGCCGCACCGTTTTCCAGACTCTGAGTGAAAATATCCAGGCGGTTATGGTAACGGTGAGCGGACAGACCAATATCGCTTAAGGTAAAGAGCGTTGCGGCGTTGCTGTAGTTGTAGTGCCCTGCCTGGTTCATGACCGCGATGTAAACGCCAGACTGCTGGAGCGGTTTAATATCCTTCAGGGGCAACAGCAATTTTTCGCGCGTATTGCGCGCCGGATTAAGATCGAATCGACCGGTGTAAACCAGCTCCGCCATCTTCAGCAGGTTATCGGATTCCCAGTTGGTCAGAGAGTTACGGTACTCCCACTGGCTGACAAGGGAGGCCAGCGATTCCGGCTTCACACGGTAAAAGTTGACATCGACATTGTTGACGTTGAGCGCCATCACCGGCAGACCTTCCACCACCTTACCCGGCAGCAGCGAGCCGCGGCTGGCAAAACCAACGGTGGGTTCAATGTCACGGGTGGTCAGGGCTTTTTCATAATCAATGCCAAACGTCGCCTTGTTCAGCGCCTGCAGGTCACGTTCAACGGTGACGACCAGGTTACGGTTAGGTTCCAGATGGCGCAGTCGAAGCTCTTTCAGATTCGGCGCAAGTTCCCACGCCCCGTCAACCTTGCCGCTTTTCTTATCCACGACATGCACCGTTTTGGCGAAATCCTGATCGGGATTTAGCGGAACAGAAAAGGTCAGCACCAGCGTGGCGGCACCGTCGAGCTGAACTTCAGAGGTATCCAGCAACGTCAGCGCTTTTCCCTGACTCTGGGCAGCCAGTTTAGCCAGCGTGTCAGCATTAGGCTTTTCTGCAGCTTTCGGTGTGGATGCGGTGGATGCCGCGGGAGCCGCAGCCTGAGATTTATCGTCGCTGTTATCACAGCCGACAAGCGTAAACGTGGTAAGCAGCGCAAGAGAGAGCGCGGCTAAGCGAAACGGTTTCATCCTTTATCCCTGGCCCATGGAGCCTGTTGGTCGTCGTCCGGATAAGTATTATCCGCAAGTTTCATTAATTCAAAAAGGCCAATTTTAAAATCTGGAAAGCCCCTCGCAGAATGGCATCACGTCGCTACACCGTGATGGAACCGCGATCACAGCACATAACGTCACATGTTACCTTTCAAGTCATTTGTTTTTAAAACAAGAAGATAGCTGGCTAAGCTCGCCTGAAGGCTGCTAGTTTTATGACCATGACGCACCCCGAGTGCGCGGTTCAAAAAGAGAGAAAGCCATGAAACGAGCCGTGAACGCCCTACAAAATTTCGGAAAATCATTGTACGGACCGGTACTTATCTTACCGATCGTCGGTCTGTTTATCGCCTTTGGTAACGTACTGGGTAACGGTAATCTCGCTGAATACCTGCCGTTTCTGGGCCATCCGCTGATTCAGCATATTGGTCAGCTTATCGCGAAATCTGCCGTGTCGGTGCTGGTCAACCTCGCGCTGGTGTTTGCCGTCGGGATCCCGATTGGTCTGGCGACGCGTGATAAAGGCTATGCCGCGCTGATTGGTCTGGTGACCTTCGTCGTGTTCATCAACGCCATGAACGTCACGCTACAGCTGCAGGGCGCGCTGGCGCCAGCGGCCCAGATGAAAGCGGCCGGTCAGACCATGGTGCTGGGCGTGCAGGTGCTGGAGATGGGCGTTTTTGCCGGGATCCTGACCGGGGCGCTCTCCGGATATCTGTACAACAAATACTCCGGCGTACAGTTTAATGGCGCGATGGCGATTTACTCCGGCCACTGTTTTGTAGCCATCGTCATGCTTCCCGTCTCCATGCTGCTCGGCGTGGTGCTGAGTGAACTGTGGCCGTTTGCCCAGCACGGCATTAGCGCCCTGGCGCAGGCCATCAAAGGCTCCGGGCCGTTTGGCGTGGCAATCTACGGTTTCCTGGAACGTATTCTGGTCCCCACCGGTCTGCACCATCTGGTTTATACGCCGTTCCTCTATACCGAGCTGGGCGGCACGCAGGAGGTGTGCGGCGCAACCTATCAGGGCGCGCGCAATATCTATTTCGCTGAGATGGCCTGCCCGGACGTGAAGCAGCTCAGCAGCACCGTGGTATGGGACGCGCGCGGCATCAGCAAGATGTTCGGCCTGCCTGCCGCAGCCCTGGCGATGTATATGACCGCAAAGCCGGAGCGTAAAGCCATTGCGAAAGCCATTCTGATCCCGGCGGCGCTGACCTCGCTGCTGGTCGGCGTGACCGAGCCGATTGAGTTCTCCTTCCTGTTCGTCGCTCCGCTGCTGTTCGTGGTGCACGCGGTGCTGACCGGCATCGGCATGATGCTGTTCTCGCTGCTGGACGTTCACGCCATCGGCGCCAACGGGATTATCGACTTCATCCTCTACAACCTGCCGCTCGGCACGGAGAAGTCCAACTGGCCGATGTACATCGTGGTCGGGCTGATCATGTTTGCCCTCTACTTCGTGGTGTTCCGCTTCCTGATCCTGCGCTTCAACATGAAAACGCCGGGCCGTGAGGATGACGATCGGGAGACGCGCCTCTACAGCAAGCAGGAGTACCAGGCGAAGGGCAATAACGACGGGCTGGGCGAATCCATCGTGACGGGTCTGGGCGGCAGGGAAAACATTGAGGTGGTGGACAACTGCTACACCCGCTTACGCGTCACGGTGAAGGACGTCGCCATTATCGACGAGCCGCGGCTGAAGGCGACCGGCGCGAAAGGGATTATCAAACAAGGTAACAACGTTCAGGTGGTCTACGGGCTGCACGTCAAAAAAATGCGAGAAGCCGTTGAGACGTTTCTCTGAAAGGAGCTAAAGATGTTTACACCCCCATTCATTCTGTCGATTGCCGGCGGCGGCAGCACCTATACGCCGGGCATTGTGAAAAGCCTGATGGTGCGCCTGCAGGATTTCCCGCTGGCCGAAATCCGCCTTTATGACATCGACGAGGCGCGTCAGAACACCATTGCGCCCGTCGTCGAGAAGGTCATTCGCGACCACAGCCAGAGCATCAAATTTACCGTCACCAGTGACCCGGAAGTGGCGTTCAGCGGCGCGCATTTCGTCTTCGCCCAGATGCGCGTCGGCCAGTACAAGATGCGCGAGCAGGATGAGAAGATCCCGCTGCGCCACGGCGTGGTCGGCCAGGAAACGTGCGGGCCCGGCGGCCTGGCCTACGGACTGCGCACGATCCTGCCGATGGTGGAGCTTATCGATCTGGTGGATCGCTACGCGCATGAAAAAGCCTGGATCGTGAACTACTCCAACCCGGCGGCGATCGTCGCAGAGGGCGTGCGCCGCCTGCGGCCAAATGCACGGGTGCTGAATATCTGCGATATGCCGGTGGCCGCGATGCGCAATATGGGGGCGATTCTGGGTGTCGATCGCCGCAGGCTGGAGGTGGACTACTTCGGCCTGAACCACTTCGGCTGGTTTACCCGCGTGCTGGTGGACGGTGAAGACAAGCTACCGGAGCTGCGTAAGCATATCGCGAAGTTTGGCCTGCTGACGGAAGATGCGGCTAAAACCGATCCGCAGCATTCCGATCCTTCGTGGGTAAAAACCTGGCGCAACATTAAGCCGATCATGGATAACTTCCCGGAGTATCTGCCGAACCCGTATCTGCAGTACTACCTGATGCCGAACCAGATCGTCGAGCATCAGAACCCGGACTATACCCGCGCCAATGAAGTGATGGACGGGCGCGAGAAAAAGCTGTTCGCCGCAGCCGAAGAATATAAGCGCACCGGGATCCTGCCGGACGCCTTCCACGTGGGCGTCCACGGCGAGTTTATCGTCGATGTTGCCTGCTCGCTGGCCTTTAACCTGCGGAGCCGCCATCTGGTGATGGTGGAAAACCGCGGGGCGATTACCAACCTGCCTTATGATGCCGTGGTGGAAGTGCCCGCTTATATCACCTCCGAAGGCCCGGAACCGATTCGCGTCGGTCAGGTGCCGCTGTTCCATCAGACCCTTTTGCAACAGCAGCTCGCTTCTGAACAGCTGCTGGTGGAGGCCACCATAGAAGGCAGCTATGAGAAAGCCCTGCAGGCGTTTACCCTCAACCGCACCGTGCCAACCATGGAACATGCGAAGGCGATTCTGGATGAGATGATCGAGGCCAACCGCGACTACTGGCCTGCGCTGCAAAAAGCCTGGCAGGACGGCGAAACGGTGAAAAAATAGGGGCTTGCTCGCGAGTTGAACGTGGTTTGCTTGTCGGTGTCAGAAAAAACACCGACAATCCTTTTTTACGGAAAAGAATGGAGGCAACCCATGTCTACCTCATATTTTGTCGCCGCCGACTGGCTGATTGAGCACGGTGACGATCCGGAAGTTCAGATAATTGACGCGCGTATGGCCCCGCCGGGGCAAGAGCATCGTGACGTGCCCGGTGAATACCGTGCAGGGCATCTGCCTGGCGCGGTATTTTTTGATATCGAAGCCCTCTCCGATCGCAACTCTCCCCTGCCGCACATGCTGCCGCGCCCGGAAGCATTTTCCGTAGCGATGCGCGAGCTGGGCGTCAGCAAAGACAAACACCTCGTTGTTTATGATGAAGGTAACCTCTTCTCCGCACCGCGCGCGTGGTGGATGCTGAAAAACTTCGGCGTGGAAAAAGTGTCGATTCTGGCTGGCGGTCTGGCGGGCTGGAAGCGCGACGAGCTGCCGCTGCAGCAGGGCGACGTGACGCTGCCGGAAGGCGAGTTCGACGCCACGTTCGACGCGCACGTGGTGAAACGCCTGACCGACGTTCTGGTCGTGAGCCATGAAAAAACGGCGCAAATCGTCGATGCCCGTCCTGCTCCGCGCTTCAATGCCGAAGCGGATGAACCGCGTCCGGGGCTGAAGCGCGGACATATTCCGGAGGCGCTGAACGTGCCGTGGGGCGATCTGGTGTTTGAGGGCGAGCTGAAAACCACCGACGAGCTGCGGGCTATTTTTGACCGTGCTGGCGTGGATTTACATCGTCCGATTATTGCCAGCTGCGGCTCCGGCGTCACGGCCTGCGTGGTGATCCTGGCGCTCGCCACGCTCGGCGCGCGCGACGTCACGCTATACGACGGCGCCTGGAGCGAATGGGGTGCGCGAGACGATCTTCCTGTCGAACCCGCGAAATAATGGATAACCGCCTGGCCACGCTGTTAACGCGCGGGGCGTCGCTGACACGCGCGGAGTATCGCGTCCTCGCCCACCTCACGGAGCACCCGCTGCTGGTGGGCAACATCACGGTACGCGAGCTGGCGCAGGCGACGTTTGTTTCTACTGCCACCATCATGCGGCTGTGTCAGAAGCTGGGGTTTAGCGGCTTCAGCGAGTTTATCTGGCACTGCAAGCAGCTGCTCTCCGACACGCCGCATATTGCCGCTCAGGCGCCCTCCCTCCCAGAACTCCCGGTGCTGTTTAATCAGTTTATCGCCAACTATCAGCACACCTTCCAGTGGGTCACGCAGGAGAAGCGCCAGCAGTTTGCCGACCTGCTGCGCCAGAAAGAGAGCTTCTTTCTCTACGGGGCCGGGTTTTCCTATCTGTTTGCGGAGTACCTGACCAAGAAGCTGCAGGTGCTGGGCAAAACGGCGTTTATCTCCGGGCCAGGGGACAGCCGGAATATTTTCCTCAGCAACGCCGCCCGCTATCAGGTGTTTATTGCCGTCTCGCGCAGCGGCGAAACCGAGCAGGTGCTGGATAAAGCGCGGATTGCCAAAAACGTCGGTATGACGATTGTCGCGTTTACCCGCGCCTCGGCCAATACGCTGGCGGGGATGGCGGACGTGCATTTTGCCCTCTATGACGAAGCGGTACACTTCGCCGCCGAAGCCGCGGGGGTGACGTCGTTTGAGTCGAATCTGGTGCTGCTGATGGATTTACTGCTGCTGGAAGCAACGGGGTGATATTCACCCCGCCGTAATCAGATGATGCGGTTGGTTTTGAGATCGCGCAGGAAGCCGCCCCAGCGACGCTCGTAGAACGGCGTGATATGCTCGGTAATAAAGTGGCTGATGCCCTTCTCGCCGTTCTTCACCTGGCAGATATCAATCGGCTCGTCGCCCGGCAGCGTGTCGGTCGCCACGCTTCCCGCGGCCTGAATGATGTCGTCGATATCGCCGTCCGCCTCAATACCAATCAGCAGAACCGGCTGCTCGTCCGCACGCTCTTTAATGGAGCAGAGAAACGCGCGTCTAACCGGTTTCAGGGTTTTGAACAGCGTCGTCAGGGAATCAATCATCTGCGCGGGCGGCTCGGCTACTTCAGACAGCAGCAGCGTTTCGCCCCCTTCCAGCACTTCCTGGGTGCTGAGCGGGTTGCCCTCTTCACCTATCAGGTGGCTGATTTCACGCGGCGTAAACTCTTTCCCGGTCGGCAGCTTCGCGTTAAGGAACAGCGTCTGGCCCAGCGTCATTTCGAACAGGGTACGCACCGGCATCACCACGAACGCCTGTTCGTCTTCTACCGCTTCCTGCAGGGCTTCCAGCGAGGTGAAGAACGGGATCACCGACGTGCCGTCGTCTTTCTCCCAGTGCAGCAGATCCAGCGCGCTGTCTTCGACAACCTGCTCACCTTCCGCCGCGGTGCCCGGCACCCAGACGGTGGATTCCAGCAGCGTGCGGAAAAATGCCGGACGGTGTGCGGGCTCGGTCGCCGCCTGCTCCAGCAGAGTTTCTAATTCGTTTTTGGTTTCGGACATAACAATTCCAGATGATGCATTTCCCCTCACCCCGGCCCTCTCCCTCAAGGGGAGAGGGAGCAAACCATCCCCTCTCCCCTTGGGAGAGGGTTAGGGTGAGGGCAAAAAGATTACTCAGCCGTCAGCAGGTTCGCCACGGTACGCACGCCCAGACCGGTCGCGCCAGCGGACCACTGCTCAACCGCCGCTTTACGGTAGGTTGCTGAGCAGTCGATATGCAGCCAGCCTTCGTGATAATTCTCAACGAAGTGGGACAGGAAGCCTGCCGCCGTGCTTGCACCCGCAGGGTACGCCGCGCTCGCCGTGTTGTTCAGCTCGGCAAAGTTGGACGGCAGCTGGCTGCGGTGGAACTCGGCCAGCGGCAGACGCCAGAACGGCTCGTTTTCCGCAGCGGCGCTTGCCAGCAGGCGAGCGGCCAGCTTATCGTCGAAGCTGAACAGCGCGTGGTAGTCGTTGCCCAGGGCGGTTTTTGCCGCGCCGGTCAGGGTCGCCATGTCGATAATCAGCTCGGGCTTCTGCGCAGACGCGTCGATCAGGCCATCGGCCAGCACCAGGCGGCCTTCGGCGTCGGTGTTCATCACTTCGACGTTTTTGCCGTTGCGATAGCGAATGATGTCGCCCAGCTTGAAGGCGTTACCGCTCACCATGTTGTCCGCGCAGCACAGATACAGCTTCACGCGCTTGTTCAGACCGCGGGTAATGGCGAACGCCAGCGCGCCGGTGATAGTTGCCGCGCCGCCCATGTCGGACTTCATGGAGTCCATGAACGCGCTCTGCTTCAGGCTGTAGCCGCCGGTATCGAAGGTGATGCCTTTACCCACCAGGCAGGCAAAGACCGGCGCCGCTTTATCGCCGGTTGGGTTGTAATCCAGCGCCAGCAGGACCGGAGGACGCTCAGAACCACGGCCCACGGTGTGGATGCCCATATAATTCTGCTCGCGCAGGTCTTCACCTTTGGTGATGCGGTAGGACATCTTGTCGCCCGCCACGCCGCACAGCAGGTCAACCGCGCGCTGCGCCAGCTGCTCAGGACCAAGCTCTTCCGCCGGGGCGTTGATGGTGTCACGCACCCAGTCGATGATTTGCAGGCGGCTTTCCAGCTCTTTTTGACCGGCAGCGTCGAGGTTCGCCCACTCAATTTTGCGGGTGCCTTTCGGCCCTTTGTAGCCAGCCCAGAATGCCCAGCTGCGGTCGGTATCCCAGCCTTCGCCTTCCAGGGACACATGCTTAATGCCCAGGCCGTCAATTTTACGCGCGGCGCGCTGGATCAGGCCCAAATCATCGTTGCCCGTCAGGTGCAGGGTAATGCCGTCGTTGTTGATGCTGTAGGTGGCTTTCTCGCCCCAGCGCGCATCGGCTGGCTGCGTAGAGAGCGTAATCTTCATCGCTTCGGTCATTTTATTTATCCTTATTAGCAAACGGGCCGCCTGAAGGCAGCCCATAGAGTCTCTTTCCACTAAATGATTCGCGTTGCAGGAAGGCGGCAAGCGAGTGAATCCCCGGGAGCAGAGATAACTCTGTGACCGGGGTGAACAAGCGCAGCCAACGCATCGGCAACGTGAAGCATGACGTGGAAATTATTCTGCTTCATCTAACCAGACTAACAGAATCGCCTCCAGAATTTTTTCATTGGATGCGTTTGGATCGTCATCGAAATCCTCTAAATCGCAGATCCACTGATGCATGTCGGTGAATCGTACGGTTTTAGGATCGAGATCCGGGTTCGCGTCGTAGAGCGCTTCGCCGATTTCACGGCTGTCTGTCCACTTAAGTCCCATATCAATGCTCGCGTGCGTGGTTGATGGTGTAGCGTGGGAATTCCACGACCAGATCTTCATCGGTCACTGCGGCCTGGCAGCTCAGGCGGCTGTCAGGCTCCAGACCCCATGCTTTATCCAGCATGTCGTCTTCGTCTTCGGTGCTCTCGGCGAGAGAGTCGAAACCTTCACGCACGATGCAGTGGCAGGTAGTGCAGGCACAGGATTTTTCACAGGCGTGTTCCACTTCGATACCTGCACGCAGGGCAACATCGAGAATGGTTTCACCGGTCTTCGCTTCCAGAACAGCGCCATCCGGACAGAGGTCCGCATGAGGCAAAATAACAATCTTTGGCATATTAAACCTCGTCCACGGACTGGCCTTTCAGCGCGACGCGGACAGATTTGTCCATGCGGCGAGCAGCAAAGTCCTGGGTTTGTTTATCAACGTTTTTAATGGCTTCTTCTATTGCGTCAGCGTCATTGCCTTCTGCTACTGCGGTTAAGCGCGCGGCAGCGTCGTCAATCACCTGGCGCTCAGCGGCGCTTAACAGCGCGGCATCGGCAGCGAGCGCGCCGTTCAGGCTCTCCAGCACGCGGGCGGCTTCAACTTTTTGTTCAGCCAGCATACGCGCCTTCACATCCTGCTCGGCGTAGCTCATTGAGTCCTGAATCATGGAGGCGATTTCGCCATCGGTCAGGCCGTAGGACGGCTTCACCTGAATGGACGATTCCACGCCGGTGGATTTTTCCATCGCCGTGACGCTCAGCAGACCGTCCGCATCCACCTGGAAAGTGACGCGAATATGCGCCCCGCCCGCGGGCAGCGCCGGGATGCCGCGCAGCGCAAAGCGCGCCAGAGAGCGGCAGTCCTGCACCAGCTCGCGCTCGCCCTGCATCACGTGGATGGACATCGCGGTCTGACCGTCTTTGAAGGTCGTGAACTCCTGCGCGCGCGCCACCGGAATAGTGGTGTTACGCGGGATCACTTTCTCTACCAGGCCGCCCATGGTTTCTAACCCAAGCGACAGCGGGATGACGTCCAGCAGCAGCATTTCGCTGTCCGGCTTGTTGCCGACCAGAATATCAGCCTGGATTGCGGCGCCCACGGCAACCACTTTGTCCGGGTCGATGGAGGTCAGCGGCGTGCGGCCAAAGAATTCGCCCACGCGCTCGCGCACCAGCGGCACGCGGGTCGAACCGCCCACCATGACCACTTCCAGCACCTCGTTCGCCTCAACGCCCGCATCTTTCAGTGCGCGACGGCAGGCCAGCAGGGTGCGTTTCACCAGCGGGGCAATCAGATCGCTGAACTGGTCGCGGGCGATCTCACCCTGCCAGCCAGCAACGTTTACGGTAACCGTCTGCGCATCGCTAAGGGCGATTTTGGCGTCGATAGCCGCATCCAGCAGTTCACGCTGCACGCGCGCATCGCTGCGATCGCTGATGCCCGCCTGCTCGCGGATGTAATCCGCCAGCAGATGGTCGAAGTCATCGCCGCCCAGCGCGGAATCCCCGCCGGTCGCCAGCACTTCAAATACCCCGCGGCTTAAGCGCAGGATCGAGATATCAAAGGTACCGCCGCCGAGATCGTAAACCGCAATGACCCCTTCCTGACCGGAGTCGAGGCCGTAGGCAATCGCCGCCGCCGTCGGTTCGTTCAGCAGACGCAGCACGTGCAGGCCTGCCAGACGCGCGGCGTCTTTGGTGCCCTGACGCTGTGCGTCGTCAAAATAGGCCGGAACGGTGATGACTACGCCGTCCAGATCGCCGCCGAGCGTCGCCGTAGCGCGCGCCGCCAGCGCTTTGAGGATGTCGGAGGAAACGCGAATCGGGTTCAGCAGACCGGCCGCGGTCGCAATCATCGGCAGGCCGTTTTCACTGGCCTGCAGCTGATACGGCAGATGCGGATAGCGGGTCTGAATATCGGCCAGCGAGCGGCCCATCATGCGCTTTACGGAGCTGATGGTGTTGGCCGGATCGCGCGCGGCGTTGGCGCGGGCGTCATAGCCGACCGCGTGACCCTGCTGCTGGTAGTGGACCACGGAAGGCAGCAGATGGCGGCCCTGCTCGTCGGCCAGCGTTTCCGCCTGGCCGCTGCGCACGGTCGCCACGAGGGAATTGGTGGTGCCCAGATCGATACCCACCGCCAGACGACGCTGATGCGGTGCGGCACTTAAGCCAGGCTCACTAATTTGTAATAAGGCCATAATTGCTTCCGAAATTAAAAATCGAGCAGCTTTTCTTCGAGTTGTTCAGCACTGCTTCGCAGTTTATCGAGAAAACGGAGTTTGCGCACAGTGTCTGCCGCCGCGTCCCAGGTCTCGTTGTTCAGTTGCTCCACCATCTGCTGATGGCGGGTATCGAACATGCCCTTCACGCGCGTGATGAAGCTTTCCAGACGCGCTTCGTCTTTGGCCTGTTCAATCTCATCCAGCTCTTCGCGAAGCTCCAGCTGTTCCATCAGAAACGCGGTGTCGCGCACGGTATGCTGTTCGCTCGCCAGATCGAAACCGTGGAGCGAGAGCAGGTACTCGGCACGGCTCAGCGGATGGCGCAGCGTCTGCCAGGCCTGGTTGATGGTCGCAGAGTGCGATACCGCAGCCAGCTGTTCTGCCTGAGAACCACTGGCGAATTTATCCGGGTGATACTGACGCTGAAGATCCTGAAAACGGATCGTCAGCGCCTGGAGATCAATTGGGTATTGAGCGGGTAGTCCGAAGAGAGTGAAGTAATCCATAACAATCTCAGGGGTAGCCTGTTAGAACAAACCCCACGCGTAGCGGGTAACGCCACGGTGGGGTTTCGGATGACGCGCGGTTAAACGTGGAAGCTTTCGCCGCAACCACACTCGTCTTTGACGTTCGGGTTCGTGAATTTGAACCCTTCGTTCAGGCCTTCTTTAACGAAGTCCAGCTGAGTGCCGTTGAGGAATTGCAGGCTTTTGCCATCGACCACCACCTTCACGCCCTTGTCTTCAAACACGGTGTCATCAGACGCCGGTTCATCAACAAACTCCAGTACGTAAGCCATACCAGAACAGCCGGAGGTACGTACGCCCAGTCGCAGGCCAAAGCCTTTACCACGGTTCGCCAGAAAAGAGCTTACTCGCGCGGCAGCGCTGTCGCTAAGGGTAATCGACATACTCAAACCTCAATTATTTTGCTTCACGTTTGCTTTTATAGTCCGCAATGGCGGCTTTGATCGCGTCTTCTGCCAGAATTGAACAGTGAATTTTCACCGGTGGCAGTTCGAGTTCTTCAGCAATATCGGTGTTCTTGATTGCCTGTGCTTCGTCCAGAGACTTGCCCTTCACCCATTCGGTAACCAGGGAGCTGGACGCGATAGCAGAACCGCAGCCGTAGGTCTTGAAGCGCGCGTCTTCAATGATACCTTCATTGTTGACTTTAATCTGCAACTTCATCACGTCGCCACACGCCGGTGCGCCAACCATGCCGCTACCGACAGATTCGTCGCTGTTGTCAAATGAACCAACGTTGCGCGGGTTCTCGTAATGATCGATGACTTTTTCGCTGTATGCCATGATTGAATTCTCCTTATGTACCGATTAGTGATGTGACCATTCAATGCTGTTCAGATCCACGCCCTGCTTGAACATTTCCCACAGTGGAGAAAGGTCGCGCAGACGGCCGATGGAGTTGCGAACCAGCTTGATGGTGTAGTCAATCTCTTCTTCGGTAGTGAAACGACCTAAAGAGAAACGGATAGAGCTGTGCGCCAGCTCGTCGGTCATGCCCAGCGCGCGCAGCACGTAGGATGGCTCCAGGCTTGCAGACGTACAGGCAGAACCGGAAGAAACGGCCAGGTCTTTCAGCGCCATGATCAGCGATTCGCCTTCAACATAGTTGAAGCTGACGTTGAGGATGTTCGGAGCGCCCTGCTCGAGATCGCCGTTCAGATACACTTCTTCCATATCTTTCACGCCGTCCCACAGACGGTTACGCAGCGTGCGCAGGCGCGCCATCTCGGTTTCCATCTCTTCTTTCGCAATGCGGTACGCTTCGCCCATGCCCACGATCTGGTGAACAGGCAGCGTACCGGAACGCATGCCGCGCTCGTGACCGCCGCCGTGCATCTGTGCTTCGATGCGGATACGCGGTTTACGACGAACGTACAGCGCGCCGATCCCTTTCGGGCCATAAATTTTGTGGCCGGAGAAGGACATCAGGTCCACTTTCAGCTGGCTCAGATCGATAGGCAGTTTGCCCACGCTCTGGGTCGCGTCAACGTGATAGATGATACCGCGCGCGCGGCACATTTCGCCGATGGTCGCGATGTCCTGAACGACGCCGATTTCGTTGTTAACGTGCATGATGGAAACCAGAATGGTGTCATCACGCATGGCCGCTTCGAGCTCTTTCAGGTCGATGATCCCGTTGCTCTGTGGCGCCAGGTAAGTCACTTCGTACCCTTCACGCTCCAGCTGGCGGCAGGTATCCAGCACGGCTTTGTGTTCGGTTTTGCTGGTGATGATGTGCTTGCCTTTTTTCTGATAAAAGTTGGCTGCACCTTTGATCGCCAGGTTGTCGGATTCGGTCGCACCGGAGGTGAATACAATCTCACGCGGGTCGGCACCCACCAGGTCGGCAATCTGATTACGGGCGATATCAACCGCCTCTTCAGCATGCCAGCCAAAACGGTGTGAACGGGAAGCTGGGTTACCAAAGTTTCCGTCCAGGGTCAGACACTGCATCATTTTCTCGGCAACACGCGGATCCACCGGCGTGGTTGCGGAGTAATCGAGATAAATCGGTAATTTCATTGCTCTTTAAACTCCGTACATCGCTTCAATGCAAGGAATCA
Organism: Enterobacter sp. BNK-29; assembly: GCF_048684785.1. Classification (NCBI taxonomy): domain Bacteria; kingdom Pseudomonadati; phylum Pseudomonadota; class Gammaproteobacteria; order Enterobacterales; family Enterobacteriaceae; genus Enterobacter; species Enterobacter sp. BNK-29. The sequence continues at coordinate 936,321 of NZ_JBLQTU010000001.1, forward strand.
GGCAACCGGCTGGATGTACGACCGAGTACGCGGGGCGTGACCGCCCCGGCCTGATTCTGAAATCTTTATCGTTTTATTACGCGCGCAGTTTGACGTCGATAGCGTCCTGCGCACGGGTGCTGCGTTGGGAATCCTGACCGTGCTGACGACCAGAGACATCCAGAACTTCCTGGTTATTGACCAGTTCACCCAGGGTGATGTTGTTCAGGAAGCCGGTGAGACGGTCGCTCAGATCGCGCCACAGCGCGTGGGTCAGGCATTTATCGCCGCCCTGGCAGCCGCCTTTACCCTGGCAACGGGTCGCGTCAACGGATTCGTCAACTGCGCTAATCACTTCACCAACTGCAATACTGCCCGCGTCTTTACCCAGCAGATAACCGCCGCCTGGGCCACGAACGCTGGAAACCAGTCCATTTTTACGCAGTCTGGAGAACAGCTGTTCCAGGTAAGAGAGGGAGATCCCTTGTCGTTCAGAAATATCAGCCAACGGAACCGGGCCCGCTTCGGAGTTGAGCGCAACGTCCAGCATCGCGGTCACGGCATAACGCCCTTTAGATGTCAGTCTCATGTCTTACTTAACCTCAAACTCGCCCCTGCCCGGGGTTTTTTATTGTAAAATGGGGGTATTGCATAGCAGGGCCAAGTCTGACATTCCTGACTAAAATGGTCAACTATTTACTTGACTGTTTTAGTCAGGTATTTAACGTTCCGTGCCTTCATAACCCAGGTGCGGCCTGATGCCCTCACCCTAGCCCTTTCCCGCGGGGAGAGGGGGAAATCGACACTACTCTTTATTCTTCTGCTCAATCGACGCCAGAATCCCGCGCAGGATGTTCAGCTCCTGGCTTTCCGGGCGTGCGCGGGTAAACATACGGCGCAGCTTGTTCATCACCTGGCCCGGGTGGCCTTCACGAATAAAGCCGGTTGAGAGCAGCGTCTGCTCCAGATGACCATAGAAGCGCTCAAGATCGTCCACCAGCGGGTAGGCCGTATCTTCTTTCTGTTCGACCGGTTTCTCCTGTGTCGCCAGCCACGCCATACGCACCTCATAGGCGATAACCTGCACCGCCATCGCCAGGTTCAGCGAGCTGTATTCCGGGTTCGCCGCGATGGCGACGTGATAGTGGCACTTCTGCAGCTCGTCGTTGGTCAGGCCAACGCGCTCGCGGCCAAACACCAGCGCAACCGGTGCCTGCTCCGCTTCTGAGACGCTTTTCAGGCCGCATTCGCGCGGGTCCAGCATCGGCCACGGCAGCGTGCGTGAACGCGCGCTGGTACCAACAACAAGGCTGCAGCCGGCCAGCGCTTCGTCAAGGGTATCGACGATCTGGGCGTTGCCGATCACGTCGCTGGCACCGGCCGCCAGGGCAATAGCCTGCGAGTCAGGTTTCACCAGCGGATTAACCAGCCACAGGTTCGTTAAGCCCATGGTTTTCATAGCGCGGGCAACGGAGCCCATGTTGCCGGTGTGCGATGTTTCGACCAGCACGATTCGAATGTTTTGCAGCATAATTTTTAATGTCTGAATTCAGCGTCTGAAGAATATTCCGGCATATTATCATAAACGGGAGACATAATCCGATCCCACTGCTATACTCTGCGCCGATTTTCCTGTTCTTTAACATCCAGTGAGAGAGACCGATGCATCCGATGCTGACCATCGCCGTGCGCGCAGCGCGCAAGGCGGGTAATGTAATTGCCAAACACTACGAAACGCCAGACTCCGTAGAAACCAGCCAGAAAGGCAGCAATGATTTCGTGACTAACGTCGATAAAGCCGCAGAAGCGATTATTATCGAAACGATCCGCAAATCTTACCCGCAGCACACCATCATCACCGAAGAAAGCGGTGAACATGAAGGTACCGATCAGGATGTTCAATGGGTTATCGATCCACTGGATGGCACCACCAACTTTGTTAAACGCCTGCCGCACTTCTCTGTGTCTATCGCAGTACGCATTAAAGGCCGTACTGAAGTCGCCGTTGTTTACGATCCAATGCGTAATGAACTGTTCACCGCTACCCGCGGTCAGGGCGCACAGCTGAACGGCTACCGTCTGCGCTGCAGCAACGCACGCGATCTGGACGGCACCATCCTGGCGACCGGTTTCCCGTTCAAGGCGAAACAGCACGCGACCACCTATATGAATATCCTGGGCAAACTGTTTACCGAATGCGCTGACTTCCGCCGCACCGGTTCTGCCGCGCTGGATCTGGCTTATGTAGCAACAGGCCGCGTTGACGGTTACTTCGAGCTGTCACTGAAGCCGTGGGACTTTGCTGCGGGCGAGCTGATCGCACGTGAAGCAGGCGCCATCGTGTGTGATTTCACCGGCGGCCATAACTATATGTCTACCGGCAACGTCGTTGCGGGTAACCCACGCGTTGTTAAAGCCATGCTGGCCAACATGCGTGATGAACTGAGCGATGCGCTGAAGCGTTAATCCAGTTAGTTAAGCCCGGTGGCGCTACGCTTACCGGGCCTACAAAATCCCTCAGTACGCTAGAAAGGCCGCAATCCCCTTCCCACCGGTACCGCGCTCATCCACATCGTCACCGCCGCCACCAGCAGAATCACCCCGCCCGCCAGCGCAAGCGTTGTCCACCCTACCTGTCGCCACAGCACCGGCGTTTTATTGCCGCTCAGTTTGACCGCCAGCTGACGGAAGCTGTGAACCAGCAGCGCTAAAGACGAAATGGTGAGAGACGTCCCTGCCGCCATCGCCAGCGCGGAAAGCATTCCCCAGCCAAACACGCCAATCACCTTACTGAACAGCAGCACCATGATGGCCCCCGAGCACGGGCGCATGCCCATCGAGAGAACAATCATCAGGCGCGCGCGCCAGTCGTCACCGCTCTGCAACTGTTCCTGCGTGGGCAAATGCTGATGCCCGCAGCCGCAGTTTTCATCATGAACGTGGTGCGGCGTAAAGGTTTTGAATTTCGGTTTTTGCAGCAGCACGCGCAGCTTTTTCAGCGCCCGCCAGCAGAGGATCAGCCCCAGCACGCCCACCAGCGCGTAGCTTCCCTTCTCCAGCCAGAAACTGCTCATGTGCAGCTGGCGCGCGGGAAGCTGCAGCAGCGAAAGCACGACCACGACGAGCGCAATCGCCACGCCGCCCTGAAGCAGCGAGGAGGCCAGCGTCAGCCCGATACTCGATTTCAGCTTCGACGGATGGGTGGCGAGCCAGGTCGTTATCACGATTTTGCCGTGCCCCGGCCCCAGCGCGTGCAGAACGCCATAGATAAAGCTGAACGCCAGCAGGGATCCGCCCGCTTTGGTCGGGTTCTCCGCCACCGCCTTCAGCAGACCGCTCATCTGCTGGTTGACCTCACGCTGCCAGACGATGCTTTTCATCATGACCTGCGGCCAGGCCTGCCATAGCCAGAGCGAACCGCAAACGGCTAGCAGGAGAAAGAGCGCCAGCGGCCAGAGGTGCAGCCAGCGGCGCGGTTTCCGAACCGGAGAAGAGATCACTGACATTGTAACGTCACCTCCTGCGCGAACTGTTTACCCAACTCCATGTCCTCAGGGGGTGCATCTTCTTTATCAAGCGAGACCGCAAAGTTCAGCGTCTCTTCGCTGGGTTTCGGGGTGTGAACGCCAATTTTGCAGTTTTTTTGCAGAGCGTCCGGCAATCGTACGTCGCCGTCTTTGTCATAGCGCATGTCGACATAGTAGGTAGGATCAAAGGTAGAAAAGCGGTACGTTTGCCCCGCCAGCAGCTGCGGATGCGCCAGCGGAAGCACAAACGTCAGCACCGCCTGATGCCCGTCACGCGTCATACCGTATTCCGTTGGCCGGTTCAGAAATTTGACCTTTTGCCCGTTGTGCCAGAATTCCGTGAAGTAATGCTGGCCGAGCACGTTGGCCATCACTTCCGCCGCCAGCTTTTTCCAGATTTCATCGCCGGGCTTCGCGTTTCCCGCATCATAGAGCAGATCGGCCGAGGTGATTTCATCCATCGTCCAGCGCATCTTCAGGCCGCTCAGCTGCGTGCCGTCGGTAACCAGCTCGGTCTGGAGGTCAATAAAACTGTGAGGGTGTGCGCTGGCGCTGAAGCTGATAACCGCCAAAAATAACGCCATCGCACTTTGTTTAACTGTTTGCATCAATTCCTCACGTCAAAAATTCTGTGATGTTCCCCAGCAATCCTGAGTGAAAGGCCTGCCGGCGCGCTTTTCAGCGCTCATCCTTTAGCTATTCTTATCAAACATTCACACTGGATACCCGACAGATGATGACGACGCTTGAAATTCCATCTGTGCTTTCCAGTTCGCAGCGCCGCTGCCAGGTGCTTTTGATGCTTTACCTGCCCGATGCTGCCGTCACCGCACAGAGCATAATTGCTGCCAACGGGGTGGACGACGCGATGGCACGGCAAGATATAGCCGAGACGCGCGATGAAATCCAGCGCTATCACCGGCTGGACATCGTCACGCACCACGACGGCAGCTACCGGATTGAAGGCACAGCCCTGAATCAGCGTTTATGCCTGCTGCACTGGCTGCGCCGGGCGCTGCGGCTTTGCCCGCAGTTTGTCTCGCACCAGTTTACCCCCGCATTAAAAACCGCGCTTAAACAACACGGCATTGCGCGGCCGCTTTACGACGATGCGAACCTGCGGGCGCTGATCGGCTTCTGCTCCCGCAAGCTGCAGCGCCAGTTTGAATGCCGCGACGTCCAGTTTTTACAGCTCTATCTGCAATACTGTCTTATTCAGCACCAGCTCGGGAATACGCCGCAGTTTTCTCACGTTCAGCGCAGCTGGACCCAGTCGAGAGGGGAGTATTTTACGGCCCAGGAGATCGTGCGTCACTGGAGACGTCGCGTGCCGCAGGGTGCGCACGGGGATGAACAGCTATTTCTGGCACTGCTGTTTATGATGCTCCGCACGCCCGATCCGGTGCTCGATAAACACCAGCAGGATCAGCGCCTGCGTCGGGCCATCGTGCGCATGGTCGCCCGTTTTCGCTCGCAGACCGGGATGAACTTCAGCGATGAACAAGGGCTGACCGATCAGCTGTATATCCATCTTGCTCAGGCGCTGGACCGCTCGCTGTTTGAGATCGGCATCGACAATAGCCTGCCGGAGGAGATCCATCGCCTCTATCCCCGGCTGTTACGCACCACAAAGGAAGCGCTGTTTGAGCTGGAGGCGGAGTTTGGGCTGCGTTTTTCAGATGAAGAGATGAGTCTTGTCGCGGTGATTTTCGGTGCCTGGCTGATGCAGGAGACCGATCTGCACGAAAAACAGGTGATCCTGCTGACGGGAGACGATAAAGCCACCGAGGACCTGATTGAACAGCAGCTTCGCGAGCTGACGCTGCTGCCGCTCAACATTCGCTATCTGACGCTGCAGGCTTTCCAGAAAGAGGGGGCACCGCGCGAAGCCGCGCTGGTTATCACCCCCTACCCTACCGTCCTGCCGCTATTCTCGCCGCCGCTGATACATGCCGTTGAGACATTGAACGCGCAGCAGCAAGAACATATTCGCGCCATGCTGGAATCATAGCGAGGCGCGAGCGGCCACTTTAGGGCGAACAACGATGGCGGGTAAGGCGACGAGCGCCATCACCCAGAAGACCCCATGCCCAAGATGCTGGTAGAGGAACCCCGCAAAGACCGTCATGATCGCGATACTGCCCCCCATCGCGACCGCCGAATAGACGGCCTGCAGGCGAATAACGTCTCCGCCCTCGCGCGCAGCGATATAGCGCATGGCCGCCAGATGGCACACGGTAAAGGTGCCGCAGTGAAGGATTTGCGCCACTATCAGCCACGGCAGATCGGTCGTCCAGCCCATAATCCCCCAGCGCGCCACGCCGCACACGGCGGAAAGCAGCAGCAGGTCTCGCGCGCCAAAGCGACGGAACAGCTTCTTGCTCAGGGCGAAGATAATGACTTCGGCCACTACCCCCAGCGACCACAGATAGCCCACTGCGGAAGCAGAGTATCCCGCCCCCTGCCAGTAGATGGCGCTGAACCCATAGTACGCCGCATGCGCTCCCTGTAGCAGACAGACACACGCCAGAAAACGCCAGCTCTGGGCCACCAGGCTCCGCCAGGCGGGCCAGCCTGCGCTCTCCTGATGGCGGCTTTCCCCCTGCGGCATCACCGACGGACGCAGCAGCATGCCCAGCAGCATTGAGGCAATACCGATACTCAGCAGGGCGAGAATGGCGCGGTAATCGTAAAGGCTGACCAGTTTGCCCACCAGCGCGGAACCAATCACAAAGGCAATAGAGCCCCACAGGCGCACGCGGCCGTAGTCCATGGTGATCTGCTTTTGCCAGGTGTTCGCCAGGGCATCCGTTAGCGGCACCAGCGGTGAGAAGAACAGGTTAAAGCCGACCATCACCACCATCAGCCAGGCAAACTGGTGGCTGACCCAGAAGCAGGCAACAAAGACCAGCGTCAGCAAAGCAAGAATACGCACGGCCTTGATTAGCAAGGAGGGATCGCTGACGCGCGGGGCAATCAGCAGGCTGCCGAGGAAACGCGCCACCAGCCCGGCCCCCAACAGGACACCGATAGTCTCAGGAGTCAGGCCGATACCCTTGAGCCAGACGCTCCAGAAAGGCAGAAAAATACCGTAGCTAAAGAAATAGGTGAAATAACTGAGCGCCAGCCAGCGCGTGGAATGCAAGACCATGAATCCCTCCCGAAATCGAGGCCATAGTCTGGCGTTAAATCAAAGCCTGCGCAAGCAACTATTAACAAGTGAATAACACGCACATTTCGCAGGGCCATCGCGGCCCTGCGAAACGTCTAGCGTACAAAGACCTGATTAATGCGTTTGGAAACCAGGAAGTAGGGGATCCAGATCGATGCGCCAACAATGGAGGAAAGCGCATTGCGAATATCAGCCGTATCCAGCCTTGCGTCGAAGAGCCAGGCAGGTATGCCCACAAAATAGAGCATAAAGACAACGCCCATTAAATAGTAGGGAATGATGATCTTACGGATACCCGACTTTCTTTTAAAGAAATACCAGCCTGCGGCCGCGGTTAGTGCCACATCAATTATCATTACCGCGATACCCACGGCCCCAAACAGGTTAATTCCCCCTGACTGGAAAAAGTGGAACATCGCCGCAAAGTAATTCCATGCTCCAATGGGCGTCATGATGAGGTTAATCACCAGGCCCGCCGCCGGGAGATAAAGCAGCCCGTTAATTTTCTTTTCGTCTGCACGCTCACACTGATTGCACAGCCCGGATTCTTTATTTGCCTCTTCTTGCTGACATGATATGCACTGCATAAATTTCCCTTGCTAAAGAAAAGAGACAATTTTACACGAAGTCTGAATTTAACATCACGCGAACGCCTGATTTATGAAGAAAAGCTGAATGGAAGACTATGGATTTGTGTATTAATTTTAGATTGGGTCCCCTGAAAAATGAGCCAGCTATGAACACTCTACGTTATTTAGATTTCGGTCAGTCACGTCACCTGCTGCTGCTGATTGGCCGCATCGCGCTTGTCGTGCTGTTTATTATCTTTGGTTATCCAAAACTGACGGGGTTTAGCGGCACCGTGCAATATATGACCTCGCTGGGTGCGCCGATGCCCATGCTGGCGGCCATTATTGCGGTGGTAATGGAAGTGCCTGCCGCTATCCTGATCGTCCTGGGCTTTTTCACCCGTCCTCTCGCGGTACTGTTTGTATTCTATACGCTGGGCACGGCGATTATCGGTCACCATTACTGGGATATGACCGGTGATGCGGTCGTGCCGAATATGATTAACTTCTATAAGAACGTCAGTATTGCTGGCGCCTTTATTTTGCTGGCGATTGTCGGACCTGGAGCCATTTCCCTCGATCGGCGTTAAGCCATAAAAAAAGGCCGCAAGCGCGGCCTTTTTTATTTCTGCCAGGCAGAGGAATTATGCGTATACCGGGAAGCGTGCGCAGATATCCAGAACTTTACCTTTGACGCGCTCGATTACCGCTTCGTCATTGATGTTGTCCAGAACGTCACACATCCAGCCAGCCAGCTCTTTCACTTCCGCTTCTTTGAAGCCGCGGCGAGTCACAGCCGGAGAACCGATACGGATACCGGAGGTCACGAACGGGCTCTTCGGATCGTTTGGCACGCTGTTTTTGTTCACGGTGATGTTGGCGCGGCCCAGGGCTGCGTCAGCTTCTTTACCGGTCAGGTTCTTATCAACCAGATCCAGCAGGAACAGGTGGTTTTCAGTACCGCCGGATACCACTTTGTAGCCACGATTCAGGAACACTTCCACCATCGCTTTGGCATTCTTAGCAACCTGCTGCTGATAAACCTTGAACTCTGGCTCCATCGCTTCTTTCAGCGCTACCGCTTTAGCCGCGATAACGTGCATCAGCGGGCCGCCCTGCGCGCTTGGGAATACGGCGGAGTTCAGTTTTTTGTACAGCTCTTCGTCACCGCCTTTCGCCAGGATCAGGCCACCGCGTGGACCCGCCAGGGTTTTGTGGGTGGTGGTGGTCACAACGTGAGCGTGTGGAACCGGGTTCGGGTAAACGCCAGCGGCAATCAGGCCCGCAACGTGCGCCATGTCGACGAACAGGTAAGCACCGATGCTGTCCGCAATTTCACGCATTTTTGCCCAGTCAACGATACCGGAGTAAGCGGAGAAGCCACCGATGATCATCTTCGGTTTGTGCTCTTTAGCCTGCTTCGCCATGTCTTCGTAGTCAATTTTACCGGACTCATCAATACCGTAAGGGATGATGTTGTACAGTTTGCCGGAGAAGTTAACCGGGGAGCCGTGAGTCAGGTGGCCGCCCTGTGCCAGGTTCATACCCAGAACGGTATCGCCCGGCTGCAGCAGCGCGGTGTAGACAGCGAAGTTAGCCTGAGAGCCAGAGTGCGGCTGCACGTTCGCGTAGTCAGCGCCAAAGAGTTCTTTCGCACGGTCGATAGCCAGCTGCTCAACGATATCAACGTACTCGCAACCACCGTAGTAGCGTTTACCCGGGTAACCTTCAGCATATTTGTTAGTCAGCTGAGAACCCTGCGCCTGCATGACGCGCGGGCTGGTGTAGTTTTCGGAGGCGATCAGTTCGATGTGCTCTTCCTGACGTACTTTTTCCTGCTCCATAGCCTGCCACAGTTCGGCATCATAATCGGCAATGTTCATTTCACGCTTTAACATCCGCATCTCCTGACTCAGCTAACAAGTAAATTTTGGCCTGAAAAGGCAGTCCTGTTGGACAACGGGCAACAGTATAACTGATTAGTTCTGTGATAACAGGTCTTGACAAACGATTTTACGCAAACGTTTTCCTACCCGCCACGCAAGGGTTTGAGGAATAAAGCTCTCGGTCTTTCCAGCGGATTTCTTTTCAGGTTTGTGATGCATATTTTTCATCATGCAAAGAACCATTTACAACGCAGGGGTATTTTTTATAAGATGCATTTAAAATACATCATTAAAGTCACATCAGAAGGATGCGCTCATGCTCGACGCTCAAACCATCGCTACCGTTAAAGCCACCATTCCCCTGCTGGTGGAAACCGGCCCTAAACTCACCGCCCATTTCTACGATCGCATGTTCACGCACAACCCGGAGCTCAAAGAAATTTTCAACATGAGCAACCAGCGTAACGGCGATCAGCGCGAAGCGCTTTTCAACGCCATCGCGGCCTACGCCAGCAATATTGAAAACCTGGCGGCACTGCTGCCCGCGGTGGAAAAAATCGCACAGAAGCACACCAGCTTCCAGATCCAGCCCGAGCAGTACAACATTGTGGGTGGCCACCTGCTGGCAACGCTGGACGAGATGTTCAGCCCGGGCCAGGAGGTGCTGGACGCTTGGGGGAAAGCCTACGGCGTGCTGGCAAACGTGTTTATCAACCGCGAAGCGCAGATCTACAGCGAAAATGCCAGCAAGAACGGCGGCTGGGAAGGCACGCGCGCCTTCCGCATCGTTGAGAAAACGCCGCGCAGCGCGCTGATTACCAGCTTTGAATTTGAGCCAGTGGACGGACAGCCGGTTGCCGATTACCAGCCGGGCCAGTATCTGGGCGTGTGGCTGAAGCCTGAAGGTTTCCCGCATCAGGAGATCCGCCAGTATTCTCTTACCCGCAAGCCAAACGGCAAAGGCTACCGCATTGCGGTGAAGCGTGAGGACGGCGGTCAGGTATCCAACTGGCTTCACAGCGAAGCTAACGTGGGCGACGTGGTTCATCTGGCCGCGCCGGCGGGCGATTTCTTCATGGCCGTAGAAGCGAATACCCCGGTTACGCTGATCTCTGCGGGCGTCGGCCAAACGCCAATGCTGGCGATGCTCGATACGCTGGCGAAAGCCAACCACGGTGCGCAGGTCAACTGGTTCCACGCTGCGGAAAACGGTGACGTGCACGCCTTTGCCGATGAAGTGAAAACGCTCGGGGCGTCCCTGCCGCGTTTCACCGCGCACACCTGGTATCGCCTGCCGACGGATGCAGACCGCGCGGCCGCACGGTTTGACAGCGAAGGTCTGATGAATTTAAGCCTGATGGAAGGGGCGTTTAGCGCGCCGGACATGCAGTTCTACGTCTGCGGGCCGGTGGCGTTTATGCAGTATGCCGCGAAGCAGCTGGTGGAGCTGGGTGTGAACAAAGACAACATTCATTATGAATGTTTCGGGCCCCATAAGGTGCTGTAATGAAAAAGCCCCTCGTTCGAGGGGCTTTTTTTTCGCCGGGTGGTTGCACCTTACCCGGCCTACAAAACCGTTGGCATTGTTAAATCGCGGCGTCGTCTTCTTCGCCGGTACGGATACGGATCACGCGCGCCACGTCAAAGACGAAGATTTTACCGTCGCCGATTTTGCCCGTCTGCGCCGTGCGGATAATGGTATCCACGCAGGTATCGACGATATCGTCGCTGACCACGATTTCAATTTTTACTTTCGGCAGAAAGTCGACCATGTACTCTGCGCCACGGTAAAGCTCGGTGTGGCCCTTCTGACGACCAAAACCTTTCACTTCCGTCACGGTCATCCCGGTGATGCCGACTTCCGCCAGCGCTTCACGCACGTCATCCAGTTTGAAAGGTTTAATAATCGCATCAATCTTTTTCATGGTGGGTCCTTAAACTCTTGCCTGTAAGCTGCCTCGTAATCGATTGCTCACAGTACCATACGGCATTACTCTTTAAAATCGTTTGCTTCCAGCTCGTGGCGCGACAGCAGCTTGTAGAACTCGGTGCGGTTGCGTCCGGCCATGCGCGCCGCGTGGGTCACGTTGCCTTTAGTGATCTGCAATAGCTTGCGCAGATAGTTCAGCTCGAACTGATTCCGCGCTTCCGCAAACGTCGGCAGGGCCGTGTTTTCCCCTTCCAGCGCCTGCTCCACCAGCGCATCGCTGATCACCGGTGAAGAGGTCAGCGCCACGCACTGCTCAATCACGTTCACCAGCTGGCGCACGTTACCCGGCCAGCCTGCGGCCATCAGCCGCTTCATCGCGTCGGTGGAAAATGCGCGCACGAACGGTTTATGGCGATCGGCCGCCTGGCGCAAAAGATGGTTCGCCAGCAGCGGAATGTCTTCCGCACGCTCCGCCAGCGCCGGGATCTTCAGATTCACCACGTTCAGACGGTAGTAGAGATCTTCGCGAAACTCGTTGCGCGCCATCACTTTTGGCAGGTCGCGGTGGGTAGCGGAAATAATGCGCACATTGATATCGATATCGCGATTGCTGCCCAGCGGGCGAACTTTTCGCTCCTGCAATACGCGCAGCAGTTTGACCTGCAGCGGCGCGGGCATGTCGCCAATCTCGTCCAGGAACAGCGTGCCCCCTTCCGCGGCCTGGAACAGCCCTTCCCGGCTGCTCACCGCGCCGGTGAATGCGCCGCGGGCGTGACCAAACAGTTCAGATTCGAGCAGCTGTTCCGGAAGCGCGCCGCAGTTAATGGCGATAAAGGCATTTTTACTGCGCGGGCTGGCGTTATGGATCGCCTGCGCCAGGATCTCTTTCCCGGTTCCGCTCTGGCCGTTGATGAGCACGCTGACGTCGGACTGCGCCACCATCCGGGCCTGTTCAAGCAGACGAAGCATAATCGGGCTGCGGGTGACGATGGACTCCCGCCACGCTTCATCCCCCGCCGGGGCGGCGTGTTCCAGCGCGCTGTCGATAGCCTTATAAAGCGCATCTTTGTCCACCGGCTTGGTCAGGAAACTGAAGACCCCCTGCTGCGTCGCGGCAACCGCATCGGGGATCGACCCGTGCGCCGTCAGGATAATCACGGGCATACCCGGCTGCTGCTTCTGGATCTCCGCGAACAGCTGCAGGCCATCCATTTCGTCCATCCGCAGGTCGCTTATCACCAGATCGATTTTCTCGCGGCTGAGGATCTTCAGTCCTTCCAGCCCGCTTTCAGCGGTCACGACGCTGTAGCCTTCGCTCACCAGACGCATCCCCAGCAGCTTTAACAGTCCGGGATCGTCATCCACCAGTAAAAGATGGGCAGGTTTACGGCTCGTCATGCTTCACATCCTCTTGTTTCGGCGTATCGCTGTCCGGTGCAGCGGATGAACTCCCCGGCTGATATTTACGCGACGAGAGCTGCCTTTCGATATCCGTCAGGTTTTCCAGCTTGCGCGTCGTGGTATCCAGCTGCGTACGTAAATGTTGCTGCTGTTGGCGCAGCGTATCAAGCTCGCTGTCGGTTGACTGCTGCAGCTTGCTGTAGCGGGAGCGCTCTTCAGACAGCTGAAGCTGTAATGTCTGCCCATCGCGCCAGAGCTGGTATACCGGGCGTACCTGCACGGGAAGATTGACTACAAACGTGTCCAGCCGGGTCACATTGACGCGACGTTCAACGGGGGTGATTTTCGCATCTGCGAGTAAAATCCCGCGCTTGAAAGCGTCCTGCCAGGTGTCGTCATCCAGCATCGCCGCCTTCGAGCGGGCGTCTACCGGCGCAAGACGCTGGGCACAATCTATTCCGCGCAGCCAGAACAGCGGGTTGCTTTCAACGTCATGTCCTGACAGGTTCCAGATGTCGTCGCAGCGGGTTGAGAGGAAATCTGCCAGCTGGTTATCGGGCCATTTATCTTCTTGTTTATCGCTAATTGCACTTTGTGGCGCATGGGAAACACACCCTGCCAGAAACAAACAGGGCAGGCTCAGGCGAAGCGTGTTGCAGGAAAACACCGCGCGTACGGCGCGGAAAAAGACGTGTGACATACTCACCAGACATAGATTCATTTTATTGATTTTTCCGGCTCACGGGCAGTTCGATACGGAAGCAAACATCTGAACGTTCGTCCGCGGCAATGTTTAGCTCACCCTGCATGCGTCGTATGCAGTCCCGGGCGATGCTCAAGCCCAGACCGCTTCCTTTAACCGCGCCTTTCCGCTGATGACTCCCCTGGAAAAAGGGTTCGAAGATCATGGTTTTTTCGTCATCGGGGATCGGGGTGCCGGTGTTTGCGACGTCAATAAACACCCGTGAACCATTCGTATTACTTCGGATATAAATGTTACCGGATTCAGTACCATAGTGCACCGCATTGGAGTAAAGATTATCCAGAACGCTCATCAGCAGCATGGGTTCAGCCAGGCACGCAGGCGCATTCAGCTCGACGCCGGTATGCATCATTTTAGCTCTTGCTGGCAAGCTGTGGGCGGAGATCACCATATCCACCAGCGGCTCAATTTCAACGTTTTCCAGTACGACCGCCCCGTCAGCCAGCTTGCGGTTGTAATCCAGCAGTTGCTCAATTAGCTTTTGCAGATTGCGGCTGCTGTTATCCAGGATCTCGACAATTTCTTTCTGTTCTGGCGTAAGGGGCCCGGCCACTTCGTCCGCCAGCAGCTCCGTCCCTTCGCGCATGCTGGCCAGCGGCGTTTTAAGCTCATGAGAGATATGGCGCAGGAACTGATGGCGCTGTGATTCGAGCCACGCCAGGCGCTCGGACAGCCAGATAATGCGCTGGCCTACGGATCGCAGCTCGCGCGGACCTTTAAAGGCGACCGTATCCCCGAGCGATTTCCCCTCCCCCAGACGGTTGATCATACGCTGAATGCCCTTCACCGGGCCGATGATCATGCGGGTAAAAAGCAGAACCAGCCCCAGGCTCACCAGGAACAGCACCAGCGCCTGCCAGCCGAAGAACTGGCCGCGCTCGGCAATCTCCTGCTGGAGCTGCTGGCCGCGAGAGAAAATCACCGCGCGCGTTGACTGCACCATCTCGGTGTTGGCGCTGGCAAAAGCTTCGAGGCGCGCGGCGGCGGCGGCATCCGGGCCGCTGTTGCTGCACTGCAGCTGCGCGAGATCGTTCAAATCCTGACGTAACGCCTGATACAGCTTGTCGTCAGGCAAAACCCCCGCATGAGCGTCCAGCATTTCGCTGTAGCGTTTACGCTGACTCTGATAAACCTTTTCCAGCGTCCGATCGTCAAGCACGCAATACTGACGATAGCTACGCTCCATCTCCAGCGCGGCGTTGGTCATTGCTTCACTGCGTCTGGCGTCGATAAGCGTCGTACGGTTGGTCAAAGCCGCCTGCGCGCTCAGCGCGTTCAGGCTTTGCCACGCCTGCCAGGCAAGGATCAGCAGCGGCAGCAGGATCAGCAGGAAGGCCATCATGACGAGCTGCCGCAGGGAGCGGGGGAAAACGGGCCAGCGTTTCAACGCATTACTCTCTTAATGGGGATTTACGCAGAGCGTAACTGAGTCTGCCCTTCAGATACAACAAAGCCGGGTAAAAACCCGGCTTTGTCATGGAATGAGGCGGTGCCTAACTCGACGTTTCGCCCTGGCCTGATAAAGCATCGCTATGATCAGTAGTTGGACGGCAGGCACCTTTTTGTGCGTCATTCGAAGTTTATGTAGCGCGTCCCGAAGGGGCTGACATAAGAAGGTGAATGAGCCACTGGTTAATATTATGCAACACCCGTGCCAGAATGCAAAACAAAATATTAACAGTTTGAAATATATGAGTTTTACTCGTTTAGCCTGTTAATTATCGGTTGAATGATTTCCAGGCTAAGTGTCGCTATTAAGCAACACCTTAACGGGAACCTTTACTGCCATATATAAATCAACGAGTTAAATGTCGCCTTTTGGAGACAGTTGAATTACGGGTCTGTCGCGTAATTGCGACACAAATAAAAAAGCCCGGTCGAGCTCGCGCTTACCGGGCCTACAGGTACTGCCTAAAACTTAACCCAACTGCTTACGCGCGTTGCGGAAGATACGCATCCACGGGCTGTCCTCGCCCCAGTTTTCCGGGTGCCAGGAATTGCTCACGGTACGGAATACGCGTTCCGGGTGCGGCATCATGATGGTCGCGCGACCGCTTTCGCTGGTCACCGCCGTAATACCGTTGGCGGAGCCGTTCGGGTTAGCCGGGTAGGTTTCTGTCACCTTGCCGAAGTTATCGACAAAGCGCAGCGCCACCAGGCCTTTGCTCTCAAGCTGAGCCAGATGCGCAGCATCACGCACTTCTACCTGACCTTCACCGTGGGAAACGGCGATTGGCATCTGTGAACCGACCATCCCCTGCAGCAGCAGAGACGGGCTTTGGGTCACTTCCACCAGGCTGAAGCGCGCCTCGAAGCGGTCAGACTGGTTGCGCACAAAGCGCGGCCAGGCTTCGCTGCCCGGGATCAGCTCGCGCAGGTTAGACATCATCTGACAGCCGTTACACACGCCCAGCGCCAGGGTCTGCGGACGGTGGAAGAAGGTTTCGAACTCGTCGCGCACGCGGCTGTTGAACAGGATGGACTTCGCCCAGCCTTCGCCCGCGCCCAGCACGTCGCCGTAGGAGAAGCCGCCGCACGCCACCAGCGCCTGGAAATCTTCCAGACCGGTACGTCCGGCCAGCAGATCGCTCATGTGGACATCGATAGCGTCAAAGCCCGCGCGGTGGAAGGCAGCCGCCATCTCAACGTGGGAGTTGACGCCCTGCTCGCGCAGCACGGCCACTTTAGGACGCGCGCCGGTCGCAATGTACGGCGCGGCGATGTCTTCGTTAATGTCGAAAGAGAGCTTCACGTTCAGGCCTGGATCCTGGTCATTCGCTTTCGCGTTATGCTCCTGATCGGCACATTCCGGGTTATCACGCAGGCGCTGCATCTGCCAGGTGGTTTCCGCCCACCACATGCGCAGCGTGGTGCGGCTTTCGCTGAACACCGCGTGACCGTCTGCTTCAATGACGAAGCGGTCGCCCTGAACGGCTTTACCCAGATAGTGCACGCAGTCTGCCAGACCGTGCTTCGCCAGAATCGCTTCAACCGCGTCGCGATCCGCCGCACGCACCTGAATCACGGCGCCCAGCTCTTCGTTGAACAGCGCCGCCAGACGGTCTTCGCCAAGCGTCGCAATGTTCGCTTCCACGCCACAGTGGCCGGTGAAGGCCATCTCTGCCAGGGTCACCAGCAGGCCGCCGTCGGAACGGTCGTGGTAGGCCAGCAGCTTACGCTGCGCCACCAGCGCCTGAATCGCGTCGTAGAAGCCTTTCAGCTGCGCCACGTCACGCACGTCGGCTGGCTTATCGCCGAGCTGGCGGTAAACCTGCGCCAGCGCGGTGGCACCCAGCGCGTTGTGACCTTTACCCAGGTCAATCAGCAGCAGGGCGTTGTCTTCGGTCGCAAGCTGCGGCGTAACGGTGTGACGCACGTCTTCCACTCGGGCAAATGCGGTGATCACCAGCGACAGCGGAGAGGTCATCTCGCGCTGCTCGCTGCCTTCCTGCCAGCGGGTTTTCATCGACATAGAGTCTTTGCCCACCGGAATGGTCAGGCCGAGGGCAGGACACAGCTCCTCGCCCACCGCTTTCACGGCTTCATACAGGCCAGCATCTTCGCCAGGGTGGCCGGCAGCGGCCATCCAGTTGGCGGAAAGCTTGATACGTTTTATATCGCCAATCTGCGTCGCGGCGATGTTGGTCAGCGCTTCACCGACCGCCAGACGGGCAGAAGCAGCGAAGTCCAGCAGCGCCACCGGGGTACGTTCGCCGAGAGCCATCGCTTCGCCGTAGTAGCTGTCGAGGCTCGCGGTGGTCACGGCGCAGTTAGCGACCGGGATCTGCCACGGACCGACCATCTGGTCGCGCGATACCATACCGGTCACGGTGCGGTCGCCGATGGTCACCAGGAAGGTTTTCTCTGCCACAGCAGGCAGGTGCAGCACGCGGTTGACCGCTTCTGCCACGGTGATGCCCTGGCGATCCAGCGCTTTGCCCGCCGCTTTACGGGTGGTTACGTCGCGGGTCATCTTCGGCGTTTTACCGAGCAGAACGTCGAGCGGCAAATCGATTGGCTGGTTGTCAAAGTGGGTGTCGCTTAAGGAAAGGTGCTGCTCTTCGGTCGCTTCACCGATGACGGCATACGGCGCGCGCTCGCGGCGGCACAGCTCGTCAAACAGCGGCAGCTGGTCGGCAGCAACCGCCAGCACGTAGCGCTCCTGGGATTCGTTACACCAGATTTCCAGCGGGCTCATGCCCGGCTCATCGCTCAGGATATCGCGCAGGTTGAAACGCCCGCCGCGACCGCCGTCGCTCACCAGCTCCGGCATGGCGTTGGACAAACCGCCCGCGCCCACGTCGTGGATGAAGAGGATCGGGTTGGCATCGCCCAGCTGCCAGCAGCGGTCGATCACTTCCTGGCAGCGGCGCTCCATCTCAGGGTTGTCGCGCTGCACGGAGGCGAAGTCGAGATCCGCGTCAGACTGGCCGGAGGCCATAGAAGAGGCCGCTCCGCCGCCCAGACCGATGTTCATCGCCGGGCCGCCCAGTACGATCAGCTTCGCGCCGACGACGATCTCGCCTTTCTGCACGTGATCGGCACGGATGTTGCCGATCCCGCCCGCCAGCATGATCGGTTTGTGGTAGCCGCGCAGCTCTTCGCCGTTGTGGCTATCCACTTTCTCTTCATAGGTACGGAAGTAACCGTTCAGCGCCGGACGACCAAATTCGTTGTTAAACGCCGCGCCGCCCAGCGGGCCTTCGGTCATGATATCCAGGGCGGTCACGATGCGCTCTGGCTTGCCGAAATCTTCTTCCCACGGCTGTTCAAAGCCCGGGATACGCAGGTTAGAGACGGAGAAACCGACAAGACCCGCTTTAGGTTTAGCGCCACGACCGGTCGCACCTTCATCACGGATTTCACCGCCGGAGCCGGTCGCCGCGCCCGGCCACGGGGAGATCGCCGTCGGGTGGTTGTGGGTTTCCACTTTCATCAGGATATGCGCGGGCTCCTGATGGAAATCATAGCGCCCTGCTTCGCGATCGGCGAAGAAGCGGCCCACCTCGGAACCTTCCATTACCGCGGCGTTGTCCTTATAGGCAGACAGCACGTGGTCAGGGGTTTGCTCCATGGTGTTTTTGATCATTTTGAACAGCGACTTCGGCTGCTGTTCGCCGTCAATAATCCAGTCGGCGTTGAAAATCTTGTGGCGGCAGTGCTCAGAGTTAGCCTGCGCGAACATGTAGAGTTCGATGTCGTTCGGGTTACGGTTGAGCTTAACAAACGCATCCTGAAGATAGTCAATTTCGTCTTCTGCCAGTGCCAGGCCGAGACGCAGGTTGGCGTCAATCAGCGCCTGACGGCCCTGTCCCAGCAGGTCTACGCTCTGTACCGGCGCAGGCTGATGGTGAGAGAAAAGCTTCTGCGCGTCATCGAGAGAGGCAAATACGCTCTCCATCATGCGATCGTGCAGTTCAGCCGCAACCGCCTGCCACTGCGCGTCGCTCAGGGTAGAGGCTTCCACGTAGTACGCCACGCCGCGTTCCAGACGGTTAATCTGGTTCAGGCCACAGTTGTGGGCGATGTCGGTGGCTTTGGAAGACCAGGGGGAGATGGTGCCCGGACGAGGCGTCGCAAGGATCAGTTTGCCGGTTGGCGTATGGCTGCTCAGGCTTGGGCCATACTTGAGCAGGCGTTCCAGCTGTACGCGCTCCTCTGCATTCAGGGGGGCATTCAGGTCAGCAAAATGGACATACTCAGCGTAAATATTGCTTACCGGAAGGTCGGCCGCCTGAAAACGTGCCAGCAGTTTAGTGATACGGAAGGCAGACAGTGCAGGCGAACCACGCAGAATTTCCATCATAAGTCTCTCGTCTTCGAAGCGCCGGGGCGCTTACAGTGTGCGCAAGGGGGGAAAACGGGCGTCATTATAGAGAATCCTGAGCGCCGACGAAACCGTTTGCGTCGAAATAAAATTTGCACAGAGATTTAACAATAGATGTGACCTGTCTCTCTAATTGGTTGCCAAGTGGCGCAAGTTTACGCAAAATGCCGCTCATTCAATGGCAAACCTTATGATTAACATGGCTACAGCAGACTGAGGCAACCGGCGTCGCAGAGAATTAACTAATTGAAAAAATTAAAGATTAATTATCTGCTCATCGGCATTGTAACGTTGCTGCTGGCAGTGGCCCTCTGGCCTTCCATCCCCTGGTTCGGCAAAGCCGAAAACCGTATCGCCGCCATTCAGGAGCGGGGGGAATTGCGCGTCAGTACCCTCAACTCCCCGCTGATTTACAGCGACGTCAACGGCAAAATCATTGGCCTGGATTATGAACTGGCACAACAGTTCGCCGATTATCTTGGCGTGAAGCTTAAAATCACCGTCCGCCAGAATATCAACGAGCTGTTTGACGACCTCGATAACGACGATGCCGATATGCTCGCCGCCGGGCTGGTGTATAACAGCGAGCGCAGCAAGAACTACCAGCCAGGCCCGACCTACTACTCCGTTTCTCAGCAGCTGGTTTACCGCGTCGGGAGCCTGCGCCCGCGCTCGCTGGCGTCAATTAACGATCGGCAGCTGACGATTGCGCCCGGCCACGTGGTGATTGACGATCTGCGTGAGCTCAAGGAGAAGAAATATCCCGACCTGAGCTGGACGGTGGATCCGAAACTCGGCACGACGGAGCTGCTGGAGCAGGTAAAAGATCAGAAGGTGCCCTACACCATCGCCGATTCGGTCGCGATCAGCCTGTTCCAGCGGGTGCATCCTGAAATCGCCGTGGCGCTGGACGTCACCGACGAGCAGCCCGTGACCTGGTTTAGCCAGCTTGATGACGATCAGACCTTCTCTGCCGCGATGCTTGATTTCTTCAACACCATCAATGAAGACGGTACCCTGGCGCGTCTGGAGGAGAAGTACCTCGGGCACGGCGACGACTTTGACTACGTTGACACCCGCAGCTTCCTGCGCGCGGTAGACAGCGTCCTGCCGGACCTGCAGCCGTTGTTCGAAAAATACGCCCAGGAGATTGACTGGAAACTGCTGGCGGCTATTTCGTATCAGGAATCCCACTGGGATACCCAGGCCACGTCGCCCACGGGCGTACGCGGTTTGATGATGTTAACCAAAAATACCGCGCTGAGCCTGGGCGTGAACGATCGTACCGATGCCGAACAGAGCATCAGCGGCGGCGCGCGCTATCTGCAGGATATGATGGCCAAAGTACCAGAAACGGTGCCGGAAGAAGAGCGGATCTGGTTTGCGCTGGCGGCCTACAATATGGGCTACGCGCATATGCTTGATGCGCGAGCGTTGACGGCCAAAACGAAAGGTAACCCGGACAGCTGGTCAGACGTCAAGCAGCGCCTGCCGCTGCTGAGCCAGAAGCCATGGTATAACAAGCTGACATACGGCTACGCGCGCGGACATGAAGCCTACGCCTACGTGGAAAATATCCGTAAATATCAGATTAGCCTGGTCGGGTATCTGCTGGAGAAAGAGAAAGAGGCGACGGAGGCCAAACAGCTGGCTCAAAGCTACCCGGTCGTGGCGCCGGACGAGCTTAATCGTCCGACAGCTTCAATACTGCCTTTTGCTGCTTTTTCTGCTGACGGCGCATTCGAAAGAAATCGCTTAATAGCCCCGAACACTCTGGTGCAAGCACCCCACCGATAGTCTTCACCTGGTGGTTCATACCCGGGTGACCCAGCACGTCCATCAGCGAACCGGCCGCACCGGTTTTTTCATCCCGCGCCCCGAAAACCAACGTCCCGATCCGGCTGTGCACCATCGCGCCGGAGCACATCACGCACGGCTCCAGCGTCACATACAGCGTGGTATCAAGCAGACGATAGTTTTGCAGCACCAGACCGCCCTGGCGAAGCGCCATAATTTCGGCATGCGCAGTAGGATCGTGGCGACCAATAGGCCGGTTCCACCCTTCGCCAATCACCTGATTGTTATGAACCAGCACCGCGCCCACGGGCACTTCGCCCTCTTCCCAGGCGCGTTGAGCCAGCGTCAGCGCGTGGCGCATCCAGTATTCATGATTGTGTTCAGGGTTGGACAAAGGCTGATACTCCAGTCGAAAAGCGGGCGGCATTATACACGCCAGTTTTAGAGAAGACTATTCGAGTTGCTGAAGTTCGCCTGATGGCGTGACGCGCCAGCGGTGCTGGCAAAAATAGAGCAGCGGATTGTCCTGCTTGCTGTCGCTGTAGCCGCTGTACAGGCGCAGCGGCGTACCGATGCGTTTTTCCAGCTGGACCACTTTTTCATGCCCCAGGCAGCGCAGGGTTAGCACCCAGCCGCCGTAGCCGCGGGCAATTTGCGTGGCGATAAGATTCACGCGCGGAAGCCAGGGGGTATCAAAGTAGACCTGCTCCACCAGCGTCTGCGGGGAGCCGGTAATCAGCCAGATGTCGGCATCGTTCGCGTCGAGGTAGCTGGTCAGGCGCGCCTGCACCACCGGAAAGGCGGCGACGTGGCCGCGAAACCAGTGCGCAAAATCCTTTTCGAGCTGCTTGAGCCGCGCTTCGCTGTGCCCAAAGGTACATCCCCACAGCAGCAGACTCATCGGCCACCGCGCCGCACGGCCTTTGACCAGCAGCGCGATCCCGATAACCGGTAAGAGCGGCAGCACGAGCAGCGCATTCAAAGGCTGACGCCGCAGCAGGTAACGCATAAACGTGCCAAACATATCCTGCTGATGCAGCGTTCCATCCAGGTCGAAAAAGACAACGCGACGCGCGTGATTTGCCAAACCTTACTCCTCTGGGTCGTTGAATCCTAATAGCCAGGTAAACAGGAACCCGGCGATCACCGCTACTAAATAGCCTAACAGATAGAGCATCACTTTTCCGGTCACGATGGTTAATGCCAGCGGTAAACCGGAAAGCCCAAAGGTGATCACGGTAGCGACTTTCCAGTAGCTGATCAGCGCCCCGCCTACCGCACCGCCCAGACAGGCGGCGAGAAACGGTTTACCCAGCGGCAGCGTAACGCCGAAAATCAGCGGCTCGCCGATGCCGAGCAGTCCGACCGGGAGCGCGCCTTTAATCATTTTTTTCAGACGCGCGTTGCGGGTTTTCATCAGTACGGCAATCGCCGCGCCGACCTGCCCCACGCCCGCCATCGACAGGATAGGCAGCAGCGCGTTATAGCCGTGCGCCTGTACAAGCTCGACGTGGATCGGCACCAGCCCCTGGTGCAGGCCGGTCAGCACCAGCGGCAGGAAGGTACCGGAAAGCACAGCGCCCACCAGCAGCCCGCCTCGGTCGATAGCCAGAGACGCACCGTGAGCGATGGCTTCAGAGATCCATCCGCCTAGCGGCTGGAGGGCCACAATCGCTACGCTACCGGTAATCAGCGTGGTCAACAGCGGGTTGAGAATCAGCTCGATCGAGCCAGGCAGAACCGCGCGCAGCCTTTTCTCGATCCAGCACATCAGGATGACAACCAGCAGCACGGCGATTACCCCACCGCGGCCCGGCTGGAGCGCCTCACCAAACAGCGTTATTTGCGCCAGCTGCGGGCTGGACAAGATGCCCGCCATTACTCCGCCCATCGCCAGCGATCCGCCAAACACCTTCGCAGTATTCACTCCGACCAGAATGTTCATAATGGCGAAAACAGCGCTGCCGAAGATCCCCAGAATCCCCAGCAGGTTCGGATAGTGCGTGGCGAAATCCCCCACAATATCCGGTCGCTTGAGAATATTGATGATCCCGGTGATCAGGCCGGAGGCAATAAACGCCGGGATCAGCGGAATAAAGACGTTTGCCAGCTGACGCAGCGCATCGCTCATGGGGGCTTTGTATTTGGCCTTTGCCTGCGCCCTGGTGCGCTCCGCATCGTCCATCGACGCGCTCGCGCTAACGCCCATCAGCGCGCGCATGGCATCAACAACCTGCGCCGCTTTCCCCGGCCCGACGATCAGCTGGTGCTGCTGCCCTTGTTTCACGTAGCCGCTGACGCCCGAGAGTTGCTTCAGGCGCGGCAAGTCGAGCTGCTCGTCGTTATGCACCTCGACGCGCACGCGAGTCATGCAGTTTTCGAGACGCTGAATATTTTTTTCCCCACCGATCCCCTGCAGGATATCGCTGGCGAGCGCTGCTGTTTTGTCCATAGACGCCTCTGTTAGTTTTCTAATGCCGCCCGTAAGAAGCCGTTATGCGCAGCGAGTTTGGCTCTCGCGGCCGCCGCATCCAGCCCGCTCAAGATCATCAGAATGGCCGGTTTAACATCGTGATCGGTCTGCTTGAGTACCGCTTCTGCCTCTTCACTGCCTGCGCCTGTCGCCTCCATCACCATACGGCAGGCTCTGTCCACCAGCTTGACGTTGGTGGCCTGCATATCCACCATCAGGTTCTGATACACCTTGCCGAACTTCACCATCGCGCCGGTGGAGATCATATTGAGCACCAGCTTTTGCGCGGTCCCGGATTTCAGACGCGTGGAGCCGGTGAGCGCTTCCGGCCCGACAACCGGAGAGATAGCAATAGCGGCCACCTGCGCAATCGGGGAGCCCGGATTACAGGAGATGGCGACCGTCGTGCAGCCCGTCCGGTTGGCGTATTCCAGCCCGCCAATGACGTACGGGGTGCGCCCGGATGCCGCCAGCCCGACCACCAGATCCTTCGCGGTCAGATTCAGATCCTTCAGGTCATCCTCGCCCAGCTGTGCATTGTCTTCCGCTCCCTCAACGGCTTTCAGCAGCGCGCCGGGTCCACCGGCAATCAGCCCAACGACCAGACCGTGCGGCACCCCAAAGGTTGGCGGACATTCTGACGCATCCAGAACCCCAAGACGCCCGCTGGTGCCCGCCCCCATGTAAATAATGCGACCGCCGGCCTTGAGGGCTTCCGCCGCCGCATCGACAGCTTTCGCCACCTCGGGTAATGTCTCTTTCACAGCCTGCGCGACCAGCGTATCCTGTTGATTAAAGCGGTTAACCAGCTCAAGGGTGGAGAGCGCATCCAGATCCATGGTTTGTGGGTTACGCGTTTCAGAAACAAGTGAGCCAAGATTCATTTTTGTACCTCAAGAATTTTTAATTCATAATAATCACACTATAATGGAATATAAAATTCATTCAGGCGAGCAAAATTCGTATTTGCGCAGATAATCACATTTTCGCCAGGAGACCGTATGAACTGTTTAATTCGCATTCGCCAGCGCTATGCCGGCTTTGCCCAAAGCGACAAGAAGCTGGCGGATTTTCTGCTTTCTCAACCCGATCGCGCTCGCCACCTTAGCTCGCAGCAGCTGGCGAGTGAAGCTGGCGTGAGCCAGTCCAGCGTGGTGAAGTTTGCCCAGAAGATTGGCTTTAAGGGGTTCCCCGCCCTCAAGCTGGCGATCAGCGAAGCGCTGGTGAGCAACCCCAACCCGCAGTCAATGCCGGTGCATAATCAGATCCGCGGCGATGACCCGATGCGGCTGGTTGGCGAAAAGCTGATCAAAGAGAACGTGGCGGCTATGCACGCGACGCTCGACGTGAATACGGAAGAGAAGCTGCTGGAGAGCGTGGCGATGCTGCGCGGCGCGCGGCGCATCATCCTGACCGGTATTGGCGCGTCCGGACTTGTGGCGCGTAACTTCGGCTGGAAGCTGACGAAAATTGGGCTTAACGCCATCGTCGAGCAGGATATGCACGCCCTGCTGGCGACCGTACAGGCGATGGATCCTGACGATCTGCTGCTGGCCATCTCTTACTCCGGCGAGCGCCGTGAAATCAATATGGCAACCGATGAAGCCCTGCGCGTCGGCGGTAAAATTCTGGCGATCACCGGTTTTACGCCGAATGCCCTGCAGCAGCGGGCCACGCGCTGTTTATATACCATTGCCGAAGAGCAGGCCACGCGCAGCGCGGCTATCTCGTCCACCAGCGCGCAAATGATGCTGACGGACCTGCTGTTTATGGCGCTGGTGCAACAGGATCTGGAGCGCGCGCCCGAACGCATTCGTCACAGCGAAGAACTGGTAAAGAAACTGGTTTGACGCGTATAATGCCCGCCCGGTTTGTGTTGTTTCTGAGAATTTCCTGATGGCGCTGTTAATTACCAAAAAATGCATTAATTGCGATATGTGCGAGCCCGAATGCCCGAACCAGGCGATTTCGATGGGCGACAGCATTTATGAGATTAACAGCGACCGCTGCACGGAATGCATCGGCCACTATGAAACGCCGACCTGTCAGAAAGTGTGCCCGATCCCGAATACCATCCTGAAGGATCCGGCCCACGTTGAGAGCGAAGAGCAGCTATGGGATAAGTTTGTCCTGATGCATCACGCGGACAAACTTTAACTTTCGATGATCACCGTCGCGCTGGCATAGTGACGTTCATCCGCGATCGTCACGTGCATATGATTCACCCCCAGCTTTTCCGCCAGCTTTTGCGCTTCTCCCCACAGACGCAGGCTCGGTTTGCCCAGCTCATCGTTAAACACTTCGAACTGATTAAACGCCAGGCCGTTACGAATGCCGGTCCCGAAGGCTTTGGCCGCCGCCTCTTTTACCGCAAAGCGCTTTGCCAGAAAACGCACCGGCTGCTGATGCGCTTCCCAGATGGCCCACTCGTTATCGCTCAGCACGCGTCTTGCGAGGCGATCGCCGCTACGGGCGATCACCGCTTCAATACGGGCTATTTCAACGATATCGGTGCCTAAGCCCAGAATGGCCATTACTGACGCGCTTCCTGCATCAGGCGTTTCATTTCTGAAACCGCCTCTTTCAGGCCGCTCATTACCGCGCGGCCAATGATGGCGTGGCCGATGTTCAGCTCGTGCATTTCCGGCAGAGCGGCAATGGCCTTCACGTTATGGTAGGTCAGGCCGTGACCGGCGTTAACCTTCAGTCCCAGGCTTGAAGCATACGTGGCCGCTTTGGCAATACGCTCCAGCTCTTTGGCCTGTTCGGCATCATTTTTGGCATCGGCATAGCAGCCGGTGTGGATTTCGATATACGGTGCGCCCACGTCGGCCGCCGCTTTAATCTGGGCGAAATCGGCGTCGATAAACAGAGAAACCAGGATACCGGCATCCGCCAGGCGCTTGCAGGCATCGCGCATTTTGTCGAGCTGCCCGGCCACATCCAGACCGCCTTCGGTGGTTACTTCCTGGCGTTTTTCCGGCACCAGGCAGCAGAAGTGCGGCTGGGTCTCGCAGGCAATGGCCAGCATCTCTTCGGTGACCGCCATCTCCAGATTCATACGGGTGTCCAGCGTCTGACGCAGAATGCGCACGTCGCGATCGGTGATATGGCGACGGTCTTCACGCAGGTGAACGGTAATGCCGTCGGCGCCAGCCTGTTCAGCGATAAACGCCGCCTGAACCGGATCGGGATACGCCGTGCCGCGCGCATTACGCAGCGTGGCGATGTGGTCGATGTTGACGCCTAACAGTAATTCAGCCATGACAATCCTCGGTATTTTGGTTCATTTCTCTTCCCCCTCTCCCTCCGGGAGAGGGCTGGGGTGAGGGGTAAAACGTTAACGTTTCGGCACAAACTGCCTGAATAATTCGCGGCTCTTTAAGGGCTTGCCGCCAAGATACGGCTTGAGGGCAATCCGGGTAAAGCGTTTTGCTGCGCGCAGGGTGTCCAGATCGGGAAACTCGCGCTCGTATAGCGCCCGGAGCTGGCGCCCGGTAAAGGTGCTGTTGTCTATCACGATACTGGCAATGAAGCCTTTTTCTTCGCGGTAGCGGTAGGTCATGGTGTCTTCTATCTCGTCACCGCTGCCCGCGCAGTGCAGAAAATCTACGCCGTATCCGAGGTGGCCCAGCAGCGCCAGCTCAAAACGACGCAAAGCGGGTTCGGGCGTGCCGGTTGCGCCAGCCAGCGCCTGGATACAGTGCAGATAATCGAAGAAAAGTTCAGAGAAGCGGGTCTCATGTTCAAGAACGCGTGAGATGAGTTCGTTGACATACAGACCGCTGTAGAGCGTGATGCCGGAAAGAGGAAGCGCCAGGGAAACGGCTTCGGCACTGCGCAGGGTTTTCACGTCCCCTCGCCCACCGAAGCGAACCAGCAGCGGCGTGAAAGGCTGTAGGGCGCCTTTCAGATTAGAACGTTTGGAACGTGCGCCTTTCGCAACAAGGCGCACGCGGCCCGACTCTTCCGTGAAGACGTCCAGCATGAGGCTGGTTTCGCTCCAGGGACGACTATGCAGGACAAAGGCGCGCTGCCATCCATCCATAGGCTCGTCGTCTTAAGTTACTGGTCTTCGCCGTAACCGAGGCTGCGCAGAGCACGCTCATCATCGGCCCAGCCAGATTTCACTTTCACCCACAGTTCGAGGTGAACCGGCGCTTCGAACATCTCCATCATGTCCTTACGGGCTTCAATGCCGATGGTTTTGATCTTGGCCCCTTTGTTGCCGATCACCATCTTCTTCTGCCCTTCGCGCTCAACGAGGATCAGGCCGTTGATATCGTAGCCACCGCGCTCGTTGGTCTGGAAACGCTCGATCTCTACCGTTACGGAGTAAGGCAGTTCAGCGCCCAGGAAACGCATCAGCTTTTCACGGATGATTTCAGACGCCATAAAGCGCTGAGAGCGATCGGTGATGTAGTCTTCCGGGAAGTGATGAATTGCTTCCGGCAGATGCTTACGCACGATGCCCGCGATGGTATCAACGTTAAGGCCGGTCTCAGCAGACAGCGGAACGATGTCGAGGAAGTTCATCTGGCTACCGAGCCACTGCAGATGCGGCAGCAGGTCGGCCTTTTCCTGCACGTTATCAACTTTGTTGACCGCGAGGATGACCGGCGTTTTGCCGTCACGCAGCTTGTTCAGCACCATCTCGTCGTCCGGCGTCCAGCGGGTGCCTTCCACAACGAAAATCACCAGCTCTACGTCGCCGATCGAGCTGCTCGCCGCCTTGTTCATCAGGCGGTTGATGGCGCGCTTCTCTTCCATGTGCAGGCCCGGGGTATCGACGTAGATCGCCTGATACGCGCCTTCAGTATGGATGCCGACGATGCGGTGACGCGTGGTCTGCGCCTTACGCGAGGTGATTGAAATCTTCTGCCCAAGCAGATTATTCAGCAGGGTGGATTTGCCAACGTTCGGACGTCCGACGATGGCAATAAATCCGCAATAGGTTTTATCTTCGCTCATTCCAGCTCCAGCATTTTTAACGCCTGTTCGGCGGCAGCCTGTTCAGCCTTACGACGGCTTGAACCTGTGCCCACCACCGGTTCACTCAGGCCACTGACCTGGCAATGGATGGTAAATTCCTGATCGTGCGCTTCGCCACGCACCTGTACCACCAGATAAGACGGCAGCGGCAGATGACGACCCTGCAAATATTCCTGCAGACGCGTTTTCGGATCTTTTTGTTTATCGCCCGGGCTGATTTCGTCCAGACGGGTCTGATACCAGTTCAGGATCAGCTTTTCTACGGTCTGGATATCGCTGTCCAGGAACACACCACCAATTAATGCTTCGACCGTATCGGCAAGAATAGATTCACGACGGAAGCCGCCGCTTTTCAGTTCACCCGGTCCAAGACGCAGACATTCGCCCAGTTCAAACTCGCGCGCGATTTCCGCAAGGGTATTACCCCTAACCAGCGTGGCACGCATGCGGCTCATATCACCCTCGTCCACACGCGGGAAACGGTGATAAAGCGCATTCGCAATCACGAAACTTAAAATAGAGTCGCCTAAAAACTCGAGACGCTCATTATGTTTGCTGCTGGCACTGCGGTGGGTTAATGCCTGTTGCAACAACTCCTGATGATGAAAAGTGTAGCCCAGCTTCCGTTGAAGCCGATTAATTACGATGGGGTTCATGCGATACCAATAAATGAATGCGTCAAAAATGCAGCACACGAAACCGACCTGAGAAAACCAACGCGGTTTCGTGTGCCGTGGCACCCTTGCAGGGCCAACCTTAAACTTCGGGGGAATATTCTATACACAACGACAGGGGATGTCGTTAGTTCGAAGAGATTTATCGTGGAAATAATTCACGTAGCCGCTAATTAAAGCGGCTACGCGTTCATTTATTGAGAATTAATGGATTCCGCCGATACGATTCAGGCGTACACCGGTCGGCCATTCGCCTTCCTGCTTCTCAAAACTCATCCAGATGGCGGTGGCTTTTCCGACCAGATTCGCTTCCGGCACAAAGCCCCAGTAACGGCTGTCCGCAGAGTTATCGCGGTTGTCACCCATCATGAAGTAATGTCCTGGCGGTACAATCCAGCTCGCCAGCTGCTGGCCCGGCTGGCGATAGTACATACCCAGCTGATCCTGCGCGATTGGCACAGTGAGGATTCGGTGCGTCACATCGCCCAGCGTCTCTTTGCGCTCAACCAGACGGATGCCGTCCTCTTTGGTTTCACCTTTCGGTACCTGGAAGAATCCGCTGGTCGCTTCACCGCCGTTACGACGGGCAAAGGTCTGCACAAAATCACTTGGCTCAACGTTTGAGTAAGTGATTGGCAGCGCGTTTTCACATGCGGTACCGGAGCTGCAGCCCGGCTGAACGGTGACTTCTTTCGCAACCGGATCGTAAGTCACTTTATCACCCGGCAGACCTACCGCGCGCTTGATGTAGTCCAGGCGCGGATCTTCCGGATATTTGAACACCACGATGTCGCCACGTTTCGGATGACCGGTTTCGATCAGCGTCTTTTGGTAAATAGGATCTTTAATGCCGTAGGCAAACTTCTCTACCAGAATAAAATCACCAATCAGCAGCGTTGGCATCATTGAACCTGATGGGATTTGGAACGGCTCGTAAATAAACGAACGTACCACCAGCACAATTGCCAGCACCGGAAATACCGAGGCACCCGTTTCCAGCCAGCCCGGTTTCGGGCCCACTTTCTTCAGGGTTTTCGCGTCAATCCCATCTCCAGTGGCTGCCTGAGCGGCAGCCTGACGTTCACGACGTTTTGGGGCGAAGATAAACTTATCCAGACACCACAGCAGACCTGTCACCAGGGTAGCAATGACCAGGATCAGGGCAAACATGTTCGCCATGCCAACTCCTTAGGGTTATTTGCCGTCTTTACCAACATGAAGGATGGCAAGGAATGCTTCCTGCGGCAGCTCGACGTTACCGACCTGCTTCATACGCTTCTTACCTTCTTTCTGCTTCTGCAGCAGCTTTTTCTTACGGCTGACGTCACCGCCATAGCACTTCGCCAGAACGTTTTTACGCAGCTGTTTCACGGTTGAACGCGCGATAATGTGGTTGCCAATCGCCGCCTGAATCGCGATATCAAACTGCTGACGCGGGATCAGGTCTTTCATCTTCTCAACCAGCTCGCGGCCACGGTATGGCGCATTGTCGTTGTGGGTGATCAGCGCCAGCGCATCCACGCGCTCGCCG
Source organism: Enterobacter sp. BNK-29 (assembly GCF_048684785.1). Classification (NCBI taxonomy): domain Bacteria; kingdom Pseudomonadati; phylum Pseudomonadota; class Gammaproteobacteria; order Enterobacterales; family Enterobacteriaceae; genus Enterobacter; species Enterobacter sp. BNK-29. The sequence continues at coordinate 966,842 of NZ_JBLQTU010000001.1, forward strand.
TTGATCAGCACGTCCACACGCACCATGTTGGAAGCCTGGAAGCGTTTGAAGTTGTAATCCAGTGACGCATAGCCACGGGAGGTCGACTTCAGACGGTCGAAGAAGTCGAGTACCACTTCCGCCATCGGGATCTCATAGGTCAGCGCCACCTGGTTACCGTGGTAAACCATGTTGGTCTGCACGCCACGCTTCTCAATACACAGCGTAATGACGTTACCCAGGAATTCCTGCGGCAGCAGCATGTGACACTCTGCGATAGGCTCACGCAGCTCCTGAATGTTGTTCAGCGGCGGCAGCTTGGACGGGCTATCGACATAGATCACTTCTTTCGAAGTGGTTTCAACTTCATAGACTACGGTCGGCGCCGTGGTGATCAGATCCAGATCGTATTCGCGCTCCAGACGCTCCTGAATGATCTCCATGTGCAGCAGACCGAGGAAGCCACAGCGGAAGCCGAAGCCCAGCGCCGTTGAGCTTTCTGGCTCGTAGAACAGGGAAGCATCGTTCAGGCTCAGTTTACCGAGCGCGTCACGGAAGTTTTCGTAGTCGTCAGAGCTGACCGGGAACAGACCCGCGTAAACCTGCGGTTTCACCTTTTTAAAGCCTGGCAGCGCTTTCTCTGCCGGGTTACGTGCGCCGGTCAGGGTATCGCCCACCGGCGCGCCGAGGATGTCTTTAATGGCGCAGACCAGCCAGCCTACCTCGCCGCATCTCAGCTCGGTACGGTCAACCTGTTTTGGCGTGAAGATGCCCAGACGGTCGGCGTTGTAGACCTGCCCGGTACTCATTACCTTGATTTTGTCGCCTTTACGCATGGTGCCATTTTTAATACGCACCAGAGAGACAACGCCCAGATAGTTATCGAACCAGGAGTCGATAATCAGCGCCTGTAGCGGGCCATCCGGATCGCCTTCCGGGGCCGGAATGTCACGTACCAGGCGTTCCAGCACGTCGGTCACGCCCACGCCGGTTTTCGCGGAGCAGCGCACGGCATCGGTCGCGTCAATGCCGACAATATCTTCAATCTCTTCCGCTACGCGCTCAGGATCGGCGGCTGGCAGGTCGATCTTGTTCAGAACCGGCACAACTTCGAGATCCATTTCCATCGCGGTGTAGCAGTTTGCCAGGGTCTGGGCTTCAACGCCCTGCCCGGCATCCACCACCAGCAGCGCGCCTTCACAGGCCGCGAGCGAGCGTGAAACCTCATAGGAGAAGTCAACGTGGCCTGGGGTATCGATAAAGTTCAGTTGATAGGTTTCACCATCAGCCGCTTTGTAATCAAGCGTAACGCTCTGCGCTTTAATGGTGATACCGCGTTCGCGTTCCAGGTCCATGGAGTCCAGAACCTGGGCTTCCATTTCACGATCAGACAGGCCACCGCAAATCTGGATAATACGGTCAGACAGCGTCGACTTACCGTGGTCAATGTGAGCAATGATCGAAAAGTTACGTATGTTCTTCATATAGTTAAATAATTATGCCTTACGAATTCCTGGAGGCCGCTGTTCTTAGCCTGACGTTTTTCAGTGCGAAAACGCAGCATTCTACACTACATCCTCGCTACCTGGAAATGCACTTAGAAGCAGGTATAGCGTGAAGAAAGGCCGTTTTCTGTTTTAGGGCGTAAAAAATGATAAAGCCCGATGGATCACCGGGCCTCAGAAGAGAGCGTTTCAACACGAAGCTGGTCTGGCGCCAGCCCAACGCTGAGAATGACAGGCTGCCACTCTTCGCGTGCGGCGAGCGTCGGAGAGAGCCCTTTGGCAAGCCAGAATCCCCCCACGCCACCCAATGCGGCACCGCACATAGCGGCCACATCGGTACCAAACAGCATCTGAAACAGGCCGCCCATGATAAACAGGCCGACCAGCGGAGAGAGATACACCAGCATAGCGGAGCTGAGCAGGCTGCCTTCGGCGATGCCCAGTTCCACCTTCTGCCCCGCCATCAGCGGCTGTTCGCTTGGCACAGAAATCGTGTGTGATGTTTGTGGCCCAAGCTTATTCAGCACGCGGCTGCCGCAGCCAGCGCGGGATGCGCAGCTATTACATGAGGCTTTAACATCGCAGCTCACCAGCGCAATGCCGTTCTGCCAGGAGACAACCGTCGCCCACTCTTTGATCATTGTGCAGCCCTGAATTTAATGCTGTCGGAGATGCGCTTCGCCGTCTGCGGAGGGAGTTCTCCCACAATGGTGATTTCTGCGTTATCGCGTACCGTTGTACTCACCGTACGGCGCCCGGTACGCAGCATTTGTTCAGCGCTGTTTGCCGTTGCGCGATTGATATTCACCGAGAAGCTGAACAAACCATCCGAATAGAGGCGCGATTCTACCGGCGTTTCAATCGTTGGCAGCTGACGACGGCTGCTGGACACTTCGCTAAACCCTTGCGGAATCCAGGCAGGTACCCAGTTGAAATTAACGGAATCCCCGGCAGGAACAGAAAGCAGCGGCGGCAGGCTGGCCTTAGCCAGATTCTGCATGCTGTTGCCAACCTGATTGTTCACGCTGAAGGAGATAACCCGGAACTGTTCCAGCGTTTCACCGTCACGGTCGAGCAGGTCAACACGCATGGGGAGTTTGGTTTCGGCATCAATCCAGACGATATAGCTGTAGCGCGTTCCGTCCCGGGCAACAACGCGAATTACCTCGCACAGTCTGTCCGCGATGCGGGTACGCCCTACCGAAATAAAATCGTAGTAAGGGGCAAGCCGTTTGAAGTCGGTGTAAATGAGTGACGGCAGAGAATCAACGATATAGTCGCCATTCAGCGTGAAAGGCTCCAGGCCTGGCTCGAAATAGCTGATTTCGTTACCACGCTGGACCACTTCCCGACGCGGGCCATCCATCTGTAAAAGCTGGGCGAGCGGCTGGTTATCAAGACGGGCATGACGATAGCGTAACGACTCGACGCCCTGCTTATTGATGCTGATAAATGCCAACTCATAATTGAGTGACTGGCTGGCCAGATTCATTTGCTGCAACAACGCCCCGGATGAAACATCAGCCGAGGCGTTGGCAGAGAAGAACAGGCTACCCGCCATCAGAGACATGGCGAACCAAAGTTGCTTCATTACTGCGATTGCGTTCCTAAAGTTTGGTTTCCGGGCACCTGCACAGCAGCTTGCTGTGTCTGCGCCTGCTCAAACTGAAGCTGTTCAGAGTGCAGACGACGCTGCAACTCGTAATCCTGCAACATCGCATTAATGCGACGGCGCTGCTCCTGAACCTGCTGTTGCTGACCGCCGCTGGCGGATGCATCAGCCGGTACGCCCAGGCTTACCGGGCTGGCTTTGCCCATCATCGGCAGTGTGTTAAACACTGGCGCTTCTGGCTGCTGATTAGTTTCAGACTGAGTATTATAGTGCTGGACGCCAACAATAACTGCAAGCGATACGCATGCAGCCACACCCATTTGGGTAAGCTGGCTGGCCCACGGACGCACCTTTTGCCAGAACGGCATTTTCTGCCACTGGTGAGGCGCGGGTTGAGCTTCAGGAATCAGCGGAGTGGTCTGATGAACAGGCTCATTCTCAATCGCCGCCATGACGCGGGCTGAGATATCGAAATGGAGAACCTCGCCGGTGTCACCGCGAAGGGTGTCACGGATGAGATGGTAACTCTCCCAGGTCTCTTGCATTTCGGGTGAATGAGACAGCTCGTTGAGCAGCTCACTATCCACCGTTTCACCATCCATTAAAGCGGAAAGTTTTTCTTTCTGCATGCCTAATACCTTTTCCAGTATCCCGCTATCGTCAACGCCTGATAAGCGGTTGAACTTTATTATCAATAGCTTCTCGCGCACGGAAAATTCGTGAACGTACCGTGCCGACCGGACAATCCATGATAGCGGCTATCTCTTCATAGCTCAGACCATCCAGCTCCCGTAACGTAATTGCCATACGTAAATCTTCCGGGAGCGACTCGATCGTGCGAAAAACGATTTGTCTCAGTTCTTCTGACAACATTAAGTTCTCAGGGTTCGAAATTTCTTTCAAAGCGCCGCCGCTTTCGAAGTTTTCGGCGTCGATTGCGTCCACATCACTTGAAGGCGGACGACGGCCCTGAGCGACCAGATAATTCTTTGCCGTATTGACCGCAATACGGTACAGCCAGGTATAAAAAGCACTATCTCCCCGGAAAGAATCCAGCGCGCGATAGGCCTTAATAAAAGACTCTTGCACCACATCAGGCACATCGCCTGACGGTACATAGCGGGAAACCAGGCTCGCCACCTTATGCTGGTAGCGGACCACCAGTAGGTTAAAGGCTTTCTGATCTCCCTTCTGGACCCGTTCAACCAGGACCTGGTCCGTTAACTGCTCGCTCATCCGAGGTAATGTCTCCCCAAACCTAAATTCCACGCGTTATCGAAACGCCACTCTAAAATACCGCACTTTGAGCAAGCACCAATTAGAGTGTCTGATCTTCAATAAGTTCCGTAACGCCTTTGTTTTTGTTCATCGCGCCGCAGACCGTTCATTTTCTCTCATTATAAGTCTGATCACGATACGCACCACTTTCTGACAAGAAACATCTTTTTCCCGCCAGAAGAGTAACGCAACACAGGCTTTATTTCACCACAAAATCTGACGCTAACGATCTGCTTCGCAAAATAATTTCACTCATTTACCCTCCGTTTACCTCCGCTTACGCGTTTAGCCATTGCGACAGCCTCTAAAAAAATACGTGCGATATATCGCATTCAGGTGCTATTCTGCCCCAACACTGTTTAGTAAATTAAACAACAATCATGAACACAACATCTGAACTCCATTGTGATGTACTGATCATCGGTAGCGGCGCTGCCGGTCTCTCTCTGGCGCTGCGCCTGGCCGAGCATCAAAACGTTATCGTTCTGAGTAAAGGACCGATAAGTGAAGGTTCCACGTTTTATGCCCAGGGTGGCATTGCCGCCGTGTTTGATGAGACAGACAGCATTGCGTCTCACGTCGAAGATACGCTCATTGCCGGGGCAGGGATCGTGGATGCACACGCCGCAGAGTTTGTCGCCAGCAATGCCCGTCACTGCGTTCAGTGGCTCATCGACCAGGGCGTCCTGTTCGATACTCAGGTTCAACCCAACGGTGAAGAGAGCTACCACCTGACTCGCGAAGGCGGCCATAGCCACCGCCGCATCCTGCACGCAGCGGATGCCACCGGAAAAGAAGTGGAAACCACGCTGGTCAGCAAAGCGCTGAACCATCCTAATATTCGGGTTCTCGAGCGAAGCAATGCCGTTGATCTGATTATCTCTGACAAGATTGGCCTGCCCGGCACGCGCCGCGTGGTGGGCGCCTGGGTCTGGAACCGCAATAAAGAGAAAGTGGAGACCTGTCAGGCGAAGGCTGTGGTGCTGGCGACGGGCGGTGCCTCCAAGGTGTATCAGTACACCACGAACCCGGACATAGCCTCCGGCGACGGTATCGCGATGGCCTGGCGCGCTGGCTGCCGGGTGGCGAACCTCGAGTTTAATCAGTTTCACCCCACCGCCCTGTTCCATCCCCAGGCGCGCAACTTCCTGCTGACGGAAGCCCTGCGCGGTGAAGGCGCGTATCTGAAACGCCCTGACGGCTCCCGTTTTATGCCCGACTTTGACGCCCGGGGCGAACTGGCCCCGCGTGACATCGTTGCCCGCGCCATCGATCATGAAATGAAGCGTCTTGGCGTGGACTGCATGTATCTCGATATCAGCCATAAGCCAGCAGAGTTCATTCGCCAGCATTTCCCGATGATTTACGAGAAGCTGCTCAACCTTGGCATTGATTTAACGCGCGATCCTGTGCCCATTGTGCCAGCGGCCCACTATACCTGCGGTGGCGTGATGGTTGACGATCATGGACGTACTGACGTAGACGGTCTGTATGCTATCGGTGAGGTCAGCTATACCGGACTTCACGGCGCGAACCGTATGGCCTCTAACTCGCTGCTTGAGTGTCTGGTGTACGGCTGGTCAGCGGCGGAAGACATCACGAAGCGCATGCCTTACGCCCGCGAGACAGAGCACCTGCCAGCCTGGGATGAAAGCCGCGTGGATAATCCGGACGAGCTGGTCGTGATCCAGCATAACTGGCATGAGCTACGGCTATTTATGTGGGACTACGTGGGGATTGTGCGCACCACGAAACGCCTGGAACGCGCCTTGCGCCGCATCACCATGCTGCAGCAGGAAATTGATGAGTACTATGCCAATTTCCGCGTATCCAATAACCTGCTGGAGCTGCGCAATCTGGTGCAGGTGGCCGAGCTGATTGTCCGCTGCGCGATGATGCGTAAAGAGAGCCGCGGGCTGCACTATACCCTGGACTACCCGGATCAGCTTGCTGAGTCCGGCCCGTCGATACTCGCCCCGCAGGTTTACATAAACAGATAAAACGCCTGGGTCAGAGCAGTGTAATCTTCGGAATAACGCTGGTCTGGCCCACGGATCACCATCCGGTCATTAAAGCATTCACCCTCTTTTGGCGAGAGCGCCAGCAGCACGCGGTGCGGCAGTCGTCCTTCCGTATCCGAAATATCGGTACGCAGACGTAACGTCCAGCCGATCTCCTGCGCGATGCCGATAAACGTGTTGCCGGTACTCTCAGGCAGGACCACACAGAAAAAACCTTCTTCGGAGATGAGTTCTGCCGCACAGGTGAGCAGCGCTTTATGATCGAGGGAGCCGGTATAACGCGCCTGTTCACGCTCGGGTGTCCCGCACTCAACGCCGGGTTCGTAGTAGGGAGGGTTGCTGACGATCAGATCGTAACGCGCGGTTTGTTCAGGCGCCCAGGCGAGCACATCTGCGCATTCCACTTTCATTCGGGCTGCCCAGGGAGATTCGGCCATATTGTCACTCGCCTGCTCTGCGGCCTGCGCGTCAAGTTCGACGGCATCAATGATGACATGTTCTTCCGTACGCTGCGCCAGCATCAGCGCCACCAGCCCGCTGCCGGTACCGATATCAAGAATACGCTTAACGCCTGCGACAGGCGCCCACGCTCCCAGTAAAATACCGTCTGTACCGACCTTCATAGCACAGCGATCGTGAGCGACAAAAAATTGTTTAAACGTAAAACCATCGCGGCGCAGCTGCGCTTTGAGTTGAGACATGTCAGGGCAACCTTCTAAGTGAAACTGGAGTAGCATAGGGGAAAGCGAAGTGGCCGAAAAGCGATATCCATACAAACAGATGAAGATTACAGCCGTAACGTCTATAATCAGCGCCCCACACAGAGGTAGAACATGACTGTAACGACTTTTTCCGAACTTGAACTCGATGAAAGCCTGCTCAATGCACTTGAGAGCAAAGGCTTTACACGCCCGACCGCCATTCAGGCAGCGGCCATTCCGCCTGCGCTTGAGGGCCGCGATGTGCTCGGTTCTGCGCCAACCGGCACGGGGAAGACAGCAGCCTATTTGCTGCCTGTGTTGCAGCATCTGCTCGACTTTCCGCGTAAAAAATCTGGCCCGCCGCGTATTTTAATCCTGACGCCTACGCGCGAACTGGCAATGCAGGTTGCCGATCACGCGCGTGAACTCGCGGCAAATACTCATCTGGATATCGCTACCATCACCGGCGGCGTTGCGTACATGAACCACGCCGAAGTGTTCAGCGAAAACCAGGACATCGTCGTTGCTACGACGGGCCGCCTGCTGCAGTACATTAAAGAAGAGAACTTCGACTGCCGCGCGGTTGAAACGCTGATCCTCGACGAAGCCGACCGCATGCTGGACATGGGCTTCGCACAGGATATCGAGCACATTGCAGGGGAAACGCGCTGGCGTAACCAGACGATGCTGTTCTCTGCCACCCTCGAAGGGGAAGCGATCAAAGACTTCGCAGAGCGTCTGCTGGAAGATCCGGTGGAAGTCTCGGCGACGCCGTCCACCCGAGAGCGTAAGAAGATCCACCAGTGGTACTACCGCGCGGATAACCTTGAGCACAAGGTTGAATTGCTGAAACACCTGCTCAAACAGGAAGATGCTCTGCGCACAATCGTATTTGTGCGCAAGCGTGAGCGTGTGCACGAGCTGGCTGAGATGCTGCGTAACGCCGGGATCAACAACTGCTATCTTGAAGGCGAGATGGCGCAGATCAAGCGTACCGAAGGGATTAAGCGTCTGACCGATGGTCGCGTTAACGTGCTGGTTGCAACTGACGTTGCCGCTCGCGGGATCGACATCCCGGACGTCAGCCACGTCATTAACTTCGATATGCCGCGCAGCGGAGATACCTACCTGCACCGTATTGGCCGTACCGGCCGCGCGGGCCGCAAAGGGATTGCGATTTCACTGGTCGAAGCGCATGACTACCTGCTGCTGCAGAAAATTGGCCGCTATGTTGATGAGCCGCTGAAAGCGCGCGTTATTGATGGCCTGCGTCCAACCACGCGTGCGCCGAGTGAAAAAATGACGGGTAAACCGTCCAAGAAAGCGCTCGCAAAACGTGCTGAGAGAAAAGAGAAAGAAAAAGAGAAACCGCGCGTGAAGCAGCGCCACCGCGATACCAAAAATATTGGTAAGCGCCGTAAGCCAAGCTCTGCCGCACCTGAGACGAAAACTGAAGAGTAAAAAAAGCCGGGGATTTCCCCGGCTTTTTTATTCCCCCCTGCTGAAGCCGTTACAGGCTTTCAGTAAAGGTACGGGCGATTACGTCGCGCTGCTGTTCTGGAGTCAGTGAGTTAAAGCGAACCGCATAGCCGGACACGCGGATAGTCAGCTGCGGGTATTTTTCAGGGTGCTCAACCGCGTCCATCAGCGTTTCGCGGCGCAGTACGTTTACGTTCAGGTGCTGACCACCTTCCACGCGCACTTCCGGTTTCACTTCCATTGGAATTTCACGGTACTCGATTTCGCCCAGTTTGCTCACCGGCACGATTTCATCTTCAGCAAAACCCGCTTTCGCAACGACACAGCGCGCTTCGTTTTTCTCGCTGTCCAGCAGCCAGAAAGAGTTGAGCAGATCGTCATTTGCAGCTTTAGTAATCTGGATACCTGTAATCATGTGTTGCCTCCCTTAGGCTACATTAACTGATGTCGGCCTCTCGCGGCCAATTGGTAAAACCATTGTTTCTTGTGTGTATATATATCATTCACACCCCGGTGATTTATTGATTTAAATCAACAAAAACACCAACCACATAAAGAGTGTGGTTTGAATTTATTGTTTCAGATCAATTTCGCAACCTTACCAATTCAACTTGCCCTGCATCTTTTCAAAATAAATTTAGCCACTTAGCGCACTTTTCAGCGTGTAATTTTGCTCACCGGGGTTAAACAGGTAAGCTAGTCACAGATTGAGATTCGCAGGAGAGCGAGATGACAACACCTTTAACCTGGCATGACGTGCTGGCAGAAGAAAAGCAGCAGCCTTATTTTATCAATACGCTCAGCACCGTTGCCGCCGAGCGTCAGTCCGGACAGACGATTTACCCGCCGCAGAAAGACGTGTTCAACGCCTTTCGCTACACCGAACTGAGCGATGTGAAAGTGGTCATTCTGGGTCAGGATCCCTATCACGGCCCCGGGCAGGCGCATGGGCTGGCGTTTTCCGTTCGTCCGGGTGTGGCGATCCCCCCTTCTCTGCTCAACATGTATAAAGAGCTTGAAGCAACCGTGCCCGGTTTTAACCGGCCAAACCACGGTTACCTGGAAAGCTGGGCGCGCCAGGGCGTGCTGTTGCTGAATACGGTGCTTACCGTACGAGCGGGTCAGGCGCACTCGCACGCCAGTCTGGGCTGGGAGACGTTTACCGATAAAGTCATCAGCCTTATCAACGAGCATCGTGAAGGGGTGGTGTTTTTACTGTGGGGTTCTCACGCGCAGAAGAAAGGGGCGATTATTGACCGTCAGCGTCATCACGTGCTGAAAGCACCGCACCCGTCACCGCTGTCTGCGCATCGCGGTTTCTTTGGCAGTAATCATTTTGTTCTGGCGAATGAATGGCTGGAAAAGCGTGGCGAAAAGACAATTGACTGGATGCCTGTATTACCGGCAGAGAGCGAGTAGTTTGAGTTTGTATGCCCGGTTCACCGGGCATACAAAAAGCACAATGGATTATGCCTTATTCTGGCGCCACCATTCGGCCAGCAGTACGCCGGTTGCAACGGATACGTTCAGACTTTCCACATTGCCTGTTCCGTCGATAGAGACGCTGAGATCCGCACTGGAGAGCGCCGCGTCAGACAGACCATCACGTTCCTGACCCAGCACCAGCACCATTTTGCGCGGCAGCGTCGCTTTAAACAGCGGCGTACCGGCATGGCTTGAGGTGGTCACGATGGAATAACCTGCTTTACGGAACTGCTCGAGGGCGTCCAGAACGCTGTCGCCGGTGATCGGCTGTACGTGCTCGGCTCCGCCTTCCGCAGTACGGATCGCGGCGCCGGATTCCAGCAGCGCGGCATCCTGCAACAGCACGCCTTTCACGCCAAAGTGCGCGCAGCTGCGCATCATTGCGCCCAGGTTGTGCGGGTTGCCCACATCTTCCAGCGCCAGCACGCAGTCATCGGCATCCGCCTGGCTGACCCACTGCTGTACGGTGGTGCCGTTACGCTTTTTGATCAGGAAGCAGACGCCGCCGTGGTGTTCAGTACCGGACGCTTTGGTCAGCTCGGCATCATCAACCACGTGGTAGGCTTTACGGTTCGCGGCCATCCAGCGCAGCGCTTCTTTGAAGCGCGGGGTCACGCTCTGGATAAACCAGGCGCGAACGATACACTCAGGACGGCTCAGGAACAGCGCCTGGCAGGCGTTCTCGCCGTACACGCGGGTCTCTTCCGCACGCTGACGGCGCAGCACTTCCGGATCGATAAAGCTTTTACCGCTGATACCGCCGTGATCGGCTTTTTCCGGCGTCTCATCGCCAGGGGCGCGAGAAACGGTGCGCCACGGAGAGGCGTTATCACGTGAGAAGTCATCACGCGGACGCTCGTCGCGTGGACGGTCACTGCGTGGGCGGTCGGAACGCGGACGGTCATCGCGTTTGCGATCGTCACGTTTGCGGTCATCACCGCGGTTATTTCTGTCATCGCGGGCGGGGCGACGGCCACCGTCTGCACGAGAAGACGCCGGACGCCCGCCACCTTTTCCGGTACGCGGATTTTGGGTGCGTTTATCAGAGTCATCATCACTGCGGACATACATCACTTTGACCTTGCCGCTTTTGTTTTTCATTTCGTCGTTCATGCTTTTCTCCACCAGCGCTGCGCGAAGCGCGCAGATTACCCGATGTGCCAGCGCATAGCCATAATTTCGTACAAAAGCCTGTGACTATTGTTCTCATTGAATAAAACGCATTGTTGTTTCAAACAGGCTCATTGATAATATGTAACATATTAGAAACATTATCGGCGTTGTGCCGCTGTCCCACGGCTCTATCAGAGGTTAGTTATGAATACCGTATGTGCCAACTGTCAGGCTCTTAATCGCATTCCGGACGATCGGATGGAAGATGGTGCGAAATGCGGACGTTGTGGCCATGAATTATTTGATGGCGATGTCATTAACGCGACGGGTGCTACGCTGGACAAACTCCTCAAGGACGATCTTCCTGTCGTAATCGATTTCTGGGCACCATGGTGCGGCCCATGCCGTAGCTTCGCGCCGATTTTCGAAGATGTGGCCGAAGAGCGCAGCGGAAAAATGCGGTTCGTTAAGGTCAATACCGAAGCCGAACCCGAACTGAGCGCACGTTTTCGTATTCGCAGCATCCCGACCATTATGATTTTCAAAAATGGCGAAGTGATCGATATGCTCAACGGCGCGGTTCCAAAAGCGCCTTTTGAAAGCTGGTTAAACGAGTCTCTGTAACATTCTCGGGGCACGTCTTGTGCCCCGCTCCCGCCTCTGCGAAAATAGCGTTTTTCCTGCATTTCGCCCATGACTGATAACGCCGTTCTTAAATTACGCGCCGAACGCCTTGCGCGCGCCACCCGACCGTTCCTCGCCCGAGGCAACCGTATTCGCCGCTGTCAGCGCTGCCTGCTGCCGCTGAAGGTTTGTCTGTGCGAGACGCTGGCACCGAGTACGGCACAAAGCCGTTTTTGTCTGGTCATGTTCGATACCGAGCCGATGAAACCCAGCAATACGGGGCGTCTTATCGCCGATATTTTGCCGAATACCGCTGCGTTTCAATGGTCCCGTACGGAGCCGCCTCAGGCCCTGCTTGATTTAGTTACAAACCCCGACTATCAGCCAATGGTGGTTTTTCCGGCGTCCTACGCGGGAGAACAGCGTCAGGTTCTTTCTGCGCCGCCGTCCGGTAAACCACCGCTGTTTATCATGCTGGACGGTACCTGGACCGAAGCGCGAAAAATGTTTCGCAAAAGCCCGTATCTCGACGCGCTGCCGGTGATTTCTGTCGATCTTTCCCGCGTCTCCGCCTACCGCCTGCGTGAAGCGCATGCTGACGGGCAATACTGCACCGCCGAAGTGGCGATTGCGCTTCTGGATTTAGCGGGAGATACCGCTGCGGCTGGGGCTCTGGGCAACCATTTCTCATGCTTCCGGGAGCGCTATCTGGCGGGAAAAACCGTTCATAAGGGCAGCGTCACAGCGCCCGAGCCAGAAAGCGTTTAAAATCATCAGGTCGCTTGCATTCACAGGAGGCCTGCATGAGCCAGCGAGGGTTAGAAGCGCTACTTCGTCCTAAATCCATTGCCGTTATCGGCGCATCAATGAAACCGGATCGTGCTGGCTATCTGATGATGCGCAATCTGCTGGCCGGGGGATTTAATGGCCCCGTCATGCCCGTCACGCCGTCTTATAAGGCCGTTCAGGGAGTGCTTGCATGGCCTGATGTGCAAAGCCTGCCTTTCGTGCCGGATCTTGCCGTACTCTGTACAAACGCGAAGCGCAACCCGGAACTGCTGGAATCACTCGGCAAGAAAGGGTGTAAAACCTGCATAATTCTCTCGTCTCCGCCTGAACAGAAAGCCGAGCTTCTGGCCTGCGCCAGCCGCTATCAAATGCGCATTCTCGGGCCAAACAGTCTGGGCCTGCTCGCCCCCTGGCAGGGGCTGAATGCCAGTTTCTCCCCGGTTCCAATCCGCAAAGGCAAACTGGCGTTTATCTCGCAGTCGGCTGCGGTATCGAACACCATCCTCGACTGGGCGCAGCAGCGTGAAATGGGATTCTCCTACTTCATTGCCCTGGGCGACAGCCTGGATATCGACGTTGATGAGCTACTGGATTTTCTGGCGCGTGACGGCAAAACCAGTGCGATCCTGCTTTATCTTGAGCACCTCAGCGACGCGCGTCGTTTTGTCTCGGCTTCACGAAGCGCTTCGCGCAATAAGCCGATCCTGGTGATCAAAAGCGGACGCAGCCCTGCGGCACAGCGTCTGCTACATTCTCATTCCGGCATGGATCCCGCCTGGGACGCCGCCATTCAGCGCGCGGGGTTGCTGCGGGTACAGGATACGCACGAGCTTTTTTCCGCCGTTGAGACGTTAAGCCATATGCGCCCGTTGCGCGGTGAGAAGCTAATGATTGTCAGTAACGGTGCGGCGCCTGCCGCGCTCGCGCTGGACGAGCTGTGGCGGCGCTTCGGCAAGCTGGCAACGCTGAGTGAAGAGACGCTGCAGCGCCTGAAAGAAGCGCTTCCGACCAGCGTGACGCCCGGCAATCCGCTTGATTTGCGCGATGACGCCAGCAGCGACCGCTATATCAGGGCGATATCCATTTTGCTGGATAGCCAGGATTTCGATGCGCTGATGATTATCCATTCCCCCAGCGCGGTCGCGCCGGGCAGTGAAAGCGCGCGCGCGCTCATTGATGCCGTGCGCAACCATCCACGCGGTAAATACGTTACCCTGCTCACCAACTGGTGCGGTGAGTTTTCCTCTCAGGAGGCGCGGCGCTTGTTCAGCGAGGCCGGGCTGCCAACCTACCGCACGCCGGAAGGCACCATTACCGCATTTATGCATATGGTGGAATATCGCCGCAACCAGAAACAGCTGCGTGAGACGCCGGCTTTGCCGGGGAATCTGACGGCGAACACTGTCGACGTTCACCGGCTGTTGCAGCAGGCCATTGAAGAAGGCGCGACCTCGCTTGATACCCATGAGGTCCAGCCCATTCTGGGCAGCTACGGGATGCAAACCCTGCCGACCTGGATCGCCAGCGACAGCGCAGAGGCCGTGCATATAGCCGAACAGATTGGCTATCCGGTGGCCCTGAAGCTCCGCTCCCCGGATATCCCGCATAAGTCTGATGTTCAGGGGGTTATGTTATACCTGCGTACGGCGACAGAGGTGCAGCAGGCAGCTGATGCTATTTTCGACCGGGTAAAAATGGCCTGGCCGCAGGCAAGGATCCACGGATTGCTGGTGCAAAGCATGGCCAACCGCGCAGGAGCCCAGGAATTACGGGTGGTGGTTGAACACGATCCCGTCTTCGGACCGCTCATCATGCTGGGAGAGGGTGGCGTTGAGTGGCGCCCGGAGGAGCAGGCCGTGGTGGCGTTACCGCCGCTGAACATGAACCTGGCGCGGTATCTGATCATCCAGGCGATCAAAAGTAAAAAGATCCGTGGCCGGAGTGCGCTGCGCCCGCTTGATATTGCCGGGTTAAGCCAGTTCCTGGTGCAGGTATCTAACCTGATTGTGGATTGTGCCGAAATCCAGCGGCTGGACATTCATCCGCTGCTCGCCTCGGGCAATGAGTTTACGGCGCTGGACGTGACCCTGGATATCGCGCCATTCGAAGGAGACAGAGAGAGCCGTCTGGCGATCCGCCCGTATCCCCTGCAGCTGGAGGAGTGGGTTGAGATGAAGAATGGAGAACGCGCCTTGTTCCGCCCTATTCTGCCGGAAGATGAGCCCCAGCTGCGGGCTTTTATCTCTCAGGTCACGAAAGAGGATCTTTATTATCGCTATTTTAGCGAAATCAACGAATTTACCCACGATGATTTAGCCAATATGACCCAGATCGACTACGATCGAGAAATGGCGTTTGTTGCCGTTCGTCGCTCCGATAAGGAGGATGAGATCCTCGGCGTCACGCGTGCGATTTCTGACCCGGATAACGTCGATGCGGAGTTTGCGGTGCTGGTGCGCTCCGATCTTAAAGGCCTGGGTCTTGGGAGACGGCTGCTGGAAAAACTCATCAGTTATACGCGAGATCACGGATTGTTACGCCTTAATGGCATTACTATGCCTAACAATCGCGGTATGGTGACCCTGGCGCGAAAACTTGGGTTTGACGTTGATATTCAGCTGGACGAAGGTATTGTGGCCTTGTCCCTCAGTCTGACATCAGCAGGCAAACGCGAGTAAGCTACTGGAAATGTTACCCACTTTGGACGGGACTGGTGGTATCATTGTCCGCTTATGTTGTTTGCATGGTACAGACAACCCTTCAATGAACAGAGAAGAAACGCACTGTGATGTTGTCAAAATTTAAGCGTAATAAACATCAACAACACCTTGCTCAACTACCGAAGATTTCTCAGTCAGTTGATGATGTAGAGTTCTTTTACGCTCCCGCTCATTTTCGGGAGACGCTTCTGGAAAAGATTGCCAGCGCCACGCGACGCATTTGCATTGTAGCGCTCTATCTTGAACAGGATGAAGGCGGGCGCGGGATCCTGAACGCGCTCTATGAAGCCAAACGTCAGCGTCCGGAACTTGATGTTCGCGTGCTGGTAGACTGGCATCGCGCTCAGCGTGGCCGTATTGGCGCTGCCGCCTCAAACACCAATGCCGACTGGTATTGCCGTACGGCGCAGGAAAATCCTGGCGTTGATGTGCCTGTTTATGGCGTCCCGGTAAATACCCGTGAAGCGCTCGGCGTCCTTCATTTCAAGGGGTTCATCATTGATGACAGCGTGCTGTACAGCGGCGCAAGTCTGAATGATGTTTACCTTCATCAGCTCGATAAATATCGCTACGACCGCTACCATCTGATCCGTAATCCGCAGATGGCCGATATCATGTTTAACTGGGTTGATAAAAATCTGGTCCATGGCCGCGGTGTTAATCGCCTTGACGATCCCGAGCGTCCTAAAAGCCCGGAAATCAAAAACGATGTTCGCGCCTTCCGCCAGGAGCTGCGTGATGCGGTCTATCATTTTCAGGGCGATGCGAACAACGAAGAGTTATCCGTTACCCCGCTGGTAGGGCTCGGCAAATCAAGCCTGCTGAACAAAACGATCTTCCATCTGATGCCGTGCGCGGAGCAGAAACTCACCATCTGTACGCCGTACTTCAACCTTCCTGCCGTGCTGGTGCGTAATATCATTCAGCTGCTGCGCGACGGTAAAAAAGTGGAAATCATCGTTGGCGATAAAACCGCAAACGACTTCTTCATTCCTGAAGATCAGCCGTTCAAAATCATCGGTGCGCTGCCTTATCTCTATGAGATTAACCTGCGCCGTTTCCTGAGCCGTTTACAGTATTACGTAAACACTGACCAGCTGGTTGTGCGTCTCTGGAAAGATGAAGACAACACTTACCATCTGAAAGGAATGTGGGTCGACGATGAGTGGATGCTGCTGACCGGTAACAACCTGAACCCACGCGCGTGGCGACTGGATCTGGAAAACGCTATCCTGATCCATGACCCGCAGCATGAGCTAGCCGCAAAACGTGAACGTGAGCTGGAGCTGATTCGCACACATACCACTGTGGTGAATCATTACCGCGAACTGCAGAGCATTGCCGATTATCCGGTGAAAGTCCGCAAGCTTATCCGCCGCTTACGTCGTATTCGTATCGACCGACTTATCAGCCGTATTCTGTAATGTCCAGGCCCTGCCACACGCAGGGCTTTTTTTATGGAGCCCGTTGATGCGTATTCCTCTGTTACTGAGCGTCCTCTTTCTGAGCGGCTGTAGCCATATGGCCAACGATAGCTGGTCCGGACAGGATAAAGCCCAGCATTTCCTTGTTTCCGCGATGTTGTCTGCAGCCGGTAATGAATATGCGCAGCATCAGGGATACAGCCGGGATCGCAGTGCGGCAATTGGGTTGATGTTCTCAGTCAGTCTTGGAGCATCAAAAGAACTGTGGGATAGCCGCCCCGCAGGGAGCGGCTGGAGCTGGAAAGATTTCGCCTGGGATGTCGCCGGCGCAACGACCGGCTATGCCGTGTGGCAGATGGCGCGCTATTAAAGTCGAATGCCTTTCCCTTTGCGATGCAGCATCAGGGAAACAATAAAGGCCAGTGCGCCCATTATCGTTACGTACCAGAAGAATGTCGTTTCACTTCCCCATGATTTAAGCGATAACGCAACGTACTCCGCCGATCCGCCAAACAACGCATTAGCTACCGCATAAGAGAGCCCTACCCCTAAAGCACGTACCTGCGCCGGGAACATTTCGGCTTTTAGTATTCCGCTAATAGAGGTATAGAAGCTGACAATCACCATCGCCAGCATCACCAGCGCAAACGCTGCATACGGCGAAGTCACGTGCTGAAGGGCAGACAGAATAGGTACGGTACATAACGCCGACAGCCCGCCAAAAATCAGCATCGACGTTCGTCGACCGATTTTATCCGAGAGCGCACCGATAATAGGTTGTATGAGCATAAAGACAAATAGCGCCACGGTCATGACTACGCTGGCAACGTTTGCGTGCATGCCGGTGGTGTTCACAAGGTACTTCTGCATATAGGTGGTGAACGTGTAGAAACTAAGAGAGCCGCCCGCAGTAAAGCCCAGCACCATAAGGAAAGCTTTGCGGTTACGCCATAACCCTTTGAATGTTCCCGCCTCCTTCAGCGTTCTGACTTCCTTCTGAGAGGTTTCATCTAACTGACGGCGTAGCCAAAGTGCGACAACCGCCAGTACTGCGCCCATCGCGAAAGGAATTCGCCATCCCCAGGCGTGAAGTTGTTCGTCCGTCAGGATTTGCTGCAGGATCACCACCACAAGAATGGCCAGCAGTTGACCACCAATCAGCGTGACATACTGGAATGAGGCGTAAAAACCTTTACGGCCTTCCAGTGCAATCTCACTCATGTAGGTCGCACTGGTACCGTATTCTCCGCCCACCGATAATCCCTGAAATAAGCGGGCCAGTAAAAGTAGCGCCGGTGCCCAGGTACCAATCGATTCATATCCCGGCAAGCAGGCGATCACCAGAGAACCAAAGCACATCATGCACACCGAGATCAGCATAGAAGCCTTACGGCCGCGACGATCCGCAATGCGACCGAACAGCCACCCCCCGATAGGTCGCATTAAAAACCCTGCGGCAAAAACCCCCGCTGTTTGTAGCAGCTGCGTTGTGGTGTTGCCAGATGGGAAAAAAATATGTGCGAAGTAGAGTGAACAGAATGAGTAGACGTAAAAGTCGAACCATTCAACCAGATTCCCTGAAGAGGCGCTGACGATTGCCCATACCCTTCTTCGGGTATCACTGTTAGCCAGCGTCCCGTTTGATGTAATGCTTTCTGTCATTGTGATTATGCTCCTGCCATAAACAGCGGCGTATTGAGCCAGGAGACTCAATTACCTCGTAAATGAAATGTTATAATTTTGTTATAAATAACATTGCGACAGGGATCACACATTCCATTAGCAGGATAAGGGATTAAGAGAAAGGCCAGAGAGGATAAGCACAAAGCAAAAAACCCCGCACCTTACGGTACGGGGTCCTTCTAATTGATGCCTGGCAGTTCCCTACTCTCACATGGGGAGACCCCACACTACCATCGGCGCTACGGCGTTTCACTTCTGAGTTCGGCATGGGGTCAGGTGGGACCACCGCGCTAAAGCCGCCAGGCAAATTCTGTTAAATCTGTATCAAAGCTGAAAATCTTCTGTCTCTTCGCCGAAACAGCTTCGGCGTTGTAAGGTTAAGCCTCACGGTTCATTAGTATCGGTTAGCTCAACGCATCGCTGCGCTTACACACCCGACCTATCAACGTCGTAGTCTTCAACGTTCCTTCAGGACCCTTAAAGGGTCAGGGAGAACTCATCTCGGGGCAAGTTTCGTGCTTAGATGCTTTCAGCACTTATCTCTTCCGCATTTAGCTACCGGGCAGTGCCATTGGCATGACAACCCGAACACCAGTGATGCGTCCACTCCGGTCCTCTCGTACTAGGAGCAGCCCCCCTCAATTCTCCAGCGCCCACGGCAGATAGGGACCGAACTGTCTCACGACGTTCTAAACCCAGCTCGCGTACCACTTTAAATGGCGAACAGCCATACCCTTGGGACCTACTTCAGCCCCAGGATGTGATGAGCCGACATCGAGGTGCCAAACACCGCCGTCGATATGAACTCTTGGGCGGTATCAGCCTGTTATCCCCGGAGTACCTTTTATCCGTTGAGCGATGGCCCTTCCATTCAGAACCACCGGATCACTATGACCTGCTTTCGCACCTGCTCGAGCCGTCACTCTCGCAGTCAAG
The DNA here is from genome assembly GCF_048684785.1 of Enterobacter sp. BNK-29. Taxonomy (NCBI): domain Bacteria; kingdom Pseudomonadati; phylum Pseudomonadota; class Gammaproteobacteria; order Enterobacterales; family Enterobacteriaceae; genus Enterobacter; species Enterobacter sp. BNK-29. The sequence goes on from NZ_JBLQTU010000001.1 coordinate 986,191, forward strand.
CTAGCTTATGCCATTGCACTAACCTCCTGATGTCCGACCAGGATTAGCTAACCTTCGTGCTCCTCCGTTACTCTTTGGGAGGAGACCGCCCCAGTCAAACTACCCACCAGACACTGTCCGCAACCCGGATTACGGGTCTACGTTAGAACACCAGCCATTAAAGGGTGGTATTTCAAGGATGGCTCCACGCAGACTGGCGTCCACGCTTCAAAGCCTCCCACCTATCCTACACATCAAGGACCAGTGTTCAGTGTCAAGCTATAGTAAAGGTTCACGGGGTCTTTCCGTCTTGCCGCGGGTACACTGCATCTTCACAGCGAGTTCAATTTCACTGAGTCTCGGGTGGAGACAGCCTGGCCATCATTACGCCATTCGTGCAGGTCGGAACTTACCCGACAAGGAATTTCGCTACCTTAGGACCGTTATAGTTACGGCCGCCGTTTACCGGGGCTTCGATCAAGAGCTTCGCGTTGCCGCTAACCCCATCAATTAACCTTCCGGCACCGGGCAGGCGTCACACCGTATACGTCCACTTTCGTGTTTGCACAGTGCTGTGTTTTTAATAAACAGTTGCAGCCAGCTGGTATCTTCGACTGATTTCAGCTCCACCCGCAGGGGCTTCACCTACATATCAGCGTGCCTTCTCCCGAAGTTACGGCACCATTTTGCCTAGTTCCTTCACCCGAGTTCTCTCAAGCGCCTTGGTATTCTCTACCTGACCACCTGTGTCGGTTTGGGGTACGATTTCGTGTTACCTGATGCTTAGAGGCTTTTCCTGGAAGCAGGGCATTTGTTACTTCAGCACCGTAGTGCCTCGTCATCACACCTCAGCGTTAATAAACGACCGGATTTACCTAATCGTTCCGCCTACATGCTTAAACCGGGACAACCGTCGCCCGGCTAACATAGCCTTCTCCGTCCCCCCTTCGCAGTAACACCAAGTACAGGAATATTAACCTGTTTCCCATCGACTACGCCTTTCGGCCTCGCCTTAGGGGTCGACTCACCCTGCCCCGATTAACGTTGGACAGGAACCCTTGGTCTTCCGGCGAGCGGGCTTTTCACCCGCTTTATCGTTACTTATGTCAGCATTCGCACTTCTGATACCTCCAGCATGCCTCACAGCACACCTTCAACGGCTTACAGAACGCTCCCCTACCCAACAACGCATAAGCGTCGCTGCCGCAGCTTCGGTGCATGGTTTAGCCCCGTTACATCTTCCGCGCAGGCCGACTCGACCAGTGAGCTATTACGCTTTCTTTAAATGATGGCTGCTTCTAAGCCAACATCCTGGCTGTCTGTGCCTTCCCACATCGTTTCCCACTTAACCATGACTTTGGGACCTTAGCTGGCGGTCTGGGTTGTTTCCCTCTTCACGACGGACGTTAGCACCCGCCGTGTGTCTCCCGTGATAACATTCTTCGGTATTCGTAGTTTGCATCGGGTTGGTAAGCCGGGATGGCCCCCTAGCCGAAACAGTGCTCTACCCCCGAAGATGAGTTCACGAGGCGCTACCTAAATAGCTTTCGGGGAGAACCAGCTATCTCCCGGTTTGATTGGCCTTTCACCCCCAGCCACAAGTCATCCGCTAATTTTTCAACATTAGTCGGTTCGGTCCTCCAGTTAGTGTTACCCAACCTTCAACCTGCCCATGGCTAGATCACCGGGTTTCGGGTCTATACCCTGCAACTTAACGCCCAGTTAAGACTCGGTTTCCCTTCGGCTCCCCTATACGGTTAACCTTGCTACAGAATATAAGTCGCTGACCCATTATACAAAAGGTACGCAGTCACACCACAAGGGTGCTCCCACTGCTTGTACGTACACGGTTTCAGGTTCTTTTTCACTCCCCTCGCCGGGGTTCTTTTCGCCTTTCCCTCACGGTACTGGTTCACTATCGGTCAGTCAGGAGTATTTAGCCTTGGAGGATGGTCCCCCCATATTCAGACAGGATACCACGTGTCCCGCCCTACTCTTCGAGTTCACAGCCTGTGTGCTTTCGTGTACGGGGCTGTCACCCTGTATCGCCGGACTTTCCAGACCGTTCCACTAACACACAAGCTGATTCAGACTCTGGGCTGCTCCCCGTTCGCTCGCCGCTACTGGGGGAATCTCGGTTGATTTCTTTTCCTCGGGGTACTTAGATGTTTCAGTTCCCCCGGTTCGCCTCGTTAACCTATGTATTCAGTTAACGATAGTGCAACGAATTGCACTGGGTTTCCCCATTCGGACATCGCCGGGTCAAAGGTTCATATCACCTCGCCGGCGCTTTTCGCAGATTAGCACGTCCTTCATCGCCTCTGACTGCCAGGGCATCCACCGTGTACGCTTAGTCGCTTAACCTCACAACCCGAAGATGTTTCTTTCGATTCACCATCGACTTGCGAAAATTTGAGAGACTCGAACACACCATTAAAGATGTGTCGTTTCAATTTTCAGCTTGATCCAGATTTTTAAAGAGCAAATATCTCAAACGTCACCCGAAGATGAGTTTTGAGATATGACGGCAGGTGACTTTCACTCACGAACCAGCAAGTGGCGTCCCCTAGGGGATTCGAACCCCTGTTACCGCCGTGAAAGGGCGGTGTCCTGGGCCTCTAGACGAAGGGGACGTGTAAGTCTCAATCGCAAGACGCCTTGCTATTTACTTTTCATCAGACAATCTGTGTGAGCACTGCAAAGGCAGGTTCTTTAAGGTAAGGAGGTGATCCAACCGCAGGTTCCCCTACGGTTACCTTGTTACGACTTCACCCCAGTCATGAATCACAAAGTGGTAAGCGCCCTCCCGAAGGTTAAGCTACCTACTTCTTTTGCAACCCACTCCCATGGTGTGACGGGCGGTGTGTACAAGGCCCGGGAACGTATTCACCGTAGCATTCTGATCTACGATTACTAGCGATTCCGACTTCATGGAGTCGAGTTGCAGACTCCAATCCGGACTACGACGCACTTTATGAGGTCCGCTTGCTCTCGCGAGGTCGCTTCTCTTTGTATGCGCCATTGTAGCACGTGTGTAGCCCTACTCGTAAGGGCCATGATGACTTGACGTCATCCCCACCTTCCTCCAGTTTATCACTGGCAGTCTCCTTTGAGTTCCCGGCCTAACCGCTGGCAACAAAGGATAAGGGTTGCGCTCGTTGCGGGACTTAACCCAACATTTCACAACACGAGCTGACGACAGCCATGCAGCACCTGTCTCAGAGTTCCCGAAGGCACCAATCCATCTCTGGAAAGTTCTCTGGATGTCAAGAGTAGGTAAGGTTCTTCGCGTTGCATCGAATTAAACCACATGCTCCACCGCTTGTGCGGGCCCCCGTCAATTCATTTGAGTTTTAACCTTGCGGCCGTACTCCCCAGGCGGTCGACTTAACGCGTTAGCTCCGGAAGCCACGCCTCAAGGGCACAACCTCCAAGTCGACATCGTTTACGGCGTGGACTACCAGGGTATCTAATCCTGTTTGCTCCCCACGCTTTCGCACCTGAGCGTCAGTCTTTGTCCAGGGGGCCGCCTTCGCCACCGGTATTCCTCCAGATCTCTACGCATTTCACCGCTACACCTGGAATTCTACCCCCCTCTACAAGACTCTAGCCTGCCAGTTTCGAATGCAGTTCCCAGGTTGAGCCCGGGGATTTCACATCCGACTTGACAGACCGCCTGCGTGCGCTTTACGCCCAGTAATTCCGATTAACGCTTGCACCCTCCGTATTACCGCGGCTGCTGGCACGGAGTTAGCCGGTGCTTCTTCTGCGGGTAACGTCAATTGCTGAGGTTATTAACCTCAACACCTTCCTCCCCGCTGAAAGTACTTTACAACCCGAAGGCCTTCTTCATACACGCGGCATGGCTGCATCAGGCTTGCGCCCATTGTGCAATATTCCCCACTGCTGCCTCCCGTAGGAGTCTGGACCGTGTCTCAGTTCCAGTGTGGCTGGTCATCCTCTCAGACCAGCTAGGGATCGTCGCCTAGGTGAGCCGTTACCCCACCTACTAGCTAATCCCATCTGGGCACATCTGATGGCAAGAGGCCCGAAGGTCCCCCTCTTTGGTCTTGCGACGTTATGCGGTATTAGCTACCGTTTCCAGTAGTTATCCCCCTCCATCAGGCAGTTTCCCAGACATTACTCACCCGTCCGCCGCTCGTCACCCGGAGAGCAAGCTCTCCTGTGCTACCGCTCGACTTGCATGTGTTAGGCCTGCCGCCAGCGTTCAATCTGAGCCATGATCAAACTCTTCAATTTAAGTTTGATGCTCGTGAATTAAACTTCGTAATGAATTACGTATGTTCACTCAGAGACTTGGTATTCATTTATTGTCCGAAGACATTAAGAATCCATGTCACTTTGAGTGCCCACACAGATTGTCTGATAAATTGTTAAAGAGCAGTGCCGCTTCGCTTTTCGCTGCGGCGCGGGGTGTGCATATTACGCTTTCCCGCTTCAGAGTCAAGCGTTTATTTTCGCTTTTCTCTGCTGACCCGGCGGCGTGTGTGCCGTTGTTCCGTGTCAGTGGAGGCGCATTATAGGGAGTAATTCCGAAGCTGCAAGGATAAAGTGACATTTATTTACTGACCGCTCACTTTCCAAGCAAATCTTACTCCAGACCTCAATTTTCGCCTGGTTTTTAAACAAAAACGAGCCGATCGCGGCTCGTTTTTGCGTTTTGTGACTTACTGCACTGCCACAATGCGATCGTCGTTGGCTTCCAGACGGATAACTTTGCCCGGAACCAGCTCTCCGGAGAGGATCTGCTGCGCCAGCGGATTTTCGATCTGCTGCTGGATAGCACGTTTTAATGGGCGCGCACCGTATACCGGATCGTAACCATTCTCGCTCAGCAGCTTCAGCGCCTCGTCGGAGATGTGAATTTCATACCCACGCTCTTCCAGACGTTTGTAAAGACGCTGCAGCTGGATCTGCGCAATCGACGCAATGTGTTTCTCACCCAGAGGATGGAATACCACCACTTCATCAATACGGTTGATGAACTCAGGACGGAAGTTATGGCTCACGACACCGAGCACCAGATCCTTCATATGGCTATAGTCCAGTTCACCGAAACGTTCCTGAATCAGATCGGAACCCAGGTTCGAGGTCATGATGACAACCGTATTACGGAAGTCGACCGTTCTCCCCTGTCCGTCGGTCAGACGGCCATCATCCAGCACCTGAAGCAGAATGTTGAACACATCCGGATGCGCTTTTTCCACCTCATCCAGCAGGATGACGGAATAAGGGCGACGGCGAACGGCTTCCGTCAGATACCCCCCTTCTTCATAACCAACGTATCCCGGAGGCGCACCGACCAGACGTGAGACGGAGTGTTTCTCCATAAACTCAGACATGTCGATACGTACCATCGCATCGTCGCTGTCGAACATAAAGTTAGCCAGCGCTTTACACAACTCGGTTTTACCGACCCCCGTCGGCCCCAGGAACAGGAACGAACCAATCGGACGGTTTGGATCGGACAACCCTGCGCGGCTACGGCGAATGGCGTTGGAAACCGCCTCAACCGCTTCGTTCTGACCAATCACCCGATTATGGAGATCCTGCTCCATGCGCAGCAGTTTTTCACGCTCGCCTTCCAGCATGCGCGCCACCGGGATACCGGTCCAGCGAGCAAGCACTTCCGCGATTTCTGCATCCGTCACTTTATTACGTAACAGACGCATCGTTTTCCCTTCTGACTGCGTCGCTATCTCAAGCTGTTTTTCAAGCTCAGGAATTTTGCCGTACTGCAGTTCAGACATCCGCGCCAGATCGCCGACACGGCGAGCCTGCTCGATGGCAATTTTGGCCTGTTCGAGTTCAGCTTTAATGGTCTGAGTGCCGGAAAGGGATGCTTTCTCGGCTTTCCACTCTTCTTCCAGCTCAGAGTACTGGCGCTCTTTATCGTCCAGTTCTTCATTGAGCATATCCAGGCGTTTCTTACTGGCTTCATCAGACTCTTTCTTCAGCGCCTGCTGTTCCAGCTTGAGCTGAATGATGCGTCGGTCGAGTCGGTCCAGCTCTTCCGGTTTCGAGTCAATCTGCATACGAATGCTCGAAGCCGCTTCATCAATCAGGTCGATTGCTTTATCCGGTAGCTGGCGATCGGCGATATAACGATGTGAAAGCGTCGCCGCCGCAACGATAGCCGGGTCAGTGATCTGCACATGGTGGTGCAGTTCATAGCGCTCCTTCAAACCACGCAGGATCGCGATGGTATCTTCAACGCTTGGCTCAGCAACAAACACTTTCTGGAAACGACGTTCCAGCGCAGCATCTTTCTCAATGTACTGACGATACTCGTCAAGCGTGGTGGCACCGACGCAGTGAAGTTCACCACGCGCCAACGCAGGTTTCAGCATGTTCCCGGCATCCATCGCGCCGTCCGCTTTACCCGCCCCGACCATAGTGTGCAGTTCGTCGATAAACAGGATAACGTTGCCTTCCTGCTTCGCCAGATCGTTAAGCACGCCTTTGAGACGCTCTTCAAACTCGCCGCGGTATTTCGCACCGGCCACCAGCGCGCCCATATCCAGCGCCAGTACGCGGCGGCCTTTCAGGCCTTCCGGCACTTCCCCGTTAACGATACGCTGCGCCAGCCCTTCAACAATGGCGGTTTTACCGACACCCGGTTCACCAATCAGCACCGGGTTGTTCTTGGTACGACGCTGCAGTACCTGAATAGTACGGCGGATTTCTTCGTCACGGCCGATAACCGGGTCAAGTTTGCCCTGTTCAGCACGCTCGGTCAGATCGACCGTAAATTTCTTCAAAGCCTGACGTTGGTCTTCGGCTCCCTGATCGTTCACGCTTTCACCTCCGCGCATTTTCTCAATCGCCTGAGTCACATTGGCGGTGGTCGCACCGGCAGATTTCAGCAGGTCGGTCAAGGTACCGCGTGATTCAAGCGCCGCCAGAACAAACAGCTCTGACGAAATAAAGTTGTCCCCACGTTTTTGCGCCAGCTTGTCGCAAAGGTTCAGCACGCGCACCAGATCCTGAGACGGCTGAACGTCGCCGCCGGTACCTTCTACCTGCGGTAAACGGCTCAGCGCCTGATCGATAGCGGTGCGTAACTGGCCAGCATTAATGCCAGCAGACGTTAATAAAGGACGTACCGACCCCCCTTCCTGATTCAGCAAGGCGCTCATTAAATGAAGAGGTTCGATAAATTGGTTGTCGTGCCCCAGTGCGAGGGACTGGGCATCGGCGAGAGCAAGCTGGAATTTATTAGTAAGACGATCCAGACGCATAACTCCTCCCATAACAGGTCAAATTTGCTACTGGAGATTAAATGAGGTCATCCCTCAATTATTCAAGGTTAATGACCTGAATTATGTGAAAAGAAAACGGCACGTACCGGATCGTCTTGATTCTTTAGGTTATATCAGCCAAATGAAACTTGCCATACGCCCCGTGGTCTTGTCGCGACGATAGGAGAAAAAATCACCCTTTTCGGTGAATGTGCAGCGATCGCCGCCGAAGATCTGCGTCACGCCAACGTTATTCAGACGCTGACGGGCGAGCTGGTAAATATCGGCCAGATATTTATCTCCCGCAGGCAGGAAGGCTTCAACCGCTTGCGGATCTTTTTCCATAAAGGCTTCGCGAACCTCTGGCCCCACTTCGAAAGCGCGAGGACCAATGGCCGGGCCAAGCCAGGCCATAATATTGGCGGGCTCATCGTTAAAGCAGGCGACAGTTTCTTCGAGCACGCCTTCACATAGACCACGCCAGCCCGCGTGTGCTGCCGCCACCTCGGTACCTGCACGGTTACAGAACAGAACCGGCAGACAATCGGCGGTCATCACGGCACAAACGGTTCCCGGAGTATTACTGTAAGAGGCATCAGCGCGTTTAGAAGCATAGGGTTCCCCCGTCAACTTCAGTACCGCGTTACCATGAACCTGTTCCAGCCAGATCGGTTTCGACGGCAAGTTACCCGCAGCAAACAAACGTCTGCGGTTCTCTTCAACGTGTTCCAGGTTGTCGCCACAGTGCGCACCGAGGTTCAAAGACTCCCACGCGCCCTGGCTAACACCGCCAATACGGGTTGAACTACAGGCGGCCACGCCAGCAGGCAATGGCCACTCCGGGACAATCAGTTTGGTCATAACCAGTCCACTTGATCCTTATGTTCTTCGAAATCAGCACGCATGGCGTCGATAAGATCCACCATATCCTGCGGGATAGGCGCATGCCACTCCATCTGAATACCGGTGATAGGGTGGTAAAGACGCAGCATAGTCGCGTGCAGCGCCTGACGATCGAATTTACGCAATACGCTGATGAACTCATCCGATGCGCCTTTAGGTGGACGAGGGCGGCCACCGTATACCTGATCCCCTACCAGCGGATGGGTAATGTGGGCCATATGCACGCGGATCTGGTGAGTACGTCCGGTTTCCAGACGCAGACGCAGGCGCGTATGAATACGGAAGTGCTCCATAATGCGATAGTGCGTCACCGCCGGTTTACCCATCGGATGCACCGACATATGGGTACGTTTAGTCGGATGACGGCTGATTGGCTCTTCCACCGTTCCGCCAGAGGTCATATGCCCAATGGCTACTGCTTCATACTCGCGGGTGATTTCACGCAGCTGCAGCGACTCCACCAGACGGGTCTGAGCAGGAACGGTCTTCGCCACCACCATCAAACCGGTGGTGTCTTTATCCAGACGGTGCACGATGCCCGCGCGCGGAACATCCGCGATCGGCGGATAATAATGGAGAAGTGCGTTAAGTACCGTACCGTCAGGGTTCCCCGCGCCCGGATGAACAACCAGGTCGCGCGGCTTGTTGATCACCAGAATGTCATCATCTTCATAGACGATGTCCAGTGGGATATCCTGCGGCTCGAAGCGGATTTCCTCTTCGATTTCAGCATTGATGGCGACAGCTTCCCCACCTAACACTTTCTCTTTTGGTTTGTCCCAGATCTTGCCGTTTACCAGCACGCGCTGGTCAAGGATCCATTCTTTTATGCGTGAACGCGAATAATCAGGGAACAATTCGGCCAAAGCCTGATCTAAGCGTTGACCGAGCTGATTTTCGGAGACTGTTGCGGTGAGTTCTACTCGTTGTGCCATAAACTGCTTCTTCGTTTAACGTTGGGTTTTACGGCTTTGCCGTTTAATATAGTGTGCTATTGTAGCTGGTCTTAATCGGGAGCAGGAACAGAGTTTCTCCCGGACAAACATTTGAGGAAAGTCAAAACGTCATGACGCGCATGAAATATCTGGTGGCAGCGGCCACGTTGAGCCTGGCTTTGGTGGGCTGCTCCGGTTCAAATGAACAGGTCCCTGACAATCCGCCGAATGAAATCTATGCGACTGCACAACAAAAGTTGCAGGACGGTAACTGGAAACAGGCGATAACGCAACTGGAAGCGTTGGATAATCGCTATCCATTTGGTCCATATTCGCAGCAGGTACAGTTAGATCTCATCTACGCATACTATAAAAATGCCGATCTGCCGCTGGCTCAGGCAACTATCGATCGTTTCATGCGTCTGAACCCGACTCATCCTAACATCGACTACGTGATGTACATGCGCGGCCTCACCAACATGGCGCTGGACGACAGTGCGCTGCAGGGCTTCTTCGGCGTGGATCGTTCCGACCGTGACCCGCAGCATGCGCGTGATGCCTTCAATGACTTCTCCAAGCTAGTGCGCGGCTATCCGAACAGTCAGTACGTGACTGACGCCACCAAACGTCTGGTGTTCCTGAAAGATCGTCTGGCGAAATATGAATACTCTGTAGCGGAATACTATACCCGTCGTGGCGCATGGGTTGCCGTGGTTAACCGCGTAGAAGGTATGCTGCGTGATTATCCGGATACTCAGGCAACGCGCGATGGCCTGAAGCTGATGGAAAATGCTTACCGTCAGATGCAGATGACCGCTCAGGCTGAAAAAGTGGCGAAAATCATCGCCGCGAACAGCAGCAACACCTGATATTGCCTCAATGCAAAACGGCAGCCCGAAGGCTGCCGTTTTTTTATTCATTTTAGCGCGTCGCTGAAGCGCTTAAGCCTCAACATATCCAGTCAACTATGGCCCCAATTTTTACCTTCGACAAGGTAAATCTCACCTCTTCCTGCCCTGCCTCACAAAAAAGATTCCCTGACAAAAACCGACAAAATAACGTGATCTAAATCACACATTTTGACATTAGGTCGGGTATGCTGGAATCACCAAGACGGAAAGACAAGAGGTAAAATTTATGACAATGAACATTACCAGTAAACAAATGGAAATTACTCCGGCAATCCGCCAGCACGTCGCAGACCGTCTCGCCAAACTGGATAAATGGCAAACTCATTTGATTAATCCACATATCATCCTGTCCAAGGAGCCGCAGGGTTTCATCGCTGACGCAACTATCAATACTCCAAACGGCCATCTGGTCGCCAGCGCAAAACACGAGGATATGTACACCGCTATTAACGATTTGATCAACAAGCTGGAACGGCAGCTCAATAAAGTGCAACACAAAGGTGAAGCCCGTCGCGCCGCTACATCGGTGAAAGACGCCAGCTTCGCGGAAGAAGTTGAAGAAGAGTAATCCTTTAAATTGAGTGTACCGCCAACGCGCCTTCGGGCGCGTTTTTTGTTTTTTATTGACAGGGTGAAAACAGTACGGGTACTTTAACGGTATCAATCACAGGATGACTTTATGAAACTTACGCCGTTCTTCTTCGCATTCTTTTTTACCTTCCCCTGAACGGGAGGCGTTTCGTCGTGTGATAAAGAATGCGAAGACGAACAACAAGGCCTCCCACACCGGGGGGCCTTTTTTATTGATAACGATAAAATGAGACCGACAACACTATGACACCGGAAAACCCATTACTGGATCTGCGAGTAAAAATCAGCGCGCTGGATGAGAAACTGCTGGCGCTGCTGGCCGAACGCCGCGCCCTTGCCGTTGAAGTGGGCAAAGCCAAGCTAGACTCCCATCGTCCGGTGCGTGATATTGACCGCGAGCGAGATCTGCTGGAACGTCTCATTCAGCTCGGCAAAGCGCATCACCTCGATGCCCACTACATAACCCGGTTGTTCCAGCTCATCATCGAAGACTCCGTTCTCACCCAGCAAGCGCTGCTCCAGCAGCATCTGAACAAAACCAACCCACACTCTGCGCGTATCGCCTTCCTCGGTCCGAAGGGGTCTTATTCTCACCTGGCCGCACGTCAGTATGCCGCACGCCATTTCGAAGAATTTATTGAGAGCGGCTGTGCCAAGTTTGCCGACATTTTTAATCAGGTTGAGACCGGCCAGGCGGATTACGCCGTCGTACCGATTGAAAACACTAGCTCCGGCGCCATCAACGACGTCTACGATTTGCTGCAGCATACCAGCCTGTCGCTGGTAGGTGAGCTGACGATCCCTATCGATCACTGCGTGCTGGTCTCTGGCTCAACCGACCTGAGCAAGATCGAAACGGTTTACAGTCATCCACAGCCGTTCCAGCAGTGCAGCCAGTTCCTGAACCGCTATCCGAACTGGAAAATTGAGTACACCGAAAGCACCTCGGCGGCGATGGAAAAAGTGGCGCAGGCTAACACCCCAACCGTCGCCGCGCTCGGCAGCGAAGCGGGCGGGGCGCTGTATGGTTTACAGGTGCTGGAACGCAACCTGGCGAACCAGACGCAAAATATCACCCGTTTCGTGGTACTGGCACGCAAGGCAATCAATGTTTCTGACCAGGTGCCGGCCAAAACCACGCTGCTGATGGCGACCGGCCAACAGGCCGGTGCGCTGGTTGAAGCCCTGCTGGTGCTGCGTAACCACAACCTGATCATGACCAAACTGGAATCACGCCCAATCCACGGTAACCCGTGGGAAGAGATGTTTTATCTTGATATCCAGGCCAACCTGGAATCTGCTTCCATGCAGAAAGCCCTGCGCGAACTGGGCGAGATCACGCGCTCCATGAAAGTGCTGGGCTGCTATCCGAGCGAAAACGTGGTCCCGGTTGACCCGGCTTAACGTTCGATGAATCGGCTTTTCTTCATCCCTGCCACGTTCACCGGCAGGGTGAAGATGGCACCGGAGAGCGGATACTTCGCCACCTCGTCCGCATCCATATTTTCCCGCGTGGTGGTAATAAACAGCGTTTTCATGTCATCGCCGCCAAAGCAGACCATCGTCGGGCAACGCACCGGCATGCGGTATTCTTCCAGCTGCTCCCCGTGCGGAGAAAAACGTGCAATACGCCAGCCGTCAAACAGCGCGCTCCAGTAGCAGCCTTCCACATCCATGGCCGCGCCGTCCGGTATCCCTTCGCCCTCTTTAAACTGACGAAACACCTCGCGCCTGCCGGGTTCGCCCTGCTCATCAAGCGGCGTTCGGTAAATAACGCCGTTTGGCGTATCTGAAGTAAACATCCATTGATTATCCGGGCTAAACGCTAAGCCGTTGTGGCCGTGAATATCGCACTGGATCACTTTCGGCGTCAGGTCGTTGTCGATGCGCATCAACAGGGCACCGTTGTAATCTCCCGGCCCCCAAAACGTGCCCGCATAGAATCGCCCCAGAGAATCGGTGCCGCCGTCGTTAAAACGTGCGAGCTGCGGGTTAGAGGGGTTATCGCACACCTTGCGGCGCAGCAGGCCGTGTTTATCGGTCAGCCAGATACCCGTTCGCATCGCAACGATAAAACCACCCTGCTCGCGCAGCGCGAAACACCCCACCTCCTCATGGAAAGAGAGTACGGTGTGTTCTGCCGTCGGCAGATGATAGCGGTGGATCTCCCCTTCCAGAATATCGGCCCAGTAGAGCGCGTGCTCTTCTGCGCTCCACGTCGGGCATTCAGGCAGATGCCCGGTGTAATTCAACAGCAGCTGCGGTTCGGCCATGACAGTTCCCCAAAATAAAAAAAGCCAGCAATGCTGGCTTTCAGTATATACATCATCGCATTACTGGCGACTGTCATTTGCCTGGCGCAACAGCGTCCGGCTCTCACTCTGGAAACGCTGAGCGTAATCGCCAAACCAGTGCTCGACCTTGCGGAAACTGTCGATAAACGCCTGCTTGTCTCCGTGCTCCAGCAACGTAATGGCTTCACCAAAGCGCTGATAGTAGCGCTTGATGAGCGCCAGGTTGTTCTCGGAGGACATAATAATGTCCGCGTAAAGCTGCGGATCCTGAGCAAACAGGCGCCCTACCATCGCCAGCTCCAGACGATAGATAGGCGAAGAGAGCGCCAGCAGCTGTTCAAGCTGCACGTTCTCTTCCGCCAGATGCAGACCGTAGGCAAACGTCGCAAAGTGGCGCAGCGCCTGAATGAACGCCATGTTCTGATCGTGCTCGACCGCGCTGATGCGGTGCAGTCGCGCACCCCATACCTGAATCTGTTCCAGGAACCACTGATAGGCTTCCGGCTGACGACCGTCGCAGTAAACCACCACCTGCTTAGCCAGGCTGCCGCTGTCCGGTCCAAACATCGGGTGCAGACCCAGAACCGGGCCGGTATGCGCAGCCAGCATCGCCTGCAGCGGACCATTTTTGACGGAGGCCAGATCCACCAGGATGCAATCTTTCGGTAAAAGAGGAAGCTTTTCGATGATCTGCTCCGTCACGTGGATCGGCACGCTGACGATAACCATCCCGGCATCTTTCATGAGTTCCGGAGCATGCGCCCAGTCCTCTTTTTCCAGAATGCGCACCTGGTAGCCAGAAAGCATCAGCATTTTTTCAAACAGACGCCCCATCTGCCCTGCACCGCCGACAATCACCACCGGCCGCAGGGACGGACAGAGAGTTTTGAAGCCTTTGTCGTTTTCGCTGGAATAGGATTCCCGCATCACGCGACGCAGAACATCTTCAATTAAATCCGGCGAAACGCCCAGCGCCTGGGCCTCTTTGCGACGAGAGGCCAGCATTGAGGCTTCGCGCTCCGGGACGTAAATCGGCAGGCCGTATTTGCTTTTCACCTCACCAACTTCGGCAACCAGCGCCATACGGCGCGCCAGCAGGTCCAGCAGCGCCTTATCCACTTCATCAATTTGATCGCGCAGTGCGGTCAATTCAGCAACCATAACTAACCTCTTAAGCCAGACGCGTCGCCAGCTGGCCGTTCAAATCTTTGTGGATCTCACGCAGCAGCGCATCGGTGGTTTCCCAGCTGATGCAGGCATCCGTCACGGAGACGCCGTGCTTCATTGCGCTACGCGGTTGTTCCGATGACTGATTGCCTTCATGAATGTTGCTCTCAATCATCAGACCAATAATCGAACGGTTGCCATCTTTGATCTGTGCGATCACGGATTCCGCAACCGCAGGCTGGCGACGGTAATCTTTATTTGAATTACCATGACTGCAATCTACCATCAGTGCCGGGCGCAGTCCCGCCTGCTCCATCTCTTTTTCACACTGCGCCACGTCCGCCGGGCTGTAGTTAGGTGCTTTCCCGCCGCGCAGGATCACATGACCGTCCGGGTTACCCTGCGTTTGCAGGAGGCATACCTGGCCCGCCTGGTTGATACCGACGAAACGGTGCGGCATCGCAGCAGCGCGCATGGCGTTGATTGCCGTCGCCAGGCTGCCATCGGTACCGTTTTTAAAGCCAACCGGCATCGACAGGCCAGACGCCATCTCGCGGTGAGTTTGCGATTCTGTGGTACGCGCACCAATCGCCGACCAGCTGAACAGATCGCCCAGGTACTGCGGGCTGTTCGGGTCCAGCGCTTCGGTTGCCAGCGGCAGCCCCATGCTGACCAGCTCCACCAGCAGGCGACGCGCAATCTTCAGGCCTGCTTCCACATCAAACGAGCCATCCATGTGCGGATCGTTAATCAACCCTTTCCAGCCGACGGTCGTACGTGGCTTCTCAAAATAGACGCGCATCACCAGATAGAGGCTATCGCTGACCTCCTCCGCTAACGCTTTAAATCGACGAGCATATTCTATGGCGGTTTCAGGATCGTGAATGGAGCAAGGACCGCATACCACCAGCAGGCGCGGATCGCGGCCGGCGATAATGTCAGAAATGGTCTGGCGAGAGTGCTCGATCTGAGCCTCCTGCGCGACGCTCAGCGGAAATTCCGCTTTCAGTTGATCCGGAGTGATTAACACCTGTTCGTCAGTGATATGTACGTTGTTCAGCGCGTCTTTTTGCATGATGGCGATCCTGTAAAGCTCGTTTGCGATAGTTGTTTTCCTCAATGAGGTGAAACCACGATACCATAAAAAGTAAACATTTCAATCCAAAATACGTACACATTAGTTTACACAAGCCAATTTATTGCAAAAATAAGCCGGTAAAAACGTAAACTTTAAATTACAGACAGGTTTTCTTTAGCCAGGCTATGCTGAAGAAAAAAGGAGAATGGCTATGCGTTCAATTGCTCTCGCGCTGTTGTCGCTGTTTTTAACGGGCTGTCAGATCAATCCTTACACCTTCCAGCCCGACTGGACCAGCCCATCCTGGTTTGAAGCAGGTAAAGAAGACGCCATGAATGGCCTGCCGGTTAAAGATAACCAGGCCCTGGCCGATAGTTTTAACGACACACACGTTGATCGTAGCGAATATCTTCGCGGCTATGCTGACGGTCAGAAGAAAGTGTGCGAAGAAGGGTTTATTCACGCCTGGGGATTAGCCGGCAAATCTTTCCCTGCCAGTTGCGATACAGCCGAAAACGCGGCAAAACTGCGTGCGTCATGGCAGCAAGGGATGGATGAAAGTATGCGCTCCAGCAGACTGAATTAATCTAATTTCATCCACCGGAAAATAAACAACAGTAGGATTTAGCTTAGGTCGGCCTCATGCTATTTCTGACATAATGACGGCCCTGATAAACAATGGTATTCTGCCCGCAACTCTTAAGGACATCTATTTCCAGAGCGATGTGGCGGATTCTCGTGAGAAATTTATTCTTGATCTCTTTTTTCCGACTCACTCTGATGCTAACGCTGTTCCTTATGGTGGGCCCTGCGGCGGCAGGCACGCTTACGGAAACGGATAAATCGGTACGCTCGATTGTCTCAGGCATTGTGAGCTATACGCGATGGCCGTCACTTTCCGGGCAGCCTAAACTCTGCGTCTACGCCACTTCTCACTATACGCACGCCCTCAGCGGCGATGAGGGGCATAGCGAGTTACCTTATACTCCCGTTATTGTACGTAACGATCAGGAAGCCCTGGCCGCGACGTGTGATGCGATCTATTTCGGGTCTGAATCACCGGCAAAACAACTTGAATTAATAAGTCAATATCAGGGCAGAGCGTTGCTATTAATCTCAGAGCAAAATCCGGAATGTGTAATTGGCAGTGCCTTTTGCCTGATAATCGATCGCGGCCAGGTACGGTTCGCCGTCAACCTGGATGCATTGACGCGCAGTGGCGTAAGAGTCAATCCGGATGTATTAATGCTTGCACGGAATAAGCAGCATGGATAAAGATTTCACTTCAACGCCACGTCCGACGTTTAAAAGAACGTTGAGGCGAAACAGCATGATAAGCGTCATCATCACGATGACGTTAATATGGCTGCTGCTCTGTTTTGCTTCCGTCGTGACGTTAAAACAATACGCGCAAAAGAATCTCGAATTAACCGGCGCAACAATGAGCCACAGCCTGGAAGCGTCGCTGGTGTTCAACGACTCGCTGGCGGCCAACGAAACGCTGGCAGCTCTGGGCAAACAGGGCCAGTTTGCCGTGGCCGAGGTTATTAACGCGCATAAAAAGCGTTTTGCCTACTGGTCATGGAACCCGGAGGACAACAACGATACGCTGGGCGCACTGGTCAGCCGCTGGCTTTTCCCCGTACCGGTTGCGCAGCCCATCATGCATAACGGCGCAACGATCGGCGAAATTCGCCTTACCGCGCGTGACAGCCTGATCGGCCATTTCATCTGGATGTCGTTTGCCGTTCTGACCGGCTGTATTCTCTTTGCAACCGTCGTCGCGCTCACTATTACCCAGTCTTTGCATCACGGGATGGTCACGGCCCTGCAAAACATCACCGACGTGGTGCATGACGTTCGTACCAACCGCAACTTCTCCCGCCGGGTGAAAGACGGCCGTATCGAAGAGTTTCACCAGTTTGGTGAGGACTTCAACAGCCTTCTGGATGAGATGGAGGAGTGGCAACTCAAGCTCCAGGCGAAAAACGCCCAGCTGCTGCGTACCGCCATGCACGACCCGCTCACCGGTCTTGCCAACCGCGCGGCGTTTCGTAACAGCATTGCGGCCTTAATGAACGACCCTTCTGCCAAAACGAACTCGGCCCTGCTCTTCCTCGACGGTGATAATTTTAAGTTTATTAATGACACCTGGGGACATGCGGCAGGAGACTGCGTGCTGATTGAAGTCGCCAGCAGGATGATGGAGTTTGGCGACAAACGTCACCAGGCTTACCGCCTTGGCGGTGACGAATTTGCCATGGTGCTGTACGGCGTGCACTCTGAACTTGAGGTTCAACATATTTGTGCTGCGCTATCGCAGCAGTTTATCCGTCCGTTTGATCTTCATAACGGACAAAAAGCATCGATGTCACTCAGCATTGGCTTTGCTCTGGCGTGGGAAAATGCTTCCGTGGAAGCATTACTGGAGAGGGCTGACCGCAACATGTACCAGGTGAAAAACCAGCGTACGAAAACAACAAGTTAGAAGGGATACACTATGTTAAAACGTTACTTCGCGCCGATAGTTCTGGCCTCACTGGTTCTGGCAGGCTGTCAGTCGCCGCCGGAAGGTAAATTTACTCCTGAGCAAATTTCGGCGATGAAGTCTTACGGTTTTAACGAACTGAACGGTGACTGGTCGCTTGGCATGTCGGACACCATCCTGTTTGATAAAAATGACGCCAGACTGCGCCCGGAAAGTGAAACGCAGATCCAGTCCATGGCCTCTCGCCTGGCGGAAACCGGCCTGAATCACGCGCGAATGGACGGTCACACGGATAATTACGGTGAAGAAAGCTACAACGAAGCGCTGTCGTTAAAACGCGCCAATGCCGTGGCCGATGCCTGGGCGAAGGGCGCAAATATCCCGCGCAGCAATCTCACCACGCGGGGGTTAGGTCAAAAATACCCGGTTGCGAGCAACAGCACCCCGCAAGGGCGCGCTGAAAACCGCCGCGTCGCAGTGGTGATCAGCACGCCATAGGGTTATTTAGCGGAGGATTCGGCGAGCGTCACCCTGGTTGCCGCTCGCCAGCGCAGCCAGTCCGCCAGAACAAACAGCGCCAGACTCACGCCCATGACCGGCAAGGTCAGCCCCAGCAGTATGCTGATTACCACCGTAACCCCTCTTCCCCACCCTGACAGCGCCAGCCAGCTCTGACAAAGCGTCTGTACCGGACTCACTGCCGACCGTGCCGGACGACGCATCCACCACATCCGGTAACCCCAGATGATGAGCACGCACAGGGCGAGGCCGAACGCCACCAGCAGCAGCTGGTTCACCAGCCCGAATAAGATCCCCATATGGAAATCCACGCCCCAGCGGGTCAGTTTTGCCATTAACGGGAAATCCTCGAAACGGGTTCTGTCCAGGACCTGCATCGTCGAAGGATCAACCGCAACGGCGTCCACCTGAGTCGGCCAGCTGCGATCGATTTCCGTCACGGTCCAGGCGCTATCCGCCGTTTTTGCCGGGCGGATCTCCAGCCTGTTTGCATCAATTCCTGCTTTACGGGCCGCGCTTAATACTCCGTCAAACTGCGTCAGATCCATCGCCATTTCCGGCATCATCATGCCGCCGTGATGGCCCCGGTGTTCGGCATGCTCATCCACGGTCTCCTGTTGGCCGGAAAGCGTCGTGTTCACCTGCGGGGTGAGCCAGTTCATCTCTGCCCGCAGCTTATCGACGTTCCCGCCTGCCCATTGAGACCATGTCAGGCCGGTTGCAGAGAACAACAGCATTCCACCCAGCAGACTCCAGCCCAGCGTCACGTGCAGGCGACGACGATTCTGGAAGCGATTGTTGATCCGCCGTTTGGGTCGGGTATAAAACCACAGGGCTACACCGCCCAGCGCGGCAACCCACATCCAGGAGGCAGCAAGCTCGCTGTAGAGCCGACCCACGTCGCCCAACATCAAAGAGGTATGCAGGTAATCAATGGTCTGACGCAGCGGTAAAATCCCGCTGGTGCCGTATACCGTCATATCTCCCAGCACCGCCAGGCTTACCGGATCAATAAAAATAGCCCGGTTCTCCGATGGCCCAAGCGTCGGGTCAGCAAACATTATGCGGGTAGTTTCCCCTTCAGCCAGCCCCGGCCGCACGGCGTGCAAACGCACATCTGATCCAACGTTTTTTTCCGCCACGGCAATTTGTTCCGCCAGCGGCTGCGGCACGCCTACGGAATCCGCGTGGAGCGCGTGCCGGTAGAGCGCATTCTCCAGCTGCGGGGTCGCCACATACAGCGTACCGGTCAGCGCGGCAAAGAAGATAAACGGGCCGACAAACAGCCCAACGTAGAAATGGAGGCGACGCAGCAGGTTTCCCCATGCCGCGCGCGGAGTGCAGGTAGTCATACTTTTCCTTTTTAAGGCAGTAAGTTATCGATCTATTTTTAAAGGGAAAAAGCAGACTGCAGCGGCGGTGCGCGGGTATCAGGATAAAGCCAGGGGAAAAAGTGCCAGTGGCTGACCGCCTGGCGCGGCGGCTTAACGCGAAGCCTCTGCAGCATCACGCTGAGCAGGACGATCAGCGCCAGCATCACGCCAGGAACATGCGCTAACAGCACGCAGTAGCCGCACGCTTCCGCATGGTCGACAGGCATCGTGTGCGGCATATCGCCGTAATGCTCGTCCATCGACATCATGCTCATGTCATGATGCATGCCCGGCATGGCGCTCATGGGATCTTTCTGCAAGGAAACGGAGATAAGCGGCGCTACCACGATCAGCAGGATCGCAAACAGCGCGGTCAATGCCGCTGCGCGTTTCCGGTTAGGCTGATGCAGTACGTTATCCACGTCCCCTCCACTCAAGAGGCAAGCATTGTAAATGATTTATGACAAAAGGGTTAACGTGAGAAATGCGCAGGGATAAAAAAAGGGCCGGCCTTTCGGCCAGCCCTTTCTAACAGGATGTCGCTTAAGCGAATCTTAGTTCAGACGCTCTTTAATACGAGCAGACTTACCAGTACGCTCACGCAGGTAGTACAGTTTAGCTTTACGTACAGCACCACGACGTTTAACAGCAATGCTGTCAACTACCGGAGAGTGAGTCTGGAAGACACGCTCAACGCCTTCGCCGTTGGAAATTTTACGAACAGTGAATGCAGAGTGCAGACCGCGGTTACGAATAGCGATAACCACGCCCTCGAATGCCTGCAGACGTTTTTTGGAACCTTCAACAACCCATACTTTCACTTCCACGGTGTCACCTGGACGGAAGGAAGGTACGTCCTGCTTCATCTGCTCTTGTTCAAGTTGCTTAATAATGTTGCTCATAATTTAATCTCTTATCCTGGGTAAACTGATATTCGGGAGCGTATTACGCATTCCCATCATGTTCATGCTGCTGGTGCGCGTGTTCTGTTTTGAACTCGGCCAGCAACTTTGCTTGCTCTTCAGTCAGAGCCAGGTTTTCCAGAAGTTCAGGTCTTCTAAGCCAGGTTCGGCCCAGCGACTGCTTCAAACGCCAGCGACGTATCTCGGCATGGTTTCCAGACAGTAACACCGCCGGTACTTCCATCCCTTCTAACACTTCAGGACGAGTATAGTGTGGACAGTCCAGCAACCCATCGGCAAAGGAATCTTCCGTTGCCGAAGCTTCATGGCCCAGAACCCCCGGAATGAACCGGGCGACGGAGTCAATCAGCGTCATTGCGGGTAACTCACCACCGCTGAGAACGTAATCGCCGATAGACCATTCTTCGTCAATCTCGGTTTGAATTACGCGCTCATCTATCCCTTCGTAGCGCCCACAGACCAGAATCAGCTTTTGATTCGTCGCCAGTTCGCTCACGCCCGCTTGATCAAGCTTGCGTCCCTGAGGTGACAGATAAATCACCTTTGCGCCTTCACCTGCCGCGGCTTTTGCTGTGTGAATGGCGTCCCGTAAGGGTTGCACCATCATTAGCATCCCCGGTCCGCCGCCGTAAGGACGATCGTCCACGGTACGGTGCCGGTCATGAGTAAAGTCACGAGGACTCCAGCTCTGGATGCTCAGCAGGCCATTCTTTACTGCCCGGCCAGTTACCCCGTAATCGGTAATCGCGCGGAACATTTCAGGAAACAGGCTAATTATGCCAATCCACATAGCGCCGTCTTTTACCGTTTATCCGGAGAATTTAAAAACCAGGATCCCAATCTACTTCAATGGTTTGAGTAGTGAGATCGACTTTCTTGATAACCTGTCCATCGAGGAACGGAACCAACCGCTCCTTGATGCCAAATGCATCTTTCAGGTTTGCCTTAATGACGAGAACGTCATTTGACCCGGTTTCCATCATATCGATGACTTTCCCCAGGCTGTAGCCTTCGGTAGTGACTACCTGGCAACCCATAAGGTCTTTCCAGTAGTAGTCGCCCTCTTCCAGCTGTGGCAACTGCGACGAATCCACGACAATTTCACAATTAGTCAGCGCATTCGCAGCATCACGATCGTCAACGCCTTTCAGCTTGATGATGATGTCCTGATTGTGGTGACGCCAGCTTTCCAGCTCGACTTCTTCCCACTTACCGCCTTTCTGGATAAACCAGGGCTGGTAATCAAAAATGCTATCAGCGTCTTCAGTGGAGGAAAACACTCTGAGCCAACCACGGATACCGTAGCAAGAACCCATTTTTCCCAATACGATCGGTTCAACAGGTGCTTTATTGCTCATCATGACCACCGTGACAGATTAAGCTG
Organism: Enterobacter sp. BNK-29; assembly: GCF_048684785.1. Taxonomy (NCBI): domain Bacteria; kingdom Pseudomonadati; phylum Pseudomonadota; class Gammaproteobacteria; order Enterobacterales; family Enterobacteriaceae; genus Enterobacter; species Enterobacter sp. BNK-29. The sequence goes on from NZ_JBLQTU010000001.1 coordinate 1,007,998, forward strand.
CTTTGTTTGCTGCTTTGATCAGCGTAGCAACGCGATCGGAAACAGTAGCGCCCTGGCCAACCCAGTGAGCGATACGATCCAGATCCAGACGAGTTTCTTCTTCTGCGCCAGCGGCCAGTGGGTTGAAGAAACCAACGCGCTCGATGAAGCGACCGTTGCGTGCATTACGGCTGTCAGTCACAACAACCTGGTAGAACGGACGCTTTTTAGCGCCGTGACGAGCTAAACGAATAGTTACCATAACATCCTCTTGTGTGAATAAAACAACCGGGCCCCATCGAGGAACGGAGCCCGGGTGTCATATTAAAAGCCCGAAAATTTTACTCATTTTCGGGCAAAAAGCAATCTCAAAAGCGATTAACGCCCTGGAAAACCGGGGGGCATCATGCCTTTCATGCCGCGCATCATCTTCGCCATGCCGCCTTTCTTCATTTTCTTCATCATGCGCTGCATGTCGTCGAACTGTTTCAGAAGGCGGTTAACGTCCTGCACCTGCATGCCGCAACCGGCTGCGATACGGCGTTTACGGGAACCTTTGATGATATCCGGGTTAGCGCGCTCCTTGAGGGTCATCGAGTTGATGATCGCCTCCATACGCACCAGCACCTTGTCATCCATCTGCGCTTTCACGTTGTCAGGGATCTGGCCCATGCCCGGCAGTTTGCCCATCAGGCTGGCCATGCCGCCCATGTTTTTCATCTGACGCAGCTGCTCAAGGAAATCGGTGAGATCGAAACCGTCGCCTTTTTTCAGCTTGCTGGCCAGCTTCTCGGCCTGCGCGCGGTCAACCTTGCTCTCGATATCTTCGATCAGCGACAGCACGTCGCCCATACCGAGGATACGGGAGGCAATACGATCCGGGTGGAACGGCTCGAGCGCTTCAGTTTTCTCGCCCACGCCGAGGAATTTAATCGGCTTACCGGTGATGTGACGAATCGAGAGCGCCGCACCGCCGCGGGCGTCACCGTCCACTTTGGTCAGCACCACGCCGGTTAACGGCAGCGCTTCGTTAAACGCTTTCGCGGTATTCGCCGCATCCTGACCGGTCATGGCGTCGACAACGAACAGGGTCTCTACCGGGTTGATAGAGGCATGCACCTGCTTGATCTCGTCCATCATCGCTTCGTCAACGTGCAGACGACCGGCGGTATCCACCAGCAGCACGTCGTAGAATTTCAGCTTCGCTTCTTTCAGCGCCGCATTAACGATGTCGACAGGCTTCTGCGCCACGTCGGACGGGAAGAAATCTACGCCGACCTGCTCGGCCAGGGTTTCCAGCTGTTTGATCGCCGCCGGGCGATAGACGTCCGCAGAGACCACCAGCACTTTCTTCTTGTGCTTTTCACGCAGGAATTTACCCAGCTTACCGACGCTGGTCGTTTTACCCGCACCCTGCAGGCCCGCCATCAGCACCACGGCCGGCGGCTGAGCCGCCAGGTTAAGGACCTGGTTCTCTTCGCCCATCGCCGAAACCAGTTCATTACGAACGATTTTGACGAACTCCTGACCCGGGGTCAGGCTCTTGTTAACTTCATGACCAACCGCCTTCTCTTTAACGCGGTTGATAAAATCACGAACAACCGGCAACGCGACGTCTGCTTCCAGCAGCGCCATGCGCACTTCGCGCAGCGTTTCCTTGATGTTCTCTTCAGTAAGGCGTCCGCGGCCGCTGATGTTGCGCAGCGTGCGCGACAAACGATCGGTTAAATTATCAAACATTGTCTCTCGCCTGAGTAGAAACGTTGGGCCGCCATGGGCGACACATACACAGAATTTTGCCGGAGTATAACATGAAGGCGCCTTTGTTGTTATGCAACGGTTGGAGCAGGCGTCACGTAACGTTATACTGCTTCTCTTTCTTATTAAGACAACTGTCGATGCCTATATGCCTGTTTTCGCACTGATCGCCCTTGTTGCCTACTCTGTCAGCCTCGCGCTGATCGTTCCCGGCCTGCTGCAAAAAAACAGCGGCTGGCGGCGCATGGCTATTCTTTCCGCGGTAATCGCACTGATTAGCCACGCGTTTGCGCTGGAATCACGCATCATTCCCGGCGACGGCAGCGTGCAAAACCTGAGCGTCCTCAACGTCGGCTCGCTGGTCAGCCTGATGATCTGTACGGTAATGACCATCGTCGCCTCTAAAAATCGCGGCTGGCTGCTGCTGCCGATTGTCTATACCTTCGCGCTCATCAATCTGGCCCTCGCCACCTTTATGCCTAATGAATTCATTACGCATCTGGAGGCCACCCCGGGGATGCTGGTGCATATCGGCCTGTCGCTCTTTGCCTACGCGACGCTGATCATCGCCGCGCTTTACGCCATGCAGCTCGCCTGGATTGACTATCAGCTGAAAAACAAAAAGCTGGCGTTTAACCATGAAATGCCGCCGCTGATGGTCATTGAGCGTAAGATGTTCCACATCACCCAGGTGGGCGTGGTGCTGCTGACGCTGACGCTCTGCACGGGCCTGTTTTACATGAAGAACCTGTTTAGCGTGGAGAATATCGATAAAGCAGTGCTCTCCATCATCGCGTGGTTTGTCTATATTGTCCTGTTATGGGGCCATTATCATGAAGGCTGGCGCGGTCGTCGCGTGGTCTGGTTCAACGTCGCGGGTGCGGGCATTCTCACCCTTGCCTATTTTGGCAGCCGCTTCATACAGCAATTTGCTGGCTAAGTAACAAAAGGAGTTCCCCCTGGAACACATCTCTACCACCACGCTGATCGTTATCCTGATCGTCATGGTGGTCATCTCCGCCTATTTCTCCGGCTCGGAAACCGGCATGATGACCTTAAACCGCTACCGGTTACGTCATCGTGCTAAACAGGGTAACCGTGCCGCCCGTCGCGTTGAAAAACTGCTCCGCAAGCCGGATCGCCTGATAAGCCTGGTGCTCATCGGCAACAACCTTGTCAACATTCTTGCCTCAGCCCTCGGCACTATCGTCGGGATGCGCCTGTACGGCAACGCCGGGGTGGCGATTGCCACCGGCGTGCTGACGTTCGTGGTGCTGGTGTTTGCCGAAGTGCTGCCGAAAACCATCGCCGCGCTTTACCCTGAGAAAGTCGCCTACCCGAGCAGCTTCCTGCTGGCACCGCTGCTGATCCTGATGATGCCGCTGGTCTGGCTTCTGAACATGGTGACGCGCGTCCTGATGCGGATGGTGGGGATCAAAGCCGATGTCACCATCAGCAGCGCGCTCAGCAAAGAGGAGCTTCGCACCATCGTGCATGAATCCCGCTCGCAGATCTCCCGACGAAATCAGGACATGCTCCTGTCGGTGCTGGATCTGGAAAAGGTGAGCGTAAATGACATCATGGTGCCGCGTAACGAAATCGTCGGTATTGACATCAATGACGACTGGAAAGCCATCGTTCGCCAGCTGACGCACTCCCCGCACGGGCGCATTGTGCTGTATCGCGACTCACTGGATGACGCCATCAGCATGCTGCGCGTGCGCGAAGCCTACCGTCTGATGACCGAGAAAAAAGAGTTCACCAAAGAGGTGATGCTGCGCGCCGCCGACGAGATTTACTACGTGCCGGAAGGAACCCCGCTCAGCACGCAGCTGGTGAAATTCCAGCGAAACAAGAAGAAGGTCGGCCTGGTGGTCAATGAGTACGGCGATATTCAGGGGCTGGTGACGGTCGAAGATATTCTGGAAGAGATTGTCGGGGACTTTACCACGTCGATGTCACCTTCCCTCGCGGAAGAGGTCACCCCGCAAAACGACGGCTCGGTGCTGATTGACGGTAGCGCGAACATTCGTGAACTCAACAAAGCCTTTAACTGGCATTTGCCGGAAGATGAGGCTCGCACGATTAACGGGATGATTCTGGAAGCGCTGGAAGAGATCCCGGCGGCGGGCACGCGGGTGCGCATTGAGCAGTACGATATTGATATCCTGGACGTGCAGGACAACATGATTAAGCAGGTGAAAGTCCTGCCCGTAAAACCCCTACGCGAAAGTATCGCTGAGTAAGGCTGTAGGCCGGGTAAGGCGAAATCGCCACCCGGCACTACGAATGGCAAATTACGCTTTCGCTTTCGCCACGGTCACCATCGCAGCGCGAATGGTACGGCCGTTCAGGGTGTAACCTTTCTGCATCACGCCCAGCACTTTACCGGCTTCCACCTCTTCTGACTCCACCATTGCAATCGCCTGGTGAACGTTTGGATCCAGCGGTACGTCGGTATCGGCAATCACTTCCACGCCAAACTTACGCACCACGTCGAGCATGGATTTCAGCGTCAGTTCGATACCTTCGATCATTGCCGCGTTGTCCGGATTCGCTTTGTCAGCCACTTCCAGCGCGCGATCGAGGCTATCAATTACCGGCAGCAGTTCGTTGACGAATTTTTCCAGCGCAAATTTATGCGCCTTCTCAACGTCCTGCTCGGTACGACGACGCAGGTTTTCCATTTCCGCCTTGATGCGCAGAACACCATCGCGTTCGCGATTCTGCGCTTCTACCAGCTGGGCTTCCAGATTCGCAATTTTTTCATCGCGCGGGTCCACCTGCTCAGCAGATGCGTCTGGCTCTACAGCCTCAACTTCATCGTGCTGTTCCGTGATAATTTCTTCAGGGGCTTGCCCCTCAGGCGTTTTCTGTTCTTTACTACTCATGAATTTCTCCGCGTTTTTCTGCATTCATCTCGCTAACTTCGCTTATTATGGGGATCAGTTTCCGGGATTCAAGGGAACAAGACAGATTGTCATCATTCATCAGGCACAAGGACCTCCAGAAAATGAATAATCATTTCAGGTGTATTGGGATCGTCGGGCATCCGCGTCACCCTACCGCACTAACGACACATGAAATGTTGTATCGCTGGTTGTGTAGCAAAGGCTATGAAGTGATGGTCGAGCAGCAAATTGCGCAGGAGCTGCAGCTGAAGAGCGTCAAAACCGGCACGCTGGCGGAAATTGGCCAACAGGCCGATCTCGCCGTGGTGGTGGGCGGCGACGGCAACATGCTCGGCGCGGCCCGCACGCTGGCGCGTTATGACATTAAGGTCATCGGCATCAACCGTGGCAATCTCGGCTTTTTAACCGATCTCGACCCGGATAATGCGCAGCAGCAGCTGGCCGACGTGCTGGAAGGCCACTATATCAGTGAGAAACGCTTTTTACTGGAAGCGCAGGTGTGCCAGCAGGACTGCCAGAAGCGCATCAGCACCGCGATTAACGAGGTGGTTCTTCACCCCGGAAAAGTGGCGCACATGATCGAGTTCGAAGTTTATATCGACGAAATCTTTGCCTTCTCCCAGCGTTCCGACGGGCTGATTATCTCCACGCCGACCGGCTCAACCGCCTACTCACTTTCTGCCGGCGGCCCGATCCTGACGCCTTCGCTGGATGCCATCACCCTTGTGCCGATGTTTCCGCACACGCTCTCCGCCCGCCCGCTGGTCATCAACGGCGACAGCACGATACGTCTGCGCTTCTCGCACCGCCGTAACGACCTGGAGATCAGCTGCGACAGCCAGATAGCGCTGCCGATTCAGGAAGGTGAAGATGTCCTTATTCGTCGGTGTGATTACCATCTGAATCTGATTCACCCGAAAGATTACAGCTATTTCAACACATTAAGCTCGAAGCTTGGCTGGTCAAAAAAATTGTTCTGATTTTGCATCCAGTACTTTACTGTATAAAAAACCAGTTTATACTGTATGAAAACACAGTTATAGTTTTTCATACAGGAAAACAATTATGCTGGCACAACTGACCATCAGCAACTTTGCCATTGTTCGTGAGCTTGAGATCGATTTCCACAGCGGCATGACGGCGATCACCGGGGAAACCGGTGCAGGTAAATCCATTGCCATTGATGCCCTCGGCTTGTGCCTTGGCGGCCGCGCAGAAGGCGATATGGTGCGCATGGGCGCAAACCGTGCCGACCTGTGCGCTCGTTTCTCCCTGAAAGACACCCCTGCCGCCCAGCGCTGGCTGGAGCAGAACCAGCTTGAAGATGGACGTGAGTGTTTACTTCGCCGCGTGATCAGCAGCGACGGTCGTTCACGTGGCTTTATCAACGGCACGGCGGTCCCGCTCTCCCAGCTTCGCGAACTCGGCCAGCTGCTTATCCAGATCCACGGACAGCACGCGCACCAGCAACTCGTCAAACCTGAACAGCAGAAAGCGCTGCTCGATGGCTACGCGGGTGAGTACGCGCTTACTCAACTTATGGCGGAGCACTATCGCCAGTGGCATCAGAGCTGCCGTGAACTTGCCCAGCACCAGCAGCAAAGCCAGGAGCGCGCCGCACGTGCGGAGCTGCTGGCGTACCAGCTTAAAGAGCTAAACGAATTCAACCCGCAGCCGGGTGAGTTTGAGCAAATAGACGAAGAGTACAAGCGCCTGGCGAACAGCGGTCACCTGCTCTCAACCAGCCAGAATGCGCTCAACCTGCTGGCGGATGGCGAAGACGTGAACCTGCAGAGCCAGCTGTATAACGTCCGCCAGCTCATTACCGAACTGGTCAGCATGGACAGCAAGCTTTCAGGCGTCCTGGATATGCTGGAAGAAGCGGCGATTCAGATCTCCGAAGCCAGTGACGAACTGCGCCACTACTGTGAACGTCTGGATCTCGATCCGAACCGTCTGTTTGAGCTGGAGCAGCGTATCTCCCGTCAAATTTCACTGGCGCGCAAGCACCACGTCACGCCGGAAGAGCTGCCAGGATTCTATCAGTCTTTGCTGGAAGAACAGCAGCAGCTTGACGATCAGGCTGACTCGCAGGAGACCCTCTCTCTCGCGGTGAACCTGCATCATGAACAGGCGCTGGCGACAGCGCAAAAGCTGCATGAAATCCGTCAGCATTACGCTCAGGAGCTAAGCCAGCACATCACCGACAGCATGCACACGCTGGCGATGCCGCACGGCGTCTTCACCATTGATGTCCGCTTTGAAGAGAACCACCTGACGGCAGAAGGTGCGGATCGCATCGAGTTCCGCGTCACTACCAACCCGGGGCAGCCGCTGCAGGCTATCTCCAAAGTGGCATCCGGCGGTGAACTGTCGCGTATTGCACTGGCGATTCAGGTGATTACCGCGCGTAAAATGGAAACCCCGGCGCTGATTTTCGATGAAGTGGATGTCGGCATCAGCGGCCCAACGGCGGCGGTGGTGGGTAAACTGCTGCGCCAGCTAGGCGAATCAACGCAGGTGATGTGTGTCACCCACCTGCCGCAGGTCGCGGGCTGTGGTCATCATCACTTTATCGTCAGCAAAGAAACCGACGGTGAAATGACCGAAACGCACATGAAGCCGCTGGATAAACGTGCGCGTCTGCAGGAGCTGGCTCGCCTGCTCGGCGGCAGCGAAGTAACCCGTAATACGCTCGCGAACGCGAAAGAACTGCTGGCGGCATAAACTTTTTCGGGATCTCAGGGTCATACAGAACAACAAAAACGCCGCCAGACCGGTTTCAAAGTGGGGCAAGGTCTATTATCATCGGCATATTACATATGAGCCGCGTTCTGCTCGGGCCCGAAAAGGAATCAAATCACTATGCGTTGTAAAATGCTGACCGCTGCCGCAGCGGTTCTTCTGATGTTGACCGCAGGCTGTTCCACTCTGGAGAAAGTGGTTTACCGTCCTGACATCAACCAGGGGAACTACCTTACCCCTAACGATGTGTCCAAAATCCGTGTGGGGATGACACAACAGCAGGTCGCTTATACACTGGGAACCCCGATGATGTCCGATCCGTTCGGCACTAACACCTGGTTCTATGTATTCCGTCAGAAGCCGGGCCACGAAGATGCGACCCAGCAGACCCTGACGCTGACCTTCAGCAGCGCCGGTGTGTTGACCAACATCGACAACAAGCCTGCCCTGACCAAATAATCAGAAGTCAGAAATGCAAAAAGGTGCTCATTGAGCACCTTTTTTGTGTCTGAACTCTTGCGCAAAATCGTAGCCCCGGTAAGCGCAGCGCCACCGGGGGAATAAAGCGCTACTTACCCGATTTCTCCGCACGCTGGCGTCGCAGCTCTTTCGGGTCAGCAATCAGCGGGCGATAAATCTCAACCCGGTCGCCCTCTTTCAGCACATCACCCAGCTTCACCGGACGGCTATAAATCCCGACCTTATTTTTCGCCAGGTCGATATCGCTGCGAAGTTCGAGGATGCCGGAAGCGCGGATAGCCGCCTCAACGGTTGCCCCCTCTTCCAGCGTCACGCGCTGCAGATACTGCTTCTCCGGCAACGCGTACACCACTTCTACAGCAATCTTATGCGACACTGTAAACCTCTTTGGCGCGGGTGGTGAACGCCTGAACCATATTCGAAGCCAGCTCTTTAAAGATACGGCCAAACGCCAGTTCAATCAGCTTATTGGTAAATTCAAAGTCCAGCTGGAACTCGATGCGACAGGCGTCAGCGCTCAGCGGCGTAAACTTCCAGCCCCCCATCAGGGTTTTAAACGGACCATCCACCAGATGCATCAAAATACTCTGATTGCTGGTCAGCGTATTGCGGGTGGTGAACGTCTTGCTGATCCCCGCTTTGGAGACATCCACCGCCGCGGTCATCTGCGTCGGGCCGGATTCCAGAACGCGGCTCCCGGTGCATCCCGGAATAAATTCAGGATAAGACTGAACATCGTTCACTAACTGATACATTTGTTCCGCGCTGTAAGGCACAAGCGCAGTACGGCTAATCTGAGGCATAGCATTTCCCATGTTCACACAACGGACAAATAATAACATTTATCACCTGTTAAAAAAACGCTAAGCCTCATCTCGTGCTAAGATAGCGCGTTAGACCTCACAGGACGCAATGAGGTGACTTTTTGAAATCAGATTACCGACGGCTTTACGACACTTATGACGAAGAAAAAAGCACATAAACCAGGCTCGGCGACCATTGCGCTCAACAAGCGTGCTCGCCACGAGTATTTCATTGAAGAAGAATTCGAAGCTGGCCTTGCGTTGCAGGGCTGGGAAGTAAAATCGCTGCGCGCCGGGAAAGCCAACATCGGCGATAGCTACGTGATCCTGAAAGATGGCGAAGCCTTCCTGTTCGGCGCGAACTTTACGCCGCTGACCGTCGCCTCCTCGCACTACGTGTGTGACCCAACGCGCACCCGCAAGCTGCTGCTGAACAAGCGTGAGCTGGAATCCCTCTACGGACGCATCAACCGTGAAGGTTTTACCGTGGTAGCCCTGTCGCTGTACTGGAAAAACGCATGGTGCAAAGTGAAAGTTGGCGTCGCGAAGGGTAAAAAACAGCACGACAAACGTACTGACCTGAAAGAGCGCGAGTGGCAGTTGGACAAAGCGCGCATCATGAAAAACGCAGGGCGTTGATTCTGCACACTTATTGTACTATTCAATAAGTTAGCGTTCCGGGCTGGTATCCAGGAAGTGAACTCTGGTATACTTAGTTCAACACTATTGGGGCTGATTCTGGATTCGACGGGATTTGCGAAACCCAAGGTGCATGCCGAGGGGCGGTTTGCCTCGTTAAAAGCCGCAAAAAATAGTCGCAAACGACGAAAACTACGCTTTAGCAGCTTAATAACCTGCTCTGAGCCCTCTCTCCCTAGCTTCCGCTCTTAAGACGGGGATCAAAGAGAGGTCAAACCCAAAAGAGATCGCGTGGAAGCCCTGCCTGGGGTTGAAGCGTTAAAACTAATCAGGCTAGTTCGTTAGTGGCGTGTCTGTCCGCAGCTGGCGTGCGAATGTAAAGACAAACTAAGCATGTAGTACCGAGGATGTAGAAATTTCGGACGCGGGTTCAACTCCCGCCAGCTCCACCAAAATTCTCCATCGGTGATTACCAGAGTCATCCGATGAAGTCCTAAGAGCCCGCACGGCGCAAGCCCTGCGGGCTTTTTTGTACCCCATTCCCACAGTTCCATCCATCCCTTTGACAAACATCAACCCCCTTCCCGCATCTCCTGTGCAAAATTACCCACACCACCCAGAGCTACGGAATAGCTGCTCAACCCGGAAGGAACCCCACCATGTACAGACCCATAACCGTTATTATCTTCATTCTCCTGACCCTCGCCGCCCTTGCTGAAATAGGCTTTTTATCCTTTGGATAATCCTCAGGCGAAATATCCCTCATCAGGGCACATTGATCTCATTACAGTTTTTTCCTAAAGCCATCCCGTTACGCCTGTGCCATGCTGAATCACGCTCATAACCGATAACGTTAAATGAGGATATTATGAAAAAAACAATTATCGCATTATCTGCCGTTCTGCTGGCTTCCCCAGTATTTGCTGCGACCACACATGCAACTGACGATACCGTCGCTGCGGCGAACGCAAACGCCAACGAGGCGAAGCAAAAACTGCACGAAGAGCAGAACAAAGGTGAAGAGCTGAAGCTGAAGCAAAAACATGCTGCGGAAGGTAAAAGCGAGAGCCTGGGCAGCAAGGTCAGCGAAGATTCCCAGAAAGCCTGGCATAAAACCAAACAAGGCACCGAGAAAGGGTGGGATGCCACCAAAGAAGGCGCTGAGAAAGGCTGGAACAAAACCAAAGAAGGTGCCAGCGAGCTGGAAAAGAAAGTCACTGAGTAATCCCTTCGAAAGGCCGCGCAAGCGGCCTTTTTTATTCCCTCCCGCCCTGCTTCCTGAAGGCTAAACTTGTCTCAGGAGGGCACCATCATGAGCTACAAAGACACCGCACCAGAAACCCAGGGCGTTACCGTTGAACTACTCTCCATCGTCGATCTGGGCCCGGAGATCGCAGGCATGGACGGGCGTCAGCTTCGCATGCGCAGGGTAACCCTCGCCCCCGGCGCGGTCTTTGGTCCGGTGCACGATCATATCGATCGCCCCGGTACCGTTTTTATCATTGAGGGGACCATCACCGATCATCGTAACGGTATCGCCACCGATTACGGTCCCGGCGTCGGCTGGCCGGAAGACCATAATACGATCCACTGGCTGGAAAACCGGGGCCCGGTGACCGCCGTCGAAATCTCGGTGGATATCGTTAAAACAGCCTGACGCATAAAAGCCGAATAGATCCCGGGGGTGACGCGTTTACTCCCTGCCCCCTAAAAGAGATCCTGAGATGCTGCGACGCCTGGTAATAGTGCTTGTTTTGGTTTGTCCGTGGGCGATGGCTGCCCCGAAGAGCTACATAATCGACACCGATAACACCGATATTCGGCTATCGTGGCATGCCTTCGGCGGTATCCTCTCCTGGGCGACGTTCAGCGGCGTGACGGGCGCCGTGACGCTCAACCCGGAAAACGACGTCGACGACCATATTCACGTCACAATTCCCGTAGCGACTCTCGTAGCCTCAAACAAGCTGCTCACCTGGCAGCTGAAAAGCGACATGTTTTTTGAATCCGAGCGCTACCCGACTATCGAGTTCATCAGCTCACGCGTGGTCGCCCAGGGCGACGGGCGGTTCAGGGTGTTCGGCACGCTGACCGTACGGAACATTGCCCGCCCGGTGATCCTGGAGGCCGTCGTGAAAGACCCGCACACGCAGGCCCTCACGCTGGATGCCACGACGGCGATCTCGCGCGCGTCCTACGGGATGGATAAGTTTGCGCTGGTCGTGGACGATCGTATTGCCATCGCCATTGCGATTAAGACGAACGACGTGCCGTCATCCTGAGATGAGCCGCTGTAGCTGCTCCGCGTTGCCCCGCAGGTGAGACGGCGGGTTGCGGCCAATCAGGACAAACTGGTAGCCCGCCTCCTGCCACCACGCCAGGTTCATGCCGTGCCGCTGCTCCTGGCGCAGAGAGGCCGTCATCTTCTCATCTACAGGAGAGATACAGAGCGCCATCGGGCCGTAGTCGGCGTTTATCCAGGCAATCTGCGCGATCGAGGTGGTTTCATAGCGCAGCATTCGCACCATTTTCAGCTCTGCCCCCTGCAGGACAAGCTGCGACATGTGCAGCTTGATGCCGATGTCCTGCGCGGCTCGTTCCAGCCCGCGCTGCAGGACCGGCGTTGCGCTGTCCATATCCAGCAGCGTTTCGACGCTGTACAGGGACATATATTGCGCTTCAAGGTCGCGAATATGGGCGTTCTCATCCACTGGCGCGGAAGCGGGCCGCAGCAGGTAGCCCAGCCCGGATCCGACCATCAAAAAGCTGACCGATGCGGCAATCAGCGCCCGCCTGCTGACGCCAGCCGGCGTGGAGGATTGCGAATCGGGAAGCGCCGCCAGACGCGCCTGCATTGTCTCCAGAGGTGCCTCATCCAGCAGGGGGGCAAACGCCCCGGCGAAATCCTGGCTGCTTTTCATCAGTTCGGCGGTTCGCCCGGAGAGGCGTTCGTCACTTTTCAACTGTTCTTCAAATTGCTGCGCATCGGCGCGGCACATCTCGCCATCTATCCATGCCACGATAGCGTCGTCGTTATAGGGCGGTGCAAAACGGTGCGAGTTCAAGAGCGTTTCTCCTTTACCGGAGGCAGTGCGTCAGCGGACCTGGCAAGCCGAGCCCGCGCCGTCGCCAGCCGGCTCATTACGGTACCGATAGGCACCCCCAGAGTTTCCGCCGCCTCCTGGTAGGTAAAGCCTTCGACATAAACCAAAAATACCGCGTTGCGCTGAGCTTCAGGCAGCGCGTTAACGCGTTGCATCACCTTCATGTAATGCAGGCGCGTCTCATCCTGTTCGCGGGTATCCGGCGCCAGAAGCTCGTCGCTGGCCACAAATCCCTGCCCCTGACGCACGTATCGGGCCCGAAGCTCAGAGATCCAGATGGAGTGCAGTATCGCGAACAGCCACCTGTCGATGCGCGTGCCCGGCGTATACTGGCTGCTCCGTTCAAGCGCACGCACGCAGGTGGACTGAACCAGCTCTTCGGCGATATCCCTGTTTCGCGACAGCACCAGCCCATAGCGCCAGAGACGCGGCAGGTGTGCGGCTAACTGTTGGCGAACCTCACTGGTAGCGATGTGTTTTCCCTCCACGAGAAAATCAGGATTCCGGATGTCCATTGATGGCGGCCTGCAGGTCACGGTACTCCTCGCAGGACTGGCCACAAATACCGGCAATCACCTTCAGCTGTTCTTTCGCGAGGTCAGGACGTCCTTTTACCATCCACGCTTCACCGAGATATTCCCGGGCTTTGGCATAATCCGGAGCGATAGCCAGCGCGCGCTGGTAGTAACCAATCCCTTCGTCCGTGCGGCCAAGCTTGCGCGTGGCGAACCCGCGATAGTTCCACGCTTCAGCCGTATTGCCATTTTTCAGCGAATCAAGCAGGTTGAGCGCCGCCTGGTACTCGCCTTTTTTCGCGAGATGGTACGCATAGTTGGTTTTGTCCTGGTCGCTGAGGCTGCTGCTCTTGTCCGGCACGCATTTCTGGGTGGCGCTGTCATACACCTGTCCGGAAGGACAATCGGGCGTTTTGCTCTCGGTACTATTATTGCCCATTGCCAGCGCCAGGGGGGACAGCAGGGAAAAAATCAGCACCGGGATCAAACGGAACGAGGACGTGTTCATATAAAGCTCCAGGGTAAGAAGTGAGTGACGTCAGTAAACGCCCGACTGACGCTTTTTATTCATTCTCCCCATAATTTTTTTGTTGTCGCAAAATCATGCTGTTGTCGTAGCCCCAATGGAAATTAATCAGTTTATTTTATCCTTTCCTTAACGCTATTATTTTCGCGTGATAGCAGAATTTTAACCCCGCATAAGAATATATTTTATTGTGCACGTGATATAATATATCTTATATCAAAAACGTTACCCTAACTTAAATGCATATTAAGCGCGCTTAAACAATAACGTTTTACAGTATATTAAAAATGTCTCCTACCAATTATCATACTGCGTAAATCATATTTAAAATCAACATCGGAAGACAAAGTCAAAATCATTAAAAACAAAGAGTTAAAATAGTTAAATTATTAACAAGCCCAATGTATTAATGCCCTCTTCATTGTTTTGGCACTTATTTACGAAAGCTTAATTTGCACAACCATCGTTTTCTGTCTATATCATTTTTATATTCTTGAAAATAATTCCTCTATTAATTACAGGGTTTTATAAGACACAAAACACCCATAAAAACTGTTCTCTTTATAAGTCATTAGATTCGCTCTGATGTTGCCACTCTGAATTCTGGCGGGCATCGTGCGCGCTAAAAACAACGGTCAGTGCTGCGTGATAACAGCGACTGCGCCGGGGGCGCCCTTTACCTTCTGCAGAGATGGCTCGTCTTGCTCGCCGTTCATGATACATCTGCTGGAGTAATGCCTAAATGAGCCAAATCTCTGTTATATCGAAACTTACTGGCGTGGAAACGACCACGGAAGGCACACAGGTTACGCTGAGCCATTCCTCTATCGTTGAGCTTCATGTCGAGCGAGCGAGCGTCTCCCACTTCGCGCGAAATGGTAACGATCTGCTGGTTACGCTGCACTCCGGCGAGGTGATCACCCTTAAAAACTTCTACGTCACGGACGCGCAGGGCGTGAGCCAGCTGGTACTGCAGGACAGCCAGGGCGCATTATGGTGGATTGAAGATCCGACCGGAGCCGCCACGTACGAATCTATCGCCTCAACGGATGTGCTGCTTGCCTCTTCCGGGAGTGATGCCGGTGGTGCCGCCATCTGGCCATGGGCTCTGGGCGGCATTGTCGCAGCGGGCGGCATCGCGGCGGCGGCAAGCACCGGTGGTGGTGGCGGCGGTGGAGATGACGGCAATAATAATAGCCCCAACCCCAACACACCCGTCGATCCTGCCGATCCGGATACAACGCCGCCGAACGCGCCTTCCGGCCTTAAGTTCTCTTCAGATGGCAAAACCGTCACCGGTACCGCCGAACCCGGCAGTACCATCACGCTGAAAGACGCAAACGGGAATGTTATTGGATCAGGAAAAACGGGCAGCGACGGCAACTTTACCGTCTCCCTCGGCACACCGTTGACCAACGGCGAGCAGGTGACCGCCACCGCGACGGATAACGCCGGGAATACCAGCCCGGGCACAACGCTCAACGCGCCGGACATCACCGCGCCCGATGCGCCAGCAATCACCAGCGTAACGGACGATATTGCCCCGCAGACGGGGGCAGTCAGCAACGGCGGCAGCACCAACGATCAGCGCCCGCAGCTTAGCGGCACCAGCGAAGCGGGCTCGACCGTGACGATTTATGACGGCGGCGTCGCTATTGGTACGGCGGTGGTCGCCAGCAACGGCACCTGGACCTTTACCCCGTCGGTTGACCTGAGTGAAAGCACTCACCAGATTACCGTGCGGGCAACCGACGCCGCGGGCAACACCGGGCCTGCCTCACCGGTGTTTACCCTGACGGTGGATCTTACTCCGCCGGACGCGCCGACCGCGATTGTGCTGACCGACGATACGGGCGTTATCAGGGGAACCATCACGTCGGGCGCGCTTACCGATGCTTCACTGCCGCTCCTGGCGGGAACCGGCGAGCCCGGCGGAACCATCACCATTTACGATAACGGCGTGGTGGTTGGCACCACAACGGTTCAGCCCAACGGCACCTGGAGCGTCACGCCGAACGGCCCGCTCCCGGACGGGACACACTCCATAACCGTCACTGAAACTGATGCCGCCGGAAACCTGAGTACGGCCTCAGAGCCTATCATCTTCACCGTGGACACCACGCCGCCGTCTGCCCCGGGTAATCTCGTGGTGTCGAATGATGGCGGCACCATCAGCGGCATCGCGGAAGCTGGCAGCACGGTGACCATCCGTGAAGGCGATATCACCCTTGGCACGGTGGTTGCCGACAGCCAGGGTAATTTCAGCCTGACGCTGACCCCGCCAAAAGTTAACGGTGAAATCCTGACCGCTGACGCCACAGACGCGGCGGGCAACACGGGACCAACAGCCTCCGCGGCGTCACCGGATATTACCTCGCCGCAGATGCCAGTTATCGTGTCTGTGATTGATGACGTGCAGGCCACCACCGGCCCCGTGGGTCAGAATGGTCTCACTAACGACACGACGCCGACGCTCACCGGCACAGCTGAACCGGGTTCAACCGTTACTATCCGTCTGGACGGTACTGATATTGGCACAGTGCTAACCGACAGCAACGGTCAGTGGTCTTATACCCCCACCACGCCGCTTGTCGAAGGCGCTCACACTTTCACCGCCGTTGCCACCGATACGGCGGGTAACACCAGCCTTCCGTCGGAGGGCTTCACCTTGACCGTCGATATTACTCCGCCACCGGCAGCGACTATCGCTACCGTGACCGATGATGTCGGCGGCGTTCAGGGTCCGCTTAGCAGCGGCGATACCACGGATGACACCAAACCGCTGCTGCAGGGCACCGCCCCGGCTGATGCGGTGATCACTGTCTATGACGGCGCAACCCTGCTCGGCACCGCCACCCTTGACGGCAGCGGCGGCTGGAACTTTACGCCAACGACTCCACTCACCGACGGCCTGCATTCGCTGACGGTTCACGCCACGGATGCCGCAGGCAATACCAGTATCTCCAGCCCGTTCGCACTGGTAGTGGACACCACGCCACCGCTTGCTCCGGGTAATCTCGTGGTGTCGAATGATGGCGGCACCATCAGCGGCATCGCAGAAGCTGGCAGCACGGTGACCATTCGTGAAGGCAACGTCATCCTTGGCACAGCTGTTGCCGACAGCCAGGGTAACTTCAGCCTGACGCTGACCCCACCAAAAATTAACAGTGAAATCCTGACCGCTGACGCTACCGACACGGCCGGCAACACCAGTCCAACCACCTCCGCGGCGGCACCGGATATTACCCCACCGCAGACGCCAGTTATCGTGTCGGTGATTGATGACGTGCAGGCCACCACCGGTCCCGTGGGCCAGAACGGCCTCACCAACGACCGGGCCCCGACCGTGAACGGAACGGGCGAAGCGGGCTCGACCATCACGATTTATAACGGCAGCGATGTCCTCGGTACGGTGGTTGTTTCCTCCTCTGGCCTGTGGAGCTTTACGCCCCCCTCACCGCTGACCGATGGCACGTACGTGCTGACGGCAACGGCGACGGATCCCGCCGGTAACCCGAGCGGGTTATCAGACTCGTGGACAATTAACGTCGACGGGACGGCACCTGGCGCCCCGGTGATTTCACAAGTCGTGGACGATGTTCCCGGGCGTACCGGCTCGCTCGATATTAATGAGACCACCAACGATGCCACCCCGACGCTCAGCGGTACCGCCGAACCAAACGCGACGGTCACCCTCCGCGTGGACGGTGTTGCTATTGGTACGACCGTCGCCAATGGCCTTGGCGTGTGGATCTTTACCCCAGACACCCCGATCGCTGAAGGTCCACATACCCTGACCGCCGTCGCAACTGACGCGGCGGGCAACACCAGCCCCGTCTCCAACACCTGGACTCTGACGATTGACAGCGTCGCGCCAGCCGCCCCGGTCATTACCCAGGTGCTGGACGATGTGCCGGAGCGCCTCGGCGCGCTCACTTCTGGCGACAGTACCAACGACACCACGCCAACGCTCAACGGCACGGCTGAACCGGGCTCAACCGTCACCATTCGCCAGGACGGCCTCGATGTCACAACGATTGTGATCGACAGCAGCGGCACGTGGACCTATACCCCGACCACGCAGCTTGTTAACGGCACCTATACCTTTACCGTCGTCGCCACCGATACGGCGGGTAACACCAGCCAGCCGTCAAGCGGATTCACCCTGACCGTCGATACCACGCCGCCAGCGGCGGCAACCATCGCCACCGTGACCGATGACGTCGGCGGCGTTCAGGGCACGCTTAGCAGCGGCGATACCACGGATGACACCACGCCGATGCTGCAGGGCACCGCCCCGGCTGATGCGGTAATCACCGTCTATGACGGCGCAACCCTGCTCGGCACCGCCACCCTTGACGGCAGCGGAGGCTGGAGCTTTACGCCCGTTACCCCGCTCACCGACGGACCGCATTCGCTGACGGTTCACGCCACGGATGCCGCTGGCAATACCACTGTCTCCAGCCCGTTTGTGTTGACGGTAGATACCGTCGCGCCTGCCACGCCGGACATCCCGGCAATCACAGTCAATCCTGACGGAACAGAAACACCGTTGAACCCGGGCGAAACCACTCGCGACACCACGCCGACCCTGAGCGGTACCGGCACGGCGGGCGATACCGTAACGATCTACAACAACGGCGCCAAAATCGGCGACGCTGTCGTGGACAATACCGGCAACTGGTCGTGGACGCCATCAACCCCACTGCCCGGCGGTACCTATGACATCACCCTGACCGTTACCAACGTGGACGGCACGGGCAACGAAAGCGCCCCGTCGCAGCCAGTAACCATCACCATTGATACCGAAGCGCCGGCTACGCCTGCGGCACCGACCGTCACCGACAGCGTTACACAGATCACCGGCCCCGTTCCCGATGGCGGAACCACCAACGATCCGCGCCCGGTCCTGAGCGGCACCGGCACGCCGAACGACGTCATCAACATCACTGATACCGTTAACGGCACACCGACCGTCGTGGGCACCGTCACGGTAGACAGCAGCGGCAACTGGAGCTGGCGTCCTGACAGTAATATTGGGGAGGGCAGCCACGCCTATACCGCCACCGCCACCGATGAGGCGGGCAACGTCTCTGACCCGTCGCCAGCGATTACGATCATCGTGGACACCCTGGCGCCGGATACGCCGGTGATTAGTGCAGTGGGCGGTGAGCCGAACGGTGGCTACATCACGGATACCACACCGACAGTGGGCGGAACCGGCGTCAACGGTGAGACGGTGATCGTCTACAACAACGGCGTCGAAGTAGGCCGTGTCGTGGTGGCTAACGGGGAATGGAACCTGACGCTTCCAACGCAAACGGACGGTCCGCTGAATATCACCGTTGCGGGTGTGGATGCGGCTGGCAACCTTAGCGCGCCGAGTTCGATCTTTACGGTCACCCTCGATACCGTTGCGCCAGAGATCCCCGTCATTAGCACTGTAGCTGACAGCCAGCTGTCTAATAACGTGCTCTACACGAAGGACGGCACGCCAACCCTTACCGGGACCGGTGAACCCGGCACCACCGTTATCGTTTCCGTAGACGGCACGCCATCTACAGTGCTGGTGACGGTCCAGCCGGGCGGCACCTGGAGCTGGACTGCCGACACGACGCTGCCGGATGGTCCTCATACGTTCACAGTATCTTCCAGCGATCCAGCGGGTAACTCCTCCGGTGATTCAGCACCGCTGAGCGTGACGGTGGATACCGCCGCGCCTGCCGACCCGATCAACATGGCCCTGGCTCAGGAAGGAACGCCGCTGACCGGTAACGCCGAGGCAGGAAGTACCATTACCGTAAAAGACAGCGGTGGGACCGTCATTGGTAGCGGCGTTGCCGCCAGCGACGGCAGCTTCTCGATTGCGCTGAGTCCGGCGCAGCTGGATCCGACCACGCTGACCGTGACCGCCACCGATGCCGCAGGAAATGCCAGCCCTGGCGCATCCTTTATCGTTACCGATTCACCGCTCGACCTGCCGCAGGTGCCCGTCATCACGGCGATTGTCGATGATGCGGATCCGGTCACCGGCGATGTGAAAGGCAAAACTACCAACGACACCACGCCAACGCTTACCGGTACGGCCGAAGCGGGCAGCCTGATAACCATCTATCAGGACGGTAGCGCGACGCCATTGACAACGGTGACCGCTGACGGCAGCGGCAACTGGAGCTATACGCCAGCCGCGCTTGGCGAGGGGCTGCACACCTTTGAGGTGACCGCGACCCTCAACGGCCAGACCAGCGGCCGCTCTCCGGCGGCCAGCGTCACCGTCGACCTTACCGCACCGGGCACGCCAGCTATCGGCGCGGTGATTGACGACGTCGGTCCGGGCACCGGCCCGCTGACCAGCGGCCAGATCACCAACGACAACCAGCCGACCCTCACCGGCACCGGCGCGGTGGGCGATACCATCTCCATCTACAACAACGGCGTGCTGCTGGGCAGCGTGGAGGTCGGCAACACCGGCACCTGGAGCTACACCACGCCCGTTCTTGCAGAGGGTAATAACGTCCTGACCATCCGCGAGACCGATCCGGCAGGGAACCAGAGCGGTCCTTCGGCGGGCTTCACCGTCGTGGTGGACTCCGTTTCCGCCACGCCGGTTATCACCAACGTCACGGATAACGTCGGTAACGCCGCCACCACGGTGGTTAGCGGCAGCGAAACGAACGACGCCACGCCAACCCTTTCGGGGACAGCGGACGCAAACAGCGTGGTGACCATTTTCGACGGCGGCACCCAGATTGCCGTGGTAACGGCTGACGGCACCGGCGCATGGACGTTTACCCCTGATACCGCGCTCGGCGAAGGCTCGCACAGCTTCACCGTCCGGGCGACCGACCCGCTGGGCAACGTCAGCGCAATCTCAGCCCCATGGAGCGTGGTGGTTGACCTGACGGCACCGACGGTTCCGACGCTGGATAATGTCAGCGACGACGTCCCTGGCGGCGTTCTGGGCAACCTCACCAGCGGCCAGGTGACCAACGATAGCACCCCAACCATCAGCGGCACCGGGCAGGCAGGCAGCACGATTCACATCATGAATAACGGCACGCAGATTGGCACTGCAGTCGTTGACGGCAGCGGGAACTGGTCCTTTACGCCAACCGCGCCGCTGGGCGACGGCAGCTACTCCCTGCGCGCGTATGCAACGGATACCGCAGGCAACGCCTCGGCGAACTCGTCGGTCTTTGCCTTTACCGTTGATACCGCAGCTCCTGGCGTACCGGTGGTGACCAGCGTGATTGACGATGTCGGTCCGGTCACCGGGACGCTCACGTCGGGTAACAGCACCAACGACGCGCGTCCAACCTTCAGCGGCACGGGCGACGTCGGTTCTACCGTGCACGTGATCGTTGATGGCAGCGAAATTGGCACTGCGGTGGTCAATGCCCAGGGCAGCTGGACCTTCACCCCGGGTACCGATCTGCCCGACGGGCCGCACGCCATCACCTTCAACGCTACCGACGCGGCGGGCAACGTGGGCACCGCAACGGCACCGTTTAACCTGACGGTGGATACGGGCGTGCCGTCGGCGCCGGTCATTTCGACCGCGGGTGACAATGTGGGCAGCATTCAAACCCCGCTCTCTTCCGGGCAGAGCACCGACGACACCACGCCGACGCTGAACGGCACCGCGACCGCGAACGCCGCGGTCACCGTGTATGAGAACGGCCAGCCGGTCGGTACCGTTCAGGCGGACGCTACCGGCGCATGGAGCTTTACGCCGTCAACGCCGCTGGCCAGCGGCAGCCATACCTGGACCGCCACGGTCACCGATGCAGCGGGCAACGTCAGCCCGACCTCGCCGGGCTTTACCCTGATTGTTGATACCTCGGCACCGAACGCGCCGGTTATCAGCCAGGCGATAGACGACGTGGGAAGCATCACCGGCCCGCTCACGTCCGGGCAAACAACCGACGATACCGTTCCGCGCCTTGTTGGGACCAGCGAACCGTTTGCCACCGTGAACATCTATGAGGGAACAACCCTTGTCGGAACAGGCACCGCGGATGGCAACGGAAGCTGGAGTATCTTGCTCAACACCACGCTGACAGCAGGCGCGCACAGCTTTACCGCGCAGGCGACGGATGCGGCAGGCAACACCAGCGTGTCCTCCACCAGCTTCAGCCTCACCGTCGACACCACGCCGCCTGCGCTGCCGGTGCTGACCAGCATTCTGGATGACGTGGGCAATGCGGCGACGCCGGTGGCGTACGGCGGGTTCACCAACGACGCGCAGCCAACCCTCAGCGGCACAGCGGAAGCCGGGTCAACGGTGAAAATCTTTGATAACGGCGTACAAATCGGCAGCGTGACGGCGACCGGCGGGGCGTGGAGCTTTACGCCATCCCCGGCGCTGAGCAACGGTCCGCACAATTTAACCTTTACCGCCACCGATGCGGTGGGCAACGCGAGCGCGCCTACCGCCGGGTATGTAATTAACGTCGATACCCTCGCGCCGGGCGCACCGGTCATCAGCTCGGTCATTGATGATGTCGGCAGCGTCACCGGGCCGGTGACCGGAACAAATCCGACCAACGACACGCGCCCAACGCTGAGCGGTACCGCCGAAGCGAATGCCACGGTGCGGATCTACGATGGCATCACGCTGGTGGGCACGGTGACCGCCGACGGCAGCGGAAACTGGACCCTGCCGCAAACCACCACGCTGACGCAAGGAACGCATAACCTCACCGCCACGGCCACCGATGCGGCGGGTAACACCAGCGTGGCGTCAGCCGTGACGACGATTATCGTCGATACGACCGCCCCAACGGCACCAACCGGAACCTTCAACGCCGACGGTAGCGTCCTGACCGGAACTGCGGAAGCAGGCAGCACCGTCGCGATCCGCCTTGCGGACGGCTCGACGGTGACCGCCATTGCGGGCAGCAACGGCACCTACACCTACACTTTCATTAACAAACAGACCGAAGGCCAGACGCTGCAGATCACCGCCACCGATGCCGCGGGCAACACCTCGCTGCCGGGCTCCGCCCTTGCGCCGGTGGTGCCGCTCTCCGCCAGCAATAACGTCGAAGAGCTGAACCTCAGCACCACGGCAACCGTGACCAACAGCCAGTACAGCGATTACGGCTTCCTGCTGGTCGGCGCCGTCGGCAACGTCCTGACGCTGCTGGGCAATGATACGGCCCAGGTCAACTTCACGGTGGGCAGCGGCGGCAGCGCGGATATCGTGGTGAACGCCAACGCCACGGGAGCGGTGCTCTCTCTGCTCAACACCCTTGAACTGGTGGTTCAGCATTACGTCAACGGCGCCTGGACCACCGTGGTGGACACCGGCCAACCGCAGTTTGCCGATCTCCTGACCCTCGGCGCAACCGGCGTCTCGCTGAACCTGACCGGGCTGGCTGACGGCAACTATCGCGTGCTCAGCTACAACACCAACCTGCTGGCAACCGGCTCCTACACCAGCCTCGACGTGGCGGTGAAAGAGACCGGTCCGGGTACGGTCACGGGCGAAACCAGCCTCAACGGCAACGTGATCCTCGATACGGACCCGACCGCCGGCAGCGACAACGCGCCGGCCGGAACCACCATCTCCGCGGTCACTAACGCCCAGGGCGTCACCACCAGCGTGAATGCCGACGGCACGGTGATCCAGGGCCAGTACGGTACGCTGACCATCAACCGCGACGGCAGC
Source organism: Enterobacter sp. BNK-29 (assembly GCF_048684785.1). Lineage (NCBI taxonomy): Bacteria > Pseudomonadati > Pseudomonadota > Gammaproteobacteria > Enterobacterales > Enterobacteriaceae > Enterobacter > Enterobacter sp. BNK-29. The sequence continues at coordinate 1,031,132 of NZ_JBLQTU010000001.1, forward strand.
TACACCTACAACCTGACCGACACCAGCGCCGCGGTCATTGGCCGGACGGAGAGCTTTACCTACACCATTACCCATAACGGCGTCAGCGCGTCAGCAAACCTGGTACTGTCTCTGGGTGCCGGTACGGTAATCAACGGTATTGTGGCAGTGGACGACACGGCCTCGCTGACCTTTGACACCACCGTGAGCGAGATTAATAACGGCGCCTCGTCTCAGAACGGTTTTACCCTGGTGGGCATTAATCTCGGCAGCACGCTGGGGCTTAACCTGCTGGACGACATGACCAACCCGATTATCTACAACGTGGAGGAAGGCACGACCCGCACCATGACCATCCAGGCCTCCGTGGGTGGCGTGGCGCTGGCGTCGGTGTTCGATCTGTACGTCTATAAGTTCAACAACGCCACCCAGACCTTCGAGCAGGTTCGCGTCGAGTCGGGCTGGCTGCGCGCCCCGCTGCTGGGGGGGACCTCATCCCAACTGACGCTGAATCTGCCGGCCGGGGAGTACCTGTTCTTACTCAATACCGCATCGGGGATCGCCGTCCTGACGGGCTACACGCTGAGCGTTCTGCAGGATCATGTCTACAGCGTGGCGAGCATCAGCGAAACCACCACGGGCGACGTGCTGGCGAATGACCCTGTTCCGGCGGGCACGGTGGTCACCGAAGTGAACGGCGTGGCGGTCAACAGCAGTGGAACAACCGACATTCAGGGGGAATACGGCACGCTGACCATCAATTCGTCCGGCCAGTACACCTACACCCTCAGAAGCGGCGTGGGGGCGGACCATATCAGCACGCCTGACACCTTCGTCTACACCGTTACCGCACCTGACGGCTCGAAGGATACGGCATCGCTCAACATCACCCCAACCGCCCAGGCGATGGATGCGGTGAACGATGTCAGCGCCACGATGGACCTCACCTCGGTGCACCACACGTCGGTCTACTCGGATACCACCGTGGGCACCGCCAGCTGGACGACGGCGCTGCTCTCGTCAACCCAGGGCTCCGGCAGCGGAACCTTCGTGGTCGACGCGAACACCGCGCTGCACAACGCGTCGCTGCACTTTAACGTGGCCTCGCTGCTGTCGCTGGGCGGACTGACGGTGAACTGGTCCATCAGCGACGGGTCGGGCGTGATTCGCAGCGGTTCCTTCAGCGGCGCCTCGCTGCTGGGCGGCAGTATCGACGTTCCGCTGACCGGGCTGGATCTCAACGCCGGGACCTATACGCTGAACTTTACCGGTAGCGTACCGGGGCTGAGCGTCGGGACCATCACCATCACCCCAAGCGTGAACGGCACCACCTACTCGCTGAGTGATTTTGACGTCACCGGCAGCCACACCGTCAACGGCAATATCTTTGACGGCACCGACTCTGGCGGCGTGCTGGATCAGCTCCACTCGGTGGATACCCGCCTGAGCGTGACCGGGTACAACGGCGTGACCACCACGCTGGATCCGTATACCGGCAGCGCAACGGTGAACATCACCGGCCATTATGGCATCCTGGCGATCGGCGCTGACGGTCATTACACCTATACCCTCAACAGCGGGGTATCGCTCTCAACCATGACGTCGAAGGAGACCTTCAACTACACCCTGACCGATGCCAACGGCAACACGGATACCGCCACGCTGACCATCAATATGGCGCCGCAGTTCATCAGCTCGGAGCATAACGACGCCATCACCGGTACGGCCTACGGCGATACGCTGATTTATCAGGTGCTGAACAGTACGGTGGGAAATGCCACGGCGGGTAACGTCAGCAGCACCGGGGGCGATCACTGGACCGGCTTCTCGCTGGCGCAGGGGGACAAAATCGACATCGGCGATCTGCTGGTGGGCTGGAACGGTAGCGCCTCGACGCTGGGGAATTATCTCCATGTTACTAATAGTAATGGCAATACCGTGATCTCCATCGACCGTGATGGTGCAGGGTCCACCTACACTAATACTGCACTCGTTACGCTTGATAACGTTCAGACCACATACGACGAGCTTGTTAACCAGCAACACATCATTACCTGATAGCACCTGCAAGAGATGACCCGGGCGCACAGCGCCCGGGCATAAATAATAAAGACATACTCTTTTTAATAGGGACATGACATGGGAATGAAGATGCCTCACTGGTGGCTCTCGTGCTGCCTGATATCTATGCCCGCTCTCTGCGCGAACCCGGCGGCAATCATCAATACCGGGCAGCTTCGCGAAACGCAGGAACTCCCCTCGCTCAATGGCCGCGTCGCACCTGCGGCCGGCAAAGCCGCACCCGGTTCATTGCAGCTTGGCGATGCCGTTAACCGCGCCGTCACCTGGCACCCGGCGATCAGCGAAGCCGTGGGAAAACTCTATGAACAGAGCGAAGAGGTGGACGTCGCTAAATCAAAATACTATCCGCAGATTAATGCCGGCGTGGACAACGGCTATTCCCATGACGGCGACCAGAACGGCTTTACCCCGTCGCTGGTGCTCTCTCTCTCACAGATGCTCTACGACTTTGGCAAAGTGGCCAGCCAGGTGCGCGCCGAGAGCGCGGGCGTTGCTCAGCAGCAGGCCAACGTGCTGGTGAGTATCGACACTATTGCCCACGATACCGCCATCGCCATGGTGCAGGTGCAAACCTTGCAGCAGATGGTCGACACCGCTAAAGAACAGCTCGACGCTCTCTCCTCGATTGGCACGCTGACCCGCCAGCGTAACGACGAAGGGGCCACGTCGCTCTCTGACGTGGTGCAGACCGATGCGCGCATTGAAGGCGCGCGCGCCCAGCTGATGCAGTACCAGGCCAGCCTGGACAGCGCCCGCGCCACGCTGATGAGCTTTCTCGGCTGGAACAGCCTGAACGCAATCAGCAATGACTTTCCGCAAAAGCTGGGCCGGAGCTGCGACATCGCCGAGCCGGATGACCGTCTGGTGCCCGCGGTACTTGCCGCCTGGGCGCAGGCTAACGTCGCCCAGGCGAACCTCGACTATGCCGACGCGCAGATGACACCCACCGTCTCGCTGGAGCCGGAGGTGCGTCACTATATGAACGATCGCTACGCGGGGAGTGAAACCCGGGATCGCACCCAGTATTCCGCCTGGGTGAAAGTGCAGATGCCGCTCTATCAGGGCGGCGGCCTCACCGCCCGGCGTAACGCTGCCGGACACGCGGTGGAGGCGGCGCAGTCCACCATTCAGCGTACGCGTCTTGACGTCCGCCAGAAGCTGCTGGAAGCCCGCAGCCAGGTGATGAGCCTGCAAAGCACGCTGCAAATTCAGGGCCGCCAGGAAGCCCTCAGCGCCCGCACCCGCGAACTGTACCAGCAGCAGTATCTCGATCTCGGTTCGCGCCCGCTGCTCGACGTGCTCAACGCCGAGCAGGAGGTCTATCAGGCGCGCTTCACCCAGCAGCAGACCCTCGGTCAGCTGCACCAGCTGCAGCTCAACTGCCTGTATAACACCGGGCAGCTGCGCCATGCGTTCGATCTTGATAACCGCACCATCCAGACCGTGGAGATCCAGCCATGAAGCAACGCGAAATCCCGCAGGGTGAAACGATGACGGATGAGGCGCTGGCGCAGTGGGCGCAGGCCTTTGGTTTTGTCGCCACGCGCTACCGCGTCGCCTGCTCGCCCGGCTCGCTCATCGCGGGCGCGCCGTGGCTAAAAGGCAAACCGATGGTGCCCGCCCTCACCCAGCTGGCCCGCGAAGCGGGGCTGTCGTTTCAGCTCCTTACCGACGATCGGCAGGCGATCAACAGCTGGCGTCTGCCGGTAGTGGTGGCGATGAACGACGGCAGGATCGGCGTGATCGAGCATTTCGACGGGGAGGATACGCTGGAGGTCAGCTTTTTCGACAATGAGACCTATACCAACCGGCTGTCGATGACGGCGATGCTGCCCGCTATCCGCCACGTTATTGCCCTGCGTCCCCTCGCCGCGCTGAAGGACAGCCGCGTGGACGCCTATATCTCAAAATACCGTCCGGACTGGCTCTACCGGCTGGTGATGCGCGATCTGCGCCCCTACAGCTGGGTCATGCTGGCCGCCCTCTTTATCAACGTGCTGTCGCTCTCCGGAATCGTCTTTTCCATGCAGGTCTATGACCGGGTGATCCCCGCCCAGTCCTATCCGACGCTTTACGTCCTGACCATCGGGGTGCTGATTGCCACCCTGTTTGGCTTTGTGCTGCGCGTGGCGCGCGGGCACATTATGGATCTGCTCGGCAAGCGCTCGGACATGCGCGTTTCGGATCGCGTCTTCGGCCACGCGCTGCGGCTGCGCAACAGCGCGATCCCCCGCTCCACCGGCAGCTTTATCTCTCAGCTGCGCGAGCTGGAGCAGATCCGCGAGATGGTGACCTCGTCTACCATCTCGACGATTGTTGATCTGCCCTTCTTTCTCCTGTTCGTGGTGGTGCTGGCGATCATCGCCCCGCAGCTGGCGTGGATCGCCCCGGTCGCGGCGGTGATCATGGTCCTGCCCGGCCTGCTGCTGCAGAAGAAGCTGGCGGAGCTGGCGAAACAGTCGGCCCATGAATCGACCCTGCGCAACGCGGTGCTGGTGGAGAGCGTGCAGGGGCTGGAGGACATCAAGCTGATGCAGGCGGAAAACCGCTTTTTGCAGCAGTGGAACAGCTATATCCAGATCACTGCGGAATCCGGCCTGCGCACCCGCGAGCTGACGCAGAACCTGATCAGCTGGGGGATGACCATACAGAGCCTGGTCTACGCCGGGGTGATTGTTGTCGGCGCCCCGATGGTGATCGACGGCACCCTGACTACCGGCTCGGTGGTCGCCGCGTCGATGCTGGCCTCCCGCATGATCGCCCCGATGGCGACGCTGTGCGGCGTGCTGGCGCGCTGGCAGCAGGTCAAAGCGGCAAAAGAGGGGCTGGACAGCATCATGCAGCTTCCCACCGAAAACCAGCGCGAGGAGACGCCGATCCGCCAGGACGTGCTGCGCGGACACTATCTTTTCGAGCAGGCGCAGTTCCGCTATCAGCCGGACGATCCGCGCATGGCGCTGCGCATTAACCGGCTGGAGATCCGGCCGGGAGAAAAAGTGGCGATCCTCGGGCGCAACGGCGCGGGCAAATCGACCCTGCTGCAGGCCATGGCGGGCGGGATGGATCTGGCGGCCGGCGAGCTGCGGCTTGATAACTTCAGCCTGCCGCATCTCGACGTCGCCGACGTCCGGCGCAACGTCGGCTTTATGACCCAGAACGCGCGGCTGTTTTACGGCACCCTGCGCGAAAACATCACCCTCGGCATGCCGCGCGCCACCGACGAAGAGATTTTCGAGGCGCTGGAGCTGACCGGCGCGGCAGGCTTCGTGCAGAAGCTGCCCAAGGGGCTGGACTACCCAATCATGGAAAACGGCGTGGGATTATCCGGCGGGCAACGCCAGTCGATTCTGCTGGCGCGGATGCTCCTGCGCGATCCGAATATTGTGCTGATGGATGAACCCACCGCGTCGCTGGACGAGCACACCGAGCGGGAATTCATCCAGCGTCTTGGCGACTGGCTCGGGCATCGCACACTGATTGTCGCCACGCATCGCGTACCGGTGCTGGAACTGGTGGAGCGCGTCGTGGTGTTGAAAGAGGGAATGCTGGTGATGGACGCGCCAAAGGCCCAGGCGCTGAACAACAGCCGTATGCAGCAGCAACAGCAGCAGGCAGCAACCGGACGGGAGTGGAAAAATGAAAATCAGTCAGCGTGACGTGGCGGCAATGGACGATCTGGATAACGCCCTCGACTCCGAAAGCGGCTACACCGGCGCGCGTCGGATCGTGATCTTCTCGCTGCTGATGTTTGTGGTGTTGGGCGTCTGGGCGTGGTTTGGCGTGCTGGATGAGGTATCAACCGGCTCGGGTAAAGTAATCCCCAGCTCGCGCGAGCAGGTTCTACAGTCTCTCGACGGCGGGATCCTCACCGAGCTGAACGTTCACGAGGGCGATCAGGTGCAGGCCGGACAGGTGCTGGCGCGGCTCGATCCGACGCGTTCCGAATCGAACGTCGGCGAAAGCGCGGCGCGCTACCGGGCCTCACTGGCCTCCAGCGCCCGCCTGTACGCTGAGGTGAACGATCTCCCGCTGAAGTTTCCCCCTTCGCTGGCAAAGTGGCCGGATCTGATTGCTGACGAAACGCGCCTCTACAACTCACGCCGCGCGCAGCTGGAAGATACCCAGCGGGAGCTGCGCGCCGCGTTAGATCTCGCCAACAAGGAGCTGGCCATCACCCAGCGGCTGGTCAAAACCGGCGCCGCCAGCCACGTGGAGGTGCTGCGCCTGCAGCGGCAGAAAAGCGATCTGGAGCTGAAGCTCACGGACGTGCGCTCGCAGTATTACGTTCAGGCGCGCGAGGCGTTATCCAAGGCCAACGCCGAGGTGGATATGGTTTCAGCGATCCTCAAAGGCCGCCAGGATTCCGTGACCCGTCTGACGGTAAAATCCCCGGTACGCGGGATCGTGAAAAACATTAAGGTCACCACCATCGGCGGCGTGATCCCGCCCAACGGCGAGCTGATGGAGATTGTGCCGGTGGACGATCACCTGCTGATCGAAACCCGCCTGTCGCCGCGCGATATCGCCTTTATCCACCCGAACCAGGAGGCGCTGGTTAAAATCACCGCCTACGATTACGCCATTTACGGCGGCCTGCACGGCGTGGTGGAGACGATATCCCCGGATACCATCCAGGACGAGGCCAAGCCGGAAGTGTTCTATTACCGGGTGTTTATCCGCACCAGCCAGGATTACCTGGTGAATAAGGCGGGTAGGCACTTCTCGATTGTGCCGGGGATGATTGCGACGGTGGACATTAAGACCGGCGAGAAAACGGTGCTGGATTATCTGATCAAGCCGTTTAACCGGGCGAAAGAGGCGCTGCGGGAGCGGTAGTCAATCGCCTCACCCGGCCTACGTTCTAAAGCTAAGGGGAACGTGGTTTTCTCCCTCTCCCTGTGGGAGAGGGTTGGGGTGAGGGCATCACAAAACGTGGAATACCGAGGGATGAGAATCGAACATCCCTAACATAACCTCCCCACTTCTTCTGCTAAAGTAGCCCAAACTCATTTTTCAGGAAGAAATCATGCGCCAACGAACCATTGTCTGCCCCATCATCCAGAATGACGGTGCCTACCTCCTGTGTAAAATGGCCGACGATCGCGGCGTGTTCCCCGGCCAGTGGGCTCTCTCCGGCGGTGGAATGGAACCGGGCGAAACCATGGAACAGGCGTTGCGCCGTGAGATCCGCGAAGAGCTGGGCGAAGCGCTGGAGATTGTCTCGGTTACGCCATGGGCTTTTCGCGATGACATCAAGGTGAAAACCTACGCCGATGGCACCACAGAGGAGATTTACATGATCTATCTGATCTTCGACTGCATCAGCGCCAACCGGGAAGTCACGTTTAATGAAGAGTTTCAGGAGATCGCCTGGGTGAATCCGGAATCGTTAAAAGAGCTGGATCTCAACGCAGCCACGCGCATTACCTTCGCCCAAAAGGGCCTTCTTTAATCACCCACTGCCCCGGCGTTTTACCGGTCCACGCTCTGAAAACCTCAATAAATGCGCTGACGCTGCTGTAGCCGCAGGACAGCGCAATCCACCCTACCGGCTTCCCCGCCGCCAGCCACTCCATTGCCCGCATGACGCGCGCCAGCTGCCGCCAGTTAACAAAGTTCATTCCGGTCTGGGCGCTAAACCGACGGTTGAACGTACGCACGCTCATCCCAGCATGAACAGCATGGCTCTCAACCGTCTGGTTATCATCGACAAACTGCAGCAAATGGCTGACCACGTTCTTCAGACGCGGATCCGTCGGCACGGGCAGAGAAAAGCGAGCCTGGGGCGTCAGGGCAAGCTCATCCAGCAGCAAAGTAAGCTTTCGCGGATCGTACTCGCTCTCTGCATCGCATAAACGGGAAAACAGTGCATGGGTGAGATCGTCGGGCTCGAACAGCGCGGGCGTATCGGGAAGCATTGCGCACCCGGCGGGGTCAAGAAAGATAGCGCAGCCTTCTACCGCACTTTCGGAAAAAGCGGCGTGCTGCCGATCCGGAGGGATCCAACCGATGTGTTTTGCCGGTACGACCGATCGCGCCTGCGGCGTCTCAATGACCAGCAGCCCCGCTGCAATGCGCCACAGCTGGCCGGTGCGATGACTGTGCCAGGGCGTTCGGTACCCGCCGGGATGAAGGAGCGTTTCAACTCTGACCATATCATTTTGACCGAAAATCGTTATTCTTCGGCATATTAGAGAAACTGCGACTTCGGCTGTCAAGGATAATGGTGATTCACCATATAAGGAGCCCGCATGAGCATTATCACATCCTTGATATCCCACACCGACAACGCCGCGCAGCGCGAAAAGATGGCCTGCCTGTTAACCCGCTTATTCAACGGCGATATCGATCCGGCAGAGGTATTTACGCCCGATTACCAGCAGTTTACGGACGGTCACGCGCTTGACTACCGGGATTTTGTCCAGCATCTGAGCCACGTCAGCTCGCAGATCCGCGCGATCGCCTTTACCGTGGTAGAGATAGCCTGTCATGACGAACTTCTGGCTGACCGGCATATCGTGACGGTCACTTATCCTGATGGTCGTCAGGCAGAGATCGAGGTTTACCTGTTTGCCGCGCTGCGTGAAGGGAAAATCTGGCGGATCCATGAAGTCACGCGAGCACTCAGCGGCGATGCTGCAGATCGCATGCTGGCACACGCGACAGAATAACCTTACTTCGCCGGGCGCGGTGCGGCGCTGTTATACACGCCAATATAACGCGCAAATTTCCCGAGAAACACGCCGGCAAACGCGCCGCCGGAGACAATCGCCAGCGCGCTCATGGCGGGCTGCTGCATCGTCTGGGGAGAGACCGCGCTCATCACGCCCAGCACATACTTGACGCCGAACGCCAGCATCATAAACGGCAGCGCGGTGTAGTCTGCCTGACGGTAAAGGCTGCGCGGCGCATCTGCGCGAGTGATAACCGCCTGCTTAATCAGGAAATACCCCAGCGCGGCTCCGGCGAGGATCCCCGCCGTCCACAATGCGACAGTTCCGGGCGTCAGCGTGCGGTAGACCACCAGATCGTAGATATCCCAGATTAGAAATATTGCCGGAATGATGGCAAGCCTCTCCAGCGTAACGGTGGCAGGCCTGCGGGCTTTAATGCCGCGAGAGATAAGGAAGATAAACAGCACCCACACCCAGGCAGGCGTGTGCGTAACGACACCGAACAGAAATTCAAACATGGAGATCTCCATGGACGATCGCGGCCCGTGCCGCCCTGAACGCGTATTGCGCATAACGGCAGGAAAGCCATTATGCGCAGGTCTTTTACAGCGATTTTTTCAGGCGTTGAACGGCTTCCTTCAGCTCTTCATCCGTTGGCGTGACAAACGACATACGCAGCGTTGAATGGTCTGGCTCATTGCAGTAGAAAAATTCGCCCGGCACAAATACTACGCCGTTACTTAACGTTTTTTCCAGCCAGCGAGTGGTATTACTACCATTTTTCATATTCGCCCACAGGAACATGCCGCCCTTAGGCTTGTGGAACGACATCACATCGCCCAGCTCGGCCTCCAGCTCGGTTGCGAACGTCTGGTATTTCTGGCGATAGGCTTCGCGGATCGTTTTAATCTGATCGGGCAGACGACCGGTTTTCAGGTATTCATACGTCATCAGCTGCGACAGCGTGCTGGTGTGCAGGTCGGTGGTTTGCTTAAGGTTTACTACTGCGCGCTTCAGCCATTCCGGCACCAGCACCCAGCCCACGCGGGTTCCTGGAGCAAGAATTTTGGAGAAGGTCGAGGTATACACCACGTTCTCTTCGTTGCCGATATCTTTGGCATGGGCAATTAACGGGCGGAAAACTTCATCGGTATAATTAATTTCGCTGTACGGATCGTCTTCAATAATGACGAAGTCATAGCGCTTCGATAATTCCACCAGCTGTTTGCGACGCGCCTCAGAAAGGGTTACCCCGCCAGGGTTGCCAAACGTCGGAACAATATAGACCGCTTTGATGGTTTTATTTGCCGCCAGCGCTTCAAGCTCATCCACCTTCATGCCGTCGCCGTCGGTGCCAACGGATTCAAAATTTGCCTGCGCCAGGCCGAAGACCTGCAGCGCAGCAAGATAGGTTGGACGCTCAACCACAACGGTATCGCCCGGGTTGATTAATGCACGCGCCAGCACGTCGAGGGATTGCTGCGAGCCGGAAGTAATAACAACATCATCGGCCTTACAGGCGATACCACGCCCCTCGCAGATGCGTTTAATTTCCTCGCGCAGTCCCGGTACGCCTTCCGTCAGGCCGTACTGGAACGCCTCGCCAAAATGCTGTGATAAGACGGCATCGGCAGCAATTTTAAGCCCTTCGTGATCGAACAGATCGGGATTAGGAATCCCACCGCCCAGCGAAATGACGCCTGCCATTTTGCTATGTTTTAATAATTCACGGATGGCAGATGATTGCAGGCCCTGCGCGCTGCTGGCGAGTTTACTCACGGACATTCTCTTGTTACCTTCTTTTTTTATGATATGACCACTCTTACTAGCACAAGTCCCTGGATTTGATAACTTCTTTTCATGCGCTTCGTAGGATCCTCGCTAAACTGCTCGGTGTGGGCTTCTCTGTCGGCAGATTCTCGTAAGGTATCAATAATGAAAATCATCGTAACGTTATCCTGTTTCCTGCTGAGCGGCTGTGTTGTCGGTAACATGGACTCTACCGACTATAAATATGTTCGTTATGCTCAAACCTTCCAGAAGCCGGGGCCGGGAGGCTACACCGGTAATGAGCAGCGCAAGAAAGATCTTTACTTCTGTGGCGTAGACAAAGACGCCAATCTTGATGACGGCAGCTATAACGGGGGCAGCAGCAGACCTGACCAAACACTTCAGGAAATCGTTGCCAGAAACGACAAAATATCGAATTGCATGAAGCAGAAGGGCTACACCGTCTACGGCTATGACGAGTGTGGCCCCCTCAAAGCACCAACAGGACGTTGCCCTAATTAACGCTGACATGCCCATTCTGCATGATGTGCGCAATAAACTGAGTGAGTTTAGGCAGCGGCCGCAAATCCTGGCGCCACAGTAAATGCACCGGCCTTGGCGCGGGCGTGAACGCCTCCAGCACGCGCACCAGCCTGCCGCTTGCCAGATCTTCCGCCACCAGCACCTCCGGTTGCAGCAATAGCCCCGCCCCGGCTCTCGCGGCCATTCGCAGCCCGTAGCCGTCGTTGCATCTTAAGACCGCGTCCCGCTTCCAGCGCACCTCGCCTTCGACGCCCGGCAGCCGCCACTCGTTGCGTGCGGTCCACACGCTGTGGGATAAGCAGAGATGATCCACCAGATCGGCAGGGGTTTGCGGCGTACCGTAGCGCGCAAGGTAGTCCGGCGCCGCGCAGATCACCATCCGGTAAGGGCAGAGGTATTTCGCCACCAGATCGTCGTTGTGAATGTCGCCAATGCGAATGGCCAGATCGATGCCCTCCTCCACCAGATCCACCATCCGGTTGGTGAGATCCAGCTCGATGCGCACCTCCGGGTAGCGTTGTAAAAAAGAGGCCGTAAGCGGCGCGATCGCGCTGCCGCCAAACGAGGTGGGTGCGGTCACGCGCAGGGTGCCGGACGGCGCGGCGCGCAGGCGTTCCACGGCGCTTTCGGCGATCGCGACCTGCTCCAGCACCCGCTTCGACTCGTCGAAATAGACCCGCCCGGCGTCGGTCAGGCTCTGGCGCCGCGTGTTACGCTCCAGCAGGCGGGTGCCGAGCTGTGATTCCAGCAGCGCAACGTATTTCCCCACCATTACCGCCGACATCTCCAGCCGAGCCGCCGCACCGGTAAAACTGCCGCTTTCAACCACGGCAATAAAGGTCTCCATGCTGCGAAGCTTATCCATATTCCAAACCTCTGGTTAGCAATCTTCTAACTTTAGCCCAGTTTATCTGCATTTTTATTTATTAAAGAATGAAGGCTCACAACATAAGGAGTCGGCTATGAAAATCGTCATTATTGGTGCCAGCGGTACGGTCGGTCGTGCGGTAACGGAAGAGCTGAGTCGTCGCCACGAGGTCATCCGCGTCGGCCGCACGCAGGGCGACGAGCAGGTGGATATCACCTCGCAGGCGAGCGTCCAGGCGCTGTTTGAGAAAATCGGCCCGGTGGACGCGATTGTCTCCGCCAGCGGGGGTCTTTACTTTGGCCCGCTCGCGACCATGAAGGACAGCGACTTCAACCAGGGCCTGCAGGACAAGCTGCTCGGGCAGGTGCGCCTGGCGCTGACCGGCCAGCATTATCTGAACGAAGGCGGCTCGATTACGCTGATAAGCGGCATCGTGGCGCACGAGCCAATTGCCCAGGGCGTGAATGCCACCACGGTGAATGCGGCGCTGGAAGGGTTTGTCCGCGCCGCAGCCTGCGAGCTGCCGCGCGGGATCCGCATCAACCTGATTAGCCCGACGGTACTCACCGAATCCGTCGAAACCTACGACGGCTTCTTCCCGGGCTTTGAGAGCGTTCCCGCCGCGACCGTGGCGCAGGCCTATCGCCGCAGCGTGGAAGGCGTGCAGAGCGGGCGGGTGTATAAGGTGGGTTACTGAGCCTTACGGGCTGCGATCAGCACCAGCATCGGGCGCTCCGCCTCTTCGGCCAGCGCGGGCCAGGCGTCAATCTGCGCCTGCGTTGGCCCCCACTCGTTGACGTCGCTTATCGTTAATCCGGCCCCGATCAGCGCGTTAAGCGTGGTGCCGAGCGTGCGGTGGTATTTCACCACCCCGTCCGCCAGCCAGTTGCTGACGCGTTTGCCTTCGTCCTGATAACGATTAACGCCCCAGAACCGCTCGCCGTTATCGTCGGTCAGCCAGCCCTGACGGGTGGCGCAGGTGTATATCGGGTGCTCCATCGAAAAGACCAGGCTGCCGCCGGGCTTGAGCGCGCGCTGAACCCTGGCGAATAGCGTATCCAGTTCCGGCAGGTAGTGCAGCGCCAGCGAGCTATAGACCAGATCGAGGCTGTTCTCGTTGAGCTTGAGAGATTCCAGATCGCTACGCTGATAGTGAATCTGTGGGTCAGCGGTAAGCTCCGCTGCGCGGGCGAGCATCTTTTCGGAGATATCAACGCCGGTCACTTCAGACGCGCCCAGCTCGCGCGCCGCGCGGCAGAACCAGCCGTAGCCGCAGCCGAGATCGACAACCAATTTGCCGGTTAAATCCGGCAGCATGGCCTTAAGCGCGGGCCACTCCGGCGCGCCGTCCAGCCCCTGAACCGAGCGCGGAAGCTGGGCATAGCCTTCGAAAAACGCCGGGTTGTCGTAGATGTTTTGTGCCATGGCAGATCCCTCTTTTAGAATGTGACTCCCAGTATAAAACATTGCCGGGTGGCGGCTTCGCCTTACCCGACCTACAAAACCGTGAACCGTAGGCCGGGTAAGCGCAGCGCCACCCGGCACCACATTAGCCCACCGAGCCCCAGACGAGGTTGCCCTTGTGGAACGTCGCGGTACGCGGTGAAATGCGCGCCACGGCCTCGGCGGAACAGGAGGCATCCACCAGCACAAAGCTGGCGTCGTCCTGCGCTTTCGGCCACACGCGCTCGCCCTTGTCGTTCAGCGGCAGCACGTCGCCGGTGGCGATACCTAATGCGCGGGAAAGGGTCTGCTCGTTCGGGCGGATGTAGAGCTGAGCGTAAAGATTCGCTTTCTCCAGCATGTCCCCCAGACCGTACGGCGACCAGTGGTCGATCGCGCTGTCGGTGCCGGTCATCACAAACACGCCTTTATCGCGCAGCTGCTTGAGCGGCATATGCAGCGTGCCAATCGGCACGGTGGAGGCGATGGTCACCTGCTGCGCCGCCATGCGGGTGGCGATCTCATCCACCTGCTGCTCGTTAAGCGTTGCCAGCGCGAAGGCGTGGCTGATGGTCAGCTTCCCCTTCAGCGCCGGCGTTTTCTCCACGGTTTCGACCATGTAATTCACCGCCGCCACGCCCGCCGGGCTGGTTTCGTGCAGGTGGATGTCCACACCTTTGTCGTAGTCCAGCGCAATCTGGAACATGGTGTCGAGGGATTTCTCCATCGCGCCGTCGACGTTGGTTGGGTCCAGCCCGCCCACGTAGTGCGCTCCGGCCTGCATCGCCTCGCGCATCAGCTTTTCGGAGTTTGACAGCAGCAGGCCGTGCTGCGGGAAAGCGACGATTTCGCAGTCAAAGCCGGGCTTACGGCGCGATAAAACCGCCTGCAGGTTTTCCAGATTCTTCAGGCCGGAGGTCGGCTCGATATTGCAGTGGCTGCGGGCGATGGTGGAGCCTTTCGACTGGATCAGATCGATCAGCTTTTCCGCACGCTCCTGTGTGTAGGGCTGTAGCTCCGGCAGCAGCTTCTGCTCAAGGCGGATCATGTCCTGAATCGTAGTGCCCGCCGGGCGGTTCAGGGAGCGCCACGGACCGCCGTAAAAGGTTTTATCCAGGTGAATGTGCATGTCGCGCATCGCCGGGAGCATCAGCTTGCCGCCCGCATCGTAGTGCGGCAGCGTGGCGTCGGCGTGGCGCTTGTTATCGCACAGGGCGACGATCTTCCCGTCGTTAATCTCCAGCGTTTTCAGCTCGGTGCGGGTGCTCGTCGCCACGCCGCCGTCGACGTTGAACCCGGCCTCCAGCAGCACGTTGTCCAGATAGTAATGTTTCGCGGTGATGCTCATCGGTTTGCCCGTCTCGCAGGTTGGCTTCGCGGAGTCAGCAGCATACGCGACGGATCCGGTGGCGCCAAACAGCGCGCAGGCGGTGACCATTTTGCCGCTCTGGCTAATAAATTCGCGGCGGCTTTTGTTTTCACTCATCTTATCTTCCTTCATTAACAATATGGGTACCGGTTTCCCCGCGCAGCGCCGCGGGCAGGCAGTCCGGCGAGGTGATAATCACGCGCCTGCCGCCGTGGTGTAAAAATTCCAGCGAGGCGACGATTTTGGGCAACATGCTGCCCGCCGGGAAGTGGCCCTCTTCCCTGTAGCGCGTCATCTGCGCCACGCTGACGGTGTCCAGCGCCTGCTGGTCTGGCTTGCCGAAGTTGATGCACACCTTCTCCACGCCGGTGGTGATCGCCAGCACGTCGGCACCGATCTCGCGTGCCAGCAGCGCGGTGGAGAGATCTTTATCAATCACCGCATCGACGCTCTGGTAGTCGCCCTGCTCGCTGCGAATCACGGGTATTCCGCCGCCGCCCGCGCCGATCACCACAAAGCCTTTTTGCGTCAGCGTTTTGATGGCGTCGGCCTCAACGATGCGCAGCGGCTGCGGTGAGGCCACCACGCGACGGTAGCCACGGCCTGAATCCTCGACAAAATGCCAGTCCGGGTGTGCCTGCTGCTGCTCGTCGCGCTGCGCCTCGGTGAAGAACATACCGATAGGTTTGGTAGGGTGAGTAAAGCCCGGATCGTTTTTATCCACCTCCACCTGCGTAACGACCGTGACCGCTTTTTGCTCCCCGCGCGCGGCCAGGCGATTGTTGAGCGCCTGCTGGATCAGGTAGCCAATCCCGCCCTGGGTGTCCGCCACGCAGTTTGCCAGCGGGGTTAGCGGCAGCCCTTCCCGCTCGTGGGCGATTTCGGCGCGGCGCAGATCCAGCCCCACCTGGGGGCCATTGCCGTGCGTGAGCACGATGTCATAGTCGGAGGCCAGCATTTCCAGCACCGACTCTGCTACCGCTTTCACCGCCTGCGCCTGATGTACAATCGACTGGCTGGCGTTGTCTTTGATAATGCTGTTGCCGCCGATGGCGACGACCATAAGCTCTTTCATTTTGTTTCCTTTCGAAGGTGCGTTCTGGTGCCTTCACCCCTGCCCTCTCCCACAGGGAGGGGGATTAACGTTCCCTCTCCCTGTGGGAGAGGGTTAGGGTGAGGGCATCAGGCATTATCAGGATTCAGAAACCGGTGCCGCCGCGCTCGCCGCTTCGCGGCTATCCAGCACATGCTTCACCACAAACATGCCGCCCATCATCAGATACGCGGTGACAAACATCAGCGAGCTGCCTTCGGCAAAGCCCACCACCGGGGCGTGGATCACCCCAAACAGCGCCAGCACCGCTCCACCCGCGGCCGCAACGGCTCCGCGCAGCGGCTTGTTGATGATGGCGAAGATGGCGATACAGCCCCACAGCATGCTGGCGAGCGGCGCGCCGTTGCCGAGATGCACCAGGCCTTCGTAATAAATTCCTTTGCTGTGCAGCACGTCGGTGCCGATCTTCGCCGCGCTGGTGCCCGCCGCCCCCATCACGCTGTTCATCATCGTCAGCGCCCAGTTGGCGACCCACGGGAACAGGCAGATGAAGATCACCGGCACCTCCACTTTGGGCGTTTCCCTCACCACCTGGTTGGCGGTGACGACGCCGATAAACACCAGAATCGGCACGATGGCGGTCATCGGAATGATGGCGAGCATAAATGCCCCCAGCCCGAACAGCGGCACGATGAACATGGTCACGCCGGAGGCCAGCGTGTAGCCGATGCTGGCCCCCATCGCTTTCCAGCCAGGGTGGCCGACGTAGACCGTCACCGGGAACGGGTTCCCCATCAGGCAGCCGAGCATCGACGCCAGACCGTTAGCCAGCATCACCTTACGCGTCGGGTATGCATCCCCCGCCGCGTGGGCGCTTTCGATGTTCTCCAGGTCAAAGATGTAGTTCGCCAGCCCCAGCGGCACGGCAGAGGCCAGATACGGCAGCGCGTGCGGCAGGCCCTGCATGAAGCTGTCCACGTGCACTTCCGGCGGATTAAAGCCGAAGGATGACATAGACGCTTTAATCGCTTCCGGGCTTTGCAGGCCGGAGATCCACGCCAGTGCGGTACCAGCTATCAGCAGCAGCAGGCCGGTCGGGATACGGGCGAAAATCGGCTTTTTGCCAAACCAGTTGATGAAGATCAGCAGCAGCACGATAAACGACACGGTCGGCGCTTCAAACGCCTGCAGCATCGGGTTCATCGCCAGCAGCAGCAGGCCCAAACCGGAGAGGCACGACAGCAGCACGGTACGCGGGATCATCTTGCGGATGGTTTCCCCTAAAAACGAACCGCCCGCGAGGATCATCGCCTCCACGAAGCACCACACCAGGCCAATCTGGATCGCGAACTCCGCATCGCCCGTTTGCTGATAAACCGGCATCAACACCAGGAAGGTCACGGTAAAAATTGACGGCGCGCTCGGGCCGGACGGCAGCGCGGTCACATCCGTACGCCCGGTGGCGCGCGCCATCTGCATGCCGAACCAGGCGTAGCAAATACTCGCCACCAGCACCGCCAGCCCGAAGGCCGGCGCGATGCGTCCATAAACAATCTCCTTCGGGATGCCGACGACAAAAATGAGCAGCCCCATCATGGTCAGCAAATTAGTCAGGTTGTTGGTCATCAACCCGAAATACGCTGCCCAGTCACCTCTTTTCCACTCCAGTTTCATGTTTTTCATGGATGCTTGCCTTATAAAAAGTAGCGATCGCGGAAGGTCAACAGCGCCTTTTCAAAACAGCTAAACGGCGGGTGAACGATGCCCGCCCCAATCATGCCGATCCCCGCATCTTTATGGGCAATGGCGGTGTTAATCACCGGCAGAATGCCGCTGCCCGCAACTTTGGTGATGTCGATGGCGGTTGGGATGCCCATAAACGAGAGCAGCGGAATGGTGACGTTCGGGTTTTCGCCAAGGGTGATTTCGCGCATCTGGCGCGAGAAGTCGATGGCTTCATCCACCGTGCCGCCCACCAGCGCAACAATCGCCGGGGCCGTCGCCATCGCAAAGCCGCCGATGCCGTAGGTTTCGGTGATGGCGCTGTCGCCGATGTCCAGCCCGGAGTCTTCCGGCTTATAGCCCGCGAACATCGGGCCGATTACCTGCTGCGCCGGGCCGGTGAACCACTGCCCCGGCAGGCCGGAAACGCGCAGGCCAAACTCGTAGCCGTTACGCGCCATGGTGGTGACGACGGTGCTGTAATCAATGCCGTGCGCGGCGTCCAGCGCGGCCTTACACATCGCCATCCACGTCGGGCCGGAGAAGTAGTCGCTGCTGGCGACAAACTCGAACACCTCGCGCTGCTGCGCCACCGGATAGCCCGCCTGAATCAGCCCCGGCGTCAGCGCCTGGATCAGCAGCGTGGTGCCCGCGTTGTTGCGGTTGTGGCACTCGTCGCCCATGTGCAGCGCCTGAGCCAGCATCAGGCGCAGGTCGATTTCGCCGACGATCTTCATCGCGTCGCGCAGCATCGGGCCGAGCACGTCGCGCATCCAGTTCAGACGGTCGATCACGCTCTGGTCGTTAGCGCCCATGCGCAGGATCTTCGTCATCTGCTCGCTGAGGTTGGTGAACGCGCGGTTGCCGTAGGTTTTGTTTTCAACGATGTGCATAAACATCGACGCGGAGGTGACGCCCGCCATCGAGCCCACGCAGTCGTGCTCGTGGCACGGCGAGAAGGTGATATCGCCTGAAGCCGCCAGCCTTGCCGCGTCGTCCAGATCTTTCGCCAGCCCTTCAAACACCAGCGCCCCGGTGACCGCGCCCTTCATCGCCCCGCACATATTTTCCCAGGCGACAGGCGGACCGGCGTGCAGAATGGTGGTGCGGGTCATGCCCGGCACAACGTTAATGGCCTGGTCATAGCCCACCAGCACCGGATGGGACTGAATAATGCGCTCAAGGGCGATGCGGTTGGCGGCGGCGATTTTCTCCGCCAGCGGTTTTTCCGCCAGCTGGTCGAGCGCTTCAACGACCTGCATATTGCCCTGCCCCGGCGGCGTCCAGTCGAGCTGGGTCACGGGAACGTGCTGTTTTTTAAGATCGTCGCTGAACATCGCAATGCCGACGTTAATCACGTTCAGCGGCTGGTTGAATAAGGTCGTCATTATGCTTTCTCCCCTTTGCAGACAAATTCGCGTGCCAGTAATCCGGTGTTGGTACTGCTGCTGGCCCAGATGACGCCTGCGTCGGTCAACTGCTGGCACTGCTGCGCCAGCGACTGCGGATCCTGGTCGGTACCGAGCACGTAGCCGAGGATCTCAAGCGGACGGTTATCGGCCTTCGCGATCGCCTGCGCCTCTTTGATAGCGTCGATCATCACGCCGACCGGATCCTCGTGCGCGCCGAAGCCCAGCACGAAGTCCATCACGATGACGCCCACCTCCGGATCGCGCGCCTCCTGCAACAGGCGGCTGATGCGGTTGGTCGGGTCGATCATCGGGTGCGGCTTGCCGTTGGTGAAGTCATCGTCGCCAAAGTCGAGGAAGGTGTGGGCTTTACTGACGCTGATGTCGCTCAGGCGCTTAGCCGGATCCGGCTGGATGTTGCTGTAGACGTCGTCGAATTTCTCCAGCGCCGCGAACATCGCCTCGTCGCACAGGGTGCCGCCGCAGAACAGGCCGCGAATGTACTTCTGCTGCGGCGTCAGGCGAGCGCGCACCTCTTCAATCAACGGCCAGTTGAGCGGATGCAGATCGAGGGACTCTTTTTTGATGCCGGTGAGCAGGACCGCCTTCAGGGCCGCCTCTTTGGTGCCGCGCGCAAACTGCAGGCCGTCTTCATCGGCGGGCGGTTCGCTGCGGCCGAGGAAGCAGACAACCACCGGCTTGCGGCAGGCGCGCGCGCGGGCCAGCACTTTCTCCGCCACCGCAGGGGCCGGCGGCTTGGAGATCAGCGCAATCACCTGGGTCGCGTCGTCCGCTTCCAGCATGTCGATGGCGTCGAGCATCATCAGGCCGCCGATTTTCTCGCTGAGATCGCGCCCGCCGGTGCCAATCAGCTGCGACACACCGCCGCCGAATTCGTGAATGCGCACGCTCAGCTCCTGGCTGCCGGTGCCGGATGCGCCGACGATGCCAATCGGTCCGCGGCGCACCGCGTTGGCAAAGCACAGTCCCGCGCCGTTGATAATGGCGGTGCCGCAGTCCGGCCCCATCATCAGCAGACCTTTCTTATGCGCCAGCTGCTTCAGCGCCAGCTCGTCGTCGAGCGAGACGTTATCGGAAAACAGCATCACGTTGAGATCGTTTTCCAGCGCCTGGCGCGCTTCGCGGGCAGCGAAGGTGCCGTTGACGGAAATCACCGCGAGGTTGCTCTCCGGGCGATGAGTTTTGGCGCTGGCAATCGTGGCGTAGCGCGCTTCATGGGTGCCGCCGCTCTCTTTACGCGTGAACAGCGCTTCGATGGCCGCCAGGGTTTCATCATTCGCCGCGTCGCCTTTAATTACGATCATCAGGTCGCCGTTTTTGGCTTCCGCTAATTCCGGCGTTAATAGCCCGAGGTTTTTTAATACGCCTTTGTTCATTTCCGTCGCCATCGCGACAAACGCCTGCTCGACGCCCGGTAATTTATTGGCTTTGGTGGAAACGGACATTAATGAGACGGAGTCAAAATATGTGTTCTTTTTTATGACGATTTTTGTGGGCATTATTTTCTCCTGAAAGCGGATAAAAGGGGGCCGCCGTCGTGTAAAATGCACGTCGGTAAAAATGCGTTTTAATTAGCGGCCAGCAGGAAAAGGCTGGCCGAATGCGTTATGCGCCCGCCGCCAGCAGCAGGTCAGCTATTGCATCGAAGCCTTTTTCCCGCGCCAGCTCGAGCGGGGTTTTACCGTATTTATCGGTCATGTGCGGGTTCGCGCCGTGATCCAACAGCAGCTTCACGATCTCCTGCTGCTTAGCGCCGCCGTCGTTAAGCACGATCGCTTCCAGCAGCGGCGTCCAGCCGACAAAGTTGGTGTGGTTGACGTTGATATCCGTTTTCTCCAGCAGCTCGCGCACGATCTCCACGTGCCCTTTTTCGCTGGCTGGGGTAATGCCCACGCCGCCAAAGCGCGTCAGGCGGTCGAGATCCGGATTTGCCGGAAGGACAAGGCGCAGCAGGGTGATATCGTTGGTCAGGCAGCTAATGAGGAAGGGGTTAAAGCAGGTCTGATCCTGTTTATCAATATCCGCCCCGGCGGCAATTAATAACGCCACGCAGTCATAATGCTTTTTCAGGCTGGCATTAATAACGGCGGTTCTTTTCTGTCGATTGGTGGCGTTAATATCCACGCCTTTCTCCAGACAGGCTTTTAGCGCATCGCTATTGCCCTCTTCTGCCGCCAGCAGAAATTCAGTAACGAGTTCGTTCGCAGACATATTCAGACTCCCGATGTTTTTATTTCTGTTGACCTGAGAATAGCAACAGCCTGGTGATAAAAGAATCCGCTTAAAAATGATTCATCGACAGTCAATTCATTGTTGAGGTAAATTCAACAAACCGGTCAAAACGTGCGTCTGTGCAACCTTTTTCTTATGTTTCTCCACTTTTCAGCGCTTCTGGCTGCATTATGCTTATGCCTCAAGAAGCCTTACTGCGTGCGGCTTTCGACAAAGAGTCAGAACTGTGATCGGCTTCAAATGCGTTGTAACGACGCTGTTAAAATATGTTCAAAACTGATGGCTGAAGGGAGTGAGATATGAATTCCATCTTTACTGAGGAAAACCTGCTGGCCTTTACTACCGCCGCACGCTTCGGCAGCTTCAGCAAAGCCGCCGCCGAACTGGGCGTGACGACCTCTGCCATCAGTTACACCATTAAGCGCATGGAGACCGGGCTGGACGTAGTGCTGTTTGTCCGCAGCACGCGCAGCATCGAGCTGACCGAGTCCGGTTTTTACTTTTACCGTAAGGCCACCGACCTGCTTAACGACTTTCACGCCATCAAGCGCGGGATTGACACCATTTCTCAGGGCATTGAGGCGCGGGTGCGCATCTGTATCAACCAGCTTTTGTATACCCCACGCCACACGGCGCGGCTGCTGCAGGTGCTGAAAAAGCAGTTTCCCACCTGTCAGATCACCGTGACCACCGAGGTCTACAACGGCGTCTGGGACTCCATTATCAACAACCAGGCCAACATCGCGATTGGCGCGCCGGACACGCTGCTGGACGGTGGCGGGATTGATTACACCGAGATCGGCGCCATTCGCTGGGTGTTTTCCATCGCGCCGGAACACCCGCTGGCGTTCACCCCGGAGCCAATAGCGGAAAGCCAGCTGCGCCTGTATCCCAACATCATGGTGGAAGATACCGCGCACACCATTAACAAAAAGGTCGGCTGGCTGCTGCACGGGCAGGAGGCGATTCTGGTGCCGGACTTTAACACCAAATGTCAGTGTCAGATCCTGGGCGAAGGGATTGGCTTTTTGCCGGAATACATGGCCCGCGAGGCGGTAGAAGCAGGGCTGCTGGTCACCCGACGGATTAATAACCCGCGTCAGGATTCGCGCATGCTGCTCGCCACGCAGCATGCCGCAACCGGCCAGGTCACGCGGTGGATCAAGCAGCAGTTTGGTCCAGCGGGGGTACTGACCGATATCTATAGCGATTTACTGTGGCGCGCCTAACTTTTGCTCTGTACCCAAAACGCGTGAATGAGGCCGGGGAAGTAGCCCAGCAGCGTCAGAAGAATGTTGATAATAAACGCCCAGCCAAACCCTTTACCCAACAGCACGCCCAGCGGCGGTATGAGGATCGTAAAAACAATACGCCAAAATCCCATATAAACACTCCGTTCAATCTAATCCATTGAAAACAATAAAGAGAACGCTGTAAGCATAGTCAGTTTATTCGTCTGTACCAGTTCCGGGTCGCGCGTTTACCCTCTTTTACGCTTTTGACGCTGGTTTAATGCATCGGATTAGTTTAGCATTTACTTAATTAAGTAAATGCTAAACTATTATGACCGAACTCGAACAGCTTCAGGCCAGCGCCGGGCAGGCCGCCACACTTTTAAAAGCGATGAGCAACCCGCGTCGGCTACTGATCCTCTGCACCCTGTGCGGAGCGCCCGGCACCAGCGCGGGGGAGCTTGCGCGAGCCACGGGGCTCAGTCCTTCCGCCACGTCGCAGCATCTGGCGCGCATGCGTGAGGAAGGGCTTATCGACAGCACTCGCGACGCGCAGCGCATTCTCTATTTCATTAAAAACGATGCGGTACATCAGCTTATCAGCACCCTGAAAACCCTTTATTGCCCGTAAGGAGTCGCCATGTCACTTCCTCTTCTTTCACCGCGCCAGGCTAATGCCCGCGTCGCTGAAGGCGCAAAACTGATTGATATACGTGATGCCGATGAGTACGCCCGCGAGCATATTCCCGCCGCTCGGTCCGTCCCGCTGGATACCTTACCCGGCGCACTTAACGCGCAGGCGGGCGATACGGTGATTTTTCACTGCCAGTCCGGCGCCCGGACCTCGGGGAATGCCGACCGCCTTGCTCAGGCCGCCGCGCCCGCAGAGGCATTTGTGGTCGAAGGGGGCATTCAGGGCTGGAAACAGGCCGGACTGCCGACCGTCGAAGACAAATCCCAGCCGCTGCCGCTGATGCGTCAGGTGCAAATTGCCGCCGGGCTGTTGATACTCTGCGGCGTGGTGCTGGGCTATAGCGTCTCCAGCGGCTTTTTCCTGCTCAGCGGTTTTGTCGGAGCCGGGCTGCTGTTCGCCGGTGTGACGGGCTTTTGCGGCATGGCGCGACTGCTCAAGGTGATGCCCTGGAACCGGCGTACCTCATAAGCAGTAATCGGTGAAATACGCTGTACCCGGCGTCATGCGTGGGCTAAGGTGAAGATCGCTAAAACGATGAGGAGGTAATATGTTTTCTGTCGGTGATTATGTGCAACCGCGTAAAGGCGGCCCGAAACTGAAGGTGCTCGAAGTGAACGGTGACAGCATTGTGGCGGTTCAGGCCAGCAATGAGCAAGGCGAGAAATATACGCTGAAAGCCGCCGATGTAGCGCCTTATACCGAAGAAGGCGATTTCGGCGTCTGCTGAACAGTCAGCCGGGCGGCGTATTCCGCCCGGCTCATTCGTTAGATCAGAAAATCATCCAGTGATTTACCGTCTGCCAGCGCGCTGGCGATAGGCTTCGGCGTGCGGCCCTGGCCGGTCCACGTTTTCTCTTCGCCGTTCTGGTCAATAAAGCGATATTTTGCTTCACGCGGCTTACGCTTTTTCGCTGGCTTACCCGTCTGCGCCAGTTCAGAACCCAGCAGGTCAGTCGGTGAAATACCATCAGCTTTCATCAGCTCCAGCAGGGCATTAATTTTTTCCTGCTGCTCAGCACGCTGCTGCTCTAATTCCGTCAGCTCGCTGCGTTTCTCTTCAGTAACGACCCTGACCTTTTCCAGCATTTCCTCAAGAACGTCCAGGGATAATTCACGCGCCATCGCGCGCAGGGTTCGGATATTATTAAGATTCTGTAACGTCAAAGACATATTATTTGAAAACCTTTTCTTTGGGGGGTAAATAGATAAATCGCCGACAGAATAATTCATTTGAGTTGAAATATCTACCCAAGGGTCCGTACGGGCATCAGTGTAAATATATTTAGAAGTCACTGTTAATAATAGCGCAAGGTGCTGACAGGACACCGATGAATCCAATCACTTCATTAATATAAATGGCCAACTTTAATCCAAATTACAGCATACTGCGCCGCGTCAGGTGGAGGATTCCTGACTTTCGCCACCAACAAAATCAACTCATTGATTTTAATGAAAAAACCATCAAACAAGACAGATTATAACGATCGGAACAAAAAACGAACAACTTTAGAGAATTTTGTGGACAAAAGGCGATTAAATAAAAATTAATCACTAGTTGTTAGTTCAAACTCAGAGATATACGCTATACATGTCAAACAAACCAACCTAAAGCACTAACCGCTGAAGGAAAATCGTTTCTTTTGTGTTCTTCTCAAGGAGTTCAGACATGTTCTCGCCGCAATCTCGCCTGCGCCACGCGGTGGCGGATACTTTCGCGATGGTTGTTTACTGTTCCGTCGTGAACATGCTGATCGAAATATTCCTCTCCGGAATGTCCTTCGAGCAGTCGCTTTCTTCTCGTCTGGTGGCGATCCCGGTCAATATTATTATTGCATGGCCTTACGGTTTATACCGCGATGCGGTAATGCGCTTCGCGCGTCGTATCAGCCCCGCAGGCTGGGTGAAAAACCTGGCGGACGTTCTGGCGTATGTGACGTTCCAGTCGCCGGTTTACGTGGCCATTCTCCTGACTGTCGGTGCAGACTGGCACCAGATCGCTGCGGCGGTCAGTTCGAATATTGTGATTTCGATGTTGATGGGAGCCGTTTACGGCTATTTCCTCGACTACTGCCGCCGCCTGTTTAAGGTCAGCCAGTACAGCCAGGCAAAAGCGTGATGTGAAGCGACTGGCGCACGCCAGTCGCGGATTTACTGTACGTCGCCAAACAGTCCCTTCAAAAATCGCTCCAGCGCCATACGCGAACTGAAACCGTGCGGAATACCATAATGCTCATGCCGTTCACCGCCTAAATAGAGCGGAAATTGCTGATAATGATCGCAGGTTTTAATATCCGAGGCAGGCTCAGCAAATGACAGACTTCTGTCTTTCAGCGTCGGGTGAATAATGAGAGCGGTACGTCCCATTCTTGCTTCGCGATTAACATAAACATAATTCTCGCCGCGGCGATATCCATACGCTTTTGGCGTCACCTCATCCATGGTGAATCCCTCTTTTTCAAGAACGCGTGCCACCTCGTCAGGTCGTAAATACATATCTTTTCCTCGTTATCTTTTCCTGCCCGGCAACCTTACAGTATTCAGCAATAGCAGGGCTTTCAGAATAGTCCATAAACTGCCGGATAACGCGTGATGCGCTTCAGATATTAAATTTCTGAACTAAACTGAACGGGAACACAAAATTACGGAGGATCGTATGTTTAACAGACCGAACCGAAACGATATTAATGACGACGCTCAGGATATTCGTAATGATGTCAGCCAATTAGCGGACACGCTGGAAGAGGTGCTGAAGTCCTGGGGAAGTGACGCGAAGGACGAAGCGGATGCCGCAAAGCGTAAGGCTCAGTCTCTGCTCCGTGAAACTCGCGCCCGTATGAACGGACGTTCACGCGCCACGCAGGCTGCCTGCGATATGGCAAGCTGTGCTACGACCTTCGTGCGTGAAAAACCGCTATGTACTTTGGGAACCGTCGCGGCGGTCGGCATCTTCGTCGGTGCCCTGCTCAGCCTGCGTAAATAACCCCGCGTATTCTGCCCCGGTAGCCTCAGGCGCCGGGGCTTTTTTATGCCCGTAAGCCTGAAAAACCCGTACAGCCTGCCCTGCCCCGCTGTGCTCATCACAGGGGCGATATTAATCTAAATTTCCCATATCTTGTATGGTTGAAACTTAAGACAACTACATCTAGTATTCCTTTTAGCAAGATAAACACAACCCGACGCGAAGATTCGCGCCGCACCCTCATTTTAAATGGAAATACGAATCATGAGCATTATTATTTACACTCGTAACGATTGTGTTCAGTGCCACGCGACCAAACGGGCAATGGAAAGCCGCGGCGTGGCGTTTGAAATGGTGAATGTTGACCAGGTCCCCGAGGCCGCAGATACCCTGCGCAAACAGGGTTTTCGTCAGCTTCCGGTGGTGGTCGCCGGGGAGACAAGCTGGTCCGGCTTCCGCCCGGACATGATTAACCGCCTGAGCGCTCAGGCCACGCGTGCATGAGCGGGCTGATCTACTTCTCCAGCAGCTCGGAAAACACGCTCCGCTTTATTGAGCGCGTCGGGCTGCCTGCGGTGCGCATTCCGCTGAACGAGCGGGAGCGGATCCGGGTAGATGAACCGTACATTCTGGTGGTGCCCAGCTATGGCGGCGGCGGTACGGCAGGAGCCGTGCCTCGCCAGGTGATCCGCTTTCTGAACGATCCTCACAACCGCGGGCTGATTCGCGGCGTGATCGCGGCGGGGAATCGCAATTTCGGCGATGCCTTCGGCCGCGCCGGGGATGTCATTTCTCAAAAATGCGGCGTGCCGTATCTCTATCGTTTTGAGCTGATGGGGACACAGCAGGACGTCGAAAACGTGCGTAAAGGAGTGAACGAATTTTGGCAACGACAACCGCAGAACGGGTGATTCAGGCGACACCGGATTACCATGCATTAAACGCCATGCTTAACCTCTACGATCGGGAGGGGCGCATTCAGTTCGAGAAAGATCGTGAGGCGGTGGACGCCTTTTTTGCCGCCCACGTGCGGCCCAACAGCGTGACGTTTGCGAGCCAGAATGAACGTCTCGACTACCTGGTTAACGAGGGCTACTACGACGCGCGCACGCTCACCCGCTACGATCGCGCCTTTGTGGTGAAGCTGTTTGAACGCGCCCACGCCAGCGGCTTTCGCTTCCAGACCTTCCTCGGCGCGTGGAAGTACTACACCAGCTACACGCTGAAGACCTTTGACGGCAAGCGCTACTTAGAGAGCTTTGAAGATCGCGTGGTGATGGTGGCGCTGACGCTGGCGCAGGGTGATGAAGCGCTGGCGGAGCAGCTTACCGTGGAGATCCTCTCCGGGCGCTTCCAGCCCGCCACGCCGACCTTCCTCAACTGCGGCAAAGCCCAGCGCGGCGAGCTGGTCTCCTGTTTCCTGCTGCGTATCGAAGACAATATGGAGTCGATTGGCCGCGCGGTGAACTCGGCGCTGCAGCTTTCCAAACGCGGCGGCGGCGTGGCGTTTCTGCTCTCGAACCTGCGTGAAGCGGGCGCGCCGATCAAGCGCATCGAAAACCAGTCCTCCGGCGTGATCCCGGTGATGAAGATGCTGGAAGATGCCTTCTCCTATGCCAACCAGCTTGGCGCACGCCAGGGCGCGGGGGCGGTTTACCTGCACGCGCACCACCCGGACATCCTGCGCTTTCTCGATACCAAACGCGAAAACGCCGACGAAAAAATCCGCATCAAAACCCTGTCGCTCGGCGTGGTGATCCCGGATATCACCTTTAAGCTGGCTAAGGATAATGCCGAGATGGCGCTCTTCTCGCCGTACGATATTGAGCGTATTTACGGCAAAGCGTTTGGCGACGTGGCCATCAGCGAACTTTATGACGAACTGGTGGCCGACGATCGCATTCGCAAAAAAACCATCAACGCCCGCGATTTCTTCCAGCGGCTTGCGGAGATCCAGTTTGAGTCCGGCTATCCGTATATCATGTTTGAGGATACGGTGAACCGCGCGAACCCGATTGCCGGGCGCATCAACATGAGCAACCTGTGCTCGGAGATTTTGCAGGTCAACAGCGCGTCTACCTACGACGAGAACCTGGACTACGCGGACATCGGCAAGGATATCTCCTGCAACCTCGGGTCGCTGAATATTGCCCACACCATGGATTCCCCCGACTTTGGCCGCACGGTGGAGACCGCCATTCGCGGGCTGACGGCGGTGTCGGACATGAGCCACATCCGCAGCGTGCCGTCTATTGAAGCGGGCAACGCCGCGTCGCACGCCATCGGTCTGGGGCAGATGAACCTGCACGGCTATCTGGCACGGGAAGGCATCGCCTACGGCGGTCTGGAAGGGCTGGATTTCACCAACCTCTATTTCTACACCATTACCTGGCACGCGCTGCACACCTCGATGATGCTGGCGCGCGAGCGCAGCCAGCGGTTCGCGGGCTTTGAGCACTCCCGCTACGCCAGCGGGGAATATTTCAGCCAGTACCTCGAAGGCGAGTGGCAGCCGAAAACCGAAAAAGTGCGCGAACTGTTTGCCCGCGCGGGGATTACCCTGCCGACGCGCGAAATGTGGCAGCAGCTGCGTGACGACGTGATGCGCTACGGCATTTATAACCAGAACCTGCAGGCCATCCCGCCGACCGGATCGATTTCCTACATCAACCACGCCACGTCGAGCATTCACCCGATCGTCTCGAAAATTGAAATTCGTAAGGAAGGCAAAACCGGGCGCGTTTACTACCCTGCCCCGTTTATGACCAATGAGAACCTGGCGCTGTATCAGGACGCGTATGAGATCGGTCCGGAAAAAATCATCGATACCTACGCCGAGGCGACAAAACATGTGGATCAGGGGCTGTCGCTGACGCTGTTCTTCCCGGACACCGCCACGACGCGGGATATCAACAGAGCGCAAATCTACGCCTGGAAGAAAGGCATCAAAACGCTCTACTACATTCGCCTGCGCCAGCTTGCGCTGGAAGGCACCGAAATCGAAGGCTGCGTGTCCTGCGCGCTGTAAGGAGAAAGGATGAAACTGTCACGCGTGAGTGCCGTTAACTGGAACAAAATCCAGGACGATAAAGACCTGGAGGTATGGAACCGCCTGACCAGCAACTTCTGGCTGCCGGAAAAGGTTCCGCTCTCCAACGATATTCCGGCCTGGCAAACGCTCGGCCACGCCGAACAGCAGCTGACGATCCGCGTCTTTACTGGCCTGACGCTGCTGGACACCATTCAAAACACCGTCGGTGCACCGGCTCTGATGAGCGACGCGCTGACGCCGCACGAAGAGGCGGTAATGTCGAATATCAGCTTTATGGAGGCGGTGCATGCCCGCTCCTACAGCTCGATTTTCTCGACCCTGTGCCAGACCAAAGACGTGGACGCCGCCTATACCTGGAGCGAAGAGAGCGAGTCACTACAGAGAAAGGCAGAGCTGGTTCTGGAATATTACCGCGCCGACGAGCCGCTGAAGAAGAAGATCGCCAGCGTGTTCCTGGAATCTTTCCTCTTCTATTCCGGCTTCTGGCTGCCCATGTACTGGTCGAGCCGGGGCAAGCTCACCAACACCGCCGATTTGATTCGGCTCATCATTCGCGATGAAGCGGTGCACGGGTATTACATTGGCTATAAGTATCAGAAAGGGCTGGAGAAAGTCAGCGAGGCGAAGCGCGAGGAGCTTAAAGGCTTTGCGCTCGATTTGCTGATGGATCTGTACGACAACGAGCTGAGCTATACGGAGGAACTCTACGCCGGCACAGGCTGGGAGGACGACGTGAAGGCCTTCCTCTGCTACAACGCCAACAAGGCGCTGATGAACCTGGGCTACGACGCGCTGTTCCCGCCGGAGATGGCGGAGGTGAACCCGGCGATTCTGGCCGCGCTGTCGCCTAATGCCGACGAAAACCACGATTTCTTCTCGGGATCGGGCTCATCGTATGTGATGGGCAAAGCGGTGGAAACCGAGGATGAAGACTGGGATTTTTGATGAACGCTAACGTTCGTTAATTTAATATAAACCCAACAATTCCCTCTCTAATATTTACAAAACAACCACACTGTAATTTCCACGTAATATTCGCCTGAATCATTCCGGTTCAGGCGAAATTTCCCGATGCAGCAGCAAAAAATTGAGAAAAATTCAAACCGCCCTCAGCCCTTTATTCATGGGAAATTCAGCCGTTTCGCTTACGTCAAAATTCTGCCCTTCGCCCGACTCAGGGTTGTCTCAGATTCTCAGTATGTTAGGGTTATGCCCGTTAACAATTTACCATGGTAATCATATCGGCATAAACAAATAACAGGACACTCTCTATTGCATGGCAATTAAATTAGAAGTGAAAAATCTTTATAAAGTATTTGGCGAGCACCCGCAGCGCGCATTCAAATATATTGAGAAAGGCCTTACGAAAGAGCAAATTCTGGAAAAAACCGGGCTATCGCTTGGCGTTAAAGACGCCAGTCTGGCCATTGAAGAAGGCGAGATTTTTGTCATCATGGGATTATCCGGTTCGGGTAAATCCACTATGGTTCGCCTTCTCAATCGCCTGATTGAACCCACCCGCGGACAGGTACTGATTGACGGCGTGGATATCGCCAGAATATCAGACGCAGAGCTTCGCGAGGTGCGCAGAAAGAAGATCGCAATGGTGTTCCAGTCATTCGCGCTGATGCCGCACATGACGGTGCTGGATAATACCGCTTTCGGCATGGAATTAGCCGGCACGCCGGCTCAGGAACGTCAGGAAAAAGCCCTTGATGCGCTGCGTCAGGTCGGGCTGGAAAATTATGCGCATGCGTACCCGGATGAACTTTCCGGCGGTATGCGTCAACGCGTGGGATTAGCCCGTGCATTAGCCATTAATCCAGACATATTATTAATGGATGAAGCCTTCTCCGCCCTCGATCCGTTAATTCGCACCGAGATGCAGGACGAGCTGGTAAAATTACAGGCTAAACATCAGCGAACTATTGTCTTTATTTCCCACGATCTGGATGAAGCCATGCGTATTGGCGACCGCATTGCCATTATGCAAAACGGTGAAGTGGTGCAGGTCGGCACGCCGGATGAAATTCTCAATAATCCGGCAAACGATTATGTCCGCACCTTCTTCCGCGGCGTGGATATTAGCCAGGTCTTTAGCGCCAAAGATATTGCCCGTCGAACGCCAAACGGCATTATCCGTAAAACGCCAGGCTTCGGCCCGCGCTCGGCGCTTAAGCTGCTGCAGGACGAAGACCGTGAATATGGTTATCTGGTTGAACGCGGTAATAAATTTGTTGGCATTGTCTCCATCGACTCCCTGAAAACGGCTCTCGCTGAGAACCAGGGAATCGATGCGGCGTTAATTGACGCTCCGCTTGCCGTGGACGCCGAAACGCCGCTCAGCGAGTTGCTTTCTCACGTGGGCCAGGCGCCGTGCGCCGTGCCGGTCGTGGGTGAGGAACAACAGTACGTCGGCATCATCTCAAAACGGATGCTGCTGCAGGCTTTAGATCGCGAGGGGGCAAACAATGACCGATCAATCTAACCCGTGGGGCGCCACTGAGGCAGCGGACAGCGCTGCGCAATCCACCGACGCGTGGGGTTCCACGCCCGCTCCTGCCGATGGCGGCGGCGCGGCAGACTGGCTGAACAGCGCACCCGCGCCTGCGCCAGAACATTTCAACATCATGGATCCGTTCCATAAAACGCTGATCCCGCTGGACAGCTGGGTCACAGAGGGGATCGACTGGGTGGTCACGCACTTCCGTCCGGTCTTCCAGGGGATCCGCGTCCCGGTGGATTACATCCTGAACGGCTTCCAGCAGCTGATGCTGGGCATGCCGGCACCGGTGGCGATTATCCTGTTCTCCCTGATTGCCTGGCAGTTCGGTAGCGCGGGGATGGGGATCGCCACGCTGATCTCGCTGATTGCCATTGGCGCAATTGGCGCGTGGTCGCAGGCAATGATCACCCTGGCGCTGGTGCTGACCGCCCTGCTCTTTTGCATTGTCATCGGCCTGCCGATGGGGATCTGGCTGGCGCGCAGCCCGCGAGCGGCGAAGATTATTCGTCCGCTGCTGGATGCGATGCAGACCACCCCGGCGTTCGTCTATCTGGTACCTATCGTGATGCTGTTCGGCATCGGCAACGTGCCGGGCGTGGTGGTGACCATTATCTTCGCCCTGCCGCCGATTATTCGTCTGACCATTCTGGGGATTAACCAGGTGCCTGCGGACCTGATCGAAGCGTCACGCTCGTTCGGCGCCAGCCCGCGCCAGATGCTGTTTAAGGTTCAGCTCCCGCTGGCGATGCCGACCATCATGGCGGGCGTTAACCAGACGCTGATGCTGGCCCTGTCGATGGTGGTGATCGCCTCGATGATCGCCGTTGGCGGTCTGGGCCAGATGGTGCTGCGCGGCATTGGCCGTCTCGATATGGGGCTGGCCACCGTCGGCGGCGTCGGCATTGTGATCCTCGCCATCATCCTTGACCGCCTGACTCAGGCCGTCGGTCGTGATTCACGCAGTCGCGGCAACCGTCGCTGGTATACCACCGGCCCTGTCGGGTTACTCACCCGCCCTTTCACGAAATCAAAATAAGGAACAACGATGCGACATAACGTACTTTTTGCCACAGCGTTTGCCACCCTTGTCTCCACCAGCGCGTTTGCGGTTGACCTGCCTGGCAAAGGCATTACCGTACAGCCGGTGCAGAGCACCATTTCGGAAGAGAGCTTCCAGACCCTGATCGTCAGCCGCGCGCTGGAGAAGCTGGGCTACACGGTTAACACGCCGAGCGAAGTGGACTACAACGTAGGCTACACGTCGATTGCCTCCGGTGACGCAACCTTTACCGCGGTGAACTGGCAGCCGCTGCACGACGACATGTATGCCGCCGCCGGTGGCGACAAGAAATTCTATCGCGAAGGC
Source organism: Enterobacter sp. BNK-29 (assembly GCF_048684785.1). Classification (NCBI taxonomy): domain Bacteria; kingdom Pseudomonadati; phylum Pseudomonadota; class Gammaproteobacteria; order Enterobacterales; family Enterobacteriaceae; genus Enterobacter; species Enterobacter sp. BNK-29. The sequence continues at coordinate 1,064,107 of NZ_JBLQTU010000001.1, forward strand.
ACCTTCGTGACGGGTGCGGCGCAGGGGTATCTGATCGACAAGAAAACCGCAGATAAGTACCACATCACCAACATTGAACAGCTGAAAGATCCGAAGATCGCCAAACTGTTCGACACCAACGGTGACGGCAAGGCCGACATGATGGGCTGTTCGCCGGGCTGGGGCTGTGAAGCGGTGATTAACCACCAGAACAAAGCTTTCGATCTGGCGAAAACGGTCGACGTGAGCCACGGCAACTATTCAGCGATGATGGCCGACACCATTGCCCGCTTCAAAGAGCGTAAACCGGTGATCTACTACACCTGGACGCCGTACTGGGTGAGCGACGTGCTGAAGCCGGGCAAAGACGTGGTGTGGCTGCAGGTGCCGTTCTCCTCCCTTCCGGGCAAGCAGAAGGATATCGACACCAAGCTGCCGAACGGCATGAACTACGGCTTCCCGGTGAACACCATGCATATCGTGGCCAACAAAGCCTGGGCGGAGAAAAACCCGGCGGCGGCGAAGCTGTTCTCGGTAATGAAGCTGCCGCTGGCGGACATCAATGCCCAGAACGCGATGATGCATGCGGGCAAATCGTCTGAAGCGGATGTGAAAGGCCACGTCGACGGCTGGATCAAGGCCCACCAGCAGCAGTTTGACGGCTGGGTGAAAGAGGCGCTTGAAGCGCAGAAGTAAAACATTTTCCCTCACCCCGGCCCTCTGTTAGCGTTCCCTCTCCCTGTGGGAGAGGGTTAGGGTGAGGGCACCAGACCTCACCATTCACCTAAACCGCACAATACATCACCCAACAATCCCCCACTATTCACAATCATTAGCTATTATGGTTTCCGGAAAAATAATCACTCAACTAACGATTCCTGAAACTAATGACAAAAACAGCTCAAGGGCTTAGCCCCGCACTCATCCTTTTAATGTCCGTGGCAACGGGTCTGGCAGTCGCCAGCAACTATTACGCGCAGCCTCTTCTCGACACCATCGCCCGCGCGTTCAATCTCTCCGCCAGCTCCGCAGGCTTTATCGTTACCGCAGCACAGCTGGGCTATGCCGCCGGGCTGCTGTTCCTGGTGCCGCTCGGCGATATGTTTGAACGCCGAATGCTGATTGTCTCCATGACGCTTCTGGCCGCCGGTGGGATGCTGATCACCGCCAGCAGCCAGTCGCTGACGATGATGATCGTCGGTACCGCGCTAACGGGGCTGTTCTCCGTGGTGGCGCAAATCCTGGTTCCGCTCGCCGCGACCCTCGCCTCTCCGGAAAAACGCGGCAAGGTGGTGGGCACCATCATGAGCGGCCTGCTGCTGGGGATTTTGCTGGCGCGTACCGTTGCCGGGCTGCTGGCAAGCCTCGGCGGCTGGCGCACCGTATACTGGGTGGCGAGCGTGCTGATGGTCATCATGGCGCTGGCGCTGTGGCGCGGGCTGCCAAAAGTGAAGCAGGAAAACCACCTGAACTATCCTCAGCTGCTGGCCTCCGTTTTCAGCCTGTTTACGCAGGACAAGCTTCTGCGCACCCGCGCCCTGCTGGGCTGTTTCACCTTCGCTAACTTCAGCATTCTCTGGACGTCGATGGCGTTTCTGCTGGCCGCGCCGCCGTTCAATTATTCCGAAGGGGTGATTGGCCTGTTCGGCCTGGCCGGTGCCGCAGGCGCGCTGGGCGCACGCCCCGCTGGCGGGCTGGCCGACAAGGGCAAATCCCATCTGACCACCTCCGCAGGGCTGGTTTTACTTCTGCTCTCCTGGGCGGCGATCTGGTACGGACACATCTCGGTGCTGGCGCTGATTGTCGGTATCCTGGTGCTCGATCTCACCGTTCAGGGCGTTCACATCACCAATCAGACCGTCATCTATCGCGTGAAGCCAGAGGCGCGTAACCGCCTGACGGCCGGATACATGACCAGCTACTTCATCGGCGGCGCGGCGGGTTCGCTTATTTCAGCGTCGGCGTGGCAGCATGCGGGCTGGTCGGGGGTATGCACGATCGGGGCCATCGTTGCTACCCTCAACCTGCTAGTATGGTGGCGCGGTTATCACCGTCAGGATGCAATTAACTAACATTTACATTGAGTTGGCCTCTTAGGGTGTTAAGAGGCCCTTCACTCTGTTAATGTAAACGTAATCATTTATCCCAGAAATTTTAATGTGGGTGACATATTTACAATCGGCATGAATAGTTCAGACCCCCGTCCTCACATCCTCTCTTCAGCGGGTTCACACCCTACGCTTTCTGTGCTCACCGGGTCACGGACTTACCCGGCGCTTTCTGATGGTGACATAAGTTTGGCGGATATAACCGCACAAATAATTCATTTACATTATTTGTCACTATCGTTACTATATCGGCTGTAATTAATGAGGTTATGCCCAAATGGATAGTTCGTTTACGCCCATTGAACAAATGCTTAAATTCCGCGCCAGTCGCCATGAGGACTTCCCGTATCAGGAAATCCTGCTGACTCGCCTTTGCATGCATATGCAGGGTAAGCTACTGGAAAACCGTAATAAAATGCTGAAAGCTCAAGGGATTAACGAGACGTTGTTTATGGCGTTGATTACGCTGGAGTCTCAGGAAAATCACAGCATTCAGCCTTCCGAACTGAGCTGCGCGCTGGGCTCCTCCCGTACCAATGCGACCCGTATTGCCGATGAACTCGAAAAGCGCGGCTGGATTGAGCGCCGTGAAAGCGACAACGATCGCCGCTGCCTGCATCTGCAACTGACCGATAAAGGTCACCAGTTCCTGCGCGAGGTGCTGCCACCTCAGCACAATTGCCTGCACAAACTCTGGTCTGCCCTCAGCACCGCCGAGCGCGACCAGCTTGAGCACATCACTCGCAAGCTGCTCACCCGTCTGGACCAGATGGATGAAGACGGCGCCGTTCTTGAGGCGCTGCGCTAACGCGACGACACGCTCACCATTCCAGATTCATAAGAAAACCGACAGGCCAGCACGTCACAGTGCTGGCCTTTCTGACAACAGGTCGGCTCAGCCGATGTGAAAATAAGAAGATCGTGGAGAACAACAATGAGCGCAAATGCGGAGAGCACTACCCCGCAGCAACCGGCCATCAAGAAAGGCAAACGTAAGAGCGCCCTTCTTCTGTTGACCTTGCTCTTTATCATTATTGCCGTGGCATATGGGATCTATTGGTTTTTAGTACTGCGTCATGCTGAAGAGACTGACGACGCGTACGTGGCAGGGAACCAGGTACAAATTATGGCGCAGGTGTCGGGCAGCGTGACGAAAGTCTGGGCTGACAATACCGACTTTGTGCAAAAAGGCGATGTGTTGGTGACCCTCGATCCAACCGACGCCCAGCAGGCGTTTGAAAAAGCACAGACCGCGCTGGCCTCCAGCGTCCGTCAGACCCGTCAGCTGATGATCAACAGCAAACAGCTGCAGGCCAACATCGACGTGCAGAAAACGGCGCTGGCGCAGGCGCAGAGCGATCTGAACCGCCGCGTTCCGCTCGGCACCGCCAACCTGATTGGCCGTGAAGAACTGCAGCACGCCCGCGACGCCGTTGCCAGCGCTCAGGCACAGCTGGATGTGGCCATTCAACAGTACAACGCCAACCAGGCGATGGTGCTGGGCACCAGCCTGGAAAACCAGCCTGCCGTACAGCAGGCGGCGACCGAGGTGCGCAACGCGTGGCTTGCCCTGCAGCGTACCAAAATCGTCAGCCCGATGACCGGCTATGTCTCCCGTCGTTCCGTCCAGCCAGGGGCGCAGATTAGCCCAACCACGCCGCTGATGGCGGTCGTGCCGGCAGACAATCTATGGGTAGACGCCAACTTTAAAGAGACGCAGCTTGCCCATATGCGTATCGGCCAGAGCGCGACGGTTGTCAGCGACATCTACGGCGATGACGTGAAGTACACCGGTAAAGTGGTCGGTCTGGACATGGGGACCGGCAGCGCCTTCTCCCTGCTGCCTGCGCAAAACGCCACCGGTAACTGGATCAAAGTGGTTCAGCGTCTGCCCGTGCGTATTGAGCTGGATGCCAAACAGCTGGCGGATCACCCGCTGCGTATCGGCCTCTCTACGCTGGTGACGGTCGACACCGCCAACCGCGACGGCCAGATCCTGGCAAGCCAGGTGCGCAGCAGCCCGGCTTATGAAAGTAACGCCCGTGAAATTAGCCTCGATCCGGTCAACAAGCTGATCGATGACATCGTGAAGGCAAACGCCGGTTAATCCGAAGGTGAGCGTTATGCAACAGCAAAAGCCGCAAAAACCGCTGGAAGGCGCGCAGCTGGTCATCATGACCATCGCGCTGTCGCTGGCGACATTCATGCAGGTGCTGGACTCCACCATCGCGAACGTGGCGATCCCGACCATCGCCGGTAACCTTGGCTCGTCGCTGAGCCAGGGGACCTGGGTCATTACCTCGTTTGGGGTGGCAAACGCCATCTCCATTCCGATTACCGGCTGGCTGGCAAAGCGCGTCGGTGAAGTGAAGCTGTTCCTCTGGTCGACGGTATTGTTCGTTCTTGCCTCCTGGGCGTGCGGCATGTCCAGCAGCCTGACGATGCTGATTTTCTTCCGCGTCATTCAGGGGATTGTTGCCGGGCCGCTGATCCCGCTGTCGCAGAGCTTACTGCTGAACAACTACCCGCCCGCCAAGCGCTCCATCGCGCTGGCGCTGTGGTCGATGACCGTGATTGTCGCGCCGATTTGCGGGCCTATCTTAGGCGGCTATATCAGCGACAACTATCACTGGGGCTGGATCTTCTTCATCAACGTACCGATTGGCGCCATCGTGGTAATGATGACGCTCCAGTCGCTGCGCGGCAGAGAAACCCGGACGGAACAGCGGCGTATCGACGCCATTGGTCTGGCACTGCTGGTTGTCGGCATCGGTAGCCTGCAGGTCATGCTCGACCAGGGCAAAGAGCTGGACTGGTTCAACTCCAGGGAGATCATCATCCTGACGATTGTCGCGGTGGTGTCGCTGAGCTTCCTGATTGTCTGGGAGCTGACGGACGATAACCCGATAGTCGACCTGTCGCTGTTTAAGTCGCGAAACTTCACCATAGGCTGTCTATGTATCAGCCTCGCCTACATGCTCTACTTCGGCGCGATTGTACTGCTGCCGCAGCTGTTGCAGGAGGTTTACGGCTACACCGCAACCTGGGCAGGTTTAGCCTCGGCGCCGGTTGGATTGATTCCGGTTCTGCTGTCGCCGATTATTGGCCGCTTCGCCCACAAGCTCGACATGCGCCGGCTGGTGACGTTCAGCTTTATCATGTACGCCGTGTGCTTCTACTGGCGCGCGTATACTTTCGAACCGGGAATGGACTTTGGCGCGTCCGCGTGGCCGCAGTTTATTCAGGGTTTTGCCGTAGCGTGTTTCTTTATGCCACTGACCACCATCACGCTTTCCGGTTTACCGCCTGAGCGCATGGCGGCGGCATCGAGCCTGTCGAACTTTACGCGAACGCTGGCGGGCTCGATTGGTACGTCGATCACCACCACCCTGTGGACGAACCGTGAATCGATGCACCATGCCCAGCTGACCGAAGCGGTGAACCCGTTCAACCCGAACTCCCGGGAGATGTACAACCAGCTTCAGGGAATGGGTATGACGGAACAGCAGGCGTCCGGCTGGATCGCCCAGCAGATCACCAACCAGGGTCTGATTATCTCGGCCAACGAGATTTTCTGGATATCGGCGGGGATCTTTATCGTCCTGCTGGGGCTGGTGTGGTTTGCTAAACCACCGTTTGGCGCCGGTAGCGGCGGCGGTGGGGCGCACTAATCCTGTGACAGTTGCCCGGTGGCGCTTTGCTTACCGGGCCTACGAACGTAGGCCGGATAAGGCGTAGCCGCCATCCGGCAAAAAACCGCACCCTGTCCAGAACGCGACAGCGATTGTCAGTTTCGATAAAGCAGCGCTCCTGAAATCAATTCACGATAGTGAAAAGACAACAGGAGCGCATCATGCTGAACACACCCGCCGACAAGTACCAACCCTATCCGCCCCTTTCCCTGCCCGACCGCCGCTGGCCGGAGCAACGCATCACCCGCGCGCCGCGCTGGCTCTCAACCGATCTGCGCGACGGCAACCAGGCCCTTGCCGAGCCGATGGACAGCACCCGCAAGCTGCAGTTCTGGGATCTGCTGCTGGGCTGCGGATTCAAAGAAATTGAGGTGGCTTTCCCATCCGCCTCGCAGACGGACTTCAACTTTGTTCGCCAGCTGATTGAAGAGAACCGCATCCCGAATGACGTCACGATTCAGGTATTAACCCAGGCGCGGGAAGATCTCATCCATCGCACTTTCGAATCCCTGCGCGGTGCGAAACAGGCCACCGTCCATCTGTATAACGCCACCGCCCCGCTGTTCCGCCGCCTGGTATTCGGCATGGAAAAAGCGCAAATCGTCGAGCTGGCGACGCGATCCACGCGGCTTATTCGTCAGCTGAGTGAAGAGAACCCGGACACCCGCTGGCAGTATGAGTATTCCCCGGAGACCTTCTGCTTTACCGAGCCGGAGTTTGCGCTGGAGATTTGTGAAGCCGTGGCGGAGATCTGGCAGCCGTGCGACGAACGGCCCATGGTGATCAACTTACCCGCAACCGTCGAAGTGAGCACGCCGAACGTCTATGCCGACCAGATCGAGTATTTCTGTCGCCACTTCAGCCGCCGCCGGGATGTCTGCATCAGCGTACATCCGCATAACGACCGCGGTACCGGCGTCGCCAGCGCCGAGCTGGCCGTGATGGCCGGCGCAGACCGCGTGGAGGGCTGTCTGTTTGGTAACGGGGAACGCACGGGCAACGTCTGCCTGGTGACGCTGGCGATGAACCTCTACAGCCAGGGCGTCAGCCCGAATCTCGACTTTAGCGATATGAACCGGGTCGTGGAAGTGGTGGAAGCCTGCAACCAGCTGCCGGTGCATCCACGCCACCCGTGGGCCGGACGACTGGCCTATACCGCCTTCTCCGGCTCGCACCAGGATGCGATCAAAAAAGGCTTTGATGCCCGCAGGCCTGGCGATCGCTGGGAGATGCCGTATCTGCCCGTCGATCCGCAGGATATCGGCTGCACCTACGAAGCGGTGATCCGCGTCAACAGCCAGTCAGGGAAAAGCGGCAGCGCGTGGCTCATCGAACAGAATCATGGTCTGAAATTACCTCGCGCCCTGCAGCAGGATTTCAGCCAGCACGTGCAGCAGGAAACCGATCGCCACGGAAAAGAGATGACGCAGAATGCGCTGTGGCAGCTGTTCCGCACCCGCTACGGACTGGTAGCCACGCCGCAGTTTGCGCTGCAATCCTACCGCAGCGACAGCCAGCAGGACGGTCAGCTGCGTTTGACGGCAAGCATCGCTACGCAGGGGGGAACGCGTCAGCTGGAAGGTCAGGGTAACGGTCTGCTCTCCGCCGCCGCTCACGGCTTGAGCCGCTGGGTCAACGCCCCGTTCGTGATTAAGGATTATCACGAGCATACGTTAGGCGAACGCAGCGACAGCCGCTCGGTGGCCTACATCCGCTGCCTGTTCCAGGACGGGAGCAGCCGCTGGGGCGTGGGCATCGACAGCGACGTGGCGCGCGCGTCGCTTCAGGCGCTCTTAAACGCCGTCAGTCGTTCTTAAAGTAATCGCTGGGTGAGACGCCCATCACCCGGCGGAACATTGCCGTAAAGGCGCTGTGGCTGCCGTAACCCAGTTCCAGCGCCACGCGCAGCACTGGCTGGCCCTGCGCCAGCCGCACTAAGGCTTCCAGCAGGCGCGCCCTTCTCAACCACTCGCCGTAGCTTAATCCCGTCTGCTGCTGAAAATGGCGGTTCAGGGTGCGCTCGCTCATGTTCATCAGGCTCGCGGCCTGCGCGCCGCTCCAGCTTTCCCCCGCGTTTTGCCGGATTTGCAGACACAGGTGACGTAATGCCTCACTTTCCGGCTCGGGCAGATGAAACGGCAGCACCGGCATGGTGCGGATTTCATCGAGAATGAGCTCATAGACGCGCTCATCCCGGCTTCCGGGTGCGTACGATTCAGGTAAAGCAAGGGATACGAGGATCAGCTCGCGCAGCAGCGGCGCGATCTGCACGATCTGGCAGGTGGCCGGGAGATCGGCCCGCGCCAGCGGATCGATGAAAAGCGTTCGCGCCGCCACGTTGCCGGTGATGCGAAGCGAGTGGCGAGTCCCCGCCGGTAGCCAGACGCCGCGACCGGGAGGAACAACCCAGCAGCCCGATGCGGTATCGACCCGTACCACGCCGCTCAGGGTGTGCAACAGCTGCGCGCAGTCGTGCTCATGCCACGGCTCGCTGTCACCATGAACGTAATCATGGGCGAACGGAACGAGGGGACGATGGGTAAAGGAGAAGGTTGCGGTTGTGGTCATGGGGTTGAACCACCCTCACCCTACCCTCTCCCTGAGGGAGAGGGAAAAGGTGCACTAGATGTGCAGTTCCTGCAGTTTTTCTTTTGGCAGGGCCAGCTCTTCGTTGCTATTCACGCGAACATCACGCTCAATGATGTGACGCGCGATTTCCTGCGCTTCTTCCAGAGAGTGCATCTGGTAAGTACCGCACTGGTAAACGTTCAGCTCAGGGATCTGGTTCTGCTCTTTCACCTTCAGCACGTCTTCCATCGCCGCTTTCCACGCATCTGCGACGCGTTTCTCTTCCGGCTGGCCAATCAGGCTCATGTAGAAACCGGTACGGCAGCCCATAGGGGAGATGTCGATGATCTCAACGCCGTTGCCGTTCAGATGGTCACGCATGAAACCGGCGAACAGGTGTTCCAGGGTATGAATGCCTTTCTCTGGCATCACTTCTTTATTTGGCACGCAGAAACGCAGATCGAAGACGGTGATCGTGTCGCCGTGCGGGGTGTGCATGGTCTTCGCCACGCGTACTGCAGGTGCTTCCATACGGGTATGGTCGACAGTAAAGCTATCTAATAACGGCATACGTCACCTCCGACAGTGATTTTTTTTAAAATAAACTGAACTCTTCTACAGAATGCACGTCTGAGTATATGAAAGACGCGCATTTGTTATCATCATCCCTGAATTCAGAGATGTATATTTTGGCCACAGCGATGTGGCCTTTTTCTTTTCTGCTTAAGCCTGCTTCGCCAGAAACGCCTCAAACGACTCGGTATCCGCCGCTTCAACCTCTTTCTGACGCACCACGGACGCATCGCGTTCCGCGGCAAAATCTGCTTCGCTCAGCACTTCTAACGGCTCCTGCATCAGCATCTCACGGTACTCCGCTGAGAGTGAACGCCCCGTGCCGCCAATGCCCTGATCGATCATAGAACGCAGAATACGCGCTGAGAACGTCAGTTCCGGATTATCAAAACATTCCACCAGCTGGTCGCAGATCTGTTGATACGCGTCGCCGCCGTCAATGCTGTCCATTGTGCGGGCAACACGCTTCAGATCGCGGAACAGATCTTTGCCGACTTTGGTCAGCGGGAACTGTGCCGTTTCGCAGCCAATACCCAACGTCAGGCCCGGCTTACGCCCTTCCAGAATCACGCGATTCCAGTTTGTACGGGTACAGAGCAGTTCGTCTGAACTCATTTCCGGCGCATCCGCCAGCACGCACCAGACCATAAACAGATCCAGGAAGCGAATCTGCTGCTCATCAACGCCAATCGGTGAGAACGGGTTGATATCCAGCGAACGCACTTCAATGTATTCGATCCCGCCGCGCTGCAGCGCATCCGACGGGGTTTCACCGCTGCGCGTTACGCGCTTAGGACGAATAGGCGCATAAAGCTCGTTTTCAATCTGCAGTACATTGCTGTTGATTTGCAGGCGCTTGCCGTCTTTTTCGAGGCCGATTTTCTCGTACTCTTCCGACGGGGTTTTGATCGCCCGCTTCAATCCTGCCACATATTCGTGCAATTCGTTAAACGTAATACCGAGATTGCTTTGCGATTTATTGGTATAACCGAGATCGCTCAGGCGCAGAGAGGTGGCGTACGGGAGATAGTACATTCCGCACTCGGTCTTCTCGAACGGCAGCGTGGTCGGTTTCCCCTGCAGGAACGAAGAACAGATCGCCGGGGAGGCACCAAACAGATACGGGATCACCCAGCCGAAACGGTAATAGTTGCGGATCAGGCGGAAGTAGCCTTCAGAGATCGCATCTTTATCCGTTTCACCGCATTTCGCCTGCCAGAACGCCATTGGCAGCGAGAAGTTATAATGCACGCCCGAGATCGTCTGCATCAACGCGCCGTAGCGGTTTTTCAGCCCTTCGCGATAGAGCGTTTTCAGCCGACCGATATTTGACGTGCCGTATTGCGCCAGCTCAATCTCCTGGCCCTGCTCGATATAGCACGGCATGCTGAGGGGCCACATACGTTCGTCGCCCATGTTGCGCGCGGTGTAGCGATGGATATCGCGCATGATCGTCAGCATATGATCAATATCACCCTCTACTGGCGTGATGAACTCCAGCAGTGCCTCAGCGAAATCGGTTGTGATCCATTTATGTGTCAGCGCCGAGCCTAACGCCTTCGGGTGACCCGTCGTCGCTAAGCTACCGTCCGCGTTAACGCGCAGCGTTTCACGCTCAAGACCACGCTGAATACCCTTCAATGCCTGAGGGTGGTTTTCCAGCCAGGCCAGCGCCTGAGATACGTCCGGGATCAAATTGACCTCCCGCCTGTCAAAGTAATGTTACTCAGCATAATTGTAATGGTTGACGATTGAAGGTCGCGTATTCATTCCACCAATTAGTGCCACCACGTCATACCCTGTAGTGTTGCCCACGCCACGAGAACATAGCGCAACGCCTTGCCAAGGCACAAAAAAAAGAGCACCGGTCCCCAGGAGATGCGCATCCATCCCGCCAGCAGACACAGTAAATCGCCTATTACAGGCATCCAGCTTAATAACAGCGTGGCAGCGCCATAGCGTTTTAGCCAGCCGACTGCCTTTTCCTGCCAGCGCGATTTTTCGCGCAGCGGAAAGAAACGCCCAAGAATAACGTTAGTCAGCCCTCCAAGGCTATTACCCATTGTTGCTATTAATACAAGCAGCCAGGGCTGACTCACGCCGGACAACAGCATCGCCACCAGCACCACTTCCGAATTTCCCGGTAACAGCGTGGCGCTTAAAAAACTGCTGGCGAATAATGAAGCAAGTGACAGCGCGTCACTCACAGTAAGCGCACATCCACCGCATCCATTCCAGCATCACGCGCGGCCTGAATGCCGAAATCGGCGTCTTCAAAAACGACACATTTTGCCGCCGGGACGCCCATTAATTCTGCGCAAAGCAGGAAGGTGTCCGGTGCGGGCTTGTGATGTTTAACATGATCGGCGGCGACCACGGCAGAAAAATAGTGGCGCAGGCCAAGATGATTGAGCAAAGCTTCTGCAATCGAGCTTTCACTGCCTGTTCCTACCGACATCGGGCGGCGCCCGTGCCACTCTTTTACCACATCAATCAGCGGCAGAGGACGTTCGGTATCTAAAAGCATGGCTTTTACCGCATCGGTTTTTTCGCGCGCGAGCAGATGCGGGTCGAGATCGGCCTGATTCAGTTCAATCACGGCCTGCGCAATACGCCAGGTGGGGGATCCGTTGAGGGCAATCATCGCCTGAAGATCGAAACGCATTCCGTAGCGGCCCAGGACGTCAGTCCAGGCTTGACGATGCGTGGGTTCGGTATCCAGGAGAGTGCCGTCCATATCGAAGATCAAACCGTCATACTGTGCGTACATCGTGCTCTCGCTAAACGATTAACAAAGCATTACTTTATCGTAAATGGTGATTTTTGTCGCTGACTGAGAGTGTGATTGCTGACGGAACGTCGAAGGAATAAACAAAGAAGGAGAAGATGGTGCATCCGGGAGGATTCGAACCTCCGACCGCTCGGTTCGTAGCCGAGTACTCTATCCAGCTGAGCTACGGATGCATCGGGAAATGCTTTTAGAAACAGTAAATGGTGCATCCGGGAGGATTACTCGGCTGCGCCTCGCCCTGCGGGCCGTTGCTGAAGCAACGTTATCCTCCCTGGTACTCGCGATTAACTCGCAGACCTTGAAACAACAGCGTGGCTATTATCTCGGAGAATATGGTGCATCCGGGAGGATTCGAACCTCCGACCGCTCGGTTCGTAGCCGAGTACTCTATCCAGCTGAGCTACGGATGCATCAGGGTGCTGCTTTCAGAAATAGTAAATGGTGCATCCGGGAGGATTCGAACCTCCGACCGCTCGGTTCGTAGCCGAGTACTCTATCCAGCTGAGCTACGGATGCATCGGGATTTACTACTGTACTGCTCGATATTCATATCACTTCTAAAGCAATATGAAGTAATAGATGGTGCATCCGGGAGGATTCGAACCTCCGACCGCTCGGTTCGTAGCCGAGTACTCTATCCAGCTGAGCTACGGATGCAAAATGGCGGTGAGGCGGGGATTCGAACCCCGGATGCAGCTTTTGACCGCATACTCCCTTAGCAGGGGAGCGCCTTCAGCCTCTCGGCCACCTCACCACACAACGCCTCTTTCGAGTGCTTCGAGTTACTCGTTAAGAGCTTCTCGTCGCTGCGTGGCGCATATATTACTTTCTGGGACTTATAAGTCAAACAATTTTCCAAAAGCTTTTATCGTTTGCACAAATCACACGCAATTCGCATGTAAAAGCCGCAAAGAGGGTGTTTTATAAGCGGATTTTGCAGGCATCTTCACAGAAAACCTTTGCAGAAATGGCGGCGTAAGGGCGAGTTTAGGGTAACGGAGTGGTTAAAAAGAGAGCGTTTGAAATTAAACGGTAACGTTGAGCAGGAAAAATGACAGGAGGGTTGCGTCTCGCCCGACAGCGAGACGCGACAATATCAGTAACTGGACTGCTGGGATTTTTCAGCCTGGATACGCTGGTAGATCTCTTCACGGTGGACAGATACTTCTTTAGGAGCGTTAACACCAATACGTACCTGGTTACCCTTTACCCCTAAAACTGTCACGGTGACCTCATCCCCAATCATGAGGGTCTCACCAACTCGACGAGTCAGAATCAGCATTCTTTGCTCCTTGAAAGATTAAAAGAGTCGGGTCTCTTGTATCCCGGCATTATCCATCATATAACGCCAAAAAGTAAGCGATGACAAACACGTAAAGTGTAAGCAGTCACGGCATCACATTCTGTTAAACGTAAGTTTAGCCGATATACACAAACTCAACCTGACTTTATCGTTATCGATAGCACAGTGAACAAGACGCCATAACGTTACCGCTATGGCGTCTGCTTGTGCTTTGTAGTTATTACAGTTTCGCGCTTACCCAGCTTTCAACGCTGGCCAAAGCTTGCGGAAGTGCCGCCGCATCCGTACCACCGGCTTGCGCCATGTCCGGACGACCGCCACCCTTGCCGCCCACCTGCTGAGCGACCATACCAATCAGTTCCCCTGCTTTTACGCGGTCGGTCACATCCTTAGAGACGCCCGCAATCAGAGAAACCTTACCTTCTGCCACTGTCGCCAGCACGATAACGGTAGAACCAAGCTGGTTCTTGAGATCGTCGACCATAGTACGCAGCATCTTAGGCTCAACGCCCGCCAGATCGCTGACCAGCAGTTTGACGCCCTTAATGTCTACAGCCTTGCTGGAGAGGTTTGCACTCTCCTGCGCCGCAGCCTGCTCTTTCAGCTGCTGCAGCTCTTTTTCCAGCTGACGCGTGCGATCCAGCGCAACGCGCACTTTCTCGCCCAGGTTCTGGCTATCGCCTTTCAGCAGCTGCGCGATGTCGTGCAGCTGATCGCTCTGCGCATGCAGGCTGGCAATCGCACCTTCACCGGTCACCGCTTCAATACGACGCACGCCTGCCGCCGTACCCGACTCGGAAACAATGCGGAACAGGCCGATGTCACCGGTGCGCGATGCGTGCGTACCGCCGCACAGCTCGGTAGAGAAGTCGCCCATGCTCAGCACGCGAACGCGGTCGTCATATTTCTCACCAAACAGCGCCATCGCACCTTTTTTCTTCGCGTCCTCGAGCTCCATAATGTGGGTCTCGATTGGCAGGTTACGACGGATCTGCGCGTTCACCAGATCTTCCACCGCGCGGATTTCAGACGGTTTCATCGCTTCAAAATGCGAGAAGTCGAAACGCAGCACTTTGTCGTTAACCAGAGAACCTTTCTGTGCAACGTGGGTACCGAGCACGTCGCGCAGGGCGGCGTGCATCAGGTGGGTTGCAGAGTGGTTCAGACGAATGCGCGCGCGGCGAGCTTCATCCACGTTAGCCTGTACGCCCTCGCCCACTTTCAGAGAACCGGAAACCAGTTTGCCCTGGTGACCAATCGCCTGACCGTATTTCTGGGTGTCGCTGACGCTGAAGCTGAAACCATTGCCTTTCAGTTCGCCCTTATCGCCAACCTGACCGCCTGATTCCGCGTAGAACGGCGTTTTGTCCAGAATGACAACCGCATCCTGGCCCGCGCTGATGCTGTCCACGGCTTTACCGTCAACAAACAGGGCGGTCACTTTGCCGGTCAGTTCCAGCGCGTCATAACCTTTGAATTCAGACGCGCTATCAACGCGGATCATCGCGTTGTAGTCTGCACCGAAACCGCTGGATTCACGCGCACGACGACGCTGCTCTTCCATCGCGGCTTCGAAGCCCGCTTCGTCAACTTTGATATTGCGCTCGCGGCAAACGTCCGCCGTCAGGTCAACCGGGAAGCCGTAGGTGTCGTACAGGCGGAAAGCGGTTTCGCCATCCAGCGTGTCGCCCTTGAGATTCGCCAGCTCTTCGTCCAGCAGCGCCAGGCCGCGCTCCAGTGTACGCGCAAACTGTTCTTCTTCGGTTTTCAGAACCTGCTCTACCTGCGCCTGCTGGCGTTTCAGCTCATCACCGGCAGCACCCATCACGCCAATCAGTGGCCCAACGAGTTTATAGAAGAAGGTGTCCTTCGCGCCCAGCATGTTGCCGTGACGGATGGCACGACGAATGATACGACGCAGCACGTAGCCACGGTTTTCATTCGACGGGATAACGCCGTCGGCAATCAGGAACGCACAGGAACGAATGTGGTCCGCGATAACACGCAGCGATTTGTTGTTCAGGTCGGTCGCGCCGGTAACTTCGGCAACGGCTTTGATCAGGGTGCTGAACAGGTCAATCTCGTAGTTGGAGTTGACGTGCTGCAGAACCGCGGCAATACGCTCCAGACCCATACCGGTATCAACGGAAGGCTTCGGCAGCGGCTCCATCGTACCGTCGGCCTGACGGTTGAACTGCATGAACACGATGTTCCAGATCTCAATGTAGCGATCGCCGTCTTCTTCCGGGCTGCCTGGAGGGCCACCCCAGATGTGGTCGCCGTGATCGTAGAAAATCTCGGTGCACGGACCGCAAGGGCCGGTATCACCCATCTGCCAGAAGTTGTCAGACGCATATGGCGCGCCTTTGTTATCACCGATGCGAATAATACGCTCGCGCGGGATCCCGACTTCTTTTTCCCAGATTTCGTAGGCTTCGTCATCGGTTTCATAGACGGTAACCCACAGACGCTCTTTCGGCAGGTTGAACCAGTTTTCACCGGTCAGCAGTTCCCACGCATATTGAATGGCATCGTGTTTGAAATAGTCGCCGAAGCTGAAGTTACCCAGCATTTCGAAGAACGTATGGTGACGCGCGGTGTAACCGACGTTTTCCAGGTCGTTGTGTTTACCGCCCGCACGCACGCAACGCTGTGAGGTTGTGGCGCGGGAATAATTACGCTTGTCGAGACCAAGGAACACATCCTTGAACTGGTTCATCCCGGCGTTGGTAAACAGCAGAGTCGGATCGTTGTTCGGTACCAGGGAGCTGCTGGCAACAACCTGGTGTCCCTTACTATGGAAAAAATCGAGAAACGCCTGACGGATCTCAGCGGTGCTCTTGCTCATAATTATCCTGAAATCAAGCTAACGAAATGTCGTAGCCAGCCTGTATCGGTAAACCGTTGGACAGACCAGCTACTGGAAAAAGTGGGAATAAGATAAGTTTTCTTTAGTGGGAAGTAAAATCCCGCATGCGTTCAATCGGCAAAATTACGCCAGATATCCTGAATATCTTCCATGAGAAAGCCGCGGTAGAGCAAAAAGCGCTGGATTTTGACTTTTTCTGAAAATTCACGCGGCAGCGGTTCGCCGTATTTACGAATCGCCTGTTCTCTGGCCAGCTCGCACCAGTCAGTATCGCATTCGCGCATCGCTTTTTCGATGGACTCCCGGGCCACCCCTTTCTGGTTCAGCTCCTGCCGGATGCGCGCGGGCCCATATCCTTTACGGCCGCGGCTGGCGAGAAACCGTGAGGCAAAGCGCTCGTCATCGAGATAATGATGCTCATAGCACCAGGCAATCACGCGGTCATAATCTTCCGCGGTGGCATCAATCTCTTCCGGCCCGTTTTTACTCATCACCGGAGCCGACAGTTTTCGCCGCAGCTCCTGTTCACTGTGGTCACGAACGGCCAGGATGCGCACCGCACGGTCCAGTAAGCGTGCATACGCCGGTCGACGTGTTGTCGGTTCACTCATAAAAAACCTGCTGGTTCAGAAATGCAAAAAGGGCCGCATCAGCAGCCCTTCATTTTTAAACGAAAGAATTAAAAGTCTTCGTTAGTTTCTTCAGCATCCGCGGCATCCACCACGAAGTCAGGTTTGGAGTCCTGGTTGTTCAGCAGAAGCTCACGCACCTTCTTCTCAATCTCTTTCGCCGCAGCCGGGTTCTCTTTCAACCAGGAGATCGCGTTCGCTTTACCCTGACCAATCTTGTCGCCGTTGTAGCTGTACCAGGCGCCCGCTTTTTCAATCAGCTTCTCTTTCACGCCCAGGTCAACCAGCTCGCCGAGGAAGTTGATCCCTTCGCCGTAGAGGATCTGGAACTCAGCCTGTTTGAACGGCGCAGCGATTTTGTTCTTCACAACCTTCACGCGGGTTTCGCTACCGACCACGTTCTCGCCCTCTTTCACCGCGCCGATACGGCGGATATCCAGACGGACAGAGGCGTAGAATTTCAGTGCGTTACCACCGGTAGTGGTTTCCGGGTTACCGAACATCACACCAATTTTCATACGGATCTGGTTGATGAAGATCAGCAGCGTGTTGGACTGCTTCAGGTTACCCGCCAGCTTACGCATCGCCTGGCTCATCATACGTGCCGCGAGGCCCATATGAGAGTCACCGATTTCACCTTCGATTTCGGCTTTTGGCGTCAGTGCGGCAACGGAGTCGACCACGATAACGTCAACGGCACCAGAACGCGCCAGCGCGTCACAAATTTCCAGCGCCTGCTCACCGGTGTCCGGCTGAGAACACAGCAGGTTGTCGATATCCACGCCCAGCTTGCGGGCATAAACAGGGTCCAGCGCGTGCTCGGCATCGATAAACGCACAGGTTTTACCTTCGCGCTGTGCCGCGGCAATCACCTGCAGCGTCAGGGTGGTTTTACCGGAGGACTCTGGCCCGTAGATTTCTACGATACGGCCCATAGGCAGACCGCCAGCGCCCAGCGCGATATCCAGAGAAAGCGAACCGGTGGAGATGGTTTCCACATCCATGGAACGGTCTTCACCCAGGCGCATGATGGAGCCTTTACCGAATTGCTTTTCGATCTGGCCCAGTGCTGCCGCCAACGCTTTCTGTTTGTTTTCGTCGATAGCCATTATTACTCCTGTCATGCCGGGAGAAGCAACTGTGCTTCACCGTGGATTTCTGTTCTGTTGGTGCAATTATACTGTATGGTCATACAGTATCAAGTGTTTTGTAGAAATTGTTGCCAGAGCGTTTTTAACGCATAAACGGTTGCCTGACGACGCACGCTTTCGCGATCGCCGCTGAAGCACTCCCGGCGGGTGATCCCTTCCCCTTTGGAGGTGGCGAACCCAAACCAGACGGTGCCGACAGGCTTCACGTCGCTGCCGCCGTCCGGGCCCGCAATGCCGCTAATGGAAATGGCGTAATCTGCGCGCGCCTCTTTGAGCGCGCCAATGGCCATCTCGATCACCACCGGTTCGCTGACCGCGCCATGCTGTTCAAGCGTGGACTCACGCACGCCAATCATCTGAGCTTTAGCTTCGTTACTGTAGGTCACAAAACCGCGTTCAAACCAGGCGGAACTGCCGGCAATATCGGTAATCGCTTTCGCCACCCAGCCGCCGGTGCAGGATTCCGCGGTGGTGATTGTCGCGCCACGCTGCTTCAGCGCAAGGCCAACGATCTCGCTAAGCTGCATCAATTCATGGTCAGTCATTCTCGCTCCAGGCATCAGAAAAACGTGCTGCACAAGATAGCACTTTCTCGTCAGATGTGGGGATGCACTTCAGGTTTTACGAGGGGGCTTCAGAAAAAAGCCGGTACGGACGCACCGGCGGTGGAAAGGTTATTTCATGCTCTCAGCGAGGGTGTTCACATTGTGGCGAAACGCCTTAACGTAGGTGTCAGCCACCCCACCTTTTGCCGACAGCGCTTCGGGGTAAAGCTCACCTCCGGGCTGTGCCCCCGTCGCCGATGCAATCTGTCTCACCAGACGCGGATCGAGCTGATTCTCCATGAACCAGGTTTTCACGCCGTCGGCTTTAATCTGATTGATAATCTCGGCGACCTGCGCCGCGCTGGCTTCACTCTCAGACGACAGCCCCTGCGGCGCCATAAACGTCACGCCGTAGGCGCGGCTGAAATAGCCGAACGCGTCATGGCTGGTCAGCACTTTACGCTTCGCCGACGGGATCTGGCTAAAGCGCGTTTTGGCCCAGTTATCCAGCTGGCTGAGCTGCGCGATATACGTTTTGCCAGAGGCTTCCAGCGCGGCTTTGTCATCCGGATCGGCTTTCACCAGCCCGTTCAGGATATTTTGTGCATAGAGCGCCCCGTTCGCCGCGCTGTTCCACGCGTGCGGATCGGTCACAGTCTTTCCATCTTCCTCAAGCGTGTGGGTTTTCACCCCAGTTGAGGCGACAACCAGTTGCCCTTTGAACCCGGAGGCTTTTACCAGACGATCAAGCCAGCCCTCCAGCCCCAGGCCGTTCACCACCACCACATCAGCCTTGCTCAGGGCCGCGCTGTCTTTCGGCGACGGTTCAAAGGTATGCGGATCGCCGTCCGGCCCGACCAGCGTCGTCACGTTCACATGGTCACCGCCTACCTCCTGCGTGATATCCCCCAGAATCGAAAAGCTGGTCACCACATTCAGCGTTTTCGCCATCACGCCGTGCGACATCATCCCCAGCGCGAGCGCCACTACAAATCCTGTACGTTTCATCGTTTCCCCTTGCGTTAAAAAAGCGCGCGCAGACTGCCAGCGAGCCTGCTTCGCGTACCCAATAAAATGGAAATAAAGAACAGCGCGCTGGCGGTGAGCACGATGGATGGCCCGGCCGGGAGGCTCATCGCCCAGGAGAGGCTCAACCCAAGCCATGCGCAGAAGATACCGCTGATACCCGCCATCAGGAGTAACGCAGGTAACGTGCGCACCCAGCAGCGTGCCGCCACGGCCGGAAGCATCATCAGCCCGACGGCCATCAGCGTGCCGAGCACCTGAAAACCGGCCACCAGGTTAAGCACCAGCAGCGCAAGAAAAAGTCCGTGCAGCAACCCAGGCAGCCAGCGGGCGTTCACCTGAAGCCAGGCAGTATCAAACGCTTCTGTGACCAGCCCGCGATAAAACAGCGCCAGCGTGATAAGGGTGAACATACACACGCCCGTAACAAACAGCGCGGCGTCGTTGTCCACGGCGAGGATAGAGCCAAACAGCAGATGCAGCAGATCGACATTCGACCCGCGCAGCGATACCAGCGTAACCCCCAGCGCCAGCGAGCCAAGATAAAACCCGGCAAAGCTGGCATCTTCTTTCAGCGGCGTGCGTCGACTGACCAGTCCGGCCAGCAGCGCCACGGTAATTCCCGCGATAAAACCGCCAATACTCATCGCCAGCAACGACATACCGCTGAGCAAATACCCCACGGCGACACCCGGCAAAATGGCGTGAGAAAGGGCGTCACCCATCAGGCTCATCCGACGCAGCTGAAGAAACACGCCGAGCGCGGTGGTGCTGACGGAGAGCGCCAGGCAAACCACCAGCGCGCGACGCATAAAGCCGTACTCAATAAACGGCTGAAAAAAGAGATGCCAGATCATGCCACCCTCACCCGCTCGGTTTTCCACTGGGGAACGTCAGCGTCCAGCCGCAGCGTCTGTGGGAAATGGCGCGACACGCGTTCGCTGTCGTGCAGTACCGCGAGCAGCGTTTGCCCCTGCATATACATCTCCAGCATCAAATCCATCAGCACGCTGCAGGTGGCTTCATCGACCCCGGTAAAGGGTTCATCCAGCATCACCAGCGGCGCCTGCTGCACCAGGACGCGGGCAAACAGCATGCGCTGAAACTGACCGCCGGAGAGTTCATCGATGGTGGATAACGCCATGGACTCAAGCCCGACGCGCTCAAGTGCGCCGGCAATGCGCAGCCGCGTTTCGCGACGAAACCCGGAAAAAAGCGAAATGCCCGGCCAGCAGCCCATGCTTACTACGTCCTGTACGGTCAGCGGAAACTGCGCCTCCAGCGCGTGACGCTGTGCCAGCCAGCCGATTACCGGTCGCTTACCCTGCCAGCGGAAGCCGCCGCTGACGGGAGGAATAAACCCCGCCAGCGTTTTCAGCAGCGTGGATTTCCCGCAGCCGTTAGCGCCGATAATGGCGGTCATGCTGCCGCGTTCAATGGCCCCCGAGAGGGGCCGCGTAACGGGCTGGCGTTCATACCCCGCGACCAGTTCGTTCATCACGATCATGGCAATGCCACCGCCCAGCGCACGGCCAGCCCGATAAAGACAACAAGCACCAGCGCCAGCAAAAGCCGAACCAGAGCAGACAGAGAAAAAAGGGACGTTGACATGTCGACACCGCATTAAATGTTATAACATAACAATAATGAAAGGCGGTTAAGATGTAAATGGCGGGTTTGAAAAGGGAGTGTGGCGAAATGTTTCTGAAGAATTTCCCTCTCCCGTGGGAGAGGGTCAGGGTGAGGGCATCAGGCCGCACCGTGCGTGCAGCCATGCCGGGTGGCGGCGTTGCCTTACCCGGCCTACCCGTCTGAGCAACTTACTGACTAAACGGAGACGCCGCAGGAACGCGCGCCTGAGACACCGCCAGCCCCAGCTGCCATACTGCCATCGCATAGTGAGTGCTGTGGTTATAGCGGGTGATGGCGTAGAAGTTCGGCAGACCGTACCAGTACTGATAGCCCGTACCGACATCCAGACGCAGCAGGCTTGCCTGTTGCGCGTTGCCCAGCGGCTGCGTTGGCGTTAGGCCTGCAGCTGCCAGCTGCGAAATGCTGTAGTTGGTTTTGAAGCCGTTTTCCAGCCCCGGCGCCTGACCGTTCGCCTGCACCGCCACCTGGCCGCCCGGCACCCAGCCGTGCGCTTTGAAGTAGTTCGCCACGCTGCCGATGGCATCTACCGGATCCCACAGGTTGATATGACCATCCCCGTTAAAGTCGACGGCATATTGTTTATAGGAGGACGGCATAAACTGGCCGTAGCCCATCGCGCCGGCAAACGACCCTTTCAGATCGAGCGGATCGTCCTGCTCGCTGCGCGCCATCAGCAGGAAGGTTTCCAGCTCGGAAGAGAAGTACTCCGCACGGCGCGGGTAGTTGAAGGAGAGCGTCGCCAGCGCATCCAGGATGCGGGTTTTACCCATCACGCGGCCCCAGCGGGTTTCCACGCCGATGATCCCGACGATGATTTCAGGCGGTACGCCGTACACCTGCCACGCGCGGTTGAGCGCATCTTCATACTGATTCCAGAACACTACGCCGTTTTGCACGTTGTCCGGGGTAATAAACTGTTTGCGATAGCGCAGCCACGCGCCGTTCGGCCCGCTCGGCACCTGGGCGGTTGGTGCCTGCCTGTCCATCAGGCGCAGCACGTAGTCCAGACGCTTGGCCTGAGACAAAATTTCGTGCAGCTGCTGTCTGTCAAAGCCGTGTTTGCTCACCATTTTATCGATGAACTGCTCGGCCGCCGGGTTATTCGCGAAGTCGCCGCCCATCTGCATCATATTGTGCTGCGGCTCCAGCAGGAATCCTCCGGAAGGCGCGCCCGCCGTTTGCTGAACGGCTTCGGTCTTAGGTTTGCTACTACAGGCAGACAGCAGAATAAGCGCAGGCAACAGCGCTGCATAACGACGCTTGAACATGAGACATCCATTTAACGGGTTCGATAAGAACCCAGTATGGTAAAGCATCCGCAACACCTCAAGGAAGCGGTACGCGCCTCCCCCACGCAAATCCGCGCTTTTTTCCACCGAAAATCATTCCCCCCACCAATAAACTTTCAAAATAATCCTTTTTTCTTTCATTGTGAGATCCAATTAACACTTTAAAACCTTTCAAAGTGATTATTATTAGCCCTGTCAGACAAAAACAAAAAAGACCCACAGGAGAGAAGAATGATAGAAACCATCACCCACGGCGCCGAGTGGTTCATCGGGCTGTTTCAGAAAGGCGGAGAAGTGTTCACCGGCATGGTGACCGGGATCCTGCCCCTGCTGATCAGCCTGCTGGTGATCATGAACGCGCTGATCAACTTTATCGGCCAGCAGCGCATTGAACGCTTCGCCCAGCGCTGTGCCGGGAATCCGCTGTCCCGCTACCTGATACTGCCGTTCATCGGTACCTTCGTGTTCTGCAACCCGATGACCTTAAGCCTCGGTCGCTTCATGCCGGAAAAGTACAAGCCGAGCTACTACGCCGCCGCCTCCTACAGCTGCCATTCGATGAACGGCCTGTTCCCGCACATTAACCCCGGCGAGCTGTTTGTTTATCTCGGGATCGCCAGCGGCCTCACCACCCTTGGCCTGCCGCTCGGCCCGCTGGCGGTGAGCTACCTGCTGGTTGGCCTGGTCACCAACTTCTTCCGCGGCTGGGTGACCGACCTCACCACCGCCATTTTTGAGAAAAAAATGGGCATCCAGCTTGAACAGAAAGTCCATCTTTCAGGAGCCACAGCATGAACCGGATCCGCATTGAGAAAGGCACGGGCGGCTGGGGCGGCCCGCTGGAGTTCGACGCCACCGAAGGCAAAAAGATCGTCTACATCACCGCAGGCACGCGCCCGGCGATCGTCGACAGGCTGCGCGAGCTGACCGGCTGGGAAGCGGTCGACGGCTTCAAGGAAGGCGAGCCGCCGGAGGCGGAAATCGGCGTGGCGGTGATCGACTGCGGCGGCACGCTGCGCTGCGGTATCTATCCGAAGCGCCGCATTCCGACGGTGAATATTCACTCCACCGGAAAATCCGGCCCGCTGGCGCAGTACATCCTTGAGGACATTTATGTCTCAGGCGTGAAGGAGGACAACATCACGCTGGTGAATGGCACTGCCGCGCCGCAAAAAGCGGCCCCGCGCGAGTACGACACCAGCAAGAAAATCACCGAACAGAGCGACGGCCTGCTGGCGAAGGTCGGGATGGGCATGGGGTCCGCCGTGGCGGTGCTGTTCCAGTCCGGGCGCGACACCATCGACACGGTGCTGAAAACCATTCTGCCGTTTATGGCATTCGTCTCGGCGCTGATCGGCATCATCATGGCGTCCGGCCTGGGCGACTGGATTGCCCACGGCCTCGCCCCGCTCGCGAGCCACCCGCTCGGGCTGGTGACGCTGGCGCTGATCTGCTCCTTCCCGCTGCTGTCGCCGTTCCTCGGCCCTGGCGCGGTGATTGCCCAGGTCATCGGCGTGCTGATTGGCGTGCAGATTGGTCTGGGGAACATTCCCCCACACCTCGCCCTGCCCGCCCTGTTCGCCATTAACGCCCAGGCGGCGTGCGACTTCATCCCCGTAGGGCTGTCGCTGGCCGAAGCGCGCCAGGACACCGTGCGCGTGGGCGTGCCGTCGGTGCTGGTGAGCCGCTTCCTGACGGGCGCGCCGACGGTGCTGATTGCCTGGTTTGTCTCCGGCTTTATTTATCAATAAGAGGTTCCTGCGATGACCGTGATTTACCAGACCACCATTACCCGCATCGGCCAGAGCGCGGCTGACGCGCTGAGCGACCAGATGCTGATCACCTTCCGCGAAGGCGCCCCGGCGGATATCGAAGAGTTTTGTTTTATCCACTGCCACGGCGAGCTGAAGGGCGAGCTGAAGGCCGGGAGCCAGCTTGAGCTGGGCGAGGCGCGCTATGCCGTCACCGCCGTCGGCGACGTCGCCGAGCAAAACCTGCGCGAGCTGGGGCACATCACCCTGCGTTTCGACGGCCAGCCGCAGGCCGAATATCCCGGCACTGTTCACGTGGCGGGCCCGGTTCCGCAGGCTGTCACCCCAGGCTGCACGTTAAAATTTGTTGCGTAATTAAGGAGAAACACATGAGTCAGGTTGCCGTTGTCATTGGTGGAGGACAAACCTTAGGCGAGTTCCTCTGCCGTGGGCTTGCCGCAGAGGGCTACCGCGTGGCGGTAGTGGACATTCAGAGTGAAAAAGCCGCCCGCGTGGCGGACACCATTAACACCGAGTTTGGCGAAGGGATGGCGTACGGGTTTGGTGCCGACGCCACCAGCGAGCAGAGCGTGATGGCGCTGGCCCGCGGCGTGGACGAGATTTTTGGGCGTACCGACCTGCTGGTCTACAGCGCGGGGATTGCGAAAGCGGCCTTTATCAGCGATTTCGAGCTGGGGGACTTTGACCGCTCGCTGCAGGTGAATCTGGTGGGCTATTTCCTCTGCGCCCGCGAGTTTTCCCGTCTGATGATCCGCGACGGCATTCAGGGGCGCATCATTCAGATCAACTCCAAATCAGGGAAAGTGGGCAGCAAGCACAACTCCGGCTACAGCGCGGCGAAGTTTGGCGGCGTGGGGCTGACGCAGTCTCTGGCGCTGGATCTGGCCGAGTACGGCATTACCGTGCACTCGCTGATGCTGGGTAACCTGCTGAAATCGCCGATGTTTCAGTCCCTGCTGCCGCAGTATGCCACCAAGCTCGGCATCAAGGCTGAGGAAGTGGAGCAGTACTACATCGATAAAGTGCCGCTGAAGCGCGGGTGCGATTATCAGGACGTGCTGAACATGCTGCTGTTTTACGCCAGCCCGAAAGCCTCGTACTGCACCGGGCAGTCGATTAACGTGACGGGTGGGCAGGTCATGTTCTGATCGAGCGGCCTGATGCCCTCACCCTAACCCTCTCCCACCGGGAGAGGGAACAAAACAAGGAGTCGATATGGTTACCGCACTCATCACCGTCGCCGCCCTCGCCTGGATCTGCCAGATGGCGTTTGGCGGCTGGCAGATCCACCAGTTTAACCGCGCGTTTGACGCGCTGTGTCAGAAAGGTCGCGTCGGGGTCGGGCGTTCCGGCGGACGCTTCAAACCGCGAGTCGTCGTCGCCGTTGCGCTGGATGAAAACAATCACGTCTGCGATTCCCTCATCATGCGCGGCATGACCGTCTTCGCCCGTCCGGCGAAAATCCAGGCGATCAACGGCATTTCGCTGCAGGAATTACGGCCTGATGTGATCTTTCCCCATGATCCACTCTGTCAGAATGCACTATCATTAGCGCTTAATCTGAAACATGGATAATTTCGTTGTGAAAGCTATAGACTTGCGAAATTATCATTTCGCAACCTAAGGAACGAAGCGCCTATGAAACCTCGTCAGCGGCAGGCGGCCATTCTCGAGCATCTGCAAAAGCAGGGAAAATGCTCGGTAGAGGATCTGGCCCACTACTTTGACACCACCGGCACGACAATACGCAAGGACCTGGTATTGCTCGAAAACTCTGGCGCCGTCATTCGAACCTACGGCGGCGTGGTGCTCAATAAGGACGAAGCGGACCCGCCTATCGACCACAAAACGCTGATCAATACTCACCAGAAAGCGCTGATTGCCGAAGCCGCCGTCAAATTTATCCACGATGGCGATTCCATCATTCTGGATGCAGGCAGCACCGTCCTGCAGATGATCCCGCTGCTCAGCCGCTTTAACAACATCACGGTGATGACCAACAGCCTGCACATCGTCAACGCCCTGTCGGAGTTCGACAGCGAGCAGACCATCCTGATGCCCGGCGGCACCTTCCGCAAAAAATCGGCGTCGTTTCACGGCCAGCTGGCGGAGAATGCCTTCGACCAGTTCAGCTTTGATAAACTCTTTATGGGCACCGACGGCATCGACCTGAATGCGGGCGTTACGACGTTCAACGAGGTGTTCAGCGTCAGTAAAGCGATGTGCAACGCCGCGCGGGAAGTGATTTTGATGGCAGACTCGTCGAAGTTTGGCCGCAAAAGCCCCAACATTGTCTGTAGCCTTGAAAGCGTTGATAAGCTGATTACCGACGCGGGTATCGACCCGGCGTTCAAGAAAGCGCTGGAAGAGAAAGGAATCGACGTGATCGTAACCGGAGAGAGAGATGAGTGATTTTCTGTTAGAAACGGGCCGCCAGACGCTGATGCTGGAACTGCAGGAAGCCAGCCGCCTGCCGGAACGTCTGGGCGAGGATTTTGTCCGCGCCGCCAACACCATTATCCACTGCGAAGGCAAAGTGATCGTGGCGGGCATCGGTAAATCCGGCCATATCGGCAAAAAGATTGCCGCGACCCTCGCGAGCACCGGCACCCCGGCGTTTTTTGTGCATCCGGCAGAGGCGCTGCACGGCGATCTGGGGATGATTGAAAGCCGCGACGTGATGCTGTTTATCTCCTACTCCGGTTCGGCCAAAGAGCTGGATCTGATTATTCCGCGCCTGCAGGAGAAATCGGTCGCCCTGCTGGCGATGACCGGCAAATCACGCTCGCCGCTGGCGCTGGCCGCCAAGGCGACGCTGGATATTTCCGTTGAGCGTGAAGCCTGTCCGATGCACCTCGCTCCGACCTCCAGCACCGTTAACACCCTAATGATGGGCGACGCGCTGGCAATGGCGGTGATGCAGGCGCGCGGCTTTAACGAAGAAGATTTCGCCCGTTCGCATCCGGCGGGCGCGCTCGGCGCACGCCTGCTCAACAAGGTTCACCACCTGATGCGCACCGACGATGCCATTCCGCAGGTCAAACTCGATACCAGCGTCATGGACGCGATGCTGGAACTCAGCCGCACCGGTCTGGGGCTGGTAGCGGTGTGCGATGACAGCGGGAGCGTTAAGGGCGTGTTCACCGACGGCGACCTGCGCCGCTGGCTGGTGGGCGGCGGCAGGCTGGAAACCAAAGTGTCGGACGCCATGACCAAAGGCGGGCTGACGCTCAACGCCGAGAGCCGCGCCATTGAAGCCAAAGAGGTGCTGATGAAGCGCAAAATCACCGCCGCACCGGTGGTGGATGACGCTGGCAGGCTGTGCGGCGCCATCAACCTGCAGGATTTCTATCAGGCCGGCATTATCTAACCCTTCAGTCCCAGACGCTTCGCCAGCCTGTGCAGGTTGGCGACGTCCATCTCCAGCGCCCGCGCGCACGCCGCCCAGCTGCGGTTATTCTGCTCCAGCGCGCGGGTAATCATCTGACGCTGAAACGCCTCAGTGGCTTCGCGCAGATTTTCATTCACCGTTTCTGGTAGAGCCTGGGCGATTGCCGGTGCGGTTTCATCCTGCAGCGCAAAATGCCGCGCGTGGATCACCACTTCGTCACCCGAACGCGTCGCCCGCGCCAGCACCACCGCGCGGTGAATCGCATGCTCCAGCTCGCGCACGTTGCCCGGCCAGCCGTAGCTCAGCAGATGCGACCTCGCCCCCGGGCTCAGCACCACGCGGGAAAGCCCCATCCTGAGACGGCACTGCTCGCAGAAAAAGCCCGCCAGCAGCACCACGTCGTCCCCGCGCTCGCGCAGCGGCGGCACGGTAAGCGGGAACACGCTCAGGCGATGGAACAGGTCGGCGCGGAACTGCCCTGCCACCACCGCTTCACGCAGGTCACGGTTCGTTGCCGCCAGCACGCGAACGTCCACTCTGTGGCTTCGGTCATCCCCCACGCGCTGGATGTCGCCGTACTGCAAAACGCGCAGCAGCTTGGCCTGCAGCGACAGGGAAAGCTCGCCAATTTCATCCAGAAACAGCGTGCCGTTATCGGCCATTTCGAACTTGCCGCTGCGGTTGCTGATGGCCCCGGTAAACGCCCCTTTAACGTGACCAAACAGCTCGCTTTCCGCCACGCTTTCCGGCAGCGCGGCGCAGTTGAGGTACACCAGCGGGTTCACCGCGCGCGGCGACGCTTCGTGAATGGACTTCGCGACCAGCTCCTTGCCGGTGCCGGTTTCCCCGAAGATCAGCACGTTTAAATCTGAGGCGGCAACGATCTCAATCTCTTTTTTGAGCTGCGCCATGCCCGGAGAAAGGCCGATCATCTCCGTGTGCGTCACCTGCTCAAACGCCGCCGGGCTGCCGGGAAGAATGTTCTGGCTCTCCAGCTGTTCAATCAGCAGGGCATTGTTCAGCGCCCCGGCGGCCAGGGCGGCAATCAGGCGCAGCTCTTCGTCGCTAAAGGTGTCGAACTGGTCCGGCGACAGGCCGTCGAGGGTCAGTGCGCCAATCAGGTTTTGTCCGGCAAACAGCGGCAGGCCGATACAGGCGTGAACCTTCAGGCTCTCCTGTCCGGGAATAAGCCCGTCGTACGGGTCGGGCAGATCGCTGTCCGCCGGGAAACGCACCACGTCACCCGCACGGGCGATAGTCTCCAGACGCGGATGCCCTTCGAGGGTAAAGCGCCGTCCGAGCACGTCCTTCGCCAGCCCGTCGATAGCCAGCGGAATAAACTGCCGCCCCTCGTAGCGCAGCAGCGCGGACGCATCGCACTCAAGCACGTGGCGCAGCGTGGAGATCAGCCGCTGAAAGCGGTCCTGATGGCCGATACCGGTCTGCAGCTCAATGGCGATCTTCGCCAGCACGTCTACGGAAAAGCTCATAGTGACCTCGCTGTCATTTTGACAATGAATATTGTCATATTGACACTAATCTTGATAGTCATAATGACTACCCATTACGGATCATAAAAATATTAATTAATTAAAATCAATAAATTAAAAACTGGCACGCAACTTGATATAGGCAAAACATCTTATTTGAAAATGCTGTATTACGTAGAGGTTGCTATGTCTATTCTGGTTAAAAATAACATTCATTGGGTGGGTCAACGTGACTGGGAAGTGCGCGATTTCCACGGGACGGAATACAAAACGCTGCGCGGCAGCAGCTACAACAGCTATCTCATCCGCGAAGGGAAAAACGTGCTGATCGACACCGTCGATCACAAGTTCAGCCGCGAGTTCGTGCAGAACCTGCGCAGTGAAATCGACCTGGACGCCATCGACTACATCATCATCAACCACGCGGAAGAGGACCACGCCGGCGCGCTGACCGAGCTGATGTCTTACATCCCGAACACGCCTATCTACTGCACCACCAACGCCATCGACTCGATCAACGGCCACCACCACCATCCGGAGTGGAACTTCCACACCGTGAAAACCGGCGACGCGCTGGATATCGGCAACGGCAAGCAGCTGATCTTTGTGGAAACGCCGATGCTGCACTGGCCGGACAGCATGATGACCTACATGACCGGCGACGCGGTGCTGTTCAGCAACGACGCCTTCGGCCAGCACTACTGCGACGAGCGCCTGTTCAATGACGAAGTGGACCAGACCGAACTCTTCGAGCAGTGCCAGCGCTACTACGCCAACATTCTGACCCCGTTCAGCCGCCTGGTGACGCCAAAAATCACCGAGATCCTCGGCTTCAACCTGCCGGTGGACATGATTGCCACCTCCCACGGCGTGGTATGGCGTGAAAATCCAACCCAGATTGTGGAGCTCTACCTGAAATGGGCGGCGGACTATCAGGAAGATCGCATCACGATTTTCTACGACACCATGTCCAACAACACCCGCATGATGGCGGACGCCATAGCCCAGGGCATCAACGAAGTGGACCCGAACGTGGCGGTGAAAATCTTCAACGTGGCGCGCAGCGATAAGAACGAAATCCTCACCAACGTCTTCCGCTCTAAAGGGGTGCTGGTGGGCACCTCCACCATGAACAACGTGATGATGCCGAAAATTGCCGGTCTGGTGGAAGAGATGACCGGCCTGCGTTTTCGCAACAAGCGCGCCAGCGCCTTTGGCTCCCACGGCTGGAGCGGCGGCGCGGTAGACCGTCTCTCCACCCGTTTACAGGATGCGGGTTTTGAGATGTCCATGAGCCTGAAGGCCAAATGGCGGCCGGATATCGACGCGCTCGAAATCTGCCGCCAGCACGGCCGCGACATTGCACGTCAGTGGGCGCTCGCACCGCTTCCGCAAGCTGCCAAACCAACCGAACAGCAGGAAGCCTGCGCCTGTGCCGCCGCAGCCGCCGCCGATCTCGGCCCGCGCATGCAGTGCAGCGTCTGCCAGTGGATCTACGACCCGGCGCTGGGCGAGCCGCTGCAGGACGTTGCGCCGGGCACGCCGTGGAGTGACGTGCCGGACAACTTCCTCTGCCCGGAATGTTCACTCGGTAAAGACGTCTTTGACGAACTGGGTACGGAGGCAAAATGAACAACGGTATCGTCATCATCGGCTCGGGCTTTGCCGCCCGCCAGCTGGTGAAAAACATCCGCAAGCAGGACGCCAGCGTGCCGCTGACGGTGATTGCCGCCGACAGCATGGACGAGTACAACAAGCCCGATCTAAGCCACGTCATTAGCCAGAATCAGCGCGCCGAAGACCTCACCCGCCAAACGGCGGGGGAGTTCGCGGAACAGTTTAACCTGCGCCTGTTCCCGTACACCTGGGTCACCGACATCGACGCTGCCGCCCACGTGGTGAAAGCAAAAGAGAAAACCTGGCAGTACGACAGACTGGTGCTGGCCACGGGTGCCTCTGCGTTTGTGCCGCCGGTTGAAGGCCGCGAGCTGACGATCACCCTCAACAGCCAGCAGGAGTATCAGGCCAGCGAAACGGCGCTTCGCGACGCACAGCGCGTGATGATTGTCGGCGGCGGGCTGATAGGCACCGAGCTGGCGATGGATTTCTGCCGGGCGGGTAAATCCGTGACTCTGGTCGACCGCGCGGCGAGCATTCTGTCGTCGCTGATGCCAGCAGAAGTAAGCAGTCGCTTACAGCATCGCCTGACCGACATGGGGGTGCATCTGCTGTTGAAATCGCAGCTGCAAAGCCTGAGCAAAACCGAAGGCGGCATTCGTGCCACGCTCGACTGCAGCCGCAGCGTTGAGGTGGATGTGGTAATCGCGGCAACGGGCCTGCGCCCGGAAACCGCGCTGGCGCATCGCGCAGGCGCCGAAATACAGCGTGGCGTGAAGGTAAATAGCTACCTGCAAACCACGCAACCTGATATTTACGCGTTAGGTGACTGCGCGGAAATTAACGGTCAGGTACTGCCCTTTTTACAGCCAATTCAATTAAGCGCGATGTATCTGGCGAAAAACCTGCTCGGCGGCAGCGCGCCGCTGAAATTACCCGCCATGCTGATTAAAGTCAAAACGCCGGAATTACCGCTGCATCTTGCCGGTGAAACTCAGCGTCAGGATCTGAACTGGAAAATTACCCTCGAACCGCAGGGAATGGTCGCGCGCGGCGCGGATAACGAGGGTCAGATTCGCGCTTTTGTGGTTAGTGAAGACCGGATGAAGGAGGCTTTCGCTCTGCTGAAGCTGTTACCTGCTTAACCCTCTCATTGCCGGGCGGCGCTTCATTTACCCGTCCAACAACGAGTCTACGCAGAGTTAACCTTTGAATTTTATTATTCACCGCCCCGATATTCTGGGGCTTTTTCTTACGCATTCTATTCATCAAATAAATGCAAAGTAGATATATCATCGCCATCAATCCATTATTTATTATTTTCGTAAATGCCTTAATATGAAAAAGCTTAAAAGCATCATCCAGTTTTATTATTGGCAGCCAACTCAGTCTTAAAAGACATCATCAGCAGGAGGCGAATCATGGCGAATTTTTATAAATAACTCAATTATCTTTCTCGTTATTTCACACAAGCGAAGAATGCGGAATATATTTATTCCGCAAAAGTTCTACATTTTCAGCATCTTTTTTATCGGTATGCCGCTATGCGCCAGCCATTGAGGAAGTCGCGGAGGTTGCGCCGTGCAGGAGCCGGTTCAGGAACGTACCACCAGCGCGTCGTAGCCGCGCCAGCGGTAGTTGACCATGGAGATCAGCCAGCAGGCGACAAACAGCCCGACCACCACAAACCCGGCGTTGCCCAGGTTGTCGTTTACCGCGCCAATCAGATCCCACACGCCGCCGCTGAGGGCAAATTTGTCCATCAGCAGACCCAGCGCTTCCAGCCCGCCGATAAACAGCGCCACCACCACGGAGGTGCCGGTGATGGTCATGTTGTAGTAGAGCTTGCGCTGCGGCTTGTTGAACGCCCAGCCGTAGGCACCGACCATCAACAGGTTATCGAGGGTATCCACCAGCGCCATGCCGCTGGCGAAGAGCGCCGGGAAGACCATGATTGACCACACCGACATCCCGCTTGACGCGCTGGCGGCAGAGATCCCCAGCACGCCAATCTCGGTAGCCGTGTCAAAGCCGAGGCCAAACAGGAAACCGACCAGGTACATCTGCCAGCTTTTATTCACCAGGCGGAAGGTTTTGCCAAACAGCCAGTTCATGACGCCGCCCTGGGCAGGGAGCGTGATGTCGCCCTGCACGGGCCTGCCCTGTTTCAGCGCCTGAAAACTGCGCCAGACGCCGCGCAGGATCACCATGTTCACCAGCGCCATCGCCAGCAGGAAGGTGGCGGAAACGGCGGTGCCAATCAGGCTGCCGGTTTCGTGGAACCACTCCATGTTTTTCTGAAACGCCGTCGCGGTCGCGGCGATAGCAATGGAGGCCAGCACCACGATGGTGGAGTGCCCCAGCGAGAACCACGCCCCCACGCCGGACGGACGTTTGCCCTGCTGCATCATCTTACGCGTCACGGTATCAATGGCCGCGATGTGGTCAGCGTCCACCGCGTGACGTAGCCCGTAGCACCACGCCAGCAGGCTGGCGGCCATCAGCGCCGTGCTGCCGCTAAAAGCGTGCCATGCCCATCCCCAGGCCAGCAGGTTTGCCATTACCAGAGCCAGCAGCAGAAGCGCGGCGCGAGGTTCATTGCGTAAGAGTCGTAACATTTTAAGTCCTTTGTGAACATGACCGGGCAGCGGCGATCGCCGCCTGCCCGAAGGAGATCGCTCCGTCACCTGCGGGCAGGCGCGAAGGAAAAAGAAGCGTAAAGTCAGAAAGATAATGACGCAGGCGCGCGCGCAGCAGACGGTTGTGCAGCACGCCGCCGCTAAGACAGATTGTCGACAGCGACAGGCGTCGGGCATGGCGCGCGGCGAGTTCCGCCAGCCCTTTTGCCAGCGCGTCGTGAAACGCCCACGCGCGCTCGCAGGGCTCAGCCTGCCAGGCCAGCCACTGCCGCCAGAAAAGCGCAAGGTTGTCGACAGACAACGTCACCGGATGGTCGACGCCCGCGCACTGCGCCGCCAGCGCTTCCAGCCGGCAGGCCGCTTCGCCTTCCCAGGATTGGGTTTCAATACCCAGCGCGCAGGCGACCGCATCAAACAGGCGACCACAGGACGAGGCCTGCGGCGCGTTGATGCCGCGCCGGATCGCCGTTGCCAGCAGCGGCCAGTTTTCACGCTGAACCGCGCGCGTTTCCGGGTAGTGCTGCCAGTCAGGGACAAACGCCAGGAAGTGGGCGAGCAGATTGCGCCACGGCTGCCGCGCCGCCAGATCGCCCCCCGGCAGCGCAACGGCAGGCAGCCCGCCCAGACGCTCGCACGCGAGATAGCTCACCCGCAGGCACTCCCCGCCCCACAGCGCGCCGTTCTCGCCCATGCCGATCCCGTCCAGCGTCAGGGCAATCGCGTCTCCGCCGTCGAGCGGCCAGCCGTTCTCAGCCAGGCACGCCGCCGCGTGGGCGTGATGGTGCAGTACGGTTTCGACCGGCAGCCCCTGCGCCTGCGCCCACCGTTGTGTGTGATAGCCCGGATGGGCGTCACACACCACGCGCTCAGGCTGGAAGGCGTAGATGTCCTGCATCAGCGATAGCGCGCCGCTCCACTGCGCTTCGACGCCCTCGTCACCGAGATCGCCAAAATGCTGGCTCAGCACCGCCTGGCTACCGCGCACCAGGCAGAAGGTGTTTTTCATCTCCGCGCCGGTGCATAGCATGGCGGGGATATTCTCAAAACCCGCAGGCAACGTGACGGCATCCGGCACAAAACCGCGCGCGCGGCGAAGCATCGCGCCGTCCCGATCCGTCACCGAATCGTCCATTCGTTGCAGGATATCGCGGTTGTGCAGCAGGAAGCCGTCCGCAATGTCGCCTAGTTCATCCAGCGCCTGCTGGTTGGTCATGGCAGGCGGTCTGCCGCTGAGGTTACCGGAAGTCATCACCAGCGGGCGCTGGCAGTCCATCATCAGAAGGTGTTGCAGCGGGTTAGCGGGAAGCATGATGCCAATACAATCGAGCCCGGGTGCAATCCCTTCGGGAAACCCGGGAAGCGAGGCTTTTGGGGTCAGCACAATCGGCGCTGCGGAGGAGCATAAAAGCGTCTGGATCGCCTCCGGCACGCCGTCCGCGTTTGGGATCATCACCGCCAGCGGCTTCGCGGGACGCTGCTTGCGGGTCCGAAGCGTCGCGACCGCCTGCGGATTACGCGCGTCGCAGACGAGATGAAAACCGCCCAGCCCTTTGACCGCGACTATGCCGCCGCTTTTCAGCATCGCCACCGCCGCGCTCAGCGCAGCCTCACGGGCAGCGGTGATGTCGCCCGCACGCCATTCCAGCGCTGGCCCGCAGTCCGGGCAGGCTACCGGCTGGGCGTGAAAACGTCGATCGGCTGGGTTACGGTATTCCGTCTCACAAGGCACGCAGAGGGGAAATGCGGCCATTGACGTGGCCGGACGGTCATAGGGCATCGCGCTGATAATGGTAAACCGCGGCCCGCAGTGCGTGCAGTTGATGAACGGATAGCGATAGCGGCGCTCGGCAGGGTCGCGCATTTCAGCCAGGCACGCCGGACAGGTCGCGGCGTCGGGAACAATCTGGGTGTCCATCGCCCCGCCCGCGCTGTGGCGGATGGTAAAGTCCTCCGGCACCTGCGCCCAGGTAAACGGCTGCGTTTCAACGTGGTCAATGCGTGCCAGCGGTGGGCAGTCCTGATGCAGCCTCGCGGTAAAGGCCCCCCCATTACCCGCGAGGCGCACCAGCACGCCCTCTCCATCATTGCAGACGTCACCGGTCAACTGAAGCGCCTGCGCCAGCTGCCAGACGAAGGGACGAAACCCCACGCCCTGCACCTTGCCGCGCACGCGCAGCTGTACGCCGTTGCTGCACATAGGGTTCAGAACAGCAGCGATGACGACGTGTCGAATGCAGCGCGACGGCGCTTTTCGGCGCTCATCTGCTCAAGCTTGTCGCGATCCACGCAGACCAGCGCGTGCGTCGGGCAGGCTTCCATGCAGGCCGGACCGGCGTCGCGGTGATAGCAAAGATCGCATTTGTTGGCTTCGGCTTTCTCCGCACGTACGCTCAGCCCCATGCCGCTGTTGCGTACCACCGGACGAACAACCACCTCCATCGCGCCGTACGGGCAGGCGACCACGCAGGTTTTGCAGCCAATGCAGCGCTCCTGCATGACGTGCACAAAGCCTTTCTCGCGTTTAATCGCCCCGTTCGGGCAGACGTTCGCGCACGGTGCGTCTTCGCACTGGCGACAGATGGCGGCGGTGGAAATATTCACGCCTTTGATGACGTGGATACGCGGCAAAAAGGTGTCAGGGGTGAGCGACGCACAGTCCTGCTCCGCCTGATGGGAAACCACGCACGCCACTTCACAGGTACGGCAACCAATACACTTACTGGCATCGGCCATAATAAAACGGTTCATCTGCTTCTCCAGCATTACAGTTATGCGCGGAGATATTCACAAACCGTGCCAATAATTAACTTATTGATTTTATATGAATTTAAAAATTACGGCGGCGCTGTCATCGTCACTTATGACGATGACAGCTGTCGACATCAGCGGTGCGGGCCGTCAATAACCGAGTCGCGCAGCACCAGCTCGCCGGAAAAGGTTTGCTGATACTTAAACTCACCGCCGTCGAGCATGAAGATCAGTCGGCTGATGGTCTCTTTGATCATCTCCGTCACCGGAATACGCACGCTGGAAAGCGACGGCACCATGTAGGGCGCGATGGCCACGTCGTCGAAACCGATCACCGACACCGCGTTCGGTGCGGCCACGCCGCTGTCGTGCAGCTGCTT
The DNA here is from genome assembly GCF_048684785.1 of Enterobacter sp. BNK-29. Classification (NCBI taxonomy): domain Bacteria; kingdom Pseudomonadati; phylum Pseudomonadota; class Gammaproteobacteria; order Enterobacterales; family Enterobacteriaceae; genus Enterobacter; species Enterobacter sp. BNK-29. The sequence goes on from NZ_JBLQTU010000001.1 coordinate 1,100,320, forward strand.
CATGGCGCCGATCGCCATGTCGTCATTACTCGCCACCAGCGCCGTAAACCGTTCACCGCGAGCAAGCAGTTCGGCAACCGCCGCCGCGCCGCTGGCGGGGTTCCACTTCCCCTGCGCAATCAGCCCTTCGCGCAGCGGAATACCGTGCTGCGCCAGCGCGTCCTTGTAGCCGGAGAGACGCTCAACCCCGGTGGGAGAATCCAGCGAGCCGGTGATAAACGCGATCTCCCGGTGCCCTTTCGCAATCAGCTGCGACACCGCCTCCTGGCTGGAGGCTTTATGATCTGACCAGACGCAGTGGCTGCTGTTTTTCCGCAGGCGGCGGTTGAGCACCATTATGGGCTGCTCGCACTTCTCGACGATCTCATCCATCTCTTCCACGCTCAGGAAACGCGGATAGATAATCACCGCGTCGCAGCGCATATCGAGCAGGTACTGGATCGCCTCGCGCTCTTCATCCGCGCTGTGCTTGCCGTCCGCGAGGATCAGCTGCCGCCCCTTTTCTTCCGTCATGCGCGCGGCGTGAAACAGGAGTTCGCTAAAGTAGACGCCGTGATAGAGGGTGTTAGTCACCACCAGCCCCAGCGTTTGGGTACGTTTGGTCGCCAGGTTTCGCGCCAGTAAATTCGGGCGATAGCCGCTCTCTTCAATGGCCTGAAACACCCGGTCTTTGGTCTCCTGGCTGACGTAGCCATTTCCCGACAGCACCCGGGACACCGTGGCTTTCGAAACGCCTGCCCGCTTCGCCACTTCAAGCATCGTGGTCATATTATTATTCCGTGTGAATCTGATGGAGCGCAGTGTACTGCACTGCAAAAAAATTGTCGCAGCGGTGAAATCACGCTTTCGATACCCCATTGCGATCTGCATCACGAAACGAAAAAATGGTCAAAAAGCGATCTTGTTTCATTCACAGAAACTCATGATGATTATGTGGAACCGGTTTCCTACATATCTCACAACAATAACAGGATCACATCCGATGGCCAAAAATTACGCTGCGCTGGCGAACGACGTTATCAGCGCGCTGGGCGGCAAAGAGAACATCGTCGCCGTCACCCACTGCATGACGCGTCTGCGTTTCGTACTGAAAGACGAAAGCCTGACCGACGCAGCGCGCCTGAAAAGCATCAGCGGCGTGCTCGGCGTGGTACGCAACGACAACCAGTGCCAGGTCATTATTGGCAACACGGTTTCACAGGCGTACCGCGAAGTGGTGGGCCTGCTGCCCACGGACCTGCAGCCCGCAGTGCCGGAAGGTCCGCAGAAGATGACCTTACGCCGCATTGGCGCCGGGATCCTCGACGCGCTGATCGGCACCATGTCCCCGCTGATCCCGGCGATCATCGGCGGCTCGATGGTCAAGCTGCTGGCGATGATCCTCGAGATGACCGGCGTGCTGCCAAAAGGCGCGCCGACGCTCACTATTCTGACCGTCATCGGCGACGGCGCCTTCTTCTTCCTGCCGCTGATGGTGGCGGCCTCGGCGGCGGTGAAATTCAAAACCAACATGTCGCTGGCCATCGCCATCGCGGGCGTGCTGGTGCACCCGAGCTTTATCGAGCTGATGGCGAAAGCCGCGCAGGGCGAACACGTTGAGTTCGCCTTTATTCCGGTGACGGCGGTGAAATACACCTATACCGTCATCCCGGCGCTGGTGATGACCTGGTGCCTGTCGTATATCGAACGCTGGGTGGATCGCATTACCCCGGCGGTGACGAAAAACTTCCTAAAGCCGATGCTGATCGTGCTGATTGCCGCCCCGCTCGCCATCGTGCTGATTGGGCCGCTGGGGATCTGGATCGGTAGCGCCATCTCCGCGCTGGTCTACACCATTCATGGCTACCTGGGCTGGCTCTCCGTCGCCATCATGGGCGCGCTCTGGCCGCTGCTGGTGATGACCGGGATGCATCGCGTGTTTACGCCGACCATCATTCAGACCATTGCCGAAACGGGCAAGGAAGGGATGGTGATGCCGTCGGAAATCGGCGCCAACCTGTCGCTAGGCGGCTCGTCGCTGGCGGTGGCGTGGAAAACCAAAAACCCGGAGCTGCGCCAGACGGCGCTGGCGGCGGCAGCCTCCGCCATTATGGCGGGGATCTCTGAACCGGCCCTGTACGGCGTGGCGGTGCGTCTGAAACGTCCGCTGATTGCGAGCCTGATCAGCGGTTTTATCTGCGGCGCGGTCGCCGGCATGGCCGGACTTGCCAGCCATTCGATGGCGGCACCGGGGCTGTTCACCAGCGTGCAGTTCTTTGACCCGGCCAACCCGATGACCATCGTCTGGGTGTTCGGCGTGATGGGGCTGGCAGTGGTGCTGTCGTTTGTTCTGACCCTGCTTTTAGGGTTTGAGGATATCCCGGTCGAAGACGAGGCTGAAAAAGCGCGCGCCCTGCAGACCGCACCGGTACAGAACAACGCAGCAAAAGCATAAATTGAAAGCGAGGTAAGAATGTCTGTTTTTCCACAAGGATTTTTATGGGGCGGCGCGCTTGCAGCCAACCAGAGTGAAGGTGCTTACCGTGAAGGCGGCAAAGGACTGACGACGGTCGATATGATCCCCCACGGCGCGAATCGCCTGGCGGTGAAGATCGGTAAGGAAAAGCGTTTCTCGCTGCGTGACGACGAGTTCTACCCGAGCCACAAAGCAATTGATTTTTACCATCGCTATAAAGAGGACATCGCCCTGATGGCGGAGATGGGCTTTACGGTGTTCCGCACCTCCATTGCCTGGAGCCGCCTCTACCCGAACGGCGACGAGCCGCTGCCGAACAAAGAGGGTATTGCCTTCTATCGCGCGGTGTTCGAGGAGTGCAAAAAGTACAACATCGAGCCGCTGGTGACGCTCTGCCACTTCGACGTGCCGATGCACCTGGTGACGGAATACGGCTCCTGGCGCAACCGTAAGATGGTCGATTTCTTCGCCCGCTACGCCCGCACCTGCTTTGAAGAATTTAACGGGCTGGTGAAATACTGGCTGACCTTCAACGAAATCAACATCATGCTGCACAGCCCGTTCTCCGGCGCGGGGCTGGTGTTTGAGGAAGGTGAAAACGAAGACCAGGTGAAATACCAGGCCGCGCACCACGAGCTGGTGGCGAGCGCGCTGGCGACCAAAATCGCCCACGAGGTGAACCCGGAAAACCAGGTCGGCTGCATGCTGGCGGGCGGCAATTTCTATCCGTACTCCTGCAAGCCGGAAGACGTGTGGATGGCGCTGGAGAAAGACCGCGAAAATCTGTTCTTTATCGACGTGCAGGCGCGCGGCAGCTATCCGGCCTACTCAGCCCGCGTGTTCCGCGAGAAAGGCGTGGTGATTGTGAAAGATCCCGGCGACGACGAGCTGTTAAAAAACACCGTCGACTTTGTTTCGTTCAGCTATTACGCCTCGCGCTGCGCGTCGGCGGATATGAACGCGGGCAACACCAGCGCGGCGAACATCGTGAAGTCCCTGCGTAACCCGCATATTCAGGTGAGCGAATGGGGCTGGGGCATCGACCCGCTCGGCCTGCGCATCACCATGAACATGATGTACGACCGCTACCAGAAGCCGCTGTTCCTGGTGGAGAACGGCCTCGGGGCGAAAGACGTTATTGATGAAAACGGCGAGATCAACGACGACTACCGCATCAGCTACCTGCGCGAGCACATCCGCGCGATGGGCGACGCGATCGAGGACGGCGTGCCGCTGATGGGTTACACCACCTGGGGCTGCATCGACCTGGTGGCCGCCTCAACGGGCGAGATGAGCAAGCGCTACGGGTTTGTGTACGTTGACCGCGACGACGCCGGAAACGGCACGCTGGACAGAAAACGCAAGAAATCGTTCTGGTGGTATAAGAAGGTGATTGCGAGTAACGGGGCGGATCTGGAGTAGCCTGTTGCCCTCACCCCAGCCCTCTCCCACAGGGAGAGGGAGAGGGGTTTGGCACTGCTCAGAACTGAGAAAAACCGCCGCCCCCAACCCACTCCGCAAGCCGTGAATAGACCCGTACCACCGCCTCCTTCACCGGCGGCGTCATCGGGTAATAAAACCCAACGATATCCGGCTGAATTCCCAAAAACAGCACCTCGCCCACGTCGTCTTTAATCTGATCGACCAGGTAGTTCAGCGGCATATTGTGGGTGGTCATCATAAACATCTCGGCGATATCGTCCGGGTCAATCAGGCGGATCTCACCGGGGTTGAGCCCCATATCGGTGGCATCGACGATTAATAGCCTCTCCGGGCGCAGTTCGCGGATGGCGACCACGTCGTTTTCCGGCGCGCTGCCGCCGTCAATCACCACCCAACTGCCCTGCGGATTCGCGGCGCACATCTCTGCCAGCAGCGGGCCCGCGCCGTCGTCGCCCATCATGCTGTTGCCGACACACAGTAAAACGTCAGTCACGTAATCTCCTCACCATCAGGTAGATGGCGCTCTCCTGGTGAATATCGTGCAGCATGCTAAGCAGCGTTTTGCTCCACGCCTGCTGCTCGGGGGTTTGCCTGCCGAGCACCGCGTCAAAGGCGTTGGCGAGCATCGCAATGTGGTTGGCGTCGATGACGATCTCGCCGTACTTCGGCACGCCCTCCATCTTGCGCCGCGCCGTGCTGCCCTCCTCCAGCGTGGCGATCCAGGCCAGGTACTCGGGCCACGGACAGCTTAATGCCGCCTCCAGGCAGTCGATTACCCCGAGGTGGTGCCCAATCGCCAGGCTGTAATAGACCACCTGCTGCGCCGCGTCGGGCGTGGCATCGTTCTCATCAATAAACTTACGGCTCAGCTGGCTGAACACCACCGTTTCACTCATCGGATACGCGCCTCATCCACGATGCTGTTCAGGTTCGCCACGATCTCATTGAGACGCGGATCGTTTTCCGCCTCCAGCCAGCGCGCCACCTGATGGTCGCCCTGGCTCAGCAGGCGCAGATAATCGTCGGCAATCTGACGCCCGTAGCGGTAGCCCGCCAGCCTGCGCGCCGTGCGGTCAATCTTCACCCGCAGCGGCTGCACCATGTCCGGGTGCAGGATGGTCGCGGGCCGGTTGTCCAGCTCGCCCGGCTGGCGCGCGTGGATTTTCTGCTCCAGTAGGCCAAGCGCCATCGCGAAGCCGTACAGCGTCGCGGCAGGCGTTGGCGGGCAGCCCGGAATGTAGACGTCCACCGGCACGATTTTGTCGGTGCCCCCCCAGACGCAGTAAAGATCGTGGAAGATACCGCCGCTGTTGCCGCAGGCCCCGTACGAGATGCAGATTTTCGGGTCCGGCGCGGACTGCCAGGCGCGCAGCGCGGGCGAGCGCATGGCGCGGGTGACGGCCCCGGTAAACAGCAGAATGTCCGCATGACGCGGGGACGGCACCACCTTGATGCCGAAGCGCTCGGCGTCAAACAGCGGCGACAGCGTAGCGAAGATCTCGATCTCGCAGCCGTTGCAGCCACCGCAGTCCACGCGGTAGACGTAGGCCGAGCGTTTGATTTTTTTCAGCAGCGACGCCTTCATGCTGGCGATGGACTCCTCCACCGTCATCGGCACCGGAATGCCGTTAGCGTCGCGCGGGCCGAGTAAATTTTCCATCAGCTGGCCTCTCTCATATGGCGGGTGATATCAATACGGTCGGACGGCAGCAGGCACTTCTGACGCTTGCACTCCGGGCAGGTTTCAAAGCTTTCGCGGTGGTGCTCCGCGCGGGCGTCACCGTTGTGCTGCAGCAGCGCGATGGCGTAGTCGATCTCTTTTTGCACGGCGAACGGGCGCCTGCAGACGCGGCAGCTGCACAGGTCAAAGCGCGACTGCTGCAGAAAATCCTCTTTCTTCCACACCGCCAGCTCGTACTCCTGCGACAGACGAATGGCGACCGTAGGGCAGACCTCCTCGCAGCGGCCGCAGAAGATGCAGCGCCCGAGGTTAAACTGCCACGCCAGCTCGCCGGTTTTGAGATCCGTTTCGACCGTTAAGGCGTTAGACGGACAGGCATTCACGCAGGCCGCGCAGCCGATGCACTGCTGCGGGTTGTGCTCCGGCTTGCCGCGAAAGTTTTTATCCACCGGCATCGGCTCCAGCGGATAGCTGCTGGTCTGCGTGCCCGTTTTGATTACTTTTTTGATAAAGGTAAACATGGCGAGTCCTTATTTCAGCGGCGAGTTTTTACGCTCGATGCTGTAGCGCTCAAGCTCTTTGTACGGCACCACCTGGCTTTTCTTCTTGCGCACGTCGACCACGGTCATGCGGTCGGTGCAGGAGTAGCACGGGTCCAGACTGCCGATGATCAGCGGCGCGTCGGAAACCGTGTTGCCGCGCAGCATGTAGCGCAGGGTTGGCCAGTTGGCGTAGGTGGCCGCGCGGCAGCGCCAGCGGTAAAGCTTCTGGTTGTCGCCGGTCATGCTCCAGTGGATATCGTCCCCGCGCGGCGCTTCGGCAAAGCCGAGGGCAAAGCGGTTCGGAATGTAGGTGAAGCCTTCCACCATCAGCGGGCCGCCCGGCAGGTTATCGAGGCCGAAGTCGATCATGTTCAGGGCCGTGAACACCTCGTTAATACGCACCTTGAGGCGCGAGATGACGTCGCAGCCCTGCTCGCTGTGCACGGTCATCGGCAGCAGGCCGTAGCCGACGAACGGGTGATCGGCACGCGTGTCGCGGGCGTGGCCGCTGGCGCGCACCATCGGGCCGACGTTGCTGAAGTCGCGGGCAATTTCCGGGTCAAGGCGGCCGATGCCGACGGTGCGCTGCTCGATGTTTGGCGTGCTGAGCAGCATGTCCACCAGCTCCTGCACGTCGCGGCGCATCTGCTGCGCCAGCTGGCGGGTCTGGATCATGTCGTCCTTCAGCAGGTCGCGGCGGATCCCGCCGATCAGGTTCAGGCCGTAGGTTTTACGCGCCCCGGTGAGGATCTCCGCCATCTTCATTGACGCTTCACGCACGCGGAAGAACTGCATAAACCCGGAGTCAAAGCCGACGAAGTGGCAGGCCAGGCCGAGGTTCAGCAGGTGCGAGTGCAGGCGCTCCACCTCCAGCAGAATGGCGCGGATCATCTGCGCGCGCTCCGGCACTACGATCCCCATGCCGTTCTCCACCGAGGTGGTGTAGGCGGTGCTGTGGGCGAAGCCGCAGATGCCGCACACGCGGTCAGAGAGGAACGTCACTTCGTTGTAGCCCATGCGGGTTTCCGCCAGCTTTTCCATGCCGCGGTGGACGTAGAACAGACGGTAGTCGGCGTCGATGATGTTCTCGCCGTCGACGAACAGGCGGAAGTGGCCCGGTTCGTCGGAGGTGACGTGCAGCGGGCCGATCGGCACCACGTTGTTCTTCTTGCTGCCGAGCTCGTTGATAAACTCGTAGGTTTCGCTGTCGGTGGTCGGCGCCGGACGCTGGCGGTAGTCCATGCTGTCTTTGCGCAGCGGATAGAGCTCGTCCGGCCAGTCGTCCGGCAGCACCAGGCGGCGCTCGTCCGGCAGGCCGACCGGCACCAGGCCGTACATGTCGCGCACTTCGCGCTCGCCCCAGACGGCGGCGGGCACGCGCGGCGTGACGGACGGGTATTCCGGCTTATTCGGGTCGACTTCGACGCGCACGGTGAGCCAGCACTTTTCGCCCTGCTCCATCGACATCACGTAGTACACCGCATAGTTGCCGCACAGCTGGCGCTCGTCGTTGCCGAACAGCACCGACAGCCAGCCGCCCTGCTGGTAGTACAGAAACTCGACCACTTCCGGCAGATAGTTCACCTTAATGGTGACGGTTACCTGGTCTTTGGTTTGCCAGGACTCCTCCAGCACCACGCCGGGGAAAGCCTGATGCAACGCGGCGAGATACTGCTGACCTTTCTTTTCTTCAGACATAAATACTCTCTTTAATCACGCCACCAGCAAGGAGACGAACGCTAAAAATGCAAAACCAAAACCGGCCCAGGTGATGCGCGACGTTTCCACAAAACGCAGGCGCGCCATGCTGTTTTCAAACAGGGCAATCACCAGCACGCCGACCAGCAGCTTGAAGGCGGCAACCACGACGGCCAGCACCAGACCGCCCGCGGAGAAGTGCGTCATCTGCCCCCACGGGAAGAAGACGCCGACAAACATCTGCAGCACCACCAGCTGTTTGAGGCTGATGCCCCACTTCAGCACCGCGAAGCCGTAACCGCTGTACTCGGTAAGCGGCCCTTCCTGCAGCTCCTGCTCGGCTTCCGCCAGATCGAACGGCAGTTTGCCCATCTCAATAAACGTCGCGAACGCGCAGGCGCACAGCGCCAGCACCAGCGGGATCGAGCGGGACACCGGCCAGTGGTAAACGGTGTGGGTGATAAAGCTGATGTGGGTGGAGCCCGCGACCTGCGCGGCGACCCACAGCCCCAGCAGCAGGATCGGCTCGACCAGCACGCCGAGCATCGCCTCGCGGCTGGCACCGATGCCGGTAAACGGGCTCCCGGTGTCCAGGCCCGCAATCGCAAAGAAGAAGCGGGCGATGGCAAAGAGGTAAATCAGCGTAATCAGATCGCCAAGCACGGGCTGCGGTGACGCCACCGTCACCACCGGCAGCGCGGTGGCGATGGTCAGCATCACGCCCACCATCACAAACGGCGTCAGGCGGAAGACCCAGCCTGCGGCATCCGGCGCGACGCTCTGACGGGAGAGCAGTTTAAAGAGATCGCGGTACTCCTGGAGCACCCCTGGCCCGCGACGGTTGTGCATCCGGGCGCGCGCCACGCGCGTGATGCCCGACAGCAGCGGCGCAGCGGCGAACAGCACCAGCGCCTGAAGAATTGCCAGTAACAGACTCATGTCAGGCTCCTCGTGAAATCACAATGACCACCAGCACCGCCAGCTCGATGACCGCCAGACGGCGGAACAGCGCGGGCGCGGCGGCACTCTGCCAGCCGGGTACCCAGCCCACCGGGTTCAGCCAGTGGCGCAGCTTCAGCACGGCGGCGAAGTTCTCCTTCACCGGCATGGCGAAACCGTGGGCGGTGATGACCATCGACTGTTCGTGTTCGTAGCCGCAGGCCCACGCCGCACCGCGCGAGCGGGAGGCGAGCCGGTCGCGTTTGAAGAACAGCATCAGGACGAGCGGCAGCAGCGGTGCGCCGATCAGCAGCAGCGCGATCATGGGCTGAGAGACGGTGGTATTCGCCACGGTCAGCGGCAGCGGAATGGCGTTGCCCAGCAGCGGCAGCAGCCACGGCGCGGCGACGCCGCCCGCGATGCAGCACAGCGCCAGCGCGACCACGCTCACGCCCATCAACAACGGTGCGCAGCAGGCGTTTTCCGCTTCGCGGGTGCGCGGCGCGCCGAGGAAGGTCACGCCGTAGACTTTCGCCATGCACATCACCGCCAGCGCCCCGGTTATCGCCAGACCGACCGCCAGCAGCGGGCCGAGCAGGCGTGCAATAAATGCGTCGCTCTGGCCGAGCGCGAAGAAGGACTGGTAGATCACCCACTCCCCGGCAAAGCCGTTCAGCGGCGGCAGCGCGGCCATAGCCATCAGCCCGACCAGCATCGCCAGTGAAATCACCGGCATCTTTTTGCCAATCCCGCCCAGCTTTTCGATATCCCGATGACCGGTGCGGAACCAGACGCTGCCCGCCCCGAGGAACAGGGTGCTCTTAAACAGGCTGTGGTTGACGAGGTGATACAGACCGCCGATAAACCCGGCGGCAATCAGCGCCGGCTGGTTGAGCGCCAGCCCGGTCACGCCCGCGCCCATTCCGAGCAGGATAATGCCGATGTTTTCCAGGGTGTGGTACGCCAGCAGGCGCTGGATGTTGTGCTCCATCAGCGCGTACAGGCCGCCGACGAACGCGGTAATCATTCCGGCGACCAGCAGCACGACGCCCCACCACAGCGGCGGTTGTCCGCCGGTCAGCGTAATCGCCAGAATCCCGAACAGACCCACTTTCATCACCACCACAGAAAACAGCGCGGCGGCGGGCGCGGAGGCATTCGCATGCGCCTGCGGCACCCAGCCGTGCAGCGGGATGATGCCAGCGAGCAGACCAAAGCCGAGCGTGCCCAGCAGCCAGACGTCGTTCCCCAGCGGATGCCCGTTGAGCGCAGCGAAGTCCAGCGTGCCAAAGCGTTGCCACACCAGCCAGCAGGCCAGCGTCAGCAGCAGCGTTCCGAGTCGTCCCAGCGCAAACCACAGCTTGCCGGAGGCGCTGCAGCCCGTCAGGAACACGCCGCACAGCGCCATGATTTCCGCCATCACCACCAGCGCGCCGAGGTTGCTGGCGATAACGGTGCAGACCGCCGCCGCCATCAGCAGGTTAACCAGCAGGCCGTTAGCCCTGGCGTGCGGATGGCGGTGCCAGTCGATATTGAACAGGCTGATAAACAGCCCGCACAGGCCAAACGTCACCAGCCAGATGGCGTTCAGGGGCGTGATCTCAACGGTGTGGCGAATCAGCGGCATCACGGCCTCTGCGGACTGGCCGCCGAGCAGGACAACGCCGCCTGCTGCCAGCGTCATCAGGCTAGCGACCGCCCCGCCGAGCCCGGCGATCGCGCCGCTCAGGGTTTTATGGAATGAGAAGATCAGCGCCAGAACAGCGGCGCCAGCAAAACAGGCTACCGCGCTGGTAATCATCATCGCCGCGTTCATTTCGCCCCCTCGTTAAGCGCCTGTAGCAGAGAAAGATCGCCAAAATCACTGTTGATGGTCAGCTCGCGTTTACGCTTGCTGGTACGGGCAATGTCGCGAATGTTAACCAGAATCAACGCCTTAGTCGGGCAGGTGCGCACGCAGGCCGGGCCCTGCTCATCGAAGCTGCACAGGTCGCATTTCACCGCAACGGCACGGATGCCGGGCACCCAGTCCAGCAGCGTACTTACGCGTGCCGGAGCCGGTGGCGCGGGCGGGGCTTTTGGCGAGATGGCGTTCGCCGGAATATGCAGCGGACGGCTGCCGGAAAATTCAATCGCACCGAACGGGCAGGCAATGCCGCACAGCTTGCAGCTTACGCACAGGCTTTCGTTCAGCTGGACAGCGCCATCCACGCGGGTGATGGCATTCACAGGGCAGACGCCCGCGCAGGGGGCGTCTTCACAGTGATGGCAGAGCTGCGGGGCAGACTCTTTTTCATTACGCATGACGTGCAGGCGCGGCATGGACTGCAGCCCATGCAGGCGATGCGTTTCCGAGCACGCCGCCTCACAGGTTCGACAGCCAATACATACCGTCGAGTCAGCAATTACAAAACGGTTCACCGGGTTATCCTCTGGTGATAGTCATTTTTGACGAAAAACTGTCTTGTCGACACTTCTCGACACGCAGGAGTCAGGCCACGTTCGCTGAGGCGTTTCCATCCATCAGCTGCTTCAGGTTGACCGGGAGATCGTGCTCAACGGCGGCGTACAGGCCGTTATAGACCGGCGCGATTTTTTCCAGATAGTGCTCCAGCACCTGCTGGCGATCGCGGTTGCTGACGTGGCCGTCCACCATGCCGTCGGCCATCAGCTGCGCCTTCGCAATACACTGTTTTTCCCCGTCTTTTGTCTCGAGGTGGTACTCAATGGTGTGGCTGTTGAAGTTATCCGCCAGGGTAACGTTGATGATGAAATGGCCGAACAGGACGAAGCGCATGTCGCCCTGCGCCGCGCAGCTCATCGCGTGGTGAAGACGCGCTTTCGAGAGGGTTATGCCCTGAACCAGAGAGTTGCAGTAAAGGTGCCACTGGTCCTGCAGCTGCTGATGACGCTGCGCGATGTAATCCGCTTTTTCGCTGATTTCCCAAATAGTCATAGAAGGTATCCGGTTAATGGAGATAGCGGCTGTTAAGCAGATTCCATGCCAGTTTTTATCTTACTGATTTTAAATAGGTTTAATTACAAAACCGCTGTCAACGCCGCGGTGTCGACGTGTCATTTCGACAGCGTTGACATCGTCACTCCTTAACAAAAATCAAGCTGGCACCGTTATTGCATTGTATGGCGCAATTCATTGAGGAGGCGTCATGCACGAAATCACCCTCTGCCAGCGGGCTCTGGAACTTATCGAACAGCAGGCAGTGCAAAACCACGCGAAGCGCGTCACCGGCGTCTGGCTGAAGGTCGGGGCGTTTTCCTGCGTCGAGACCAGCGCCCTGAATTTCTGTTTTGAGATGGTGTGTCGCGGCACGCTGGCGGAAGGCTGCGAGCTCCATATCGAAGAGCAGCAGGCGGAGTGCTGGTGCGAGCAGTGCCAGCAGTACGTCACCCTGCTGTCATCAAAGGTTCAGCGCTGTCCGCAGTGTCAGAGCACCGGTCTTCGCATCGTGGCGGACGACGGCATGCAGATCCAACGCCTCGAAATCGAGAAGGAGTAAAGTATGTGTAGCACCTGCGGTTGCGCCGAAGGCAACCTGTATATAGAAGGGGATGAACACCGTCCCCATTCCGCGTTTCGCTCCGCGCCCTTTTCGCCTGCCCCGCGACCTGCTGCGGCGCTGACCGGTATCACCTTCGCCCCGCAACGCTCCGACGCTGGCGACCTGCACTACGGCCACGGCGAAGCGGGTACCCACGCGCCGGGCATCAGCCAGCGCCGGATGCTGGAGGTGGAAATCAACGTGCTGGACAAAAATAACCAGATCGCCACCCGCAACCGCGCGCGCTTTGCCGCCCGCAAACAGCTGGTGCTGAACCTGGTCTCCAGCCCCGGCTCCGGCAAAACCACGCTGTTAACGGAAACGCTCAAACGCCTGAACGGACGCGTCTCCTGCGCGGTGATCGAAGGCGATCAGCAAACCGTTAACGACGCGGCGCGCATTCGCGAAACCGGCACCCCGGCGATTCAGGTTAATACCGGCAAAGGCTGCCACCTGGATGCGCAGATGATTGCCGACGCTGCCCCGCGTCTGCCGCTGGCGGATAACGGCATTCTGTTTATTGAAAACGTCGGCAACCTGGTCTGCCCGGCGAGCTTCGATCTTGGCGAACGGCACAAGGTGGCGGTGCTTTCGGTGACCGAAGGCGAAGACAAACCGCTGAAGTACCCGCATATGTTTGCCGCCGCGTCCATCATGCTGCTGAACAAAGTTGACCTGCTGCCGTACCTGAACTTCGACGTGGATAAGTGCCTGTCCTGCGCCCGGGAAGTAAACCCGGAGATTGAGATCCTGCTGGTCTCCGCTACGCGCGGTGACGGCATGGACGCCTGGCTTAACTGGCTGGAGAGTGAAAGATGTGCATAGGCGTACCGGGACAAATCCATTCCATTGACGGGAACCAGGCCAAAGTGGAGGTCTGCGGCATCCTGCGCGACGTGGACCTGACGCTGGTGGGCAGCAGCGATGAAACGGGCGCATCGCGTCTCGGCCAGTGGGTGCTCGTCCACGTGGGGTTTGCCATGAGCGTGATTAACGAAACGGAAGCCCGCGACACGCTGGATGCATTGCAAAACATGTTCGACGTGGAGCCTGACGTGGGCGCGCTGCTGTACGGCGAGGAGCGTTAGCCATGCGTTACGTTGATGAATACCGCGCGCCGGAGCAGGTGCTGCAGCTTATCGGGCACCTGAAAACGCGCGCGGCGCTGCTGGATTACACGGCGGAAAACCCGTTGCGGATCATGGAGGTGTGCGGCGGACATACGCACGCCATCTTCAAATTTGGCCTCGACCAGCTGCTGCCGGAGAACATCGAGTTTATCCACGGCCCCGGCTGCCCGGTGTGCGTGCTGCCGATGGGGCGCATCGACAGCTGCATCGAAATTGCCAGCCAGCCCGACGTCATTTTCTGCACCTTTGGCGACGCGATGCGCGTGCCGGGGAAAAACGGCTCGCTGCTGCAGGCGAAAGCGCGCGGGGCCGACATCCGGATCGTCTATTCGCCGATGGATGCCCTGACGCTGGCGGAGGACAACCCCGCGCGCAAGGTGGTGTTTTTTGGCCTGGGGTTTGAAACCACCATGCCCGCCACCGCCATCACGCTGCAGCAGGCGATAGCGCGCGGCGTCGAGAATTTTTTCTTCTTCTGCCAGCACATTACGCTCATTCCCACGCTGCGCAGCCTGCTGGAAGAGCCGGGAAACGGCATTGACGCCTTTCTGGCACCGGGGCATGTCAGCATGGTGATTGGCACAGACGCCTACGGTTTTATCGCTGAACAGTACAATCGTCCGTTAGTGGTCGCTGGTTTCGAACCACTTGATCTACTGCAAGGTGTCACCATGCTGGTTGAGCAGAAAATAGCGGCCCTGAGTGCAGTGGAAAACCAGTACCGCCGCGTGGTGCCGGATGAGGGAAATGAACGGGCGCAGCAGGCGATAGCCGACGTGTTCAGCGTTGAGGGCGACAGCGAGTGGCGTGGTCTGGGGCTGATTGCCGAATCCGGCGTGCGCCTGACGTCAGCCTATCGCGCGTTCGACGCCGAAGCGCATTTCCGCCCGCAGCCGCAGCAGGTTTGCGACGATCCCCGGGCCCGCTGCGGCGACGTGCTCACCGGTAAATGTAAACCGCATCAATGCCCGTTATTTGGCAATACCTGTAACCCACAAACGGCGTTTGGCGCGCTGATGGTCTCCTCCGAAGGGGCGTGTGCCGCGTGGTATCAGTATCGCAACCAGGAGAGTGAAGCATGAATACGGTTGAAATGGCGCACGGCAGCGGCGGACAGGCGATGCAGCAGCTGATTAACCGGCTGTTTATGGAAGCCTTCAACAACCCCTGGCTCGCCGAACAGGAAGACCAGGCGCGCATTGACCTCGCCACCCTCACCGCGCAGGGCGACAGGCTGGCGTTCTCCACCGACAGCTATGTGATTGACCCGCTGTTCTTCCCCGGCGGCGATATCGGCAAGCTCGCCGTCTGCGGCACGGCCAACGACGTGGCGGTCAGCGGTGCCGTTCCGCGCTACCTCTCCTGCGGGTTTATCCTCGAAGAGGGATTACCGATGGAGACGCTCACGACAGTGGTCAACAGCATGGCGCACACCGCGCGCGAGGCGGGGATAGCTATCGTCACCGGCGATACCAAAGTGGTGCAGCGCGGCGCGGCCGACAAGCTATTTATCAACACCGCCGGCATGGGCGCGATTCCCGCCGATATTCACTGGGCGGCGCAGCGGCTCAGCGTGGGCGACGTGCTGATCGTGACCGGAACGCTGGGCTGCCACGGGGCGACCATCCTTAACCTGCGCGAAGGTCTGGGGCTGGACGGGGAACTGCGCAGCGACTGCGCGGTGCTCACCCCGCTGATCCAGACGCTGCGTGCCGTGCCCGGCGTGAAAGCCCTGCGGGACGCGACGCGAGGCGGCGTGAACGCCGTGGCACACGAATTTGCAGCAAGCTGCGGGTACGGGATTGAACTCACCGAGCGCAGCCTGCCCGTGAAGCCTGCCGTTCGCGGGCTTTGCGAACTGCTGGGCCTTGACCCGCTCAACTTTGCCAACGAAGGCAAACTGGTGATTGGCGTTGAACGCTCGGCCGCGGAAGCCGTTCTTGAACAGCTGCGGGCTCATCCGTCAGGAAAAGAGGCGGCGATGATTGGTGAAGTGGTTGAGCGCAAAGGGGTGCGCCTGGCCGGGCTTTATGGCGTGAAGCGGACGCTGGATCTGCCGCACGCGGAACCCTTACCCCGTATTTGCTAGAACCGCGCCAAAAGCGGTCAGCACTGAATGTCTCTTTTTTTGCCAGTTTCTATTGGAAAGCAATATGCCGTATACACCGATGAGCGATCTTGGACAGCAGGGCCTGTTTGACATCACGCGCACACTTTTACAGCAGCCCGATCTCGGTGCGCTGAGCGATGCCCTGACGCGGCTGGTCAGGCAATCGGCGCTGGCGGACAGCGCCGCGATTGTGCTCTGGCATAGCGGAACGCAGCGCGCGAGCTACTACTCGACGCGTGATAATGGCAAAACGTTTGAATACGAAGACGAAACGTATCTGGCGCACGGCCCGGTGCGCCGCATACTCTCCCGGCCTGAAGTGCTGCACTGCAGCTTTGCGGAGTTCCGCCAGGCGTGGCCGAAGCTGGCGGAGAGCGACCTCTATCAGCCTTTCGGGCATTACTGCATGCTGCCGCTGGCGGCAGAGGGCCAGATTTTTGGCGGCTGCGAGTTTATCCGCACGACCGACCAGCCCTGGAGCGAGGCGGAATACGAGCGCCTGCACACCTTTACCCAGATTGTGGCCGTCGTCGCGGAGCAGATCCAAAGCCGCGTTACCAATAACGTCGATTACGACCTGCTGAGCCGCGAGCGCGACAACTTCCGCATTCTGGTCGCCATCACCAACGCCGTGCTATCCCGCCTGGACATGGACGAGCTGGTCAGCGAAGTTTCGAAAGAGATCCACCACTATTTCAAAATAGACGCCATCAGCATTGCGCTGCGCGGGCATCGCAAGGGCAAGCTGAACATCTACTCCACGCACTATCTCGATGAAGCCAACCCGGCGCACGAGCAGAGCGAGGTAGACGAAGCGGGCACCCTTTCTGAACGGGTCTTCAAAAGCAAAGAGATCCTCCTGCTCAACCTGAACGAGCAGGACCCGGTCGCGCCGTACGAGCGGATGCTGTTTAACACCTGGGGCAATAAAATTCAGACCCTGTGCCTGCTGCCGCTGATGTCCGGCAACACCATGCTGGGCGTGCTAAAACTGGCGCAGTGTGAGGAGGGCGTGTTTACCACCGCCAACCTGAAGCTGCTGCGCCAGATCGCCGAGCGTATTTCCATCGCGTTGGATAACGCCCTCGCCTATCAGGAAATTCATCGTCTGAAAGAGCGGCTGGTGGATGAGAACCTGGCCCTGACCGAACAGCTCAACAACGTGGACAGCGAGTTTGGTGAAATCATCGGGCGCAGCGACGCTATGTACAGCGTGCTTAAGCAGGTTGAGATGGTGGCGCAAAGCGACAGCACGGTGCTGATTCTGGGCGAAACCGGCACGGGCAAAGAGCTGATAGCCCGCGCCATTCACAACCTGAGCAACCGCAACAGCCGACGGATGGTGAAGATGAACTGCGCCGCGATGCCTGCGGGACTGCTGGAAAGCGATCTGTTCGGCCACGAGCGCGGTGCATTCACCGGAGCCAGCAGCCAGCGGCTGGGCCGTTTTGAGCTGGCGGACAAAAGCTCGCTGTTCCTCGACGAAGTGGGCGATATGCCGCTGGAGCTACAGCCGAAACTGCTGCGCGTCCTGCAGGAGCAGGAGTTTGAGCGCCTTGGCAGCAACAAGCTTATCCAGACCGACGTGCGGCTGATTGCGGCCACCAACCGTGACCTGAAAAAAATGGTCGCCGACCGCGAGTTTCGCAGCGACCTTTACTATCGCCTGAACGTCTTTCCGATCTTCCTGCCGCCGCTGCGCGAGCGCCCGGAAGATATTCCCCTGCTGGTTAAAGCCTTTACCGCGAAGATCGCGCGCCGGATGGGGCGAAACATCGACAGTATTCCTGCCGAGACGTTGCGTACCCTTTCATCGATGGAATGGCCCGGCAACGTGCGCGAGCTGGAAAACGTCATCGAACGCGCTGTGCTGCTGACGCGCGGTAACGTGCTGCAACTCTCCCTGCCTGAGGTTACGCTTCCTGACGTGACCGCGCCCGCCGCCGAGACCGCGAAAGAGGGAGAAGATGAATATCAGCTCATTATGCGCGTGCTGAAAGAGACCAACGGCGTGGTCGCCGGGCCAAAAGGTGCGGCCCAGAGACTGGGGTTAAAACGCACCACCCTGCTGTCTCGCATGAAGCGGCTCGGGATTGATAAAGAGAGTCTCATTTAAGGCCTTATTCCGGCGGTGTTTTTCTGACACCGCCTTTTGTTCCCCTGCGTAATTGTCCCTCATTGACACAAAATCGTTTCCTCTGTATAAAATTCCGCCTTAATAATGAGTTTCATTTGCATCAATAATAATTTTAATGAAGGGTAGCGTTTCATGAAAAAGGTCATCTGCGCGTTAGGCCTGGCGATTGCGTCGGTCGGTTCTGCTCTGGCAACCACCTATCCCCTGACGATTGAAAACTGTGGCTACAAAGAGACGTTCACCAAAGCGCCAGAACGCGTCGTGGCCCTGGGCCAGAACACCGTCGAAATTTTGCTCCTGCTGGGCCTGGAAGATAAGGTGAAGGCCAGCGCCTTCTGGCCGACCAAAGTGCTGCCGCAGCTGGCTGAAAAGAATGCAAAAATCAAAACCCTGACGGTAGAAATTCCGACGCTGGAATCCATCCTTTCGCAAAATCCCGATTTTGTTCCAGCCCAGCTTCCTCTGCTGCTCGGGCCGGAAAGTAAGGTCGCAAAACGTGAAGATCTGGCCACCGTCGGCGTGAACAGCTATTTATCACCAGGCATGTGCGCCACCAAAAAGGCCGCAGGCGATATGTACGGCAGCCGCCAGACGCTGTGGGATATGACGTACCTTTATAAAGAGATTGAAGATTTCGCGAAGATTTTCAACGTTGAAGCGCGCGGCCAAGCCGTCATTGCCGATTTCAAAAAACGCGAGGCCGACCTGCGTCAGGAATTTGGTAAAAACAAACAAGATCTCTCGTTTGTCTTCTGGTTCTCAAGCGCCTCTCCTTCGGCGGATGCCTATGTCGGTGGGAAAAACAGCGCCTCCGGTTTTATTGCCAACGTGCTGGGCGGCCATAACGCCATTACCGCTGAGACCGAATGGCCAACCGTTGGCTGGGAAAGCATTATCGCCGCGAACCCGGACGTGATTGTTGTCTCCAGCCTGGATCGTAACCGCTGGGCGCTGGATAACGCGGAAGAGAAAATCAAATTCCTGAAAAGCGATCCCGCCGTCAGCCAGCTGGACGCGGTGAAGAAAGGCCATATCGTGGTGATGGACGGCCAGGCCATGAACCCGACAATCCGCACGATTTACGGCGCTGAACAGGTGGGCGAGCAGCTCAGAAAGCTGGGGTTGAACTGATGACGGCAACCGTACTTCAGGCCCGACAGGGCCTGTTCCTGACCACCTCTGCTCTGCTTGCCGTCGTCCTGCTGTTGCTAGTGATCGCCCTCGGCGTCAGCGTCGGCGAGCTGTCGATTCCGCTGTCCAACGTCTTTTACGCTATTGGCAATAAGCTGGGGCTGACCGACGTTCCGCTCAACCGCATCTATGAGAGCGTGATCTGGGACTTTCGTCTGAGCCGCGCGCTGGTGGCGGCCTGCTGCGGCGCGGGGCTGGCCATCTGCGGTGCCGTATTGCAGAGCCTGCTGAAGAACGCGCTGGCGGAACCTTACGTGCTCGGCGTGTCGGCTGGTGCCTCAACCGGGGCGGTGTCGGTCGTCGTATTGGGGATTGGCACCGGTGCGGTGTCACTCTCTGCGGGTGCGTTTGCCGGGGCGTTCGCCGCCTTTGCGTTTGTCGCGTTTCTGACGAACGGCGCGCGCGGGGGAAATGAACGTACCATTCTGGCTGGCGTTGCCGCCTCACAGCTGTTCAACGCCATTACTGCCTACACCATCAGCACCTCCGCCAGCGCCCAGCAGGCGCGCGACGTGATGTTCTGGCTGCTGGGCAGCTTTAGCGGCGTACGCTGGCCTGAATTCCAGCTGGCACTGGTCGTGGTGCTGACTGGATTAGCCGTTTGCCTCTACTATTCCCGGGCGCTGGATGCCTTCACGTTCGGTGATGACGCTGCCGCCTCTTTAGGTATTGCCGTCCCGTGGGTGCGCCTGACGCTCTTTACCACTACCGCGCTGATTACCGCGACGATTGTCAGTATGGCGGGTTCAATCGGCTTTGTCGGGCTGGTGGTGCCGCACGTGATGCGTTTCCTGTTCGGGCCGCTGCACCGCACGCTGCTGATTGCCAGCGCGCTGGCAGGGGCGATCATGATGGTGCTGGCAGACATTGCCTCGCGCATGCTGATTGCGCCGCAAAGCCTGCCCGTCGGCGTAGTCACCGCGCTGGTTGGCGTGCCTTTCTTTGCCGTGATTATCTATCGCTCAAGGAATAAGTGATGAGTGTCTGCGCTGAAAATATTACCTGGAAGGTCGGCAAAAAAGTCATCGTTAATAACGTCTCGCTGAAGGTTTCCCGGGGGGAAACGGTAGGACTGCTTGGCCCTAACGGCTGCGGTAAATCATCGCTTCTGCGCATTCTGGCTGGTCTGCGCCGCCCGGATGCGGGCTGTGTGACGCTGGACGGCCAGGACATCTCCCGCATCGCCAAAAAGCAGCTAGCCCGCCGGGTCGCCTTTGTGGAACAGCACGGGATGACGGACGCCAACATGCGCGTGCGCGACGTGGTGAAACTTGGGCGTATTCCGCACCACTCCGCTTTTTCCAACTGGAGCAAGCACGATGATGAAACCGTCACCGCCGCCCTGCAGCGCGTGGATATGCTGGATAAAAGCGACCAGGGCTGGCTGAGCCTCTCCGGCGGCGAGCGCCAGCGGGTGCATATTGCCCGCGCCCTGGCTCAGACCCCAACGGAAATCCTGCTGGACGAACCGACCAACCACCTGGACATTCATCATCAGATGCAGCTGATGCAGCTGATCAGCGAATTACCGGTCACCAGCATTGTCGCTATCCACGATCTCAACCACGCCTCGATGTTCTGCGACTCGCTGATTGTGATGCAGAAAGGACAAATTGTGGCGACGGGGACACCGCAGGATATCTTATCCGAGTCGTTGCTCTGGGATGTCTTCCGGGTCAAAACCAAAATCGAGATCTCGCCGTTCCATGGCAAAAAGCACATCCACTTTATCGTTTAGGGGCGAGTGAACGACGATGCCCCTTCGCCCTGCCGCCACGCTCTGGCCGCCCGTTTTACTGGGTAGCCAGTTTGTTTTCAACATTGGCTTTTACGCCGTCGTTCCCTTCCTGGCGATATTCCTGCGCGACGACATGCTGCTCTCCGGCGGACTTATCGGGCTGATCCTGGGCCTTCGTACCTTCTCCCAGCAGGGGATGTTTATCGTTGGCGGTGCGCTATCGGACCGGTTTGGCGCGAAAGTGATTATCCTCAGCGGCTGTATTGTTCGTGTTTCAGGCTATCTGCTGCTGGCCTTCGGGGAATCCCTGTGGCCGATTATTCTGGGCGCGTGTCTGACGGGCGTTGGCGGCGCATTGTTCTCCCCCTCGATTGAGGCACTGCTGGCAAAGGCAGGCACTCACAGCGAGGCAAAAGGCAAACGAAGCCGTGCGGAGTGGTTTGCGCTCTTTGCCGTCTGCGGAGAGCTCGGCGCGGTACTTGGCCCGGTTGCTGGCGCCCTGCTCACCGGCCTCGGCTTTCGTCAGGTGGCGCTAGCGGGGGCAGGCGTCTTTATCATTGCGCTAGTGGTGCTCTACTTTTGCCTGCCTGCTGCTGGCCACCGTTCACAGACGCTGAAAATACAGCCCTGGTGGACAACGTTCCGTCAGCCGCGCTTTGTCGCCTTTATTATTGCCTACAGTTCGTGGCTGTTAAGCTATAACCAGCTTTATCTGGCGCTGCCGGTGGAGATCCAGCGTTCTGGCGGTAACGAGAAAGATCTCGGCCCGCTTTTTATGCTGGCCTCCGTTCTGATCATCACCTTACAGCTGCCGCTGGCGCGCTTTGCCCGTCGCGTGGGCGCGGTGAGAATTCTGCCGGTGGGATTTTTGCTGCTGTCAGCCGCCTTTGCGAGCGTGGCGACGTTCGCCCCGATGACGCCGCAGGAAGGCTGGCTGCGCTTACTGCCTTCAGTCTGTTTTGTGACGCTGTTAACGCTGGGGCAAATGCTGCTGGTGCCCTCGGCTAAAGATCTGATCCCTCGGTTTGCGGAGGAATCCACGCTTGGCGCGCACTACGGCGCACTCGCCACCGCCGGAGGCATAGCGGTACTGGCAGGAAACTTGTTGTTTGGCAGCCTGCTGGACCGCGCGCTGGTGCCCTCTACGCAGGCGATGTATCCCTGGCTGCTGCTGGCCCTCTTCCCGCTCTGCAGCGCGCTGGCCCTGAAGGTGATTTGCCGCCCGCTGAGACGCTGAACCAATCACTTTTTCGGACGGTATTTCTCCGGCAGTTCCGGCACGGGACGACGGTCATCCATCAGATGACGAACGGTAAGAATAGGATGACGCCATAACATACGCGGGCCTGCCCAGCGCATAACCTGCTTCATCTCTTCACGTCTGGCAGGCTGGTAGCAGTGTATGGGGCACTGCTTGCAGGCAGGCTTTTCCTCACCGAAAACGCATTTATCCAGGCGCTTATCGGCATACGCGTTGAGCGCCTGATAGTGCCCTTCCTCCTGAGATGACTGCGGGCAATGCTTTTCATACAGCGCGATCATTCTCGCGATGGTCTCTTTTTCTCGTGAGATGCGTTTACCGGACATAGCGGATTACCGAATAATAAAGTGCATCAATAATACACCTTTCAACACTGGATTTCAGCGGTTGCATTTCGTTTCCTGAAGCCTGATTCCAGTTTTAGCCCTGCACCGGCCAGCAATCACTGGTATTTTATACAGGCATCAGAAATGACCTTTGTCCGTGTTGTCTGGAGACCCTATGCAAGAGCTCGCGATCGGCAAACCCTATCGCCATTTAAAAGTGGGATATTTTAGAAAACGCCATGAAGACCGCAATACCAAGATACCGAAGCGCTACAGCGTGCATGCGGCGCTGAGCTTAAAAGGTGACTGGCTTGAAAAAGCGGGATTTACGACCCATTCCCGAGTCAGGGTGGGCGTGGAGCATGGAAAAATTGTCATCGAATTAATGTCGGAAGATGCCTCGTAAAGCCACGACATTTTTCTGCGCCGGACCTTTTTTTCATGCGACAATAGAAGGAACAAACGGCCATTGAGCCCATCAAAACGGTTTATTTTCAAAGAAATGGACATCATAACTCCATGAGCACAATCGACAATTTCGACGCACATACGCCGATGATGCAGCAGTATCTGAAGCTGAAAGCACAGCATCCGGAAATCCTGCTGTTTTACCGTATGGGCGATTTTTACGAGCTGTTTTATGACGATGCTAAGCGTGCATCGCAGCTGCTCGACATCTCGCTGACCAAACGTGGCGCATCGGCAGGCGAACCCATTCCTATGGCAGGTATCCCTCACCACGCGGTAGAAAACTACCTGGCGAAGCTGGTGAATCAGGGCGAGTCCGTTGCCATCTGCGAACAGATCGGCGATCCGGCGACCTCAAAAGGCCCGGTGGAACGCAAAGTCGTGCGCATCGTCACGCCTGGCACCATCAGTGATGAAGCCCTGTTACAGGAGCGCCAGGATAACCTGCTGGCAGCGCTGTGGCAGGACGGTAAAGGGTTTGGCTACGCGACGCTGGATATCAGCTCCGGACGTTTTCGTCTGAGTGAACCGGCTGACCGTGAAACGATGGCTGCTGAACTGCAGCGCACCAACCCTGCAGAATTGCTCTATGCCGAAGATTTCGCAGAAATGGCGCTGATTGAAGGTCGTCGCGGGTTGCGCCGTCGTCCGCTGTGGGAATTCGAAATTGATACCGCGCGCCAGCAGCTGAATCTGCAGTTTGGCACCCGCGATCTGATTGGCTTTGGCGTTGAAAACGCACCGCGTGGGCTATGTGCAGCAGGTTGCCTCCTGCAGTACGTGAAAGATACCCAGCGCACCGCCCTGCCGCATATCCGCTCTATCACCATGGAGCGCCAGCAGGACAGCATCATCATGGATGCCGCCACGCGCCGTAACCTGGAGATCACGCAGAACCTGGCGGGTGGCGTAGAAAATACGCTCGCGTCGGTCCTCGATAGTACGGTTACGCCAATGGGCAGCCGCATGCTGAAACGCTGGCTGCATATGCCGATCCGCAATACCGAGACGCTGGTTTGCCGTCAGCAGACGATTGCCGCGCTGCAGGATCGCTATACCGAACTGCAGCCGGTCCTGCGCCAGGTAGGCGATCTGGAGCGTATCCTTGCGCGTCTGGCACTACGAACAGCGCGACCACGCGACCTCGCGCGGATGCGTCATGCTTTCCAGCAGCTGCCGGAACTGCGCGCGCAGCTGAGTGACGTTGACAGCGCGCCGGTACAGAAACTCCGCGAAACCATGGGCGAATTTACCGAGCTTCGCGAACTGCTGGAGCGCGCTATTATCGATGCGCCTCCGGTTCTGGTGCGTGATGGCGGCGTGATTGCCCCGGGCTACAACGAGGAGCTGGACGAATGGCGCGCGCTGGCCGACGGTGCGACGGACTACCTCGATAAGCTGGAAATCCGCGAGCGCGAGCGTCTTGGGCTCGACACCCTGAAAGTGGGATATAACGCGGTACACGGTTACTACATTCAGATTAGCCGCGGGCAAAGCCACCTGGCGCCGATCCACTACGTGCGTCGCCAGACGTTGAAAAACGCCGAACGCTACATCATTCCTGAACTGAAAGAGTACGAAGACAAAGTCCTCACCTCGAAAGGCAAGGCGCTGGCGCTGGAAAAACAGCTGTATGACGAGCTGTTCGACATGCTGATGCCGCACCTGGGCGACCTGCAGCAGAGCGCCAGCGCGCTGGCGGAGCTGGACGTGCTGGTCAATCTGGCAGAACGCGCTGAAACGCTGAACTACACCTGCCCGACCTTTACCGATAAGCCTGGCATTCGCATCACTGAAGGCCGTCACCCGGTGGTAGAGCAGGTGCTCAACGAACCGTTCATCGCCAACCCTCTGAGCCTGTCACCGCAGAGAAGAATGTTGATCATTACCGGTCCGAACATGGGCGGTAAGAGTACCTATATGCGTCAGACGGCGCTTATTGCGCTGCTCGCGTATATCGGCAGCTACGTCCCGGCGCAAAACGTGGAGATTGGCCCCATCGACCGCATCTTTACCCGCGTCGGGGCTGCGGACGATCTGGCGAGCGGACGCTCAACCTTCATGGTCGAGATGACCGAAACGGCAAACATTCTGCATAACGCGACGGAGCACAGCCTGGTGCTAATGGACGAAGTCGGACGCGGAACGTCAACCTATGATGGTCTGTCCCTGGCATGGGCCTGTGCGGAAAGCCTTGCGAATAAAATCAAGGCCATGACGCTTTTTGCCACCCATTATTTCGAACTGACGCAGCTGCCGGAGAAAATGGAAGGGGTTGCGAACGTTCATCTGGATGCGCTGGAGCACGGCGATACCATTGCCTTCATGCACACGGTGCAGGATGGCGCGGCGAGCAAGAGCTATGGCCTGGCCGTCGCGGCGCTGGCAGGCGTACCGAAAGAGGTGATCAAGCGCGCGCGTCAGAAACTGCGTGAACTGGAAAGCCTGTCACCGAATGCGGCAGCGACGCAGATTGATGGTACACAGATGTCGCTGCTGGTTCCTGCGGAAGAGACGTCGCCTGCGGTGGAAGCGCTGGAGAACCTCGACCCGGATTCACTGACGCCGCGTCAGGCGCTGGAGTGGATTTACAGGTTGAAGAGTCTGGTTTAGTTTTCTGCGGTCTGTTTTGTCGGGTGGCGGCTTCGTCTTACCCGACCTACAAAACCGTAGGCCCGGTAAGCGCAGCGCCACCGGGCAAAAGACCACACAATATTATCGCCCGGTAAGCGTAGCGCCATCGGGCTTTTTTTTACAGCAGCGGCGGGATTGTCGGCACCTGCGGCGCCTCATCAATATCCTTCTGCGTCATGCGGAACGCTTCCGGGTAGTGCTCGCGGCTGGTGCGGCGCAGCGGTTCGGTATCGCGCCAGGTATACAAACAATGCTGGCACTGATAAACGGTCCAGACACCTTTTACCGGCGACGTCGCCATCACTTCAATATGCTCATCGGCACAACGTGGACAAATCATCTTTTCCTCCTTATTGACGTGCTGCCAGCATCGCGGTCAGTTTTTCTGCCCAGGCTTTGGTTTCAGGCAGATCCTGTACCGGCTGGCTGTAGTGGCCCCGGGTGTCCGGCGCGACGGGCGTGGTGGCATCGATAATCAGTTTGTCGGTAATGCCAGCCGGGCTGGAACCGGGATCGAGTTCAAGGACCGACATGTTTGGCAGTTGCACCAGATCCCCTGCCGGGTTCACTTTCGACGACAGCGCCCACATCACCTGCGGAAGGTTGAACGGATCGACATCCTCATCCACCATAATTACCATCTTCACGTAGCCGAGGCCGTGCGGCGTGGTCATGGCGCGTAAACCGACCGCGCGGGCAAAACCGCCGTAGCGTTTTTTGGTGGAGATAATCGCCAGCAGACCGTGGGTGTACATCGCATTCACCGCCTGCACTTCCGGAAATTCCGCTTTAAGCTGCTGGTAGAGCGGCACGCAGGTAGCCGGTCCCATCAGGTAGTCAATCTCGGTCCAGGGCATGCCGAGATAAAGGGATTCGAAAATCGGTTTGGTGCGGTAAGAGACTTTGTCGATACGGACAACCGTCATGTTACGACCACCGGAATAGTGTCCGGTAAACTCGCCAAACGGCCCCTCGATTTCACGCTTGCGGCCTTCAATCACCCCTTCCAGGATCACTTCAGAACCCCATGGCACATCGAAGCCGGTCAACGGCGCGGTGGCAATCGGGTACGGGCTTTCACGCAGCGCGCCGGCCATTTCATACTCGGACTGATCGTATTTCAGCGGCGTGGCGCCCATCAGGGTGATGATCGGGTCGTTGCCCAGCGTAATCGCAATCGGCAGGTCTTCACCGCGCTCTTCCGCTTTGTGCAGATGCAGCGCAATATCGTGCATCGGAACCGGCTGGAGGCCGAGCTTGCGCTTGCCCTTCACTTCCATACGGTAGATCCCGACGTTTTGCTTGCCGAAGTGGTCCGGGTCGAGCGGATCGCGCGAGACAACGCACGCTTTATCGAGATAAAAACCGCCGTCACCGTCGTTCAGGCGAAACAGCGGCAGGATATCGAACAGGTTAATGTCCTCCCCGTCCACCGTATTTTGCGCCCAGGCCGGGTTGGCGCGACGCTCCGGTGTGACGGGAAATTTATCCCAGCGGCGGATAAACTCGTCGATCTGTTTTTTAACCGGGGTGTTCGCAGGCAGCCCCATCGAAATGGCGTGGTTCTGCCAGGAGCCGATGGTGTTCATCACCACGCGGGCATCGGTAAAGCCACGAATATTGTCGAACCACAGCGCGGGCGCGCCGTCGCCAATGCGGCCGGTCGCGTTGGCTGCCGCCGCCAGATCGGGCTCGGCGTTAACTTCTTCCTCAATTTTCAGCAGTTGCCCTTGCTCATCGAGCGCCTGCAGGAAGCTTCTCAAATCATCAAATGCCATCTTTATTCTCCTGTGCAAAATGTTTCGCCTCCCGCAGCCCGTTCCAGCGGCGCGCCTTTTTATGCTCCAGACCGAACTGGTCGAGCACGCGGGTCACTATATGCTGGGTAATGTCATCGGCGGTTTGCGGGTGGTTGTAATACGCAGGCATGGGCGGCACCATCGCCACGCCCATGCGGGAAAGGGCAAGCATGTTCTCAAGATGAATGGTGCTGAGCGGCGTTTCACGGGGAACCAATACCAGCTTGCGCCCCTCTTTCAGCACCACGTCTGCCGCACGTCCCACCAGCCCTTCGGCGTAGCCCGCGCGGATACCCGCCAGCGTTTTCATGCTGCAGGGAATGACGATCATGCCGTCGGTGCGAAACGAGCCGGAGGAGATGGTGGCGGCCTGGTCAGCCGGACTGTGGACAACGTCAGCCAGCGCCGCAACGTCCTGCGCGGTGTAAGGCGTTTCCAGCTCAATGGTGGTTTTTGCCCACTTAGACATCACCAGATGCGTCTCCACCTCCGGCATTTCCCGAAGCGCCTGCAGCAGCGCCACGCCCAGCGGTGCGCCCGTTGCCCCCGTCATTCCTACTATCAATCTCATTCATCACCTCAATTATTCGTTCGTACACGAACATTATAAATAAGCTACTCCAGGATCGTTTTCCTGGCAAGATCGTTCGCATACGATCACACGAATGGCTAAAAGATGCCGCGTTAAAATTGAGAGCAATAGCGGCTATCATAGGGGAGAGATTTTTTCCGTCGGAGTGTTCATGGAACTAAGACAAGAGGCGTTCCACCTGTTACGTCAGCTTTTTCAACAGCATACCGCGCAGTGGCAACATGCCTTACCGGAACTGACCAAGCCACAGTATGCGGTGATGCGCTCTATAGCCGAGCATCCGGGTATTGAACAGGTGGCGTTGACCGAAGTGGCGGTCAGCACGAAAGCGACCCTGGCGGAGATGCTCAGCCGCATGGAGGCGCGCGGTCTGGTCAAACGCGAGCACGATCCGGCCGATAAGCGCCGCCGGTTTGTCTTCCTGACGCCAGAAGGTGAAGCCCTGCTTGCTGGCTGTAAACCGGTTGGCAACGAGGTGGATGAGGCGTTTTTAGGACGTCTTAACAAGGCCGAGCGGGAGCAGTTCTCCGCGCTCATCAAAAAGATGATGCACGATTAATTCACGCTGGCGCGCATAAAATCGATAAAGGTGCGCACCTTCGCCGACACGTGCCGGGCATCGGGATAAACCGCATAGATGCCCTGCCGCGCAAAGGTATATTCCGGTAAAACCGGGACCAGTTTTCCCGCATCAAGCGCATCGCGCGCCAGCCATTCCGGCAGTAACGCCACACCTCCGCCAGCAAGTGCAAAGGCCATAAGGGCCTGAGCGCTGTCGGCAAACAGGCGCGGCGCTTTTTTTATCTCCAGCATTTCAGGCGCACCGCTGGCATCTCTCACCTGCCAGCGCAGCGGCGAGGCCAGACGCTCGTGAATAATCCAGTCCGCATGGGCCAGCTGCGCAAGCGTTTCGATCGGATGGTTAACGAGCCACCCGGGCGTCGCGACGGGGAGAATGGAGAAGTGCGCAATCAGCACGGCGTGGTTGCGCGAATCGGCAAGCGTTCCCAGCCGGATGGCCACGTCAAAGCGCTCCGAGATAAGGTCGGCGTGCAGGGACGATGAAACATGCCGCACGCGAAGATCCGGGTGCTGCTGGCTAAACCTGGCCAGCAGCGGCACCACCACCTGTGAGCCATACTCGGGGGTAGTCGTGATCCGCAGTTCGCCAGTAAGCCCCGCATGATTCGCGCGGACATCATCCTGCAGCCGTTCCGCATCCTTCAGAAGCGCCACGCTGCGCTGATGAAATAGCGCGCCCGCCTCGGTTAACGTCAGACGGCGGGTGGAGCGCAGCAGCAGCGTAACGCCCAGCTCATCTTCTAGCTGGCGAATATTGAAGCTGACCACGGCTTTTGTCAGCCCCATTGCCTCGGCTGCGGCAGTGAAACTGCCGGTGTCGGCCACCGCGACAAACATCTGAGCCCGCTGCAGGTTAATCATCACCACGCCTTTTACTGTCAAAATATTTTTGACAGTATATCGCGCTTTGTCAGGTTTATCCGTGCTTCCCGGATCGATACGATACGCCACCTCACCGGAGGATCCACCATGACGTATCGCAGCAAAGTCGCCGTTGTTTATCTGCTGGGCTTTTTTCTTGATTTAATAAATATGTTTATTGCCAGCGTCGCCTTCCCGGCAATGGCCCACGCGTTTAACACCACGCCTTCAGCCCTCGCCTGGGTCAGCAACGGGTACATAGCCGGCCTGACGCTGGTGATCCCGTTCAGCAGCGTGCTCACGCGCCGCATCGGGCCAAAGCGCGTCATCCTGCTCTCGCTTTTTCTGTTCAGCGTAGCCTCCGCTGCGGCGGGCCTGTCTGCAACGCTTGAAAGCCTGATCGCCTGGCGTGTGATCCAGGGCGTGGGAGGGGGCTTACTGATCCCCGTCGGACAGGCGCTGACCTGGCAACAGTTTAAGCCTCACGAGCGTGCCCGACTCTCCTCGGCGGTGATGCTGGTGGCGCTGCTTGCCCCGGCCTGCTCCCCTGCTATCGGAGGCCTGCTGGTGCAGACGCTAAGCTGGCGATGGATATTTTTCGCCACGCTACCGGTCGCTATCGTGACCTTTGTTTTGGCCTGCCTGTGGCTTAAACACGAGATGCCCGCGATGAAAGCGGCCAGACTGCTAAACCTGTCGTTGCTCGCGGACCCGCTTTTGCGTTTTTCGATGCTTGTTTATTTATGCGTTCCCGGCGTATTTATTGGGGTGAACGTCACGGGCATGTTTTATCTTCAGCATGTGGCGAACATGAGCCCAGCCGCAACGGGGATGCTCATGCTGCCGTGGTCTGTGGCATCGTTTATCGCCATCACGGCAACGGGACGCTATTTTAACCGCATCGGCCCCCGACCGCTGATCGTCATCGGTTGCCTGCTGCAGGCGACGGGTATCCTGCTTTTGATTAACGTCAGTTCGGCTACGCTGCTGCCTGCCGCTGCGTTTACCCTGATGGGCGCGGGGGGAAGCCTGTGCAGCAGTACGGCTCAGAGCAGCGCTTTTCTGACGACGCGCCGGGAAGAGATGCCGGATGCCAGCGCGCTGTGGAATCTTAATCGTCAGCTGAGCTTTTTTGCCGGAGCCCTGCTGCTGGCGCAGGCGCTGAACCTGGCGCAGGCCTGGCTGCCACCGCTCGCCGCCTGGCACGGGATGTTTATTTTTGCCGCAGGCATGACCCTGCTGCCTGTACCGTTCGTTTTTCGTCTTAACAATACGCAGGTGCTCACCCAGCTGCGACAGGAGAATTCATGACGCCTTTCGAACACGACATTATCGACCTCCACATTGCGCTCGAAGACTGGTTAGGCAAAGGTGAAGGAGATCCCGACGCCCTGCTCGCCCGCTTCAGCCCGGATTTTCTGATGATCCCGCCGGGCGGCGTTCAGATCGACTATATCGGTCTTGCCAGTTTTCTGGAAAACCAGCGCGGAAGCCGTCCCGGACTGAAGATCGTCATTGACGAGTTATCCACGATCGAGCGCTGGGATCGTGGCGCGGTTCTCCACTACCGGGAGACGCAAACCCGGCCGGACCTGGCCGTCAACGTGCGCTGGTCAACCGCGGTGCTCAATCAGGAAGGCGAGCGGATAGTGTGGCGTCTGCTGCACGAAACGGCTAAGCCGTAGCGCAAAAGAAAAAGGCCCGTCTCACGACGGGCCTTTTTGACGAAAGGTTGCTTATTCGCGGAACAGCGCTTCGATATTCAGACCTTGCCCCTGCAGGATTTCACGCAGGCGACGCAGACCTTCAACCTGAATCTGACGAACACGTTCACGGGTCAGGCCAATCTCACGGCCGACGTCTTCCAGTGTCGCAGCTTCATACCCCAGTAAACCGAAACGACGTGCCAGCACTTCACGCTGTTTGGCGTTCAGCTCGAACAGCCATTTGACGATGCTCTGTTTCATGTCATCGTCCTGCGTGGTGTCTTCCGGACCGTTGTCTTTTTCGTCGGCCAGGATGTCCAGCAGCGCTTTTTCGGAGTCGCCACCCAGCGGGGTGTCAACGGAGGTAATGCGCTCGTTGAGACGCAGCATACGGCTAACGTCATCAACCGGTTTATCGAGTTGCTCAGCAATCTCTTCTGCGCTTGGCTCGTGGTCCAGTTTATGGGACAACTCGCGTGCGGTACGCAGATAAACGTTCAACTCTTTGACGATGTGAATCGGCAGGCGGATCGTACGGGTCTGGTTCATAATAGCCCGTTCGATGGTCTGACGAATCCACCAGGTCGCGTAGGTTGAGAAACGGAACCCGCGTTCCGGGTCAAACTTCTCAACTGCGCGGATGAGACCTAAGTTGCCCTCTTCAATCAGATCCAGCAGAGCCAGACCACGATTGCCGTAACGGCGGGCAATTTTCACGACCAGTCGCAGGTTACTTTCAATCATGCGACGACGCGAGGCTACATCACCACGCAAAGCACGACGTGCGAAATAGACTTCTTCTTCGGCCGTTAGCAGTGGGGAGTAACCAATCTCCCCAAGGTAAAGCTGAGTCGCGTCCAGTACACGCTGTGTGGCACCCTGCGATAACAGCTCTTCTTCAGCCAAATCGTTATCACTGGGTTCCTCTTCTACTAAGGCTTTTTCGTCAAAAGCCTCTACTCCGTTCTCATCAAATTCCGCGTCTTCATTTAAATCATGAACTTTCAGCGTATTCTGACTCATAAGGTGGCTCCTACCCGTGATCCCTGAACGAGACACCCTGGCTGGCATGCCCCGTCAAATTATCGCTGCGGCAAATACTGCAGCGGGTTTACGGATTTCCCCTTGTAACGAATTTCAAAATGCAAGCGTGTAGAACTGGTTCCGGTGCTACCCATGGTAGCGATTTTTTGCCCCGCCTTAACTTCTTGTTGTTCCCGGACCAGCATTGTGTCGTTATGGGCGTAGGCACTCAGGTAATCATCGTTATGTTTGATGATAATAAGATTACCGTAACCGCGCAGAGCGTTACCGGCATACACAACGCGCCCGTCAGCGGTCGCGATGATAGCCTGTCCTTTACTCCCTGCGATATCGATCCCTTTATTTCCCCCCTCGGAGGAAGAGAAGTTCTCGATAACCTTGCCGTCAGTTGGCCAGCGCCATGCAGAGATTGGCGAACTGGAGGTCATACTGCTGGCAGTCGGTTCAGTAGAGCTAACCACAGGTGCCGTTACCGGTGCTGTGACAACAGTCGCAGTCCCTTTATTATTCGGCAACATTTTGTTAGCAGTCTGATCACCTGAATCCTCAGAATACGTAATTACAGGTTGTGAAGCAACCACCGTGGTGGATTTTTGTGCAGGCTTAACGCTGTTATTTTGAGCCGTCACATCGGCCGCTGAAACGGTGTTGCCAGGCGTAAGCGGCGTGCCCGTCGCGTTGCCAACCTGGAGCGTTTGCCCCACTTCCAGACCATACGGGGCCTGGACGTTATTGCGCTGCGCGAGGTCACGGAAATCGTTCCCGGTGATCCACGCAATGTAGAACAGCGTATCGCCGCGTTTCACGGTATAAGTGCTGCCACCGGTATAGCTGCCTTTCGGAATGTTCCCATACTGACGGTTATAGACTATGCGGCCATTCTGGGTCTGAACAGGCTGTTCCACTGGCTGAATCTGTGTCGGCTGCGTCATTGGACGCTGAACCGGCTGGATTGGCGGATTTTGTTGCGCCGTAGAGGTACCCATTTTAGGCGGAGGAGTGATCAACATTCCGCTGGACGTGTTACCCGAGCTGCTGTTTCCGCCGACAGAACTGACGGGCGCAGGCGCGTTGTTAGAACTTGTACAGCCTGCCAGCCAGAGCGAAACCAGTGATAATGCCGCAACACGGCTGATGGTGAATTTAGGGCTTCCCGCGCTCATTTATCCCCCAGGAATGTGTTAACTACCAGTGACTTAAAATTTACCGTGATGACACGAATCTTTCGCGCCACACCATACGCTGAATTTGCCTTAATAACCCTGGATAATTCCGAGTCTCAGGCCAACTCCCCCTTTACCAGAGGCACAAAACGCACGGCTTCCACGGTGTCGATAATAAACTCGCCGCCGCGCCGACGAACGCGCTTCAAAAGCTGCTGCTCGTCCCCGACGGGCAGAACAAGAATGCCCCCCTCATCCAGCTGCGACAACAGGGCTGCAGGAATTTCAGGCGGGGCCGCCGTCACGATGATCGCGTCAAACGGCGCGCGCGCCTTCCAACCCTGCCATCCATCACCGTGTCGTGTCGAAACATTATGTAAATCAAGTTGTTTCAGGCGACGACGCGCCTGCCACTGTAAACCTTTAATCCGCTCAACGGAGCATACATGATGAACCAGATGCGCCAGGATCGCGGTCTGATACCCCGACCCGGTGCCAATCTCCAGTACGCGGGAGTCGGGCGTCAGCTCCAGCAGCTCCGTCATGCGCGCCACCATGTAAGGCTGCGAAATCGTCTGGCCCTGCCCGATGGGCAGCGCTACGTTTTCCCACGCTTTGTGTTCAAACGCCTCGTCTACAAATTTCTCACGCGGAACCTGAGCAAGCGCTTCAAGCACGTGCTCGTCGCGGATCCCCTGCGCGCGGAGTTGTTCCAGAAGAGTTTGTACACGTTTGTTTACCATTGCGCGTTCACTCCTGCGCGATCCAGCCAGCCCGACACCACATCATGCGCGCTATACGCGGTTAAATCTACGTGCAGCGGGGTAACCGAAACATAGCCTTCATCAACGGCGGCAAAGTCGGTATCCGGACCCGCATCGCACTTATCGCCGGGAGGGCCAATCCAGTAAAGCGTGTTGCCGCGAGGATCCTGCTGCGGGATCACCTGATCGGCAGGGTGTCGACTCCCGCAACGGGTGACGCGAATGCCTTTAATTTCATCAAGAGGAAGATCCGGCACGTTAATGTTGAGGATGCGCCCGGTACGCAACGGCTCGCGGCCGAGCGCCCGCAGGATCGAACAGGTCACCGCGGCGGCGGTGTCGTAGTGCGTGTGGCCGTTTAACGAGACCGCCAGCGCCGGGAACCCCAGATGGCGCCCTTCCATTGCGGCCGCCACGGTGCCGGAGTAAATCACGTCATCGCCGAGGTTAGGACCGGCGTTAATGCCGGAGACGACGATATCCGGACGCGGACGCATCAGCGCGTTCACGCCCAGAAAAACACAGTCGGTTGGCGTGCCCATCTGCACGGCAATATCGCCATTTTCAAAGGTAAAGGTGCGAAGCGACGACTCCAGCGTCAGAGAGTTAGACGCTCCACTGCGGTTACGATCGGGCGCCACGACCTGCACGTCCGCAAATTCACGGAGGTGTTTGGCCAGGGTCTGAATGCCTGGCGCGTGGATCCCGTCATCGTTACTCAGCAATATTCGCATAATCACCCGAGGTGTTGATAAGTTCCCTGACAACACTGGTGGCAAAGCTACCTGCCGGTAGCCAGAAGCGTAACTCGACGGTTACGTCATCCCACCAGTTCCAGCTTAACTGCTGCGGATAGAGCAGCATCGCGCGGCGTGCCGCTTCGACTTTTTCCCGCACCAGCAAGGATTGCAATTCTGGCGCATCCGCTACTGCTGACTGCTCGGCGGCCAGCGCGTCGCCCTTTGTTCCCCAGTCGCCCGTACCCGGCAACGCGGCGGTAATCATCAGCGCTTTTGCGTCCACGCGCGACTGCACATCGGCCATTTCTTCGGCCGTTGCCACAAACCAGCTTCCGCGTCCCGCTAATTGTAGCGCATCGCCAACAACAACTTGATTCGCGTCCGGTTTTTTCAGCCTTTCGCTCACAATCTGATTAAACAACGCGCTGCGGGCCGCCGACAACCAAAAACTGCGTTTATTCCTGTCGCGCACCGGTGCATCGCTTTGCGCCCAGCGCAGCGCGCCCTGCAGGTTGCTGCCCCCAATGCCAAAGCGCTGCGCGCCAAAGTAGTTCGGTACGCCGCGCTCACTGATAGCGTTAAGACGTTTTTCAACATCTTCGCGGTGGGACACTTCACGCAGCACCAGCGTAAAGTCGTTCCCCTTCAACGCCCCCAGACGCAGTTTGCGCTTGTGGCGGGCGAACTCCAGTACCTTACAGCCTTCAAGCTCAAATTTGCTTAAATCAGGCATCGTATTGCCGGGAACGCGCGCGCAGAGCCACTGTTCAGTGACGGCGTGTTTATCTTTCTGCCCGGCAAAGCTCACTTCGCGGACATGAATTTTGAGGAATTTTGCCAGCGCGTCGGCCACAAAGCGGGTATTGCAGCCATTTTTCAGAATACGCACCAGGATATGTTCGCCTTCGCCATCCGGCTCAAAGCCCAGATCCTCCACCACGAGGAAATCTTCCGGGCTGGCTTTCAGCACCCCGTTCCCCTGTGGTTTACCGTGCAGGTATGTCAGGTTGTCGAAGTCCGTCATTTGCTCGCCTTCACCAGCAGCGCCACGGCCTCACACGCAATCCCTTCGCCACGCCCGGTAAAGCCCAGCTTCTCGGTCGTCGTCGCTTTGACGTTCACGTCGTCCATATGGCAGCCCAGATCTTCTGCAATAAACACGCGCATCTGTGGAATGTGCGGCAGCATTTTCGGGGCCTGGGCAATAATCGTCACGTCGACGTTGCCGAGGGTGTAACCTTTCGCCTGAATGCGGCGCCACGCTTCGCGCAGCAGCTCGCGGCTGTCCGCTCCTTTAAATGCCGGGTCGGTGTCCGGGAACAGCTTGCCGATATCACCCAGCGCGGCAGCGCCCAACAGCGCGTCGGTCAGCGCATGCAGTGCCACGTCGCCATCAGAATGCGCCAGCAGTCCTTTTTCATAGGGAATGCGCACGCCGCCAATGATAATTGGGCCTTCTCCGCCAAAGGCGTGTACATCAAAACCGTGTCCAATTCGCATTATGCCTTCTCCTGATGGTTCGAACGGGTAAGATAAAATTCCGCGAGCTGTAAATCTTCCGGACGCGTCACTTTTATATTATCAGCGCGTCCTTCAACAAGCTCAGGGTGGAAACCGCAATATTCCAGCGCGGAGGCTTCGTCCGTGATGGTCGCGCCTTCTTTAAGCGCACGCGTTAGGCAGTCGTGGAGTAATTCGCGGGGGAAAAATTGTGGCGTCAGCGCGTGCCATAAATCGACGCGATCGACGGTGTGGGCGATAGCCTGTTTGCCCGGCTCGGCGCGCTTCATGGTGTCGCGCACCGGTGCGGCCAGAATCCCACCGACCTTGCTTGTTTCGCTCAGCGCCAGCAGGCGCGCAAGGTCGTCCTGATGCAGGCAAGGACGCGCCGCGTCATGCACCAGCACCCACGACGCGTTTCCGGCGGCCTGAATGCCCGCCAGCACGGAATCGGCGCGCTCGGCGCCACCGTCAACGACGGTAATGTGTGGATGATTTGCCAGCGGCAGCTGCGCGAAGCGCGCATCACCAGGGCTGATAGCGATGATCACACGCGTCACACGCGGGTGCGCCAGCAGCGCCGCCACGGCGTGCTCGAGGATCGTTTTATCGCCAATAGAGAGGTACTGCTTGGGACATTCTGTCTGCATGCGCCGGCCAAAACCTGCGGCCGGCACCACGGCGCATACGTCCGAAAAAGTTACTGCCATGTCGTAATCCTGGGCCTGATTATCGATTGTTTTGTGCTGAGCCCTGATTGCGTTTAGACGCATCCGGAACCAGACGATAAAAGGTTTCGCCCGGCTTAGTCATACTGAGTTCATTGCGTGCGCGTTCCTCAATCGCCTCTTGCCCGCCATTGAGGTCATCAATTTCAGCAAAGAGTTGATCGTTTCGCGCCTTAAGTTTGGCGTTTGTTGCCTGCTGAGCCGCGACGTCATCGCTCACCCGGCTATAGTCGTGCAGTCCGTTCTTACCGAACCACAGCGAATATTGCAGCCAGATTAGCAAAGCCAGCAACAGCAGCGTTAGTTTACCCATCCTGCCCCCTGAAAAACGGCATCATCATCCCAAGACTTCCCCAGAGCACTACGCCGGGGTAACAGAGATGCCGCAACATCGCGGGCAAATGTACCACATTTTTTCCGCAGAATCGTCCTGCACAATATCGTTACACAGTTGGTTACGGTTTGAATTATGGCTGAAGTTAGCCCATGAGCCACAAAAATAACAGACCAAACATCAGAACCACCGTCACAATCGTGACGACGGTGCTGTAGAGGAGCTTACCGTTGAGCAGCGAGTGCAGCGCAATGCCGACGACAACCGCCACGGGCATCAACGCCAGAAAGAAAGGCCAGGTGTAGAGAAAGAAGAACAGCGTGTTGCCGCCGTAGATAAGAAACGGAATGCCAAGCGCCAGCAGCCATGAGACGAAGCCAATGATGGCCCCAGGAAATGACCAGGTCGTTTCGTCGTCGGTCGCTAGCGGCTCCGACCCGGTGGTGGTGATGTAATGTTCACTGTTGCGCATAGCTAATCCTGTGACCGTGACTCATCGTTCGGGAAGACAGCTCCCGAACGATACCGCCTCAGGATCTGATAATATCGTCCCGTCTGAGCAGGTCTAATAATTGGCTTACTAAATTTGTTACCAATTGTTGACCTTCCAGGTGAATTTCAGGCGATTCAGGCGCTTCGTATACCGCGTCAATTCCGGTGAAGTTGCGCAGCTCTCCGGCACGCGCTTTCTTGTACAGCCCTTTCGGGTCGCGCGCTTCGCAAACCTCCAGCGGCGTATCGACAAACACCTCGATAAAGCGATCCTGGCCCACGCGTTCGCGCACCATCTGGCGCTCGGCGCGGTGCGGAGAGATAAACGCGGTCAGCACCACCAGCCCGGCGTCAGCCATCAGGCTGGCCACTTCGCCCACCCGGCGGATGTTCTCTTTGCGGTCATCGTCGCTAAACCCTAAATCGCTGCACAGGCCGTGACGCACGTTATCGCCGTCCAGCAGGTACGTGCTTACGCCCTGCTGATGCAACGCCTCTTCCAGCGCGCCTGCCACCGTCGATTTACCCGAGCCGGACAGCCCGGTAAACCACAGAACAACCCCACGGTGACCGTGGAGCTGTTCGCGCTGGGCGACGGTGACCGGATGAGGATGCCAGACGACGTTCTCATCATGGGCGGCCATTACTTGCCTCCCAGCAGATCGCGTGCGCCCCAGTGCGGGAAGTGTTTACGCACCAGCGCGTTCAGTTCCAGCTCGAAGGCGCTGAATTCAGACGTCGCGGCAGCCTGTTTAATCGGTTCGCGAACCATACCGGCCCCGACGGTAACGTTGGTCAGCCTGTCGATAAAGATCAGCCCTCCCGTGACCGGGTTCTGCTGATACGGATCCAGCACCAGCGGTTCGTCGAAGGTCAGATCGACCAGACCGATGCCGTTCAGCGGCAGCTCGGTGACGTCACGCTGGGTCAGGTTGTTGATATCCACCTGGAACTGAATACCGTCCACGCGGGCGCGGGTTTTCTTGCCGGCAATTTTGATGTCATAGCTCTGGCCAGCGGTCAGCGGCTGTTCGGCCATCCAGACCACGTCCACGGAAGCCCCCTGCACTGCCGTCAGCGTTTCCTGCGCGTCGACCAGCAGGTCGCCCCGGCTGATATCAATTTCGTCTTTCAGCACCAGCGTTACGGCTTCACCGGCGCCCGCTTCCTGCAGGTCACCGTCGAAAGTTACGATGCGGGCGATAGTCGATTCCACGCCGGACGGCAGCACCTTGACGCGCTGACCTACCTTCACGGAACCTGACGCGAGGGTGCCTGAGAAACCGCGGAAATCGAGGTTTGGACGGTTCACGTACTGCACCGGGAAGCGCATCGGCTGGGTATCGACCACGCGCTGAATTTCAACGGTTTCCAGCACTTCCAGCAGCGTCGGACCGCTGTACCACGGCATGTTCGCGCTCTGGGAGGCGACGTTGTCCCCTTCCAGCGCCGAGAGCGGCACAAAGCGAATATCCAGGTTGCCCGGCAGCTGTTCGGCAAAGGTCAGGTAGCTCTGGCGGATCTCCTCGAACTTCTCTTCGCTGAAGTTGACCAGATCCATCTTGTTGACCGCCACCACCAGGTGTTTGATCCCCAGCAGCGTCGAGATAAAGCTGTGACGACGGGTCTGATCCAGCACGCCTTTACGCGCGTCCATCAGCAGGATCGCCAGGTCGCAGGTGGACGCGCCGGTCGCCATGTTGCGGGTGTACTGCTCGTGCCCCGGGGTGTCAGCGATAATAAATTTGCGCTTCTCGGTAGAGAAGTAGCGGTAGGCCACGTCGATGGTGATGCCCTGCTCGCGCTCCGCCTGCAGGCCGTCCACCAGCAGCGCCAGGTCGAGTTTTTCACCCTGGGTGCCGTGACGTTTACTGTCGTTATGCAGGGAAGAGAGCTGATCTTCATAAATCTGGCGCGTATCGTGCAGCAGGCGGCCAATCAGGGTACTTTTCCCGTCATCCACGCTGCCGCAGGTCAGAAAACGCAGCAGGCTTTTGTGTTGTTGCGCGTGCAGATACGCTTCCACGCCGCCTTCGTTGGCAATTTGTTGAGCAATAGTGGTGTTCATGGCGGCTCCTTAGAAATAACCCTGACGTTTCTTCAGCTCCATGGAGCCTGCCTGGTCGCGGTCAATCACGCGCCCCTGTCGCTCGCTGGTGGTGGACACCAGCATCTCTTCGATGATCTCCGGCAGCGTCTGCGCGCTGGATTCCACCGCCCCGGTCAGCGGCCAGCAGCCGAGTGTACGGAAGCGCACCATCTGTTGTTTGATCACTTCGCCCGGCTGCAGGTCGATGCGATCGTCGTCGATCATCATCAGCATGCCGTCGCGCTCCAGCACCGGGCGCTCGGCGGCCAGATACAGCGGAACGATTTCGATGTTTTCCAGATAGATGTACTGCCAGATGTCCAGCTCGGTCCAGTTGGAGAGCGGGAAGACGCGAATGCTTTCGCCTTTGTTGATCTGACCGTTGTAGTTGTGCCACAGCTCCGGACGCTGGTTTTTCGGATCCCAGCGGTGGAAGCGGTCGCGGAAGGAGTAGATACGCTCTTTGGCGCGGGATTTCTCCTCGTCACGGCGCGCGCCGCCGAAGGCCGCGTCAAAACCGTATTTGTTCAGCGCCTGCTTCAGCCCTTCGGTTTTCATGATATCGGTGTGCTTGGCGCTGCCGTGCACGAACGGGTTAATGCCCATCGCCACCCCTTCCGGGTTTTTATGCACCAGCAGCTCGCAGCCGTAGGCCTTCGCGGTACGGTCGCGGAACTCGTACATTTCGCGGAATTTCCAGCCGGTATCCACGTGCAGCAGCGGGAACGGCAGCGTGCCCGGATAAAACGCTTTACGCGCCAGATGCAGCATGACGCTGGAATCTTTACCGATGGAGTACATCATCACCGGGTTAGAAAACTCGGCGGCCACTTCGCGGATAATATGGATACTTTCCGCTTCGAGCTGCCGCAGGTGTGTAAGACGTTTTTGGTCCATAACCGTTCCTTAAGCCAAATTTACGACAGAAGAACCAAAGCCTTCTGTATCGGTTGTGTGTTGGAACCAGGCGAGCGTGCTGTGCAGCTGCACCACTTCACCCACCACG
This sequence comes from Enterobacter sp. BNK-29, assembly GCF_048684785.1. Classification (NCBI taxonomy): domain Bacteria; kingdom Pseudomonadati; phylum Pseudomonadota; class Gammaproteobacteria; order Enterobacterales; family Enterobacteriaceae; genus Enterobacter; species Enterobacter sp. BNK-29. Next base: position 1,141,033 of record NZ_JBLQTU010000001.1, read on the forward strand.
ATCAGGGCGGGCATTGGGGCGTCTTTCGCCAGGGTTGCAAGATGTTCCAGCGTGCCCGTCGCAACGTGCTGATCGACGCGCGTGCCGCGAGAAATGACGGCAACGGGCGTCGTCGCCTCGCGACCGTGCTGAATAAGCTGTTCGCTGATGTCCGCCGCCTTCATCGTGCCCATGTAGATCGCCAGCGTCTGGCGGCTCTGGGCGAGATGCGACCAGTCGAACGGCGTGCTGTCGGCCTTGTAGTGGCCGGTCACAAAGGTCACGCTCTGGGCGTAATCGCGGTGGGTCAACGGAATACCGGCGTAGGCCGTTACCGCAGAGGCCGCCGTGATGCCGGGCACCACCTGGAACGGTATGCCCGCTTCGGCTGCCGCCTGCAGCTCTTCGCCGCCGCGGCCGAAGATAAACGGATCGCCCCCTTTCAGGCGCACCACGGTTTTACCCGCTTTGGCGGCGTCAACCAGCATCTGGTTGGTGTCGTGCTGCGGCACCGAGTGCTCGCCAGCCCGTTTGCCGACGCAGATTTGCTCCGCGTCGCGACGGATCAGCTCGCGCACGCCGTCGGTGACCAGATGGTCGTAGAACACCACGTCCGCGTCCTGCAGCACCTGCAGGCCGCGCAGCGTCAGGAGCCCGGCATCGCCCGGCCCTGCCCCCACCAGAATGATCTCCCCGCCCGTGCTGCCGGGGTTATCCAGTTCGTCCTCGAGGATTTTCTGCGCCGCCGTCTCATTACCGGCATGCATCAGGCTGGCAAAGCGGCCGCGAAACACGCGTTCCCAGAAGCGACGGCGTTCCGTTACGCTGGTCAGGCGCGTTTTAAGGTGGTTGCGCCAGAAGCTGGCTTTTTCCGCCATGCGCCCGAGGCTGGTCGGCAGCAGCGCCTCGATTTTTTCACGCAGCACGCGCGCCAGCACCGGTGCGGTACCGCCGGAGGAGATCGCCACCAGCAGCGGAGAACGGTCAACGATCGACGGGAAGATAAACGAGCATAACGGCTGGTCGTCCACCACGTTCACCAGGCGGTAACGGGCCTGAGCGGCGTCGGAAATCCGCCGGTTCAGGTCGCGATCTTTGGTCGCCGCAATCACCAGCACTACGGTATCGATTTGTGATTCGTCAAAATCCGCTTCTGCCACTACCCGCACCTGCGCCCCTGCGCGCTGCAAAAACGCGATTTTGCGATCGGCAATTTCACCCGTGCCTACAACCAGCACCGGCTTCTCTTTTATCGCGGCAAATAAGGGCAGATAGTCCACAAGCAACAACTCACTAACAACGAGGAATAAAGGGACTATAGGGGGCGGCTTAGACCGAATGAAATTACGAATTGGAATGAGTAGTTACTCAATGGAATAACGCCGTGAAAAAGCTAATACCAAAAAGTGCTTAACACGCGAAATTTCGGGCATTTAAGAGCAATTCAAATTGTGTATGGGCGATCACAGTTTCATACTAGGCGGGTTAATATTTTGCTCTGTTTTTAAGGACTCACTATGTTTTCCGCAACGCGCCACCGTATTGCTGCCCTGGCGCTCGGCGTTTGCTTTATTCTTCCTGCCCAGGCAAAAAACCAACCTTATGGTGAAATCGCCACTATGCAGGCGCGGCATATTGCCACCGTCTTTCCAGGCCGCATGACCGGTTCGCCTGCGGAGATGCTCTCCGCGGACTATCTTCGCCAGCAGTTTGCCGGGATGGGCTATCAGAGCGATATCCGGTCGTTTCACAGTCGCTACGTCTATACCTCACGAAATAAAACGAAAAACTGGCATAACGTGACCGGCAGTACGGTTATCGCGGCGCATGAAGGTAGCGCGGCTGAACAAATCATTATTATGGCGCACCTCGATACCTACGCCCCAATGAGCGATGCCGATACGGATAACAACCTCGGCGGGCTGACGCTGCAGGGCATGGACGACAACGCGGCGGGCCTGGGCGTGATGCTCGAACTGGCCGAGCGGATGAAAGATATTCCAACCCAGTATGGCATTCGTTTCGTGGCTACCAGCGGTGAAGAAGAGGGCAAACTCGGGGCTGAGAATCTCCTTAAGCGCATGAGCGCTGAGGAGAAGAAAAATACGCTGCTGGTGATCAACCTCGATAACCTGATCGTCGGCGATAAACTCTATTTCAACAGCGGGCAGAGTACGCCGGGACCCGTGCGGAAACTGACGCGCGACCGGGCGCTGGCGATAGCCCGCAGCCATGGCGTTTTTGCCACCAGCAACCCTGGCGGTAACCCCGATTATCCGCGAGGAACGGGCTGCTGCAACGATGGGGAAGTGTTCGATAAGGCGGGCATCCCGGTGCTGTACGTGGAAGCGACAAACTGGGCATTGGGCAAGAAAGATGGCTATCAGCAGCGGGCTAAATCGAAAGCCTTCCCGGACGGGACAAGCTGGCACAACGTGATGCTGGATAATCAGCAGCACATTGACAGCGCGCTGCCTCAGCGGATTGAGCACCGCAGTCGTGATGTGGTGAAGGTCATGCTGCCGCTGGTTAAGGAGCTGGCGAAGGCGGGGAAAGCCTAGTGCTTATTTTCCCCTCACCCCTGCCCTCTCCCCAAAGGGGCGAGGGAGAAAAGACGGCTCCGAGCAATCCCCTCTCCCCTTTGGGGAGAGGGTTAGGGTGAGGGGGTGGATAAGGAATCACCCTTCATGCAGCCCGCACTCGCGCTTCAGCCCAAAGAATCGCGTCTCTTCTTCCGCCATTCCCGGTTCCCATTTGCGCGTGGTGTGAGTGTCGCCCACAGACAGATAGCCCTGGTCCCACAGCGGATGGTACTTCAGCCCGTGTTTTTGCAGATACTGATACACCGTCCGGTTATCCCAGTCGATAATCGGCAGCACTTTAAACACCCCGCGCTGGACCGCCAGCACCGGTAAGGTTGCACGACTGCCGGACTGCTCGCGACGCAGGCCCGCAAACCACGTCTGCGCATTGAGCTCTTTCAGCGCCCGGTTCATCGGCTCGACTTTGTTGATCTCATTGTATTTCTCAATGCCCTCAACGCCCTGCTCCCACAGCTTACCGTAGCGCGCCTCCTGCCAGGCCGCGCTTTCCGTCGCTCGGTACACTTTGAGGTTCAGCTTGAGCTTGTCCGTCAGCTCGTCAATAAACTGGTAGGTTTCCGGGAACAGGTAGCCGGTATCGGTGAGGATCACCGGAATGTCCGGACGGATCTGATTCACCAGATGCAGGCTGACCGCCGCCTGAATACCAAAGCTCGACGAGAGCACATAGTCTCCCGGCAGGTTTTCCAGCGCCCACGCCACGCGCCCTTCGGCGTCCAGCTTTTCAAGGTGGGCATTGGTTTCTGCCAGCGCCAGAATGCGTTCGACTTTAGGCAGATCGTTAAGGGCGTATAGATCGAGTACGGACATAAGAACCTCGTTTGCCTGTTTTGCCGGGCGGCACTGCGTTTGCCCGGCCTACAACACCTGTAAAACCATCGGGATGTTACTCCCAGAAATCCCTTGCGGGATCGAGCACCGGGCGAATGATGCCCGCACGCACCGTAAAGTCGCCGAAGCCTTCACCCGCTTCGCGCTCTTTCGCCCAGCGCCCGACAAGCTCGTCGATGGAATCAAGGATTTCCGGCTCGGTAATGTTCTCGCGGAACATACGCGGAATGCGCGTGCCGATACGGTTGCCGCCCAGGTGCAGGTTATAGCGCCCCGGCGCTTTCCCCACCAGACCCAGCTCGGCCAGCATCGCGCGGCCGCAGCCGTTCGGGCAGCCGGTGACGCGCATAACAATATGCTCGTCCGGAATTCCGTGTTTTTCCAGAATCGCTTCTACCTTGTCAGTGAATGACGGCAGGAAACGTTCCGCTTCGGCCATCGCCAGCGGGCAGGTCGGGAACGACACGCAGGCCATCGAGTTTTCACGCTGCGGCTTAACCGCATCCATTAACCCGTGGTCGCGCGCCAGCTTCTCGATCTTCGCTTTCTGGCTCTCCGGCACGCCGGCAATAATCAGATTCTGGTTAGCGGTAATGCGGAATTCGCCTTTATGGATCTTAGCAATTTCCAGCAGGCCGGTTTTCAGCGGACGGCCCGGATAATCCAGAATACGGCCGTTTTCAATAAACAGCGTCAGGTGCCATTTATTATCGATACCCTTTACCCAGCCAATGCGATCGCCGCGACCGGTGAATTCGTAAGGGCGGATCGGCTCAAACTTGATGCCTGCGCGACGCTCCACTTCCTCTTTGAACGTCTCAACGCCCACGCGCTCCAGGGTGTATTTGGTTTTCGCGTTTTTACGGTCGGTACGGTTGCCCCAGTCGCGCTGGGTGGTTACTACCGCTTCCGCCACGGCCAGCGTGTGCTCCAGCGGCAGGAAGCCGAACTCGCTCGCGGTACGGGTGTAGGTTTTCTTATTACCGTGCTCAATGGACAGGCCGCCGCCCACCAGCAGGTTAAAGCCAATCAGCTTGCCGTTTTCGGCAATCGCCACGAAGTTCATGTCGTTGGCGTGCAGATCGATATCGTTCTGCGGTGGGATCACGACCGTGGTTTTAAACTTACGCGGCAGATAGGTCTGGCCAAGGATCGGTTCTTCGTCCGTGGTGGCGACTTTTTCCTGATCGAGCCAAATCTCCGCATAGGCGCGGGTGCGCGGCAGCAGGTGCTCGGAGATCTTCTTCGCCCACTCATAGGCTTCGGCGTGCAGCTCGGACTCATACGGGTTCGAGGTGCAAAGCACGTTACGGTTCATGTCGTTGGCGGTCGCCAGCGCGTCCAGCCCGACCGAGTGCAGCATCTGATGCACCGGCTTCACGTTCTTCTTCAGAATGCCGTGGAACTGGAAGGTCTGACGGTTGGTCAGGCGGATGCTGCCATAAATCGTGTTTTCACCGGCAAACTTGTCGATCGCCTGCCACTGTTTGGTGGTGATCACCCCACCCGGCAGACGGCAGCGCAGCAGCATCGCATGACGCGGCTCCAGCTTCTGTTCTGCACGCTCGGCGCGGATGTCGCGATCGTCCTGCTGGTACATACCGTGGAAGCGGATCAGCAGGAAGTTGTCGCCTTTGAAACCGCCGGTGAGACCGTCATTCAGATCTTCAGCAATGGTGCCGCGCAGATAGTTGCTTTCCAGCTTCATGCGCTCGGCGTCTGTCAGTTTACCTTCGACCACCAGTGGCCCTGGATGTTTTTCGCTCATTAGTAGACATCTCGCTGATAACGGCGCTCAACGCGCAGCTCACTTAAAAATTCATCCGCCGTTTCGGCATCCATACCGCCGAATTCGGCAATCACTTCCAGCAGTGCCTGCTCAACGTCTTTCGCCATGCGATTGGCGTCGCCGCAGACATAAATGTGGGCACCGTCATTGATCCAGCGCCACAGCTCTGCGCCCTGTTCGCGCAGTTTGTCTTGTACGTATACTTTTTCTTTCTGGTCGCGGGACCAGGCCAGATCGATGCGGGTCAGTACGCCTTCTTTAACATAGCGCTGCCATTCAACCTGGTAGAGGAAATCTTCGGTAAAGTGCGGGTTGCCGAAGAACAGCCAGTTTTTACCCGGCGCTTCATCTGCCGCGCGCTGCTGCATGAAGGCGCGGAACGGCGCAATGCCGGTGCCCGGGCCAATCATGATGACCGGCGTTTCCGGGTTCGCCGGCAGGCGGAAGTTGTCATTGTGCTCAATGAAGACGCGCACTTCACCCTCTTCTTCCACGCGGTCCGCCAGGAAGCTAGATGCCCCACCCGCGCGGGCGCGGCCTTCGATGTCGTAGCGCACCACTCCGACGGTAACATGCACTTCACTCTCCACTTCGGCCTGCGAAGAGGCGATGGAGTACAGACGCGGGGTCAGCGGACGCAGCAGGCCGATCAGCGCATCGGCATCCAGCTGAGCCGGAGAGAAACGCACCATATCGACAATTGGCGTCGTCGCGGCGTAATGCTGCAGCTTCGCTTTGTCGCCCACCAGCGGCAGCAGGGATTCGCTGCGCGTTAAGGTGGCATAATTTTCGACGATATTCGGGGTATTCACCGTCAGTTCGAAATGCCACTGCAGCGCCTCTGCAAGCGGCTGGGTTTTGCCATCAACGGTGACGGTCTCGTCACCCTTCAGCCACAGCAGCTCAACCAGCTCTTTCACCAGAGCCGGATCGTTCTGATACCAGATACCCAGCGCGTCGCCCGGCTGATAGCGCAGGCCAGAGTCGCCGAGATCGATTTCGATATGGCGCACGTCTTTTTCCGAGTCGCGTCCGGTAATTTTCTGGTTCACCGACAGGCTCGCCGTCAGCGGCGCCTCTTTGGTGTACGGGCTGGTGTGAATGTCGTTGACGACACCCGTCGCGGTGAGCGCGGCCTGCGCCGACGTCTCTTTCGGCACGCGCGCTTTCAACACTTCAACGATGCGGGCACGCCATTCGGCGGCGGCGGTCTGGTATTCGACATCCGCGTCAACGCGGTCCAGCAGGCGCTCCGCGCCCAGCTCCGCCAGCCTGCTGTCGAAGTCTTTACCGGACTGGCAGAAGAATTCATACGAGGTATCGCCAAGGCCAAATACGGCAAACGCCGTGCCATCCAGCTTCGGCGCTTTTTTCGAGAACAGGAACTTGTGCAGCGCCACCGCTTCTTCAGCGGGTTCACCTTCGCCCTGGGTAGAGGCGACCACCACCAGCAGTTTTTCTGACGCGATTTGCTTAAATTTATAATCCCCGGCGTTGACCAGGTTCACGTTCAGTTTGGCGGCCAGCAGGTCGTCACGCAGCGCTTCGGCCACGCGACGCGCATTGCCCGTCTGCGAGGCGGAAATCAGGGTAATGGCCGGAATTTCAACGGCCGTTGCCGGTGCACCGGCCACAGCGCCAGGCTGCTGATTGAGCATTCCCCAGAAATAACCGGAGACCCAGGCAAGCTGAGTGGGAGAAAAATCAGAGGTGGCAGCCTGAAGGCGCGCCAGTTGCTCCGGGTTCAGGGGAAGCAAATTTGAAGGTGGGGCCTGTGTTGTCATGCGTCGTTATGTTCCAGTAGCCAAGCGGACTTTAAGCGAATAAATCCAAACTGAAGATAAGGTTAACGGCGAGGATAATAACAATTAAAGAAGGGATGGAAATAATAAATAACCAAATGGACTAACCTGTTTTAGTTGTCATACTTAGCGATAAAACCGATTAATTAACCCACTGAAAATTATCGATAAAAACATCAAAAAAGGCCCATTAACGAGACGCCAGGCTTCAGAGCCGTTTTAGTTAATGCTAAAAATTGTGCTTTCCGGTACTATGCGGCGGTTTTTTCCGCATTACTGAGAGCGATCATGTCCACCACACTGTTTAAAGATTTCACCTTCGAAGCCGCCCACCACCTTCCGCATGTCCCTGAAGGGCATAAATGCGGCCGTCTGCACGGGCATTCGTTCATGGTGCGTCTTGAGATCACCGGTGAAGTTGATCCGCATACCGGTTGGATCATGGATTTTGCCGAGCTGAAGGCGGCGTTTAAGCCGACCTACGATCGTCTGGATCATTACTACCTGAATGATATCCCGGGCCTTGAAAACCCGACCAGCGAAGTGCTGGCGAAATGGATTTGGGATCAGATGAAGCCGCTGGTGCCGCTGCTGAGCGCAGTGATGATCAAAGAGACCTGCACCGCCGGCTGTATCTATCGCGGGGAGTGATGCTTGCCGGGTGGCGCTGACGCTTACCCGGCCTACAAGAGCCTCGAACCGTAGGCCCGGTAAGCGCTAGCGCCACCGGGCTTTTTTATGCAATATTCAGGTACTTGTGCGTCTGCATCGACAGGCGCCAGTTGCGCGCAATACAGGTTTCAATGCACAGGCGCGTCGCGTCGTCTTTCTGGCTGATCGGCTGTAGCGCAATGACGCGCTGCTTTTCATCCGTCAGCGTGGCCAGCAGTTCATCCAGCGCTTCAATATCACGCACGCGCCCTACCGGGTGCTTAATCTCATCCGCGCGTTCCAGCGCCTGCGACAGCACGTCATACCCGCCGCGCATATTCACTTTTGGCGATACCGTCACCCAGGTCGTGTGTGAACAGCGCACCTCATGGGTGCCGCTGGTCTCAATCTGGCAGCTGTAGCCGTTCTTTTCGAGCAGCTCGGTCAGCGGCGTCAAATCGTGGATGCAGGGTTCACCGCCGGTGATCACGACGTGGCGCGCCGTCCAGCCCTGACGACCAATAATGGCCAGCAGATCTTCAGAACTGCCCGCGCCCCACTTATCGCTCTCTTTGGTTTTCGCCAGAATGCTAAACAGCGACACTTCCCGATCTGCGAGCTTATCCCACGTATGTTTGGTATCACACCAGGCACAGCCAACCGGGCATCCCTGTAAACGAATGAAAATAGCGGGAACGCCGGTAAAGTAACCCTCGCCTTGCAGGGTCTGGAACATCTCGTTAATCGGGTACTGCATAGTCATCTCAGTAAAGGGGATAAACGATAAGTATCGCAGATCCCCGCCGGATGGTCATGCTCCATCGGTGCTTTGCGCGCCAATCGCCGCCATAAAACGCTCGGTAATTTGCTGTGGACGGGTGATCGCGCCGCCGACGACGACCGTATGCGCGCCCAGCGCCAGGCATCTGGCCGCGCGTTCAGGCGTATCCACGTTGCCTTCGGCAATCACGGGAACCGTAACGGCGGCCAGCACGGCCTTCAGGAACGCGCAGTCATTTTCCGGAAGCGAATGGCCCGCCGTTTCCGCCGTATAGCCGTAAAGCGTGGTTCCGACGCAGTCAAAGCCAAGCGCCTGCGCCGTCAAGGCTTCGCCCACGGTGGAAATATCCGCCATCAGCAGTACCGAGGGGTAGCGCGAGCGAATGCGCGTGACCAGCGTTTCCAGGGATTCACCACCGGGACGCTCCCGCGCCGTCGCATCAAGCGCAATGATTTCCGGAGAGGCGGCCATCAGCTCATCCACCTCTTTCATCGTGGCGGTGATAAACACCTCGCTTTCCGGGTAATCCCGTTTGATGATGCCGATAACAGGCAAAGAGACCTGCTGCTTAATGGCCTCAATATCCACTACGCTGTTGGCACGAATGGCGGCGGCCCCGCCCTGTGCCGCCGCCAGCGCCATCCGCGACATAATAAACGGGCTGTGCAGCGGTTCATTTTCCAGCGCCTGACAGGAGACGACCAGTTTTCCCTTCAGGTTATCCAGTACAGTTTTCATTACGATAAGATCTCTTCCACTTCGTTTTTGATAATCGTGACGTGCGGGCCATAAATGACCTGAACACCGTTACCGCGCACGATGACGCCGCGCGCGCCGGTGGCTTTCAGCGCCGCGTCATTCACTTTGCTGCCGTCCTTCACCGTGACGCGAAGCCGCGTGGCGCAGCAGTCCACCTCTTCCAGATTCTCTTTTCCGCCTAATCCCGCGATCACCGCAACGGCGCGCTCGCTCTGCGAGAAGGTCACTTCGCTGGCCATCGCCTCCTTTTCCCGACCCGGCGTGGCAAAATCGAAACGGTTAATCAGATAGCGGAAGGTGAAGTAGTAAAGGAAGAACCACGGCACGCCCACCAGCGGAACGAACATCCAGTTGGTTTTGGCCTCCCCCTGCAAAATGCCGAACAGCACGAAGTCGATAAAACCGCCGGAGAAGGTTTGACCGATGGTGATATGCAGCATGTGCGCGAGCATGAACGCCAGTCCGTCAAACAGCGCATGAATGACGTAAAGTACCGGTGCAATAAACAGGAAGGAAAACTCGATAGGCTCGGTAATCCCGGTCAGGAACGAGGTTAGCGCCGCAGAGAGCAGCAGCCCGGCAACGCGCTTTTTGTTCTCCGGTTTTGCCGTGTGGTACATCGCCAGACACGCGCCGAGCAGGCCAAACATCATCGTAATAAAGCGCCCGGACATGAAGCGCGACGTGCCCTCATAGAAATGCTGCGTGTTCGGGTCGGCCAGCTGGGCGAAGAAGATCCGCTGTGTTCCCTCAACGAGGTGACCGTTAACAATCTCACTGCCGCCGAGCGCGGTAGTCCAGAACGGCAGATAGAAGATGTGGTGCAAACCAAACGGGCCCAGCATGCGTAAAATAAAGCCGTACAGCAGTGTGCCCAGATAGCCGGTGGCATCCACCAGCCCGCCGAGACCAAAAATCAGTTTCTGGAAATGCGGCCAGACCACGGTCATGAGCGCGCCGACGAGTATCGCCGCCAGCGAGCTGATGATGGGAACAAAGCGCGAGCCGCCAAAGAACCCGAGGAACTGCGGAAGCGCAATTTTATTAAACCGATGATGGAGCGTGCAGGTCACCAGACCAATCACCACGCCGCCAAACACGCCGGTTTCCAGCGTCTGGATCCCCAGCGTCATGCCCTGCCCAACTGCACCCGGATTCTCATGCGCCAGTTTGCCGGTGAGGATCAGCAGCGCGTTGATGGTGGCATTCATCACCAGAAACGCGAGCAGCGCCGCCAGCCCAGCCGTGCCCTTATCGCTTTTTGCCAACCCGACGGCAACCCCAACCGCAAACAGCACCGAGAGGTTTGCAAACACGATTGAACCTGCGCTGCTCATGATGGTGAAAATAGCCTGAAGCCAGCCCACGTCTAAAAACGGATAGGCCGCCAGCGTGTTGGGATTGGATAACGCGCCGCCTATCCCCAGCAGCAGACCCGCCGCGGGCAGCACGGCGATGGGCAACATAAAGGATTTGCCAAAGCGCTGCGCTTTTTCAAACCATCCCCCCGAAGAAGCACCACTGAACATTTGCATCATTTTTTCATCTCCCCATTAAACGATGAAAATTTTTACCATATAAATATCACGCAGTGAAAATTACCATCAAAAACCAGGAAGCCGATCATACTTTTTCAAAATGACTGGCATCTTTCCCCTCCTTTCCGCCACACTAGTCGCAGCGAAACACATTAAGGACGTGGCATGTCGGACCATGAAAATCTGCTGCTGAAGCTCCGCCAGGAGGCTTCCGGGTACAGCCCAACGCAACAAAAACTCGGCGAGTTTGTCCTCAGCGATCCTGCCCGGGTGCTCTACCTGACGATCACTGAACTGGCGCGCGAGAGCCACACCAGCGAGGCAAGCGTCACGCGCCTTTGCCGGACGCTGGGCTGCAAGGGCTATAACGAATTTAAAATGGCGCTTGCGCTGGATATTCAGCAGGGCCAGCCCGCGCGTCAGGCGGGGGATGCGATTGATAACGTCGTGGATGAGTCGGTGCAGGCTTTGCAGGATACCGCCAGACTCCTCGACCGCGCGCTGCTTGAAAAGGCGGCGCTGGCGCTGCATCAGGCGCAATCCGTGCAGATTTATGGCGTCGCGGCCAGCGCGATCCTCGGCGAGTATCTGCATTACAAGCTGTTACGGCTGGGCAAACCCGCACAGCTGTTTAGCGATATGCACCGCGCGGCCATGAATGCGACAACGCTTTCGAAAGATACGCTGGTTGTGGCCATCTCCAGTTCGGGTTCAACGCGGGATTTACTCCACGTGGTGAAGCTTGCCCGCAAGCGCGGCGTTAAGGTTCTGGCGCTCAGCAATACGCCCCGCAGCCCGCTGGCCTCTCTGAGCGACATGCAGCTGGTTGCCGCCAAACCAGAAGGCCCTCTAAGTGCAGGCGCGCTCAATGCTAAGGTTGGAGTCATGCTGCTGGTCGAGCTGCTGACCACGTCCATGATTGCGCTGGATGGTCATTACGGCGACGTTAGTCAACAAACAGCCAGCGCCACGCTTCCCCTTTTGCTCTGACAATAATTCGCAGGCTAAATAAATCGGCCTGCGCCTTATGTTGTCTGATTTGAGTTAAGTGGTATTTAAAACATTTATTCGATAAATGTTTGGTGTAACAAATTATTATATTTATTACATTTTGAATTACGTTAACCACTCGACACAGACTTCATAAAAATATTTAAATTCAATAAGTTAAAATTTAAATTTTAATAGAGTGAATTTTTACCCTTGCGATAGTGTCCAATATCTCCACCTGATTCCCTTTCCTTAAAATAAGCTTAAGACGCCATTGATTTCGGCGTTTTATTATTTAAATGCCGTTTACTTTTGCACGCCTACAATCCGCCTCATCAATCATAATGAGACGGTATTAATGAAGATGTTATTGATTACAGGCGTGACCGGATTTCTGGGCGGTGCAGTTCTTGAAAAAATCCTGACCAGCGATCAACCTGCAAAACTCCTTTTGCTTGCGCGCGCCAGCGATCCGCAGAGCGGGCTGGATCGCGTGCTGGAGAACATGCGCAAGTTCAACGTTCCCGAGGACAAACTGGCCTCCCTGAAGGTGGATAATATCCTGATTGGCGACCTCAGCCAGCCTGAAGCCTTTCTCAACGATCCCCGTCTGGATCGGGTCACGCATGTGGTTAACTGTGCGGCCGTGGCCTCATTTGGTAATAACCCGCTGATCTGGAAGGTCAACGTAGAAGGTACGCTCGCGCTGGCGCGCCGTATGGAGCAGGTGACAGGACTGCAGCGTTTCCTCCACGTCGGCACCGCAATGTCATGCACGCCGGAGCAGGATTCACTGGTCGCCGAAAGCGCTGAATTCAGAGAGAATGCTGAACACCTGGTGGAATACACGTTTTCGAAGTCAACCATCGAACAGCTGATGCGCCAGGAGTGCCCTAGCCTGCCGCTGCTCATCGCCCGTCCGTCCATCGTCGTCGGTCATACCCGTCACGGCTGCACACCCTCGAGCAGCATTTTCTGGGTCTTTAGCATGGGCCTGATGCTGCAGAAGTTTATGTGCTCAATGGAAGACCGGATCGACGTTGTTCCGGTGGATTATTGCGCCGACGCGATGTTAATGCTGCTCACCAGCAACGCGCTTCCGGGAGAAGTGGTACACATTTCTGCAGGAGAAGAGAACAGCGTTCGCTTTGCGGATATCGATCAGGCAATGGCGCAGGCGCTGGAGAAAGCCCCCGTCGGGGATAAATATGCGCAGGTCAGCTACGAAACGCTGGTCAGAATGCGCCGCGAGTTGAAGCATATTTTTGGGCCGTGCAACGAACGTCTGATGCTGAAAGCCATGCGTTTATACGGTGCGTTTGCCACGCTTAACGTGCGCTTCAGCAACGATAAGCTGCTGAGCATGGGGATGCCGAAGCCACCCCGGTTTACGGACTACATCGCCCGCTGCGTGCAGACCACCCAGGGGCTGACCATTCCGGAGCAAATGGCGGTCGATTTTAAATAGCCAAAAAAAATGCCAGTCATTCGACTGGCATTTTCATTTTAAGGCTTAAGCAATTATGCCTGGCCTTTGATCTCTTTCAGACCGTTGTATGGTGCTTTTTCGCCCAGCGCTTCTTCGATACGAATCAGCTGGTTGTATTTAGCAACACGGTCAGAACGGCTCATAGAACCGGTTTTGATCTGGCCTGCAGCGGTACCCACAGCCAGGTCGGCAATGGTAGCGTCTTCAGTTTCGCCAGAACGGTGAGAGATAACAGCGGTGTAGCCAGCGTCTTTCGCCATTTTGATCGCAGCCAGAGTTTCGGTCAGAGAACCGATCTGGTTGAATTTGATCAGGATGGAGTTAACGATGCCTTTCTCGATGCCTTCTTTCAGGATCTTGGTGTTGGTTACGAACAGGTCGTCACCAACCAGCTGGATTTTGTCGCCCAGTACTTTAGTCTGGTATGCGAAGCCAGCCCAGTCAGACTCGTCCAGACCGTCTTCGATAGACACGATTGGGTACTGTTTGGTCAGGTCTTCCAGGAAGTGAGTGAACTCTTCGGAGGTGAACGCTTTGTTGCCTTCGCCAGCCAGAACGTATTTACCGTCTTTGTAGAATTCAGATGCTGCACAGTCCATCGCCAGGGTGATGTCTTTGCCCAGCTCGTAGCCAGCAGCTTTTACTGCTTCTGCGATAACAGCCAGCGCTTCTGCGTTAGAACCCAGGTTTGGCGCATAGCCACCTTCGTCACCAACAGCAGTGTTCATACCTTTAGCTTTCAGAACTTTAGCCAGGTTGTGGAACACTTCAGAGCCCATACGTACCGCTTCTTTCAGGGATTTCGCGCCAACTGGCTGAATCATGAATTCCTGAATATCAACGTTGTTGTCTGCGTGCTCACCACCGTTGATGATGTTCATCATTGGTACAGGCATGGAGTATTTGCCTGGGGTGCCGTTCAGTTCAGCGATGTGCTCGAACAGTGGCATACCTTTCGCAGCAGCAGCCGCTTTGGCGTTTGCCAGAGAAACTGCCAGGATTGCGTTCGCACCGAAGTTAGATTTGTTTTCAGTACCGTCCAGATCGATCATGATCTTGTCGATGCCAGCCTGGTCTTTGGCGTCTTTGCCAAGGATTGCCTGAGCAATCGGACCGTTTACAGCGCCAACCGCTTTCAGTACGCCTTTGCCCAGGAAGCGGGATTTGTCGCCATCGCGCAGTTCCAGCGCTTCGCGAGAACCAGTAGAAGCACCTGATGGAGCAGCAGCCATACCAACGAAACCACCTTCCAGGTGAACTTCGGCTTCAACGGTCGGGTTACCACGGGAGTCGATGATTTCACGACCGATGACTTTAACGATTTTGGACATTAGATTTTCCTCAGTACAAGTTAAACTAAAACTCCAGACAAACAACGCGTACCAAAGGTACGCGTTGCCGTTCTAACTTTTTTTACTTCGCCTGACGCTTCTGGTAGTCGCTGGCGGCCTTCACGAAGCCTGCAAACAGCGGATGCCCGTCACGTGGCGTTGAAGTAAATTCCGGGTGGAACTGGCAGGCGACAAACCACGGATGGTTTGGCACTTCAATGATCTCGACTAACTGATCATCCCCGGAGCGGCCCGCAACACGCAGGCCCGCGGCTTCAATAGGTTTCAACAACATGTTGTTGACTTCATAGCGGTGACGATGGCGCTCGGTGATGACCGGCTCGCCGTACAGCTTGCGAACCACGCTATCGTCAGACAGCTGGCAGGCCTGTGCGCCAAGACGCATGGTGCCACCCAGATCGCTCTTCTCGGTACGGACTTCGACGTTACCTTCTTCGTCACGCCATTCAGTGATAAGCGCCACAACAGGGTACTTACAGTCTGGCACAAATTCCGTAGAGTTCGCGTTTTCCATTCCCGCTACGTTGCGCGCAAATTCGATCAGCGCAACCTGCATACCCAGACAGATGCCGAGGTATGGAATATTGTTTTCACGCGCATAGCGCGCGGTGGCGATCTTGCCTTCAACACCACGGTAGCCGAAGCCGCCAGGGATGAGGATAGCATCCAGATCTTTCAGGATTTCAACGCCACGCGTTTCAACATCCTGTGAATCAATCAGCTTGATGTTCACGGAAACACGGTTCTTCAGACCACCGTGTTTCAGCGCTTCGATCACTGACTTATAGGCATCCGGCAGTTCAATGTACTTGCCGACCATACCGATAGTCACTTCGCCTGCCGGGTTGGCTTCTTCATAAATAACCTGTTCCCATTCAGACAGGTTCGCTTCCGGACAGTTCAAGCTGAATCGTTTACAAATATAATCGTCCAGGCCCTGAGATTTCAACAGGCCCGGGATTTTATAAATGGAATCGACATCTTTCATTGAAATAACGGCTTTTTCAGGCACGTTACAGAACAATGCAATTTTCGCACGTTCGTTCGCCGGAACCGCGCGATCGGAGCGGCAAACCAGGATATCTGGCTGAATACCAATGGAGAGCAGTTCTTTCACAGAGTGCTGAGTCGGCTTGGTTTTCACTTCACCTGCGGCGGCCATGTACGGCACCAGAGTCAGGTGCATGAACAGCGCGTGCTCACGGCCAATATCTACCGCCAGCTGACGAATCGCTTCCAGGAATGGCAGGGATTCGATATCACCCACGGTACCGCCGATTTCAACCAGCACCACGTCGTGGCCTTCGCCACCCGCAACAATGCGTTCTTTGATTGCGTTAGTGATATGCGGAATAACCTGAACGGTTGCTCCCAGGTAGTCACCACGGCGCTCTTTACGCAGAACGTCGGAGTAGATGCGGCCAGTCGTGAAGTTGTTACGACGGGTCATTTTGGTGCGGATGAAACGCTCGTAGTGGCCAAGATCCAGATCGGTTTCAGCGCCGTCTTCAGTAACGAACACTTCCCCGTGTTGGATTGGGCTCATGGTGCCCGGATCGACGTTGATGTACGGATCCAGTTTCATCATGGTCACATTGAGGCCACGGGCTTCAAGAATGGCTGCGAGGGAGGCTGCGGCAATGCCTTTACCCAGAGAGGATACGACCCCGCCGGTCACAAAAATATAGTTCGTTGTCATGCTGAACCTGAGAAGTTAGGGTGAAACGATGGAATAACCAGGACGGGAAAGTAGTATACCCGAACACGGCGAGCGCCACAAACTTTCATTCTCCGTCTCCATTCCAGGCCATGACAAACATAAGGAGTGAGAAAATAGCCCCTTTTGGGTAAATGTTTTTGACGCAAATCAAGCGCTTGTCATTTAAAAAATCACACAAATTGCGCTTGATCGCAAAATCTCGTTAGAGATCAGATTCCTGCCGCTTTACTTCCTGCCAGACTTCTTCCATCGCTTCGAGGTCAATTCCGCTCATTTCCAGGCCTCGCGAGGCGACAATCCGCTCAACTTCGCGAAAGCGTCGTTCGAATTTTAGGTTGGCTTTTTGCAGGGCGGTTTCCGCTTTTACACCCAGGTGGCGAGAAAGGTTGACGGTCGCGAACAGCAGGTCGCCCATCTCTTCCTCAAGCTTTGCTTCATCCACCACCGCCTGCTGCGCTTCGTGCATGACTTCGTCAATCTCTTCGTGCACTTTATCCAGCACCGGGCCGAGGGAGGTCCAGTCAAAACCGACGGCGGAGCAGCGCTTCTGGATTTTATGCGCGCGCATCAGCGCGGGCAGGCTCAGCGGAATATCATCCAGCGCCGAGTGCTGGGATTTTTCCGCCCGCTCGGCGCTTTTGATCTGCTCCCAGCGGGCCAGCACCTCAGCGCTGTTCCCTGCGGTGGCATCGCCGAAGATATGGGGATGACGGCGCTCAAGCTTGTCGCTGATGGCAGCGCAGATATCGTCAAAGTTAAAGCGCCCTTCTTCCTGCGCCATTTGCGCATAGAACACCACCTGGAACAGCAGATCGCCCAGCTCGCCGCGCAGGTCGTCAAAATCTTCGCGGGAAATAGCGTCCAGCACCTCATAGGTCTCTTCAAGGGTGTACGGGGCGATGGTGGCGAAAGTCTGCTCTTTGTCCCACGGACAGCCGTTTTCCGGGTCGCGCAGGCGTTTCATGATGCCAAGCAGGCGGTCGATTTGAGTCATGGTTATGTCCTGATAAAAAAATGCCGGGTGGCGGCTTACGCCTTACCCGGCCTACAAAAGAGGGAAATCTTATCCGCCGTGCAGACGACGCGCGTCAATCACATCCGGCACCTGGTTCAGTTTGCCGAGCACGCGGCCCAGCACCTGCAGGTTGTAGATTTCGATGGTCATATCGATGGTGGCAAGCTGCTCGCGGGTATCGCTGCGGCTGGCGACGCCCAGAACGTTGACCTTCTCGTTGGCGAGAATGGTCGTGATGTCGCGCAGCAGCCCGCTGCGGTCGTTGGCAGTGACGCGCACCACCAGCGAGTAGCCGGCGGAATAGCTCTCACCCCAAACCGCTTCCACGATGCGCTCCGGCGCATGCGACTGCAGTTCGGCAAGCTGGTCACAATCGGAACGGTGAATCGAAATCCCGCGTCCCTGGGTGATAAAGCCGACGATATCGTCTCCCGGAATAGGCTGGCAGCAGCGGGCAATGTGGTGCATCAGGTTACCTACGCCTTCAACCACCACGCGGCCGTTGTCTTTGCTGCGCTGCTGCGGGGCGTAGGTTTTCTGCTGCAGCTGCTTCAGCGCCGCCGCGTCCTGCTCTGCCGCGCTTGGCTTATTGAACTGCGCCTGCAGGAAGTTCACCATCTGATTCAGACGGATATCACCGCCGCCAATGGCCGCTAACAGCTCGTCAAGCTCGTTAAAGTTGTAGCGCGGCAGCAGGAATTTCTCCGCCTCTTTCAGGCTTATCCCGATATGCTCCAGCTCGTCGTCGAGGATCTGGCGGCCGGCAAGGATGTTCTTGTCACGATCCTGTTTACGGAACCAGGCGTGAATTTTCGAGCGCCCGCGGCTGGTGGTAACGTAGCCCAGGTTCGGGTTAAGCCAGTCACGGCTCGGGTTGGGCTGCTTCTGGGTAATGATTTCAATCTGGTCACCCATCTGCAGTTGATAGGTGAACGGTACGATACGTCCGCCAATTTTCGCCCCGATGCAGCGGTGCCCCACATCGCTGTGGATGTGGTAGGCAAAATCGAGCGGCGTAGAGCCCGCCGGCAGGTCGACAACGTCCCCTTTTGGGGTAAATACGTACACGCGATCGTCAAAGACCTGGCTGCGAACTTCGTCGAGCATCTCGCCGGAGTCGGCCATCTCCTCCTGCCACGCAATCAGCTTGCGCAGCCAGGCAATGCGGTCTTCGTGGCCAGAACGCGCTCCGCCGGACGTGCCTTCTTTGTATTTCCAGTGCGCGGCCACGCCCAGCTCGGCGTCTTCGTGCATCTGTTTGGTGCGAATCTGAATCTCGACCGTTTTGCCGCCAGGGCCAAGCACAACGGTATGGATAGACTGATAGCCGTTCGGTTTGGGGTTGGCGACATAGTCATCGAACTCATCGGGAAGATGACGGAAGTGAGTGTGTACTATCCCCAGCGCGGCATAGCAGTCCTGCAGACGCTCCGCCACGATACGCACGGCGCGCACGTCAAACAGCTCGTCAAAGGCGAGGTGTTTCTTCTGCATTTTGCGCCAGATGCTGTAGATATGCTTAGGCCGACCGTAGACTTCGGCGCGCACGTTCTCTTCTTTCATCGCCTGGCGCAGGCCGCCGACAAATTCCTCGATATAGTGCTCGCGGTCGATACGGCGCTCGTGCAGGAGTTTGGCAATACGTTTATATTCCGCCGGGTGCAGATAGCGGAAGCAGTAATCTTCCAGCTCCCATTTCAGCTGACCAATCCCTAAGCGGTTCGCCAGCGGCGCATAGATATTTGTACACTCTTTGGCGGCGAGTACGCGCTCATCTTCCGGCGCGTCCTTCACTTCACGCAGATGAGCAATACGCTCGGCAAGCTTGATAACCACGCAGCGGAAATCATCCACCATGGCCAGCAGCATCCGGCGAACGTTATCGACCTGCTCAGATGAGACGGAATCGGTATGCGCAGCTTTGAGCTGGCGAATAGCCGCCATATCGCGCACACCGTGGATCAGCGCGACGACGGATTTCCCGACGCTGTCGCGCAGCACGTCTTCGCTGACCACGTCCGCATCCGCGAGGGGGAAGAGAAGCGCGGCCTGCAGCGTTTCAATATCCATGTTCAGCATGGATAAGATTTCCACCATCTCCACGCCGCGCCAGAGGAGAAGATCGGCATCCGGATGCCCCTGCGTGGTGCGCAGACAATAGGCCCAGGTTTCGGTTAAGCGTTCACACGACTGCTGGCTGGAAATTCCCAGACTTGCGATCCATTTTTGTGGGTCAAATTCCCCAGCTTTATTGAGATGTGCACTTCTTACCGCAACCATTGTCCTCTCCTTTAGGGACCTGGGCCTGTCGAAGTCGACAAGCCAAACAAATTAGATGTGCTCGAACAACACCATCGATTCCAGATGTCCAGTGTGCGGGAACATGTCCAGCATTGCCAGACGCTGAATCTGGTAACCCGCGCTGATTAATGCCTCACTGTCCCGGGCAAGCGTTGCCGGGTTACAGGAAACATAGACCACACGCTTCGGCGCGAGTTTAATAATATGTGCCATCACACCCGGGGCACCGGCACGCGCCGGGTCGAGCAAAATTTTATCAAAGCCCTGTTTTGCCCACGGCTGTTGGGTGACATCTTCTTCAAGATTTTGATGAAAGAATGTCACATTTTGCAAGCCGTTCTGCAGCGCGTTCTCCTGCCCTTTAGCCACCAGCGCCTCAACGCCTTCCACGCCAACGACGCTGGCCGCTTTTCGCGCCAGCGGCAGCGTAAAGTTGCCCATTCCGCAGAACAGGTCGAGCACCCGATCGCTTTTCTGAACATCCAGCCACGTCAGCGCTTTCTCAACCATCTGCTGGTTAACGCCATCATTCACCTGAATGAAATCCCGCGGGCTGAACGTTAAGCGTAGCCCGTTTGACGCATACCAGGGCGCCTCACCGGTAACCTGCTCAAGTATCTCGCTTTGTGGTGCAAGGAAAAGCGCCAGGTCGTGGGAATGCGAAAAGCGTTCCAGTTTTTCGCGATCTTTTTTCGACAACGGCGCGGTATGGCGCAGGACCATCAGCGGTCCATTGTTTGCCATGACCAGTTCGACATGCCCGAGGTGGCGAACGCCGTCCAGCCCGGAAAGACAGGTGCGCACTTCCGGAAGCAATGCCTCAAGATGGGGCGCCAAAATGGGGCACTGCTGCACATCGACAATGTCACTGGAGCCGGCCTTGCGAAACCCCATCTCCAGCCGCGCCGTTTTTGGCTGATAGCTGAGGCTCAGGCGCGCGCGTCGACGATAGCCCCAGGGCACATCGGAAAGAATTTCGTTAACGTCATGTTTAAGCTGACGCGCCAGCGCGCGGCTTTTGCTTTTTTGCTGTAATTCTGTGCTCGCATGCTGTTGCTGGCAGCCCCCGCAAACGCCAAAATGTGGGCAGCGGGGCTTCACGCGCTCCGGGCTATCGTTGAGGCAACGCTTAACCTGTCCGCGCGCGAACTGGCGTTTATCTTCCGTCAGCGTAATTTCTGCTCGTTCTGTTGGCAGCAAACCTGTTATAAACAGAGCCTTACCATTGTGACGTGCCACTCCCTGACCAAACGGATCGAGGTCCGTGGCTTCAACAGTAATGATTTGACGCGTCGTCACGCGTCGCTTTGCAGAGTAGAATTGCGCCATCGCCGAGATTTTTCTCACATAAACATAATTATCTTAATTGTCCCATAACGGAACGCCATGACCAACTACAGCCTGCGCGCGCGCATGATGATTTTGATCCTCGCCCCCACCGTTCTCATCGGTTTGCTGCTGAGTATCTTCTTTGTGGTGCACCGCTATAACGATTTGCAGCGGCAGCTGGAGGATGCAGGCGCCAGCATTATCGAACCGCTTGCCGTTTCCAGCGAGTACGGTATGAACCTGCAAAACCGCGAATCCATTGGTCAGTTAATCAGCGTGCTCCACCGCCGTCACTCGGACATCGTACGCGCCATTTCCGTTTACGACGAACATAACCGCCTGTTTGTCACCTCGAATTTTCATCTCGATCCGGCGGCCCTGAAGATCCCGGATGGTACGCCGTTCCCGCGCCACCTCACCGTACTGCGGCGCGGTGATATCATGATCCTGCGCACGCCGATCGTATCGGAAAGCTATTCACCCGATGAGTCAGCGCAATCCGACGCCAAATCCAGCAACAATATGCTGGGATATGTGGCGCTGGAGCTGGATCTCAAGTCGGTCCGGCTCCAGCAGTACAAAGAAATCTTCATCTCTGGCGTGATGATGCTGTTCTGCATTGGCATTGCGCTGATCTTCGGATGGCGCCTGATGCGCGACGTGACGGGCCCCATCCGCAACATGGTTAATACGGTTGACCGCATCCGCCGGGGACAGCTCGACAGCCGGGTGGAAGGGTTTATGCTGGGCGAGCTGGACATGCTGAAGAACGGCATCAACTCGATGGCCATGTCGCTGGCGGCGTATCACGAAGAGATGCAGCACAACGTTGACCAGGCCACGTCCGACCTGCGCGAAACGCTGGAGCAGATGGAGATCCAGAACGTTGAGCTGGATCTGGCGAAAAAGCGCGCCCAGGAAGCGGCACGTATTAAGTCGGAATTCCTGGCCAATATGTCGCACGAGCTGCGTACGCCGCTCAATGGCGTGATCGGCTTTACCCGCCTGACGCTGAAAAGCGAGCTTAACCCGACTCAGCGCGATCACCTGCACACCATTGAACGTTCGGCCAACAACCTGCTGGCGATCATCAACGACGTGCTCGACTTCTCCAAACTGGAAGCGGGCAAGCTGATCCTGGAGAGTATTCCGTTCCCGCTGCGCAGTACGCTCGATGAGGTGGTGACGCTGCTCGCGCACTCGTCGCACGACAAAGGCCTTGAGCTGACGCTCAACATTAAAAACGACGTGCCGGATAACGTCATTGGCGATCCGCTGCGCCTGCAGCAGGTCATTACCAACCTTGTCGGGAATGCGATTAAATTCACCGAAAGCGGTAACATCGACATTCTGGTAGAAAAACGCTCCATCAGCAGCAATAAGGTGCAGATTGAAGTCCAGATCCGCGATACCGGCATCGGTATTCCTGAGCGTGATCAGTCGCGTCTTTTCCAGGCGTTCCGTCAGGCGGACGCCAGTATCTCCCGCCGTCATGGCGGTACCGGCCTGGGGCTGGTGATCACGCAGCGCCTGGTGAACGAGATGGGCGGCGATATCTCTTTCCACAGCCAGCCGAACCGCGGCTCAACCTTCTGGTTCCACATTAATCTGGACCTCAACCCGAACGTATTGACCGACGGTCCGGTGACGGACTGCCTGAAAGGCAAGCGTCTGGCCTACGTCGAACCTAACGCGGCGGCAGCGCAGTGCGCGCTCGATATTTTAAGCACCACGCCGCTGGAGGTGGTCTACAGCCCAACCTTCTCAGCGCTTGCCGTTGAGCACTACGATATTCTGCTGATGGGGATCCCGGTTACCTTCACCGGCGAACTGACCATGCAGCAGGAGCGGCTGGCGAAAGCCGCCTCAATGACCGACTATCTGCTGCTGGCGCTACCCTGCCATGCCCAGATTAATGCAGAGGAGTTGAAAAACGACGGAGCCGCCGCGTGTCTGCTGAAGCCGCTCACCTCGACCCGCCTCCTGCCCGCGCTCACGGAATATTGCCGTCTTAGCCAGCATGCTCTCCCGCTGATTAACGATGAGCAAAAATTGCCCATGAGCGTGATGGCGGTGGATGATAATCAAGCCAACCTGAAGCTGATTGGCGCATTGCTTGAAGACCAGGTTCAGCACGTTGAGCTCTGCACCAGCGGCGCGCAGGCGGTTGAACAGGCGAAGCAGATGCAGTTCGATTTAATCCTGATGGATATTCAGATGCCGGGCATGGATGGCATTCGGGCCTGCGAGCTGATCCACCAGCTGCCGCACCAGCAGCAAACCCCGGTCATTGCGGTCACCGCTCACGCGATGGCCGGTCAGAAAGAGAAGCTGCTAAGCGCCGGAATGAATGACTATCTGGCGAAGCCCATCGATGAAGAGAAACTTCATAACCTGCTGTTACGCTATAAGCCGGGTCACATTGGCGGGACGTACACGGTTTCCAGCGAGCCGGTTGAAATCAGCGTTAACCAGAACGCCACCTTTGACTGGCAGCTCGCGCTGCGCCAGGCGGCGGGTAAACCCGATTTGGCCCGCGAAATGCTGCAAATGCTGGTCGCATTTCTGCCGGAAATTCGCAATAAGGTGGAAGAGCAGCTGGTGGGTGAAAATCCGGAAGCGCTGCTGGAAGCAATCCACAAGCTGCACGGCAGCTGCGGGTACAGCGGCGTACCGCGGCTGAAAAACCTTTGCCAGCTGCTGGAGCAGCAGCTGCGTGCCGGCACGCCGGAATCGGAGCTTGAACCGGAGTTCCTGGAGCTGCTGGATGAGATGGATAACGTAACGCGCGAAGCGACGAAGTTGCTGGGAAGCTGAGATAAAAGCCCGGTGGCGCTACGCTTACCGGGCCTGCAATTGCGGGTGCGGCCTGATGCCCTCACCCCGATCCTCTCCCACAGGGAGAGGGAGAACTACATTCCCTGCCCCACTTTCAGCACCGCCGCGATATTCCGGGCGGCCATCCTGACGTTCTCGCTGGCATTTTCCAGCGCATCCTCCAGCGAGCAGATGGTGTAAATCACGCTAAACACCGCATCAATACCGTGATCGTGTACCACGCCAACGTCCGCCGTCAGGCTGCCTGCAATGCCGATGACGGGTTTGTTAAAGCGTTTCGCCACTTTCGCCACGCCCACCGGGACTTTGCCGTGGATCGTCTGGCTGTCGATGCGGCCTTCTCCCGTGATCACCAGATCCGCATCGGCCACCTGGTCGGCCAGGTGTAGTGCATCGGTCACGATCTCAATGCCCTGGCGCAGCTGCGCGCCGCAAAAGGCGTACAGCGCGGCCCCCATGCCACCCGCCGCGCCGCCGCCAGCAAGGTTTAGCACATCAATGTCCAGATCCCGGGCAATGACCCTCGCATACTGCGCCAGCGCGTTGTCCAGGGTGACGATCATCTCGGGAGTGGCCCCCTTTTGCGGACCAAATACGGCTGACGCGCCATCCTTACCGGTGAGCGGATTCGTCACATCACAGGCGACCTCTATCCGGCACTCCGCCAGACGTCTGTCCAGCCCGCTCAGGTCGATACGCGCGAGTTTTCCCAGCTCGCCCCCGCCCTGCCCAAGGGGCTGCCCGCTGTCGTCCAGCAGCTTTGCCCCCAACGCCTGCACCATCCCTGCTCCGCCGTCATTGGTGGCGCTGCCGCCAATGCCGATGATGATATGCTTAACGCCTGCGTCCAGCGCGTGACGAATAAGTTCGCCCGTGCCCCACGAGGTGGTTTTCAGGGGATTACGCTGCGAAGGGACGACCAGCTCGAGGCCGCTAGCCGCCGCCATTTCAATAAAGGCACTCTGCTCGTCACCGGATAAGCCATAAAATCCTTCCACGCGCTCACCCAGCGGGCCGGTCACCGGAACATGTACAATGCGTCCCTGCGTTGCCGCGATCATCGCCTCAACCGTCCCTTCGCCACCGTCCGCGACCGGTAGTTTGACGTAAACTGCCTCGGGAAAGATCTCGCGAAAACCACGTTCTATCGCTGTCGCAACCTCAAGCGCACTCAAACTTTCCTTATACGAGTCCGGTGCGATAACAATTTTCATAAGCCATCCTTACGCATAGTCGTTACGTTAAGCATACACCACGTAAAAGACCGCTCGTGGGAGCGGTCCCAATGCGTTTATCGTACCATGCACGGGCGTTTATTGTCGAATGTCCAGTCGGGGATCAGATACTGCATCGCCATCGCATCGTCGCGCGCGCCCAGACCGTGTTTTTGATACAGCTCATGGGCTTTCATGACCTGGTCCATATCCAGTTCAACCCCCAGCCCCGGCGTGGAAGGCACCTGCACCATGCCACCCTTGATCTCAAACGGCTGCTTAGTCAGACGCTGATTACCTTCCTGCCAGATCCAGTGCGTGTCGATAGCGGTAATCGTGCCCGGCGCCGCGGCGGCAACGTGCGTGAACATCGCCAGCGACACGTCGAAGTGGTTATTAGAGTGCGAGCCCCAGGTCAGGCCAAACTCGTGGCACATTTGCGCCACGCGCACCGACCCCTGCATCGTCCAGAAGTGCGGGTCTGCCAGCGGAATATCGACGGACTGCAATGACAGGGTGTGTCCCATCTGACGCCAGTCGGTGGCAATCATATTGGTCGCGGTCGGCAGCCCCGTGGCGCGACGGAATTCCGCCATGACTTCACGGCCCGAGAAGCCCTGTTCAGCCCCACACGGATCTTCCGCATACGCCAGCACGCCTTTCAGCTGCTTACCAATTTTGATCGCTTCATCAAGCGACCACGCGCCGTTCGGATCCAGCGTCACGCGCGCCTGCGGGAAACGTTTTGCCAGCGCGGTGACGGCTTCCGCCTCTTCCTCACCGGCCAGCACGCCGCCCTTCAGTTTGAAATCATTAAAGCCATATTTTTCGTACGCGGCTTCCGCCAGGCGCACCACCGCATCCGGGGTCATCGCCTCGTCGTGGCGAAGTCGATACCAGTCGCATTGTTCATCCGGCTGGCTCTGATAAGGCAACGGCGTCAGCCTGCGGTCGCCGACAAAGAACAGATAACCCAGCATTTCCACTTCACTGCGCTGCTGCCCCTCGCCCAACAGCGACGCAACGTTAACGCCCAGATGCTGACCCAGCAGATCCAGCATCGCGGATTCAATTCCGGTCACCACGTGAATGGTGGTGCGCAGGTCGAAGGTCTGCAGGCCACGCCCTCCGGCATCGCGATCGGCAAAGGTATTGCGCACGGTGTTGAGGACATTTTTATACTCACCCAGCGTTTTGCCCACCACCAGCGGAATAGCATCTTCCAGCGTCTGGCGGATCTTCTCCCCGCCCGGAATTTCGCCCACGCCCGTATGGCCGGAATTGTCTTTGATAATGACAATATTGCGGGTGAAGAATGGCGCATGCGCGCCGCTCAGGTTCATCAGCATGCTGTCATGGCCCGCAACCGGAACGATCTGCATGGCGGTGACTACAGGGGTAGAAAAAGTACTCATCGTGTAATCCTTTTATCAGTGACGTCCAAAAACAGGGCGCTTACGGTCAAATGTCCAGCCGGGGATAAGGTACTGCATCGGGCCCGCGTCGTTACGCGCGCCGCCCGGTAGCTTTTTATACGCCTCATGGGCTTTATGGATCTGATCCCAGTCAATCTCCACGCCCAGCCCCGGCGCATCCGGTACGGCAATCTTGCCATTGATGATTTCCAGCGGATTTTTCGTCAGGCGGGCTTCCCCTTCCTGCCAAATCCAGTGGGTGTCGATGGCGGTCGGGTTACCCGGCGCCGCCGCGCCAACGTGGGTAAACATCGCCAGCGAAATATCAAAGTGGTTGTTCGAGTGACAGCCCCAGGTCAGCCCCCAGTCATCGCAGAGCTGCGCCACGCGAACCGCGCCTGAAAGCGTCCAGAAGTGAGGGTCCGCCAGCGGAATGTCGACAGCGTTCAGCATCACTGCATGACCCATTTCACGCCAGTTGGTGGCGATCATATTGGTCGCGACAGGCAGCCCGGTGGCGCGACGAAACTCGGCCATGACTTCACGGCCCGAGAAGCCCTGCTCCGCACCGCAGGGATCTTCTGCATAGGTCAGGACATCCCCCAGCCCTTTACATAGGCTAATGGCTTCATCCAGCAGCCATGCGCCGTTGGGATCGACGGTGATCCGCGCATCCGCAAAGCGTTTTTTCAGCGCCCGGACCGTTTCAATCTCCTGCTCGCCGGGCAGCACGCCGCCCTTCAGCTTGAAATCCTTAAAGCCGTAGCGATCCTGCGCCGCCTCGGCCAGACGCACCACCGCGTCGCTGGAGAGCGCTTCCTGGTGGCGCAGGCGATACCAGTCGTGATCGCCCGTGGATCGAGCCAGATACGGGAGATCGGTCTTATTGCGATCGCCCACGTAGAACAGATAGCCCAGCACCGTTACCGCATCGCGCTGTTTACCGGGCCCCAGCAGCTCGCAAACCGGAACATTGAGCGCCTTACCCAGTAAGTCGAGCAGGGCGGCCTCCAGCGCGGCGACCGCGTTGACCCGCAGTTCGAACGTCCAGGCACCTTTACCGAACGTGTCAAAGTCCGCCGACTGATTGCCCTTATGCACCCGCTGAACCACCTTGTTCAGACGGGCGACCTCCTGCCCCACCACCTGCGGAACGGCATCGACCAGCGTCTGGTAGATCACCTCTCCGCCTGGCGCCTCGCCCACGCCGGTATTCCCTGCGCTGTCTTTCAGCACGACGATATTACGGGTAAACCAGGCGCTATGCGCCCCGCCAATATTGAGCAGCATGCTGTCCTGCCCGGCCACCGGAATAACCTTCATCTCCGTAACGGTTGGGCTCGATTGCGTTGTCATCATCCACGCTCCGCAACAGGTTTAAGTTCGACGCGCTTGATATCCCCCACCAGCACCAGGTAACTCAGCACCGCCACCAGCGCATGCACCCCAACATAGATCAGCGCACCGTTGAAAGAGCCGGTGGTGCCAACGATGTAGCCGATAGCGATAGGCGTAACAATCCCGGAGATGTTGCCGAACATGTTGAACAGACCGCCGCTCAGGCCGCTGATCTCTTTCGGCGCCGTATCCGCCATCACCGCCCAGCCCAGCGCGCCAATGCCTTTGCCGAAGAAGGCCATCGCCATAAAGCCGATAATCATCCATTCGGCGTTGACGTAGTTACAGAACACCATGGTCATGGAGAGCAGCATGCCGAGCACAATCGGGGTTTTACGCGCGATGTTCAGTGACCCCGTGCGGCGCATCAGCCAGTCGGAAATCACTCCGCCGAGCACGCCGCCGACGAAGCCGCAGATTGCCGGAACCGACGCGACAAATCCCGCTTTCAGAATCGACATGCCGCGAGCCTGCACCAGGTACACCGGGAACCAGGTGATGAAGAAGTAGGTTAAGGCGTTAATACAGTACTGGCCCAGATAGATGCCGATCATCATGCGCGAGCCGACGAGCTGCTTGATCTGCGCCCATTTCTGGCTGAACGGGACTTTTGCTTTTGCGGATTTCTGATCCATGTTGATCAGCGCTCCGCCTTCCGCGATGTACTCCAGCTCTTTTTTGTTCACGCCAGGATGCTGGTTGGGTTCGTGGATCACTTTCAGCCAGACGAAGCTGATGACGATCCCAAGCCCACCCATGAAGAAGAAGACGTGCGACCAGCCCACCTCATGCGTCAGCCAGCCCATGATTGGTGCGAAGATCACCGTTGCGAAGTACTGTGCGGAGTTGAAAATCGCCACCGCCGTTCCCCTCTCCTGCGCCGGGAACCAGGCAGCGACAATGCGGCTGTTCCCCGGGAAAGAAGGTGCTTCCGCTAAACCTACCAGGAAGCGCAGCGTGAAGAGCGCCACGATAATGCCGAAGCCGCTGAAGATATCGACGAAACCCTGCAACAGGGTAAACATCGACCAGATAAAGATGGACCAGAAATAGACGCGTTTAGATCCAAAACGGTCCAGCAGCCAGCCGCCAGGAATTTGCCCGATGACGTAGGCCCATGAGAATGCGGAGAAAACGTAACCCATGCCCACCGGATCAAGGCCGATATCTTTTGCCATTTCCGAACCGGCAATCGACAGCGTGGCGCGGTCACCATAGTTAAAGGATGTGACGATAAACAGCATCACCACTATCCAGTAGCGGGCGTTGGTGCGCTTTTCAGCGCTGCTCGCTGCGTGGCTTAATGTACTCATTGTTGCACTCCTGAAACATAGCTTTCGCCTGGTTCATTCTGTACAGCACCGGTAGGGTAATCAGAATGAGATTGGTGTTTTGTCGTTTTGGTACGGCCTAACGCCGTTTTATAGTGACCGGAAAAGTATATGAAGGAGTGCCTCATCACCTCACCGTGCAGAAACACAGTATTAAAGGGTGTATGAGAGGTTGTTTATGGCATAAGCCCAGGGGAATGGAAGGTGGTTCACGGAATTGGCGTTTGGTGAGATTTGTTGCGCCGGGCGGCGGCTCTGCCTGACCCGGCCTGGAAAACCCGTAGGCCCGCGCAAGCGAAGCGCCGCCGGGCTGAGTGTTATTTGAGAAGTGAGGCCCAGTTCTCCACCCACGGGTTCGATTCGCTTTCGGGTTCAGGATGCTCCCCGGCATCAATCAGCAGCATCTCGCCGACGCGCTGGGCGCTCTGTTCCTGCAGGAGCGCATCGAACTGCTTGCCGCCGCCGCAGAAGTTGGCGTAAGAGCTGTCGCCCAGGGCAATGATGCCGTAGTGCACGTCCGGCTGATAGCCAAGCTGGTCTTTAATGCCCTGGAACAGCGGCACGATGCTGTCCGGCAGATCGCCCTGCCCGGTGGTGGAGGTCACCACCAGAATGTATTTATCTTTATACTTTTCCCAGTCTGCCAGTTCCGGGTCTTCATAGACCGTGGCTTTATGGCCCTGGCTGGCGAGTATTGCCTCAGCCTCTTCCGCTACCAGCAGCGAGTTGCCGTACATTGTCCCGACAAAAATGCCTACTTCAGCCATCATATTTTCCCATAATGAATGCGTTTACCGTTCATCCTGAACGTTGCCCGATACAAACTCAACCCTTTCATTTTCGGGGAGTTGTCCCAGCCAGCCAAACTGTGACAGCGCCTGCATCCAGACGTCGTCCAGCCCAGCACGGATAGTCAGCGGCTCGCCGGTAAACGGGTGCGGCAGGCTCAGCTCGCTGGCGTGCAGCATCAGACGATGGCAGCCAAAGTGTTCGGCCGCACTGCGGTTCTGGCGCAAATCACCGTGCTTGCTGTCGCCAATAATCGGGTGGCGCAGGTGCGCAAGATGACGTCGCAGCTGGTGCTTACGCCCGGTTTTAGGCAGAAGCTCAACCAGGCTGTAGCGTGTGGTCGGAAATTTGCTGGTTGCAACCGGCATTTCGGTCGTCGCCATGCCGCGATAATCCGTCACCGCGGGCTGCGGACCTTTGTCATCGCGGGCAAATTTATCGGCGATTTTGTCCAGCTCCTCTACCAGCGGATAGTCCAGCGTGGCGGCTTCCGTCAGCCAGCCGCGCACGATCGCGTGATAGCGCTTTTGCATCTGATGCTGTTCGAACTGCTGTGACAGCAGACGCCCCGCCTCGCTGGAAAGCCCCATCAGCAGCACGCCGGAGGTCGGCCTGTCGAGACGATGGGCGGTAAAAACATGCTGACCAATCTGATCGCGAACGGTCTGCATCACCACCACTTTCTCATCGCGATCGAGCCAGCTGCGGTGTACCAGCCAGCCTGACGGTTTATTTACCGCCACCAGCCACTCGTCCTGATAGAGGATCTCAAGCGTCATGCATCTTCACCGGCAAACAGGGCATCCAGTTTTTCCAGTTCGACCAGCATCACGTTGCGCGCAGGGTGCGTCGTCTCGAGCGCCATTTCATAGTAGGGAGAGACAGCAAACGCCTGCGGAAGCGGGTGACCGCCCTCAAGCAGGGCGTGCATGCGCGGAATTAACACCCACTGCAGCCATTCAAACGGGGCCAGCGTATCCAGGCAGAAGGGCTGAGTGCTCGCGAACGCTTCTGGCTGCGGCGCGGTCTCCTGCCACAGCTGATGTTGGCGCAAAAGGGCTTCGATGGCGTGCAACTGAGCACGAACGCTATCGTGTTGCGTCATAGTAACCTCAACTGAAAAAGTGAACGGCGCGCAGCATAGCATTGCGGAAGGCAGAAATAAAAAAAGGGAGCACTGTAAAAACAGTGCTCCCGGTTCGTTTCGCAGCATTCCAGCTACAATTCGTGCTCCCTGCTCATCCGTGACAACTTTTCCTGAAGCCCGAAGGCCTGGTCATCCGTAAGCCAATGCATCCTGCACACATCTTCCTGACGTGTTTGTTTCATCCCGAAACGTCCTGGCCTTCCTGACCCACCGACCATCCTGACCGGCTCTCGTTCTCCTTCCTGGAGGTGTCCCTTACGCATCCTGCGCTATCCACTTCGCTTCATCCTGAAGCCTTCCTGCAGCGCCATCCTGGCGAGTCCTGCGTGAGAAACGCCATCATCCTGATGTTCGTTTCTCGTGTCGGCGTCCTGTCGACGGGGATAGAATCCGCTATTCCGCTTCGTCTTACAACCCACTCAGCCAGAGTTGTAAGACGCACAGGCTCCCTAAAAATAATAGGATGAACAACTAATCTGTTGAAAAATAGAGTGTTATTAATCTGAATTTAATGAGGTAATACTGAATGTTCCAGCGATCTCTCACAAACCTTGTAAGAGATCTCTCACACGCGCTGTAGCAGCATGGATTACAGAAGGGGCTCAAGTCGGGTGAGGAAATCCGCAAGAGAGGGGGCGAGAGTCTCGCGATTGCGGGTGCCGATAGTCTCTTTAACCACTTCACCTGACAGGTTACAGACGGAGATAACGTCCAGTTCGCTGTCCAGCGTGGCAATAAAGAGCGTCGGAGAAAGCTTAAGGCGTTTTTGCGTGACCAGATGACCAATCAGGTTTTCCTGAACACGCTGCAGATCGTCTTCGCACCAGGTCTGCAACAGCGTCAGCGTGATATCAGCAAAGCGCGCGGGCATATCCCCTGCGAACTGCGTGGTATAAAACGCGTGAACCGCTGGTTGTACCACAATGTCCATTGCCCGTTCAACCGCATTTACATTTTGCTCGCCGTCGAATGGTTTTGGCTGCCAGATAACGTAATCGTCGACTGAAGAGATAATGCACGGCGAGGGTACGCCATACAAATCAGCACTTTGCGGCCAAGTCTGGTCCTTTTCATGCCATGCGTCGCAATAGCGGGCCGTGAAGGTAGTGAGGGCATTTGCAGTTTCGATGTCCACCGATTTCTCTCTTCTTGTCAGACAGGATAAACTCAGGCCATAAGTGTACCTGTAAAGTGGCTATGAAACATGTCTTACGAAAATCATCAGGCGTTAACCGGCTTAACGCTGGGTAAATCGACCGATTACCGCGATACCTACGATGCAAGCCTGCTGCAGGGGGTGCCGCGCAGCCTGAACCGCGATCCTCTGGGCCTGCATGCGGATGCCTTGCCGTTTGTCGGCGGTGACATCTGGACGCTGTACGAACTCTCGTGGCTTAACGCGCGCGGTCTGCCGCAGGTGGCAGTGAGCCACGTTGAGCTGGATTACGCCAGCGTTAATCTCGTGGAATCCAAAAGCTTTAAGCTCTATCTCAACAGTTTTAACCAGACAAAATTCAACAGCTGGGACGACGTTCAGCACACCCTGGAACGAGATTTAAGCGCCTGCGCGCAGGGAAAGGTGAGCGTTTCACTGTATCGCCTGCACGAGCTGGAAGGGCAGCCAGTCGCCCACTTCAACGGGACCTGCATCGACGATCAGGATATTGAGGTGGAGAATTATGAATTCAGCGCCGATTACCTCGAAAACGCCGCGAGCGGAAAGGTGGTCGAAGAGACGCTGGTCAGCCACCTGCTGAAATCCAACTGCCTGATCACCCACCAGCCGGACTGGGGCTCGGTGCAGATCCAGTACCGCGGCCCGAAAATTGACCGGGAAAAATTGCTGCGCTACCTGGTGTCGTTCCGCCATCACAACGAATTTCACGAGCAGTGCGTGGAGCGTATCTTTAGCGATATTCAGCGTTTCTGCCAGCCAGAAAAACTGAGCGTTTACGCGCGCTACACCCGCCGTGGCGGTCTGGACATCAACCCGTGGCGCACCAACACCGATTTTGTGCCGGCAACGGGACGGCTGGTGCGTCAGTAATATAAATATTTTCACAATATGCGCGGTATCTTCCGCGCTTTAGGTTGTGAAACGTCACGCGCCAGGGCTATTGTAATCAACAGGGAAAGACGATAATCGTCCCGTAAGGAGCTCACTTGATTACACATATTAGCCCGCTTGGCTCAATGGATATGTTGTCGCAGCTGGAAGTGGACATGCTTAAGCGCACGGCCAGCAGCGATCTTTATCAACTGTTTCGTAACTGTTCACTTGCCGTACTGAACTCCGGAAGCCTGACAGATAACAGTAAAGAACTGCTGTCCCGCTTCGAAAGCTTTGATATCAACGTGCTGCGCCGCGAGCGTGGCGTGAAGCTTGAAGTCATCAACCCGCCGGAAGAGGCCTTTGTCGACGGGCGCATCATTCGTTCACTTCAGGCTAACCTGTTTGCCGTGCTGCGTGACATCCTGTTTGTTAACGGGCAGATCCACAACGCGGGCCGTTTCCAGCATCTCGACCTGGAAAGCTCGGTCCATATCACCAACCTGGTGTTCTCCATTTTGCGTAACGCCCGTGCCCTGCACGTTGGCGAAGCGCCGAACATGGTCGTCTGCTGGGGCGGCCACTCCATTAACGAAACTGAATACCTTTATGCGCGTCGGGTGGGCACCCAGCTCGGCCTGCGCGAGCTGAATATCTGTACCGGCTGCGGTCCGGGTGCGATGGAAGCGCCAATGAAAGGTGCCGCAGTGGGTCACGCGCAGCAGCGTTATAAAGAGGGGCGGTTTATCGGCATGACCGAGCCGTCAATCATAGCCGCTGAGCCGCCTAACCCGCTGGTTAACGAGCTGATTATCATGCCGGATATCGAGAAACGTCTTGAAGCGTTTGTCCGTATCGCCCACGGCATTATCATCTTCCCGGGCGGCGTGGGGACAGCGGAAGAGCTACTCTATCTGCTGGGTATTCTGATGAATCCGGCCAATAAAGATCAGGTTCTGCCGCTGATCCTGACCGGGCCAAAAGAGAGCGCCGACTACTTCCGCGTGCTGGACGAGTTTATCGTGCACACGCTGGGCGAAGCCGCGCGTCGTCACTATCGCATCATCATTGACGATGCCGCGGAAGTGGCGCGCCAGATGAAAAAAGCGATGCCGTTGGTAAAAGAAAACCGTCGCGATACCGGCGATGCGTACAGCTTTAACTGGTCAATCCGTATCGCGCCGGACCTTCAGATCCCGTTCGAGCCAACGCACGAAAATATGGCGAACCTGAAACTCTATCCGGACCAGCCGGTGGAAGTCCTGGCAGCCGATCTGCGTCGTGCCTTCTCCGGGATTGTGGCGGGCAACGTGAAAGAGATGGGCATCCGCGCCATTGAACAGTACGGTCCATACAAGATCCACGGCGATCCGGAGATGATGCGCCGCATGGACGACATGCTGCAGGGCTTTGTCGCTCAGCACCGCATGAAGCTGCCGGGCTCAGCCTATATTCCTTGCTACGAAATCTGCACATAGTGCTCAGAAGCATCTGATCAAAGCCGGGTCGCCCTGTTGCGCGTCCCGGCTTTTTTATTACCGAGGTAATTCATACGCATCACTTATGTCTTTTACAAACTATGCGCAAACGCAAACGATTACCTGGTTTTTTCAACCGTAAATTATCAGCCTTAATCCAAATTACCTGCCAGAAAATACTAAAAACCCATTTCTTTACAGCTAAAGACACCTATATCACGGGCCAGCCTTTCAGCTCACATGTCGTTGGTGGTAGCCTTCGCGCCCGTAAATTCTCTTTGATGTTTTTTTAACAGATAAATGGTCTAAAGATGCCCACATCATAAGTGGATTATTGCATTTGGGATCAGGATCACTGATAGATTCATAACTAGAATGTATCTTTCCGCCCGCCAATAGTTACGGGCGAAAATTATTAAAAAACCGTCACTGAACGAATTTCATATTACCGTCAGGCACTTTTTCATCGGATTTGACTAAAAAACCTGACAATTCGCTTCCTCCAGGAGATACAGATGGAAACCACTCAAACCAGCACCGTTGCTTCGATTGAATCCCGAAGTGGTTGGCGCAAAACGGATACCATGTGGATGCTTGGCCTTTACGGCACAGCAATCGGCGCTGGTGTACTGTTCCTTCCTATCAACGCTGGCGTCGGCGGTCTGATCCCGCTGATCATCATGGCTATCATTGCTTTCCCGATGACCTTCTTTGCACACCGCGGTCTGACCCGCTTCGTGCTGTCCGGTAAAAACCCGGGCGAAGACATCACTGAAGTTGTTGAAGAGCATTTCGGCGTTGGCGCAGGTAAACTGATTACCCTGCTCTACTTCTTCGCGATTTACCCTATTCTGCTGGTCTACAGCGTGGCGATCACCAACACCGTTGAAAGCTTCATGATGCACCAGCTGCACATGACACCGCCTCCGCGTGCGATTCTGTCTCTGATCCTGATCGTGGGCATGATGACCATCGTTCGCTTCGGTGAGCAGATGATTGTGAAAGCAATGAGCGTACTGGTCTTCCCGTTCGTTATTGCTCTGATGGTACTGGCTTGCTACCTGATCCCACAGTGGAACGGCGCAGCGCTGGAAACCCTGTCCCTGAGCAGCGCATCGGCAACCGGTAACGGCCTGCTGATGACCCTCTGGCTGGCGATTCCGGTGATGGTGTTCTCCTTCAACCACTCCCCAATCATCTCCTCTTTCGCCGTGGCGAAACGTGAAGAGTACGGTAATGGCGCAGAGAAGAAGTGCTCCAGCATCCTGGCGCGCGCTCACATCATGATGGTACTGACCGTTATGTTCTTCGTCTTCAGCTGCGTACTGAGCCTCTCCCCGGCGGATCTGGCGGCAGCGAAAGAGCAGAACATCTCTATTCTGTCTTACCTGGCGAACCACTTTAACGCACCGGTCATTGCGTGGATGGCACCTATCATCGCGATTATCGCCATCACCAAATCCTTCCTGGGCCACTACCTCGGCGCGCGTGAAGGCTTCAACGGTATGGTGATTAAATCTCTGCGCGGTAAAGGCAAGAGCATTGAAATCAACAAGCTGAACAAAATCACTGCACTGTTCATGCTGCTCACCACCTGGGCGGTAGCAACGCTGAACCCAAGCATCCTGGGCATGATTGAAACCCTGGGCGGCCCGGTCATTGCGATGATTCTGTTCCTGATGCCGATGTACGCGATTCAGAAAGTCCCAGCTATGCGCAAGTATAGCGGTCATGTGAGCAACGTCTTTGTGGTTATCATGGGTCTTATCGCAATCTCTGCGATCTTCTACTCCCTGTACACCATGTTCTGATTATCACCCGCGCCGTCTTCGGACGGCGCACTCCTCCCTCTCTGACTGAAAGCAATGGACGCATCATGATTAGCGTATTCGATATCTTCAAAATCGGTATTGGTCCTTCCAGCTCTCACACCGTCGGACCAATGAAAGCCGGTAAACAGTTCACGGATGACTTGATTGCACGCGGCATCTTGCATGACGTTACCCGCGTGGTTGTCGATGTATACGGCTCGCTTTCCCTGACCGGGAAAGGCCACCATACCGATATCGCCATTATCATGGGCCTGGCGGGAAATCTGCCGGATACCGTTGATATTGATGCGATCCCTGGCTTCATCCAGGATGTGAACACCCACGGTCGCCTGCTGCTGGCGAACGGTGAGCATGAGGTTGAATTCCCGGTTGACCACTGCATGAATTTCCATGCGGACAACCTGTCGCTGCACGAAAACGGCATGCGCATTACCGCGCTGGCCGGCGATAAAGCGGTATACAGCCAGACGTATTACTCTATCGGCGGCGGCTTTATCGTCGACGAAGACCACTTTGGTCAAACCAATACCTCTTCTGTCGAAGTGCCGTATCCGTACAAAACGGCGGCGGATCTTCAGCGTCACTGTCAGGAGACGGGCCTTTCCCTCTCCGGCCTGATGATGAAAAACGAGCTGGCACTTCACAGTAAAGAAGAGCTCGAACAGCACTTCACTAACGTCTGGGAAGTGATGCGCGGCGGTATTGAGCGCGGGATCACCACCGAAGGCGTTCTGCCGGGCAAGCTTCGCGTACCGCGTCGTGCTGCAGCGCTGCGCCGCATGCTGGTGAGCACCGACAAAACGACGACGGACCCGATGGCCGTTGTAGACTGGATCAACATGTTCGCCCTGGCGGTAAACGAAGAGAACGCCGCAGGGGGCCGCGTGGTCACCGCGCCGACTAACGGCGCCTGCGGTATCGTTCCGGCGGTGCTGGCGTACTACGACAAGTTTATCCGTGAAGTGAACGCGAACTCGCTGGCGCGCTACCTGCTGGTCGCCAGTGCGATTGGTTCGCTGTATAAGATGAACGCGTCTATTTCCGGTGCGGAAGTGGGCTGTCAGGGTGAAGTCGGCGTGGCGTGCTCCATGGCGGCGGCGGGTCTGGCCGAACTGCTGGGTGCAAGCCCGACACAGGTGTGCATTGCTGCGGAAATCGGCATGGAACATAACCTGGGACTGACCTGTGACCCGGTTGCCGGACAGGTACAGGTACCGTGCATCGAACGTAACGCGATTGCCTCAGTGAAGGCGGTGAACGCGGCACGTATGGCGCTGCGCCGCACCAGCGAGCCGCGCGTCTGTCTCGATAAGGTTATCGAAACCATGTACGAAACCGGTAAAGATATGAACGCCAAATACCGCGAAACCTCTCGCGGCGGCCTGGCGATGAAGATCGTGACCTGCGATTAAGCCCCTCAGGAAGCCTCGTTTTGCGAGGCTTCTTCCTGTTTTCCCCACCATTCATAGTTTCACGCTGCTGACAGTGTTACCCTTTACGCATGAGATAGAAGGGAGATTATCTGTGGCCGTTCATTTACTTATCGTCGATGCTCTTAACCTGATTCGCCGTATCCATGCGGTACAGGGGACGCCTTGTAAAGATACCTGCTTGCACGCGCTGGAACAGCTTATCCGCCACAGTGAGCCCACCCATGCGGTCGCGGTATTTGATGACGAAGCCCGCAACACGGGCTGGCGACACCAGCGTCTGCCCGACTACAAAGCCGGACGCGCCCCGATGCCGGACGATCTTCACGCTGAGTTGCCCATGCTGCGCGCTGCATTTGAACAGCGTGGCGTTCCCTGCTGGGGTGCACAGGGAAACGAAGCCGACGATCTCGCGGCCACCCTGGCCGTAAAGGTGGCAAGCGCCGGACATCAGGCCACTATCGTTTCAACTGACAAAGGCTACTGCCAGCTGCTCTCCCCGACTATCCGCATTCGCGACTATTTTCAAAAACGCTGGCTGGACGCGCCGTTTATTGCCAGCGAGTTCGGCGTCTCGCCTGAACAACTGCCGGATTACTGGGGGCTGGCAGGCATCAGCAGCTCTAAGGTTCCGGGTGTCGCCGGTATTGGGCCGAAGAGCGCCGCGCAGCTGCTGACCGATTTTCAGAGTCTGGAAGGGATTTACGCCCGTCTGGATGAAGTGCCAGAAAAGTGGCGCAAGAAGCTGGAGGCGCATAAAGAGATGGCGTTTATCTGCCGGGAGATCGCAACGCTACAGACGGATTTACAGCTGGACGGGAATTTACAGCAGTTGCGGTTAGAGCGTTAACGCTTTTCTGTAGGCCCGGTAAGCGTAGCGCCACCGGGCAATAGAACACGGACTATCGTTCGTCGCGACGTCCGCCGACCGCAGCCCACCAGCGACGAATATGCACCGTCACCTCTTCACGGTCGTGATACAGCTGACGCGCCTGGATCTCCACGTTAATTCCGTGTTCATCCATCTGCTCCTGAATGTAGGCCAGGTTCTGCGACACTTCCTCATAGCGCTTTTTCATCGGCAGCTTGAGGTTGAAAATGGTCTCACGACACCAGCCATTGACCAGCCAGGAGGCCATCAGCGCGGCGACTTTTGCCGGCTTCTCAACCATATCGCACACCATCCACGAGATGTTGTTACGGTTCGGGCGATAGCGGAATCCGTCTTCACGCAGCCAGGTGACCTGTCCGGTGTCCATCAGGCTTTGCGCCATTGGGCCGTTATCAACGGACGATACCCACATATTGCGTTTCACCAGCTGATAGGTCCAGCCGCCCGGGCACGCGCCAAGGTCGACGGCGTACATGCCGTTTGCCAGACGCTCATCCCACTCATCCGCCGGGATAAAGACGTGGAACGCCTCTTCCAGCTTGAGCGTGGAACGGCTTGGCGCATCGGACGGGAAGCGCAAACGCGGAATACCCATAAAGAAGGGAGAGTTGTTGGTGGTGTACGAATAGCCTGTATAGCAGCAGCCCGGTGCGATAAAGAAGATATGCACCACCGGACGCTTCGGCGTTTCGTAGTTCGTCAGCACGCCCGCATCACGCAGCGCCGCACGCAGCGGCACGGTGAACTTACGGCAGAACTTCATCAGCTCTTTACTTTCGTTGGTATCCGCCACTTCAACGCGCAGATCGCCGCCCTTCTCCACCACGCCCTGCAGCATGCCGACAATAGGCGTGATGCGGTCTTCCGGCGGAAGATCCTTCAGCAGCTCACCCGCGACAAACATCTGGCGAGCGAAGATCAGCGAGCTGAACGGCAGCTCGCGCGCCAGCTTGTCCGCGTCTTCAGGCTGATAGCACTCGAAAACCACATAGCCCGCGTTTTCTTTTACGCGGGCAAAGCCGAAGACTTCGCGCTTCGCCGCTTTATCGGTAATTTCCGCGGCGCACTCTTTCTCAAACCCCGGGCGACAATATAAAACAACCTTATTCATGAACAACGCCCTTGCGTTTCAGACGGATAGCTCCGATAAACATTAATACCCAACCCGCCAGGAAGCTGAAGCCGCCGACAGGTGTAACGAACGCCCACAGGCGCAGATGTGAGAGCGCAAGGCAGTACAGGCTACCGCTAAACAACACGGTACCCAGCGCCATAAACACGCTGCTCCAGTAAAACCAGATACTGATACGACGCTGCATCGCCACCGCCAGCCCAAAAATAGCCAGCGTGTGGAACGCCTGATATTCAAGGCCGGTCTGGATCCAGCCCATCTCTACTGCGCCCAAAGACTTGCTTAATACATGTGCGCCAAAGGCGCCCAGTGCAACAAAAATAAAGCCACTCACCGCGGCAAAAATCAGCATGAATCGGCTGGTCATGTTTAAGTCCTGAGTTGATGCGTGCCCGGCACACAAACGTTATTGCTCATACCTGAAGCGGAATTTTTCTTGCTCGGTTGCCGCTTTCGCCAGTATCCACTGCCGGAAGGCGGCTATTTTACCCAGTTCTGCCTGACTGTCATGACAAACCAGATAAAACGCATTCTTGCTGACCAGTACATCATTAAAAGGGCAAACCAGGCGGCCTGCCTCAATTTCGGACTGCGCCATGACGTTGTTCGCCAACGCCACGCCCTGCCCGTGAATGGCAGCCTGTAACACCATCGCACTGTGGCTAAAAATGGGTCCCTGCTGCACGTTAATATGTGTAAGACCTAATTGACGGGTATAAGTTTGCCAGTCGCGGCGAGAGGCATCATGCAAAAGCGTATGCTGAGCCAGATCGGCGGGTGACTTCAGCGCCTTCTCACCCGTTAACAGCAGAGGAGAACAGACCGGCAGGAGATATTCTGCGTATAATTTTTCAACGCGCAAGCCCGGCCAGTTACCGCGACCATAAAAAATGGCGACATCTACATCATCGGCCAGCTTGTCCTCCTGACGATCTACCGCCTGGATTCGAACGTCGATCCCCGGATAAGCTGAGTTAAAGCTTGAGAGCCTTGGCACCAGCCAATGAATGGCAAAACTGGGCAATAAACTGACGGTCAGAGCACCTTTTGCACTCCGAGCCTGCAGCTTACGAGTGGCTTCCGTAAGCTGGGAAAAAATCTCTTTAATATCCTGAAAATAGCTCTGCCCCTCTTCGGTCAACAGCAACGAACGGTTGCGTCGACGAAACAGCTTAAGGCCCAGAAAATCCTCCAGAGACTTGATTTGGTGACTTACTGCGGCCTGTGTCACAAAAAGCTCATCTGCTGCGCGGGTGAAGCTCAAGTGACGTGCTGCTGCATCAAAAACACGTAATGCATTAAGGGGTGGCAATCGCTTTGACATGGTTATCTGGCTTAGATGTTAACGGATTTTAACAAACAGGAAACAACGTTTAACCTATTAGTTTTTTTTATCTGAGCCATTATAATTTGTCCGTTGAGGAACTACCAGCAAATACCTATAGTGGCGGCACTTCCTGAGCCGGAACGAAGAGCTTTTTTCGGAATGCGTGTTCTGAAGGGCTTTTGGCTTACGGTTGTGATGTTGTGTTGTTGTGTTTGCAATTGGTCTGCGATTCAGACCACGGTAGCAACGCTACCAATTTTTCACTTCCTGTACATTTACCCTGTCTGTCCATAGTGATTAATGTAGCACCGCCAATTTGCGGTGCTTTTTTTTCGCCTGCGATCTGTTAATGCTCGATCTCTTTCATCTCTTTCACGTCCGTGCGGTTGATCTGCTGCTTGTTCCCGTTAGCATCTTTGTACGAAATCATCCCGGTATCATTATCGGTAGTCGGTTTCCCTTCCGAAACGATAGAACGACCATCGTTGGTGTGCATCACGTAGTTGTTACCAGAACACGCGCTCAGGGCAAAAGTAAACGCACAGGCAGAAATGATTGCAGCTGTCTTATTCATGATTATTCTCCTTTAGCAATTAATGCTATTCAAACCTCGATTTATAACAGGCTAAAACATCCGCCTAACACTATTTAGCATAACCTGCTTTTTTGAGGTCGTAAGGATAAGCAGACAATTCTGATAGATATCAACCTCCTTGCCCTGCCGCTGAAATTGCGCGACGATCGCTATATTGAAATGAGGAATCCCATGAACGCTTTCAGTCCTGCGCAGTTCCGCGCACAGTTTCCGGCCCTGGCCGATGCCGGTATTTACCTGGATAGCGCCGCCACCGCCCTTAAGCCACAGGCGGTGATTGAGGCCACGCAGCAGTTCTACAGCCTGAGCGCCGGGAACGTGCATCGCAGCCAGTTTGCCGAAGCGCAGCGATTAACCGCGCGCTACGAAGCCGCACGCGATCAGGTCGCGCGCCTGATCAATGCCGAAAGCGGGAAAAACATCGTCTGGACGCGCGGCACCACCGAAGCCATCAATATGGTGGCCCAGTGCTACGCGCGCCCGCTGCTTCAGCCGGGCGATGAGATCGTCGTCAGCGAAGCGGAACATCACGCCAACCTGGTGCCATGGCTGATGGTGGCCGAGCAAACGGGTGCACGCGTGGTGAAGCTTCCACTGGGTGCAGACCTTCTGCCCGACGTGGCCCGTCTCCCCGAACTGATTACCCCTCGCAGCCGCATTCTGGCGCTCGGACAGATGTCGAACGTCACGGGAGGTTGCCCGGACCTGGCTCAGGCTATTCGCATTGCCCATGCCAGCGGGATGGTGGTGATGGTCGACGGCGCTCAGGGCGTGGTGCACTTCCCCGCTGATGTGCAGGCGCTTGATATCGATTTCTATGCCTTCTCAGGGCATAAGCTCTACGGGCCAACCGGTATTGGGGCGCTGTACGGCAAGCCAGAACTGCTGGCAAAAATGACGCCGTGGCTGGGTGGCGGCAAAATGATCACCGAAGTGTCGTTCGATGGCTTCAAAACTCAGGATGTTCCCTATCGCCTGGAGGCCGGTACGCCGAACGTGGCGGGGGTGATTGGCTTAAGCGCGGCGCTGGAGTGGCTGGCTGAAACCGACATTGTTCAGGCTGAAAGCTGGAGCCGGGGGCTGGCGACGCTGGCAGAAGAAGAGCTCAAAAAGCGCCCGGGCTTCCGCTCGTTCCGCGTTCAGGATTCAAGCCTGCTGGCCTTTGATTTTGCGGGCGTTCACCATAGCGACATGGTGACGCTGCTGGCCGGGTACGGCATTGCCCTGCGGGCCGGACAGCACTGCGCCCAGCCGCTGCTGGCGGCGCTTGGCGTTAACGGTACGCTGCGCGCCTCGTTTGCGCCGTATAATACCCAAAGCGATGTCGACGCGCTGGTTGCCGCCGTTGACCGCGCCCTTGAAATACTGGTGGATTAATGACTAGCGCTGCTTTAGCCGGACATCCGTTTGGCACCGTCATCACAGAAGAGACCTTAAAACAGACCTTCGCCCCGCTCCAGCAGTGGGAAGATAAATATCGACAGCTGATCCTGCTGGGTAAACAGCTCCCTGCCCTTTCAGACGATCTTAAAGCGCAGGCGAAAGAGATCGCAGGCTGTGAAAACCGCGTCTGGCTGGGCGTGAGCGTCTCCGGCGAGAAGCTGCACTTCTTCGGCGACAGCGAAGGCCGCATCGTCCGGGGCCTGCTGGCCGTATTGCTGACCGCTGTGGAAGGGAAAAGCGCGGCGGAATTGCTGGCACATTCGCCGCTGGCGTTATTTGATGAGCTTGGGCTGCGCGCGCAGCTCAGCGCCTCACGCGGTCAGGGGTTGATCGCGCTCAGCGACGCGGTACTGGATGCCGCACGTCAGGCTCAGGCCTGACGTTCCGCCTTCGCCATCATTTTCTTGAGGGCGTGAGACACCGCCACAAAGCCGAAGGAGGCAGTCACCATGGTGGCCGCACCAAAACCTGAGGCGCAGTCCATTCGTTTTGGCCCTTCCGCCGTGCTTTTCATCGCGCAGACTGAGCCATCCGCCTGCGGGTATACCAGCGCTTCGGTAGAGAACACGCAGTCGACGCCGAGCTTGCCTTTGCTGTTCTTCACCACGTTAAAATCGCTCTTCAGGCGCTCACGCAGCTTGGCCGCCAGCGGATCCTGGATCGTTTTCGCCAGATCGGCCACCTGGATCTGCGTCGGATCGATTTGCCCGCCCGCACCGCCCGTCGTGACCAGCGGCACCTTGTAGCGACGGCAGTATGCGATCAACGCCGCTTTTGGCCGCACGCTGTCGATGGCGTCAATCACATAGCTGTAGCCTTTGCTCATGTACTCCGCGACGTTATCTGCCGTCACAAAGTCGTCGATCACCGTCACGCGGCACTCCGGATTGATGAGACGAATACGCTCCGCCATCACCTCGGATTTTGCCAGGCCGACGCTATCACGCAGGGCATGGATTTGACGGTTAGTGTTGGTGACGCAAACGTCATCCATGTCAATCAGCGTGATTGCGCCAATACCGGTTCTCGCCAGCGCTTCTGCCGCCCACGACCCCACACCACCAATGCCCACGACGCAGACGTGCGCATCCGCAAACAGCTGCAGGGCTTTTTCACCATATAAACGTGCCGTCCCGCCAAAACGCTGGCGCCAGGCGTCGCTGATTACCACAGACATAAAACCTCAGATGTAAAAAGGGTGAGGTTTTCCTCACCCTGAACAGTAATCCGTATTGCGCTCAGAATACCACAATCAGCCG
Organism: Enterobacter sp. BNK-29; assembly: GCF_048684785.1. Lineage (NCBI taxonomy): Bacteria > Pseudomonadati > Pseudomonadota > Gammaproteobacteria > Enterobacterales > Enterobacteriaceae > Enterobacter > Enterobacter sp. BNK-29. Next base: position 1,185,532 of record NZ_JBLQTU010000001.1, read on the forward strand.
CTGAATACGTTTCCAGCTCCCGGCGCCGCCTTCAGTACCCACACGCGTCCGTAGTGGTTATACCAGCCCGCGCGATGGCCTGCGTCAGGGCCAATACCCTGATAGATGTCGAAGTGCTGGCCTTTAATTGCCCCGCCGACGTCCAGCGCCACCATCAGACGCAGCTCATACTGACCGTTGAACTTGCCGTTATTGTCCAGCAGAGGGACTTCAGCCAGCAGCGTGGTGCCTGCAGGAATAATCGAACGATCCGATGCTACCGACGCGCGGCCAATCAGCGGAACCGCGCTGGCCCCTTTCACCGGCGCGAAGTTTTGCGGTTTGAAGAAGACGAACGACGGGTTCTGCTCCAGCAGCTCGCGCACCTCGGCTTCGCTGTGTTTCTCGCCCCACTCGCGGATCGCCTGCATCGACATATCTTCTTTCTTCACTTCGCCGCGGTCGATCAGCACCTTACCGATACTGCGATAGGCGTGGCCGTTTTTCCCGGAATAGCTGAAGAAGTTAAGCGGCGAACCGTCGCCAAAATCAATGTAGCCGCTGCCCTGAACGTCCATGATGAAGTTATCCATCAGGGAGTTGCTGTAGGCCAGAACGTAGTTTTCGCTCAGCGCACCGGCGTAGATCTCAGCGCGAGACGGCAGACGACCGCGTTTTGGCGGCATACGGTAGATAGGATACTGGAACTCCCCCTGACGCGAGTGTCGTGCCTGGATAACCGGGGTGTAGTAGCCGGTAAACTGGACGTTGCCGTAGTTATCGGCCCCTTCCATCTGCCAGGCATCGATACCAAACTGGCGCATGTTGCGCGTATCGCCGCCTGCTTTCAGCCAGTCCTGGACCGCGTTATACACGCTACTCTGGGTTCCATACAGACGCGGCGACGCGTTGCGGATCTGGTAGACCTGCTCGGAGAAATCACCGGCATTAATCGGTGCGCCGACGGCATCAGGCTGATTAACTAAAGAGAAAGGCTGGGATAACTTCCCGTCTTTATACTGTTGACCGCGATCGGTCGGTTTGGAAGAACAGGCCGCAAGAATCGCTACCATTGCGCCCGCCATCAGATACTTCGCCCAACGTCCTTTCATTATATCTCGTCTTTAAGTTGCCCATTTCCGCGTGATGAAGATAACAAACCGCCAGGGCTAATGAAATGCGATCGCATGCCCTTTGGCAAATTTTGCGCAAAAAATAGTCCAAACAGAGCCATGTCGTTCAATTTGCATACAAAATCATGATTTATGTGAAAAAGGGGTTGCATCACAAACCTATCCGAGTATAGTGCGCATCCACGGACGCGGGGTGGAGCAGCCTGGTAGCTCGTCGGGCTCATAACCCGAAGGTCGTCGGTTCAAATCCGGCCCCCGCAACCAATTAAAATTTGATGAAGTATCTTCTACGACTGTAGAAAGACGGACGCGGGGTGGAGCAGCCTGGTAGCTCGTCGGGCTCATAACCCGAAGGTCGTCGGTTCAAATCCGGCCCCCGCAACCAATCAAATTTGAAGAAGTAAGTTTCTACACGAGTAGAAAGACGGACGCGGGGTGGAGCAGCCTGGTAGCTCGTCGGGCTCATAACCCGAAGGTCGTCGGTTCAAATCCGGCCCCCGCAACCAACACTTCTAAAACAATAAACACCCTCAAGGGTGTTTTTTTGTATCTGTCGTTTGTGAATTTGCCGGGCGTTTACCCGGCTGAAAGCGTTATCCGCGTCGCGCCAGCGTCGCCCCGTCAGAGAAATACGCCCGTATCCCCGCCAGAATCGACTCCGCAACCTCCTGCTGGAATTTTGCCGTCTTGAGCTTACGCTCCTCTTCGACGTTACTGATAAACGCGGTTTCGACCAGAATTGACGGGATATCCGGTGCTTTGAGTACCGCAAACCCGGCCTGTTCAACGCTGTTTTTATGCAGCTTATTGATATTCCCCAGCTTGCCCAGCACCGCTTTACCAAACTTCAGGCTGTCGTTAATGGTCAGCGACTGCACCATATCGAACATGGTGTGGTCGACGTAGCGGTCACCGCTTTTGCTCACGCCACCAATCAGGTCAGAGGCGTTCTGGGAGTCCGCCAGGAATCTTGCTGCGGTACTGGTCGCGCCTTTGGTCGAGAGCGCAAACACCGACGAGCCGCTTGGCTGGCGGCTGGTAAACGCATCCGCATGGATTGACACGAACAAATCGGCGCGCTGCTTCTGCGCTTTCGCAACCCGGACCTTCAGCGGAATAAAGATATCTTCATTGCGCGTCATATAGGCGCGCATATTACCTTCTTTATCAATCAACGCCTTCAGGCGGCGGGCAATTTGCAGCACAACGTCTTTTTCACGCGTGCGGTATTTCCCCACCGCGCCGGAGTCTTCACCGCCGTGTCCGGGATCGAGCATGATCACAATCGGACGATCGCGCCCTGCTTTCCCGGGCTGCGGGCCACTTTGCGCAGGCGGCACCTGACGCTGAAGATCGCCCTTGTTGTAGTCCTCCAGCAGAGCGAGAAGCGGATCCTGGATATCCGTTGCGTTGGCCGGGTAGAGATCCATCACCAGGCGCTCTTTAAACGTCGCGACGGGCGCCAGGGCGAACAGCTGCGGCTTAACGTTCTGTTTAAGCTCAAACACCATGCGCACGGTTTGTGGATCAAACTGCCCGACGCGAGCCGATTTAATAAACGGATCGTCACCGCGGATCTGCGCCGCCATCCCTTTCAGCACGGAGTTGAGGTTAACGCCTTCGAGATCCACCACCACGCGTTCCGGGTTACTGAGGGCAAATTGCTTATATGTCAGCACGCGGTTGGATTCGACCGTCACGCGCGTATAGGTCGACGACGGCCAGACGCGCACCGCCACCACCTGACTCGTGGCGGCAAGACCGACCTGACTGACGCTAAGCAACCACATTGCCCCGGCCCCTTTTAACAAACGGCGGCGGCTTATTGCTGAATTGGATCCCGACATGCTTCTCCCGAGCAAGAACACTGACTGATATACAAAAAGTCCAAATTGACCGAAAACTTTAACGAATGACGCATAAACTGTCATCTATAAAAGGGTAAACAATCATACGCTAACGCACGGATTACTTACCAATTTCTGTGGGTCGCGGAAAATTTGCACTTGCACACATGGCCACAATCGAATAAAAATACAGAAATTACGAATAAACATTCATTAAGGGTTGTGCCATGGTGAAGGAACGTAGAACCGAACTGGTCCAGGGATTCCGCCATTCTGTTCCCTATATCAACGCCCATCGGGGAAAAACGTTTGTCATCATGCTTGGTGGCGAAGCCATTGAGCATGAAAATTTTTCCAGCATCGTCAATGACATTGGTCTGCTGCACAGCCTGGGGATCCGCCTGGTGGTGGTGTATGGCGCGCGTCCGCAGATCGACGCCAACCTGGCCGCTCACCACCACGAGCCGATTTACCATAAACACACCCGCGTCACCGATGCCAAAACCCTGGAGCTGGTGAAACAGGCGGCGGGTCTGCTGCAGCTGGATATTACCGCGCGTCTCTCCATGAGCCTGAACAATACGCCGCTGCAGGGGGCGCATATCAACGTCGTGAGCGGCAACTTTATCATTGCCCAGCCGCTCGGCGTGGACGATGGCGTGGATTACTGCCACAGCGGCCGCATTCGTCGTATTGATGAAGAAGCTATTCACCGCCAGCTGGACAGCGGTGCCATCGTGCTGATGGGCCCGGTCGCTGTTTCCGTGACCGGCGAAAGCTTTAACCTGACGTCCGAAGAGATCGCCACGCAGCTGGCGATCAAGCTGAAGGCGGAAAAAATGATTGGGTTCTGCTCCTCCCAGGGCGTCGTGGACGCTGAAGGAACAATCGTACCGGAACTCTTCCCGAATGAAGCTCAGGCCCGCGTGGAAGCGCTGGAAGCCGAAGGCGATTACCACTCCGGCACCGTCCGCTTCCTGCGTGGCGCCGTGAAGGCCTGCCGCAGCGGCGTGCGCCGCAGCCACCTGATCAGCTATCAGGAAGACGGGGCCCTGCTCCAGGAGCTGTTCTCCCGTGACGGTATTGGTACGCAGATTGTGATGGAGAGTGCGGAGCAGATCCGCCGAGCCACCATCAATGACATCGGCGGCATTCTGGAGCTGATCCGCCCGCTGGAACAGCAGGGCATTCTGGTGCGTCGCTCACGTGAACAGCTGGAGATGGAGATCGACAAATTCACCATTATTCAGCGCGATAACCTGACCATTGCCTGCGCCGCGCTCTATCCGTTCCCGGAAGAGAAGATCGGTGAAATGGCCTGCGTGGCGGTGCATCCTGATTACCGCAGCTCTTCACGCGGCGAAATGCTGCTTGAGCGCGTGGCAGTACAGGCGCGCCAGATGGGGCTAAGCAAGCTGTTCGTCCTGACGACGCGCAGCATTCACTGGTTCCAGGAGCGCGGATTCACGCCGGTGGATATCGATTCCCTGCCGGAAACGAAGAAAGAGATGTACAACTATCAGCGTCGTTCAAAAGTGCTAATGGCCGATCTGGGATGATACGACGCCCTCACCGTCCGGCGAGGGCTTTCGTTCAGAGTGACTCAAATATCGCGCTCAGCCCGCTTCGTCGTTCCGTGCGGGTGGCAATCGCCTGCACCAGCACCCGTTCATCGGTATAGAGCGACAGGCGCTGTCGCGCGCGCGTAATGGCGGTATAGATCAGCTCGCGGGTAATGACGGGTGAAAGCTGCGTGGGCAGGATCAGCGCCGCATGGTTAAACTCGGAGCCCTGGGATTTATGCACCGTCATTGCCCATGCGGTTTCATGCTCGGGCAAACGGCTCGGCTGGAAGGACTTCACGGTCCCGTCCGGCATCTGGAACCAGACGCGCAGGCCCTGACCGCAGTCGAGCGCAATCCCGATATCCCCGTTAAACAATCCCAGCGCGCTGTCGTTGCGGGAGATCATCACCGGTCGCCCTTCATACCAGCGCGAGTGCGGGGTACGGTTAATTTTGCGTTTTTGCGCCAGCAGCTGTTCCAGCCTGTCGTTCAGACCCCGGACGCCAAAGGGGCCTTCCCTCAGCGCACAGAGCAGCTGATACTCGCCAAACGCGGCAATGACCTGCTCCGGCGTACTTTGCTGTTGTACGCCCGTCAGAAAGTGCTGGTACCCCTGCAGGGCGTCATCAAGCATCGCCTGATACTCTTCCCCACTTTGCAGCGATTTTTTCTCAATATCCGTAAAGGTACCGTCAAACACCGCAGTGGTGGTGCGCCGGTCGCCCCGGTTCACCGCCGCCGCAAGCTGGCCGATGCCGGAGTCGCTGCCGAAACGGTAGCTTTTTTGCAGCAGACACAGGCTGTCGCGCAGCGCCCCTGCCAGCGAATGGTTTTCAGAGGTGAGCGAACATCCGGTGAGACGGGCTAACTCCTGCGCGCGTTCCGCGGTATATCCCAGGCTGGCATAGGTGCAGATATCCCCCAGCACGGCCCCCGCCTCTACGGAGGCAAGCTGGTCGCGATCGCCGAGGAAAATGACGCGCGCGTGCGGCGGTAGCGCATCGATCAAACGCGACATCATCGTCAGGTCAATCATCGACGCTTCATCCACCACCAGAACATCAAGGTGCAGCGGGTTACCAGCATGATAGCGCAAACGCTGGCTACCCGGCTGTGCGCCTAGCAAACGGTGCAGCGTGCTGGCTTCATTGGGGAAAAGCGCAAGCTGATCCCCGGTTAGGGGCAGTTTTTGCAGCGCGCCGCCTAACGATTCAGTCAAACGTGCCGCCGCTTTACCGGTGGGGGCCGCCAGGCGAATTCGGCACTTTTGCTCACCCGATAGCTGAATCAGCGCGGCAAGCAGTTTTGCCACTGTGGTCGTTTTCCCGGTGCCCGGGCCGCCAGAAATCACCGAGATCCGTCGCGTCAAGGCCACGGCTGCCGCCACTTTCTGCCAGTCTGTCGCGTCGTCAGAGGTAAACAGCGTATCCAGCGTTTGCCGGAGCTGCGCTTCATCGCAGGGAAGAGGGGCGTTGGTCTCGCTGAAGAAGCGCGCTACCGTCAGTTCGTTACGCCACAGCCGGTTAAGATACAAACGCTCGCCGACCAGAATCATTGGCGTCCCGGTATCGGCTCCGCTTACGGCAGGCGAGCCGAGTAATATCCCCTGCCAGTCCACTGCGTCACCCAGCAGCGCGAAACACGCCTGTAAAGCCGGAGGCATTTTCTCATCCACCGCCAGACGCGACAGCGGCAGACATACGTGCCCTTCCCCCGCGTCTTTGCTCAGAATGGCCGCGGCCAGCATGACGGCAGGCTCCTCGCCTGCCACCATCATGGCGAACTGCACATCCAGGTGGCGCAGTAATCGTTGTTCAACCGCGTCCAGCAGTAGCGCCTGCATCGTCATGCCACCTCCTCCGTGCTTGCAGCAAACAGGTTATCCATTTTTTCAATCAGTTCCGCAGACGGACGCGTGCTAAAGACGCCGGAACGCGGGTCGTTAGCATCCACTCCGCGCAGGAACAGGTAAATGACGCCACCAAAATGCGCGTCGTAGCGGTAATCGGCCATGCGATGGCGCAGGTACCGGTGCAGCGCAAGGGTGTAAAGCTGGTACTGCAGATCGTAGCGATGCATTTGCATTGCCGAGGCCATCGCGTCCTGGGTGTAGGCTTCGCTGCTTTCACCCAGCCAGTTTGATTTGTAATCCAGCAGGTAGTAGCGCCCTTCGTGGCGGAAAACCAGGTCGATAAAGCCTTTGAGCATCCCCTGCACCTGGCGGAAGTTCAGCGGCGGGCACCCGGCGGATAACGGATCGTACTCGCGGATCAGGGCATCAAGCGCCTCGGCCCTGAGCGGGCTGGCGATGGGAAGATAAAACTCCATCTCCACCTGCTTGTCTTTGCCGGTCAACTGGTTCAGCGAGATCCCCTGCGTCGTGAGCGGCGCGCGCAGTACCGCGCGGATCCAGTCGGTGAGAACCGGCTGCCACTGCGCGTCGTAGCCGCCACTCTGTAACATCTTCAGTACCCACTCTTCGGAAACCGGCTGGGTAAAATCCAGCTCTTCAAACAGGCTGTGCAAAAACGTGCCCGGCGAGGCGCCGCGCGGGAACTGGTGCGGCGTGAGCACCGGCTCAACAGGTACGCTACCGGCTCCTGCGGCATCCACGTCCAGTTTTGGCATCAGATCCTGCGCAATACTCTGCCCGTGCTGCTGCAAACCGGAGTAGCTGGTGACCCGCCAGTCGTCGGCAATAGTACGTACAACCTGGCGGGCATGAAGCTGTGAGTCACGCAGCTCCGGCATCTGCCAGCGGCTGTTGTCGGGCTGCGACGGAATATGCAGGGCAACATGCTCTGTGCAAAGAGATTCGATGCACTGGCGCAGGCCCGCCGCGTCTTTGGGTTCACCGTGCTGAATAAGCCTCCCTAGCGCGCTCAGATGAAAATCGCTCTCCCCGGTCTTTTCGCCACGGCGACGGAACAGAGGCGCAACGCCCAGGCTGCAGTGCCAGACCGAACGGGTCAGCGCCACGTAAAGCAGGCGCAGGTCTTCCGCCAGACGCTCGGCTTCAGCCAGCTCAACGCTGGACTCCGCGTTGCTGAGATCGAGCACCGCCTCAAAAGATTCGCGATCGTGGTAAAAGGCCTGATCCTGCACGCGATAATTGGCGATAAACGGCAGCCAGACTAGCGGATATTCCAGGCCTTTCGACTTGTGAATGGTGACAATCTGCACCAGATGTTTATCACTCTCAAGGCGCATCTGCTGGCTGGACGAATTACTGTTCGGATCGGCAATCTGCTGCGCCAGCCAGCGCACGAGGGCGTGTTCGCTCTCCAGCTGCGTACCGGCTTCCTGCAGCAGTTCACTGATATGTAAAATATCGGTCAAACGGCGCTCGCCGCCTGCTGTCGCCAGCATATTTTCCGCAATGTGGCGCTGTGCCATGAGCTCGCGCACCATCGCCATGACTCCACGCTTCTGCCATTTTTCGCGATAGCGAACAAACTCTTCTACCACGGCATCCCACGCGGCTTCGTCATTGTTGAGCGCATCAATATCCCGCGCGTTCAGCCCGAGCATCGCGCTCGCCAGTGCGCTACGCAGCGTGCTTTCCCGCTCCGGAGCCAGCACGGCCTGCAGCAGCCATAGCATCTCCTGCGCTTCCAGCGTTTCAAAGACGCTGTCGCGGTTTGAGAGGTAGACGGAGGGAATATTCAGTAACGTCAGGGCGTCGCGGATGAGTGCTGCCTCCTGACGGCTGCGCACCAGCACCGTGATATCGGATGCCTTTACCGGGGCAGGTTTATCCCCCTTCCACAGCAGCGCCTTACCGTGCGCGCCCGCACTGAGCCAGTCGCGGATTTGCGCGGCACAGTGCTGGGCCATGGCATTTTGATAGTCGGCAACGCCGTAGCCTTCCCCGTCCAGCAGCCAGAAGTTCATGGCGGGCTGCGTCTCGCCGTTGAACTCGAAGCGCAACGAGGCATTTTTCTCGGCGAACTTTACCGGCTGAAACGGGATCTCCCGGAACATAAACGCCGTATCCATGCGGCTGAAGAGCGCGTTGACGCTTTCCACCATGCCGGGAGAGGAGCGCCAGTTAGTATCGAGAGTGTAGTGCGCGTCAACTTCGCTACGGGCTTTCATGTAGGTGAAAATATCCGCACCGCGGAAGGCGTAGATGGCCTGTTTCGGATCGCCGATTAACAACAGCGCTGTACCGGGCTGCTGGCGCCAGATACGGCGGAAAATGCGGTATTGCTGAGGGTCGGTATCCTGAAATTCGTCAATCATCGCCACCGGGAAGCGGGTCCGGATCGCGGCGGCAAGCGCTTCGCCATTTTCACTGCACAGCGCCGCATCGAGGCGACTCAGCATGTCGTCAAACCCCAGCTCACCCCGGCGGCGTTTCTCACGCGCGACGGCGTCGCGAATTTCCGTCATGGCGCGGGTAATCATCAGATCGTTGAGCGTTAAAGGCTCAGCCAGCAGGGTTTCAATCGCCACAAACAGAGGATGCTCAGGCACAATGCCGTCGGCTTTGGTCCGCTCAACCAGGAAACTCCGGGAGAATTTCTCCAGCGCGTCCGGGAGCTGGTAGCCTCGCGTCTCTTCCTGCGCCCAGGCGTTGATCTTGTCGATCCATTTACCCTGATTGCCACGGTTAAACTTGCGTCGGTCAATCCCGGAATTTTCGATGATTGCGTCAATCTCGCCAACGGACTCAATCCATTTTTGCTTGATGTCGGCAATTTGCGCGATGATTTTTTCATGCCGTGAGGCCAGGGTTTCATCCGCTGGCGGCGGGGATTTGATGACCGGCGCTTCACCCTGCAGATAACGATCGATAGCACGCAGCAGCGCCTCCGGGCCCTTCCACAGCGCATGTACCGCTTCGGCGATATCGCGCTGTAACGGGTAGCAGTGGCGACGCCAGAAATCCGCGCAGGCCTGATAGCGAAGCACGGATTCATCTTCAATGAGCTGCTGTTCAAACAGCATTCCGGATTCAAATGCATTCAGGCTCAGCATACGCTGGCAAAAACCGTGAATGGTGAAGACGGACGCTTCATCCATCTGCCGTTCAGCGAGGAGCAGCCACTGGGCTGCCTGTTGCTTATCGGCAATCTCTTCCAGAAGGCTCGCGTAGAGAGGGTTATCCGTGCTCTGACGCAGACAGGCGATGCGCAGCTCGTGGATATTGCTGCGAATACGGCCCCGCAGCTCAGCGGTGGCAGCCTCGGTGAAGGTGACCACCAGCAGCTCCTCCACGCTCAAAGGGCGTGGAAAAGCGGCGTTGCCGCCAAGCCCCAGCAGCAGACGCAGGTACAGGGCGGCAATGGTGAAGGTTTTTCCCGTTCCCGCTGAGGCTTCAATCAATCGTTCACCCTGCAGAGGTAAACGTAAGGGATCAAGGGACTCAGCGGTATCGGTCATTCTTTCTTACTCCAGGGCATAGATTGCTGCAGCGCGCTGACGCTCTTCCAGACTTTCCAGCCTTTCGGGTTCACGTACTCCGTTTTCCCGTTCTGGCTACCGGAAACCTGGGACAGAATGGTCATACCCTGCGGCTTAATGACCGCCTGATGGAAGAAGTCGGCAACCTTCTGCGGCGTCAGCTGTTTTATCTCGGCCACTACTTTATCACGCGAATCAAATTTCAGATTACCGCGATCGAAATCTTTGCTCAGCTGCGAGGCTTCTTCACCCAGCGTCTGCGGCGGCTGCATCACCTGTGCGATGACGGCCTGCTGGATCTGCGCAAACTCTTCCGGCTTCATGGCGCGGAGTTTTGCTTCCACCTGCGGGAAGAAGGCCTGGTAACGCTTCCAGAGATACGCCGGCTGTTTATCGCTGCTTTGCAGCAGGAAACCCAGCCCCCACTGTCGGCCTACGTTCATGGAGAAGGCAAACACCGCGTAGCCAAGCTGCTCCTCTGTGCGTAACTGGTTGTAGAACCACGGCTGAATAATTTGCCCCAGCACGGCACTCTGCGCCGAGCTGGCGAATTCATCATAGCCCGTTGGCACAAATACCGCGGCCAGCGCGGAATCCGTGCTGTTACCCGCCTTTTCAAAAATCACATTCTGTTTTTTCTCAACCAGCACGTCCTGGTTGCGGCACCACTCGTCGCCTTTCGAACCGAGCTGAGCGCGTACATTCTCTGCCAGGGTTTTGGCCTGATCCTCACTCATGTTGCCGACGATCAGGAACTCCGGGCGCGTGTTGGTTTTCAGCGCGTCACGGTAAGCCAGCACGTCTTTTAAGGTGATCGAAGGCAACAGCGCGCGGCGGTCTTCTCGCTGGAAATAAGGAACTTGCGACAGCATTTGCGCCGGCATAAGCGCCAGATCGTAAGCTTTGCCCTTCTCCGCAGAATCCATCATCTGCGCATACCACGATTTGGCCTGCTCAAGCTGCTCTTCCGTTGGCGTATAGCTGAAATAACCCTCCAGCAGTGCCTGGAACAGCTGAGGCAAACGCTGGGTATAGCCGTTTGCATTGAGCATCAAACCGTTGTTGGCGTTGGTAGAAAAACTGATGCCGCCCACGGCCGCCTGGTTGCTGAGCTGATCGAGCGCAATCCCGGCGAGATAGTCATTGAGCGCGAACATCACCTGATTTTTAGCGCTGTTCATTGCTTTCGGGTTACGCAACACCACGCTGACATCGGCCTTTGGCTCGCTTGCGAAATAGCGGCTAGGGGTATACACCACGCGCAGGGTAGGCTCATCAACGATTAGCGCCGGGTGCGGGTAATCTTGAGTCGTTTTGGTCAGCGAGAAGTCATCCGGAATATAGGGGTTCAGCTCCGGCAGCTTCAACGCAATCTCCCCGGCCTTCTTCTGCCAGTCGGCGAAGGTCTGCGCGCTGATTTTGTCTACCTGATAAGGGGCATCGACAAAATACGCCGTCTTGTTATGCGGTTCGTTCGGGCTGATGTACCAGATGCGGGCATTCTCCGGCGTCATCATCGCCAGGCGGGCTTTCACCGCATCGGCATCATACCGGTCGGCAATATTGACCGCATCGAGGGTGTGCTCCACCGGCACGCGGATCATGGTATCCGCCAGCCACTCAACGTAATCCATGTCGCGGGTAATGGACGGGTAACGGAAATCGAGATCCAGCACGTGTGCGAGCTCATCAAAGTAGCGCTTATCGACGCCTTTCTCACGCAGTAAAGAGAGGTAGCTGAAGATCGCCGCTACCACTTCATCACGGTTTGCCAGGCCCTTGTCGGTCAGGGTGGCGGAGATCGCCAGCACGCCGCTATTGCCGTTCACAACCGGATCGGAGTCGGCGCGAATACCTTCCACCAGCCCCTGTTTTTGCAGCCAGTCAGAAAGCGTACCCGGACTACGGTTACCTATCAGGTAGGTCACCAGCTCATCGGTTTTACTGCGAAACTGTGCGGTGTTGTTATCGATGCGGAATTCCACGCGCAGCACTTTGCGCGGCAGCGCAGGCACGTAGTGGATCACAATGCCCTTTTGCGCGTCCGTGACCACCGGTACGTCTATCTGCGGCAGGTCGATATTTTTATTCGGCACCCGACCAAACGTTTTAGCCGCCATGCCTGCCAGTTCTGGCAACGGTTTATTGCTGTAGATGACCGCTTTCATCAGGTTGGCGGAGTAGTATTTATCGCGAAACGCGTGCAGGGCATCAAGCACCGGGCTGTTCGGTTTGTCGCTCAACGTCTCCAGGTTACCGCCGGAAAAGCGCGAACCCGGGTGCGCAGGGTTGATGGTTTCGGCGCTGACCTGGGCCATGCGCATACCGTCTCGCGTGCGGGCAAGGGTCAACTCAGCATTGACGGCATTGCGTTCACGGTCGGCATATTTTTTATCCAGCAGGGGGGCGGCGATGGAATCAGCAAGGCGATCGACCGCGCCTTCCAGCGCATCATTTTCGACTTCAAGATAAAAGGCCGTGCGGTACGGTGCCGTACTGGCATTGTGGCTGCCGCCATGCATTTTCAAAAATTCGGACAGGCTATCTGGCTGCGGGTATTTTTTTGACCCCATCAGCGTCATATGTTCCAGATAGTGTGCAAGCCCAGGATGCGCGTCAGGATCTTCCAGCGATCCAACCGGCACCACTAATGCCGAGAGGGACTTCACCGCCTGAGGATCGGAAACCAGCAGCACGGTCATGCCGTTATCAAGACGAATAGCCTGATATTGACGGGTATCTTTTTCGCTTTTACGAATAGTTTCCTGAACGGGTTGCCAACCGGAGTCTGCCTGAGTGACAGGTACCCAGAGGGCAAAAAACAAAACAAACGCTTTAAACAAGGTGCTACCTCTTTATCACGGCTACATCATTAACACATTGCGTGCTGGACACGCCAACATCTCTTTATTGGGTACATCAGTCCGTGATAAGAAGTGCATCATAAATGAACACCCCATGCTGCGCAATTTTTATACAGCACTCAGGACTGATTAAATTTAAACAACGGCAGCAGGTAGCGCTGCGCCTCTTCCGTGATGGCCTCAAAGTACTCTGGCTCAAGCGTTCGCCATAAGCGCTGATACCAGACATCTTCACCTTCGCCCCGCACCATCATGTTTCCTTCGTAGGCCTGCATAAATTTACTGCGCGCTTTCTGCAGTGACGCCTCATCCGTTAACATCGCATCATTCTGTGCGTCATAACAGGCTTTTATCCAGGCCCCGCCACTTTCCGGCAGTACCAGGAGCGGTTTGTTCATTCCCTGACGGTAGCCCTCAATGTACAAAGACAGATACCGTAACGCCTGCTCAGACTCCATCGGCGGGAAGCGCCATTCGCCCTCTTTGCGCACGAAAATCCGACTTTCACCTTTATGACCATCCGCACTGTAGACAAGATGTTCCAGCCAGAGTTGCAAACCCTGTGAAACGCTAAGCATAGAGGGCCGCCAGCGCAGCAGCCCATCCGGCTGAACCTGGGTTAACCAGCCCGTGAGCTGTACACCATTGCAGTTGAGATCGATTTCAATGCTTTTCCCTGGCTGTCGGCACGCTCTTACGCGCTCTGCCAGGGCGGTCATCTCCTGACGCTGCGCCTCCCAGACAATTTCCCCGAACGCCCCATAGGGCAGCTGTCCAGCAGCACGGTAGCGGCGGTAAAGTTTGTCCGCATCTTCCTCTTCAACCAGCGCATTCAACAGCTGCAGGTTTAACTGGTAGCGCTCCAGCCCTTCCAGCGTAAAGGGCTCTGCATCAGGAATTTCACTCTCTTCAGAACGGAAGTTGACCTGCAATCGCTGCTGGAAGAAGGCGCGCACCGGATGCGCCCAAAACCGCTGAAGCTGTTCGAAGGTCAGGGTATCGACAGGGCGCGGGTCAAGTTCCTGTATGAAATCGGTATGCGCACTCCCCTCCTTTTTCGCTGCCGGTAACCACTCCTGCGCATAGCTCTGGCGCTCGCTGGGCGTGTAGTTCACCGGGTCAAACGGCATGCGGCTGTGGAAACAGGTGATATGAGATTTCACCCTCTTCTCGCTTTCATCGCAGTTGCGCTCTTCATCCCCCGGCAGATAGTGACTCTGGCCGATATAGTCCACCAGCTCCTGCACCAGAACGGAGGGAAAACGCTCGCTGTTGTCCTGAATCGAACGGCCGATATAGCTGATATAGAGCTTACTCTGGGCGGAAATGAGCGCCTCAAGGAAGAGGTAGCGGTCATCATCGCGGCGGCTACGGTCGCCCCGCTTTGGATCTGCGCTCATCAAATCGAATCCCAGCGGCGCCAGCGCGCGCGGATAAACGCCGTCGTTCATGCCAAGCAGACAGACCACTTTAAACGGGATAGAACGCATTGGCATCAGGGTGCAGATATTGATGGGGCCAGCCAGAAAACGCTGGCTGATTCGCTCCTGATCGAGCCGCTGCGTCAGCTCATCCCTCAACAGCGACAGCGGGATGGCCTCCTGATAGTGGGAGTTCACGCCTTCGTCGATGATCGCCTGCCACTGCGTTTCAATCAGTGCCATTGCCGCTTCGGTGTCACTGTCTGGCAGGAAGAAATCATTAAGCAATGCCCTACAAACCGGAAGCCACGCTTCAAGCGGACGCGGCTGCATCAGCTCGTGTCGCCAGCGGTTAAGCTGCATCAGGAGTGACGCTAAATGCCCCACCAGTTCAGCAATTAACCCGCTGGACTCATCGTAAGGCAGCACCTCATTCCACTCGCCCTGGCTGCTCTCCATGGCGTAGCCCAGCAGCATACGCGTCAGGCCAAAACGCCACGTGTGCTGCCCGGTTGGAGGAAGTTCGAACTCCTGAACGTTATCGTCATCGATCCCCCAGCGTACGCCAGATTCATTCACCCACTGGCGAAGGTAGCGCAGCCCCTCTTCAGTGATGTTGAAGCGTGCAGCCAGCACGGGAACATCCAGTAACGCCAGGACATCTTCGGAGATGAAGCGGCTATCCGGCAGTGAAAGCAGAGTGATAAAGGCCTGCAGTGCCGGATGCGACTGGCGGGCACGACGGTCAGAGATAGCGTAAGGCAGATATCGCTCGCCCGTCGCACTGCCAAAAACGGCCTGAATGAAGGGACTGTAGCTGTCGATATCCGCCACCATCACCACGATATCGCGGGGCGTCAGTTCGGGATCGTCCTGCAGCATCGCCAGCAGCTGGTCGTGAAGCACTTCGACCTCACGCTGAGGGCTATGGCAAACGTGGATCGTGATGCTGCGATCGTCAGCATCCAGCTTGCGCTTGCTGTCGCTACGTTCGAATTCGTTCGCCGTCACGCCCATCACGGCACGGTTTTCCAGATCGAGGATATCCAGCTGAATATGATGCAGCAGGCTATCCGGGGTAATATCGACAAAGGCATCCACGTCGCCTTCGCCTGATGAAGTGATGTCTGAAAGCATGTGAATGTAGTCACGCCCCAGCTTCCCCCACGAGGCAAGCAGTGGATTGGGCAGGTTCTGGATACCGTCTTCATCAAAAAGCTGACCGGCAGTCGAGCCGTCTTTAAACAGCGGGACGGAACGTTCTTCAAAAAGGCGCTTTCGTTGGCGAGTTACCAGCCGCGCAAGCCAGCGTTCGTCGAGGATATCCCCCCAATACTGTCGGCAAGGGTTGGTGAACAAAATATGGATATCAATATGTTTACCCAGCGCGTTCAACGCCTTCAGATAAACAGGCGGTAATGCGGATATCCCGCAGATAAAAACGCGTGATGGCAGTCTGGCCGGGCGCTCCGGGGCATTCTCGAGTATTGAGATAAACCGCTCGTACAGGTTGGCACGATGCCACTTAGGCTGCCCAAGTTTCTCCGTATGCTCTACCAGTGCTTTCCACAGCGGTGCCTGCCATATTTGCGCCTCCGGTAGCCCTTCAACCAACTCGCCCGCTTCCCAACGAATTAACCAGTCAGAACGGTAAACAAGGTATTGGTCGTAGAGATCGGCGGTACGCGACGCCAGCTGGAACAGCTTGCGCTTATCGGTATCGTCATTGAGGTAGTGGCGCAGCATGGCGAATTCATCGTGCTGCAGCATTTCAGGCAGCAGCGCCATGAGCTTCCAGCTCATGCCTTGTTTGTTGAAGGCGCTCTGCTCCGGGATGTCCGGCAACACGCGCACAAACATCTCCCAGATAAAACTCGCGGGGAGCGGGAAATCAATATTTGCGGCTATGCCAAATTTACGGGAAAGCGACATTTGCAGCCACTGTGCCATACCGGTGCTCTGCACCAGCACCATTTCAGGCTCAAAAGGATCGTCAAGCCGCTCGCGCTCAACGATAAATTCCATCAGCGCTTCCAGCACATCCAGACGATTTGAGTGGTAGACCCTTAACATAGACGCTCCCGACTACTGGCTAACCGGGCAATGCAGACGCGTTATCTCACCGCGCCGCCCCAGAGGAGAAATAAGTGTGACCGTGATGCTGACACATCCTGCGTGCGTTGTCTGCCCCCGACTGGCCTGCCAGCCTGCCGGGAGAACATTTGTTGAGAGCTGAGACTGATTCCAGGCATGGTGCCAGAGCTGGCGATACTGATTAAACAGGGTAAACCGCGCCGCCAGCGCCCGGTGATAACCCGACAGAGCAGTCACGACGATCACCAGCAGCATCATCGCCAGCAGTACCTCAACCATGCTAAACCCTTTTTCTCTGTTCACGGCAGCTGGCATAACGCGCTCTCCTTAAGGGGACAAAAATCACTCCAGCCGTGAGGCGAAAAGCGAACGTTCCCGTCGACAATCTCTCCTGAGCGCCAGAGCAGCAGGTCGCTGTCTCCGGCAATCAGCAGCACACGCGCCCCAGTCAACTGGCGCAAACACACTCGCCACACAGGAGTCTTCTTGCACTGAACCTGTGGCTCTGACGACCAGCTCTGAACCCGTCCCCACTCAAGCGCGGACTGCACCGTCGCCTGCTGCTGAAGCGAACGGCTCTCACCGCCGACGAGCGCGCTAAAGGTTGTGAGCTGCTGATTGAGACCCGTGAGGATAAGGGTACCGAGCACCAGTAAAAGCAGAACCAGCGCCAGCGAAGACATTCCGCGTTGACGATTCACAGGTTGTACCCCGTGACCGTATACAACGCCTGCCAGGGTTCCCCCTGCTCGCCTTTACGAATCGCCGCCAGTTCGATATTCACCTCTGGCGCAAAACCGGCATGTTCAACTGTCCTCACCACAAAATGCGTGATCGCTAGCCTGTCCGGGTCCGTGAGCTTTTCCCATCCTTTTCCTTCACATGAGGTCGCTCCACGCTGGGTTTCAAGCGCACCAGACTCCAGTCGAAAACCGGTGCTGTCATTTTCTGATGCGCTGTTATCCCAGCTGCCGTTACTGTTGGCATCCCACCGCACAATGACGCAACTTCCTTGCCTGGCTGTCACCAGTGCCTGTCCCTGACAGTTTCCCGCGCAGTACCCCGCACGCTGGAGCTGTTTGCCCAGAGCAAACAGGTGGTGCCAGACCTCTTCCTCCAGTTGTCTCTGGCCAGATTGCACTAAGATCGCACGCTGCAAGCCGGGTAAAAAACGCGATGCGCTTATCAGCAAAAGGCTGCTAATCACTGTTGCAATCAGAACTTCAGTCAGTGAGAAACCTCGCTGCTTCATCGACATGAACCTCCCGCAGAGACCTTACACATCCTGATGCGTCCTCCATTTGAGACAATAATCAGCCATTCTCCCGCGCGGCTTTGAACGCGTATCCGCCCAGCCCATGCCGTATCCTTTAATCCATAGAACGCGAGCGACGGCGTTACCTCGCCGATCGCGACCTCAGGCCAGAGTGGTATCAGCACAAAGGGACTGCCCTTCTCACAGCCTTGCGCGGCAGAGCTCACCAGACAATCCATGCCTCCCACCCGCAGACGGGTAATTTGATGGTCGCGGTTGTAGCGGTTGGCATGATTGCGCAGAAACAGCAGGTAATCTCGCACCTGACTGGCGGTTTGCCACAGCCGCTGCTGCCGCTGCCAGCTGTCCCAGCCGTACAGCCCTGAGGCGCTGAGGATAACGACAAGCGAAATCGCGACCAGCGTTTCGATAAGCGTAAAACCGTTCTCTTTTTTCATACCGGGAGTGTGGCGAAGCGCCGTGAACATGACGAGCGACGGTTCTTCGTTTTACGAGGCGTTATCCGGAGAATTGAGAGTATTGCAGCGCGTTGCACGCTTTCTGGATAGCGCTTCGGGAAACGGGATAAAGGCGAAAAAAAACCGGCGCTAAACAGCACCGGTTGTGTCACGCTTTATCGCATCAGATAGCGACAGGCGCTTTGATGCCAGGATGCGGGTCATAGCCCTCAATCTCGAAATCATCAAAGCGGTAGTCGAAGATTGAAGCCGGTTTGCGCTTGATAATCAGCTTCGGCAGAGCACGCGGTTCGCGAGTCAGCTGGAGATGCGTCTGTTCCATATGGTTGCTGTAAAGATGGGTGTCCCCACCGGTCCAGACAAAATCACCCACTTCCAGATCGCACTGCTGCGCCATCATGTGGACCAACAGCGCATAGCTGGCAATGTTAAACGGCAGGCCGAGGAACACGTCACAGGAGCGCTGGTAGAGCTGACAAGAAAGCTTTCCATCCGCCACATAGAACTGGAAGAACGCATGGCACGGTGCCAGCGCCATTTTATCCAGCTCGCCGACGTTCCAGGCGGAAACGATGATTCGGCGCGAGTCCGGATCGTTTTTCAGCTGGTTCATCACGGTGGTGATCTGGTCAATATGGCGACCATCAGGCGTTGGCCAGGCGCGCCACTGCTTGCCGTAAACCGGGCCCAGGTTGCCATTTTCATCTGCCCACTCATCCCAGATTGAGACGTTATTTTCGTGCAGATACGCAACGTTTGTATCGCCTTGCAGGAACCAGAGCAGTTCATGAATGATCGAGCGCAGGTGGCAGCGCTTTGTCGTCACCAGTGGGAAGCCTTCTTGCAGATTGAAGCGCATCTGGTGGCCAAAAATGGAGAGCGTACCGGTGCCGGTGCGGTCGTTTTTCGGCGTGCCCTCGTCGAGCACTTTTTTCATCAATTCAAGATACTGTTTCATGGTTCCTCAGGAAATTTGTTGCTGTGGACGACGACGATACGCCCAAATCATCATAATGGCACCCGCGACAATCATCGGAATGGAGAGGATCTGCCCCATGCTGATGTACTGTACCCATTCGCCGGTAAACTGTGCGTCAGGCTGACGGAAGAACTCGACGATAATACGGAATGCGCCGTAGCCAATCAGGAACAGGCCGGAGACAGCGCCCATCGGACGCGGTTTGCGGATAAACAGGTTGAGGATGATAAACAGCACCACGCCTTCCAGCGCCAGCTCGTACAGCTGAGACATATGGCGCGGCAGAACGCCGTAGGTATCAAAAATGGACTGCCACTCCGGGTGTGATGGCAGCAGCGCGATATCCTCTGCGCGGGAGCCCGGGAAGAGCATCGTGTACGGCACGCTCGGGTCGACGCGGCCCCACAGCTCACCGTTGATAAAGTTACCCAGACGACCAGCGCCGAGACCAAACGGGATCAGCGGTGCGATAAAATCTGAAACCTGGAAGAAGTTGCGTTTGGTGCGTTTGGCAAAAATCACCATCACCAGGATCACCCCAATCAGGCCGCCGTGGAAGGACATGCCGCCGTCCCAGACGCGGAACAGATAGAGAGGGTCATTCAGGAATACCGGGAAGTTATAGAACAGCACGTACCCAATACGGCCACCGAGGAACACGCCGAGGAAGCCCGCATACAGCAGGTTTTCAACTTCGTTTTTCGTCCAGCCGCTGCCCGGACGACTGGCGCGACGGCCAGCGAGCCACATGGCAAAAATGAAGCCCACCAGGTACATCAGACCGTACCAGTGAAGCGAAACAGGTCCTACTGAGAAAATGACCGGATCAAATTCCGGAAAATGCAGATAACCACTGTTCATCTGTCACCACAAGATGTTGTTATTCCGCTGAAAGTGGACAGCGGTAGAAATGCGATTCTGCCGTAAGCAGAGGCTCCAAAGTTGCGAATCATAGCACAAGGCGGGCGCGGAGGATGCGCCAGAGATGTAAAAGATGTGTATAGGGTTTTATGCGCGCTGGATCCCTCTCCCGGAGGGAGAGGCAGGAAGATGATTAACGGCCGCCGCGGATCAGGCCGCCCATACCGCGCCGTTCCATAAACGCCGCGACCTGATGACGAACCTCAGCGGCCAGCTGCGCGTCAAGGCTGCGTTCAGCCAGCTCGCGGGCATCGTTGATGTCGATATGCCGCAGCAGGTACTTCACGCGGGCGACAGCGCGACCGTTCATCGACAGATGGCGATATCCCAGACCAATCAGGATCGCAACGCACATTGAATCCCCGGCCATTTCACCGCACAGGCGTAAATCAATGCCGTACTGTTCCGCTTCACGGGCAATCATTGCTAACGCGCGAATGATCGCCGGATGCAGGCTGTCGTAGATACTGGCGACACGGGTATTGTTACGGTCGACGGCCAGAATATATTGCGTCAGGTCGTTCGTGCCGACAGAGATAAAATCAACACGGTTTGCCAGCTGCGGCAGCATAAAGACCATAGACGGCACTTCAAGCATCACCCCGATCCGCGGTTTCGGGATCGCATAGCCGATCATCTCTTCCACTTCACGGCCTGCACGTTCGATCAGTCGCCGGGACTCGTCGATCTCATCAATGCTGGTGACCATCGGGAGTAAGATGCTGAGATTGCCCGTCGCCGCGTTGGCGCGCAGCATTGCACGCACCTGGATCAGGAAGATCTCCGGCTGATCGAGCGTAATGCGGATCCCACGCCAGCCCAGGCACGGGTTTTCTTCGCTGATCGGCATATAGGGCAGCTGTTTATCCGCGCCGACATCCAGGGTTCGCAGGGTGACAGGTTTGTCGTTAAACATCTGCAGCATCCCCTGATACTGCGCCACCTGCTCCTCTTCGGAGGGGAAACCGCTCTGCAGCATGAACGGGATTTCAGTACGGTACAGGCCAATACCGTCGATGCGGCTGCCAAGCTTTTCTTCATGCTCAGGGCTTAAACCGGCGTTGAGCATGACTTTGATCCGCTCACCGCTCTTAAGCTGTGCGGGCAGGTTAACGTCATCCTCCGCCAGCTTGCTTAATTCATTCTCTTCGCTGATAAGACGCTGGTATTCCTGGAGCAGAACCGGCTCAGGATCGACCAGCAGCTCACCGCGATAGCCGTCAACCACCAGCGTACGGCGGTGCAGTACCGACGGCTGGATATCGGCCCCCATAACGGTTGGGATACCCAGCGCGCGCACCATAATGGCGGCATGCGAGTTGGCGGCGCCATCGCGCACCACCACACCGGCCAGCCTGTCCTGAGGCAGTTCAGCCAGCGTCGTTGCCGAGAGCTCATCGGCGACCAGCACAAACCGTTTTGGCCAGGCATTCGGCCCCTGAATGGTGTCATCGAGATGGAACAGCAGACGCTGTCCCAGGGCGCGGAGATCGCCAGCCCGCTCTTTCAGGTAACCGTCGGTCAGTGCCGCAAATTGGTCGGCAAATTTTTCGATGACCTTCTTAACCGCCCACTCTGCGACCGAGCCTTTATCCACTTCCGCAAAAAGCTCACGACGCAGACGCGCATCGGAGAGCAGGTGCGAATAGAGGTCGAAGATGGCCGCCGTCTCTTTCTGTGCGCCTGCGGCAAAGCGCTTGCTGTAACGACGAAATTCATTCGCCGCCTCTTCCAGCGCGGCGGTAAGACGCTCGCGCTCAAGCGCTTCATCAAGCGTAGAGGCTTCGTAAACCTGCTCCATCAGCGGCAGCGTGGCGTCCATCCAGCCTTCCGCAATTGCTACGCCTGGCGATGCCGGAAGGGCACGAATGCGCGTATGGCGATACTGACCAAAGAGCGCGGCAAGCTGGGACTGGGAGAGGATCGCCGCCATCTGCGTGGCCAGCGTGACAAGGAAAGACTCTTCGCTTTCATCGTACTGACGTAGCTCGCGCTGCTGGACAACCAGCACGCCGAGCAGCTGGCGACGCTGGATAATCGGCACGCCAAGGAAAGCGCGGAAGCGCTCTTCTTTTACGGAAGGGATGTATTTAAAGCTGGGGTGTTTTTGCGCATCAGCAAGGTTGATGGGTTCAGCCAGCCGCCCAACCAGACCCACGATACCTTCATCAAATGCGAGCGTGACGGTGCGTCCACGTGGTTTTTTCAAACCACGGGTCGCCATCAGGTAATAGCAGCGCCGATCGTGGTCGGCCAGATACACCGAACAGACCTCGGTTTCCATCGCAAGACAGATGTCAGTGACCAGAATATTCAGCGCCTCGTTCAGACGCGGAGCACTGGCCACCTTCTCGACTATTTCTCGCAAGCGGGTGAGCATGATTTGCGTAGCTTAACCTCTTTTACGTCGCCATGCAGGTGCGCTCTGCGGCTTAGGCGGGATCTCCTGAAGCTGCATTACCACACTTGCAAACTCTTTCATCACCCTACGGTAAACATCGCGTTTAAATGACACGACCTGACGAACAGGATACCAATAGCTCACCCAGCGCCAGCCATCGAACTCCGGCGTACTGCTGGTTTGCATATTGATGTCTGAATCGTTGCCCACCAACTGCAACAGAAACCACTTCTGTTTCTGGCCGATACAAACCGGCTTTGTGTCCCAACGCACCAAACGTTTCGGTAACTTGTAACGCAACCAGTTGCGGGTCGAAGCCAGGATGCGAACATCTTTTCGGCTCAAACCGACCTCTTCAAAAAGCTCCCGGTACATCGCTTGTTCTGGGGACTCTCCCGGATTGATCCCGCCTTGCGGGAACTGCCAGGAGTGCTGACCATATCGCCGGGCCCACATTACCTGGCCCTGACGATTACAAATTACTATTCCTACGTTCGGGCGGTAGCCATCGTCATCAATCACCGGACTACCCCAAACTAAACCTTATATATGAATGATTGTTTCACACTACAGGGAGGCGGTAAACCACTCTCTTACAGGGCTGCAACCTAATAACATTTGAATAACTCACAAATAAGCACTGAGTTATAAACAGATGAGAGGCAGTGAAGGGAATTTTATTCACCTTTTCTGTGGATATAGTTGTGAAGAAGTGTCTGATTACCGATGAACAACCTCAAACCCTGCCTTGCCAACGCTTTCTCGTTATTTAAATAATCCAATATTTTTCATAAAGTTAAATGTATTTTTATGCACAAAAAACAGAATAGCGTGACGATCGTCACACCAGGGATCGTCGTGCTGATGAAAGATCGAACAGCGTCGGTTTTATCCACAGATTGTGCCAATAAGTTAGTCACAATTTGTTTGAAAATTCGATTTTCATCGCACGTCAAGGCTGTAAATTGAAACAGTAGTCAGGGTTATGCCCAGTTATCCCATTTTTCTGTGGATAACATGGTGTAAGATCCTGTTCATTGTCAGTGACCATATTTGAACAACCGGTTTTCTGGGTCTGGTGAAACGATTTAAAAGCAATAAAAAAACCTATAAATCATAGACATGGAATATTGGTACAGAAATAGTTAAACTCTATCCACAGGGGACAATTTCTTCGTTTATTTTTTAATCAAAAGGTTACCTTCATGCATCCGCTTACACCCTTGCTCTCACCGCCGTCCAGCGAGGACCAGTTGCTACAGCAGGCACAGCGTCTGGCAGGCTTTTCGCTTGGCGAGCTGGCGTCAATGGCAGGGCTTCAGATCCCGAAGGATCTGAAACGGGATAAAGGCTGGATCGGCATGCTGCTTGAGCTGTGGCTGGGTGCCAGCGCAGGGAGCAAACCCGAGCAGGATTTTGCAGCGCTTGGCGTGGAGTTAAAAACCATCCCCATAGACAGCCAGGGCAAGCCCCTTGAGACCACCTTCGTCTGCGTTGCGCCATTAACCGGCAACACCGGCGTGACGTGGGAAACCAGCCATGTTCGCCACAAGCTGAAGCGCGTGTTGTGGGTACCGGTTGAAGGTGAGCGTCAGATCCCGCTGGCTGAGCGTCGCGTTGGCGCGCCGCTGCTCTGGAGCCCGAACGACGATGAGGAGCAACAGCTGCGGCTGGACTGGGAGGAGCTGATGGACATGATTGTGCTTGGGCAGGTAGAGCGCATCACCGCCCGACACGGAGAAGTATTACAGCTGCGCCCGAAAGCGGCCAACAGCAAAGCACTTACCGAGGCAATCGGCGCGCAGGGCGAGCCGATACTGACGCTGCCGCGCGGTTTTTATCTCAAAAAGAATTTCACCGGCGCACTCCTGGCACGTCATTTCCTCTTAAAAACATAGTTTTTTACTTATTTTGCGAGCTCCCAAACATAATCGACTGCTTTTTAAGATTTTACCGCTTCCTCCTGTTGCAATATCAGGTTAAAACTAAACTATGATTTGATACGCGCCAGATGAGGACGATAACGATGAAAAAATGGGCAGTGTTAGTTTCAGCAGTCGGTTTAGCGTTTGCCGTATCGGGCTGTAGCAGCGATTACGTTATGGCGACAAAAGACGGTCGAATGATCCTGACCGACGGCAAACCCGAAGTCGACGATGATACCGGTCTGGTCAGCTACCGCGACCAGGAAGGCAATAAAATGCAGATTAATCGCGACGAAGTATCGCAAATTATCGAACGATAAACAGAGAGAGGTCAGTCGCTTGCTGGCCTTTTTGATTTTTTTCTTCCCCTTTTGCTTCCCCTCTGCCATGTTTATATTCCTTTGTCGGGCACGCCCTGACGCGGTCTATAAGTCTACTGAGGAAGCCGGCTATGCATTATCACCGTATCCCCCACAGCGCTCTTGAAATAAGCCAACTGGGGTTGGGCACGATGACATTTGGTGAACAAAACAGCGAAGCCGATGCCCATGCACAACTCGATTACGCCGTCAGCCAGGGGATTAACCTGATTGATGTCGCGGAGATGTACCCTGTTCCTCCACGTCCGGAAACGCAGGGACTTACCGAAACCTACGTCGGTAACTGGCTGGCAAAACACGGCAACCGTGAAAAGCTGGTGATTGCCTCAAAAGTCAGTGGTCCCGCGCGCAACAACGATACCGGGATCCGCCCGAATCAGATCCTCGATCGCAAGAATATCCGCGCCGCACTGGACGCCAGCCTGAAGCGCCTGCAAACCGACTACCTCGACCTGTATCAGGTGCACTGGCCGCAGCGCCCAACCAACTGCTTTGGTAAGCTCGGCTACAGCTGGAATGAGAGTGCCCCCGCCGTAACGCTGCTTGAAACGCTGGAAGCGCTGACCGAGTGCCAGCGCGCGGGAAAAATCCGCTACATTGGCGTCTCTAACGAAACGGCCTTTGGCGTAATGCGCTATCTGCACCTGGCGGATAAACACGATCTGCCGCGTATCGTCACCATCCAGAACCCGTACAGCCTGCTTAACCGTAGCTATGAGGTGGGTCTGGCCGAAGTGACGCAATATGAAGAAGTAGAACTGCTCGCCTATTCCTGTCTCGGCTTTGGCACGCTGACGGGGAAATACCTGAACGGCGCGAAACCGGCCGGGGCGCGAAATACCCTCTTTAGCCGCTTTACCCGCTACAGCGGCGAGCAGACGCAGAAAGCCGTTGCCGCCTATGTGGATATCGCAAAGCGTCACGGTCTTGACCCTGCCCAGATGGCGCTGGCCTTCGTGCGTCGTCAGCCGTTTGTTGCCAGCACCCTGCTGGGCGCGACCACGATGGAACAGCTGAAAACCAATATTGAGAGTTTCCACCTGAACCTGAGTGAAGAGGTGTTAGCGGAGATTGAAGCGGTGCATCAGGTTTATACGTATCCTGCGCCGTAATAAAAGCAAAACGGCAACGCACGTTGCCGTTTTTAGGGTTTGCTCCCTCTCCCTGTAGGAGAGGGCCGGAGTGAGGGCATCAGGCCGCACTTATCAGCGCCGACGTTGCCAGATCCACAATCCCGCAATCGCCAGCGCAAACAGCCCGCCAAACCCGACGCCAATCCCCACCACCGGCACACCGACTTTTACCGCCAGCGAGTAGAGCCCCAGCATTAGCAGCATCGCCAGGTTTTCACCCAGGTTTTGTACCGCGATGGCGTTCCCCGCCCCGACGGTCTGCTTGCCACGTTCCTGCAGCAACGCGTTCAGCGGTACCACGAAGAAACCGCCCAGAATACCAATCAGAATGAGGAGGACATACGCAGGCAATAATGCATGTTGCAGCGAGAAAATCAGCACCACAACGCCAATCAGGATCCCTGCGGGCATGCAGCGTGCTACCGTCTCGAGCGTCACCAGCTTCGCCGCCGCGCCAGCTCCCACCACAATGCCGATGGCCACCATCGCGTTAAGATAGGTCGGCGTCGCGTTGTCGGTAATTCCCAGCGCCACCGGCACCCACAGCACCAGCAGGAAGCGCAGCGTGACGCCCGCCCCCCAAAACATACTGGTTCCCATCAGGGAGAAACGCGTTTCTCCGTTACGCCACAGCACGCGACAGGCGGTAAAGAAACTGCCGGTCATCGGTTTAAAGCGCCAGGATTGCCCCGGGCGAGCCACAGGTAGCTTAGGAATAAACAGGTTCGCCACAACTGCCCCGCCATACACCACCGCGCAGATGCCCAGTGCTGCCAGGACATGCCAGTCGGCCAGTACGCCGCCCGCGACGGATCCGAGCAGGATTGCGGCGATGGTTGACGACTCCATCAGGCCGTTGGCTTTCACCAGCTTATCGCCCGTGGTCAGTTCTCCGAGAATGCCATACTTCGCCGGGGAGTAAGCGGCAGCGCCAATGCCCACCAGCGTGTAGCCAATAAACGGATTGAAGCCAAAGCAAATGCTGGCGGCACCCAGCAGCTTGAGACCGTTGGCAAACATCATCACCCGGCCTTTGGGGAAGCTGTCCGCCACCTGCCCGACGAACGGAGCAAAGATAATGTAAGCGCCCACAAACACCATCTGCAGGATCGGCTGGCTCCAGTCGGGGTAAAACTCGGCCTTCAGCAGCGCCAGCGTGGCAAACAGCAGCGCGTTATCACCAAACGCAGAGAGAAACTGCGCAGCGATAACGGC
This sequence comes from Enterobacter sp. BNK-29, assembly GCF_048684785.1. Classification (NCBI taxonomy): domain Bacteria; kingdom Pseudomonadati; phylum Pseudomonadota; class Gammaproteobacteria; order Enterobacterales; family Enterobacteriaceae; genus Enterobacter; species Enterobacter sp. BNK-29. The sequence goes on from NZ_JBLQTU010000001.1 coordinate 1,212,532, forward strand.
CATCATGCCTTTCGATCTGAGCGATGTGTTAGTGTGTACTGACTCACGCATTTTGCTGTTCCGCCTCTTCAACCATGCCTTTCAGGGTCACGAAATCGGGCTTCCCGCTACCCAGCACCGGGAGCTGCTTCAGGAAGCGAATATCGCGCGGCACCGCCAGTTCAGGAATACCGTGTTCACGCGCATAGCTCAGTAACCTGTCGCGCTTAAGCTCAGCGTCGGTCGTAAACAGCACCAGCGCCTCGCCTTTGCTGGCATCACTCTTCACCACCGTCGCATGCATCTTATCCGCGGAGACGGCCGTCGCCAGCTGCTCAACCATTTCCAGAGAGACCATTTCACCGGCGATTTTGGCGAAGCGCTTCGCGCGTCCCTGAATCTGTACAAAGCCTTGTTCATCAAAACGGACAATATCACCGGTGTCGTACCAGCCGGTTTCAACCTCGCCGTTGACGTTTTCAGCTGTCGGCACCTCAAGCACGCCTGGGTTTTCCACGCGCAGATAACCGTTCATCACGTTTGGCCCTTTCAGCTGCAGACGGCCACCGTCCTCAATGCCCGGCACGGCCAGCAGACGCGCATCCATCCCCGGCAGAATTCGACCCACCGTACCCGGCTTCGCCGCCATCGGTACGTTAATCGAGACCACGGGAGCACACTCGGTAACGCCATAGCCTTCGAGAATGCGCAGGCCAAACTTGTCCTGCCAGATCTGACGCGTGCTCTCCTGCAGTTTTTCCGCACCGGCCACCACATACCGCACGCGATAGAAATCATACGGATTGGCGAAGCGCGCGTAGTTGCCGAGGAACGTTGAGGTGCCGAACAGCACGGTGCAGTTACGGTCATACACCAGCTCCGGCACAATCCGATAATGCAGCGGGCTTGGGTAGAGGAACACTTCTGCGCCGGTCAGCAGCGGCGTAAACAGCCCCACCGTCAGGCCAAAGGAGTGGAACAGCGGCAGCGCCGACATAAAACGGTCATTCGCGGTAAAGTCGGCAATGCTTTTGATCTGCTCAACGTTCGCCAGAATGCTCTTGTGGCTGTGGACGACGCCTTTCGGGTTGCCCTCCGATCCCGACGTGAAGAGAATGATCGCGTCATCTTCCGGCTGCTGTTTGACCTGCGCCAGACGCGGCATCAGCAGGTGAGCAAAAATCCACAGCTTGTCGCCGGTGGTCACGTCCGCTTTCAGATCCTCCAGGAAGACCCAGCGCACCTGGGTGAGCTGCTCGGGAAGATGCCAGAGCTTGCCTTTGTCCAGGAACTGACGAGAGGTAAAGACGGTATTAATCTGCGCAGCGGTAATGGCGCTGGTCAGCCCTTTCACGCCCGCCGTGTAGTTCATCATTGCCGGGATGCGCCCCCGGGAAACCGCACCAAAAATCACCGCCGCGCTGATGCCTGCGTTAGGCAGCATCAGGCCAATCTTTTCGCCCTTTTTGCTGTACTTCTCCAGAATGCGGCCCACAAACAGGGTCTTAGTCAGCAGCTTGCGATAGGTATCCGGGGTAAAGTTGATGTCTTCGATGCAGTTTTTCTTCGCGCCATAGCGGTGCTGCGCGGAAAGCAGAGATTCGTACAGCGTTTCGCGCGGACGCACGGCCATGCGCGCTTCCATCATAATCTGATGCAGCATTTCCCCGGCGATTTTACGGCGATCGCGGGCACGCGGCGCGTCCGGCATCGGTAACGACGTGGGCGGCAGAATATGCAGCGTGATTTTTGGGAACAGACGCTGCTTCACCAGCCCTTTCAGGCGGCTGAAATGGGTCAACTCTGCGCCTTCAATGCGCAGCGGCACCACGGTCGCTTTTGATTTCGCGGCAACGAACCCCGCGCCGTCGTAGATTTTCATCAGCGAACCGGTCACTGAAATACGCCCTTCCGGAAAAATAACCACCGGACGCCCCTGCTCAACCAGACGCACCAGATGCTTAATCATCATCGGCTTTGTCGGGTCGAGCGGTACAAAATCAATCAGCGGCGCGAGCCAGCGCATGTACCACTGCTGGCTGATAGAGGTATAGACCGCAAACACCGGGCGCACGGGTAAAAATAGCGCCAGCAGAATGCCGTCTATAAAGGAAACATGATTTGGCGTGATAAGAACGCGTTCGCCGCGAAGCGCCTGGGCATCGCCAGTGACGCGGATGCGAAAAAGAATACGGAAGAGTGAACGGAAGAACCCAAATAGCATCTCAACTCCCTTTGCCAGCCAGTGTGGAGGGTTGATAGTAAATGGTGGCAGATTACACGAGAAGTGATACGGGAGCGACAGCAAAAGTGGAGGCGAAAAAAAACCTGCGCATCCGCGCAGGTTGGTGCAAGAGATGAGTACGAAACCGTACTAAGAATTCTCACCAATCAATACCTCTGGGATCTTGATTGTGGTCGTTCGACCTGCGCTTCGCCAGCAGGAAAACGCAAGGGAATGAGCCGAAGTGCAACCAGGTGTGAATATTTTCTATTGCTGTTACAGGTTGAACTTTCAGGCAAAAAAAAACCTGCGTAAAAACGCAGGCTGGTGTAAGCGTGTTAATCAACCGGAGTTGACTCCACCTATCAATACCTCTGGGATTTCGACTGTATCAACCTCTCTAACATCCTTGCCATCGGACAATCGCAACAGCCTGACGCAAAGTGTAACCAAAGGTTCAGATTGACATTCTTCAGACATGACTGCGCGTGTAACGATTACACTACCAGTGTTGTCCTGCGTCACGTTTGTGGAGAGCGAAAATCCGCTCCCCTTGAATGCGCGGCGCTTTTCCGCAACACTATTTGGTGTGTAAACGCTTACCCCCAATAAGAAGGTAATGAATGGCGACAATAAAGGATGTGGCCCGTCTGGCAGGTGTGTCTGTGGCAACCGTCTCTCGAGTGATTAACGACTCCCCAAAAGCCAGTGACGCATCGCGCCAGGCGGTACAAACCGCCATGGAATCCCTTAATTATCATCCCAATGCCAATGCCCGCGCGCTCGCCCAGCAGTCCACCGAAACCATTGGGCTGGTGGTGGGTGATGTTTCTGACCCCTTTTTCGGCGCCATGGTGAAAGCGGTTGAACAAGTCTCTTATCAGACAGGCAATTTTTTGCTGATCGGCAATGGCTATCATAATGAGCAAAAAGAACGCCAGGCCATCGAGCAGCTGATCCGCCACCGCTGCGCCGCGCTGGTGGTTCACGCCAAAATGATCCCGGATGCCGAGCTGATTCACCTGATGAAGCAGATGCCCGGGATGGTGATCATCAACCGCATTATTCCCGGGTTTGAAAAACGCTGTGTGGCCCTCGACGACCGCTACGGCGCCTGGCTTGCGACCCGTCATCTGATTCAACAGGGCCATACCCGGATTGGCTATCTCTGTTCCAATCATCCGATTTCTGATGCGGAAGACCGCCTGCAGGGCTACTACGACGCCCTGCGCGAAAACGGCCTGCCGTGTAATGACCGTCTGGTGGCCTACGGTGAACCGGATGAGAGCGGCGGTGAACAGGCCATGACCGAGCTGCTCGGTCGCGGACGAAATTTCACGGCGGTTGCCAGCTATAACGACTCGATGGCCGCAGGGGCAATGGGGGTGCTGAATGACAACGGGATTGAGGTACCGGCAGAAATTTCGCTGATTGGCTTCGATGACGTGCTGGTCTCTCGCTACGTGCGCCCGCGTCTGACCACCGTGCGCTACCCGATTATCACCATGGCAACGCAGGCCGCCGAGCTGGCGCTAGCGCTGGCTGAACAGCGCCAGCCGCCGGATATTACGCATCTGTTTAGCCCGACGCTGGTTCGCCGTCACTCCGTTGCATCGCCTGCGGAAGCGCAGAGCGAATAACGATAGAGGTGAACCCGGGTGTTGGGGTATTCCAGCCCATCACCGATATACTGCCAGCCGTAACGTTCGTAGAAGTCGCGGCAGGCAGACCAGAGGTGCAGTTCTTCATATCCCGCCTGCGCGGCCCAGGTAATAACGTGCTGCTGTAGCTTTCCTGCCAGCCCCTTGCCTCGCGCCGCGTCGTCAACGTAGAGCGCCGCCAGCCACGGAAAGAGATCCTGACGGGTAATCAAATCGCAGCGCCAGAGCCCTACCGTACCAACAAGCTGTTCGTCTTCTACGGCGATAAAGGTCAGCGGTAATGCTCCCTGCGTCTGGCTGTGCTCAATAATGCTGTGGAAAAATTCCCGAGAAAGCCCTTCGCCAAAGGCCTGCCAGAGCCAGTCGGTGACCTGCTCCGCATAGTGCGGTGCCTGGTAAAGCGGGAGGATGACACTCTTTTTCACGTTTCACCTGCGTTTTCTCATGTATTTGCTGGCCTGTCGCCCCAGCTCGGTTAGGCGATTATTTTACCAGAGTCAGACTATTTAGTTTTACTTCACGCAGGCCAGACGAATCGTGACCAAAAAGCGTGATCGTGGCAGAAGTTTTGCGCTTCCCGCATCGCTTATACGCCGTGAGGTCTGTGTTAAACTGCAAATCATTACGTGGAAGCAGGAATGTAGAATGGCAACAATGCTGGATGTCTCACTGCGTGCGGGCGTGTCGAAGGCTACCGTCTCGCGCGTGCTGAACGGCACAGGTCAGGTTAAAGAGAGTACGCGTCAGCAGGTCTTTGCTGCGATGGAAGAGCTGGGCTATCGCCCGAACTTTCTCGCGCGTTCGCTGGCTAACCAGACCAGCAACAGCATTGGCCTGGTCGTCTCGACCTTCGACGGCTTTTACTTTGGTCGTCTTCTCCAGCAGGCGTCGCGGCAGACGGAAACTCACGGGAAACAGCTGATCGTCACCGACGGTCACGACGCGCCGGAACAGGAAGAACAGGCGGTGCAGATGCTGGCCGATCGCCAGTGCGATGCCATCGTGCTTTACACGCGCTACATGAGCGAAAAAGCGATCGTCAAACTGATGAACACCGTGAAAACGCCGCTGGTGGTCATTAACCGAGAAGTGAGCCAGGCGCCGGATCGCTGCGTATTTTTCGAACAGCAGGATGCCGCGTTTAAGGCCGTGGATTACCTGATCGCCCAGGGCCATCGGGAGATCGCCTGTATCACCGTTCCGATCCACACCCCAACCGGGAAAGCGCGGCTGATGGGCTACCGTAAGGCGCTGGAAAAGCACGGCATTCGCCTGGACGAGCGTCGGGTAAAGTACGGCGATGCGGGAATGACGCGGGGATACGAGCTGTGCAAGGAGTTGATTGCTGATGGTGTGCCGTTTAGCGCCCTGTTTGCCTGTAACGACGATATGGCCCTGGGGGCGTCCAAAGCGTTACACCAGGCAGGGCTTAAAATTCCGCAGGATATTTCACTGTTCGGCTTTGACGATGCCCCAAGCGCGAAATGGCTGGAGCCTGCGCTCTCATCGGTTTATCTGCCCATCGACAATATGATTGTCACGGCCATCGATCAGGCGATCCGGCTGGCAAAAAACCAACCGGTCGATGCCATCCCGCCGTTTACCGGCACGCTGGTGTTACGCGATTCGGTTACAACGGGGCCGTACTTTCATCAGATGAGTTCTAAAGCCAGCAGTTCCTGAATGGTCTGACGACGACGGATCAGCCGTGCCTTGCCGTTATCAAACAGCACTTCCGGCAGCAGCGGGCGGCTGTTGTAGTTAGATGACATCGACGCCCCGTAGGCACCGGTATCATGCAGCACAAGATAATCACCCGGTTTGACCTCTGGCAGCGCGCGGGTCTCCACTTTGCCGCCTTCCTGCTGGGTAAACACGTCACCCGATTCGCACAGCGGGCCCGCAACGACCGTCTCAACGCGCGGCGCCTGCGTTAAATCACGGCCGTCGGCGGCCAGGGCGGTAATGTGGTGATAGCTGCCGTACATGGACGGACGCATCAGATCGTTAAAGCCTGCATCAATCAATACGAAGTGGCGAGACCCCATCTCTTTGACGCTGCGCACCTGCGAAACCAGCACGCCGGCTTCCGCGACCAGGAAACGACCCGGCTCAATTTCCAGCTTCACCGCGTGACCAAGATGCGCGGCGATTTGGTCACGCGCGGCGCTCCACAGACCGTAGTAGTGATCGGTATCGATCGCCTCTTCGCCTTCGCGATAAGGAATGGAGAGACCGCCACCGGCAGAGATCGCCTCCAGATCCTGACCGAAGTCGATAACCTGGCGCACCATCGCGCCGCACACCTGCTCCAGGTGGCCGTAATCGACGCCAGAGCCAATGTGCATATGAATCCCCACCAGCTTCAGACCGTAGCGCTGTAATACCTCCAGCGCCGCAGGCATATCGGCATACCAGATCCCGTGCTTGCTGTTTTCGCCGCCGGTATTGGTTTTTTGGCTGTGACCATGACCAAAGCCCGGATTCACGCGCAGCCAGACGCGATGGCCGGGAGAAACCTGACCCAGCTGCTCCAGCATATCCACAGAACCGGCGTTCACCGGGATCTGCAGTTCGTGGACGCGCGCAAGCGTCGCATCGTCGATCACATCGGCGGTGAAGACGATCGCGTCGCCGTCGGCTTTCGGATCGAATCCGGCCACCAGCGCGCGCTCGATTTCGCCAAGCGAAACGGAGTCGACCTTCACGCCCTGCTCACGCATCAGGCGCAGAATATGAATATTGGAGCACGCCTTCTGGGCAAAACGCACCACGTCAAACTGATGCAGGGCGGCGATCTTCTCGCGAACGATCTGCGCGTCGTAGACCCACACCGGGCAGCCAAACTCGGCGGGCAGGCGCAGCAGGTTGTCGGCGTTCAAATCGGTATCAGTCTGGTTCAGCGGGCGTGGCATGGTCTTCTCCGGGTAAATGCGTTTTGAAGATTACGCCACAGCGCGAAGAGAATAAAAAATATCGTTTTATCGCGAGTCTATGCAAAAATGATATGGATAGTTATCTGCTTTCAGGTGCCCTATGCCCGCCGTCAATTTACGCCACATCGAGATTTTTCACGCCGTGATGACCACTGGCAATCTCACCGAAGCCGCACAGATGCTGCATACCTCGCAGCCGACGGTGAGCCGCGAGCTGGCCCGCTTCGAGAAAGTGCTGGGGCTGAGGCTGTTCGAGCGTACCCGGGGCAGGCTTCACCCGACGGTGCAGGGGTTGCGCCTGTTCGAGGAAGTCCAGCGCTCCTGGTACGGACTGGACAGAATAGTGAGTGCTGCGGAAAGCCTGCGCGAGTTTCGCCAGGGCGAACTGTCGATCGTCTGCCTGCCCGTCTTTTCGCAATCCTTTTTGCCGATGCTGCTGCAGCCCTTTCTGGCCCGATACCCGGAGGTCAGCCTCACCATCGTGCCTCAGGAATCCCCCCTGCTTGAAGAGTGGCTTTCGGCCCAGCGTCATGATTTAGGCTTAACCGAAACCCTCTCCACGCCGGCGGGAACGGCACGCACGGAGCTGATCTCGTTAGATGAAGTGTGCGTTCTGCCCGCAGGGCATCGGCTTGCCGGTAAGGCGGTGCTCACACCGGAGGATTTCCACGGGGAAAACTACATTAGCCTGTCGCAGACAGACAGCTACAGACAGCTGCTGGATACGCTATTTGCCGAGCATCAGGTCAAACGGCGAATGGTGGTGGAAACGCACAGCGCGGCTTCGATTTGCGCGATGGTGCGTGCAGGGGTCGGCGTCGCGGTGGTGAATCCGCTCACGGCGCTGGACTATGCCGGAAGCGGGATCGTCATCCGCCGCTTTAGCGTCTCCGTCCCGTTCACCGTGAGCCTGATCCGCCCGCTGCACCGTCCGGCTTCCGCGCTGGTGGACGCGTTCACCGAACACTTAAAGGAGCACGCGCGTCAGGTGGCGCTTCGCTTACCTGACCTGCAAAACCCGTTATGACAGCATAAACGCCACGGCATCCGCGGCATGGATGGCGGTGGTATCGAATACCGGGACGGGGCTTCGCTCGGCTGGCACCAGCAGGCCAATCTCGGTGCAGCCGAAGATCACCCCTTCAGCCCCCTGCTGCGCGAGTTTATCGATGACGCTGACGTAATACGCGCGGGAAGATTCGCTGAAGGTACCGAGGCAGAGCTCGTCAAAGATAATCTGATTGATGCGCGCCCGATCGTCTTCATCCGGGATCAGGCTCTCGATCCCAAATTCACTGTGCAAGCGCCCGCGATAAAAATCCTGTTCCATGGTGTAGCGTGTCCCCAAAAGCGCTACGCGGCGCATTCCGGATGCCGCAATCGCACGCCCGGTTGCGTCCGCGATATGCAGAAACGGCAGCGCGCAGCGGTTCTCAATATGCGACGCCACTTTGTGCATGGTATTGGTACAAAGCACGATACCCTCGGCGCCGGCGCGCTCCAGCCCCAGCGCCGCCTGGGCCAGGATCTCCCCGGCTTTATCCCACTCCCCGCTCGACTGGCAGGCTTCGATTTCATGGAAATCAACGCTGTGCAGCAGCAGGCTTGCGGAGTGCAGACCGCCCAGACGCTGTTTTACCCCTTCATTAATCAGGCGGTAATAAGGGATTGTCGATTCCCAGCTCATTCCACCTAACAGGCCGATCGTTTTCATCATCCCTCCTTATCTGTGTTTCATTTTTAACACAATCGATGCACATAAAAAAAGGCGCTGTATTCAGCGCCTTTTTAAACTGCAGAGCTTATTCCGCTACCGGCTCCGGCGGCGAAGTACGGGCGAGCATCGCCTCGCGCAGTAAAACGCTACCGCAGGCAAACAGGCCCCCCAGAAGCGCCGCCAGAACGACAATCAGAGCCTTGCCCGGGCCATCCTTTTTCACCGGCATGGAGGGAGAAAGCTGGTATCTGAATGGCTCAAGTTTAACATCGGCAAAGGAGAGCTTTTTCAGCTGTGCGAGGTGGTATTCCCGGTTCTGGAAATCCGCATTCAGCTCGGTCACGTCCTTCAGATTTTTTTCAATCTGCAGCTTTTGCGCGATACCGTCAGCGCCGAGCGCAACGGAGTAATCCGGGTCATCTTTTACGGCCTGCCCGTTGCTGTAAACCGGTTTCTTAATGCCTGCGGCATTTGCCACTTCCAGCGAATAATTCAGTCGCTGCAGGTTGGTATTATGAATATTGGTCAGACGGACACGATCCAGTTCCAGCTGCTGCTCAACGACGTTCTTTTTCAGGGCGATCTGGTTGCGGATATTCTGCACCGTCTCTTTTTCAACAATAGCCGCGATATAATCGATGTATCCATTCAGGACGGCTTGCGCATCGTCAGCTGTCGGGGCAGTGAAGCTCAATGTCCAGGAAACAAAAGGCGCTTTATCCGCGTCTTTTCCCTGAGCGTCATTCACCGCTTTCATTCTGTCTGAAATGTTAACTATCGCCCGATGCAGCTCAAGCGGATCCACCTCGGCATCTTTAAGTTGTGACATCACGTAAGGAGAGGATTTCAGGTACTCTTCGAGCAATGACTGCGACTGAAACTTTTTAATAAACATGTCAAAGACTTCCGGACGGGAAATTTTCGCGTCCACGTCAAGTACCTGCAACGCTACCATCATCTGGCGCAGCGGGTTCCACTGCGACGATTCTGCCTGAGTGATCACTGCTTTACTGGTCCACTTCTGCGGCAGTAAAAATGAAATGGCCAGCCCCGCCAGTGCAAAAGCAAGGGTAATGGTGACAATGCGTTTTTTGGCCGCCAAAAGGACCGCTAGTAAACCGAAAAGATCAATTTCTTTAGCGTGTATTACCGGGGAGGTATAACGGGGAAAATCAAGATCGGTGCTTTTTTTGATATCCATCTCAGACATAGACATTCTTCTTTTTAGGATGCGTTTCATGTTGCGCAAATAACAGCGGTGTTCCGATGATACATTATCCTAAGAATTATCCTAAGTTCAAATCCCTCTATTCATCCTTCCCTGCCAGAGTTGGTAGTGAATTTCATTACGTTATTATTGTAATTACTAACCATTTTACCAACTCTGACTTGTGTTGAACGCTTAAACAGTCATTACGATCGCACGCCGATATTCCGCAGTTTCTCCCCTGCCATCAGCTTGCGCTCGATATGTTCCAGCGTCACCCCTTTGGTTTCCGGGATCAGCCAGAACGTGACGCCAATAAACGCGACGTTCAGCACCGTATAGAGCCAGAAGGTTCCCGCTGCGCCAATCGCGTCCAGCAGCGTCAGGAACGTCGCGCCGATGATCATGTTCGACACCCAGTTGGTGGTCGTGGAACAGGTGATGCCAAAGTCACGGCATTTGAGAGGCTGAATTTCGGAGCACAGGATCCACACCACGGGCGCGGCGCTCATCGCGTAACCTGCGATACACATCATGGTCATACCGACAGAAAGCCAGGAAAGCCCGCTTGAGGCCGTGCCGTTATCAAACTGCATCAGGCAGTAGCCGAGAATCAGCGTGCCGATCGCCATTACGCTAAAACCGATTTTCAGCGCCGGTTTACGCCCGGCTTTGTCCACGGTGAATACCGCAATAAAGGTGGCGAACATGAAGGTCAGCCCGACCACCAGAGTCGCGATCATCTGCTGTTCCGTAGTGGTAAACCCGGCCATTTTGAAAATGCGCGGCGCGTAGTACATGATGATGTTCATCCCGGTGAACTGCTGCATCGCCTGCAGCAACATGCCGAGGAAGACCGCGCGGCGCACGTTGCGGTTGATCTTAAACAGCGCCCAGCCGCCCTGCTTTAGCTTCAGGCTTTCGCGGATCTCGTTCAGCTCTTCGCGCGCTTTTTCCGAGGTATCGCGCAGCATGCGCAGGACCTCTTCCGCTTCGACGTGACGCCCTTTTTGCGCCAGCCAGCGCGGGCTGTTTGGCAGGAAAATCACCAGGACGATCAGCACCAGTGCAGGTAAGGCCAGCACACCCAGCATCGCGCGCCAGTTGCCGCTGTAGCTGAAGTAGGTATCAGACAGGAACGCCAGCACAATACCCAGCGTGACCATCAGCTGATACATGCTGATCATCTTGCCGCGCACGTTTTCACTCGCCATTTCGGAGAGATAAAGCGGCGCCGTGTAGGACGCAATCCCCACCGCCACGCCCAGCAGCACGCGCGAGAGCAGGAGGATTTCAACGTTAGCGGCAAACGCCGAGCCAATGGAGCCGGCAACGAACAGAACTGCCCCGACCATCAGGCTGTATTTACGCCCCAGGCGGAACGACAGCCAGCCGTTGAGCAGCGCGCCAATGGCCGCGCCGAGCATCATGCTGCTCACCACCCACTCCTGCAGGCGACTGCTAAGTGTAAAGTGATCGGTAATAAACGGTAACGCGCCGGCAATGACGCCGATATCCAGTCCAAATAACAGGCCCGCCACGGCGGCTGCAATGGAGACAAACTGGTTCATGCGGCGAGTATCGCGCAGTGCAGCGGGCATTAGGGTAGAGTCATTTATCGATGTCATATTTTTCCTGCCTCAACAGCAAAATTCGTTAACTGAAATTACGAGAAAGCGAGGAAAAGTGTCAGGCCGGAAATCGCGAAGTTATGGATTATTCCGCTACGGCATACGGTTCTGTGATGGACATTACAATTTCAACTCGTGGCGAATAATCACGTATTTTTACTAATTAGTTAATATTTAAGCAATAAAAGTGTGATTGCCGTCATTTGTGATTTTTTAGTATGGATTTTTCATCTTTATCGATATGGACTAAGCCAATTATTGCGCAAAAAAAACCTCCGCCCACGGGCAGAGGTTCTTAATACGGGTGGAATTAACGCGCCAGCCAGCCACCGTCTACAGCCACGGTGTAGCCGTTGATGTAATCCGATGCGGAGGAGGCCAGGAAGACAATCGGCCCCATCAGATCGCTCGGCAGACCCCAGCGTCCCGCCGGAATGCGGTCGAGGATTTCCGCGCTACGCTGCTCGTCCGCACGCAGCTGCTGCGTGTTGTTCGTCGCCATGTAGCCCGGCGCAATCGCATTCACGTTGATGTTATGTTTCGCCCATTCGTTTGCAAGCAGGCGGGTCACGCCCATTACGGCGCTTTTGGACGCGGTGTACGACGGCACGCGGATGCCGCCCTGGAACGAGAGCATAGAGGCAATATTGATGATTTTGCCGCCTTTCCCCTGCGCAATAAAATGCTTCGCCGCCGCCTGGGACATGAAAAATACGCTCTTGATGTTCAAATCCATCACGTCGTCCCAGTCGCGCTCGCTGAAGCTGATGGCGTCTTCGCGGCGGATCAGCCCGGCGTTGTTCACCAGAATGTCGATATGACCGAATTCAGCCACCGCGCGGTCCAGCAGTTCAGGAATGGCATCGATTTTACGCAGGTCAGCGGTCAGGCTCAGGAAACGGCGGCCCAGGGCCGTCACGCGTTCGATGGTTTCAGTCGGTTGAACGATATTAATTCCGACGATATCGCAGCCCGCTTCCGCCAGGCCTAACGCCATCCCCTGACCCAGCCCGGTGTCGCACCCGGAAACCACGGCCACTTTTCCCTGCAGAGAGAATGCATCCAGAATCATGTTTATTCCTTACTCTTTCAGAGCCTGTCACTCACAGGCAGGTTTATGCTTCACCGCCCGCGACTAGCGCAGATCGCTGACCGCAATATGGTCCATATCATCGAAGACCTGGTTTTCACCCACCATTCCCCAGATAAAGGTGTAGGCTTTCGTCCCTACGCCGGAGTGAATGGACCAGCTCGGTGAAATCACCGCCTGCTCGTTGTGCATCACGATATGGCGCGTTTCCTGCGGCTGTCCCATCATGTGGAACACGCAGGCATCCTCATCCATATTGAAGTAGAAGTAGACTTCCATGCGGCGCTCGTGGGTATGGCACGGCATGGTGTTCCACAGGTTGCCCGGTGCCAGCTCGGTCAATCCCATACTGAGCTGGCAGGTCTCCAGCACGTCCGGCACGAAGTATTTATTGATGGTGCGGCGGTTGCTGGTGAGGTTGTCCCCCAGCGTCACGGGTGCGACGTCCGCCGGGGTCACTTTTTTGGTTGGGTAGGTGGAGTGAGCCGGCGCGCAGTTGTAGTAAAACTTCGCTGACCTGCTGCCGTCGATGCTGGCAAAGACCACGTCTTTCGCCCCTTTGCCCACGTACAGCGCCTCGCGGTGGCCAATCTCATAGCACTGTCCGTCTACGGTGATGGTGCCCGGCCCGCCGATGTTAATCACTCCCAGCTCGCGACGCTCAAGGAAATAGCTCACGCCCAGCTGTTTACCGACCTCACCGCCCACGGAGACGCTTTTCGTGACGGGCATAATCCCTCCCACAATAATGCGGTCGATATGGCTGTAAACCATGGTGTACCTGTCGGCCTCGAATACCTGCTCGACTAAAAATGCATTGCGCAGCCCCTGAGTATCGAGCGTTTTGGCGTGCGCACTGTGGATGCTTTCTCTGACGTCCACGGTAACCTCCAGATGTGGTCATGCCCGAAGGCGGAAATAAACGAAACAGCGTTCCGTTTTTCATAATGAGCACATACTATCGGCATAAAGTGGGCTTTTCAATTATATTTAAAACATCGTTTCATTTTTATTTTTGTTTATAGCGGAAATGATGTTCGGATCACAATTCAACCGCCGGGAGAAAAAGGACGCGAAAAAAAACCTCCCGGAGGAGGTCATGTTGTTTGAGAAGAGGTTAGCGTTCGATGGCCAGCGCCACCCCTTGCCCGCCGCCTATACAGAGTGTGGCAATCCCTTTGCGGGCATTACGTTTTTTCATTTCGTGGACCAGCGAAACCAGGATCCGACAGCCGGACGCACCGATAGGATGCCCCAGCGCGATCGCGCCGCCGTTAACGTTGACCCGCAGAGGATCCCACTCCAGCATTTTTCCGACGGAGATCGCCTGCGCGGCATAGGCTTCGTTCACTTCGATCAGATCCACATCCGAAAGCTGCCACCCCGCGCGCTCCAGACAGCGGCGGGTAGCGTAGACCGGTGCGATCCCCATTAACGCAGGATCAACCCCCACGCTGGCGAATGCTTTAATGCGGGCCAGGACCGGAAGATCGAGTTCAAGGGCTTTGCTTTCGCTCATCATCATGACGGCGGCAGCACCGTCGTTAATGGAAGAGGCATTTCCCGCCGTCACCGAGCCCTGCATTTCAAACGCGGGGTTCAGCCTCGCCAGGCCTTCAGCGCTGGCGTCGGTGCGCGGCTGTTCATCGGTATCCACGAGGATACGCTCGCCGCTCTGACGCTGCGTGCTGACCGGGACAATCTCGTCGCGAAAACGACCGGAATCAATTGCCGCACGCGCTTTTTGCTGCGAGCTTAGCGCATAGGCATCCTGCACCTCACGGCTGATGCCGTACTCGCGCGCCAGGTTTTCCGCCGTCACGCCCATATGATAGTCATTGAACGCATCCCACAGCCCGTCATGCACCAGGCTGTCGAGCAGCTGACTGTTGCCCAGCTGTGCGCCGGTCCGGCTGTCGGTCAACACGTGCGGCGCGCGGCTCATATTCTCCTGCCCGCCCGCGATGATCACGTCCGCTTCACCACACTGAATGGCTTGCGTCGCGAGATGCAGCGCTTTTAATCCAGAACCACAGACGTCGTTGATGGTGATGGCCGAAACGGTATTGGGCAGCCCGCCCTTCAGCGCCGCCTGACGCGCAGGGTTTTGCCCGGCACCGGCCGTGAGGACCTGTCCCAGGATCACCTCATCAACTTCATGTGCTGCGATCCCGCTGCGTTCCACCAGCGCTTTTACCACCACGCTGCCCAGTTCAACCGCCGAGTGACGCGCGAGCGCTCCCTGAAAACAGCCGATAGCTGTACGCAACGCACCCACTATTACGACATCTTTCATCACGACCTCTGTGTTAAATGACATGACGATAGTAGAGGATTGTTACTGGCAATTATCTTAATTGTTTAAAAATAGTGAGTTTAATCACAAGGATCAGCGCGCATCCTGCAGATACTGCCGCAGCCAGCTTCCGGCAACGCCGGGAGGGGATCGTTTATTCCACAGCAGATCGATGCCGATCGCCCGCGGCCAGCCGGGAACATTGAGCTGTACCAGGGATTTCGCGGCGGCAAATTCATCCACCAGCGCGCACGGCAGCACGCACCAGCCAAATCCCTGTACCGCCATACTCAAGAGTAACAGGTAATTCGGCGCTGACCAGACGGGCCCGCGCGCGATCTCAGCCTCGCGCTCAAGATAGGTGCTGAGCCGCAGCTCCCGCCAGCCGTGCAGCTCGTCATGCTGAACGTCATGTTGTCCGGCCAGCGGATGCGTGGTCGCGACATAGATCGCCATGCGGGTCTGCATCGGCAACCGGGTGGCGCCAATATCCGTAGGGTAACCTTCGCGCGCTTCCGTCAGGCCAATCTGCGCTCGCTCCTTTTGCAGCAGATCGATCACGTCCTCTTCCTCGCCAATCAGACATTCGAATTCCGTATGGGGAAAACGCGCGTCAAACTGTTTCATCATATCTTCCAGCACGTCCGGGTTGAGGGTATCGGAAAGAACAAACGTCAGACGCGCCTCCGTTTGCGCCGTTAGCGACACCGCCAGCTCGTCCAGCCGCGTGCTGGCGGCCAGGATGGCCTGCACGTAGCCCAGCACCTGTTCTCCCTGGACCGTTAACACCGGCTGGCGCGCCGAGCGGTCAAACAGCTCGAAACCGAGATCGGCTTCAAGATTGGCAATGGACGTGCTGATCGTCGACTGGCTTTTACGCAGCCGGCGTGCGGCAGCGGAAAAAGAGCCCGCCGCAACGGTCTCGACAAACGCATTGAGGGCTTCGGGTGAATAGCGCATAACCTATCTACTTTAGCGATGGATACTATCTTTAATATATCAGCTTTAACGATAAAAATAGGCTGCATCAACGCCCATACCGGCGAATTAATGAGGTCTATGACTATGCAACATCAGGATGCACTCCAACGTAAACTGCCGGAGCGGATCTTTCATGCTGTCTGTTTCGAAGGGATTGCTACGGCGATCCTCGCCCCTACGGCGGCGTGGCTAATGCAGCGTTCCGTGGTGGAGATGGGGGGGTTGACCATTATTCTGGCCACCACCGCCATGCTGTGGAACATTCTTTATAACTTCGGCTTCGACCGTTTCTGGCCCGTTCAGCGCGTCAAACGTACCGCAAAAGTGCGTGCGCTGCATGCGCTGGGGTTCGAATGCGGGTTTATTGTGATTGGCGTGTCGATTGTCGCCGCCGTGCTGGGCGTTACCCTGCTTCAGGCATTCACGCTGGAAATAGGTTTCTTCCTGTTCTTCCTGCCGTACACCATGTTCTATAACTGGGCGTACGATAGCCTGCGCGAGAAATTTCTTAAGCGTCGCCAGCAACGGCGCGCCCTGGCAGGCTAAACCGCCTCTGGCCGGACGCCCGTTCCGGCCAAACTCCGTCGAAGCAACTGCGCTCTTCAGGCATAACTATGGTAAATTGCACGCCATTCCGATGGTTTGATAGTTGATACGTTGCTCTAATGTCGAAAATTTGGTCAAAAGATGAGACTCTCTGGAGTTTCGCTCTCTATGGCACGGCCGTGGGCGCAGGAACGCTGTTCTTGCCCATTCAGCTGGGCTCCGCAGGCGCTATCGTCCTGTTTATTACCGCCCTCGTGGCCTACCCCTTAACCTACTGGCCGCACCGGGCGCTGGCGCAATTTATCCTGTCGTCGAAAACAAAAGGCAACGAAGGGATCACCGGCGCCGTCTCGCACTATTACGGCAGGAAGATTGGCAATCTGATCACCACGCTTTATTTCATCGCCTTCTTTGTGGTGGTGCAGATTTATGCGGTGGCCATCACCAACTCGCTCACGGAGCAGCTGGCGAAACACCTGACGGTGGATACTGCCGTTCGCGTGCTGGTCAGCCTGGGGGTGGTGCTGGTTCTGAATCTGATCTTCCTGATGGGTCGCCATATCACGATAAAAGTGATGGGCTTCCTGGTGTTTCCGCTGATTGCCTATTTCCTTTTTGTCTCGCTCTATCTGACCGGAAGCTGGCAACCCTCGCTGCTGACCAGCCAGATGGCCGTCGATCGCCATACCCTGCATCAGGTATGGATTTCGATTCCGGTGATGGTATTTGCTTTCAGCCATACCCCGATTATCTCAACGTTTGCCGTTGACCGTCGCGAGAAGTTTGCCGACGGCGCCATGGATAAATGTAAGAAAATCATGAAGGTGGCGTACCTGATCATCTGCCTGAGCGTGCTGTTTTTTGTCTTCAGCTGCCTGCTCTCAATTCCGCCGTCGTACATTGTGGCCGCCAAAGAGCAAGGGGTAACGATCCTGTCCGCGCTGTCGATGATGCCTTCTTCTCCGGCGTGGCTGGGCATTTCCGGGATTATCGTGGCGATTATTGCGATGTCGAAATCGTTCCTCGGCACCTATTTTGGGGTGATTGAAGGGGCGACGGAGATCGTGAAGTCGTCGCTTAATCAGGTAGGCGTGAAAAAGAGCCGCGCCTTTAACCGCGCGATTTCCATTATGGGGGTGTCGTTAATCACCTTTGCCGTCTGCTGCATTAACCCGAACGCCATTTCGATGATTTACGCCATCAGCGGCCCGCTTATCGCCATGATCCTGTTTATCATGCCGACGCTGTCGACGTATCTGCTCCCCTCCCTGAAACAGTACCGCTCGATTGGCAACCTGCTGACGCTGATCGTCGGCGTGCTGTGCGTGTCGGTGATGTTTGTCGGCTAATTTCCTTTCCTGCCCGGCGCTCTGCCGGGCAGGCCTTTCAGTCCTGGCCTGCTGCTTACAGCGGAAAAGGCCTGTCCTGCACCACCGTTTTCATGACAAGCGTAGATCGAAGATGCTGCACGCCGGGCATGGCGGAGAGCTTCTCGTCGTAGAGCTTCTGGAAAGCGGAAAGGTCGCGGGTCACGACGTGCATCAGATAATCGGGATCGCCAAACAGGCGCTGTGCCAGCACGATCTGCGGAATTTCCTCCACCGCCGCTTCAAACGCGCTAACCGCCTTACGGTCACCCTCCTTCAGCGTCGCAAACACTATCGCCAGGAAGTTGAATCCCATTTTGGCGGGGTCGAGGCTGGCCCGGTATCCCGTTATCGCCCCGCTTTGCTCCAGCGCCCTCACGCGACGATGGCACGGCGAGAGGCTCAGATTCACTCTTTCCGCCAGCTCGGTAAGGGATAAGCGGCCATCAGACTGTAGCTCAGCAAGAATTTTTCGATCGATGCTATCCATGTGGAAGATTTTCTCAATTTCACGGTGTTATGAGCATAACATTGAAAGCCTATTTCGCAGGGTTAGCGATATTCTTTTTCTCAACCTTTGACGCACTGCGGGAGTCTTCAGGACGATGGAAATGAGTATTGTGGCCGGCTTTTGGGTGGTTTCTTTTCTGCTTATCATGACGCCGGGCGCCGACTGGGCCTACGCCATTAGCGCCGGGATTAACGGGCGACGCGTGGTACCGGCGGTGATGGGGTTAATGTCCGGGCATCTATTAGCCACGCTGGTTGTGGTGGCTGGCGTGGGCGTAGTGATTGCTCAGCATCCGCTGGCGTTAACCGGGCTGACCGTCGCGGGGGCCGCGTATCTCCTGTGGCTTGGCATCGGACTGTTACGTCACCCTGCCGCACCGGAAAAGGCTACCCACCATGCGGGAAACTGGAGACAGTGGGCGGTGAAAGGGCTCTGCATTAGCGGCCTTAACCCGAAAGTTTTTTTGCTGTTTTTGGCGCTGCTTCCGCAGTTTACCGACCCGACCGGAAGCTGGTCGATAGCGATGCAGATGTCCGCGCTTGGCGTGATGCACCTTATCACCTGTACGCTGGTCTATCTGCTGGTGGGGTATGGTTCGAAAGCGGTACTGGCGACCCGGCCACAGGCGGCGCGTCTGGTGAGCATGGCGTCAGGAGGGATAATGGTGCTGATCGCGATGGTATTGCTGTTTGAGCAGGTAAGATAAAAAAAACACCGGCCATCGCCGGTGTTATTTACGCCCGAATATCGTCATATTCCCGCGTTTTATCAAACTCATGCTTCGCGAACGGGCACAGCGGAATAATTTTGCGATTCTCACCGCGCATCTTCTCCACCACTTTCGCCACCAGCTGTTTACCGACGCCCTGCCCTTTCAGGCTCTCATCCACGTCGGTGTGCTCGATAATGCTCAGATGCTCGCCGGTCGGTACGAAGACAATCTCCGCGACCTGATTGCCGTTCGCATCATTCACGTAAAACTTATTATGGCCTTCCAGAATATCCATGGTTCCTCGCTTATTTTTGGCGATACTTCAGCGCACCGCTCGGGCAGGTATCAATCACGCGTACAACCGTTTCAACGTCCACTTCATCGGGAATGATCCACGGCTTACGTTTCAGATTAAACAGCTTTGCGCTCCCACGCACGCAGTTACCTGAGTGTTTGCAGATCCCGGTATTGAAGTAAACGTCAATTTTCTCGCCGGTATAGGCCCGGTAACCCGCATCCAGTAGTTCTTTATCCATGACATTGCCTCTGTAATTATTATCGTGCTGAATGAAGCATAGCCTTACGGGATCCTGATGGCTATAACGCCGAAAACGAAAAGCCAGGTCACAACTCTTTTCTCGCCAGATTGCGTCCGCTATTGGCCCATGTCAGGCTCGGCAAATGTCACTTTTACATAACTTCCGCAGGTTGAATGAAACGCAGACTCTCTTTTCAGGTAAAGCTGTTTTTAGCGCTGGTGTGCTTCTCCTGCCTGCTTTTAGTTCTGCTGGGAACAATCCTGTTCCATTTTATTGACCGACAGCTCCATCACGATCTCGGCCAGCGCGCCCGGGTTCAGGCCAGCCAGATCGCGCTGATGCCGGGTCTGGCGGCAATGGTAGCGGCCAGAGATATTCCGGGAATAGCCCGGTTAATTCAGCCGCTGCGCGCCCAAAGCGATGCCAGCTACATTGTGATTGGCGATACCGAGGAACAGCACCTTTATCATTCGGAATCCCCGGAGCGTATTAATTTACCGATGATCGGCGGCGATAATGCCGAGGTGTTAAAGGGCAAAACCATTATTTCCGTGCGTCAGGGCGGAATTGGCGTGTCGCTACGCAGCAAAGCGCCCATCTTCAACGCGCAGCATCAGGTGATTGGCATTGTCTCGGTCGGCTATCTGACGTCATATATTGCCAATATTAACGCCCGCATTCTCTGGCAGTCCGGGCTGTACGGCGCAGCGCTTCTGCTGCTGCTGTTTATTTTCTCCTGGCTGTTTACCCGCAATTTGAAAAAACAGATGTTCCGGCTGGAGCCGAAAGATATCGCTCAGCTGGTTTTGCAGCAGCGCGCGCTATTAGAAGCCATGTACGAAGGCGTATTTGCCGTTAATGGCGAGAAGCAGCTGATTTTAATTAACCGCGCGGCACGCGAAATGCTGGATATTCGGCAAAATGAGAAAGAACTTATCGGTAAACCGCTGGAAGACATTCTGCAGACGGCGCCGGGCTTTTTATCCCAGCGCTACGCCTCGGTGAGCAGCGGGAGCCACGACCAGATTGCGGTGCTGAACCAGCGCGAGGTGATCGTCAACCGGGTAGCCATTGAGGTCGAACCGGGCGTTGAAAGCGGTTGGGTATACAGCTTTCGCGACAAAAACGACATTAACACCCTCAGCAGCCAGCTCAGTCAGATCAAACGCTATGCGGATAACCTGCGCATTATGCGCCACGAACAGCTGAACTGGACCGCCACTCTCGTCGGGTTACTGCAGATGAAACACTATGACGAGGCCATCCGTTACATTCAGGTGCAGTCAGAGGGCGCGCAGCGCGTGCTGGACTTTGTCTCAGCCCATTTTGTCTCCCCGGCGCTGTGCGGGCTGCTGCTCGGAAAATACGTCAGCGCGCGCGAAAAAGGCATCGAGCTGCTGTTTGACCCCGCCTGCCAGCTCACCCGCATGCCTGCCGCGCTGAGTGAAACGGAGCTGATGTCCATTATTGGTAACCTGCTGGACAACGCCGTAGAGGCGACACTCAACGCCCCGGTTCACGCGCCGGTAGAACTCTACATTTCTGACCGTAACCAGGAGCTGCTGATCGAGGTGGCCGACCGGGGCTGCGGGGTGGACGATGCGATGAAGCCGCACATTTTCCGCCAGGGATTCAGCAGCAAGCCGGACAGCGAAAACGACATTGTGGGTACCGAGCACGGTATTGGCCTGTTCCTGGTGGCAGGATATATCGACAAGGCCGGCGGCAGTATTGAGATTGCCGACAACACGCCGCAGGGCACTATTTTTTCTGTGTTTATTCCGAATGGGCAACAGCATGACCCGACCACTTGACGTTGTGATAGTTGAAGATGAGCCGCACCTGGCGGAGCTGCATCGCGAGTATATCGAGAAGAATTTCCATTTGCGCGTGGTGGGCATCGCCGCGTCGATTGAGCAGGCATGCAGCCTGATTCGTCAGCATCAACCTCGGCTTATCCTGCTGGACAACTATCTCCCGGACGGTAAAGGCGTGGAGCTCATCGATAATCCGCTGCTGAAAAGCTACGAATGCTCGGTGATTTTCATCACCGCCGCCAGCGATATGCAGACCTGCAGCCACGCCATGCGCAGCGGCGCGTTTGACTACCTGATTAAGCCCGTCTTTTTCCAGCGCCTGCACGCCTCGCTGGAGCGGTTTATGCGTTTCATCCACACCGTGCAGCAGGTGAAGGTGGTCGACCAGCATGCGCTGGATCGCCTGTTTAATCTGCCCGCCGCGGAAGCCTCCATTACGCCGTCGACGAAGGGCATTGAACCCCAAACGCTGGAACGGATTAAACGCCTGTTCGCCGAGCATCCCGACGATGCGATGTCGGTTGAAGAGGTGGTGGAAAACGTGGGGATCAGCAAAACCACGGGGCGTCGCTACCTTGAATACTGCGTGGAGAGCGGGTTAATCAGCATCGAAATGCTGTATGGCAATATTGGTCATCCGCGAAGGTTATACCGCAAAGCGCCCGATAAACCGTAATCCAGAACCGTTCACAAGCTAACGTTCGCGGATTTTATGGTGTTAATTGCTGAAACGACGGCGACAATCACACTTCGGAATCATTGCCCGCTTCACCCTCTTGTGGGTGGAGCCCGATACGCTATGTTGACAATTAGTTCCTCAAATGTAACTAAAAGGTTAACTATAATGTCGAACACGTTCCGAATTTCTCTGCTTACCGCTACTGTACTGTTCTCTGCTTCTGCACTCTCTGCCCTGCCGCAGGGCTATCCTGCTGAGTATCAAAAAGTTGTTGATGCCGCAACGAAAGAGGGCAAGGTTGTTATTTACTCCACCACCGACATCAAGGCCGCCGGACCGCTGATCCAGGGCTTCGAAAAAACCTACCCGGGCATTAAAGTCGAATACAACGACATGAACAGCACCGAGCTGTACAACCGTTTCATCAGCGAACAGGCCTCCGGCGGCGTGAGCGGCGATGTGGTCTGGAGCTCCTCAATGGACACCGGCCTGAAGCTCGCCACCGACTACGCTATGGAGTATAAATCGCCGGAGCAAAGCCAGCTGCCGAAATGGGCGGTCTGGAAAGATAAGGCTTACGGCACCACCTATGAGCCGGTGGTCTTTATCTACAACAAGCGCCTCATCCCGGCCGGCGACGTGCCGGATTCTCACGCCGCGCTGGCGAAGCTGATTGCCAGCCAGACGGACAAATTCAAGGGCAAAGTCACCACCTACGACATCGAAAAATCGGGCCTGGGCTTTATGCTCTCGGTTCAGGATCACAACGCCGATCCTAATTACTTCAAAACCCTGGCCGACGTCGCCAAAGGTGGCTTATCGGTGCAGTCGTCTACCGGCACCATGATGGAGCGCGTCTCCTCCGGTGAAAACCTGATCGGCTTCAACATCCTCGGTTCCTACGCGGAAGCGCGTGCGAAGAACGATCCGTCGCTCGGCATCTCCTATCCAAAAGATTACACCCTGGTGCTGTCGCGCGTGTCGTTCATCAGCCAGCAATCGCAAAACAGCAACGCCGCGAAGCTGTGGCTGGACTATGTGCTGTCTGAACAAGGGCAAAACATTCTGGCCAATCAGGCGGATATTCCCTCCATTCGTAACGATATCGAAGGGAAAAATGATATCGACGGCCTGACCAAAATCCTCGGCAACGCGCTGAAGCCAATTCCGGTTGATGAAACGCTGCTGGAATATCTGCAGCCTAAAAAACGCCTGGAGTACATCAAAGAGTGGCGTACCGCCGCCGGTAAATAAGCGTCTGAGCGCGGCGCAGGCCGCCGCGCTCCCTTATCGACTGAGTTCGTTTTTCTGGGCTGCAACACCAGGGATACCCCATGAATACATTACGCAGAAAGTGGCAAAGCCTGCCGCGAGGCATCGTCGTGCTGATAACCGCCCTGGTTATCTACACCCCGCTGTCGTTTATCGTGATCCAGAGCTTCCTGTCCGCCCCGTTCTTTTCGCCGTCAAAAGAGTGGAGCTTTGAATCATTTGAGTTTATTTTCACCGACCCTGATTTTTATAAGGCCCTGAAAAGCGGCTTTATTCTTGCTTTCGGGCTGGTCTTTATCTCCATTCCGCTGGGCGGCGTGCTGGCCTTTCTGATGGTGCGTACCGACCTGCCCGGCCGCCGGCTGATTGAGCCGCTTATCCTGGTCCCGATTTTCGTTTCACCGATGGTGCTGGGCTTCGGCTACGTGGTGGCTGCCGGTCCGGTGGGCTTTCTCTCCCAGTGGGCTCAGGCGCTGATTGGCTTTGTGCCGTGGAATATCTACGACATGTCGAGCATTGTGGTCATCGCCGGCCTGACGCACGTCCCGCACGCCTATCTGTATATCTCGTCAGCGCTGCGCAGCGTGGGCTCCGATGTGGAAGAAGCCGCGCGCACCGCGGGCGCGTCACCCTGGCAGGTGATGACCTCCGTCAGCCTGCCGATGGTGCGCCCGTCCATTCTGTACGCCACCGTGCTGCTGTTCTTCCTGGGGCTGGAAGTGTTCGGCCTGATGCTGGTCCTCGGCGACCCGGAAGGCAACATGGTGCTGGCGACCTATCTCTATAAGCTGACAAACAAGATGGGCACCCCATCCTATAACCTGATGGCGGCGGTTGCCGTGGTGCTTATCTGTATCACCATCCCGCTGGTGATGCTCCAGCGTCGCCTGATGCGCACCGCCAACCGCTTCGTCACTATGAAGGGTAAGGCTTCGCAGGCCCGCGCGCTGCCGCTGGGTAAATGGCGCTGGGTGGCTGGCGGAGTGATTGCCTTCTGGCTCACCGTCACCATCGGCGTTCCGCTGCTCGGCGTGGTATTGCGCGCGTTTATCTCCAACTGGGGCGTGGGCGTTTCGCTGTGGGACGAGCTTTCTCTGAACACCTTCCGCACCATCTGGGCGCAGCCCAACCTGCTGCGCGCCATCGTCAACTCCATGGCGATTGGCGTCATTGGCGGCGCGCTGGCCGTGGTGTGCTACCTGTTTGTCGGCATTGCCATGCACCGCAAGCCGGACAACACCACGCGTTTCCTGGACTACAGCGTGCTGGTGCCGCGCGCCGTGCCTGGCCTGCTGGCGGGTCTGGCGTTCCTGTGGGTGTTCCTGTTCCTGCCGATGTGGCTGGATAACTCGCTGAAATCCGGCTGGCTTTCCGGGTTCGCCTGGAACGACTGGATGCGTGAAAACGTCATCGTCTGGCTGCGTTCGCTGCGCAGCACCATTTTCAGCGTCTGGCTGGCCTATACCGTGGTGTGGATGGCTTACGGGCTGAGGCTGATCTCTTCCACGCTGCTGCAGGTGGGGCCGGAGCTTGAAGAAGCGGCGCGCAGCACCGGAGCGACGCGCGGGCAGATCACCCGCCACGTCACCATTCCGCTCTCCCGCTACGGTCTTATCGGTTCGTGGCTGCTGATGTTCCTGATCTTTGAGCGCGAATATTCAACGGGTGTGTACCTGCTTTCACCCGGCACGGAGACCATCGGCTCGATGCTGGTTTCCCTCTGGGCCGCGGGTGCCATCGATATCGTGGCGGCGCTCTCTTTCATTAACATCCTGCTGGTCGTGGTAGGTCTGGGCATTGCCCTTCGTTTCGGAGTGAAAATACATGATTGAATTAGCGGTTGACGATCTGCACTTAACCTACGGCGACAATCCTGTTTTAAAAGGTGTCTCCATGAACCTGAAGCGCGGCGAAGTGGTCTCCCTGTTAGGCCCCTCCGGCAGCGGTAAAACCACCCTGCTGCGCGCCGTCGCGGGTCTGGAAAAACCGACGCAGGGGTCGATTGTCATTGGCAATAATAAAGTTTACGACGGCACGCCGCGCAGCGAGGTCCCGGCGGAAGAGCGTAACCTTGGGCTGGTATTCCAGTCCTATGCCCTGTGGCCGCACAAGACCGTGTTTGAGAACGTGGCCTATCCGCTCAAGCTGCGCAAAGTCCCGGCCAAAGAGATCCAGCAGCGCGTGCAGGACGTGCTGGACCAGCTGGGTCTGGGCCATCTGGGCAAACGTCACCCGCACCAGCTCTCCGGCGGGCAGCAGCAGCGCGTGGCGATTGGCCGGGCGCTGGTCTACAACCCGCCGGTGATTTTGCTGGACGAACCGCTCTCTAACCTCGACGCCAAGCTGCGCGAAGAGGCCCGCGTGTTCCTGCGCGAGCTGATTATCAAGCTCGGGCTATCCGCGCTGATGGTGACGCACGACCAGAATGAAGCTATGTCCATATCCGACCGCATCCTGCTGCTCAACAACGGCAAAATTGAGCAACAGGGCACGCCGCAGGAGATGTACGGCTCGCCGAAGACGCTGTTTACCGCCGAGTTTATGGGCAGCAACAACCGCCTGCACGGCAAGGTCACCGAAGTGCGCGACGGCAAAGCGCGTATTGAAGGGAAAGGCTGGGTGCTGTGGGGCCAGGCCGGTGAAGGGGTGCAGAGCGGTGAAGAAGCCACGGCGGTGATCCGCGTCGAGCGCGTGGCGGTGGTCGAGGGGCCAGGGGAAAATCAGCTTGAGCTGCCGCTGCTCACCAGCATGTACCTCGGTGACCGCTGGGAGTACCTGTTCCGCACGGTGGGGGATGATTTTGTGATCCGCGCGTATGGACATGAGGTTCGGGATCCGCAGCACTGCCATCTTTCGCTGCCTGAGAAGCATGTTTGGGTGTTCCCGAAAGGGTGAATGTGAGGGGAAAAGGCTGCGGGATGCGGCCTTTTTAAATCTGACATGCTGAGTGTACTTAAATAAATTTTACTTATATATCAATATATTGGATAATTAATCTATCATAAGATAATGTCTTTGTTGTGTCGTGACTGCAAAAGCAGAGATATCACCCACTAACGATATAAGCACAAAAGTTATGAACAGAACTGCTCATGAAGTTCAGACCCGTTAGCTTGAAAGCCAGGAACCTGAGTAGCGTACCGGTAATGTTGGGCAGAGGAGCATCAGCCTGCAGCAAGCCAGCAAAACCATCACCAGCAGGTGATGAAGCTGTTTAATCGCTGTGGGTGGCAGGCAGAGCCTGAATCTGGTGTATCCCTGCCACACCAGTATTTGCTAATGGCCGGATAGGGTGTGCCAGGAAAGGGGGATTAGTGGCGGATCTGTGCCAGGTCCTCTTCGGTTAAACCGGTCATTTTAATGACAGTGTTGCGGTCAATGCCATTCTGCAGCATGGTACGGGCTACTTCGAGTTTGCCTTTTTCAATGCCACGTTGTTCTCCTAACGGGCTCCCCTGCTGGATAACCTTTTCAACGCCTTTCTGTTCGAACTGTTGTGCGATGGTCATAGGTGCGTCTCCGTGTTGCGGCACACGCTCTGCCAGTTCGCGTCCAAAGGCTTTGGCGTCAGCTGTTTCGCCTTCCTGCACTATATAGTTTACCAGCGAAATTACCTGCGTTGACGATAGATATCCGGCCAGCAAAATGGGCGCCAACCGATCAACCAGTTCAGCCAGGTCCCGCTGATCAATATGTTTCTGCTGTAAGGTTAGGGGCAGTCATACTGCGATGACCGACGATTTCATCATCCAAACCGACCCCTTAGACAGTTGGGCTTCTAGAAAATCGTAAGTCTACCCACTCAACCGACTCACTGAAATGCAACCTATCAGTTTCTGGAGACGCCATGCTGATTTAACAGGAGTTCAGCTACTTTTTCATGATCAACGGAAGGATAATTTACAACAAAGTCTTCTCCAGAATTCATAATTTGAATGAAGAACTTCAATTTTATTGAGGTCCTGTCGAATTCTTCACCAAGCGCTGAATACAGAACCTCAAATAAAACAAACGGCCAATCAGAAAGCGTGTAGACATATTTATCTTTTACTTCCTGATTAACGCCGCCGTAATTTATTTTTCCGTCGGAAACAAAAATAGCCCAAGAGGCTCCAGACTCCGAAAGAGTATTACTGAAATCTGCATTACGGCCAAAACCTGACATCATCGGGACCGATGAAAAGTGTCTCTGTGAGAGCTGGTGAGTGAATTCATTTCTTTTTGTATATAAATACTCCTTCTGGAGTTTTAATACCTTAGCATCATCATCAATTGGAATACGGCAATAACTTATATTTTTATCTTTATTTTCAGGTTTCCTTGCATCGGGATCTTCTTTTGCAACATCAACTGTAGACAACAAATGGTTTCTAGCATTTTCGGGAAGCAGATCAATTCCGGAATAAAAGGCAATTGTTGCTCCGTGATGCCTATTATAATAATTAAACAGCCCTAAAGCATGAGCAACATAATCACTGTTTTCAGAATCAAGCCCTTCCGCCGCTGCTCTTCTTTCATCAATAAGTACAGAATCGTTACTTGTTAGCCATTTCATAAAGGGAACGTGCGGTTGTGACTGTCCCAGAAGGTCAAAACAAGTCAGGAGGAGGTAAACCACCAGGGCTTCTCTTTCATGCCGCATATGAAAGAAAGGGTCATCAGAATCACTGTCTGGATTGCTGAAGTTATAGCCTTCAAGACCAGGTAATACGTCAGCTTCTTCAAGTAGTTGTTGTGCAAGAATTAGTCTTGCCTTTATTAACTTCGACTTCTCATTAGGTATTATCACACATATCTCCATGCATCTTTAGAAACTTTATCGAAAATACTGCTTAGGACAATTTCGGCCTTTCTGTGATCGGCTGCTGCCAGGACAATCTGAAAAAAATTGTCAGGTAACTTAGTTTCCATATGCTCAATATCTCTTTCCAGATTATCCACGTTACTAATTTATCCAAACGGTCTTACATAATCCATCTTTAATTTCAAGATTTCGCATAAATAAGTCAGCTTGGTATACCTATACACAATCATAAGGGCACTATTTGTGCCCTTAACATTTCAATCTTTTAAAGGATTACCGAGCGACTTTATATACACCTGACCAAATCTTTATGTAATTATTATGTTAAACATCAATAAATCGAGGAATATTTCAGAGAGGTTTAACAATCTGTAACCGCTGATTTATCGAGTAAAAATTGAATCTGGAGGACTTCAGAAGTGTTGATACTGGAGCGGGCGAAGGGAATCGAACCCTCGTATAGAGCTTGGGAAGCTCTCGTTCTACCATTGAACTACGCCCGCTTTGAGGTGCGTAAGGCATTATAGACCTTACGCACCTTCATACAAGCCTCTTCACAACTAACCGGCGATTAAATAATCACTTAGCACTTCGGTTTGCTGCCGGGCGCAGGCAGATAACGCTGCGGATCGATGGCCGTCGCCTTATAGCGAATCTGGAAATGCAGCTTCACCGCGTCCGTGCCGGTGCTGCCCATGGTGGCAATCTTCTGCCCGGCTTTAACGTTCTGCCCGTTGTTGACCAGCATCGTATCGTTATGCGCATAGGCCGTGATGTAGTCTTCGCCATGCTTAATCATGATCAGGTTACCGTATCCGCGCAGCTGGTTACCCACGTAAACCACCTTCCCTGCTCCGGAGGCATAAACCGGCGTACCGCGTGCAGCCGCGATATCAATACCTTTGTTACCCCCCTCAGACAGGGAGTAAGGCAGCACCACTTTACCGCTGGCCGGCCAGACCCAGCAGCGTTGACCGACCGGCGGCCAGGACGACTGCGGCACCGCGTAAGACGGCGTCACTTTGGCGGTTTTGCCTTTCGAAGAGGATTTTTTGCCCGAGGACGATCCGCCGCTAACCTTCAGCTGCTGCCCCACCTCGATGGTGTAGGGCGGAGAGAGGTTATTCAGCCGCGCCAGATCCTTCACGCTGGTTCCCGTTGCGCGCGAAATCCGGTACAGGGTATCCCCGCGCTTAACGGTATAGACCGAACCGGAATAGCTGCCCATATCCGAAGATTTGCTCCCTGAACAGCCCGCCAGCAATAGCGTCAGCGTCAGGCAAAAAATGGCGGTGATGGGGTTTCTCGTCAGGCTTCCTGCAAACAAAACAGATCCTCGGTCAGCGTGAATGGCGCACTATGATAACAGCCAAAACGAATATGGGTCATGCCCTTTTCCGCTCTACGCGCCAAACCGTTCGTATAAGAATGCAGTATAATGATCCGGCTGATGGTGCTGAACCACTCGGCATTTTGGCACTGGAGCATCAATGAGTATTCAAGAACACGTTATTTTGGTAAACGACCAGGGAATGGTGATTGGCACTCAGGAAAAATATGCCGCGCACACCTTACATACCCCGCTGCATCTGGCTTTCTCCTCCTGGCTTTTTAACGCAAACGGCGAATGTCTGATCACCCGGCGCGCCTTAAGCAAAAAAGCCTGGCCCGGCGTCTGGACCAACTCCGTCTGCGGCCACCCGCAGTCCGGCGAAGAGACGATACAGGCGATAATTCGCCGCTGCCGCTTTGAAGTGGGCGCTGAGCTAACCGATATCACCGCCGTCGCCCCGGAATTTCGCTATCGGGAAACCGACCCGTCCGGGATCGTGGAAAACGAAATTTGCCCGGTATTCGCTGCCCGCATCACCAATGACGTGACGATAAACGAAGATGAAGTGATGGACTATCAGTGGGTTGAGCTGGACGCGTTATTCCGCGCGCTGGACGCGACGCCCTGGGCCTTTAGCCCGTGGATGGTCATGGAAGCGACGACCGCCCGCGAAAAACTCAAAGCCTTCGCGGCGCAATAAAAAAGCCCCTTTCGGGGCTTTTTTTACATCTTAACGGCTTATTTCACCGGGCGCATGGCCGGGAACAGGATCACGTCGCGGATGGTGTGGCTGTTGGTGAACAGCATCACCATACGGTCGATACCAATCCCCAGGCCCGCCGTTGGCGGCAGACCGTGCTCCAGCGCGGTCACGTAGTCTTCGTCGAAGAACATCGCTTCGTCGTCGCCTGCCGCTTTCGCATCTACCTGGTCCTGGAAGCGCTGAGCCTGGTCTTCTGCATCGTTCAGCTCGCTAAAGCCGTTGCCGATTTCGCGGCCGCCGATGAAGAATTCAAAGCGATCGGTGATTTCCGGGTTCTCGTCATTACGACGCGCCAGCGGAGAGACTTCAGCCGGGTATTCGGTGATGAAGGTCGGCTGAATCAGATGCGCTTCGGCCACTTCTTCGAAGATCTCGGTCACGATACGGCCCAGACCCCAGCTCTTCTCAACCTTGATACCGATGCTTTCGGCGATGGCTTTCGCAGAATCGAAGTTATCCAGGTCCGCCATGTTGGTTTCCGGACGGTATTTCTTGATCGCTTCGCGCATGGTCAGTTTTTCGAACGGCTTGCCGAAGTCGAAGACTTCTTCACCGTATGGAACCTGCGTGGTGCCCAGAATGTCCTGCGCCAGGGTGCGGAACAGGGATTCGGTCAGCTCGATCAGATCTTTGTAATCCGCATACGCCATATAGAGTTCCATCATGGTGAACTCTGGGTTATGACGAACGGAGATACCTTCGTTACGGAAGTTACGGTTGATTTCGAACACGCGGTCGAAACCACCGACCACCAGACGCTTCAGGTACAGTTCCGGCGCGATACGCAGGTACATGTCCAGGTCCAGGGCGTTGTGATGGGTGATGAACGGACGCGCAGACGCGCCGCCAGGGATCACCTGCATCATTGGGGTTTCCACTTCCATAAAGTCGCGGTTCACCATGAACTGGCGGATACCGGCCATGATCTGGGAGCGAATTTTGAAGGTCTTACGGGATTCATCGTTAGAGATGAGATCCAGGTAGCGCTGACGATAGCGCGCTTCCTGATCCTGCAGGCCGTGGAATTTGTCCGGCAGCGGGCGCAGGGCTTTGGTCAGCAGACGCAGTTCGGTGCAGTGGATAGACAGTTCACCGGTTTTGGTTTTGAACAG
This sequence comes from Enterobacter sp. BNK-29, assembly GCF_048684785.1. Taxonomy (NCBI): domain Bacteria; kingdom Pseudomonadati; phylum Pseudomonadota; class Gammaproteobacteria; order Enterobacterales; family Enterobacteriaceae; genus Enterobacter; species Enterobacter sp. BNK-29. Next base: position 1,243,709 of record NZ_JBLQTU010000001.1, read on the forward strand.
TTTACCTTTCGCGCCCAGGATATCGCCCAGGTCCCACTTTTTGAACTGCTCGTTGTAGATGCCTTCCGGCAGGTCGTCACGGGAAACGTACAACTGAATACGGCCGCCCACGTCCTGCAAGGTCACGAAGGAAGCTTTACCCATGATACGACGGGTCATCATGCGGCCTGCGACGGCCACTTCAACGTTCAGCGCTTCCAGCTCTTCGTTCTCTTTAGCGTCGAAGTCAGCGTGCAGTTGGTCTGAGGTATGGTCACGACGAAAATCGTTCGGGAACGGCACGCCCTGCTCGCGCAGCGCTGCCAGCTTCTCGCGGCGGGTTTTCAGTTCGTTGTTAAGATCGACTACCGCGTCAGCGCCCTGTGCTTGTTGTTCAGACATGTTGGTTCCTCATAACCCTGCTTTCAAACTTGCTTCGATAAATTGGTCCAGGCTGCCGTCCAGCACCGCCTGCGTGTTGCGGGTTTCAACCCCGGTACGCAGGTCTTTGATGCGGGAGTCATCAAGGACGTAAGAACGGATCTGGCTGCCCCAACCGATGTCGGACTTGTTGTCTTCCATCGCCTGTTTCTCAGCATTTTTCTTCTGCATCTCCAGCTCATAAAGCTTCGCTTTCATCTGCTTCATGGCCTGGTCTTTGTTCTTATGCTGGGAACGGTCGTTCTGGCACTGTGTTACCAGCCCGGTTGGAATGTGGGTAATACGTACCGCTGATTCCGTACGGTTAACGTGCTGACCACCCGCGCCGGATGCGCGATAAACGTCGATACGCAGGTCCGCCGGGTTAATTTCGATATCAATATCCTCATCAACTTCCGGATAAACAAACGCGGAGCTGAAGGAGGTATGACGACGGCCACCGGAGTCGAACGGGCTCTTACGCACCAGGCGGTGAACGCCGGTTTCGGTACGCAGCCAGCCGTAGGCGTAATCGCCAATGATCTTGATGGTGACGGATTTCAGACCCGCAACTTCACCTTCAGACTCTTCGATAATTTCGGTTTTGAAGCCGCGCGCTTCTGCCCAGCGCAGGTACATACGCGTCAGCATGCTGGCCCAGTCCTGCGCTTCGGTGCCGCCAGAACCAGCCTGAATATCGAGATAGCAGTCAGCGCTGTCGTATTCGCCGGAGAACATACGACGGAATTCCAGCTGCGCCAGCTTCTCTTCCAGCACGTCGAGTTCTGCCACGGCTTCGTTAAAGGTTTCTTCGTCGTCGGCTTCGACGGCCAGCTCCAGCAAACCGGAAACATCTTCCAGCCCCTGGGCCATTTGATCCAGCGTATCTACGATAGCTTCGAGAGAGGAACGCTCTTTACCCAGCGCCTGTGCGCGTTCAGGTTCGTTCCAGACGTCCGGCTGTTCCAGCTCGGCGTTTACTTCTTCAAGACGCTCTTTCTTGGCATCGTAGTCAAAGATACCCCCTAAGAACGTCAGAGCGCTCCGTGAGGTCCTGAATACGGTTTTTTACCGGATTAATTTCAAACATGGTCTGTTTTCTTTTATGGACTTGTCAAAATGCGGTGATAAGAGCGGGATTGTACCGAATCCAAGCCCTTTTTTATAGAGATTACTGCCGCTAAATTGGCCAGATATTGTCGATGATGATCTGCAGGGTGCGGTTACCGCGAAACTCGTTGATGTCCAGTTTGTACGCCAGCTCGACCTCGCGCACGCCGTTGTCCGGCCAGATGGAGGTATCGACGTTGAAGGCAATGCCGTCCAGCAGCGGTCCACCGCCCACGGGCTCGACCATCACTTTCAGATGACGTTCGCCGACGATGCGCTGCTGCAGCAGGCGGAAACGCCCGTCGAACAGCGGTTCCGGGAACATCTGTCCCCACGGACCGGCATCGCGGAGCATTTGCGCCACGTCCATCGTCATCTCAAGCGGTGAAAGCTCGCCATCGGACACCACTTCCCCCTGCAGCAGGGCCGGGTCAATCCAGTCGGTGACAAGCTCACCAAACAGACGCTGAAACTCGTCGAACTTCGCCTCATCCAGCGACAGGCCTGCCGCCATCGCATGGCCGCCGAACTTGATCATCAGACCCGGATACAGCGTATCGAGACGCTCCAGCGCATCGCGCATGTGCAGCCCCTGAATTGAGCGGCCAGAGCCTTTCAGCGTGCCGTCACCCGCGGGGGCGAACGCGATCACCGGCCGGTGGAAACGTTCTTTAATACGCGACGCCAGAATGCCCACCACGCCCTGATGCCACTCGGGATGGTACATCGCCAGGCCGCCCGGCAGCGTATCGCCGCTGCGTTCAAGCTTTTCGCACAGGGTCAGCGCTTCGGCCTGCATCCCCTGCTCAATCTCTTTACGGGTCTGGTTCAGCGCGTCCAGCTCGTTGGCCAGCACGCGCGCTTCACCGATGTTGTCGCACAGCAGCAGCGCCACGCCGACGGACATATCGTCCAGCCTTCCGGCTGCGTTAAGACGCGGGCCGAGGGCAAAGCCCAGGTCGCTTGCCGCCAGCTTGAGCGGATCGCGGTTGGCAATCTCCAGCAGCGCCTTGATCCCCGGACGGCACTTGCCCGCCCGAATGCGGCTTAGGCCCTGCCAGGTCAAAATACGGTTATTAGTATCGAGCGGTACCACGTCCGCGACGGTACCCAGCGCCACCAGATCGAGATATTCTGCCAGGTTAGGAACGGCAATACCGCGGGAGTCGAACCAGCCCTTATCGCGCAGCAGGGTCCGTAACGCCAGCATCAGATAAAACGCCACGCCCACGCCTGCGAGGGATTTCGATGGGAAATCGCAGTCGCGCAGGTTGGGGTTAATAATCGCTTCCGCATCCGGCAGCGTTTCGCCCGGCAGGTGGTGATCGGTGACCAGCACCGGGATCCCCAACGCGTGAGCATGATCGACCCCCGCATGGGAAGAGATCCCGTTATCGACGGTCATGATCATCTGTGCGCCACTGGCGTGGGCCTGATCGACCACTTCCGGGCTGAGGCCATAGCCGTCTTCAAAACGGTTCGGTACCAGATACGTGACGTTATCGCAGCCCAGCGCGCGCAGGCTGAGCACGCTCAGCGCGGTGCTGGTTGCGCCGTCGGCGTCGAAATCGCCCACCACCACAATCCGCGTTCCCTCTCGAAGCGCGTTGTAGAGCATTTCAGCGGCTTTTTCGATACCGCTCAGCTGCTGCCAGGGCAGCATCCCTTTCACGCTGCGTTCAAGATCCTCAGCGCGACGCACGCCGCGGCTGGCGTAGAGACGCTTAAGCAGCGCCGGGAGATCGTCCGGTAAATCAACGGATTCAACCGCCTCGCGGCGGCGCAATTTTATCGGGGCTTTCACGCGGATTATTTACCACCAAACTGTTTCTGGTGCGCGTCGAGGAACTCTTTCATCTCTTTTGGTCCCTGATAGCCCGGAACGACATAGCCGTTGCTCAGGACTATCGCAGGCGTACCGCTCACGCCAAACTGCACGCCGAGCGCATAGTGGTTAGCGATATCAATGTCGCAGGAGGCCGGCTTAACGCCTTTGCCGTTCATCGCGTCGTCAAACGCTTTGTTACGGTCTTTCGCACACCAGATAGCCTTCATGTCCTGCTCTGGCTGGCTCTGCACGCCCGCGCGCGGGAAGGCCAGGTAACGCACGGTGATGCCCAGCGCGTTGTAGTCTTTCATCTCTTCATGCAGCTTGTGGCAGTAGCCGCAGGTGATGTCGGTGAAGACGGTAATGACGTGTTTTTCCTGCGCCGCCTTATAGACGATCATCTCTTTTTCGAGCGCGTTCAGGTTTTTCATCAGCAGCTGGTTGGTGACGTTCACCGGCTGCGCGCCGCTCACGTCGTACATTGGCCCCTGAATGATGTGTTTGCCGTCTTCGGTGACGTACAGCACGCCGCTGTTGGTCAGCACCGTTTTCATGCCGGCAACCGGTGCAGGCTGAATATCGCTACCGGTGACGCCAAGCTTAGCCAGCGACTGTTTGATGGCGGCGTCGTCCGCATGGGCGAAACCGGTAAATGAGGCTGCCAGCAGGGTGAACAGCGCGAAAGACTTTTTCATATGTGATCCTGTTACAATTCGTCGGCACTCACGCACGAGGGTGGTGCTGTTGGTGTAGCTGCCGCAGGCGTTCCGTCGCGACATGGGTGTAAATTTGCGTCGTGGAAAGATCGCTGTGTCCCAGCAGCATCTGCACCACACGTAAATCAGCGCCGTGGTTTAACAGATGCGTCGCGAAGGCGTGACGCAATACGTGCGGCGAAAGCTTTTCACTGTCGATACCCGCCAGTGTGGCGTAATGCTTGATGCGATGCCAGAACGTTTGCCGCGTCATCTGCTGAGCGCGCTGGCTCGGAAACAGGACGTCGATAGACGTACCATTGAGCAGCCACGGACGACCGTGCTCCAGGTACGTTTCCAGCCAGTAAACCGCCTCTTCACCCAGCGGAACCAGCCGTTCCTTGTTTCCTTTACCAATGACGCGCACCACGCCCTGACGCAGGCTGATGTCGCTCATCGTCAGGCCAACCAGTTCCGAAACGCGCAAGCCGGTAGCATACAATAGCTCAAGCATGGCTTTATCGCGTAACTCCAGCGGCAGGTCAACAGCCGGTGACTGTAATAATCTCTCAACTTGTGCTTCGCTGAGATCTTTCGGCAGCCGCTGCGGGAGCTTAGGGGATGCCAGCAGCGCGCTGGGATCGTCTTCGCGAATCTTCTCACGGTAGAGATGCTGGAACAGCCGGCGCATGGCGCTGAGCAAACGCGCGGAGCTGGTGGCTTTGTAGCCCCCCGCGATACGTTCCCCCAGCAGCGCCTGCAGGTCGTCACGCTGCGCGCTCGCAAGGGATAATCCCCGGTGCGCAAGCCACTCCACCAGCATGGTGAGATCGCGACGGTAGGCGCTAAGGGTATTCTCGGCCAGATTTTTCTCCAGCCACAGCGCGTCGAGAAACTGTTCGATCAGTGCGAGATCCTTTTCCACATCAGCCCCTTTGATTTTGCAGTCAGGCCATTATGCCTGATTGCGACCGGTTTCTGGTACACTACGCGCAAAGTCAAAGCAAGTATTGAGATAGTTACGCGATGAATATTGGTCTGTTCTATGGTTCCAGCACCTGCTACACCGAAATGGCGGCAGAGAAAATTCGCGACATCATTGGCCCGGAACTGGTGACGTTGCATAACCTGAAAGATGATGCGGTCGCGCTGATGGAACAGTACGATGTCCTGATCCTTGGCATCCCAACCTGGGATTTTGGTGAGATACAGGAAGACTGGGAAGCCATCTGGGATCAACTCGATTCAGTCAATCTCGACGGCAAAATCATTGCCATGTACGGCATGGGGGATCAGCTGGGCTACGGGGAATGGTTCCTGGACGCGCTCGGTATGCTGCATGACAAGCTGGCGCCGAAAGGGGTGTCGTTTATCGGCTACTGGCCAACCGAAGGTTACGAGTTCACCAGTAAAAAACCGATTATTGCCGACGGCGAGCTGTTTGTTGGACTCGCGCTGGATGAAACGAACCAGTACGATCTCAGCGATGAGCGCCTGCAAAGCTGGTGCGAGCAGATTCTGGGCGAAATGGCTGAAAAGTTTAGCTAACGCGCATTACCCCTGCGTCGTTTGTTGCAACAGCATCCGGCGCAGGTCTCGCCACTCGGCAGCATCCATACTGTCAGCCGCCAGCCACAGATGCTGGCAACGCCCGCCGTCCACCTTGCGTAACCGTAACATCATGCCGCAGTTGAGCATCCAGGGCATACCGAGAATATCCCACTCTTTACCCTGCCAGCGCAGGCGGGAATCCATCAGTAATTTAATCTCTCCCTGACGGGCATTAATGCGACGCTGGCTGCGTACGCTGTCAAAAACGACAAACGACAGTAACAGCAGCCACAGCGGCGTATAGCTCAGCGGCCACGGCATCAGTAAAACAAAGGCCGCAACCAGGCCGTGGAGCAATAAAGACATCCACTGCGAGCGCCACGAGACGCGAAGATCAGATTGCCACAGGACCACGTTCCCGATTCCGTGTTTGAATTAATTGCACCATCCGTTGCAACTCGGTGTCGGCGGGTTTGCCGTGATTCATCAGCCAGTTGAATAAATCCGGATCGTCAGACTCAAGCAGGCGAACAAACAGACGCTTATCATCATCGCTTAAGCTGTCATACTCATATTCGAAGAAAGGCATGATGGAAATATCAAGTTCACGCATGCCGCGACGGCACGCCCAGTGAATACGGGCCTTGTTGTTAATATCCATGTTCAGTTTCCTGCATTACGTTTGGCACAGTCGGTACCCCGTTCAGTGTTCTTTATTTCTCTACGGGGACACCAGCTAGTGTAACGTGTTTTTGACCGTTTCATTACTGGAATATTGCGATCGCCGAGCAGGCTTCCAGAATAATCCCTACAAAGACAGCGGATTACATTATTTTGCGTAGCGCTACGCATAACCGGTTTAGGGCACAAATGGTCTGTTGAAAGCACTTGCATTGCCTGCAGGCTCTTTTACCATTAGGCATTATCAAAGCGTTAAGCAATTCAGGATATCGTTATGGCATTTACACCATTTTCTCCTCGCCAGCCCGCCGCCTCTGCGCGTCTGCCGCTGACGCTTATTTCTCTTGATGACTGGGCGCTGGCAACGCTCGCCGGTGCCGACGCCGAAAAATACCTGCAGGGCCAGGTGACCGCCGACGTCAGCCAGCTGACCGAACACCAGCACCTGCTGGCCGCGCATTGCGACCCAAAAGGCAAAATGTGGAGCAACCTGCGCCTCTTCCGCCGTCAGGACGGCTTTGCTTTTATTGAGCGCCGCAGCCTGCAAGAGGCCCAGCTCAAAGAGCTGAAGAAGTACGCGGTCTTCTCCAAAGTCACTATCGCCCCGGACGACGAACATGTCCTGCTGGGAGTGGCCGGTTTCCAGGCGCGTGCGGCGCTGAAAAATCTCTTCAGCGAACTGCCGGATGCAGAAAAGCAGGTGGTCAGCGAAGGCGCGACCTCTATCCTGTGGTTTGAACACCCGGCGGAGCGTTTCCTGTTAGTCACGGATGCTGCAACGGCCGAACGCGTAACCGAAGCGCTGCGCGGCGAAGCGCAGCTCAACAATAGTCAGCAGTGGCTGGCGCTGAACATCGAAGCGGGTCTGCCGGTGATTGACGCAGCAAACAGCGCGCAGTTTATTCCTCAGGCAACGAACCTGCAGGCGCTGGGGGGTATCAGCTTTAAAAAGGGCTGTTATACCGGCCAGGAGATGGTGGCGCGTGCAAAATTCCGCGGAGCTAACAAACGAGCGCTGTGGACGCTGGCGGGCCATGCCAGCCGCGTACCTGAAGCGGGTGAAGACTTAGAGCTGAAGATGGGTGATAACTGGCGCCGCACCGGCACCGTGTTAGCCGCCGTACAGCTGGATGATGGACGTCTTTTGGTTCAAGCCGTCATGAACAACGACATGGAAGCCGATAGCGTGTTCCGCGTGCGTGACGATGCGAACACACTGAGCATCGAGCCGCTGCCGTATTCGTTAGAAGAGTAATTGTATCCAAGTGCCCTCCCTCTCCCTGTGGGAGAGGGCCGGGGTGAGGGCAACCGCCCGCATGGTTTAAAAACTACACCTGTCCCACGTACAAATAGATCGCCAAAAAGTGGCATACGCTGCCGCCGAGCACAAAGCCGTGCCAGATGGCATGGTTGTAAGGGATGCGCTTGCAGACGTAGAAAATCACCCCGAGCGAGTACACCACGCCGCCTAAGGCCAGAAGCGTCACGCCCCCTACCGACAGTTTGACCGCCAGTTGATACACCACAATCAGCGACAGCCAGCCCATTGTCAGATAGGTGACCAGTGACAGCACCTTAAACCGGTGCGCTATGGTCAGCTTAAACAGGATCCCCAGCAGTGCCAGGCTCCAGATAATAATCATCAGGCCACGCGACAGCGGTGAGTTGAGCCCCACCAGCAAAAACGGTGTGTAAGTGCCTGCAATCAGAAGATAGATAGCGCAGTGGTCAAATTTCTTGAGCCACATCTTGGCCCGCTGATGCGGGATCGCGTGATACAGCGTCGACGCCAGGAACAGCAGGATCATACTCCCGCCATACAGGCTGTAGCTGGTAATGGCCATCGCGCTGGCATTGGCGTCCACCGCCTGCACCAGCAATAACACTAAACCGACAATCCCAAACACCAGGCCAATGCCGTGGCTGATGCTGTTGGCTACTTCCTCAGCCAGCGAATATCCCTGTGCGATTAATGGTCTACTCACCATACAAAACTCCGGGAAAACAAAAGATGATTATTCATCGCATAACTATGCTAACTGAGAATGATTCCAGTGAACACCTGTTAGCCAAAATAAAGTTAAACATAACGTTTCTAAATTACAATCAGACAGTTACACTTTAATTTCAGCGAACGTGCGTTTCGATTTTAATTATAAACATTTAAAATCAATCACATAAAACTGGTTCTGCCTGGGGTAGATCTCTGCGATCACGCTTTTCAATGCATCCAGGGTCATGTTCTCCTGTTCAGCATGTTTTTGCGTCAATGTATCGAACGTAACGGTTGACGTTCCTGTTACTTCGATGGTGCAAAAATAACCATCATCCTCATAACGCCCCACCCGCAGGATATCGCCGGTTTTGAAATGGGATTCACTTTTATCCCGGATAGTGATGGTTTTACGTCCGGCCAGAATGTCGTCCTGAAAGCGCTGAAAAAAAGTGATGTCGTTTGGCTGCATGTTATTATTCCCTGAAGAAAAGTCTGATGAGTGAGTGTAGCCATTGTGAGCATGTTCTCCCATTCCGCCATTGCCAGTCTCAATAACCTGGAGATGATGGTCTACAACTATGTCATAAAAAATCGTGACAAAGTGATGTACATGACCATCCGCGAGCTGGCGGATGCGGCAGACGTCTCAACCACCACTATCCTGCGCTTTTGCCGCAAGCTTAACTGCGAAGGGTATTCTGAATTTCGGGTGCGCTTTAAGCTTTATCTTGAACAGAACGAGCCCCAGCAGGCAAATTTCGGTGCCAGCGAAATTATCAGCTTTTTTAAAAGCGTGAATAATGAAGAGTTCGATGCGTTATTAGATAAGGCGGTTGATATTATTTTATCGTCAGAGCGAATTATATTTGTCGGTGCCGGAACATCGGGTTCGCTGGCAAAATATGGCGCACGCTTCTTTTCTAATATCGGGAAATTCAGTAATCATATTGATGACCCTTATTTCCCGGTCACCAATGATATGGCGAAAAATGCGCTGGCGATTGTGCTTTCCGTCTCGGGCGAGACCGAGGAGATCCTGCGCTTCGCCAGCCAGTTCAGCCTGCATCACTGCAAGGTGCTCTCGATAACCAGCCACGAGCACTCGCGTCTCGCAAAACTGGCGGACTTTAATCTCTCCTGGCACGTTCCTCAGACGCGTATTGCAGGCGTCTACGACATTACCACGCAAATTCCCGTCATTTATATTCTGGAATCTCTCGGACGTAAACTGGCGAAGAAACTCACAGAATAAAACACCCTGTTTTTTTGATGTAACAAATCACATTTACTGTGAATTGTTATATCGTGACATTCAATTTCGCTTTGCTAGACTCGATGCCAATAAGCCATTTATTGAGAAGAGCAGCGATGAAAAAATTAACCTTACCAAAAGATTTTTTATGGGGCGGCGCGGTTGCCGCTCACCAGGTTGAAGGCGGCTGGAACAAAGGAGGCAAAGGGCCAAGCATTTGTGACGTATTGACCGGCGGCGCGCACGGCGTCCCGCGCGAAATCACCCAGGAAGTAGTGCCGGGTAAATACTATCCAAACCACGAGGCCATCGACTTCCACGGCCACTATAAAGAAGACATCAAGCTGTTTGCCGAGATGGGTTTCAAGTGCTTCCGCACCTCTATCGCCTGGACGCGCATCTTCCCGAAAGGTGACGAAACGCAGCCAAACGAAGAGGGGCTGAAGTTCTACGACGATATGTTCGACGAGCTGCTGAAATACAACATCGAACCGGTGATCACCCTCTCCCACTTCGAAATGCCGCTGCACCTGGTGCAGGAGTACGGTAGCTGGACCAACCGTAAAGTGGTCGATTTCTTTGTGCGCTTCGCGGAAGTGGTTTTTGAGCGCTACAAAAACAAGGTCAAATACTGGATGACCTTCAACGAAATCAATAACCAGCGCAACTGGCGCGCGCCGCTGTTCGGGTACTGCTGCTCGGGCGTGGTCTATACCGAACATGACAATCCGGAAGAGACCATGTACCAGGTCCTGCACCACCAGTTTGTGGCCAGTGCCCTGGCGGTGAAAGCCGCGCGCCGCATCAATCCGGAGATGAAAGTCGGCTGCATGCTGGCGATGGTGGCGCTCTATCCGTTCTCCTGCAAACCGGAAGACGTGATGTTCGCCCAGGAATCCATGCGCGAGCGCTATGTCTTTACCGACGTCCAACTGCGTGGTTACTACCCATCCTACGTGCTGAACGAGTGGGAGCGCCGCGGCTTCTCCATCAAAATGGAGGCAGGCGACGAGCAGATCCTGCGTGAAGGTACCTGCGACTACTTAGGTTTCAGCTACTACATGACCAACGCGGTGAAAGCGGAAGGCGGTACCGGCGATGCGATTTCCGGTTTCGAAGGCAGCGTGCCGAACCCGCACGTGAAGGCGTCCGACTGGGGCTGGCAGATCGATCCGGTGGGCCTGCGCTATTCCCTGTGCGAACTGTACGAGCGTTATCAGAAGCCGCTGTTTATCGTGGAAAACGGGTTCGGCGCCTACGATAAGGTGGAAGAAGACGGCAGCATCAACGACGACTATCGCATCGACTACCTGCGTGCCCACGTGGAAGAGATGATCAAAGCCGTGACGCACGACGGCGTGGATCTGATGGGCTACACGCCGTGGGGCTGCATCGACTGCGTGTCGTTCACCACCGGCCAGTACAGCAAGCGCTACGGCTTTATCTACGTGAACAAGCACGACGACGGCACGGGCGACATGTCACGTTCCCGCAAGAAGAGCTTTAACTGGTATAAGGAAGTGATTGCCAGCAACGGCGAGAAACTTTAACGCCGGGCGGCGCTACGCTTGCACCGGCCTACGTTTGATCCCCTCTCCCTTTGGGAGAGGGTTAGGGTGAGGGGGTTTACTTCCCGCCCGCCAACTCAATAAAACTGCCCGTTACGTACGACGCCTTCTCGCTCAGCAGCCAGACAATCGCCTGCGCCACCTCTTCCGGTTGGCCGCCGCGCTGCATCGGCAGCAAGGATTTCACGCGATCCACCCTCCCCGGCTCTCCGCCGGACGCATGAATATCCGTATAAATCAGACCCGGACGTACGCAGTTGACGCGAATACCCTGCGCCGCCACCTCCAGCGATAGCCCGGTTGTCAGCGAATCCACCGCCCCCTTGGACGCGGCATAATCCACATATTCACCCGGCGCGCCCAGGCGCGACGCGGCGGAAGAGACGTTCACTATCGCCCCGCCCTTGCCGCCATGCCTGAAGGACATGCGTTTTACCGCTTCCCGGCAGCAGAGAAAGTAGCCCGTGACGTTGGTCGCCAGGACGCGGTTAATGCGCTCAGCGGAGAGGTTCTCGATAGTGGATTGCTCAAACAGAATGCCCGCATTATTGACCAGCGCACGAAGCGGCTCGCCCTCACGATCGAGGCTGTCAAACATCGCCAACACCTGGGCTTCATCACTGATATCTGCGCGGACGGCAAAGGCTTTACCGCCCGCTTCAACGATCTGGTTGATCACGTCCGTCGCGGCTTTAATGTTGTGATGATAGTTCACCGCCACGGTGTAGCCTTCGCGCGCCAGCTGCAGCGCGGTGGCTTTCCCAATGCCCCGGCTCGCGCCGGTGACCAGTGCAATTGCCATTCGCTTCTCCCAATAAAAAAGCCGGGTGGCGGCTTCGCCTTACCCGGCCTTTAAGACTACACCAATAATATTACTGGTATTCGCTCATCGGCACGCAGGAGCAGAACAGGTTACGGTCGCCGTAGACGTCATCGAGACGCTTCACGGTCGGCCAGTATTTGTTTGCCACGCCTGCCGGGAAGACGGCCAGCTCGCGGGAATAACCGTGGTTCCACTCGGAGACCATCTCATGCTGGGTATGCGGAGCGTTGACCAGCGGGTTATCTTCCAGCGTCCACTCGCCGTCCTGCACGCGGTCGATCTCCATGCGGATGGCCAGCATCGCGTCGATAAAGCGGTCCAGCTCGGCCTTGCTTTCAGACTCGGTCGGCTCAACCATCAGCGTACCCGCTACCGGGAACGACATGGTTGGCGCGTGGAAGCCGTAGTCGATCAAACGCTTGGCAATATCCAGCTCGCTGATGCCCGTCGCTTCTTTCAGAGGACGAATATCGAGGATACACTCGTGCGCCACGCGACCGTCGCGGCCGGTATAGAGCACCGGGAAGGCGGACTTCAGGCGAGTCGCAATATAGTTGGCGTTGAGGATCGCCACCTGGCTCGCCTGCTTCAGCCCTTCCGCGCCCATCATGCGGATGTACATCCAGCTGATTGGCAGGATAGAGGCGCTACCGAACGGTGCCGCAGAGACCGCGCCCTGACGGGTCAGCATACCTTCAATCTGCACCACGCTGTGGCCCGGCACAAACGGCGCCAGGTGCGCTTTCACGCCGATAGGCCCCATGCCCGGGCCGCCACCGCCGTGAGGGATGCAGAAGGTTTTGTGCAGGTTCAGGTGCGACACGTCCGCGCCGATAAAGCCCGGAGAGGTAATGCCCACCTGAGCGTTCATGTTCGCGCCGTCGAGGTAAACCTGACCGCCGAACTGGTGTACCACTTCGCACACTTCACGGATGGTCTCTTCGTACACGCCGTGGGTAGACGGGTAGGTCACCATGATGCAGGAGAGCTTGTCGCCCGCCTGCTCGGCTTTAGCACGCAGGTCGACCAGATCGATGTTGCCGTTCTTATCGCACGCCACCACCACCACTTCCATGCCCGCCATCTGGGCAGAGGCCGGGTTGGTACCGTGGGCAGAGCTTGGGATCAGGCAGATATCGCGGTGACCTTCGTTGCGGCTTTCGTGATAGTGACGGATCGCCAGCAGGCCCGCGTATTCGCCCTGCGCGCCGGAGTTCGGCTGCATGCAGAGCGCGTCATAACCGGTCAGCTTCACCAGCCAGTCGGAAAGCTGGTTGATCATCATATGATAACCTTCAGCCTGCTCTGGCGGGCAGAACGGGTGCAGCTCGGAGAATTCAGGCCAGGTGATCGGGATCATCTCTGCCGCGGCGTTCAGCTTCATGGTGCAGGAGCCCAGCGGGATCATCGCCTGGTTCAGCGCCAGATCCTTGCGCTCCAGAGAGTGCATATAGCGCATCATCTCGGTTTCGCTGTGGTAGCGGTTAAAGACCGGATGCGTCAGGATCGCATCGTTACGCAGCATGCTTTCCTGAATGGAGCGGCTGTCGAGCGCGACCTCTTTGTCGAGCGCGTCAATATCCAGACCGTGCGCATCACCCAGCAACACGCTGAACAGGTTCAGGATATCGTCGCGGGTGGTGCTTTCATCCAGCGTAATGCCGACTGCGTTGTGAATGTCGCTGCGCAGGTTGATCTCTGCCGCATTCGCGCGCGCCAGCACGGCCGCTTTGTCCGCCACTTCCACACACAGGGTGTCGAAGTAGTGAGCGTGGCGCAGCTTAAGGCCTTTCTGCTGCAGACCGCAGGCCAGAATATCGGCCAGGCGGTGAATTCGGCTTGCAATGCGCTTCAGGCCTGCCGGGCCGTGGAACACGGCGTACAGGCTGGCGATGTTTGCCAGCAGCACCTGTGAGGTACAGATGTTGGAGTTCGCTTTCTCGCGGCGGATGTGCTGCTCGCGGGTCTGCATCGCCATGCGCAGCGCGGTGTTACCGGCAGCGTCTTTTGAGACGCCGATAATACGGCCTGGCATAGAGCGTTTGAATTCATCTTTCGCGCCGAAGAACGCCGCGTGCGGGCCGCCGTAGCCCATCGGCACGCCGAAGCGTTGCGCAGAACCGAATACGATATCCGCGCCCTGTTTACCCGGCGCCGTCAGCAGCACCAGCGCCATAAAGTCGGCGGCAACGCTGACAACCACTTTGCGGGATTTCAGCTCGGCAATCAGCGCGCCGTAGTCGTGAACTTCACCGGTGGTGCCTACCTGCTGCAGCAGCACGCCAAAGACGTCCTGGTGATCCAGCACTTTGTCGGCGTCGTCGACGATCACGTCAAAGCCGAAGGTTTCCGCACGGGTGCGCACCACGTCCAGCGTCTGAGGATGCACGTCCGCCGCCACGAAGAAGCGGTTGGCATTTTTCAGCTTGCTCACGCGTTTGGCCATCGCCATCGCTTCGGCGGCGGCGGTCGCTTCATCCAGCAGCGAGGCGGAAGCGATATCCATACCGGTCAGATCCAGCGTCACCTGCTGGAAGTTCAGCAGCGCTTCAAGACGGCCCTGGGACACTTCTGGCTGATACGGGGTGTAAGCGGTGTACCAGCCCGGGTTTTCCAGCATGTTGCGCAGGATAACCGGCGGCAACTGCACGTTGGTGTAGCCCATGCCAATGTAAGACTTATAGCGCTTGTTCAGGCCTGCGATAGCCTTCAGCTCCGCAAGCGCGGCGAATTCCGTGGTGGCTTCCCCCACCTGAGGCGGCGTGGCAAGCTGGATGTCTTTTGGCACAATCTGGCCGATCAGTGCGTTTAATGAATCCGCGCCAACTGTCTTCAGCATCTCCTGCTGTTGCTGAGCATCCGGCCCAATGTGACGTTCAATGAAGGCGCCACGGTTTTCAAGCTGGCTTAAAGTCTGTGTCATGAGCGATGGTTCCTGAAACGTGCAGTGAATTTAAGTTCCCTCTCCCTCTGGGAGAGGGTTAGGGTGAGGGGAAGATGGGCACCCTCGCCCCTGCCCTCTCCCGAAAGGAGAGGGGGATAAACGATTACTCGTCTTCTAACAGTGCTTCGTACGCGGTCGCATCCAGCAGCGCGGCAACCTGAGATTCGTCGCTGGCTTTGATCTTGAAGATCCAGCCGCCTTCATAAGGCTCGCTGTTCACCAGCTCTGGCGAATCGCTCAGCGCGTCGTTGACGGCAACGATTTCGCCGCTCACAGGAGCATAGATGTCAGATGCCGCTTTTACGGACTCCGCCACGGCGCAGTCGTCGCCCGCGCTAACGGTCGTGCCCACGTCAGGCAGGTCAACAAACACCATGTCGCCCAGCAGCTCTTGCGCGTGCTCGGTGATCCCTACGGTGTAAGTGCCGTCCGCCTCTTTGCGCAGCCACTCGTGTTCTTTGCTGTATTTCAGTTCTGCTGGCACATTGCTCATTGAAGTTCTCCTGATAAAAATGATTAGGCGACCGGCTTGCCGGCGCGAACAAAAATCGGTTTGGTCACGTTGACCGGCATTTCGCGGTTGCGGATTTGCACCACCGCCGTTTCGCCAATGCCCGCCGGCACGCGTGCCAGTGCAATACTGTAGCCCAGCGTCGGGGAGAAGGTACCGCTGGTGATCACGCCTTCGCGAGGATTGCCGTCGGCATCGGTGAAGCGCACCGGCAGTTCACCGCGCAGCACGCCCTTCTCGGTCATCACCAGACCCACCAGCTGTTCAGTGCCCTTCTCGCGCTGCATCTCCAGCGCTTCACGGCCAATAAAGTCACGGTCAGCCGGTTCCCATGCAATGGTCCAGCCCATGTTGGCGGCCAGCGGAGAGACGCCTTCATCCATCTCCTGACCGTAGAGGTTCATCCCCGCTTCCAGACGCAGCGTATCGCGCGCGCCCAGACCCGCAGGCTTCACGCCCGCTTCCACCAGCGCACGCCAGAAATCAGCGGCCTTCTCGTTCGGCATCGCAATTTCGTAGCCCGCTTCACCGGTGTAGCCGGTGGTGGCGATAAACAGATCGCCCGCCTGCACGCCGAAGAAGGGCTTCATGCCTTCGGTTGCTTTGCGTTGCTCATCGTTAAACAGAGACGCGGCTTTCGTCTGCGCGTTCGGCCCCTGCACGGCGATCAGCGACAGATCGTCACGGACGGTGATGTCGATGGCATAAGGTTCGGCGTGTTGGGTGATCCAGGAGAGGTCTTTTTCGCGGGTGGCGGAGTTGACAACGAGGCGGAAGAAATCTTCAGTGAAGTAGTAGACGATAAGGTCATCAATCACGCCGCCCGAGGCATTCAGCATGCCGGTATAGAGCGCTTTACCCGGCGTCTTCAGTTTGGCGACGTCATTTGCCAGCAGATAACGCAAAAACTCCCGGGTGCGGCTACCGCGCAGATCGACAATCGTCATGTGGGACACGTCGAACATACCGGCATCGGTGCGCACCGCGTGGTGCTCATCAATCTGCGAGCCGTAGTGCAGCGGCATCATCCAGCCATGGAAGTCCACCATGCGGGCGCCGCATAACACGTGTTGTTCGTACAAAGGAGTCTGTTGAGCCATCTTGTCCTCGTTGAAAAATTCACCGTGAAACCCGGTGTCGGCCCCGTTACCTGGCGCCGACGCAAACGTTCTCTTTTACCCGAACTTACCACCGAAACCGGCGGTTAACCATAAGGTAAAACGGGTCATCACATTAGCTTATGACCAAAAAACGCTAAAAAGCCTACAGAGTTATTCACTGGAAAAATGCGATTAACCCCGCACAAAATTAACAATGATCTAACAGGATTTAGCACACGGTGATATTTCGTGCGGAAAAACGGGCCGAATTTCCGTAACATAAAATCTCGAAGATTAGATTTTCTAATGCGAAAAATGACGTGAAATTAGAATATTTCAAACGAGGGAATTTCCCCGGCGCAGAGGCCGGGAAAATAAAGTGTGACGGGGGTCTAAATTAACGTAGCCAGTCCGGCAGGTCGTTAAGACCCATCGCCTGACGGAGGAGTTGAGGTTTAACACCCGGAAGGGTGTCAGCAAGCTTGAGGCCAATGTCGCGCAGCAGTTTTTTCGCCGGATTCGCCCCGGCAAACAGCTCGCGGAAGCCCTGCATGCCCGCCAGCATCATCGCCGCACTGTGCTTGCGGCTGCGCTCGTAGCGACGCAGGTAGAGATGCTGGCCGATATCTTTGCCTTCGCGATGCAGGCGACGCAGTTCCTCAACCAGCTCAGCCGCGTCCATAAAGCCGAGGTTAACGCCCTGCCCGGCCAGCGGATGAATGGTATGCGCCGCATCACCGACCAGCGCCAGACGGTGCGCCGCAAACTGACGCGCGTAGCGGCCGGTTAACGGGAACACCTGCCGCTCGCTTTCAAGCGTACACAGGCCAAGGCGGTTATCAAACGCCATGCACAGCGCCTGGTTAAAGGCGTCCGGCGCCGCCTCCTGCATCAGCTGGGCTTTTTCAGGCACCAGGGACCAGACAATCGAGCACAGGTGCGGATCGGCAAGCGGCAGGAACGCCAGAATGCCGTCGTTGTGGAAAATCTGCCGCGCCACGCCGCCGTGCGGCTCCTCTGTTCGGATCGTTGCAACCAGAGCATGATGACGATAGTCCCAGAAGGTTAGCGGGATATCGGCCTTGTTGCGCAGCCAGGAGTTCGCACCATCAGCACCGACCACCAGGCGCGCAGTCAGCATGTCGCCGCTTTGCAGAGTGATAAACGCCTCGTTTTCACCCCATGCCACCTGCTGGATCTGCGCAGGCGTAATTAGGGTCACATCGCTGCACTGCTGTGCTTTCTGCCACAGCGCGTGGTGGATCACCGCGTTTTCGATGATATGACCCAGATGGCTGTAGCCCATGCTTTCATCATCAAAAGCAATATGACCAAAGCTGTCTTTATCCCACACTTCCATGCCGTGGTAGCAGCTGGCGCGCTGCGCCACAATATCTGCCCAGACGCCAAGGTGCGTCAGCAGTTTCTCGCTGGCGGCATTGATCGCCGAGACGCGGAGTTCCGGCGGGGCATCTGGCGCAACGGGCTGAGGCTGCTTTTGCTCCAGCACCGCCACGCGCAGGCCGCTGCCCTGTAAACCGCAGGCCAGCGCCAGTCCGACCATACCGCCGCCAACAATGGCGACATCAACATTTTGCACGGTGATAACTCCTTAACGCGCGACCCAACCAAGAGTCCGCTGCGCCAGCACGTCACGTGCCGGAATGAATAATTCCATCGCCATCAGCCCGAGGTTGCGACCTGCAACCAGCGGCGCCCAACGATTGGCAAAGAGATGGACTAAGCCGTCGGTAACGCCGATTGTCGCCTCTTTATCGGCCTGACGTCGCTTCTGGTAATGGCTTAGCACCGAATAAGCGCCGCAATCTTTTTGCTCACCCCATGCCTGAGCAAGGGTTTCCGCCAGGCTCATGACATCACGCAGGCCAAGGTTGAACCCCTGCCCAGCGATGGGGTGCAGCGTCTGCGCGGCATTACCGACAAGCGCCAGACGATGGGAGATGGACTGAGAGGCTGTCGTCAGCGAAAGCGGGTAGACCGCACGTTTCCCCGCATGGGTAATACGCCCCAGCCGCCAGCCAAAGGCTTTTTGCAGCTCGGTACAAAAACGTTCGTCGGACCAGGCTTTAACCTCTTCAGCCTTATCCTGCGGATGACACCAGACCAGCGAACAGCGCCCGTCCGACATCGGCAGCATCGCCAGCGGGCCATGCTGCGTAAAGCGTTCAAACGCCCTGCCGCGGTGTTCAGCTGCGGTAGAGACGTTGGCAATGACCGCAACCTGCCCGTAAGGCTGCTGACGCCACTCCACGCCACACTGGGCGCCGAGCGATGAGCGCGAGCCATCCGCGGCGACCAGAAGCTGGCCTTCAAGCACGGTGCTGTTTTCCAGCGTTACGCTGACCGACTCCTCACTGCGGCTCACGCCGGCCACGCGCGCCGGACAATGCAGCGTGACGCCCGGCGCATCCTGGAGCAGGCGGAACAAACGCAATCCGACGTCGTGCAGCTCAACAACCTGACCCAGCGCGTCAATGCGGTAATCCTGCGCGTCCAGCATGACAAAGCCAGCATGGCCGCGATCGCTTACGTGAACGGTTTTAATTGCCGTCGCGCAATCGGCGATGGCCTGCCAGATGCCAATGCGGGACAGCTGCTGGCAGGTGCCCTGCGCCAGGGCAATCGCGCGCGAATCAAAACCGGGATGATTTTTCGCCTGCGGCGCGACGGCTTCCACCAGGTGCACCGGAAGCTGCCCCTTCGTCAAATGCGAAATGGCCAGCGCCAGCGTGGCCCCGGTCATGCCGCCGCCAACAATAATCACGCTCATGCGCGTGCCGCTGCCATCAGCGCCTCAATATCGTCAGCGTTTTTCACGACGCTCGCGGTCAGGTTTTCGTTACCGGTTTCGGTGATCACGATGTCGTCTTCGATGCGAATGCCAATCCCGCGGTACTCTTCAGGCACGTCGGCATCCGGCGCGATATACAGGCCTGGCTCCACGGTTAACACCATGCCCGGCTCCAGCACGCGCGAACGATCGGTGCCGTACGCGCCAACGTCATGCACATCCAGCCCCAGCCAGTGGCTTAGGCCGTGCATGAAGTACGGTCGATGCGCATTTTCAGCGATCAGGGTGTCGACCTCTCCTTTCAGGATCCCGAGCCTGACCAGGCCGGTAATCATGATGCGCACCACTTCGCCGGTCACTTCCTGCATGGAGGTACCGGGACGATACAGCCTGAGCGCCGTCTCAAGCGATTCCAGGACAATGTCGTAAATGGCGCGCTGTGCCGGAGAGAATTTACCGTTCACCGGGAAAGTACGGGTGATGTCCCCAGCGTAGCCCTGGTATTCGCAACCGGCGTCAATCAGCACCAGATCGCCGTCGCGCAGCGCGCTTTCGTTTTCGGTGTAGTGCAGAATGCAGCCGTTTTCTCCGCCGCCAACAATGGTGTTGTAGGAGGGATAACGCGCGCCGTGGCGGTTAAATTCGTGATGAATTTCGCCCTCCAGCTGGTATTCGAACATCCCGGGACGGCACTTTTCCATGGCGCGGGTGTGCGCCAGGGCGCTGATTTCGCCCGCACGACGCATCAAATTCAACTCTTCTTCAGACTTGAACAGGCGCATCTCATGCACCACCGGACGCCAGTCCGTCAGCGTGGCGGGTGCGGACAGGTTCTGCCGCGAGCCTTTGCGCAGCTTATCCAGCGCGGTGAAAACAATCTCATCGGCGTACGCATATTCGCCCTGCGCGTGATAGAGCACGTCGAGGCCGTTAAGCAGCTGATAGAGCTGCTGGTTGATTTCGCTAAACGCCAGCGCGCGGTCAACGC
Organism: Enterobacter sp. BNK-29; assembly: GCF_048684785.1. NCBI lineage: Bacteria > Pseudomonadati > Pseudomonadota > Gammaproteobacteria > Enterobacterales > Enterobacteriaceae > Enterobacter > Enterobacter sp. BNK-29. The sequence goes on from NZ_JBLQTU010000001.1 coordinate 1,263,967, forward strand.
CCAGCTTCGCCGGTGCAGCCTCCTGGCCTAAGCGGCGGCCAAACCAGATTTCGGCCGTCAGATCGCGCACGCGGTTGAAAATCACGCTGTGGTTGTGGGTGTCATTGCTCTTAATCAGCACCAGCACCGCTTCCGGCTCGTTAAAGCCGGTGAAGTACCAGAAATCGCTGCTCTGGCGATAGGGATATTCGCTGTCGGCGCTGCGCGTGACTTCGGGCGCAGCAAAAATCAGCGCGGCGCTGCCCGGCTGCATTGTTGCCAGCAGCGCCTGACGGCGGCGCGAATACTCTTGACTCGAGATAACCATGACACCCTCCTGTGCGTTATTTTTCTTAATGTAAGGTTGGCTTGCGGACTTCCGGCGCGGTCGGCTGTGAGCGCGTGAAATTGTCGTGGCACAGCAGTGCCGCCACGCGCACGTACTCAATAATCTCTTCAAGAGACATTTCCAGCTCTTCCTGGTCTTCGTCTTCATCGTAGCCAAGCTGGGCAATGTTACGCAGGTCGTCGATCGCCTCACCCGCTTCGCCGGTCACTTTATCCAGTTTAGGCTGCGTCACGCCCAGCCCCAGCAGATAGTGGTTTACCCAGCCGGCCAGCGCATCGGCGCGATCGAACACGCTGACGTCGTCGCCTTCAGGCAGATAAAGCTGAAAAAGGAAGCCATCGTCTTCCAGCGAATCGCTGGTTGTGGCGTGCATTTTACGCAGCGCTTCCGCCAGCTCGTGACCAAACGCCAGCCCTTCATTCGTGAGGTCGTGGATCAGCGGCTGCCATGAGCTGTCGCTGTTTCCGCCGCACAGCATGCCACTGATCAGACCGTGCATTTCGGCAGGGGTTAAACCGATTCCCTGCTGGTTCAGTAACTGGTTTAAATCCTTGTAACCAGGCATTTCGTTCTGTATAGACATGAGCATTCGTCATCAAAGGGGGGAAGTTTCATGATATGCTACCACTTTGGACCCTGGTGATACCAGAAAAGGGCTTGTATCTTCACATCAGGGTAGCTATAGTGTCGCCCCTTCGCAGCCCCCGGGGCAGTAAGCGAAGGCAGCGCAGTCAATCAGCAGGAAGGTGGCATGTCTGCACAACCCGTCGATCTCCAGATTTTTGGCCGTTCACTGCGAGTGAATTGTCCGCCTGAACAAAGGGATGCTTTGAATCAGGCAGCGGACGATTTGAATCAGCGGTTGCAAGATCTAAAAGAACGCACTAGAGTCACAAATACTGAGCAGCTGGTTTTCATAGCCGCGTTGAACATCAGCTATGAACTGACTCAGGAAAAAGCGAAGACCCGCGACTACGCGGCAAGCATGGAGCAGCGCATTAAAATGCTCCAGCAGACCATAGAACAGGCATTGCTTGATCAAGGTCGCAATCCCGAAAGACCGGGACCAAAGTTTGAATAACACTTCTCAGTTGACTATGGTAGAGTAACTGTGAAGACAAAATTTCTCTGAGATGTTCGCAAGCGGGCCAGTCCCCTGAGCCGATATTTCATACCACAAGAATGTGGCGCTCCATGGTTGGTGAGCATGCTCGGTCCGTCCGAGAAGCCTTAAAACTATGACGACACATTCACCTTGAACCAAGGGTTCAAGGGTTACAGCCTGCGGCGGCATCTCGGAGATTCCCTCTCTTTTCTTCTACCGACTACCATGACCCAATTCCCTGAAGTTTCTGCTTCACGCCAGGACATCCGTCAGTTAATTCGTCAGCGCCGCCGTGCGTTAACCGCCGATCAGCAAGCGCATTTTGCCCAGCAGGCAGCCGCCCGCATGATGGCGTATCCCCCTGTCGTGATGGCGCACACCGTTGCGCTATTTCTGTCATTTGATGGAGAGCTGGATACCCAACCGCTGATAGAACAGCTCTGGCGCGCCGGGAAGAAGGTCTATCTGCCGGTGCTGCACCCGTTCAGCGAAGGTAATTTGCTGTTTCTGCACTACCATCCGCACAGCGAACTGGTGGTAAATCACCTGAAAATCACCGAACCGAAACTCGACGTGCGCGACGTGCTCCCGCTGTCACAGCTGGATGTATTGATTACGCCGCTGGTGGCGTTTGATGAACGGGGCCAGCGTTTAGGGATGGGCGGCGGTTTTTATGACCGGACGCTGCAAAACTGGCAGCAGTACGGGTTGCAGCCGGTGGGCTATGCGCATGATTGTCAGGGCGTGGAGGCGTTGCCGGTGGAGAAATGGGATGTGCCGTTGCCGGCGGTGGTGACGCCGTCGAAGCTGTGGGAGTGGTGAATCAAACGTGCGGCCTGATGCCCTCACCCCAGCCCTCTCCCACAGGGAGAGGGTGAAAACATAAAAAAACGGTAACTATCGTTACCGTTTTGCATTTACCTCGCCACAATTAGTACAGCAGACGCGCGCGAATCGTCCCCTGAATCGCCTTCATGCTCTGCAGCGCTTTTTCGGCCACATCGTCATCCGCTTCGATATCAATAACCACGTAGCCCATCTGCGAGTTCGTCTGCAGATACTGCGCGGCAATGTTGACGCCCTGCTCGGCAAAGATCTGGTTGATCGCGGTCAGCACGCCAGGACGGTTCTCGTGGATGTGCAGCAGACGACGACCACCGTGCAGCGGCAGAGACACTTCCGGGAAGTTCACAGCAGAGAGCGTAGAACCGTTGTCGGAATATTTGCTCAGCTTACCCGCTACTTCCAGACCGATATTCTCCTGCGCTTCCTGGGTAGAGCCGCCGATGTGCGGCGTCAGGATCACGTTGTCGAACTCGCACAGCGGAGAGGTAAACGGATCGCTGTTGGTCGCTGGCTCCGTCGGGAAGACGTCGATGGCCGCGCCCGCCAGGTGCTTACGCTTCAGCGCATCCGCCAGGGCCGGGATATCGACAACCGTGCCGCGCGCGGCGTTGATCAGCAGCGAGCCCGGCTTCATCAGCGCCAGCTCTTCCGCGCCCATCATGTTTTTGGTGGACGCATTTTCCGGCACGTGCAGGCTCACCACGTCGCTCATGTTCAGCAGGTCAGAAAGGTGTTGAACCTGGGTCGCATTGCCCAGCGGCAGCTTGCTTTCGATATCGTAGAAAAACACGTGCATGCCCAGAGATTCCGCCAGAATACCGAGCTGCGTACCGATGTGGCCGTAGCCGATAATCCCCAGCTTTTTACCACGCGCTTCATATGAGCCGGATGCCAGCTTGTTCCACACGCCGCGGTGCGCCTTGGCGTTCGCTTCTGGAATGCCGCGCAGCAGCAGCAGCAGTTCGCCGATCACCAGCTCCGCTACGGAACGGGTGTTGGAGAACGGGGCGTTGAAGACGGGAATACCGCGTTTGGCGGCAGCATTCAGGTCAACCTGGTTGGTACCGATGCAGAAGCAGCCGATAGCCACCAGCTTTTCCGCTGCGGCAATAACCTCTTCAGTCAGGTGAGTACGGGATCGCAGGCCAATAAAGTGGGCATCACGGATGGACGCTTTCAGCTCTTCGGTATCGAGCGCGCCTTTGTGAAATTCGATGTTGGTGTAACCTGCCGCACGAAGGCTATCGATTGCTTTTTGATGCACGCCCTCGACCAGCAGGAATTTAATCTTGTCTTTCTCCAGTGATACCTTTGCCATTTACCCGACCCTGTTTTTGTCTGAACTGATGTTGTGCTGGATATGAATCCGCTGTAGCCAACATATCAAAAAAAACTATTGCAGCAATATGAACGTTTGCGTCGGCACTCTGAAGAAAAGTCATCCAGGGCAAAATGTCAGAGGAAAATGCTATGGAAATTTACAAACGCGGCAGGATCGGCAAAAGAGGTTGAAAAACGTGACACAAGTCACCGAATTTAGCTTTTCAAAAATTTTTTAGCGGGGGGAGGACTCCCCCCGTCAGATCATTTTACGATGGTTTTCACGCCGTCAGCGGCGCCAATCAGCGCCACATCCGCGCCACGGTTGGCGAATAGCCCTACGGTCACTACGCCTGGGATAGCGTTGATGGCATTTTCCAGCGCAATCGCGTCGAGGATTTCCAGACCGTGAACGTCAAGGATCACGTTACCGTTGTCGGTGACGACGCCCTGACGATATTCCGGACGACCGCCCAGCTTCACCAGCTGACGGGCAACCGCGCTACGGGCCATTGGGATCACTTCGACCGGCAGCGGGAAATTACCCAGAATGTCGACCTGCTTGGAGGCGTCCGCGATGCAGATAAACTTGTCCGCAACGGAGGCGATGATCTTCTCGCGCGTCAGCGCCGCGCCGCCGCCTTTGATCATCTGCATGTGGCCGTTGATTTCATCCGCGCCATCAACGTAAATCCCCAGACGATCCACTTCGTTGAGATCGAAAACGGTAATGCCGAGGCTTTTCAGCTTTTCCGTGGAAGCATCAGAGCTGGAAACCGCGCCCTCGATTTGCCCCTTCATCGTGCCCAGCGCATCGATAAAGTGTGCCGCGGTTGATCCCGTACCGACACCGACAATGGTACCCGGCTGCACGTACTGGAGAGCGGCCCATCCTACTGCTTTTTTCAGTTCATCCTGCGTCATGATCGTTTTGCCTGTGGTGTGAAAACTCAGGGCGCATTATAGAACACGTCGAATGGAATTCGTCTGCCACGAAGGGAAAATTGTGTCATAGTGCAGAATAAGCAAAATTAAGGAGCCAGCCAGAGCAATGAAACGTCCGGACTACAGAACACTACAGGCACTTGATGCAGTTATTCGTGAACGCGGTTTTGAGCGCGCGGCGCAAAAGCTTTGCATCACCCAGTCCGCCGTATCACAGCGTATCAAACAGCTTGAAAACATGTTCGGCCAGCCGCTGCTGGTGCGTACCGTGCCGCCACGTCCAACCGAGCAAGGGCAAAAGCTTCTCGCCCTGCTGCGCCAGGTTGAACTGCTGGAAGACGAGTGGCTGGGTGACGAACAAACGGGCTCTACGCCGCTGCTGCTCTCTCTGGCGGTCAACGCCGACAGTCTCGCAACCTGGCTGCTGCCGGCCCTTGCGCCGGTATTAGCGGATTCCCCTATCCGCCTGAATTTACAGGTTGAGGATGAAACCCGTACCCAGGAACGCCTGCGTCGCGGTGAAGTGGTTGGGGCGGTGAGTATCCAGCCTCAGGCCTTGCCAAGCTGTCTTGTCGATCAGCTGGGCGCGCTGGACTACCTGTTTGTGGGTTCAAAAGCCTTCGCCGAGCGCTACTTCCCGAACGGCGTCACCCGCGCCGCGCTGCTGAAAGCCCCTGCCGTGGCGTTCGACCATCTGGACGATATGCATCAGGCGTTCCTGCAGCAAAACTTCGATCTGCCGCCGGGCAGCGTACCGTGCCATATCGTCAACTCGTCTGAAGCCTTTGTGCAGCTTGCGCGTCAGGGCACCACCTGCTGCATGATCCCGCATCTGCAGATTGAGAAAGAGTTGAAAAGCGGTGAGCTGATTGACCTGACGCCAGGGCTGTATCAGCGCCGGATGCTCTACTGGCACCGTTTTGCGCCGGAAAGCCGCATGATGCGCAACGTCACCGACGCGCTGCTGGCGTACGGGCACAAGGTATTGAGACAGGATTAATCGCTTGAATTCCCTCTCCCTGCGGGAGAGGGTTAGGGTGAGGGCAAATTACTGTGCCTTAGGCGCCTCAGTTTGCTGGGTTTGAGTTGGCTCCAGTTGGAACACCACATCCACCTGATCGTCAAATTGAATGGTTGGCTGCTCGTATGTTTCCTGAGCAGACACCGGGGCTGCATCAGCCTTCATCATCCGTACCATCGGGCTTGGCTGGTAGTTAGAGACGTGGTAACGCACGCTGTAAACCGGGCCGAGCTTGCTCTTAAAGCCAGAAGCCAGCTGTTCCGCCTGGTGAATGGCATCATCAATCGCCGCTTTACGCGCTTCGTCTTTGTATTTTTCCGGTTGCGCAACGCCCAGCGACACGGACCGAATTTCATTCAGTCCCGCCTTCAGCGCGCCATCCAGCAGCGAGTTAAGCTTATCCAGCTGACGCACGGTCACTTCGACGGTACGCACGGCACGGTAGCCTTTCAGGATGCTTTTACCATTCTGGTAGTCATAATCGGGTTGAGTACGCAGGTTCGCGGAGTTGATATCTTTTTTACCGACACCGTTCTGCTCAAGGAAAGAGAGGTATTGCGCAACACGATCGTCAGCCTGCTTCTTGGCAGATGCCGCATCTTTCGCAGACACATTGACTTCAATTGCCAGCGTTGCGACATCGGGTACCGCGTCCACGCTTGCGGTGCCTGAAGTGACGATGTGCGGGCCATCCGGCAGTTCACTTGCCTGCACCGACACCGCACCAAAACTTACTAATGCCGCCAGGGCCATCACCTTAAACTTCACTGTTATTCCTCCATGTTGCGAAGAGTGCCCATTAACAGGGCGCATGCCAGCAAGCTTAGCGGGTCTTGTTCAGTTGTCCATAAGACAAGGATTAGTTGAACAATTCCTGAACGTGGTGAATCCCCTCTTTTGCCAGCTGAAAAGCAATAAACCACATCACCAGCCCCACCAGCGTATTAATGATGCGCTGGGCTTTGGCCGTACGCAGACGAGGCGCCAGCCATGCAGCCAGAATGGCAAGACCGAAGAACCAGAGGAAAGAGGCGCTAACCGTACCTAGCGCAAACCAGCGTTTCGGCTCAACGTCCAGCTGCCCGCCGAGGCTGCCCAGCACCACGAAGGTGTCCAGATAAACATGCGGATTAAGCCAGGTGACCGCCAGCATAGTAACGATAATCTTCCAGCGGCCCTGCTTCATGACTTCCGCGCTCGCCAGTTCGAGGTTGGTGCTCATCGCGGTTTTCAGGGCTCCAAAACCGTACCAGAGCAGAAACGCCACGCCGCCCCAGGTGACCAGCGCCAGCAGCCAGGGAGACTGCATGAGCAATGCGCTGCCGCCAAAAATCCCGGCACAAATCAGCAGTAAATCGCTAACCGCGCACAGCAGGGCAATCATCAGATGATACTGGCGGCGGATGCCCTGGTTCATCACAAACGCATTTTGCGGGCCAAGTGGGAGGATCATGGCCGCACCTAAGGCAAGCCCTTGAAAATAATAAGATAACATGAATAAATTCTCACAGTATTGTTCTGGAAGGAGACTATACTGCGCGAACTACATTAGAGGAAATTGATAATATTAATTGGGGATTAGCAATGCTTATAAAAATAAAGCCCGGTAGCGCTGACCGGGCCTGAGAGAAGTTATTCGGCTTCTTTGACTTTTTTGACGTTTACGTCCATCTGAGGGTACGGGAAGCTGATGCCGTTGGCATCGAAGTCGCGCTTAATGCGCTCCAGCACGTCCCAGTACACGTTTTGCAGATCGCTGCTTTTGCTCCAGATACGCACCACGAAGTTAATGGAGGACGCGCCCAGCTCGTTGAGGCGAACCGTCTGCTCTTTATCTTTCAGAATACGATCGTCTGAGGCGATGATGTTGCTAATTAGCGACTTCACCTGATCGATGTCGGAGTCGTACGCCACGCTGATAATCAGTTCGTTACGACGCACCGGCTCACGGGAGAAGTTAATGATGTTGCCCGCGATGATTTTCCCGTTCGGCACGACCACGATGCGGCCATCGACGGTACGCATGGTCGTTGAGAAAATCTGCACCTGCAGCACGGTTCCGGCAATGCCGCCAAGGTCAACGTATTCGCCGGAGCGGAACGGACGGAAGGTGACCAGCAGAACGCCTGCCGCCAGGTTTGACAGCGAGCCCTGCAGCGCCAGACCAATAGCCAGACCGGCGGCACCGAGAACGGCAATGACGGAGGCAGTCTGCACGCCCACACGGCCCAGCGCCGCAATCAGCGTAAAGGCGATAATGCCGTAGCGCACCAGTGCGGAGAGGAAGTCAGCCACCGTGGCGTCAATGTGACGGGCCAGCATTACGCGGTTAACCGCGTTCGATACGATACGCGCCACGATCATCCCGACGATGATGATGGCAATCGCCGCGACGATGTTCACGGCATAGCTCAGCAGCAGCGCCTGGTTGCGCACCAGCCAGTTACCGGCGTTGTTGATGCTGTCTACAACATCGAGTTGTTCCATTTATTCTTCCTTTTGTTAAACCAAAACACAAAATCCATCCCCCATGGAGACAGGCAGGTCCGTAAAGGGTAAACAAAAAGCGCAAGTATTGCCAAACAGATCACAAAAACCGGCCTGGCAGGGTATTGAAAAAGCATAAAAAAAAGCCCGCATTTGCGGGCCTTCTGATGCTGTTAGCAGCTCAAATTACAGAACGTCTACCGCGTTCAGTTCTTTGAATGCCTGCTCCAGACGAGTAATCATAGAAGTCTGGGCAGCGCGCAGCCATACGCGTGGATCGTAGTATTTCTTGTTCGGCTGGTCTTCGCCTTTCGGGTTGCCCAGCTGACCCTGCAGGTAAGCTTCGTTGGTTTTGTAGTACTGCAGAATACCGTCCCATGTTGCCCACTGGGTGTCGGTATCGATGTTCATTTTCACTACGCCGTAGCTTACGGAGTCTTTGATTTCCTGAGCAGAAGAACCGGAACCGCCGTGGAAGACGAAGTTCAGGCTGTTGTGCGGCAGGTTGTGCTTCTTAGAAACGTATTCCTGAGAATCACGCAGGATAGTCGGGGTCAGAACCACGTTACCTGGTTTGTAAACGCCGTGTACGTTACCGAAGGACGCTGCGATGGTGAAGCGTGGGCTGATTTTGCTCAGCTCGGTGTAAGCGTAATCAACGTCTTCTGGCTGGGTGTACAGTGCAGAAGCGTCCATGTGGCTGTTGTCCACGCCGTCTTCTTCACCACCGGTGCAACCCAGTTCGATTTCCAGAGTCATGTCCATTTTGGCCATGCGCGCCAGGTATTTGGAGCAGATTTCGATGTTTTCGTGCAGTGACTCTTCAGACAGGTCGATCATGTGAGAAGAGAACAGTGGCTTACCGGTAGCCGCGAAGTGTTTTTCACCCGCGTCCAGCAGACCGTCGATCCACGGCAGCAGTTTCTTCGCGCAGTGGTCAGTGTGCAGGATAACTGGAACACCGTAGTGCTCAGCCATCTGGTGTACGTGGTGCGCACCAGAGATAGCGCCCAGGATTGCAGCACCCTGAGGAATGTCAGTTTTCACGCCTTTACCTGCGATGAACGCAGCGCCGCCGTTAGAGAACTGAACGATAACTGGCGCTTTAACTTTAGCGGCAGTTTCCAGTACGGCGTTGATGGAGTCGGTACCCACGCAGTTAACTGCTGGCAGAGCGAAGTTGTTTTCTTTAGCTACCTGGAACACTTTCTGTACGTCATCACCAGTGATAACGCCAGGTTTTACGAAATCAAAAATTTTAGACATGTTGCTTAGTCCTGTATCTTCGGCCGTTAGAAAAGGTGCGAGCTCTTAAAAGCGCGCTGAAAATTGGGCAGGTTTCCCTGCCCTTGAATGGCTTACTTCTTAGCGCGCTCTTCGAGCATTGCTACTGCTGGCAGTACTTTGCCTTCCACGAATTCGAGGAATGCGCCGCCACCAGTGGAGATGTAGGAGATCTTGTCAGCGATACCGAACAGGTCGATTGCTGCCAGGGTGTCACCACCGCCTGCGATAGAGAACGCTTCGCTGTCTGCGATAGCGTTAGCAACGATTTCAGTACCTTTGCGGAAGTTCGGGAATTCGAACACGCCAACAGGACCGTTCCACAGGATAGTTTTCGCGTTTTTGAGGATTTCAGCCAGTTTCTGTGCAGAAACGTCGCCCAGGTCCAGAATCTGCTCTTCATCTTTGATGTCGTTTACAGATTTCAGGGTCGCGGTTGCGGTTTCGGAGAACTCGGTCGCTACGCGAACGTCAGTTGGAACTGGGATATCGCAGGTGCTCAGCAGGCGTTTGGCTTCGTCAACCAGGTCTGCTTCGTACAGGGATTTACCCACGTTGTGGCCCTGAGCGGCAACGAAGGTGTTCGCGATACCACCGCCAACGATCAGCTGGTCAGCGATTTTAGACAGGGAATCCAGAACGGTCAGTTTGGTAGAAACTTTAGAACCACCAACGATAGCCACCATCGGACGAGCAGGTTCTTTCAGTGCTTTACCCAGCGCTTCCAGTTCGTCAGCCAGCAGAGGACCGGCACACGCTACGTCTGCGAATTTACCGATGCCGTGGGTTGACGCCTGAGCACGGTGAGCCGTACCGAATGCATCCATCACGAATACGTCGCACAGTGCAGCGTATTTTTTGGACAGAGTTTCGTCGTCTTTCTTTTCGCCTTTGTTGAAGCGAACGTTTTCCAGAACAACCAGTTCACCGGCTGCAACTTCAACGCCGTCCAGGTAATCTTTCACCAGGCGAACCGGGTTGGACAGTTTGTCTTTCAGGTAATTAACCACTGGCAGCAAAGAGAACTCTTCGTTGTACTCGCCTTCAGTTGGACGACCCAGATGGGAGGTGACCATCACTTTCGCGCCCTGCTTCAGAGCCAGTTCGATGGTTGGCAGAGATGCACGAATACGCGCGTCGCTGGTCACTTTGCCATCTTTAACCGGTACGTTCAGATCGGCACGGATGAAAACGCGTTTACCAGCCAGATCCAGATCGGTCATCTTAATTACAGACATGGTGAATCCTCTCGTTGATTCTTAAAGTTTTGCAGACGCACAATGCGTCTTACCTGAAACCTTGAGCGGCCATTGCTAACGTGGTGTCGAGCATTCGGTTAGCAAAGCCCCATTCGTTATCACACCAGACCAGCGTCTTGATAAGGTGTGCGCCACTGACTCTCGTTTGCGTGCCATCGACGATGGCGCTGTGCGGGTCGTGGTTAAAATCTACTGAGACCAACGGTAATTCCGTATAGTCAACTATACCATGAAATGCCCCCTGTGCCGCTTTTTGCAGCAACAGGTTGACTTCACAGGCTTTTACCGGTTTTTTCACCGTCACGCTAAGATCGATTGCGGTGACGTTAATCGTCGGAACACGCACGGCAATCGCTTCAAATCGGTCATTAAACTGCGGAAAAATTCGGGTGATCCCTGCCGCCAGTTTCGTGTCCACCGGAATGATTGACTGGCTCGCTGCGCGAGTGCGTCGTAAATCCGGATGGTAGGCGTCGATAACCTGCTGATCGTGCATGGCGGAGTGAATCGTGGTCACGGTGCCGGATTCAATGCCATACGCATCGTCTAACAGTTTGATGACCGGAATAATGCAGTTAGTGGTACAGGAGGCGTTGGAAACAATGCGGTGTTCGGCCTGCAGCTCATGCTGGTTGACGCCAAACACGACGGTCGCGTCGAGGTCGTTACTGCCGGGATGAGAAAACAGGACTTTTTTCGCGCCTGCAGCAAGATGCGCTTCGCCATGTTCGCGGTTGCCGTACACGCCGGTACAGTCAAGCACCACATCCACACCCAGTTCACGCCAGGGCAGCCCGGAGATGCTGTTCTCATGCAGCACGCGAATAGCGTCGTCACCAACAAAAAGTCGATCTCTTTCCTGGCGTACGTCCCAGGCAAAGCGTCCGTGGCTGGTGTCATATTTCAACAAATGCGCCATGCCCGTAGCATCCGCCAGTTCATTGATTGCCACCACGGTTATTTCCGCCCGACGTCCGGATTCATATAAAGCACGAACCACATTACGTCCGATGCGACCGAAGCCATTAATCGCTACGCGTACGGTCATAGATCTCCTGCAAAGCAATCCCTGAGTTTGAGGTGGCTGAAAGAGTAATCCAGCTACGCCCGAAGGGGAATCCTTGCTGTCACAAACTGCGATTGATTGGTCAATTGTCGAACATTTAATCGACTGAAACGCTTCAGCAAGAATAAGCGAATCGGGGAATAAAAGGAATGTCTGTCCAGATGAATAAGCGCGCTATATGACTTGCGTCACATTTTAGGTGGAATAATGCCTACAAAAAAGCCGGGTGGCGCGCTAGCGCTTACCCGACCTACTTTCGAGCCATTTGTAGGCCCGGTAAGCGCTAGCGCGCCACCGGGCAAAACAGCAATTACAGCAGTTCTTTCGCTTTCGCGACAACGTTCTCAACGGTGAAGCCGAACTCTTCGAACAGCTGTTCTGCAGGAGCAGATTCACCGAAGGTGGTCATACCGACGATAGCGCCGTTCAGGCCCACGTATTTGAACCAGTAGTCAGCGATACCCGCTTCCACTGCCACGCGAGCGGAAACCGCTTTAGGCAGCACGGATTCACGGTAAGCGGCATCCTGCTTGTCGAACGCGTCGGTAGACGGCATGGAGACCACGCGCGCTTTCACGCCTTCGGCAGTCAGTTTTTCCCACGCTGCAACCGCCAGTTCAACTTCAGAACCGGTGGCGATGAAGATAAGCTCCGGCTGGCCCGCGCAATCTTTCAGCACGTAACCACCGCGAGCGATGTTCGCCAGCTGCTCAGGCGTACGCTCCTGCTGTGCCAGGTTCTGACGGGAGAGGATCAGCGCGGTTGGACCGTCCTGACGCTCAACGCCGTATTTCCACGCTACCGCGGATTCAACCTGGTCACATGGACGCCATGTGCTCATGTTCGGGGTCACGCGCAGGGAAGCCACCTGCTCTACCGGCTGGTGAGTTGGGCCATCTTCGCCCAGACCGATGGAGTCGTGGGTGTAGACCATCACCTGACGCTGTTTCATCAGCGCGGCCATACGCACGGCGTTACGTGCGTATTCAACGAACATCAGGAAGGTAGAGGTGTACGGCAGGAAACCACCGTGCAGGGAGATACCGTTGGCAATCGCGGTCATACCGAATTCACGTACACCGTAATGGATGTAGTTACCGGCAGTATCTTCGTTGATTGGCTTAGAACCAGACCACAGGGTCAGGTTAGATGGCGCCAGGTCAGCGGAGCCGCCCAGGAATTCTGGAAGCCATGGGCCGAACGCTTCAATCGCATTTTGAGACGCTTTACGGCTCGCGATTTTAGACGGGTTAGCCTGCAGCTTAGCGATGAATTCGTTCGCTTTAGCGTCGAAGTCAGACGGCATATCACCTTTCATACGACGGGTGAATTCAGCCGCTTCCTGCGGGAACGCTTTCGCATAGGCAGCGAATTTCTCGTTCCAGGCCGCTTCTTTCGCCTGGCCTACTTCTTTTGCATCCCACTGAGCGTAGATCTCAGATGGAATTTCGAATGCAGGGTGTTTCCAACCCAGCGCTTCGCGGGTCAGTGCGATTTCCGCATCACCCAATGGCGCACCGTGGGAGTCGTGAGTACCCGCTTTGTTCGGGGAGCCGAAGCCGATGATGGTTTTGCACATCAGCAGGGACGGTTTGTCCGTCACCGCGCGCGCTTCTTCCACTGCACGTTTAATCGAGTCAGCATCGTGACCATCAACGCCACGCACTACGTGCCAGCCGTAGGCTTCGAAACGTGCAGCGGTGTCGTCGGTGAACCAGCCTTCAACGTGACCGTCGATGGAGATACCGTTGTCGTCATAGAACGCAACCAGTTTGCCCAGCTTCAGGGTACCTGCCAGGGAGCACACTTCGTGAGAAATGCCTTCCATCATGCAGCCGTCGCCCATGAACGCGTAGGTGAAGTGGTCAACGATATCGTGACCAGGACGGTTGAACTGCGCCGCCAGCGTCTTCTCAGCAATCGCCATACCCACAGCGTTAGCAATACCCTGACCCAGCGGGCCGGTGGTGGTTTCTACGCCAGCGGTGTAACCCACTTCCGGGTGACCTGGAGTTTTAGAGTGCAGCTGACGGAAGTTTTTCAGCTCTTCAATTGGCAGATCGTAGCCGGTGAGGTGCAGCAGGCTATAGATCAGCATAGAGCCGTGGCCGTTGGACAGCACGAAGCGGTCGCGGTCAGCCCATGACGGGTTCTGCGGGTTGTGGTTCAGGAAATCACGCCACAGGACTTCGGCGATATCAGCCATACCCATAGGAGCCCCTGGGTGGCCGGATTTGGCTTTCTGTACTGCGTCCATGCTCAGCGCACGAATAGCATTAGCAAGCTCTTTACGTGAGGACATTTTAACTCCAGATCGGACTGTTAAAGGCCATGCCCTTGACGACAGCGCGTTTTGGGCTACGCCGGAAAAAAGTGCCAACAATGTAACCCAAGCCGCAAGTCATGTACATGGAGCATTCTTTTGCTTGTTAAGAAATCTCTGGATCATGCTCGCATGTTGCGCAATCTGCTCGCCCGGCCCTGCAGATATTCCTTATACTTAGCCCGACACCGGCTTCGCTGACGGTGCCCTTTTCGGATTTTATTCAGTTTAACGAGTACGGAAGCAACCTCATGAAAATGCGTGCAATAGTGCTGGCCCTGGGTACAACGCTCCTGCTGAGCGGCTGTCAGAATATGGATTCTAACGGTCTGATGACGTCAGGCGCAGAGGCCTTTCAGGCCTATTCCCTGAGCGATGCGCAGGTTAAAGCGCTGAGCGACCAGGCCTGTAAAGATATGGACGGAAAAGCCACGCTTGCGCCGGCTAACAGTACCTACACGCAGCGTCTGAATAAGATTGCTTCCGCGCTGGGCGACAACATCAACGGCCAGCCGGTGAACTACAAGGTGTATATGGCGAAAGACGTGAACGCCTTCGCGATGGCGAACGGCTGTATCCGCGTCTATAGCGGGCTGATGGACATGATGACCGACAACGAAGTGGAAGCGGTGATCGGCCACGAAATGGGCCACGTTGCCCTGGGCCACGTGAAGAAAGGGATGCAGGTTGCCCTGGGCACCAATGCCATCCGCGCAGCGGCGGCCTCTGCGGGCGGTATCGTTGGCAGCCTGTCGCAGTCACAGCTTGGGGACGTGGGTGAAAAGCTGGTTAACTCTCAGTTCTCACAGCGTCAGGAGTCCGAGGCGGATGACTACTCCTACGATCTGTTGCGCAAACGCGGCATTAACCCATCAGGTTTAGCCACCAGCTTCGAAAAGCTGGCCAAGCTTGAAGCGGGACGCCAAAGCTCCATGTTTGACGATCACCCTGCCTCAGAAGAGCGCGCACAGCATATTCGCGACCGTATGGCCGCAGACGGAATTAAATAATTTCAGAAGGAGGCAATTTTGCCTCCTTTTTATTTCGCATGAATTGTTAACTTAACAGCACGTATCGATAACACCTCTAAAAGCCCCGCCAAATCTGCCCTATCGCATTGAAATATCTGGTCACATAATTATTGCAAAGGTCTCTTTTTCCGGTAATTATCACGCCCGCAGTTATTCAAATTACTATATCCAGACAGAGACGTTCCCTCCGTGAAAAAAGAATTATCATTAATTGCTTTAAGTTTATTTGCCGCATTACCTGCCGCTGCTAGCCAGCAATCCGACAGCCAGGGTTTTATTGACGACAGCCATCTGGATCTGTTTTTACGCAATGCGTATATCAGCCGCGACTACCATCAGGGCCAGCAGGACAAAGCCGAATGGGGTCAGGGGATCATCGCCACCTTTGCATCCGGCTATACCGAAGGGCTGGTGGGCTTTGGTGTAGACGGTATTGCTCAATACGGCGTGCGCCTGGACGGCGGCCGTGGCAAAAGCGGCGCAGGCGGCATCGACTTCTTTAAACAGGAAGATGATGGCCGGGCAAAATCCGATCTGGCAAAGTTTGGCGCCACCGCCAAAATGCGCATATCAAACACCGTGCTGAGCTACGGGAATCAGCGTCCTGAGCTGCCTATCATCAATGCCGACAGCTCTCGCCTGCTGTTTGAAAGCTACACCGGCACCATGCTGACCTCGAAAGAGATCGACGGTCTGGAAGTCAACGCTGGTTACTTCACCGACGAGCAGCGTAAAAGCGATGACCGCCACGACAGCGGGCTGAAGAGCCTCTCCTTCGGCGGTGCGAGCTATCAGTTTAACGACCAGTTCAGCGGCGCGCTGTACGCCTCTCATAATGAAGAGGTAATGAACAAGCAGTACCTGGGCATGAACTTCAAACAGCCGTTCAGCACCGGGCAGCAGCTGGTACTCGACTTCAACGGCTATAACTCCCGTCTGGACCAGGGTTACGCGGACAGCCTCGACACGGGCCGCAGCAACACTATCTGGAGCCTGGCGGCGAGCTACATCTGGGACATTCACACGTTCAAAGTGGCTTACCAGCAGAGCAGCGGCAGCACCGGCTACAACTACGGCGGCTATCGCGACAAGGGCGGCGTGGGTGACGGCGGTAACACCATCTGGCTGGCGAACTCCTACTGGTCTGATTTTAACGGCGAAGATGAACGTTCCTGGCAGGCATCCTACGGTCTGGACTTTGGCGGCCTTGGCTTACCGGGCCTGAGCTGGACCACCGCCTACGTGCGCGGCGATAACATCAAAACCTCTGAAACCAGCAACGGCAAAGAGCACGAGTGGTTTAACCAGATCCAGTACCAGGTGCAGGATGGTCCTGCGAAGGATCTGAAGCTGAAACTGCGCTACTCCGTCCTGCGCGTCTCCAGCAACGCCAGCGAGTACAACGTGGGCGGGGACGAGATCCGCGCTTACGTGGAATACCCGTTTAACGTGTTCTAAAGACAATAAAAAACCTCTCAAGAGAGAGGTTTTTTTTCACGCAAGGCGAGGCTTACTCGCCTTTTTTGGCTGCCTGAATGTAGAGCATTTCCAGTGCCAGGGTCGCTGCGGCCAGCGCGGTGATCTCGGACTGGTCATACGCAGGCGCCACTTCCACCACGTCCATCCCGACAATGTTCAGATCCTTCAGGCCACGCACCAGCTTGATGGCACGATCTGAGGTCAAGCCGCCGATGACCGGCGTACCGGTGCCCGGTGCAAATGCCGGATCCAGACAGTCGATGTCGAAGGTCAGATACACGGGCATATCACCCACGATCTGCTTCACCTGAGCGATGATGTCGTCCACGCCGCGATCGTTAACCTGGCCAGCATCAAGCACGGTGAAACCGTTATCTTTGTCGAACTCGGTGCGAATGCCGATCTGCACGGAGTGGTTCGGGTCGATCAGACCTTCGTTCGGCGCGGTGAAGAACATGGTGCCGTGGTCAAACTCACAGCCGTTCGCGTAGGTGTCGGTATGTGCATCGAAGTGCACCAGCGCCATTTTACCGAAGTGCTTCGCATGGGCGCGCAGCAGCGGCAGGGTCACGAAGTGGTCGCCGCCGAAGGAGAGCATGCGCTTACCGGCAGCCAGCAGCTTCTCGGCGTGCGCCTGCAGCTTCTCGCTCATCTCACGCGCGTCGCCGAAGGCGTACACCAGGTCACCGCAGTCCACCACGTTCAGGCGCTCGCGCATGTCGAAGTTCCACGGGAAGCGGTTATGCTCCCAGGCCAGGTTAGTTGAAACCTGACGGATCGCTGCCGGGCCGTGACGACCACCCGCGCGGCCAGATGTTGCCATATCGAACGGCACGCCGGTGATCACCCAGTCAGCGTCGCTGTCGTACGGCTGGAAGTTCATCGGAAGGCGTAAAAAACCAAACGCGTTAGATACCAGAGAGTTATCGTACTGATGACCTAAAGTGCTCATGTCCTGACCTCTTTTAAAGTCGATACATTAAAAACAGATGAAAAAAAATCCCCTCCGCGTCGTTAAACCCGACGAGGAAGGGATTGATTCGTAAATCGCTTATTGGGGCGAATTATCGCCGGTAATTCATACGGGTTCAAATGAGTATAGGGCATTGTGCGGTCTGATGCCCTCACCCCGCCCTTTCCCACAGGGAGAGGGCGGTTTTCCTACTCGTCTTCCAGGTAGGTATACCCGTACAGACCAGCTTCAAACTCTTCCAGGAACTGCTGCTGGAGCGCATCGTCCAGCCCGGTGTTTTTCACCTGATCGCGGAACTGGGTGAGCAGTTTTTTCGGATCCAGCTGAACGTATTCCAGCATGTCCGCCACGGTATCCCCTTCATCGGACAGCTCGATTTCCACGTTGCCGTCAGGGAACACGAACACGTCCACCGCTTCGGTATCACCGAACAGGTTGTGCATGTTGCCAAGGATCTCCTGATACGCGCCGACCATAAAGAAGCCCAGCATCGGCGGGTTCTCCGGGTCGTATTCCGGCATTGGCATCGTCGTTGCGATACCGTCGCCGTCGACGTAGTGGTCGATGGCACCGTCGGAGTCACAGGTGATGTCCAGCAGCACCGCACGGCGTTCCGGCGCGTGGTTCAGCCCTTCCAGCGGCAGAACAGGGAACAGCTGGTCGATACCCCAGGCATCCGGCATCGACTGGAACAGCGAGAAGTTGACGTAAATCTTATCCGCCATACGCTCCTGCAGCTCGTCGATAATCGGACGGTGCGCGCGGTTGCTCGGGTCGAGCTGTTTCTGCACTTCATGGCACATGTTCAGGTAAAGCTGCTCCGCCCACGCGCGCTCCTGCAGGCTGAAGGTGCCTGAAGAATAACCCACGTGAATATCGTGCAGGTCCATCTGGCTGTCGTGCAGCCATTCGCGCAGGGAACGACGCGTGCCCGGCTCGTGCATCTCCTGCCAGGTTTCCCACATGCTTTGCAGGGAACGCGGGGCATCGTCTGCCGGAGGCGTTGCCTCGGAGATTTCGCTACGCTCAACGCCGATGATGTTAGAAACCAGCACCGTATGGTGCGCGGTGACCGCGCGACCGGATTCGGTGATCACAGTCGGATGCGGCAGGCCGTTCTCTTCACAGGCATCGCCGATCGCCCAGATGATGTTGTTCGCGTATTCGTTCAGGCCGTAGTTCACCGAGCAGTCAGACTGCGAGCGGGTCCCTTCGTAGTCCACGCCGAGGCCGCCGCCCACGTCGAAGCACTGAATATTCACGCCGAGCTTGTGCAGCTCAACGTAGAAACGCGCGGATTCACGCACGCCGGTGGCGATGTCGCGAATATTGGCCATCTGCGAGCCGAGGTGGAAGTGCAGCAGCTGAATGCTGTCCAGACGACCGCGCTCGCGCAGGATTTCCACCAGCTGCAGCACCTGGTTTGCCGCCAGGCCGAACTTGGATTTCTCGCCGCCGGAGGACTGCCATTTACCGGAACCTTGTGACGCCAGACGCGCACGCACGCCAAGGCGCGGCACCACGTTCAGTCGTTCGGCCTCTTCCAGCACGATGGCGATTTCGGTCATCTTTTCGATAACCAGATAGACCTTGTGGCCCATCTTTTCGCCAATCAGCGCCAGACGAATGTATTCACGGTCTTTATAGCCGTTACAGACGATCACTGAACGGGTCATGCCCGCATGCGCCAGAACTGCCATCAGCTCCGCTTTGGAGCCTGCTTCCAGGCCCAGCGGCTCGCCGGAGTGGATCAGGGATTCAATCACGCGGCGGTGCTGGTTCACCTTGATCGGGTAAACCAGGAAATAGTCGCCTTTATAACCGTAGGACTCACGCGCGCGCTTGAACGCGGCGTTAATAGAACGCAGGCGATGTTGCAGGATCTGCGGGAAGCAGAATAGTGCAGGCAAACGCTGGCCCTGAGCCTCACGGGCTTTCACCAGTTTCGCGAGATCCACGCGCGCTTCAGGGACGTCTGGATCCGGGCAGACGCTGATGTGGCCCAGTTCGTTGACGTCATAGTAGTTATTGCCCCACCAGGCAATATTGTAAGTGCGCAGCATCTTGCTGGCTTCCTCGGAGCTCATCGCAACCTCCTGCATAGAACGTAGTACACCCTGTTCGCCCGCTGACGAAGGCGAAAAAGAAGACATGTCGTCAGACATAGCGAACCTCAACTCTTTGTAATAAGTGTAAAACAGTTGACTACTATCGCAGCGTTATACGGCGATAACAACCCATAAACGGCTCCGTTTCCCAGCAGAGTATGCTGAAAACCAGACCGTGCGACCGGTTTCTTATTCATATCATTGTAAAACACGTATCCGAACTCTGTATGACAAGGTTCGGCGAAACCACGAGAAAACTCTTGTATTAACAAGAGCGCCCTTGTTCAGTTTTCACAAAGCGTGACCGGCCCTGGAATCCTGAGAAGCGCCGAGATGGGTATAACATCGGCAGGTTTGCAGACTAGAAATGCGGGTTGCGGGAATCAAATACGCGCCAGAACGGCTGCGCTGAATGTGCGGAAAACGATGGTTCATTATCTCGTATCACCTCCACGGCCGCCTCTGCTGAAACGGACCACAAGCCAAAGCTAAAAGTTCACTGCTTAACCCGGCTGGAAGTGGCGACACGATGAGTTCATCGAGCGCTTATTTTATATGAGCCGCGCGCCGCGTTTTATACCGAGAACAGGGGTAAAAAGCAAAAGATAAATGTGCGTGTTGCCGGTGCCGTCAGGAATTATTGCCAGCCGCAATTTCAACTGAGTGAGAGGTTAGTCAAAAAAAACTGGAAATCGGGCGAAGAAGTGACCTAAAATAGCCATCCAGATGTTAATCCATCTATACTGATTAACACTCATACTGCCAGTGTCAAAAACCTGCAGGCCTTGGTAGAATTATCTCCTTTGGCTATTCCACACAGCAGCTTGAGCTAACCAAATTCCTCTTAGGTGAAATAAAACATGGCAAAACACCTGTTTACGTCCGAGTCCGTATCAGAAGGACATCCTGATAAAATTGCTGACCAAATCTCCGATGCGGTGCTGGATGCGATCCTGGCGCAGGATCCAAAAGCGCGCGTAGCGTGCGAAACCTATGTCAAAACCGGCATGGTTCTGGTTGGCGGTGAGATCACCACCAGCGCATGGGTTGATATCGAAGAGATCACCCGTAACACGGTGCGTGAGATCGGCTATGTGCATTCTGATATGGGCTTTGATGCCAACTCCTGCGCGGTTCTGAGCGCGATTGGCAAACAGTCTCCAGACATCAACCAGGGCGTTGACCGTGCCGATCCGCTGGAACAGGGCGCGGGCGACCAGGGCCTGATGTTCGGCTATGCAACCAACGAAACCGACGTGCTGATGCCAGCACCGGTCACCTACGCACACCGTCTGGTGCAGCGTCAGGCTGAAGTGCGTAAAAACGGCACCCTGCCGTGGCTGCGCCCGGATGCGAAAAGCCAGGTCACTTTCCAGTACGACGACGGTAAAATCGTCGGGATTGACGCGGTGGTTCTGTCTACCCAGCACTCCGAAGATATCGATCAGAAATCCCTGCAGGAAGCAGTGATGGAAGAGATCATCAAGCCGGTTCTGCCGACCGAATGGCTGAGCTCTGCGACCAAATTCTTCATCAACCCAACCGGACGCTTCGTTATCGGCGGCCCAATGGGTGACTGCGGCCTGACCGGTCGTAAAATCATCGTTGATACCTACGGCGGTATGGCGCGCCACGGTGGCGGTGCGTTCTCCGGTAAAGATCCGTCTAAAGTTGACCGTTCTGCGGCGTACGCGGCGCGTTATGTGGCGAAAAACATCGTTGCCGCCGGCCTGGCTGACCGCTGTGAGATCCAGGTTTCCTACGCGATCGGCGTAGCTGAGCCAACCTCCATCATGGTTGAAACCTTCGGTACAGAGAAAGTGCCTTCAGAACAGCTGACTCTGCTGGTGCGCGAGTTCTTCGACCTGCGTCCATACGGCCTGATTCAGATGCTGGATCTGCTGCACCCAATCTACAAAGAAACCGCTGCATACGGTCACTTTGGTCGTGAACATTTCCCATGGGAAAAAACCGACAAAGCCGCCCTGCTGCGTGAAGCTGCCGGTCTGAAGTAATCGACTGACATCTGCGTGATAAAAGGCCAGCCTTCGGGCTGGCTTTTTTTGTCGGGTGGCGCCGCAAAGGCGCACATATGGAATCGATTACACCGCACCGGATGCGTCTCGCTTTCAGAATATTCTCTTTGCATGATCGCCTTTCTTCTGCTGTTACATCGCCTTTCAGTTAAGTCTGAAATGTGTTCTTTCGCGATGCACATCACCTCGTTTACCTCTATATTTTCAAAGCTTTAATTATTTTTACGGTTGCACGATAGTGTAACCGATTACACCTATGTGATTAATCTCACATATTTTTACGGGTCACTCACCTACCCTTTACATCAATAAAACTGATAACCCAACTGGAGGGCATAATGCCTGACAATAAAAAACAGGGGCGTACGTCCAACAAGGCGATGACATTCTTCGTCTGTTTCCTCGCCGCCCTGGCAGGATTACTTTTTGGCCTGGATATCGGCGTTATTGCCGGTGCATTACCTTTCATTACTGACGAGTTCCAGATCAGCGCTCACACCCAGGAGTGGGTGGTCAGCTCCATGATGTTTGGCGCTGCCGTCGGTGCCGTCGGCAGCGGCTGGCTCTCCTTCAAGCTCGGGCGTAAAAAGAGCCTGATGATCGGCGCGATCCTGTTCGTTGCCGGTTCACTCTTCTCTGCCGCTGCGCCTAACGTTGAGGTCCTGCTGGTTTCCCGCGTGCTGCTCGGTCTGGCCGTGGGCGTGGCGTCCTATACCGCCCCGCTTTACCTGTCTGAAATCGCGCCGGAGAAAATCCGCGGCAGTATGATTTCGATGTACCAGCTCATGATCACCATCGGTATTTTGGGCGCGTACCTTTCCGATACCGCGTTTAGCTACAGCGGCGCATGGCGCTGGATGCTCGGCGTGATCATCATCCCGGCCATTCTGCTGCTGATTGGCGTCTTCTTCCTGCCGGACAGCCCGCGCTGGTTCGCCGCCAAACGTCGATTCCACGATGCCGAACGCGTACTGATGCGCCTGCGCGACACCAGCGCCGAAGCGAAAAACGAACTGGAAGAGATCCGCGAAAGCCTGAAGGTCAAACAGTCCGGCTGGGCGCTGTTTAAAGAGAACAGCAACTTCCGCCGCGCGGTGTTCCTTGGCGTACTGCTTCAGGTGATGCAGCAGTTCACCGGGATGAACGTCATCATGTATTACGCGCCGAAAATCTTTGAGCTGGCGGGCTATACCAACACCACCGAACAAATGTGGGGGACCGTCATCGTGGGTCTGACCAACGTGCTGGCGACCTTTATCGCCATCGGTCTGGTGGATCGCTGGGGACGTAAGCCAACGCTGACGCTGGGCTTCCTGGTGATGGCAGCCGGTATGGGTGTCCTCGGTACCATGATGCATGTGGGCATTCACTCACCAACCGCCCAGTACTTTGCGGTCGGCATGCTGCTGATGTTCATCGTCGGGTTTGCGATGAGCGCCGGCCCGCTGATTTGGGTACTGTGCTCTGAGATCCAGCCGCTGAAAGGGCGTGATTTTGGTATCACCTGCTCTACCGCAACCAACTGGATTGCCAACATGATCGTCGGCGCAACGTTCCTGACCATGCTCAATACCCTGGGCAACGCGAACACCTTCTGGGTCTACGCTGGTCTGAACATCTTCTTTATTGTGCTGACAATCTGGCTGGTTCCAGAAACCAAACACGTTTCTCTGGAACATATTGAACGTAACCTGATGAAAGGTCGTCCGCTGCGCGAAATCGGCGCCCACGACTAATCCTCATGCGGGAGGCGCCTCTTGCGCCTCCCCGCTTCGCGCTTTATGCTCTGCCCCTATGAAAGCACCCCGTCTCCCCATTGCCGTTCAGCAAGCCGTTATGCGCAGCCTGCGGGAAAAACTCGCCCAGGCGAACCTGAAGCTCGGCCGTAATTACCCTGAACCTAAGATCGTTTATCAGCAGCGCGGAACCGCGGCGGGTACCGCCTGGCTCGAGCCGTATGAGATCCGTCTTAACCCGGTGCTTATGATGGAAAACCAGCAGGAGTTTATCGAGGAAGTGGTACCGCACGAGCTGGCGCATCTGCTGGTGTGGAAACACTTCGGACGCGTCGCGCCCCACGGAAAAGAGTGGAAGTGGATGATGGAAGCGGTGCTCGGCGTTCCGGCACGCCGTACCCATCAGTTCGAGCTGGAATCGGTGCGCCGCAATACCTTCCCCTACCGCTGCCAGTGTCAGCTGCACCAGCTTACCGTCCGCCGCCATAATCGCGTGGTGCGCGGCGAGGCGACCTACCGCTGCGTCAAATGCGGCGAGCCGCTGATTGCGGAATAATCATCTGAACTTTCAGGAACTTTCCTGATCTGACTGATTGCATACGGGAACAACATTCGTTACGTTGCGGGCTCGTTTTGACACGGAGTGTAAGATGTCCCGTAATTTTTCTCTCGCGGTCGCCTTTCTGACGACGGCGCTCTCAGGCCATGCTCTGGCCGACGGTATCAACAGTTTTTCCCAGGCCAAGGCAGCAGGCGTGAAGGTAAACGCCGATGTGCCGGGGGATTTTTACTGCGGCTGTAAAATTAACTGGCAGGGTAAAAAAGGGGTCGTTGACCTTGAGTCCTGCGGCTATAAGGTGCGTAAAAACGAAAACCGCGCCAGCCGCATTGAATGGGAACATGTCGTTCCGGCCTGGCAGTTTGGCCACCAGCGCCAGTGCTGGCAGGATGGCGGACGTAAAAACTGCGCCAAAGATCCGGTTTATCGCCAGATGGAAAGCGATATGCATAACCTGCAGCCTGCCGTAGGTGAAGTGAACGGAGACCGGGGTAATTTCATGTACAGCCAGTGGAACGGTGGCGAAGGCCAGTACGGCCAGTGCGGTATGAAGGTTGATTTTAAAGAGAAAGTCGCCGAGCCCCCTGCCCGCGCGCGTGGCAGCATTGCCCGCACCTACTTCTATATGCGTGACCGTTACGAACTCAATCTCTCCCGCCAGCAGACGCAGCTGTTCAACGCCTGGGACAAGCAGTACCCGGTAACGGAGTGGGAATGCCAACGCGACGAACGTATCGCCAGAGTCCAGGGGAATCACAACCCTTACGTCCAGCGGGCTTGCCAGGCGCAAAAGAGCTAACCTACACTACGGCAATTCGCTTATATCGCATGACACATGGAATTTCTGACTATGCGCATTCCCCGCATTTACCATCCTGAACTGATTACCGCAGGCCGTGAAATCGCCTTGTCTGATGACGCCGCCAACCACGTTGGCCGCGTGCTGCGCATGGGCGCAGGCCAGGCAATACAGCTGTTCGACGGCTCGAACCAGGTTTTCGACGCGGAAATCACGCGGTCTGATAAAAAAAGCGTACACGTTAACGTCCTGCGTGGCGAAGTGGATGATCGGGAATCACCGCTGCATATCCATCTGGGCCAGGTGATGTCGCGCGGCGAGAAAATGGAGTTCACCATACAGAAATCCATTGAACTGGGTGTAAGCCTCATTACGCCACTTTTTTCTGAGCGCTGTGGCGTTAAACTGGATGCGGAACGTCTGAACAAAAAGATCCAGCAGTGGCAGAAAATTGCCATTGCGGCTTGCGAACAGAGTGGCCGCAACCGTATTCCGGAGATCCGCCCGGCGATGGATCTGGAGGACTGGTGTGCAGAAGAGGAGAACGGGCTGAAGCTCAATCTTCATCCGCGCGCCAGCGCCAGCATCAATACGCTGCCCCTGCCCGTTGAGCGCGTACGCCTGCTGATTGGCCCCGAAGGCGGCCTGTCGGCGGACGAAATTGCGATGACGGCACGTTACCAGTTTACTGATATTCTGTTGGGACCTCGCGTTCTGCGCACTGAGACAACGGCACTCACGGCCATTACCGCGCTACAGGTACGGTTTGGCGATCTGGGTTGAAGCATTAACGGAGAAGAACATGATCAAGCTCGGCATCGTGATGGACCCCATCGCAAACATTAACATCAAGAAAGATTCCAGCTTCGCCATGCTGCTGGAAGCGCAGCGTCGCGGCTATGAACTCCACTATATGGAGATGAACGATCTTTACCTGATCAACGGTGAAGCTCGCGCCCGCACCCGCATCGTTAACGTCGAGCAGAACTACGACAAATGGTACGAGTTTGGCACCGAGCAGGATATTGCCCTGGCCGATCTCAACGTCATCCTGATGCGTAAAGATCCGCCGTTCGACACCGAATACATTTACAGCACCTACATCCTTGAGCGTGCAGAAGAGAAAGGCACGCTGATCGTCAACAAGCCGCAGAGCCTGCGCGACTGCAACGAGAAGCTATACACCGCCTGGTTCTCTGACCTGACGCCGGAAACCCTGGTGACCCGCAGCAAAGCGCAGCTGAAAGAATTCTGGCAGAAGCACGGCGATATCATCATGAAGCCGCTGGACGGCATGGGCGGCGCGTCGATTTTCCGCGTTAAGGAGAGCGACCCGAACATTGGCGTGATTGCCGAAACGCTGACCGAACTGGGCACGCGCTACTGCATGGCGCAGAACTATATTCCTGCGATTAAAGACGGCGATAAGCGCGTTCTGGTGGTAGATGGCGAACCGGTTCCTTACTGCCTGGCGCGTATCCCGCAGGGTGGCGAAACTCGTGGGAACCTGGCTGCCGGTGGCCGCGGTGAGCCGCGCCCGCTGACCGAAAGCGACTGGGAAATTGCCCGCCGCGTTGGCCCAACGCTGAAAGCCAAAGGCCTGATCTTCGTTGGCCTGGATATCATCGGCGATCGTCTGACCGAAGTGAACGTCACCAGCCCGACCTGCATTCGTGAAATCGAAGCGGAATTCCCGATTTCGATCACCGGAATGCTGATGGACGCTATCGAAAAACGTTTACAGAAATAACCTAACAATACTATTAGTGACAGCGCCTGTGTTTGTCCCCATACTGGGCGCTGTCGCTTTTTAAACCAGGAAACAGTACCTCTGACAATGAATTTACAGCATCACTTTCTTATTGCCATGCCTGCTCTCCAGGACCCGATTTTTCGCCGCGCCGTGGTTTATATTTGTGAATACAATGAAGACGGCGCGATGGGTATTATCATCAATAAACCACTGGAAAATCTTCAGGTTGAAGGAATTCTGGACAAGCTGAAAATACCGGCTGAAGCGCGACTGCCGGAAATCCGGCTTGATAAACCGGTGATGCTGGGTGGACCTCTTGCAGAAGATCGCGGCTTTATCCTGCATACGCCGCCGGTATTCTCTTCCAGCATTCGAATTTCGGATAACACCGTCATCACAACCTCGCGCGACGTGCTTGAAACGCTGGGCACCGCTGAGCAGCCTTCTGAAGTGCTGGTGGCGCTGGGCTATTCGTCGTGGGAGAAAGGCCAGCTTGAGCAAGAGATCCTCGATAACGCCTGGCTTACGGCGCCTGCGGACATGAATATCCTGTTTAAAACCCCTATCGCCGATCGCTGGCGTGACGCGGCGAAACTGATTGGCATTGATATCCTGACCATGCCTGGCGTAGCGGGGCACGCCTGATGAGCGGAACGCTTCTGGCCTTCGATTTTGGTACCAAAAGCATTGGCGTCGCCGTGGGTCAGCGCATCACCGGTACCGCGCGTCCGCTTACGGCCCTGAAGGCTAATGACGGCACGCCAGACTGGAATCTTATCGAACGTCTGCTTAAAGAGTGGCAGCCGGATGACGTGATTGTTGGGCTCCCGCTGAACATGGACGGCACAGAACAGCCGCTTACCGCCCGGGCGCGTAAGTTCGCCAATAAAATCCATGGCCGCTTTGGCGTCTCCGTAAAGCTTCACGACGAGCGTCTCAGCACCGTCGAAGCGCGTGCGGGCCTGTTTGAGCACGGCGGCTTCCGTGCGCTCAACAAGGGCAGCGTGGACTCCGCTTCTGCCGTCATCATCCTCGAAAGCTATTTCGACCAGGGCTTTTAACCACAGGGGCCTACAGCCGCCCCTGCGCCCGTCTCTCCGCCAGGCTCTGGTCAAAGTTCTGCATTCCTGCCTGCTGACCGGTTTGAATGATCCCGGGCAGTTGCCACGTTTTCCCTTCACGAATCAAATTCGCCGCCGCCGCAGTGTTCACCAGCAGTTCATACAACGCGACGCGCCCGCCCTGTAGATCGGGAAGCAGCCTCTGCGCCAGCACCGCCCGCAGGCTGCCGGCCAGCTGGTTACGCACCGGATCTTTCTCCTGCGCCGGGAACGTATCGACCAGCCGTTCAATCGCCTGCGATGCCCCGCGCGTGTGCAGCGTCGCCAGCACCAGATGTCCGGTCTCCGCCGCCGTCAGCGCCAGGCGGATCGTTTCGCTGTCGCGCAGCTCCCCCAGCAGAATAACGTCCGGATCCTGGCGTAAGGCGCTGCGCAGCGCTTCGGCAAATGACGGGCTGTGCTGACCTATTTCCCGCTGCTGGATCAGGCAACGTTCGCTCTGGTAGATAAACTCCACCGGATCTTCAAGCGTGAGGATATGGCCGTCAGCATGGCGGTTAAGAAAATCGACCATCGCCGCCAGCGTAGTGGATTTGCCGCTGCCTGTCGCCCCCGTGACCAGAATCAGCCCGGCGTCATTGGACAACAGTTCCGGGATCGCCCGCGGCGCGCCCAGCGAAGAGAGCTGTGGGCAGCTACGCGGCAACAGCCGCAGCGTCAAAGAGACACCTCTCATCTGCTTAAAGGCACTGCCGCGCAGCCGCTGGCCTCCCGTTACCGTCGCGGCAAAATCCACCTGCCCCTTTGCCCACCATATCCCCTGCTGCTCATCGTTAAGCCACGCTTTTAATAACGCCCCAACGTCGGGAGGCGGAAAGGGAGCGGGTTCAAGCCGACCTAATCTGCGCCAGCGCGGTGGCGAATCACTGCACAGGTGTAGATCGGAGACGTTATGCTTTACACTAAGGGCCACAATTTCTTCCACATCCATAGACTACTCCTCGGAAAATGAACGACATTGCGCATAACCTGGCACAGGTCCGGGACAAAATCTCAGCCGCCGCAGCGCGCTGCGGCCGTGCTTCAGAAGAAATTACGCTGCTTGCAGTCAGCAAAACCAAGCCTGCGAGCGCCATCGCAGAAGCCATTGATGCAGGCCAGCGGGCGTTTGGTGAAAACTACGTTCAGGAAGGCGTGGATAAAATTCGCTACTTCCAGGAACAGGGGAATACGGATCTGCAGTGGCACTTTATTGGCCCCCTGCAGTCGAACAAAAGCCGTCTGGTGGCAGAACACTTCGACTGGTGCCACACCATCGATCGCCTGCGTATTGCTACCCGCCTGAATGACCAGCGGCCGGCAGAAATGCCAGCGCTTAACGTGCTGATTCAGGTCAACATCAGCGACGAAAACAGCAAGTCCGGCATCGCGCTGAGCGAGCTGGACGCGCTGGCCGCCGAGGTGGCCGAACTGTCGCGCTTAACCCTGCGCGGGCTGATGGCCATTCCGGCACCTGAGTCAAGTTATGAAAGGCAGTTTGCCGTGGCACAGCAAATGGCTGTAGCATTTGAGGCGCTTAAAGCGCGCTATAACACGGTAGACACGCTTTCACTGGGCATGTCGGATGATATGGAAGCCGCCATCGCGGCAGGCAGCACTATGGTGCGCATCGGTACGGCAATATTCGGTGCGCGCGACTACTCAAAATAATAAGGAAACCTGAGGAACGCCATGAAGACGTTGACTTTCCTGCTCTCAACAGTGCTTGAGCTGTATACGATGGCGCTTTTGCTGCGCGTCTGGATGCAGTGGGCCCGCTGTGATTTTTACAATCCGTTCTCGCAGTTTGTCGTGAAAATCACGCAACCTGTTGTCGGACCGCTGCGCCGTATTATCCCGGCGATGGGTCCCATCGACAGTTCGTCTCTGCTGGTGGCGTTTATTCTGAGCGTTATCAAAGCGATTGTGCTGTTTATGGTCATCACCTTCCAGCCGATTATCTGGATTGCTGCGGTCCTGATTTTAATCAAAACCATCGGCCTGCTGATTTTCTGGGTGCTGCTGGTCATGGCCATCATGAGCTGGGTGAGCCAGGGGCGTAGTCCGGTAGAATATGCGCTAATCCAACTGGCCGAGCCGCTGCTGCGCCCGATTCGCAACCTGCTGCCTTCGATGGGCGGTATTGATTTCTCGCCGATGATCCTGGTTCTGCTGCTGTACGTGGTTAATATGGGGATCGCTGAGTTGTTACAGTCCACGGGCGATATGCTGCTGCCGGGGCTGTGGATGGCGCTATGAGTGCCGTAAGCACCTGCGCTGACGGGCTGGTTTTGCGGCTGTACATTCAGCCAAAAGCCAGCCGTGACGGTATTGTCGGGCTGCATGGCGACGAGTTAAAAGTCGCCATCACCGCCCCGCCGGTTGACGGCCAGGCGAACGCGCATCTGACCAAATATCTGGCAAAACAGTTTCGCGTCGCCAAAAGCCAGGTCATCATTGAAAAAGGTGAACTTGGGCGACATAAACAGGTAAAAATCCTTAATCCGCAATCTATCCCGACGGAAGTCGCGGCTCTGAAAGAACAGGACTAAACCATGCAGAAAGTTGTTCTCGCGACCGGCAACGCCGGTAAAGTGCGCGAGCTGGCCTCGCTATTAAATGATTTTGGGCTGGACGTGGTCGCCCAGACCGATCTTGGCGTGGAGTCCGCCGAAGAGACGGGGCTGACGTTTATCGAAAACGCGATCCTGAAAGCGCGTCACGCCGCGCAGATTACTGGCCTGCCCGCGATTGCCGACGACTCCGGCCTGGCCGTGGATTTTCTCGGCGGTGCACCGGGGATTTACTCTGCGCGCTATTCCGGCGTTGACGCCAGCGATCAGCAGAATCTGGAAAAGCTGCTTGTCGCCCTGAAAGACGTACCGGACGAACAGCGCACCGCGCAGTTCCACTGCGTGCTGGTCTATATGCGCCACGCGGAAGACCCGACGCCGATCGTCTGCCACGGCAGCTGGCCGGGCGTGATTACCCGTGAAGCGGCTGGCAACGGCGGCTTTGGCTACGACCCGATTTTCTTTGTCCCGACCGAGGGCAAAACCGCTGCGGAACTGACCCGCGAAGAGAAAAGCGCGATTTCCCACCGTGGACGCGCGCTGAAACTGTTACTGGAAACACTGCGTAATGGCTAATTTGCCGCCTCTGAGTCTGTATATTCACATCCCGTGGTGCGTGCAGAAGTGCCCGTACTGCGATTTCAACTCGCACGCGCTGAAGGGCGAAGTGCCGCACGATGACTACGTTGCGCACCTGCTGGCCGACCTGGACGCCGATGTCGCTTACGCACAGGGACGTGAAGTTAAGACCATTTTCATTGGTGGCGGTACGCCGAGCCTGCTGTCCGGCCCGGCGATGCAGACGCTGCTGGACGGCGTGCGTGCGCGCCTGAACCTGGCGGCGGATGCGGAAATTACCATGGAAGCCAACCCCGGCACCGTTGAGGCTGACCGTTTTGTCGACTATCAGCGCGCGGGCGTGAACCGCATCTCCATCGGCGTGCAGAGCTTTAGCGAACCGAAGCTAAAACGTCTGGGGCGCATTCACGGCCCGGAAGAGGCGAAGCGCGCGGCAAACCTGGCGACCGGGCTGGGCCTTCGCAGCTTCAACCTCGATCTGATGCACGGCCTGCCGGATCAGTCGCTGGAAGAGGCGCTGGACGACCTGCGCCAGGCGATCGAACTGAACCCGCCGCACCTGTCGTGGTATCAGCTCACCATCGAGCCAAACACGCTGTTCGGTTCCCGCCCGCCGGTGCTGCCGGACGACGACGCGCTGTGGGATATCTTCGAGCAGGGCCACAGGCTTCTAACCGCTGCGGGCTATCAGCAGTATGAAACGTCCGCGTATGCGAAGCCGGGCTATCAGTGCCAGCACAACCTGAACTACTGGCGCTTTGGCGACTATCTGGGAATTGGCTGTGGCGCGCACGGCAAGGTGACCTTCCCGGACGGACGCATTCTGCGCACCGCCAAAACCCGCCATCCGCGCGGATACATGGAAGGCCGCTACCTGGAGCGTCAGCACGACGTTGAGGCGGAGGATAAACCGTTTGAGTTCTTCATGAACCGCTTCCGTCTGCTGGAAGCCGCGCCGCGCGCGGAATTTGTGCGTTACACCGGGCTGCCGGAGTCGGTGATTCGCCCGCAGATCGACGAGGCGCTGGCCAAGGGGTATCTCACCGAGAGTGAGGAATACTGGCAGATCACCGAGCACGGCAAGCTGTTCTTAAACTCCCTTCTTGAGCTGTTCCTCGCCGAAGAATCCTGAAGGCTTATTCAGGATTTTGCATCCCGCTCTGCCGGCTGAGGGAAAGGCTGGCAGAGTGTGGGGATGGAAATTACTCGTTCTTATGCAAAACAGCTCAGACGTGAGCTAACAAAAGAAGAAAGGCGGCTTTGGTATCTACTGCGCAGCCGCCGTTTCGAAAATCATAAATTTCGCCGACAGCATCCGGTAGGAAACTACATTCTGGATTTCGCCTGCTGCGCGGCTCGTCTGGCAGTTGAGCTGGATGGCGGGCAACATGATGAAGAACAGAAATACGATCGTCAAAGAACGTGCTGGCTTAACGAGAAAGGTTGGCATGTCATTCGATTCTGGAATAACGAACTCTGGGATAACGAAGAGGCGGTGTTAGAAAAGATCCTTGAAACCCTGCAAACGCTGCAACCCTCACCCCGGCCCTCTCCCTGAAAGGGAGAGGGAGCAAACCATCCCCTCGCCCCTTTGGGGAGAGGGTTAGGGTGAGGGGCCCAGCGCGCAGAGATCTTACTTAAGCGTCCCCACCAGCGCCTTCCGGCTATCTTCCAGCGACACCACGCGTTTACACACGTCTTTGCCGAACTGCTGGAAATCATCTTCCTGGTTCTTCCACTCGTTCTGAATGGAGGTCTGCAAACCGCCCAGGCTGCCCAGCACGCCCTGCAGCGGGTTACCGCCGCCCTTCAGCACGGCTTTGGCGCCCATCTCGTTGATGCTGTCCTGCAGGATGCCGCCCATCGCCTGATTCACCAGCTGCTGCCCGTCAGCGCGGACCTGATCGATCGCCTTGTAGTGGAACGTCAGGCCGTCGGTGCGCGTCTCGATAATGCGGTTCATCTGCTCTTTAAGCTGCTTGTCCAGCTTCGTCAGGCGGGTGCGCATGTTGCTGCTCTCACCCACTTCTTTAGTAATGATCTTATCCAGCGCGACGCGGCTTTTCTCAACGCGGGTCAGCGCGCCGTCGTTAATCCACGGCAGTGCGGTACGCAGCTCAGCCTGGTAATCCTTCGCCTGCTCGCGCTGCGCGGCAGTCAGGTTTTGCGGCTTGCCGTTAAACGTCACGTTACCATCCGGCGTAATCACCAGATTGCCGTTCTCGCCTTTGACCTGCACGGTTTGCGGGCTTAACACCACGTCATCACGCGGGGTGACGCTACATTGATAATCCGCATGGGCGGTGAATCCGGTTGCCATCAAAGCAACAGCCAGCAACGTTTTGCGCATCTTAAACACTCCCTCAGACAAAATGGGCCAGCTAATGCTGGCCCCTTACTGCTTTATTAGTCCCACCAAACGTCGAAAAGTTCGCTGACGCGGACATCTTCGAGCTTGTGGTCTTCAAGCCATTTACGTACCAGGGCCTGATGTTCTTCAGTGCATTTACCCACTTCCTGGGTGCAGATCAGACCTTCCCAGGCCAGGTAACCGCTACCGTCGAAGGCCAGCTTGTTTGGCTCAATCACGTCATTGATGAACGCATCCACGTCCTGATCGATCTGTTCTACACTGGTGCCTTCCGGGAAACGCCACGCAACGGAGAAGCCCACTTCCTGGAATTCTTCGATGTGCATCTTTTTACGCAGACGACGGCTACGATTCTTTGCCATTATTTCACCCTCTCGAACATTAAGTCCCATACACCGTGACCAAGACGATGGCCACGCTGTTCAAATTTCGTTACCGGACGCGATTCCGGACGCGGTACATAGTCGTTGCTCTCAGACTGGTTTTTATACCCGTCCAGCGACGACATCACTTCCAGCATATGTTCTGCATACGGTTCCCAGTCGGTCGCCATATGGAAGACACCGCCCAGCTTCAGCTTACTTTTCACCAGCTCGGCAAACGGCGCCTGAACGATACGGCGTTTATTATGACGTGCTTTGTGCCACGGGTCAGGGAAAAAGAGCTGAACCATGGTTAAAGAATTGTCAGGAATCATTTTATGCAGCACTTCCACCGCGTCGTGACACATCACGCGCAGGTTCTCAACGCCCTCTTCATGGGCCGTTGCCAGGCATGCACCCACGCCCGGGGAGTGGACTTCGATACCGAGGAAGTTCTGCTCCGGTCGCGCTTTCGCCATGGCCACCAGCGAGGTGCCCATACCAAACCCGATCTCCAGCGTGACGGGGGCTTCGCGGCCGAACAGTTCGGTAAAGTCCAGAGGCTGCTCGCTGAACTCAACGCCCATCACCGGCCAGTAGTTGTCCAGCGCATGTTGCTGCCCTTTTGTCAGGCGACCCTGACGGCGGACAAAGCTGCGAATACGGCGCAGCGGGCGACCGTTTTCATCAAATTCCGGTGAAATGACGTCGTTTTTCATAAAAGAGTTGTCTGCTTGTGAGAATGTTCGGGAAACGGGCATTATCCAAAGTTAAGGCTTCTATGCAAGCATGGGAAAGATCCGGTTTACAGCAGATTGACGCTGTGCTGCAATCTGCGTCCCTGATTATGCGAATCGATGACCATGCAAGCCTCTCAATTTTCAGCCCAGGTGCTGGACTGGTACGACAAATACGGGCGTAAAACCCTGCCCTGGCAAATTGAAAAAACGCCTTACAAAGTATGGCTCTCCGAGGTGATGTTGCAACAAACGCAGGTCGCCACGGTTATCCCTTACTTCGAGCGTTTTATGGCGCGCTTCCCGACGGTGACCGATCTGGCCAACGCGCCGCTGGACGAGGTCCTGCACCTTTGGACCGGTCTTGGCTATTACGCCCGCGCGCGTAACCTTCACAAGGCCGCACAGCAGGTCGCGACGCGCCACAACGGGAAGTTCCCGGAAACCTTCGATGAGGTGGCCGATCTCCCCGGCGTCGGACGTTCAACCGCAGGCGCCATTCTCTCCTTGTCTTTAGGGAAGCATTTCCCGATCCTCGACGGCAACGTGAAGCGCGTGCTGGCACGCTGCTACGCCGTCGACGGCTGGCCGGGGAAGAAGGACGTTGAGAAACGCCTTTGGGAAATAAGTGAAGCGGTCACCCCGGCCAACGGCGTCGAGCGTTTCAACCAGGCGATGATGGATCTCGGCGCGATGGTCTGCACGCGCTCAAAACCAAAATGCGAACTCTGCCCGGTGAATAATCTCTGCGTGGCGTATGCCAACCATTCATGGGCGCAATATCCGGGTAAGAAACCCAAACAGACGCTGCCGGAGCGCACCGGCTATATGCTGCTGATGCAGCACGGCGACGAGGTCTTCCTCGCCCAGCGTCCACCGAGCGGTCTGTGGGGTGGTCTATACTGCTTCCCACAGTTTGAGGATGAAGATTTGCTGCGTGAATGGCTTAAACAGCGCGGGATTGCTGCCGATAACCTGACGCAGCTGACCGCGTTTCGCCATACGTTCAGCCATTTCCACCTGGATATTGTACCCATGTGGCTTCCCGTGTCGTCATTTGCCTCGTGCATGGATGAAGGCACCGCTCTCTGGTATAACTTAGCGCAACCGCCATCAGTCGGACTGGCGGCTCCCGTGGAGCGCCTGTTACAGCAATTACGTGCCGGTGCAATGGTTTGGCATCGACAAGAAAAAGAGGAATGAGTATGGCCAGAACGATTTTTTGTACTTTCCTGCAGCGTGACGCTGAAGGCCAGGATTTCCAGCTTTATCCGGGCGACCTGGGTAAACGCATCTACAATGAAATCTCCAAAGAAGCCTGGGGACAGTGGCAGAAAAAGCAGACCATGCTGATCAACGAGAAAAAACTCAGCATGATGAACCCGGAACACCGCAAGCTGCTGGAGCAGGAGATGATGAGCTTCCTGTTCGAAGGTAAAGACGTGCACATCGAAGGCTATACGCCACCGGAAAAATAACAGCGTGCGGGGGAAACCCCGCCGTTAAAGCAAACACAACACGCACTCCCGGAATGATGAAAAAACTTTTAGCGCTAGCCCTTGTTGCGCCGTTGCTTGTCTCGTGTTCGTCAAAAAAAGGCGAAGATTACAACGAAGCCTGGATCAAGGACACCAACGGTTTTGACATTTTGATGGGGCAGTTTGCCCACAACATCGAGAATATATGGGGATTTAACGAAGTTCTTATTGCCGGACCTAAGGACTACGTTAAGTACACCGACGCCTATCAGACCCGAAGCCACATCAACTTTGATGAGGGGACGATCACGGTTGAAACCATCGCAGGCACTGACCCTGCTGCGCGCCTGCGTCAGGCGATTATCAAAACCCTGCTGATGGGTGACGATCCTGGCTCAATCGATCTCTACTCCGATGCCGACGATATCACTATCTCGAAAGAGCCGTTCCTGTACGGCCAGGTTGTCGATCAGACCGGCCAGCCGATCCGCTGGGAAGGTCGCGCCACGAAATTTGCCGACTACCTGCTGCAGACGCGCCTGAAAAGCCGCTCTAACGGTTTGAAGATTATCTACAGCGTCACCATCAACCTCGTCCCGAACCACCTAGACAAGCGTGCGCATAAGTACATTGGGATGGTGCGTCAGGCCTCGCGCAAGTACGGCGTGGATGAGTCGCTGATCCTGGCGATTATGCAGACCGAATCCTCGTTTAACCCGTACGCGGTAAGCCGTTCCGACGCCCTGGGGCTGATGCAGGTTGTGCAGCACAGCGCCGGTAAAGACGTCTTCCGCGCGCAGGGGAAATCCGGCACGCCGAGCCGCAGCTATCTGTTCGATCCGCAGAGCAACATTGATACCGGCACGGCCTATCTGGCGATGCTGAACAATGTGTACCTGGGCGGAATTGATAACCCAACGTCGCGCCGCTATGCGGTGATCACCGCCTATAACGGCGGCGCGGGCAGCGTGCTGCGCGTCTTCTCGAATGACAAAGTGCAGGCCGCAAACATCATCAACAGCATGGCGCCGGGGGATGTCTACTCAACCCTCACCACCCGCCACCCGTCTGCGGAATCCCGTCGCTATCTGTATAAGGTGAACACGGCGCAGAAGAACTATCGTCGTCGCTAAAAATCGCCCCCTCACCCTAACCCTCTCCCCAAAAGGGAGAGGGAACTTGTACACCCATACGAAAATGTTATTTGCATCACAATCCAAACTGCAAATTAATGTGGATTGCATTTTTTTGCGGGAGGTAACAAAACATATCGTTGCCAACTGATAGAATTGCATCAAATAACAACCCTGAATGTTCCCAAAACAACATATCTCCCGCTCACTTGTGAGGAAAGTAACATGAACCTTAAGCTGCAGCTTAAAATTTTGTCGTTTCTGCAGTTCTGCCTGTGGGGTAGCTGGCTGACTACACTCGGCTCCTATATGTTTGTGACGCTCAAGTTCGATGGTGCGTCAATCGGTGCCGTTTACAGCTCGCTCGGTATTGCGGCTGTCTTCATGCCAACGCTGCTGGGTATCGTGGCGGATAAATGGTTGAGTGCGAAATGGCTGTACATGCTTTGCCATCTGGTGGGCGCGGGGACGCTGTTTATGGCAGCCCAGGTGACCACGCCGGGGGCGATGTTCATGGTGATCCTGCTTAACTCGCTGGCCTATATGCCAACGCTTGGCCTGATCAACACCATCTCCTACTACCGCCTGAAATCCGCGGATTTGGATATCGTGACCGATTTCCCGCCAATCCGTATCTGGGGCACCATCGGCTTTATCATGGCGATGTGGGGCGTGAGCTTCGCAGGCTTCGAACTGAGCCATATGCAGCTCTATATCGGTGCGGCGCTCTCCGTGGTGCTGGCGATCTTCACCCTGACGCTGCCAACCATTCCGGTTTCTAACCAGCAGAAAAACCAGAGCTGGAGCACCATGCTTGGCCTGGACGCGTTCGCGCTGTTTAAAAACAAACGCATGGCGATCTTCTTTATCTTCTCCATGCTGCTGGGCGCGGAGCTGCAGATCACCAACATGTTCGGCAACACCTTCCTGCACAGCTTCGATAACAACCCGCTGTTCTCCGGCAGCTTTATCGTTGAACATGCGTCGGTGATGATGTCCATCTCTCAGATCTCTGAGACGCTGTTCATCCTGACCATCCCGTTCTTCCTGAGCCGCTACGGCATCAAAAACGTCATGCTGATCAGTATCGCCGCATGGATGTTACGCTTCGGCCTGTTCGCCTACGGTGACCCGAGCGCGTTTGGTACCGTGCTGCTTGTGCTGTCGATGATCGTTTACGGCTGCGCCTTCGACTTCTTCAACATCTCTGGATCGGTGTTTGTGGAAAAAGAGGTGAAGCCTGAAATCCGCGCCAGCGCGCAGGGTATGTTCCTGATGATGACCAACGGCTTCGGCTGTATTCTGGGCGGAGTGGTAAGCGGTAAAGTGGTTGAGATGTACACCACCAACGGCATTACCAACTGGCAGCCTGTGTGGCTGATCTTCGCGGCATACTCTCTGGTGCTGTTCTTCGCGTTCATTGTACTGTTCAAGTACAAGCACGTGCGTGAACCGCACGGTGCGCAGCCGATCGCGCATTAATCTTTGCGGTATTGTGCCCGGTGGCGCTGCGCTTACCGGGCCTACAAAACCAGACCGTAGGCCGGGTAAGGCGAAGCCGCCACCCGGCTATTTTATTGCAGACAGCACCCACCCCACCGACAGCAAATCCGCGCTGCCGCCCGGGCTCAGGTTCCGTTCAATCAATGCCTTATCCATCTTAAGCAGCGCCTCTCGATCCCAGCCACTCGCCAGTAATTCCCGCGCGTAGCCCTGAACGTAGCGCAGCCCTTCAATGCCGCCGCGCGAGACGAGATTACTGTCCTGATTGACCGCCATCAGGCGCAACAGCAGGCCGTGAAGCGACTGTCCGTTCCACTGCGCCAGCGCCTTACGCGCCGTCGCAAAGCCGCTTTCCGCCTCACCGCGCGCGCCGGTTAAGCCGTACAGATGAAACTGCCGCTCGCCCGCCGTCGCCTGCCCGCCGCGCGCGGCCAGCTCACGCGACACCAGCCCGCTGCAGATGTTACTCACCTCACAGCAGAGGCTATCTGCGGAGATATTTTTCACACGTCCGGCGGCGAAGCACAGTAAACCCAGGGCAAAAATCCCGCCCTTGTGGGTGTTCACTCCGTTCGTCGCGGCGTACATCGCCTGCTCGCAGGCCATCCCTATCGGGCGGATAATCCGTAACTGTGCATCAGCGGGTTTATCCCCATGCGCGTTACCGAGCTCGGCAAAGCGCGAAAACCACGGGGTAATCGCCGCAATGCTGCGGACGAACAGCGCGTGGTCCATATCGCGATGGGAACCGTTATTGAGCTTGTCCACCAGCCCCGGCTTGGGCGTCAGCTCCAGCTCCTGCCACAGCGCCGCTTCGGCAAGCGCGGGCACGTCAGCCGGGCGCGGTTTAGTCGCGAGCAAACCAGTCATCGATCGTCTTCTCCATGCGGGAAACTACCTCCTCAACAGGATGCTTTCGCGAACGGGAGCAGGCGTGAGCGGGCTCGTCGCAGATCAGACAGCGTCTGAGGTTTGCCCCCAGAGACTGACGCCCAACGTGGCCGTGCTGAGGGCAGATCACGTCCAGATCCCACAGCCTGCCGAGCGGGTGCGTCTGCTCCAGTTCCGCGCAGTGCGCTTTGATTTCCACCGCAGGATGGGCCACGCACCATAGGGCTTCTGGCCCGGTAGGGAGCCACAGCACCTGGCGGTCCAGCACCGGCCAGCGGTTTTCCCACAGCAGCTGGTCGCACATTTGCAGCGCCACGCCCATGGTATTGCGATAGCGCAGGCTGTCTTTGATTTCCCCTGGGGTGACCAGCGTGAGGGAAATCACCGGTTGTTGATAGTGCTCAAGCATGTCAGCCTGGCGCGCTGCGCGGCGCTCTTTCGCCGCCAGCAGTTCATCCAGGCTGACACCCGCCCGCACGGGTGTCGCTATTGTCATAACTACTCCTTTACCTGTCGTACGGTGTCGATCACGCTACCGTCGCGGTAGCGGATCACCCCGACGATTTTGTCGGTAAATTCAATCGGTTTCGGTACGCCCGTCAGGGAAATCGCCCGCTCGTAAAGCGCGCTGATATCCACAACTTTGAGCCCGGCTTCCAGCAGCCGCTCGCGGATCTCCGGGCGCGCCGGATTGACCGCAATGCCGTGGTCGGTGACCAGCACGTCGATGCTCTCGCCCGGCGTGAGGCGCGTGGTAACCCGCTTCACGACCGTCGGAATACGGCTGCGCAGCAGCGGCGCGACCACAATGGTCAGGTTCGCCGCGGCGGCCACGTCGCAGTGCCCGCCGGACGCGCCGCGCATCACCCCATCGGAGCCGGTGATCACGTTGACGTTGAAATCGACGTCGATTTCCAGCGCGCTGAGGATCACCACGTCGAGCTGGTCGCAGCTTGCCGCCTTGCTGCCGGGGTTGGCGTAAACGTTGGTGGAGATCTCCACGTGGTTCGGGTTGCGCGCCAGCGAGGCCGCTGCCTGGCCGTCAAAGCACTGGGTGTCGAGCAGCTTTTCGATGAGCCCCTTCTCGTGCAGATCCACCAGACTGCCGGTGATGCCGCCGAGCGCAAAGCGCGCCTTCACGCCGCTGCGCTCCATCTTCTCTTCCATAAAGCGCGTACAGGCGGTCGCAGCCGCGCCGGAGCCGGTCTGCATCGAGAAGCCCGGTTTGAAGTAGCCGGAGTGTTCAATGACGTCCGCCGCATAGCGGGCGATCATCAGCTCGCGCGGGTTGCTGGTGACGCGCGCCGCGCCGACGCTGATTTTCGCCGGGTCGCCCACGCTTTCAACCTGCACGATGTAGTCCACCTGGTCCTGAACCAGGCTGGCGGGCATATTCGGAAACGGCAGCAGTTCTTCAGTCAGCAGCACTACCTTGCGGGCAAAGTGCGCGTCCACCATCGCGTAGCCGAGCGAGCCGCAGCACGATTTACCGTGCGTCCCGTTGGCGTTGCCAAACTCATCGCTGCACGGCACGCCGAGAAACGCCACGTCAATATTCAGCTCGCCGTCCTGGAGCAGCTTCACGCGCCCGCCGTGGGAGTGGATTTGCACCGGCTCGTCCATCAGCCCGTGGGAGATGGCGTCCGCCAGCCTGCCGCGCATGCCCGACGTGTAAATCCGGGTGATGACGCCGCTTTCAATATGCTCGATCAGCGCGTCGTTGCAGGTCATTAGCGAGCTGGAGGCCAGCGTCAGGTTTTTGAAGCCCATTCGCGCCAGCAGCGCCACGACGGTGTTGATCACCCGGTCGCCTTCGCGAAACGCGTGGTGGAAGGAGATGGTCATCCCGTCCTGGAGGCCGCAACGCTTAACCGCCTCTTCAACAGAGGCGCAGAGCTTGCGGCTGTGCTTCGCGTCGCTGTCCGCCAGCCAAGGCGTGGCGCTGTGGGCGGTATCAAAGGGTTTTAAGTCCCGCAGATGGGGAAAATTCACGTGAAGAAGTTCTGTCTGATTCATTATTTTATCCTTACCGACGCACGCCGGAGGCCGCCGCGCGCTCCAGCACCACCTGCGCGTGGTTAATAATCGGTGCATCCACCATTTTGCCGTTGAGCGACACCACGCCCAGGCCGTTACGCTCGCCCTCTTCTGCCGCCTCAATCACCCTTTGGGCGTGATCCACCTCTTCCTGAGTCGGGGCGTAGGCGTTGTGCAGCAGGTCAATCTGGCGCGGGTTAATCAGCGATTTGCCGTTAAAGCCCATCTTGCGGATCAGATCGACCTCGCGCAGGAATCCGGCCTCGTCGTTAACGTCTGACCACACCACGTCGAAGGC
Source organism: Enterobacter sp. BNK-29 (assembly GCF_048684785.1). NCBI lineage: Bacteria > Pseudomonadati > Pseudomonadota > Gammaproteobacteria > Enterobacterales > Enterobacteriaceae > Enterobacter > Enterobacter sp. BNK-29. Next base: position 1,305,487 of record NZ_JBLQTU010000001.1, read on the forward strand.
GTCAATGCCCGCCGCGCGGGCGGCGTGCAGCACGGCGCAGCGGGCGTAGAACAGCTCGGTGCCATCGCCGCGCTCGGTCTGCATGTCCATCACGTAGTCAAAGGCGGCCAGCGCAATCCCGATGAGGCGCACAGAGCTGCGGGCAATCGCCACGGCGTTGATGACGCCAATGGCCGACTCAATCGCCGCCATCACGCGGGTGGAGCCGACCTCGCGGCCGCACTCCTGCTCAATGCGTTCGAGGTGGCCTTCCAGCTCGTAGATATCGTCCGGCGTGTCGGTTTTCGGCAGGCGGATCACGTCCACGCCGGCCCGCACGGCGGCCTCCAGATCCAGCAGGCCAAACGGCGTGCTGAGCGGATTGATGCGCACCACGGTTTCGATATCCTGATACATCGGGTGCTGCAGGGCGTGGAACACCAGCATGCGTGCGGTATCCTTCTCGCGCAGGGCAACGGCGTCCTCAAGATCAAACATGATGGAGTCGGGACGATAGATAAAGGCGGTTGAGAGCATGGCGGCGTTGGCGCCCGGCAGGAACAGCATGCTGCGGCGGAGTTTGCTCATTTCAGCGCCCCCCAGTTGATGGCCTGTTCATCGGCGGCACGCATCAGCGCGCTTTGCAGGCGGGCGCGGATAACACAGTCCAGCGCCCCTTTGTCTTCAATAATGATTAATCCCTGGTGCACGTTCATGGCGCGCAACGTGTCGTTGACCACCTGGCGAATTTGCTCGCCAAACTGCTTAATCACTTCACTGTGGATGACTATCTCCAGCTCGCCGTGAGCGGGAGCGATTTTCACCATCAGGTCGCTGGACTCCTGCGTTCCGGCCAGCGCCTCCCTTACAATTTTCATGATAAATTCCTGGTAGTTAAGCGACTTCCGCACTCGCACGGTAATGAGTTTCGAGATGCGCGAAGGTGGAGTCCGGGACAATCTCCCGGATCCGGGAAAACTGCTGTGTCTTCAGTAAGCGGCGCACTTCGGACGCTGAAATAGCGTTGCCGGTGGCCTTGATGCGCGGCATTTCCACCACCTCGATATGCGAGGCCAGCAGGTCGTGCAGCGTCTGGTTGTACTGGCGGGTGATATCGCAAAACGGCTCCGATCCGATGAAGCGGTGCGTGATGCCGAGCGCCGGGGCGATGAAGTCCCGGAAGATCAGCACGTCGATCTCGCTCCACGCCTGCTGCACTTTGCCGGTCTCCTTCAGGAAGTAGGCCGGGAAGGTGGCGCGGGAGATGATGTACTGCGAGCCTTCATGCACCACCACGTTCGGCAGATGCGCCACGCCCGCGCGCACCATCTCGAGGCGCGCGCTGAACGGGAAGAACGAGGCGTCTTCACGCACCACGAACAGGTGCAGGGCGTCGCACTGCATCGCCGCCTGCTCCACCAGATGGCGGTGGCCGAGGGTGAACGGATTGGCGTTCATCACTATTGCGCCAATGTTCTCCCCGCACCTGCGCTTCGCGCGCAGGGAACGGCAGTAGCGTTCGATCCCCTGCGGGGTGTTCTCCATCAGCACCGCGTTGTTCCCGCTCTGGGCAATCGGCCAGAAGCCGCTGCGGGCAAAGCGCTCCCGGTTGCATGGGCGGGTGCAGAGGAAGAGATGAAAATGGCCGCACTCCAGCGCCGCATTTTCCACCTCTGCAAGCAGCCGCGCGCTGAGGTTCTCGCCGCGAAGCTGCTCGTTAACCGCCACGCATTTGATGACGTTGGCAGCAAGCCCTGCGCAACCCACCAGCTGCGAGCCGGACCAGGCTTCGACAAACAGCGTGATGTCGTTGTCCAGACCAAGGCCGCTGTCTGCCAGCAGGTAGCGGATCTGGCTTAAGCGTTCCGGATGTTTCGCCACCAGCGTGTGGCGAAAATCGATGGGTTGCGAGTGCATGCTGCCGCCTTACTTAATGTGCTGCCGCAAGCCCGACGGCTGGCGCTTCCACGATCACGTTGCTCAGATGACCGATATGCTCGATCTCCACCTCAATGCGATCCCCTTCCTTCATAAACAGCGGCGGATTGCGCTTTTTACCCACCCCGCCCGGAGATCCGGTGATGATCACGTCGCCCGGGCTTAAGCGGGTAAAGGTGCTGATGTACTCGATCAGCTCCGCAACCTTGTGGATCATGCTGCTGGTGTTGTCTTCCTGCACCATGCGGCCGTTCAGCCAGGTGCGGATTGCCAGCTGGTGCGGATCCGGGATCTCATCCGCCGTCGCCATCCACGGCCCAAACGCGCCGGTTTTGCGCCAGTTTTTACCGGCCGTAAACCAGGTGTGCTGCCAGTCGCGGGCGGAGCCGTCCATGTAGCAGCTGTAGCCCGCCACGTGGCGCAGGGCGTCATCGCGGCTGATGTTCTCCCCGCCTTTGCCGATGATCACCGCCAGCTCGCCTTCGTAGTCGAATTCGCTGGAGTGGCGCGGCTTCAGCACCGGCTCGTTGTGGCCGGTCTGTGAATCCGGGAAGCGGACAAACAGCGTCGGGGCCGGGTTATGCTGGTCAAACTCCTTGCGCTTGTCGGCGTAGTTCATGCCCACGCAGAGGATCTTTTCCGGCTGCTCAATCACCGGTAAGAAGGTGATGGCGCTCAGCGGCACGTCCACGGCATCGTTCAGGTAGCGGGTGGCCTGCGCCAGCCCGTTGCCCTGCAGCAGCGCCTTGAGGTCGCCGTAGCGGTCGCCGAGACGGCGGCCTAAATCAATCACGCCGTCGGCCTGGACGATGCCGTAGCTGCGTTTTCCCTGGTATAAAAAGCTTGCGAGTTTCATTGTTCTTTCCTGAAAACTTAAACGAGGAAGTTGCCCAGAATCAGCAGTGAGATAGAGACGTTAATCGCCCCACCGATACGGGTAGCAATCTGGGCGAAGGGCATCAGGCTCATGCGGTTGCCTGCGGTCAGGATCGCCACGTCGCCGGTACCGCCCTGGCCGCTCTGGCAGCAGGAGACGATGGCGACATCAATCGGGTGCATACCAATCTTTTTGCCGACAAAGAAGCCGGTGGCTACCAGTGCGGAAACGGTGCTGACAATCACCAGCAGGTTGCTGACGGTGAAGGCCGCGACCAGTTCATGCCACGGGGTGATGGCCACACCGACGGCGAAGAGGATTGGGTAGGTCACGGAGGTCTGGAAGAATTTGTACACCACCTGCGAGCCTTCCAGCAGGCGCGGAGAGGCACCGTTGCAGAGCTTCACCAGCACCGCCATAAACAGCATGCCGACCGGAGCAGGCAGGCCAATCAGCTTGTGGCCGAGCATGCCCAGCATGTAGAGCAGCACCGCCAGCAGCGCGCCGGAGGCGATAGTGGTGACGTCCGCTTTGCCGGAAAACGCAGGCTGAGAGACCGTGGCATCGGCATTCGCGCGGTTAGGCATCAGCTGACCTTCACCGGTCAGGTGCGGGAAGCGTTTACCGAGCTGGTTCAGGCAGCCGGAGATGATGATTGCCGTCAGACCGCCGAGCATGACCATCGGCAGCACGCGGCCGAGCGCCACGCCCTGGTCCATGTGCAGCAGGGTGGCATAGCCGATGGAAAGCGGGATTGCCCCTTCCCCGACGCCGCCCGCCATAATCGGCAGAATGATAAAGAAGAAGATCTGGAATGGCTCAAGACCCAGCGCCAGGCCGACGCCCATCCCCACCAGCATGCCGACGATTTCGCCGCACAGCATCGGGAAGAAGATGCGCAGGAAGCCCTGAATCAGCACCGTGCGGTTCATGCTCATGATGCTGCCGACGATAATGCAGCAGATGTAGAGATAGAGAATGTTGGTGGATTTGTAGAACTTGGTGGTGGACTCGACCACCACGTCCGGCAGCAGGCCATAGTAGACCAGCGCGGAAGGGATAAAGGTGGCGCAAATCGCCGCCGCGCCGAGCTTGCCGACAATCGGCAGGCGTTTGCCAAACTCGCCGCAGGCAAAGCCGAAGAAGGCCAGCGTTGCCACCATGACCACGATATCGCTCGGCAGTTTTCCGCCCAGGCAATCAATCGCAATCAACGCGCCCGCCAGAACGAACAGCGGCAGAGGAATAATCCCAACTTTCCAGGTATCCATAATATGCCACCAGCGCTCTTTGAGCGAAGGCCGCTGAATTTCAATCGGGTCGTGGGTAACAGAGAAAGAATCGTCAGTTGTGCTCATAATAAGCCCCTTGGTTATTTTGTGCATTCAGCTTAGAGTCACAAAGGCTTACTTTATGTGAGGGATGGCATATTAAAAGCGAAGTTTTAATGGCAGCTATGGTTTTAATGGTTTCTTTTATTTAATGTGATTTATACCTTATTTATTGCCGTGGTTTTTATGGTTTCTTTTCCGAATTGAACAAACAAATAACATTTGTTCGCGCAGCCCGAAGCACGTTAGCCTGCAGGATAACTCTTTTACAGCGCCCGCTGTGCAAGGGATCACAAGTTTTCGGCAAAGCGGGCGTCAGCGCGAAAAAAGATGATATATTGGCGATCTTTGCTGCTACCTCGCGTGATAGTTATGAAAGTCTCTTTCCAGATTAAGCTGTTTATTTCGCTGGTTGCCTTTTTCTCAGTGCTTTTCGCGCTGCTGGGCGGATATTATTATGCCGACGTCGGGAAACAGCTTTATCAGGAAATGAGTACGCGTGCCAAAATACAGGCTGAAGAGATTGCGCTTATTCCGACATTGCGTAACGAAGTTGAACAAAAGAATATCAACGCCATCCATGATTTTATGCAGAAGATTTCTGCGCACAGTGACGCCAGCTTTATTGTGATTGGTGATAATAAAGGGCAGCATCTTTTTCACTCCGTCTTTGCCGACAGAGTGGGCACAACCCTGGTTGGCGGAGACAATGAAGCCGTATTGCAGGGTAAAAGCACCACCACCATCCGCAAAGGCGGGCTGGGCATTTCGCTGCGCAGTAAAGCCCCCATCTTCAACGCTGCCGGACAGGTGGTCGGCATTGTTTCAGTAGGCTATCTCACCAGCTACCTTGATACCATTACCGTCAGTAAAGTGGTCAATATCCTGATTGCCGCCGTGCTGCTGCTGATCGCTCTCTTTATCTTCTCCTGGTTCTTTACCCGCAGCATCAAGAAGCAGATCTTCTCCCTTGAGCCGCGCGAGATCGGCCTGCTGGTGCGCCAGCAGAAGGCGATGATGGAGTCTATTTATGAAGGGGTGATTGCCATTGACGATCGGCGGCGGATTGAAGTCATCAACCAGGCGGCGCGCAAACTGCTGGGTCTGAGCCAGCCGGCCCGCGAGCTGCGCGGACAGCTGATAAGCCAGGTGATCGATCCGGTCCCGTTCTTCGACACGCAGACGATGCTGGCGAAAGATACCCATGACGAGATTTGCCGTTTTAACGATCTCACGGTGATTGCCAGCCGGGTGCACATCATGCTTGAGGGGGCGCTGCAGGGCTGGGTGATCACCTTCCGCGATCGCAATGAGATCGACTCGCTGAGCGCCCAGCTCAGCCAGGTAAAACGCTATGTTGATAACCTGCGCATCATGCGCCACGAGCAGTTAAACAGGATGACCACCCTCTCCGGCCTGCTGCACATGGGCCGCTACGAGGAAGCCATTGGCTACATTCAGGCGCAGTCGGAGCATGCCCAGGAGCTGCTGGACTTTATCTCTTCGCGCTTCAGTTCTCCGACCCTGTGCGGCCTGCTGCTGGGGAAAGCCGCCCGCGCGCGGGAGAAAGGCGTCGAGCTGTGTTTCGACCCGGGCTGTCGGCTGGACAGACCGTTCCTGCCCCTTGGGGAGCAAGAGCTGATTTCAATTATTGGCAACCTGCTGGATAACGCCATCGAAGCGACACAGCGGTCGCCGCTTCCCCACGCGCCGGTAGAAGTGCTGATAAAGCTCAGCGAACAGGAGCTGATTATTGAAGTGGCCGACCAGGGCGTTGGCATTACACCGGCGATCCGTGACCGGATCTTTGAACGCGGCATCACCACCAAAACGCGCGGCGATCATGGGATTGGCCTGTATCTGATCGAAAGCTACGTCACACAGGCTGGCGGCGCGATAGAAGTTGCCGATAATACCCCGCGCGGCGCCATTTTCTCCTTGTTTATCCCGGCCACGGGAACCGCCCGGCAACTGGAAGACACCGACTATGCAACATGAACTTATCGACGTACTGATTGTTGAAGACGAGAACGAACTGGCGCAACTGCACGCGGAGCTGATAGGCAAACATCCGCGTCTGAGGCTGGTAGGCATTGCCTCGTCGCTGGCTGCGGCCCAGGCAGAGCTTGAAAGCAAACAGCCGCAGCTGATGCTGCTGGATAACTACCTGCCGGACGGTAAAGGCATCTCGCTTATCAATAACCCCATGCTGGCCCGCGCCAACTGCTCGGTGATTTTTATTACTGCAGCCAGCGATATGGACACCTGCAGCCAGGCGATTCGCAACGGCGCGTTCGACTACATCCTCAAACCCGTCTCCTGGAAGCGGCTCAGCCAGTCGCTGGAGCGGTTCGTGCAGTTTGCCGAACAGCAGCGCGTCTGGAAGATTGTCGACCAGCAGAACGTGGATTCGCTGTATCAGCTCCAGGCGAAAAACTACCGCCTGGACAACGGCAGTAAAGGCATTGAGGAAAATACGCTTGCGCGGGTGCAGACGCTGTTCAACGACAAGGCAACGCACTGCTTTTCCGTGGATGAGGTGGTGAGCGAAACGGGATTAAGCAAAACCACCACCCGGCGCTATCTGGAGCACTGCGTGGAGGCGGGTTTTCTGACGGTGGAGATGCTGTACGGCAAGATTGGGCATCCGAGGAGGATGTACAAGCGTAGTGCGGTTTGATGAAACGTTCCCCCTCACCCCGGCCCTCTCCCCAAAGGGGCGAGGGTGAAAAGACGGCCCCGTGCAATCCCCTCTCCCCTTTGGGGAGAGGGTTAGGGTGATGGGGGTCTACCTTAATACATACCCATACAGCCGCTTAATCCCGTCGGCATCCTTCTCGCTGTAAACCCCCTGCAGCTCCGGCGAGAAGCCCGGCAGCAGGTTGACACCCTCCTCCAGCGCCAGGAAGTAACGCTGTACCGCCCCGCCCCAGACTTCACCCGGCACCACGCACAGCACTCCCGGCGGATAGGGCAGCGCCCCTTCGGCAGCAATGCGCCCTGCCGCATCCCGTATGCGAACCAGCTCCACGTCACCGCGAATATAGGCCCGGTTTGCATCCTGCGGGTTCATCACCACCTCCGGCAGGCTCTCCTTGCGGAACATCGCCTTCTGCAGATCCTTCACGTCAAAGCTGACGTAGAGATCGTGCATCTCCTGACACAGCTGGCGGAGGGTATAATCCCGGTAGCGCACCGGGTATTTCTGGAAGATCGTCGGCAATACGTCCGCCAGCGGCGTGTCGTCTTCAATATGCTGTTCGAACTGGCCCAGCATCGCCACCAGCTGCGCCAGCTTCTCGCTGCTTTCGGCAGGCGTCAGCAGGAACAGGATCGAATTGAGGTCGCATTTCTCCGGCACGATGCCGTTTTCGCGCAGGTAGTGCGCCAGAATCGTCGCCGGGATCCCGAAATCCGTGTACTCCCCGGTTTCAGCATCGATACCCGGCGTGGTCAGCAGGAGCTTGCACGGGTCGACAAAGTACTGCTCGCGGGCATAGCCCTCAAAGCCGTGCCATTTGGCCCCCGGCTCAAAGCTGAAGAAGCGCAGCTCGCTGGCAATGGCGTGCGTCGGATGATCCTGCCACGGCCGCCCCGCCACCACCGGCGGGATAAACGGTTTGATCATATGGCAATTCGCAATGATCGCCTTGCGCGCCTCAATCCCCAGTTCGACGCACTCCGCCCACAGCCTGCGTCCGCTTTCCCCTTCGTGGATCTTGGCATTCACATCCAGCGCGGCGAACAGCGGATAAAACGGGCTGGTGGAGGCATGCAGCATGAACGCGTTGTTCAGCCGCTTGTGCGGGCAGAAACGCGCCTGACCGCGAATGTGGTTATCCTTTTTATGAATCTGCGACGTTTGCGAGAACCCGGCCTGCTGTTTGTGCACCGACTGGGTCACGAAAATCCCCGGATCGTTCTCGTTCAGCTCCAGCAAGAGCGGGGACGTTTCCGCCATCATCGGAATAAACTGCTCGTAGCCCACCCATGCGGAGTCAAAGAGAATGTAGTCGCACAGATGACCGATCTTGTCGATCACCTGGCGGGCGTTGTAGATCGTCCCGTCGTAGGTGCCAAGCTGAATGATCGCCAGGCGGAACGGACGCGCCTCGTCGGCCTTTTCCGGCGCCGCCTCGCGGATAAGATCCCGCAGATAGGCATCGTCAAAGCAATGGTCGTCAATTCCGCCAATAAAGCCAAACGGGTTACGCGCCGCCTCAAGATAAACCGGCGTGGCGCCCGCCTGGATCAGCGCCCCGTGATGGTTAGACTTATGGTTATTGCGATCGAACAGCACCAGGTCGCCGCGGGTCAGCAGCGCGTTGGTCACCACCTTGTTGGCCGCTGAGGTGCCGTTCAGCACGAAGTAGGTTTTGTCCGCGTTGAACACTTTTGCCGCGAACTTTTGCGCGTGCTTGGCGGACCCTTCGTGGATCAGCAGATCGCCCAGCTTCACGTCGGCGTTGCACATGTCGGCGCGAAACACGTTTTCACCGAAGAAATCATAGAACTGTCGCCCTGCCGGGTGTTTTTTGAAAAAGGCCCCGTGCTGGTGGCCCGGACAGGCGAAAGTGCTGTTGCCCATCTCCACATACTGGCTCAGGGTGTCAAAAAAGGGCGGCAGCAGGTTCTCTTCGTAACGACTGGCAGCGGTCTCCAGTTCCAGAAACTCCTGAGCTTTACCCGAGATAACCGCGGTAGCGCCATCGGGTACGTCCGTTGGCTCCTGCGAGAAAATAAACACCGGTAAATGAAATCCCGTGCGTTTCAGCAGTGCAAGAATGCCGCTGCGACTTTCAGCTGTTGTGATGACGACGGCCGCCACATCGGTAAAATCAGTGCTGTCCAGCGTCACCTTTTCGCGGTGAGTAGACACAGTGGAAAGCAGCTCGCGGCTGACGGCAATTTTCATGGTTTTCATAGGCGCAGTTACCCTCACCGGGCGGTGAGACAGGGAGGAGAAAATTCGCGCAATAATGTCACCTTTTATTTTGAGGTGCAAGAAGGAATCAGTATGCACGAAATCAACCAAAGCTAAGGCCCGCGCAGCCCTGCCGTGCCATAATAATGCAATATCAATGATTAAATAACAGGAGTGAACTTTGGTTATCGGGCCATTTATTAACGCAGGCGCCGTATTGCTGGGCGGCGTACTCGGCGCCGTGCTGAGCCAGCGGCTGCCGGAGCGTATTCGCACCTCCATGCCCTCGATATTCGGCCTGGCATCGTTAGGGATCGGTATTCTTCTCGTGATCAAATGCGCCAACCTGCCGGTGATGGTGCTGGCCACCCTGCTCGGCGCGCTGATTGGCGAGTTCTGCTATCTGGAAAAAGGCATTAACAGCGCGGTGAGTAAAGCCAAAAACCTGATTGCCCGACCGGGTGTCAAGGCGAAACACGGCACGCACGAGTCGTTTATTCAAAACTATGTCGCCATCATCATTCTGTTTTGCGCCAGCGGCACCGGGATTTTCGGTTCAATGCAGGAAGGGATGACCGGCGACCCAAGCATATTGATTGCGAAAGCGTTCCTTGATTTCTTCACCGCCACCATTTTCGCCACTACCCTTGGCGTCGCCGTGGCGGCAATTTGCATCCCGATGCTGCTTATTCAACTCGCACTCGCCACCTGCGCCACGTTGATTCTCCCGCTCACCACGCCGGCGATGATGGCTGACTTTACCGCCGTCGGCGGCCTGCTGCTGTTGGCGACCGGGCTGCGCATCTGTGGGATTAAGATGTTTGCCGTGGTGAACATGCTGCCCGCACTGCTGCTCGCCATGCCGCTCTCCGCGCTCTGGACGCACTTTTTCGCTTAAGGATGCGGCGAAATGGTGAGAGATTGCGCAGTCTGTAACGAAAACAACATTTTTCGTTGACGGCAGGGGGCAGATCGGGTTTAATGCGCCCCGTTGCCCGGATAGCTCAGTCGGTAGAGCAGGGGATTGAAAATCCCCGTGTCCTTGGTTCGATTCCGAGTCCGGGCACCACTATTTAGAAAACCCAGCCTATGGCTGGGTTTTTGCTATGTGGCTACGGCCGATTTCTGGGCGCTGATAAGCGTGGCTTTAATGCAGGCACGCTTACGCTAATAGCCCGGTAAGTTAATACAGGCGGTGGCTCTTTTTTATCACTTAATTTTGCCGGATAAATTGCTGACCTGATTTGAAAGGTTGTCATTGCTCCGCTTCATGTCATCAAGGCTTCTTTGCAATCGCTCGATCTTACTCTCCTGCTCAGAATTCTTTCTCTCAAGCTGTAAAACCTTCTGAGTTAGCTCATCGACTTTGCGGTTGTCGGACTTCAGCTTACTCAGGCTATTCTGCATCTCCTGTAGATCCGACTCCCTGAAATCAGAAGGCTCGATTTCATCTGCATCAGAAATTACCGGGATATATCCTCTATTACCGCTGCTGGGTTTGATACTAACCTGAACTTTATTTTGCCCCGCAGAGTGCGCGTAACCTATTGAAGAAAAATAAAAAAAAGAAACAACACACAGACCAGACAGATATTTATTCATTTCTAACGTCCTTTTAAATTTTTCAATCACTTCCAGGAGTCTCCTTCTGGTATCACCCGCTCAGGATAAAATACATGGCTTAGCCTCTGGCAGTTCATAAACGGGGTTGAAGAGCAGAAGATACTATTCGTTTTTCATTATAATACGCGTTTCCTCTCCCCCAAAATCCAACCGCCACCCGATCATTTTCTGCCACCTTACATCCGCCGGTAGATAGCGGTTTGTACTGCCGATCGCGGAATTTTTTTCTGAGCCGAAACTGAAACCAAAACAGCTCCGGTTCAAAATAATGGTCCATCACAAAGTTGCTGTACTCAATTCCGTACCGGGTGAAAAGGTCAAGCAGCATGTCCTCAAGATCTTCAGGTATGAGATTGAAATGCTCCTGGAAGGTCCATTCTTTCTTTGCCGGAGATTTACGGTCACTGTAATTCTCAGTGAGGTAATCTAACAATTCTTGCTCATCATGTAGCATCAGAAAAATTTCCAACCAGTCTCTTCAACCGTGTCCATTACAATGTCCTTTCTCTCGTTTTGAGCCAGAGTAAATCCATAGCTAAAACAAGGATTTCGTCACCGTCCAGTTTTCTTAAAACTCAGAATACCGCCCGCAAGTCAGTTCTATGCTTTTGGTTTCTCCCCACTTCAGGGATCGTTCCCACCTGCGTCCAGCAGTTTGTTTTTAAAGATAAACAAACACGCCTCGTTGAAGTTCTCCGCCCCCAGGCGTTCCGAGAGTGCCGTTCGTTTGCGATAGAGGCTTTTCACCGACGTATTCAGCTCATCGGCGATGGCTTCCATCGGCATCCCTGCCCGCAGCAACCGCAGCATGATCGCTTCGTGCGTGCTAAGACGTAAATTAAGCAGCCACTTCGTGGTCAGGCGCCGGCCTTTCATATTGAGCACCAGGTTAAATAACGACGCCATATCCGGCGCGGTCAGCGACGTGTTCATAAATAACTTCATACTGAGCAGATTCTCCTCCCGGTGTCGCATATCGAGCATAACGCAGCAGATTGTTTTTTTCGTTCTGGCCGGATGGCGTATCAGGTAATCATATAAACGGAGCGGAGAACGACTATCAATCAATACAGAATATTCATCTGCACCGTTATCAAATATGTTTCTGTCAATCGAGTCGAGCAGGATAATATCCGGGAAAAATATCCGCATCCCTCTGACAAGGTAGCGATCCTGAGTCACTAAAACAATTGAAGTTGCCACTAACCATCCCTTTTAGATTAAAGCAAGCACGATCCCTCGCAAAGAAGGCCGCCTTCGTTTTATAGCGCTGTTATATTAACGATAAATGTATTCTGGCTTTGGACATCCCTCAATACAGACATTGATGAGTAAGACTTCCTGTAGACTATCATTCAATGGCTGCCATTAATTATAAATAAAAAACAATCTCAGAAAAGTCACTTCTCTAAACATTAAGAGTTTTTGTCATGAAACTTCCCAAACATGCACCAGAAAGTACTTTAATTGAGGCAGATAAACCGCATTAAAAATATATACAAAGCTGTCACAATAAAAATAAAATACAGTAATTTCAATAAGTTAAAAATAAACACCTAATTCAATAAAAACGTCACAAAGCGCTCAATCCAGAATTATCTCAAAACGACATACCGGCTTTTTAACATATTTATCCGGCAACATATCAGGTGTACATTAGCTTTCACCCAGTCCACTAAGATAAGGATCCATAATTACCTTTAGGTAAGTACCCCGTAACATCACTGCATTCAGATTTAATGTTCTCATTTATGGCCTTTAACCCTCAGTTTAAAGGCGGCCGTGTTATGCAATGGATTCATGATAAACAAATGGCAAATAGATATGGAAAGTTCACTTCGCTTCAATACGTTATTCTTTTATCGCACCCCAACATTATTGTTTCTGTTATTCCTCTTTCCCGTTCTGGCTCAGGCGACTGAATCCGTTTATGAGCAACAGATTCAACAGGCGCGTAACGGTAATTACACGCCGTTTCTCGATTATCTTCAGCGTTATCAGCAGCAGCATGCCCTGACGCCTGAACAAGTTGCGGACTGGTTACAGGTTGCAGCCTGGGCGGGTCATGATAACGAGGTTATTCAGGTCTGGCAGCGTTACGGCATTTATATGCCGCTGCCCGCCCGCGGCGTTGCTGCAGTCGCGCAGTCCAGGCGAAATCAAAAAGCGTGGCAGCCCGCTCTGGCGCTCTGGAAAGAGGCGCGTAGCCTTGCGCCGGATAACGACGATTATCGTATCGGCTACATCAAAACTCTCGCCGATGCCCGCATGGACACGCTTGCCCTGCAGGAAGCCCGACGGCTGGTGGCGGAAAATCCCTCTCAGGCGCATCTTCAGACGCTCTCGTATGTCTGGTTACGCCAGGGAAAAAGCTGGGATCGGCTGCTGGCAGACACCCGCGCGCTGAATGTCGCACCTGAGAATAAAGCGCTCCTCAGCGAGCTGATCGACGCGCTAACGGATAGCCGGGTGAACACCCCCGCGCTCCAGCTTTCACAAAGCGTAACGCTGTCTCCCGCGGAGCGTCGCCGTCTGGAGCGTAATGCCGCTGCAGAACAGGTTCGCCTTGCCGATGTGCCTGGCAGAACAGAAAAGGAGCGCCTGCAGCTTGCGCAATCCACGCTGAATCGTTACGACGCCCTGCTTGCTCGCTGGCAAAACGATCCGCAGGCGGCGGAAGACGTCGTCCTTGCGCGTATCGACAGGCTTGGCGCGCTGTACGCCCATGCTGATTACCCACGGGTGATTAGCGAATATCAGGATCTTACGGCAGCCCAGCATCCGGTGCCGGACTGGGCAATCGGCTGGGTCATCTCCGCGTATCTTCAGGAGAAAAACGCGGCCGCCGCCTTCGCGCTTCTGCAACGCTATCCGCAATACGCTTCCGACCCGCAGGACGAGGAGCACGCGCTTTTCTACGCCTGGCTGGATACGGGACAGTATCAGTCCGCCCGCCAGTACGTAGAGCGCCAGACGCGCAACGTCCCGTGGACCCGCTACGATTTCGGCTCCCCAACACCTCAGCCGAACGATCGATGGCTTACCGGACAGTCGCTCCGCTTTAACTATTTGCTGGCGACGAATGCCCTGCCGGAAGCCGAAAAGCTGGCGCACCGTCTGGCGACAACGGCGCCGGGCAATCAGGGGCTACAGATTGACTACGCCACCCTGCTTCAGGCGCGGGGCCTGCCGCGCGCGGCCGAGCAAAAGCTGAAAAAGGCGGAGGCGCTGGAGCCGTCCAATACAGAGCTAGAGCAACAGCAGGCTTACGTCGCGATGGATCTGCAGGAGTGGCGACAGATGGATTTACTGGCCGACGACGTGCTGGCTCGCGCGCCCAACGATCGCAGCGCCAGACGTCTCGACAGGCTCAGAACGGTCCACCACATGTCCGAACTGCGCCTCAACGCGAGCAAGGGTTTGCACTCCGATAGCCCCGTCAGCGGGACACACGACCTGAGCTGGGACGCCACGCTCTATGGCCCACCCGTAGCGGACAGCTGGCGGCTGTTTGCGGGCACCCGCTATGCGCAGAGTAATTTCGATGAAGGCAAGGGCACCAGCCGTCACCTTTTGGGCGGCGTCGAGTGGCGACCACGCGACCTCCAGCTCGAAGCCGAGCTTTCCAGCAACCGCTTTCACGGTGAAAACAAGCCGGGCGCTCGCCTCGCAACAACATACTTTGTGACCGATAGCTGGCAGGTCAGCGGCAGCCTGGAACGCCTGTCGCGCACCACGCCCCTTCGGGCGTTACGCAACGGAATTAGCGCCAACCGGGGTGAAGGCGGGGTGCGCTGGTATCAAAACGAGCGGCGTGAGTACCAGTTCAGCGCCGCCCTCAGCAGCTTCTCCGACCATAACCGTCGCCAGGAATACACCCTCACGGGCAAGCAGCGTCTCTGGCAGACCCCGTCCCTGACGCTGGATCTCGAACCGGGGATCGCCGCCAGTAAAAACAGCCTGCGTGACACGCTCTACTACAACCCGGAGCGGGATCTGTCCGTGACGGCGGCCCTGGCCGTTGACCATGAGATGTACCGCCATTACGACACCCTCTGGAGCCAGCAGTTTGTGGCGGGAGGCGGCAGCTACTGGCAGAAAAATCAGTCCGCTGGCGCCATCGCCCTGCTGGGTTACGGACAGCGCGTCCAGTGGAACAACGTCATTGATACCGGCGTGATGCTGAACTGGGACAAGCGCCCTTACGACGGCAAACGCGAGAGCAATCTCTCCGTCACGTTTGACGCGACTTTATGCTTTTAAGGATGAATATGCTGAACACACGTTTTTCCGTGAGCCTGATACTCCTCGGCTGGCTCTGCCTCAGCGCGAGCGTCTGCGCGCAGGCGATCTCGTTCATTGCGCCCAAAGAGCGGCCGCAGCTGGAGGCGAGTAAACCCTGGCCGGAGAACCAGTTTCTGGTCCTGGCCTACCACGACGTTGAAGACGATGCCGCCGATCAGCGCTATCTCTCCGTTCGCACCAGCGCGTTAAACGAGCAGATAAGCTGGCTTCTGCACAACGGCTATCACGCCATCAGCGTGCAGGACATTCTCGACGCGCATGACGGGAAAAAAACGCTGCCGCCAAAAGCCGTTCTGCTCAGCTTTGACGACGGCTACAGCAGCTTTTACACCCGCGTCTGGCCGCTGCTTCAGGCGTGGAACGTTCCTGCGCTGTGGGCGCCGGTGGGCAGCTGGGTGGATACGCCGGCAAATCAAAAAGTTAACTTCGGCGGTCTGATGACGCCCCGGGATCGCTTCGCGACGTGGGACATGGTGCGCGAGCTCAGCCGGTCCCCGCTGATTGAGATCGGATCGCACACCTGGGCCTCGCATTACGGCATTCCGGCCAACCCGCAGGGCAGCCGCGAGCCGGCCATCGCCAATCGCTTTTATGACAAAGCGACGGGTCGCTATGAAACCGACCAGCAGTTCAGCAAGCGGATCGGCGATGACGTTCGTAAAGTGACTGAAAAAATCACGCAGGTGACGGGCAAAGCGCCGCGCGCCTGGGTCTGGCCCTACGGCGCCGCCAGCGGTACGTCGCTCGCTATCGCCAGACAGCAGGGTTATCAGCTGGCCTTCACCCTTGAGGACGGGCTGGGGAACGTGCAGGATCTGGGCAACATCCCTCGCCTGCTGATCGCCGGGAATCCCTCGCTCAAGGCGTTTGCCAGCACGGTCAGCCAGGTTCAGGAGCGCGATCCCGTGCGCGTCATGCACGTCGATCTCGACTACGTTTACGATCCCGATCCTGCCCAGCAGACCCAAAATATCAACAGGCTGATCCAGCGGGTCTACGACATGAAGATCAGCCATGTTTTCCTGCAGGCGTTTGCCGACCCGCAGGGCGACGGCAGGATCAAGGCGCTCTATTTCCCCAACCGTCGTCTGCCGGTCCGGGCAGATCTTTTTAATTTTGTCGCCTGGCAGCTGCAAACCCGCGCGGGCGTGAAAGTCTTCGCGTGGATGCCGGTGCTCTCGTTCGATCTCAATCCTTCCCTGCCGCGCGTGCAGCGCCGGGATCGTCAAACCGGCCAGCTGCAAGAAGCCACCGAGCCCTACATCCGGCTTTCCCCGTGGGACCCGCAGGTGCGCCAGCAGGTGACGGACATCTATGAAGATCTGGCCCGCTATGCCAGCTTCAACGGGATTTTGTTCCATGACGATGCGGCGCTGACGGACGTGGACGATGCCGGTCAGAGCACCACGCGCCAGAAAAGCCAGACGCTTATCGGGTTTACCCACGCCCTGAGCCTGGCGGTGAAGCATATCCGTGGCCCGCAGATAAAAACCGCCCGCAATATGTTCGCCTTACCCATTCTGCAGCCCGAAAGCGAAGCGTGGTTCGCGCAGAATCTTGATGATTTTCTGGCGGAGTATGACTGGACGGTGCCGATGGCCATGCCGCTGATGGAGTCCGTTCCGGCAGACGAGAGCGATGCCTGGCTGACGCGTCTGGTTAAAACGGTCGCCGCACGCCCCGGCGCGCTCGATAAAACGATTTTCGAGCTGCAGGCCAGGGACTGGGACCAGAAACCGCAGCGCGCCGTTGCCGATAGCCAGCTTGCGGAGTGGATGCGCGTGCTCCAGCTGAACGGCATTAAAAACTACGGTTACTACCCCGACGACTTCCTCAACAACCAACCTGATATCTCGCGCATCAGGCCTGAATTTTCTTCGTACTGGTACCCTGACAATGACTGATCGCATTATCGCATTCTCTATTTTATGTCTGGTATTCGGGTTGCCGTTAGGCGTGGCCGCCCTCTTTACCGGCGAACTGATTCTGGATTTTGTGTTCTTCTGGCCGCTATTCATGTCGGTGCTCTGGATAACCGGCGGCCTCTATTTCTGGTATCAGCTTGAACGCCACTGGTCATGGAATAAAGACACGCCCGCCCCGACGCTCGCGGGTGAGCCGCTCATCTCCATTCTTATCCCCTGCTTCAACGAGGGACGAAATGCCCGGGAGACCATCAGCGCCGCGCTGGATCAGCGGTATGAAAATATAGAAGTTATTGCCATCAACGACGGATCTTCTGACAACACCGCGCAGGTGCTGCAGGAGCTGGCGCAGGAACAGCCGCGCCTGCGGGTGATTAACCTCGCGGAAAACCAGGGAAAAGCGCTGGCGCTCAAGGCCGGGGCGGCGGCGGCCCGGGGCGATCTGCTGGTCTGCATTGACGGCGACGCCCTGCTTGACCGCGATACCGCCGCTTATCTGGTGGCCCCGCTGATTCAGTACCCACACGTCGGGGCGGTTACCGGCAATCCGCGCATTCGCACGCGCTCCACGCTGATTGGCCGCATTCAGGTGGGCGAGTTCTCTTCCATTATTGGGCTCATCAAGCGGACGCAGCGGATCTATGGCCGGGTCTTTACCGTCTCCGGCGTCATCGCCGCATTTCGCCGACAGGCGCTGGCGGACGTCGGGTACTGGAGCCCGGACATGATCACCGAAGACATCGACATCAGCTGGAAGCTTCAGCTGCGCCACTGGGATATCTTTTTTGAGCCGCGGGCGCTGTGCTGGATCCTGATGCCGGAGACGCTGAGGGGCCTGTGGAAACAGCGTCTTCGCTGGGCCCAGGGGGGCGCGGAGGTGTTTCTGGTCAACCTGGGCAGGATTGTGCGCTGGGAGCATCACCGCATGTGGCCGCTGTTTCTGGAGTACGCGCTGTCAACGCTGTGGGCCTTCGCGTATGCGATGACGGTGCTGCTGTTCCTCCTCAGCCAGGTTGCGCCTGTTCCCGCCAGGCTGACCGTGGAGAGCCTTTTTCCACCGGAGTTTACCGGGCTGCTGCTGGGCGTGATGTGCCTGCTGCAGTTCCTGGTCAGCTTGTACATCGAGCGGCGCTACGAACGAAAAGTGGCCAGCTCGCTTTTCTGGGTGATCTGGTTCCCGATGGTGTACTGGATGATTGGCCTGTTCACCACCCTCGTCGCATTTCCAAAAGTCATGCTTAAACGCCAGCGCGCCCGCGCGCGCTGGATCAGTCCGGACCGGGGAAAAGGGAGCATTTAATGAACGAAAATACCTTAATTTTGACCGAGCATCGGCTCTTGCCGCGTCTTTTCGATGCCGCGCTGACGCTGGTGGCGTGGGGAGGA
Organism: Enterobacter sp. BNK-29; assembly: GCF_048684785.1. NCBI lineage: Bacteria > Pseudomonadati > Pseudomonadota > Gammaproteobacteria > Enterobacterales > Enterobacteriaceae > Enterobacter > Enterobacter sp. BNK-29. Next base: position 1,323,775 of record NZ_JBLQTU010000001.1, read on the forward strand.
TTTCTGTTTTTCCTGTATGCCCGGCTGTGGATGCAGCTAACCGATGAGAGTGACCACCGCTGGAGCGTGATTATCGCGTCCTTTAATACGGTGTTGCTCTACCTGCTGTTTGCCGTGCTCAACGGCTGGCTGCTGATTTTGTGGTATCAGTACAACCGCCGCCGCGCCCATGTGAGGCGGCGTCAGCCGGGCTATTTTCACCAGGAGGAGCTGGCCCGCAGCTTTAATGTTTCACCGCAGATCATCTCCGAGATGAGCCAGTACAACCTGCTGACGGTGTACCACGATCAGATTGGCCGCATCATCGATCTGAAGATCAGCGAGCAGCAGGAAGAGGAAGAGCAGTAACGTAAAGCCCCCGCAGGAGAACCTGCGGGCTGAGGGATCCACAGTATTTTGTAGCAAGGAACATAACGTGAGCCGTATGTTCCCCCTCACCCCAGCCCTCTCCCTCAAGGGAGAGGGGGCCGTCCGTGCAGGCATTATTTTGTAGGCAATCCTCAGCCCTGCGGGGGGATTTTTATAGCGAGTCCTTCACCACAATCAGCGGCTCGATATCGCTCTCTTTCTTCACCACCAGCGAGTCATCGCCGCGCAGACAGGTGCCGCCGTAGTTCCCGCCCACGGTGAAGGTGCAGACCTGTATGTACTTACCGTCAACCTTCGGCAGGCACCACAGCTGCTGGTAGATATTCTTGCGGTCGACAAACTTGCCGCTGGATTTATCCAGCAGTTCGTCCTGGGCGCTGATGAGATCGATATTGCTGCCGCAGCGGCCGGCAATCGGCTTGACGGCATAGCCGGTCTGCTTCAGCAGATCGTTAACCTCAAAATCGGTGTCGAGCAGGTAACGGTGGTTCGGGAACAGCTGCCACAGTACCGGGAGAATCGCCTTGTTGCCGGGAATCACGGTCCACAGCGGTTCGAAGACCAGCACCTCCGGGCGCAGCAGGACGTCAATCAGGCGCACCTCACCTTCGGGATGTCCGGTGCGGATCGGCACGGCGGCGTATTCAGTTTCGCTGACCTCGCGGATCTGCTCTATCGCCGTTTCCCACGCCCAGGTTTTCCAAACGCAGTTGACGTGGCGGCCTTCGTCGTCAATCAGCTGTCCGGCGGCATCCCAGCTCAGGGCGCCAAGCCCGTGCAGAATTTTGGTCTCGAACCCGGCCTGCATCAGCGAACGCTGAATAAAGAGCGCGTGATAGTCCTCTTCGACATCGTTGTCCTGCATGATGTGGACGAACGGCCGCGCGTGGCTGTGCTTCCATGCCCCAGTCAGCTCTTCCAGCAGCCCTTCCGCCGGGTTATGCCCGTTGCCGCGATAGCCGTTTTTCACCCACTCTTCGAGAATCAGCCCGCCCTCGGTATGGCAGGAAGCGGAGTCGGCGTTGTACTCGTAAACCTTAATGCCGCGCTCATCCATGCAGAAATCCATACGACCGGTGATCATATGGTGGCGACGCCACTGCCAGGAGAGGCGCAGGCGCGGCCAGAGGATTTTCGGGATGTCGAAAAGCGCCAGCAGGCTGTCGTCTTTCAGCACCTTGTCCGTCGCGTGCAGGTACATCAGGTGCAGTTCATTGGTGGCCTTGATCAGCTCCTGCTCGGCGCTTTCGGTAATGGTGAAGTACTGGCAGGGATCTTTGTTGATCACATGACCGTTAGCGCGGATATACGCCTGCTGCAGCGCGTCATTTTCGTTAAGCCATTTTCCGTCGAACTGACGTTTGTTTTTCAGCCGCGCACCGCTGATTTTCAGCAGTTCGCCGTCGATTTCCGGCTGGGGAATGCTGTGTTCCGCGTCGTCGGTCTGGATCATCCAGCCGAGAATCTCCGTGTCGTTGAAGGTGTCATGGATGGTGTAACACCCGTTCTCCACGCTCAGACGCAGCTCGCGCGTCCACTGCTGCCCGAGCGGCAGCGGGGAGTGAATCACGTTCTGCTCCGCAATACGCACCTTATCGTCCAGAAGCTGGGTGATCACCGCCACGTGGCCGGTCTCGTGAAACTCGCCGCCCTTTTGCCAGATCAGCAGCGCTCCGGCGCGCGGCGCGCGTTTCGAACCGTTGGCAAAGGCCTGAAGGGGCAGAATGTTATCGTTCACCACCTGACGCAAAAAGCGCAGGGAGAAGATTTCCCACGCCATGCCGACGTCGGTAAACACAAAGCCATAGTTGAGAAACAGGAAACGGCGGGCAAACTCAACGCACTGCCACTTGTGGCCCATGTATTCGCTGCCGATATAGCTGCGGAAATCCGCGTCCTGCGGGTAGCTGCGCGGGTCCAGACTGCCGTAATTTGAAGAGTAAATCGCCACGCCACCGGGCGCATAGCCTAACAACGTCCCGAATGGCGCATCACTGCTTAACTTTCCTTTACGCATGTATCCAACCTAAAACAGGCAGGCGGCAATTTTTTTAAGGGTTGTCGTCGTCTGCACGTTGTAATTAACCTGACAGAGGGACATTTATCATACACCTGCGCGGCGCATTAACTACATGTTAAACAGCCAGCATGCCGCGAAATGCCCTGGCGCGATCTCCTGCATGGCTGGCTCCTGCGTCTGGCAAACCGGCATGGCGTGCGGGCAGCGGCTGCAGAACTTACAGCCCGGCAGCGCGGACGTGGGGCCGGGAATGTCGCCGCGCAGGGTGGCGTCTTCGAGATTGCGGATGCGCGGATCGGGCTGGGGAACCGCCGCCAGCAGCGCGCGGGTGTAAGGGTGCGCCGGACGCTGATACAGTTCATTCGCTGGCGCAACCTCTACCAGTTTACCGAGATACATCACCCCAATGCGGCTGGAGATATGCCGCACCATGGAGAGATCGTGGGCGATGAACAGGTAGGTTAGCCCCAGCTCCTGCTGCAGATCCTGCAAAATATTCACCACCTGCGCCTGCACCGAGACGTCCAGCGCCGAGAGCGGCTCATCGCACAGCACGAATTCAGGATGCACGGACAACGCGCGGGCAATGCTGATGCGCTGACGCTGCCCGCCGCTGAACTCATGCGGGAACCGTTCAAGGTGTTCGTGCTTCAGCCCCACCTTGTAGAGCAGCGTTTCCGTACGTTCCCGCTGTTCTTCGCGGCTGTAGCCGTGGATCTGCATCGGCTCGGCCACCAGCTGTCGCACCGTCATACCGGGGTTGAGCGAGGAGTAAGGATCCTGAAAAATCGCCTGCATCCGTTTACGCAGCGGCTTAAGCTCTCTTTCGCGGGCGTGGGCGATCGCCTGCCCGGCAAAGTGGATCTCGCCTGAGGTGATATCGAAAAGGCGCAGGATGGCGCGCCCGAGGGTGGATTTTCCGCAGCCGGACTCCCCCACCAGGCCAAACGTCTCGCCGGGCTGGATATCAAAGCTCACGCCATCAACCGCCTTCACGGCCACGCCTTTACGCAGCAAACCGCCGTTGAGCGGATAGTGTTTGCGCAGATCGCGCACGCTCACTAATGGCGACTGTTGTTCACTCATGCCTGAATCTCCTTGTCGGCCCATAGCCAGCAGGCGGCGCGATGGCCCTCTCCGGCGGCGTAAAATGCAGGCTGTCGTTCACACTGGGGCATGCGCTTCGGGCAGCGTTCCGCAAAAGGACACCCCGGCGGCGGGTTAAGCAGCCCGGGCGGCGAACCTTCAATGGGCGATAAACGCTGATTCACCTCATCCGGGCGCGGCAGCGAGGCCAGCAGCCCCTGGGTGTAAGGATGCGCAGGGCGATAAAAAATGTCCTCCACGCTGCCCTCCTCCATCACCAGCCCGCCGTACATCACCACCACGCGGCTGCAGACCTGCGCCACCACGCCGAGATCGTGAGTGATCAGCAAAATCGCGGTCCGGGTCTGCTGCTGCAGACTTTTCAGCAGGCGCAGGATCTGCGCCTGAATGGTCACGTCCAGCGCGGTGGTCGGCTCATCGGCAATAAGAAGCTTCGGGTTGCAGGAGAGCGCAATGGCGATCATCACCCTCTGACGCATGCCGCCGCTGAACTCGTGGGGATACTGGTCGTATCGGCGTTCCGCCTCGGCAATGCCTACCTGTTCCAGCATGGCGATGGCCGCCGCTTTGGCCGCTTTTTTGGTCAGCCCTTTGTTGCGCATCAGGATCTCAGCCATCTGCTTGCCGATGGTCAGCACCGGGTTCAGGGCGGTCATCGGATCCTGAAAAATCATCGCGATCTCGTTGCCGCGAATGGCGCGCATCTGCGCGGGCGTTTTCTGCGCCAGATCCTCATTCTGGAAGCGGATGCTGCCGCCGGTTATCCGTCCGTTGCTCCCCAGAAGCTGGATAATCGACTTACAGGTGACGCTTTTCCCGCAGCCCGACTCGCCGACGATGCCGACGACTTCCCCCGGCTTAACCTGAAAGCTCACGCCGCGCACCGCGTGAACCTCGCCCTCGCGGGTGCGGAACGTGGTTTGCAGGTTCTCAAGCGCTAATAAGTTACTCATCGCGATTCGCTCCCGGCTCAAAGGCGGTACGGAACACATCGCCCAGCACGTTAAAGCTGAACACCGTCAGCAGGATCAGAATGCCGGGGAACATCGCCAGCCACGACGCTTCGCCAATATAAGACTGGGCGTTGTTAAGCATGCTTCCCCACGACGCCGCGGGCGCCTGCACGCCCAGCCCTAAGAAGCTGAGCGTTGACTCCATCAGAATGGCCGAGGCGATATTGAGGGTGGCCGCCACGATAATGGTCGGCAGCACGCCGGGAATGATGTGGCGAGCGATAATGCGCAGCGGATGCTCTCCCGACGCGCGGGCATAAAGCACGTACTCGCGCTCTTTCACCGACAGGGTTTCAGCACGCACCAGACGCGACATGTTCATCCACGTCAGCAGGCTGATAATCAGAATGATGTTATCCACGCCCGGCTTGAGGTAAGCATTCACTACCAGCAGCAGGAAGAAGGCCGGAATGGCCATCAGGATATCCACGGCGCGCATCATCAGGTTATCCAGCCAGCCGCCAAAATAGCCGCTCACCGTTCCCACCACCGTGCCGATAAGCGTTGAAAAGAGCATGGCGAGAAAACCGACCATCAGGGAGATCTGGCCGCCATACAGCGCGCGGGTGAAGTAGTCGCGGCCGTATTCGTCGGTGCCAAACCAGTGCGCGGCATCCGGCGGCAACGTGCGCGCGCCGAGCGCCATCCGATCCGGGTCGTACGGGCTTAAGCCCGCACAGAGCGCGGCGACAACGAAAATAAAAAGCACAAACAGAGAGAACTGCGCCGGACGGTTGCGGCGCAGCTGGTGACGAACCTGCTGCCAGCGTCTGCTCATCCGGGTTACCTCAGCGTACGAATGCGGGGATCGGCGAAGCGATAAAGCACGTCGGCGATCAGGTTTCCGACGATCAGCATCATCGACGAAAGCATGATGATCGCCATAATCAGCGGGTAATCCAGCGAGGCGATCGACTGGATCCCGAGCAGCCCCATCCCCGGCCAGGAGAAGACGCTTTCCGTCACATAGGCCCCCACAATCAGCTCTCCGAACGACAGGCCGAACAGGGTAATCACCGGCAGCAGCACGTTTTTCAGCACGTGGCGGAACAGAATACTGGAGCGCGTGGCGCCGTAGGCAAGCTGGGTCTGCACGTAGTCGGCCGAGAGCTGAGAGATGGTGTTGGAGCGGATGTAGCGCACGTAGCTGAAGAGGTTGTAGAACGTGAGGGCAATACACGGCAGCACGCCGTGACGCAGCAGATCCAGCCCGTTATCCTCCATGCCGATGGTGCGCATTCCCATGCTGGGGAACCAGTTAAGCTGCACGGCAAAAACGGTGATGAGCAGGATGCCGAACCAGAATATCGGAACAGAAATGCCGATATAGGCGAATAAATTGAGCAGATGATCCAGCCAGCGGTGCTTAAATGCCCCCGCCAGCAGGCCCAGCGGGATCGCCAGCACGATCGCCATCAGCAGCGACGCGCCCATCAGCCCCAGCGTGGCCGGAATACGTTCCCCAATCATCTCCAGCACCGGGCGGTGGTAAATCAGCGAATAGCCGAGATCGCCCTGCAGGACGTTTTTCAGCCACAGGACGTACTGCGTGACCAGCGGCTTATCCAGACCCAGGCTCTGGCGAATACGCTCAATGTCTTCCGGAGCCATACGCGGCGTAATGTACGCCGCCACCGGATCGCCGGGTGCGAGCTTGACCAGCAGAAACGCCACCAGTGAAATAAAAAACAGCATCGGCAGCAGCTGCAGCAGCCGACGCGTGAGGAGTGTGTTCACGACGTGCCCTTTCAAAAGCCCCGACCTGACGGCCGGGGCAATCACTTATTTCTGATAGATTTTTGACAGATCCTGGAACAGATAGACCGGTTTCGGCTCCGCTTCCTCGGTGCCGCCGAAGCGCTTGTCCACCGCGACGGTCGCATTGGTGTAGGCGATCGGGTAGTACGTCATGTCGTTCGCCACGGTCTGCTGAATTTGCTTATAGATATCGGCACGTTTCGCGGCGTCGGTTTCCACTGCGCCTTTATCCCACAGAGCATCAAACTGCGGATTTTTGTAATGCGCGTAGTTATAGGCTTCGTTGCTCATGAACAGAGATTTGTAACCGTCCGGCTCGGAGCCCATGATGTAGCCGCCCAGGTTCAGCTCCCACGCGGTGTTGTTCATATCGAGGCTGCGCTGAGACATGGCGTTGGAGTCCAGCGGCGTCAGCTCCACGTTCACCCCAATGCCCTTCAGCGCCTGCTGAATGTAGAGCGCCATGCTCTCCTGGGTTTTGTTGGTGTTCACATACGCCAGGCGCAGCTTGAGGTTGTCCGGCGCGCCGGACGTCTTCAGCAGCTCTTTGGCTTTTTGCAGATCGAACTTGTACTGCTCGACGTCATCCGTCTTGTAAAGCGTATCCGGCGTCAGGAACGAGGTCGCCGGTTTAGCGTAGTCCAGCGAGGTAAACGCGGTCTGGGTGAGCTCGTCCTTGTTGATGGCGTAAGCAATGGCCTGACGCAGTTCTTTACTCTTCATCACCGGCACGTTCTGGTTGAACGTCATATAGGCCAGACGGCCTTCCGGATAGACCACGAAGTCAAACTTACCGGTATTTTTCAGGCGGTTCACGTCCTGCGGGTCAACCATCTTGAGGTTGATTTCCCCGTTTTGCAGCGCCAGGTTGGCGGCGTTGCTGTCTTTGGCGAAACGGTAGGTGACCGAATCAAGCTTCGCTTTGCCGTTCCAGTAATCGTCAAAACGGGTCAGGGCGTAATATTGCCCGGCGCGGTACTCTTTGAATTTGAACGGGCCAGAACCCACGGGCGCATCGTTTTTGCTGCTCTTTTCCAGGTCGCCTTCACCGGCGAACACGTGCTGCGGAATCGGGTAGATCTGTACCAGGGTGCCGGTAAAGGCTGCGCTGACCTGCGGTAGGGCGAACTTGACGGTGCGCTCATCCACCTTGCTCACCTGTACCGGCTTGCCGCCGTAGGTGAACATGCTGCGGAAGAAGCTGTGCTGTTTGGCATCCAGCAGCTTGTTGAAGGTGAAGACCACGTCATCCGCCGTCAGCGGCTGGCCATCCTGCCATTTCAGGTTGGGTTTTAACGTCAGGGTATAGCTCAGGTTGTCGGCGGAGGGCGTCAGGCTTTCCGCCAGGCCCCACTCAATGTTGCCGTTATTAAAGCTGTACAGCGGGGCATAGAGCGCCTGCATGATCGTTAACGTCGTACGGTCACTGGCATAGAGCGGATTAACGGCTAACGGGTCGCCGGAGGTAATTCCAATAATTAGCGAACCGCCCTCTTTTGGCGCGTCGTTTTTTGCCGCTGAGGGCGTATTTGTCTCTTTATTTTTAGCATCATCACAGCCCGCCAGGCCTAACGCGAGCGAAACGACCACTGCCGATAACAGAAGCTTGCGCATCTCACTAACTCCTTGCCTTATAAAGTGTTTATTACTGCATCTTTTATTTATGTTGAAGCATCATATTCAGCTTTATCGGTTTACGCATTAATTATGAAAATGCGATTTTCGATTAAGCTTATGCCGGATTTGATATATATAAGCGCCGGAAGGAATAGCGGCAGATCGATTACGCTCAGTTCGTTAAACGCTTCACAAATCTCCTGCTACACTGCCTCAACACATCACTCAAAAGGCAGGCCAACATGTCAGACAACACGTATCAGCCACCAAAAGTGTGGGAATGGAAAAAGAACGGCGGCGGCGCGTTCGCCAATATTAACCGCCCGATTTCCGGCGCGACCCATGAGAAAGATCTGCCCGTGGGCTCCCACCCGCTGCAGCTTTACTCTCTCGGGACACCGAACGGCCAGAAAGTGACGATCATGCTCGAAGAGCTGCTGGCGCTGGGCGTGACGGGCGCGGAGTATGACGCATGGTTGATCCGCATCGGCGAGGGCGATCAGTTCTCCAGCGGGTTTGTTGAGGTGAACCCGAACTCGAAAATACCGGCGCTGCGTGACCACTCCACGAACCCGCCAACGCGCGTATTTGAGTCCGGCAATATCCTGCTCTACCTGGCAGAGAAATTCGGTCACTTCCTGCCGAAAGATCCGGCGGGACGCACCGAGACCCTGAACTGGCTGTTCTGGCTGCAGGGCGCGGCGCCGTTCCTCGGCGGCGGCTTTGGCCACTTCTACAACTATGCCCCGGTAAAAATTGAGTACGCGATTGACCGCTTCACCATGGAAGCCAAACGCCTGTTCGACGTGCTGGATAAACAGCTGGCGCGCGGTCGCTACGTGGCGGGTGAGGAGTACACCATCGCGGATATCGCCATCTGGCCGTGGTTCGGCTGCGTGGCGCTGGGCAGCGTCTATAACGCCGCCGAGTTCCTCGACGCCGGGAAGTACACCAACGTCCAGCGCTGGGCGAAAGACGTGGCGAATCGCCATGCCGTTAAGCGCGGCCGCATAGTTAACCGAACCAGCGGCGAGCTGAACGAGCAGCTCCACGAACGCCACGCGGCGAGCGACTTCGATACCAATACGGAAGATAAGCGTCAGGCGTAATGTTCCGCCGGGCGGATCCCCGCCCGGCAACTGAGATCCCTGCCCAGGGCATGATTAGCTTAAAGGTTGAGCCGGTATTGCTGGCACTATCTGGACGTTTTTCTCGCGTCTGAGAGTGAGAAATGACGTCTCAACCGACAGCAGTCACAAAGGATCTGTTATGAAACTTATTAAAACAACGCTGGTTATCAGCGCCCTCATTTTTTCCACCTCGGGAATGGCTATCGATAAAACCGCCGCTGGCGCGGTAGCAGGCGCGGCCATTGGCGCGGCCACGGGCAAAGATCTGAAATCGACCGTTGGCGGCGCCGTCGTAGGCGCAGGCACCGGCGCCATGTTCAAAAACGGCGGCAAAGGTAAAGCCGCGCGTAAGGGCGGCGCGGTAGGTGCTGCCGTAGGCGCAGGCGCCGCAGCGGTTACCGGCAAGAGCGTGCTGAAAGGTGCAGCCGTTGGTGCGGGCACGGGCGCGCTGATTGGTGAAGCGACGCACTGATAAATACAGCCGGGCAGCGCTGCGTTTGCCCGGCATGAATCACATTCCCGATGACGCCCTCCGCTTATTGTTCGTGTCTCATCCCTGGATAGTTTCCGTTACTCGCATTAATACTTAATGTCCCGCGATTTTTGTCTTCCGGACTGTTTCATCTGACGCTTGTCCTGACGGCAGTCGTGATTGCTCTGGTTATTGTTCGCCACGCAGGTCTGCTTCACCTGCCGCGACGCGTCGCGGGTTTCCTGCCTGACATCACGCGCCACGCGCCGCTCCTGCGCCTGCTGGGTCGCACTGGCAGAAACCGAGAACAGCATCAGAAGAATGAAAGAAAGGACAGGAATGACAGATAACGATCTGTTCATAGCAACACCTCGAAGAAGAGAGCCCAGAACGTCAGTGGGGTTAGCAAAAGAATAGCAGTTTCAGAAGGGGCTGAATGGGGAAGGCGTTAATAATACAAGGCCGCACAAGGCGGCCTTATACGTTACGTTATGCCGTCAGGCGGAACTTCTGCACCGAGCGCTGAAGATCTTCGGTCTGGCGCTCCAGCGCCGCCGCCGCGGCAGAAACCTCTTCAACCAGCGAGGCGTTCTGCTGGGTAACGCCGTCCATCTGGGTAATGGCAATCCCGACCTGCGAAATGCCCTTGCTTTGCTCCTCAGAGGCGGAAGCGATTTGCTTCATGATGGTTGTCACTTCCGTCACGTCGCGCAAAATCGCATCCATGGTGGTGCCGGTGTCGCTCACCAGCTGCGCCCCCTGCTCTACGCGGGAAACGGAATCGGTAATCAGCCCTTCAATCTCTTTAGCCGCGTTGGCGCTGCGGCTTGCCAGGTTGCGAACTTCGCCTGCCACCACCGCGAAACCACGCCCCTGTTCACCCGCGCGCGCCGCTTCAACCGCCGCATTGAGTGCCAGGATATTGGTCTGGAAGGCAATGCTGTTGATCACGTTAGTGATTTCAGCAATTTTCTTCGAGCTTTCCGAAATACCGCTCATGGTGGTCACCACCTCTTCCACCAGCGAGCCGCCGCGGCTGGCGGTAGTTGAGGCCACATCGGCCAGCTGGCTGGCCTGACGCGCGCTTTCCGCGTTCAGTTTCACCGTGGCGGTCAGCTGTTCCATGCTGGCTGCCGTCTCTTCCAGCGCAGCCGCCTGCTCTTCGGTACGGGAAGAGAGGTCGTTGTTACCGCTGGAGATTTCCGTCGCGCCGCGCCAGATGTTTTCACTGCCGGAGCGAATCGTGCTGACCGCTTCGCGCAGGCTGTCCTGCATAGCGCTCAGCAGCGGCACCAGCTGCCCCACGCAGTTACGACCGAACGGCTCAATGGGCTGGCTGAGATCGCCCTGGGCAATCTGGCGGAACTGCTGGCGAATGCGAGCCAGCGGTTTGACCAGCATCGCCACCAGGTAACGGTCGGTGAAGAGCAGGATCAGCAGGCCGATAATCGTGGCGACGATAATCACCGTGCGGGTCATGCTTGTCAGGCCGTCCACCACCACGCGGGTGCTGTCGAGCGACTTCGCGGCGGCATTGTTGAACTCCTCGGCGGCCGCGCCGAACGCACGGCTCAGCGGCGGCGTGACGTTGTTGGCCTGCTGGCGATACCCCTCCAGAGCCCCCTGCTTCGCCTGCTGCATTTGCGGCGTGACGCCCTGTTCGAGCAGCGCCTGCCAGGAGCCGATCACCCGGGAAGAGATCTGCTCATCCATCGGGCCTGGGGAGATCGCTTTCATCTCGGCCAGTTTCTTGCCCATGTTATCCAGCGCCTGTTGGGCGGAGGACAGATCCGGCGTGCCGCCTACGGCTTTGACTTCCATTGCGCGGCTCAGACGGGTCACAAAGCGGAAATATTGATCGTTACCCTGGCTGAGTACCGTCATCTGTTTAACCAGCTGGCGGTCGACTTCATTGCCATCTGATACGCGAGAAAGGGACCAGGTGCTGTACAACCCAACGCCCGCCCACATTAAACAAAAGATCCCGAGAATCGTCAGCATGACGAAACGGATCGTGAAATTACGGAGCATATTCATAAGTCTTCCTTGCCGTGAGGGTGAGTTCGCCCAGAGGCGAGTACTACTCTCGTTATCGGCAGGAAAGAGGGAAATTATAACGTTTTGTGATCATTTTTAATTAGCGTGGCTTCACTGGTCGCACAGCGGTCGTTAATCATTGGGCCCGCGCTTAGGGATGTCATTTGCGATGTGGTAAGTTCAGAATGAAAACGTTGTTTCGAAAATTCATCAATAAGAAAGGAGACATCATGTCCTGGCACCCTTACCCCGGCCGCTATGAGAGTATGCAATATCGTTATTGCGGTAAAAGTGGCCTGCGCCTGCCCGCGCTGTCGCTGGGACTGTGGCATAGTTTCGGCCACGTCCAGCCTCTTGACGCCCAGCGCGCGCTGCTGCGAAAAGCCTTCGACCTCGGCATCACCCATTTCGATCTCGCCAATAACTATGGCCCGCCGCCGGGCAGCGCGGAGGAGAATTTCGGCCGCCTGCTGCGTGAGGACTTTGCCGCGTACCGCGACGAGCTGATTATCTCCACCAAGGCGGGTTACGACATGTGGCCGGGGCCGTACGGTTCGGGCGGTTCACGCAAATATCTGCTCGCCAGCCTCGACCAGAGCCTGCAGCGTCTGGGCGTCGACTACGTGGATATTTTCTACTCCCACCGCGTGGATGAAAACACGCCGATGGAAGAGACGGCCTCTGCGCTGGCCCACGCCGTGCAGAGTGGGAAAGCGCTGTATGTCGGTATTTCCTCCTACTCGACCGATCGCACGCAGAAAATGGCCGAGCTGCTGCGCGAGTGGAAGATCCCGCTGCTGATCCACCAGCCGTCCTATAACCTGCTTAACCGCTGGGTCGATAAGAGCGGCTTGCTGGATGCGCTAGAAGCAAACGGTACGGGATGTATTGCCTTCACCCCGCTGGCGCAGGGGCTGCTGACCGGAAAATACCTGAACGGTATTCCTGAAGGTTCACGCATGCAGCGCGAAGGGAATAAAGCGCGCGGCCTGACGCAGAAGATGCTGACCGACGCCAACCTGAGCAGCCTTCGCCTGCTGAATGAGATGGCGCAGGCGCGCGGACAAACCATGGCGCAGATGGCGCTAAGCTGGCTGCTGAAAGATGCGCGCGTGACGTCCGTGCTAATTGGCGCAAGCCGCCCGGAACAGCTGGAAGAGAATGTTCAGGCGCTGGAAAACCTGCGCTTTACGGAGGACGAACTCAAGCGGATTGACCAGCATGTTGCGGATGGGGAGTTGAATCTGTGGCAGGCGTCGTCGGATAAATAGTGCGGTCTGATGCCTTCACCCTAACCCTCTCCCCAAAGGGGAGAGGGGACTGCTCGGTGCGGTTTTTCGCCCTCTCCCCTTTGGGGAGAGGGCGGGGTGAGATGTATTAGATGTACTTTACTTCTTACTGATCTTATCCAGATACCCCATCACAAACGCAGACAGCACAAACGTCAGGTGGATGATGACGTACCACATCAGTTTGTTATCCGGCACGTTCTTCGCGTCCATAAACACGCGTAGCAGGTGGATAGAGGAGATTGCCACAATCGACGCGGCCACTTTATTCTTCAGCGACGAAGCATCCATTTTGCCCAGCCAGCTGAGCTTCTCTTTACGCTCGTCGATATCGAGCTGGGAGACAAAATTCTCGTAGCCGGAGAACATCACCATCACCAGCAGCCCGCCCACCAGGGTCATATCCACCAGCGACAGCAGAACCAGGATCAAATCCGCTTCGGCAATAGAAAAAATGTTCGGCAGAACATGCCAGATTTCCTGAAAGAACTTAATCGTCAGCGCGATAAGTGCCAGCGAGAGGCCAAAATAGACGGGGGCCAGTATCCAGCGAGAGGCGTACATGGCATTTTCAAAAAAGCGTTCCATAAAGTCCTGTTTGCAAAAGAAACCAGCGCCCAGTATATCTCAACGGCACTGGCTGTTTGCAATAACTCAACGGTACGTCACTCAGACGTTGTCTGGGTTTACCTCGGGACGTGCGTATTCCGGCCAGACAAGCGCCACCAGTTCAGGGTAGGCTTCCAGACTGAACTCGCGAAAACACTGACGCAAATTTAATACGTCCAGATCGGAATAAGAGACCTTCTCGCCGTTAAGGCAGCGCTTTTTAATATTGTCATAATATTTATAGACTGCTGAATTCAGATCGCTACAGCGACGCTGCGCCTCAAACAGTCCGGGCGTATCATTAATTTCCGACATTTTCATGCGCTTAATTGTCGCGTGTAAAAAGTCGATATATTCGTGGTTCACCCGCCAGTACCAGACAGGCGTAACGGAGTTCATCAATACAGAGAAATGGTCTTCCCCTTCCTCTTTTGTCATCAGTTCAGGTTGCGGGGGTTCACTGGTGTCTTTCGACACTTTCGTTTTATTGAACTCCTGCATCAATAAAAGCACACCAGCGGTCAGTAATAGTAATGTGATGACCGTAAAAAAGATGCTGTTCATGGGTAGGCTCCATTTTTTTTGATTTTAAATTTGCCTCATGATATTGTCAACGAATCTCACGCCTTTACCAACCCCACCCTGTTGAAAATAAAGGAAATTAAAAATGCTGCCCGACTATCTCGTCCCGGCTAAGTACCACATTACGCCTGTGGAACAGCAACCGACGGAAGCAGAAAAAGAGGCCAGTTTCACTCAGGGGAAAAGAAAGCTCTCTGATTTCGAGCCCGATATATTAATTGGTGTTTCCCGAACTGGCAAATCCCGAAATATGTTGCTGGAAGAGCACGATCGCCATATTAAAGACCGCTTATTTCGCGCCATAAAAATTGAAGCCTTTGTCCACCTGCTGAATGACCTGCAGGCCGAGGGTGAAATAGATGCCCAGAAACTAAGTCAAATAATGGCCGAGAAAACCGAAGAAATTAATGAAGCGGGCAATGAAATTTGGCTTAATTTAATTACGCGCGAAAAAAACAACCCAATTTTTTATAGCCTGGGGGAAGATTAACGTGAAAGAAGTTAAAAACAACGACGTTTATTTGACTTTAGAAGATAAAAAAAGTGATGAATTTATCTTAAAGCAAAATCTCGACGCGCTGAGAAACACAAAAAATGACGAGATGACGCGTATTACGCAAGACCTGGTATCGATCCCGGCGACGCTGGTTCGTCTGAAATGGCAGAATCGCCGTGAAATTTATCCGCTACAGGTCAAAGAAGAAATTTACGGTGCCGTGATGAACGCCATCATAGAGCAGCGTCCCGAGCTGAAAGAGAAGCTTCTGGGACGTCTTGAGGCCAATTATCAGTATCTGCTTGCCAGAGAAATCGCCACCCTGCGTCTGACGCGCAAGCTGTCCGACGGTGAGTATCGCACCTCTAACGTCACCTGCGTTGCGCTTGATGAGGACGCGCTGGCAATCCCTTCTACCGCACCGATGGATAGCAAAAACGCATAAACCGACAGGCATAAAAAAAGCCGGCTTTCGCCAGCTTCTTTATCACTTCGAGGTCGCTTTCTCTTCGCCGACCAGTCCAATCTTCAGGTAACCCGCCTGATGCAGCGTGTCCATTACCTTCATCATGGTTTCATAATCAACGGTTTTATCCGCACGGAAGAAGACCGTGGTGTCTTTCTTACCGCCCGTAAGCTGCTCCAGCGCCGGGATGACCGAGTCGGCCGTCACCGGGTCATTCCCGAGGAACATGGATTTATCCGCCTTCACCGACAGGTAGACAGGCTTCTCCGGGCGCGGCTGGGGCTGGCTGGAAGAGGCAGGCAGATTGACCTTCACATCCACCGTCGCCAGCGGTGCGGCCACCATGAAGATAATCAGCAGAACCAGCATGACGTCGATAAACGGCGTCACGTTGATTTCATGCATTTCGCCGTTATCGTCCAGATTTTCGTTTAGACGCATCGCCATACTCTTAACCTGCGCGCAGTTTAGACGCCGCGTGCACCGGCTTAACCGAGCTGGCGTTCAGGTCGAGATCGCGGCTTTGCAGCAGCAGAACCTGCGCGGCAACGTCACCCAGCGTGGCTTTGTAGCTGCCAATCATACGCGCGAAGATGTTGTAGATGACCACCGCCGGGATAGCGGCAACCAGACCGATTGCCGTCGCCAGCAGCGCTTCTGCGATACCCGGCGCAACGACCGCCAGGTTGGTGGTTTGGGTCTGCGCGATACCGATAAAGCTGTTCATGATGCCCCAGACCGTACCGAAAAGACCGATGAACGGTGAGATTGCGCCGATGGTCGCCAGATAACCATTGCCGCGTCCCATGTGTCGGCCAACGGCCGCAACGCGACGCTCCAGGCGGAAACCGGTACGTTCTTTGATGCCTTCGTTATCTTCACTGCCAGCGGAGAGTTCCAGCTCGTTCTGTGCTTCATTCACTAACAGGGTGGTCAGGCTTTTCGCGTGGAAGGATGAGGTCAAGTCTGCAGCCTGATCCAGAGAGCGGGCTTCGGCCAGCTGCTGCTGTTCCCGCTTAAGGCGGCGCTTCTGAGCAAGCAGCTCGGCGCTTTTGCTGAAGAAAATAGCCCAGGTGACAACGGACGCCAGAATCAGGCCGATCATCACAATCTTAACCACGATGTCAGCATGCTGATACATGCCCCAAACGGAGAGATCCGTCTGCATCAAATTATTACCCACTCTGTATCTCCAGGACGCAAATCACAAAATCTGAGCGTAATAATATCAAAACGTCGTCGAATTGATAGTAGTTCTCATTAGTATTTGCATGGTGCCGTAATTTTCGCTCACTTTCCTTGCGCTTACGCAGTAAAAATTTCTTATGCGAATTTTTGCTAATATTTTCTGCTTATTCGATAAGCCTCGGGGTGCAGTTTTTTCCAATCGTGGTAGTCTGGACGTCCAGACGTATAAAAACAGGGTTAGCGAACATGACAAAGAAGCATCTTGATACCACGCTGGTACAGGCAGGACGCAGCAAAAAATATACGCAGGGATCGGTCAACAGCGTGATTCAACGAGCCTCCTCGCTGGTGTTTGATACCGTTGAGGAGAAAAAAATTGCCACGCGCAACCGCGCGAAAGGCGGGCTGTTTTATGGCCGTCGCGGCACGCTAACCCATTTCTCTCTTCAGGAGGCGATGTGCGAGCTGGAAGGCGGCGCAGGCTGCGCGCTGTTCCCGTGCGGGGCGGCGGCGGTCGCCAACACCATTCTGGCGTTTGTGGAACAGGGCGACCATATCCTGATGACCAACACCGCCTACGAACCCAGCCAGGACTTCTGCACCAAAATCCTCAGCAAGCTCGGCGTAACGACCGGCTGGTTCGACCCGCTGATTGGCGAAGGCATTGCCGAACTTATTCAGCCAAACACGCGCATTGTGTTCCTGGAATCTCCGGGATCGCTCACCATGGAAGTTCACGACGTGCCGGCTATCGTGAAGGCCGTGCGCAGCAAAGCCCCAGAGGCGATCGTGATGATCGACAACACCTGGGCGGCGGGCGTGCTGTTTAAAGCGCTGGAATTCGACATTGATATCTCGATTCAGGCGGCGACGAAATACCTGATAGGCCACTCTGACGGCATGATTGGCACCGCGGTTTCCAACTCGCGTTGCTGGGATCAGCTGCGTGAAAATGCCTACCTGATGGGCCAGATGGTGGATGCAGATACGGCCTACATGACCAGCCGCGGACTCCGCACGCTGGGCGTTCGCCTGCGTCAGCACCATGAAAGCAGCCTGAAGGTGGCCGAATGGCTGGCGCAGCATCCGCAGGTTGAGCGCGTGAATCATCCCGCGCTACCGGGCAGTAAAGGCCACGAATTCTGGCAGCGTGACTTTACGGGCAGCAGCGGTTTGTTCTCGTTCGTACTGAAAAAGCGGCTGAATCACGACGAGCTGGCGAGCTATCTGGATAATTTTACACTCTTCAGCATGGCCTACTCCTGGGGCGGTTTTGAATCCCTGATCCTGCCTAATCAGCCGGAACAGGTTGCGGCTCTTCGTCCCGGCGGTGAAGTGGACTTCAGCGGTACCCTGATTCGACTGCATATCGGTTTAGAAAATGTTGACGATCTGATTGCCGATTTAACAGCAGGGTTCGAGCGTATCGTGTAGAGTGCTGGCTGAAAATGTACTCTCTGGACGCTTTTGTGGACACGGCAATGAGAAAAGTCTGCATGAGTTGCGCCCGGGATCAAACCCGACGGGCGAATAAGGGAGTACAATAGCGCTATATCTGCTGTTCCACAGGAAAGTCCATGGCTGTTATTCAAGATATTATCGCGGCGCTCTGGCATCACGACTTTGCCGCGCTGGCGGATCCTCACATCGTTGGTATCGTTTACCTCGTGATGTTCGCAACTCTGTTTCTGGAAAATGGATTACTGCCAGCCTCGTTTTTACCCGGTGACAGCCTGCTTTTACTTGCCGGGGCGTTAATCGGGAAAGGCGTCATGGACTTCACGCCAACAATGGTTATTCTCACCTCCGCAGCCAGCCTGGGCTGCTGGCTGAGCTATCTGCAGGGCCGCTGGCTTGGGAATACCCGCGTCGTAAAAGGCTGGCTGGCGCAGTTACCGCATAAATATCATCAGCGTGCGACCTGCATGTTCGACAGGCACGGCCTGCTGGCCCTGCTGGCGGGACGTTTCCTCGCGTTTGTTCGCACGCTTCTGCCTACGATGGCGGGCATTTCCGGCCTGTCAAACCGCCGCTTCCAGTTCTTCAACTGGCTGAGCGCTCTGCTGTGGGTGGGTGTGGTCACCACGCTCGGCTATGCGCTGAATATGATCCCCTTTGTGAAACACCATGAAGATCAGGTGATGACCTTCCTGATGGTGCTGCCGATGTTCCTGCTGGTGGCAGGCCTGGTGGGAACCATCGCGGTGGTGATTAAGAAGAAGTACTGCAGCGCGTGATCCCCTCACCCTGACCCTCTCCCCATAGGGGAGAGAGGAAAAAGCTTAAGCTCCCTGCATGGTTCGGATGCGCGATGCATCTTCTCCCGGCGTAACACCGAAATAGCGCTTAAACTCCCGACTGAACTGCGACGCGCTTTCGTAACCCACCCGCATTGCCGCCGCGCTGGCCTTCATGCCGTCGTGGATCATCAGCATCCGCGCCTTATGCAGCCGGTAGGTTTTAAGGTACTGCAGCGGCGAGGTGCTGGTCACCGACTTGAAGTTATGATGAAACGCCGAGACGCTCATGTTCGCTTCCGCCGCCAGCTGGTCGACGCTGAGGTTCTCCGTGTACTGGCTTTCAATGCGCTTGAGCACGCGGCTTATCAAGCTGAAGTGGGTCTGCCGGCTCACAAGAGCCAGTAACGCCCCGCCGCCCGGGCCCAGCAGCACATGGTAGAGAATTTCGCGGACGATCTGCTTGCCCAGAATACGCGCGTCCAGCGGCCTTTCCATCACGTCCAGCAGACGTTCAATGGCGCAGAGGATCTCTTCCGACAGCGTCGCCGAGTTAATCCCGCTCGATGCCATAGACGGCTGGAAGAACTCATCTTCGCCAATCTCCATCAGCAGCTCCTGCAGCTGAAGAATATCGACGTTGACGCGAATACCGGCCAGCGGAACGGCTTCTGTCGCGAAGGTTTCACATTCGAAGGGTAAAGGTACCGTCAGGAGCAGATATTCATTGGTGTCGTAGCGGAACACGCGCTCGTTGATATAGCCAATTTTATGGCCCGAGAAGAGAAAAACGATGCCCGGCTGGTACATCACCGGCGTGCGCGTCCCGGGCTGCGTGCCATAAAGCAGGCGAATGTCAGGAAGCAGATCGCTGACGCCATTTTCTTTATCTATCAGTCTTTTAATCTGCGCAGTGAGCTGATGGCAGATCGCTTCACGGTTCATATTACGTTACTCCGGGTACGGTTTCCGACGTTGACAGTGTGCGTCGTTTTCTGCGCTTTCTCCAGCGCTCTGTAGAAATGGGCAAGACATCGGCAGGAATGTGCATTGAGAGGATAGCCCCGGACGGCCACAATGTGCAGCATCAGGTCGCCCTCTGCGCCACCACGGTTTTTCACCCACTAAAGGGAACGAGCAATGAACAACTTTAATCTTCACACCCCAACCCGCATTCTGTTTGGTAAAGACGCTATCGCCGATCTGCGCGCCCAGATCCCCGCTGACGCCCGCGTACTGATCACCTACGGTGGCGGCAGCGTGAAAAAAACCGGCGTGCTGGATCAGGTTTACAGCGCCCTGGACGGTCTGGACGTGCGTGAGTTCGGCGGCATCGAGCCAAATCCGTCTTACGAAACGCTGATGAACGCGGTGAAAATCGCCCGCGAAGAGAAGATCACCTTCCTGCTGGCCGTCGGCGGCGGCTCCGTGCTGGACGGCACCAAATTCATCGCGGCGGCAGCGCACTACGCTGACGGCATCGATCCGTGGCACATTCTGGAAACTCGCGGCAGCGACATTAAAAGCGCCATCCCGATGGGCTCCGTGCTGACCCTGCCGGCCACCGGCTCTGAATCCAACAAGGGCGCGGTGATCTCCCGTAAAACGACCGGCGACAAACAGGCCTTCATGAACGAACACGTTCAGCCTGTGTTCGCGATCCTGGATCCGGTTTACACCTACACCCTGCCTGCGCGTCAGGTGGCAAACGGCGTGGTCGATGCCTTTGTTCACACCGTTGAGCAGTACGTCACGTATCCGGTGAATGCCAAAATTCAGGATCGCTTCGCGGAAGGCATTCTGCTGACGCTCGTCGAAGAAGGTCCGAAAGCGCTGAAAGAGCCGGAAAATTACGACGTGCGTGCCAACGTCATGTGGGCGGCAACGCAGGCGCTGAACGGCCTGATCGGGGCTGGCGTACCGCAGGACTGGGCAACCCACATGCTGGGCCACGAGCTGACGGCGATGCACGGTCTGGACCACGCGCAAACGCTGGCCGTTGTGCTGCCTGCGCTGTGGAACGAAAAGCGGGATACCAAGCGTGCCAAACTGCTGCAGTACGCAGAACGCGTGTGGAACATCACCGAGGGTTCCGACGATGCGCGTATTGATGCCGCCATCGAAGCGACCCGCAGCTTCTTTGAAGGTCTGGGCGTGCCAACGCGTCTCTCTGGCTACGGTCTGGACGGCAGCTCCATCCCTGCCCTGCTGGCAAAACTCGAAGAACACGGCATGACCCACCTGGGCGAGCACGGCGACATTACGCTGGACGTCAGCCGTCGCATCTACGAAGCGGCACGCTAAGCGTTTTTGCCCTCCCGACTTTCGTTTTTTGACATTTCGTCCAGACTTAATGCACAACCCATCGCCGGAGGAACCCTCCGGCGATGCGCACCTGAAGGAGGAAAAATGGCAAACCAAACCGTAATCAAGCTGCAGGACGGCAACGTGATGCCCCAGCTGGGGCTAGGTGTATGGAAAGCCGGTAACGACGAGGTCGTCTCCGCCATTCATAAAGCCCTGGAAGTCGGCTATCGGTCCATTGATACCGCCGCCGCATATAAAAACGAGGACGGCGTGGGTAAGGCACTGGCCTGCGCTGGCGTCCCCCGCGATGAGTTATTTATCACCACGAAACTGTGGAACGACGATCAAAAACGGCCCCGCGAAGCGCTGGAGGAGAGCCTGGAGAAACTCCAGCTCGATTTCGTCGATCTCTGGCTGATGCACTGGCCGGTTCCGGCTATCGATCACTACGTTGACGCCTGGAAAGGGATGATTGAACTGCAGAAAGAGGGGCTGGTGAAAAGCATCGGCGTCTGTAATTTCCAGGTTCATCACCTGCAGCGGCTGATTGACGAGACTGGCGTTGCGCCAGTGATTAACCAGATTGAGCTGCACCCGCTGATGCAGCAGCGCCAGCTACATGCCTGGAACGCTACGCATAAAATCCAGACCGAGTCCTGGAGCCCGCTGGCGCAGGGCGGCGAAGGGGTGTTTGATCAAAAGATTATCCGTGAGCTGGCGGATAAATACGGTAAAACCCCGGCGCAAATCGTCATTCGCTGGCATCTGGACAACGGCCTGGTGGTCATCCCGAAATCGGTCACGCCATCGCGCATCGCCGAGAACTTCGACGTCTGGGATTTCCGTCTGGACAAAGAAGAGCTGGGTGAGATTGCGAAGCTGGATAAGGGTAAACGTTTAGGCCCGGACCCGGACCAGTTTGGCGGGTAATACCTAAAACGAGCTCGGTCTTGTGCCGGGCTCGTTTTAATCTATAAACCGGACTGACATCTCGCTTCTCCGGGAAGGTCAGGCAATGTGCAAATAACTTTATACACTTTCCCTTCAAGGTTATGTGGCCCACCGAGACCGCCGCCTGCTTCTGCTTCATATTCCTTTCCGTTGACGCTTATCTGGAGCGGGGTGTGATAAATCCAGTCCATCGGACCTATTGGCAGAAAAAAGATCCACTCATGCTGGCTCTGAAAAGCAAAATGACCGTTGTCGTCAGAAAGCGTCTGCTCCCTGTCTAATATTATTTTTGCGCCCGGGACAGGCTTACCTGCGCTATCGATTAGAGATCCTTCCACTTCTGGCTGCGTCTGGCGGTGCATTACACAACCGGATAGCGTCAGGCCAATCAGCATCGCTCCTGTTAACTTCCTTATTTTCATTTTGGGCCTCCTACCCTTATGCAGAAAAAAGCCGGGTGGCGGCTTCGCCTTACCCGGCCTACGCGCCGACCTGTAGGCCCGGTAAGCGCAGCGCCACTGGGCTTTGTTACATGTTTAACCGATCTTAGGTTTTACGTTCTTCTTCGTTCCCGCTCCACCGTTCGAACGCTGATGCACAATCGGCGTGTGCTTGGTCAGCGCCGGGCGCGTATTGCGGTTCTGTCGACGCGCTTCGCGCATCTCATCCAGCGTCGGGGCCGGTACCAGGCAGTCGCGTCGCGAGCCGATCAGGTGTTTTTTACCCATCTCTTCCAGCGCCTGACGGATCAGCGGCCAGTTTTTCGGATCGTGGTAGCGCAGCAGCGCTTTATGCAGACGGCGCTGTTTATCCCCTTTCGGCACCACCACCTCTTCACTCTTGTAGCCAATCTTACTCAGCGGGTTCTTGCCGGTGTAATACATGGTCGTCGAGTTGGCGAGCGGTGACGGATAGAAGTTCTGCACCTGATCCAGGCGGAAGCGACGCTGCTTCAGCCACAGCGCCAGGTTCACCATGTCCTCATCGCGCGTGCCCGGGTGGGCGGAGATGAAGTACGGGATCAGATACTGCTCTTTACCCGCCTGCTTCGAATAGGTATCGAACAGCTCTTTAAAGCGATCGTAGCTGCCCATGCCCGGCTTCATCATTTTCGACAGCGGGCCTTCCTCGGTGTGCTCCGGCGCAATCTTCAGATAGCCGCCGACATGGTGCGTCGCCAGCTCTTTGATGTAGCGCGGATCTTCCACGGCGATGTCGTAACGTACCCCGGACGCGATCAGGATCTTTTTGATGCCCTTCAGGTCGCGCGCGCGGCGGTAGAGGTTAATCGTCGGCTCATGGTTGGTGTCCATATGCTCGCAAATGCTCGGATAGACGCAGGAGAGGCGACGGCAGGTTTGCTCCGCGCGCGGCGACTTGCAGCGCAGCATGTACATATTCGCGGTTGGGCCGCCAAGGTCGGAAATTACGCCGGTAAAGCCCGGCACCGAGTCGCGAATCGCTTCGATCTCATTGATGATCGAATCTTCAGAGCGGCTCTGGATAATACGGCCTTCGTGCTCGGTAATGGAGCAGAACGAACAGCCGCCGAAGCAGCCGCGCATGATGTTGATCGAGAAGCGGATCATCTCATACGCCGGGATACGGGCGTTACCGTACGCCGGGTGAGGCACGCGCTTGTACGGCAGCGCAAAGACGCTGTCCATCTCTTCGGTGGAGAGCGGGATCGCCGGCGGGTTAATCCAGATAAAGCGCTCGCCGTGCTTCTGCATCAGCGCGCGGGCGCAGCCCGGGTTGGTTTCATGGTGCAGAATACGGGACGCGTGCGCGTAGAGCACCTTGTCGGCTTTCACCTTCTCGTAGGACGGCAGCAGCACGTAGGTCTTTTCCCACGGTTTCGGGCGCGGCGGCTGCACAACGATAGCCTTCGCTTCCGCTTTTTTCGGCTCAACCGGCTTGTTATCGGCACACGGCAGGTCTTCACCGTACGGGTGCGGGATCGGGTCGATTTTGCCCGGCATATCAATGATGCGGGAATCCACCCCGCTCCAGCCCGGCAGCGCCTCTTTCACCATGATGGCGGTATTGCGCACGTCGCGGATGCTGCTCACCGGCTCACCCTGCGACAGACGGTGCGCCACTTCCACCAGCGGACGCTCGCCGTTACCGTAAATCAGCATATCGGCTTTGGAATCCACCAGCACCGAGCGGCGTACGGTATCTGACCAGTAGTCGTAATGGGCGGTGCGGCGCAGGCTTGCCTCGATGCCGCCCAGGATCACCGGCACGTCTTTCCAGGCTTCTTTACAGCGCTGGGTATAGACCAGGGTTGCGCGGTCGGGGCGTTTACCCGCCACGTTATCCGGCGTGTAGGCGTCGTCATGACGCAGCTTGCGGTCGGCGGTATAGCGGTTGATCATCGAGTCCATGTTGCCTGCGGTCACGCCGAAGAACAGGTTCGGTTTACCCAGACGCATAAAGTCGTCTTTGCTGTTCCAGTCAGGCTGGGAGATGATCCCCACGCGGAAGCCCTGCGCCTCAAGCATACGGCCACAGATGGCCATGCCGAAGCTCGGATGGTCAACGTAGGCATCGCCCGTGACCAGAATGATGTCGCAGCTGTCCCAGCCCAGTTGGTCCATCTCTTCCCGGGACATCGGCAGGAATGGCGCCGGTCCAAAGCAGGCCGCCCAGTACTGGGGCCAGGAGAAGAGGTCACGATCCGGCTGGATCAGGGAAATTGCGCTCATAATGCTTCCGAAGAAAAAATAGACAAAAGGAGCGGGATTATACGCTGTTCATCCGCCAGATTTGAAGAAAAGGATGCAGGAAGCAGGCAGATATTCGGGGAAGTCGTTAAAATACGGCGCCCTGATAATTTTGAATCATAATATTCACTATATTTTCCGGTGATTTGCCCCGGAACGTGTTTTTGCGCGGAGCTCTGTCGTGAAGCCCAACGATTCGTTACATGTATCCCAGCTGCGGGTTGTCCTTCACCTCTGCGGTTTTCTGGTTCTGCTCTACAGCCTTTCCATGCTGCCGCCGATGGTTATCGCCCTGCTGAATAAAGAGCGGACCTACTTTGCCTTCCTGACCACCTTTTTAACCTTTTTTACTCTCGGAGGTTTGACCTGGCGGGCAACCCGTCACGCCGGCATACAGCTGCGCACCCGCGACGGGTTTGTGATTATCGTACTGTTCTGGCTGCTGTTTTCATTCATTAGCGCCATGCCGCTCTGGATGGATGACGGGCTACGGCTCTCCTTTGCCGACGCGCTCTTTGAAGGGGTTTCCGGGATCACCACCACCGGGGCAACGGTGATCGGGGACGTCAGCGCCCTGCCTAAGTCGTACCTTTATTACCGCGCACAGCTGAATTTCATTGGCGGGTTAGGCGTCATCGTGCTGGCCGTCGCGGTCCTGCCGCTGCTGGGCATCGGCGGCATGAAGCTCTATCAGTCAGAGATGCCGGGGCCGTTCAAGGAGGAGCGTCTGACTCCCCGCCTTGCCGATACCGCGCGCACGCTGTGGGTGACCTACTTCGCGCTGGGCGTAGCCTGCACCCTGGCCTACTGGCTGGCGGGAATGTCATTTTTTGACGCCCTCTGTCACGGGCTGTCGACCGTGTCGTTGGGCGGATTTTCCACCCGCAGCGAGAGCATTGGGTTTTATGACAGCCACGCGATTGAGCTGGTCGCCGGGGCGTTTTCACTGCTCTCCGCGTTCAACTTCACCCTCTGGTACGTCGCCATTGTCAGACGCACCCTGAAACCGATTCGCCGCAGCCCGGAGGTTAAATTCTTTCTGAGCGCCGCCGCGGTGATTATTGTCATCACCGCCTGGCAGGTCTGGCATGCCGGGATGTACAACGCTACGGATAGCCTGGTGCACGCCTTCTTCCTTGCCAGTTCGATGATGACCGATAACGGCCTTTCGACCGCCGACTATGCCCAATGGCCCGCACACACCATTTTCCTGCTGTTGAGCGCCAGCTTTTTTGGCGGCTGCGTAGGCTCGACCTGCGGCGGGATCAAAGCCCTGCGTTTTCTCATTATGTTCAAGCAGAGTATTCAGGAGATGAACCAGCTGGCGCATCCGAGAGCGCTGCTGAGCATTAAGGTGGGCAAAAGCGTGGTGAATGAACGCGTCCTGCGCTCGGTATGGAGCTTCTTTTTTCTCTACGTAATGATCACGGGCTTTTTTGTCTGGTCGCTCAATCTGATGGGCTACGACCTGTTCACCGCATTCGCAACGGTCGCCGCCTGCATCAACAACATGGGGCTGGGGTTTGGGGAGACGGCGTCGACGTTTGGCACGTTAACAGAGGGGGCAAAACTGCTGATGTGCGCGGCGATGATCTTAGGGCGTCTGGAAATTTACCCGGTGCTGATTCTGTTCTCGCGCTTTTTCTGGCGGGCATAAAACATTCCCGGCGAACCGGGAATGTCAGGATTATGGCGCAGGGTTGATCAGCATCTGCCCCACGGAGCCCCTGTCCATCATCTCCAGCGTCTGGCTGTGGAACAGGAACGGGAAGTGCGGCCACGAAGGCTGACCATAGTAGACAAGCAGTTCAACCTGGCCGTCCACCCAGACGGTATCTTTCCAGCCGCGGTCTTCCGGGAACGGCATCGCACCGTTGACGTTGCGGATCAGGAATGCCACCCCTTCAATATGGAACGACTGCGGCATATCTGAACGGACCGTCCAGCGCTCCCAGGTGCCCTGCTGCGCGGTAATGTCGATGCGGTTGACGTCCCACAGCGCGCCGTTGATGCCCGGGTCATCGCCCAGGCTGATATCACGGCTGCGCACCGGCGAGCCGCTCATGATCTCCTGCGGCAGCAGGCGCATTGGCAGGCTATCGGTCACCAGCGGCAGCAGACCGGTCGGGCGCAGGGTCAGCACCAGGGTCGAGACAAGAATGCTCGACGGTTCAAAGAACCCGCGAATGCGGTCAACAATGCTGGCCGCTTCACCGCAGGTGACAGACACTTCATCCCCGTTGGTCATATCAATGAGAACTTCACGACGTTCACCCGGCGAGAGCGCCAGCTGTTTGACGGAAACCGGCGCCGGTAAAAAGCCCTGGTCGCCGGAGATCACGTGCAGCGGACGGCCATCGCTCATTTGCAGCTGATAGCGGCGCGAGTTGGACGCGTTGAGCAGGCGCAGGCGCACCCAGCCGCGCGAGACCTCGACATACGGGCTTTGCGCGCCGTTGACCAACAGCGTATCGCCGACGAAGCCACCGCTGCCCGGCTCGCTGTATTCCGGCGTACCGAAATTATCCAGACGCTTGTCCTGGATGATAATCGGGAAGTCATCCACGCCGTAGTGGTTCGGGATCGGCAGGGATTTGCTGACCTCATCTTCCACCAGCCACATTCCTGCCAGGCCGTTATAAACCTGCTGCGCCGTGCGGTTAGGCGTGTTGGCGTGATACCACAGGGTGGCCGCGCTCTGGCGAATCGGCAGAACGGGCGCCCAGTCGGCGCTGGGTGACATCATTCGCGCCGCGCCGCCAATCAACGGGCCGGGCACCTGCAGGCCGCTGATGGTCATGGCGACATTTTCAGGGGTGCGGTTACTGTAGATGAGCTTTACGTCATCGCCATTCCACACGCGTATGGTCGGCCCAAGATAACGTCCGTTAATGCCCCAGACCGGCGCGCGCGTCCCCTGGGTAAAGGACCAGTGGCTACGCTGCAGCGTCAGGAAAAGCGGCTGACCGCGACGAGATTCAATTAATGGCGGAATGGGCAGCGGCTGTTGCTGCCCGGCGGCGCTGGCTGTCAGCGGCATCGCACCCGCACAAAGGGCGATCCCGGAAGCCTGAATAAACTGACGCCGACTGAGTGACATATAAGCTCCATCTGAAACGACTAACAACGCGGGAATTCGTTTTCCCTTCAACGCCGGATTAAATCTTACCGGCGGCTTCTCTCTCTGCGACTTCTTTGTCGAGCTGCGCAATATGCTGAGCCATCAGCTCACGGCAGTGCGCTGCCAGCTCGCGCACCTGGTCTTTACCGTATTTGCTGGTATCGACGGGTGGCAGCATTTCGACAATCACCAGCCCGTTATTCAGGCGGTTAAGATTAATCTTATTCGAAGTATTAGAAACGCACACAGGAATAATTGGAACACCTGCCGCAATTGCGGCATGAAACGCCCCGGTTTTAAACGGCAGCAGGCCGCGGCCGCGGCTGCGCGTTCCTTCCGGGAACATCCAGATTGAGATTTTGCGCTTTTTAAAATGATTCACCACTTCCGCAATGGTGCTGTGCGCTTTCGCGCGGTTGTTACGGTCGATCAGCAGGTTACCGGTCAGCCAGTACAGCTGGCCAAAAAACGGGATCCACAGCAGGCTTTTTTTTCCCACCGTCACGGTCGGTGGAAGCACGATATTTGCGGCGGTCACCATATCGTAATTGTTCTGATGGTTGGCGATATAGATGGCGTTACCGAAATTCTCCGCCCCTTCAGGCAGACGTTTTTCAACCTTCAGACCAAACAGCGGCGCAAGACGACCGAACATATGGCCAAAGGTGGCAACATGCTTCGGATTACGCGGGCTGAAAAGGCAATAAATAGAGCCGAAAATACAGACCAGAATGCAGTAGATAACGGTAAGAATAAGACGAACAATATATAGCATAGCGACCTCTGAAGCCCCAACAGCTGACAATTATACTTCACCTGTGGCCAGGTAAGGACTTTATTACGAGCGCGTATTGTTAATCGCAACGCACGAATTAACAACGATTTTACGGGAAATTTTATTGAAACTCCCCCTCCGGGCAGAGGGGGATATCACGACATTACTCTTCGCTGTCACCCGCAGCGCTGCGTGCAGGAGAGTCAATCTCCACGCGGTCGATGCGCTGCAGGCCGCGCATCAGCGAGCCGCGGCGACCGCGCTCACCCACCACTTTCTGCAGCTCTTCCGGACGAAGCTTGATCTTACGCTTGCCGACGTGAATGGTCAGCGTGCTCTGCGGCGGCAGGAGGAAGAGATGCGCCAGGCCATCTTCGCCTTTCGCGGCTTCCGCCGACGGGATGTTGATGATCTTATTACCCTTGCCTTTAGACAGCTCCGGCAGATCGCTGACCGGGAACATCAGCATACGTCCGGCGGTGGTGATCGCCAGCAGCATGTCGCTTTCGTTCTCGATCACCAGCGGCGCCATCACGTGGGAGTTGTCCGGTAGGCTTATCAGCGCCTTACCGGCACGGTTACGGGAGACCAGATCGTTGAAGGTACAGATAAAGCCGTAGCCCGCATCGGACGCCAGCAGCAGTTTCTGGTCATCGGCTTCCATCAGCATATGGTCAACCGTCGCCCCCGGCGGCAGCGTCAGCTTGCCGGTGAGCGGCTCGCCCTGACCGCGCGCGGAAGGCAGCGTAATCGGGTCGATGGCGTAGCTGCGGCCGGTGGAGTCGATAAACGCCACCGGCTGGTTGCTCTTGCCTTTCACCGCCGCTTTGAAGCTGTCGCCCGCTTTGTAGCTCAGCCCCGGCGCGTCGATATCGTGGCCTTTGGCGCTGCGCACCCAGCCGCTCTGCGACAGAACAATGGTGACCGGCTCGGACGGCTGCATGTCGTGCTCGTTCATCGCCTTCGCTTCTTCGCGCTCGTGCAGCGGAGAACGACGGTCGTCGCCGAAGGCGTCGGCATCGGCCTGCAGCTCTTTCTTCAGCAGGGTGTTCATCTTGCGCTCGGACGCGAGGATCGCCTGCAGCTGATCGCGCTCTTTTTCCAGCTCGTTCTGCTCGCCGCGGATCTTCATCTCTTCCAGTTTGGCGAGATGGCGCAGCTTCAGTTCGAGGATCGCTTCGGCCTGGGTTTCGCTGATGCCAAAGCGCGACATCAGCGCCGGCTTCGGCTCGTCCTCGGTACGAATGATCTCAATCACTTCATCGATGTTGAGGAACGCCACCAGCAAACCTTCGAGGATATGCAGGCGCTTAAGCACTTTCTCCAGACGATGGTTCAGACGACGACGGACCGTATCGCGGCGGAAGGTCAGCCATTCGGTGAGGATCTCCAGCAGGTTTTTCACCGCCGGGCGTCCATCGAGGCCAATCATGTTCAGGTTGATGCGGTAGCTTTTTTCCAGATCGGTGGTGGCGAACAGGTGGTTCATCACCTGCTCCATGTCCACGCGGTTGGAGCGCGGCACGATCACCAGACGGGTCGGGTTCTCGTGATCCGATTCGTCGCGCAGGTCGTCCACCATCGGCAGCTTTTTATTGCGCATCTGGGAGGCGATCTGCTCCAGCACTTTGGCGCCGGAAACCTGATGCGGCAGCGCGGTGATCACCACGGCGCCGTCCTCTTTATTCCACACCGCGCGCATACGCACGGAGCCGCGACCGTTCTGGTAGATTTTGCGGATTTCCGCGCGCGAGGTGATGATCTCAGCTTCGGTCGGGAAATCTGGCCCCTGCACGATATCCAGCAGCTCGTCGAGCGTCGCTTTCGGCTGCTCGATGAGGGTAATAGCGGCTTTCGCCACTTCACGCAGGTTGTGCGGCGGAATGTCCGTCGCCATACCGACCGCGATACCGGTGGTACCGTTCAGCAGGATGTTCGGCAGACGCGCAGGCAGCATCTTCGGCTCCTGCATCGTACCGTCGAAGTTTGGCACCCAGTCAACGGTTCCCTGACCCAGCTCACCCAGCAGCACTTCGGCATATTTAGAGAGGCGGGATTCGGTATAACGCATCGCCGCGAAGGATTTCGGATCGTCCGGCGCACCCCAGTTCCCCTGCCCGTCCACCAGCGGGTAGCGGTAAGAGAACGGCTGCGCCATCAGCACCATCGCTTCATAACAGGCGCTGTCGCCGTGCGGATGGTATTTACCCAGTACGTCACCGACGGTACGGGCGGATTTCTTGAACTTGGCGGTGGCGTTCAGCCCCAGTTCGGACATCGCATAGACGATGCGGCGCTGAACGGGCTTCAGGCCATCCCCGATAAACGGCAACGCCCTGTCCATGATGACGTACATGGAGTAGTTCAGGTAGGCGTTTTCCGTGAATTCATGTAGCGCGAGGCGCTCTGCCATATCGCTCATTACGTGTGATTCCTCAACTCAGAAACCGAAGGGTTTCAGGCAATATTGCCGCAGATACTACCTCATCTGATGAATTGAGTCACAAAGAAAAAGGGCCGCACAGGCGGCCCTTTTCGGGTTATTTGTTTAGCTTAATAACCTGCTTCACGTCGATTTCAAACTCGTTCCAGTCTTTATCGACTTTACCCTGCAGTTCAACTTTATCCTGCGGAGTGATGGTCACGCCGTTCCAGCGCTTGTGGTCAATCTCAACTACGACCGTGCCGGACTCATCGCGGAAGGTGTAGCGGTCATCGGACAGGCGCTCGGTGATGTTCCCGCGCAGCTTCACCCAGGCATCGTCCTTCAGGTCTTTCACTTTTGCCGCGGTGGTGAGGTTGGCGTTGTTATCGACAAAACCGCCCTGCTGAGTTTGCGTCTGGGTCTGTGTGGCCGATGGGCCAGTAAAACCGCCCTGAGCAGCAAAGACCGGCGCGGTGGTCATCATCATGATGGCAGCAATTGCAGCGAATTTTTTCATTTTCATCTCTCCCTTTAATGTCGTTTCGCAATCCATTTAAAAGGGTAATCCTTAACAACTTCTTAAGGGAAAAATTTATTTTTTATTGCTGTACAGCAGGCGCTTACAGAGGGTTTACTGACGACATCAAGGAGGGAACATGCGCATTTTACTGGTAGAAGACGACAGGTTAATCGGCGACGGTATCAAGGCGGGGTTGAGCAAAATGGGCTTTAGCGTGGACTGGTTTACCGACGGTAAAACCGGCCAGGCCGCGCTCTCCTCTGCGCCCTATGATGCCGTGGTGCTGGATCTGACGCTGCCGGAAATTGACGGTCTGGACATTCTGCGCGCGTGGCGCGAAAGCGGGCGCAGCGAGCCGGTATTAATTCTGACGGCGCGGGATGCGCTTAACCAGCGCGTCGAAGGGCTGCGTCTTGGGGCGGATGATTATCTCTGTAAGCCGTTCGCGCTGATCGAAGTCGGTGCCCGCCTCGAAGCGCTGGTCCGCCGCAGCCACGGGCAGGCGCGTAGCGAACTGCGTCACGGGAAGGTCACGCTCGATCCGACCCGTCTCGTCGCCACGCTGGACGGTGAGCCGCTGACGCTCAAGCCAAAAGAGTTCGCGCTGCTGGAGCTGTTAATGCGTAACGCTGGTCGGGTGCTGCCGCGAAAGCTGATCGAGGAAAAACTCTATACCTGGGACGACGACGTCTCCAGCAACGCCATCGAGGTTCACGTCCATCATTTGCGCCGCAAGCTCGGGAGCGAGTTTATCCGCACCGTGCACGGCATCGGCTACACCCTGGGTAACGCATGAAACTGACGCAACGCCTGAGCCTGAAGCTGCGCCTGACGCTTCTCTTCCTGCTGCTCTCTCTGACGGCCTGGTTTGCCGCCAGCCTGGTCGCCTGGCAGCAGACGACCCACAAGCTCGACAAGCTGTTCGATACCCAGCAGATGCTGTTTGCTAAACGGCTGCTGACGATGGATCTGGACGAGATCCGCGCCCCCGAACGCATGCGCGAGATCCCGAAAAAAGTGAAGCACGGTCGTCTGGACGACGACGCGCTGGCTTTCGCCATATACGCCGTCGACGGCAAAATGCTCCTCAACGACGGTGAAAACGGACGCGATATTCCGTACCACTATCGCCGCGACGGGTTCGATAACGGGCAGCTGCAGGGCGACAACGACGAGTGGCGTTTTTTATGGCTGACCTCACCTGACGGAAAATACCGCGTGGTGGTCGGCCAGGAGTGGGAGTACCGCCAGGAGATGGCGCTGGACGTGGTCAGCTCTCAGCTGACCCCCTGGCTGGTGGCGCTGCCCGTGATGTTGCTGCTGCTGATCGTCCTCCTGAGTCGGGAGCTGAAGCCGCTGAAAAAACTGGCGCAGACCCTGCGCTCCCGCTCGCCGGATGCCACCGATAAACTGCCGACGGAGGGCCTTCCTACGGAAGTGCGCCCCCTGCTCGACGCGCTGAATCACCTCTTCGCGCGCACCCAGGAGATGATGACCCGCGAGCGCCGCTTTACGTCCGATGCCGCCCACGAGCTACGCAGCCCGCTGGCGGCCCTGAAGGTGCAAACTGACGTGGCGCAGCTGTATCAGGACGATCCCGAGGCGCAGTCCAAAGCCCTTTCGCAGCTACATGCTGGCATTGACCGCGCTTCCCGGCTGGTGGATCAACTTCTCACGCTGTCGCGTCTGGACTCGCTGGATAACCTTGACGATGTCGAACCGATTCCCCTGGCCGACCTACTGCAGTCAGCCGTGCTGGATATCTGGCATCCGGCGCAGCAGGCGGGCATTGATATTCGCCTGAACATCCATGCACCAGAGGTTACACGCACGGGCCAGCAGCTCCTCATGAGCCTGCTGGTGCGCAACCTGCTGGATAACGCGATTCGCTACAGTCCGCGCGGCAGCGTGGTGGACGTGACGCTGGACGCGCGTGGCTTTACCGTGCGCGACAACGGCCCAGGCATTTCACCTGACGCGCTGGCGCGCATCGGCGAGCGCTTTTATCGTCCGCCGGGTCAGGATGCCACGGGCAGCGGGCTGGGGTTATCCATTGTAAAACGCATCGCCGCCCTGCACGG
Organism: Enterobacter sp. BNK-29; assembly: GCF_048684785.1. Classification (NCBI taxonomy): domain Bacteria; kingdom Pseudomonadati; phylum Pseudomonadota; class Gammaproteobacteria; order Enterobacterales; family Enterobacteriaceae; genus Enterobacter; species Enterobacter sp. BNK-29. The sequence continues at coordinate 1,357,074 of NZ_JBLQTU010000001.1, forward strand.
GATGCGCGTTTCGCTGAGCAATGCGCCTGAAGGCGGTTTTGAAGTGAAGGTCAGCTGGTAGGGATTATTGCGTTTAACGCAAAAGACTTTGCACATTTTGCTCATTTTACCGCACCGTCCTCGCGCGTAGAATACAGGCCATACTCTCATCATCGAGGACAAATAATGAGCAACATCCTGATTATCAACGGTGCAAAAGAATTTGCGCACTCTAAAGGCCAGCTGAATGACACCCTGACCGAGGTCGCGGACGGTTTCCTGCGCGACGCCGGGCATGATGTTAAGGTCGTGCGCGCGGACAGCAACTACGACGTGAAGGCCGAAGTGCAGAACTTCCTGTGGGCTGACGTGGTGATCTGGCAGATGCCAGGCTGGTGGATGGGCGCGCCGTGGACCGTAAAAAAATACATGGACGACGTGTTCACCGAAGGTCACGGTTCACTGTATGCCAGCGATGGCCGCACCCGCTCTGACGCCTCCAAAAAATACGGCTCGGGCGGCCTGATTCAGGGCAAAAAATATATGCTCTCGCTGACCTGGAACGCCCCGCTGGAAGCCTTCACCGATAAAGATCAGTTCTTCGAAGGCGTGGGCGTCGACGGCGCGTACCTGCCGTTCCACAAGGCTAACCAGTTCCTGGGCATGGATCCGCTGCCGACCTTTATCGTCAACGACGTGATTAAAATGCCTGACGTCCCGAGCTATATCGCAGAATATCGCAAGCATCTCGCGGAAATTTTTGCTTAACTGGTAGCCTGGAATTAAAGGAGTAGTAAACATGCTTACCGTAATCGCAGAAATCCGTACTCGTCCAGGTCAACATCACCGTCAGGCGGTGCTGGATCAGTTCGTGAAAATTATCCCGACCGTACTGAAAGAAGAAGGCTGCCACGGCTACGCGCCGATGGTGGATGCCGCCACTGACGCCAGCTTCCAGGCGACCGCGCCAGACTCAATCATCATGGTTGAGCAGTGGGAAACCGTCGCGCACCTCGAAGCGCACCTGCAGACCCCTCACATGAAAGCGTGGAGTGACGCGGTGAAGGGTGACGTGCTGGAAACCCACATCCGCATTCTCGAGCAAGGGGTTTAAGTTTCCCCCCACCCCGCCCTTTCCCGAAAGGAGAGGGAGAACAGACCCGGTGAGCGTCAGCGCTACCGGGTTTTTTATCAGCTTAAAACTCAACTGCTATGCTTATTCTGACTTCATGATTAACAGGAGGATGGAATGGGTCTTTTTAACTTCGTAAAAGAAGCAGGCGAAAAGCTATGGGATAACCTGACCGATCATAAAGGCCAGAGCGACAAAATCACCGAGCATCTCAAAAAACTCAATATTCCCGGTTCAGATAAGGTTCAGGTTAACGTTACCGACGGCAAAGCCAGCGTGACGGGTGACGGGCTGACCCAGGAGCAGAAAGAAAAAATCCAGGTCGCCGTCGGGAACATCGCGGGCGTCAGCGAGGTGGAGAACAACATCACCGCGACCGATGCCAAAGATGAAGCCACCTACTACACGGTGAAATCCGGCGATACCCTGAGCGCTATCTCCAAAACCGTGTACGGCGATGCCAACAAGTACAATAAGATTTTTGAGGCTAACCGCCCGATGCTCTCCAGCCCGGATAAAATCTATCCTGGCCAGACGCTGCGTATTCCTAAGGCGTGATCCGCGAGCCGGGGAAATCAGCTGCTTTTCTTCCCCGGTTTTAACCCACGATGTAACTCGTTGATGCGCTTCATCGACTTGATGGTGCGCTGCGGCTCGGTGGAGGCCACGGATAAAATAATCATCTCCAGACACAGCAGCACCGTGCCGTGGAGCGGAATTTTGCCTTTTTCGCCGCCGCGTGGAACGTGGATCACCACGCTGGCCTCCTTGCTGAAGCGCGAATCGAGCGCGTTGGTCAGCAGGATGGTGGGAATGCCCAGCCGTTTTGCTTCACGCAGCGTGGTTTGCCCCTCCCGGTGCGCGGATTTCTGCGCCATCATCACCAGCACGTCGCCGCGCTGAAGCGCAATCAGCTGCTCGGCGAGCCCTATTCCGGTACGGTTAAGCGGCGTGGCGGGTAACCCCATGCGGCTGAACAGCCTGGCGGTGTACTCGGCCAAAATGCCGGAGGCGCCAATGCCAAATATGGCGACCTGCCTCGCCTGCGCCAGCAGAGAGACCGCCTGGGCCATCGCGTAGCGGTTGTGGGGCTCGGATAACACCTCGCAGGTGTGCTGATGCCCCTCCAGCACGAAATCAATGCTCGCGTTGACGTCGCTGGCGAGCGTATTCACCGTGGTGGACATCTTTTCGCTGGAGGTGACCACCGGACCAAACCACTGCTCCAGCGTTTGCTTGAGATCGCGCAGCCCGGCGAAACCCAGCGCCTGAATGGCGCGGACCACCGTGGCATCTGAGGTTTTCAACAGCGTCGCGATCTCCATCGCGGTCTGTTCCATCACCGCTTCGCGGTTGTCATGAATATAGCGTGCAACCTCCAGCAGACGCGGCGTCAGCTGATGCGCACGCGCGCGAAAGCGGTCGCCATAGACATCCACGCGCCCTTTCTCTTTGCGGATCACCGTGACGCCTCCGGCAGCGGACGCCCGGCAATCTGCGACTGCACCTGCGCGGCCATCAGCCCTAACGAGGCGTACGAATTCGAGATGGCCTCTTCACGCGAGATCAGCACGTAATGCCCGGTTCGGCAGGCATTCAGGAACTGACACCAGCCCGGCATGACCGCATCCATCGCCGCCAGCTCGTCCTGCGGTTTACCGCCCGTATCCCCGCGCCAGGTGGCGAAGACGAAATCGGCATCCAGCTCCGGCAGGCGCTCGGCGCTGACGTCGATGCGCCCTCCTTCCGGGATGCTCTCAATCAGCGGCGGGAAGGTGAACCCGGCGTCGCGCAGCACGCGACCCAGCGAGTGGTAGCTGTGCATGGCGTTAATCTTTCCCTGATTCGCCTGAATCACGGACACGGTCACCTTGCTGGTATCAATAGTCGCCTTCAGCGCCTTAATCTGCTCCTGATAGCGCCGCTCCAGAACCTTGAGCCGCGCCTGCGTTCCCGTCAGCTGAGCCAGCTTGCGGTAGATTTCCGGCGCGCCGCCGTCGAGATGATCGATACTTACCGTCGGGGCAATTTTCGCCAGCTGTTCCACCGGGGTGTTGCGGGTCGGCTCGGTAATAATGAGATCAGGCTTTGCGGCGGCGATGGCTTCAATGTCGATATCGGCCGTGCCGATAAATTTAATGTCGGAATTATCGAAGTCGACGCCGGTCAACATGCCGCTGGAGCGCAGAAAGTGGCTGCCGTCCGGCCGCGTGCGGCCATGGCTTGCCACCGGCGGCACGCCAAGCTCAATCAGCGGAATGGTGATATCCAGATCGTGTAAGGAGACAATCCGTTTCGGATGAACCGGCACTACCACTTTTCGGTTCAGATCGTCAGTAAACGTCTGCGTTGGCTCCGCCGCACCCACCGCGAACCCCACCAGCAACAGCATCGAAAATACTACGCGCATCCTAGTCCCCTAAAATCTGTCCCGACGCTGCCAGAGCAGCAGCAGGAAAAACGGTCCGCCAATCAATGAAATCACAATTCCCGCCGGCAGCTGCAGCGGGAGGAACGCCAGACGTCCGACGTTATCCGCCAGCAGCACCAGCAGCGCGCCCAGCACGGCGCTTCCCGCCAGGAGCGCGGTTTGCCCACCGCGCAGCAGCAGGCGCGCCATATGCGGGGCAATCAGCCCCACGAAACCAATACTGCCCACGCACGAGACGCAGGCCGCCGTCAGCACCACCGGGGCGAGAACCCGCAGCAGCGCCAGCCGGGTTATGCGCACGCCAAGGCCCGCTGCGGCCTGATTGCCGAGCAACGCCACGTCCGCAGCACGTGCGGTAAACAGCAGCAGCGCAAACGCGGGGGCAGCCCAGAGCGCGGCTAACCCCACCAGCGTCCAGTTTGCCGCATGCAGGCTTCCCGCCAGCCACAGCATCGCCGTCTGCACGTCCCGCACATCGGCGGTGGTGATAAAGACGCCCATTGCGGCGGCAAACGCCCACGACACGCCGATGCCGATCAGGATGAACCGCGGGCGCGAGATATCGCGCGCCAGGGCGATAACCAGCAGCGCGGTAAGCAGCCCTCCGGCCATGCCGACCAGCGGACGCCAGGCCAGGCCCAGCGCCGGGAACTGAAAAATCAACAGCAGTACCGCCGCGCTACAGCCCTCCTTCACGCCGATAAGCCCGGGATCGGCCAGACCATTGCGGGTGATGGACTGCATTGCCGCCCCCGCCATGCCGAGCATCGCGCCGCACAGCACCGCCATCAGCAGGCGCGGCAGGCGGATATCCATCACGATGTAGCGCGTCTCCGCCGTCAGACTCTCAGGAGAAAACAGCGCGCACCCGATGGCGGAGGTGGGAACAGGCAGAGATCCGTGCGTCAGGCCAAAGCCCAGCAGGCTTAACGCCACCAGCGCCAAAAGCGTCAGGCACGCCAGCGCCCGCGGGCGAACCAGCGCCGATACACGGCCAATACGGATCGCGCGGAATCCGGCCCGGTTCATTTGAACATCCTCGACGCCATGAAGATGAATACGGGTGCGCCGACCAGGGCCGTCATGATGCCGGTTGCCAGCTCCCAGGGCGTAAACAGCGTGCGGGCGGCGATATCCGCCAGCAGCAGAACCAGCGCGCCGCACAGGGCTGACAGCGGCACCATCACGCGTAAATCGACCGACACCAGACGGCGAATGAGCTGCGGCACGACCAGGCCGATAAAGCCAATCGGCCCGGCAATTGAGACGGCCGCGCCGCAGAGCAGCGCGATGGCCAGCAGGGCGAGCAGGCGGGTTTTCAGCAGTGACACGCCAAGCCCCTGCGCCATTCGGTCTCCCAGCGCAAGCATGTTGAGCGAGGGCGACAGCACGATGGCGAGAACAAAACCGGCTGATGCGGCCCAAAGGGCGCTCCGGAGCGTCTGCACGTTGATCCCGGCCAGGTCCCCTGCCAGCCAGGTGCGCATGGCGAGCAGCGTCTGTTCATCGAGAATTAACACCGCGGCGGTAATCGACGAGGCAAACGCCGACATCGCCACGCCGCACAGCGTGACCTTCATCGGCGTAAGCCCGGTGCGACCGGACGAGGAGAACATCAGCACCAGCAAAAACAGCGCGGCGGCACCGGCGGCGGCAACGAGCGGGCGACCAAACGGCAGCGACAGCCCAAGCGCGCTGGCGATCACCACCGCCAGCGCGGCCCCGGCGTTGAGCCCCAGAATATGCGGCTCGCCGAGCGGGTTGCGGATCACGGACTGCAGCAGCACGCCCGCCACGCCGAGCGCGGCGCCCGTCACCATCGCGGCGCAGAGGCGCAGCAGTCGTAATTTGATAATGACGTTGTGGTCGAAATTGCGCGGATCGAAATGGAAGAATGCCTCCACCACCGTCTGCGGGGCGATGAAGCGTGCGCCGATGCCCAGGTGCATAATCGCGCCCAGCGCCAGCAGCAGTGCGAAGATCGGAAAGGCCAGAGAGGAGCGCATCATGGCTGAACGGTGCTCTGGCGAAACGGCATAAAGAACGGCTTGCCGGTCAACGGGTTTATGGACATATGCACGTCCACATCAAACACCGCTTTGATCAGCTCCGGCGTGCAGACATCGCCCTCATGCAATACGCCTTCAACTTTCCCCTGGCGTAAAAAGACCAGCGAATCGCCGTAGTTCACGGCGAAGTTGAGATCGTGCAGCACCACCACGACGGTACGTCCGTGCTGGCGGGTCAGGGTGTGAAGCAGTTCCAGGATCTCCACCTGATAGCGGAGATCGAGAAACGTCGTGGGCTCGTCAAGCAGGATATACGGCGTTTGCTGCGCCAGCGCCATGGCGATCCAGCAGCGCTGACGCTGGCCGCCGGATAAGCTTTCCACCGGCATATGGCCAAACTCTGCCGTTCCGGTCAGGCGCAGGGCCTCTTCCACCGCCAGCTCGTCCTCGTCGCTCCACTGGCGCATAAAGTTTTGCCAGGGAAAACGCCCGCGCGAGACCAGCTCAAAGACGGTTAACCCTTCCGGGAGCAGCGGAGACTGCGGCAGGATACCCAGCTGGCGGGCAACGGCTTTGGTCGGCTGCTCGTGGATCGCCTTGCCGTCGAGAACTGCCGCGCCGCCAAGCGGCTGAAGCAAACGCGCAATGGTGCTCAGCAGCGTGGATTTTCCGCAGCCGTTCGCCCCTACCAGCACCGTCATTTTCTGCTGAGGGATCGCAAGGGAGATATCATCAACGATGATTTTTTTCTGATAGCCCGCAGAGAGGTTCTCCAGAACCAGTCCCGGTTTTTTTGTGTTGTGAGCCACGTGAATGCCAACGTAATAAAAAAGCGCAACAAATATAAATAAAAATCATTCTCTTTTGAGAGTTTGACGCTGCGCCATGTAGTAGTCAAGAGAAGAAATACCCTAATAAAACCAGGGATAATCCTGAAGGAAAATGAACAAAAAAGGACTTTCAAAAGCATTTAATTCAATAATTTAATAATTATTCCGCTGCGCTTATACGCCCGGTTATACGCTGTAGCCGATTTTTTCTTTTTTCCATTTACTACTACATTCGCACATGATTGAATGATTCTCAATTACATGTCCGATGCCCGCCGTGGCTAACGGACAGACCGTAAAGGGCAATGACTCACACATTTTTCCGCGAAACGTCATTCGCGGGATATTTCGGGATAACAGATGTAATGGCTACGTTCACACCTTCACTCTCTGGGGTAAAAGGGCGCGCGCTCTTTTCACTGCTGTTCATAGCGCCGCTGGTGCAGGCAGCAGATAACACCGCGGCTAAAGACGGCGAAACGCTTACCGTCACCGCCGATCCAAATATGACGGCGGAGGCCACGAATGGCTATCAGCCGTTGAATACCTCCACCGCGACGTTAACCAACATGCCGATGCTGGACATCCCGCAGGTGGTCAATACCGTCAGCGACAAAGTGCTGGAGGATCAGCATGCCACCACGCTGGATGAAGCGCTCTATAACGTCAGCAACGTGGTGCAGACCAACACCCTGGGCGGTACGCAGGATGCCTTCGTGCGCCGCGGATTTGGCGCGAACCGCGACGGCTCGATCATGACCAACGGCCTGCGCACCGTGCTGCCGCGCAGCTTTAATGCCGCAACCGAGCGCGTGGAGGTGCTGAAAGGTCCGGCCTCGACGCTCTATGGCATTCTCGATCCGGGCGGACTGATTAACGTCGTCACCAAACGCCCGGAGAAGACCTTCGGCGGTTCAATTTCTGCCACCTCATCCAGCTTTGGCGGCGGCACCGGTCAGATCGATGTTACCGGCCCGATTGACGGCACGCGCCTGGCGTATCGCCTGACGGGCGAATATCAGGACGAGGATTACTGGCGTAATTTCGGCACCGAACGCAGCACCTTTATTGCCCCGTCGCTGACCTGGTTCGGCGACGACGCCACCGTGACCGTGCTCTATTCGCATCGCGACTATAAAACGCCGTTCGATCGCGGAACGATCTTCGATCTCAACACTAAAAAAGCCGTCAACGTCGATCGCAAAACCCGCTTCGACGAACCGTTTAACGTGACCGACGGACAGTCCGATCTCGCTCAGCTCAACGCGGAGTATCGCCTTAACAGCCAGTGGACCGCGAAGTTCGACTACAGCTACAGCCAGGATAAATACAGCGATAACCAGGCCCGCGTGATGGCCTACGATTCAAAAACCGGCAACCTGACCCGCCGCGTGGATGCGACCCAGGGCTCGACCCAGCGTATGCACACGACGCGCGCGGATCTGCAGGGAAACGTGGACATCGCGGGCTTTTACAATGAGATCCTGACCGGCGTGTCGTATGAGAATTACGATCTGCTGCGTACGGACATGATCCGCTGTAAGAACGTTAAGGATTTCAATATTTACAACCCGAGCTACGGCAGCCTCGGCAAGTGCACCACCGTCTCGGCATCCGACAGCGATCAAACCATCAAGCAGGAGAGCTACTCCGCCTACGCGCAGGACGCGCTGTACCTGACCGATAAGTGGATCGCCGTCGCCGGAATGCGCTATCAGTATTACACTCAGTACGCGGGGAAAGGCCGTCCGTTTAACGTGAACACCGACAGCCGCGACGACCAGTGGACGCCGAAGCTGGGTCTTGTTTATAAGCTCACCCCGGCGGTCTCGCTGTTTGCCAACTATTCCCAGACGTTTATGCCGCAGTCGTCCATTGCGAGCTACATCGGCGACCTGCCGCCGGAAACGTCAAACGCGTATGAAATAGGCGCTAAATTCGACCTGTTCGACGGCATTACCGCCAATATTGCGCTGTTTGATATCCACAAGCGCAACGTGCTCTACACAGAGAGCGTGGGTGATGAAACCGTCGCCAAAACCGCGGGCCGCGTGCGCTCGCAGGGCGTGGAAGTGGATCTCGCCGGGTCATTGACCGAGAACACCAACATTATCGCCAGCTACGGCTATACCGACGCGAAGGTGCTGGAAGACCCGGATTATGCGGGCAAACCGCTGCCGAACGTGCCGCGCCATACCGGCTCCCTGTTCCTGACCTACGACATTCACAATGCGTTTGCCGGGAATACCCTGACGCTGGGCGGCGGCGGGCACGGCGTAAGCCGTCGCTCAGCGACCAACGGTGCGGATTATTATCTGCCGGGCTATTTCGTGGCGGACGCGTTTGCGGCGTACAAGATGAAGCTACAGTATCCGGTGACGCTGCAGGTGAACGTGAAAAACCTGTTTGATAAGACCTACTACACGTCGTCCATTGCGACCAACAACCTGGGCAACCAGATTGGCGATCCGCGCGAAGTGCAGTTTACGGTGAAGATGGAGTTTTGACGTAAAAAAGCCCGGTGGCGCTAACGCTTACCGGGCCTGCGATCCATTCCCTCTCCCTGTGGGAGAGGGTTAAGGTGAGGGTATCAGGCCTCAATATCCGCCATATCGCCTTTCTCCTGCAGCCAGTTGCGTCGGTCTTCCGAACGTTTCTTGGCAAGGAGCATATCCATCATGGCGTTGGTTTGCTGCTCGTCTTCGTCGCTGATCGTCAGCTGCACCAGACGGCGCGTGTTCGGATCCAGCGTCGTTTCGCGAAGCTGCATCGGGTTCATCTCGCCCAGCCCTTTAAAGCGCTGCACGTTCGGTTTGCCCTTCTTGCGCTTCAGCTGTTCCAGCACGCCCGCCTTCTCTTCTTCCGTCAGCGCGTAGTAAACCTCTTTGCCGAGGTCGATACGGTACAGCGGCGGCAGCGCCACGTGGACGTGACCGTTTTTCACCAGCGTTTTGAAATGCTTCACGAACAGCGCGCACAGCAGCGTGGCGATGTGCAGACCATCGGAGTCCGCATCCGCGAGGATACAGATCTTGCCGTAGCGCAGCTGGCTCAGATCGTCGCTGTCCGGATCGATACCGATCGCTACCGAGATATCGTGCACTTCCTGCGAGGCCAGCACCTCATCAGAAGAGACCTCCCAGGTATTCAGGATCTTACCCTTGAGCGGCATGATCGCCTGATATTCACGATCGCGCGCCTGCTTGGCCGATCCGCCCGCCGAGTCCCCTTCCACGAGGAACAGCTCGGTACGGTTGAGATCCTGCGCGGTACAGTCCGCCAGCTTGCCCGGCAGCGCAGGGCCGCTGGTCAGCTTTTTACGCACCACTTTCTTCGCGGCGCGCAGACGACGCTGGGCGCTGGAAATGGCCATTTCAGCCAGCATCTCTGCCGCCTGAACGTTCTGGTTCAGCCACAGGGTAAACGCATCTTTCACCACGCCGGAAACGAACGCCGCGCACTGACGTGACGACAGGCGCTCTTTGGTCTGACCGGCAAACTGCGGATCCTGCATCTTCACGGAGAGCACGTAGGCGCAGCGATCCCAGATATCTTCCGCCGACAGCTTCACGCCGCGCGGCAGAATGTTGCGGTATTCGCAGAACTCACGCATCGCGTCCAGCAGCCCCTGACGCAGGCCGTTGACGTGCGTACCGCCGAGCATGGTTGGGATCAGGTTAACGTAGCTTTCGGTCAGCAGCTCGCCGCCTTCCGGTAGCCACAGCAGCGCCCAGTCCACGGCTTCGGTATCGCCGCTAAAGTTACCGACAAACGGTTTTTCCGGCAGCGTTGGCAGGCCGTTTACCGCTTCGCACAGGTAGTCGTTCAGACCGTCGGCGTAGCACCAGGTTTGTGCGGTATTGTTAACGTGATCGGTAAAGGTGATTTCCACGCCCGGACACAGCACCGCTTTGGCTTTCAGCAGGTGCGTCAGGCGAGAAACAGAAAAACGCGGGCTGTCGAAGAAGCTTTCGTCAGGCCAGAAGTGGACGCTGGTGCCGGTGTTGCGTTTGCCGCACGTGCCGACAACCTGCAGATCCTGCACCTTATCGCCGTTTTCAAACGCGATGTTATAGACCTGACCGTCGCGACGGACGTTCACCTCCACGCGTTTGGACAGGGCGTTCACGACGGAAATACCCACGCCGTGCAGACCACCGGAGAACTGGTAGTTCTTATTGGAGAACTTACCGCCCGCGTGCAGACGACAGAGGATCAGCTCAACGGCAGGCACGCCCTCTTCCGGGTGGATATCCACCGGCATGCCGCGCCCGTCGTCGATGACTTCCAGCGACTGATCGGCGTGCAGGATAACGTCAACGCGTTTGGCATGGCCCGCCAGCGCTTCGTCCACACTGTTATCAATAACTTCCTGGCCCAGATGGTTTGGGCGCGTCGTATCGGTGTACATCCCCGGGCGGCGGCGAACCGGCTCAAGCCCGGTGAGGACCTCGATGGCATCAGCGTTATAGGTTTGCGTCATGATTTAAACTAGCAATTCGCATTGATTGTCAGTGGCTGTGCAGTCCAAGAAAATCGACAATCTGGGTGAAATGATTCTCAAAGCCCGTGAAAGCATGGTTTCCGCCCTCTTCTATAGTCTGGCGGCAGGAGGCGTAATACGCCACTGCCTGGCGGTAATCCAGCACTTCATCACCCGTCTGTTGCAGCAGCCAGATGAGATCCGGCGCCTCAAGCGGGTCGACCTGCATAACTTTGAGATCGTAAATATGGCGTGACTCTAGCACATATTGCTGGCCGGTGTAGGGGTTCTCGTTTTCGCCAAGAAAGTCCCTCAGCAGCTCAAATGGCCGAACCGCCGGATTAACCACAACGGCGGGCAGCATGAAGCATTGTGAGAGCCAGGTGGCGTAGTACCCGCCCAGGGATGAACCGACTACACCGAAGGTTTCTCCGCCGTGCGCAAGCACAATAGATTCCAGCATCTCCGCGGCCTCTGCCGGGTAAGGCGGCAGCTGCGGGATAATCATCTCAACCTCGGGGTGATGCTCGCTCAGCCACTGGCGAAACTGTGTCGCTTTTGCGGAGCGCGGCGAGCTGTTGAATCCGTGCAGATAAAGGAGCGTAGACATCAATAGCCTTCTGAAGCGGTATCCGGGCGGAATTTTGCACCGGTCAAACGGCAGACTTCCGTGGTCAGCGTGCCGTCGGCATGCAGTTCCAGCCAGCGCCAGCCTGGCGCGATAGTATCCAGCGTAAAGTTGGCGCAGTGCGGCTTAAACTGAACGCAGGTCGATGGCGTAGCCAGCATGCGGCGTCCGTTCCAGTCGAGATCCTGTTCCTGGTGAATATGTCCACACAGCAGATTTTTCACCCGCGGGAACTTCGCCAGCACGCGATCCAGCGCTGCGGAGTTGCGCAGGCTGTGCTGATCGAGCCAGCTGCAGCCCGCCGGCAGAGGATGATGATGCAGCAACAGCAGCGTGTGGCGTTCAGGTTCAGCAGCCAGTTTGGTCTCAAGCCAGTCGAGCTGAAACTCGCTTAACTCACCGTGCGGGACGCCGAACACCTGGCTATCGAGCAGCAGGATCTGCCACTGTTCACCCGCAAAAACACATTTCGCCGGAGAAATCCCCGCATCCTGAAGAGAGCTGTACATGGCGGGCTGGAAGTCATGGTTTCCTGGCAGCCAGACGCAAGGCACGCTAAAGCTCGCGATGCCTTCAGCAAAATGCTGGTAGGCCGCGGAGGACTGATCCTGCGCCAGATCGCCCGTTGCGACAATCAGATCGCATGCACGGTTTTCAGCGTGAATGGCGCTAAGCACCGCCTGATAACTCTCCCAGGTGTTGACCCCCAGTAGCGTCTCATGCTTTTCGGCAAAAAGGTGGGTATCGGTGATTTGTAATATCCTGACTGGCGCCCCACCAGCAACAGTCAGGTTCAACAGGCTTTCCAAATGGTGTCCTTAGGTAGGTTTATGACGCTAACAAACCGGAATCGCCATTGCTCCATGTGCTAAACAATATCTTAGCCAGTCGGCTAAAAACTGGTTAATTTGATGCTTTTCGTCGCGTTGATGCAACTTTTTATTCGGGTAATCATACCGCGCCTTGAAGCGAAAGATCTGCTGGCTTGAACACACTTCAGCGACCATCGCGTCGTGATAGAGGCGCACCGTCATCGACGGCAGGCTCCAGTAGCTAATGCTGGGTGCCGTTTGCTCAATCTCCACCAGCGTAGTGTAGCGCGTTGATTCTGTTATCGTTAACCGATACTGCGCGTTGCTCACCTGATAGCTTACCGTTTCGCCGGGTGCGTCGTTTCGCGGCAGCAGGCGGCGCAGCTGTGCGAAATTGGTTTCGCACAGGCGCATCATTTCTGGGAAGTCAGGTGTATAGCGCTTCATTTTTTCCACTCGTTTCGTAATGTCTGATAATGCAGCTGTAGCCATTGCAGGGCGATGACAGACGCTGCGTTGTCGATTTTCCCCTCTTCTACCCACTGATAAGCCTGTTCCCGGCTCACCACATGAACCCGAATATCTTCGTTTTCATCAGCCAGACCGTGGATCCCTTCCGCCGTCGTGGCGTCCACTTCGCCCACCATTATGGACAAGCGCTCGCTGGTACCGCCCGGGCTTGCCAGATAGCTCAGCACCGGCTTGGTGCGCCCCACCACCAGTCCGGCCTCTTCCAGCGCCTCGCGCCGGGCGACGTCTTCAACCGTCTCACCTTCTTCTATCATCCCGGCCACCATCTCCAGCAGCCACGGACTCTCGCTAACGTCATAAGCGGCGATGCGGATCTGCTCCACCAGCACAACTTCGTCACGCACTGGGTCAAAGGGTAGCAAGACTGCCGCATGCCCGCGCTCAAAAATTTCGCGTCTGATTTCGCCGCTCATTTCCCCGTTAAACAGGCGATGCCTGAAACGGTAAAGATCCATTGAAAAAAAACCGCTATAAAGCGTTTCTCGTGCAATAATTTCTACATCGTTTTTGGCGAATGTCACGGGCAACTTTTCTGGTTTTTGCATGAGTCGAGTCCTGGTAGCAATGGTGATGAAATTGTGAATTTCAAGGCTGTTTGGCTGCCGTTTGTAAGGCTATATGGTAGATTGGTGCAAATTACCGCCAGATGGCACGTTACGCCAACCTTTTGGTATGGAAGATTCTGTTAGAATCGGCAATTATTTTTTAATTAGATCAGCGCTAATACTGCTTCACAACAAGGAATGCAAATGAAGAAATTGCTCCCCATCCTTATCGGCCTGAGCCTGACGGGCTTCAGTGCAATGAGCCAGGCGGAAAACCTGTTACAGGTCTACCAGCAGGCACGTCTGGGCAACCCTGATTTACGTAAATCAGCGGCCGATCGTGATGCTGCGTTTGAAAAGATTAACGAAGCGCGTAGCCCCTTGCTGCCACAGTTAGGTTTAGGTGCAGATTATACCTACAGCAACGGTTTCCGCGACGCTAACGGCGTAAACTCCAATGCTACCAGCGCCTCACTGCAATTGACACAGACGCTGTTTGATATGTCCAAATGGCGCGCCCTGACCCTGCAGGAAAAGAGTGCGGGTATTCAGGATGTGACCTATCAGACCGACCAGCAGACGCTGATCCTGAACACTGCCACGGCGTACTTCAACGTGCTGAGCGCGATTGACGCTCTCTCCTACACCGAAGCGCAGAAACAGGCGATTTACCGCCAGTTAGATCAAACCACCCAGCGTTTCAACGTGGGCCTGGTCGCGATCACCGACGTGCAGAACGCCCGTTCACAGTACGATACCGTGCTGGCTAACGAAGTGACCGCGCGTAACAACCTCGACAACGCGCTGGAATCCCTGCGTCAGGTCACCGGGAATTACTATCCTGAGCTGGCGTCGCTGAACGTGGACAGCTTCAAAACGGATAAACCGCAGGCCGTTAACGCCCTGCTGAAAGAGGCGGAAAACCGCAACCTGAGTTTGCTGCAGGCGCGTCTGAGCCAGGACCTGGCCCGCGAGCAAATTCGTCAGGCGCAGGACGGCCATCTGCCAACCCTGAGCCTGAGCGCGTCTACCGGTGTCTCTGATACGACCTACAGCGGCTCTAAAACCAATACGTCCCAGTATGACGACAGCAATATGGGGCAGAACAAAGTGGGTCTGAGCTTCTCCCTGCCGCTGTACCAGGGCGGCCAGGTCAACTCTCAGGTGAAACAGGCGCAGTACAACTTTGTTGGCGCGAGCGAGCAGCTGGAAAGCGCCCACCGCAACGTGGTGCAGACCGTACGTTCCTCCTTTAACAACGTGAACGCCTCGATCAGCAGCATCAACGCCTATAAACAGGCCGTTGTGTCTGCACAGAGCTCTCTGGATGCGATGGAAGCGGGCTACTCGGTCGGTACACGTACTATCGTGGACGTGCTCGACGCGACCACCACGCTATACAACGCGAAACAGCAGCTCTCAAGCGCGCGTTACCAGTACCTGATTAACCAGCTGAACATCAAACAGGCTCTGGGTACGCTGAACGAGCAAGATCTGCAGATGCTGAACAGCGCGCTGGGCAAACCGGTCTCCACCTCTCCGGACAGCGTTGCACCGGAGAATCCGGAGCAGGTTGCCGCGGTTGATAACTTCAACGCTAACAGCAATACCCCTGCTGCACAGCCGGCCGCTGCGCGTACCACTACATCCGCCAGCAAAGGCAATAATCCGTTCCGTAACTAAGAGTGTCATCAGGTCCACTGCGGCCTGATGCCACCACCCCGTCCCTCTCCCACAGGGAGAGGGGCGCATCTGAATCACATCCGAACGTAAGCCAACGTAAAGATCCCCCTGATTCCGCCCCTCTTCGCTTCATTTTCAACCACTCATCCTCTATCCTGAGCGTTATTACCACTGGGTCCTGGAAGACAAAGATGAAACGGACAAAATCTATAAATCACGCTTCGTTCCGTAAGAGCTGGAACGCGCGTCACCTCACCCCTGTTGCGCTGGCGGTCACGGCTGTCTTTATGCTGGCAGGCTGTGAGAAAAATGACGAAACGGTTTCGCTGTATCAAAACGCAGATGACTGCTCCGCCGCAACCGGCAAAGCCGCTGAATGTAAAACGGCTTACACCAGCGCGCTGAAAGAAGCGGAACGTACTGCACCGAAATATGCCTCACGCGAAGACTGCGTGGCTGAGTTTGGTGAAGGTCAGTGCCAGCAGGCACCGGCTCAGGCAGGCACCGCGCCTGAAAATCAGGCGCAGGCGCAGTCCAGCGGCAGCTTCTGGATGCCGCTGATGGCAGGCTACATGATGGGTCGCCTGATGGGCGGCGGTGCGGGCTACCAGCAGCAGCCGCTGTTTAGCTCGAAAAACCCGGCCAGCCCGGCTTACGGTCAATATACCGATGCCAGCGGCAAAGGCTACGGCGCAGCGACCCCCGGCCGCACCGTGACCGTACCGAAAACGGCGATGGCGCCGAAGCCTGCGACGACCAGCACCATCACCCGCGGCGGGTTTGGTGAATCTGTGGCGAAGCAGACCAGCATGCAGCGTAGTGCGACAGGCACCTCCTCTACTCGCTCAATGGGCGGCTGATCATGGAACGAGTCAGTATCACCGAGCGCCCGGACTGGCGCGAAAAAGCCACCGAGTACGGTTTTAACTTCCACACCATGTACGGCGAGCCGTACTGGTGTGAAGACGCCTATTACAAGCTCACGCTGGCTCAGGTGGAAAAACTGGAAGAGGTGACGGCCGAGCTGCACCAGATGTGCCTGAAGGTCGTGGAAAAGGTCATCGACAGCGACGAGCTGATGGCAAAGTTCCGCATTCCGAAGCACACCTGGGGCTTTGTGCGCCAGTCGTGGAAAACGAATCAACCTTCGCTTTACTCTCGCCTGGATCTGGCGTGGGACGGCAAAGGCGAGCCTAAGCTGCTGGAAAACAATGCCGATACGCCAACCTCTCTGTATGAAGCGGCGTTCTTCCAGTGGATCTGGCTGGAAGACCAGGCCAATGCCGGAAACCTGCCGGAAGGCAGCGACCAGTTTAACAGCCTGCAGGAAAAGCTGATTGAGCGTTTTGCCGAGCTGCGCGAACAGCATGGCTTTAACCTGTTCCATCTCGCCTGCTGCCGCGACACGGAAGAAGACCGTGGCACGGTTCAGTATCTGCAGGACTGCGCCGCCGAAGCGGAAGTGGCGACCGAGTTTCTCTATATCGAGGATATCGGCCTGGGTGAAAAAGGTCAGTTTACGGATATGCAGGACCAGGTGATCAGCAACCTGTTCAAGCTATACCCGTGGGAATACATGCTGCGCGAGATGTTTTCCACCAAGCTGGAAGATGCTGGCGTGCGCTGGCTGGAGCCGGCCTGGAAGAGCATCATCTCTAACAAAGCCCTGCTGCCGATGCTCTGGGAGATGTTCCCGAACCACCCGAACCTGCTGCCAGCCTATTTTGCGGAAGATGATTACCCGCAAATGGAGAAATACGTCGTTAAGCCGATCTTCTCCCGCGAAGGCGCAAACGTCTCGATTATCGAAAACGGCAAGACGCTGGAAGCGGTTGAAGGGCCGTACGGCGAAGAGGGGATGATCGTCCAGGAGTTCTATCAACTGCCGAAATTTGGCGACAGCTATACCCTGATTGGCAGCTGGCTCATCAACGATCAACCGGCCGGGATTGGCATTCGCGAAGATCGCGCGCTGATCACGCAGGATCTGTCACGGTTTTATCCGCACATTTTTGTCGAATAGGCCGCGGCCTGATGCCCTCACCCCGCCCCTCTCCCACAGGGAGAGGATGCAAACACTAAAAACGGCAACCTGAGGTTGCCGTTTTGCTTTTATTATCCCACCTGTACCGAAAGCATACTCAGACTACCCATCTCAATACCGTCGACCGGGATCGTAACCGGTTCCTGACCATCCCACGCGCCAAGAACGTACAGCAGCGGCAGGAAGTGTTCCGGCGTCGGGTTAGAGAGCGAACCGCCTTCGTGATCCAGATAGTTCACCAGCGGATGCTCCTCAGCCGGGCCTTGCCAGGTCAGGTTCGCTTTGACGTAGTCGTTAAAAGAGGTTGCCCACGGGTACGGCGTGTTCTCACCGTGCCAGCGTGCGGTACGCAGGTTATGCACCACGTTGCCGCTCGCCACCAGCATGATGCCTTCATCACGCAGGGTTGCCAGCTTACGCCCCATCTCCAGATGCCAGGCCGCCGGTTTAGTACTGTCGATGCTCAACTGCACCATCGGGATATCCGCGTCAGGATACATTTTAATCAGCACGCCCCAGGAGCCATGGTCAAAGCCCCAGGCTTCTTTATCCAGCGTCACAGGGACAGGTGCCAGCAACTCTACCAGCTTTTGCGCCAGCTCAGGCGAGCCGGGGGCCGGATAATGCGTGTCGTACAGCGCCTGCGGGAAGCCGCCAAAATCATGAATGGTTTTTGGCGCTTCCATGGCGGTCACGCCTGTCCCACGGGTAAACCAGTGCGCAGACACCACCACGATCGCTTTCGGACGCGGCAACGTCTCGCCAAGATGACGCCAGGCGCGGGTATAGACGTTGTCTTCCAGAACGTTCATTGGGCTACCGTGGCCTAAAAACAGGGCTGGCATACGGGAAGAAGTCATGGTGATATCCTTACAGAAGGTGTCAATTTAATGGTGCTACATTACGCGTAATCCGGCAAAGATGAACGCAGATAAGCGTGAAGATCATCATCAGGAAATTTGAATGTAAGGAATGTGTAAAGCCGGGTTTTAACCCTCGCTTTGCCAGAAATGAATCATTTATATTAATGAGAATCATTATCAAAAGGAGCAATGCATGTCAGTCCCCCTGATCCTGACCATACTGGCGGGCGCCGCGACCTTCATCGGTGCGCTCCTCGGCGTGCTCGGCCAAAAGCCCTCTAACCGCGTACTGGCCTTCTCACTGGGCTTTGCTGCCGGGATCATGCTGCTGATCTCCCTGATGGAGATGCTTCCTGCCGCGCTGGGCACAGAAGGTATGTCTCCGCTGCTTGGCTACGGCATGTTTGTCTTTGGCCTGCTGGGATACTTTGCCCTCGATCGGATGCTGCCGCACGCGCATCCGCAGGATTTAATGCAGAAAAACGTGACGCCTATGCCGCGCAATATCAAGCGTACCGCCGTGCTGTTAACGCTTGGCATCAGCCTGCACAACTTCCCGGAAGGGGTCGCCACCTACGTGACGGCCAGCAGCAATCTTGAGATGGGCTTTGGCATCGCGCTGGCGGTCGCCTTACACAATATTCCTGAAGGACTGGCCGTCGCCGGACCCGTGTATGCCGCAACGGGATCGAAACGCACAGCGGTGTTCTGGGCGGGCATTTCCGGGATGGCCGAAATCCTTGGCGGCGTGCTGGCCTGGCTGATCCTTGGTAGCCTGGTCTCTCCGGTAGTAATGGCGGCGATTATGGCCGCGGTAGCCGGGATCATGGTTGCGCTTTCGGTGGATGAACTGATGCCGCTGGCGAAGGAGATCGATCCTAACAACAACCCCAGCTATGGCGTGCTGTGCGGAATGTCGGTGATGGGATTAAGTCTGGTTCTGCTGCAGACCGCAGGAATCGGGTAAAAAAACGCCGGGACTTCCCGGCGTTTTTATTTTCAGCTGGCTTTGCGCTCATGCGCCTGGCGATACTCAACCAGATCTTCAATCGTGACCACCGGCATGTTGTGCAGGCGGGCAAAGGTGATGCACTCCGGCGCGCGCGCCATGGTGCCATCATCGTTGGTCAGTTCGCACAGCACGCCAGCAGGTTTGAAGCCAGCCAGCGTCACCAGGTCGATCGTCGCTTCGGTGTGACCACCGCGGGTCAACACGCCGCCCGCCTGCGCACGCAGTGGGAAGACGTGGCCAGGACGGTGCAGATCGGATGGTTTCGCACCATCAGCAATCGCGGCACGTACGGTGGTCAGACGGTCAGCCGCAGACACACCGGTGGTCACGCCATGCGCTGCTTCAATGGTCACGGTAAAACCGGTACCAAAGGCGCTGGTGTTGTTTTCGACCATCATCGGCAGATCGAGCTGCTTACGACGATCTTCATTAATACACAGGCATACGATGCCGCTGCCGTGACGGATGGTCAGCGCCATCTGTTCAACGGTCATGTTTTCGGCGGCGAAAATCATATCGCCTTCGTTTTCACGGTTTTCATCGTCAAGCACCATCACACCGCGGCCTTCGCGCAGTGCATCCAGTGCATGTTCAACACGTTGAGTTGAAGTGCCAAAAGAGGAAAGTAGCGTCTGATTCATGGTAAAAAAACCTCATTAACATTATGGTTACCAGAATCAGGGCAGTCTTAGGAGCGCCGTATAAGCGGCAAAAAGATAACGTGAGCGGGCCCATGCCCGACTTGATCGTTACTCTCTCCCATCCGGACTCTAACCGTCGGCCCCGGAATTACACCGGATCTGCTGACCTTTGAGTTTTCACCCAAAGCGCTCGCGGGCTTTCAGCGTCACGCTGATTTACCGCCGGTGGGGAATTTCGCCCCGCCCTGAGAATAAGCGAGATAACTATAACGCTATTGATTATCCTGGGCAATGCATAAGCATCAAACAATTTTGTTTACCCCGGGCATGACGCGCTACAATGGACACTAACACTTTTCCATCAAGGGAAACGCCAATGATTGACCCGAAAAAAATTGAGCAGATCGCGCGTCAGGTTCATGAATCTATGCCAAAAGGCATTCGTGAATTTGGTGATGACGTAGAAAAGAAAATCCGCCAGACGCTGCAGGCGCAGTTGGTTCGCCTTGATTTAGTCAGCCGCGAAGAGTTTGACGTGCAGACCCAGGTTCTGCTGCGCACCCGCGAGAAGCTGGCGCTGCTGGAACAGCGTCTGACCGAGCTGGAAAACCGCAATGCGCCGGAAGAAGTGAAGCCGGCACCGGCTATTCCACCGGTGGATGACCAGGAGTAAGTGCTGGTTGTATCGCCCGGTGGCGCTTCGCTTACCGGGCCTACATATACGAGTAGGTCGGGTAAGGCGCAGCCGCCAACCGACATAAAAAACGGGCCAGCTGGCCCGTTTTTTTACTGACTGTCCTTCTGGATCTTCTTGATGATGTTGGTGGTTGAGCACCCGTCCTCAAAGTTGAGCACCATCACCTCGCCGCCGTTCGCCCAAACCTCTTCGCTACCCGCGATTTGCTCCGGCTTGTAATCCCCACCTTTTACCAGCAGGTCCGGCAGAATTCCGGCAATCAGACGCTGCGGGGTATCTTCTTCAAACGACACCACCCAGTCCACGGCTTCCAGCGCGCCGAGTACAATCATGCGCTGCTCGAGCGGGTTCACCGGACGCGTTTCCCCCTTCAGGCGTTTCGTCGATGCATCGCTGTTAACCGCCACAATCAGGCGATCGCCCAGCTTGCGCGCGTTCGCCAGATACGAAACGTGGCCCGCGTGCAGAATGTCGAACACGCCGTTGGTCATCACCACTTTTTCACCGCGCTTGCGCGCGGCGGCGACGGCCACCTTCAGCTCGTCTTCGGTCATGACGCCAAAACCGGTATCCGCACGACCGCGCACCGCGTTTTCCAGCTCGATTGGCGAAACGGTTGAGGTACCGAGTTTACCGACGACCACGCCCGCCGCTGCGTTAGCGAAGTAGCACGCCTCTTCCAGCGAGTTTCCTGCTGCCAGCGTCGCCGCCAGCACGCCGATCACCGTATCACCGGCACCGGTCACGTCGTACACTTCCTGCGCCTGGGTTGGCATATGCAGTGGCGCTTTGCCCGGCTGCAGCAGCGTCATCCCCTGCTCGGAGCGGGTGACCAGCAGCGCGGACAGCTCGAAATCAGCAATGATCTTCATGCCGCGCTCAACCAGCTCTTCCTCGGTTTTGCATTTGCCCGCCACCGCTTCAAACTCGGAGAGGTTTGGCGTCAGCAGGGTTGCGCCGCGATAGCGCTCAAAATCGGTCCCTTTCGGGTCGATCAGCACCGGCACGTTGGCTTTACGCGCCAGCTGAATCATCGTCTTCACGCTCGCCAGCGCGCCTTTGGCGTAGTCGGACAGCACCAGCGCGCCGATATTGCCCAGCGCCTGGTTGATACGCTCGTGCAGCGGCTCGGGATCAACGCCTTCGAACCCTTCTTCAAAGTCGAGGCGGATCAGCTGCTGGTTGCGCGACAGCACGCGCAGCTTGGTGATGGTCGGGTGGGTCGGAACAGAGACGAAGTCGCACTTCACGTTCACGTCCGCCAGCGACTTGCTCAGCGCGCGCGCCGCATCGTCGATGCCGGTCAGGCCAACCAGACGCGACTGCGCGCCCAGAGAGGCAATGTTCATCGCCACGTTTGCCGCGCCGCCGGGACGCTCTTCAATGGTGTCGACCTTAACCACCGGTACCGGTGCTTCCGGAGAGATGCGGCTGGTAGGCCCATACCAGTAGCGATCCAGCATCACATCCCCAACAACCATTACCCCAGCACGTTCAAACTCTGGCAGTGTTACTTTCATTTCTGACTCCAGAAAGATTCACAATTTGCGCGCGATAATATCACACTTGATTTGTTACGCACGGTTCCACCAGCCACTTCTGCCAGCTGGCCGTTACCTGAGCACGTTCATGAGCAAAACAGTCCAGCGCCACGTGCCCCGGCTGCTCCTGCAACGCCAGGTGATGAAGCTCATCGCGAAGCGTCGTGTAGGCGCGGGTTAAAGCCTGCGCCTCCTGCTCGTCCATGATGTCGTTTTGCGCCAGCAGCTCCAGAATGCGCACGTTATCGGACCAGCGCGTCAGCTTCGGCTTGTCGTGGGCGTGCAGCAGCACCAGATACTGGGTAATGAACTCAATATCGGTAATCCCGCCCTCGTCGGCTTTAATATCAAAGCGATCGCGGTGTTTATTGCCGAGATGCGCGCGCATTTTCTCGCGCATTTCCCGCACTTCTGTTTGTAATGTGGCGCCCTCTCGCACCGTCGTCATAACGTCCTTACGGATGACGTCAAACTGCGTTTTGAGCTGCGGATCGCCGTACACCACGCGAGCGCGCACCAGCGCCTGATGCTCCCACGTCCAGGCTTCATTCTTCTGATAATCGGCGAAGGATTCCGTCGAGGTCACCAGCATGCCCGCCGCGCCGGACGGACGCAGACGGGCATCCACTTCATACAAAATGCCCGACGAGGTGCGGGTGCTGAACAGGTGCATGATGCGCTGCGCCAGGCGCAGGTAGAACTGGCGCCCGTCAATTTCACGCTCGCCGTCGGTCATTACGTCAACCGGGCAGTCGTGGAGGAAGATTAAATCCAGATCGGAGCTATAGCCCAGCTCCCAGCCGCCAAGCTTGCCGTACCCCACGACCGCGAATCCGCGTCCTTCACGTTCGGCCAGGTGTTTCGGCTGGCCGTAGCGCGCCACCATCTGCACCCACGCCTGATGGACCACCGCGTCAATGATCGCCTCTGCCAGCCAGGTTAAGTGATCGCTCACTTTCATCACCGGCAGCGTTCCGGCGATGTCCGCCGCCGCCACGCGCAGCATCTGCGCCTGCTTAAACTGGCGCAGCGCCTCCAGCTGTTGCTCTTCGTCCTCTTCCGGCACGCGCAGCAGATACTGACGCAGCTCGTCCCGGTAGGCATCCGTCGCCGTTGGCTGATACAGCGTGTTCGGATCGAGCAGCTCATCCAGCAGCAGCGGGTAACGCGCCAGCTTGTTGGCCACCATTGGCGACGCGGCGCAGAGCGTAATCAGGTGCTTCAGCGCCCCCGGAAACTCGCTCAGGAGCTCCAGATAGGTGGTACGCGTGATAATCCCGCTCAGCAGCGGCATCATGCGTGACAGCGGAACCGGCGCGTCCGCCCGCGAGCAGACCTCGCTCAGCAGGTGCGGCATCAGGTGATCCAGCACCTGACGGCCGCGCGGGCCGATGGCGCGTTTGTTCAGCTCAAGACGGAAATCAGCGATCAGCGCCACCACGCGATGGCGCGCGTCGTCGGTTAAGTGCGTCAGCACCGGCGTGGTGTCATCTTCCTGGAGCGCGTCCTGCCACAGCTCGCGCCAGTGCTCGGAAAGCGAATCGTCCTGCGATTCGCTTTCGTCATCACCGATCAGCTCGTTAAAGATGCGGCGCACGCCTGCCATATGGGCATCCAGCCGTTCGGTTAACGCTGACCAGTCGTCCACGCGCATGCCCCAGGCCAGGCGCGCCCGGTTAAGGTCATCGCCCGGCAGGGTCTGGGTCTGTTCGTCGTTGATGCTTTGCAGCAGGTTTTCCAGACGGCGCAGGAACAGATAGGCCTCGCGCAGGGTTTGCGCGTCGCCGTCCGGCAGCAGGTGCAGCTGCTCGATGGCGCTCAGGGTCGGCAGCAGCGAGCGGGACTGCAGGGACGGCTCACGGCCACCGCGAATAAGCTGGAAGACCTGAACGATAAATTCGATTTCGCGGATGCCGCCCGCGCCGAGCTTGATGTTGTCCTTCAGCCCGCGACGGCGCACCTCACGGGCGATCATCCCTTTCATATTACGCAGGGACTGGATCACGCTGAAGTCGATATAGCGACGGAATACGAACGGGCGCAGCATGGCGCGCAGCTCGTTGGCGTAAACGTCGTCGCTGTCGCCCATGATCCGCGCTTTAACCATCGCATAGCGTTCCCAGTCGCGCCCCTGCTCCTGGTAGTAATCCTCCAGCGCGGCAAAGCTCAGCACCAGCGGTCCGCTGTCGCCAAACGGGCGCAGGCGCATGTCCACGCGGTAAACAAAACCGTCCTGCGTCGGCTGATCCAGCGCCTTAATCAGACGCTGGCCGAGGCGGGTAAAGAACTGGGCGTTGTCGAGCTCGCGACGGCCGCCGCGCGTGGAGCCGTTCTCGGGCCAGGCAAAAATCAGGTCGATGTCGGAGGAGAAGTTCAGCTCGCAGCCGCCCAGCTTGCCCATCCCCAGAATCAGCAGCGGCTGAGGAACCCCTTCCTCGCTGCACGGCGTGCCCCACTCTTTACAGCAGGCGGCGTAGAGCCAGTCGCGCGCGGCGACAATCAGCGTTTGCGCCAGCTCGCTTAGCTGCTGCAGCGTGCTCTCTTCGCTCACCAGCTCCAGCGCCTGAGCCCAGGCAATGCGTACCATCACCCGACGGCGGAACTGGCGCAGGACGCGCATCAGCGTCGCTTCATCCGCAACGTCTTCGAGCGCGGTTTGCAGCCAGCCGGCGTAATGCCGCCACTCGTCCGCCTGCGGCGGTGCGTTCTCAAGCTCCGCCAGCCAGTCCGGGTTGGCGGTGATACTTTCCTGCACAAAATCACTGAAGGCGAGCACGCTCTTCGCCTGCTCGCTTAACGATGACGCCGGTAATGACTCAGGCAGACGTTCGCAAACGGTCTGCCACTGCTGCTGTAACGGTGAAGAAAGCGGCATTATAGGGGTTCCTTGCCAGAGTTAACGTTTTCCGCTGTGCAGCCAGAACGGCTCCTGCGAAATGGCTTCGTTACGGAAATGCTCAATCTCAATATGCTGGCGGGTTTCAATGGCATGCTTCAGCCCCTGCCAGTTTTCCAGCCAAGCCTGGGTTTTAACGCCGTCATAAGCGCCGGAAAGCAGCAGCATGCTGTCGATGTTGCGCGACAGACGAGGAAGCTGATCGCCATACTGATCGCCGAGCGGATACGCAAAGGTGCTCTTCAGCTCGGCGGCATGACGGGAAAGATGAATATCCGCGAAACGCTTAAAGTTTTCCGCGATTTTGGTCTCCGCTTTCGCATCCAGGAAGGCGCGCCAGCCGCGCGTCACCAGAAACTCGGTCAGCGCCAGTTTTGCCGAAGCGGCCTGCGGGCTGTAGATCGCCGTTTGCGCCGATACGTCGGAGAGCATCAGCGTTTCGGTTTGCGTCAGCAGGTCACGTAAGTGAGCGCTCGCTTTGCGAGGAACAATACCGCCGAACAGCGTCAGGGTATGGCGCACCAGGGCAATCGCCGCCAGCACGTGGGATTTCGCGTTTTTCACATTTCGCACCCACAGCTCTTCATGGTATTGCCACTGAGAAAGCGCCAGCTCCAGCGCGGCTTCCAGCCCCTGTTCAACGCTGGCTTTCGGCGCAACGTGCAGGATGGTCGTCTCTCTCAGCACGCGCGGCGCATTTCCGGCGGCCAGATGGTAACCCCGCGCGGCTTTACTCAGGCTTCCCTGACGCAGTCCGGACTGGTTCACCAGCCTGCGCGCCAGCTTCAGCACGTCATTTGCGTCCCCTTCCAGCAGCTCAAGCTCGAGTTCGCAAATCGGTTCCTGAAACTCACCCGCCTTCACGTCCCCCAGATCGAGGGCGATTTCGATGCGGCTTTTGCCTTCCGTCACCAGCCATTTCTCGCGCCAGAAATCGGTGCTGAACAGCGGCTGCACCTGTTCCGCCAGCGTGGAAGGCAGCTCGCCATCCGGCCAGACTTCCGCCGGGAAACGTTCCAGCTCAAGTTCCGGCTTGCTGATGTCGATATTGTATTCCGGGCGCTGATGTAAACCGCCGACCACGCGGCCAGCAATTTTCATCGTCATCTCGTAGCGCCCGCTCGCGCCGCGGATGCGCAGCCCCATATCGTGGCGGCGCAGCCAGCTGTCTGGCGTTTCATAATAGATATTAAGCAGTTGTACCGGTGCATGGTGTTCGCCGGAAAGCGTATGCAGATGCTGGCGGAGTGCGTCAACGCTGTCTTTTTCGACGATAAACTTTAATTCGATTTCTTGTGCCATAGCCTTGTACTTTTGCGGGCGTCACAGACGCGTCAATGAGGGCGAACTTCCTCGCCATTTGTTTGTCAGTACATAGTATTTTGCGCCAAATTGCCATGCAACGAGCAATTTGTCGGGCGTAAATGTATAGAGTCGTGACACAGATGATTCTGATTGCTGACGAATGCTTTGCGTAGAGACACTGTTGCCACTACTATCGTTCCACTATTTATGAAAATAACGACTAATGATGCTTAAATTACGCCTGATTGGACTTACTTTACTCGCTTTTAGCGCCGCAACCGCAGTGCACGCTGAAGAGAAGCGTTACGTTTCTGACGAACTGAACACCTGGGTACGCAGTGGCCCCGGAGATAATTATCGCCTCGTGGGCACGGTGAATGCCGGCGAGGAAGTCACCCTGTTACAGACCAACGCGGACACCAACTATGGCCAGGTTCGCGACAGTACCGGCCGTACGTCCTGGATCCCGCTGAAAGAGCTGAGCACCGTGCCAAGCCTGCGCACGCGCGTTCCCGATCTGGAAAACCAGGTGAAGACTCTGACCGATAAGCTGAACAACATCGACGGCACCTGGAACCAGCGCACCGCTGAAATGCAGCAGAAAGTGGCGCAAAGCGACGGGGTGATTAACGGTCTGAAAGAAGAGAACCAGAAACTGAAAAACGAGCTGATTGTCGCGCAGAAGAAGGTGAATGCCGCCAATCTGCAGCTCGACGACAAACAGCGCACCATCATCATGCAGTGGTTCATGTATGGCGGCGGCGTGCTGGGCGTGGGTCTGGTGCTGGGTCTGGTGTTGCCGCATCTGATCCCAAGCCGCAAGCGTAAAGACCGCTGGATGAACTAATTCGTCTTCTCTGCCAGACTTACGTATCATTCTGGAAAAGAGAAAACGGGAGAGTTGGGCGTGAAGAGTTATCTGGTCGGTGGTGCGGTACGTGATGCGTTGTTAGGTCTGCCGGTCAAAGATAAAGACTGGGTGGTGGTTGGCGCCACTCCTGAAGAGATGCTCGACGCGGGCTACCAGCAGGTAGGCCGCGATTTTCCCGTGTTCCTGCACCCGAAAAGCCGTGAAGAGTATGCCCTGGCGCGTACCGAGCGGAAATCGGGCTCGGGCTATACGGGCTTCACCTGCTATGCCGCGCCGGACGTGACGCTGGAGCAAGATCTCCTGCGCCGCGATCTCACCATCAACGCGCTGGCGCAGGACGAGGATGGGCAGATCGTTGACGCCTATGGCGGTCAGGACGATCTGCGCAACCGCCTTTTACGTCACGTTTCCCCGGCGTTTTCTGAAGATCCGCTCCGCGTGCTCCGCGTGGCGCGCTTTGCCGCGCGTTACGCCCATCTCAGCTTCCGTATTGCCGATGAGACAATGGCGCTGATGACCGCTATGACCGAGGCGGGCGAGCTTGAACATCTGACGCCAGAGCGCGTCTGGAAAGAGACGGAAAATGCCCTCACCACGCGCAACCCGCAGGTCTTTTTCCAGGTTCTGCGCGACTGCGGCGCGCTGAAGGTGCTCTTCCCGGAAATAGACGCGCTGTTTGGGGTACCTGCCCCGGCAAAATGGCACCCGGAAATTGATACCGGCGTACACACGCTGATGACGCTCAGCATGGCGGCCATGCTCAGCCCTGACGTGGACGTGCGCTTTTCCACCCTGTGCCACGATCTCGGCAAAGGCCTAACGCCAAAAGAATTCTGGCCTCGCCACCACGGGCATGGCCCGGCAGGGGTGAAGCTGGTCGAGGGGCTGTGCCAGCGTCTGCGCGTGCCGAACGAAATCCGCGATCTGGCGAAACTGGTCGCGGAGTTCCACGATCTGATCCACACCTTCCCGATCCTGAAACCGGCCACCATCGTTAAGCTTTTCGATAACATCGACGCCTGGCGCAAACCCCAGCGCGTAGAGCAAATCGCGCTCACCAGCGAAGCTGACGTGCGCGGTCGTACCGGTTTTGAAGCGTGCGATTACCCGCAGGGACGTTTACTGCGTAAAGCCTGGGACGTAGCGAAAGCGGTGCCCACGAAGGACGTTGTCGAAGCAGGATTCAAAGGACCGGAAATTCGCGAAGAACTCACGAAACGGCGAATTCAGGCGGTGTCGGACTGGAAGGAAAAGCATTGCCCTCAGCCGAAAGACTGAGGGCCATCGGTCAGAAGAAGACCACGTACACCGCAGCCGCCACGATAAAGCGATAGATCGCGAACGGAATAAACGAGATACGCTTAATCAACTGCAGGAAGGTTTTGATGGCAATCAGCGCCACGATAAAGGCGGTGATGAAGCCAACGGCGAACATCGGAATATCGCCAGCCGTCAGGAAGTGATAGCTCTTATAGACGTCGAGTACGGTGGCGCCCATCATCATCGGCACCGCCAGCAGGAACGAGAACTCTGACGCGGCGTAACGGCTTACGCCCATCAGCATCCCGCCGGAGATGGTAGCGCCTGAACGCGAGAAGCCCGGCCACAGCGCCAGACACTGGAAGCAGCCAATAATAAACGCCTGACGATACGTCATATCGTCCAGACCTTCCGCGCGCGGCGTTTTTGGCTTCAGCACTTCCGCGGCGATCAGCAGTAAGCCCCCCACCACCAGCGCGTACATTACGTTAATCGGGTTAAACAGAGATTTGATGGCGTCGTGGAACACCAGGCCCAGCACCACCGCAGGGATCATCCCGAGCAGAATATGGATCAGTGACAGACGACCTTTACCGGCCCCCTCGTGCTGAGGCGGACGGCCAAAATGGATGCCGATCAGGCCAAACAGGCGGCGCCAGAACATCACGACCACCGCCAGAATAGACCCCAGCTGGATCACCACTTCAAACGTTTTTGCGGTATCGCCTTCAAAGCCCAGCAGATGGCCAACGATAATCATATGGCCCGTACTGGAGACCGGCAAAAACTCCGTCAATCCTTCGACCACACCCAGTATTGCCGCCACCAGCAGCGAGTGCATATCGCTCATCTATAAACCCCTAAAAAAGATATAAAAAAACGGTGCCCCATACGGACAACCGATAAGATACAGTCCTGAGACCGGCATAACCTAAAATGGTTTAGCAATTATGACGTTAATTCTTGCCTTTCAGATTTGTGCCACGCTCAATAATGACGCCAACGTTGGCGGCGCGCGCCACCGCTCCCGGCTTGCTCAGCTTGATGCGCACCCACGGTGAGTTGAATTTTTTCAACAGCAATTCTGCGACTTCTTCCGCCACCCGTTCGACCAGCGCAAAACGCTGCCCTTCAACGTGGGCGATGACCGTTTCACTGATATCGGCATAGCTCAGACAGTCGTTCACGTCATCGCTTTTTGCCGATTTGCGGTTATCCCATCCCATTTCGATATCGAACACCAGTTTCTGCTCGATGGTCTGTTCCCAGTCGTAAACACCAATTGTGGTGATTACCGAAAGTTGCTCTATAAATACAATATCCATCACGACCTGCCTGCTTTTTGGCTAAACCGGATACCACTTCCGGCGAATTATGCGTATTATCCACAGATGTTGAGAATACAGATACATTTTCAAAACGGAACAGCGTTATGAGTGCAATCGCGCCTGGAATGATCCTCCTCGCCTATCTTTGCGGCTCAATCTCCAGCGCCATTCTGGTCTGCCGCATTGCCGGGTTACCTGACCCGCGTGAAAATGGTTCCGGGAATCCGGGGGCGACCAACGTACTACGAATTGGCGGCAAGGGAGCAGCCGTAGCGGTTTTGATTTTTGATGTTCTGAAAGGGATGCTGCCCGTCTGGGGCGCCTATGCGCTGGGCGTCACGCCGTTCTGGCTGGGGCTCATTGCTATTGCCGCCTGCGTCGGCCACATCTGGCCCGTATTTTTCGGCTTTAAAGGCGGTAAAGGTGTGGCGACCGCCTTTGGTGCCATTGCGCCCATCGGCTGGGACTTAACCGGCGTCATGGCCGGGACCTGGCTTCTGACCATTCTTCTGAGCGGCTATTCGTCGCTGGGCGCTATCGTCAGCGCGCTGATCGCTCCGTTCTACGTCTGGTGGTTCAAACCCCAGTTCACCTTCCCGGTGTCGATGCTCTCCTGTCTTATCCTGCTGCGTCATCACGACAATATCCAGCGCCTGTGGCGTCGTCAGGAGACCAAAATCTGGACGAAGCTCAAGAGAAAGAAAAAAGACGCTCCGAAGGGTTAGTTATGCCTTATAGCCAAATGTGATTTTGGTCACCTTCTGCCTGTGGTAACTGTTAGGGACACAACACAACCACATAAGAAGAAAATGGCTGAAATCACAGAATCAACTCCCCTTTCAACGGCAGGTATTCCCCCTGATGGCGACATCCAGTGGGTGCGCAGCGCTTCGGATGTATCACGCCTCGTTAATGACGGTTCTCAGGGCCGGGCAAACGCCCGTATCGTGGTCGGTATCGCGCTGGGCGGCATTTTTCTCGATGCCTACGATCTGGGCGCGCTGGCGTTCGGCATTAAAGACATCACCCGCGAATTTAGCCTGACGCCCGCCGGTACCGGCATGGTGGCCTCGGCCATTACCTTTGGTGCCATCGTCGGGGCGCTGCTTGGCGGCTATCTCACGGATAAAATCGGGCGCTACCGCGTTTTTATGGCGGATATGGTGTTCTTCGTGGTGGCGGCGATCGCCTGTGCGCTGGCCCCGAACGAATATGTTCTCGCAGGCGCCCGCTTTGTGATGGGGCTGGGGGTTGGGATCGACCTTCCCGTGGCGATGGCGTTTTTAAGCGAGTTCGCCAGGCTAAAAGGGCCCGGAAATAAGGCTTCCAGCGTCGCGATGTGGTGCCCCACCTGGTATGCCGCCATCAGCATCTCCTACCTGCTGGTGCTTTTCTTCTACGCCGTGCTGCCGGAGAG
Organism: Enterobacter sp. BNK-29; assembly: GCF_048684785.1. Lineage (NCBI taxonomy): Bacteria > Pseudomonadati > Pseudomonadota > Gammaproteobacteria > Enterobacterales > Enterobacteriaceae > Enterobacter > Enterobacter sp. BNK-29. The sequence goes on from NZ_JBLQTU010000001.1 coordinate 1,388,012, forward strand.
CCACAGCGACTGGCTGTGGCGTTTGATTCTCGGCTTTGGCGCGGTACCCGCGCTGGTGATTATCGCCATTCGCAGCCGCTATATGAGCGAATCTCCGGTCTGGGCGGCGAATCAGGGCAACCTGAAAGAGGCTGCGTCAATTTTACGCCAGTCGTATAACATCAATGCCCACGTGCCGCAGGACGCGCTCGGCCAGCCCGCACCCGTCGTGAATAAAGCGAAATGGTCAAACTATCTGAACCTGTTCCGCGGCATCTACTTGCGTCGCACGACGCTCGCCACGCTGCTTTCCGTCGTCTCGTCGTTTGCCTATAACGCCGTGGCGTTTGGCCTGCCGGTGATCATCTCCAGTTTCTTTGTCCAGTCGATGCTCACCACCATACTCATTTCTCTGGTGCTTAACCTGCTGTTTGCCTTCGTCGGCGGACTGCTGGCGGTACGCTACGTGCCGCGCTTCGGCGCCTGGCGGATGTCGCTTGCGGGTTATGCCTGCCAGCTTGTGGCGCTGCTGGGTCTGGCGCTGATTGGCCGCCCCGAAGGCACCTCTGAAGGGGTGCTCGCGGTCGCGATGCTGGCGCTATTCCTGTTCGGTCAGGGCTTCGGCCCGGGCGCGCATACCATGACGTTTGCCTCGCTGAGCTACCCGACCTCGCTGCGCGGCGTGGGCGTTGGTCTCAACCAGACGCTGATGCGCAGCAGTTCCACGCTGTCGCTGTTTCTATTCCCGCTGCTGGTCGCCTCGCTGGATACCGCCGTGTTCTGGGTGATTGCGCTGGCGCCGTTTATCGGCCTGGCGTCGCTGCTGGCGATCCGCTGGGAGCCGTCCGGATATGATGTGGATGCGGAGGACTACCGGTAACGACACATTACTTCGGTGGGTTCACCCCACCGAAGGGTTATTACAAATCGTCGAGCAGCGTTCGGGAGAGTTTTTTTAGCGTCTCAAGCTCATCGTCATTCATCCGCATGCTGCAGCGAATCTGATCCGGCAATGCCATCACCCGTTTCTTCAGGTCTTTGGCCTTGTCGGTCAGTACAACATTTTTCATCCTTTCATCACCCACAACCGCGATACGGTTGAGGAATCCTTTTGCCTCAAGCTTTTGTACAAGCGGGGTCAATGTGCCCGAATCAAAAAACGTCTTATCGCTGAGATCGCGAAGTGGGATGTTGTCTTTCTCATAAAGCGCCATCAAAACAACGAATTGCGGATAGGTCAGATCCATCTCTTGCAGTAAGGGGCGATACTGGCGAACAAACGCGTTGGTGACCGAGTACAGCGAGAAGCAAAGTAAATCGTCTAGCGTTTTGTTTTCTTTCATTTTTCTATCAACTCCAAATCGGTTGCCTAAAAAAAATTATAAATAATGTTTGACTAAAAGTATCTTGCGCGCAAGTATTACAACAACAACTAAGTAGCGCACTATTTAGTTATCTCATCCGATCAAATACGCTTAAAGAGGCATTACCATGAAAACACTAACCGCCATCCTGGTTTCTTCCGTCTTCGCGTCAGCCGCTGCATCCGCTCAAACCACCAATACCCCAACCCCGACCGCAGGCGTACAGGCATTTCTTAATGTTTTGAATTCCGGCAAGGGTAAGCCAATGGAACAGATGACCCCGCAGGAGGCCCGCCAGGTACTGATTGGCGCGCAGCAAGGCGCAAAACTGCCGCCCGCTCAGGTTTCTGAAAAAACGATCCAGGTAAATGGCCAGGCGATCAAACTGAAAATAGTGAAACCTGAAAACGCCAGCGGCACGCTCCCCGCCTTTATGTTCTTTCACGGCGGCGGTTGGGTGCTGGGTGACTTCCCTACCCACGAACGTTTAATCCGCGATCTTGTTCGCGCTTCTGGTGCCGCTGCGGTTTACGTCGATTACACCCCGTCACCTGAGGCCCATTTCCCGGTAGCAATTAATCAGGCCTATGAAGCGACAAAATGGGTCGCCGAGCACGGTCAGGAAATTGGCGTGGACGGTAGCCGTCTGGGTCTGGTGGGTAACAGCGTGGGCGGCAATATGGTGGCTTCGGTGGCGCTGCAGGTCAAACAGTTCAATGGGCCAAAGATTCGCTACAACGTCATGCTCTGGCCAGTTACCGATGCGAACTTTGATACTGCCTCGTATAACCAGTTCGAAAATGGCTATTTCCTGTCGAAAAACATGATGAAATGGTTCTGGGATAACTACACCACCAGCGCTGCCGATCGCAACAATATCCTTGCCTCTCCGCTTCGCGCCAGCACCGCGCAGTTGAAAGGCTTCCCCGAGACGCTGATCCAGACAGCGGAGCTGGACGTTCTGCGGGATGAAGGTGAAGCATTCGGGCGTAAACTGGATACGGCTGGCGTCCCGGTGACCGTCACGCGCTATAACGGCATGATCCACGACTACGGCCTGCTTAACCCGCTGAGCCAGGAGCCAACGGTGAAAGTTGCCCTTGAGCAGGCAGGTGCAGCGTTGCATGAGCACCTGAAATAGTCTCGTCATTGCTTATACAGAGCACGGCCCAGGCCGTGCTTTTGTATTTCTCCTTCCTGGCCATCCATAAGCGACTCATATGACAGCCTTCATTTCCGCCAGGGCATACTGAAACGTATCCCGATGGTGTGGAAATGGATGCAGCATGTTAGCAGCTCAGGTCACTGATAATACGTATAAAGGCTGGCAGGCGTCGCTTGCCCTGCAGTTTTGTCACACCCCTGAGAAAACCCTCCTGTACTCCGCCCACCACGTCGGGCCGCTCACCGTTCAACGCCCGTTTTACCCCGAAGGGGAAACCTGCCACCTTTACCTGCTGCACCCGCCAGGCGGGATTGTGGGCGGCGATACGCTGGACATTTCCGTTCGGCTGGACGCCAAAAGCCATGCGCTTATCACGATGCCCGGCGCCAGCAAGTTCTATCGCAGCTGCGGCCCGCAGGCGCGTCTGAACCAGCATTTTTACCTCGAGGAAGATTCCACCCTGGAGTGGCTGCCGCAGGACACCATTATTTTTCCCGGAGCGAATGCCGCGCTGCGCTCCGTCTTCCACCTGAAGGCCTCCAGCACGCTGCTGGCGTGGGAGCTGTACTGCCTGGGGCGCCCGGTGATCGGTGAGACATTCAGCCACGGCGCGCTGGAGAGCCGCCTGGAGGTGTGGGTAGATGACGAGCCGCGCCTGATCGAGCGTCAGCATCTTAGCGACGGCGATCTCACGCCCGTCGCCGGGCATCCGTGGCTCGGCACGCTGCTGTACTATCCGGCCAAAGAAGAACATCTCGACGCGGTGCGCGAACGGCTCGCGCCGCTGGAAAATTATGCAGGTGCAACGCTCGCTGACGATCTGCTGTCGGTGCGTTTTCTCTCCCACGACAACCTGATTTGCCAGCGGGTGATGCGCGACATCTGGCAGTCGCTTCGCCCGCTTCTCACCACCAAAAATGCCTGTTCGCCGCGTATCTGGCAGACATAAGAGAAACGTTATGGAACTGACCCCCAGAGAAAAAGACAAGCTGTTGCTGTTCACCGCCGCGCTGGTTGCCGAACGCCGCCTCGCGCGCGGGGTAAAGCTCAATTACCCGGAATCGGTCGCGCTGATCAGCGCCTTCATTATGGAGGGCGCGCGCGATGGCGAAACCGTCGCCTCGCTGATGGAGGCGGGCCGCCACGTCCTGAGGCGCGACCAGGTAATGGAGGGCGTCCCGGAGATGATCCTGGATATTCAGGTCGAAGCCACCTTCCCGGACGGATCGAAGCTCGTCACCGTCCACAACCCAATCGTCTAAGGAGCGCGTGATGATCCCAGGTGAATACCAGATCCAGCCCGGAACGATTGCCCTCAACGTCGGGCGTGAAACCCAACGCGTGGTTGTCGAAAATCACGGCGACAGGCCGATCCAGGTCGGATCGCACTACCACTTTTACGAGGTCAACCCGGCGCTGAAGTTCGATCGGGAAGCCACCAAAGGCTTTAGACTGAACATCCCGGCAGGCACCGCCGTGCGCTTCGAGCCCGGCCAGAAGCGGGAAGTGACGCTGGTTCAGGTCACGGGGGCGCAGCGCATTTTCGGCTTTCGCGGCGAGGTGATGGGCGAGGTGAACCATGGCTGAGATTTCACGCCAGGCGTATGCCGATATGTTCGGCCCCACCACCGGAGATAAAGTGCGGCTGGCCGACAGCGAGCTGTGGATCGAAGTGGAAGACGATCTCACGGTCTACGGCGAAGAGGTCAAGTTCGGCGGCGGAAAGGTGATCCGCGACGGCATGGGCCAGGGGCAGATGACCGCAGACGGCTGCGTGGATCTGGTTCTCACCAACGCGCTGATCGTCGATCACTGGGGGATCGTAAAAGCCGATATCGGCGTCAAGGACGGACGGATCTTCGCCGTCGGCAAAGCCGGGAACCCGGACATTCAGCCCGGCGTGACGATCCCCATTGGCGCGGCAACGGAAGTCATTGCCGCCGAGGGGAAGATCGTCACCGCCGGCGGGATCGACACCCACATCCACTGGATCTGCCCGCAGCAGGCGGAAGAGGCGCTGGTCTCCGGCGTCACCACCATGATCGGCGGCGGCACCGGACCGGCGGCGGGCACCAACGCCACCACCTGCACGCCGGGACCGTGGTATATCGCCCGCATGCTGCAGGCTGCCGATACGCTGCCGGTGAATATTGGCCTGCTCGGCAAAGGTAACGGCTCCAGCCCGGACGCCCTGCGCGAGCAGATTGCCGCAGGCGCCATCGGGCTGAAGATCCACGAAGACTGGGGCGCGACGCCCGCCGCCATCAACTGCTCGCTGGAGGTGGCTGACGAGATGGATATTCAGGTGGCGCTGCACAGCGACACGCTGAATGAATCCGGGTTTGTCGAAGACACGCTGGCGGCCATCGCCGGGCGCACCATCCACACCTTCCACACCGAAGGCGCGGGCGGCGGTCACGCGCCGGATATCATCACCGCCTGCGCGCACCCGAATATTCTGCCCTCCTCCACCAACCCGACCTTACCCTACACGGTCAATACCATCGACGAGCATCTCGACATGCTGATGGTCTGCCACCACCTCGACCCGGATATCGCCGAGGACGTGGCGTTTGCCGAATCCCGCATTCGTTGTGAAACCATCGCCGCGGAAGACGTGCTGCACGACATCGGCGCGTTCTCGCTCACCTCATCAGATTCGCAGGCCATGGGCCGCGTCGGGGAAGTGATTATCCGCACCTGGCAGGTGGCGCACCGCATGAAGGTCCAGCGCGGCGCGCTGCCGGACGAGACCGGCGAGAACGACAATTTCCGCGTAAAGCGCTACGTCGCTAAATACACCATTAACCCGGCGCTCACCCACGGCATCGCCCACGAAGTCGGTTCGATTGAGGCGGGCAAGCTGGCGGATCTGGTGGTCTGGTCTCCGGCGTTCTTCGGCGTCAAACCCGCCACCATCGTCAAGGGCGGGATGATCGCCTGCGCGCCAATGGGCGATATCAACGCCTCGATCCCTACGCCTCAGCCGGTGCATTACCGCCCGATGTTTGGCGCGCTGGGCGCCGCGCGCCACGCTACCCGACTGACGTTTATCTCGCAGGCCGCCAGTGCGAACGGCATCCCGCAGCAGCTCAACCTGCAGAGCGCTACCGCGGTGGTGAAAGGCTGCCGGACGGTGAAAAAAGCGGACATGATCCACAACGGCCTGCAGCCGAATATCACCGTCGACTCGCAAACCTACGAGGTGCGCGTCGACGGTGAACTGATAACCAGCGAACCGGCTGACGTTCTGCCGATGGCGCAACGCTATTTCCTGTTTTGAGGAGTGATGATGATCTATTTAACCCAACGCCTGGACCACGCGCATCCGATTACCGCCAGCGTCACGCTGCCGATTGACGTGCGGGTGAAAAGCCGCGCCCGCGTAGCGCTGAACGACGGCCGCGAAGCCGGACTGATGCTGCCGCGCGGCCTGCTGCTGCGCGGGGGCGACCTGCTGACTACCGACGACGGCAGGGAGGTCATCGAAGTGATCGCCGCCCCGGAGTCAGTTTCCGTGGTGCGCTGCGCCGATCCGTTCCTGCTCGCCCGCGCCTGCTACCACCTGGGCAACCGCCACGTGCCGCTGCAAATCATGCCCGGCGAGCTGCGCTATCACCACGACCACGTTCTCGACGACATGCTGCGCCAGTTCGGGCTGGACGTGACCTACGCCAGCCTGCCGTTTGAACCGGAAGCGGGCGCTTATACCAGCGATGCCCACAGTCACTCTCACGCTCATTCACATTAAGGATCAATCATGCGTAAGTATTTACCTCTGCTGCTTCTGGCCTTTTCCGTTCCGGCGCTCGCCCATCCCGGCCACGGTACCGACAGCTTTCAGGCCGGTTTTCTCCATCCGCTGACCGGGCTCGATCACCTGCTGATGCTGACCGGCGCGGGCGTGCTCTCGGCCCTGAGCGGCCGCAAACTCCTGCTGCCGTTTGCCACCCTCGGGATGATGCTTGTCGGCGCCATTGCGGGCAGCCTGCTCGGCGGCTTCAGCGGCATGGAGATGCTGATTATCGCCTCGCTGGCGGTATCCGGCGTGATGATGTTTAAAACCGAAAAACGTCTGCTGTTGGCGGTACCTGCCCTGGCGATGTTCCACGGCTGGGCGCACGGCGTGGAGATGTCCGGCCACAGCTTCTGGCTCTTCACCAGCGGCTTTATGCTCGCCAGCGCCACGGTGCTGTGCGCCAGCTTTGCCGCAGGGCTGCTGCTGCGCCGTCACGACGGCCTGCGTAAAACCTTCGGCGGCGGGCTGATCGTCTCTGCCCTGCTGGCGCTGATGAGCTGATGGAGCACGCCCGCCAGAGGCTGCGCCTGATGCAGCTCTCCAGCAGCAGCCTGCCGGTCGGGTCGTTTACCTGGTCGCAGGGGCTGGAGTGGGCCGTTGAGGCAGGCTGGGTCACCGACGCCGACGCGTTCAAACGCTGGCAAATCCAGCAGATGGAGCAGAGCTTTTTCTGCGTCGATCTGCCGCTGTTTATCCGTCTTTATCAGGCCTGTGAGCAACGCTCTCTTACAAAAGCAAAACGCTGGACGGCATACCTTCTCGCCTGCCGGGAAACGCGCGAGCTGCGCGAAGAGGAGCGCAACCGTGGGGCGGCGTTTACGCGGCTGATTAAAAGCTGGGAACCTGACTGTCCGCCCGAATGGCTGCCGCTGTTTATGCAAAGCCAGCTCTGCGGCATGGCCTGGCTCGGCGTGCGCTGGGGCATTAGCGCGCGCGAGCTGGCGCTGAGCCTCGGCTACAGCTGGATGGAGAGCGCGGTGATGGCGGGCGTCAAGCTGGTGCCGTTTGGGCAACAGGCCGCGCAGCAGCTGATTATCGAACTGGGCGACCATTACGCCGCCGGGCTTGAACAGGCATTTTTGCGTAACGACGACGCGCTGGGGGCAGCAACGCCGCTGTCCGCCATCGCCTCCGCGCGCCACGAAACCCAATATTCACGACTATTCCGTTCCTGAGGAGTCAACATGGCTGATTACAAACATCCCCTGCGCGTGGGCGTGGGCGGCCCGGTAGGGTCGGGCAAAACCGCGCTGCTGGAAGCGCTCTGCAAGGCGATGCGCGATACCTATCATCTTGCGGTGGTCACTAACGATATCTACACCAAAGAGGATCAGCGCATCCTCACCGAGGCGGGCGCGCTGGAGCCGGAGCGCATCGTGGGCGTGGAGACGGGCGGCTGCCCGCATACCGCCATTCGTGAAGATGCGTCGATGAACCTGGCGGCGGTAGAGGCGCTAAGCGAGAAGTTCGGCAATCTGGATCTGATCTTCGTTGAAAGCGGCGGAGACAACCTGAGCGCGACCTTCAGCCCGGAGCTAGCGGATCTGACCATTTACGTGATCGACGTGGCCGAAGGGGAAAAAATCCCGCGCAAGGGCGGGCCGGGGATCACCAAATCCGATTTTCTGGTGATCAATAAAACCGACCTCGCGCCGTACGTCGGCGCGTCGCTGGAGGTGATGGAGCGCGATACCAACCGCATGCGCGGCGAGCGTCCGTGGACCTTTACCAACCTGAAGGCGGGTGACGGATTAGCGACAATTATTGCGTTTCTGGAAGAGAAAGGGATGCTGCGGGTGTAGTCAAACGATCCCCTCTCCCTGTGGGGAGAGGGTTAGGGTGAGGCGATTACGCCTCCGGCAGTTCCGCCAGCGGCCAGCGAGGACGCACGGACACGCTCAGATCGGACGTTGCGCCCGCGTTCAGGCGCACCATTCCCGCGTAAGCGATCATCGCGCCGTTGTCGGTGCAGAATTCCGGACGGGCATAGAACACTTCCCCGCGACGCTTTTGCATCATCTCGGCGAGCTTCGCGCGCAGCGTGCGGTTGGCGCTCACGCCGCCCGCCATCACCAGACGCTTAAAGCCGGTCTGATCCAGCGCGCGCTTACACTTGATCATCAGGGTGTCCACCACCGCATCTTCGAACGCGCGGGCGATATCGGCGCGGGTCTGCTCGCTGTCATCGTTATTACGAATCGTATTCGCCGCGAAGGTTTTCAGCCCGGAGAAGCTGAAATCCAGCCCCGGACGGTCGGTCATCGGACGCGGGAAGACGAAGCGCCCTTCCGTCCCCTGCGACGCCATTTTTGACAGCATCGGGCCGCCCGGATAATCCAGACCCAGCAGCTTGGCGGTTTTATCGAACGCTTCACCGGCGGCGTCGTCGATCGACTCGCCCAGCAGCTCGTACTTGCCAATGCCCGTTACGCTAATCAGCTGCGTATGGCCGCCGGAAACCAGCAGCGCCACAAACGGGAACTCAGGCGGATTCTCTTCCAGCATCGGCGCCAGAAGGTGCCCTTCCATATGGTGAACCGGGATCGCCGGCACATCCCACGCAAACGCCAGCGAACGACCCACCGTCGCGCCAACCAGCAGCGCGCCGACCAGACCCGGGCCTGCGGTATAGGCCACGGCGTCGATATCGTTTGAACTCAACCCGGCCTCTTTCAGCGCCGCCTGAATCAGGGGAACCGTTTTACGCACGTGGTCACGAGAGGCCAGTTCAGGTACGACGCCGCCGTAGTCAGCGTGCAATTTCACCTGACTATACAGCTGGTTGGCCAGAAGCCCTTTTTCGTCGTCGTAAATGGCGATGCCGGTTTCATCGCAGGATGTTTCAATACCCAGTACACGCATGACTTGTTTTACCTCGTTTCAATACCGCGCAGTGTAGAGCCTGGGCGGGTTGATGTAAAACTTTGTTCGCCCCAGGAAGAAGGCTCGTGTATACTCCTCACCCTTATTAAAGTCCCTTTCAAAATCGCATCGGTGCTTTACAAAGCAGCAGCATTTGCAGTAAAATTCCGCACCATTTTGAAATAAGCTGGCGTTGATGCCAGCGGCAAACCGAATTTATTAAAGGTGAGAGTTACATGCCGGTAATTAAAGTACGTGAAAACGAGCCGTTCGACGTAGCACTGCGTCGCTTCAAACGTTCATGCGAGAAAGCAGGTGTTCTGGCTGAAGTTCGTCGTCGTGAGTTTTATGAAAAACCAACGACCGAACGTAAGCGCGCTAAAGCTTCCGCTGTGAAACGTCACGCGAAGAAACTGGCTCGCGAAAACGCACGCCGTACTCGTCTGTACTAATTGGTTGAGGGCCTCAGCCCTCAATTGACAGACAGAGTAATAGTCGTAAGGCCGTGCTTCCGGAAGGAATGCGCGGCTTGTTTTCGTTTATAAGTCGCTTAAAATTTTGGGGCATATGGCCGGAAGAATCCCACGCGTTTTCATCAATGACCTGCTTGCCAGAACCGACATCGTCGATCTCATCGACGCGCGGGTAAAGCTAAAAAAGCAGGGCAAGAACTACCATGCGTGCTGTCCGTTCCATAACGAAAAAACCCCCTCCTTCACCGTAAACGGTGAAAAGCAGTTCTACCATTGCTTCGGCTGTGGCGCGCACGGTAATGCCGTCGATTTTTTAATGAACTACGACAAGCTCGAGTTCGTTGAAACCGTCGAAGAGCTGGCGGCGATGCATAACCTTGAAGTGCCGTATGAAGCAGGCAGTGGGCCAAGTCAGATCGAGCGCCATCAACGGCAAACGCTGTATCAACTGATGGATGGCCTGAATTCGTTTTACCAACAGTCTCTTAAGCAATCTGCGGCTGAGCCTGCGCGTCAGTATCTGAACAAGCGCGGACTGAGCGACGATGTCATTGCGCGTTTCGCTATTGGTTACGCCCCGCCCGGCTGGGACAACGTGTTAAAGCGTTTTGGCGGCAATAGCGAAGATCGTAAGTCTCTCATCGATGCAGGCATGCTGGTCACCAACGACCAGGGACGAAGCTACGACCGCTTCCGCGAACGGGTGATGTTCCCGATCCGCGACAAGCGTGGCCGGGTAATTGGTTTTGGTGGTCGCGTGCTGGGTGATGCCCTGCCGAAATACCTCAACTCCCCGGAAACCGATATTTTCCATAAGGGCCGCCAGCTGTACGGCCTTTATGAGGCGCAGCAGAATAATGCGGAACCTCCGCGTCTTCTGGTCGTCGAAGGCTATATGGACGTCGTGGCCCTGGCGCAGTACGACATTAACTACGCGGTTGCGTCGTTAGGCACGTCCACCACCGCCGATCATATTCAACTGCTGTTCAGGGTGACCAACAACGTCATCTGCTGTTACGACGGTGACCGCGCAGGGCGCGACGCCGCCTGGCGCGCGCTGGAAACCGCGCTGCCGTATATGACCGACGGGCGTCAGCTACGCTTTATGTTTCTGCCCGACGGCGAAGACCCGGATACGCTGGTGCGTAAAGAGGGCAAAGCGGCGTTTGAAGCGCGGATGGAGCAGGCTCAGCCGCTCTCCACGTTTTTGTTTAACAGCCTGATGCCGCAGGTCGATTTGAGTACCCCTGACGGGCGCGCGCAGCTCAGCACGCTGGCGCTGCCGTTAATCAGCCAGGTGCCCGGCGAAACGCTGCGCATCTATCTGCGTCAGGAGTTAGGCAACAAGCTCGGCATTCTGGATGACAGCCAGCTTGAACGTTTAATGCCTAAACAGGCTGAAAACGGTGCGGTTCGCTCCGCGCCTCAGCTAAAACGCACAACCATGCGTATACTGATAGGGTTGCTGGTCCAAAACCCCGAGCTCGCACCGCAGGTGCCGTCGCTGGCGGGTTTAAACCACGAGAAATTGCCCGGGCTTGGCTTATTTTCAGAACTGGTCAACACGTGTTTGTCTCAGCCAGGTCTGACCACCGGACAACTTTTAGAGCATTATCGCGGCACAAAAGAGGCCGCTACCCTTGAAAAATTGTCGATGTGGGACGATATAGCAGATAAGGACATTGCAGAAAAAACGTTCACCGACTCACTCAATCATATGTTTGATTCGATGCTTGAGCTGCGCCAGGAAGAGTTGATAGCTCGCGAGCGCACACACGGTTTAAGCAGCGAAGAACGCCGGGAGCTCTGGATGATTAACCAGGAACTGGCAAGAAAATAAGTGAAAGACAAAATCATTCGCGTTGTATCAAGGCAGCAAGCGAACGAATTCCTGGGAGTGTACATAAGTACATGACCAGGATGAGAGAACGCAGCTAACGCAGAGACAACGTGAAGGATGAAGTATTTAACGGCTTAAGTGCCGAATATCGATCGGGAAGCCCCCGGCAGCCGCACTGAGAGGCAGCGGCAAAAATATAAGTACGCCCTCGCTTTAAAGGTTGGCAGCCCCATCGCCGACACCAATCAAACGAATTAAGTGTGGATACCGTCTTATGGAGCAAAACCCGCAGTCACAGCTGAAACTTCTTGTCCAACGTGGTAAGGAGCAAGGCTATCTGACCTATGCCGAGGTCAATGACCATCTGCCGGAAGATATCGTCGATTCAGATCAAATCGAAGATATCATCCAAATGATCAATGACATGGGCATTCAGGTGATGGAAGAAGCACCGGATGCCGATGATCTGTTGCTGGCTGAAACCTCCAACAACACTGACGAAGATGCGGAAGAAGCTGCTGCACAGGTACTGTCCAGCGTGGAATCTGAAATCGGGCGTACCACTGACCCGGTCCGCATGTACATGCGCGAAATGGGTACCGTTGAACTGTTGACCCGCGAAGGCGAAATTGACATCGCAAAACGCATCGAAGACGGGATCAACCAGGTTCAGTGCTCTGTCGCCGAGTACCCGGAAGCGATCACCTATCTGCTGGAGCAGTACGATCGCGTTGAAGCGGAAGAAGCGCGCCTGTCTGACCTGATCACCGGTTTTGTCGACCCGAACGCCGAAGAAGATATGGCGCCTACCGCCACTCACGTCGGTTCTGAACTGTCTCAGGAAGAGATGGATGATGACGAAGACGAAGATGAGGAAGAGAGCGACGACGACACCGCGGACGATGACAACAGCATCGACCCGGAGCTGGCGCGTGAGAAGTTTGCCGAGCTGCGTACCCAGTACGAAGTGACGCGCGACACCATCAAAGCGAAAGGCCGCAGCCATGCCGCCGCACAGGAAGAGATCCTGAAGCTGTCTGAGGTATTCAAACAGTTCCGCCTGGTGCCAAAACAGTTCGACTACCTGGTGAACAGCATGCGCGTGATGATGGATCGCGTACGCACCCAGGAACGCATCATCATGAAGCTGTGCGTTGAGCAGTGCAAAATGCCGAAGAAGAACTTCATCACCCTCTTCACCGGCAACGAAACCAGCGAAACCTGGTTCAACGCGGCTATCGCGATGAACAAGCCGTGGTCTGAAAAACTGCACGACGTGAAGGACGACGTACATCGCGGCCTGCAGAAACTGCATCAGATTGAAGAAGAGACCGGCCTGACCATCGAGCAGGTTAAAGACATCAACCGTCGTATGTCCATCGGCGAAGCGAAAGCCCGCCGTGCGAAGAAAGAGATGGTTGAAGCGAACCTGCGTCTGGTTATCTCTATCGCCAAGAAATACACCAACCGTGGTCTGCAGTTCCTGGATCTGATTCAGGAAGGCAACATCGGTCTGATGAAAGCGGTAGATAAGTTTGAATACCGTCGTGGTTACAAGTTCTCCACCTACGCAACCTGGTGGATCCGTCAGGCTATCACCCGCTCTATCGCGGATCAGGCGCGCACCATCCGTATTCCGGTGCATATGATTGAGACCATCAACAAGCTCAACCGTATCTCCCGCCAGATGCTGCAGGAGATGGGCCGCGAGCCGACGCCGGAAGAGCTGGCCGAGCGCATGCTGATGCCGGAAGACAAGATCCGTAAAGTGCTGAAGATCGCCAAAGAGCCAATCTCCATGGAAACACCAATCGGTGATGATGAAGATTCGCATCTGGGTGATTTCATCGAGGATACCACCCTCGAGCTGCCGCTGGACTCTGCCACCACCGAGAGCCTGCGCGCTGCGACGCACGACGTTCTGGCCGGCCTGACCGCCCGTGAAGCGAAAGTCCTGCGTATGCGTTTCGGTATTGATATGAACACCGACCACACGCTGGAAGAAGTGGGTAAACAGTTCGACGTTACCCGCGAACGTATCCGTCAGATCGAAGCGAAGGCGCTGCGCAAGCTGCGTCATCCAAGCCGCTCTGAAGTGCTGCGTAGCTTCCTGGACGATTAATCGGTCCTGACAGTGAAAAAGCTCCCAATCGGGAGCTTTTTTTTATTTATTCCCTCTCCCTGTGGGAGAGGGCCAGGGTCAGGGCATCAGGCCGCAGAGGATTACAGCCCCCGCACCATCAGCGCCTCATCCAGCTCCCGATAGGCCTCCACCAGCTTATCCAGCGTCGCCCTGTTGAGCCCGCTCGGGTTCGGCAGCACCCATACCTGCGTCACGCCAATCATGATGCTCTGCTTGCCCCACTGCGTTCCACGCTGGCTAAACGCCTGCTCGTAGGCCTGCTTGCCGAGGATCGCCAGCGCGGCCGGCTGAAAATCCTCTATCTTCTTGATCAGCTCCCGCCCGCCGCTGCGCAGCTCATGCAGGTTGACCTCGCTCGCCTGTACCGTAGGCCGCTCGACCAGCATGGTGATCCCACAGCGCGTGTCCAGCAGATGCTGTTCCTCTTCAGGCTTGAGTAGCCTGTCGGTAAACCCGGCCTGGTAGATCACCTTCCAGAAGCGATTGCCCGGATGGGCAAAGTGAAAACCGGTGTGCGCCGAGGACTTTCCCGGGTTGATTCCGCAGAACACCACCCGCAGGCCAGGGGCCAGAATATCGTTGATCATCTTTACTCCCGCTCGATACATCGTCAGGGAAGTATAAAGGATTGATTATGCGTTGTTTATAAAAACAGCAGGCAGGTGTGAATGGCTGGATTGCTGCGGGGAGTTACTTTATAATTCACCGCCACGGCCCCTTAGCTCAGTGGTTAGAGCAGGCGACTCATAATCGCTTGGTCGCTGGTTCAAGTCCAGCAGGGGCCACCAGATACAGCAAGGGCTGACGAGATATCGTTGGCCCTTTTGCTTTTTTGGGGATATGCCGGGATATTCCGCAAAGGGAAGCATGGTTAACTATCGTGACTACGTGCCGTTAAAAAGATAAACTTTCTAACCACACTCAACGAAGGGATAAAGCATGAGCCCACGGCGCCCAACACCTCAGGAATTATACTTTCAGTCTACTGAAAGGCAGCAGGAACGTGAAAGATACAATGAGTTTCTAACCTCTCGGGGTTATGAAAATAGCCCTGATAGCGCTCACCTGTACACAATGAGCAGGGGCTATACCGGCATGAAAGCAAGGGACACTATAATCATGCTGGCGGGTGAACTGCCTTACATGTATGACTAATAAAGTTAATGGCCCTTTTTATCACATCACCTCATTTTTTTATTTTCGCGGGTGTAAAAATTTGATGAAGCGGGCCGTTCCGCAAAACAAAAGCCTCAGGGATTGATCTTCCACCTCCTATCGATGGGTATGCAGCAAAATAAACGATACAGAAAAGCTAAATATACATCTGTATATTTAGCTTTTCTGTTACGAGTCTAATGATGGTGGTAGTTCAATAGCGAGGTTCCAGATGGTCAGTATGGGAACGTGTCAGGAATGGTTATAAAGCGTAAATGATCTGTCCAGCCAGATAACGTAAAAGGTAGCATTACGCTTGTAACCCACCATAGGTGCCTTACTGCAAAATCGAAATGCCATAAGTTCTACGTCTTCGGTTACATTGGCAGGAATAGCTGCTTTGAATGAGCTACGGGAGATTTTTTCGTATCCGAGCTTATGCCGGTCCTGCTGGCGGATATCCGCCAATGAAAGTTGACTCAACCGGAAAAGCTTATCAGTTAACGCTGCCTTTTCCTTTTGCTCATAGCAATCAACGCAAAAACCATTTTTGAAAATCACAAAACGAAAATTCATGAGGTTTACCGTAAGAAAACAAGCCTGACAGGCATGCCAGCTGCACTATCGCCCTGCAAGCAGGGTGGAGCACAATATGCTGGTAGTTTCCAAAATGATTAAATGTAAGCTGTGCAGTTCGCAGCTCCCCGAATGCGAATACGTTTTTTACGACGCAATCAACAAATAAAACAACCATTTACAGATATCAGGATTGAAGCGAAAAACCGGAAACTGCTAATTGCGTACTTTTAACGGAGTACTTAACTGCGAATTCGTAAAATTAACTCCCCAAAAAAAGCCCCTACGCGGGGCGTTTGTTAGTTGCTGGTGGTGGGCCTGCTATAACCCGTCAGAACTGCACAACTCTTTTATGAATTGCGCGCTAATAAGACAAGCTTTTCCCCGCTAAAAACGATCACAGCGGCTACCAGCGCATTAAACATGATGTACATCGTGAAATAATTATCCTCAACACGGTCTGGGTAAGGTTCCAGTTTCTCTGTCGGGATGTAATTCATGAGATTCGTGACGGTATATTTCATGCTGTCGGCCAGCGGGTCGAATACCCCTGAGAGCATCAGCGCAAACGTGATAGTCAGAAACATCAGCAGGCGTAACGACCACTTAGCGGAGCGTGACATCGCAACTCCCTGAGGCATTACCAATCACCGTAATATCACCATAAGCCCAGAGTTTATCCCCCTGCAGAATCCGGTGCCGGTGAGCCTTCAACAGAGCAGCACGTACTATGTAAAAATCACGCGAAAGAAAGAAGGTGATGCAGCCCTCACTGATGCCAGAACCATCTGGACGCGGTGGATGCAGGCGAAAATGACCCCGCTGATAGTGATGCGAACTGTCAACGTCAAAGGTCATGTAGTCATCCACTACACCGTCTTTGCGGAACAGGGCAAACCAGTCGTAGTAGTTATTTCCGGTAAATGCGTGTTTGAACCATGTCTGGCTGTGAGAAAATAATCCACCAGACGGACGATCTACAATCCAGTAACTCCCTGGAGGGACGGTGGCATTTGTCATGTACGAACATTCAGGTTTGTTGGCGAGATCGCCCAGCCCGGAAAACACCGGAAATGAACCTACCCCGCCCACATCCAAACGGGCTACGCGCCCCTCGTCGTAAAGATGGTTAAAATCAACCCGGCAACTGATCATCAGGCCACCACTCGCTGGTTCCATGAGTCTGTGTAAGAAATATTCCCGTCGAGATATAGCCAGGTAATGCTTTCATACGCCAGCGACACGGATTCAGTAGGGTTATTCATTTGACCGCCAGTGTTTTTAAAATTGTGCATCACTGGCGTGACAGCCACCACTTTGACGTTTTTCAAAATAACGTGCATGAATTCTTCCTCTACGCCTGCGTCATTAATCCGATACCATTTAATGATTGCCTGCTGGAGTGTCTCGCCCTGACAGACGGCACGATTCAGGTAAGGTGTAGCCTTATCGAGCTCTTTGGTAAAACTTAACTGGTCATGCACACGCGTCCCCGTAAGTTTCCCAAAAGTATTATCGTAAGGGATATGCACGCCGTGGTTAAAGCTCTGCATTTCAATAGCACCTTCACGCAGTAGAACATTGCTACTCCCTTGAATCAGGGTTCCAGTAGAGTTATAAAGCCAAATATATGCGGGAACAGCCATTTTATTAATTCCATTTAGTTGAGAAATTAACAAAACCTTACAGCCACTATTTTTATCAAAATGTAATTTTTTATAACGATTGAAACCCCGATAAAATATTTATATAAATAAAAAAAGCCAATAAATATGCTGAATATTTTAAAGTTGAAAAGGTTGGAGTTTTTTAAAGTCAGACTTTCGACTTTTTTACGCGGTCATATTCTACCTGGTCAGAAAATTGTGCTTTCACCTGCTTCATTGCTTACAGACATTCGACAGCATGCTGGCGATCTTCTGAGGTGATTTCGCCGCACGGCTTACTATTCAGAGCGTAAAGCACCGCACAGTGGCCGCCAGCGCCAGCAGCATCGGGAAAGGGGGTTATGTCGTCGATTATGCCCACGGCGAGTGGACGGGGTTTGTCAGATTGAACGCCTGCGGCCATTGTTCAGCTAGGCTGATCAAGCCACCGGCGGCGACTGATTTTATTTTTTCTCTGCTGTCTGGTGGTTTCCTGTTTCACCTGGAGATCAAGCCATTTATCTCCGAGACTGAGCCTGATTAATTTTTCTGTTCACAGATTAATTCCCCTGGTGAAAATTCTTTCAGCAGGGGCCACCAAATTTTGGTTTTAGAATCATATGATTAAGCCACTCGATTGAGTGGCTTTTTTATTGGTTTTTTTGAGCAGCTAACCGTGGTTCAGCGAAGCCGTTCGGACACGCTCAGAGGCGCCCGGGGTCGCGATCAGGCGCTCCACGGACTCCATCGTCACGAACGTACAGCTGCAGTCCACATTGGTGCACTGGTGATAGCGCTCTTTGGTATTTTCACTTAGATAGCGACTGGTACGCGCATGCGCAGAGTGCTTGCACTTAGGACAATGAAACATGTACCCCTCCACTTGATTCACATTTTGTGAATCAATAATACCCAAAATAAAACCAATAGCAACTACATTACTCACTATCAACAGTAAATTTTTCGTCGCTGACGTTCAGCTCAAGCTTAAGCTGCGTGGTAAATCCGCTATCGTTGAGGGTATGCACCACCTCGCTGATGATCCACGCCTGCTCGTCAATGACGCGTTTAAAACCGTTTACCAGCACCGGCGTTTCGGGGAACAGATCGGCGCGTCCCAGGGCAAGCTGGATGGAAAACTCTACGGTTCCCCGCTGAAGCGCGCGCCACTTAGCCTCTGCGGCCCTGAGCGCCTGCTCTTCAGAGGCATAAACCGTGGTGAGCTCAAATACGTTCTCCGCCGATCCCACCAGCCTCTCTTGCGGTTTCTGCTCCTTGCCTGCTGCTCCCGCTACCGGTGCGGCGGCATCCGGGTGCTGCAGTGCTTCTGTCTGCTGCCCTCCGGACTGACGATTAATACTCAATTGAGGATTTTGTTGTTTGGGGTCACGCGTTTGCAGCCATTTGGCCGTTACGCCGGAATAATTTTCACGGTCAGTTATGGAAAAAAGGTGCTTATCGCCATCCCCACGCTCAATCATCATTAAGGAAAGCGGAGTGCCGCTGGCCGTCACGGCCTGGCCCGCTTTCATAAAGATAATCTTCCCGGCTTTGATTGAAACAAATGCTCCATTACGTTCAGCAAGGCGGGAGAGGAAGGCCGCGTCTGTCTCCTGAGACTGGTCAATATGAGAGATGGCGATGAATGCAAGCCCCGACGCGACGCTGGCGGTCAACTGGTTACGCTGAGCGATGGTATCGACTATCGCGCCAATCGTCGTGTCATGCCACGACTGTTCGCGCCGCACGTTTAGCTTTCCACGAAAATCTGCGCTGAATCCCTGGATGGTCAGCGTGTCCGGCGCGCCCCGGAAATGAATCGCATCAATCGTAAAGTCCCCTTTCTCCTCGAGCGGGGTTCCCTCCCATCCCAGCCATAAGGACAGCCTTGCCCCCCGGGCAGGCAAGTCCAGCAGCCCGTCGGAATCATCCAGCAGAATATCCAGCTGATCGGCTTCCAGCCCCCGTTTGTCGGTCATGGTCAGGCTGATAAGACGATGGCTGAAATTTTGCGTGATATCACGATCGTCAAGCTTAAGCATAAAATCAGGGGCGATTTTTCCACCCGCCCGGATATTCATTTCGGTGATCATCCCACCAGCCCTCCAATGCTATTCCGTGCGCTTTCCACCAGCTCTGAGGCCTGCGTTCGCAGGTCGCCAAACGTCGTCATCAGCGATTCGTCCACGCGTTTTAGCGACAGGGTAAACTCAATTTTTCGGGCGGTACCGTCACTGTAAAAATCCGAATGCGTGTGCGTGACTTTCTCAATGACAAACATGCCGTGAATGATGCCGGTACCGTCTATCAACGGCCATGCCCGCCCCTCATTTGCCATCAGCTCAACCGCCTTGAGGGAAAGCCGCCCTCCCGTGAGTTCCGGGTAAAGTAAGCCGGAGAGGCTAAAGGATGTCTCACCTTCGCCAAGGTACTGCCAGGCTTTGGGTTTCCCGATGCGAGCGCTGGATGCCCAGCGGTAGTCTTTTGTGAATATCATTGACTGATACGGTAAGGTTCGTCGTTCAAAGACAAACAGCCCCAGCACCATTAACATTTTCTCTCTCCTCAACTATACATAAAGCTGGATTGCTGCCGTCTCGCTTTATCCTGTTCAATATTATCTATCGTCTCCCGGATTTGACGGGTCAGATCCGTTCCGGAGGCCGTGCCCCCCTGCAGCGTGATGTTATATTCGCTTTTACTCTGATCGACGTAAGAGCGTCCTCCAGTAGCGATGGTCGGCTGATACCCCAGGCTGCCGCCAGAGATCCCCGCGCCCGGAATATAAGCGCTGCCCGCCGGTGAGGATGCCGCTTCTGCTTTTGCCGCAGCGGCGTCGAGATCGCCCGACTCGTTTTTGATAATACCGAGCTTCTCCAGCAGCCAGCTGGCCTTGCCGCTCAGGCTATTAAAGAGATCAAGCGGTGCCATTAACGCATCGCCCAGCGCCTGACCAAAAATCACGCCAGCGTTTTTACAGCCATCCAGCGTTTCCTGCGTCGCCTTGATCGGCGTAATCAAGTCGGTGAACCATTGCCAGATACCGCCCAGCTTCTCCGAGATAGAGTCAAACACCGCCATCACCGGTGAGAACAGCGCACCCAGCGGTGCTAAAGCCGTTGAAAGCCCTTCCATCACTCCGCCAAAGAAGGCGCTGATGGGCTCCCAGTATTTAAAAATCAGCAAGGCACCGGCAGCAATCGCCGCGCCAAGGGCAATCACCGGCCAGCTAAGGGCACCCAGCACCGTCATGATGGCGCCGCCCACCACGCTGAATACCGTTCCCAACATCCCGGCCGCGGTAATAACCATATTGACGCCCGTCAGAACCGGGCCGATAACCGTGCCTACGCCGCCCAGTACGCCAGCAAACGCCTGCGCGCCGACAACGATGCTGGCGAGGGTCTGCGTCAGCTCAGGGTTGGCATTGACCCAAAGGGAGGCCGTGCCAAGCCAGCCGGTTGCGGTTGTTATCAGGTTGCGCAGAGCGCCATCCGCTTTATCAAATACATCAATCTTCAACCCGTTCCACGCGGCCTGGAATCGGTTGATATCGCCGTCAAGATTATCGGTCTGCACGGAAGCCGCGAGCGCGGTACTGCCCTTTGCCCCCTGCAACTGCTGGCGTTTTTCATCAAGCGATCCATCACCCGCAGCGGAAGCCAGCACCCCTGCGGCTTTTATGGCATCCGGAGTCTGAACATGGCGCAACATCGCGCTGAGCGCGTCCCCCGCGGCAGCGCCTTTCATCCCTTTTTCCGCCAGAACACCCAGCAGCGCGGTGGTCTCTTCAAGCCCCATACCGGCGGCACCCGCAGCGGGCGCAGCAGAGGTGACGGCCGCCACCATCTCAGCGAGGCTGGTATTCGAAGAGGTAAAACCGCGCGTAAGCACATCTGCGATGCGTCCCGCGTCCATATCGCCCAGGCTATACGCGGCCTGCGTGCTGGCGATCATATCGGCGGCTTTAGCCGCGTCGACACTCCCCGCCAGGCTGAGGTTGACCGTTGGCGCGGTGGCTGCAAGCAGCCCATCGGCGTCATAGCCTGAACGAGTCAGTTCGGTTTGTGCCCGGAGGACCGTATCTGCAGGTACTCCGGTCCTGGCGCTGACCTCCCGCGCCTGCTGGCGAATGACCTCAAGCCGGGAATCCCCCTTCGCCAGGCCAAGGTTTGCCTGAATGGCCGACATCTGTTTTTCAAAACTGATGCCAGGGGCGATAAACCGGGACGTCTGGTCAAAGCCCGCTTTTGCGATGCCCACGCCCGTATTCGCAAGCTGACGCACCCGCGCGGTAACGCGTTTGCCTGACTCGTAGCGATTCTGAACGACACTCAGCCGCTCCTGCTGCTGATTGACGCGGGCCAGCGCATCCCGCTGTCGGTTAAGCTGCTGCGTTTTTTCGCTGATGTGACTTTTTAAACGACGTTCATCCGACGAGAGCGTGCGCGTGTTCACTCCCGCCTGAGCGAGTTCAGTACGCTGACGCTGCACCGAGTAGCGTAAGCTGTTGTACTCATGCTTAAGGTCGACTGCCGATTGTCGGGCAGCAGTCAGCGCATCAGCCTGCGCCTGGGTGGGGTTTTGTGTGTTTTTAAACTGCACCGCCAGCGCCGCTGCCTGCTGTTTCGCCTGAGCAAGCGACTGCTCCGTCGTGGCGAGCCGGGCATTTGCTTTTCTGAAGCCGTTAATGCGCCCCGCCTGCTCATCGAGCGCCCCCAGCGCCGTCTGCGCATCGCGGATATCGCTCGCGAGAGTGAGGCTGGCGTTCTGAAGAGCGTTAAGCGGTCGGGTTGCCCGGTCGACTGCCTTAAGCAGCGCCTGAAGACTAACATTATTACTCATGGTGGTTTCCGCTTCGCTGCAGCGCTTTTTCGCGCCATAAGAGGAGTTCGGTCACGCTCAGGGAGTACAGTTCTGACGGCGGCCAGTGAAAAATCACCGCGATATCCGCCATCAGATCGTCGACCGACACATTTTCGGGAAATTTCAGCGAGCCGAAGCCGGTGACAAAAAACCGATCACCTTACCTGCAAAAGAGAGCAGATCGCAGGCGTCCAGGCGCGCAACCTCATGCTCGGTCAGCGCTGGGGAGGTCATTCGCGGCAGCACCTTAATCAGCGCATCAACGTCAGATTGCGCCAGCGACGCCAGCGATAAGCCGCGCAGAGTCCCCGCATTGGGTTTTGCGACGGTCACCTTTTCGATTTTTTGCTCGCCGCGCTGAACGGGGCTATCAAGCGTGACGATATGTGGGTTTTCACTTTCGTTCATGGCGGTCTCGTTGATATTTTCCATTTCGTTACTCTTCTGAAAGTTAACTCACCGGCCGGTCATCCCGGCCGGTTAAAGGGTTACAGGCCGATGGCCTTACGGTGTTCTGCCAGGCGATCGACGCCATCGACTTTGAGCACCATATTGATGATGTCGATTTCGATGATCTCTTTGCCATCAATGGTCAGCTGATAGTAAGCGCACTCGGTGGACATCTTGGTGGTGCCGCTCTCGCCCTGCTTGTTTTCACCGCCATCAAACTCTTTATGACGGCCGCGCATGACGATTTCGACGGCGGAGATTTCGCCGGTATCATCGCGCTGATAAGAGCCGGTAAAGCGCAGCGGCACGCTGTCCGCGCCCGGAGAGGCGTACTGCGCCCACAGCGCGGCGTCCGGCAGACCGCCGACGGTCCACTCCAGCGCCAGGGCATCATCGTCCAGGCCGAGGTCGACAGAGACCGAGCCCGGCATACCGCCGCCGCGATACTTCTCCAGCTTGCGGGTAAGCTTCGGTAGGGTCACGGACTCGACAACGCCCATATAGCTCAGGCCATCGTTGAACATATTCAGGTACTTAAGTTTGCGTGGTAACGCCATGCTTCAGCTCCTTAGCTGTTAACCGAATCTGACAGGTCTGCCAGATAGGTATCGGTGATGCGCTGGCGCAGGGTCAGATTTTCCAGCGGCGGGACAGGGGTGTAGTCGTAATCGATATACAGTTTCCCCGCTTTCAGGGTGGATGCATCGTTCGACTCAGGGTCATACCAGCAGGAGCCGTCGACGATATAGCCGTTGGTTTTCAGCTCGCGGAACTTGGCGTTAATACCGGAAACGATGTCGCGGATAAGCGTTGGCGTGATGGGTTTATCCATCGCCCACGCGTGTGCTTCCGCCATGGTATCGGCCAGCACCTGTGCGGTACGGGTGTAGTTTTCAAAGACGAATAACGGATCGTCTGAGCAGGTACGGTTACCCCAGAATTTGAAACCGTCGTTGCGAATCAGCGTGGTGACGCCAGCCTGGTTGAGCAGGTTCGCATCGGTAGCCTGTTCCTGCAGATCCCAGGAAACAGAAGCGTTTACGCCAGTAACGCCGTTGACGCCAACGTTTGACAGGGTTTTATGCCAGCCCATGGTCTGGTCGATTTTGGCGCGCAGGCCAAGCGCACGGGCGGTAGCCCAGGCCGTCGTCGTTGCGTTCGTGGTGGTATCCCATGCCAGAAAATCAGGATGGATAACCATCAGCTCGCGCTGGCTGAAGTTTTTGCGGTAGTTGATCGCTTCAGAGATGGTTTTACATCCCCACGCGCTGACATAGCCGAACGCGCGCAGGCTCTGGCACATGGCGGCCAGTGCGGTCGCTACTTCCTGAGAATCCAGCCCCGGCACGCCGAGAATACGCGGCTTAACGCCGGTCACCGTTTTCGCCGTGAGAAGCGCCTTCAGGCCGGTATATTTACCGTTTTCATCAGTTGTACCGATGATGTTGGAAACGGTCTGCTTGCGCGCCTCTTCCGGGGTTTCAGCTGTGCCTTCGGCCACGCGAACAACCACGACAACCGGTTTGCACTGGTCGGCGATCGCCTGCAGAGAAGCGGACAGCGTCCCCGCCTTGCCGGCTTTCGCAATCGCGTTTTGCACGTTGGTAATGAGCACGGGCTCGTTTAAAGGAAATGTCTTGTCGTCAGCATCGCTGGCCGTACAGACCATGCCGATGATTGCCGTCGAGACGGTGGAAATGGTGCGGGTGCCATCGTTGATTTCGATAACTTCCACGCCGTGGTGATAGTCGCCCATCCGGTTAACTCCTTCGTTTAGTGGTGAGGCTATTGTCTGTGGAGCGCGCGATTGATGCGACGTATTGGGGTTGGGGAAAGGATTACACAACAAACGAAAAACCCTCCGGATGGAGGGTTTGTGGTCAGGCGGGGCGTTCGGGCCATTGAATGTCTGGTAAAGTGCTGAGATCCAGCCGGTTTAGCATCACCCGATAGCGTTTCCATAGTAACAGCATGGCAGCTTCCTCGTCTGCTGCGATACCGAGATCGGAGGCATCCTGGAGGGGGGCAATAACATCCGAAGCTTCGGCAAGCAATTCACCTCTTCTGGTTTCCGCCTGTTGAATTAACTCCTCTCGGGTAAACTGGCGTGGGATAATTTTAGTGCCATTCCATACCCACTCGCCGTGTATATTCAGCCCTTCTGGCACATCTGTTTGATCAACTTCGGAAACTGACATACCAAGAGGAAAGAGGCGATCAACCTGATTACTGAAAGAGCGAATAATATTATTTTTGTCGTAGCATATCTTTAGGGTGTCGGCCTGAAAGCGTGACATATGATAATACCAGTCAAGCCCCTCATCTGACTGAAGAAATATAGCGTTAAACAAAAAGTCTTTAAATTCTGGTTCATACTGAACGAAATTTTTAAGTGTAATCATGCTGTATGACCTACAGTAATCCATCCGATATTAGACATGTACTTCTGAATTGGGCGGTAGAAAATCGTATCGCCGCCGGGGTTTTGGCCTTCAGCATTCCACCCCGTCATTGCGCAGCCAGCAGGTACCCGCTGCCAGCCGTTTTGCGTAATAATAAATGCCCCCTCCGCCCCCATTGCGACATCACGGACAAAGTATTGCAGCGTCCAGTCCTGTCGTGCATAAGGGCTTAAATCCTGCTGAGGGGGTGGGTTATTTGATGAGTACACTCGTACCTGGCCGCCAGACTCAAATAGGCCCTGACCTGCAACAATATTACCTCCGCTACCGACCTGTCCAGGAGCATTAAAATTACCGCTAATATCAAATTGGTAATTAACACTGTTTCTGGCATCGCCAGTTAAATTAATAATTGCAGTTCCAAACGCGTTAGTACCCGTGCGGTAAACTCCAAAACTAATCGCTGTTCCGTAACCATGACCTGCCGTTTCCGAAAAGCCTTTGATAATAGGTAGATAAATTGAATTACCGTTAGGCGACTGATATCCTTTTGGCACCAAAAAAGGTGCTGCGTTGTTTTGATACTGATCGGCAAAAGCACCCGCTCCGTACCAACCAGTGGAGTTCGTCTGGTAGTAAGTAGCATCAGACAGATACGCAACACTTCCGCCATGATTCGTGATGACCTTTGTCCAGCCGCCCCATACACTGTTATCGCCATTAAGAGCCCGGAATTTAAGCTGTTTCCCACCATCGCTATAAGATGCAGCGTATTGGACCCGGTAACCGCCAAGCCCGCCAACATCGAGAATCGTCGCCTCATAACCCGGCGAATTGGTTGCATTCGAATAACAGAAACTCACCGAGTTGAGAGGCAGGGCATCAGCGTTTGAAAGCCCCGTACCGGCTCTTGCAGATACAGATCTGATAGCCACTGCACTGCCGTTAACCAGCAACCGACCAGGAGTAATATCGTCAGGCGCCTCCTGTGCGTTTTTCGTCGCGGCGGTACCCAGGCTATTCCTGAGTTTAATGAGGTCATCGCCGACCGTTTTGACAGCCCTGGGTGTCGCCGCAAGAGACTCGGATTGACTATCAGTTACGCTACTGAGTTGGACAATCCCCTTTTGCCCTGTGGTCGCATCCTGAGCCGTATACTTACCACTGGCAAGGTCGTAGGCAGCTTTAACCGCTTTCGGCGTTGCGGCCAGCGCTTCAGAGGAGCTGTCAGTCGCACTACTAAGCTGAGTAAACCCTTTAGCCGTTAGCGTGGCATCAGGATGGCGGCGAGACTGCTCATGCTCTTCTAGCTTCTCATCAACATACTCCTGGGTCGCCATTATCGTAGCCGTATCTATCGAGAGCTCAACCGAGGCGATATCACTGACCATGATCACCATTCTCACGGTCTGTGCACGGCCCGATCCCTCCTCCAGCAATGGTTTGTAACTTTCCGCCATGTTTCCGACGGCAATCAGCGTACCGGTGTCATCGTAAAGCCCCATCTCACGCATCCAGAAACCACCCGCTTCAGGAGGAATGAGAAGTTCTGCGATCACATAGTTACGCTTTTTATTGTCCTGGCTGATTTTATTCAACGCATGACGCCAGACTTCATTAACCAGCTTCGTCTGCCCCGCATCAGGAACCGGCAATGTGCCCCCACCGTCACCCACCGCCATCGCCGTAAAATTGACTTTCTTGCCGTTAGGGACGGTCGCGGCAGCCAGTTTTTCGGCACCGGCTTTGGTGATAACCGTTTTATATTTCACTGTCATTCTGCTCTCACTTATCCGGGATAAACCGTGATGATGTCGCCGTCATAGCTCAGGGCACCGGTATAGAGATAACCCGGAATGTCCTGGATGATATTCAGGCCAATAAGGTGGCGGCTGGCAGGCTTCGCATCGGCGATAAGCCTCTCCATTTCGTAATACATTTCCTCGGTGATGCCCGTGTCTAACACGCCGATATCAAGGCGGAAGGTGCCGGGCGGATCGTTGGTTTGCCACCACTCGGTGACGTTAATCAGATAGCCAAGCGGCTCCACCACGCGACGCACAGCGCCAATCGTTCCCTTGTGGGCATGAATAAACCACGCGGCGCGAATCACCTCCCGCTTGGTGGCCTCCGGCCAGTTCTCATCCCAGCGGTCAACCGAAAACGCCCACGCCAGCCAGGGCAGCAGATTCGCCGGGCAGGTGTCAGCGCGCCAGAGATGGCGCAGCGGAACGGGCGTATTTTCGATGTCCGCACAGGCGCGCGCCGCAGCGACCTCAAGCGCCGATGAGCCAACAGGTAAAAGGCGGGTATTACTCATCGTTTCCCCCCACGGTTACGCTGTAGTGGCTGCACCATGAGGCCTGAGTTTCATCAAGCACGATGTCCGCCGCGGGTGCGGTCAGCTCTACCCTCTGCACCCCTTCAACGTGAAGGGCAGCGTAAATGGCGGACTTGCGAATATCGCGTCCAAGCCGATGCTGAGCCGTGATATAGGCCTGTAGCCTGGCCCTTGCCGCGCTGAGCACGGGTTCACTTTCAGGGCCGGGGAAGAGAAATAGCGAGGCGGCAATGCTGTAGTCGACAATATTGGCCGACTGGACGGTGACGCGGTCGGCGACGGGCCTGACGTCCTCATCGTTCAGCGCATTGCGAACAACGGCGAGCAGTTCCTCAGAGGCCACGCCGTTATTCTCCCGAGAAAGGACTGAGATCGTGACGTTCGCCGGCTGTGGGCTGATTACGGAGATATCCGCCACCCGGCCATCTGCACTGCGTCCATGGAACTGATACGCGCCCGTCGAACCGGCCACGCTCAATCCTTCCGGCGCCTGCTGGATGCGCAGACGAAAGTCGGTATCGGACTCCATCACGGCCGGAGTGGGCGGGAACGTGGCGTCATCGGCAGGGGTAATGACCAGACGCGCAAGGTTAGAGTTTGCCCCAATCTGGTCCAGATCGCTGCCTGCGGCATAGGCCAACATAACTGCACGCGCAGCCTCATTAACCCGCTGGCGCCAGATGACTTCACGGTAGGCATTCTCCTGCAGCAGCTTCACAATCGGCTCGGATTCCAGCGTCAGCGTCCGTGCAATCGCCTCTCGCTCCTCTTCCGGGTAGAGGGAGACAAAGGTGGCCTTTCGTTCTGCCAACAGCGTTTCATAATCCACCTCCTCCACGACATCAGGCGCGGCGAGCTGGCTCAGATCAACAATAGCCATAGCGTTTAACTCAGTGAAATGGTGATAGAAAAGGATTGCCCGGAGGTCGGACGCGTGCCGGTGATATCGACATACAACGTCCCGTCGTTCTCCGAACGTTCGAAAGTGATGGCCGTCAGGCTTATCCGCGGCTCCCATTTCTGGATGGCGGAATAACAGGCGGCCATGATCTGCAGGCGCAGCGCCGGGCTCTGCGGCCTGTCTATCATCGCCACCAGCAGCGAGCCGTAATCCCGGCGCATGACCCGCGAGCCAATCGGCGTAACCAGAATGTCGCGCACGCTCTGCCGGATGTGGTCAGCCTCTGAAAGGCTTAGCCCGGTCTGCCTGTTCATCCCCCTGTAACGCACCGTCATTGTGTCCCCTTAGTCCAGCTTCCGCCGCTTTGCACACTGCCGTGCGCGTGGTTGTCCACCTGCACCCCGTTGGAGGTGAATTTACCGCCGGAGTGCTCAATATTTCCGGTCATCACCCCGCCCTTCTGCACTTCCAGCGAGGCGGTAATTAACCTGTTGGTACACACCACTTCAGGCGTATCCAGCGTGATGCGGGACGTTGAGATCACCCGCACCTCCGGCACGGTGGCGGTCAGCGATTCAGAGGCGGTAATGTCGGCCGTTTTAATACCTGAAACCGTCAGCGCCCCGCGTCCGGGTTCGTACTCGATCACCGCGCCGTCAGGGAACGCGACGTGGAACGCATCAGGCGACCCGGACGGCGCCGGATGGTCATCAGAGAAAATGCCGGGCAGCACAAAGGCGGTATCCAGCTCACCGCCGATGGCCAGCAGCAGCACCTGCTCTCCCTCGGAAGGGGCCCACCACACGCGCGAACGTCCCGCACGACAGGTTAGCCAGTTCAGCCAGGTGGTTTTCATCCCGCCGGTCTGGACACGACAAAGCCCTCTGTTGAGGTCAACATCGGTCACAACACCGATACGAATAAGATTGCGGATCGCGCGAGCGATGCCGTTCATGGAAGTTAATGTATTCATGAGAAGAGAATGCCGTTCAGGAGGAACGGCAGCAACGAGACGGGGTTTTCTGCGGGATGATACAACAAGCGGTCCAGACAGCAGGCGGCTGGCGGCCTTCAGCGTGGGGAGCTTAGTCCTCCCACTGGCTGACCAGCTCGCCGTTGACGTACAGCGCCTTCGGACGCGTAACGGGCTCCGGCAGCGGCGGCTCCGGGGAATAGGTCGCGTGCAGAACGCCCTGTTCCTCGGAAACAAGAATGCGCTCGGTTAATTGCATGCTGATGCTGATATCCATCGTAGCGTCATCATTTAAGACTACCGCGAAGGTGTAGCCGTTTTTGCGTCCTTCATCGAGGGTAAAAATATCCGGCTGGTTTTCCCGAAGCCAGGCCAGCACCGGGACGAAAAATCCCTCGCTGTCGCCGGTGAAGCCGTTAACCTTCGCGTTCAGCGCATACCGCTTTTCAAAGGAGAGCGAGGAGGCCTGGCGGGCGTCAATATTGCCGCCTCCGACCGACATCTGCAGGCGCTCCGGGTTGGCATTGAGTTGGGGGATCGCGTCAATTAATGCCTGACGCAGGCTCTTGAGTTTGTGCATCGAGTTTATCCTGACAGTCTTTGATGGTTTCAACCTGCAGCGCGCAGGCGATAAGGGCGTATTCCAGCCTGCGAATATCCGCGCTGAGATCGCCGTTAGTGGCGGGTTCGCTTCCCGGCATCGGGCAGCGGCTCACCTTCGGGCAGGCGTTGTAAACAATGGGCTGCGGAGGCGCAGGCGGAGCGGGTGTGCAGCCTGCGGACAGCATCAGGCAGCTGAGCGGTATACCAGCGGCGTAACGCTTCATTTTCATTGAGTAATCTCCCGATAGTCGCTTCCCGTCTTGCCCTCTCCTCGCCCGCGGTGACAAGCTCCTCACGGAGCCTGACCTGGGCATTTTCATTTGCTCTGGCCATCCGCTGCGACAGGGACAGCTGCTGGTTAAGCGTGGCGAGGGCCGTTTTTTGCTCGCTGGCGACCCGGTTGGCCGTGGCTAAGGAACGGGACAGGTTCAGGTTGTCATGACGAAGCCACAGCGTGATGGCCAGCAGCCCGGCCAGCGCCAGCATGAGCGTTCTCACGGCAGCCCCTTCATGCACCAGGCCTTCTCGCGGACGCGACGATTTTCCAGACCGGCATTTTTGACGCCGTTGACGTACACCCAGCGGGTAAGCTGCCCGCATGCCTGCGGCCACTGTTTACGTTTGATAAAGGACACCAGCGCCGAACGGCAGGCGGCGCCTGCGCCGACATTAAAGGTAAAACTCACCAGCGCGTCATAGACCCGGGGCGGCATCTCTACCGGCGCACACGCCGCCAGACGCCGCTCAACGTTGAGCACATCAGCGACCAGATTTACCGCAGCCTCACGCTCGGTAATGTCCCGCGTCGGCACAACGTTTGCCGTGTGGCCAATGCCGGACGTCCATACGCCGGCGCTACACCGGTAGGGCGAGAGGCGACATCCTTCGAGATCGGCAATCAACGCCAATCCTTCCGGGGACGTTTTCAGTAATCGAAAGTCAGGCATCAGCACCGCCAGGGCCAGCACGCCGGCGACGCTGCAACGCTTAATGATTGAGTTCACGAATGCTCTTCTTATCGAGGCCAAGAGACTGGAGATAGCGCCAGGTTTTGCGCTTAAACCAGTAATTCGTCAGCGCGGTAAAAATGGCGCACAAACTCCCCACGTACAGCGCGACTTTTTCAGGAGACATCGCCCCGAACCAGGCCAGCGCCACGGCCAGCCAGTAGGCGATAAACGTGGTGATTTTCTCCAGGCTCAGTCCCATAGGTTTACGGATTCTTTTGTGGGGGCGCTATTCACCTCCGGCATCTCTACCGGCGTGCCGTGAGGCAAGATAACGCCTAACTCCGCGAGGCCAGGATTGGCCTTCAGAACGGCTTCAACGACGCCAGCCGTGCGCCCATAAAAGCGAGCGCAAACGGCATCAAGCGTGTCCCCCTGCATTGCATAGATTTTCATCAGACGCTCCCAACATCCGGTTTCCAGGTACCGTAGAGTTTCCCGGGCCAGCAGGCTTTTCGCTATCGCTGGCAGATGGACAATCGCAGGCACAACAGATCGTCCGCGAGCGGCGAAGCGTGGTTCAACGGAAGCGCAAAACAGGAATGAGGGTGTTGGTACGGGTGATGACGCCGGGGCTAGCGCCAGCTCTCGTCTTCCCAGACTTCCCGGAGGATAGCGTCCAGCGCCTCGCGATCGGCTTCTTTTTCAAGCCCCTGGAGCTCGACCCCCGTCACCGATCCGATTTTCACGTTCACCCGCGATGACGGAAACAGGGATCGTATTCTGCGGGTCAGTTCGCACTGAAAGGCCTCCACGACGGCATGGCCAATCTGCTGATCTTTATCGAGAGTAATGTTCACCCGAACGTTGCCCTCTTTTTTGATTCGTTCCGGAACAGGCGATGCTGAGAACACAACGGTAAATGCGTTGTTCTTGATTAAATTTCCCCTCGCAATCTCAGCAATCAAATTCAGGGCAATCTCACGATCTCTTTCCTGACACGTTCCTTCCGTCGTCAGTCGCGCAATCAGCTCGACTCGTTCAATCATGACCTGCTCGTTCAACTCTCTGTCCACACAACCTCCACCACGAGATACTGTATAAACATACAGTAGCACGTATTCATAAAAAGAGTGAAGCGAAAAATCAGAACCCTTCACGGTATGTACATGATATGGATGGAGATTAGCGGGCTCCCTGAGCGAAGAGATCCGTTAAATACCCAATACGTTCAAGGATTTTCCGCGCCTTTTGCTGGTAAGAACACGGTGCCGGAAATAGCGATCCGTCGGCTGCGCCCCTGCACCATTTATCGTTAAAGCGGCTGATGCCTCCCGCCATAAGATGCAGGGCTTCTGCCCGGCTGATGGCTATCCCGGTGGCGAGCCGTATCTCATCGATCACCTTCTCCGGTACGCCGTTCTGCGGATCGCTCGCGAAGACGACGGGCGACGACGCGCCAGGGCGGATGAATTTGATGCGTTCGGTTAACGCTCGCCTCGCACGTCGGCTGAAGGGTTGAGAAAGATCGGTCTGCGTACAGTTATTGACAGAGCTCCGAGAGGATACGGGCGCATCCTTAAGCTCCGCGGCCCGCTTCGGCACAATTTTCCACTGCGTGAGCCGGGTTAAAACTGGGCTGCCCGCGCCAACGGCGGAATCGTACACGCCGCGGATGCGGACCGTTTCCTCGCCGTACTGGTTAAACCCGGCGCGCGGCTCATACAGCGTGCGCACCTGTAAATCATCGCGACGCACAAACGGCCCGCCCTGCGCGGTAACGTAACCCGCCCAGTCCCCGGCGTCGGCAGCCTCCTGGACGGCGGCAAATTCAACGCTCAGACCGCGCGCGGCCTCGGTATCCACCAGACGCCGCAGCTCGCGGTAGACCGTTACCGGCGCGCCGCCGATGAACTGAAACTGGCGAATGTGCCAGCGCCCCGCCCAGGCCGACACGGCGGACGCCGTCTCCTTCAGCAATCCACCGCTTTCGCTATCGGTCTCGCCATCGAGCGCATAGCCGTCGATATTCTTTGAGATGTATTTGGCGATATAGCCGGTAGCGCTGCCTTTCTGCGGATCGATCGCGTCCGCGTGAAAGCGCGCCAGTCTGGCGCTTTCGCTCTGCAGCTCAGCGTTCTCCTCCTGCCGCGCGTAGTCCCCGATAATCCGGCGAACGTATTCGACGTCTTCCGGCAGCATAAACATCAGCATGTGCCAGTGGGGCGTACCGTCGTGATGGGGTTCCGCAACGCGGATACCAAAGATACGGCGCCCGTCCCGGTGCAGTTTTGCGCGGATACGCGCCCACAGGCGGGTAAAGTAGATTTGCGTATCCGCCGGGCTGGCCCCGTTCCACTTCGCGTTGGGGAAGCCTGATTTCAGCGTCGCGTGATACTGCGCGGGCGCGGTTAAGGTATAGAACTCGCCCACGTAGCCCAGCGACTCACAGATATTTTCAAATCCGCGGATGCGGGTCATCAGTTCACAGCGACGTATCGCCGGGTTGGCCACCGAGCTGTCGTATTTTTCAATCAGGCTGATGCGGTTGCCCTCTTCATCTTCCAGCTCCATGCCCTTGAGAAATTCGCGCGTGCGGCGCTTCTGCTCGCGCCACTCGGTCACGCAGCGTTTGCTCGCATACGCCGCTCTCCGTTTGCTGACGTTGCCGAGGGCAATCTGCAAATGCTCGCGCCAGGCAGCCGCGATCCGACGCAGACGCCCGCGCCACCACGCCTCGGAAAACATGCGGATCACCGCCGCGGCAACGTCATCTTTGTTGAAAAATGTCTTCGACACCCGCTCCCAGTGCGGTGGCGACACGTTGAACTGTCGGGCGATCAGTCCGGCGCGCTGATACCAGACGTACAGCGTCTGGTATTCGCCCATTTCAGCATCGTTAATATTCGCCAGCTCGCCGCGAATAAAGCTGGCGATATCTGCGGCCAGCAGGTCGATGTCCGCGCGGGACATATCCGGAAGGCGGTTATAGCGGGCCACCAGTTCGACCATCCGCGAGGCGAGGTATTGCAAAAGCTGAGTGTCGAAATGGCCGTCGAACACGGCCCTGGAGACTTCGTCGTGCAGGCCTGTGCAGGCATAGCGATCGGAGACCCGCCGCAGGCGAGGTAACATCCTTTTGCAGAAGCGGATCAAAAAGGCGTTAGCCTGCGGGCTGCCCCGATGCTGTTCGAGGGCGTCAACCGTGCGCCAGATTTCGAAGCGTACGCAGTCGGGCTGCTGTGAAAGGGCAATTCTTGCCTGCTGCAGCGCCGCGAAAAGGCGATCGCGGCGCTGCTGTTGGGCATGGGTGAGATAAGGGCTGGCAATGGCCGACCGTGGGGCATTCCACGGATAAGCAAATGACGTAGCCAACTTATCCTCCCCGGACGTGTTTATTTTTCATCTCCGCGATCTCCTGGCAGGTCACGCACAGGGCTACGCCAGGCACCGCTATTCGGCGCACCTCCGGAATTGGCGCCTCGCAGTCCTCGCAGAGGAAACGCGAAGGCGATGCGGGCCGTCTGCGGGCGCGATTAATGTATCGCTCTCTGTCTTCCAGCTCGCGCGCCTGCGCAAGATCGATAAAATCGGCCATCAGTGCAGCTCCTGGGATTCGCGCTCGTAGCGAGCCGCCTCGTGACACAGCAGTTCGGCAACGTCTTCGCCGCTCATGCCGGTTTTGTAGATATGGCTCGCCAGCGCCTCCAGGCGCAGGGAGACCGCGAGGGCTCGCGCGCATCGTTCCTCTGTTTTTGCCTCTGCCAGCAGGCGTTTCAGTTCTTCACTTCCGATCGGATAAGGGCGGTTTTCACTGTTTCGCATCACGCGTTCTCCTTAATTTCAGGCAATAGGGTGCCCGGCGGGTTTACGCCATTAGTTTTTGGGTTGGGTTATAGCGGCATGGTCAGCCGTTCAGGGAATAAACTCACAACAGCACGAAAATGGTTCATGGCGTTAATTAGCGCCCGTTTCTCTTCGGTCGTCAGCTCGCTGATATCGCACTCGTGGCGGGCGACGGGCAATCTCGCCAGGAAAAAGAGGGCGGCCAGCGCCCTGCTGTTCTCCTCAAAACAGGGATCGCGCTTATCGCGCATTTCAGCCATAAACCGCGCCAGATCTTTTCCGCTATCGCCCCCGTATCGGGCGCGCAGTTCAGCGACGTGGTTAAGCCCGCTAAGACGCGCTCCCACGCTAAGTGGAACCCTTGCACGGGCAGCTTCTATCGCCATATCTCCCCTCGCGTAAATTCACGCACGCTAGTGCGCTGAAAACGGGCACAGCACGGTATTTTCCGCCGTTTGATGATTGCGATTTCAGATGCCATGCTGCATGATTCCCATTTTGATAATGTCTGCAATCATTAGCCTCTGTTTGCCAACGTCTGCCGCTGATTGCCCGAATTTGTAATGATACTAATACCCAAATGAGTATTAGTAAACACCCAAAGGAATATATTTTGATTTTAGATTCTCAAGTGAATAATGAAGAGTTACTCGATAGAATCTGTCAGGTATATGGTTTCACGCAGAAAATCCAGCTGGCCCGGCACTTTAGTATCGCCGCCAGCTCGCTTCAGAACCGCTACGCGCGCGGTACCGTCTCTTACGACTTTGCGGTTCAGTGCGCGCTGGACACCGGCGCCAGCCTTCGCTGGCTGATGACCGGACAAGGCGCGCAGTTTGAAGGTAACCCCGCGCCGGGCGATCCGGTTTCGGTTTCCACATTCACACTGAGTGATGGAAGGCTGGAAGAAAATACTATTTTGAGCATTGACTCTGGTTTCTTTAGCAAACCGCTGGCTCGCGGCATCGCCGTTCGGGCGGAGGGGAAGCTGCACTTTATTGAAAAAGAAGCATCGTTAACCGACGGCGTGTGGCTGGTTGAGATTGAAGGCACCGCCAGCATCCGCGACCTCACGCTGCTGCCGGGTAAAAAACTCCACGTGGCGGGCGGCAAGGTTCCGTTTGAATGCGGTATCGACGAGATAAAAACGGTGGGTCGCGTGGTGGGGATTTACAGCGAGGTTAGCTGAGGCTGCAAGATTCAAGGCTGACGACGCTCGCCAGCCTTTTGATTGATTTTAAACGTTATTTTTCGATGTAGTTGTATGAAGTCAGAATTCCTTTATCAGAAAAATCAACGGACAGCTGCTGCTTGCGGTCCAGATTAAGTGGAATGATGAGATAGATACGACGGTCGAGGATCTGCGACGTATATTCCCAGTGGCGCGTATTATTGTAGTCAGCCGTATTGGCAGGCACGCCAAAAGCAATCAGTACATCTTTGCGGGTCGTGACCTCCGGGATCAGCTTCTGCTTGATCTCTTTTTCAGAATACTGCGCCAGGCTTGTTGCCTTAGTTCCATCGTAGTTTGATGCACAAGAGGTGCTCAGGAGACAGACTAACGCCACGCCTAAGACATTCATGGTTATCACTGTACAAAATCCTTTTCAATATAAATACCATTGACGGTATCCAGCGCGACTTCTTTCATATAAAGCACGCAATATCCCGTTTTATCGCTATAGCTAATATGCCCTTCGTAAATCTTTTTCTTTTCTGGCGTGAAGGTGAGCGATACATTACATCCCTGGTATAAAGCGTGCTGAACAGTCGTTTTTTCGTCTGGCACAATCAGCGTTTCAAAATAGTCTTTATCATATTTCTTGCCCGTCACTTTAGGGAGACCAATATCTTTTGTCGACCCAAGGAAAGGGTTCAGATAACGATTGTGCTTAAGTACCCACCCACCAGTTTCTTTACCTGTTTTATCATACTGATAGATGCCATAACTCATCGGCGGGCCAATGAGGCGAATCTTAGCCACATCCTCGCTATTCGGAGGAGGCGTGTACATTTTCGGCTCAGGAAAGAAAGTGCTACAGCCAGAAAGACTCACTATTGCTGGAATAATTATATATTTTAAAAATCGCATACCGTTACCTTTATATATACCATTTCTTATTTCCCGGAAGACAATGCCGGGGCATTAACATCCCGGAATGTTATTAACAAATCACTCATAGATATAAAGGTCAACTAAAAAAAATAAATTTAGGTTTAGTGTAATAAAAATGAGCGTGACGTTGGATTTTGAGGAATTCACGAATACGATTTGTACAATGAAATATCCATTGCTATATGATGCTCCTCAGGCACGGAAAGCGCTGCGAACCCCATGGCGAAGCGTGGAAGCATTGGCAGAGCGGGAACGGGGAACGGGGAACGCAAACCATCCTGTCTCTTTACTCACAAACCCTAAAAACTAAAGAAATCCCCCATCGCGCCGATCATCATCCGTGTGTATTATTTCCTGTAGCTTTTACAACAACTAACCTTAACTCAAATACTTAAGCGCCAAAGCGAAAGGCATCATGAGCACACCGATCAAACGGCTAGAAATCATTAAAAATGCCATTGAACTGGAAGATGACGACATCATCCAGAGCCAGCTGACACGGCTGAAAAATGAAGCGTTTGACGATGAGCTACAGGCAATCGTCGTGGCGCTTGAAAAGAAGAACTACACCGCTGCGATGGCGGCAATTACCACCTGGCTGCAGGGCCAGCGCGCCGTGACCCAATGGCGCGATCCGCAGGTGGCCGCCAGCAAGCTGGAGCTGAAGGCGCTGGAAGAACGTCTGCGCGATCTGATTGACCGCCGCAACGCCCGGGTGCAGCAGCTTGACGAGTTCAACGATCTCTATTTCTCTCGCCTCGGGCCGCTGATGCAGCAGATCCTCGCCCTGCGCAAAACGCTGGCCGAGCTAAACCTGCGCCGTCAGCAGGCGGAAGCGCGCCGCCGTGAGGAAGATTACCGTCGCTGCCAGCGCTATATGGCGCAGGCGGTAGAGGTGCTGGCAACGCTCACCCAGCGCTGGCGCGATCTCCCGGCCGACTCCGTGCAGGCCGCTGAGGCGCGCAAGCATCTTGAACAGCAAAGCAATCTGATTGCCAACCTGCTGGCCGAAGCGCTGGAGCTGGAGAGCGGCTTAACGCGCGAAGAGGAGCCTGCGCGTCAGGCGCGCGACGACGCTAACGAAGAGTACGAGAAATATCGCGAGCAGCATCACGATGCCGAAGTGCGGCTGCGCAAGGGCAAGGATCTTTCGGAAGAGGATCGGAACGAGCTCAAGCGCCTCTGGCGGCAGGCGAGCAAGCTCTGCCATCCGGATCTGGTGGCGGACGACCTGAAAGAGGAAGCTAACGCGATGATGGTCCAGCTCAACCAGGCGAAGCAGCGTGGCGACGTTAAAACCATTCGCTCACTGGTGGCCCGGCTGCAGCAGGGCTTTGAGCCATTGATGGCAAGCGACAGGCTGAACGATCTGGAACGTATCCGCAAAAAAATGGCGCAGGTTCGCGAGCAAATCGACATTTTAGTGAACGAGCTGGCGGAGCTGGAGAAAGAGGAGTCCTGGCTTCTGGTCTCGTCGCTGAACAATATGGAAGCATACTTCGCTCAGCAGGAGAAAGCCCTGCACGAGGTCCGCGCCTCGCTCGAACATCAGGTGAGCGAAGCGCAGCTGGATTCCGCCGCCTGATTATTTGGCGTGCCAGTATGCGCTGGCACGCACCAGTTGAGGGTCAATCGCGTCGGTTTCAAACTGACGGCTCAGCGTCTTCACTACCTTCCCTTCCCCGGTCAGCCAGATGAAGTAATCTTCACCAGGAACGGCCAGCGCCGCCAGATGGTCCGCTACCGCCTGCTCGCTGTGGCCTACAACCCAGGTGATGTTGAATTCGCTCAGGTGCGCCAGATAGTCCTTATAAGAGTCGTCCCCGACCGTCACAACCGCATGAATTTCCGGGCGAACCGGCAGTTTGGCAATGCTCTCTAAGCGTCGACGCAGCGCGGGCATGCCGGACTCGTCGCACACGTACAGCTGCCAGGCGTAATCCTCCGGCACCACCAGCGAACCGCGCGGACCGCCGATGGTCAGCCTGTCTCCCGCTTTCGCCTTGACCGCCCAACGGCTGGCAATGCCGCCGTCATGAACGAAGAAATCGAGCACCAGCTCATGGTTTGCCTCGTCGTACAGCGGCGTATAGTCGCGCGTCTGAGGACGTACGCCGTCGCCCCAGTCGATGCCTTCATCGGTGACCACCGGCGGCACAAACACCGTTCCAGGGGCCGGGAAAAAGACTTTTGTATGGTCGTCGAAACCGCGGGAACTAAAGCCCTCCAGCTGCTCGCCGCCTAAAACAATGCGCTGGAAACCCGCGCTGGCGCGCTCAACGCGGAGCACCGTCAGCTCGCGAAAGCGCAGGTCATTACGAACACGCTGTGGGTAACGGGTAGATGCCATTTTTAGCCCCTTCTCTGGTGAATACGATATATCTAAATCAATTTTCAAATGATAATGATTACTAATAAGAAAAAATGCAAGATCTTTTAGATTGCATCTGAATATATCTTAGATATAGTTTAGATATATCAAATTGAGAGAGCTACTATGCGACACGAACACGACAGCGGCGGGCGCCGACCGCGATTTTTCGGCCACGGCGATCTGCGGCTGGTGATTCTGGATATCCTGACCCGCAGCGCGAGCCACGGCTACGAGCTGATCAAAGAGATCGAGAATCTGACTCAGGGGAATTACACCCCGAGCCCAGGCGTGATCTACCCGACCCTGGATTATCTTCAGGATCAAACCTTTATAACCATTACGGAAGAAGAGAACGGTCGTAAGACGATTACGATTACCGCTGAAGGACAACGCTGGCTGGACGAAAACCGGGAGCAGCTGGAACAGATCCAGGTGCGTATCAAAGCGCGTTCCGTCGGTTTTCAGCTGCGCAAAAACCCGCAGATGAAGCGGGCGCTGGATAACTTCAAAGCGGTGTTAGACCTGAAGGTGAATCAGGGAGAGCTCAGCGACGCGCAGCTCAAGCAGATTATCGGCGTTATTGACCGCGCGGCGCTCGAGATCTCCCAGCTGGACTAAGCCGGAGCGTGCTCGCTCACGCGGAAGACGCGTACCAGCTCCTTCAGGTGCATCGCCTGTTCGTTAAGCGATGCTGCCGCCGCGACGGACTCCTCCACCAGCGCGGAGTTCTGCTGGGTGGTGGCATCAATCAGGCCAATCGCGCTGTTAATCTGCGAGATACCTTCCGTCTGCTCGTGGCTGGCCTGGCGAATTTCGCGCAGGATCGCGTCCATCTCTTCCACGTTGCCGACCATCCCATTAATCAACGCACTCGCTTTTTCGACCAGGTTCATCCCGTCCTGGGTCTGACTGGTAGAGCTCTCAATCAGCTCGCGGATTTCGCTGGCAGATGACGCACTCTTCTGGGCAAGCTGGCGAACTTCACCCGCCACCACCGCAAAGCCGCGACCGTGCTCGCCGGCGCGCGCCGCTTCCACCGCCGCGTTCAGCGCCAGAATGTTGGTCTGGAACGCAATGGCGTCGATCAGGTCGATAATGTCGGACATCCGGTTCGACGTCTCGTTAATCAGGCGCATTTTGCTGGTCACCTGCTTCATCATCTCGCCGTTGTTTTTAACCACCGTGGCGGCATCCGCCGAAAGGTTGGTCGCTTCCCCGGTATGCGAGGCGGTATTTTTCACCGTCGCGGTGATCTGCTCCATCGAGGCGGCGGTCTGTTCAACAGAACTTGCCTGCTCTTCCGTGCGCGCGGCCAGATCCTGGTTCCCGGCGACAATCTGCGCGGCAGCACTGGAGATATTCTCCGAGCCGGTTTGCACCTGCTGCACGATGTCCAGCAGTCGCGTTTTCATCTCCATCAGCGCATGCAGCAGCAGACCCGTTTCGTCTTTGCCGTGTGGCGTGATGCTGCCCGTGAGATCGCCCTCAGAAATGGCTTTTGCAAAATGCACAGCCTCGCCGAGCGGACGAGTGATAGCGCGCACGATAAACCAGCCAATCAGGCTGCCTGCCGCAATGCTAAAGAGCGTGAGCAGGATCAGCAGCAGTCGGTTAGACCTGAAATCCCCTTCCACCTGCGCACCGGCACTCTGCATCTCGCTGTTTTGAATGGTAATCAGCTCCTTCACCTTCGCTTTATAAGCCTGCTGCACGGCGAGGGTGGTGGTCATCATCTCCTGAATAGCGCCCGCACGATTGTTGTTCTGCACCGCCTGCAAAATGCGGTAGCGCGAGTCCAGATACTGCTGGCGCACGCTGCGGATCTCCGCCAGCACCTGCTGAGACTTCTGATCCTGCAGCGCGTTGTTCAGCTCACCCAGGATCACCGTGATGCGCTCGCTGATCTCTTTCAGGCGCTGCTGAGATTGCCCCGTGTAAGTGCCCTGCTCGTCCAGCAGCATCAGCTGTTGAGTGCTAATAAATTCCTGGAAGTTATCGATTAACTGGTTCGCTTTTACCGTGGTCGGATAATCGCTGGTAATAATCGATTGCATCCCGTTATTAGCCCGGTTCAGGCTCAGCAGAGACAGGCTCGCGCTGATCGCCATCAGGACAATAAAGAACCCAAACGCCAGAAATAATTTCGTGCCGATCTTTACGTCATGTAAGAACATATTTTCTCCATCGATGTGATTATTTCTCAGACGATCGCTGTTATCGGTAACGATTTCGCTAACTTTATGAGTTTGATCGTTTTTTTATTTCATAACCCCCGCAATACATAGGTGCAGGCTATTAATATGGCCTCATCGATCGTTACCAGACCGTCAAACGGGGTATTTTCG
This sequence comes from Enterobacter sp. BNK-29, assembly GCF_048684785.1. Classification (NCBI taxonomy): domain Bacteria; kingdom Pseudomonadati; phylum Pseudomonadota; class Gammaproteobacteria; order Enterobacterales; family Enterobacteriaceae; genus Enterobacter; species Enterobacter sp. BNK-29. The sequence goes on from NZ_JBLQTU010000001.1 coordinate 1,429,178, forward strand.
AAATAGCATTCTGAAGAACTGACTTAGGCAGGAATAAATAGCTGAAGCACTTTCTTTAGTTATTTAATATTAAATTAACAATAAAATACATTAATAGTCACAACCAGAAAATAAAAAGCCGTTTATTCCTTACGAAATAAACGGCTTTTTTGGAACATTACTGACTCAGTGGAGCACAGTCACCGCATCCTTAAGGCGTCCGGCGCGGTGCTTCACCATTGCAGAAATGTGGGCGCTCTCCTCGACCAGGTCGGCGTTTTTCTGCGTGATGCTGTCGAGTTCGGCTACCGCGCGGGTCAACTCTGACAGTCCGGTTGCCTGCTCGGAGGTCGCGTGGCTGATCTGGGCGATAAGCTGCGTCACGTTTTTCACCTGCTCGACAATATCATCCATCGTGCGACCTGCGGCGTGAACCTGCTCAGAGCCGGACTGCACCTTGCTGGCGCTGGCATCAATGAGTTTACGAATATCATTGGCGGCACTGGCGCTTCGGCTGGCGAGATGGCGCACTTCGCCCGCGACCACGGCAAAACCTTTTCCCAGCTCTCCTGCCCTTGCCGCTTCAACCGCCGCGTTCAGCGCCAGAATATTGGTCTGGAAAGCGATGTCGTTAATCAGGGAGGTAATCGAGCCAATTCGCTGCGTGCTGTCGGCAATGTCATCCATGGTTTTCACCACGGTCTGCATCGCGTTGCCCCCTTTCGTCGCCGCGCTGCTCGCGGCCACGGAGAGTTTATCCACCTCGGCGGCGGTTTCAGAGTTACTCTGAACGGAAGCGGCCATCTGATTCATTGTTGCAACAGTCTGCTGCACGTTCGCCACGGTCTGACGCGTGCGATCGTTCAGATCTTCATTTCCCTGCGCCAGCCTGTCGCTGCCGTCACGGACGCTCACCACCTGGCTCGACACGTCATTGATTAACCAGCGGCACATCAGGCCCAGCTGCCCTACCGCGCGCAGCGTCAGCCCCAGCTCGTCGCTGCGGTTCAGATGCTGCACGCTGTTGCGCTCTCCGGTTGCGACCTTCAGGGCCTGTCGCGCCACATTCTCTACCGGGCGGACAATCTGCTGCTCAAACAGCAGTGTCCCCAGCAGCATGACCAGAGCGGCTGCGGCGAGCGGCATCCACCCGGCGGAGGTCGCGATCAGCGTGGCGGCGAGAACAGCAAAAAGCGCCGCCATCACGCTGCGCATGCGCCAGCGCAGCGGCATAGCCGGCAGTTTGCCCAGCCAGCCTTTTCCAACCACCAGCCCTTTATGAATACGTTTTTTACAGCGCCCTTCGTTCAGCGCCCGGTAGAGCGGCTCCACGGCGGCAATCTCTTCCGCTGTGGCTTTGGTGCGAATGGACATATAGCCTGTCACCTGCCCGCGGCGCACCATCGGCACCGCATTCGCACGCACCCAGTAGTGGTCACCGTTTTTGCGCCGGTTTTTGACAATTCCGCTCCACGGCTCGCCCTGCTGCAGCGTGTACCACATATCGGCAAACGCGGCTTTTGGCATATCGGGGTGGCGCACCATATTGTGCGGCTGGCCCGTCAGCTCATCGAGCTGGTAGCCGCTCACCTGCACAAAGGTGTCGTTGGCGTGTGTGATGTAGCTGTGGACGTCTGTGGTAGACATTAAGGTGGTGTCATCGTCCAGAGGATATTCATTCTGGGTGACATAGGTTGGAGAGGACATCGTGGGCATCCCTTGCAGGTTATTTGAATGTTAATTTTGTGGGTCAATGTTTTTTCGGCGGTAAACAATTTATCTTTAGTTGTTAAACTTGATGAAGATCGCAGATTTCACTTAAACCATACTTTTTGTACGATTTTATAATTCATTGATTTCAAATACTTTCACAAAGAAATTACCTATAAAGCATGACCAGTTAATGCCCACTTAAGTTGCAGCCAATGCACTTCTTTAGTGCAGATGCGGTTTTCCGCCCTCATTTATCCTTTCTGTCCTGTACCGCTAAATCCCGTTTCGGTTGCTCCGGCATGATTAAATATTGTGCAACATTATTTTAACCTGGCGTTTATCCCGATTTTCGTTAAGTCATCTGAAGTGGCGTAATCCCTGCAATACTTAAACCAGTATCATGTGATACGCGATCCCCGGGAGCACATTTTGAACAGGTTACCTTCCAGCGCCTCGGCTCTTGCCTGTACCGCGCACGCACTGAATCTCATTGAGAAGCGAACGCTCGATCATGAGGAGATGAAACAACTTAACCGAGAGGTCATCGATTACTTTAAAGAGCACGTCAATCCAGGTTTTCTGGAGTATCGCAAATCTGTTACCGCCGGCGGGGATTACGGAGCCGTAGAGTGGCAAGCGGGGAGTCTTAACACGCTTGTCGACACCCAGGGACAGGAGTTTATCGATTGCCTGGGTGGTTTTGGTATCTTCAACGTGGGGCACCGTAATCCAGTTGTGGTTTCCGCCGTACAGAATCAACTTGCGAAACAACCTCTCCATAGCCAGGAACTGCTCGACCCGCTTCGCGCCATGCTCGCGAAAACGCTGGCGGCCTTAACGCCCGGCAAACTGAAGTACAGCTTCTTTAGCAACAGCGGCACGGAATCGGTCGAAGCTGCGATTAAACTCGCCAAAGCGTACCAGTCGCCGCGCGGGAAATTCACCTTTATCGCCACCAGCGGCGCGTTCCACGGTAAATCCCTGGGCGCACTGTCTGCTACCGCCAAATCCACCTTCCGCAAACCGTTTATGCCGCTGCTGCCGGGCTTCCGCCACGTGCCGTTTGGCGACATCAACGCCATGCGCACCGTGCTGAGTGAATGCCGTAAAACCGGCGATGACGTGGCGGCGGTGATCCTTGAGCCGATTCAGGGTGAAGGCGGCGTGATCCTCCCTCCGCAGGGCTATCTGCCCGCCGCGCGTCAGCTATGCGATGAGTTTGGCGCGCTGCTGATCCTCGACGAAGTCCAGACCGGGATGGGCCGCACCGGCAAAATGTTTGCCTGCGAGCACGAAAACGTTCAGCCGGACATCCTGTGCCTGGCGAAGGCGCTCGGCGGCGGCGTGATGCCGATTGGTGCGACGGTTGCGACTGAAGAGGTCTTCTCGGTGCTGTTCGACAACCCGTTCCTGCATACCACCACCTTTGGCGGTAATCCGCTGGCCTGTGCGGCCGCGCTGGCGACCATCAACGTGCTGCTGGAGCAAAACCTGCCCGCGCAGGCGGAGCAGAAAGGCGACATGCTGCTGGACGGCTTCCGTCAGCTAGGCCGGGAGTATCCGGACCTGGTGCAGGACGCGCGTGGGAAAGGGATGCTGATGGCGATTGAGTTTGTCGATAACGAAACCGGCTATAGCTTCGCGAGCGAGATGTTCCGCCAGCGGGTGCTGGTCGCCGGAACGCTCAACAACTCGAAAACTATCCGCATTGAACCGCCGCTGACGCTGACGATTGAGCAGTGCGAGCAGGTGCTGAAAGCGGCGCGTAAAGCGCTGGCAGCGCTGCGAATAAGTGTGGAAGAGGCGTAAGTCACTCCCCTCCTTACCGGAGGGGAGTTGTTAGTTTTTTTGAATAATCTGCAAAACCCACCGAATCCCCAATTCAATTTCTTAATCCTGTGCGGGATATTTCGCTCAACATACTCATTCTACAACGAATTCTTAAAGAACAAATACAATACAACACATTAGTCCAAAAACAGACAAAAATGAATTTGAAAATAAACATGCTGACTGCAAGAATGCATCCCGAACAGTAAGGGATACAAAATACAATTAAGAGGTTCTATTAATTATACATAGAACCAAATTATTTAGAAGTGCGTATTCACTTGCTGCAAAAAGGAAATGATAACGCCGCCATCAAAAAAGCAGTGAGTATTGTTTCTGGCTCTGGCGATAAAAAATCTTTAATGTTTTTTTGGAGAAACAAATGAAAAAGCACGTATTAGCAATGGTTGTAACTGCTCTGATGGCAGGTGGTGCAGCATCCGTAGCCCAGGCTGCAGATGTAACTGTAGCGGGTGGTACTGTTAACTTTATTGGTGAAGTTGTTAACGCAGCTTGTGCAGTCGCTGCTGACTCTCTTGACCAGACTGTAACCCTGAGTCAGGTCCGTACCGTTCGTCTGGCTACAGCAGGTCAGGCAGCCGGTCAGAAAGAAGCTTTCCAGATTAAACTGGAAGACTGCGATACCACTGTGAGCACTGCTGCTGCAGTAATGTTTAACGGCCAGGAAGATGCAGACGCAGCCGGTACTCTGGCTAACACAGCTGGCGCTGGCGCGGCTAAAAACGTTGCTCTGCAGCTGTACGGACCGGATGGTAAAGTTCTGGAAATGGGTGAAAAATCCTCTTCCATTACTCTGGCCGACGGCTCTAACGTTGTACCACTGAGCGTGGATTATATCGCGACTAAAGCGGCATCTACCCCAGGTAACGTTGCAGCCGTAGCAACCTTTAATGTGATTTATTCCTAATCAGGAATAATGCTGCAGGCCTCCGCAGCATATCGCGGAGGCTTTTTTTATAATTTTGCAGTGGAGGCAATATGCGGCAATTAATGCGTCGCAACCTTTACAGCGTCCTGACCCCGTTCTTTATTATCTTCTCCCTTTCGGTTCACGCAGCTCCGTTAAATAATTATATAAAATATGGCTACGTGCATTTTTATGGTGAGGTGGTGAACGCAGGATGTTCTGTTGCAACGGATAGCCAGGATCAGACTGTGCAAATGGGGCAGGTGCGCAATAATACATTTAGCGCTCCAGGTGAATGGAATGCTCCTCATTCCTTCCGGATAAAGCTTGAAGATTGTTCTACCGAAGTAATGAAAAACGTCGGGATTATGTTTACCGGTGAAAGCGATAGCAAAGACCCGCTAGTTTTCCGGACAGGTAATCACGCAGGAGCATCCAATGGCGTGGGATTAGGTATTTCAGACTCCCTTGGCCATTTACTGGTTCCTAATACCTCTCCCGTTAGATATTCGCCGTTAGAAGAGGGTGAAACGGTATTAAATTACACCGCACGTTATCGGGCGACAAGTCGAAACGTCATTCCAGGTGATGCCAGCACACAGGTTTGGTTTAGCCTTTATTATCAGTGATTAGAGAGTTAGAAATGAAATATCCTTACTTGAAAAAAACCGCTACCGGCCTGGTGGGGTTAGTAATGCTAGGTTCAACAACATTTGCCCATGCCGGTGGCGTAGCACTTGGCGCGACTCGCGTTATTTACTCGCAAGGAGATAAACAAGTCTCTCTGCCTATTAATAACTCTTCAGAAAGCACAGAATTTTTAATTCAGTCATGGGTTAACGATGCCAGTGGAGTTAAATCGTCAGATTTCATTCTCACACCTCCCCTTTTTGTCATTCATGCTAAAAAAGAGAACACGCTGAGAATCATGTATGTAGGTCCAGACTTGCCAACAGACCGTGAAAGCGTATTTTACCTTAACAGTAAAGCGATTCCGTCTGTTGATAAGTCAAAAATTTCAGCAAATAATCTGCAAATTGCAACTCAAAGTGTAATTAAGCTATTCGTTCGTCCCAAAAAACTTCCAACGCCATCCATTGATGCGCCAAAAACGCTTCGCTGCCAACTTTCCGGTAATAAAGTTACGCTAACTAACCCTTCACCTTATTATATTACCTTAGTGAGATTTTATTCCGGCGGAACAAAGTTACCTAACTCTATGGTCGCTCCAAAAAGCAACCTTACTGTTGATATTCCGGGCGGGAATAACGGAAAAATAACGTTCCAGACGCTCAATGATTTTGGCGCAAATACGCCTACGCAGTCCTGCGCAGGCTAATACATAAGACTGGTGCAAACACATGCAGTGTAATAACCAACATAATTTAAAATCATTTTCCCTCACACCGATAACTCTGGCATTGATAGCAGCAATTTTTTCTACCCAAAGTTATGCAGGGAACTATTTCAATCCAGCTTTCCTTGCAAGCGATCCTGCTGCAGTGGCGGATTTGTCGCGCTTCGAAGGTAATGGTCAGGCGGCGGGAAAATATCGTGTCGAAATTTGGCTGAACGGCTCATTCCTTGCTACCCGGGATGTTACCTTCAATGCCCGTGGAAAAAATGATAAAAGTTCATCTGACGACACCGGACTTATCGCCTGCCTCACGCCAAACGCGCTGCAGAATATGGGTGTTAATATCAAAGCTATTCCGGATTTACCAAAAGCACCGGCGGACAGCTGTGTTGATATCGAAAAAACGATTCCTTCGGCATCAAGCTCGTTTGATTTTGAGCACCAGAAATTAGACATAAGTATTCCGCAGGCGGCAATGAATAACAATGCTCGCGGATATATTCCCTCAGAGGAATGGGATGACGGTATCAATGCTCTGCTGGTGAACTATCAATTCACCGGCTCGAACAGCCAGGACCGCACTGAGGGCGGCAACTCGGATAATAACTATTTCCTTGGGTTAAACAGTGGGCTTAATCTGGGTCCATGGCGCCTACGCGATTACTCATCCTGGAATTACGACAGTTCCAACAGAGACGAGAAGAGCAAGTGGGATCACATTAGCACCTATGTCCAGCGCGCGATCATTCCGCTGAAGAGCGAGTTGACAATGGGTGACAGCTACACGCCGTCGGACATCTTCGATAGCGTGCCGTTTCGTGGCGTGCAGTTGGCGTCTGATGACAACATGCTACCGGACAGCCTGAGAGGGTTCGCGCCGACAATCCGCGGTATTGCCAAAAGCAATGCCCAGGTCACGATCAAACAGAACGGCTATGTCATTTATCAAAGTTACGTTACGCCTGGTGCATTTGCTATTGATGATCTGTTCCCCACCTCTTCAAGCGGTGACTTAACCGTTGAAGTCAAAGAGTCTGACGGTAGCGTAACCAGTTATTCCGTGCCTTACTCCGCCGTTCCAGTTCTCCAGCGTGAAGGAAGGGTGAAATACGCTGCCACCGCTGCGGAATACCGTGGTAACAGCGATCAGCAAGATGATATGAATTTTGTGCAGGGCACATTGTCTTGGGGTTTACCTCACGGCTTCACCGCCTATGGCGGTAGCCAGTTATCCGAAGATTACGCCGCATTCGCGCTGGGTGGTGGTGTCAACATGGGGAACTTCGGCGCAATTTCCGTCGATGTCACTCAGGCTCACAGTACCCTGGCAGACGACAGCACCCATGATGGTCAGTCGGTTCGTTTCCTGTACGCAAAATCGCTTAACGATTTTGGCACCAACTTCCAGCTGCTCGGTTACCGTTACTCCACATCAGGTTTCTATACCCTGGATGATACGGCTTATAAGCATATGGATGGCTACACCGCTGATTTCGACGATGATGACGATAAACAAGATACTCCTGTCTGGGCCAGCTACTACAACCTTTACTACAGCAAACGCGGCAAAGTACAGCTGAACGTCTCACAACAGTTAAATGATTATGGTTCCATATTTGTTACGGGCAGCCAGCAAAGCTACTGGAACACCGATGACACCGATACGCTAATGCAGGTTGGCTATAGCGGCACGTATGCAGGGATTTCATATAGCCTGTCGTACAACTACAACAAGAATGCGGGCGCGCCGGAGAGCGATCAGATTTACGCGCTGAATCTTTCTCTTCCGCTGAGCAGCTGGCTGACCCCTGGGGGGGATATTTCGCAAAGCAGCAACAATAATGCTTATGCAACTTATAGTCTCAGTACGGACAGACACGGCACCACCACCCAAAACGCAGGCGTAAACGGTACATTACTAGAAAGTAATAACCTCAACTATAGCGTCCAGCAGGGTTACCAGAATCACGGAACCGGTGCCAGCGGCAGCGCCAGCCTGCAGTACAACGGGGGTTACGGTAACGCTAACGCTGGCTACAACTACAGTAGCAACGGCGATTACCAGCAGGTGAACTACGGTCTGAGCGGCGGAGTGGTGGCGCATCGCAATGGTATTACGCTGAGCCAACCGCTGGGCGATACCAACGTGCTGATTGCCGCACCTGGCGCGGATAACGTCAATGTTGAAGGTCAGGCTGGCGTTCATACCGATTTGCGCGGCTATGCCGTCGTTCCTTACGCCACAACCTATCGTCTGAACCGCATGGCACTTGATACTAACTCGATGGGCGATGATCTGGATATCGACGATGCCGTCACTAACGTGGTTCCGACCAAAGGAGCTCTGGTTCGCGCCGAGTTTAAGGCCCACAAAGGCCTGCGTACACTGCTGAAACTGACGCATAACGGCAAGCCGATTCCCTTCGGAACGGTGGTCTCTCGCAGCGATAACGGTGGTGATAGCATCGTTGGTGAAAATGGAGAAGTTTATCTGGCTGGATTGGCGCCGAAAGGGACGATCAAGGCAGTATGGGGCTCTGAAAGTAGACAGCAATGTTCCGCAAATTACACATTATCAAGCAATAATCTGAAAATGGCTATTGTTAAAGAAAATGTAACTTGCCTGTAATCTCATTTATGAAATTCGGAATGACTATGTTATTAGTTAAAAACAAACCAATATTGAATTCAATTGTATTGAATTTCATATTCATCGTAGGTGGATTAATTTTTTCCTGTGGAAATGTTTTTGCCAATGGAAACTGCACCGGTGCCTCTGGTAGTACCAATCAACTTTCCGCCAACGTGGGTACAATTACAGTAACGAACCCAGACCAAAACAAAGCGGGAGTAGTTATTGGGTCAGCCTATAAATGGACACTATCTGGATATACTCAAAACTGTACATGCGCTCAACCTGCTACAGCCCGCGAATGGCATTGGACTACCACAACCACATTACCATCAGCAGGTGATGATGGTTGGCTAATATACTCTGATTATCTCGATGCGAAACTTTCGATTACCGATCCACATTTTGGCACTGACGGAGGCACTGGAACACGTACTGTTCCATTTTCAAATGTTGAAACAATGTCGGTCCCTAATGATCCATGTGGGATAAATAGAAATTATGACTCGAACGCAACAGGTTCACATGGTGAGCTTGCTTTGAGAATCAGGAAGCCTTTCGTAGGTACTGTATCGCTCGCTTCTACTCCGATAGCGAGTTTATACTCTTGTCTTACAACAGATGAGTACTGTGAACCGGTTGGTGTCCCGACAATTAATTATACATTGACGGGTACGGTTACAGTTCCACAGAGTTGTATTATTAATGCAGGGCAGATTATTAGTATTGATTTTGGCACCATGGTGAACTCAGCATTTAAAACAGCAGGGCAAAAACCGGCAGGATTTACAGATAAAACCTTCAATGTACCGATTCATTGCTCTGGCCCAGGTATTTCAGAAGCGATGAATATGTCGGTACGTTTAACAGCAACGCCTGTAGCCGGAAACAGTAATGCGATCGGTAGTGACAACAATGATGTAGGCGTCATAGTCACGAATGCGGAAGGTAATATACTACAACCTAATAATATCAATAGTATTTTGCCGTTCAATGTTGATAGTAATGGCAATGCCTCCGTAACGCTTAAGGCTTACCCTATCAGTACTACGGGCAATCGACCGAAAGAAGGGGTATTTAACGCATTGGCCACAGTAGTTATCGATTTTGCATAACAGGAATAATACAATGAATATATTCAGACCAGCATACCTGTTAGCATTATTAATAGGTATACAGGGTGCTAATGCCGCCGACAACCTGAAGTTTACAGGAACCATTGTCGCCTCAGCCTGCGATGTGGATACGTCCAGTGCCAACCAGGATGTCACTATCGGCCAGTTTTCGCCTGCGGATTTTCCAACCGTAGGTACCACAACGGCAGCCGCGAAGTTTAATATTAAGCTAAAAGACTGTAGCGCAGATATTGCAGGCTCGAAAGTCCTCTTTAGTGGAACCAGCGATAACAGTGACCAAACTTTATTGGCATTATCTGACACTGGAAAAGGGACTGAAGGTAAAATGGCGACCGGCATTGGCGTACAGATATTAGATGCCAACCAGAACCCTATCAGCATTAATAATAGCGATTCGGATGTTTATCCTTTGGTTGAAGGCGATAACACCCTCGACTTTTATTTACGATACAAATCAACTAAAACAGACGTGACGGCCGGGGATGCCACCGCCGTTATGTATTTTGATATGAATTACCAATAGGAGGCGGCAATGAAACGTATTATGTTGGTTTGTGCGCATCTCCTGCTCGGGCTGGCAGGATTCAGTGCGACCGCTCATGACGGCACAATTAATGTGCTTGGTAAAATTGTAGAGAGCAGTTGTGCGGTAACCGCTGATTCGAAAACGCTCAACGTTAACTTAGGTAGCGTAGCGAGTAAGCAATTTACCAGGGCGGGCGATGGATCGGTTTTCGAACCTTTCGCCATAAATCTTGAGAAATGTCCGGCAGCGGTGAAAACCGTTACCGTTCATTTCGAAGGGACAGCGGATAGCCAAAATGCTGATTTGCTCGCATTAACGACAGGTGCATCTTCGGCGGCAGGTGTTGGCGTGGGGATCTATAACGCCGATTACAGCCTTATTCCTTTTGGCGATGAGAGCGCAAAAATCACTCCTGCCGAAGGCGAAACGACTGCAACACTGAATTTTTACGCCCGTTATGTAGCTAATGGTGGAACCGTTACTGCTGGTACGGCAAATGCCTCTGCAACGTTTGTTTTGACCTATGCGTAAATTGTGCATTCTGATTCTGTTTTTCTGTTCAGTTGCACAGGCTGGTGTCGTCGTTGGCGGCACCCGTTTCGTGATCTCTGAAAAGAAAAAAAGCGCAAGCGTATCGGTCTATAACCGTTCTGCCATCGCATACCTGGTGAATTCTAAGATTACGCGTGGAGACATATGGTTCGGCAACGAAAATGCTCAGACAAGCGATGTAGCATTTACGATTACCCCTCCGCTTTTTTCACTTGCCGCAGGCAGAGAAAACACGCTTCGCATCGTTCAAACCGGCGACAATTTACCGTCCGATCGTGAAAGCTTATATACCGTGAGTATTGCCGCGATCCCGTCAGGCGCAGCTGAACCAGATAAGGTTCAGCTGGCTGTGCGGTCGAACCTCAAACTGTTCTACCGCCCTTCCGGGTTGAAGGGCAGCCCGGAAGACGCGTATCGACAGCTTGTATGGCGACATACCGCCGGCGGTCTTACTGTTGAAAACAAAACTCCCTATTACGTCACGCTATTCAACCTCAAGGTGAACGGTAAAGCGATTGATGACGCGGGGGTTGTGGCTCCGTTTAGCCAACGACAGAGCAACTGGTGTCCGGACAAGGTGAACTGCCAGTTAGTCTGGCAAAGCATCAATGACTATGGGCGCGTGATGCCTGTCGTCACAAAAAATACTAATATTGAGTGAGTTAAAACATGAACCTGACCAAATCAATTTTCACCAAGCTGGTGCTGCTGACAGCGATTTCAACACCTGTACTGAGCCAGGCACAGGAAAAACCCGCCTTCACGCCGGAGCAGCAAGCTCAAATCGGCAAAATTGCCGAGGAGTATTTCACTGCGCATCCGGAGCAAATCGGCGAGGCCATCTCTGTTTACCTGGCCACACATCCGGAATTTCTTGTCGCGGCCAGCGATACCCTCCGCCAGAATCAGCAGGCTGCCGCGAAAAAAGTGCAGGAGATGCAGCAGGCTGCACAGGCTAAATCAAAGTAACAACATTTCCCCCTCATCTGCCGTGAGGGGGTTTTCATCGCAGAAACACTCCCCTCTTATTCCGGCAAAAGCCCAACAAAACTGCGTATCTTGCGCGGCTCCGACATCAACCCTTCAAGTTTATCCACACACGCCAGATAGTGCGGCGTTTGCTTGTGCGCCAGCACCGCCTCTTCGTCTTTATAGGCCTCGTAGATAAAGAACCGGGGTTTCACCCTCGGATCATGCAATACGTCAAAGCGCAGATTTCCCGGCTCCTGGATTGCCCCCTCGTGGTTAGCATGGAACATATCCAGAAACCCACTTCACAGGCATTCCTGGTCTCATGAACCACTTTTCATCGCCTTCAGCATGACGCGCGGCGCGCTGGACTGGAAGATGTTGCGCCCCATGTCCACGTCGGAAGCTCGCTGGTCAGAAACAAGCGCGGAGTGGATTAATAATCTGGAAAGCTGTTGCCTGACATAACGGTGCATACACCACTGCTTGCAAGAGATTACAACCTCAGCATACCGGCATAATGATTCTCCCTTTGGAATAGGATATCATTTGGAAAAAATCGACCATCAACCTTGAGGGACCATGCGCTACTATTTTCTGGAATGGGTAAATGATTTTGAAATTATGATGCTTAATTCTCTGGCGAAGGATTATCCCGTCATGAAAATTAATCGTATTATGCGGCGCTATAAATCAGTTAATGCCCTTATGCCCGGTACGCTGTTAAAAAAATGGCATAAACGTTTTCATTGTGCAGTTAAATTATCAGCGATAAAACCAGATGATATTGTAATTTGTAACGGCTATAGCGTTTTCCCCTTCCTGGATTATATTGCCAGCATGCCGTGCAAAAAAGTGTTAATCCTGCGCGATTCGGTTGTGGCCTTAACACGTAAGCGCCGCCTCCTGGGTCAACTCAAAGAAGACGAAGACTATATCGAAACGGTTCGCCCGGTATTTGACGTAATATTTAGTTTTGACTCTGCTGACTGCCAACGCTATAGCCTGGCAATGATTGAGCAATTTTTACCGTTCAGCCTGCATGAAATTCAACGGTTACAAAAAGAGAGCAAGAGCGAGAATAAGCGCTGTTTTTTTGTTGGAGGCTATGAACCGATTCGTGCAGAAACTCTGAAAATCCTTACGCCTGAACTTGAGAATAGCGGTTATAAACCCGATTTTTATCTGTTGGATAAATACAATAATCATGATAGCTATCCGGACAACTGTCAAAATAAAAGACTTAGCTACATCGAAAACATTGAGAAGGTGAAGCACGCCTCTGTTTTACTGGAAATCAATAAACCAGAGCAACGAGGATTAACGCTACGTGCTTTGGAAGCACTTATTTTCAATAAAAAATTAATTACCACAAACGCGTCGATTCGAAGCATGGATCTTTACGACCCTTCACGAATCTTTATTTATAACGTGGATGATATTGAAGGTCTTCAGGACTTTTTGCAAAGCCCTCTCCCCCATGTGGATGAAAAGCTACTGAGTAAATACAGTGCTGATAATTTGATAATGACATTGCAGAAGGTTAATTTCTGACAACGTGTTTACCCGACAGACAGGCTCTGTCGGGTAACTCCGCTACTCCGGCAACAGCCCCACAAAACTGCGTTTCTTGCGCGGCTCCGACATCAATTCCTCAAGCTTATCCACGCACGCCAGGTAGTGCGGGGTTTGCTTGTGCGCCAGCACCGCCTCTTCGTCTTTATAGGCTTCGTAGATAAAGAACCGGGTCTTCACCCTCGGGTCCTGCAATACGTCAAAGCGCAGGTTTCCCGGCTCCTGGATTGCCCCCTCGTGGTTGGCGCGAAACACCTCCAGAAACTCGTCCACCCGCTCGGGCTTGATGTTGATTTCAACCAGCGTCACGTTCATTTTGCTTCTCCCTGTTTCTCTTCCTGCCAGAACTGAAACGCATCGCGGGCGTTCCAGCTCTCGTGAACCACTTTTTTCACCGCCTTCAGCATGGCGAGCGGCGCGCTGGACTGGAAGATATTGCGCCCCATGTCCACGCCGGACGCGCCCTGGTCGATCGCCCGCCAGCACATCTCCAGCGCCTCGTGCTCCGGCAGCTTTTTGCCCCCGGCGATCACAATCGGCACCGGGCAGCTGGCGGTCACTTTTTCAAAGCCCTCGTCCACGTAGTAGGTTTTGACGAACTGCGCCCCCATTTCGGCGGCGATGCGGCTGGCCAGCGAGAAATAGCGCGCGTCCCGCGCCATCTCTTTACCGACGCCCGTTACCGCCAGCGTCGGCATGCCGTAGCGCGCGCCCGCGTCCACCAGCTTGATGATGTTGTTGATCGACTGATGCTCGAACTCGCTGCCGATGTACACCTGCGCCGCCACCGCGCAGACGTTCAGGCGCAGCGCGTCTTCCATCGCCACCGCCACGCACTCGTTCGACAGCTCGCCCAGAATCGAATTACCGCCGGAGGCGCGCAGCACCACCGGTTTGTTCGTCGCGGCTGGCACCTGGCTCCTGAGGATGCCGCGGGTGCACATCAGCACGTCGGTTTCGCCAAACAGCGGCGCGATGGAGAGATCGATACGCTCAAGGCCGGTGGTCGGCCCCTGAAAGTAGCCGTGGTCAAAGGCCAGCATCACCGTGCGGTTGCTCTGCGGGTTGAAGATGCGCGCAAGTCTGGACTGCATGCCCCAGTCCAGCGAGCCGCAGCCCTTCAGGGTGTAAGGCACATTCTGCTGCGGCGTGCCGATGCCAAAATCCTTGCCGTCTTTGATGTCGTCTAAATCAGCCATTTGCTCCCCCGTCAGAAATCATATTTGCTGATGTTCTCTTTGGTGAACACCACGCGCTCCGGCAGCAGCACGATGCCGTTGCCCTTCGCCTCATACTGGTAGCCCTGCACGCTGTTCGGCTCGACCTTCAGCGCGCCTATATCTTTTACGTCCACGCTGTCGCCGACGTTAAGATCGCCTTTTTTCAGCAGACGATCGGCGACATTGACCGCAATTTTGCCCTGTTGCACCACGTCCCACAGGCCGAAGGCTTTCACCGTGCCGCGCTCAACGTACGGGCGCATGACGTTCGGCGTGCTGAAGCCAACAATCGCCACCCCTTCGCGTTTCAGGTTTTCCGCCGCCTGCGCCGCCGCTGGAAGCGCGTTGGCGTCCGGGGCGATGATCGCATCCAGATCCGGATACGCTTTTAAGATCCCTTCGGCGGTTTGCAGAGATTTGGTGGCGTCGTTATAGCCAAACTGGGTCGTCACGACCTGCCACTGCGGATGATCTTTCTCGATTTTGGCCTTCGCCTCTTTCACCCACTGGTTCTGGTCGGTGACGGTCGGGCTTGAGTAGAAGAACGCCACTTTAGCGTTCGGTTTGGTGACCTGTTTGCCCGCCATCTCCACCAGCAGGCCGCCGAGCTGCTCCGGCGTCCCCTGGTTGATATAGATGCTGCGGCACTCCGGTTTGGTGTCCGAATCCCAGGTCAGGACCTTGACGCCGCGCTGCATCGCGCGCTTGAGCGCCGGGCAGAGACCGTCCGGGGACACGGCGGAGACGATAATGGCGTTATAGCCCTGGTTGACGAAGTTATTGATGAGCTGCACCTGGCCGGAGACGCTCGGCTCGGTCGGGCCGTCGTAGGTCACGTCCACGCCGAGGTCTTTCCCCGCCTCTTTCGCGCCGTTGCCGCCGCTGGTGAAGAACCCCACGCCCACCAGCTTCGGGATAAAGGCAATGCGGTCCGCCGCCTGCGCCGAGGCGAAGCTGAGAGCCATTGCCAGGACGAACAGTTTTGTTTTCATCTTACGCTCCGGATAGTTTTCTAAAGAGAGAACGCACCCACTCGCGGTGCAGACTCAGCGAACGTCCCATCACCACCACAACCAGCAGCGCCCCTGACAGCGCGCTCGACACCTGGTTAGGGATGCCGACCATCTGTAAACCCTGCTGCAGGTAGCCCACCAGCAGCGCCGCCAGCGCCGTACCGACAACCGAACCTGACCCGCCGTAGATATTGGCCCCGCCGAGCACGGCGGCAGTGAGCGCTGGCATCAGTAAATCGCGCCCCAGATCCGAACGCGCGGAGCCGAAGTAGGAGACCATCACCAGCGCGGCAATGGCGGAGGCCATGCCCACCAGCCCGTACAGCGCGTAGGGCATACCGTTCACCGACAGCGCCGCATAGCGCGCCGCGCGCGGGTTTTGCCCGATCAAAAACAGATGACGGCCAAAGCGCCCGCGGTGGGTAATCAGCCAGAAGAAAAACGTAATCACCGCGAACAGCACCAGCGGGATCGGCAGACCCAGCACCGTGAGGTTAGCGAACGCCGTGAAGCCGTCCGGGAAGCCGCCGATGCCCTCGTAGCCCGTCGCGCCCGCCATGCCGGAGAGCAGCAGCGCGCCGCCGCCGTAGAGGTAGAGCGTGCCAAGGGTGATTACCAGCGGGCTGATGCCGGTGTAGTGAATCAGCGCGGCATTAAGTAATCCGCAGAGCAGGCCGAGCAGCAGCGTCAGCGGAACGGCGACCGCCATCGGCCACCCCGCCTGCATCATCACGCCCAGCGCGATGGCGCACAGGCCGATGGTCGAGCCGAGGGAGATGTCGATCCCGCCGCTGATGATGACCAGCGTGAGCGGCAGCGCCACAATGCCGATGCAGATAAAGTCGCTGGTGCTGAACAGCAGCATGTTGACGTCGAGCATGCGCGGGTTGATGGCGCCAAAGAGCAGGATCTCCAGCACCAGTAAAATCAGCAGCGCGCTTTCCCAGTTAAGCCTCATTTACGCCACCTCTTTTTTGCGTTTTGGAAAAGGGGTGACGTGCTTTCCCCCTCTGTTGCCCGGCTGGAAGCGGCCATACTTCAGCGCCCGCTGATGGCGCGCCAGCGCCTGGCGCAGGCGCCCGTCGAGCACCAAAACGCCCAGCAGCACCAGCCCGGCGATAAAGTCGTTCCACCAGGCGGGAAGCCTGAACAGCACCAGCACGGTGTCGATTTGGGTCAGGAAGAAGGCCCCGAGCAGCGCGCCAACCAGCGTGCCCGTGCCGCCCAGCAGCGAAATACCGCCGAGCACGCAGGCGGCGATGGCCTTCATCTCCAGCCCGCTGCCGGTCTGGTTGGGCACGAAGCCAATCTGTGCGGCAAAGATAATCCCGGCGCAGGCCGCCAGCATGCCGTTAAGGGTAAAGGCGAGCATTCGCGTGCGGTTCACCGCCACGCCCAGCTGGCGCGCGGCGGCGAGGTTATCCCCCACCGCGTAGAAATCACGCCCGAACGCGGTGCGCGAGAGCGTCCACGCGCCTGTGGCCGCGATAATCAACACCAGCATGCCGAGCGGCGATATGCCGATGGCAGCAGGCTCAGAGAGGGATTTCAGCCCGGGTGGCAGCCCCTCAATCCACTTTCCGCCGGTCCAGAGCAGCATCGCACCGCGGTACAGCCCCAGCGTGCCGAGGGTGGCGACAATCGCCGGGATGCGCAGCCCCACCACCAGAAACCCGTTGAACGCCCCGGCCAGCGCGCCAATAGACAGCGCGAAGAGAATGGAAACCGACAGGTTGTAGCCGCTGTTCAGCGCCACGCCGACGGCAATGGCGGACAGCCCGACGGTTGAGCCGACGGACACGTCGATATTGCGGGTCAGCATTACCAGCGCCGCGCCGATGGCCAGCAGGATCAGGATCTGCGAGCTGGCGAAGATCATCCCCAGCGTCTGCAGGCTGAAGTAGGACGGGTTCAGCGCCACCAGCACGGCGAACAGCGCCAGAATGGCGAGAAACGCGCTCAGCTCGCGGTTTTTGAGTAAGGTCTTCATGATTGCCCTCCAAACGCCAGCGACATCATCCTGTCGAGACTGACGGCGTGGCGCGACAGCTCGCCGCTGAGCACGCCCTGATGCATCACCAGCACGCGGTCCGCGAGCCCCGGAAACTCGTCGAGATCGCTTGAGATCATCAGCACCGCCACGTTCTGCGCCGCCACGCTTTTTATCAGCTGATAGATGTCGGCGCGCGCCGAGACGTCCACCCCGCGCGTCGGTTCATCGACGATCAGCAGTAAAGGATTGGCCTCCAGGCAGCGCGCCAGCAGCACCTTCTGCTGGTTGCCGCCGGAGAGCGTGCGCACGGTTTGATCCGCATGGTTGAGCTTGATCCCCAGCGCCCGATGGTAGCGCTCCACCACCGCAGCCTCCCGCTTGCGCTGCTGCCAAATCGACGGCTCGTTCAGCGCCACGGTGTTCCAGCGGATCGGCGCGTCGAGGAACAGGCCGGACACCTGCCTGTCTTCCGGCAGGTAGACCAGCCCTTTTTTCAGGCGTGAACTTACCGAATCGTCGGTGATCTCCTGATTCTCCAGCCAGATGCGGCCCCCGCGTACCGGCCGCAGGCCGTAGAGCGTTTCCGCAAACTCGGTGCGTCCGGATCCCACCAGCCCGGCCAGGCCGACGATCTCTCCGGCGTAGATCTCAAGGCTGAGATCGATAAACCCTTCCCCGGTGAGATCGTCAACGCGCAGCACCGGGAAATCCTGCGGCTGGGTGCGGCGGTTGCCCGGCAGCGCCAGCCACAGCTTTTGCGTATCGCTGAGGGATTTCTCCCGGCTTACCGGCGTCATGGCGGCGATCAGGGCGCTGTCGTCAAACTGCGCGGTTTCACCGCTCAGCACCACCGCGCCGTCGCGCATCACCGAGACGTGGCTCGAAAGCATGCGAATTTCCGGCAGCTTGTGCGAGATAAAGACAATCCCGACGCCGAGCGCCTGCAGGGCGCGGATCTGGCGGAACAGCCGCTCGGTTTCGCCGGGCGTGAGGGAGGCCGTAGGTTCGTCGAGGATCAGGATCCTCGCGTTGCGCATCAGCCCGCGCAGGATCTCCACCATCTGCTGGTCCGCCACCTCCAGGGTGCTGGCGGCGGCGTCGAGGTTAAGCTGGCACTGCAGCTGCTGGAGCTTCTCCGCCAGCCGCTTTTCCAGATCGCGTTCGCGCGGCAGGCGGAACAGGATGTTTTCCCGCACCGTCAGGTTGGGGAACAACAGCGGCTCCTGCGGCACCAGATAAATGCCTAACCCGTGCGCCTGAGCGGGCGTGAGCCGCGCATATGACTGCCCCTCGACAGAAAGTTCACCGCTGTCCGGCGTTTCGACCCCGGCGATGATCTTCATCAGCGTCGATTTTCCCGCGCCGTTTCCGCCCATCAGGGCGTGCACCTGGCCCGCAAGCAGCGTGAAATCAATGCCTTTTAAGACCGGCACGCCTGAGAACTGCTTGCTGATATTCCGCGCGTCGAGAAGTGGTATCATCATCGCTCCGCTATTGAACAAATGATTTTTAGATTTAATAATGTTCAAAAGCGTAGACGGTGAACTATATTTACAACCGTGCAGGGATCACAGTTTTATCGATTGAGATACAGATAAACCAGAAACGATCGAAAAGATCCGTTTTGTCGCGTAGGTCACACTTTCCCTTCGCGCCATCACGAACATATGATCTAAATTTTTATAAGAGTTCAACTATGAGCGATAAACGCACTGCGGAAGAAGGACGGTTTGCCGGGCTGGCACTGGCGGAAGAGGAGCTCGTGGCGCGCGTGGCCTGGTGCTACTACCACGACGGATTAACCCAGAACGACATCGGCGAGCGGCTCGGGCTGCCGCGCCTGAAGATCTCCCGCCTGCTGGAAAAAGGCCGTCAGTCCGGGGTGATCCGCGTGCAGATCAACTCCCGCTACGAGGGCTGCCTGGCGCTGGAGACCGAGCTACAGCAGCGCTTTGGCCTGAAGCTGGTGCGCGTGATGCCCGCATTAAATACGCCGCCGATGAACGTGCGGCTCGGCATTGGCGCGGCGCAGTCGCTGATGGGCGTACTGGAGCCCGGCCAGCTTCTGGCGGTGGGGTTTGGTGAAACCACCATGAGCAGCCTGCAGCACCTGAGCGGTTTTATCAGCTCGCAGCAGATCCGCCTGGTGACGCTCTCCGGCGGCGTCGGGCCGTATATGACCGGTATCGGCCAGCTGGATGCGGCCTGCAGCGTCAGCATGATCCCCGCCCCGCTTCGCGTGTCATCCGCAGAGGTGGCTGGGATCTTAAAACGCGAGACCAGCGTGCGGGACGTGATCCTCGCCGCGACCGCCGCCGACGTCGCTGTGGTCGGCATTGGTTCAGTGAACCAGCGCCGTGACGCCACGATACTGCGATCCGGCTATATCAGCGAAGGTGAACAGCTGATGTATGCCCGCAAGGGCGCGGTCGGCGACATTCTCGGCTATTTCCTCAATGCCGAAGGCGAATGCGTCGAGGAGCTGGAGATCCACAAAGAACTGCTGGGCGTCACGCTCGATGAACTGGCGCAGCTGCCCACCATCGTTGGCGTGGCCGGAGGAGAAGAGAAAGCCGATGCGATTTATGCCGCACTGAAGGGTCGCCGTATCAATGGCCTGGTGACGGAGGAGACGACAGCCCGCGCGGTGCTGGCCCTGACGTAACGGGCAGGCCCTGCGCTAACAACGAGGCAAGCTCATGAGTTACCTTTTAGCGTTAGATGCAGGGACAGGCAGCGTTCGCGCCGTTATTTTCGATTTACAGGGCAACCAGATTGCCGTCGGCCAGGCCGAGTGGAAGCACCTGAGCGTGGAGAACGTGCCGGGATCGATGGAGTTCGACCTCGAGACCAACTGGCTGCTGGCCTGCCGGTGCATTCATCAGGCGCTGGAGCGTGCGCGCCTGAGCGCGGCGGATATTCAGTCCGTCGCCTGCTGCTCGATGCGCGAGGGGATCGTGCTGTATGACCGCAACGGCGAGGCCATCTGGGCCTGCGCCAACGTCGACGCCCGCGCCAGCCGCGAGGTGGCCGAACTCAAAGAGATCCACGACGACCGTTTTGAATCCGAGGTGTATGAGGTTTCCGGCCAGACGCTGGCGCTGAGCGCCATGCCGCGCCTGCTGTGGCTGGCGCACCATCGTCCGGATATTTACCGCAAGGCCGCGACCATCACCATGATCAGCGACTGGCTGGCGGCGAAGCTCTCGGGCGAGCTGGCGGTCGACCCGTCTAACGCGGGCACCACCGGCATGCTGGATCTCTTCTCCCGCGACTGGCGTCCGGCGCTGCTCGATATGGCCGGGCTGCGCGCCGATATCCTCTCCCCGGTGAAAGAGACCGGCACCGTGCTGGGCGCGATTACCAAAGAGGCCGCGCAGCAGAGCGGCCTGCGCGAAGGCACGCCGGTGGTGATGGGCGGCGGCGACGTGCAGCTGGGCTGTCTGGGGCTGGGCGTGGTCCGCGCCGGACAGACGGCGGTGCTGGGCGGTACCTTCTGGCAGCAGGTGGTCAATCTGCCGCAGGTGCGCACCGACCCCGACATGAACATCCGCGTGAACCCGCACGTTATTCCCGGTATGGCGCAGGCGGAGTCGATCAGCTTCTTCACGGGGCTGACCATGCGCTGGTTCCGCGACGCCTTCTGCGCCGAGGAAAAGCTGATTGCCGAGCGGATGGGGATGGACACCTATTCCCTGCTGGAAGAGATGGCCAGCCGCGTGCCGGCGGGCTCCCACGGGGTGATGCCGATCTTCTCCGACGCGATGCATTTCAAGCAGTGGTACCACGCCGCGCCGTCGTTTATTAACCTCTCCATCGACCCGGAAAAGTGCAACAAAGCGACGCTGTTCCGCGCCCTGGAGGAGAACGCGGCGATTGTCTCGGCCTGCAACCTGGCGCAGATCTCGCGCTTCTCCGGCGTGACGTTTGAGAGCCTGGTGTTTGCGGGCGGCGGGGCTAAGGGCGCCCTGTGGAGTCAGATTTTAAGCGACGTCACCGGGCTGCCGGTGCGCGTGCCGGAAGTGAAAGAGGCAACGGCGCTCGGCTGCGCGATTGCCGCCGGCGCGGGCGCGGGGCTGTTTGCGGATATGGCCTCGACGGGCGAGCGGCTGGTGAAGTGGAGCCGCGAGTTCACGCCAAACCCGCAGCACCGCGAGCTGTACGACGGCATGATGCAGAAATGGCAGGCGGTGTACGCGGACCAGCTTGGGCTGGTGGACAGCGGGCTGACGACGTCGATGTGGCAGGCGCCGGGGTTAGCAAAAACCCACACCCCTCACCCTGCCCCTCTCCCCTGAGGGGAGAGGGAAAAAAACAGATCGAGCCAATTCTTTGAGACCGCTCCAGCCAGTCCCCTCTCCCCTTTGGGGAGAGGGTTAGGGTGAGGGGCGAAGTTCTTTGAGATCTATCACAATCATTTGATCCCGCTTTTACCTTTCCGCTGCCGCTGGCTAAATTAGTAACTCATCCGACCACATAACAATAATTTTACACTGGAAGAGACTATGAGCCGCTACCCGTCGTTATTCGCCCCTCTCGATCTGGGGTTCACTACACTCAAAAACCGCGTGTTGATGGGCTCGATGCACACCGGGCTGGAGGAGCATCCGGACGGGGCCGAGCGTCTGGCGGCCTTCTATGCCGAGCGCGCCCGCCACGGGGTAGCGCTGATTGTCACCGGCGGCGTAGCCCCTGCGCCTTCCGGCGTGGGTATGGAGGGCGGCGCGGTGCTGAACGATGCGTCACAGCTGCCGCACCACCGCATTGTGACCGACGCGGTACACCGCGAGGGCGGCAAAATCGCCCTGCAAATCCTGCACACCGGGCGATACAGCTATCAGCCGAACCTGGTCGCGCCGTCGGCCATTCAGGCGCCGATTAACCGCTTTAAACCTCACGCCCTCAGCCACGATGAGATCCTCGCGCTGATCGACGACTTTGCCCGCTGCGCGGCGCTGGCGCGCGAGGCGGGCTACGACGGCGTGGAGGTGATGGGCTCAGAAGGCTATCTGATTAACGAGTTCCTCGCGGCCCGCACCAACCAGCGCGACGACGAATGGGGCGGCGACTATGCCCGCCGGATGCGCTTTGCCGTGGAGGTGGTGCGCGCGGTGCGCGAACGTGCGGGCGCGGACTTTATTATCGTCTTCCGCCTGTCGATGCTCGACCTGGTGGAAGGCGGCGGCACGTTCGATGAAACCGTGCAGCTGGCGCAGGCGATTGAAGCCGCAGGCGCTACCATTATTAACACCGGCATCGGCTGGCACGAGGCGCGCATCCCAACCATTGCCACGCCGGTGCCGCGCGCGGCGTTCAGCTGGGTAACACGGAAGCTGAAAGGCAAAGTCTCTGTTCCGCTGGTCACCACCAACCGCATTAACGATCCGCAGGTGGCGGACGATGTGATTTCGCGAGGCGACGCCGATATGGTGTCGATGGCGCGCCCGTTCCTGGCCGATGCCGAACTGCTCTCTAAAGCGCAAAGCGGCCGTGCGGACGAGATCAACACCTGCATCGGCTGTAACCAGGCCTGTCTGGATCAGATCTTCGTCGGCAAGGTCACCTCTTGCCTGGTTAACCCGCGCGCCTGCCATGAAACCAAAATGCCGATCGTTCCGGCGGTCAGTAAAAAACGCCTGGCCGTGGTGGGCGCAGGCCCGGCGGGGCTGGCGTTTGCGGTGAATGCCGCCTCGCGCGGGCACAGCGTGACGCTGTTTGATGCGCTGGCGGAGATTGGCGGGCAGTTTAATATCGCCAAACAGATCCCCGGCAAAGAGGAGTTTTATGAAACGCTGCGCTACTACCGCCGGATGATCGAGCTTACGGGCGTCGAGCTGCGGCTTAACCAGTTTGTCAGCGCGGCGGATCTGATCGGTTTCGACGAGGTGATCCTGGCGAGCGGGATCGTACCGCGCCTGCCGGCGATCGAGGGTATCGATCATCCGAAGGTGTTGAGCTATCTGGATGTATTGCGAGACAAAACGCCGGTTGGCGAGAAGGTTGCGATTATCGGCTGCGGCGGGATCGGCTTTGATACCGCCATGTACTTAAGCCAGCCGGGCGAGGCCACCAGCCAGAACATTGCCGAGTTTTGCGTGGAATGGGGTATCGACACCAGCCTGAACCAGTCCGGCGGACTGCGCCCGGAAGGGCCGCAGCTGCCGAAAAGCCCGCGCCAGATCGTGATGCTGCAGCGTAAGGCCAGCAAGCCGGGCGAAGGGCTGGGCAAAACCACGGGCTGGATCCACCGCGCCACCCTTCTCTCGCGCGGGGTGAAGATGATCCCGGCGGTCAGCTACCAGAAGATCGACGACGAGGGTCTGCACGTCACGATCGGCGGCGAACCGCAGCTGCTGCGTGTGGATCATGTGATTTTATGCGCCGGGCAGGAGCCGAAGCGCGATCTGGCCGATCCGCTGCGCGAAGCCGGTAAAACGGTGCATTTGATCGGCGGGTGCGACGTGGCGATGGAGCTGGATGCGCGGCGGGCAATTGCGCAGGGGACGAAGTTGGCTCTGGCGATCTAGGGCATTGCCGGGCGGCAGGGTAAAAGCAAAACGGCAACCCAGTTGCCGTTTTTAGCGTTTGCGCCCTCTCCCTGTGGGAGAGGGTTGGGGTGAGGGCATCAGGCAGCACATAACAATCTTACCGACGACGTCCCAGCTTCACCGCCTTCAGCACCACGAACTTATTGTTCGTCGCAATGGTGACGCAGTTGCCGAAAATCTTCTTCAGCTTGTGGAAGTAGTCCAGGTGGCGGTTCGCCACGATGTATAGCTCGCCGTTGATTTTCAGGCAGCGGCGCGCGTGGTGGAACATCTCCCACGCGACGTTATCCGTCAGGGCGTGCTTCTGGTGGAACGGCGGGTTGCAGAACACGGCGTTGAAGCGGAAAGGCTCTACGCCCGACAGCGCGTTGTTGATCATAAACTCGCAGCGGTCCAGCGCTTCCGGCATGTTGGTTTCCACGTTCAGACGGCTGGAGGCCACCGCCATTGGCGATTCGTCGCTGAACACCACGCTGGCGTCCGGGTTCTTCGCCAGCAGCGTCAGGCCAATCACGCCGTTACCGCAGCCCAGGTCGACGATTTCACCTTCCAGATTTTCCGGCAGATGTTCCATAAAGAAACGCGCGCCGATATCCAGCCCGGTGCGGGAGAAGACGTTCGCATGGTTGTGGATGGTCCAGTCGGTGCCTTCCAGCTTCCAGCTCAGGGTCTCCGGCGCGTCGGCCAGCTCCGGTGCGCTGAAGGTGCAGTTGATCAGGCGCGCTTTTTTCCAGGCCAGCGTCGTGGTGGTCGGGCCGAGGACCTTCTCGAACAGCTCCAGCGTCGAAGTGTGAATATCGCGCGCTTTGGCTCCCGCGATAATGCGCGTTTCCGGCGTCACGACCTTACGCAGCGCGTGCAGCTGTTGCTCCAGCAGCGCCATGGTTTTTGGCACTTTGATCAGCACCACGCCCGGCGCCTGCGGGTATTCCGCGGTGCTGTCGAGGAACTTCACGCTGGACTCTTCGATGTCGTTATGGCGCAGGTTTTCACGCGTCGCCAGCTCGCTCAGGTAGGAATCGCCGATGCTGTATGGCGTGTGTTCCGCCAGGGCGCAGCCCAGCGCGCCAAACGCGTCATTCAGGATCAAAACCGGGCCGCGGATTTCAGTCTCATCCAACTGCTGCAGCAGATATTCATCCGCCGCTTCCCACGCCATGAGCGGGTTAACGTCGTCCGTTTCCGGGAAACGTTTAAGGTTGAGTGAACGGAAACCGTTGTCTAAGTGGCTCATCGGCCCTCCTGAATGGTAAAATTTGGCGTATCCCTGAAAAGGGTGCGTGAGTATACCCGTTTTATTGTCGATTTGGGGCGTTGATGAACCAACTTACTTATCTCCAGGGCTATCCGGAGCATTTACTGACTCAGGTTCGCAGCCTGATAGCCGAGCAGAAGCTCGGCGCGGTGCTGGAAAAAAGCTATCCCGGCACGCACGATTTCGCGACCGATAAGGCCCTCTGGCAGTATACGCAGGATCTGAAAAGCCGGTATCTGAAGAGCGCGCCGCCGATCAACAAGGTGATGTACGACAACAAGATCCACGTGCTGAAAAACGCGCTCGGCCTGCACACCGCCATCTCCCGCGTTCAGGGCGGCAAGCTGAAAGCGAAGGCCGAAATCCGCGTCGCGACGGTGTTCCGTAACGCACCGGAAGCCTTTCTGCGGATGATCGTCGTCCACGAGCTGGCGCACCTGAAAGAGAAAGAGCACGACAAAGCGTTCTATTCCCTGTGCTGCCACATGGAGCCGCAGTACCACCAGCTGGAGTTTGATACCCGACTATGGCTTACGCATTTATCGTTAAATGGTAATGCGGAATAGCGCACGCGAATTGTCATGATGACGTGCTACAGTGGCTAAAGGTTCCCCGCTACGGAGTACGTAAACGTTTATGATACGTTTCGCAGTCATTGGTACGAACTGGATCACACGCCAGTTCGTCGACGCCGCCCACGAAACCGGCAAACTTAAGCTTACCGCAGTCTATTCCCGCAGCCTTGAGCAGGCGCAGAGTTTTGCCAACGATTACCTCGTTGAGCATCTCTTCACTTCGCTTGATGACATGGCGCAAAGCGACGCCATTGACGCGGTGTATATCGCCAGCCCGAACTCCCTGCACTTCCCGCAGACAAAGCTGTTCCTCAGCCATAAAAAGCATGTGATTTGCGAGAAGCCGCTGGCGTCAAATATCCAGGAAGTGGAAACGGCCATTGCGCTTGCCCGCGAAAACCAGGTGGTGCTGTTCGAAGCGTTCAAAACCGCCAGCCTGCCGAATTTCCTGCTGCTGCAGCAGTCCCTGCCGAAAATTGGCAAGGTGCGTAAAGCCTTTATCAACTACTGCCAGTACTCGTCGCGCTACCAGCGCTATCTGGACGGCGAGAACCCGAACACCTTTAACCCGGCGTTTTCGAACGGCTCGATTATGGATATCGGTTTCTACTGCCTGGCCTCTGCCGTGGCCCTGTGGGGCGAGCCGCACGGCGTCAGCGCGCAAGCAAGCCTGCTGGAGAGCGGCGTGGATGCGCACGGTGTAGCGGTGCTGGATTACGGTGATTTCAGCGTCACGCTGCAGCACTCCAAGGTGAGCGATTCCGCGCTGCCGAGCGAAATTCAGGGCGAAGCGGGCTCGCTGGTTATCGAGAAGATCTCCGAGTGTCAGAAAGTGAGCTTTGTGCCGCGCGGCGGCAAAGCGCAGGAGCTGACGCAGCCTCAGCATATTAACACTATGCTCTATGAGGCAGAGGTCTTCGCCCGCCTGGTGGAAGACAACGAAGTGAATCACCCTGGCCTCGCGGTGAGCCGCACCACGGCGAAGCTGCAAACGGAGATCCGCCGCCAGACCGGCGTGGTATTCCCGGCAGACGGCGTGAGCGCGGAAGCGATCGCGTAAAGCTGTGTAATGAAACGGCGCAGACCATTGACGAAACCAATGGTCTGACATATTTTGTTACCTGCAAAGGGGAGTAACTTCTTCGCCGGTGGATCGTCATTACGATGCGTTAAACACGCATCCGGTCGCCGGGCAACCTTCGTGGTTGTAAGTGAGACCTTGCCGGAAGGCGAGGTCTATGCATAAAAAGCTAACGGCTATCGTCTTCTGACCATGGCCGTTTTTGTTTTTTATGTGTAAGGAAAATAGTATGCATTCTGTCGGCACTCCAATGTTGTGGGGCGGATTCGCGGTTGTCGTGCTCATCATGCTGGCGATCGACCTCTTTTTGCAGGGGCGTCGCGGCGCTCACGGCATGAGCATCAAACAGGCTGCGGCCTGGTCTCTGGTCTGGGTCACCCTCTCCCTGCTCTTCTGTGCCGCCTTCTGGTGGTACCTGGCCTCGACCGAAGGCCGCGCGGTGGCCGACCCTCAGGCGCTCGCCTTCCTCACCGGTTATCTGATTGAAAAAGCTCTGGCGGTTGATAACGTCTTCGTCTGGCTGATGCTGTTCAGCTACTTTGCCGTGCCTGCTGCCCTGCAGCGACGCGTGCTGGTCTACGGCGTGCTGGGCGCGATTATCCTGCGTACCATCATGATCTTCGCCGGCAGCTGGCTGATTACCCAGTTCGAATGGCTGCTGTACGTCTTCGGCGCGTTCCTGCTGTTCACCGGGGTCAAAATGGCGCTGGCGAAAGAGGACGGCTCCGCGATTGGCGATCGCCCGCTGGTGAAGTGGATCCGTGGGCATCTTCGCATGACCGACAAGATCGAGAGCGAGCACTTCTTCGTGCGCAAGAACGGCCTGCTGTTTGCCACTCCGCTGCTGCTGGTGCTGATTCTGGTTGAGCTGAGCGACGTGATTTTCGCGGTGGACAGCATTCCGGCGATCTTCGCGGTGACCACCGACCCGTTCATCGTCCTGACGTCTAACCTCTTCGCCATTCTCGGCCTGCGTGCGATGTACTTCCTGCTGGCGGGCGCGGCGGAGCGCTTCTCAATGCTGAAGTACGGTCTGTCGGTGATCCTGGTGTTTATCGGTATCAAGATGCTGATCGTCGATTTCTACCATATCCCGATCGCCATTTCGCTCGGCGTGGTGTTTGGCATCCTGATCGTGACGCTGATTATCAATACCTGGGTTAACCGCCAGCACGATAAGAAGCAGCTGGTGGAATAAAACGTTCGGTGCGGGCTGATGCCCTCAGCCCGACCCTCTCCCACTGGGAGAGGGGGAAACGCAATGTAGGCCGGGTAAGCGTAGCGCCACCCGACACTTTCGTTAACCAATAGTTAAAAAACATGACGCGACACGTAAAATCCAGCATTTTACGCTTCCTTCCTTTCGCGCATTCCCTATACTCGACCAGGCAAACATTTACTTACATCCGGACATAAATGTGACTAAGAGCACATCCGGGATGGAACGCAATTTCACTCAGGAAATACGTATGAGCACACAATCAAGCGGACTGTTCGCGCGCCTGGCGCAGGGCAGCCTCGTTAAACAAATTCTGGTCGGGCTGGTGCTGGGTATTCTGCTGGCGATGGTGTCAAAACCTGCGGCGGAAGCCACGGGGCTGCTTGGGACCCTTTTCGTTGGCGCGCTGAAGGCCGTAGCACCGGTACTGGTTCTGATGCTGGTCATGGCGTCGATTGCCAACCACCAGCACGGACAAAAAACCAACATTCGCCCCATTCTGTTCCTTTATCTGCTGGGAACCTTCTCGGCTGCCTTAACGGCCGTGGTGTTTAGCTTCCTGTTCCCGTCCACGCTGCACCTGACCAGCGCGGCCGGTGACATCACGCCGCCATCCGGCATTGTCGAAGTGCTGCGCGGCCTGCTGATGAGCATGGTTTCTAACCCCATCACCGCGCTGATGAGCGGAAACTACATTGGCATCCTGGTCTGGGCGATTGGCCTGGGCTTCGCGCTGCGTCACGGTAACGACACCACGAAAAACCTGGTCAACGATCTGTCCAACGCCGTGACCTTTATGGTGAAGCTGGTGATTCGCTTTGCGCCAATCGGGATCTTTGGTCTGGTTTCTTCAACGCTGGCAACCACCGGCTTCGACGCGCTGTGGGGCTACGCGCAGCTGCTGGTTGTGCTGGTCGGCTGTATGCTGCTGGTGGCGCTGGTGATCAACCCGCTGCTGGTGTTCTGGCAGATCCGCCGCAACCCGTATCCGCTGGTGCTGACCTGCCTGCGCGAGAGCGGCGTGTATGCCTTCTTCACCCGCAGCTCTGCGGCGAACATTCCGGTTAACATGGCGCTGGCGGAGAAGCTGAACCTGGACCGCGATACCTATTCCGTGTCGATCCCGCTGGGCGCAACCGTGAACATGGCGGGCGCGGCAATCACCATTACCGTGCTGACCCTGGCGGCGGTGCATACGCTGGGCATTCCGGTGGATCTGCCAACCGCATTGCTGCTGAGCGTGGTGGCGTCGCTGTGTGCCTGTGGCGCATCCGGCGTAGCGGGCGGTTCGCTGCTGCTGATCCCGCTGGCGTGTAATATGTTCGGCATCCCGAACGAGATTGCGATGCAGGTTGTAGCCGTCGGCTTTATCATCGGCGTGCTGCAGGACTCCTGCGAAACCGCGCTGAACTCCTCTACCGACGTGCTGTTTACCGCAGCGGCCTGTCAGGCGGAAGACGCGCGATTAGCGAAGAATGCCCTGCGCAGTTAAAAACAAAAGCCCGGTGTCGGCTACGCCTTACCGGGCCTACAGATTAAATGCAAAACGGCAACCCTGAGGTTGCCGTTTTTAGTGTTTGTACCCTCTCCCCGTGGGAGAGGATCAGGGTGAGGGCACCAGGCCGCACCGATTAAAGCGTCACACCACTCTTGAAGATCGCCAGCTCGCGGAAGTCGTTCTTCTCGTTACAGGTCTGCCTGCCGTTAGCAAATTCCACGATAGCGTCCACGAACTCCGTCAGCAGCTGCAGCATGGCTTTGCCGTGAATCAGCTGGCCCGCATCAAAGTCGATCCAGTGCTTTTTCTTTGCCGCCAGCTCGCTGTTGGTGGCGATTTTCACCGTCGGCACAAAACCGCCGTACGGCGTACCGCGACCGGTACTGAACAGCACCATATGGCAGCCGGCACCCGCCAGCGCGCTGGTGGCGACCGCATCGTTGCCCGGTGCGCTCAGCAGGTTCAGACCGTGCGTTTTCAGGCGCTCGCCGTAGCGCAGAACGTCGACCACCTGGCTCGCGCCCGCTTTCTGGGTGCAGCCGAGGGATTTCTCTTCCAGCGTGGTGATCCCGCCCGCTTTGTTGCCCGGCGACGGGTTCTCGTAAATCGGCTGATTGTGGGCGATGAAGTACTGTTTGAAGTCGTTCACCATGGTGACGGTCTTCTCAAAGGTCTCTTCGTCGCGGCAGTGGCTCATCAGAATACGCTCCGCGCCGAACATTTCCGGCACTTCGGTCAACACCGTCGTGCCGCCATTGGCAATCACGTAATCCGAGAAGCGGCCCAGCATCGGGTTGGCGGTAATGCCGGAAAGGCCATCTGACCCGCCGCACTCCAGCCCAAACTTCAGCTCGCTCAGCTTGCCCGGCTCGCGCCTGTCGTGGCGCATCACCTCATAAAGCTGGTGAAGCTGTTCAACGCCCGCTTCCACTTCGTCATCCTGATGCTGGCACACCATAAAATGCACGCGCTCAGGATCGAACTCGCCCAGCGTGTCGCGGAAGGCGTCCACCTGATTGTTCTCGCAGCCGAGGCCGATCACCAGCACCGCGCCCGCGTTCGGGTGACGCACCATGTTTTGCAGCATGGTGCGGGTGTTAATGTGGTCGTCACCGAGCTGGGAACAACCGTAGGTGTGGCTGAACAGATGCACACCGTCAGTCCCTTCGGCATCGTTGGTCTCTTTCAGGAAGCGAGTCTGGATCTGACGCGCAATTCCGTTGACGCAGCCGACGGTCGGGAGGATCCACAGCTCGTTGCGGATCCCCACGTCGCCGCTGGCGCGACGGTAGATCTGCACCTCACGATCCGCCGCCTGACGCTCTTCTGCGGGTAAATCAGGTTGATAGCTGTACTCGTCCAGATCGCTCAGATTGGTGCGGGTATTGTGTGAGTGAATGTATTCACCCGGCGCAATATCCGCCAGCGCATGGCCGATGGGCAAACCGTACTTCACCACGTTCTCCCCTTTCGCAATGGGGATCAGGGCAAACTTGTGTCCACGAACGATCGCCTGACGCAGGGTGACGCTCTGGTTATCAACGGTCACCACGTCGCCTTCAGCGAGATCCGTCAGCGCGACGGCCACGTTATCCAGCGAATGGATTTTGATGTATTGCATATCAACCTCAAACGGCCTTAGTTCAGTTCAATGGCGAAGTAGTCACGCGCATTGTTAAAGCAGATGTTTCTCACCATTTCGCCCAGCAGCTGAATATCCGCTGGCGCTTCGCCTGCGTGCACCCAGCGGCCAATCATCTGGCACAGAATGCGGCGGAAGTATTCATGACGGGTATAGGACAGGAAGCTGCGGCTGTCGGTCAGCATGCCGACAAAGCGGCTCAGCAGGCCCAGCTGCGCGAGCTGCGTCATCTGACGCTCCATACCGTCTTTCTGATCGTTGAACCACCAGCCGGAACCGAACTGCATCTTGCCCGGCATCCCTTCGCCCTGGAAGTTGCCGACCATGGTACCCAGCACTTCGTTATCGCGCGGGTTCAGGCAGTACAGGATGGTTTTAGGCAGCAGGTTTTGTTCGTTCTGTTTGCTCAGCAGTTTTGACAGCTCTTCCGCCAGCGGACGATCGTTGATGGAGTCGAAGCCCACGTCAGCGCCGAGCAGTTTGAACTGGCGCTGGTTGTTATTGCGCAGCGCGCCGATGTGGTACTGCTGTACCCAGCCGCGACGCGCGTATTCCGCACCGAGGAATACCAGCACCGCCGTTTTGAACTGCGCCACTTCGTGCTCGCTTAAGCCTTCGCCGGAGAGACGACGCGCCAGAATGCTGTCCAGCTCGGCTTCGTTTGATTCCGCAAACAGCACCACGTCCAGCGCGTGGTCAGACACTTTACAGCCGTGCGCCGCGAAGTGATCCAGACGTTTGGTCAGCGCGGTTTGCAGATCGGTGAAACGACGGATGTCGGTATCCGACACTTCCGCCAGCTTCGCCATGTAGTCGGTGAAGGTGGCCTGCTCAATGTTGAAGGCTTTGTCCGGGCGCCAGCTTGGCAGCACTTTGATATCGAAAGAGGTGTCTTTCGCGACAACGGCATGATGCTCCAGAGAGTCGATCGGATCGTCGGTGGTGCCCACCATCTTCACGTTCATCTGCTTCATGATGCCGCGCGCGGAGAAGTTATCCTGCGCCAGCAGCGCGTTGCAGCGATCCCAAATTTCATCCGCGGTCGTTGGGGAAAGCAACTTGCCGGTGATGCCAAACGGACGGCGGAGCTCAAGATGGGTCCAGTGGTAAAGCGGGTTGCCGATAGTGTGCGGAACGGTTGCCGCCCAGGCGTCAAACTTCTCGCGGTCGGTCGCATCGCCGGTACACAGGCGCTCAGCCACGCCGTTGGTGCGCATGGCACGCCATTTGTAGTGGTCACCCTTCAGCCAGATGTCATACAGGTTTTTGAAGCGATAATTTTCGGCAACCTGCTGCGGCGGTAAATGGCAGTGGTAGTCGAAAATCGGCTGGTCTTTTGCGTAGTCGTGGTACAGGCGGCGAGCAAATTCGGTATCTAACAGAAAATCTTCGGTCATAAACGGCGTCATTATCGTCTTCCTCATTACGGGAGCGCAGAAAGCGTATGTTCATATGCTGCAAAGTTATCACACCAATTTCCACCAACCGAAGCTTTTTTCGTGAGTGAGATCAATAAACGTCAACAAATAAATTACCCTCAATGAAGTAAACCCTTCTGCAGACCCCGCCAGTACTGGCTTTGCGCGCGACGATTAATGTCCCCACAAAGAATCATACATTTGTGATGTCACTCACCTTTTAAAGCTGTATGACAAGTTATCTTTTCGCCGTCGCAAACTATAAGCCGACGGAATGCATTACCGGTGTGAGAGACATCGGGTTTAACGGTACGGATACCGACTTATGCACGCTTACTTATGGCAAGGTTCGGGCCGTTCCGGGACATGCTCCTGGTTACGCCCCTCCCGTTACACAACTGCTCCCGGAAACGGTTGAGAGGTTGCCGTGCTCTGGCGCGGAAATAACATAACGATGAGGTTTTAGATGCGTAAAATTAAAGGGTTACGTTGGTATATGATCGCACTGGTGACGTTAGGCACCGTGCTGGGCTACCTGACGCGTAACACCGTGGCAGCAGCAGCGCCAACGTTGATGGAAGAGCTGCATATCTCCACGCAGCAATACTCCTACATCATTGCCGCCTATTCCGCGGCGTATACCATCATGCAGCCTGTTGCGGGCTATGTGCTGGATATTCTCGGTACCAAAATCGGTTATGCCTTCTTCGCCATCGCCTGGGCGGTGTTCTGCGGCGCAACCGCGCTGGCAGGCAGCTGGGGTGGACTGGCGCTGGCGCGCGGTGCGGTCGGTGCGGCAGAAGCCGCGATGATCCCGGCGGGTCTGAAGGCCAGCTCAGAGTGGTTCCCGGCGAAAGAGCGTTCTATTGCCGTCGGCTACTTCAACGTGGGCTCGTCCATCGGGGCGATGATAGCGCCGCCGCTGGTGGTGTGGGCGATCGTGATGCACAGCTGGCAGATGGCGTTCATCATATCTGGCGTGCTGAGCTTTGCCTGGGCGATGGCGTGGTTGGTTTTCTATAAACACCCGCGCGATCAGAAAAAACTGTCTGAAGAAGAACGTGAATACATCATTGGCGGTCAGGAAGCGCAGCATCAGACCAACAACGGCAAAAAAATGACCGTCTGGCAGATCCTGGGCACCCGTCAGTTCTGGGGTATCGCCCTGCCGCGTTTCCTGGCTGAACCGGCCTGGGGTACCTTTAACGCGTGGATCCCCCTGTTCATGTTTAAAGTCTACGGCTTTAACCTGAAAGAGATCGCGATGTTCGCCTGGATGCCAATGCTGTTCGCTGACCTGGGCTGTATCGTGGGCGGCTACCTGCCACCGCTGTTCCAGCGCTGGTTTGGCGTGAACCTGATCGTTTCCCGTAAGATGGTGGTAACCATGGGCGCGCTGCTGATGATCGGCCCGGGCATGATCGGCCTGTTCACCAGCCCGTACGTCGCCATTGCCCTACTGTGCATCGGTGGCTTTGCGCACCAGTCCCTGTCCGGCGCGCTGATTACGCTCTCGTCTGACGTCTTTGGTCGTAACGAAGTGGCAACCGCCAACGGTCTGACCGGCATGGCCGCCTGGACCGCGAGTACGATGTTCGCACTGGTGGTCGGCGCGCTGGCGGATACCATCGGCTTCAGCCCGCTATTCGCGGTGCTGGCGATCTTCGACCTGATGGGTGCGGTGATTATCTGGACGGTGCTGAAAAGCAAATCGGCAGAGGAGCTGGCGAAAGAGTCCCTCGGCAAACCGGCTACGCAGAGTTAGCAACCATTTTTCCGCCGGGTGGCGCTACGCTTACCCGGCCTACAAAACCCTTAGGCCCGTGCAAGCGAAGCGCCGCCGGGCATTTAAAGGCCGGCTTTTTTAATGGCAAAATCTGGAGAGTGACACGCAAAAGTGGTATAACAAATCATCTGCCGTACCCTGCCTGGAGCGCATATGGAAATCACCGAACCACGTCGTTTATATCAACAACTTGCTGCGGAGCTGAAAGATCGCATCGAGCAAGGGGTCTATCTTGTCGGTGATAAACTTCCCGCCGAGCGCTTTATCGCGGATGAAAAAAGCGTCAGCCGCACCGTGGTGCGTGAAGCGATTATCATGCTGGAAGTGGAAGGCTACGTTGAGGTACGCAAAGGCTCCGGCATTCACGTGATTTCTAATCTGCCGAAACACTCTCCCGTCGCGGACGAAAGTCTGGAATTCGCCAGCTATGGCCCCTTCGAGCTGCTCCAGGCTCGCCAGCTGATCGAAAGCAATATTGCTGAGTTTGCGGCGACGCAGGTGACCAAGCAGGACATCATGAAGCTGATGGAGATCCAGGAGAATGCCCGTAAGGAAAAATGTTTCCGCGATTCAGAGTGGGATCTTCAGTTCCACGTTCAGGTCGCCCTGGCAACCCAAAATACGGCGCTGGCTGCAATCGTTGAAAAAATGTGGACTCAGCGCGTTCACAACCCGTACTGGAAAAAACTGCACGACCATATCGATTCCCGTACCGTCGACAACTGGTGCGACGATCACGATCAAATCCTTAAGGCGCTGATTCGTAAAGATCCGCATGCCGCCAAGCTGGCGATGTGGCAGCACCTGGAAAACACCAAGCAGATGCTGTTCAACGAAACCAGCGATGACTTCGAATTTAACGCTGACCGCTATCTTTTTGCCGATAATCCGGTTGTTCATCTCGATACGGCTTCCAGTGCCGCAAAATAGATGACCTTTCTGCTGGCAGGCGCTACGTTGCGCCTTCCGGCTTAGATGGGTAAGCAAAACATATATAGTGTCAGCCTTTGTAAATCCCCTCGCTCACTTCCTGGGCTTACGCCAAAATCACCTCAACCCTGCAAATTCTGTGACGCAGAACGTTGGGCTTTGTTACAATTGGATTCAATTCCTTATTTTGTAAGTTAGTGCTTGCTAACCAGCCAATTAACAGGGAACAGTGTTGGCCACACCGCAATGTGTCCGCGAGCGACCATAATGAAATCACAACAACGTCGCCGTGCTGTTTGTCCCGGATAACAGGCGTGACGTTAACCGATTTCCAGGAACACTGAATGGAACTTTTGACCCAACTGCTGCATGCCCTCTGGGCGCAGGATTTTGAAACGCTGGCCAACCCTTCCATGATTGGCATGCTCTATTTCGTCTTGTTTATGATCCTGTTCCTTGAGAACGGTTTGCTGCCTGCTGCCTTCCTTCCCGGTGACAGTTTGCTGGTGCTTGTCGGCGTGCTGTGTGCCAAAGGGGCGATGGCGTTTCCACACACCATTTTATTACTGACCGTTGCGGCAAGCCTCGGCTGCTGGGTGAGCTATATCCAGGGAAGATGGCTGGGCAATACCCGTATCGTCCAGAACTGGCTCTCTCATCTTCCCGCGCATTATCACCAGCGGGCGCACCACCTGTTCCACAAGCACGGGCTTTCCGCGCTGCTGATTGGCCGCTTTATCGCCTTTGTTCGCACCCTGCTGCCGACCATTGCCGGTCTGTCGGGGTTGAGCAGCGCGCGCTTCCAGTTCTTTAACTGGATGAGCGGCCTGCTATGGGTGCTTATTCTGACGACGCTGGGCTATGCGCTGGGTAAAACGCCGGTCTTTATGAAATATGAAGACCAGCTGATGTCCTGCCTGATGCTGCTGCCTGTGGTTCTGCTGGTCTTCGGCCTGATTGGCTCACTGGTTGTCCTGTGGAAAAAGAAATACGGAGCCAGAGGCTAACAATGGTTATCTCACCGCCCGCCCTGCGCCGTTTTGCCGTTGCCGCGATTACGCTGATCGTCCTCAGCGCCATGCTGCTGGCATGGAGCGCGCTTTCACATCAGGAATCGACGCTGGCCATCCGCCCGGTAAACCAGGGCGCCAGCGTGCCTGACGGTTTTTCTGTCTGGCATCATCTGGATGCGAACGGGATCCGCTTTAAGAGCATTACCCCGCAGGACGATGTTTTACTGATCAAGTTTGATTCCCGTGCGCAAAGTGCCGCCGCGAAAGTGGTTCTCGATCGTACGCTGCCGCACGGGTATATCATTGCCCAGCAGGAAGATGACAGCCAGCCTGCAGCCTGGCTGTCATTGATTCGCGATACGTCGCATCGGTTTGGATAACTTCCAGGATTCCGAATCTTTTCACTCACTTTGGTGAATCCCCCGTTTACTTACTATGCTTAAGTACGCGGAGCACCCCTCAATGTACTCCGCATAACTTTGGATAGCGGCTACGCCGCAACACAATGGAAGGTTTCGATAATGAAATTCCGCATGACTCTGGCTCTGGCCCTTTTTTCTTTAAGCACAGCATCCTTCGCTAACTCTCTCTGTCAGGAGAAAGAACAGGATATTCAGCGTGAGATCGGTTATGCCGAAAAGCATAACAATCAGCACCGTGTTGATGGTCTTAAAAAAGCGCTGAGCGAAGTGAAAGCGAACTGTTCAGACAGCAAGCTTCGTGCCGACCACAAGAAGAAAATCGCTGAACAGAAGGACGAGATAGCCGAGCGCCGTCGCGACCTGCAGGAAGCGAAAGAGAAAGGAGATGCGGAAAAAATTGCTAAGCGCGAGAAGAAGTTGAAAGAAGCGCAGGATGACCTGAAAGCGCTGGAAGCTCGCGATTATTGAGTTAACGGAAATCTCAACAGGAGAGAGAATCATGTCAAAAGATACGACGTCTGAACATCTGCGCGCTGAACTGAAATCCCTGGCCGATACCCTTGAAGAGGTGCTGAACTCCTCTGCTGACAAGTCAAAAGAAGAGGTCAGCAAGCTGCGCAGCAAGGCGGAGCAGGCGCTGAAAGAGAGCCGCTATCGCCTGGGTGAAACCGGTGATGCGCTGGCGAAACAGACCCGCGAAGCGGCTGCCCGCGCGGACGAATATGTGCGTGATAATCCATGGACGGGTGTAGGGATTGGTGCCGCAGTGGGTGTGGTACTGGGTGTCCTTCTGACGCGTCGTTGATATGGAAGATCCTCGTCACGCACAAGGGCCTGCTAACAACGTCCTCGGCATCGGCCAGCGTATTTTAACGACGCTGGTCGGGATTGCCGAAACGCGCGTCCGGCTGGCAGTGGTCGAGCTGGAAGAGGAGAAAGCGAACCTCTTCCAGATGCTGCTGATGCTCGGGCTGACCATGCTCTTCGCCGCGTTTGGTCTGATGAGCCTGATGGTGTTAATCATCTGGGCCATCGATCCGCAGTATCGTCTTAACGCGATGATTGCCACCACCGTCGTACTGCTGGTCGCCGCGTTGATAGGCGGTATCTGGACGCTGCGTAAAGCGCGCAAGTCCACTTTCCTGCGCCATACGCGTCAGGAGCTGGCGAACGATCGCGCTCTGCTGGAGGATGACTAGCCGTGAGCGATAAAGCCGAACGTCAAAAGCGAAAAGCGTACCTGTTAAGCCAGATCCAGCAGCAACGGCTGGATCTGTCTGCCAGTCGTCGCGACTGGATTGACGCGACGCGACGGTTTGACCGGGGCTGGAATACCGTCCTGAGCCTGCGTTCGTGGGCGCTGGTCGGCAGCAGCGTGATGGCTATCTGGTCCGTTCGTCATCCGAATATGCTGATCCGCTGGGCTCGTCGTGGGTTTGGCGCCTGGAGCGCCTGGCGTCTGGTGAAAGCAACGTTGCGGCAGCAGCAGCTGCGGTGATAAAAGCAAAACGGTAACTCAGGTTACCGTTTTTTGTTTTTGCGTCATCTTCCCGTGGGAAGGGTTGGGTGAGGGCACCCGCGCGCACGCCTCCTTACTCAATATCTTTGAAGAAGATTGACAGTTTTCCTTGCTAACAATTACCACCCGCCCCGTTTATTATCCTCTCCATCGACAGCAACGCCGCGGTATCTACCCGGAATTGCAGACAAATAATGTTCAGCCGCTCATGTGGTTTCCTGGAGAGTAAAATGAAAAAATTAGAAGATGTTGGTGTACTGGTCGCGCGTATTCTGATGCCAATTCTGTTCATCGTGGCAGGTTGGGGAAAAATCACCGGTTATGCGGGTACCCAGCAGTATATGGAAGCCATGGGCGTTCCGGGGTTCCTGCTGCCGCTGACTATTCTTCTTGAGTTCGGCGGCGGCCTGGCGATACTGTTCGGCTTCCTGACCCGCACTACCGCGCTGTTTACCGCAGGCTTCACCGTGCTGACAGCGTTCATCTTCCACAGCAACTTTGCGGAAGGCGTGAACTCTCTGATGTTCATGAAAAACCTGACCATCGCGGGTGGCTTCCTGCTGCTGGCCGTCACTG
The DNA here is from genome assembly GCF_048684785.1 of Enterobacter sp. BNK-29. Taxonomy (NCBI): domain Bacteria; kingdom Pseudomonadati; phylum Pseudomonadota; class Gammaproteobacteria; order Enterobacterales; family Enterobacteriaceae; genus Enterobacter; species Enterobacter sp. BNK-29. Next base: position 1,468,083 of record NZ_JBLQTU010000001.1, read on the forward strand.
GCCCGGGCGCATACAGCATCGACCGCGTTCTGAATAAGAAGTGGTAAGCACGCTATACTGAATGAACACAAAGCGAGGAGACATCTCCTCGCTTTTGCTATCTGACGGAGGAGAAAAAATGGGACAACTCGTAGACGGCGTATGGCAGGATGTCTGGTATGACACCAAATCCACCGGAGGTCGCTTCAAGCGCTCAGTTTCGGCCTTCCGTAACTGGCTAACCGCCGACGGCGCGCCAGGCCCGAGCGGCGCAGGCGGCTTCGCGGCTGAGAAAGACCGTTATCATCTTTATGTTTCGCTTGCCTGCCCGTGGGCTCACCGCACGCTGATTGTGCGCAAGCTTAAAGGTCTCGAATCCTTAATTCCGGTTTCGGTCGTGAACCCGCTGATGCTGGAAAACGGCTGGACGTTTGACAGTGATTTCCCCGCGGCGACCGGCGACGATCTTTACCACCACGATTTCCTTTACCAGCTCTATCTGCGCGCCGATCCCCATTACACCGGGCGCGTTACCGTGCCGGTCCTGTGGGACAAGAAAAACCAGACGATTGTCAGCAATGAGTCTGCGGAAATCATCCGCATGTTCAATACCGCGTTTGACGCGCACGGCGCCCGTGCCGGAGATTACTATCCGGCTGAGCTGCGTGAGAAAATTGACGAGCTGAACGGCTGGATTTACGACAACGTCAACAACGGTGTCTACAAGGCCGGTTTCGCCACCAGCCAGGAAGCGTATGACGAAGCGGTCGGAAAGGTGTTTGAATCGCTTGAGCGTCTCGAGCAGATCCTGGGCCAGCATCGCTACCTGACGGGCGATCGCCTGACGGAAGCGGACATTCGCCTGTGGACCACGCTGGTTCGCTTCGATCCGGTCTATGTCACCCACTTTAAGTGCGACAAGCACCGCATCAGCGACTACCTGAATCTGCATGGTTTCCTGCGCGACATCTACCAGATGCCGGGTATTGCCGACACGGTCGACTTCGACCATATTCGCACCCACTATTTCCGCAGCCACAAAACCATCAACCCGACGGGTATTATCTCCATTGGGCCATGGCAGGATCTGGATGAACCTCACGGGCGCGACGTCCGATTTGGTTAAATATTAAGGGCATCAATGGATGCCCTTTTTTAATTCACAATCTCCATCTATCCTTACCTCGATCGCTTAGAAAACAAGTGATTGACTGACTAATGAGGCAAGGAAAATGGACTGGTATTTAAAAGTACTGCGTAACTACATTGGATTTGGTGGTCGTGCCCGCCGGAAAGAGTACTGGATGTTCGTTCTGGTGAACTTCATTCTCATTATGGTGCTGGGTATTGTGGATAAAATTCTTGGCTGGGAGCGGGCTGGCGGTGAAGGCGTGCTGACCACCATTTATGGCCTGTTGGTCCTGCTGCCATCATGGGCGGTGCTGTTCCGTCGACTGCACGACACCGATCGTTCAGCGTGGTGGTTATTGCTGCTGCTGATCCCGATTATTGGCTGGATCGTGATTTTGATCTTCAACTGCCAGAGCGGGACGCCGGGCGAAAACCGCTTTGGTCCGGATCCTAAGATCGGCGCATAAAAAAAGCCCGGTGGCGCTTACGCTTACCGGGCCTACCAATTACGATTTTATTTATTGTATTGCGTGAAAAGCTTCGGAATTTCGCGTAAACACCATGATTTGGCTTCGCCCATGCTGTCACGGCGCCACGCCATAATGATATCCACCTCGTGGCTATATTCCGGGCTGACTACGCGCAGCCGCCCTTCAGCAATGTCCTTTTCGACAAACGGGTACGGCATGGTCGCCACGCCCAGACCGGCCAATAGCGCCTGCCGTTTGTCTTCCAGCGAGGTCACCGTCAGGCGAGGCTGCTTATCCAGCAGCTGCACCGTCAGCACCGGACGCTCGCGCGCGGTATCCGCTACCGCCACGCCGCGATACTTCACGCGCGTCACTTCAGAGAGCGGCTCCGGCTCCTGGTGAATCGGGTGATTGGGTGCGGCAACATAGACGTTCATCACGCTGTAGAGCTTGCGCGAGTTGATTTCCGATGAGGAACGGAAGTGCATGTCCGGCGCAATCACAATATCCGCCCTGCCCGTTTCCAGACGTTCCCACGCGCCTGCCAGCACCTCGGTGATGATTGACAGCTGCGTATTGGCCTTCGCCGCCAGGCGGTCCACCAGCGGGAACAGCGCTTCAGTCGGCACCAGCGCTTCGGTAACTAACGTCAGATGGGTTTCCCAGCCGCGCGCCAGCGCTTCGGCGTCCGTCGTGAGCTTGTCCGCCGCTTCCAGCAGCACGCGGCCGCGCTCCAGCAGCATTCGCCCCACGTTGGTGAATTTTGTTCGATGACCGGAGCGGTCAAACAGCACCACGTCCAGCTCTTCCTCCAGCTTCTGCATGGTGTAGCTTAGCGCAGACGGAACGCGCCCCAGCTCATCTGCCGCCGCCGCAAAACTGCCGCGCCGGTCAATCGCGTCCATGACGCGAAGCGCCTCAAGCGTCAATGCTCTCTCTTTAGCCATCTCGTTCTCATTCAGGAAATTTGAACATACCGGGCAGAATATCTGGCTAACAATGCAGCGTCCATACCTTTACCATTGTTTTAGTGTAAAGAGAGGTCAAGTTTATGATTACGACAAGAACAGCTAAACAGTGCGGACAAGCCGATTTCGGTTGGCTGCAGGCCCGCTACACCTTTTCCTTTGGACACTACTTTGACCCTAAACTCCTCGGTTACGCTTCACTGCGCGTGTTGAATCAGGAAGTGCTCGCCCCGGGCGCCTCCTTCCAGCCGCGTACGTACCCGAAAGTCGATATCCTGAACCTGATCCTGGAAGGCGAGGCAGAATACCGCGATAGCGAGGGCAATCATGTCCAGGCAAAGGCTGGCGAAGCGTTGTTAATTTCCACGCAGCCGGGCATCAGCTACAGCGAACATAACCTCAGCAAAGATAAAACGCTGACCCGTATGCAGCTGTGGCTGGACGCCTGCCCCGAGCGGGAAAATCCGCTGGTACAGAAGTTAGATTTAACGGGCGATAAGCAGCAGCTGATTGCATCGCCGGACGGCAGTAAAGGTAGCCTGCAGCTGCGCCAGCAGGTGTGGCTGCACCATATCGAACTGAAGAAAGGTGAACAGGCGAGCTTCCAGCTTCATGGTCCGCGCGCCTATTTACAGTCTATTCACGGTACGGTACATGCGGTGACGCACACGGAAGAGAAAGAAGCGCTCACCTGCGGCGACGGGGCGTTTATTCGTGATGAAGCGAACATCACCCTGGTGGCGGATACGCCGCTTCGCGCGCTGCTGATTGATTTGCCGGTTTAAAGAATGCCCTCACCCTAACCCTCTCCCAACGGGAGAGGGAACCGATCGATCCACGGCAGAATCATCATGCGACGTACGCAATCACTCTGCCAGCGCGTTAGCCATATCGGTTCTAATCTGCTTACGCTGTTCCGGCGTCAACACCTGGCTGACGTCGAAGTAATATTTCACGCGGTAATAGCGAGTCTGCTCTTCAATTTTGCTAAAGGCAGCAAGCTGGCTTTTCACCGTGCTTTCGTCCCATTTACCCGCCTGGAACATGTCGATCAGCGCGCCGTCCTTCACGCCCGTCATCGGGATCTTGCTGACATTTTGTTCCAGTTGCTTATGCAGATCTTCAATCTTCTTAACCTGCTCATTGCTAAGCTTCAGGTGCTGTACCAGCGGATCCTGCGAGGGAGACGGGGCAGCCTCAACGTTCGCGGCCTGTGCCGTAAAACTGCACGCTGCCAGCGAGGCGGCGACCAGCGCAATACGGGTCATTTTCATCATCTTACTGTCCTTACATGCTGTGATAGGGAAAAGCAGGCGTATTGTTTTTCAAGAGCGGATGAATATGTGTGAATAATTATATAAACAATTTTGTATGTTTAGCGGGCAAAAAAATGCCCCCAGGGTGAGGGGGCATGAGACCTGAATGTCATCAGATAGATTGCGTAAACGTCCTCGAAATCACATCCTGCTGCTGCTCGCGCGTCAGGGCGTTAAAACGCACCGCATAGCCTGAAACGCGGATCGTCAGGTTCGGGTAATTCTCGGGATGCGCGATGGCATCGAGGAGCATTTCCCGGTTCATGACGTTGACGTTCAAATGCTGCCCGCCCTCAATGGACGCTTCGTGATGGAAGTACCCGTCCAGCAGCCCCACCAGGTTGGTTTTGCGCACCAGCTCGTCCTTGCCCAGCGCCTGCGGCACGATGGAGAAGGTGTAGGAGATCCCGTCTTTCGCATAGGTGAACGGTAGCTTGGCCACCGACGTTAGCGAGGCCACGGCCCCTTTTCTGTCGCGGCCGTGCATCGGGTTCGCGCCAGGCGCAAACGGCGTACCGCCGCGGCGTCCGTCCGGCGTGTTCCCGGTCTTCTGGCCGTACACCACGTTGGAGGTAATGGTCAGGATCGACTGGGTTGGCACCGCGTTGCGGTAGGTTGGCAGCGCCTGAATTTTCTTCATAAAGCGCTCCACCAGATCGCAGGCGATGCTGTCCACGCGGTCGTCGTTATTGCCGTACTGCGGGTAGTCCCCTTCAATCACGAAATCGACCGCCAGACCGGTGTGGTCGCGCACCGGCTTCACCGTGGCGTATTTAATGGCCGACAGGGAGTCCGCCGCCACCGACAGCCCGGCAATGCCGCAGGCCATAGTGCGATAGACGTCCCGGTCGTGGAGCGCCATCAGCGAGGCTTCGTAGCTGTACTTATCATGCATGTAGTGAATGAGGTTCAGGGCGCTGATGTACTGCACCGCCAGCCAGTCCATAAAGTGATCGAGGCTCGCCATCACGGTATCGTAATCCAGCACGTCATCCAGCAGCGGCTCGGTTTTCGGGCCGACCTGGATCTTCAGCTTCTCGTCCACCCCGCCGTTGATCGCGTAAAGCAGCGTTTTGGCGAGGTTGGCGCGCGCGCCAAAGAACTGCATCTGCTTGCCGATCACCATCGGGCTGACGCAGCAGGCAATGGCGTAGTCGTCGCTGTTGAAGTCCGCACGCATCAGATCGTCGTTCTCATACTGCAGCGAAGAGGTGACGATCGACACCTGAGCGGCGTATTTCTTGAACGCGATCGGCAGTTGTTCAGACCAGAGGATCGTCAGGTTCGGCTCCGGCGCAGGCCCCATGGTGTGCAGCGTGTGCAGATAGCGGAAGCTGTTTTTGGTCACCAGCGTGCGCCCGTCCAGCCCCATGCCGCCGATCACTTCCGTCGCCCAGATCGGATCGCCGGAGAAGAGCGTGTCGAACTCCGGCGTGCGCAGGAAGCGCACCATGCGGATCTTCATGATGAAGTGGTCGATCAGCTCCTGCGCCTGGACTTCATTCAGGCGCCCCGCCTCCATGTCGCGTTCAATGTAGATATCGAGGAACGAGGCCGTGCGTCCCAGCGACATCGCCCCGCCGTTCTGGGATTTCACCGCTGCAAGGTAGGCAAAATAGACCCACTGCACCGCTTCCTGGGCGTTCATCGCCGGACGTGAGATATCAAAGCCATAGTTCTCCGCCATCTGCTGGATCTGCAGCAGCGCGCGCCTGTGCTCCGCCAGCTCCTCACGCAGGCGGATCGTCGCCTCCAGATCTTCACCGCGCTCCAGCCTGCCCTGCAGATCGGCAAACTGAAGTTCGCGCTCGCGCACCAGATAAGCGATCCCGTACAGCGCCACGCGGCGATAGTCGCCGATGATGCGTCCGCGCCCGTAGCCGTCCGGCAAGCCGGTCAGTACGCCGGATTTACGGCAGCGCATCATCTCCGGCGAATAGACGTCAAACACGCCCTGGTTGTGGGTTTTGCGCAGCTCGGTAAACAGGTATTCGAACTGCGGATCCATCTCCCGGCCATAGGCTTCGAACGAGCTGCGGATCATGTTGATCCCGCCATACGGATGCAGCGCGCGCTTGAGCGGCTTATCGGTTTGCAGACCGACGATCGTCTCCAGATCCTGGTCGATGTAGCCCGGCCCGTGGGCCGTAATGGTGGTGGCAATGTTGGTGTCAAAATCCACCGGGGCGTGGGTGGCATTCTCCTGGCGAATGCCGACCATTACCTTCTGCCACAGCGCCGTCGTTGCTGGCGTCGCCTGCGCGAGGAAAGCTTCATCGCCTTCATAAGGGGTGTAGTTATGCTGAATAAAATCGCGGACGTTGACGGTGTTTTTCCATTCTTCACCGCGAAACCCGGCCCATGCGTCGCTGTAGGGCGCGACGCCCGTATCGATTGTTACTTTCATGTGATTCTCGCTTTATCAGGCGTAAGCCGCGGCCGGGGTAACCTTTCCAAGACGGAGGGCGTCCAGCGCGATCATTTTTTCTTCGTTGGTAGGGACCACCGCGCAGGCCACGCGGGACGATTCGGTGGAGATCACGCGCTCTCCCGCGCTCCCCGGCAGGGCATTTTTGGCGTCGTCGAGGATGATGCCGAAAACTTTCAAATGTTCCGCCACCAGCGCGCGGACAAGCTTCGAGTTTTCGCCAATGCCGCCGGTAAAGACCACCCCATCCAGGCGGTGCAGCGACGCCGCGTGCCCGGCGATATGCCGCGCAATGCGGTGAACGAAGGTATGGATAGCCAGCTGCGCCCGCTCGTTGCCTTCGTGCCAGGCTTTCTCCAGCGCGCGTAAATCTGAGGAGATACCGGAGATCCCCAGCAGCCCGGACTCTTTATTGACCACGCGCTCCAGATCCTCGAACGACTGGCCGGTCTGCTGGGCAATCCACGCCATCGCGCCGAAGTCCACATCGCCGCAGCGCGTCCCCATTACCAGCCCTTCCAGCGGCGTCATCCCCATCGAGGTGTCGACGCTTTCGCCGTTGCGCACCGCGCAGATGGACGCCCCGTTGCCGAGATGGGCAATCACCAGCCCGCTGTCATCGGGGGACAGCCCGAGAAGCGTATGCGCCTGCGCGGCCACGTAGCGGTGAGAAGTGCCGTGGAAGCCGTAGCGGCGCACGCCCAACTCTTCAAAATAGCGGTACGGCAATCCGTACAGATACGCCTGCGGCGGCAGCGTCTGGTGGAAGCTGGTATCAAATACCGCCACCTGCTGCACGCCCGGGAACAGGCGCTCTGCGGCTTCCACGCCGCTCAGGTTGGCGTAGTTATGCAGTGGCGCCAGCGGGGAAACCTGTCGGATCTGCGCGATCGCCTCTTCCGTAATCAGGGTCGACTCGCTGAAGAGGTCGCCGCCGTGCGCAATGCGGTGGCCAATTAAGGCCACGCTGCTCATCAGGTTACGCTTCTCCAGCTCCAGGGCGATGGCAGCCAGCGCCCCTTCGTAGTCCTGGTGAGCCAGTCTGGCTGGCTCACCCCCGTTCACGGAAATAAAGGCCTTCTCGGTATTGATCCCGTCTGCAATGCCCGTCATCAGGGCATCGCAGCTGCTGGCGTCGAGCACCGAAAACTTAACAGAGGACGATCCGCAGTTAATAACCAGTACAACCGGAAACTCAATCATCATGTGACTCCGCTCTTCCTGAGCAATGGGTTAGAACAGTTTGTAAACGATATTCAGAATGGTCAGCAGGCCGACCGCGGTAACGAAGATGTTCTCGGTACGCCCTTTATATTTCGCCAGCGCCGGTGCCTTGCGGATGGCGTACATCGGCAGCAGGCACAGCAGAGAGGCGATGATTGGCGCACCCATGGCTTCAATAAGGTCCAGAATGTTCGGGTTGGCGTAGGCCACAACCCAGGTGGAGCCCATGATGAACACCATGCTGATGGTGTTCAGCTTGCCAACGGAGACTTTCTTCTTATCGCCCTTGTAGCCGAACTTGAGGATCAGGCCGTTCAGCCCTTCCAGCGTGCCCAGGTAATGACCGAAGAAGGATTTGAAGATAGCGACCAGCGCGATGATGGAGGCACCGTATTCGAGCACCGTCGCGAACGTCGATTTGGTTCCTGACATTGACGCAAAGTGGTTCGCCAGGTAAGAGAGCACCGGAATGTTCTGCGCCTTAGCGTCCGCCATGTTCTGCGGAGAGAGCGTAAACAGGCAGCTAAAGGCGAAGAACATCACCACGGCCACCATCAGCAGGCTGGCGCGACCAATGATTTTGGAACATTTCTGCTCGGTAAACGCTTTACCGAACTCCGGCTCGTACTCTTCGCGCTTGGAGACCACAAACGAGGAGACGATAGGCGAGAAGTTGAAGGAGAAGACCATGATGGAGATACCCAGCCACACCGTGACCAGAATGCCGTCATGACCGGTGAAGGCGATATCGCTCAGGTTGACCTGGTCAATCACCGCCGAGTTCCAGTAAGGGATCAGCGACAGGGAAATCAGCACCAGGCTGGCGATAAACGGGAACACCAGGAAGCTCATGACCTTCACCATCAGGTCTTTACCAAACCAGATAACAAAGGCCATCAGCAGCAGCAGGAACAGCGCCACCACGCCGCGGTTCAGCGCAGGCAGCTGGAGCTGGTTTTCCCAGAAGGTCATAAAGGTGTTGGTAATGGTTACGCCGTAAATCCACAGCAGCGGGCAAATGGCGAAGAAGTATAGGAAGGTGATCACCACCCCGCCGGTTTTACCAAAGTGCTCTTCCACCGTTTCGGTGATGTTGCCCGAGACGTTGCTGCCGGAGAGGCACAAACGCGCCAGCGCGCGGTGGCAGTAAAATGCAATCGGGAACGCGAGAACCAGCATCAGCAGGATAGGGATCAATCCACCAAAGCCTGCGCGAATGGGGAAGAACAGCACGCCTGCGCCAATGGCGGTACCAAACAGGCCAAGCGTCCAGGTGGTATCAGACTTACGCCAGGAGGACGTTTTTGTCTGGCCAACGATAATGCTTTCTGTGTTGCTCATAGGTCACCTTTATGCGTCAACGAAGCCGGTAATTTGGGAAACACGGGAGAGATCGATATTGCCGCCGGAAATAATGCAGACGGTTTTACGACCCTGAATATAGCGATCGAGCTTGCCGCTTAATAACGCGGCACAGGCCAGCGCGCCGGCACCTTCCGTCACCACTTTATTTCGCTGAATAAGCGCGATCATGCTGTCGCGAATGTTGTCTTCGCTGACCAGCACAATGTCATCAACTAATTCCCGAACAATTTCGAAGGTTAATTTACCGGGACGAGAAACATCGCAGCCGTCCGCTAATGTTCCGGTAACGCGATGGTTGACGATTTCCCCGGTCTGATACGATGCCGCCATGCCGTGAACATTTTCTGACTGCACGCCGATGATATTAATGGTCGGGTTGATAGATTTAATCGCCGTGGCAATCCCGGCAATTAATCCGCCGCCGCCGATAGGCACAATGACGTTATCCACGTCGTATAAATCTTCGAGGATTTCCAGGCCGATGGTGCCTTGGCCGGCAATCACTTTCGGGTCATCGTATGGCGGAATAAAAATGCGCCCTTCCATCTCGACGATTTCGCTGACTTTGGCAATGGTGTCGTTGAAGTTCTCGCCGTGCAGCACAACTTCCGCCGAGTAGTCGCGCGTCGCGGCCACTTTAGACTTCGGCGCACCCATCGGCATCACCACTTTGCCGTCGATGCCGAGCATCGCGCAGGAGAGGGACACACCCTGCGCGTGGTTCCCTGCGGAGCAGGCGACAACGCCTTTGCGTTTTTCAGCGTCGGTCAGCGAGCTTAATTTGTTAAACGCGCCGCGGATCTTAAACGAGCCGGTACGCTGCATGTTCTCAAACTTCAGGAATATTTCGCCCTTACAGCGTTCGCTGAGATAATTCGAACGTGGCATACCGGTTTTATATATTTTTCCTGCCAGTCGTTTTCTGGCGTCCTGAATATCTTCAATCGTTACCGGGAGATCGTAGGTAATATGCATAATATCCTCGTTATAATAATTCATTCTTTTCAGGCAAAGTCAGGGTATCAGAGCGTTACAGAGATAAGCTCTGGGTGTTTTTAAAATGATTACTTATTATTCATCGTCGTCTTTCGATATTCATCGACGAATACTGTTTTGCCAGCTCAACTAATACTGACGCCGACTTTTTAATCCTGTAATTTTTTGACCACACGGCGGCATAACGCGCCACGGGTAATTCATCTTCCACGGGCAGCACAATAAACTGGTCGGAACCGAACGGGGCAATCATGTCGCGGGGAATGACCGTCAGATAATCGGCATTCAGCACGAGGTTATAAATGGTGACGACGGAATCGGTCTGGACGATGTTTTCGATGCTGATGTGGTTGTCTTGCAGAGTAGTCAGAAGTTCTTTGTAGTAGCCCATATCGGTTTGCGGCATCACCCACTGCTCGTGCGTGAGCGATGCCAGTGTCGTCGGGCCGGTGCACGTTCGCGTTTTGCTGGCGACCAGCACAAACTCGGACTCAAACAGCGGTTCGACGTGCAGATCCTGCAGCAGCATTTCATCGCTTAGCGTGCCGATAGCGAAATCCAGACGACCGTCGCGAATGGCCGGAAGGAAAGAGGAGAGCTGGGCTTCATACATCGAGACGCGTGCTTTCGGGAACACTTCCTTGAATTTTTTGATCATCTCGGACAGGAAGGTAAAGCCGATCAGCGAGGGGTAGCCAAAGGAAACGTCCATAACGGTGCTGAAACTCAGGCTGTTAATCTCACTCACCATGTTTTTCATTTCGCGGGTGATCGACTCTGAGTACGAGAGCAGAACCTGACCCGCGGCAGTGAGTTTTACGCCGGTGTTTTTACGCACCATCACTTCCACGCCGAAGTAGGACTCAATATCGCTGATGATTTTGCTGACGGCGGGTTGCGTCAGGCCAAGCTGTCTTGCTGCAGAACCTATGGAGCCACTTTTAATGACTTCCTGAAATACCACGAGGTGCTGTGTTTTCGGTAGAATAATAGTGTTCATAATATTCTGCGCTTATTTCCCTATGACGGAGCGGATTCTACCTAATAGTGTTTAAGGGGGTATGTGCTGTCACTCACAATTTGCTTTTTCGCACGCTTCGCAGGAACAACAACAACCAAAAAACACATTTATTATCAATAACATGAATAAATACAGCCACACCATTACGCTGATATCGATCAATAAAAGCAGTAGTAATAAATTTATTTTATGGCGATAACCTTGATAAATTTCTCAGCGTTAAAAAAATCAATAAAGACGATCTTTCAGGCAATTAAAGACCAATAAATAACCGCTATTTGTTTGAAACATTCTTTCAATTTATTAAATTTTTCCGACGCAAATTTTCAGGTTTGCGGAAAAGAGTGGAATGCGTCACATATTCACAGGAGAAATGTATTTGATTTCAATATATGCATATCAAACGAGAAAAGATTCGCGATCATAAAGGTAACAAACATAACAAATTATCAATACTGAAAATCGTGTGTTTTTTAGCGCGAAATTTTGTGATGCCGATCGTCTACAGGTACAGGATCGATACGAAAGGTATAAAAGCAGTGAAATGTGCTTAATGTCGCAAATATGAGAATTGATGTCGTTTGTCCGGCGCTGCGCTTACCCGTCCAGCATCACCTGGAAAGCAAAAACCCCGCCGAAGCGGGGTTTTTTAAGAAGTTGAAGCTGACCGATAAGCCGGGTTCTGTCGTGGACAGTCATTCATCTAGGCCAGCAATCGCTCACTGGCTCAAGCAGCCTACCCGGGTTCAGTACGGGCCGTACCTTGTGAACCCCTATTTGGCCTTGCTCCGGGTGGAGTTTACCGTGCCACGGACTGTTACCAGCCGCGCGGTGCGCTCTTACCGCACCCTTTCACCCTTACCTGATCCCGCTTGCGCGGGCCATCGGCGGTTTGCTCTCTGTTGCACTGGTCGTGGGTTTCCCCCCCAGGCGTTACCTGGCACCCTGCCCTATGGAGCCCGGACTTTCCTCCCCTCCGCCCGTCTCCCCCGAAAGGGACGACGACGAAGCGGCGACTGTCTGGTCAGCTTCGGCGCGCAGTATAGAGGGTTTGCGCGCCGCTGTCACCCTAAGGTGTGAGCAAGGCGTGATTAACGCGCCACTTCCACCTTCGCCAGTTTTTCGTAGTAGCACGCAATCGCGCTGTGATCGGCCGTGCCCAGGCCATCGGCACGCAGCGCCTGCATCATCTCCATGACCGCTGCGGTCAGCGGCAGCTGTGCGCCCACGCCGTGAGACGTATCCAGCGCGTTCGCCAGATCTTTAATATGCAGGTCGATGCGGAAACCGGGTTTGAAATTACGATCCATGACCATCGGCGCTTTGGCATCCAGCACGGTACTGCCCGCCAGACCGCCGCGAATGGCCTGATAGACCAGATCCGGGTTGACGCCCGCTTTGGTTGCCAGCGTCAGCGCCTCGGACATGGCGGCAATGTTCAGCGCCACAATCACCTGGTTTGCCAGCTTGGTCACGTTACCCGCCCCGATGTCCCCGGTATGCACCACGGAGCCCGCCATCGCTTTCATCATGTCGTAGTATCTATCGAAAACGGCTTTATCGCCGCCGACCATCACCGACAGCGTGCCGTCGATCGCTTTCGGCTCTCCGCCGCTGACCGGCGCATCCAGCATATCGACACCCTTCGCTTTTAACGCCTCGCTGATTTCACGGCTTGCGAGCGGTGCAATAGAGCTCATATCAATCAGCACCAGGCCCGGCTTCGCACCGTCGATAATGCCGTTTTCCCCCAGCGCAACCTCTTTAACATGCGGGGAGTTGGGCAGCATGGTGATGATGACATCGCACTGCTCGGCAATGGCCTTCGCGGTGGTGGCCGTTTCAGCGCCCGCCGCTATCACCTCTGCCACGGCCTGCGGATTGTGATCGGATACCACCAGTGAGTAACCCGCTTTGATGAGGTTCTTACTCATTGGTTTACCCATGATGCCCAGGCCAATAAAACCCACTTTCAGCGTCATAATCTGTTTCCTCAATGATGGTTATTTTTTAAAAGCGTCGGCTAATTTCTGCGTGGCTGCGCGGAATACGCCGAGGTCGCTGCCGACGGCTACAAACGTGGCTCCCCACTCCAGATAGCGACGGGCATCAGCCTCAACCGGCGCCAGAATGCCGCACGGTTTGCCGTGAGCTTTAGCGCGGGCAAAGATGTGCTGGATCGCGCGCTGCACGTCAGGGTGGCTGGCGTTACCCAGATGGCCAAAGGCGGCAGCCAGATCGCTTGGGCCGACGAAGATACCGTCCACGCCGTTTGTGGCTGCAATCGCGTCAACGTTATCAACGCCCTGCTGGCTCTCGATCTGAACCAGAATGGTGATGTTGTTATTGGACTGCGCGAAATAGTCCGGCACGGTGCCAAACATATTGGCGCGATGCGAAACGGAAACGCCGCGGATCCCTTCTGGCGGATAGCGCGTAGAGGCTACGGCCAGGGCCGCTTGTTCTTCCGTCTCCACAAACGGGATCAGGAAGTTGTAGAAACCGATATCCAGCAGGCGCTTGATAATTACCGGCTCGTTGGTGGGCACGCGCACTACCGGGGCGCTGGGGCTGCCTTTCAGCGCCATCAGCTGCGGAATAAAGGTGCTGATATCGTTCGGCGCATGTTCGCCGTCCAGCACCAGCCAGTCAAAACCGGCCAGGCCCAGCACTTCGGTGCTGATAGGGTTTGCCAGCGCGGACCAGCAGCCAATCTGAATCTGGTGTGCCGCGAGGGCCGCTTTAAATTTATTCGGGAAGATATCGTTATTCATCGTATTTACCTTTTTAATTCGCAGCCTATATCAGCATCATTTTATTTATTCAGACACCGCACCAGCATTATATTTATTATTCTGACGTATTTTGGCGTTATAAAATCGTCATTCAGTATAAGACGCAATCCACGACCGCACATTGTTTTAATGCTCAAGTATTGCGTTACACTTCGATAAATTTTTTTGCATATGCACAAGGCGCTGGGCGCTAATGCACAGAATCAGGGATTACCGGTTCGGGAGCGATCGCGATCACATTTTCATGTTCCCTATGCTGACATGCTTTAATTCTGAAAGCCGCGTATTTATTTCTACCATTAGAAAATTGGCTGAATTTATTATCAGACACTTTGCTGGAGAATACTGAACAATGGCCGACATTGAAATTCGACAGGCATCGCCGACGGCGTTTTATATAAAAGTCCACGACACCGATAATGTGGCGATTATTGTCAACGACAATGGCTTAAAAGCGGGCACCCGCTTCCCGGACGGGCTGGAACTAGTTGAGCATATTCCGCAGGGACATAAAGTTGCCCTGGTGGATATCCCTGCTAACAGTGAAATCGTACGTTACGGTGAAGTCATCGGCTATGCCGTTCGCTCTATACCGCAGGGGAGCTGGGTTGAGGAGTCGCTGGTGGCGCTGCCGGAAGCGCCGCCGCTAAACACGCTTCCTCTGGCGACCCGCGTGCCGGAACCGCTTCCTCCGCTGGAGGGCTATACCTTCGAAGGCTACCGCAACGCGGACGGCAGCGTCGGCACCAAGAATCTGCTCGGCATTACCACCAGCGTGCACTGCGTGGCGGGCGTAGTGGATTACGTGGTGAAAATCATCGAACGCGATCTGCTGCCGAAATACCCGAACGTCAACGGCGTGGTTGGCCTGAACCACCTCTACGGCTGCGGCGTGGCGATTAACGCCCCCGCTGCCGTGGTGCCTATCCGTACCATCCACAATATCGCCCTGAACCCTAACTTTGGCGGCGAGGTGATGGTAATTGGTCTCGGCTGTGAAAAATTGCAGCCAGAGCGCCTGCTGCAGGGCACCGAAGATGTCAAAGCCATTCCGGCAGACGAGGCCAGCATCGTGCGCCTGCAGGACGAACGCCACGTGGGTTTCCGCTCAATGGTCGACGATATCCTGCAGGTGGCTGAACGCCATCTGGACAAGCTCAACAAGCGCCAGCGCGAAACCTGCCCGGCGTCTGATTTGGTAGTGGGAACACAGTGCGGCGGCAGCGATGCCTTCTCCGGCGTGACGGCCAACCCGGCGGTGGGCTATGCGTCCGATCTGCTTGTTCGCTGCGGCGCCACGGTGATGTTCTCCGAGGTGACCGAAGTGCGTGACGCCATCCATCTGCTCACGCCACGCGCCGTTAATGATGAGGTCGGCAAGCGCCTGCTCGAGGAAATGGCCTGGTACGATAGCTATCTCGATATGGGCAAAACCGACCGCAGCGCCAATCCCTCACCCGGGAACAAAAAAGGCGGCCTGGCCAACGTAGTGGAAAAAGCCCTCGGGTCGATTGCCAAATCCGGCCAGAGCGCGATTGTGGAAGTGCTCTCTCCGGGCCAGCGCCCGACGAAACGCGGTCTGATCTACGCGGCAACGCCGGCTAGCGATTTCGTCTGCGGTACTCAGCAGGTAGCTTCCGGCATTACAGTGCAGGTCTTTACCACCGGGCGCGGCACGCCGTACGGCCTGATGGCGGTGCCGGTGATCAAGATGGCGACCCGCACCGAGCTGGCAAACCGCTGGTATGACTTAATGGACATCAACGCGGGCACCATCGCCACCGGGGAAGAGAGCATTGAGGACGTGGGCTGGAAGCTGTTCCACTTCATTCTGGATGTCGCCAGCGGGCGGAAGAAAACCTTCTCGGATCAATGGGGATTACATAATCAGCTGGCGGTGTTCAACCCGGCACCAGTGACGTGATTCACATTCCCAACCGCACCGAACGGTCCCCTCTCCCCTATGGGGAGAGGGTTAGGGTGAGGGGAAAGCCCCCTTAAACCAGCACCACCTCAATCCCGCTTTTTCGCAGCCCGTCCAGACTCTCCGCCGGAATGCCTTCATCGACAATAATCATATCAATCCTTTGTGTATCAATGATTTTATGCAGGCTTGAGCGGTTAAATTTACTGGAGTCCGTGACAACGATAATACGCTCCGCAACCTCGCACATTTTGCGGTTCAGGCGGGCTTCGTCTTCGTTATGCGTACTAACGCCACGGTCGAGATCGATGGCGTCAACGCCGAGGAACAGCAGGTCAAAATGGTAATTCTGTAGCGACTGTTCTGCCTGGTCACCGTAGAAAGATTGCGACTGACGGCGAAGATGCCCGCCGGTCATCAGCAATTCCACCCCTTCCGCTTCCAGCAACGCATTCGCCACGTTCATCCCGTTGGTCATCGCAATCACGTCCGTGTGCTGGCGCAGCATGCGGGCGATTTCATACGTCGTGGTGCCGGAGTCCAGAATAATACGGTGCCCGGGTTTGACCAGCGCGGCGGCGGCCTGCGCGATACTGCGCTTCACCGCCGTATTCAGCGAGCTTTTATCCTCCACGGAAGGCTCAGCGCCCGGCATGTTGCCTTCGCAAATCAATGCCCCACCGTAAGCGCGAACGGCGATGCCCTGCTTCTCCAGGAACGCCAGATCGTTGCGGATCGTCACCGTCGATACGCCGAACAGATGAGACAGATCGTTAACCTGCACGCTTCCCTGCGCCCGCAACCGCTGAATTATCTGCTCTCGCCTTTCACTGGTGCCGGTGATGCGCTTTTCCGCGGATGAATCGGTGCTGCTCATACGAGATCCTTAATAAATAGTCTTTCGTTTCATTTCGTTTTGCCTATTAAGGCCTTTCTTTTTCGGGAATGCAAGTCCCGCCTTACGTACAGACGCAAGCCAACACTGCGCTGAAACCTTTCATTATGTTTCTTTTGTGAAACAGATCGGAAAACTATTATCTTTCGTTTTATTTTTATATCACCATGATGCAGGATTAAATGAAACAAAACGAAAGACAAGTGTCATTACCATCCGAAATGGAGAGGAAAGTGAAACATCTGACAGAAATGGTGGAACAACATAAACGAGGGAATTCGAACGGGATCTATGCCGTCTGCTCCGCACATCCGCTGGTACTTGAAGCTGCCATTCGTTACGCGCATTCGCATCAGTCGCCGCTGCTGATCGAGGCGACCTCCAACCAGGTGGATCAATTTGGCGGCTATACCGGCATGACGCCTGCGGATTTTCACGCGTTTGTCTGCCGGCTGGCCGAGTCGCTCGGTTTTCCGACGTCACAGCTGATCCTCGGCGGCGATCATCTGGGCCCTAACCGCTGGCAAAATCTCCCTGCGGAACAGGCGATGGCAAATGCCGACGATCTGATCAAAAGCTATGTTTCCGCCGGATTCAAAAAGATCCACCTGGACTGCAGCATGTCCTGCGAGGACGACCCGGTTCCCCTGACCGACGCGATCGTCGCCGGACGCGCCGCACGCCTGGCGAAGATCGCCGAAGCGACCTGTCGCGAGCAGTTTGGTGAATCCAATCTGGTCTACGTTATCGGCACGGAAGTGCCGGTTCCCGGTGGCGCGCACGAGACGCTCACCGAACTTGCCGTCACCACGCCGGACGCGGCCCGCGCCACGCTTGAAGCGCATCGTCACGCGTTCGAAAAGGAAGGCTTAAGCGACATCTGGCCGCGCATTATTGGCCTGGTAGTCCAGCCTGGCGTGGAGTTCGACCACGCGCACGTCTGCGACTATCAGCCGCAGAAAGCCGTGGCCCTGAGCAAAATGGTTGAAGCCTACGATACGCTGGTGTTTGAAGCGCACTCCACCGACTACCAGACGCCGCAGGCGCTGCGCCAGCTGGTTAACGATCACTTTGCCATTCTGAAAGTTGGCCCCGCCCTGACCTTCGCCCTGCGCGAGGCGCTGTTCTCGCTGGCCGCCATTGAAGAGGAGCTGCTGCCGGCAAAAGCCAGCTCCGGCCTGCGTCACGTGCTGGAAAACGTCATGCTCGACCGCCCGGAATACTGGCAAAGCCATTACCACGGTGACGGCAACGCGCGTCGCCTGGCGCGCGGCTACAGCTACTCTGACCGCGTGCGCTACTACTGGCCTGACAGCCAAATTGACGACGCCTTTGCACGACTGGTGCGTAACCTGGCAGACGAGCCTGTTCCCCTGCCGCTGATCAGCCAGTACCTGCCGCTGCAGTACAGCAAAGTTCGCGAGGGCGCTCTCAAGTCAACGCCACGGGAACTCATCATCGACCACATTCAGGACATACTCCAGCAGTACCACGCCGCCTGCGAAGGCGTAACGACTCAAAACGCATAATTAAAAAAGAGGAAAACGCTATGCCAAACATTGTTTTATGCCGCATCGACGAACGCCTGATTCACGGTCAAGTGGGCGTGCAGTGGGTGGGGTTTGCGGGGGCAAACCTGGTGCTGGTCGCTAACGATGAGGTCGCTGAGGATCCGGTTCAGCAGAACCTGATGGAAATGGTGCTCGCGGAAGGGATCGCCGTGCGCTTCTGGTCGCTGCAAAAGGTGATCGACAACATTCACCGCGCCGCTGACCGCCAGAAAATCCTGCTGGTCTGCAAATCACCCGCCGATTTTCTGAGGCTGGTCGAGGGCGGCGTGCCCATCACCCGTATCAACGTCGGAAATATGCACTACGCCAGTGGCAAACAACAAATTGCCAAAACGGTCTCTGTCGACGCGAACGATATTGACGCGTTCAACGGCCTGAAAGCGGCCGGTGTGGAATGCTTCGTTCAGGGCGTTCCAACAGAAACTGCTTTGGATCTCTTTAAACTGCTCTGAGGGATTCACAATGGAAATCAGTCTGTTGCAGGCGCTGGGGTTGGGCATACTCGCCTTTATCGCCGGTCTGGATATGTTTAACGGGTTAACGCACATGCACCGCCCGGTGGTGCTCGGGCCGCTGGTCGGCCTGATTCTGGGCGATCTGCACACCGGCATCTTGACCGGCGGTACGTTAGAGCTGGTCTGGATGGGGCTGGCCCCGCTCGCCGGTGCCCAGCCGCCTAACGTCATTATCGGCACCATCGTGGGGACCGCGTTTGCCATCAGCACCGGCGTGAAGCCAGAAGTCGCGGTTGGCGTCGCCGTGCCGTTTGCCGTGGCGGTTCAGATGGGGATTACGTTCCTCTTCTCGGTGATGTCCGGCGTCATGTCGCGCTGCGATCGCATGGCGGCCAATGCAGATACAAACGGTATTGAACGGGTTAACTATCTTGCGCTGCTGGCGCTCGGCATCTTCTATTTTCTGTGCGCGTTCCTGCCAATCTACTTCGGTGCGGAACATGCGAAAACCGCCATTGACGTTCTGCCAGCGCGTCTGATTGACGGCCTCGGCGTCGCGGGCGGCATCATGCCAGCCATCGGCTTCGCCGTGCTGCTGAAGATCATGATGAAAAACGTCTACATCCCTTACTTCATTATCGGTTTTGTCGCCGCCGCCTGGCTCAAGCTTCCGGTGCTGGCGATTGCGGCTGCCGCGCTGGCGATGGCGCTGATCGACCTGATGCGTAAATCACCTGAACCGAAGGCTCCCGCAGCCCAGAAAGAGGAATTCGAAGATGGCATCTAACCAAACTACCCTGCCGGGCGTGTCTGAAAGCGAAGAGACGCTGCTGACCGGCGTGAATGAAAACGTCTACGAAGACCAGAACATCGGTGCCGAACTGACGAAAAAGGATATCAACCGCGTGGCCTGGCGTTCCATGCTGCTGCAGGCCTCGTTTAACTACGAACGTATGCAGGCCTCCGGCTGGCTGTACGGGCTGCTGCCCGCGTTGAAAAAGATCCACACCAACAAGCGGGACCTGGCGCGGGCGATGAAAGGCCATATAGGCTTCTTTAACACCCACCCGTTCCTGGTGACCTTTGTTATCGGCATCATTCTGGCGATGGAGCGATCCAAGCAGGATGTGAACAGCATCCAGAGCACCAAAATTGCCGTCGGCGCGCCGCTTGGCGGTATTGGCGACGCCATGTTCTGGCTGACCCTGCTGCCCATCTGCGGCGGTATTGGCGCCAGCCTGGCGCTGCAGGGTTCGATTCTGGGCGCGGTGGTCTTTATCGTGCTGTTTAACGTGGTGCACCTTGGCCTGCGCTTTGGCCTGGCGCACTACGCTTACCGGATGGGCGTCGCGGCCATTCCGCTGATTAAGGCCAACACCAAAAAGGTCGGCCACGCGGCGTCTATCGTCGGAATGACGGTGATTGGCGCGCTGGTGGCAACCTACGTCCGCCTCAATACCACGCTCGAAATCAAGGCGGGTGATGCGGTTGTCAAACTGCAGGCCGACGTCATCGACAAGCTGATGCCCGCGTTCCTGCCGCTGGTCTACACCCTGACCATGTTCTGGCTGGTACGCCGCGGCTGGAGCCCGCTGCGGCTGATCGGTATCACCGTGCTGCTGGGCGTTGTCGGTAAATTCTGTCACTTCCTGTAAAAGCAAAGAGGTTGCGATGTTAGGCATTATTTTGACGGGTCACGGCGGTTTTGCCAGCGGGCTTGAGCAGGCGATGAAGCAGATCCTCGGCGAGCAGCCGCAGTTTATCGCCATCGATTTTCCGGAAACCTCCACCACCGCGCGGCTTACCGCTCAGCTTGAGCAGGCGGTAAGCGAACTCGATGCGCAGCACGATATTGTGTTTCTCACCGACCTGCTCGGCGGCACGCCGTTCCGCGTGGCGTCAACGCTCGCGATGCAAAGGCCGGGTAGCGAAGTGATTACCGGCACCAACCTGCAGCTGCTGCTGGAGATGGTGCTGGAGCGCGACGGATTAAGCAGCGAGGCGTTTCGTCTGCAGGCGCTGGAGTGCGGGCATCGCGGCCTGACGAGCCTGGTCGACGAGCTGGGGCGCTGTCGCGAAGAAGCTCCGGCTGAGGAAGGGATATGAGCCAGCTGCTGCGCGGGCCACGGATCCTTACCGAACAGGGCTGGCTGGACGACCACCAGCTACGCATAGAAAGCGGCGCGGTTGCGGTGATTGAACCCATCCCGGCGGGCGTTACGGCGCGCGATGCGGAGCTGCTTTGCCCGGCGTATATCGATACGCACGTCCACGGCGGCGCGGGCGTGGACGTCATGGATGATGCGCCCGACGTGCTGGACACCCTGGCGATGCATAAAGCGCGTGAAGGCGTGGGCGCATTTCTGCCCACCACCGTGACCGCGCCGATGGAAGCCATCCACAGCGCGCTGATGCGTATCGCCCGGCGCAGTCAGTCCGGCGGACCCGGCGCGCAGATCCTGGGCAGTTATCTGGAAGGACCGTACTTTACGCCCCAGAACAAAGGGGCGCATCCGCCCGAGCTGTTCCGGGAGCTGGATATCGCCGAGCTGGACAGGCTGATTGACGTTTCACAGGGCACGCTACGGGTGGTGGCGCTCGCGCCGGAAAAACCCGGCGCGCTGCAGGCGATTCATCATCTTAAACAGCGCGGTATCCGCGTCATGCTGGGCCACAGCGCTGCTACGTACCGGCAAACTCTCGCCGCGTTTGATGCGGGTGCCGACGGGCTGGTGCACTGCTACAACGGTATGACGGGGCTGCACCACAGAGAGCCCGGCATGGTCGGCGCAGGGCTGACGGACAAACGGGCGTGGCTGGAGCTGATTGCCGACGGCCACCACGTCCATCCGGGAGCGATGCGTGTATGCTGCTGCTGCGCTCAGGATCGCGTGGTGCTGATTACCGATGCCATGCAGGCGGCAGGTATGCCGGACGGTCGGTATACCCTGTGCGGTGAAGAGGTCACGATGCAAAACGGCGTGGTTCGAACCGGCTCCGGCGGGCTGGCGGGCAGCACGCTGTCGCTGGATGCCGCGGTCAGAAATATGGTGGAGTATGCGGGCGTAACAGCCGAAGAGGCAATCCATATGGCCTCGCTGCACCCTGCCCGGCTGCTGGGCGTTGACGGTCAGCTTGGATCCTTAGCCCCGGGCAAACGCGCCAATATTATTGCGCTGGACGGGGGTTTACACCTCCAGCGGATCTGGATTCAGGGCCAGGCTCTCCCCCTTTAGCCCTTTCATTGTGTCTCCTTTTGGCTTTACGGCCTGAAACCGTAAGGCCTTTCTTTTCCTTTCCTTAAATTTTCCCTTTCCTTTCACGATCACACTTTTCGTTTTATTTCTTTTCTTTCATTGAAGTTTCGATTTCTTTTCTATAGATTTTATTTAACTGCTTAAGTGAATAAGTGAAACGAAACGAAAGATAGCGACACGATTGCCAGCGTCTGATGTGGAATTCACACGACTAAGGACTGAGTTATGCAACAAACCACTACCGCCACCACAACCGGCACCTGGACCGAGGAAGAGATCCGCCAGCAGCCTGTCAGCTGGATCCGCTCGCTCAACAACATCGATAACCTGCGTGCTTCGATCGACAGTTTCCTGACGCCGCTGCTGCGCAAGCGCGATCTGCGGATCGTCCTGACCGGCGCGGGCACGTCCGCCTTTATCGGCGATATCATTGCGCCATGGCTTTCAAGCCACACCGGGAAAAACTTCACCGCCGTCCCGACAACCGATCTGGTCACGAACCCGATGGACTACTTCAGCCCTGGGCACCCGCTGCTGCTGGTTTCGTTTGCCCGCTCCGGCAACAGCCCGGAAAGCGTCGCGGCCGTTGAGCTGGCAAACCAGTTCGTGCCGGAGTGCTACCACCTGTCCATTACCTGCAACGAGGCGGGGAGCCTGTACCAGAACGCCGTCGGCAGCGATAACGCCTTTGCCCTGCTGATGCCTGCCGAAACGCACGATCGCGGGTTCGCGATGACCAGCAGCATTACCACCATGATGGCGAGCTGTCTGGCCGTGTTCGCCCCGGAAACGATCAATAGCCACACCTTCCGCGACGTCGCCGATCGCTGTCAGGCGATCCTCGCCTCGCTCGGGGATTTCAGCCACGGCGTCTTTGGCAGTGAACCGTGGAAACGGATCGTGTATCTGGGAAGCGGCGGCCTGCAGGGCGCGGCGCGCGAATCGGCGCTGAAGGTGCTGGAGCTGACGGCGGGCAAGCTGGCGGCATTTTACGACTCCCCTACGGGCTTCCGTCACGGGCCGAAGTCGCTGGTCGATAGCGAAACGCTGGTGGTGGTGTTCATCTCCAGCCATCCATATACGCGTCAGTACGATCTGGATCTGCTGGCCGAACTGCACCGCGATCGCCAGGCCCTGCGCGTCGTCGCCATCGCCGCTGAAAACGATCCGGTCATTGAAGCGGGTCCGCACATTCTGCTGCCGCCTTCACGTCCGTTTATCGATATGGAACAGGCGTTCTGCTTCCTTATGTATGCCCAGGTCTTTGCGCTCACCCAGTCGCTTAGCACAGGCATTACGCCCGATACGCCATCCGCCAGCGGGACGGTCAACCGCGTGGTGCAGGGCGTCGTTATTCATCCGTGGCAGGCTTAAGAGGATCTGATTATGAGTATTATCTCGACGAAATATCTTCTGCAGGACGCACAGGCAAAAGGCTACGCCGTTCCGGCGTTCAACATCCACAACGCAGAGACGATCCAGGCGATCCTCGAAGCGTGCAGCGAAATGCGATCGCCGGTGATCCTCGCGGGCACGCCGGGCACCTTTAAGCACATTGCGCTGGAAGAGATCTACGCCCTGTGCAGCGCGTACTCCCACACCTACGACATGCCGCTGGCGCTGCACCTCGATCACCACGAATCGCTGGACGATATTCGCCGCAAGGTCAACGCGGGCGTGCGCAGCGCGATGATCGACGGCAGCCACTACCCGTTTGAACAAAACGTGAAGCTGGTGAAGTCGGTGGTCGATTTCTGCCACCTCAACGACTGCAGCGTCGAGGCCGAGCTGGGCCGTCTGGGCGGCATGGAAGATGACATGAGCGTGGACGCGGAAAGCGCATTCCTCACCGATCCGCAGGAGGCGAAACGCTTCGTCGAACTGACCGGCGTAGACAGCCTCGCCGTCGCCATCGGCACCGCCCACGGCCTGTATACCAAACGCCCGAAAATCGACTTCCAGCGGCTGGCGGAAATCCGCGAAGTGGTCACCGTGCCGCTGGTGCTGCACGGTGCGAGCGATGTGCCGGATGAGTTTGTGCGCCGCACCATCGAGCTGGGCGTGTGCAAAGTCAACGTGGCGACCGAGCTGAAAATTGCTTTCTCTGACGCGGTTAAGGCCTGGTTTGCCGAAAACCCGCAGGGCAACGATCCGCGCTTCTATATGCGCGTCGGCATGGACGCCATGAAAGAGGTGGTCAGAAGCAAGATCGCCGTTTGCGGATCGGCAAACCGATTGCTGCTTCCGGCAGAAGCCTGATTAAAAAGGAGCTTACGCTGATGAAAAAAATCCTCGCACTCTCAGTGCTGGCCATGTGCGTTTCCCATAGCGCGGTGGCCGCGAACTACGCGCTCGGTAACGACAATATTGCTCTGTCATTTGATGATGCAAACTCAACGGTAGTGGTTAAGGACACCAGGGCTAACCATCCGCTCACGCCGCAGGAGCTGTTCTTTCTGACGCTGCCGGACGAGACGAAAATCCACACCGCTGATTTTAAAATCAAGCATGTCGAAAAACAGGACAGCGGCTTGGTCATCGATTTCACCCATCCGGACTTTAACGTAACGGTAAAGCTGAACCTGGTGAAGGGGAAATACGCCAGCATCGACTACACCGTTGCCGCCGTTGGTCAGCCGCGAGACGTGGCGAAAATTACCTTCTTCCCGACCAAAAAGCAGGCTCAGGCACCTTACGTAGACGGGGCGATTAACAGCTCGCCGATCGTCGCAGACTCGTTCTTTATTCTGCCGGACAAGCCCATCGTTAACACTTACGCCTATGAAGCGACCACCAATCTCAACGTAGAGCTGAAAACGCCGATTCAGCCAGAGTCGCCGGTCAGCTTTACCACCTGGTTCGGCACCTTCCCGGAGACCAGCCAGCTGCGCCGCAGCGTAAACCAGTTTATTGATGACGTCCGCCCGCGTCCGTATAAGCCCTATTTACACTACAACAGCTGGATGGATATCGGCTTCTTTACCCCGTACTCCGAGCAGGACGTGCTGGGGCGGATGGATGAATGGAATAAGGAATTTATCACCGGGCGCGGCGTGGCGCTGGATGCGTTCCTGCTTGACGATGGCTGGGATGACCTGACCGGACGCTGGCTGTTTGGCCCGGCATTCGGCAACGGTTTTGGCAAAGTTCGGGAAAAAGCCGACAGCATGCAAAGCTCGGTTGGACTGTGGCTCTCGCCGTGGGGTGGATATAACAAACCGCGCGACACTCGCGTCTCGCATGCAAAAGAGTACGGTTTCGAAACGGTAGACGGGAAGCTGGCGCTGTCAGGCCCAAACTATTTTAAAAACTTCAATGAGCAGATCGTTAAGCTTATTAAAAACGAACACATTACCTCGTTCAAGCTGGACGGGATGGGTAATGCCAATTCGCATATTAAGGGCAGCCCGTTCGCCTCGGATTTTGACGCCTCTATCGCTCTGCTGCACAACATGCGAAGCGCCAACCCGAATCTGTTTATTAACCTGACGACCGGAACCAACGCCAGCCCGTCCTGGCTGTTCTACGCTGATTCCATCTGGCGCCAGGGCGATGACATCAACCTGTACGGCCCCGGCACGCCGGTTCAGCAGTGGATGACCTACCGCGATGCGGAAACGTACCGCTCCATTGTTCGCAAAGGGCCGCTGTTCCCGCTGAACTCGCTGATGTACCACGGGATCGTCAGCGCGGAAAACGCCTATTACGGGCTGGAGAAGGTGCAAACGGACAGCGACTTTGCCGATCAGGTCTGGAGCTACTTCGCCACCGGAACCCAGCTGCAGGAGCTGTATATCACCCCTCCAATGCTGAATAAGGCGAAGTGGGACACCCTGGCGCGGGCCGCGAAGTGGTCGCGGGAAAACGCCGGCGTGCTGGTGGATACACACTGGATTGGTGGCGATCCAACCGCGCTGCAGGTTTACGGCTGGGCATCCTGGAGCAAGGACAAAGCGATTCTCGGCTTGCGTAACCCGTCGGATAAGCCGCAAAGCTACTACCTGGATTTGACGAAAGATTTTGAAATCCCGACAGGGAACGCGGCGCAGTTTCGTCTGAAAGCGGTGTACGGCAGTAATTCAACCGTACCGGAGGAGTATAAAAACGCGGTGGTGATTACGCTGCAGCCGCTGGAAACGCTGGTGTTTGAGGCGGTGCCAGTTAGCTAAAAGACGCATAACGATCTGCAGGCCGGGTTAGGCGCAGCCGCCACCCGGCAAAACAGGCGGCAGGGGCTTACTCCCCCTGCTGCTCCAGCGCATGCTTATACAGCGCATTTTTCTTCACGCCGTGAATTTCCGCCGCCAGCGCAGCGGCCTTCTTCAGCGGCAGTTCCGCCTGCAGCAGAGCCAGCGTGCGCAGCGCGTCGGCTGGTAGCGCGTCTTCCTGCGCCTTATGCCCTTCGACAATCAGCACCATTTCACCCTTGCGGCGGTTTTCGTCCTCCTTCACCCACGCCAGCAGTTCACCCACTGGGGCACCGTGAATGGTTTCCCAGGTTTTGGTCAGCTCGCGCGCCAGCACCACGTAGCGGGCTTCTCCCCACACGGTCACCATATCTTCCAGGCTCTCCAGCAGGCGGTGCGTGGATTCATAGAAAATCAGGGTGCGCGGTTCCGCTTCCAGATCTTTTAACACGTCACGGCGGCCTTTGGATTTAGCAGGCAGGAAGCCTTCATAGCAGAAACGGTCAGACGGCAGACCTGCGGCGCTCAGCGCAGCAATGGCAGCACACGGCCCCGGCAGCGGCACAACGCGAATACCGGCTTCACGACAGGTACGCACCAGGTGATAGCCGGGATCGTTGATCAGCGGCGTACCGGCATCGGAGACCAGGGCAATGTTCTGCCCCTCTTTCAGCTTCGCCACCAGCGTTTCGGCTTTTTGTTGCTCATTGTGATCGTGCAGAGCAAACAAACGGGCGTTAATCGCGAAATGTTGCAGCAGCAGGCCGGTGTGGCGGGTATCTTCAGCGGCAATTAAATCAACAGCTTGCAGTACGGTGAGCGCACGTTGGGTAATATCAGACAAATTCCCGATAGGAGTAGGTACAATATAAAGCTGGCCTTGAGAATTATCTGCCGTTTCGTGTTGTTTCATTGTTTCGTCCGTATTGCCGATTTAATATTGAGCATTGCGTAAAAAAAAATCACTGGATACAGTATGGTACCGTTAACGTTTCTTCGAAAAAAAGCCACGCGCAGCGTGCCGCTTCTGCTGGCAGCCCTGATCTTTGCAGGCTGTGGCACCCAGGCACCTGACCAGAGCACCGCCCATCTTCAGGGTTCTGCTCAGGCTGATTCTGGCTTTTATCTGCAACAAATGTCGCAGAGTTCAAATGATACCAAGACCAACTGGCAATTACTCGCCATTCGTGCACTGCTGAAAGAGGGTAAAACCCAGCAGGCAGCCGAACTGTTTAACCAGTTGCCAAAAGATCTTAACGACGCCCAGCGTCGTGAGCAGAGCCTGCTCTCTGCCGAGCTGAAGGTCGCGCTGAAAGATTACGCCGCCGCGAAGAAGATCCTCGGGGATATTGACGTGAGCGCGCTGGATAAAAATCAGCAGGCTCGCTTCTGGCAGGCGGGCATTACCGCGGAGCAGGGGCGCCCTTCCCTGACGCTGCTCCGCGCCCTCGTCGCGCAAGAGCCGCTGCTCAGCGGTGCCGACAAGCAGAAAAATATTGATGCCACCTGGCAAGCGCTTGCCTCGATGACTCAGGAACAGGCGCAGGCGCTGGTCATCAACGCCGATGAAAACGTCCTTCAGGGCTGGCTGGATCTGCAGCAGATGTGGTTTAACAACCGCAGCGATCCAAAGATGCTGAAAGCCGGTATTACGGACTGGCAGACGCGCTACCCGCAAAACCCGGGTGCGAAAATGCTGCCAACCCAGCTGGTGAACGTGCAGAACTTTAAGCCAGCGTCCACCAGCAAAATTGCGCTGCTTCTGCCGCTCAACGGCCAGGCGGCGGTGTTTGGCCGTACCATTCAGCAGGGCTTTGAAGCCGCGAAAAACGGTACCACCTCGGTAACCGGCAGCGCGGTTCCCGCGCAGGCGGCCCAGGCGGCTAACGTGAATGATGTGGTCAGCCCGTCCGCAGCGGAGACCAGCGACCTGACCACGGCGCAAGCGCCGGCGCAGGGTACAATGCAAAACCCGGTGACGGCCCCGACGACGCCTCCGGCTACAGCTGCACCGGCTGCGGCAGCCCCGGCTACTACAGCACCTGCCACTCAGGCTCCGGCCGAGACGCAAGCGGCGCCAGCGCCTGACGCAACGGCAGAACAGCCTCAACCGCAGCCTGCACAACCCGCGGCCCAACCTGCTGCGCAGCCGCAGGCCGTGGCAACCACCAGCGCCAACCCGGGCGCTGAGTTGAAAATTTACGACACCAGCTCGCAGCCGCTTGACCAGGTTCTGGCGCAGGTTCAACAGGACGGGGCGAGCATCGTTGTCGGTCCGCTGCTGAAAAACAACGTGGAAGAGCTGATGAAGAGCAATACCACGCTGAACGTGCTGGCGCTCAACCAGCCTGAGCAGGTTCAGAACCGAGCCAATATTTGCTACTTCGCGCTTTCCCCTGAAGATGAAGCCCGCGATGCGGCGCGCCATATTCACGAGCAGGGTAAGCAGGCTCCGCTGCTGCTGATCCCACGCAGCGCGCTGGGCGATCGCGTGGCCAATGCCTTTGCCGATGAGTGGCAGAAGCTCGGCGGTGGCGTGGTGCTGCAGCAGAAATTCGGTTCCGTCTCTGAACTGCGCGCGGGCGTAAACGGTGGAGCGGGTATCGCGCTTAACGGCAGTCCTGTCACCGCGAGCCTGCCGCAGCAGCAGGGCGTGACGATTGGCGGCCTGACGATCCCTGCCCCACCTACCGACGCGCAGATTAGCGGTGGCGGCAAAGTGGATGCGGCCTATATCGTTGCCACGCCGCAGGAGATCGCCTTTATCAAACCGATGATCGCGATGCGTAACGGCAGCCAGAGCGGCGCAACGCTCTACGCCAGCTCGCGCAGCGCGCAGGGCACCGCAGGCCCGGATTTCCGTCTGGAAATGGACGGTCTGCAGTACAGCGAAATCCCGATGCTGGCAGGCAGCAACCCGGCGCTGATGCAGCAGGCGCTGAGTACCGTACGTAACGATTATTCGCTGGCGCGTCTGTATGCGATGGGTGTCGATGCATGGGCGCTGGCGAACCACTTTACCCAGATGCGTCAGGTGCCGGGCTTTGAGCTTAACGGCAACACCGGCGATCTGACCGCGACTCAGGACTGCGTGATCAACAGGAAGTTATCATGGCTCAAATACCAGCAGGGGCAAATCGTCCCGGCCAGTTAAGCCGTAAAGAGACCGGCGATGCGTGGGAGTTAAAGGCGCGTCGCTGGCTTGAAGGCAAAGGACTGCGCTTTATCGCCGCTAACGTCCGCGGGCGCGGCGGCGAAATCGACCTGATCATGAAAGACGGTCAGGTCATCGTGTTTGTAGAAGTCCGCTTTCGACAGTCCTCCCGTTTTGGCGGTGCTGCCGCCAGCGTGACGCTCGCCAAACAACATAAATTATTACAGACTGCCCACTTGTGGCTTGCCCGCCATAATGGGAGCTTTGATACTGTGGATTGCCGGTTCGATGTGATAGCCTTCACCGGAAATGAGATCGAATGGCTTAAAAACGCTTTTGGCGAAGACGCATAATTAAGATTTAAAAGGGATAACGTGCTCGAAAGAATTAAAGTGTGCTTCACAGAAAGCATCCAGACTCAGATTGCCGCGGCGGAAGCCCTTCCGGATGCTATCTCGCGTGCCGCAATGACGCTGGTGCAATCCCTGCTTAATGGCAACAAAATCCTCTGTTGTGGCAACGGCACGTCAGCCGCCAACGCACAGCATTTTGCTGCCAGCATGATCAATCGCTTTGAAACAGAACGCCCGAGTTTACCCGCCATTGCACTTAATACCGATAATGTGGTCTTAACGGCGATTGCTAACGATCGTCTGCATGACGAAATTTACGCAAAGCAGGTGCGAGCCCTGGGTCACGCCGGAGATGTGCTGCTGGCCATCTCCACGCGCGGCAATAGCCGGGATATTGTCAAAGCCGTTGAAGCCGCCGTCACCCGCGACATGACCATCGTGGCCTTAACCGGCTATGACGGGGGTGAGCTGGCGGGTCTGCTTGGGCCGCAGGATGTGGAAATCCGCATTCCTTCTCACCGGAGCGCGCGTATTCAGGAGATGCATATGCTCACGGTGAACTGCTTATGTGATTTGATCGATAACACGCTTTTCCCTCACCAGGATGATTAAGGAGTTCTTATGAAGGCTTTATCGACCCTCGCAGTCCTTATGTCTGCATTACTGCTTCAGGGATGTATCGCTGCGGCCGTTGTGGGTACCGCCGCGGTAGGCACCAAAGCGGCAACCGATCCTCGCACCGTGGGGACACAGGTGGATGACGGTACGCTGGAGCTGCGCGTCAACAGTGCGCTGTCGAAAGACGAACAAATCAAGAAAGAAGCGCGTATCAACGTGACGGCTTATCAGGGCAAAGTGCTGCTGGCAGGCCAGGCGCCAAATCTGGAGCTCGCCTCGCGTGCGAAACAGATTGCGATGGGCGTAGAAGGAACCACAGAGGTGTTTAACGAAGTGCGCCAGGGCAAGCCAATTGGCCTGGGTGACGCCTCTTCCGATACCTGGATCACCACCAAAGTGCGTTCCCAGCTGCTGGGCTCGGACCAGGTGAAATCCTCCAACGTGAAAGTGACGACTGAAAACGGCGAAGTGTTCCTGCTGGGTCTGGTGACCGACCGTGAAGGGAAAGCGGCGGCCGATATCGCCAGCCGGGTGAGCGGCGTGAAGCACGTCACCACCGCGTTTACTTACATCAAATAAAAAAAATCCCCTCGCTTGAGGGGATTTTTTTGTAGGCCCGGTAAGCGCTAGCGCCACCGGGCTTTTATTACATCAACGCAATACTCCCCACCATCACCCCGCTCAACGCCACCAGCCCTGCGGTCAGCCACAGCGCTTTCGCCGGGAACGACTTTCGCAGCATGATAAGCGACGGCAGGCTGATCGCCGGCAGCGTAATCAGCAGCGCCAGCGCCGGCGCGGTGCCCATACCGGCCAGCATCATGGTCTGAACAATCGGGATCTCCGCCGCCGTTGGGATCACAAACAGACAGCCTGCAACGGCCATCGCAATGACCCACATCAGCGTGTTGTCGATAGCGCCATCCGCATGCGGGAAGAGCCAGACGCGCGCCGCCCCCAGAACCAGTACCGCCAGGATATAGACCGGGATGGTGCTCCAGAAAAGCTGCCAGAGCGCCCTGCCCCAGCGCGCAAAGAAGCCACCCTGCGGCTCGCTGACGTCCAGCTCAACGGCTGCGGTTTCTGCAGCCGTATCCTTCACCAGTTTTTGCACCAGCGTCGCCACCACCAGCACGGTCAGCAGCCCGGCGACCAGACGGATGAACGCAAAATGCCAGCCCAGCACAAAGCCCATAAACACCAGCGTTGCCGGGTTGAGCAGCGGGTTCCCCATCCAGAACGCCAGCGCGCCGCCCATCGACACGCGCTGACGGCGCATCCCTGCGGCCACGGGCGCGGCGCAGCAGGAGCACATCATGCCCGGCAGCGAGAAAATTGTCCCCAGCAGCGTGCCCTGAAAGCGCGGCTGCCCAAGGGTTTTCACCAGCCAGTTACGGGGGATAAGCACCTGAATCAGTGACCCCAGGATCACGCCTAAGACGGCGGCCTTCCAGACGGCAAGGAAGTAGACCATGGCGTAGTCCCACGCCGCCTGAAGCGGGTTGGCATCCGCCTGAGCGAGAATAGATTTACCGATGCTGTGCGTTTCGGCGGCGGTGAAGGCTTTGCCGTAGTACGGCTGCCATTTCACGTACCAGAGGCCAACAATGACCACGAGAAAGAAGAGTGCGGGCTTCCACCACTGAACAGGTGTTGCCGCCTGAGATGAAGACTGACCAGTCATAGCATTCCCCGGAGAGTATTAGGTTATTAGCCGGGGGGAGTTTACGCCTCGCCCTGCGCGATTTCACGCAGTTTTGCCGAAGGGATAATGTTTACGCCCGCTTTCGACGGGGCCAGCCCCTCTTTTAACATCGCGCGCGCGACGTCCCGCGCCTCGATGGATTTCCAGTTGCCGGGAAGAATGCGAAACAGCGGGGCAAATATCGACTCGTTAAACCGGCGTTCGTCCCGGTGGCCGATCAGCATCGAGGGGCGCACAATCGTCAGCTGCTCCCATTTCTGCGCAATCAGCGCATCCTCCATCTTGCCCTTCACCTTGTTGTAGAAGAAAGGCGACCCGGCACTGGCGCCCAGCGCGCTGACCACCAGAAAATGTTTGGCCCCCAGCTTTTTCGCCGTGAGCGCGGTATCCACCACCAGCGTATAGTCGGCGTGGATAAAGGCCTCTTTGCTGCCCGCCTCCCGCCGCGTGGTGCCCAGACAGCAAAAGGCGATATCAATGGGATCCTGCACCTGCGCCAGCGCGTCGGTCAGCTGAGGATCGTGCGGATTAAAGACGCCGGATATGTCCGCCAGCGGTCGACGCGTCGGGGCGGCGATATAGTTCACGCGGCGATCCTGAATCAGCAGCCGCAGCAGATGATCGCCCACTAACCCGGTAGCACCTGTAATCAATACCTGACTCATCTTTTCCCCTTTACAGAATTGTCCGTTTGCGAACTCAGCGTCGTCGACCACACTTAGAAGTCTGTTACGGGTAAGTATTTACCACAAGCGGAGAAAAATCAGTCTGAAGCCAAAACAACGGAGGAAGCATGGGCAAGAAAATCGCAGTCTTGATTACCGACGAGTTTGAAGATTCAGAATTCACCTCTCCAGCAGAGGCGTTCCGCAAGGCGGGACATGAGGTCATCACCATTGAGAAAGAGGCGGGTAAAACGGTGACAGGCCATAAGGGCGAGGCGACCGTAACCATCGATGAGACCATCGATAACGTGAGTCCCTCAGATTTCGACGCTCTGCTGTTACCCGGCGGCCATTCCCCGGATTCCCTGCGCGGGGACGAGCGCTTCGTGACCTTCACCCGGGATTTTGTCTCCACCGGCAAACCGGTCTTTGCCATCTGCCACGGCCCGCAGCTGCTCATCAGCGCAGAAGTGGTCCGCGGGCGTAAGCTTACCGCCGTGAAACCGATCGTTATCGATCTGAAAAATGCGGGGGCCGAGTTTTACGATCAGGAGGTGGTCAACGACAAAGACCAGCTGATCACCAGCCGAACCCCGGACGATCTCCCGGCGTTTAACCGCGAAGCGCTACGCCTGCTCGGCGCGTAACCAGTGCAGCTTCTTGCCAAAGCCCAGGGTGTTGTCGGTAAATTTCAGCTCATCGAGGCGGATTTCCCACACCGGGGCTTTTAGCGCAGCGGCAACGGGAAAGCGGCGCGTGTAGAGCTTACGGCGCGCGTCGCTCTCTTCACCATCCAGACGACGGATCTCCCCTTTAAACTGCACGCCGCGGATCAGCGCGACCGTTTTCGGCTGGCCGTTTACCGTCCCCGCCACCTTAGCCTGCTGGCCGGTCATCTGCGCATGCCGCGTTTTGTCTTCGCTCATGACATAAAAAGCCACGCGCTCAGGATCGTAGTAGTAAAACGCATTTGCGCACCACATCTCCCCCTCGTCATAGACGCACCAGGTGACAACATGCTGCTTCGCCAGCCAGCGGTTAATGGCGGCCAGTGTTTCCATTTTCGTTCTCTCTCATGCTATGGTGCGTTCACCTTAACATACTGAATCCGTTTACCGTGTGCTGGTTTCTCTATCTTGTCCGAACCGCTGATAACGCACTCTACACCGGGATCACCACCGATGTGGCGCGGCGTTTTTTACAACATCAAACGGGAAAAGGGGCAAAAGCGCTGCGGGGGAAAGGGGAATTACAGCTCGCCTTCTCAGCGGCCGTCGGCGACCGCTCGCTGGCGCTCAGGCTGGAATACCGCATCAAGCAGCTGACGAAGCGCCAGAAAGAGCGCCTCGTGACCGGAGACGGCTCCTTTGAGGCGCTGCGCGAGAGCCTGATTAAAAGCGATTGAAATGGTCGTGATACTCGACCAGGCCGTTGACGCCGTTGAGCGCGTCGTCCGCCAGACGATGGACCTGGAAAGCGGATTCCGTACCCGGCCAGCGACAGCGCAGATCGTAATGCGCGGCCTGCTCAAAGCCCAATCGACCATAGAACGCCGGATCGCCCAGCGTGACAACGGCGGCATAGCCAAACTCATTGAGCGAATCCAGCCCTTCATAGACCAGCTGGCGCGCCAGCCCCTGCCCGCGATAGCTTTCATCTACCGCCAGCGGCGCCATGCCTACCCACTGTAGCTCTTCGCCCTGAACGATGACCGGGCTGAAGGCAACATAGCCCACCACCTGACCTTCGTCATCGGTGGCAACCAGCCCCAGCGTAATCAGGCCGTCTTCGCGAAGGTCGTGGACCAGTTGGGCTTCGGCATCGCTCGCAAAGGCGCGGCGTAACAACGCATCGATCCCCGGCGCATCAATCCCAATTTCGACTCGAATCAGCATGGCTCACCTACTGAAGTGTGTTTACCGTTCGGCGGGGTTTTCAGCCCGGCCTCAACGAAATCTGCCATTTGCATTAACATCACGCGCAGCGCTTTCGGCATCTGCTCCAGCTCAATGGCATCCATTAAATTCTTCACGTACAGGCCCAGCTCCGTGTCGCCTTCAATCACCAGACGGCGCTGGAAGAAGAGCGTATCCGGATCCTGCTTGCGCGCGGCGATCATCAGCAGATCGCTGGCGTTAGCGCTAAAGCTCACATCCGCGTCGGCGGATTCGCGTACGATCAGCTGGTCATTCTCAACGGAGGTAAACCAGCGCAGCCCGATGTCACGCACCTCAATACTTAACCAGCGGCCTTCCAGGAATTCCAGCTCGCCGTCCTGCAGCGCCTGGCGGAACTGCCAGCTCAGGACCTGCTCCAGCACCTGGCGTTTTAGCGCGAACGGCGCCAGCTTGACCGGCACGCTCAGCATTGATGGTCCAAATTGTACGAGACGTGAACGCAGTTTATCCAGCACGAGCTTTACTCCCTGATATCTATAGTCCTGCTATTTTGCCATATCCGAAGCACAACATAGCGGCGTAAATCAACAAACCGTCGCCCGCCGTACCTCATTATTGGTGTCATCAATACGCCATTAGATGCCTTAAATCAAAAATTGTCGCGTATGGGTTAATTAAAATCCCAGCTCGTTAACAATTTTGCGATCGACTACATCAGGATAAATTATGGAGCTGCTCTGCCCTGCCGGAAACCTTCCGGCGCTTAAGGCGGCCATCGAAAATGGGGCCGATGCGGTCTATATCGGGCTGAAAGATGACACCAACGCCCGCCATTTTGCTGGCCTCAACTTTACGGAGAAAAAGCTTCAGGAAGCCGTTAACTTCGTTCACCAGCACCGCCGCAAGCTGCATATCGCCATCAATACCTTTGCTCATCCTGACGGCTACGCCCGCTGGCAGCGCGCGGTGGATATGGCGGCACAGCTGGGTGCCGATGCGCTGATCCTGGCCGACCTCGCCATGCTTGAGTATGCGGCAGAACGCTATCCCCATATTGAGCGCCACGTCTCTGTTCAGGCATCTGCCACCAACGAAGAGGCGGTGCGTTTTTATCATCAACACTTTGACGTGGCCCGCGTGGTGCTGCCGCGCGTGCTCTCTATTCATCAGGTTAAGCAACTCGCGCGCGTCACGCCAGTGCCGCTGGAGGTTTTTGCCTTTGGCAGCCTGTGCATCATGGCCGAAGGCCGCTGCTATCTTTCCTCTTATTTAACCGGTGAATCGCCAAATACCGTCGGGGCCTGCTCACCTGCCCGCTTTGTTCGCTGGCAGCAGACCCCTCAGGGGCTGGAGTCTCGCCTGAATGAGGTGCTGATTGACCGCTACCAGGACGGTGAAAACGCCGGTTATCCAACTCTATGTAAAGGCCGCTATCTGGTCGACGGCGAGCGCTATCACGCGCTGGAGGAGCCGACCAGCCTCAACACGCTGGAGCTGCTGCCGGAACTGCTGGCGGCCAATATTGCCTCGGTGAAAATCGAAGGACGTCAGCGTAGCCCGGCCTATGTGAGCCAGGTAGCGAAAGTGTGGCGTCAGGCCATCGACCGCTGCATGGCGGATCCGCAGAACTACGCTCCACAGCAGGCCTGGATGGAGACGCTCGGATCGATGTCCGAAGGCACGCAAACCACGCTTGGCGCGTATCACCGTAAATGGCAGTGAGATCATCATGAAATATTCATTAGGACCGGTGCTCTACTACTGGCCAAAAGAGACGCTGGAAGATTTTTACCAACAGGCCGCGACCAGCAGCGCCGACGTGATTTACCTCGGCGAAGCGGTGTGCAGCAAGCGCCGCGCCACCAAAGTGGGCGACTGGCTGGATATGGCGAAAGGCCTGGCCGGAAGCGGCAAGCAGGTGGTGCTCTCCACGCTCGCGCTGGTGCAGGCGTCGTCCGAA
Source organism: Enterobacter sp. BNK-29 (assembly GCF_048684785.1). Classification (NCBI taxonomy): domain Bacteria; kingdom Pseudomonadati; phylum Pseudomonadota; class Gammaproteobacteria; order Enterobacterales; family Enterobacteriaceae; genus Enterobacter; species Enterobacter sp. BNK-29. The sequence goes on from NZ_JBLQTU010000001.1 coordinate 1,504,418, forward strand.
CTGGGCGAGCTGAAGCGCTACGTTGAAAACGGCGAGTTCATGCTGGAAGCGAGCGATCTGGGCGTGGTGAACATGTGCGCTGAACGCAAGCTGCCGTTTGTCGCGGGCCATGCCCTGAACTGCTACAACGCCGTAACCCTGCGCCTGCTGCTCAAACAGGGAATGACGCGCTGGTGCATGCCGGTGGAACTCTCCCGCGACTGGCTGGCAAACCTGCTTAAACAGTGCGACGAGCTGGGCATTCGCAATCAGTTTGAAGTGGAAGTGCTGAGCTACGGTCATCTGCCGCTGGCCTACTCCGCCCGCTGCTTTACCGCGCGCTCGGAAGACCGCCCGAAAGACGAATGCGAAACCTGCTGCATCAAGTACCCGAACGGACGCAGCATGCTGTCGCAGGAGAATCAGCAGGTGTTTGTCCTCAACGGTATTCAGACCATGAGCGGCTATGTCTATAACCTCGGCAACGAGCTGGCGTCGATGGACGGGCTGGTGGATATGGTTCGGCTGTCGCCCCTGGATACCGGCGTATTCGCGATGCTGGACGCCTTCCGCGCCAATGAAGACGGCGCCGCGCCGCTGCCGCTGACGGCAAACAGCGACTGCAACGGCTACTGGAGACGGCTTGCCGGGCTGGAGCTGCAGGCGTAAAAAAGGCTCACTTTGTTAACAACGGTTATCATTTTTTAATGCAGTATTAAAGATTGACCGTCGACAAAGTGAGCTGTTATGACTGACAAATCCATTCCGTTTTCGGTGCTGGACCTGGCGCCGATCCCTCAGGGCTCCTCGGCAAGAGAAGCCTTTTCGCACTCTCTGGATCTGGCTCAGCTGGCCGAAAAGCGTGGCTATCACCGCTACTGGCTGGCCGAGCACCACAATATGGTTGGCATCGCCAGCGCCGCGACCTCGGTTTTGATCGGCTATCTGGCGGCAAATACCACCACCCTGCACCTGGGCTCCGGCGGCGTGATGCTGCCGAACCACGCCCCGCTGGTGATTGCCGAGCAGTTTGGTACCCTGAATACCCTCTATCCGGGGCGTATTGATTTGGGTCTTGGTCGTGCGCCGGGCAGCGATCAGCCAACCATGCGCGCCCTGCGTCGCCATATGAGCGGCGATATCGACAACTTCCCGCGCGACGTGGCCGAGCTGGTGGACTGGTTCGACGCGCGCGATCCGAACCCGCACGTGCGTCCGGTGCCGGGCTACGGCGAGAAGATCCCGGTGTGGCTGTTGGGATCAAGCCTCTACAGCGCACAGCTCGCCGCGCAGCTTGGGCTGCCGTTTGCATTTGCCTCCCACTTTGCACCGGATATGCTGCATCAGGCGCTGCATCTCTACCGCACGAACTTCAAACCGTCCGAGCGTCTTGAGAAGCCGTACGCGATGGTGTGTATCAACATCATTGCCGCCGACAGCAATCGCGACGCGGAATTCCTGTTTACCTCAATGCAGCAGGCTTTTGTGAAGCTGCGCCGCGGTGAGACGGGCCAGCTTCCGCCGCCGGTGGAGAATATGCATCAGCTGTGGTCAGCCTCCGAACAGTATGGCGTACAGCAGGCGCTGAGCATGTCGCTGGTAGGCGATAAGGTGAAAGTGCGCCACGGGCTGGACGCGGTGCTGCGCGAAACGCAGGCGGATGAGATTATGGTTAACGGCCAGATTTTCGATCACCAGGCGCGTTTGCATTCGTTTGAACTGGCGATGCAGGTGAAAGAGGAGCTGGTGGGGTAGTTTTTTGCTTTTCTCCCTCTCCCTATGGGAGAGGGCCGGGTGAGGGGTTCAACCCCTCGTTTTACTGATAAACGGGCAACAGGTTAAAACTCGACAGCACGTGTACCAGTGCGTTACCAACGCCGAATACCAGAATTAGCGCAATCATCGGCTTGCCGCCCCAGACGCGGAATTTTGGGCTGCCGAAGCGTTTACGTGATTTGCGCGCCAGCAGCGCCGGCACAATCGCCGCCCAGATAGTTGCCGCCAGCCCTGCATAGCCGATGGCATACAGGAAGCCGTTCGGCCACAGCAGGCCGCCCACAATCGGCGGCAGGAAGGTCAGCAGCGCGGTTTTTAAACGCCCCATCGCAGAATCATCAAAGCCGAACAGATCCGCCAGATAGTCAAACAGGCCCAGCGTCACGCCCAGGAAAGAGCTCGCCACCGCAAAGTTAGAGAAGATCACCAGCAGCAGATCCAGGCTGCGGCTGTTCAGCACGCCGCTCAGCGCCTGCACCAGCTCGTCGATATTACCGCCCTTCTGGGCAATGCCGATAAATTCCGGACGCGGGATGTTGCCCATCGTCCCCAGCAGCCAAATCACATACAGACCCAGCGCCAACAGCGTGCCGTAGACCAGACACTTCACAATGGTGCGGGGATCTTTGCCGTAGTACTTCATCAGGCTCGGCACGTTACCGTGGTAACCGAACGACGCCAGACAGAACGGCAGCGTCATCAGCAGGTACGGCGTGTAGGAGGTGTTCACTTCGGCAACGTTAAACAGCGTGGCGGGCGTAACGTGCCCCAGCAGGCTGCCGAAGGTCAGGAAGAAGGTGATGACCTTAGCGCCTAATACAATCGCCGTCATGCGGCTCACCGCTTTGGTACTCATCCAGACGATAAACGCCACAGCCAGCGCAAAACACAGCCCCGCCAGACGCGCCGGAACGTTCAGCGACATCTCCGAGAAGGTGTGATGCAGAATCGAGCCGCTCGCCGAAATATACGCGTAGGTCAGGATATAGAGCACAAAGGCGATGGACAGCCCGTTCACCAGGTTCCAGCCTTTACCCAGCAGATCTTTAGTGATGGTGTCGAAGCTGGAGCCAATGCGGTAGTTCAGGTTCGCCTCAAGGATCATCAGCCCGGAATGGAGCATACAGAACCAGGTAAAGACCAGCGCCGCCAGCGACCAGAAGAACCACGCACCGGACATGACCACGGGCAGGGAGAACATCCCGGCACCTATAATGGTTCCGCCGATGATCACCACGCCGCCAAGCAGCGAAGGTGACGTTTGGATGGTGGTTAGTGTCGCCATACAGCCTTTTCTCCAGTCAATCATGCGGTTCTGCATTTTAATGTGACGCACTGTACCAGTACAAGAGTACAAAGGAAATAAAAAAAGCCCCGATAGCGTATATCGGGGCTGTATATTTTACTTTACGTCAGAAGCGTAAGGCTTACGCGTCACCGAAACGGCGACGGCTGGTGCCTTCTTCACGACGTGGGCCACGGTTTTCGCGACGCTCGCCGGAGAAACGACGACCTTCACCACCGCGACCTTCGCTGCGGCCGCCTTCACGACGCTCGCCACCGAAGCCGCGACCACCGCCACGACGTTCACCACCGCGGTCAGGGCGTGGCTGTGCATCACCCATCAGCTGCATGTTCATCGGCTTGTTCAGGATGCGGGTACGCGTAAAGTGTTGTAGCACTTCGCCCGGCATGCCTTTTGGCAGCTCGATGGTGGAGTGGGATGCGAACAGCTTGATGTTACCGATGTAACGGCTGCTGATGTCGCCTTCGTTAGCGATCGCGCCAACGATGTGACGAACTTCAACGCCATCATCACGGCCCACTTCAATGCGGTACAGTTCCATGTCACCCGCGTCACGACGTTCACGACGTGGACGGTCTTCACCACCACGCTCTGGACGGTCACCGCGTGGGCCACGGTCATTACGGTCGCCACGACGTTCGAAGCGATCGTCACGGTCACGGAATTCACGCTTAGGACGCATCGGCGCATCTGGTGGCACGATCAGGCTACGTTCGCCCTGAGCCATTTTCAGCAGTGCTGCAGCCAGGGTTTCCATGTCCAGCTCTTCGCCTTCAGCAACAGGCTGAATCTGCGACAGCAGCGCACGGTACTGGTCCAGATCGCTGCTTTCCAGCTGCTGCTGTACTTTCGCGGCGAATTTTTCCAGACGGCGTTTGCCCAGCAGATCTGCGTTTGGCAGGTCAGCTTCTGGAATGGTCAGCTTCATGGTGCGTTCAATGTTACGCAGCAGACGACGCTCGCGGTTCTCAACGAACAGCAGCGCACGGCCAGCACGACCCGCACGACCGGTACGGCCGATACGGTGAACGTAAGACTCGGAATCCATCGGGATGTCGTAGTTTACAACCAGGCTGATACGCTCAACGTCCAGACCACGTGCTGCCACGTCGGTTGCAATCAGGATATCCAGACGACCGTCTTTCAGACGCTCCAGAGTCTGCTCACGCAGGGCCTGGTTCATGTCGCCGTTCAGCGCTGCGCTGTTATAGCCGCTACGCTCCAGAGCTTCAGCCACTTCCAGGGTCGCGTTTTTGGTACGAACGAAGATAATCGCCGCATCAAAATCTTCCGCTTCCAGGAAACGTACCAGCGCTTCGTTTTTGCGCATGCCGTATACAGACCAGTAGCTCTGGCTGATGTCCGGGCGAGTGGTTACGCTGGACTGAATACGCACTTCCTGAGGATCTTTCATGAAGCGCTTGGTGATACGACGAATCGCTTCAGGCATGGTGGCAGAGAACAGCGCGGTCTGATGACCGTCCGGGATCTGCGCCATGATGGTTTCGACGTCTTCGATGAAGCCCATACGCAGCATTTCATCTGCTTCATCCAGTACCAGGCCGCTCAGTTTAGAGAGGTCCAGAGTACCGCGCTTCAGGTGATCCAGCAGACGGCCCGGCGTACCGACAACAATCTGTGGGCCCTGGCGCAGGGCGCGTAGCTGCACGTCATAACGCTGGCCGCCGTACAGGGCTACCACGTTTACGCCGCGCATATGTTTAGAGAATTCCGTCATGGCTTCTGCAACCTGAACAGCCAGTTCACGGGTTGGAGCCAGGACGAGGATCTGCGGTGCACGCAGGTCCGGATCAATGTTGTTCAGCAGCGGCAGCGAGAATGCTGCAGTTTTACCGCTACCAGTCTGGGCCATGCCCAGCACGTCACGACCAGAAAGCAGGTGTGGGATACACTCAGCCTGGATCGGAGATGGTTTTTCGTAACCCAGATCGTTAAGGGCTTCAAGGATAGGAGCCTTCAGGCCCAGATCTGCAAAAGTGGTTTCGAATTCAGCCATGTAGTACAAGTGCCTCGATATTAATGGCGGCCAGTCTACTTAGCTCATCGTGAAAATGATTAGCAATTTTCATTGAAAAGTGTGAACCGGCTCAAAGTAGGTGTATTGACGAACAACAACGCCCTCACCAGTTAAGGTGATGGCAATCAAAAGATTACGGGCTGATGTTTATGTCGTCAGCTATTGCTGGTCCGATTCTGCCAGGTCGTCATGCTCCTGGCCCAAGAGCGATAATTCCAACAATGCATAACGGTGCTCAACGAAGTTGTGTACGTTGTTAGCAACCGCTAATTTGAACAGTGCCGTAGCGCTGTCCATATCCCCCAGACTTAGGTAGTACTTACCTAAATAGAAGTTGGTTTCACTGAGATGCTCAGCGAGCGAGGTGTTATCCGTTGCGTCCGCCTTGAGGCGTTCCATCAGCGTTGCTTCGCTAATGTTGCCCAGGTAGAACTCGACAATGTTCCATCCCCACTGTTCCTTGTCCGATTTATCGAAGCGCTGTTTCAGTGCTTCTTTTGCCTGCTTCTCATCGAGCTTCCGCTCAACGATGTAAAGCCACAGGCTACGGAAAGGATCATTAGGATCGTCTTGATAAAACGCCAGCAGATCATCTTGCGCTAACTTATCACGACCGCCGTAATACAATGCGATACCGCGATTCAAGTGCGCGTAGTTGTAAGTTGGATCAAGCTCAAGTACAGAATCAAACGCTTCATAGGCAGCATCAAAATTGCCTGCCTGCGTTAAATAAATGCCTAAGTAATTGAATACTTCAGGCATATCAGGTCGGATAGCCAGCGCTTGTGAAAAATCATTTCGCGCCAATGCCCTCAGACCGAGACTATCATACAACACTCCGCGCTCATATAAAAGCTGTGCGCGTTCTTCATCGGTTAAAGCCCGACTGGCAAGTATTTGTTCCATGCGTGCCAGAATCACTTCCTGCTGCAAAGTCGGTTGCAATGGCACTGCGAGGACTTCGCTCTTACGCCAGGCAGAGTTGCTGCATCCTGCCAGCGTTAAAGCTGTCGCAACGAAACACCAGCGCAAAAAAGGCTTCATTTCCCACTCCCGAAGACAACTATTGGATGAACGTCCTGTCCCCCGGCGGCTTAACAAGGCGTCCTGCCTGATAATAGGCCCTCCGCAAAGCGGAGGGCAAATGGCAACTTACTCGCCTTGCTGTTCTGCTGCCTGTGCTTCTGGCGCAGCAGCTGGCTGAGACTGCTCGGTTGCTTCTTTAATGCTCAGACGGATACGGCCCTGGCGATCAACTTCCAGAACTTTCACCGGTACTTCCTGACCCATCTGCAGGTAATCGGTCACTTTCTCAACGCGCTTGTCAGCGATCTGAGAGATGTGAACCAGACCTTCTTTACCGCCACCGATGGCAACGAACGCGCCAAAGTCAACGATACGGGTCACTTTACCTGCGTAGACGCGGCCCACTTCGATCTCTGCCGTGATTTCTTCGATGCGACGGATCGCGAATTTCGCTTTCTCGCCGTCGGTTGCTGCGATCTTCACAGTACCGTCATCTTCGATTTCGATGGTGGTGCCAGTCTCTTCGGTCAGCGCACGGATTACGGAACCGCCCTTACCGATAACATCTTTGATCTTGTCTGGATTGATCTTGATGGTGTGGATACGTGGAGCGAATTGAGAAATGTCGCCACGCGGCGCGTTAATCGCCTGTTCCATCACGCCCAGGATGTGCAGACGCGCACCTTTAGCCTGGTTCAGAGCAACCTGCATGATCTCTTTGGTGATACCTTCAATTTTGATATCCATCTGCAGCGCAGAGATACCTTCGCGGGAACCCGCGACTTTGAAGTCCATATCACCCAGGTGGTCTTCGTCACCCAGAATGTCAGACAGAACAACGAAGTTGTCGCCTTCTTTCACCAGGCCCATTGCGATACCCGCAACGGCGGCTTTGATTGGCACGCCTGCATCCATCAGCGCCAGAGAAGCACCACACACGGAAGCCATGGAAGAAGAACCGTTGGATTCGGTGATCTCAGAAACCACACGAACGGTGTACGGGAACTTGTCAGCTTCTGGCATTACTGCCAGCACGCCGCGCTTCGCCAGACGACCGTGACCAATTTCACGACGCTTCGGCGAGCCAACCATACCGGTTTCGCCTACGGAGTACGGAGGGAAGTTGTAGTGGAACAGGAAGCTGTCAGTGCGCTCGCCCATCAGTTCGTCGATGATCTGTGCGTCACGTGCAGTACCCAGGGTCGCGGTAACCAGCGCCTGCGTTTCGCCACGGGTGAACAGCGCGGAACCGTGAGTACGTGGCAGAACGCCAGTACGCACATCCAGACCACGGATCATGTCTTTTTCGCGGCCATCGATACGCGGCTCGCCTGCCAGTACGCGGCTACGAACAACGTTTTTCTCGATAGCGTGCAGGATGTCGCTCAGTTCGTTAGCATCCAGCGCTTCGTCTTCAGCAACCAGGGTCGCGATAGTTTCAGACTTGATCACGTCAACCTGAGCGTAACGCTCCTGTTTGTCAGTGATGCGGTATGCATCGCTCAGACGAGATTCTGCCAGGGCTGCAACGCGTGCGTTCAGCGCGTCGTTTGCTGCTTCTGGCTGCCAGTCCCAACGTGGTTTACCGGCTTCTTTCACCAGGTCGTTGATGTTCTGGATAACGATCTGCTGCTGGTCGTGGCCAAATACCACAGCGCCCAGCATCTGGTCTTCGCTCAGCAGTTCAGCTTCGGATTCAACCATCAGTACAGCCGCTTCAGTACCCGCAACAACCAGGTCCAGCTTACTTTCTTTCAGCTCTTCCTGGGTTGGGTTCAGCACGTACTGGTCGTTGATGTAGCCAACGCGCGCGGCACCGATTGGGCCATTGAATGGAATACCAGACAGTGACAGGGCAGCGGATGCGCCGATCATGGCAACGATGTCCGGGTTAACCTGTGGGTTAACGGAAACAACGGTCGCGATAACCTGTACTTCGTTAACGAAGCCTTCCGGGAACAGTGGACGAACCGGGCGGTCAATCAGACGCGCAATCAGGGTTTCGCCTTCGCTTGGACGGCCTTCACGACGGAAGAAACCACCCGGGATTTTACCGGCAGCGTAGGTACGCTCCTGGTAGTTAACGGTCAGCGGGAAGAAGTCCTGACCTGGTTTAGCTTTTTTCTGGCCAACAACGGTAACGAATACCGCAGTGTCATCCATGCTTACCATAACGGCAGCAGTAGCCTGACGTGCCATCATGCCGGTTTCCAGCGTGACGGTATGTTGACCATACTGGAATTTACGAACGATCGGATTCAGCAAAGTTCTGTCCTTTCTTAAATGTTTGACAGCACACCACCGGTGTGCTGTCGATTTAACCCGACCTTCTTCGCATCCTCGCGACTAATGACAACCAACACCCCCATGGGTGAAGCCTCTCATTAGCCGCGCGAACCTCTGCAATGAAGATCATTTATAGCAACAATACAATAGTTTCCAGTGAATTGCTGCCGTCTGGTTGAAAAAAGGGGCCATCAGGCCCCCTTTTCTGAAACTCGCAAGAATTAGCGACGCAGACCCAGACGCTCGATCAGCGCGGTGTAGCGTGCAACATCTTTACGTTTCAGGTAGTCGAGCAGTTTACGACGCTGAGAAACCATACGCAGCAGACCACGACGGCTGTGGTGATCTTTTTTGTGCTCTGCAAAGTGACCCTGCAGGTGGTTAATCTGTGCAGTCAGCAGTGCAACCTGAACTTCGGTAGAACCGCTGTCGTTAGTACCACGACCAAACTCAGAAACGATTTTAGCTTTAGCTTCAACGCTTAGAGACATTTTCAAACTCCAAAGTATAAAGAATGTAAGGATGCCGATCTCTAATTCAGCAATCCCATGTACGCCCCGCAGATTGTTAAACAATTTACCAGGCGTTAAGCGGCGATATTCTACTCGTCTCCCCTGCTTATCGCAAGGTGAGCCGTTATCACCGTCACGCGTCGACCGGATACTCGACGACCAGACGACGAGGCGCAACGCGCCCTTCGCCATCCATTTCGCCCATACCGATGAATTTCCCTTCGTCACCTTCGGTCACGCGTACCAGTCCTTCAAGCGGCGCTTCCGCCGTACGAACCGGGTTGCCGTTCTTAAAGTAAACGGACGATGTTAAAGGAAGATTAACAACCGGGAAGTCTGCTGCCGGACTGTCCATCGGCATCAGCAAGGGATCCAGCAAATCTGCCGGCGCAATCCCCTGCGCTTCCGCCTGTTCTACCAGCTCGCGCAGCTGTTCCAGGGTCACCATCCGCTCCACCGGGTACTTGCTCACCGCCAGGCGGCGCAGGTAAATCACATGCGCGCCACAGCCCAGCTTTTCACCGAGATCGTCGATGATGGTACGAATATAGGTCCCTTTCGAACAGTGTACTTCCAGCTCCAGCTCATCGCCTTCATGGCGAATAAACAGCAGCTCATACACGGTTATCGGACGGGCTTCACGCGGGACGTCAATGCCCTGGCGTGCATATTCGTAGAGCTTCTTGCCCTGATATTTCAGCGCCGAATACATCGACGGCACCTGCATCGTGTCCCCACGGAAGCTCTCCAGCGCAGCATCAAGCTGCTCCGCGCTGAATGTCACCGGGCGCTCTTCTACTACCTGGCCGTCCGCGTCGGAGGTATCCGTGCGCTGGCCCAGTTTAGCGATAACGCGGTAACGCTTATCGGAGTCGAGCAGGTACTGGGAAAACTTTGTCGCCTCTCCGAGGCAGACCGGCAGCATGCCGGTTGCCAGCGGATCGAGCGCGCCGGTGTGGCCCGCACGGTTGGCGTTATAAATACGCTTAACTTTCTGCAGCACGTCGTTGCTGGAAGCGCCCTGGGGTTTATCCAGCAGCAGCACACCATGCACGTCGCGACCACGACGACGAGGACGACTCATTAGTCCTCCTTGCTGTCGTCCGCCGGGTTAACACGACGCTCGTCGTCATGTTTAACCACGCTGGTCACCAGGTTGGACATACGCATACCTTCGACCAGAGAGTTGTCGTAGAAGAAGGTCAGCTCAGGCACGATACGCAGGCGCATCGCTTTGCCGAGCAGGGAGCGGATGAAACCAGAGGCTTCCTGCAGCGCTTTAATGCCGTTTTTCACTGCCGCTTCGTCCTGATCGTTCAGGAAGGTAACGAACACTTTTGCATAGGCCAAATCGCGGGACATTTCGACACCGGAAACGGTGGTCATCATGCCGACGCGCGGGTCTTTAATTTCACGTTGCAGAATGAGTGCGATCTCTTTCTGCATTTCCTGCGCTACGCGCTGAGGGCGACCAAATTCTTTCGCCATAATAAATTCTCCAGACAAAAAAGGGGCTAAAAGCCCCTTTTAAAATTATTGCCGGGTGGCGCTTCGCTTACCCGGCCTACGCTAGTTAATCTTCTAAGGATTTTGGGTTGCAACAAGGCGGCAAGCTCGTGAATCCCCGGGAGCATAGATAACTATGTAACCGGGGTGAACGAGCGCAGCCAACGCAGTGGCGGCCCAAAAGCCGACGAAGATTAAGCGATGGTACGCTGAATTTCGATGATCTCGAACACTTCGATCATATCGCCAACGCGAACGTCGTTGTAGTTCTTCACGCCGATACCACATTCCATGCCGTTACGGACTTCGTTAACGTCATCTTTGAAGCGGCGCAGGGATTCCAGCTCGCCTTCGTAGATAACCACGTTGTCACGCAGTACGCGGATTGGGTTGTGACGCTTGATGTTACCTTCGGTAACCATACAGCCCGCGATCGCACCGAATTTCGGTGATTTGAACACGTCACGTACTTCAGCCAGACCAATGATCTGCTGTTTCAGCTCAGGAGACAGCATGCCGCTCATCGCTGCTTTCACTTCGTCGATCAGGTTATAGATGACGGAGTAGTAGCGCAGATCCAGGCTTTCAGCTTCAATCACTTTACGCGCAGACGCATCCGCACGAACGTTGAAGCCAACCAGGATAGCGTTGGAGGCAGCAGCCAGGGTCGCGTCGGTTTCGGTGATACCACCTACGCCAGAACCGATGATCTTCACTTTCACTTCGTCGGTAGACAGTTTCAGCAAGGAGTCGGAGATCGCTTCCACAGAACCCTGAACGTCGGCTTTCAGAACGATGTTCACTTCGTGAACTTCGCCATCGGTCATGTTGGCAAACATGTTCTCGAGTTTAGATTTCTGCTGACGAGCCAGTTTAACTTCACGGAATTTACCCTGACGATACAGTGCCACTTCACGCGCTTTCTTCTCGTCACGCACCACGGTCACTTCGTCACCGGCAGCCGGAACACCGGACAGACCCAGGATTTCCACTGGAATGGACGGACCCGCTTCCAGCACTTCCTGGCCCAGTTCGTTACGCATCGCACGAACGCGACCGTATTCGAAACCGCACAGAACGATATCGCCTTTATGCAGCGTACCTTCGCGAACCAGAACGGTAGCAACCGGGCCACGTCCTTTATCCAGGAAGGATTCGATAACCGCACCGCTCGCCATACCGTTACGGATGGCTTTCAGCTCCAGAACTTCGGCCTGCAGCAAGATCGCGTCCAGCAGTTCGTCGATACCGGTACCCGCTTTCGCAGACACGTGTACGAACTGGCTTTCGCCGCCCCACTCTTCCGGCAGAATACCGTACTGGGAAAGTTCGTTTTTAACACGATCGGGATCCGCTTCTGGCTTATCGATCTTGTTCACTGCAACCACAACCGGCACACCTGCTGCTTTCGCGTGCTGGATAGCTTCGATGGTCTGCGGCATGACGCCGTCGTCCGCAGCAACAACCAGGACAACGATATCCGTCGCCTGAGCACCACGGGCACGCATTGAGGTAAACGCTGCGTGGCCTGGGGTGTCCAGGAAGGTGATCATACCGTTGTCAGTTTCTACGTGGTAAGCACCGATGTGCTGGGTAATACCACCCGCTTCACCAGAGGCAACCTTAGTAGAACGAATGTAGTCAAGCAGAGAGGTTTTACCGTGGTCAACGTGACCCATGATGGTCACAACCGGTGCACGCGGTTCAGCCGCAGCACCAGTATCACGGTCGCTCATTACTGCTTCTTCCAGCTCGTTTTCACGACGCAGGATAACTTTGTGGCCCATCTCTTCAGCAACCAGCTGTGCGGTTTCCTGATCGATGACCTGGTTGATGGTCGCCATGGCACCCAGCTTCATCATTGCTTTGATGACCTGAGAGCCTTTAACCGCCATCTTGTTCGCCAGTTCGCCAACGGTAATGGTTTCGCCGATCACAACGTCACGGTTAACGGCCTGAGCCGGCTTCTGGAAGCCCTGCTGCAGCGCGGAACCTTTACGCTTGCCGCCTTTACCACCGCGAACAGCCGCGCGTGCTTCTTCACGGTCAGCTTTGGATTCAGCGTGCTTGTTGCCTTTTTTCGCCGGACGCGCTGCTTTTGCATTACGACCACGGCCACGGCCGCCTTCTACTTCACGGTCGTTATCATCTTCAGCCTGACGCGCATGCTGAGAAGTGGTCACGTGATAGTCGCTGGTGTCTTCAGTCGGCTCAACGGTATTCACACCATTCTTCTCGTTTTCTTCTGCCATACGGCGCGCTTCTTCGGCGACGCGGCGAGCTTCTTCTTCCAGCTTACGGCGGGCTTCTTCTTCCGCTTTACGCTTCAGCTCGGCAGCTTCATTTTCACGGCGGGCTTTTTCAGCCTGGGCGGTTTTGGTCATTTCGTCTGTCTGTTGATTGCTCACTTTGTCTTTTTCCGCAGCGTCACGCTTCACTTTATCACTTGCGTCGCGTTTCGCTTTTTCTGCGGCCTCACGTTCAGCTTTTAATTCTGCTTCACGTTTGGCGGCTGCTTCCGCCTCACGCTGAGCTTGTTCTTCCGCTTCACGCTGTGCCTGCTCTTCCGCGGCAAGGCGTTCTGCCTCTTGCGGATCACGTTTTACAAAGGTGCGCGTCTTGCGGACTTCAATTTGCACCGATTTGCTTTTGCCACCGGTACCAGGGATGTTTAACGTGCTGCGCGTTTTGCGCTGCAGCGTTAACTTGTCAGGCGTAGAACCGTGTTCACGGTTCAGGTGCGTTAACAAGGTTTGTTTTTCTTGCGCGGTCACCGAGTCATCAGCGGACTTCGGGATCCCTGCATCAGCAAATTGCTGTACCAGGCGGTCCACGGAGGTCTGAATCTCAGCAGCCAGCGATTTTACAGTTACATCAGTCATGCTGTTCCTTCCTGCTACAGTTTATTACGCTTCGTCGCCGAACCAGCAAATATTACGTGCGGCCATGATGAGCTCGCCGGCTTTCTCGTCGGTTAAACCTTCGATATCAGCCAGGTCATCAACGCCTTGCTCAGCGAGATCTTCCAGCGTACAAACACCACGGGCAGCCAGCTTGAACGCAATCGCACGATCAAGACCTTCCAGATTCAGCAGGTCATCAGCCGGCTTCTTATCGCCAAGGCTTTCTTCCTGAGCCAGTGCCAGGGTGGTCAGTGCGTTTTTAGCGCGTTCACGCAGGGCTTCAACGGTTGGTTCATCCAGACCGTCAATTTCCAGCAGCTCTTTCATTGGCACATAGGCCAGTTCTTCCAGCGTAGAGAAACCTTCTTCAACCAGAACAGTGGCGAAGTCTTCGTCAATATCCAGGTATTTAGTGAAGGTATCGATCGCCGCATGGGCTTCAGCCTGATGCTTAGCCTGCAGGTCATCAACGGTCATTACGTTGAGTTCCCAGCCGCTCAGCTGTGACGCCAGGCGTACGTTCTGACCGTTACGGCCGATTGCCTGCGCCAGGTTGCCCGCTTCAACAGCGATATCCATGGTGTGTTTGTCTTCGTCAACAACGATAGACGCCACATCAGCTGGAGCCATTGCGTTGATCACGAACTGCGCCGGGTTGTCATCCCACAGAACGATATCAATACGTTCGCCGCCCAGCTCAGTAGAAACAGCCTGGACACGCGCACCGCGCATACCGACGCAAGCACCGACCGGGTCGATACGCTTGTCGTTGGTTTTCACCGCAATTTTCGCACGGGAGCCCGGATCGCGAGCCGCCGCTTTAATCTCGATAACTTCTTCACCGATTTCCGGCACTTCGATACGGAACAGTTCTACCAGCATTTCTGGTTTAGAACGGGTCACGAACAGCTGTGCACCACGCGCTTCAGGGCGAACGGCGTACAGAACACCGCGAATACGGTCGCCTGGGCGGAAGTTTTCACGCGGCAGCATATCTTCACGCAGGATCACGGCTTCAGCGTTACCCGGCAACCCTTCGGATTTGATCTCCAGGGAGATGTTGTCGCGGTTCACTTTCTTCACCACGCCGGTGATGATTTCGCCTTCCTGATCGCGGAACTGATCGACAACCAGCGCGCGCTCGGCTTCGCGCACTTTCTGCACGATAACCTGTTTAGCGGTCTGAGTCGTGATACGGTCGAAGGTCACAGATTCAATCTGATCTTCAACGTACTCACCCACGTTCAGACTTTCGTCTTCAAAACGGGCGGCTTCCAGCGTGATCTCTTTGGTCGGCTGGGTCACTTCTTCAACGATTACCCAACGACGGAATGTATCGAAGTCACCGCTTTTACGATCGATTTCTACGCGAACATCGATCTCTTGTTCGTATTTTTTCTTGGTTGCTGTAGCCAGTGCACTTTCCAGCGCTTCGAAAATCTTCTCACGCGGCAGTGATTTCTCGTTGGAGACGGCTTCAACAACAGCCAAAATTTCTTTGTTCATCGCGGGCTTTTCACCTCAATCCAGACTGTTAAAAGTGGGGAACCAGGTTCGCCTTCTGGATATTACTCAGCGCGAACACTTCATCTTTGCCTTCGACTGTCACCGTGATCATTTCACCATCAACGGCTTTGATAATTCCCTGCCATTTACGGCGGTTCTGTACGGCCATACGCAGAACGAGAGCCACTTCTTCACCGGTAAAGCGCACATAGTGCTCGGCCGTGAACATCGGGCGATCGAGGCCAGGTGAGGAAACTTCCAGGTTGTACGCAACGGTAATCGGGTCTTCAACATCAAGAACCGCACTCACCTGGTGGCTGACATCAGCACAATCATCAACATTGATGCCATCTTCACTATCAATATAGATGCGCAGCGTCGATGTACGGCCGCGAACGAATTCGATGCCGACCAGTTCGTAGCCCAGTGCTTCGACCGGTGCAGTAATCATCTCTGTTAATTTTTGCTCTAATGTGGACAAGCCCACCCCCAAGACATAAAAAAAGGGCGTAAAGCCCAGTTATTCTGTAGTCAGATAACAAAAAACCCCGATAAATCGGGGCTTTAGATAACTGAACCCTATAGCCACAACTGTGGCCTGGAGCACTTTCCGAAAGAATTTTTTCAAATCCAGCTACGAAGGCTCTAAGTCTTCACAGTATATTTGAAAAAGAACTTTATGGGAAAGTGGTTGCGGGGGCCGGATTTGAACCGACGACCTTCGGGTTATGAGCCCGACGAGCTACCAGGCTGCTCCACCCCGCGCCTGAAACGTGGCAAATTCTACGCGTTTTGGACAGAATTTGCAAATAATGCTGGGATTTGGTACCGAAGACGGGACGTAAAATCGGCGTTTAGTATATTGATAGTTGACCCCACCTGTCAACCCAACTTCCGCCAGATCAATTAGACCAAAATTTTTACAAAAAACGCACGACTCTCTTCCGGTCTTCGCCAAAAGATGATTAAATGAATACTCACTTATTTTGCATAAAAATGCACAAGAGAGCGAAAGCGGTCTCTAATCAGTCAATCAAGCAGGGTTTTATTCTATGACGACGATTCTCAAGCATCTTCCGGTTGGACAACGTATTGGCATCGCTTTCTCAGGTGGCCTGGATACCAGCGCTGCACTGCTTTGGATGCGCCAGAAGGGAGCGGTTCCGTATGCCTATACTGCGAACCTGGGTCAGCCGGATGAGGACGACTACGATGCCATTCCTCGTCGCGCTAAAGAGTATGGTGCAGAGAACGCGCGCCTGATTGACTGCCGTAAGCAACTGGTCGCTGAAGGTATCGCGGCTATTCAGTGCGGTGCGTTCCATAACACCACCGGCGGCCTGACCTATTTCAACACCACCCCGCTGGGTCGTGCTGTCACCGGCACCATGCTGGTTGCTGCGATGAAAGAAGACGGCGTCAACATCTGGGGTGACGGTAGCACCTATAAAGGTAACGATATTGAACGTTTCTATCGTTATGGCCTGCTGACCAACGCCGAACTGCAGATCTACAAGCCGTGGCTGGATACCGACTTCATCGACGAGCTGGGTGGCCGCCATGAGATGTCCGAGTTTATGATCGCCTGCGGTTTCGACTATAAGATGTCTGTCGAGAAAGCTTACTCCACTGACTCCAACATGCTGGGTGCGACGCACGAAGCGAAAGACCTGGAATTCCTGAACTCAAGCGTGAAGATCGTTAACCCGATCATGGGCGTGAAGTTCTGGGACGAAAACGTCAAAATCCAGGCCGAAGAAGTGACAGTACGCTTCGAACGCGGCCATCCGGTTGCGCTGAACGGTAAAACCTTCTCTGATGATGTTGAACTGATGCTGGAAGCTAACCGTATTGGCGGTCGTCACGGTCTGGGCATGAGCGATCAGATTGAAAACCGCATCATCGAAGCGAAAAGCCGCGGCATCTATGAAGCCCCGGGAATGGCGCTGCTGCACATCGCTTACGAGCGTCTGCTGACCGGCATTCACAACGAAGACACCATTGAGCAGTATCACTCTCATGGCCGTCAGCTGGGTAAACTGCTGTATCAGGGCCGCTGGTTAGATCCACAGGCGCTGATGCTGCGCGATGCGCTGCAGCGTTGGGTGGCAAGCGCGATCACCGGTGAAGTGACGCTGGAATTGCGTCGCGGTAACGATTACTCCATCCTGAATACCGTGTCTGACAACCTGACCTATAAAGCAGAGCGTCTGACCATGGAGAAAGGTGAATCCGTGTTCTCGCCGGACGATCGTATCGGTCAGCTGACCATGCGTAATCTGGACATCACCGATACCCGCGAGAAGCTGTTCAACTATGTTGAGAATGGCCTGCTCTCAGCGAATTCCGGTAACGGTCTGCCGCAGGTTGAAAACCTGGAGCACAGCGATAAGAAGTAATCGCTGATATAACGTGCAAAAGGCGTCCTATGGACGCCTTTTTTGTGGACTTTCGTAGGGCGGGTAAGCGCAGCGCCACCGGTGACGCTGCGCTTACCGGGCCTACAAAACCACATCTCAGAATATGCAGACGAAAAAAAAGACGCCTTTCGACGTCTTTCTTCTGGAATATTGGTACCGAGGATGGGACTCGAACCCACAAGCCCGTTAGGGCACTACCACCTCAAGGTAGCGTGTCTACCAATTCCACCACCTCGGTACAGAATACTTAGTGCGGGATATCGCTGGCTGGCTTAGCCGGTGCAGCTGGCTGAGTCTGCTCAGTTTTCGCTGGCGCGCTCAGATTTTCCCACTCGCTTCCTTTGCTGGTCTTGTTGCTGTTGATATTACCAAGCACCAGACTGATGATGAAGAACAGCGTAGCCAGAATCGCCGTTGTGCGGGTCATGAAGTTCGCAGAACCACTTGAACCGAACAGCGTACCGGAAGCGCCTGCTCCGAAGGAGGCTCCCATATCAGCGCCTTTACCTTGCTGCAGCATAATCAGCGCTACGAGAGCGATGGCTACAATAAGGAAAACAACTAAAAGAGCTTCGTACATAATCAACCTGTTCCTTGCGGATTTGCCGCATACCAATGCTTCGACCAATTAGCAGGATTTTTGTTTCCCACTGAAGCGGGTGTGAATACTAACCAAAGCGAATGACCTTCGCAAGGGCATTTTTGACGCATTGTATCAACTGCGGAAAAAAACAGCAAAAAGCCATTAATTGCTTAAAACAAAGGCGACAAAAGCCGCCTTTTTATACATTTAGCGTGCACAATTATGCAGCTTTCACAGCGTCCGCAATACGGTGTGCAAATTCGGTTACCTGCGCTTCGTCTTCACCTTCCACCATCACGCGGATCAGCGGTTCAGTACCGGACTTACGCAGCAGCACGCGCCCACGATTGCCCAGGGCCGCTTCAACGTCAGCCATCACCGCTTTGACGTTCTCGTTTTCAAGCGGATCGCCTTTACCGGCAGTGAAGCGTACGTTAACCAGGATCTGTGGGAACATTTTCATCCCGCTGCACAGATCGTGCAGGCTCATATGGTTGCGCGCCATCGCGGCAACCACCTGCAGCGCGGCCACGATACCGTCACCGGTGGTGGTTTTATCGAGCAGGATCACGTGACCCGAGTTTTCTGCACCGATGCGCCAGCCCTTCTCCTGCAGTTTTTCCAGCACATAGCGGTCACCGACTTTCGCGCGGACAAACGGAATACCGAGCTGTTTCAGCGCCAGTTCCAGGCCCATGTTACTCATCAGCGTGCCCACCGCACCGCCGCGCAGCTGGCCCTGACGCAGGCCCTCACGAGCAATGATGTAGAGGATCTGATCGCCGTCGACCTTGTTACCTTCGTGGTCGACCATGATAACGCGGTCACCGTCGCCGTCCAGCGCAATGCCCAGGTCGGCTTTCTCTGCCAGAACACGCGCCTGCAGGGCACGAACGTCAGTTGCCCCCACCTGCTCATTAATGTTCAGACCATCCGGCTCGCAGCCAATGGTGATGACTTTCGCACCCAGTTCGCGGAAGACATTGGGGGCGATGTGATAGGTTGCGCCGTTTGCACAGTCCACCACAATTTTGAGGTGAGCCAGGCTTAGCTCATTCGGGAAGGTGCCTTTGCAGAATTCGATATAACGGCCCGCCGCATCAACGATACGGTTCGCTTTACCCAGCTCTGCGGAATCAACGCAGGTGATCTCTTTTTCCATTTCGGCTTCAATAGCTTCTTCCACGTCATCCGGGAGCTTGGTGCCGTCAATGGAGAAGAATTTAATGCCGTTGTCGTAGAACGGGTTGTGAGAAGCTGAGATAACAATCCCCGCTTCCGCACGGAAGGTGCGCGTCAGATACGCGACAGCAGGCGTTGGCATTGGGCCCGTAAAGGACGCGGACAGTCCAGCCGCCGCCAGACCCGCTTCCAGCGCTGACTCCAGCATATAGCCGGAAATACGGGTGTCTTTACCGATAATGATCTTACGGGAACCATGACGCGCCAGCACTTTGCCAGCAGCCCAGCCGAGCTTCAGGACAAAATCAGGGGTGATGGGAGCATCGCCTACACGCCCACGGATACCATCGGTACCAAAATACTTACGATTACTCATAGCGTTTGTTTTCCTTCGCTGCCAGTGTGGCTTCCACCACACGCATGGCTTCTACTGTTTCTTTGACGTCATGGACACGAATAATGTGCGCGCCCTGCATCGCCGCAATCACCGCGCAGGCCAGGCTGCCGCTCAGGCGTTCGCTCGGCCCCACGTTCAGCAACTGCCCAATCATCGACTTTCTCGACATCCCCACCAGCAGCGGCAGGTTAAAGTGATGGAATTCCGATAAGCGCGCAAGCAACGCATAATTGTGGGAGAGATTTTTACCGAAACCGAACCCCGGGTCGAGCAACAATTTCTCTTTTGGGATACCTGCACGTTCACAGCGCGCAATATGCTCAATAAAGAAGCGATTCACATCGGCAAAGACATCGTCATACCTCGGTGCTTCCTGCATGGTTTTTGGTTGGCCCTGCATGTGCATCAGGCATACCGGTAATCCCGTCTCTGCCGCAGCTTCCAGTGCGCCGGGCTCAGTGAGCGAGCGAATATCATTGATAATGTGAGCGCCCACTCTCGCCACTTCACGAATCACTTCGGGTTTAGAGGTATCAACGGAGATCCACACTTCAAACCGCTGCGCGATAGCTTCAACCACCGGCACCACGCGCGCCAGCTCTTCTTCCACAGACACGTCCGCCGCACCAGGACGCGTCGATTCACCGCCAACGTCAATGATGGTGGCACCCGCATTAATCATTAAATTCGCGTGCTTAACCGCCTCGATAAGCGTGTTATGCGTGCCGCCGTCAGAGAAAGAGTCAGGGGTAACATTCAGGATCCCCATCACATGGGGATGTGAAAGATCGAGATGCGAGTCCTGAGCGAATAATTTCATGGCGAAATCCCTGGTATCTATATCGTTAAACAGAAATGAAAAACCCCGGAGCAAGCTCCAGGGTTTGAGTTACAGACAAACGCTTCAACAGCAGTGGCTTACTTATCGCCCAACTGTTCTGACATGGTGTTGCCCGGGTTTGGCGTACGCGGTTCATCAACCGGACGCGGCGCACGCGGGGTGCCATTGTTGTCAGAATTATTGGAAGCGCCTGGGTCTTCCCAGCCCGCTGGCGGACGCACTTCACGGCGCGCCATCAGGTCGTCAATCTGCGGTGCATCGATGGTCTCATATTTCATGAGCGCATCTTTCATCGAATGCAGGATGTCCATATTGTCGGTCAGGATCTGGCGTGCACGTGCGTAGTTACGCTCTACCAGAGATTTTACTTCCTGGTCGATGATACGAGCCGTCTCATCGGACATATGTTTCGCTTTAGCCACAGAACGGCCCAGGAATACTTCACCCTCTTCCTCTGCATACAGCAGCGGACCGAGTTTGTCGGAGAAGCCCCACTGCGTCACCATGTTACGCGCCAGGTTTGTCGCAACTTTGATGTCGTTGGACGCACCGGTAGAAACATGTTCCACACCGTAGATAATCTCTTCTGCCAGACGACCGCCGTACAGGGTCGAAATCTGGCTTTCCAGCTTCTGACGGCTGGCGCTGATCGCGTCGCCTTCAGGCAGGAAGAAGGTCACACCCAGCGCACGACCACGCGGAATAATCGTCACTTTATGCACCGGATCGTGTTCCGGCACGAGGCGACCGATAATCGCGTGACCCGCTTCGTGGTATGCCGTGGACTCTTTCTGCGCTTCCGTCATCACCATAGAGCGACGTTCCGCACCCATCATGATTTTGTCTTTCGCTTTCTCGAACTCCACCATCGATACGACGCGCTTGTTACCGCGAGCGGCAAACAGAGCTGCTTCGTTGACCAGGTTCGCCAGGTCAGCACCGGAGAAGCCCGGGGTACCGCGCGCAATGATTGCCGCGTCGATATCCGGCGCCAGCGGTACGCGACGCATGTGAACTTTCAGAATCTGTTCACGGCCGCGAACGTCCGGCAGACCCACAACAACCTGACGGTCGAAACGGCCTGGACGCAGCAGCGCGGGGTCAAGTACGTCCGGACGGTTAGTCGCCGCGATAACGATGATACCTTCGTTACCTTCGAAGCCGTCCATCTCAACCAGCATCTGGTTCAGCGTCTGTTCACGTTCATCGTGACCACCGCCCAGGCCTGCGCCACGCTGGCGGCCTACGGCGTCGATTTCATCGATGAAGATAATGCACGGTGCTGCCTTCTTGGCCTGCTCGAACATGTCACGCACACGAGATGCACCGACACCCACGAACATTTCGACGAAGTCAGAACCTGAAATAGTAAAGAACGGCACCTTCGCTTCACCTGCGATGGCTTTCGCCAGCAGGGTTTTACCGGTACCCGGAGGGCCAACCATCAGCACGCCTTTCGGGATCTTACCGCCCAGTTTCTGGAAACGGCTCGGTTCACGCAGGTATTCAACCAGTTCGCCCACTTCTTCTTTCGCTTCGTCACAACCGGCGACGTCAGCGAAAGTAGTCTTGATCTGGTCTTCCGTCAGCATACGCGCCTTGCTCTTACCGAACGACATGGCACCTTTGCCACCGCCGCCCTGCATCTGGCGCATAAAGAAGATCCAGACGCCGATAAGAAGCAGCATCGGGAACCAGGAAATGAAGATAGAAGCCAGCAGGCTTGGTTCTTCTGGCGGCTCACCTACCACCTTGACGTTTTTGGTCAGAAGGTTATCAAGCAGCTTAGGATCGTTCACCGGGATGTAAGTCGTGTAACGGTTACTATCTTTCTTGGTAACGTTGATCTCACGTCCGTTGATACGCGCTTCGCGAACCTGGTCCTGATTGACCTCCTGCAGGAAGGTAGAATAATCCACCTTGCGGCCATTCGACTCGCTGGGCCCAAAGCTCTGGAATACTGACATCAGCACAACGGCAATGACCAGCCAGAGTATTAGGTTTTTCGCCATGTCACTCAAGGGATTAACCTCATATTACAACTGTGTTAAAAACAGCGTCAGGATACTCTATATCCAGTTTCATTCAAACTTTCGCCTGAAATCCACCGGTTATCATTTTCGCCCGGTCGCTACAATATACACTTCTCGGGAACGGGCCCGGGAAGAGTCCGGCTTACGAACTTTAACCTTCGCAAACAGGGAGCGAATTTCCTTAAGATACTCCTCGAAACCTTCGCCCTGAAACACCTTCACAACAAAACTACCACCAGGCGCTAGTACATCACGACACATTTCTAACGCTAGCTCCACCAGATACATGGCGCGGGGGATATCCACCGCCGGTGTTCCGCACATATTTGGTGCCATATCTGACATGACAACCTGGACCTTACTATCACCTACACGATCAAGTAACGCTTTCAGCACTAATTCATCACGAAAGTCGCCCTGAAGGAAGTCGACACCGACGATGGGATCCATTGGTAAAAGATCGCACGCGATGATTCGGCCCGTTCCGCCGATCTGCGTTACCGCATACTGGGACCATCCGCCAGGTGCAGCACCGAGGTCAACAACCGTCATCCCCGGCTTAAAAAGTTTGTCACTTTGCTGTATTTCATCAAGTTTAAACCAGGCACGGGAACGTAACCCCTTTTTCTGTGCCTGTTGAACATATTTATCGCTAAAGTGTTCCTGAAGCCAGCGGCTGGAGCTGGCAGAACGCTTTTTACCTGTCATTTAACATTTCCGTCCTGGTTCATCGTTACCTGCCTGTGACGTAAATTTCTACGCAGCTATTTGGCGATATAAGGGAGATGGCGGTAGAATGAACCGTTTTCAATCCCAACGTAAGCAAAAATATACGATGAATCTGAGTACTAAACAAAAACAGCACCTTAAAGGTCTGGCACATCCGCTCAAGCCTGTAGTGATGCTTGGCAACAATGGTTTGACCGAAGGGGTGCTTGCCGAGATTGAACAAGCGCTGGAACACCACGAGCTGATCAAGGTGAAAATCGCCTCTGAAGACAGAGACACTAAAAACCTGATCGTGGAAGCCATCGTGCGCGAAACCGGCGCCTGTAATGTACAGGTCATCGGTAAAACGCTGGTGCTCTACCGCCCATCTAAAGAGCGTAAAATCTCGCTGCCACGCTAAGGATATCCTGAATCAAACACATTTTCTGTGTGAAACGAGGGATTTCTGTCAGCAGGCGAGCAAAATGCCATGCTCCTTGAGTTGATAAAAGGCCGCTATGCGGCCTTTTTCTTTTCTTTACAATGTATCAACATCTTAGTAGAGATGCGAATTACAGGTATTCAACCTTGATAATTTCGTATTCCACTTCACCGCCAGGGGTGCGGATGGTGACAACATCGTCCTGCTCTTTGCCAATCAGGCCGCGAGCAATCGGGGAGTTCACTGAAATCAGGTTCTGTTTGAAGTCTGCTTCATCATCACCCACGATGCGATAGGTCTGCTCTTCGTCGTTGTCCAGGTTCAGCACGGTCACGGTAGAACCAAAGATCACACGCCCGTTGTTAGGCATTTTGGTGATATCAATAACCTGTGCATTGGACAGTTTTGCTTCGATATCTTTAATACGCCCTTCACAGAAGCCCTGCTGCTCACGCGCGGCGTGGTATTCAGCGTTCTCTTTCAGGTCGCCATGCTCGCGCGCATCCGCGATAGCGGCGATGATTTCAGGGCGACGCACGGATTTCAGGAAATCCAGCTCTTCGCGCAGTTTTTCGGCACCACGTAAGGTCATCGGAATAGCTTGCATTTGTTATACCTCTTAAACATTCCTGTTGGGAGCAGTGTTCCCTGCTCCTGCCCCCCTAAGCGGGCAAGAAGCAAAAAGAAAACCGACCCGGGAGCAATGCCCCAGGTCAGCAGCAATTTTTCAATTTGATATGCATTTTACCGCGAAGTTCACTATGGGTCATCGTTTACTTTGCAGTGCCATGCACCGTAGTATGACGGTTTGTTTTCGGGTTGTTAGCGCGAGATTATGCGATTTTCCAGATTTATCATCGGATTGACTACCAGTATAACGTTCACCGCCCAGGCCGCGAATGTTGATGAGTATATTAATCAGCTCCCCGCAGGCGCGAACCTTGCACTGATGGTGCAGAAGGTTGGCGCACAGGCTCCCGAGATTGACTATCACAGTCAACAGATGGCGCTGCCTGCCAGTACCCAAAAGGTGATCACTGCCCTCGCCGCCCTGCTCCAGCTCGGTCCTGACTTCCGTTTTACGACCACACTCGAGACCAAAGGTAACGTTGAGGGTGGCGAACTGAAAGGCGATCTTATCGCCCGCTTTGGCGGGGATCCGACCTTTAAGCGCCAGGATATCCGCAATATGGTTGCGGTACTGAAAAAATCTGGCGTACAGAAAATTGATGGCAATGTGCTGATCGACACGTCCATCTTTGCCAGCCACGATAAAGCCCCAGGCTGGCCGTGGAACGACATGACCCAATGTTTTAGCGCCCCCCCCGCCGCCGCGATTGTTGACCGTAACTGCTTCTCGGTTTCGCTTTACAGCGCGCCAAAGCCAGATGATTTAGCGTTTATCCGCATAGCGTCCTACTACCCGGTCACAATGTTTAGCCAGGTCCGCACGCTGGCGAAAGGCTCCCCGGATGCGCAATATTGTGAGCTGGACGTCGTGCCGGGCGATCTTAACCGCTTCACGCTTACCGGCTGCCTGACGCAGCGCGCCGATCCGCTGCCGCTGGCCTTTGCGATACAGGATGGTGCAAGCTATGCGGGTGCCATTCTGAAAGATGAACTGAAACAAGCGGGCATAACCTACACCGGCACGCTGCTTCGCCAGACGCAGGTCAACCAGCCCGGCACGGTCATCGCCAGCAAACAGTCTCCGCCGCTGCACGATTTACTGCGAATCATGCTGAAAAAGTCGGACAACATGATTGCCGACACCGTGTTCCGCATGATTGGCCACGCGCGTTTCGGCGTGCCGGGCACCTGGCGCGCGGGTTCAGACGCCGTTCGTCAGATCCTGCGCCAGCAGGCCGGGATCGAGCTGGGTAATACCATCGCCGTCGATGGATCCGGATTATCGCGTCATAATTTGATCTCTCCGGCCACGATGATGCAGGTGCTTCAGTACATTGCACAGCATGACACTGAGCTAAACTTTATTTCAATGCTGCCGTTGGCCGGGCATGACGGTTCGCTGCAGTATCGCGCCGGGCTTCACGCTGCCGGCGTGGATGGCAAAGTATCCGCTAAAACTGGCTCGCTGCAGGGGGTTTACAACCTTGCAGGCTTCATCACTACCGCCAGCGGACAACGCATGGCATTCGTGCAGTATCTTTCCGGCTATGCCGTCGAACCGACCGACCAGCGCAATCGCCGTATTCCGCTTGTTCGCTTCGAAAGCAGGCTTTATAAGGACATCTACCAGAATAACTAGCGATGAAACTACTCATAGTTGAAGACGATCTGTTATTGCAGGAAGGGCTGGCGCTGGGGCTGGCCAATGAAGGGTATGCCCTTGACTGTGCTGGCACCGCAGCGGAGGCGGACGCTCTGATCCAGAGCGGCGAATACAGTCTGGTGATCCTCGATTTGGGCTTGCCTGATAAAGACGGCGCCACGCTGCTCAGCCAGTGGCGACGCCGCGGTATCGCCAACCCGGTGTTGATCCTGACGGCACGCGATGCCATTGAGGATCGTATCACCGGCCTTGATGCAGGCGCAGATGATTACCTGGTGAAGCCTTTTGCGCTTGCGGAGCTGCAGGCGCGAGTGCGGGCGTTGATTCGCCGCTATCAGGGCCATAGTGATAACTTACTGACCGACGGCGATATTACGCTGAATCTGCAAACCCAGCAGGTACTGCGCCGTGATCAGGCCGTAGAGGTGACGCCAAAAGAGTTCGCCCTGCTTACGCGTCTGATCATGCGCAGCGGGCAAACGGTGCACAGAGAAACGCTCCAGCAGGATATCTACTCCTGGCAGGACGACCCGGGGTCAAATACCCTTGAAGTTCACATTCACAACCTGCGTCGCAAGCTCGGCAAGGACAGAATCAAAACCGTCCGTGGCGTTGGCTATCGCCTTGAGAGCCAGAAATGAACAGCATGCGTCGGCGTTTGATGGTGCTGCTGGCGGTTATTCTCTTATTTTTCCAGCTGATAAGCGTCATCTGGCTGTGGCATGAAAGCCGTGAGCAGATTGGTTTTCTGGTGAATGAAACGCTGTCGGCAAAAGCCCGCAATAACCATGTCGAAAAAGAGATCCGCGAGGCGATCGCTTCCCTTCTCGTCCCTTCTCTGGTGATGGTCGGTTTCACACTCCTGTTTTCATTCTGGGCGGTCACCTGGATAACCCGACCGCTGAATAAACTGCGTGACAGCCTGGCTAACCGTTCGGCGGATAACTTAACTCCGCTTCCTATGTATTCCGACATGGAAGAAATAGGCGCGGTGACAACCTCCCTGAACCAGCTGCTCGCCCGGCTGGACAATACTATTCAGCAGGAGCGTCTCTTCACCGCTGACGCCGCACACGAGCTTCGAACGCCCCTTGCCGGTATCCGGCTTCATCTGGAGCTTATGGCGCAGTCAGGCGCACCACAGGCTGCGACGTTAATTAGCCGTATCGATCAGCTCATGCATACCGTTGAGCAGCTGCTGATGCTGGCCCGTGCCGGACAGGCAATGGCCAGCGGACACTACGAAACCGTGAGCTGGACTGAAAATATCATTGAACCTCTCGGCCTGGGCCATGAAGCCAAAGAGCATACGGTGATTTGGCCTGCTAAAAGCGCGCTCACGGTTCAGGGAGACGCAGTGCTCCTGCGTCTGATGCTGCGCAACCTGCTGGAGAATGCCGGGCGCTACAGCCCGGCAGGGACAACGATTACAGTGACATTAACCGGGGTCGACGGGGGAACGCAGATTAGCGTGATCGATCAGGGGCCCGGTATTGATGACGCGCACCGACAGTCAATTACCGAGCCATTCCGCCGTCTTGACCAGCGCTACGGTGGCAGCGGTCTGGGCCTGAGTATTGTGCAGCGCATCGTGCAGCTCCACCACGGCAGGTTGACGCTTGAGAATGGCGCTGAAGGTGGTTTGATCGCCAGCTGCTGGCTACCCGCAACGCTGGAATAAAAAAGGCCCCCATAATGGGGGCTTTGGACAGATATTAGTGCTTGTAGATGAACTCGACGCCTTCTTCGTCGTCTTCATCCCAGTCATCGTCCCAGTCTTCATCATCTTCTTCAGCTTCCAGTTCTTCGAGCTGCTGACGGTGGTAGTCATCCCACATGAATTCGACTTTTTCAGGCTGCTTCGCTTCTTCCGCCTGAACAATTGGGTTCTCAATGATGAAGGTCATCACATCCCAGCACAGATCTTTCACGCCAACCTGGCTTGCCGCAGAGATCAGGTAATATTTATCTTCCCAGCCCATAGCTTCAGCAATCGCTTTAGCTTTCGCTTCCGCTTCGGCTTTGTCCATCAGGTCGATCTTGTTGAAGACCAGCCAGCGTGGTTTATTCGCCAGTTTTTCGCTGTATTTTTCCAGCTCACCGATGATGATGCGGGCGTTTTCAACCGGATCGGAACCGTCGATAGGATCGATATCGATAAGGTGCAGCAGCACGCGGCAACGCTCAAGGTGTTTCAGGAAGCGAATACCCAGACCCGCGCCTTCCGCAGCGCCTTCAATCAGACCCGGAATATCGGCAACCACAAAGCTCTTCTCGTTATCCATACGGACAACGCCCAGGCTTGGTACCAGCGTGGTAAACGGATAGTCCGCCACTTTTGGTTTCGCCGCAGAAACGGCGCGAATGAACGTCGATTTACCGGCGTTTGGCATACCCAGCATGCCCACGTCTGCCAGAAGCATCAGCTCCAGCTGCAGATCGCGCTTATCACCCGGCGTACCCATCGTTTTCTGACGCGGAGTACGGTTAACGGAGGATTTGAAACGGCTGTTACCCAGACCGTGCCAGCCGCCTTTCGCCACCATCAGGCGCTGACCGTGTTTGGTCATGTCACCCATGGTTTCACCGGTTCCCTGGTCAATCACACGCGTACCGACCGGAACTTTAATGGTGACGTCTTTACCGCGTTTCCCGGTACAGTCACGGCTCTGGCCGTTCTGGCCGCGCTCGGCGCGGAAGGATTTTTCGAAACGGTAGTCGATCAGCGTGTTGAGGTTCTCATCCGCCTCCAGCCACACGTCACCACCATCCCCGCCGTCGCCGCCGTCAGGACCGCCACGTGGGATATACTTTTCACGGCGGAAGCTCACGCAACCATTGCCGCCATCACCAGCCACGACCAGGATCGTCGCTTCATCAACAAACTTCATTTTACTCTCCGTAACTCATTCGCCTGAGCGGGGGACTACTACAACCGCTTCATTTTTGCGCCAACGTCCCCAAAGACGATGACCAATGGCGGAATACATCGCGCCCGCAACCACGACAAACGCACCGAGATAACCCAACAGGTTGAGCATCGGTCTGACGAAGACATCGGGCCAGGCCATTGATAACAAATCTGAAAATAACAGCGTAAACAGCGGAGTAAGCGTAATTAACGCGCTCACCTGTGCTGCCTGCCAGCGCGCCATCGCTTCGGCCAGCGCGCCATAACCGACCAGCGTGTTCAGCCCACAAAAAATGAGGCACGCCAGTTGCCAGTCGCTAAGCTGGGAAATCACACCCGGCTTGGCTAATGGCAGCAATGCTATTGTACACAAAGTGTACAATAAAAAGAGGATCTGCTGTGAGGCAAGACGACGCAATAACACCTTTTGTGCGACGCCATAGCTCACCCAGACCGTTGCTGCCCCCACACCAAAAATCACACCCCATGTGTAATCCGTCAGGCGGGTGAAAATCTCTATCAGACTGGTGTTGAAGAACATCACCAGACCGCACAGCAGCATGCTCGCCCCGATAATCTGCGTACCTCGCATCTTCTCCTTGAGGATAAAGACGCTGGCGACCATCATGCCCACCGGTGAAAGCTGACCTATCACCTGCGACGCCGTGGGGCTGAGATATTGCAGGGAAGAGCTGAACAGGATGAAGTTACCGAACAGACCGCCCGTCGCGATAGCCAGCAATACCAGCCAGCGCGGTTTGCGGAAAAGCCGCAAGGGTGGAAGCTTACCTTTGATAGCCAGAATGGCCCCGAGGCCGATGCTTGCCATCAGAAAGCGATAAAAGACCACCGTAGGCGGCTCCATCACTTCCAGTACCTGCTTCATTGCAATTGGCAGCGCACCCCAGCACATTGCGGTAGTGAGCGCCAAAAGAATACCAATGCCGGCCTGCTGCTTCATGCCCGTTTTCCCTACAGAAAAAATTACCGGGTTTCCAATGTAAAAAGCCCCGCAACAGGTTGCGGGGCTTTAATCCGTTACCGGACCGAGAAAACCTTACTCAGCAACGATGCTGATGTATTTACGGTTGTTCGGGCCTTTAACTTCAAATTTCACTTTACCGTCTGCTTTAGCAAACAGAGTGTGGTCACGACCGCAACCTACGTTGTTGCCAGCGTGGAATTTGGTACCACGTTGACGAACGATGATGCTACCCGCCAGAACGGATTCGCCACCGAAACGCTTAACGCCAAGGCGTTTAGCTTCTGAATCGCGACCGTTACGTGTGGAGCCGCCAGCCTTTTTATGTGCCATTTAAATCTCTCCTCAGGTCTTAGGCGCTGATGCCAGTAATTTTCACATCAGTGAACCACTGACGGTGGCCCTGCTGCTTACGGTAGTGCTTACGACGACGAAACTTAACGATTTTAACTTTCTCGCCACGACCGTGTGCAACAACTTCAGCTTTGATAACGCCGCCATCAACGAAAGGAACGCCGATTTTGACTTCTTCACCGTTTGCGATCATCAGAACTTCTGCGAACTCAACAGATTCGCCAGTTGCGATGTCCAGCTTTTCCAGGCGAACGGTCTGACCTTCGCTTACTCGGTGTTGTTTACCACCACTTTGGAAAACCGCGTACATATAAACTCCGCTTCCGCGCACGTCCTCGTATGAATCAGAGTGCGCTATAAATATTCACAATAGGGCGCGAATATTACGCAAAACGCGAGCCTTTGACAAGTGCTACCGTCAATACATGAAGAAAAAAAACACAACACGTACGGTAACGTTTATCTGTGCCGTTTTTTCAGTACAATCAGCACTACTATTGATAAACCGAAACCCTTCGTTACCCCATTGAAGATGGGATCAACAGGATAAAAAGCCCGGCTTTTGCGATGAATTTAGAAAAAATCAACGAGTTAACCGCGCAAGATATGGCGGGTGTGAATGCAGCAATCCTGGAGCAACTCAACTCTGACGTTCAGCTGATCAATCAGTTGGGCTATTACATCGTCAGCGGCGGCGGTAAACGCATTCGTCCGATGATTGCCATTCTGGCTGCCAGAGCCGTTGGCTATCAGGGAAATGCTCACATCACTATCGCAGCGCTCATCGAATTTATTCACACGGCCACGCTTCTGCATGACGATGTTGTGGATGAATCGGATATGCGTCGTGGCAAAGCCACGGCAAACGCCGCTTTCGGAAACGCAGCCAGCGTCCTGGTGGGGGATTTTATCTATACCCGTGCCTTCCAGATGATGACCAGCCTGGGCTCACTGAAAGTGCTGGAAGTGATGTCCGAAGCCGTAAACGTCATTGCTGAAGGCGAAGTGCTGCAGCTGATGAACGTCAACGACCCTGACATTACCGAAGAAAACTACATGCGCGTCATCTACAGCAAAACTGCGCGCCTGTTTGAAGCGGCTGCCCAGTGTTCCGGCATTCTTGCTGACTGTACCGAAGCACAGGAAAAAGGCCTGCAGGACTATGGCCGCTATCTGGGTACGGCATTCCAGCTGATTGATGATTTGCTGGACTACAGTGCGGACGGCGAGACGCTCGGCAAAAACGTGGGCGATGACCTGAACGAAGGCAAACCAACTCTGCCGCTGCTTCATGCTATGCGCAATGGAACAGCCGACCAGGCGAAAATGATCCGTGAAGCGATTGAGCAGGGAAATGGCCGCCATCTTCTGGAACCTGTCCTGGAAACCATGGCTATCTGCGGATCGCTGGAATGGACGCGTCAGCGTGCGGAAGAAGAAGCCGACAAAGCCATCGAAGCGCTTCAGGTCATTCCAGACAGCCCATGGCGCGATGCACTGATTGGTCTTGCCCACATCGCCGTTCAGCGCGACCGTTAATCCCCTTGTTTCTCCCCGCAGCGATAGCGGGGAGATTCCAGTACACACCTGTAAATTCCGTGTTCATGTAAATTCATCGGTTTAGAGACCGCATGAATAAAGCCGTGTCTTATTCTGAATATCCCTTCAAGTAACGCGAACTTTTTAGAACAAGAAGTTGAAATGGGTATAGTAACCGCGTCGTTTCAGAAGAAACGGCGTAGGTGAATCCGAACTTAAGGACGGCGTTATGGATACGAAATTTATCGACTGGCACACGGCTGATATTATTGCCGCACTGCGCAAAAGAGGCACTTCACTGGCAGCAGAGTCCCGCCGCCATGGACTGAGTTCTTCAACTCTGGCAAACGCCCTCACCCGCCCCTGGCCCAAGGGAGAATTAATTATCGCGACGGCGCTGGATACGCATCCGTGGGTAATTTGGCCTTCGCGCTACCACGATCCCATTACCCATGAATTTATCGACAGATCGCGCATGATTCGCCAGAGAAAGGTAAAAAGAGAACCGCAGGAATAACGCGTTTTTGACAGGAACAGCAACCCCCCGGTCATTGCTGGCAGGGGGCTGCCGGAACGATTACTCGCCCTTCACACGCTCGATGTTGGCACCCAGCGCGCGCAGTTTATCTTCGATACGCTCATAACCACGATCGATGTGATAGATACGGTCCACGATGGTTGTGCCTTCCGCGATACAACCCGCCAGCACCAGGCTTGCAGACGCACGCAGATCGGTTGCCATCACCTGAGCACCTGACAGTTTCTCAACGCCGTGGCAGATCACGGTATTGCTTTCGATCTCAGCATGCGCGCCCATACGGATCAGCTCCGGTACGTGCATAAAGCGGTTCTCGAAAATGGTTTCTGTGATGAAGCCAGTGCCTTCGGCAACCAGGTTCAACAGGGTGAACTGTGCCTGCATGTCCGTAGGGAACGCCGGATGCGGCGCCGTACGCACATTGACCGCTTTTGGACGCTGCCCGTGCATATCAAGACTGATCCAGTCTTCGCCGATTTCGATATCCGCACCCGCATCGCGCAGTTTCGCCAGCACCGCATCCAGGGTATCTGGCTGCGCGTTGCGACAAACAATCTTCCCGCCAGAAATCGCCGCAGCGACCAGGAAGGTACCGGTTTCGATACGGTCCGGCAGTACGCGATAGACACCGCCGCCCAGACGCTCAACGCCTTCGATGGTGATACGGTCGGTACCCTGACCGGAAATCTTCGCCCCCAGCGCCACGAGGAAATTGGCGGTATCCACAATTTCCGGTTCGCGCGCGGCGTTTTCGATGATGGTAGTACCTTCTGCCAGCGTCGCCGCAGACATAATGGTGACCGTTGCGCCCACGCTCACTTTGTCCATGACGATGTGCGCGCCTTTCAGACGACCATTAACGGACGCTTTAACGTAACCTTCTTCCAGCTTGATCTCGGCGCCCAGTTTTTCCAGACCAAAGATGTGCAGGTCAACCGGACGCGCACCGATGGCGCAGCCGCCCGGCAGAGAGACCTGACCCTGACCAAAACGCGCTACCAGCGGGCCAAGCGCCCAGATGGATGCACGCATGGTTTTCACCAGATCGTAAGGGGCTGAGAAGTTGTTCACCTTGCTGGCGTCGATCCAGACGGAACCGTTACGCTCAACTTTCGTGCCCAGCTGGGTGAGCAGCTTCATGGTGGTGTCGATATCTTTCAGCTTCGGTACGTTCTGAATTTCTACCGGCTCTTCAGCCAGCAGCGCAGCAAAGAGGATTGGCAGCGCGGCGTTTTTAGCGCCAGAAATTGTGACTTCGCCCTGGAGACGCGTTGGCCCCTGTACACGAAATTTATCCATTGTGTGCTCTCTTATAAATTCAACCGTGCTGCGGGCCTGTCGCCCTCAGCTCAAAAACCGTTTAGTTTGCGATCGCGTGCCCACTCTTGCGGGGTGAACGCTTTAATCGACAGGGCGTGGATGCGGTTATCCGCAATATATTCCATCAGCGGCGCGTACACAGCCTGCTGTTTCTTCACGCGGCTCATACCGTCGAACATCTCACCCACAGCAATAACCTGGAAGTGACTGCCATCGCCAGTGACGTGGGCTTCCTGAAGGGAGAGTGCATTCATCAGCACTGTCTGGATTTCATGATTTTCCATGGGCTCTTAATCATCTGATAGTGAAAACAAGCCCAACATCTTAGAGCAAAGTGGCGTTGTCTTAAACAAGCAAAAAGCCCCGACGATGAAACAGTCAGGGCTTTCGGAAGTAACGCACTGAAAATATTAACGAGGCAGTACGTCCTGAGGGAGATTGTAGAGCTGCGCAAGGGTCACGACATTATCGCTCGCGCCGTGAAGCGTGACGCTTGTCCCCTGCTTTTTCCCCACGGCAACCAGATGGGCAAGCAGCGCAACACCCGCCGTATCCACCCGCGTAACGTCGGTTAAGTCGATACGCGTCACGCCCTGCATCGCTTCGTGGCGTTTGTCCCACAGTGGGTTCAGCAGATCCTGATCCAGTTCACCGGACAGCTTTAATGTCTCGCCTTCACGCGACCAGCTGAGTTGCTGTGACATTACTTCTTCTCGTCCAGGGTAATTTTCTGGCGAGAGATAGACTGCAGCTGAGCGGTCAGGCCATCAATGCCTTTGGTGCGCAGCAGGTCGCTCCATTCGTTCTGTTTGGTGGTGATCATGCTTACCCCTTCGGCAATCATGTCATACGCCTGCCAGTGACCGGTCTGGCTGTTTTTACGCCACTGGAAATCCAGACGAACCGGCGGACGACCGTTAGGATCGATGATCGTCACACGGATAGGGACGATAGTCGCATCGCCCAGCGGCTGCTCAGGCGCAATCTGATAGGTCTGGCCGTGGTACATCGCCAGCGCCTGGCCATAAGCCTGTTTCAGGTATTCACGGAACGCGGCAAAGTAGGCATCACGCTGCGCAGGGGTCGCGTCTTTGTAATAACGTCCCAGCACCAGCGCACCCGCATATTTAATCTGCACATACGGCAGCAGCTCCTGGTCAACAACTTCACGCAGATAATCAGGATTAGCACGAATTTTAGGCTGTTCGTTTTTAAGACGGTCGAAGGTCTTTTTCGCCGCTTCGTCCATCAGTTTGTACGGGTTACTCTGATCCGCAGCGTGGGCGGCGGTTAGAGGGGCGATGACCAGCATGGCAACCATTAACAGTCGTTTAAACATGAATGACTTCTCCTGATATTAATTCGCAGCACCTGGCGTCGGTGCGACGTCGGTATGATCTTCGCTCTGCGCTGGGGCAGCGTCGGATTTTTTCTCATCCCCTTTACTGCTGTAAAGGAACTGACCAATCATATCCTCCAGCACCATCGCGGATTTCGTATCCTGAATGACGCTACCGTCTTTAAGGATAGTCGTTCCCAGCTCGGGATCTTCAAAGCCGACGTTAAGCGCCAGATATTGTTCGCCCAGCAGGCCGGAAGTGCGGATAGAAAGGGAGCTGGTGTCCGGGATATGGTTGTAACGCTCTTCGATATCCATCGCGACGCGTGGCAGATAGGTTTTCTCATCAAGCGTAATGTCAGATACGCGTCCGATCACCACGCCGCCGATGCGAACCGGTGAACGCGCCTTCAGCCCGCCGATGTTATCGAAGGTGGCGTAGATGCGATACGTCGGCTCGGTGCGCACAGACGTGATATCCGCCGCTCTCAGGCAGATAAACAGCGCGGCCAGCAGCGCCAGCAGCAGGAATACACCGACCCAAATTTCATTTTTTCTCGTTTGCATGAACTCAATTCCCAAACATCAGTGCGGTGAGCACAAAATCCAGACCCAGTACGGCCAGCGACGAATGTACGACTGTACGTGTTGTTGCACGGCTAATGCCCGCCGACGTCGGGATAGCATCGTAACCATTGAACAATGCAATCCAGGTGACCGTAATGGCAAATACCACGCTTTTAATCAGGCAGTTAACTAGATCCATCCGCAGGTCGATGGCGTCCTGCATCGCGGACCAGAAGAAACCGGCGTCAATGCCTTTCCAGTGCACGCCAACCAGCGAACCGCCCCAGATACCCACGGCGACAAACAGAATAGTCAGTAACGGTAAAGAGATCACCCCAGCCCAGAAACGCGGCGAGATCACGCGACGCAGCGGATCGACCGCCATCATCTCCATGCTGGAGAGCTGCTCGGTCGCACGCATCAGGCCAATTTCAGCCGTTAATGCCGACCCCGCACGCCCGGCGAACAGCAGCGCCGCCACAACCGGCCCCAGCTCGCGCAGCAGCGAGAGCGCCACCAGCATCCCAAGGCTGGTTTCCGCACTGTAGGTTGTCAGAACAAGATAGCCCTGTAGTCCAAGCACCATACCGATAAACAGACCGGAAACAATGATGATGAGCATTGACAGCACGGCGACATTATAAAGCTGCCGCACCAGCAGCGGTGCGTGCTTGCGGAATTCCGGCTTGCCGACCAGCGCGTTGAATAACATCAATCCGGCGCGCCCGAACGTCCTGATGGTTTTTATGCCACGGTGTCCGAGAGCGGCCAACGCATTTAACAGCATGAGTGGCTTAACTCCCTATTCCCAGTAAATCGTCACGATAGTCGCCCGCCGGGTAGCGGAACGGCACGGGGCCATCGGCAATACCGTCGAGGAACTGCCGCACGCGCGGATCGCAATTTTCCTGCAGCGCCTGAGCGCTGCCGTGTGCGACGATCTTTTTGTCCGCCACAATATAGGCGTAATCGGCAATGCTCAATACTTCAGGTACGTCGTGAGATACCACAATGCAGGTGACGCCAAGCGCGCTGTTCAGTTCAGAGATGAGCTTCACCAGCACGCCCATCGTGATGGGATCCTGTCCAACAAACGGTTCGTCGAACATGATTAAATCAGGTTCTAATGCAATGGCTCGCGCCAGCGCGGCGCGGCGCGCCATCCCGCCGGACAGTTCCGAAGGCATCAGCTTCGCGGCGCCCCGCAAACCGACGGCTTCGAGCTTCATCATCACCGTGCTTTTCAGCAGTTCAGGCGGCAGGCTGGTATGCTCGCGCAGCGGATAGGCCACGTTATCAAAGACATTCATGTCGGTGAACAAGGCTCCCGACTGAAAGAGCATGCTCATGCGTTTGCGGACAGTATACAGACGCGAGCGTGACATCTCCGGGATGTTTTCGCCATCGAAGAGGATTTCACCGCGATCGGGTGGGATTTGCCCACCAATGAGGCGCAGCAAGGTCGTTTTACCGATCCCGGACGGCCCCATGATGGCAGTGATCTTGCCACGCGGTACGGTCAATGAAATATCATCAAATATCAATCTGTTGGCGCGAGAAAAACTCACGCCGCGAACATCGACTAAATTCGCCATCGTTTGGCTCATTTATGGTTCCTTTATTACCCTGCTCACGTTAAGGCATGCCGCCTGAATCAGCCCTCAACTCTGCATTTTTACAGAATAATAGCCGTTGAGGTTAGCGAAAGCTGGCATTTGTTTTACTTTTCCGGCGCATAAAGTCAAAATTAGGAATTCGTTACGCCTCAGACTGTATGCAGTCCAGCCATTCCCGTGCGATGGACCGACGAGTATACCTGAAGAAAGGACTTTTGATGCTTTTAGCAACAGCACTGTTAATAATTGGTTTACTTTTGGTGGTCTACAGTGCTGACCGTTTAGTGTTTGCAGCATCTATCCTGTGTCGCCTGACGGGCGTACCGCCTGTCGTCATCGGGATGACCGTTGTCAGTGTGGGAACGTCACTTCCTGAAATCATCGTCTCTGTCTCGGCATCGCTGCATGGTCAGTTAGACCTGGCAGTAGGTACCGCGATTGGCTCCAACATCGTCAATATACTCTTGATTTTGGGCCTGGCCGCACTGCTCCATCCATTTCGCGTGCATTCTGATGTTCTGCGCCGCGAATTGCCGCTAATGTTAATCGTAAGCCTGCTGGCAGGCTGCGTATTTTACGATGGTGTGCTGAGCTACAGCGACGGCATTTTCCTGCTGGCGCTGGCCGTTATTTGGCTGCTGTATAGTGTTAAAATCGCCCGTCTGGCTGAGAAGCAGGGTCAGGATAGCCTCACGCGGGAGCAGGTCGCCGAACTGCCGCGAGAAGGCACGCTGCCTGTTGCCCTGCTCTGGCTTGGCGTTGCGCTGATCATCATGCCGATGGCAACGCGCATGGTCGTGGATAACGCGACGGTGCTGGCGAACTATTTCGCCATCAGTGAACTGACCATCGGCCTGACGGTGATTGCCATCGGCACCAGCCTGCCGGAGCTGGCCACGGCCATTGCGGGGGCTCGTAAAGGTGAGGATGACATTGCCATAGGTAATATCATCGGTTCCAACATATTTAATATCGCCATTGTGATGGGCCTGCCGGCCCTGATTACGCCAGGGCCCTTTAATCCCCTGGCATTCTCACGCGACTACGGTGTGATGTTATTGGTCAGCGTGATATTTGCCCTGCTCTGCTGGCGGCGGCAACGACAGATCGGCAAAGGCGCAGGCGCGCTGCTGACGGGTGGATTTATCGTATGGATGGCGATGCTGTACTGGCTCTCGCCTCTTCTCTCTGGGTAAACGGAAACGCACTATGTCGCAAATAGAATTGCAGCCGGGTTTTGACTTTCAGAAAGCAGGCAAAGAGGTTCTGGAGATTGAACGTGAAGGTCTGGCGCAGTTAGATCAGTACATTAATCAGGATTTTAGTCTGGCATGTGAGAAGATGTTCTACTGTGCCGGCAAAGTCGTGGTGATGGGGATGGGTAAGTCCGGCCACATTGGACGCAAAATGGCGGCAACGTTTGCCAGCACCGGAACCTCTTCCTTCTTTGTACATCCGGGGGAAGCCGCGCACGGTGACCTGGGTATGGTCACGCCGCAGGATATCGTCATCGCCCTGTCCAACTCCGGGGAGTCCAATGAAATTCTGGCGCTGATCCCGGTACTGAAGCGACTGCAGGTGCCGCTTATTTGCATGACCAGCCGTCCGGAAAGCAGCATGGCGCGGGCGGCGGATATTCACCTGTGCGTGAAAGTGCCCAAGGAGGCCTGTCCGCTCGGCCTGGCGCCGACGTCCAGCACCACCGCCGCGCTAGTCATGGGTGATGCGCTTGCCGTCGCGCTGCTCGAAGCCCGCGGTTTTACGCCGGAGGATTTCGCGCTTTCCCACCCGGGCGGCGCGCTGGGGCGCAAGCTTCTGCTTCGGGTTAACGATATTATGCACACCGGGGATGAGATCCCTCACGTCAGTAAAGAAGCCTCCCTGCGTGATGCGCTGCTGGAAATCACCCGTAAGAATCTGGGTATGACGGTCGTGTGCGACGATCTGATGAAAATTCAGGGGATCTTCACCGATGGCGACCTGCGTCGCGTGTTCGACATGGGTGTAGATGTCCGCACGCTCGGCATTGCCGACGTGATGACGCCAGGCGGTATCCGCGTCCGTCCGGGTACGCTGGCGGTGGATGTGCTGAACCTGATGCAGTCCCGTCACATTACCTCAGTGATGGTTGCCGATGGCGACCAGTTGCTGGGTGTGGTACATATGCATGATCTGCTGCGCGCAGGCGTAGTGTAATGAAGGATAAGACAATGAGTAATGCGGGTGCATCCCTTGCAACCTGTTATGGACCGGTCAGCACCCAGATGATGGCGAAGGCGGAAAACATTCGTCTGCTCATCCTGGACGTGGATGGCGTACTTTCCGATGGCCTGATTTACATGGGAAATAATGGTGAAGAGCTGAAAGCGTTTAACGTTCGCGACGGCTACGGTATCCGCTGTGCGCTCACCTCGGGTATTGAGGTGGCTATCATCACCGGGCGAAAAGCTAAACTGGTAGAAGACCGCTGTGAAACCTTAGGAATTACCCATTTGTATCAGGGTCAATCCGATAAGATGGCTGCGTTTAAGGATTTACTGGGTAAACTGGCTATCGCACCGGAAAACGTGGCCTACGTCGGGGACGATCTGATTGACTGGCCCGTGATGGCTGAAGTCGGGCTGAGCATCGCCGTTGCCGATGCGCATCCGCTGCTGATCCCGCGCGCTGATTATGTCACCCACATCAACGGGGGCCGTGGTGCCGTACGTGAAGTCTGCGATCTGCTTTTGCTGGCGCAGGGCAAGCTTGATGAGGCCAAAGGGCAATCGATATGAGTAAAACCAGACGCTGGATTATCATTTTGCTTTCGCTTGTCGCACTGGTCTTGATTGGCGTGAACCTTGCCGATCGCGACGATACGCAAACGGAAGTGGTCAACAATAACGATCCAACCTATAAAAGCGATCACAGCGACACCGTGGTCTACAGCCCGGAAGGCGCGCTGAACTATCGCCTGATTGCCCAGCATGTTGAATATTTTTCAGATGACGGTATTTCGTGGTTTACCCAGCCTGTCATGACCACATTTGATAAGGACAAAGTGCCGACGTGGTCAATTAAGTCAGATCGGGCAAAACTGACAAATGACCGTATGCTTTATCTGTATGGTCACGTTGAAGTCAACGCCCTGACCGCTGACTCGCAACTGAGAAAAATTACGACGGATAATGCCCAGATTAACCTGGTAACCCAGGACGTGACCTCGCAGGATCTGGTCACACTGTATGGCACAACATTTAATTCCAGCGGTTTGAGAATGCGCGGGAACTTACGCAGCAAGAACGCCGAGCTGATTGAAAAGGTTAGAACCTCCTATGAAATTCAAAACAAACAAACTCAGCCTTAAAGTAATTATCGCCAGCGCGATGCTGGCGACCAGTCTCCCCGCGCTTGCTGTAACGGGCGATACCGACCAACCGATCCATATCGAGTCTGATACCCAGTCTCTCGATATGCAGGGCAACGTCGTCACCTTCACGGGTAACGTCGTCATGACTCAGGGCACCATCAAAATTAACGCCGACAAAGTGGTCGTGACCCGTCCGGGTGGCGAGCAGGGCAAAGAGATCATTGATGGTTACGGCAATCCGGCAACCTTCTACCAGATGCAGGACAACGGCAAGCCGGTGAAAGGCCACGCCTCGCATATGCACTACGAGCTGGCGAAGGATCTGGTCATCCTGACCGGAAATGCGTATCTGGAACAGCTGGACAGCAACATCACCGGCGACCAGATCACCTATCTGGTGAAAGAGCAAAAAATGCAGGCCTCCAGCGAGAAAGGCAAACGCGTCACGACCGTACTGGTTCCGTCGCAGCTGCAGGACAAAGGCAAAGGCCAGGCCCCGGCACAGAAGAAGAGTAACTAATTCGTTATGGCAACATTAACTGCAAAAAATCTCGCGAAGGCCTACAAGGGCCGCCGTGTCGTAGAAGATGTCAGTCTGACCGTCAACTCCGGCGAAATTGTAGGGCTGCTTGGCCCTAACGGTGCGGGTAAAACCACCACCTTCTACATGGTCGTTGGCATTGTGCCACGCGATGCCGGCAACATTATCATTGACGATGAAGACATCAGCCTTCTGCCGCTGCACGCGCGCGCGCGTCGCGGGATCGGCTACCTGCCGCAGGAAGCCTCCATTTTCCGTCGTCTCAGCGTTTACGATAACCTGATGGCGGTCCTGCAAATTCGTAACGATCTGACCAGCGAACAGCGTCAGGATCGTGCCAACGAGCTGATGGAAGAGTTCCACATTGAGCATCTTCGCGACAGCCTCGGTCAGGCACTCTCCGGGGGTGAACGCCGTCGCGTTGAGATTGCGCGTGCGCTGGCTGCAAACCCGAAATTTATCCTTCTGGATGAACCGTTTGCCGGCGTTGACCCGATCTCGGTTATCGACATTAAACGCATCATTGAACACCTGCGTGACAGCGGGCTTGGCGTACTGATCACCGACCACAACGTCCGTGAAACGCTGGCCGTGTGTGAACGCGCGTATATAGTGAGCCAGGGCAATCTGATCGCCCACGGTACGCCGCAGCAGATCCTCGAAGACGATCATGTTAAGCGCGTCTATCTTGGGGAAGACTTCAGACTCTGATAGGGTAGAGGTAACGTAACGCCGAACCGGAGAAAAATGCTCTGAACATGAAGCAAGGTTTGCAATTAAGGCTCAGCCAACAACTGGCAATGACGCCGCAGCTACAGCAGGCAATTCGCCTGTTGCAGCTGTCCACGTTAGAACTTCAGCAGGAGCTCCAGCAGGCGCTGGACAGCAACCCCCTGCTGGAACAAACCGATCTTCATGACGAGGTAGATACTCAGCAGTCACAGGATACAGAAGCGCTCGACACCGCGGATGCACTCGAACAAAAAGAGATGCCCGACGAGCTACCGCTGGATGCCAGCTGGGATGAAATCTACACCGCCGGAACCCCTTCCGGTACGCGTGCAGACTACCAGGATGATGAGCTACCGGTCTACCAGGGAGAGACCACCCAGTCGCTGCAGGATTACCTGATGTGGCAGGTGGAACTCACCCCCTTCTCCGATACCGACCGCGCGATTGCCACCTCAATTGTCGATGCCGTTGACGACACCGGCTATTTGACCGTCACGCTGGACGATATTCTGGAAAGCATGGGCGACGACGAGATTGAGCTTGAGGAAGTCGAAGCCGTTCTGAAGCGCATCCAGCGTTTCGATCCGGTAGGCGTGGCCGCAAAAGATCTGCGCGACTGTCTGCTGATCCAGCTTTCTCAGTTCAGCAAAGAGACGCCATGGATCGACGAGGCGCGCTTAATCATCAGCGATCATCTGGATCTGTTGGCCAACCACGATTTCCGCTCCCTGATGCGCGTCACGCGCCTGAAGGAAGAGGTGCTGAAAGAAGCGGTAAATCTGATCCAGTCGCTCGATCCGCGCCCGGG
The DNA here is from genome assembly GCF_048684785.1 of Enterobacter sp. BNK-29. Classification (NCBI taxonomy): domain Bacteria; kingdom Pseudomonadati; phylum Pseudomonadota; class Gammaproteobacteria; order Enterobacterales; family Enterobacteriaceae; genus Enterobacter; species Enterobacter sp. BNK-29. Next base: position 1,546,754 of record NZ_JBLQTU010000001.1, read on the forward strand.
ACAGTCGATCCAGACCAGCGAGCCCGAGTACGTCATCCCGGACGTGCTGGTCAGAAAACACAACGACCGCTGGGTCGTTGAACTGAATTCAGACAGCATCCCTCGCCTGCAAATCAACCAGCAGTATGCCTCCATGTGCACCAGCGCGCGTAACGACTCCGACAATCAATATATTCGCAGCAATCTTCAGGAAGCGCGATGGCTGATCAAAAGTCTGGAGAGCCGAAATGATACGCTGCTACGCGTCAGCCGCTGTATTGTCGAACAGCAGCAGGCGTTCTTTGAGCAGGGCGAAGAGTATATGAAACCGATGGTACTGGCGGATATCGCCCAGGCCGTCGAGATGCATGAATCAACCATTTCCCGTGTCACCACGCAGAAGTATCTGCACAGTCCACGCGGTATTTTTGAGCTTAAGTATTTCTTCTCCAGCCATGTAAATACCGAGGGCGGCGGCGAAGCGTCGTCAACGGCCATTCGTGCCCTGGTGAAGAAGTTGATCGCCGCGGAGAATCCCGCGAAGCCACTAAGCGACAGTAAGTTAACCACCATGCTGTCCGATCAGGGTATTATGGTGGCACGTCGTACTGTTGCGAAGTATCGAGAGTCTTTATCCATTCCGCCGTCCAACCAGCGTAAACAGCTGGTCTGACACAACCGATAAGGAAGACACTATGCAGCTCAACATCACTGGACAAAACGTCGAAATTACTGAGGCTTTACGCGACTTCGTGAACGCGAAGTTTGCAAAACTCGAGCAGTATTTCGAAAGGATCAATCAGGTCTATATTGTGTTGAAAGTGGAGAAAGTGACTCATATCTCGGATGCCACCCTGCATGTTAACGGGGGTGAACTGCATGCCAGTGCGGAAGGGCAAGACATGTACGCTGCTATCGACGGCTTGATTGATAAGCTTGCACGACAGCTCAATAAACATAAAGATAAACTGAAACAACACTAATTGTCCGGGCAGTTAACGGGTGCAGGACGGCCTGTTGTGAAACACAACAGGCCATTTGTACAGTTAGCGCTTAGGTGAAATTATGATGAACAACGATTCCGCTCTTCAACTGAGCAATGTCCTTAACCAGGAATGTACCCGCAGTGCGGTTCACTGCCAGAGCAAAAAACGTGCGCTGGAGATCATCAGTGAACTGGCTGCAAAACAGCTGGGCCTGCCGCCACAGGTGGTATTCGAAGCGATTCTGACCCGTGAAAAAATGGGCAGTACCGGTATCGGCAACGGCATCGCGATCCCGCACGGCAAACTGGAAGAGGATACCCTGCGTGCCGTGGGTGTGTTTGTGCAGCTTGAAACACCCATCGCCTTCGATGCCATTGATAACCAGCCCGTCGATCTCCTCTTCGCGCTGCTGGTGCCTGCCGACCAGACGAAAACCCATCTGCATACGCTGTCGCTGGTCGCAAAACGTCTGGCCGATAAAACCATTTGCCGTCGACTGCGCTCGGCCCAAAGTGATGAAGAGCTCTATCAAATTATCACTGAAGCAGAAGGCAATCAGGATGATGCATAACCAGGAGATGGCCTTCACATCTGTTGTCCTGAGGAGAAACGGAACATGGTGCTGATGATTGTCAGTGGCCGTTCAGGGTCGGGGAAATCCGTTGCTCTGCGCGCGCTGGAAGACATGGGTTTTTACTGCGTCGATAACCTGCCGGTCGTGTTATTGCCCGACCTGGCCCGCACGCTGGCGGAGAGACAAACCTCTGCCGCCGTCAGTATCGACGTTCGCAACATGCCTGAATCGCCAGAGATCTTCGAACAGGCCATGAGCAACCTGCCTGACGCGTTCTCGCCTCAGCTGCTGTTCCTTGATGCAGACCGCAATACGCTGATCCGCCGCTACAGCGATACCCGTCGCTTGCACCCGCTATCCAGCAAGAACCTCTCTCTGGAGAGCGCTATCGATGAAGAGAGCGACCTGCTGGAACCGCTGCGTTCTCGTGCCGACCTGATTGTCGACACCTCTGAGATGTCCGTTCACGAGCTGGCGGAAATGCTGCGTACCCGGCTGTTGGGTAAACGCGAGCGTGAACTGACGATGGTGTTCGAATCCTTCGGCTTTAAGCACGGTATTCCGATTGATGCGGATTACGTTTTCGACGTGCGCTTCCTGCCGAACCCGCACTGGGATCCGAAGCTGCGTCCAATGACCGGTCTGGATAAGCCGGTGGCGGCGTTCCTCGACCGGCACACAGAAGTACACAATTTTATCTACCAGACGCGAAGCTACCTTGAGCTATGGTTACCTATGCTGGAGACAAACAATCGTAGCTACCTGACGGTGGCGATTGGCTGTACCGGCGGTAAACATCGTTCGGTTTATATCGCCGAACAGCTGGCCGACTATTTCCGCTCGCGCGGGAAGAACGTTCAGTCCCGTCATCGCACGCTGGAAAAACGTAAAACATGACCGTAAAACAAACAGTTGAGATCACCAATAAGCTGGGTATGCATGCACGCCCGGCGATGAAGCTGTTCGAGCTGATGCAGGGTTTCGATGCCGAGGTTCTGCTGCGGAATGACGAAGGTACCGAAGCGGAGGCGAACAGCGTGATTGCGCTGCTGATGCTGGATTCCGCCAAAGGGCGCCAGATTGAGGTTGAAGCCACCGGTCCTCAGGAAGAGGAAGCGCTGGCGGCGGTGATTGCCCTGTTTAACGCAGGGTTCGACGAAGATTAAGGTCTGCTATTCAGGCGGGTAGCGCTGCGCTTACCCGCTCTACATAAGATTATTACGCTGCATAAACCCCTCTCCACCCAGCTGATTCATCTGGCGCATAATCCACGCCTGACGGCTTCGCACGTACCCTGATGGGGCACTAGCCTTAAAGCGGATAGGGTTCGGTAACACAGCGGCCAATAGCGCCGCTTCTGACATGCTCAGACGGCTGGCTGGCTTATTGAAATACCGCTGTGCGGCAGCTTCGACGCCAAATATGCCGTCGCCAAACTCAGCGACGTTGAGATAGACGGTCAGAATGCGTTTTTTACTCCAGACCGTTTCCATCCCCAGGGTCAACCCCGCTTCCAGCCCTTTTCGCACCCAGCTTCGACCGTCCCACAGAAACAGGTTTTTGGCCGTCTGCTGCGACAAGGTTGACGCACCGCGCACGCGGTTTTCATGGCGTTCGTTATGGGCTAGCGCTTTCTCAATGGCCGCAACGTCGAATCCCCAGTGCTCCGGGAATTTCTGGTCCTCCGCCGCGATGACTGCCAGCCCCATGAACGGAGAGATCTCGTCCATGCTCACCCAGTCAGAGTGGGCAACGTAACCGAAATCGCCGCTGAACCACGCGCTAAGCTGGCGCTCAACCATAACGGCAGAGAACGGAACCGGCATAATGCTGAATAAAGCCAGCCCGCCTCCCCAGAATACCGCCAGCACAAGTACGATGCGCAAGAGAAAACGTTTCACCCCTGCGCCTGCGGCAAATTTACGCCTCATTCAGTCAGCACCAGCACGCGAGCCACCAGCTTTTCAATACCTGAGACCGCCTCAGCGATATTATTCGCCAGCATATACGCCGGGGTGGTGACAATTTTGTTATCTACATCAACCACAATGTCATCAACCGGGCACGGAACGTGTTCGCCCCCCATTTCCTCGACGATCTCTGCGGTATCAATATCCGTCCCGATAGTCAGACGCAGCGGGAAATCAAAAATCCTGGGCAGCATTACCGGCGCGATGCAGATAAAGCCCAGCGGTTTACCTGCCGCATGCATGGCCTGCGACAGTGCTTTAAGATGAGGATCGATCTGACACTCCGCGCCCTGCCCAGCAAAGGTACTGAGATTTTTGGCCGCGCCAAACCCACCCGGCACAATGAGCGCATCAAGCTCTGTCGGGTCTGCCTGAATAAGAGGATGGATATCACCTCGCGCAATACGCGCGGCTTCAATCAGTACATTACGAGTCTCTGCCATCGGCTCGCCGGTCAGATGATTAATCACATCTGCCTGATTTTTGTCTGGCGCAAAACAAATAACCTCTGCTCCCTGCTTAGCCAGGGCCAGCAGCGTGATTACGGCTTCATGTATTTCAGAACCATCGTAAACACCGCATCCGCTCAGCACGACACCAATCTTTTTCATCATGACAATCCTTTTCTGCAACTTGCTGAAGCACATTAATAATTTTGATTAAAACGCTATGCTTCACACATTTCACTGATTCATGTAACAAACCATTTAAGATTTGCTATCTTATCTGCGTGCGGCCTAAATTTTTCAGGCAGCGCCCTTTCGAAAATAACTTTATAAAACAGGCGCAGCCACGATTTCCCTGGTGTTGGCGCAGTATTCGCGCACCCCGGTTAAGCCGGGGTCATTTTTTTCTGGCGTCGACCCAGGCTTTAAGCACCGCCACATCGTTTTGCCACTCTTGTTTCATCTCTTCAACCCAATCACCCACGTTATCTTCCCATGCAGGTAAATCAGGCGACTGAATCTGTTGACCCAGCTGCTGCAGATGGCGTAAGCCAACCGAGCCGGCGGCACCTTTGATTTTATGTCCTTCTTCGACGATGCCCTTCTGGTCCCGGGCGGTCAGGTTTGATTCCAGCACGCTCAGATAGCCCGGCATCATTTTTTCGAACACCGCCAGACCATCGGTAATCAGTTTCGGGCCGACCAGATCGATGTACTGCTCCAGCATCGCGGTATCGAGTATCGTTTGGGCTTTTGCGCTATCAACAGACGTCATGGTGCTCTCCTCTTCATCACGGGTATCCCAGAACTTCTTAATCATGGCGGTCAGAGCAGGCACCGCCAGCGGCTTGCTGAGTACATCGTCCATACCGGCATCGAGATACTCTTTTTTATCTTTCAGCACGTTCGCCGTCAGCGCCACCAGCGGCGGCAGTTCGTCGGCCGCGTACTGACGCGTCAGCTCACGCGAAATATCCAGCCCGGTCATATCCGGCAGCTGAATATCCAGCAGAACAAGATCGTATTCGCCCGGTTTAAACATCTCCAGCGCGGCCTTACCGGTCATCGCGACATCCACGCTGTTGCCCAGTTTTTCCAGCACCGATCGCGCCACAATCACGTTCAGCTCAATATCTTCCACCAGCAGGACGTGCAGCGCGGGCAGCGGCATGTCGTCGTTTTCAAAGGTGTCTTCAACCTCTTCCGCCACCGCCGGCGCATGGACCGTCAGCGTGAAGGTTGACCCTTTACCCGGCTGGCTGGCAACGGTGATATCGCCACCCATACTCTTCGCCAGCCGTTTAGAGACCGCCAGGCCAATGCCCGTTCCGGTAGCCGGTTTCCCGCCGTTGCTGTCCTTCACCTGGTAGTACATGGCGAAAATTTTGTCCTGCTCCTCCTGCGGAATACCTATCCCGGAGTCCTCCACCTCGAAGTGCAGCATGTCGCCTTCGTCATAGCGGATGCGCACCGCCACCTGCCCCTTCTGGGTAAATTTCACCGCGTTGCTGATAAGGTTCCACAGGATCTGGCGCAGACGCGTGCCGTCAGTCACCACTTTATGCGGCAGCGGCAGGGTTGGCTCCATGACAAAACTCAGTCCCTTCTGCTGTGCCTGCAGGCCGGACAGGTTTTCGAGGTCGGCAAGGAAGCTGGTGAAATCCACAGGCTGATTATCAAGCTGAACTTTACGGCGCTCCATCTTATCCATATCAATAATATCGTTGAAGATATTACCCAGCGTGACCGCTGAGACATGGATAGTCTTGAGGTATTTCTCCTGCTCTGCGGTCAGGTCGGTATCAAGCAGAATACGGCTCAGCCCGACAATGCCATTAAGCGGCGTACGCAGCTCGTGGCTGATAGTGGAGATAAAGGTAGTCTTGTCGCGGCTGGCGCGCTCCAGAGCGTCCTGGTAGCGCTTACGCTCGGTGATATCGCGGCCAAAGCCCATCAGGCCGTGGCGTTTCCCCACGCGGTCATAGTAGGGCACCTTACGGATCTCAAAACAGGCTTTGCGTCCGTCCGGGTAATCCAGCCACTGTTCATAGGTCAGCGAGACGTTATGGCGGAATACTTTTTCGTCCGTCTCCATGACCTTGGCCGCCGCTTCTTCAGAGTAAACGTCCTGCGGCTTCAGGTTAATCAGCTGCTTCTCGCTTTTCCCGGTGAGCAACTCCATCGCCCGGTTACAGCCGGAAAACTCTTTATCTTCATTACGGTAAAACACCAGATCCGGCGAAGCATCGAGGAACGACCGCAGGAAAGAAGATTGCTGCTCAAGCTGGATCTGCGTGACCTCGCGCTCTTTCATTTCGATTTTCAGCTGCTCCAGCGTGGCCTGACGCTCGGCTTCCGCCTTCTCACGATCTGAAATCTCCTGATTCAGCTGCGCAATGTTGTCTTTAAGCTGGACGTTGAGCTTCAGGTCGCGCTCGCGCATCTCTTCCAGTTTATCGACCAGTTTTGATAGACGCTGACGGGACTCTTCCAGCTGTTCAACCACCACGGAAAGGAAATAGACCGCCCAGGGAGTAATGAGCAAGCCAAAGAAGATGGAGCGGATAACGTCGATACTCTCGACCTGACCATGCAGAACCATAGTGACGGCCATTTGCACGACAATGGCCAGAACGACCAGCGCCAGCGCAAGCAGCATGGAGAAACGCACCAGCCCAAGCTTCATCATCAGGTCGACGTAATACTGGGCAAGCATTCGAATTTGCTTCATAGAGGATCCCTTCACGACTTTATCGCTCAATAATACTCAAATTCAGGGCGAGGCGTTGAAGGTTGTGAGAAAAAGTGCCGGGTGAAACAGGAGATTAGCCTCGCTCCCGGTTAACCGGAAGCGAGGAGAGGTCGATCAGGAGCGTTTCAACAGCAGCCAGAGGCTGATCAGGAGGAAACTTGCGCTTGGCAGCAGCGCACCGATTATCGGCGGAATGCCATAAACCAGCGTCAGCGGACCGAAGATCTGATCGAGCACGTAGAACACAAAGCCGAAGCTGATACCGGTCACTACGCGCACGCCCATCGGCACGCTGCGTAACGGACCGAAGATAAACGACAGCGCCATCAGCATCATCACCGCCACGGACATCGGCTGGAAGATCTTGCTCCACATGTTGAGCTGATAACGTCCCGCATCCTGCCCGCTCGACTTCAGGTATTTCACATAGTTGTGCAAACCGCTGATGGAGAGCGCGTCAGGGTCCAGCGCAACAACACCGAGCTTATCGGGCGTCAGGTTGGTCTTCCACGTACCGGTTACAGTCTGAGAACCGGCGATCTGTTTCGGATCGGTCAGGTCAGACTCATCGACCTGGGACAAACGCCACAGTTTATGTTCGGCGTCAAATTTCGCCGAAGAGGCGTGGCGGACTGACTCCAGACGGCGCTGGTCATCGAAAGCATAGATGCTCACCCCACCCAGTTCATCATTCCCCTTCACCCGTTCGATATAGACGAAATTTTTACCGTCTTTCGCCCATAAACCTTGTTGGGTCGAGAGCAGCGAGCCGCCGTACATGGCCTGCGCACGGTAGTTACGCGCCATCTGTTCGCCCTGCGGCGCGACCCACTCGCCAATCGCCATGGTCAACAGCACCAGTGGGATCGCAGTTTTCATGACCGACAGCGCAACCTGCATGCGGGTAAAGCCCGAGGCCTGCATAACAACCAGTTCGCTGCGCTGCGCCAGCATTCCCAGCCCCAGCAGCGCGCCCAGCAGGGCCGCCATCGGGAAGAAGATCTGCACATCTTTCGGCACGCTGAGCAGGGTATACATCCCCGCGCCCATCGCGTCATAGCTCCCCTGCCCGGCTTTTTTCAGCTGATCGACAAATTTGATAATGCCGGAGAGCGACACCAGCATGAACAACGTCATCATGATGGTGGTAAAAATGGTTTTACCGATATAGCGATCAAGAACGCCAAACGCCTGCATTAGATGGCTCCTTTACGCGAGAATCGGGCACGTATGCGGCGCACAGGCACCGTATCCCACAGGTTTAATCCCAGCGCCAGTAAGATGTACAGGCTGTTGACGAACCATGTCCAGACCATAGGGTCCAGCTTACCCTTCGCGCCGTTAGAACGAATCGAGGTTTGCAGCAGGAAATAGATCAGGTAAAGCAGCATCGCCGGCAGCATAGAAAGCACGCGTCCCTGGCGCGGGTTCACCACGCTCAGCGGAACGACAATCAGCGCCATCATAAACACGGTGAATACAAGGGTAATACGCCAGTGGAACTCAGCACGCGCTCTGTCGGTATCGGTATTCCACAGGGTACGCATGTCCATTTGCTCGGTATCCGTTGGATCGAGCGCCACCGCCTGGTGGCCGATAATGGCCTGATAGTTCTGGAAATCCGTAATACGGAAGTCGCGCAGCATCGCGGTGCCTTCGAAACGGGTGCCTTTGTTCAGCGTCACGATCTGAGAACCATCTTTGCGCTGAGCAAGCTGACCGGAGTCTGCAACCACCACGGAAGGACGCGCGTTACCTTTGGGACGTAACTGCGCCAGGAATACGTCGTTGAATTTACTGCCGTCAACGCTCTCAATAAACAGCACGGAGTTGCCGTCGGTCGCCTGCTGGAACTGACCCTGAGCTAAGGCTGCCATGCCGGGGTTGGCTTTCGCTTCGGCCAGCACTTCGTCCTGATGACGGGAAGACATGGGACCCGCCCACATCACATTCACCGCCGCGACAATACCCGTGAACAGCGCCAGTATCATGGCCGCTTTCACCAGTACCGCTTTGCTCAGGCCACAGGCATGCATCACCGTGATTTCACTCTCGGTGTAGAGTTTCCCAAGCGTCATGAGCAGGCCAAGGAAAAGACTTAGCGGCAGGATGAGCTGCGCCATTTCAGGGATCCCTAAACCAAGCAGGGAAAGCACCAGATTAGTTGGAATTTCGCCGTCAACGGCCGCACCGAGGATCTTAACCAGCTTCTGACAGAAAAAAATCAGCAGCAGGATGAAGAGGATCGCCAGTTGGCTTTTGAGCGTCTCCCGCACCAGATATCTTATGATTATCACTTTAAATACGCCCGTAAAAACCCGTCTCTTTGCTGGAAAATCGCTTGTTTCATGGCTTAAACGTCATTTATTCTCTTGAGTCGTCGAAATCATCGCTAAGATTAAAACATCCGGCGGATTCACGCTTCAGGACTTTTTCTGACGTGTCGAAACCGTAGTAACGTAAGATTAACACGAAGTCACCACAACAGCGGACATGAGTTACGAAAGGTTTCAATTCTATCCGTAGCTGCCGCCGTTGTCTTTAAGATTCAGGAGCGTAGTGCATGGAGTTCAGTGTAAAAAGCGGTAGCCCGGAGAAACAGCGGAGTGCCTGCATCGTTGTGGGCGTCTTTGAACCACGCCGACTCTCCCCGATCGCCGAGCAACTCGATAAAATCAGTGACGGCTATATTAGCGCCCTGCTGCGCCGTGGCGAACTGGAAGGCAAACCTGGGCAGACGCTGTTACTGCACCATGTTCCGAACGTACTGTCAGAACGTATTCTGCTGATTGGCTGCGGCAAAGAACGCGAGCTGGATGAACGTCAGTATAAGCAGGTGATTCAGAAAACAATCAATACGCTGAATGATACCGGCTCAATGGAAGCCGTCTGCTTCCTGACGGAACTGCACGTTAAAGGACGTAACACCTACTGGAAAGTGCGTCAGGCGGTTGAAACGGCAAAAGAGAGCCTGTACAGCTTCGATCAGTTGAAGACCAATAAAAGCGAGCCGCGTCGTCCGCTGCGTAAAATGGTCTTTAACGTGCCAACCCGTCGCGAGCTGACCAGCGGCGAACGCGCGATCCAGCACGGTCTGGCGATCGCAGCCGGCATTAAAGCGGCCAAAGATCTCGGCAACATGCCGCCTAACATCTGTAACGCGGCGTACCTGGCCTCTCAGGCGCGTCAGCTGGCCGACGCCTACAGCAAAAACGTCATTACCCGCGTCATCGGCGAACAGCAGATGAAAGAGCTGGGGATGCACTCTTACCTGGCGGTCGGTAACGGCTCGCAGAACGAATCCCTGATGTCCGTCATCGAGTACAAAGGCAATCCGTCCGAAGACGCGCGCCCGATTGTGCTCGTCGGTAAAGGCCTGACCTTCGACTCCGGCGGTATCTCCATCAAGCCTGCCGAAGGCATGGATGAGATGAAGTACGACATGTGCGGTGCGGCGGCGGTTTACGGCGTGATGCGCATGGTTGCGGAACTGCAGTTGCCTATCAACGTGATTGGCGTTCTGGCGGGCTGCGAAAACATGCCTGGTGGGCGCGCCTATCGTCCGGGTGACGTTCTGACCACCATGTCCGGCCAGACCGTTGAAGTGTTGAACACCGACGCCGAAGGCCGTCTGGTACTCTGTGACGTGCTGACCTACGTTGAGCGCTTCGAGCCGGAAGCGGTGATTGACGTCGCCACCCTCACCGGTGCCTGCGTGATTGCGCTGGGCCACCACATCACCGGCCTGATGTCGAACCACAATCCGCTGGCGCATGAGCTTATTGGTGCCTCAGAGCAGGCCGGAGACCGCGCATGGCGTCTGCCGCTGGGTGACGAGTATCAGGATCAGCTGGAGTCTAACTTTGCGGATATGGCGAACATTGGCGGACGTCCTGGCGGTGCGATCACCGCGGGCTGCTTCCTGGCACGCTTCACCCGCAAGTACAACTGGGCGCACCTGGATATCGCGGGCACCGCATGGCGCTCCGGTAAAGCCAAAGGCGCAACCGGTCGTCCAGTGGCGCTGCTGTCGCAGTTCCTGCTGAACCGCGCAGGTTTTAACGGCGACGAGTGATGTAAAACGCCGGGTGGCGGCTTCGCCTTACCCGGCCTACAGCGTCACTCAACCGTAGGCCGGGTAAGCGTAGCGCCACCCGGCTTTGCATTTAAATCCACGACAAGAAGCCCCATATATGAAGAATGCAACGTTCTACCTTCTGGACAACGACACCCATCAGGATGGCCTCAGCGCCGTAGAACAGCTGGTGTGTGAAATTGCCGCAGAACGTTGGCGCGCAGGTAAACGCGTTCTGATTGCCTGTGAAGATGAACAGCAGGCGATTCGCCTGGATGAAGCGCTGTGGGCGCGCCCGCCGGAGAGTTTTGTGCCGCATAACCTGTCGGGCGAAGGCCCGCGCGGCGGTGCACCGGTTGAAATTGCCTGGCCGCAAAAGCGCAACAGCAGCGCGCGCGATATTCTGATTAGCCTGCGGATAGATTTTGCAGATTTTGCCACCGCTTTCACAGAAGTGGTAGACTTTGTCCCTTACGAAGAATCTTTGAAACAACTGGCGCGCGAACGCTACAAAGCGTACCGCCTGGCTGGTTTTAACCTGAATACGGCAACCTGGAAATAATGGAAAAGACATATAACCCACGCGATATCGAACAGCCGCTTTACGAGCACTGGGAACAGCAGGGCTATTTCAAGCCTAACGGCGACGAAAGCAAAGAGTCCTTCTGCATCATGATCCCGCCGCCGAACGTCACCGGCAGTTTGCATATGGGTCATGCTTTCCAGCAGACCATCATGGACACCATGATCCGCTACCAGCGCATGCAGGGTAAAAACACCCTGTGGCAGGCGGGGACTGACCACGCGGGTATCGCGACCCAGATGGTGGTTGAGCGTAAAATTGCCGCTGAAGAAGGAAAAACCCGCCACGACTACGGTCGCGACGCGTTCATCGACAAAATCTGGCAGTGGAAGGCGGAATCCGGCGGCACCATTACCCGTCAGATGCGCCGTCTCGGCAACTCCGTGGACTGGGAGCGCGAGCGCTTCACCATGGACGAAGGCCTGTCCAACGCCGTTAAAGAAGTCTTCGTCCGCCTGTACAAAGAAGACCTGATTTACCGTGGCAAACGCCTGGTAAACTGGGATCCAAAACTGCGCACCGCCATCTCTGACCTGGAAGTGGAAAACCGCGAGTCTAAAGGCTCCATGTGGCACATCCGCTATCCGCTGGCCGATGGCGCAAAAACCGCAGACGGTAAAGATTACCTGGTGGTCGCAACGACCCGTCCGGAAACCCTGCTGGGCGATACCGGCGTGGCCGTTAACCCGGAAGATCCGCGTTATAAAGATCTGATCGGCAAATTCGTGGTGCTGCCGCTGGTAAACCGCCGTATTCCGATTGTGGGCGACGAACACGCCGATATGGAAAAAGGCACCGGCTGCGTAAAAATCACCCCTGCACACGACTTCAACGACTATGAAGTTGGCCGTCGTCACGCCCTGCCGATGATCAACATTCTGACCTTCGACGGTGATATCCGCGAAAGCGCAGAAGTGTACGACACCAAAGGCAACGAATCCGACGTTTATTCCAGCGACATCCCGGCTGAGTTCCAGAAGCTGGAGCGTTTTGCCGCGCGTAAAGCCATCGTGGCAGCCGTTGACGCGCTCGGCCTGCTGGAAGAGATCAAACCTCACGATCTGACCGTGCCGTACGGCGACCGTGGCGGCGTGGTTATCGAGCCAATGCTGACCGACCAGTGGTACGTGCGTGCCGACGTGCTGGCGAAACCGGCTGTCGAAGCGGTTGAGAACGGCAGCATTCAGTTCGTGCCGAAGCAGTACGAAAACATGTACTTCTCCTGGATGCGCGACATTCAGGACTGGTGTATCTCCCGTCAGCTGTGGTGGGGTCACCGTATTCCGGCGTGGTACGACAACGAAGGCAACGTTTACGTTGGCCGTAGCGAAGACGAAGTGCGTCAGGAAAACAACCTGAGCGCAGACGTTGCGCTGCGTCAGGACGAAGACGTGCTGGACACCTGGTTCTCCTCCGCGCTGTGGACCTTCTCCACCCTCGGCTGGCCAGAAAACACCGACGCGCTGCGTCAGTTCCACCCAACCAGCGTGATGGTGTCCGGCTTCGACATTATCTTCTTCTGGATTGCCCGCATGATCATGATGACCATGCACTTCATCAAAGACGAAGACGGCAAGCCGCAGGTTCCGTTCCATACCGTCTACATGACCGGTCTGATCCGCGACGATGAAGGCCAGAAGATGTCCAAGTCCAAGGGGAACGTGATTGACCCGCTGGACATGGTTGACGGTATCTCTCTGGAAGATCTGCTGGAAAAACGTACCGGTAACATGATGCAGCCACAGCTGGCTGAGAAAATCCGCAAGCGCACCGAGAAGCAGTTCCCGAACGGGATCGAGTCTCACGGTACCGACGCCCTGCGCTTCACCCTGGCGGCACTGGCCTCAACCGGTCGTGACATCAACTGGGACATGAAGCGTCTGGAAGGTTACCGTAACTTCTGTAACAAGCTGTGGAACGCCAGCCGCTTCGTGCTGATGAATACCGAAGATCAGGATTGCGGCTTCAACGGCGGCGAGATGACGCTGTCTCTGGCAGACCGCTGGATCCTGGCGGAATTCAACCAGACGGTGAAAGCGTTCCGCGAAGCGCTGGACAGCTACCGCTTCGATATCGCGGCGGGCATTCTGTATGAATTCACCTGGAACCAGTTCTGCGACTGGTATCTGGAGCTGGCGAAGCCGGTGATGAACGGCGGCACTGAGGCTGAACTGCGCGGCACGCGCAACACGCTGATTACCGTTCTGGAAGGCCTGCTGCGCCTGGCGCATCCGGTCATTCCATTCATCACCGAAACCATCTGGCAGCGCGTCAAGGTGATTGCGGGCATCAACGCCGATACCATCATGCTGCAGCCGTTCCCGGAATTCGATGCGGCCAAGGTTGATGAAGCGGCGTCCGCAGATACCGAATGGCTGAAACAGGCGATCGTTGCGGTACGTAACATCCGTGCTGAAATGAACATCGCCCCTGGCAAACCGCTGGAGCTGCTGCTTCGTGGCTGCAGCGAGGCTGCCGTTCGTCGCGTCACCGAGAACAACACTTTCCTGAAGACCATGGCGCGTCTGGAAAACATCACCGTGCTGCCTGCGGATGACAAAGGTCCGGTTTCCGTGACCAAAATCATCGACGGTGCCGAGCTGCTGATCCCGATGGCGGGCCTGATCGACAAAGACGCCGAGCTGGCTCGTCTGGCGAAAGAAGTGGCAAAAGTCGACGTGGAAATTGGCAAAATCGAAAGCAAGCTGGCGAACGAAGGCTTTGTCGCCCGCGCGCCGGAAGCGGTCATCGCGAAAGAGCGTGAGCGTCTGGTTGCTTTCGCCGATGCGAAGACCAAGCTGATCGAGCAGCAGGCGGTTATTTCCGCACTGTAATGCTTTTACCCCTTACGCTTCAGGGCGTAAGGGGTATCCTTCCTGAAAACTCCTCGCTTGCACTCCCCTTTCTGCGGTGCTATTAACAGCAGTTATGTGTCAATTTTTGTTATGAGTAATGCTATGAGCGTGATTACCCCCGTCGCGACGACGATGCGCCGGATCGCTGAGCAGGATAACCCGGCAATCGCCGCCGTTATCCGCACCGTTTCTGCCGAATATGGCCTGACGGCTGACAAAGGCTACACGGTTGCTGACCCGAACCTGGACGAGCTTTACCAGCTCTACAGCCAGCCAGGGCATGCCTACTGGGTAATCGAGCAGAACGGCCTGGTGGTGGGCGGCGGCGGCGTGGCGCCCCTCAGCTGCAGCGAGCCGGATATCTGTGAACTACAGAAAATGTATTTCCTGCCAACGGCGCGCGGGCAAGGACTGGCAAAAAAGCTGGCGCTGATTGCGCTGGACCACGCGCGCAAGCAGGGTTTTACACGCTGCTACCTTGAAACAACCGCTTTCCTCAAAGAGGCCATCGGCCTGTATGAACATTTGGGCTTTGAGCATATCGATGCACCGCTGGGCTGTACCGGCCACGTTGATTGCGAAGTCAGAATGCTGAAAAGTCTGTAACTTTCGTTCCTGCCCTCTTCTGTTAAGCGGCTGTAAACTGAATGCTCTACACTCTCAGTTCACACCACAACGGGGGAAACACGATGTCGAAGATAAAAAGCTACGCCGCACCGCAGGCGGGTGCAGAACTTGAGCTGTACGAGTACGATGCGGGCGAACTAAAAGCAGAAGACGTCGAAGTACAGGTTGATTACTGCGGGATCTGCCACTCGGATCTCTCGATGATCGACAACGAATGGGGCTTCTCCAGCTATCCGCTGGTTGCCGGGCACGAAGTTATTGGCCGCGTCGTGGCGCTCGGTAGCGCCGCGCAGGACAAAGGGCTGAAAGTGGGCCAGCGCGTGGGCATTGGCTGGACGGCACGCAGCTGCGGCCACTGCGATGCCTGTATCAGCGGCAATCAGATCAACTGCCTTGAAGGCGCCGTTCCCACCATTCTGAACAAAGGCGGTTTTGCCGACAAACTGCGCGCCGACTGGCAATGGGTGATCCCGCTGCCGGACAGCATTGATATCGAATCCGCCGGTCCGCTGCTGTGCGGCGGTATCACCGTCTTCAAACCCCTGCTGATGCACCATATCACCGCCACCAGCCGCGTGGGCGTCATTGGTATTGGCGGTCTGGGCCATATCGCTATCAAGCTGCTGCACGCGATGGGCTGTGAAGTCACGGCGTTCAGCTCGAACCCGGCGAAAGAGAAAGAAGTGCTGGCGATGGGTGCGGATAAAGTCGTGAACAGCCGCGATCCTGACGCGCTTAACGCGCTGGCGGGTCAGTTTGACCTGATCATCAACACCGTGAACGTGGATCTCAACTGGCAGCCGTACTTTGAGGCGCTGGCCTACGGCGGTAACTTCCATACCGTAGGTGCCGTGATGAAGCCGCTGCCGGTTCCGGCGTTTACCCTGATCGGCGGGGATCGCAGCGTGTCAGGCTCCGCGACCGGTACGCCGTTTGAGTTGCGCAAGCTGATGAAGTTTGCCGGACGCACCAAAGTGGCCCCGACCACCGAACTGTATCCGATGTCGAAAATCAACGAAGCAATCCAGCACGTGCGTGACGGCAAAGCCCGCTACCGCGTGGTATTGAAAGCGGATTTTTGATGTGACATAGGCGGGGAATGTGCGGCCTGATGCCCTCACCCCAACCCCCTCCCACAGGGAGAGGGCGTACACACTAAAAACGGTAACGGTCGTTACCGTTTTGCATCTACCAGGGCCTTAAACACCTCCGCCACCGCGACCGCACCGGGATCCATTACCCCATCCAGATTCTCTTTATTCACATACGATGAGCGTCCCGCGCCGGCTTTCGCCATTTTCGCCGTTGCTTCGGCACCGTGCTGTGCGGCCTTCGCCGCTGCCTCGATATCGCCTTTCAGCAACGCCTCCAGCGCCGGCTGCAGCGCGTCGATCAGGGTACGATCGCCAAGATCTGCTCCACCGTACTGCTTCATCTGCGCCAGCCCGCTGAGCAATGCCTCGGCTAGCGGCTGACCATCGTGAAGCTTTTGCCCGGCCGCGGTGAAGAAGATCGACATCAGCACCCCGCTCGATCCGCCCATCACCGTCGCCAGCCGCTCGCCCACCAGCAGCAGCAGCGTCGATAGGTTATCAAGCGGGAGCTTGCGATCCTCCAGACGCTGCGCAATATCCCGCGCCCCTTGCGCAAAAGTGGAGCCGGTATCGCCGTCGCCCACTTTGGCATCCAGCGCGTTCAGTCGGTTTTCCAGCTGGAGCAGCGTTTTCGTCACCGAGGAGACATACTCGCCCACCCGCAGATTGTCCGACGGGGTGTATTCCACGCGATCGTGAATGGCGGTATGCGCCACGGTGCGCAGTGGCGCAAACGCCACGGGCTTTTGCCAGCCCAGCGTTTCAACCTCGGCGTGAATCGCCTTTTCAAAGAAATCGTTGAGCTTCAGCAGCGTGAGCGAAAAGCCCTTCATGTCCAGCGCGCTCACCAGCGGCGCGGGGCCTATCAGGTACGCGATCTCCTCTTTCAGCGCCGAATGCGCCAGTTCTTTGGTCAGCAGCGCCATCTCCAGCGCCGATACGCCGCCGAGATTGTTAATCAATACCGCAAACCGCCCTTCTCCCGCCTGCGCGCGTAACGGCGTCACCAGCGTGTCGATAATGGCTTTACTGTTCTGCGTATCCACGACGGAAGCACCGGGCTCGCCGTGAATGCCCAGCCCCAGCTCGACATGGCCCTGCTTAATGCGCCCCTCTTCCTCGTCGCTGCCCGGCAGGTTGCACGTTTGCATCGCAACGCCCAGGCTCCAGAGGTTATCGCAGGCCTGTTGCGCAATATCCCGCACCTCGCTTAGCGATTTACCGTGCTCCGCCGCATAGCCCGCAATCTTGTGCACAAGTGCCGTACCGGCAATACCGCGCGGCTGTTTGTTATCCGGCAGCGCGATATCGTCCGCCACGATCGCCATCTCCACCTTGAGGCCGTAGCGTTTGGCCTTTTCTGCCGCGAGGCCAAAGTTCAGGCGATCGCCGGTGTAGTTTTTGACGATCAGCAGACAGCCGCGATCGCCCGTGACCGCCACAATGGCGTTCAGCACCGCATCCACGCTCGGCGAGGCAAACAGATCGCCACACACTGCCGCCGTCAGCATCCCTTTGCCAACAAACCCGGCGTGCGCGGGTTCGTGGCCTGAGCCGCCGCCGGAGATCACCGCCACGCGGCTTTTGTCCCAGTCTCCACGTGCGACGATCCTGATGGCCGGATCGATATCAAGTTTGACGAGGTTTGCGTGTGGCGCAGAAAGCAGTATGCCTTCAATGGCATCGTTGACCAGCTGTTTGCGATCGTTAAAGAAGAATCTGGACATCGTTTCCCACTATTTTTGTGAACCGTATGCAAAAGCATAGTCCGCGCTGGATAATGCGCCGCAAAGTCAGGAATTTACTCAACCAAATTGCGGTCAGGTTGCCTATACTCCACCCAGGACTAAGAGAGGAAGCGCATCATGAGTACACCATTGTTAATTGCCCGGACGCTGGAAAAAGAGCTGTATTTACTGCCTGCGATGGCGAACCGCCACGGTCTGATCACCGGAGCGACCGGGACAGGGAAAACCGTCACCCTGCAAAAGCTGGCGGAGTCGCTTTCGGAGATTGGCGTACCGGTCTTTATGGCTGACGTGAAAGGCGATTTAACCGGTGTGGCTCAGGAAGGTACGGCCTCTGAGAAACTGCTTGAACGGCTGAAGAATATTGGCATCACGGACTGGACGCCGCATAACAATCCGGTGGTAGTGTGGGATATCTTTGGTGAGAAAGGCCACCCGGTGCGCGCCACCGTCTCCGATCTCGGCCCGCTGCTGCTGGCCCGTCTGCTTAACCTCAACGACGTGCAGTCCGGCGTGCTGAATATTATCTTCCGCATTGCCGACGATCAGGGGCTGCTGCTGCTTGATTTCAAAGATCTGCGCGCCATTACCCAGTACATCGGCGATAACGCCAAATCCTTCCAGAACCAGTACGGCAATATCAGCAGCGCTTCGGTGGGTGCCATTCAGCGCGGGTTATTGACGCTGGAGCAACAGGGCGCCGAGCACTTCTTCGGCGAGCCGATGCTGGATATCAAAGACTGGATGCGCACCGACAGCAGCGGTAAAGGCATCATCAACATTCTGAGCTCCGAGAAGCTCTACCAGATGCCAAAGCTCTACGCCGCCAGCCTGCTGTGGATGCTCTCTGAGCTCTACGAACAGTTACCCGAAGCGGGCGATCTGGAAAAACCGAAGCTAGTCTTCTTCTTTGACGAAGCGCACCTGCTGTTTAACGACGCGCCGCAGGTATTGCTGGATAAAATTGAACAGGTCATTCGCCTGATCCGCTCCAAAGGCGTTGGCGTCTGGTTTGTTTCACAAAACCCGTCGGATATCCCGGATAACGTGCTCGGTCAGCTCGGTAACCGCGTGCAGCACGCCCTGCGCGCCTTTACGCCGAAGGATCAGAAAGCGGTGAAAGCCGCCGCGCAGACCATGCGCGCTAATCCTGCCTTTGATACCGAAGCGGCGATTCAGGCGTTAGGCACCGGTGAAGCGCTGATCTCATTCCTGGATGCGAAGGGCAGCCCGTCCGTGGTAGAACGCGCCATGGTGATCGCGCCCTGCTCGCGCATGGGACCCGTTACCGACGATGAACGTAACGGCCTGATTAACCACTCTCCGGTTTACGGGAAGTACGAAGACGAGGTTGATCGCGAGTCCGCGTTCGAGATGCTGCAAAAAGGGGTGCAGGCGACCACCGAATCCCAGGATGCGCCTGCCGCTAAAGGGCAGTCCGTCGCCGTGGATGACGGTATTCTCGGGGGGCTCAAAGACATCCTGTTCGGCAGCACCGGGCCGCGCGGCGGCAAGCGCGACGGCGTGGTACAAACCATGGCGAAAAGCGCGGCGCGACAGGTCACCAATCAGATAGTGCGCGGCATGCTGGGAAGTCTGTTAGGCGGCCGTCGCCGGTAGACGGGGAACCCACGGGCGGCCAAGCGCCGAGCCCTGAACACCGTTCTCCTGCAGGTAGCGGTCGATTTCCACCATCCCCGTCCAGCGGTTCTCACACCATAGCGGTGCCAGAAGCGTTGGACGGCGGGCGCTGGCCGAGATGCGGTGGTAGACAATTTCCGGCGGGGTGTGGCGAATCATCTCCCCCGCCGTCACCGTATAGTCCTCAAGCTCAATACAGCTTAACCGCCCGGCTTCCCAGGCTTTCGCCATAATGCTTCCCGTAACGATATGCAGCGGGTGCAGCTTAATGCCGTCCACGCCGGTCTCAACCACCTTTTCCAGCGTCTCCAGGCCGTGCTGCTGCCCTTCACCCGGCAAGCCGACAATCAGGTGCGAGCAGACCTTCAGCCCGCGCTCGCGGGCCAGGCGCGTGGTGCGCTGGTAGCAGGCGAAATCATGGCCACGGTTAATACGGTGCAGGGTTTTGTCATGCGCGGTTTGCAGGCCCAGCTCCAGCCAGATCTCGTAGCCTTGTTCTTTGTACTCGCTGAGCAGGTCCAGCACCGCGTCCGGTACGCAGTCCGGACGCGTGCCCACGCACAGCCCAACGATGTTAGCCTGGCTGACGGCCTGCTGATACATAGAGCGCAGCACCTGCACTTCCGCCCACGTGCTGGTGTAGGCCTGAAAATAGGCCAGATACTGCTTCGCGCGGTTCACCTGGCTTGCCTGATGGGCAAGCTGTTCAGCGATAGATTTATGCTGCTGGGCTTCGTCAGCAAAGGACGCAACGTTACAGAAGGTGCAGCCGCCGCGCCCGATGGTGCCATCGCGATTCGGGCAGCTAAACCCGCCGTGCAGCGTCAGCTTATGAACCTTTTGCCCGTACCGCTGCAAAAGATCCCCACCAAACATATTGACTAATTTCTGTAACTGCATAATCTGATAGACCGTCCCGGAGAAAGGGGACAAGCCTGCCACTTTTAGCCTCTGTCGGCGATGACCTGGATCAATCGCCCTGGACGGCTTTTATCTATATGAATAAATACTCAGGATTACTGCAATTTCATTCACGCCATTCGTGATTACTTTTCCTTATGTTCTGATTGTTTTTTTCATTTATAGCGCCACCACTGAAAAACAGTGGGTTTATGCGGGTTTGCAGCCTATACCAGATTATTATTCTGCTATAAAACGGCTATTCAGCACGCTACATTGATAATACCGCTTTCATATAGTGAGTCAGATCACACTCCGCTGCGTCCTGCCAGGGCATGCAATCAATGTAAAAATAGTTAAATACCATTTAATTTCAAATGCATAAACTCTCTTTAGCACATTTTTGTATAAATAAGATTGCCATTTGACCTGTGTACCAATTCCCGATAAGTTGGAAATCCGCTGGAAGCTTTCTGGATGAGCGGCCTGCTCATCATATTTATGCAGTAATTGAGATTCCCTCTGAAGCAAGTCCTCAAACTTGTTTACCTGCGCGAAAGGATGAAAAAGAGGGCGAATGCGAGGTCCGCGTATGAAACGCAAACCCCGTCGCCATGCTCTTTCTGTGCCTGTGCGCCACGGTAAAGTTCAGTGGGAAGCCCGACGAGCCTGGGGAGGTTCACTGATATGTTGTACGATAAATCCCTTGAGAAGGATAACTGTGGTTTCGGCCTGATCGCCCACATAGAAGGCGAACCTAGCCACAAGGTAGTGCGTACTGCTATTCACGCACTGGCCCGAATGCAGCACCGTGGCGCTATTCTTGCCGATGGTAAAACGGGCGACGGTTGCGGCCTGCTGCTGCAAAAACCGGATCGTTTCTTCCGCATCGTGGCGGAAGAGCGCGGCTGGCGTTTAGCCAAAAACTACGCTGTCGGCATGCTGTTCCTGAACCAGGATCCTGAAAAGGCTGCCGCCTCACGCCGCATCGTCGAAGAAGAACTTCAGCGTGAAACCCTGTCGATTGTCGGCTGGCGCAATGTGCCAACCAACGAAGGGGTTCTCGGTGAAATCGCCCTCTCCTCGCTGCCTCGTATTGAACAGATTTTCGTCAACGCGCCTGCGGGCTGGCGTCCGCGTGATATGGAACGCCGTCTGTTTATTGCCCGCCGCCGCATTGAAAAACGTCTCCAGGACGATAAAGAGTTCTACGTCTGTAGCCTCTCTAACCTGGTGAACATCTATAAAGGTCTGTGTATGCCGGCTGACCTGCCGCGCTTCTACCTGGACCTGGCGGACCTGCGTCTGGAATCGGCCATTTGCCTGTTCCACCAGCGCTTCTCCACCAACACCGTTCCGCGCTGGCCGCTGGCTCAGCCGTTCCGCTACCTGGCGCACAACGGCGAGATCAACACCATCACCGGTAACCGCCAGTGGGCCCGCGCCCGTACCTATAAGTTCCAGACGCCGCTGATCCCTGACCTGCACGATGCCGCGCCGTTCGTGAACGAAACCGGCTCTGACTCCAGTTCAATGGATAACATGCTGGAACTGCTGCTGGCGGGCGGGATGGATATCGTGCGCGCCATGCGTCTGCTCGTGCCACCGGCCTGGCAGAACAACCCGGATATGGACCCCGAGCTGCGCGCGTTCTTCGACTTTAACTCCATGCACATGGAGCCGTGGGACGGCCCGGCGGGCATCGTCATGTCCGACGGCCGCTTTGCCGCCTGTAACCTGGACCGTAACGGTCTGCGTCCGGCGCGCTACGTCATCACCAAAGACAAGCTCATCACCTGCGCCTCTGAAGTCGGTATCTGGGATTACCAGCCTGACGAAGTGGTCGAGAAAGGCCGCGTCGGTCCGGGCGAGCTGATGGTGATCGACACCCGCGGAGGTCGCATTCTGCACTCTGCCGAAACCGATCACGATCTTAAAAGCCGCCATCCGTACAAAGAGTGGATGGAGAAAAACGTCCGTCGCCTCGTGCCGTTCGAAGATTTATCGGATGAAGAAGTGGGTCGTCGCGAACTGGACGACGATACGCTTGCAAGCTTCCAGAAACAGTTTAACTACAGCGCGGAAGAGCTGGACTCTGTTATTCGCGTACTGGGTGAAAACGGCCAGGAAGCGGTCGGCTCCATGGGGGACGATACCCCATTTGCCGTGCTCTCCAGCCAGCCGCGCATCATCTATGACTATTTCCGTCAGCAGTTCGCGCAGGTGACCAACCCGCCGATCGACCCGCTGCGCGAAGCGCACGTGATGTCGCTGGCCACCAGCATCGGTCGCGAGATGAACGTCTTCTGCGAGGCAGAAGGCCAGGCGCACCGTCTGACCTTTAAATCGCCGATCCTGCTGTACTCCGATTTCAAACAGCTCACCACCATGAAAGAGGAGCACTACCGCGCCGACACGCTCGATATTACCTTCGACGTGACCGAAGCGAGCCTCGAAGAGACGGTGAATGCGCTGTGTGACAAAGCCGAACAGATGGTGCGTAACGGTACCGTTCTGCTGGTGCTGTCCGACCGCAATATCGCGAAAAACCGTCTGCCGGTGCCTGCCCCGATGGCTGTTGGCGCTATCCAGACGCGTCTGGTCGACAAGAGTCTGCGCTGTGACGCCAACATCATTGTGGAAACCGCCAGCGCCCGCGACCCGCACCACTTTGCCGTGCTGTTAGGCTTTGGCGCGACGGCGATCTACCCGTACCTGGCCTACGAAACGCTGGCCCGTCTGGTGGATACCCGCGCGATCGACAAAGATTATCGCGCGGTGATGCTGAACTACCGTAACGGCATCAACAAAGGTCTGTACAAGATCATGTCCAAAATGGGCATCTCGACCATTGCCTCCTACCGCTGTTCGAAGCTGTTTGAAGCGGTCGGCCTGCATGACGAGGTCGCCAACCTCTGCTTCCAGGGCGTGGTCAGCCGCATCGGCGGCGCCGGTTTTGCTGACTTCCAGCAGGATCTGGTGAACCTGTCCAAACGCGCCTGGCTGGCACGTAAGCCGCTGGATCAGGGCGGTCTGCTGAAATACGTTCACGGCGGCGAATACCACGCCTATAACCCGGACGTGGTGCGCACGCTGCAGCAGGCGGTTCAGAGCGGCGAATACAGTGATTACCAGCAGTACGCTGAGCTGGTAAATAACCGTCCGGCGGCAACGCTGCGCGACCTCATTGCCCTGAATCCGGGTGATGAAGCGGTCAGCATTGACGAGGTTGAGCCTGCATCCGAGCTGTTCAAACGCTTCGACACCGCGGCGATGTCCATCGGCGCGCTGAGCCCGGAAGCCCACGAAGCGCTGGCGGAAGCCATGAACAGCATCGGCGGCAACTCCAACTCCGGCGAAGGCGGTGAAGATCCGGCGCGTTACGGCACCAACAAAGTGTCCCGTATCAAGCAGGTGGCATCCGGTCGCTTTGGCGTGACGCCTGCGTACCTGGTCAACGCCGACGTGATCCAGATTAAAGTCGCTCAGGGTGCTAAACCTGGCGAAGGCGGCCAGCTGCCGGGTGATAAAGTTACCCCGTACATCGCCAAACTGCGCTATTCCGTGCCGGGCGTGACGCTGATCTCCCCGCCGCCGCACCACGATATCTACTCTATCGAGGACTTAGCGCAGCTGATTTTCGACCTGAAGCAGGTCAACCCGAAGGCGATGATCTCCGTGAAGCTGGTTTCCGAACCGGGCGTCGGCACCATCGCTACCGGCGTGGCGAAAGCCTATGCGGATCTTATCACCATCGCCGGCTATGACGGCGGCACCGGCGCAAGCCCGCTCTCCTCCGTGAAATACGCGGGCTGCCCGTGGGAGCTTGGCCTGGTGGAAACCCAGCAGGCGCTGGTGGCGAACGGTCTGCGTCACAAGATCCGCCTGCAGGTGGACGGCGGCCTGAAAACCGGTCTCGACATCATTAAAGCGGCGATCCTCGGCGCGGAAAGCTTCGGCTTCGGTACCGGCCCAATGGTTGCGCTCGGCTGTAAATACCTGCGTATTTGCCACCTGAACAACTGCGCAACCGGCGTTGCTACCCAGGACGAGAAGCTGCGTAAGAACCACTATCACGGTCTGCCGTTCAAAGTGACCAACTACTTTGAGTTCATCGCCCGCGAAACCCGCGAGCTGATGGCGCAGCTGGGCGTGAAACGCCTGGTGGACCTGATTGGCCGTACCGACCTGCTGAAAGAGCTGGACGGTTTCACTGCTAAGCAGCAGAAGCTTGAGCTGTCTAAGCTGCTGGAAACCGCGCAGCCGCACCCTGGCAAAGCGGTCTACTGCACCGAGAACAACCCGCCGTTCGATAACGGCGTGCTGAACGCGCAGCTGCTGCAGCAGGCGAAACCGTACGTGGACGACAAGCAGAGCAAAACGTTCTGGTTTGATATCCGCAACACCGACCGCTCCGTGGGCGCCTCCCTCTCCGGCTACATCGCGCAAACGCACGGTGACCAGGGGCTGGCGGCGGATCCGATTACCGCGCACTTCAGCGGTACCGCGGGTCAGAGCTTCGGCGTATGGAACGCAGGCGGCGTTGAGCTGTACCTGACCGGCGATGCCAACGACTACGTCGGTAAAGGCATGGCAGGCGGTCTGCTGGCGGTGCGTCCTCCGGTCGGCTCAGCCTTCCGCAGCCATGAAGCCAGCATCATCGGTAACACCTGCCTGTACGGCGCGACCGGCGGTCGTCTGTTTGCAGCAGGCCGTGCGGGCGAGCGTTTTGCGGTGCGTAACTCCGGTGCTATCACCGTGGTGGAAGGCATTGGCGATAACGGTTGTGAATACATGACGGGCGGGATTGTTTGCGTTCTGGGTAAAACCGGCGTGAACTTCGGCGCGGGCATGACGGGCGGTTTTGCGTACGTCCTGGACGAAGACGGTGAGTTCCGCAAACGCGTGAACCCGGAGCTGGTAGAAGTGCTGGACGTTGATACGCTGGCCATTCACGAAGAACACCTGCGCGGTTTGATTACCGAACACGTGCAGCATACCGGTTCTTCGCGCGGCGAAGAGATCCTGGCGAACTGGCCGGCGTTCTCTGCGAAATTCGCGCTGGTTAAGCCGAAGTCCAGCGATGTTAAAGCCCTGTTGGGTCACCGTAGTCGTAGCGCAGCAGAGCTGCGCGTGCAGGCGCAGTAAGGAATTCAGATGAGCCAGAACGTATACCAGTTTATCGACCTGCAGCGTGTTGATCCGCCAAAGAAACCGCTGAAGATCCGCAAAATTGAATTTGTTGAAATCTACGAGCCGTTTTCAGAAGGCCAGGCCAAGGCACAGGCAGACCGCTGCCTGTCCTGCGGTAACCCTTACTGCGAATGGAAATGTCCGGTACACAACTACATCCCGAACTGGCTGAAGCTGGCCAACGAAGGGCGTATATTTGAAGCCGCCGAGCTGTCTCACCAGACCAACACCCTGCCGGAAGTGTGCGGCCGCGTGTGCCCTCAGGACCGTCTGTGCGAAGGTTCCTGTACGCTGAACGACGAGTTCGGCGCGGTGACCATCGGCAACATCGAGCGCTATATCAACGATAAAGCGTTCGAGATGGGCTGGCGTCCGGATATGACCGGCGTGAAGCAAACCGACAAGCGCGTGGCAATCATCGGTGCGGGCCCGGCGGGCCTGGCCTGTGCGGACGTGCTGACCCGCAACGGCGTGAAGGCGGTGGTCTTTGACCGCCATCCGGAAATCGGCGGTCTGCTGACCTTCGGTATTCCGGCCTTCAAGCTGGAAAAAGAGGTCATGACCCGTCGCCGTGAAATCTTCACCGGTATGGGCATTGAGTTCAAACTGAACGTGGAAGTGGGTCGCGACGTGCAGCTCGACGACCTGCTGAAGGATTACGACGCCGTGTTCCTCGGCGTGGGCACCTATCAGTCCATGCGCGGCGGTCTGGAGAACGAAGATGCGCCGGGCGTGTACGATGCGCTGCCGTTCCTGATTGCCAACACCAAGCAGATCATGGGCTACGGCGAAACCGCCGATGAGCCGTTCGTCAGCATGGAAGGCAAACGCGTGGTGGTGCTGGGCGGCGGTGATACCGCGATGGACTGCGTGCGTACCTCCATTCGTCAGAATGCGGCACACGTGATCTGCGCCTACCGTCGTGACGAAGAGAACATGCCGGGCTCTAAACGCGAAGTGAAAAACGCGCGTGAAGAGGGCGTGGAGTTCCAGTTCAACATCCAGCCTCTGGGTATTGAAGTGAATGCCAACGGTAAAGTGAGCGGCGTGAAGATGGCGCGCACTGAGATGGGCGCACCGGATGCGAAAGGCCGTCGTCGCGCCGAGATCGTAGCCGGTTCTGAGCACGTCATCCCGGCCGATGCCGTAGTGATGGCGTTCGGTTTCCGTCCTCACAGCATGGAATGGCTGGCGAAGCACAGCGTCGAGCTGGATTCGCAGGGCCGCGTGATTGCGCCAGAAGGCAGCGATAACGCATTCCAGACCAGCAACCCGAAAATCTTCGCCGGTGGCGATATCGTTCGCGGTTCTGACCTGGTGGTAACGGCGATTGCCGAAGGTCGTAAAGCGGCTGACGGGATCCTGAACTACCTGGAAGTGTAAAAAAAAACAGGCCCGATTGGGCCTGTTTTTTATTTCACGACGCGAAGAGCCGGACGACCACCGCGCGGAGGCGGATCGTCATCAGGGTCATTGTCGTCGTGATGATCGGGTTTATCACCATCGATAAGTGACATCACCGTGTCGCTTTCGCGCTCATCGGATGCGTTGTCATCATTCAGGCTGGCAACATCTTCATCATACGCCGCTTCCGGCTCGAACATGGTACCCGCACCGTTTTCACGCGCGTAGATAGCCAGCACGGCTGCCAGAGGTACGGAAACCTGACGCGGCACGCCGCCGAAACGCGCGTTGAAGCGCACTTCATCGTTTGCCAGCTCCAGGTTACCCACCGCACGCGGCGCAATGTTCAGTACGATCTGCCCGTCACGCGCATATTCCATAGGAACCAGCACGCCCGGCAACGTCACATCCACAACCAGGTGCGGCGTGAGCTGGTTATCCAGCAGCCATTCATAGAAGGCGCGCAGCAGATAAGGACGGCGTGGGGTAAGTTGTGACATTTCCACAGTCATTAGCCTCGGCCGAGACGCATTTCACGTTCCGGTTCAGTTAAAGATGCCAGGAAAGAGTCGCGTTCAAATACGCGAGTCATATAGCCCTTCAGCTCTTTCGCGCCAGGACCGCTGAACTCTACGCCCAGGGTTGGCAGACGCCACAGCAGCGGTGCCAGGTAGCAATCCACCAGGCTGAACTCATCGCTCAGGAAGAATGGTTTCTGACCAAACACAGGAGCGATCGCCAGCAGCTCTTCACGCAGTTGTTTACGTGCAGCGTCAGCTTCAGAAGCAGAACCGCTGGTAATCACGTTCATCAGCGAGTACCAGTCTTTTTCGATACGCTGCATGTACAGGCGGCTTTCACCACGCGCGACAGGGTAAACAGGCATCAGTGGCGGATGCGGGAAACGCTCATCCAGATATTCCATAATGATACGGGATTCCCACAGGGTCAGCTCGCGATCCACCAGCGTCGGTACGCTTTGGCTCGGGTTGAGATCGATCAGATCCTGAGGCGGGTTATCCTTTTCCACATGCTCGATCTCAAAACTGACACCCTTCTCGGCCAGCACGATACGAACCTGATGGCTATAAATGTCAGTAGGACCAGAAAACAGCGTCATTACCGAACGTTTGTTGGCAGCGACAGCCATGAAAACCTCCAGGTATATTCAGAATTTTTACTGCTACCAGCCCAACAGGGGCCAGCCAGATGTTGTATCGCCCATCCCAGAGAAAACACATTGTTCAAGAAACGAACAAAAATCGAGTATTCACCGATATTTGGGCAGAAAATTGGATGATAGTTTACCAGATTTTGATGGCTTTGTGGTGAGGGGATTCTGGAAATGTGGAAAAAGAGAAGATATATGCATGGATATTGTGGATAACCTGCGCATTATCCATAAAAAAACCCGCCGAAGCGGGTTTTTCGCCAATCGTTCTGCGTAAGCAGAATGGATTAACGTTTGGAGAACTGTGGACGACGACGTGCTTTACGCAGACCCACTTTCTTACGTTCAACCTGACGCGCGTCACGAGTAACGAAGCCAGCTTTACGCAGTTCAGAACGCAGGGATTCGTCGTACTCCATCAGAGCGCGGGTGATACCGTGACGGATCGCACCAGCCTGACCGGAGATACCACCACCTTTAACGGTGATGTACAGATCCAGTTTTTCTACCATGTCAACCAGTTCCAGCGGCTGGCGAACTACCATGCGGGCAGTTTCGCGACCGAAGTATTGTTCCAGAGAACGCTGGTTGATTACGATTTTACCACTGCCCGGTTTGATGAAAACGCGAGCTGCGGAACTTTTGCGGCGACCAGTGCCGTAGTATTGATTTTCAGCCATTGCCTATAATCCCGATTAGATGTCAAGAACTTGCGGTTGCTGTGCCGCGTGGTTGTGCTCGTTGCCTGCGTAAACTTTCAGTTTACGGAACATAGCACGACCCAGCGGGCCTTTTGGCAGCATGCCTTTAACCGCGATTTCAATCACACGCTCAGGACGGCGGGCAATCATCTCTTCAAAGGTCGCTTCTTTGATACCACCGATGTGGCCAGTGTGGTGATAGTACACTTTGTCAGTACGCTTGTTGCCGGTTACAGCAACTTTATCAGCGTTCAGAACGATGATGTAATCACCGGTATCAACGTGCGGAGTGTATTCCGCTTTATGCTTACCGCGCAGGCGACGAGCCAGTTCAGTAGCCAGACGGCCCAGAGTTTTACCGGTCGCGTCAACAACATACCAGTCGCGCTGTACGGTTTCTGGTTTAGCTGTAAAAGTTTTCATTAAAAGCTTACCCAAATAATAAGTTACACGTTGGTGAACACCCAAACGTTTAGTCAGTTGAGGTTCACACGACAAAGTCCGGCAAACCTACCCCTTCGAATAGCACATGCCGACACATAGAAAGTTTCGGGAAAAAAACCTTCTCGTAACGTGGGGTCGCAAGATTATAGAGAAGTTGAGGTCAAAGATCGACCCTTAAATGTGATTTGGAATGGGTTTTTCGGGGGTGTGTATTGTGCGGTCTGGTGCCCTCACCCCCAGCCCCTCTCCCACGGGAGAGGGTGGCATTTGTTACGGCATATGCT
This sequence comes from Enterobacter sp. BNK-29, assembly GCF_048684785.1. Taxonomy (NCBI): domain Bacteria; kingdom Pseudomonadati; phylum Pseudomonadota; class Gammaproteobacteria; order Enterobacterales; family Enterobacteriaceae; genus Enterobacter; species Enterobacter sp. BNK-29. The sequence continues at coordinate 1,576,181 of NZ_JBLQTU010000001.1, forward strand.
CCAGCTTCAGGTATTCCTCACTCTGCATCTCCTGCAGGCGCGACAGGCAGCGCTGGAACTCAAACTTCAGCCGCTCGCCCTGGTAAATCTCATATAAAGGTACCTCGGCGCTGACCACCAGCTTGACGTGGCGCTCATAAAACTCGTCCACCAGCGCAATGAAGCGTCGTGCTTCGCTCTCCATCAGCCGCGTCATCACCGGCACGTCCAGTACCATCACGGTGTGGAACAGACGCGAAAGCGCAATGTAGTCGTGCTGGCTGCGGGCATCCACGCAGAGCGTCGTAAAGGAGACAGCCAGCGTTTGGTTTTCGACGCCAAGCGTGGGCAGCGGTCGATGGTTAATCTCGAGTTCCGGGGCGTGCTCGCGTTTTGCTCCCGCCAGCGCCAGCCAGAGTGTATCCATCTCGCGGGTGGTATCGGCATTTAACGGCGAAAGCCACAGGTGCGCCTGGGTCAGCGTGCGCAGACGATAATCAACACCGGCATCGACGTTCATGATGTCGCAGTGCTGCTTGATGGCATCGATGGCGGGCAGGAAGCGTGCCCGCTGCAGGCCGTTACGATAGAGCTCATCCGGCGGGATATTCGACGTGGCCACCAGCGTGATCCCGCGGGCAAATAGCGCTTTCATCAGACCGCCTAGCAGCATGGCATCGGTGATGTCGGACACAAAAAACTCGTCGAAGCAGAGCACGTCGGTTTCAGCTTTGAACCTGTCGGCCACAATCTCCAGCGGATCGCTCTTGCCCTGTAATGCGGTCAGCTCTTCATGCACTCGCAGCATAAAACGATGGAAGTGCAGACGCTGCTTACGTGCGCCAGGCAGGCTCATGTAAAACAGGTCCATCAGCCAGGTTTTTCCGCGACCGACCCCGCCCCACATATATAAACCGCGTACAGGCGCGTGAGCCTGTGGCGCTTTTTTACCGAGCAACCGCCCAAATGCCGCCTTTAGCCCACCGTTCTGTTCAACTTCAGCGGGTTTTGCCGTGAGCTCCTGATAAATCATCTCCAGACGGTTTACCGCCTCACGTTGAACGTCATCAGGCTGATGAGTGCCCTCGTTAAGGGCCAGTTGATATCGCGATGCAGGGGACAGGTTTTGCATAATCTTATTGTTATTCCTTCAATTAACGCTCACCAGCAGACGTGACTGATGAAAAAAAGGCCGTTCTACACTACGCGATGATACGTCAGGATTCCACTTCTGCAGAAATAGCGGTTATAGTGGCATTATCAGGCACAGGCAGGAGCCGAGCCAACACCCTACGGAACAACAAGACAACGGGAGAAGTTCATGACCTGGGAATATGCGCTAATCGGTTTAGTCGTCGGCATCGTCATCGGTGCTGTGGCCATGCGTTTCGGTAATCGCAAATTGCGTCAGCAGCAGTCACTGCAGTACGAACTGGAAAAGAACAAAGCCGAGCTGGAAGAGTATCGTGAAGAGCTGGTCAGCCATTTTGCCCGTAGCGCCGAGCTGCTGGACAACATGGCAACCGACTATCGTCAGCTGTATCAACATATGGCAAAAAGCTCCAGCAGCCTGCTGCCGGAAATGACCGCGGAAACCAACCCGTTCCGCAACCGTCTGGCTGACTCTGAAGCCGGTAACGATCAGGCGCCCGTTCAGATGCCTCGCGACTATTCCGATGGCGCATCCGGCCTGCTGCGCGGCGGTGTAAAACGCGATTAATCGCACAACCTGAATTTATTTTACGGGCGCAGCGATTGCGCCCGTCCTTTCCTGATGACCCCAGCTATCATTTAGTTAAACACCTCATTGTTCAGCGGTTTAAAATTCAATAACATCAACGTGTTTTTAGGGCCGTTTTTCCTTTATTCCAGGTTACGAGAGTCAACATCGATGAAGAAAAAAAACCAGCTGTTGAGCGCTATCGCGTTAAGTGTCGGGTTATCTCTCTCGGCGTCCGTCCCTGTATTTGCCGCCATTCCCTCCCAGGTGCCTGGCCAGGCGGCTATTCCAAGCCTCGCGCCAATGCTGGAAAAAGTGTTGCCTGCGGTCGTCAGCGTTCAGGTTGAGGGCACCGCAGTACAAAGCCAACGCGTCCCTGAAGAACTGAAAAAATATTTCGGCGATGAGTCTCCCGACCAGCAGGCGCAGCCTTTTGAAGGCCTGGGCTCTGGCGTCATTATTGATGCGGCAAAAGGCTATATCCTGACCAACAATCACGTCATCAGCCAGGCGGATAAGATCAGCGTCCAGCTGAACGATGGCCGTGAATTTGATGCCAAACTGATCGGCGGCGATGACCAGAGCGACATCGCGCTGCTGCAGGTACAAAACCCAAGCAACCTGACCCAGATTGCCATCGCGGATTCAGACAAACTGCGCGTCGGCGATTTTGCCGTCGCCGTCGGCAACCCCTTTGGCTTAGGGCAGACCGCCACCTCCGGGATCGTCTCGGCGCTGGGACGCAGCGGCCTCAACCTGGAAGGGCTGGAAAACTTTATCCAGACCGATGCATCAATCAACCGTGGTAACTCCGGCGGAGCATTGCTTAACCTTAACGGCGAGCTGATTGGGATTAACACGGCTATTCTGGCCCCGGGCGGCGGCAGCATCGGGATCGGTTTTGCTATCCCCAGCAATATGGCCAAAACCCTGGCGCAGCAGCTGATCCAGTTCGGTGAAATCAAACGCGGGCTGCTGGGTATTAAAGGTATGGAGATGAGCGCGGATATCGCAAAAGCGTTCAATATCAACGTACAGCGCGGGGCGTTTGTCAGTGAAGTGCTGCCAAACTCCGGCTCGGCAAAAGCGGGCGTGAAATCAGGGGATGTGATCGTCAGCCTGAACGATAAACCGTTGAACAGCTTTGCAGAACTGCGTTCACGGATTGCCACGACGGAACCTGGCGCCAAAGTGAAGCTGGGCCTGATACGTGACGGTAAGCCGCTTGGCGTTGAAGTGACGCTGGATAAGAGCACCTCTTCCTCGGCCAGCGCGGAGCTTATCGCCCCGGCGCTACAGGGGGCTACGTTGAGCGACGGGCAGCTGAAGGACGGCACGAAAGGCATTAGCATCGATACCGTCGAGAAGAGCAGCCCTGCCGCACAGGCCGGATTGCATCAGGATGACGTGATTATCGGTGTCAACCGCAACCGCGTGCAGTCTATTGCCGAACTGCGCAAGGTGCTGGAAAGTAAACCGGCGGTTATTGCCCTGCAGGTCATGCGTGGCAATGAGTCCATCTATATTCTGTTGCGCTAAGCATTTGCGACCCGGACATCACCGCTGCGTGTGATGTCCGGATAACTCATGTTATGCTGCAAATCGTTCCTTTTTTAACGACACGCGCATCATGCTTTTAAAGCTCTTACGTTCTACTGTCATCGGTTTGATTGTTGCTGGCCTGCTGCTGCTGGCGCTGCCGTCTTTACGTCAGTTCAATAAACTGTCGGCTCCCCAGTTCGATAGCACGGATGAAACGCCGGCCACCTATAACCAGGCCGTCCGCCGTGCCGCACCTGCCGTGGTTAACGTCTATAACCGTGGTCTGAATACCTCAGCCCATAACCAGCTGGAGATCCGCACCCTCGGCTCCGGGGTAATTATGGACGAGCGCGGGTACATTATTACCAACAAGCACGTGATTAACGATGCCGACCAGATCATCGTCGCCCTGCAGGATGGCCGCGTATTTGAGGCGTTACTCGTTGGGTCTGACAGCCTGACCGACCTGGCCGTGCTGAAAATTAATGCCACGGGCGGTTTGCCGGTCATCCCGATCAACCGTAAACGTACCCCGCATATTGGTGACGTCGTCCTGGCTATCGGTAACCCTTACAACCTGGGCCAGACCATCACCCAAGGGATCATCAGCGCGACCGGTCGTATCGGTTTGAACCCCTCCGGGCGGCAGAACTTCCTGCAAACCGATGCCTCCATCAACCACGGTAACTCCGGCGGGGCGCTGGTCAACTCGCTGGGCGAGCTGATGGGTATCAATACCCTCTCGTTCGATAAAAGTAACGACGGTGAGACGCCGGAAGGGATCGGCTTTGCCATTCCGTTCCAGCTGGCGACCAAAATCATGGATAAACTGATCCGCGACGGACGCGTGATCCGCGGCTATATCGGTATCGGCGGGCGCGAAATTGCACCGATGCATACCCAGGGCGGCGGTATCGATCAGATTCAGGGCATCGTGGTTAACGAGGTGGCACCGGGTGGTCCGGCGGCTAACGCGGGAATTCAGGTAAACGATGTCATTGTGTCGGTCAACGGCACGCCAGCGGTCTCTGCGCTGGAGACGATGGATCAGGTGGCAGAAATTCGCCCGGGTTCTATCATCCCTGTTGAGGTCATGCGCAACGATAAGAAACTGACGCTGCACGTGACGATTCAGGAATACCCGGCCACTAACTGACAGGCATAAAAAAACGGAGCGATAAGCTCCGTTTTTTTTACCGGGAGACGGTTCGTATTACTTGTTAACGAACTCTTCGCCCAGGGTGATATCTTTCTTCAGCGTATCCAGCATGCCTTCCATCGCGTGTTGTTCAAACGCGCTCAGCGTACCAATGGATTTACGCTCTTCGATACCGTTTTTACCCAGCAGCAGCGGCTGAGAGAAGAAGCGAGCGTGTTCGCCATCGCCTTCAACGTAAGCGCATTCAACAACGCCTTTCTCGCCCTGCAGAGCGCGAACCAGCGACAGACCAAAACGCGCAGCCGCCTGGCCCATAGACAGGGTTGCAGAACCGCCACCCGCCTTCGCTTCCACCACTTCGGTACCCGCGTTCTGGATGCGTTTAGTCAGGTCAGCCACTTCCTGCTCGGTGAAGCTCACGCCTGGGATCTGCGACAGCAGAGGCAGGATGGTGACGCCAGAGTGACCGCCAATTACCGGTACTTCCACTTCTGTTGGCTGTTTGCCTTTCAGCTCAGCAACAAAGGTGTTGGAACGGATGATATCCAGCGTGGTTACGCCGAACAGTTTGTTTTTGTCGTAAACACCCGCTTTCTTCAGCACTTCTGCCGCGATAGCCACGGTGGTGTTCACCGGGTTAGTGATGATGCCGATGCATGCTTTCGGGCAGATTTCTGCAATCTGCTGCACCAGGTTTTTCACGATGCCCGCGTTGACGTTGAACAGGTCTGAACGATCCATGCCTGGCTTACGCGCCACGCCTGCAGAAATCAGCACCACGTCGGCACCCTGCAGAGCAGGACGTGCATCTTCACCGGAGAAGCCTTTGATTTTTACAGCAGTCGGGATGTGGCTCAGGTCAACCGCCACACCTGGGGTTACCGGAGCAATATCGTACAGGGAGAGTTCTGAGCCTGAAGGCAGTTGGGTTTTCAGTAGTAGGGCAAGCGCCTGGCCGATACCACCAGCAGCGCCGAGGACTGCGACTTTCATCCTAAACTCCTTATTATGGTTAACTTAAGTATCTGTAAATCCGTTGCGGCGACCATAATTCAGCAAGTAAATAATTACAATTTTCGTAGCTAAAGAATTTGAGGTCACGCGACTTTATCTCTCACCAGAAGACTATCTGACGACAGAGGGCAACGCATTAAGAGGTGGTTACAATACACCCTGCCCCGCCACCAAAACAACATCATTTTGATAACATTTAATTTACTTTTAAGCTTATTTGCGCGGCGTGACCCAGGCATGTTTTCTGATAACGAAATCTGATAAAATCACTCCCTTTCATAACATTATTTCAGCCTGGCGCTGAGTAGATAATTTGCATAAAAATTCATCCACATGCATAATAATGTTGTTTCTATCGTCATATTCCGGGTGACTTATGCGAAGCTCGTCTAAGCAAGAAGAATTAGTAAAGGCGTTTAAGGCGCTACTCAAAGAAGAGAAATTCAGTTCTCAGGGAGAAATTGTTCAGGCGCTGCAGGAACAAGGCTTCGATAATATCAATCAGTCGAAAGTCTCCCGCATGTTAACGAAATTTGGCGCGGTGCGTACGCGAAACGCCAAGATGGAGATGGTCTATTGCCTGCCGGCAGAACTTGGCGTGCCGACCACCTCCAGCCCGCTCAAAAACCTGGTTCTGGATATCGATCATAACGACGCCGTCGTGGTGATCCACACAAGCCCTGGTGCCGCGCAGCTGATTGCCCGCATGCTGGACTCGCTGGGTAAAACGGAAGGTATCCTCGGGACTATCGCCGGTGATGACACCATCTTTACCACACCGGCTAGCGGTTTCTCCGTGAAAGATCTCCACGAAGCCATTCTGGTACTGTTCGAACAGGAACTCTAATCCCCTCTCCCCGTAGCGCCGCTGCGGGGATCGTTCTGCTTCCGCTGCGTTTCTCACTCTTTTCCTCTGCCCTTCACTTTGACAAATAGTGCTTTTTACCACCCATTAACATTCATCTGGTGAATGCTAAATCAAAAAATCGCACAAAAAATCAAAAGCTGATATCCATATGATTTTATTAGATATAACCAACAAAAATGACAAAAAAAAGCCCAATATTATGCAATTTGGTTATAAAAAACAGACTGGTTAACACGTAATAACAAGAGAAACCATTAGTCTGGTATTAATTTTTGCCGTTATTAGTGTATACTTGATTTTGTGATGAGGGTCACGAAACAAGACCCCACGAAAAAATTCGACGAGGTAAGAATCATGAAAATCAAATCAACTGTAGCGGCGCTCAGCGTCCTGTCCGTCCTGTCATTCGGTGCTTTCGCAGCAGACTCTATCAATGCTGACCAGGCGCAATCCCGCCAGGCCATCGGCACGGTTTCTGTCGGTGCGGTCGGCACATCGCCAATGGACATGCATGAGATGCTGAACAAAAAAGCGGAAGAACAGGGTGCGTCATCCTATCGCATCATCGAAGCGCGTTCCGGTGACCACTGGCACGCCACCGCTGAGCTGTACAAATAAGTTTTAGTAATAGCTGAAAACGAAAATCTCCACTCAACGGCACCAGGCATAAAAATAGCTGTTCAACCCTTCTCGCCGTTGAGTAAAAAACCCTATTCAGGAGTAAAGACTATGAAAACCAAATTGATCATCGCAACCCTCGGTCTGGCATCCGTTCTCTCTTTCGGCGCAAGCGCAGCCGTACAGCAGGTAAATGCCGACCAGGCACAAAATCTACAGCGTATGGGCAGCGTCTCCGTAACGTCTGTCACCGGTTCACCGATGGATATTCGTCACGAACTTGCCGCCAAAGCTGAAAAAGCAGGCGCCAGCAGCTATCGCGTCACCGAACTGAATCAGGGTGACCACTGGCATGCAACGGCAGAACTGTATAAATAAACCCTCGTCGTATCTCATCATACGACTTGCCCCTGGCCTTATGGTCAGGGGCTTTTTTCATTCAATGCCGCGCGTTAAAGCGCAGCTGCCCTTCAAGCTCTTCTTCCGCTTCATCAAACAGCAATATCAGCGCGCCAAAACGTCTTCGCAGCTTATCGGGCAAATGGATGAACTCAATCTCCAGCGGTAGCGGCAACTGACTGCCGGTGACCACGTCCCACAGCGTATCCAGATTCGTCACGCTTTCTCGTTCAAGATCAAACGCCCGGATAAATTCACGGTAGAAGTCTTCCTGACTGTCGATCTCGTCAAAATCAAACGTATAGGTTTTCATTGCCAGCCACCCAGTCCAGGCGAGCGGCAGATGCCGCCCTGTCTATTATAATCCCCCAATATGCAGGGTTTTAACTTCCAGATACTCTTCCAGCCCCAGCACGGAGCCCTCTCGTCCAAGACCTGACTCTTTTACGCCGCCAAAGGGGCCGAGCTCCGTGGAGACGGCGCACTCGTTGATGCCGATCATCCCGCTCTCGATGGCCTGTGAAACGCGGAAGACCCGAGAAAGATTCTGGGTGTAGAAGTAAGCCGCCAGCCCATAGGGCGTGTTGTTGGCGCGCTGGATGACTTCATCTTCCGAGGTGAAACGGAAGCACGCCGCCAGCGGCCCAAACGTCTCTTCTTCTGCCAGCTTCATGCCCTCATGGCAGTCGCCCAGTACGGTTGGCATCCAGAAATTCCCGCCAAGCGGATGAGGCTTGCCTCCTGCCAGTACGGTTGCGCCCCGGGCAACGGCGTCGTCGACATGCTCACGCACCTTGTTGACCGCAGAAGGTTCAATCAGCGGCCCGACGACCACCCCCTCCTCAAGACCATTACCCACCTTCAGCGCATTCACCGCATCGGCGAGTTTATTCACAAATTTGTCGTAGACGGTTTCCTGAATATAAAAACGGTTCACGCTGACGCAGACCTGCCCGGCATTGCGAAACTTGTTGGCGATCGCGCCCTTAACCGCTGCGTCGATATCCGCATCCTCAAAAACGATATACGGGGCATTTCCCCCCAGCTCCATCGAGACTTTTTTCATGGTTTCTGCGGCGTTACGCACCAGCGTTTTGCCGACGGAGGTTGAGCCGGTAAAGGAGATTTTACGTACGTCGCGGCTTGCCATAATCGCATCGCTGATTTCATGCGTATTCCCGGCTACGGCGTTGAGAACACCGTCGGGCACTCCGGCCTGTTTCGCCAGCGTAAGCAGCGCAAAGGCGCTGAGCGGCGTGTTATTGGCCGGTTTAATGACCCCGGTGCATCCTGCCGCAAGCGCCGGGCCTAACTTGCGGGTGAGCATGGCCATCGGGAAGTTCCACGGCGTAATCGCCGCGACCACACCAATAGGTTCACGGGTCGCCAGAATGCGTGAGCCGGGTTTTATCGGCGGAATAATTTCACCGTTCGCGCGTTTGGCCTCTTCGGCAAACCACTGGATAAAGCTGGCGGCGTACTCGACTTCTCCCTCCGCTTCTTTCAGGGGTTTGCCCTGTTCGGTGGTCATCAACCGCCCGAGCCAGCTTTTATTCTCAATAATCAGTTCGTACCAGCGGTAGAGAATCGCCGAGCGTTCTTTCGCGGTTTTGGCACGCCATGCCGGGAAGGCCTGGGTAGCCGCTGCGATAGCGTCTTCGGTTTGCGCTTTACCCGCTTTTGCGACTTTAGCAATGACCTCGCCGGTCGCGGGATTCAGCACATCAAAGGTTGTATCCAGCGTTTTCCAGATTCCGTTGACCAGATAACCGGTCTGAAAAAGGATGTGGTCCTGAAGCGCCTGGGTCGTCATGTGTTCTCCCTTTCTGAAATGTAAGAACGTGCTGGAATAAGTATAGCCACAAAAAAACCGACGCTTTTGGCGTCGGTTTTTTTACTTCAGTCAGTTATCCGTGAGGGCATTCTGATAGCGATGCAGCATAAACACCAGCCGTCCTACCGGCTCGGTCACCTGAGGCGGCGCCTCCCAGTGCTTGAGCTTTTCCTGATAGATATCGAGCTCTTCAAGCAGCTGCGTAAAGTAGCGGCGCCGTTTGTCATCGCTGCTGGCAGAAAGCACGTGATCGGCGGTACGACGCAGCTGGCGGTGGTATGCCGACAGATCGTCGTTGATCGGCACGGGCGCGTTACGCAAACGCTGGTGCGCAATAATCATGGTTAACGCCAGGCGGAACTTCGCGATATCGCCCGGGAACTTGTTCAGCAGCAAAAACAGCTGCTGGTACAGCGCGGGGAGGTGGTTCTCTTTACGGCGCGCGGTATTCGTTGTCAAAGATGACACGGCAGCCGACACGAACTGGTTCAGCAGCACGCGGCCCGTTCTTGCCTGCGAGTTATCCCGCACCAGCAGTATCACCATCATGGCCAGGAAGCAGCCCACCAGCTGGCCTAACGCGCTGTCGAGGAACTGGCTGAAATGGAAGGTCATCGGGTTATCGAGCACGATGATGTTAATCGTACTCGCCAGCGCCCCCAGCGATCCCAGACGCCGCTTTTGCACTTCAATGCCGATAAAGAACGCCATTACCGCCAGGCTAATACAGAGCAGCAGCATGCTCTGTTGCGTCGACGGGATGATGACCAGGAAATAGAGCGCGCCTATCGGCAACGCGGCAATCGTGCCGTAAAGGAAGTCAATGGCGACCATACGCGGATTAGGCAGACGCATCGCCAGTGCGGTCACAACGGCAATCATCACCATCGCGCCGCTGCCGGACGTCCAGCCCGTCCACAGCCAGAACAGCGTGCCGAGCATGCAGGCAAGCGTCGTACGCCAGAAATTGACCATGGCGTGATGGCGCTCGGCGGATTCCGCCTTGATCACCACTTCCCCCTGCAGCACCTCTTCTTCCGCCGCGCTGATTTTGGTGTTACCGATTACGCCGCGCTTCAGCAGCAGATAGCGCGTCGCGGCGCCGACCCAGGTGTAGATGGTCACCGGCGTGTCGCGCTCCCCGGTCCAGGCAATCACCCGGCGCATGCGCTTAAGCTGCTTATGCACGTCCTGTACGGTTTCCACAGGCTCGGCAAACAGTTCGCGGAACGTATCGGTGACCGCTTCCGGCCGGGTGTTCTGAATCAGATAGGTTTCACAGGCCTGGGTAATCAGCGTCAGAGAGACGGTGTTGAGGGCTTTAAGACGTCGATTCGCGCGGGCCCAGCGCGAGGACTCCATGTTAAGGTTGCTGCGCATACCTTCCAGCGCCTGCGTACGGCGTACCAGCCCGCTCCAGGCTTTATCCACCTCTTCGCTATCGCCATGCTTAATGCACAGCTGCATCAGCTGATACTGGGCAACGATCAGCGCGTCGAGCTCACGGTCGACCTCCTGCTTGATGGAGCGCGGGGAGAAAAGCAGATCAGCGACGATCGCGCTGACAATACCAATCACAATTTCGCTGCAGCGCTCCACCGCAAACTGCGGGGCCAGCAGCGGTTCGCTTTGGATAGTGATGATAATAATCAGCGCGGTATAGCCCGCCAGTCCCCAGGCGTAGGAGTTCTCCACTTTCACCAGAGACGAGATCCAGGTGCAGAAACCGGCCCAGATGCAGCAGACCATCAGCATCAGCAGCGGGGTGCGGATCATGAGAATAATAATGGTCAGCGCCGCGAAACAGCCGATAAACGTCCCGATAATACGCAGCATCCCACGATAGCGGATCGCGCCTGAATAGGGTTCCCCGCCTGCGGCAAAGGCAGGACCCGCCGCGACAATCGCAGCCGTCAGCACTGCCCAGCGAGGGGTTTCAAGCTGGAAGTGAAAGCCAACAAACAGCGCCAGCACGATGGCGCACGCCAGCTTCACGGCGAAGCGAATGTGCTGGCTGGCGATGGAAAAGATACCCATGGCGATTAACCAAACTCGCGCAGGCGGTGGGCAATTTTACGGAAGAACGAGTCCTGGCTGGCATCCCGGTCCTTTTCACCGGTGATCACCACCGTCGCCGTGGTACCCGCAGGCCACAGATTTCCCTGCTGTTCGTCCAGGTGGATGCGCACCGGCACGCGCTGGGCCAGACGCACCCACTCCAGGTTGGAATCGACCGTCGCCATCCCTTTGGCATCGTTAGAGCTACTGGAGTTAGTCACCCCTGCGGCAACGCTGTCGACGGTGCCTTTAAAGACGCGGTTGCTGCCGAGCGGCGTAATTTCCGCCCGATAACCTGGGCGCACGCCTTCCAGCTTGGTCTCTTCCATATAGGCGAGCACGTAGAAGGAGTTCTGTTTAACCAGCGCCACGGCGGTAGAGCCACGGGTAATGAATTCCCCGGCATAGACGTTGAGGTTGGTCACCCAGCCATCGGACGGCGCGCGGATCACGGTGCGCTCGAGATCGAGCTTCGCCAGATCGCGCGTTGCCTGCGCTTTCGCCAGCTGGTGCAGCACGGTTTGCAGCACGTTGTTGGACTGGTCAATCTCTTCACGGGACATTGCCTGAACGCCTAGCTGATTACGGCGGCCTGCCTCGCGGCGTTTCTCCGCAGCGAGCGCCTGATAATAGGCCACGTCCGCTTCTGCCTCTTCCAGCGCTTTCTGGTAACGAGGCTGGTCGATGGTGAACAGGACCTGATCTTTTTTCACCAGCTGGTTATCGCGGACGTTGACCGCCGTGATAAGACCGGCCACGTCAGGGGCTATTGCCACCACATCGGCGCTGAAGCGTGCATCACGCGTCCACGGTGATTCGGTGTAATAAACCCAGGCGCGGAAAATAGCGATGAAGGCGAGGATAACCAGCGCCATTGTGATGGCAGTGCGGGAGATTTTTCTTGTTAGCGTTTTCACATCAACCTCAGACAAACATGCGCGATATCAGATAAAACAGGCAGCAATACAGCGCGGTATTGAACAATGCAGGGTGCCAGACGAAATCGTAGATCCCGGTAGGGACCAGCACCTTGCGCACCAGCCAGAAGATCGCCAGTGATAAAAGAAGCTCGAAAAATATCGGTGGGAACGACAGACCGAACACCACGATAACGGGAAACAGACTCATGTTGACCTTGATAAGAGAGAGTGCAGGCTTCAGAATTTTTTAGCGCACGCCACCGCAGGAGAGCAAGAAACGCCGGGCGAGAATGGCGCAGCCGTTATGTAATTAATAATATATTAACGTAACTGTTATGCTGTTATCTATAATATGTGATCTAAATCACTTTTAAGCCAGAGTGAACAATGGAACGTTTAAAACGCATGTCGGTCTTCGCCAAAGTGGTTGAGTTGGGCTCTTTTACCGCCGCTGCACGCCAGCTTCAGATGAGCGTCTCATCCATCAGCCAGACGGTGTCCAAACTGGAAGATGAGCTTCAGGTCAAGCTGCTCAACCGCAGTACCCGCAGCATTGGGCTGACGGAAGCGGGTAAAATTTACTATCAGGGCTGCCGCCGTATGCTGCTTGAAGTGCAGGATGTTCACGAACAGCTCTATGCCTTCAACAACACCCCCATCGGCACGCTGCGCATCGGGTGTTCTTCAACTATGGCACAAAATGTTCTCGCTGCCATGACGGCGGATATGCTGAAAGAGTACCCCGGGCTTACCGTCAATCTGGTGACGGGTATCCCGGCGCCGGACCTGATTGCCGACGGGCTGGACGTGGTGATCCGCGTCGGCGCGTTGCAGGATTCCAGCCTGTTCTCGCGTAGGCTGGGCAGCATGCCGATGGTCGTCTGCGCCTCGAAAAGCTATCTGGCGCAGTACGGCGTTCCGGAGAAACCCGCCGATCTCACCAACCACTCGTGGCTGGAGTACAGCGTGCGGCCCGATAATGAATTTGAGCTGATCGCTCCGGAAGGGATCTCCACCAGGCTGCTGCCGGAAGGACGGTTTGTCACCAACGATCCGATGACGATTTCACGCTGGCTGGTGGCGGGTGCCGGGATCGCCTACGTGCCGTTAATGTGGGTGATCAACGAGATCAACAGCGGCGTGCTGGAGATCCTCTTCCCGCGCTACCAGTCCGATCCGCGTCCTGTGTACGCCCTGTATACCGAAAAAGACAAACTCCCGCTCAAGGTACAGGTGTGTATTAACTATCTGACCGAGTATTTTGTGGACGTGGCGGAGCTGTTTCAGGGGATGCGGGGGAGAAGGAAAGAGTAGACCTTTTTCCAAAAGGAGGAGGGAGAAAAGACAGCATGGAGCAGTACCCTCTCCCCTTTGGGGAGAGGGTCAGGAAATTACGCCGTGCCGCCCACCGTCAGGTTGTCCACCTTCAGCGTTGGCTGGCCCACGCCAACCGGCAGGCTCTGGCCCTCTTTACCGCAGACGCCCACGCCGTTATCCAGCTTCAGATCGTTACCGACCATAGAGATCTGCTGCATGGCTTCAATACCGGAGCCAATCAGCGTCGCACCCTTCACCGCTTTGGTCACTTTGCCTTTCTCGATCAGATACGCTTCTGACGTGGAGAAAACAAACTTACCGGAGGTAATGTCCACCTGGCCGCCGCCAAAGTTTGGCGCAAAGATACCGTAATCAACGGATTCGATAATCTCCTGCGGCGTGGATTTGCCCGGCAGCATGTACGTGTTGGTCATGCGCGGCATCGGCAGGTGCGCGTAAGATTCACGGCGTCCGTTGCCCGTCGGCGCCACGCCCATCAGACGCGCGTTGAGTTTGTCCTGCATGTAGCCTTTCAGCACGCCGTTTTCGATCAGCACATTGTACTGCCCTGGCGTACCTTCATCGTCGATAGCCACCGAGCCGCGACGATCGCGCATGGTGCCGTCATCCACCACGGTGCACAGTTCAGAGGAGACAAGCTGCCCGATTTGACCGCTGAACACGGACGTCCCGCGACGGTTAAAGTCGCCTTCCAGGCCGTGGCCTACGGCCTCGTGCAACAGCACGCCGGGCCAGCCAGCGCCCAGCACCACCGGGAATGAGCCCGCCGGTGCAGCGACGGCATTCAGATTCACCAGCGCCATGCGCACGGCTTCTTTCGCCCACGCGTCGGCGCGTGCTTCACCGTCAACGTCGCCCAGGAACCAGTCATAGCCGAAACGACCGCCGCCGCCGCTTGAGCCGCGTTCGCGTTTGCCGTCGTCATCGACCTGCACGCTGATGGAGAGACGCACCAGCGGGCGAACGTCCGCCGCAAGGGTACCATCCGTTGCCGCAACCAGAATCAACTCATACACACCGCTCAGGCTGGCCGAGACTTCCTGCACGCGTTTATCCGCCGCGCGGGCGACTTTGTCCACGCGACGCAGGATATCCAGCTTCTCTTCACGGCTCATGCTCTGCAGCGGATCGATGCTGGTATAGAGCGCAGAGTGCTGCACTTCTCCCAGGGTTTTCACGCGACCATCACCGGTATCACGCACAATGGTACGTGCGGCCTGCGCGCTCTGCTCGAGTGCGGTAAGGCTAATCTGATCGGCATAGGCAAAACCGGTTTTCTCGCCGCTGACGGCACGGACGCCGACGCCCTGGTCGATGTTGTAGGAGCCATCTTTGATGATGCTGTCTTCTAAAACCCAGGATTCGTGATAGCTCGACTGGAAATAAAGGTCGCCGTAGTCGAGGCGGCGTTCGGTCAGTTGACCAAGAATGGAGAACAGGTCCTGATGGCTCAGGCCGTTCGCTGCGAGCAAATGTTCACTTACCAGGTTCAGACTCATCGTATTGCTACTCGTTCGTTGCCGCCCGTGGCGGTATAAAGATCGTATTTATTGAGAGTGAGGCAATTACCTGCCCACGTCAAATCATTGCTGTGCATCTTTGCGCGGCTGGCGCAGCACCTCGTTAATCTGCGGTTTATCTACCGGACCGGTAATGCGGTAGCGCAGAATGGAGACCTTGCTCCACAGCGGACCCAGCACTTTGCTGGCGGCAAACACCGCCGCACCGACAATCGGGTTCACCACAAAGGCCGCCGCCACGCCCACGCTGGCGGAAATTTCCGGCGCCACCACGGCTTCCATATCCAGCTCGCGTCGCACGAGGTTAACGGAGCCTTTCATGGCGATATCCGCTTCCAGGCCATCCACCAGCGTGTCGTCCGTATGCAGAACGCCGTCCTTGATCCACGCCGTGCTGCGGATGGAATCGTAGTAGAAACCTTCGCTGAACGTATCGCTGAAATCGAAGCGCAGCTTGCGCAGCAGCGCGTCAAAACTCAGCAGGCGCAGGATCTGCCCGGCGCGCCCCGTGCTCACGTCGGCAATTTCACCTTTGCCGAAGCGGGTTTTCAGAATGCCGTTCAGCGAGGCTTCATCCGGCTTCCACGGGGCGTCACGCCAGTGAAGATCGTAATCGACGTCAAACGACGAGCCGCGCAGCGGCGTGCTGATTCCAAAGAAATTGGCTGCCGCATCCAGCTTGTTGCCTTTAATGTCGCCCTTCAGGGACGTTCGCTGCTCGCCCGGGTTATTCACCCATTCCCCTGCGGCCGTCATGCGGCCAAAACCGGTATCAACCAGGCCGCCGGAGAGCGTAAGCGTGTTAGCCTGAATAGTGAAATCACCGTCGATACGGCCATATTTCTGCCCCCACAGCCAGCACTCCGCACAGCGCAGCTGGAGATCGGGCCAGCCGCTAAAATCGACGCGGGAGACATTACTCAGCGGCGACGTCTCTGCCGGTTTATCTTTCCCGCTCGCGGCGCTTGCCGGGTTGTAGTAGAGGTAGCGGATCGCCGCCTGCCACGGCGCGTGATTGCGCATGGTCAGCGTGCCGTTGATCTCCCTTCCCTGGGCCTCCACCTTCGTGCCGTTAGCGCCAGGCTGCGAGACAATGCTCAGATTGTTCCACTGCTGCCCGCCCAGCATCAGCGACGGCGTACGTACGGTAATGGCTTGCGGGAACTGGGCGGTTTCATCAACGTTTTGCCCAACGCCTTTCTGGAACAGCGCCAGCCACTCTGCACCGTCCATCGGCGGGAGATTCAGTTCAATGCCAGCCTGCTCCGGCAGAGGCGGCGTGGATCGGCTATCCGTTGTCCAGATGGCTTTGTCGAGGGTGAGCTTGCGGTTAAGCAGCCAGCGGCTGTTGAAGTGGTTTGTCCCGCCCGCGCTTCCGGTCAGCGCGAAGCTGTTCAGGTTGCCATCGACGTTCAGCTTTACCGGCAGGGGCTGTCCGGCCTGTTTATCCAGCGGCGCAGGCATCTGGCTCTGAAGGTTTTTCAGATCGCCCGTGATGTCGACCTTATACTGGGCGCCCGCGTGATAAGGCAGGTCAATTGCCACTTTACCCTGCCAGGCGACTGCGCCCTGCACTGACGCCTCAATGGGCTTCGGCAGGACGTCCATGCGCGCTGGCTGCCAGTTACCGTCCAGATTGACGGCCACCTGATAAGCCTTTTCACCCTCGGTGGTCGTGAAGTCGATATTAACGGGCTGATTAAACCAGCTGGCCGTAAGCGGCTCGCTCTTAAGGTTACCGTTGTCAAAGCTGAACTGTCCGCTGAGATTTTTCAGCGTGCTCTCAAGGGGTTTGATGAACAGGCTATTGTTCTTCAGGCGGACGTCGCCTTTGGCGGTGGTCATCTCGCCGTCCAGCGGGATATCAAGATGTAAGCGAGCATTCACATCGCCATCAAGCTGAAGCTGCTGGAGCGTCGCCGCCAGCGAATCTTTCAGCGGCGTCTCCTCAAAGTACGGTCCTACCGCTTTGCCCGGGCCGTTGATATCGGCATCAATCAGCAGCTTCTCTTTGGAGTAATCCGGGATGTTGGCCGTCAGGTTGCTGGCCGTCACGCCGCCCAGCGCCACGCTGTCGGACTTCATCCATAGCCCGTCATTGAGGAAGTTGAGTTCGATATCCAGGTTTTTCAGCGCGGGCCAGCCGGGCTGGAACGCAAAGGTCGCGTTATGCAGCGGGACCAGCACCTGGAACTGGCCTTCATTATGTTTGTACGGGAATAGATGCGGGTTACCGCCGTAGACCAGCGTGGCATTGTCCGCCTGACCGCCCTGAATCGCGCCGCTGAGATAGTCCACCAGGGCTTTTCCCATCAGGTTTTCCGGGAAGTAGCGCCAGGCCTGAGAGCCGTCATCGGTGCTGATCCCGGCCAGAATGCCCAGCCACGGCTCATCGCCTTCAGGCTGCAGATAGCGGAAATCGCCGCGCGCGTGCACCGCTTTGGCTTTCACATCGATATGGCGGCCATCAAGCTGGAAACCCTTTTCGTTACGAAGCCAGTTAAGCACCGCGCTGCCCTGCTCGATTTCCAGCGGCGCGCGGAAGACCGTCTCGTAAGGCATTTTGGCGTCGTGCATATCAACCGTCAGCCTGCCGTTTTCCACGCTGCCTTCCAGCTTGCCGCTAAAGTGCTCCGCCCCCGGCAGCAGCTTCCACTGCTTCCAGGCAAGATCTTTCCACGTTGCCTGGAAGCGGGTTTTTTCCGTCGCCTGGAGCGGGATGTCCAGCCCCAGAGCATCGATCGTCCCGCTCGGCTGCGTTGCCAGCCAGATCTCGCCCAGGTCCGGAGAGAGTTTTGCCGCCATCGAGCGCAGGCCCTCAATGGCCGCCAAATCGAGGTTGCTGGCGCGGATGCGCAGCTCGTCGCTGCGTTTACTGGCCGTGCCGCCGACGTCCTGCTCCGGCATCCAGGCCAGCGTCAGCGCACCGCGTGGCCACGGCTTGCCGTCCATGGTGATGCGCGTATCCGGAATGGCAAACTGCCAGCCCTCTTTCTCCTGCGTCACGTGCGCGGTGAGGTTATCGACGGAAAGCTGATGCTGCTGTTTTTCGCCTTTCCAGCTGGCGCCCCCCTGCTTGAGCCAGATATCGCCGCTGGCAAATTCGCCTTTGGTCAGGGTCAGCCAGCCTTCAAGGCTGAAACGGGCAGTCTCCAGCTGCATATTTTGCTGGAGCCAGTCGCCCAGCCACGGCTTCACGTCCACATCGTCGGCCTGCAGCCAGACTTTGCCGTTGTTTAACAGACCGTCATCGTCCCGCAGATCCATGCGCACCTGCATCACGCCGTGCTGGCCGTTCAGGCTTGAGAGATTGACCTGCCCCTCGGCGCGGTGACGTTCTTTACCGTTGAGCCAGGTCAGCTGAGGGATCGCCAGTTCGGCGCGCTGGCCGGAAAGGGTAATGAAGCTCACTTCGCTGTCGCGCAGATCGAAGTGATCGAACTGACGGAGGAAAAGATCGCTGAAGCGGTTGGCTTCCAGAACCTGACCGCTATCGCCACCGGACAGCGGCGTATTGGTCAGGAACTGGAGTTGATAAAAGGTGAGATCGCGAAACTGCCAGCGCAGATGCAGCAGGCTTTGCCAGACGTCCAGCGCCAGGGTTACGCGTTTGATTTTCAGGTGGCCGCCATCTTTCAGGCTGGCGTTGATATCCCGGACATCGAGCGTCGGGCCAAAATTCTGCCAGTTAGCGCTAATCTGGCTTACGTTCACCGGCACGCCGGTGGTGGATTCGATTTTAGCCAGCAGCTGCGGACGCCAGCTGTCCAGATGCGGTAATACGAGGCGTAGCCCGCTCACGAGCAACGCGACAATCACGACCAGCGTTGCCCCTGTAAGCAATAAAATCCCCGGCAATCGCCTCACGCATCTCTCCTTGTCAGCTTTCGTCACGCAGCGTACTGCGTCTTACATCATCACGACGTCAAACTGCTCCTGGTTATAGAGCGGTTCAATTTGTACTTTTACCTGTTTGCCGACAAAGATTTCCACTTCCGCCAGCGCGTGTGACTCTTCGCCTTTCAGCGCTTCAGCCACCGCAGGGGAAGCATAGACCAGAAAACGATCGGAGTCGTAGGCATGATGAACACGGACGATTTCGCGCATAATTTCGTAGCAGACGGTCTCAACCGTCTTTACCGTTCCGCGCCCATGGCAGGTTGGGCATTCATTACACAGCACATGCTCAACGCTCTCGCGGGTACGCTTACGCGTCATTTCCACCAGCCCCAGCTGCGAGAAGCCGTTGATGCTGGTTTTCACGCGGTCTTTGCTCAGCGCCTGCTCAAGCGAGTGCAGCACGCGGCGACGGTGGTCTTCATTACTCATATCGATGAAGTCGATGATGATAATGCCGCCCAGATTGCGCAGACGAAGCTGGCGCGCAATCGCCTGCGTGGCTTCGATGTTGGTGTTGAAGATGGTGTCATCAAGGTTGCGATGGCCGACAAACGCGCCGGTGTTGATATCGACGGTGGTCATCGCTTCGGTCTGATCGATGATCAGATAGCCGCCTGACTTCAGCTCGACCTTACGCTCCAGCGCGCGCTGGATCTCGTTTTCGACATCATAGAGATCGAAGATCGGCTGACGCCCTGAATAATGCTCCAGCAGGCCTGGCATCTCCGGAATGTACTCAGCGGTAAATTCCAGCAGCGCTTCATAGGTCAGGCGCGAGTCCACGCGAATGCGGTCAAGCTGCGCATCAGCAAAGTCGCGCAGAACGCGCTGAGCAAGCGCCAGTTCACCGTAGAGCTGGTAGCGGGTCTGGTTGCGTTTTTTACGCTCCATCACCTTGGTCCAGACGCGCTTCAGGTAAGCCGCATCCGACGCGAGGTCTTCTTCACTGATCCCTTCCGCAGCGGTACGGATGATAAACCCGCCCTGTTCATCGCAGTAGGCGCTAACCACTTTCTTCAGACGCTCGCGCTCGGTTTCGCTCTCAATACGCTGCGAAACGCCCACGTGCGACGCGCCGGGCATAAAGACCAGATAGCGGGAAGGTAAGGTGATGTCGGTGGTCAGACGGGCGCCTTTGGTACCGAGGGGATCTTTCACCACCTGCACCATCAGATCCTGCCCCTGACGCACCAGTTCAGAAATATCGCGCACGGCAAACTGCTTTTGCTCTTCGCCCGCGACGCACTCGGTGTGCGGCATGATATCGGAGGCATGTAAAAACGCCGCCTTATCCAGTCCAATATCTACAAAAGCCGCCTGCATACCCGGTAGTACACGACTGACACGACCTTTGTAGATATTGCCTACTATTCCGCGCCGCGCTTCACGCTCAATATGAATTTCCTGAAGAATGCCACCATCAATATAGGCCACACGGGTTTCCGATGGCGTTACGTTTACCAACAATTCAGCCGTCATAATTATCCCTTCCCTCACGCAGTGAGTTAAAATTGCTCAGCAACTCATACGTTTCCACCAGCGGTAAGCCGACTACGGCGTGATAGCTGCCATTAATCTTCCTGACAAAACAGCCACCCAGCCCCTGAATACCGTATGCACCTGCTTTATCCATCGGTTCACCGCTGGCAATATAAGCGGCGATGTCGTCGTCGGTAAGTACTCTGAACGTCACTTCGGTCACCACCAGGCAATCCAGCACGTGCTGGCGGTCAGCCAGCGCGACGGCCGTCATCACCTGATGCGTTTGTCCGGACATTTTGTGCAGCATGCGCGCCGCATGATCGGCGTCGCGCGGTTTCTCAAGCACTTCACCGTTCAGAATAACGATGGTATCTGCTCCCAGCACGGGAAGATCGCGTGGCACACTGGCCACGCCCGCCTGCGCTTTCTCGCGCGCCAGGCGAGACACGTACTGTTGAGCGCTTTCGCCCTCAGCACGTTTTTCTTCAATGCCGGTAACGATGCGTTCAAAAGAGACCCCTAGCTGCGTCAGGAGTTCCTGACGGCGCGGGGAGCCGGAAGCGAGATACAAAGACGTCATAGAAACCTTTTATTGCACAGCAAACTGCTGGCGAACCTTACGCATCAGCAGGAATAACCATGGCCAGAGCACACCGTTTACTACACTACTCCAGAACACTTCCGGTCGGAAAGAGACGTTGATCACTAAAAACTCTGCCCAGAAAACAACGATATCCGCAGCGAGCGACAATAACATCACCACCAGGGCCTGTTGCCAGAGCGCAAGGTTACGAAAGAGCTGGAATTTGAGTGCGACGAGGTACGCAATAATGCTCATGGACAAGGCGCGCACGCCAAGCGTAGAGCCGCTAATGAGATCCAGTATGGCACCCATCACGAAACCTGTGCCGACATTTACGCGATGCGGCAGGGCAAGGATCCAGTAGAGTAAAATGAGCAATACCCAATTTGGCCGGAAAACGAGAATGTCATCCGGCCAGGGCATCACTTGCAGTAACAGTGCAATGAGAAACGAGAGCCAGATGACCCAGCGTCCCTGGCTACGATAGCTTGCCACTACTGCCCTCCCGAAGAGAGTTTAGGCGGTGGCGGCGCATCCGGCAGCGGCTGCGTTAACCCGGTTGCCGGCGCCGGAACTGGCGCAGGCGGCCCCATGGAATCCGCAGGCGGGAGAACCTGCGGCATCATCTGCATTAGGCGCTCGTTTGCTACGCGATGCACCTCTTCAGGCGTCATCGGATTAGCACCGTTACGATCGGCGCCCCACAGCAGCAGCAGATAGCGCAGACGCTGCAAACCGGCGGTTGGGCGCGCCTGAATCACGGTATAGGCACGCTGGGTATCCAGCTTGACCGAAGAGACCACCGCAACCGGATAGCCTTCAGGGAAGCGTCCACCCAGGCCGGACGTGACCAGCACGTCGCCCACGCGAATATCCGTGTTAGCCGGCAAGTGTTCCAGCTGCAGGTCGTCGGTACAGCCGTTACCGGCCGCAATCACGCGGATGTCGTTGCGCAGAACCTGGATCGGCAGAGCATGCGTGGCATCGCAAATCAGCAGCACGCGGCTGGTCAGTTTGGCCACGGCAACAACCTGGCCCACAACGCCTTTATCACTGATAACAGGCTGACCTTCATACACCCCGTTCACGCTCCCTTTGTCGATCACAACCTGATCGCTGTAGGGGTCGTTCACGGTGGAGATCACCTGCGTGACCATTTTCTGCTCATCCTGACGCAGCGGCGAGCCGAGCAGTTCACGCAGACGCGCGTTCTCCTGCTTGTATTGCCCCAGCATCAGCAGTTCGCTGTTTTTCAGCAGCAATTCCTGACGTAATGCCCGGTTTTCGAGTTCGAGTTGGTCACGCGAAGACAGCGTTTGAGAAACGGAGTCGAGTAGTTCACGGGGACCATTTGAAACAAAGTAGAAAGGACTGACGGCGGTATCCATGTACGTTCTGATCTGGCTGAACGTACCGAGGCGGCTATCGGCAATAATGACCCCAAGCGCAACCAGAACCGCCAGAATAAGGCGAAACTGTAGCGATGGGCCACGGCTAAAAATTGGCTTCATAGGCTATGCGTATTCTCGCGTCAGAGAGAAAGGGTAGCAAATTGCTACCCTCTCAAACTCGACTACTCTTCGCTGAACAAATCGCCGCCGTGCATGTCGATCATTTCCAGCGCCTTGCCACCACCACGGGCGACGCAAGTCAGTGGATCTTCTGCAACTACGACAGGAATACCTGTCTCTTCCATTAACAGGCGGTCGAGGTTACGCAGCAGCGCACCACCACCGGTCAGAAC
This sequence comes from Enterobacter sp. BNK-29, assembly GCF_048684785.1. NCBI lineage: Bacteria > Pseudomonadati > Pseudomonadota > Gammaproteobacteria > Enterobacterales > Enterobacteriaceae > Enterobacter > Enterobacter sp. BNK-29. The sequence continues at coordinate 1,598,859 of NZ_JBLQTU010000001.1, forward strand.
CATACCGCGCTCGGAGATATCGGACGCCAGCTCTGGTGGGCACTGTTCCAGCGCAACCATTACCGCGCTCACGATGCCCGTCAGTGGTTCCTGCAGAGCTTCCAGAATTTCGTTGGAGTTCAGGGTGAAACCGCGTGGAACACCTTCAGCCAGGTTACGGCCACGCACTTCGATCTCACGCACTTCATCGCCCGGATACGCTGAGCCGATTTCGTGTTTGATACGCTCTGCGGTTGCTTCACCGATCAGAGAGCCGTAGTTACGGCGCACATAATTAATGATGGCTTCATCGAAGCGGTCACCACCGATACGTACGGAAGAGGAGTACACCACGCCGTTCAGAGAGATAACGGCCACTTCAGTGGTACCACCACCGATATCCACCACCATAGAACCGGTAGCTTCGGAAACAGGCAGGCCCGCACCGATGGCCGCAGCCATTGGCTCTTCAATCAGGAACACTTCACGTGCACCTGCACCCTGGGCCGATTCACGGATTGCGCGACGCTCTACCTGGGTTGCGCCAACCGGCACACACACCAGAACACGCGGGCTTGGACGCATGAAGCTGTTGCTGTGAACCTGCTTGATGAAGTGCTGAAGCATTTTTTCAGTCACGAAGAAGTCGGCGATAACGCCGTCTTTCATTGGGCGAATGGCGGCGATGTTGCCAGGGGTACGACCCAGCATCTGCTTCGCGTCATGACCCACTGCAGCCACGCTTTTCGGCGAGCCTGCACGATCCTGACGAATGGCCACAACGGAAGGCTCATTCAATACGATGCCTTGTCCTTTTACATAAATAAGGGTATTCGCGGTACCCAGGTCAATGGACAGGTCATTGGAAAACATGCCACGAAATTTTTTCAACATACTAAGGGATAATCCTGAAAGCTGGGGCGGAAAACAAAATCCGCTTACTTTACCAACCACACGCAGCAGCGACAAGGCGCAAAAATCATCTGCAACGGTGAAAATTTGTGCAGTACGTTTCCTGATGTTACAAAATCATCCCCTGACTCCCTCAGGGCTGAGTAAACAGTAGCGTTCCCCACTGACGTTTGTAACCCGTTACAGGTCGTTCACTGGCTTTTTGCTCGACATACTCAAAGCTACAGGCGCGATATTCTACGTGAAAACAGCGTAAACGGCAGGTCAAACAGAGTATCTTTGCAAATATTTTTTCACGTTGGTGTCAAGCGGTTGAGAGGCAGCAAAAAAATCCCCCTGACCGCCCATCACGCCGCGCGCTGTTAACATCTGCCATTCGCTTCTGGAGCGCACGCCCGTGGCAAATACTTGTGTTCGCGTACCCTTGCACGCTTCCACCAGACTCTGTACCAGCAGCTGGTTTTCCGTACGCTTCTCAATATTCCTTACCAGCCCCGGATGTAGCTTTAATAACTCCACATCCAGCTCCTTGATCCAGTTGGTGCTGACCAGCGTTAAACCTGCCTGCGTCACAGCGATACGTGCACCGAGCGCATTGATCAGACGTACCACCGGACGTAACCGGCTGATGTGTTGACCTACATCGGCCTCAGCAAGTTCAAAAATAATGTGTTTACGTTGCGATTTTTCGCATTGCATTAACGTATCACGTAGCCAGCGCTGAAAACGTGGGCGTATTAACGACTCCACGGTGACCTGTAACGCCAGGTTTTCTTCAGGCCAGAAGGATAAAAACGGAATCAGCCGGGTAATTTGCTGGCGGTCATACTCTTCGGACAGGCCAAATTGCAGCACCATCGGCAGATATTCCGCAGAGATGACCTCTTCGGTACCGTCAAAAATACGACACATCAGTTCACGGTGATGAACGTTGCCGTTTTTCATGACCGCGGGTTTTTGATAAATACGTGGCCCGCCGCGGCTAAGCATTTGCTCAATCAGCGTGCGCCAGCGCACGTTGCCGCGCCCTTTTTCCGGCAGCGAGTCATCGTAAACCGCCCATCCGTTGGCCCCCTGCAACACGGCGTTGCGGGTAGCGGCTTCCGCATGTTCCATCACCTGCTCTGTGGATTGTCCGCCACGCCAGGCGCAGATCCCCATGTGGACCATATCGTCCCTGTCGAGCATTTTGCTCTGCGGCAGCGCATCTACCGCCTTCAGCAGCTGGCTGGCGATGCTTTCGGATTCCTTTAGCGTACGATGAGGCAACAGCACGGCAAAGTCGCTGCGGTGATAGCGGGCCAGCAGCGCGCCCGGGTAGCGCATAATAAAGGTAGAGAGCAGGTTGATCAGCGTAAAGAGGTTTTCTTCCGCGGCCCGCTGTCCCCAGGTGTCGCGCAGGAGATCGAAATCGGGCAGGCGAATCATCATCACCACCCCGTGAGTCCCCACTTTTTCTGAATCGTCGAGCAGCGTGGCGAGCTGATTATCAAAGAAAAGACGGTTGTTAAGGCCGGTTTTATTATCCTGCGCCGCATAAGAGCGGATCAGCGTATCCATACGGCTGCGCTGGTCGCTGGCAAACTGGATTTCGGAGAGCAGGGTATCGAGCGCGCTGCTGGCGCGTGACGGCCACTCGTGAACGGAGCCACGCACCTGCGGGCCGCGTTCACCGTTCAGGATCCGCACGGAGCGCATCTCCAGCAGCTCCTGACCGGAAAGCTGGCGGCGCAGCCAGCGGACCGCGAGAAAGATCAGCAGGACGATAAACGCAACGGCGACAGTGAGCGGCGCGGTGGTCATCATGGAACGAAAATAGCTGGCCATCGGATCGAGGTAGACCATGTGTATGGTCATCCCCGGATTTTTAAGGGAATGCACCGTCACTTCCCGATACTGGCTTACCACGCCCGCGGGGCGATAGCTTCCCGGTCGTTCGTGGCTTAAAACACGATGCTTTCCCTGCAGAATGTCGATCTGAACGATATCAACAGGTACCATCAACTCATCGAGCTCACGGGAGAGCGCCGGTAGCGGCGTCGTCAGCAGACGCGTATCAATCACCGAGGCAACAGACTGTACCCGGTTGACCAGCTTGTCCTGAATGGCGGTGTAAAAGCTCAGGGAACAGCCCAGAAGCGTGACAAAAATGGTAAGCCCCGTCAGCAAGGTGATAAAAGCTGAGAACTTCGTCGTTAATCGCATCCTTGAGATTACTCCGTGGGTTGATGGGGTAGCGAGTAAGCGCTAACTTGCATTTCAAATGCGGCATACTACCAAATCGGGTGTATCTGGCAATTTATTGCGTTAAATCGGCACTGCGTTTCCCTGAGCGAGTATAGTCTTCAGAAATTATTTTCCAATCATCTGAGTCGTGAGGACCCCTTATGCAGGCTTTGATCTTAGAACAGCAGGACGGCAAAACGTTTGCCTCAGTGCAGGCGGTTGAAGAGAGTCGCCTGCCGGAAGGCGAAGTAACCGTCGACATCGACTGGTCCAGTTTAAATTATAAAGATGCGCTGGCTATTACCGGTAAGGGTAAAATCATCCGAAATTTCCCTATGGTGCCGGGGATCGATTTCGCTGGCCGGGTTCATACCAGCGAGGACCCGCGCTTCCATCCAGGCCAGCATGTACTGCTCACCGGCTGGGGCGTGGGTGAAAATCACTGGGGCGGGCTGGCAACGCAGGCGCGCGTGAAGGGCGACTGGCTGGTGCCTGTGCCGAAAGGCATGGATGGCCGCAAGGCAATGATCGTCGGCACGGCAGGCTTTACCGCCATGCTGTGCGTGATGGCGCTGGAAGATGCGGGTATCCGCCCTGAATCAGGGGAAATTGTCGTCACCGGTGCCAGCGGCGGCGTGGGCAGCACGGCAGTCACGCTGCTCCACAAGCTGGGCTATCAGGTCGCTGCGGTTTCCGGCCGAGAAAGTACCCATGACTATCTGCGCCTGCTCGGCGCCAGCCGCATTCTCAGCCGCGACGAATTTGCCGAAACCCGTCCGCTGGAAAAACAGGTTTGGGCAGGGGCGGTGGATACCGTCGGTGATAAGGTGCTGGCAAAAGTCCTGGCGCAAATGAACTACGGCGGATGCGTGGCAGCCTGCGGTCTGGCCGGCGGATTTGCCCTGCCAACCACCGTGATGCCATTTATTCTGCGTAACGTACGCCTGCAGGGTGTGGATTCCGTGATGACCCCTGCGGCCCGTCGTCATGAAGCCTGGGAACGACTGGTGCGCGATCTGCCGGAATCTTTCTATACCCAGAGCGCAACGGAGATAACCCTCAGCCAGGCGCCGGAATACGCCAGTAAGATCATGGACAACCAGTTCCACGGCCGCGCGCTGGTGAAAATCGCCTAATCTTCAAATTTTCGTGACATATTCGCGCGAATCCCTCTCCTCCGTCATGCTTAGAAAAACGCATGACGGAGGATGCCATGAAAAACCGAAAACTGACGGAAGCCGACGTAACGTCTGAGTCTGTCTTTATGTTACAGCGCCGCCAGATCCTGAAAATGCTTGGCATCAGCGCCACTGCCCTGACGCTCTCTCCAGCGGCACACGCCGACCTGCTCGACTGGTTTAAAGGCAACGATCGGCCAAAGGCTCCATCCGGCGCCCCGCTCACCTTTACGAAACCGGCCGAATGGCAAAACAAGCTGACGCTCACGCCGGAAGATAAAGTTACCGGCTACAACAACTTCTACGAATTTGGTCTCGATAAGGCCGATCCTGCCGCCAACGCGGGGAGCCTCAAAACCGATCCGTGGACGCTGAAAATTGATGGCGAAGTGGCGAAACCCCTGACGCTGGACCACCACGATCTCACTACCCGCTTCCCGCTCGAAGAGCGTATCTATCGCATGCGCTGCGTGGAAGCCTGGTCGATGGTGGTGCCCTGGATTGGCTTCCCGCTGCATAAACTGCTGGCGATGGTTGAGCCCACCAGCAACGCAAAATATGTCGCTTTCCAGACGCGCTATGCGCCTGACGAGATGCCCGGGCAGAAAGATCGGTTTATCGGCGGCGGGCTTGAGTATCCGTATGTGGAAGGGTTACGTCTCGACGAAGCTATGCACCCCCTCACCCTGCTGACCGTTGGCGTTTATGGCAAAGCGCTTCCGCCGCAGAACGGCGCCCCCATCCGTTTAACCGTACCGTGGAAATATGGCTTCAAAGGGATTAAATCTATCGTCAGCATTAAGCTTACCCGCGAACGTCCGCCAACCACCTGGAATCTGGCGGCCCCGGACGAATACGGTTTCTTCGCCAACGTGAACCCGCACGTGGATCATCCGCGCTGGTCGCAGGCAACCGAGCGGTTTATCGGTTCGGGCGGTGCGCTGGACGTGAAGCGCCAGCCGACGCTGCTGTTTAACGGCTATGCGGATGAAGTGGCCTCGCTTTACCGTGGTCTCAACTTACGGGAGAATTTCTGAGTGCGTTTAACGGCAAAACAGATTACCTGGCTGAAAGTGCTGCTGCACCTGGCCGGGCTGCTTCCTTTTATATGGCTGTTCTGGGCCGCCAGCCAGGGGCTCTTTAGCGCAGACCCGGCAAAGGATATCCAGCATTTTACCGGTCGGATGGCTCTGAAATTTTTGCTGGCCACCTTGCTCGTCTCGCCGCTGGCGCGCTACGCTAAACAGCCCTTATTGATACGCACCCGTCGGCTGTTAGGGCTATGGTGTTTTGCCTGGGCGACGCTGCACCTCACCAGCTACGCCCTGCTGGAACTGGGAATTAACAATCTGGCGCTGCTTGGCCGCGAACTGGTGACACGTCCTTATCTGACGCTGGGTATTGTGAGCTGGGTGGTTTTACTGGCGTTAGCGCTGACATCCACGCAATATGCGCAGCGAAAACTGGGCAGGCGCTGGCAGCTTCTGCATAACTTCGTCTATCTTGTCGCGATCCTCGCTCCCATTCATTACCTGTGGTCGGTGAAGATCCTCTCGCCGCAGCCGATCCTTTATGCACTGGCGGCCGTGGCGCTTTTGGCATGGCGTTACAAGAAGTTCCGCCAGTGGTTGCGATAGTTCGCGAAACTGTGCGTTTTCCCGCAGATTACCCGTCAACCGCAAATCTTTTTCGGATAGCGGTTGATAATCTTCCCTGATAAGACCAGTATTTAGCTGCTAAATGCTACGAAATCGTTATAATGTGCGACCTTGGTTCGCCTGACAGCGGTTTTAAGCCTCTGAAAAGGTGACATTTGCGTTTCGAAGGTATATTTTGTTTTTTACCCGAAAATCGCAGGAGATAGCGGCATAATGACTGATAAATTCCATATCTTAGTTTTGAACGGACCGAACCTGAACATGCTCGGCACCCGTGAGCCAGAGAAGTACGGCACGCTAACATTGAGTGAAATTGTTAACCGTCTGGGAACGGAAGCAGCGTCACTGAATGTGGATTTGGATCATTTTCAGTCGAATGCGGAGTACGCAATCATCGACCGTATTCATCAGGCTAAAGACAATGTGGACTATATCCTGATCAATCCGGCCGCGTTTACGCACACCAGTGTTGCTATCCGCGACGCACTGCTCGCGGTGAGTATCCCGTTTATCGAGATCCACCTGAGTAATGTGCACGCCCGAGAGCCGTTCCGTCACCATTCGTATCTGTCGGATATCGCTGCTGGCGTTATCTGTGGACTGGGCGCAGACGGCTATTCATACGCTTTACAGACAGCGGTAAAACGCTTGTCACAATCACACTAAACAAGAGTACGGAACCCACTCATGGATATTCGTAAGATTAAAAAACTGATCGAGCTGGTTGAAGAATCAGGCATCTCCGAACTGGAAATTTCTGAAGGCGAAGAGTCTGTACGCATCAGCCGTGCAGCCCCAGCCGCTAGCTTCCCGGTAATGCAGCAGGCTTATGCTGCGCCAGTGCAGCAGCCTGCGCTCTCCGCAGCCGTTGCGCCAGCAGCTGAAGCCGCACCTGCCGCTGCAGCAGAAATCAGTGGTCACATCGTACGTTCCCCAATGGTTGGTACTTTCTACCGCACCCCGAGCCCGGACGCGAAGGCGTTCATCGAAGTGGGTCAGAAAGTCAACGTAGGCGATACCCTGTGCATCGTTGAAGCGATGAAAATGATGAACCAGATCGAAGCAGACAAATCAGGTACTGTGAAAGCGATTCTGGTCGAAAGTGGTCAGCCGGTTGAATTTGACGAGCCGCTGGTCGTCATCGAGTAACGAGGCGTACATGCTGGATAAAATTGTTATCGCCAACCGCGGCGAGATCGCACTGCGTATTCTTCGTGCCTGTAAAGAACTGGGCATCAAGACCGTCGCTGTGCACTCAAGCGCGGATCGCGATTTAAAACACGTATTGCTGGCGGATGAGACGGTCTGTATTGGCCCGGCTCCGTCCGTAAAAAGCTATCTGAACATCCCGGCTATCATCAGCGCCGCTGAAATCACCGGCGCGGTGGCAATTCATCCGGGTTACGGCTTCCTCTCTGAGAACGCCAACTTTGCTGAGCAGGTTGAACGCTCTGGCTTCATCTTCATCGGCCCGAAAGCCGACACCATCCGCCTGATGGGCGACAAAGTGTCTGCAATCACCGCGATGAAAAAAGCCGGTGTTCCAACCGTACCAGGCTCTGACGGCCCTCTGACCGACGACATGGATGCTAACCGTGCTCATGCTAAACGCATTGGCTATCCGGTTATCATCAAGGCGTCCGGCGGCGGCGGCGGTCGCGGTATGCGCGTTGTGCGCAGCGATGCTGAACTGGCGCAGTCCATCTCCATGACCAAAGCAGAAGCGAAAGCCGCTTTCAGCAATGACATGGTGTACATGGAAAAATACCTGGAAAACCCACGCCACATCGAAATTCAGGTGCTGGCTGACGGTCAGGGTAACGCGATCTATCTGGCAGAACGTGACTGCTCCATGCAGCGTCGTCACCAGAAAGTGGTCGAAGAAGCACCAGCACCGGGCATTACCCCAGAGCTGCGTCGCTACATCGGCGAGCGTTGCTCCAAAGCGTGTGTCGATATCGGCTATCGCGGTGCAGGTACCTTTGAGTTCCTGTTCGAGAACGGCGAGTTCTATTTCATCGAAATGAACACCCGTATTCAGGTTGAACACCCGGTTACCGAAATGATCACCGGCGTTGACCTGATCAAAGAACAGCTGCGTATCGCTGCAGGCCAGCCGCTGTCCATCAAGCAGGAAGAAGTTGTGGTGAAAGGCCATGCGGTAGAGTGCCGTATTAACGCCGAAGACCCGAACACCTTCCTGCCAAGCCCGGGTAAAATCACGCGTTTCCACGCGCCGGGTGGCTTTGGTGTGCGCTGGGAGTCTCATATCTACGCCGGTTACACCGTACCGCCGTACTATGACTCAATGATCGGCAAGCTTATCTGCTACGGCGAAAACCGTGACGTGGCGATTGCCCGCATGAAAAACGCCCTGCAGGAACTGATCATCGACGGTATCAAAACCAACGTTGATCTGCAGATGCGTATCATGAGCGACGAGCACTTCCAGAATGGTGGAACTAACATCCACTATCTGGAGAAAAAACTCGGTCTGAACGAGAAGTAATAGACCTGTGTTGCTAAAAGGCCGGATTATCCGGCCTTTTTTATTTCTGGGGCCTGGAAAGCCTCATCATGTACAATCCCCGCTTTCTTCATCCACAAGGGACAAAAAATGGACAAACGTTTTGTTCAGGCCCATAAAGAAGCGCGCTGGGCGCTGTGGCTGACCCTTCTCTATCTCGCAGCATGGTTAGTAACTGCTTACTTACCTGACTCCGCTATTGGCATCACCGGCCTGCCGCACTGGTTCGAAATGGCGTGTCTGCTGGTACCGCTGGTCTTCATCCTGCTGTGCTGGGCAATGGTGAAATTCATCTATCGCGATATTCCGCTGGAGGACGATGATGCAGCTTGAAGTCATTCTGCCGCTTATCGCTTACTTGTTAGTGGTGTTTGGTTTATCCGTTTACGCCATGCGTAAAAGAACGACGGGCACCTTCCTGAACGAGTATTTTCTGGGTAGCCGCTCGATGGGCGGCGTCGTGCTGGCCATGACGCTGACCGCGACCTACATCAGCGCCAGTTCGTTTATCGGCGGGCCCGGTGCAGCCTATAAATACGGGTTAGGCTGGGTGCTGCTGGCGATGATCCAGCTTCCTGCCGTCTGGCTCTCGCTGGGCATACTGGGTAAAAAATTTGCCATTCTGGCGCGCCGTTATAATGCCGTGACGCTCAACGATATGCTGTTTGCCCGCTATCAGAGCCGTTTACTGGTGTGGCTGGCCAGCTTAAGCCTGCTGGTGGCCTTTATTGGCGCAATGACGGTGCAGTTTATCGGCGGGGCGCGCCTGCTGGAAACGGCAGCGGGTATTCCCTACGAGACAGGCTTGATCATCTTCGGAGTCAGCATTGCGCTGTATACCGCGTTTGGCGGATTCCGCGCCAGCGTGCTGAACGATACGATGCAGGGATTGGTGATGCTTGTTGGCACCCTTGTTCTGCTGGTCGGCATTGTGCATGCCGCGGGCGGCCTGAGCCATGCGGTTGAAACGCTCGAGGCGATCGATCCAAAGCTGGTTTCGCCGCAGGGCGCGGATGATATCCTTTCGCCAACCTTTATGACCTCGTTCTGGGTGTTGGTGTGCTTTGGGGTGATTGGCCTGCCGCATACCGCCGTACGCTGTATCTCTTACAAAGACAGCAAAGCCGTGCACAGAGGTATCATTATCGGCACTATCGTTGTCGCAATCCTGATGTTTGGTATGCACCTGGCGGGCGCGTTAGGTCGGGCAGTTATTCCTGACCTTACCGTACCCGATCTGGTTATCCCAACCCTGATGGTTAAAGTACTGCCGCCATTTGCCGCCGGGATCTTCCTCGCCGCACCGATGGCCGCCATTATGTCGACCATCAACGCTCAGCTGCTGCAAAGTTCCGCTACGATCATTAAAGATCTCTACCTGAACCTGCGTCCTGAGCAGGCAGAGAATGAACGGCGCCTGAAGCGCATGTCGGCCGTTATTACTCTGGCGTTAGGGGCATTGCTGCTGTTAGCCGCGTGGCGCCCGCCGGAGATGATCATCTGGCTGAACCTGCTGGCATTTGGTGGGCTTGAAGCGGTATTCCTGTGGCCGCTGGTGTTAGGGCTCTACTGGGAGCGCGCGAATGCCGCCGGTGCGCTGAGCGCGATGATTGTCGGCGGCGTGCTTTACGCCGTCCTCGCAACGTTTAAGATTCAGTACCTGGGCTTCCATCCGATTGTGCCTTCGTTACTGCTAAGTTTACTGGCGTTTGTGGTGGGGAACCGTTTCGGTCAGCCCGTCCCACAACCCGCTATGATTTCTACTGATAAATAAAGAGTTTTGCCATGCCGTGGATCCAACTAAAACTGAATACAACCGGCGCGAATGCCGAGGAACTGAGCGATGCGCTGATGGAGGCCGGTTCGGTCTCTATCACCTTCCAGGACACGCATGACACGCCGGTCTTTGAGCCGCTGCCGGGCGAAACCCGCCTGTGGGGTGATACCGACGTTATTGGCCTGTTTGATGCCGAAACCGATATGAAAGAGGTTGTCGCGATTCTGGAGAATCATCCTCTGCTGGGCGCGGGTTTCGTGCATAAAATCGAACAGCTGGAAGACAAAGACTGGGAACGCGAGTGGATGGATAACTTCCACCCGATGCAGTTCGGCAAACGTCTGTGGATCTGCCCAAGCTGGCGCGACGTCCCGGACGAGAATGCGGTCAACGTGATGCTCGACCCGGGTCTGGCGTTTGGTACCGGCACTCACCCCACAACGTCTCTGTGCCTGCAGTGGCTGGATGGTCTGGATCTGGACGGTAAGACAGTGATCGACTTCGGCTGTGGATCCGGGATCCTCGCGATTGCAGCCCTGAAGCTGGGCGCGGCAAAAGCCATCGGAATCGATATCGATCCGCAGGCGATTCAGGCCAGCCGCGATAATGCCGAGCGTAACGGCGTCTCCGATCGCCTGGAGCTATATCTGCCGGATGCACAGCCAGAAGCCATGAAAGCCGATGTGGTGGTCGCAAACATTCTGGCGGGCCCGCTGCGTGAACTGGCTCCGTTAATCAGCGTGCTGCCCGTTGAGGGCGGTCTGCTGGGGCTTTCCGGTATCCTGGCGAGCCAGGCCGACAGCGTGTGTGAAGCCTACGCCGATCTCTTTGCCCTCGACCCGGTGGTGGAAAAAGAAGAGTGGTGCCGCATCACCGGCCGTAAAAAATAAGAATCTGGCGTGGTCATCTGACCACGCCTCTCCCCCTCTGATAATCCTCTCTACCCCGTTCATTCTTCGGTAAAATAACCACACAAATCATGCTGATTTGTATTACAAAAATTCACCGGAAGAATATGATGACACACGTTATAGGCAAGGCAGCGCTGCTGGCGCTGAGCATGATCTCGGCTTCAGCATTCGCATCACACTGGAGCTATGAAGGGGAAGGTTCACCGCAACACTGGGGCGAGATGGACGAGGCATACAAGACCTGTCAAAGCGGAATGAACCAGTCCCCTATTAATATTGATTCGACCGCTATCGCCCACCTCTCCCCGCTACAAACCCACTACGTTGATGGCCCTGTTACACTGACGAACAATGGCCATACCATTCAGGCAGGTGAACAGGCGAACACCCGCGATACTCTTACTCTCGATAAGCAAACCTGGACGTTACAGCAGTTCCATTTCCACGCGCCGAGCGAAAACACCGTACATGGCAAGAGATACGCGATGGAAATGCATCTGGTTCATAAAAATGCCAATGGGGAACTGACGGTGGTGGCGGTCATGTTTGATAAAGGAGCCGCAAACCCGGAACTAGAAAAACTGTGGCGCGTTATGCCTCAGCAGGCCGAGCAGAACGTCTCCATCAAACAGGATCTCAACCTGAACAAACTGCTGCCAAAAAATAAAACGTACTGGCGCTTTAGCGGTTCACTGACCACTCCACCGTGTTCAGAAGGCGTTACCTGGATTGTACTTAAACAGCCCCTGACGGTTTCTGCAGAACAACTTGCCAGATTCACCCAGACAATGCATCACGATAATAACCGTCCGGTACAGTCGCTGCATGGGCGCGTCGTGGTTGAATAACACGCATTTTTCGCATGACGATCATGTTCTAAAATGCGACGCAGATCGCAAAGAAGAAGGGAAATCTGTTGCTAAAAACAGCAGATTATCCCGCTTCAGCGACGCATTTATTCAGAAATGATGAGAAGTTACGGGAAATTGTAAGCGCCCATAAAATAACCATTATCATATAACTTAATGATTTAAATAATGAATAATTTTTAACGGGAAGATTGGGTGGCGATTCCTTGATCTACAACAGTGGATTGTTCAAAGTTTGGCCTTTCATCTCGTGCAAAAAATGCGTAATATACGCCGCCTTGCAGTCACAGTATGGTCATTTCTTAACTCATGCGCATCGGACACCACCAGCTTAGAAATCGCCTGATCGCAGCCCCAATGGCAGGTATTACAGACCGGCCGTTCAGGACGCTGTGCTATGAGATGGGAGCCGGTTTAACCGTATCCGAGATGATGTCGTCTAACCCGCAGGTTTGGGAAAGCGATAAATCCCGCCTTCGGATGGTGCACGTTGATGAACCAGGTATTCGCACCGTGCAAATTGCCGGAAGCGTGCCTGAAGAGATGGCAGATGCCGCGCGGATTAACGTGGAAAGTGGTGCCCAGATTATTGATATCAATATGGGGTGCCCGGCCAAAAAGGTGAATCGCAAGCTTGCAGGTTCAGCCCTTCTGCAATACCCCGACCAGGTGAAAGCTATCCTGACGGCGGTTGTCAGCGCGGTGGACGTTCCTGTTACGTTGAAGATTCGCACGGGTTGGTCGCCGGAACACCGTAACTGTGTAGAGATTGCCCAACTGGCCGAAGACTGTGGCATTCAGGCCCTGACCATCCATGGACGCACTCGCGCCTGTTTGTTCAACGGTGAAGCTGAATACGACAGCATTCGGGCAGTTAAGCAGAAAGTTTCCATTCCGATTATCGCGAATGGCGACATAACTGACCCGCTTAAAGCCAGGGCTGTACTCGACTATACGGGAGCTGATGCTCTGATGATAGGACGTGCAGCTCAGGGAAGACCCTGGATCTTCCGGGAAATCCAGCATTATCTGGACACTGGGGAGCTGCTTGCTCCGCTGCCTCTGGCAGAGGTTAAGCGCTTGCTTTGTTCGCATGTTCGGGAACTGCATGACCACTACGGTCAGGCAAAAGGGTACCGAATTGCGCGTAAACACGTCTCCTGGTATCTCCAGGAGCACGCTCCAGATGACCAGTTTCGGCGCACATTCAACGCCATAGAGGATGCCAGCGTACAGCTGGAGGCGTTGGAGGCATACTTCGAAAATCTTGCGTAATGAAATAAAGAGCTGACAGAACTATGTTCGAACAACGCGTAAATTCTGACGTACTGACCGTTTCTACCGTTAACTCTCAGGACCAGGTAACTCAAAAGCCCCTGCGTGACTCGGTTAAACAGGCACTGAAGAACTATTTTGCTCAACTGAATGGTCAGGATGTTAATGATCTGTATGAGCTGGTACTGGCTGAAGTTGAACAGCCACTGTTGGACATGGTGATGCAATACACCCGCGGTAACCAAACCCGCGCTGCGCTGATGATGGGTATCAACCGTGGTACTCTGCGTAAGAAACTGAAAAAATACGGCATGAACTGATACTAATCAGTTAAATGCTTGTTTAAAAAGGCGCTCTTCGGCATGGGGAAGCGCCTTTTTTATTACCTGCGCTTCTCCGTCAACGCATTGTAAACCTTCGCCTCTCCCGCTTTTCAACCACGGTTTTTCGTGTATATTTCCCCCACCTTACTGGCGATCTTCTCGCGGAATGACACAATGATTCGTAAATACTGGTGGCTGGTTGTCTTTGCAATCTCCGTTCTCATTTTCGATACACTCCTGATGCAGTGGATTGAACTGATGAGCACCGAAACCGATAAGTGTCGTAATATGAACTCCGTTAATCCGCTGAAACTCGTGAACTGCTCAGAGCTCGACTAACCGCCCGATTGCGCAAACCACCCCGTTATTACCCACTAAAAACGGGGATTTAAATCCCTTTGAGCCATTACCTGACGGTGATAATGTCTCGCCCTTCTCAACCGCTCTAGCGTAACCCCACACTCGAGTAGAACCGTCCATGCTGGTCAGCCAATACAACCCTATCCTTGTCGTCCTCTCCTTTGTTGTTGCCATTCTTGCTGCGTATACCGCGCTGAACATGGCTGCACGCGTCGCCGGGAGTGAAGGTGTCGTTGCCCGCGTCTGGCTGGCTGGCGGCGGTATTGCTATGGGGATTGGCGTGTGGGCCATGCATTTTATCGGCATGCTGGCGATGGACCTCTCCATGAGCATGAGCTACAACGCCACCCTGACGGTGTTATCCATGGTCATCGCCGTAGGTTCGTCGCTGTTTGCGCTATGGCTCGTGAGCTGCGAGCAACTACGCCTGCGCCGACTGCTGCCCGGCGCGCTGGTGATGGGAAGCGGTATTGTTGCTATGCATTACACCGGCATGGCGGCGCTGGAGGTGATGCCCGGGATTATCTGGGACAAGGTCTGGGTGGCCATTTCGGTCGTGATTGCGCTTGCCGCTTCGCTCGCGGCATTATGGCTGACCTTCCGCCTGCGTCGCGAAGCCGCTCAGGTTGTGCTGATGCGCATGGGTGCCGCCATCACGATGGGAATTGCCATTGCCGGCATGCACTATGCCGGGATGAAAGCGGCGCAGTTTCCGATGTCCACAATGGTTCACCATGAGGGTATCAACGGGAGCTGGCTGGCGGTGCTGGTCAGCGTCGTCGCGCTCTCAATTCTTGGGATCACCCTGCTGGTGTCGATGCTGGATGCCCGCCTTCAGGCACGCACCGCCCTTCTGGCCTCGTCGCTGGCAGAAGCTAACCGGGAGCTCGCTCAACTGGCGCTACACGATACCCTGACGCGTCTGCCCAACCGTATCCTGCTGGAAGACAGACTCGATCAGGCCATCAGCAAAGCCGATCGTGAAGGGAACCACTTTGCCCTAATGTTCATGGATCTTGACGGCTTTAAAGCCATCAATGATGCCTACGGCCATGATGTCGGTGACAGGCTGCTGGTCGCCGTTACGCAGCGTCTGCTGCTTCTCCTGAAAGGCCAGTTCACCCTTGCACGTATCGGCGGTGATGAATTTGTTCTGCTGGCAGAGGGAGAAGGTCCGGACGACGCGGCATCGCTGGCAAATTCGCTGGTGCGCGCGATCGATAGCCCGTTCAATCTCAGCCCCTATGAACTGGTAGTGACCCTCAGCATTGGTATCGCGCTCTACCCTCACGACGGCAAAACCGAGCGTGAGCTGATGTTTAACGCCGACGCGGCGATGTATCACACGAAGCATATGGGCCGTAACGGTTACCACTTTTTCCAGCCCTCCATGAACACCCTGGCGCAAACCCATCTCCAGTTAATGAACGATCTGTGGATGGCAATCGATCGCAATGAGCTGCGCCTGCTGTATCAGCCAAAATTTCACGCCCCGGCGGGCCCGGTCCTCGGATTCGAGGCGTTATTGCGCTGGCAGCATCCTAAGCAGGGGCTACTGACGCCGGACCTTTTTCTGCCGCTGGCGGAAAAAACGGGGCTAATCGTCCCCATTGGCAACTGGGTGATTCATGAAGCCTGTCGTCAGCTGCGGGAATGGCATCTCCAGGGGCATCAAAGCTGGTCAATGGCGGTAAACCTGTCGACACTGCAGTTTGAACAACCTTCGCTGGTTAAAACGGTTCTCGACTGCCTGGCACTTCACCAGGTGCCACCGGAAATGTTGATCCTCGAAGTGACGGAAACCACGGCGATGAGCAACCCGGATGAGAGCGTACGCGTGCTGACAGAGCTGACGGATGCGGGCGTGAAGGCCTCCATTGATGATTTTGGCACCGGATATTCGAGCCTGCTGTACCTCAAGCGATTACCGGCCTGCGAATTGAAAATCGACAGGGCGTTTGTGAAAGAGCTCAGCGGCGAAAGCGAGGATGCCACTATTGTCTCAGCAATTGTGGCTCTCGCTAAAACACTTAACCTGAAAGTCGTGGCTGAAGGTGTGGAAACCGAAGCGCAGCAAGCCTTTTTAACCGAGCTGGGCTGTAACACCCTTCAGGGTTATCTGTTAGGTAAACCCGTCAGCGCGCAGACCATAGAGGCACTTTGTGCCCGAGGGGAAATGTTACCTGGCGCTGAACAGTAAGCACCCTCATCTGGCGACACGCGAATAACCGGGAGTGTCGCCAGTATGCTATCGACCAGAGCGGGAGCCTGCTGATAAAGATTAAAACTGTCGTTATTCATTAACCAGTTTTTAATTATTCCGCTAAAAAAACCGTGGAATACAATCAAGGTGAGTTCAACATTCACCTGTGGCGAAATGATGTTTCGCGAAATACAGGTCTCCAGCGCGGCACGTAGCGTGTCATCGTTGAATCCGATACGCTTTCTGATTTCACGTTCAGAAATCATATCACTGCTAAATTCACACTTATGATACAGAATTTGTAAAAGCGCACATTGCCGGGGTTCATGGGCAATATACTGCAGCGCGGTAATAAATTGCTCACGAAGTTTTAACAATGGATCGTCACTATCGGAAAGGGAAAGCCTGTCGTTAATAATGTCGCGAAGCGGTAATTGGTGTTCCCAGATGGCATTAAATATTTCAGATTTACTGGTGAAGTGCCAGTAGATCGCGCCGCGCGTCACCTTAGCGGCATCGGCGATATCCGTCAGCGTCGTGCTGGCAACGCCACGCGTGGCAAACTGTCCGATAGCCGCCTCAATCAGCTGCTGCCGGGTTTGTTGAGCCTCTTCTTTCTTTTTACGCGCCATAGGCAACTACTCGTTACTCGCAAGGTTTAAAGGTCATATTGCGTTCATCAAATGTAAGTATTCACTAAAATCCGTTTTAATTTTGCACAAAAAAAGTCACCCCTCTTGATTTATAATTAATACAAATACATCCAATCAATTAAATTGGCGGAATGAATAATTATAAAATATTAAACTCATTTACCTGATTAACATGCCAGACTATATCCCAGAATGGAGCCGGTCTGATTCTGATTTTCTTCTACAAGCATTGTCATTCGCACTTATAAATTAAAAAACATTAAATACCCTCATTATTATACGCAGCTACATTTTATTTTTATCCCTCTGCCCCTGCTACCGATTCGCGGCATATATCGGTTAATGGGTATTTAAAGGAACAGTAATGACGAATCATTTCAGACGCTTGCCCTTATCCGGTTTCATTGTCTGCACGGTACTGCTCACTGGATGCGATGGTCAGGAAAATCAACAACAGCATCTGCAGGCGCCTCAGGTCAGCGTGCATATTGTGAAAAGCGCGCCTCTGGCCGTCACCACTGAACTCCCGGGCAGAACAGATGCATTTCGCGTTGCGGAGGTTCGTCCTCAGGTTAGCGGCATTATCCTTCGCCGTAACTTCGCGGAGGGTAGCGATGTAAAAGCGGGCGAGTCACTCTACCAGATCGATCCTGCGACCTATCAGGCAGCCTATGACAGCGCGAAAGGCGAACTGGCGAAGGCTCAGGCGGCGGCCAATATTGCACACCTGACGGTGAAACGTTATCTCCCGCTGGTAGGCACCCAGTATGTCAGTAAGCAGGAGTATGACCAGGCCGTGGCGACGGCTCAGCAGGCAGATGCCAGCGTGGTTGCCGCAAAAGCGGGCGTTGAAAGCGCACGTATCAACCTTGCCTACACCAAAGTGACCTCTCCGGTTGATGGTCGTATCGGGAAATCCAGCGTGACCGAAGGGGCGCTGGTGACGAACGGACAAGCCGCAGCGCTGGCAACGGTCCAGCAGCTCGATCCGATTTATGTCGATGTCACCCAGTCCAGCAATGATTTTATGCGCCTGAAACAGACGAGCCTGCAAAAAGGCGATACCGCCAGCAGCGTTGAACTGCTGATGGAGAACGGGCATCCCTATCCGCTGAAAGGCACATTGCAGTTCTCTGACGTCACGGTCGATGAAAGTACCGGCTCGATTACCCTGCGCGCCATTTTCCGGAACCCTCAGCATCTGTTGTTACCCGGCATGTTCGTTCGCGCCCGCATTGATGAAGGCACCCAGCCGGATGCGATTCTGGTGCCACAGCAGGGCGTAACCCGTACACCACGAGGCGATGCAACCGTCCTGGTGGTGAACGATAAAAACCAGGTTGAACCGCGAACCGTCGTGGCCCCTCAGGCAATTGGCGATCGCTGGCTGGTGACGGAAGGGCTGAAAAACGGTGATCGCGTGATTGTCAGCGGGCTACAGAAAGTCAGACCGGGGGTAACCGTCGTCGCCACGCCGGATACCACCACGACGCCAGCCGGTTAAGGGACGACGACATGGCTAATTTCTTTATTCAGAGACCGGTTTTCGCCTGGGTACTTGCCATCATTTTGATGATTGCAGGCGGGCTGGCCATTCTCAAACTTCCCGTCGCACAGTATCCGACCATTGCCCCTCCCGCCGTGGCGATATCCGCGACCTACCCGGGAGCTGACGCTCAAACGGTGCAGGATACCGTGACCCAGGTTATCGAACAGAACATGAACGGTATCGATAAGCTGATGTATATGTCCTCCACCAGCGATTCAGCGGGTAACGTCACCATCACCCTGACCTTCGAGTCAGGAACCGATCCGGACATCGCCCAGGTGCAGGTGCAGAACAAGCTGCAGCTCGCCATGCCGCTGCTGCCGCAAGAGGTACAGCAGCAAGGGATTGGCGTGGAGAAATCCAGCAGTAGCTTCCTGCTGGTCGCCGGCTTTGTTTCAGACAACAAAAATCTCACGCAGAATGACATCTCTGACTATGTCGCGTCGAACGTCAAAGATGCCATCAGCCGAACGTCTGGCGTCGGTGACGTTCAGCTGTTTGGCGCTCAGTATGCGATGCGCATCTGGCTCGACAGCAACGCGATGAACAAATATCAGCTAACGCCGCAGGATATTATCAACCAGCTGAAAACGCAGAACGACCAGATAGCGGCAGGCCAGCTGGGCGGAACGCCGTCCATTCCCGGGCAGCAGCTGAATGCCTCGATCATCGCGCAAACCCGCCTGAAATCACCGGATGAGTTTGGCCGCGTGACGCTCAGGGTGAATCAGGACGGCTCGATGGTTCATCTGAAGGACGTGGCTCGTATTGAGCTGGGTGGTGAAAACTACAACATGGTCACTAAAATCAACGGGCAGGCGGCAACCGGCCTGGGGATTAAGCTGGCAACCGGGGCAAATGCGCTGGACACTGCGGCAGCCATTAAGAGCAAGCTGGCGCAACTGCAGCAGTTCTTCCCGCAGGGGCTGAAAGTGGTCTATCCCTATGACACCACGCCTTTTGTGAAGATCTCCATTCACGAAGTGGTGAAGACCCTGTTTGAAGCAATCATCCTCGTCTTCCTGGTCATGTACCTGTTCCTGCAAAACCTGCGGGCGACGCTCATCCCGACTATCGCGGTGCCGGTCGTTCTGCTGGGTACCTTCGCGGTTCTGGCGGCATTCGGTTTCTCCATCAATACCCTGACGATGTTCGGCATGGTGCTGGCGATAGGTCTGCTGGTCGATGACGCTATCGTGGTCGTTGAGAACGTTGAACGCGTCATGGTCGA
The DNA here is from genome assembly GCF_048684785.1 of Enterobacter sp. BNK-29. Taxonomy (NCBI): domain Bacteria; kingdom Pseudomonadati; phylum Pseudomonadota; class Gammaproteobacteria; order Enterobacterales; family Enterobacteriaceae; genus Enterobacter; species Enterobacter sp. BNK-29. The sequence goes on from NZ_JBLQTU010000001.1 coordinate 1,618,490, forward strand.
GGACAAACTGCCGCCGAAAGAGGCCACGCAGAAGTCGATGGAGCAGATCCAGGGTGCACTGGTCGGGATCGCCATGGTGCTCTCGGCGGTCTTTATTCCGATGGCCTTTTTTGGCGGCTCGACGGGGGCGATCTATCGCCAGTTCTCGCTGACTATCGTTTCCGCAATGGCGTTGTCCGTACTGGTTGCGCTAATCCTTACGCCCGCACTCTGCGCAACGTTGCTTAAGCCCGTATCCGGCGACCATCATGAGAAGAAAGGTGGCTTCTTCGGCTGGTTTAATGCGCTCTTCGATAAAAGCGTGGAGCACTACAGCAACAGCGTGAGCGGTATTTTGCGTAAGGCAGGGCGCTATCTGGTGGTGTACGTCATTATCGTCGGGGGGATGGCGGTGCTCTTCCTGCGCTTGCCTACCTCTTTCCTGCCCGAAGAGGATCAGGGGGTATTTATGACGATGGTTCAACTCCCGGCGGGTGCAACCCAGACGCGTACTCAGCAGGTCCTCGACCAGGTTCAGGACTACTATCTGAACAAAGAGAAAGCGAACGTTGAATCCGTCTTTACTGTAAACGGCTTTAGCTTTAGCGGCCAGGGTCAGAACGCCGGTATTGCCTTCGTCAGCCTGAAGCCCTGGGAGGAGCGCCCGGGGGCGGAAAACGGCGTTGAAGCCATTGTGGGTCGCGCGACGAAAGCATTCAGTCAAATTAAAGACGGCCTCGTGTTCCCGTTTAACCTGCCTGCAATTATCGAACTGGGTACCGCCACGGGCTTCGACTTTGAATTGATCGATCAGGCCAACCTGGGGCATACCCAACTGACGCAGGCGCGTAACCAACTGCTCAGCATGGTGAATGAGCACCCTGACCTGCTGGTTCGCGTCCGCCCTAACGGTCTTGAAGATACGCCTCAGTTCAAGCTGGATGTCGATCAGGAGAAAGCGCAGGCGCTGGGCGTCAGCCTTTCTGACGTGAACCAGACGATTTCGACGGCCTTAGGTGGCAGCTATGTGAACGACTTTATCGATCATGGGCGCGTGAAAAAGGTCTACGTCCAGGCCGAGGCAAAATTCCGTATGTTGCCAGGAGATATTAATAACCTTTACGTGCGCAGCGCGAATGGGGAAATGGTCCCGTTCTCCGCCTTCAGCAACGCTCACTGGGTCTATGGTTCACCTCGCCTGGAGCGCTATAACGGGATGCCTTCTATGGAGATCCTGGGTGAATCAGCCCCGGGTAAAAGCACCGGTGAGGCCATGGCTATGATGGAAAGCCTCGCGGCAAAACTGCCTTCCGGTATCGGCTATGACTGGACAGGGATGTCTTATCAGGAGCGCCTCTCGGGTAACCAGGCGCCAGCACTGTACGCCATTTCACTGATCGTGGTGTTCCTGTGCCTGGCTGCGCTGTATGAAAGCTGGTCCATTCCGTTCTCCGTCATGCTGGTTGTGCCGCTGGGGGTCATTGGGGCGCTTCTCGCAGCGTCGCTGCGCGGGTTAAACAACGACGTCTATTTCCAGGTCGGCCTGCTGACGACGATTGGTTTATCGGCGAAAAACGCCATTCTGATCGTCGAATTTGCTAAAGACCTGATGGATAAAGAAGGCAAAGGCATTATTGAAGCCACGCTGGAAGCTTCCAGGATGCGCCTTCGACCGATCCTGATGACGTCCCTGGCCTTTATTCTTGGCGTCATGCCGCTGGTGATCAGCACCGGGGCCGGGAGCGGCGCGCAAAACGCCGTTGGTACGGGCGTTATGGGGGGAATGCTTTCCGCAACCCTTCTGGCGATTTTCTTCGTTCCTGTTTTCTTTGTGGTTGTTCGGCGACGGTTTACGCACCATAAAGGTTAATTTTTCCCTGAAAAGGCACCTCTGGTGCCTTTTTATTTTTAACATAAACAACGAATTAGGTTTTACATAAAGGCAGTATTAAGAATATGATGATTTGCATTAAGTAAAAACAGTCTCTTGCAACTTCATAATTCCTCCATTAATTCCTCCTTAAACCGACTTTTCTCCACGATTTTTACAAACTACATAATTTGAGATTATTCCTCGTGTAACGGGGACTTACCCCGGTGGTAAAATAACCTCCAGTTCGTTAATAGCCCTCCTGGCTTTATAGCGGATGAGAAATAATACTGAGGTAACATCATGAAAAGATTCATTTCCGTTGCACTTCTCGCTGCGCTGCTTGCTGGTTGCGCGCACGACTCTCCATGTGTACCGGTTTACGACGACCAGGGCCGACTGGTTCATACCAATACCTGTATGAAAGGCACCACCCAGGATAACTGGGAGACTGCGGGTGCTATCGCCGGCGGTGCTGCCGCAGTAGCGGGTCTGACGCTGGGTATTGTTGCCCTGACCAAGTAAAATCTGTTGAGAAAGCGCGGCTCTGGCCGCGCTTTTGCTTTTAATGAGTGCAGTATTTTCAAATAAGTAAAAAAATAGCCCCGTATCTATTCGCGTAATTATTCCAAGCCTGAAGTCAGTCACAACTTTTTCGCATACTCATTCAAATTACTTATTCTATCGTGATGATTTTCACACATTAATATTATTGAATACCCTGCCAATATTCACGCTGAAAACTATCTCTTCTTTTTCCTGACCCGACTCGCAACTTTTGCTCCGATTTGTGGCACAGGTTGTAATTTCGCACCGTTTCGGGGCGCTCGTTTTATTTAAGCCTGTCTACACTCAGCATTAAGCGTTCACTCGTCTCTTATTTTGTCGAACGCAAAACTGGCATTACGTTTGCTTTATAAACGTTGGCCAAAGCCACAGACAGGTAAAGCGTTTAAAAACGCCTCTATAACGATAAATTTCGCCACACAGGATGCATTATGAAAAAGACGATGATAGCCAGCCTGGCCGCTGCAGGCATGTTGTTTGCCGTAGCCGGTCAAGCCCATGCGGGAACGACACTGGATGCCGTTAAAAAGAAAGGTTTTGTTCAATGTGGTATCAGTGACGGTTTGCCTGGCTTCTCTTATGCCGATGCGAACGGCAAATTTACCGGTATTGATGTGGATGTCTGCCGTGGCGTTGCAGCCGCCGTTTTTGGCGATGACAGCAAAGTGAAATACACCCCGCTGACGGCGAAAGAACGCTTTACGGCGCTGCAGTCCGGCGAGGTCGACATGCTCTCCCGTAACACCACCTGGACTTCCTCCCGCGATGCAGGCATGGGGATGTCATTTACGGGCGTGACCTATTATGACGGCATCGGCTTCCTGACCCACAATAAAGCCGGCCTGAAAAGCGCTAAGGAACTGGATGGCGCCACCGTTTGTATTCAGGCAGGCACCGATACCGAGCTGAACGTCGCGGATTATTTCAAAGCAAACAACATGAAATATACCCCGGTGACATTCGACCGCTCGGATGAATCGGCCAAAGCGCTGGAATCCGGCCGTTGCGACACGCTGGCCTCTGACCAGTCACAGCTGTATGCCTTACGCATTAAGCTGAGCAATCCGGCAGAGTGGATTGTCCTGCCTGAAGTGATCTCCAAAGAGCCTCTCGGCCCCGTCGTTCGTCGCGGCGATGAAGACTGGTTCTCCATCGTTCGCTGGACGCTGTTTGCCATGCTGAACGCAGAAGAGATGGGCATCAATTCCAAAAACGTTGATGAAAAAGCCGCTAAGCCATCCAACCCGGATATGGCACACCTGCTCGGTAAAGAAGGTGATTTCGGCAAGGATCTGAAGCTGGATAACAAGTGGGCTTACAACATCATCAAACAGGTGGGCAACTACTCTGAGATCTTTGAACGCAACGTGGGATCGGAAAGCCCGCTGAAGATCAAACGCGGCCAGAACAATCTCTGGAACAACGGCGGTATTCAGTACGCACCACCAGTACGTTAAGTCATAGCTGTAACGGGCACTGCTCCGGCAGTGCCCACTCCAGAGTCATGGTTACTGAGGTTTCTTTATGTCCCATCGCCGCTCAGCCGTAAAAGGATCGCTATCCTTTTCTCATCCCGCGGTCCGCGCCTGGCTATTCCAGATTATTGCTATTGTTGCGGTTGTTCTCATCGCCGTGTATCTGATCCATAACACCATCACCAACCTGAATAACCGCGGCATTACCTCCGGTTTCGCGTTTTTAGACCGCAGCGCGGGGTTTGGCATTGTTCAGCACCTTATTGATTACCAGGAAGGTGACACGTACGGACGCGTATTCGTGGTCGGTTTACTGAATACGCTGTTGGTATCGGCGCTTTGTATCGTCTTCGCGTCGATACTGGGCTTCTTTATTGGCCTGGCGCGTCTTTCTGAAAACTGGCTCCTGCGGAAACTGTCGACTGTTTATATTGAGACGTTCCGCAATATCCCCCCGCTGCTGCAGATCTTCTTCTGGTATTTCGCCGTACTGCGTAACCTTCCCGGTCCCCGCCAGGCCGTCGACGCGTTTGAGCTGTTTTTCCTGAGTAACCGTGGTTTGTCCATCCCTTCTCCTCAGCCGGGTGAAGGGCTGTACGCTTTTATCGGCGCGATTGTGATAGCGCTTGCGCTCTCTGCGGGGGTATTCCGTTTTAACCGCAAACATCAGATCAAAACCGGTCAGCTTCGTAGAACCTGGCCCACTGCAGCTGTCCTGATCGTTAGCCTGCCGCTAATTGCACACTGGCTGTTTGGGGCCGCTTTGCACTGGGATATTCCACATCTGCGTGGCTTTAACTTTCAGGGCGGGATGGTATTAATTCCCGAGCTGGCGGCCCTGACGCTGGCGCTGTCGATTTATACGTCCGCGTTTATCGCAGAGATTATCCGTGCAGGGATCCAGGCCGTTCCTTATGGGCAGCACGAGGCGGCGCGCTCGCTGGGATTACCCCATACCGTGACGCTTCGCCAGGTCATCATTCCGCAGGCTTTACGGGTCATCATTCCCCCCCTGACCAGCCAGTATCTCAATATTGTCAAAAACTCGTCGCTGGCCGCTGCGATTGGTTATCCGGATATGGTGTCACTCTTCGCCGGAACCGTGCTTAACCAGACCGGACAAGCCATTGAAACCATCGCCATCACGATGTCTGTCTATCTGATCATCAGCCTGGTGATTTCACTGCTGATGAACCTTTATAACCGCCGTATAGCACTGGTCGAGCGCTAAGGATCTATGATGACAAAAGCGATACTGTCGCACTCCTCGCGCCCTGCCAACTCGACAGGTGGACGTTTCATTCTCTGGGCGCGTAAGAATCTGTTCTCCAGCTGGAGCAACAGCATGCTGACGATTGTCTGCCTGTGGCTCATGTGGGAATTGATTCCTCCCCTGCTGAACTGGGCGTTTTTACAGGCCAACTGGGTCGGTTCAACCCGAGCAGACTGCACAAAAGCCGGCGCCTGCTGGGTGTTTATTCATGAGCGCTTCGGCCAGTTCATGTATGGATTGTATCCGCACGAACAGCGCTGGCGGATTAATCTGGCGCTGGTTATTGGCCTGTTTTCTGTCGCAGCCATGTTCTGGAAAAAGCTGCCTCATCGTGGACGCTATATTGCCGGCTGGGCAGTGGTTTATCCGATTATTGTCTGGGTACTGTTGTATGGCGGTTTCCTGGGACTGGAACGCGTTGAAACACGCCAGTGGGGCGGGCTGACGCTGACGCTGATTATCGCTTCAGTGGGGATAGCCGGTGCTTTACCGTGGGGGATTTTACTGGCCCTGGGACGGCGTTCAAAAATGCCGATCGTCCGCGTGCTCTCCGTTATCTTCATTGAGTTCTGGCGCGGCGTACCGCTTATCACCGTGTTGTTTATGTCGTCGGTCATGCTGCCGCTGTTTATGGCAGAGGGAACAACCATCGACAAGCTGATCCGTGCCCTGGTGGGGGTGATTCTCTTCCAGTCCGCCTATGTCGCTGAAGTTGTGCGAGGTGGTTTGCAGGCGTTGCCTAAAGGCCAGTACGAAGCGGCGGAATCACTGGCTCTCGGTTACTGGAAAACGCAGGGACTGGTCATTCTTCCACAAGCACTCAAGCTGGTCATCCCGGGTCTGGTCAATACGATCATTGCCCTCTTCAAGGATACCAGCCTGGTGATCATCATCGGATTGTTCGATCTCTTTAGCAGCGTGCAACAGGCAACCGTTGACCCTGTCTGGCTGGGTATGTCCACCGAAGGATATGTCTTTGCTGCCCTGATCTACTGGATCTTTTGTTTTAGCATGTCGCGCTACAGCCAGCATCTGGAAAAGCGCTTTAACACCGGGCGTACACCGCACTGAGGAAATTATGAGCCAAATAACTATGACACCCGCCGACGCGATGATTACGCTGGAAAATGTGAATAAATGGTACGGACAATTTCATGTTCTGAAGGACATTAATCTTAAGGTCAAGCAGGGAGAGCGCATCGTCCTTTGCGGCCCTTCGGGCTCCGGAAAATCCACAACCATTCGCTGTATTAACCATCTTGAAGAACATCAGCAAGGACGCATTGTGGTTGATGGTATCGAGCTGAATGAAGATATCCGCAATATCGAACGCGTACGTCAGGAAGTGGGAATGGTATTTCAGCACTTTAATCTGTTTCCGCACCTGACCGTTCTGCAGAACTGTACGCTTGCGCCGATTTGGGTACGAAAGATGCCGAAAAAGGAAGCGGAGGCGTTGGCAATGCACTACCTGGAGCGTGTACGTATCGCAGAGCATGCCAATAAATTCCCTGGCCAGATATCGGGTGGCCAACAGCAGCGTGTCGCTATCGCTCGTTCGCTGTGTATGAAACCGAAAATTATGCTGTTTGATGAACCTACATCTGCCCTCGATCCGGAAATGGTGAAAGAGGTTCTGGACACCATGATTGGGCTGGCTCAATCCGGCATGACCATGTTGTGTGTGACGCATGAGATGGGGTTTGCGCGAACCGTGGCCGACCGTGTGATCTTTATGGACCGCGGGGAGATTGTTGAGCAGGCACCGCCGGATGAGTTCTTTGCGCATCCGAAGTCAGAACGCACGCGAGCATTCCTGTCGCAGGTGATTCATTAGTCGTTTGCTCTGCCGGGTGGCGGCTTCGCCTTACCCGGCCTACCGTTTTTTTGGCGCATAAACGCAAAAAGGCCATCCTTTCGGATGGCCTTTTCACTTATTTGATGTCTGGCAGTTCCCTACTCTCACATGGGGAGACCCCACACTACCATCGGCGCTACGGCGTTTCACTTCTGAGTTCGGCATGGGGTCAGGTGGGACCACCGCGCTAAAGCCGCCAGACAAATTCTTTTACTTCTTGCCGAACTTTAACCTAAGTATAAAGTGGTGCTGATACCCAGAGTCGAACTGGGGACCTCACCCTTACCAAGGGTGCGCTCTACCAACTGAGCCATATCAGCACGCTAAATTTGATGCCTGGCAGTTCCCTACTCTCACATGGGGAGACCCCACACTACCATCGGCGCTACGGCGTTTCACTTCTGAGTTCGGCATGGGGTCAGGTGGGACCACCGCGCTAAAGCCGCCAGGCAAATTCTGTTAATCTGTATCAGGCTGAAATTTGATTGTGTCGTCTCTTCGCCGAAACAGCTTCGGCGTTGTAAGGTTAAGCCTCACGGTTCATTAGTATCGGTTAGCTCAACGCATCGCTGCGCTTACACACCCGACCTATCAACGTCGTAGTCTTCAACGTTCCTTCAGGACTCTCAGGGAGTCAGGGAGAACTCATCTCGGGGCAAGTTTCGTGCTTAGATGCTTTCAGCACTTATCTTTTCCGCATTTAGCTACCGGGCAGTGCCATTGGCATGACAACCCGAACACCAGTGATGCGTCCACTCCGGTCCTCTCGTACTAGGAGCAGCCCCCCTCAATTCTCCAGCGCCCACGGCAGATAGGGACCGAACTGTCTCACGACGTTCTAAACCCAGCTCGCGTACCACTTTAAATGGCGAACAGCCATACCCTTGGGACCTACTTCAGCCCCAGGATGTGATGAGCCGACATCGAGGTGCCAAACACCGCCGTCGATATGAACTCTTGGGCGGTATCAGCCTGTTATCCCCGGAGTACCTTTTATCCGTTGAGCGATGGCCCTTCCATTCAGAACCACCGGATCACTATGACCTGCTTTCGCACCTGCTCGAGCCGTCACTCTCGCAGTCAAGCTAGCTTATGCCATTGCACTAACCTCCTGATGTCCGACCAGGATTAGCTAACCTTCGTGCTCCTCCGTTACTCTTTGGGAGGAGACCGCCCCAGTCAAACTACCCACCAGACACTGTCCGCAACCCGGATTACGGGTCTACGTTAGAACACCAGCCATTAAAGGGTGGTATTTCAAGGATGGCTCCACGCAGACTGGCGTCCACGCTTCAAAGCCTCCCACCTATCCTACACATCAAGGACCAGTGTTCAGTGTCAAGCTATAGTAAAGGTTCACGGGGTCTTTCCGTCTTGCCGCGGGTACACTGCATCTTCACAGCGAGTTCAATTTCACTGAGTCTCGGGTGGAGACAGCCTGGCCATCATTACGCCATTCGTGCAGGTCGGAACTTACCCGACAAGGAATTTCGCTACCTTAGGACCGTTATAGTTACGGCCGCCGTTTACCGGGGCTTCGATCAAGAGCTTCGCGTTGCCGCTAACCCCATCAATTAACCTTCCGGCACCGGGCAGGCGTCACACCGTATACGTCCACTTTCGTGTTTGCACAGTGCTGTGTTTTTAATAAACAGTTGCAGCCAGCTGGTATCTTCGACTGATTTCAGCTCCACCCGCAGGGGCTTCACCTACATATCAGCGTGCCTTCTCCCGAAGTTACGGCACCATTTTGCCTAGTTCCTTCACCCGAGTTCTCTCAAGCGCCTTGGTATTCTCTACCTGACCACCTGTGTCGGTTTGGGGTACGATTTCGTGTTACCTGATGCTTAGAGGCTTTTCCTGGAAGCAGGGCATTTGTTACTTCAGCACCGTAGTGCCTCGTCATCACACCTCAGCGTTAATAAACGACCGGATTTACCTAATCGTTCCGCCTACATGCTTAAACCGGGACAACCGTCGCCCGGCTAACATAGCCTTCTCCGTCCCCCCTTCGCAGTAACACCAAGTACAGGAATATTAACCTGTTTCCCATCGACTACGCCTTTCGGCCTCGCCTTAGGGGTCGACTCACCCTGCCCCGATTAACGTTGGACAGGAACCCTTGGTCTTCCGGCGAGCGGGCTTTTCACCCGCTTTATCGTTACTTATGTCAGCATTCGCACTTCTGATACCTCCAGCATGCCTCACAGCACACCTTCAACGGCTTACAGAACGCTCCCCTACCCAACAACGCATAAGCGTCGCTGCCGCAGCTTCGGTGCATGGTTTAGCCCCGTTACATCTTCCGCGCAGGCCGACTCGACCAGTGAGCTATTACGCTTTCTTTAAATGATGGCTGCTTCTAAGCCAACATCCTGGCTGTCTGTGCCTTCCCACATCGTTTCCCACTTAACCATGACTTTGGGACCTTAGCTGGCGGTCTGGGTTGTTTCCCTCTTCACGACGGACGTTAGCACCCGCCGTGTGTCTCCCGTGATAACATTCTTCGGTATTCGTAGTTTGCATCGGGTTGGTAAGCCGGGATGGCCCCCTAGCCGAAACAGTGCTCTACCCCCGAAGATGAGTTCACGAGGCGCTACCTAAATAGCTTTCGGGGAGAACCAGCTATCTCCCGGTTTGATTGGCCTTTCACCCCCAGCCACAAGTCATCCGCTAATTTTTCAACATTAGTCGGTTCGGTCCTCCAGTTAGTGTTACCCAACCTTCAACCTGCCCATGGCTAGATCACCGGGTTTCGGGTCTATACCCTGCAACTTAACGCCCAGTTAAGACTCGGTTTCCCTTCGGCTCCCCTATACGGTTAACCTTGCTACAGAATATAAGTCGCTGACCCATTATACAAAAGGTACGCAGTCACACCACGAAGGTGCTCCCACTGCTTGTACGTACACGGTTTCAGGTTCTTTTTCACTCCCCTCGCCGGGGTTCTTTTCGCCTTTCCCTCACGGTACTGGTTCACTATCGGTCAGTCAGGAGTATTTAGCCTTGGAGGATGGTCCCCCCATATTCAGACAGGATACCACGTGTCCCGCCCTACTCTTCGAGTTCACAGCCTGTGTGCTTTCGTGTACGGGACTGTCACCCTGTACCGTGCGACTTTCCAGACGCTTCCACTAACACACAAGCTGATTCAGACTCTGGGCTGCTCCCCGTTCGCTCGCCGCTACTGGGGGAATCTCGGTTGATTTCTTTTCCTCGGGGTACTTAGATGTTTCAGTTCCCCCGGTTCGCCTCGTTAACCTATGTATTCAGTTAACGATAGTGTGACGAATCACACTGGGTTTCCCCATTCGGACATCGCCGGGTCAAAGGTTCATATCACCTCGCCGGCGCTTTTCGCAGATTAGCACGTCCTTCATCGCCTCTGACTGCCAGGGCATCCACCGTGTACGCTTAGTCGCTTAACCTCACAACCCGAAGATGTTTCTTTCGATTCATCATCGACTTGCGAAAATTTGAGAGACTCGAACACACCAATTAAGATGTGTCGTTTCAATTTTCAGCTTGATCCAGATTTTTAAAGAGCAAATATCTCAAACGTCACCCGAAGATGAGTTTTGAGATATGACGGCAGGTGACTTTCACTCACGAACCAGCAAGTGGCGTCCCCTAGGGGATTCGAACCCCTGTTACCGCCGTGAAAGGGCGGTGTCCTGGGCCTCTAGACGAAGGGGACGTGAAGTCTCAATCGCAAGACGCCTTGCTATTTACTTTTCATCAGACAATCTGTGTGAGCACTGCAAAGGCAGGTTCTTTAAGGTAAGGAGGTGATCCAACCGCAGGTTCCCCTACGGTTACCTTGTTACGACTTCACCCCAGTCATGAATCACAAAGTGGTAAGCGCCCTCCCGAAGGTTAAGCTACCTACTTCTTTTGCAACCCACTCCCATGGTGTGACGGGCGGTGTGTACAAGGCCCGGGAACGTATTCACCGTAGCATTCTGATCTACGATTACTAGCGATTCCGACTTCATGGAGTCGAGTTGCAGACTCCAATCCGGACTACGACGCACTTTATGAGGTCCGCTTGCTCTCGCGAGGTCGCTTCTCTTTGTATGCGCCATTGTAGCACGTGTGTAGCCCTACTCGTAAGGGCCATGATGACTTGACGTCATCCCCACCTTCCTCCAGTTTATCACTGGCAGTCTCCTTTGAGTTCCCGGCCGGACCGCTGGCAACAAAGGATAAGGGTTGCGCTCGTTGCGGGACTTAACCCAACATTTCACAACACGAGCTGACGACAGCCATGCAGCACCTGTCTCAGAGTTCCCGAAGGCACCAATCCATCTCTGGAAAGTTCTCTGGATGTCAAGAGTAGGTAAGGTTCTTCGCGTTGCATCGAATTAAACCACATGCTCCACCGCTTGTGCGGGCCCCCGTCAATTCATTTGAGTTTTAACCTTGCGGCCGTACTCCCCAGGCGGTCGACTTAACGCGTTAGCTCCGGAAGCCACGCCTCAAGGGCACAACCTCCAAGTCGACATCGTTTACGGCGTGGACTACCAGGGTATCTAATCCTGTTTGCTCCCCACGCTTTCGCACCTGAGCGTCAGTCTTTGTCCAGGGGGCCGCCTTCGCCACCGGTATTCCTCCAGATCTCTACGCATTTCACCGCTACACCTGGAATTCTACCCCCCTCTACAAGACTCTAGCCTGCCAGTTTCGAATGCAGTTCCCAGGTTGAGCCCGGGGATTTCACATCCGACTTGACAGACCGCCTGCGTGCGCTTTACGCCCAGTAATTCCGATTAACGCTTGCACCCTCCGTATTACCGCGGCTGCTGGCACGGAGTTAGCCGGTGCTTCTTCTGCGGGTAACGTCAATTGCTGTGGTTATTAACCACAACACCTTCCTCCCCGCTGAAAGTACTTTACAACCCGAAGGCCTTCTTCATACACGCGGCATGGCTGCATCAGGCTTGCGCCCATTGTGCAATATTCCCCACTGCTGCCTCCCGTAGGAGTCTGGACCGTGTCTCAGTTCCAGTGTGGCTGGTCATCCTCTCAGACCAGCTAGGGATCGTCGCCTAGGTGAGCCGTTACCCCACCTACTAGCTAATCCCATCTGGGCACATCTGATGGCAAGAGGCCCGAAGGTCCCCCTCTTTGGTCTTGCGACGTTATGCGGTATTAGCTACCGTTTCCAGTAGTTATCCCCCTCCATCAGGCAGTTTCCCAGACATTACTCACCCGTCCGCCGCTCGTCACCCGGAGAGCAAGCTCTCCTGTGCTACCGCTCGACTTGCATGTGTTAGGCCTGCCGCCAGCGTTCAATCTGAGCCATGATCAAACTCTTCAATTTAAGTTTGATGCTCGTGAATTAAACTTCGTAATGAATTACGTATGTTCACTCAGAGACTTGGTATTCATTTTTCGTCTTGCGACGTTAAGAATCCATGTCACTTTGAGTGCCCACACAGATTGTCTGATAAATTGTTAAAGAGCAGTGCAACGCGGCTTTCGCTCACCGTTGCGAGGTGGCGTATATTACGCTTTCCTCTTTCAGAGTCAACCCGTTATTTCAGGATTTTTTCTCTTCAACCGACCGGGTTGTCTGTGAAGTGATTCACATCCGCCGTGTCGATGGAGGCGCATTATAGGGATCCCATTTTTTAGCACAAGTATTTTTTAGATCTTTTTTTCCGACTGCTGATTTTCCGCGCTTTTCGCTGAAATCCCGCCCGATCTGCTTAAATATTGACGTATTTTGCCTTGCCTCGATCCATTAATACGATCAAAGTCTTCTTATAGCGCTCATTCTTAGAGGTAGATATGCCAGCAGTAATACGCCCTTATAAAGATCTGTTCCCCCAAAAAGGCGATCGCGTGATGATCGATGCCAGCAGCGTGGTCGTTGGTGATGTGCGAATGGCCGATGATGTCAGCATCTGGCCGCTCGTCGCCATCAGGGGAGATGTTAACTATGTGTCGATTGGTGCACGTACCAACATTCAGGACGGTAGCGTTCTGCATGTCACGCACAAATCCTCCTATAACCCCGAGGGTAATCCCCTCATCATTGGAGAGGATGTTACCGTCGGCCATAAAGTGATGCTCCACGGCTGCACGATCGGAAATCGCGTCCTTGTTGGCATGGGGTCGATTTTGCTGGATGGCGTCATAGTAGAAGATGACGTAATGATTGGTGCCGGTAGCCTGGTCCCGCAGAACAAACGGCTGGAGAGCGGTTATCTCTATCTGGGAAGTCCGGTAAAACAGATCCGCCCCCTTAAGGAGGCAGAGATCGAAGGATTAAAATACTCGGCGAACAACTACGTAAAATGGAAGAATGACTATTTGGATCAGGATAACCAAACCCAGCCCTGATCGTCTTCCTGCTGTTCGCGGATTAAATCGCTGGCTTCCTCTTCCAGATCCCAGCGATTTTCGCAAAATACCGCTAGCGGGTCTGTGCCGCCAAAACGATGCAACAGCGTTTCTCCATGGATGGCACAGGTAAGTTGCATGCCCTGTACCAGCACCGGAAAACAGACCGCTTGTTTATGCTCATCCCAGCTCTCTCTGTCCGGGAAATGAATAGCCTGATTCACGCCGAAAGCTCCTGCTTTAGCTTTTCAATGACCGGCTCGACCGCAGGCAACACTCCGTGCCAGAGCAGCACCGCATGCGCAGCCTGCCCCACCAGCATTCCCAGCCCATCGGCTAACTGTTTCGCGCCGTGTTGTTCACACCAGTTCAGGAAAGGCGTCTTCCCTTTCTGATAGAACATGTCATAGAAGTACATATGCGCACTGACCAGCGAAGCGGGAATTGCCGGGATCTCGCCATTGATGCCGCTGGATGTGGCATTAATGACAAGATCGAACTCACGTTCGGCAAGATCGTCAAGCGCTACCGCGCTCACGCTGCCGGTATGCGCAAACAACGCCGCCAGCGCTTCTGCCCGGGAAAAGGTTCTGTTCGTGATGGTCACCGAACAGTCTAGTGAAAGCAGAGGCAACAAAACGCCCCGCGATGCGCCACCCGCGCCAATCAGCAGGATCCGGAAACCGGGCTTGATAAAGGAGAGTCTTTCCAGATCGCTGAGTAAACCAATCCCGTCGGTGTTGTCCCCCAGAAGGCGTCCATCCTCAAGCCGTTTTAGGGTATTGACTGCACCAGCAAGTGAAGCGCGTTCGGTCAGCTCATCCGCACGTTCGAAGGCTTCTTCTTTAAACGGGACCGTCACATTCGCGCCTTTGCCCCCCGCGGCGAAAAAGGCCTCAAGCGTAGGGATAAAGGCATCCACTGGCGCCAGTACGCGACCATAGGGGTGATCTATCTGTAGCTGCTCCGCGAACTGCTGATGGATCAACGGTGACTTGCTGTGTGCAATGGGATTACCAAAAACAGCATAGGTTTCCATGAGATTACCCCTGGCGAAAACGTTCGCCGGTCAAAGCGTCGCGAATTTCAGACGGATTCAGGCGCCCTCCCGTTTCACCGACAGCAACAGGGAAGTCGTTCCCGAACTGCGCCAGTACTTCTTCGGTTGTCCGGCAAGGTGGCAATCCGGTCAGGTTGGCGCTGGTTGAGACCAGCGGTTTACCAAATGCCAGACACAGCTCAACCACCAGCGGATGGTCAGTTACGCGAACGGCGAGGGAATCAAAACGTCCGGTTAACCAGCGAGGCGTTGTCGGCTGCGCCGGGAAAACGAAGGTCACCGGGCCAGGCCACGCGGAGAAGATAGTCTCGCGCTGCGCCGGCGTCAGCATGGAGTCATCGATATAGGGTTTAAGCTGCTCGTAATTCGCAGCGATCAAAATCAGCCCTTTCTCGACGGGTCTTTGTTTTAAGGCAAGCAGTCGGCTCACGGCCGTCTCGCTGTCAGGATCGCAACCGACTCCAAAAACAGCTTCAGTTGGATAGGCGATGACTTCTTCTTTTTTCAGTACGTCCACAGCATGCGCAATGGAGCCTGATGGCAGGTTATTATTCACTATTTTGATCCGCCGTAACCGGCTTTCCACATTGTTTACTGGCGCAGAAGCGTTTCATGCCTTGCGCGGTTTTCTTCTCTATAAGTAGCGGATAATTGCAATGAGGGCAGGTTCCCGCTACCGGTTTAAAATTGATAACGAACTGGCATTCAGGGTAGCGATCGCACGAATGGAAAGTCTTACCATAACGGGAGCGGCGCTGTACCAACTGACCGCGCTGACACTGAGGGCACGCAATTGCCGTTTCATCAGGCTTATCGATTTGTTCCGTATGCTCACATTCCGGGTAGCGGCTACATCCAATAAACATGCCGAAACGCCCCTGCCGCAGGGCTAATTCACCACCGCAGAGTGGGCAATACTGACCCGCCAGAATTTTAACGATATGTCCATCCGCCTGGCTTTTCAGGGGACGGACATAATCACATTCCGGATAGTTTGAACAACCGAGAAACGGGCCGTGTTTCCCGGACCGAATAACAAGTTCAGCCCCGCACTGCGGGCAGGGCTCGTTTTTATGCACCGTGAATAGTGCTGATTTGGCCATAACAACTCTTGGTGCTGCACATTGAATTAGTGCAGCATACCTTCATTCACTTCAAAGAGTAATTCTTCCATTTGCTGATAGGCGTTTTCACAGCCCGGGATATTAAACAGAACCATTAGGATCACCCACTTGAGATCTTCCAGTTCAAATTCTGCTGTATCCAGCGCCATGACGCGCTCTATCACCATTTCTCTCGTTTCGAGGTTCAGCACCTGAATCTGCTCAAGGAATAAGATGAACCCCCGGCAGCTGGCGTCCAGCCTTTCACACTCTTCCGCTGTATAAATGCGTACTGACAATGGGTCAGAAGCAAGCTGCATCGGTTCGGCGAGGTCTTCCTGATAATCAGCCAGTTTTTCCAGCCATATCAACGCATTATAGATATCTTCCCGCTCAAACCCCGCATCGGTAAGATCCTGTGTCAATTTGTCCTGATCCACTCGCATTTCTGCTTCGTTATGGATGTAAGTCTCAAACAAATACATCAGTACGTCGAACATGGCATGCCCTCCTTAATCGGACATAGCCGCCGGGTACAGCTGCGATCCACCCTGCTAACTCCAGTTCGAGTAGCTGTGCTACCGTTACTGGCACAGGTTGGCCGGCACGTTCAGCGACAACGTCAACAGGTGTTACCTCATCTCCTACGTTAGCCAGGAGCTTGGGAAATGGCAATGCCACCTTTCCCTGATCTGATGAATATTGTCGCTTTTCGGGATCTTCCTGCAGCCATTGCAACCCATATTGCAAATTTTCAAGAATATCTCCTACTTCCGTTACCGGCGTTGCACCTTGCTTAATCAGCCAGTGGGGCCCCTCGCATCCGGGATTACCTATCGGACCGGGCAAGGCGAAGACTTCTCTCCCCTGTTCGAGCGCGCATCGCGCCGTGACCAGCGAACCGCTTCGGCGCGCCGCTTCAACTACCAGCACGCCTTTGCTAAGCCCGCTGATAATTCGATTACGACGCGGAAAGTTTGCCGGCCTGGGCTGTGCGGAAAGCGGAAACTCAGAAACTATCGCGCCGTCAGATTCGATAAGCCGCATCGCCAGTGCCTGATGCCGGCGTGGATAAATGCTAAAAAGACCGTTCCCCAGCACCGCTACGCTTCGTCCCTTAACTGACAGCGCCGCGCTGTGGGCTACGCCGTCAATACCGCAGGCCAGCCCGCTGGTGATCGTGAAACCGCTTTGTGACAGTTGTTCGCACAGGATTTTCCCCCATCGCTCGCCGTACCATGACGGCGCACGACTGCCTACCACCGCCAACTGAACGGTATTAAGCGCCTCAGGGTTACCTTTTATGAATAACGCCCCAGGATAATCAGGAATCGTGCGGAGCAAAGGGGGATAAAGGGGATGGTTGGCCGTTAATAAATGATGTCCCGGCTGCTCAAGCCACATAAGGCTACGTTCCAGCTCTCTCTCATCGAGTGCAAAGAAGCGTTCAACCTGCTTTGCTGTCAGCCCGGCATTTCTGGCCACGAGCACGTTGAGGTGTTCCTGCTTCTGCAGTCGCTCAGCCGCATCCAGCATTACATCACCACACAGCGACCCAGTGTGTACTAGCCGTAGCCATATCTCGGTAGACGTCATCCTTTCCCCTGCCATAAGCGGCCTCCGCAATCATTGCGATTGGTCACTGATGCTGTCAATCGATGGGGGATTTGTCTAGAATAGAGAGAGTATTCTTATCAACTCCTGAACACGACTCTGGAAATTTATGGCAGTTTTGCAAGTGTTACATATTCCGGACGAGCGCCTTCGCATCGTCGCTGAACCGGTCAAAGAAGTGAATGCAGAAATCCAGCGTATCGTTGATGATATGTTCGATACCATGTACGCCGAAGAAGGCATTGGCCTGGCGGCGACGCAGGTGGACATTCATAAGCGTATTATCGTGATTGATGTTTCCGAAAATCGCGATGAGCGTCTGGTGCTGATCAACCCTGAGCTGCTCGAAAAGAGTGGCGAAACCGGTATTGAGGAAGGCTGTCTGTCCATTCCTGAACAGCGCGCTTTAGTACCGCGTGCCGAAAAGGTGAAAATTCGCGCTCTGGATCGTGACGGTAACCCGTTCGAACTGGAAGCAGACGACCTGCTGGCAATTTGTATTCAGCATGAGATGGATCACCTGGTCGGTAAACTGTTTATCGATTATCTCTCGCCGCTGAAGCAGCAGCGTATTCGTCAAAAAGTAGAGAAACTGGATCGTTTGCGTTCTCGCGCATAACGTCCCCCCGGATACAAGGATCATCGTGTCTAAAACACTACGTATTATCTTCGCGGGAACCCCTGATTTTGCAGCGCGTCATCTTGACGCGCTGTTATCGTCTGGTCACCAGGTTGTTGGCGTCTTTACCCAGCCGGACCGTCCTGCTGGTCGCGGCAAAAAACTGATGCCGAGCCCTGTAAAGGTGCTGGCAGAAGAGCATGGGCTACCCGTTTTTCAGCCCGCATCGTTGCGCCCACAGGAAAATCAGCAGCTGGTTGCTGACCTGAATGCCGACGTAATGGTGGTGGTAGCTTACGGTTTAATTCTGCCAAAAGCTGTGCTTGATATGCCCCGCCTGGGTTGCATCAACGTGCATGGGTCTCTGCTCCCGCGCTGGCGTGGTGCTGCACCTATCCAACGCTCGCTGTGGGCAGGTGATGCCGAAACGGGCGTTACCATCATGAAGATGGACGTAGGTTTAGACACCGGCGATATGCTGTATAAACTGGCCTGCCCCATAACGTCAGACGATACCAGCGTTACGCTGTATGACAAACTGGCAGACCTTGGCCCACAAGGGCTTATCGAGACGCTCCAGCAGCTTGCTGACAATACGGCGAATCCGGAAGTTCAGGATGACGCGCTGGTGACTTATGCCGAAAAACTGAGCAAAGAAGAAGCGCGGATCGACTGGTCCCTTTCAGCCGCGCAGCTTGAACGCTGCATTCGCGCTTTTAATCCGTGGCCAATGAGCTGGTTGGAGATTGATGAGCAGCCGGTG
The DNA here is from genome assembly GCF_048684785.1 of Enterobacter sp. BNK-29. Taxonomy (NCBI): domain Bacteria; kingdom Pseudomonadati; phylum Pseudomonadota; class Gammaproteobacteria; order Enterobacterales; family Enterobacteriaceae; genus Enterobacter; species Enterobacter sp. BNK-29. The sequence goes on from NZ_JBLQTU010000001.1 coordinate 1,637,019, forward strand.
AAAGTCTGGAAAGCCTCCGTCATTAGCGGTACTACCACGGCTGAACCCGGCACGATTGTTGACGCCAACAAGAACGGAATTCAGGTGGCGACTGGGCAAGGGATCCTCAATCTTGAATCGCTACAACCGGCCGGTAAGAAGGCCATGAGCGCTCAGGATCTGTTAAATTCCCGCCGCGAATGGTTTATTCCGGGCAATCGTCTTGCCTGAGAAAATCTATCCTTAAGGCCCGGTGTTTCCGGGCATTTTTATTTTTACGGTTATGAAAAAACAAAATCTACGCAGTATGGCGGCTCAGGCCGTTGAGCAGGTTATCGAGCAGGGCCAGTCACTAAGTAACGTCCTGCCTCCCCTGCAACAAAAAGTCTCTGATAAAGACAAAGCCCTGCTTCAGGAGCTCTGCTTTGGCGTTCTGCGCACGCTTTCTCAGCTTGAGTGGTTGATTAACAAGCTGATGTCACGCCCAATGACAGGCAAGCAGCGCACCGTACACTATTTGATTATGATGGGTTTTTATCAGCTTCTTCATACCCGCATCCCACCTCATGCCGCGCTGGCTGAGACGGTGGAAGGCGCCGTTGCGATTAAACGCCCTCAGCTGAAAGGCCTGATCAACGGCGTACTGCGTCAGTTCCAGAGACAGCAGGAAGAGCTTCTGGCTGAATTTGCCCAAAGCGAAGCACGTTTCCTGCACCCGGACTGGCTGTTGAAGCGCCTGAAAAAAGCCTATCCACAGCAGTGGCAGGAGATTGCCGATGCCAACAATCAGCGTCCGCCAATGTGGTTACGCGTGAATCGTAATCACCACAGCCGTGACGCATGGCTGAGCTTGCTCGAAGAAGCTGGAATGAGTGGATTCCCGCATGAAGCCTATCCGGATGCCGTACGCTTAGCCTCACCGGCACCGGTACATGCATTACCCGGTTTTGATGAGGGCTGGGTTACCGTACAGGATGCCTCGGCTCAGGGTTGCATGACCTGGCTTGAACCCAAAAATGGTGAGCAGATCCTCGATCTTTGCGCCGCGCCTGGGGGCAAAACGACGCATATTCTTGAAGTGGCTCCGCAGGCCAGCGTGCTGGCAGTGGATGTCGATGAACAGCGTCTCTCACGCGTCTACGACAACCTCAATCGTTTGGGTATGAAGGCTCAGGTTAAGCAGGGCGATGGACGCAAACCCGCAGAATGGTGTGGTGAAACACAATTCGATCGCATTTTGCTGGACGCCCCCTGCTCTGCAACCGGTGTTATTCGTCGTCATCCGGACATCAAGTGGCTACGCCGCGATCGTGATATTCAGGAACTTGCCCAACTGCAATCCGACATTCTCGACGCCATTTGGCCGCATCTTAAATCTGGCGGAACGCTGGTCTATGCGACCTGCTCCGTACTTCCTGAAGAAAACAGCCAGCAAATTGCGGCCTTCCTTAAACGAACGCCGGACGCCGCGCTGCGCGATACGGGAACGCCTGAATCCCCGGGTCTGCAGAACCTGCCGGGTGCTGAAGAGGGCGATGGCTTCTTTTACGCTAAGCTAATCAAAGAGTGATGTTGAGAACAGGTCACGAGATATGAAAATTATCATTCTGGGTGCAGGACAGGTGGGCGGAACGCTGGCGGAAAACCTGGTTGGCGAAAACAACGACATCACAATTGTTGATACCAACGGCGATCGTCTGCGTGTCTTACAGGACAAGTTTGACCTGCGCGTGGTGCAGGGTCATGGTTCGCACCCACGTGTTCTTCGTGAGGCGGGTGCCGACGATGCCGACATGCTGGTTGCGGTAACCAGTTCTGACGAAACCAATATGGTGGCCTGTCAGGTGGCATACTCACTTTTCAACACGCCAAACCGAATTGCGCGTATTCGCTCTCCGGACTATGTTCGCGATGCTGAAAAACTGTTTAATTCCGAAGCGGTTCCCATTGACCACCTCATCGCGCCAGAACAGCTGGTTATCGACAATATCTATCGCCTGATTGAATATCCGGGCGCTCTGCAGGTGGTGAACTTTGCCGAGGGCAAAGTGAGCCTGGCAGTGGTTAAGGCCTATTATGGCGGACCATTGATCGGCAATGCGCTTTCCACCATGCGCGAGCACATGCCGCATATCGATACGCGCGTTGCAGCAATTTTCCGTCACGACAGGCCAATTCGCCCGCAAGGCTCCACGATTGTCGAAGCCGGTGATGAGGTCTTCTTTATTGCGGCCTCACAGCATATTCGTGCGGTGATGAGTGAACTTCAGCGTCTCGAAAAACCCTATAAACGCATTATGCTGGTCGGCGGCGGCAATATCGGTGCCGGTCTGGCACATCGGCTGGAAAAAGATTACAGCGTGAAGTTGATCGAGCGCGATCAACAGCGTGCTGCTGAACTGGCGGAAAAACTGCAAAATACGATTGTATTTTATGGTGATGCGTCTGATCAGGAGTTGCTGGCTGAAGAGCATATTGATCAAGTTGATCTCTTTATTGCCGTCACCAACGACGACGAGGCGAATATAATGTCCGCCATGCTCGCGAAGCGCATGGGGGCTAAAAAAGTAATGGTGCTTATCCAGCGTAAGGCGTATGTCGATCTGGTTCAGGGCAGCGTTATTGATATTGCCATTTCCCCTCAGCAGGCGACAATTTCCGCGCTCCTGAGCCATGTTCGTAAAGCGGATATTGTCGGTGTGTCATCGCTCCGCCGTGGCGTAGCGGAAGCCATTGAAGCCGTTGCTCATGGAGATGAAACGACGTCACGCGTCGTCGGCCGTTCGATCGACGAAATTAAACTGCCGCCAGGCACGATTATCGGCGCCGTTGTGCGCGGGAATGATGTCATGATTGCCAATGATAATTTACGAATTGAGCAAGGCGATCACGTTATTATGTTCCTTACCGATAAAAAGTTTATTACCGACGTCGAACGTTTATTCCAGCCAAGTCCATTCTTCCTTTAAAGAATTGGGTGCTCGAGAAAGAGCACCCTTACTTTATCCTTTTCATTTCTGTGCCTTTTATTTTTCATAATGTTTAATTATCCCGAATGGCAATTGGCTAATGATTTGTTAAACTTAAACTCGTCAGCTGGCACAAGGAGAGAACAATGAGTTTTATTAAAGAATTTCGCGAATTTGCGATGCGCGGGAACGTGGTGGATTTGGCAGTGGGTGTCATTATTGGTGCGGCATTCGGCAAGATTGTTTCATCATTAGTGGCTGACATTATCATGCCACCTTTAGGGTTGTTAATCGGCGGCATTGATTTCAAACAGTTCGCTTTCACGCTGCGTGAAGCGCAGGGTGATGTTCCGGCAGTAGTAATGCACTACGGCGTATTTATTCAGAACGTATTTGATTTTGTGATTGTCGCGTTTGCCATATTTATGGCCATCAAGCTGATCAACAGGCTCAACCGTAAAAAAGAAGAGCCGGCTGCAGCACCTGCGCCAACGAAAGAAGAAGTGCTGTTAAGTGAGATCCGCGATCTGTTAAAAGAGCAGAATAACCGCGTCTAATCAATAGATAAAAGCAGGAAGGCCGGTGGTAAATAAGCGATTCGCTTGCTTGCCACTGGCCTCCCAGTTACCCCGTTTTTCATGTTTGTCTTTGCGCAGATAACTTCCTTTCCCTTTTTTATTCTTCTCAACGCGCTGCCTGAATAACGGGTCGTGAAGTAACGCCTCAATGGCATTGTCCTTAATTTGTCCTTTCGTGTGCTGATAGCGGCTCATAATGTCTCCAGAGCAAGGTTTATGACGACGGGAGTCTAGACCCGGTTGAACTAAAAATCAACAGCGCTGCGTTTCTCCACTCGCTCCCTGTTCAAGGGCTTCGAGGATTGAACAATAAATGCTGCTGTGTGCCGTACCGCAGCAGGCATCATTCAGCCTTTGCAGAGAGCGCTGCATGGTTTGCAGTTCCTGTATACGCGCTTCAACTTCATCCAGCCGGGCCTGCACGATGCTTTTAGATTCCTGGCAGGTGTGATGTTCCGGATCGATGCGGATCGATAATAACTCGCGGATCGAATCCAGAGTGAAACCGAGCTGACGCGCATAACGAATAAACCGCAGGCGCTGCAGATCGTTATCGGTATAAAGGCGAAAACCTCCTTCAGTACGTACTTCATGATCGATCATCTGCTGCTTTTCGTAATACCGGATGGTATCCGGCGTAACGTTCGCAAGCTTCGCAAGTTCACCTATGCGGTACATAACTACTCCTCGCTTATTTTCTGCATCAATCTTTCACCGTATTCACCGTGAAGAAAATTAGTGTTCATCCCAGCCTGGCGTAGCTTGAGTTCAAGCAGGGCGAGACGGCGGCTAAGTTCAGAATGTCGTGGATCGTCATGGCGAATCTCTTTGAGAAGATCGGCCAGTTCAACAGCCTCTCTGCGCTGTTCGAGCTCCGGGGGAAGACAGCCTGCATTTTTCAGTAAACGGTATCCAGAGCGTAATTCCGGTGCAATGTGCGAATCATCGTCAAGTACAAGAGGTTCGCCGCTTCCCGGAAGATCGTCGAATTCACCTTTTTTTTGGGCATCGCGAATATGGCGTTCTGCCCACTGATCGAGCAACCACATTACCAGCTCCAGGGATTGAACAGAATTGATACAGACATTTTAGAGAAGTGGTGGTATCGCGGATATAAAAAAACCCGCCGGAGCGGGTTTTTTTACGTTACTGCAGATTACTCTGCAGCAGCTTCTGCTTTCTCTGAACGATCAACCAGCTCGATGTAAGCCATCGGCGCGTTGTCGCCTGCACGGAAACCACACTTCAGAATGCGAGTGTAACCACCGGCACGGCTCGCGAAACGCGGGCCCAGTTCGTTAAACAGTTTTGCCACGATCTCGTTATCACGAGTACGGGCGAATGCCAGACGACGATTAGCAACGCTGTCAGTCTTGGCAAGAGTAATCAGCGGCTCAACTACGCGACGCAGCTCTTTCGCTTTAGGCAGGGTCGTCTTGATGATCTCATGACGAACCAGTGAACCTGCCATGTTGCGGAACATAGCCTGGCGATGGCTGCTGTTGCGGTTCAGTTGACGACCACTCTTACGATGGCGCATGACCTTATCCTTCTCAGTAAAACCTTAACCTGTGATCCGGTTACTCGTCAGCAATGCTTGCCGGTGGCCAGTTTTCCAGGCGCATGCCCAGAGACAGACCACGTGAAGCCAGCACGTCTTTAATCTCAGTAAGAGATTTTTTACCAAGGTTCGGCGTTTTCAGCAACTCAACCTCGGTACGCTGTACCAGATCACCGATATAGTGGATAGCTTCTGCTTTGAGGCAGTTAGCAGAGCGGACAGTCAACTCGAGATCGTCAACAGGGCGCAGCAGGATCGGATCGAATTCTGGTTTCTCTTCTTTCACTTCCGGCTGACGTACATCACGTAAGTCAACGAAAGCTTCCAGTTGTTCTGCCAGGATGGTTGCCGCACGACGAATCGCCTCTTCAGGATCGATTGTTCCGTTGGTTTCCATTTCGATGACCAGCTTGTCCAGGTCGGTACGCTGTTCTACACGCGCTGCTTCAACATTGTAGGCAATACGCTCTACAGGGCTATAGCATGCGTCGACCAGCAGACGGCCGATTGGGCGCTCATCTTCTTCCGAATGAATTCGGGCAGAAGCCGGCACATAACCACGACCGCGCTGAACTTTGATACGCATGCTAATAGCTGCGTTCTCATCGGTCAGGTGGCAGATCACGTGCTGCGGCTTGACGATTTCAACATCACCGTCATGGGTGATGTCGGCTGCAGTCACAGGGCCAATGCCAGATTTATTCAGAGTAAGAATAACTTCATCTTTACCCTGAACTCTCACCGCCAGCCCTTTCAGGTTGAGCAGGATTTCAAGGATATCTTCCTGAACGCCTTCTTTGGTGCTGTACTCATGAAGTACACCATCAATCTCAACCTCGGTCACCGCGCAACCCGGCATCGATGAGAGCAGAATACGGCGCAGTGCGTTACCCAGAGTATGGCCAAAGCCACGCTCTAAAGGCTCAAGGGTCACCTTGGCGTGCGTCGAACTCACTTGCTCGATATCTACCAGGCGCGGTTTTAGAAACTCTGTCACAGAACCCTGCATTGTGTCCTCTCTTTGGTACTAAGCTTTACTTGGAGTAAAGCTCGACGATCAGGTGTTCGTTAATGTCCGCAGACAGATCAGAACGTTCTGGCTGACGCTTGAACGTACCTTCCATCTTGCCAGCATCAACTTCCAGCCAGGTTGGCTTTTCACGCTGCTCAGCCAGCTCCAGAGCGGCCTTCACGCGAGATTGCTTTTTCGCTTTCTCACGAATGCTAACAACGTCATTCGCTTTAACCTGATAAGAAGCGATGTTAACAACACGACCGTTTACCATGATTGCTTTGTGGCTAACCAGCTGACGTGATTCAGCACGAGTAGCGCCGAAGCCCATACGGTATACAACGTTGTCCAGACGACCTTCCAGCAGAGCCAGCAGGTTTTCACCTGTGTTGCCTTTCAGACGTGCTGCTTCTTTATAGTAGTTACGGAACTGACGCTCCAGCACACCGTACATACGGCGAACTTTTTGCTTTTCACGCAACTGCACACCATAGTCAGACAGACGCGGTTTACGCGCACCGTGCTGGCCAGGAGCTTGTTCAATTTTACACTTGGTATCGATCGCGCGAACGCCAGACTTAAGGAATAAGTCGGTGCCCTCACGACGGCTCAGCTTGAGCTTAGGACCCAAATATCTTGCCATTTTCTATCTCCAACTAACCTAAAAAACGGAGCGTTATACGCGACGTTTTTTCGGCGGACGACAACCGTTATGAGGGATCGGAGTCACATCAGTAATATTCGTGATGCGGAAACCAGCGGCGTTCAGAGCGCGAACAGTAGATTCACGACCCGGACCCGGACCTTTAACCATAACTTCCAGATTCTTGATGCCGTATTCTTTTACGGCTTCTGCGCAACGCTCTGCTGCAACCTGAGCTGCGAACGGAGTGGATTTGCGAGAACCACGGAAACCGGAACCACCGGCTGTTGCCCAACCCAATGCGTTACCCTGACGATCAGTAATAGTAACGATGGTGTTGTTGAAAGAAGCATGGATATGAGCCACGCCGTCAGAGACTTGTTTTCTTACACGTTTACGTGCACGAACTGGTGCCTTTGCCATTATTCAATCACCCCGATTATTTCTTGATCGGTTTGCGCGGACCCTTACGGGTACGTGCGTTGGTCTTAGTACGCTGACCGCGCACTGGCAGACCACGACGATGACGCAAACCGCGATAGCAACCAAGATCCATCAGGCGCTTGATGCTCATGCTGATTTCACGGCGCAGATCACCTTCAACGACAAATTTGGCAACTTCGTCACGCAGCGTGTCGATTTGTTCTTCAGACAGCTCACTGATCTTAACATCTTCAGCGATACCCGCTGCAGCCAGAATGGCTTTAGAACGGGTCTTGCCGACGCCGTAGATCGAAGTTAATGCGATCACAGCATGTTTCTGATCAGGAATGTTAATGCCTGCTATACGGGCCACTATGCACTCCTACTATTTAATATGTACGCACCATGCTGAAAAGCCCGTTTTCAGGATACTCAAATGGAAACGTACAGACATACAAAAGATTGGCTGGCTAATCTAGCCAGCTCAACCCAACTTTGCAAGAAAAATATGCGAAATAATCAGCCTTGGCGCTGTTTATGCTTCGGCTCGGCACTGCAAATCACACGGATGACACCATCACGCTTAACGATTTTGCAGTTACGGCATAATTTCTTGACGGAAGCACGAACTTTCATTTTTACTCTCCGTAACTTCTCAGGCGACCATTTAGCGGCCGTAGCCTTTCAGGTTCGCCTTCTTCAATGCAGACTCGTACTGACTGGACATCATCAGAGTTTGCACTTGAGCCATAAAGTCCATAATCACGACAACAACGATAAGCAGTGAGGTCCCACCGAAGTAGAACGGTACTTTCATTGCATCACGCATGAACTCCGGGATCAGGCAGATAAAAGTAATATAAAGCGCACCAACCAAAGTCAGGCGAGTCATTACTTTATCGATATACTTCGCCGTTTGCTCTCCCGGACGAATTCCTGGTACAAATGCACCGGACTTCTTCAGGTTATCTGCTGTTTCACGCGGGTTGAAGACCAACGCCGTGTAGAAGAAACAGAAGAAGATGATCGCAGACGCATAGAGTAACACATAAAGTGGTTGCCCAGGCTGCAAATACAGCGAAATTGTTGTCAGCCAGTTCCAACCAGTACCGCCCCCGAACCATGACGCGATGGTCGCCGGGAACAGAATAATACTGGAAGCGAAGATAGCCGGGATAACCCCCGCCATGTTCACTTTCAGCGGTAAATGTGTGCTCTGTGCAGCATAGACACGACGACCCTGCTGACGTTTAGCGTAGTTCACCACAATGCGGCGTTGACCACGTTCAACGAAGACAACAAAGAACGTCACTGCAAATACTAATACTGCAACCAACAGCAACAGGAGGAAGTGCAGGTCGCCTTGACGCGCTTGCTCGATAGTATGGGCGATGGCTGGCGGGAGGCCCGCAACAATACCGGCGAAGATAATGATAGAGATACCGTTACCGATACCACGCTCAGTAATCTGTTCGCCGAGCCACATCAGGAACATAGTCCCTGTGACCAGACTTACAACAGCGGTGAAGTAGAATGCAAAGCCCGGGTTTAACACCAGGCCCTGCATACCAGGCATATTCGGCAGACCGGTAGCAATACCGATCGACTGGAATATTGCCAGCACCAAAGTACCGTAACGGGTGTACTGACTAATCTTACGACGTCCAGACTCCCCTTCTTTCTTCAACTCTGCCAGGGCCGGATGAACGACCGTCAGCAGCTGGATAATAATAGATGCCGAAATGTACGGCATAATACCCAATGCAAAGATAGAAGCACGGCTGAGAGCACCACCAGAGAACATGTTGAACATTTCAATGATGGTGCCTCGCTGTTGCTCAAGCAGTTTGGCAAGTACAGCGGCATCGATACCAGGGATCGGAATAAAAGAGCCAATACGGAACACAATCAGCGCGCCGATAACAAACAGCAGTCTGCGTTTCAGCTCGCCAAATCCACCTTTGGCACTTTGAAAATCTAATCCCGGTTGCTTAGCCATCTGCTACTTATTCCTCAATTTTACCGCCAGCAGCTTCGATAGCAGCACGAGCACCTTTAGTAACACGCAGGCCACGAACAGTTACCGGAGTAGAAACTTCACCAGCCAGGATCACTTTCGCGAACTCGATCTGGATACCGATAATGTTTGCTGCTTTCAGCGTGTTCAGGTCTACAACGCCGCCTTCAACTTTCGCCAGGTCAGACAGACGGATTTCCGCTGTGATCGCTGCTTTGCGAGAGGTGAAGCCGAACTTCGGCAGACGACGGTACAGTGGCATCTGGCCACCCTCGAAACCGCGACGCACGCCACCGCCAGAACGAGAGTTCTGACCTTTGTGACCACGACCACCGGTTTTGCCGAGGCCAGAACCGATACCACGACCCAGGCGTTTACCCGCCTTTTTAGAGCCTTCGGCCGGAGACAGAGTATTTAAACGCATCTCTTACTCCTCAACTTTAACCATGAAGTAAACCGCGTTGACCATACCACGAACAGCAGGAGTATCCTCGCGCTCAACGGTATGACCAATACGACGCAGACCCAGGCCAAGCAGCGTTGCCTTGTGTTTCGGCAGACGACCGATTGCACTGCGGGTTTGAGTGATTTTAATAGTCTTTGCCATGGTCAATTACCCCAGAATTTCTTCAACGGATTTACCACGCTTGGCAGCGACCATTTCTGGAGAATTCATATTTTCCAGGCCATCAATAGTTGCACGAACCACGTTGATCGGGTTAGTGGAACCATATGCTTTGGCCAGAACGTTATGAACCCCAGCAACTTCCAGAACGGCGCGCATTGCACCACCGGCGATGATACCGGTACCTTCTGAAGCTGGCTGCATGAATACACGAGAACCCGTGTGAACACCTTTAACTGGGTGCTGCAGGGTGCCGTTGTTCAGCGCGACGTTAATCATATTGCGACGGGCTTTTTCCATCGCTTTCTGGATCGCTGCTGGAACTTCACGCGCTTTACCGTAACCAAAACCAACGCGACCGTTACCATCGCCTACTACAGTCAGAGCTGTGAAGGAGAAAATACGACCACCTTTAACGGTTTTAGATACGCGGTTTACCGCGATCAGCTTTTCCTGCAGTTCGCCAGCCTGTTTTTCGATGTGAGCCATCTTACACCTCTACCTTAGAACTGAAGGCCAGCTTCACGGGCAGCATCTGCCAGTGCCTGGACACGACCATGATATTGGAACCCGGAACGGTCAAAGGAAACATTGCTGATGCCTTTTTCCAGAGCGCGTTCAGCAACAGCTTTACCTACAGCTGCAGCGGCGTCTTTGTTACCGGTGTACTTCAATTGTTCTGAGATAGCTTTTTCTACAGTAGAAGCAGCTACCAGAACTTCAGAACCGTTCGGTGCAATTACCTGTGCGTAAATATGACGCGGGGTACGATGTACCACCAGGCGAGTTGCACCCAGCTCTTTGAGCTTGCGGCGTGCGCGGGTCGCACGACGGATACGAGCAGATTTCTTATCCATAGTGTTACCTTACTTCTTCTTAGCCTCTTTGGTACGCACGACTTCGTCGGCGTAACGAACACCCTTGCCTTTGTAAGGCTCAGGACGACGGTAGGCGCGCAGATCTGCTGCAACCTGACCGATCAGCTGTTTATCAGCGCCTTTCAGCACGATTTCAGTTTGAGTCGGACATTCTGCAGTGATACCGGCCGGCAGCGGATGCTCAACAGGGTGTGAGAAGCCCAGAGACAGGCCTACTGCATTCCCTTTGATAGCTGCACGATAACCTACACCAACCAGCTGAAGCTTTTTAGTGAAGCCTTCGGTAACACCAACAACCATTGAGTTCAGCAGGGCACGCGCGGTACCAGCCTGAGCCCATCCATCCACGAAACCATCACGTGGACCGAAGGTCAGAGCGTTATCTGCATGTTTAACTTCAACAGCTTTGTTGAGGGTACGAGTCAGCTCGCCGTTTTTACCTTTGATCGTAATAACCTGACCGTCGATTTTTACATCAACGCCGGCAGGAATAACGACCGGTGCTTTAGCAACACGAGACATTCTTTCCTCCGATTAGGCTACGTAGCAGATAATTTCGCCACCAAGACCAGCCTGGCGCGCTGCACGATCAGTCATAACACCTTTAGAGGTAGAAACAACTGCGATACCAAGACCAGCCATAACTTTTGGCAGCTCATCTTTTTTCTTATAGATGCGCAGACCTGGGCGGCTGACACGCTGAATGCTTTCTACAACAGCTTTACCCTGGAAATACTTAAGAGTAAGTTCCAGTTCCGGCTTGGTGTCGCCTTCAACTTTAAAATCTTCGATAAAACCTTCTTCCTTCAGCACGTTGGCAATTGCCACTTTCAGCTTGGCGGAAGGCATGGTGACCGCAACTTTGTTCGCGGCCTGACCGTTACGGATACGGGTCAGCATATCCGCGATCGGATCTTGCATGCTCATCTGTCTTTACTCCCGTGATTCAATTGGTAATTACCAGCTAGCCTTTTTCAAGCCTGGCACTTCACCGCGCATGGCGGCTTCACGCAGTTTGATACGGCTCAACCCAAACTTGCCCACATAACCATGTGGACGACCTGTTTGACGACAGCGGTTACGCTGACGAGACGGGCTGGAATCACGCGGCAGAGACTGCAGCTTGAGAACCGCATTCCAACGATCTTCGTCGGAAGCGTTCACATCAGAAATGATCGCTTTCAGTTCAGCGCGTTTAGCGAAGAATTTATCAGCTAAAGCTACGCGCTTTACTTCGCGTGCTTTCATTGATTGCTTAGCCATTCAGTAACCCTACCTTACTTGCGGAACGGGAAGTCAAAGGCAGCCAGCAGAGCACGGCCTTCTTCGTCAGATTTCGCAGTAGTGGTAATGGTAATATCCAAACCACGCACGCGGTCGACTTTATCGTAGTCGATTTCTGGGAAGATGATCTGCTCACGGACACCCATGCTGTAGTTACCACGACCGTCGAAAGACTTAGCGGACAAGCCACGGAAGTCACGGATACGTGGAACAGCAATAGTGATCAGGCGCTCAAAGAACTCCCACATGCGTTCGCCACGCAGAGTTACTTTACAGCCGATCGGATAGCCCTGACGGATTTTGAAGCCTGCAACAGATTTGCGTGCTTTGGTGATCAGCGGTTTTTGACCGGAGATTGCTGTCAGGTCAGCTGCTGCGTTATCCAGCAGTTTCTTGTCAGCGATCGCTTCACCAACACCCATGTTCAGGGTGATCTTCTCGACCCGAGGGACTTGCATGACAGAATTGTAGTTAAACTCAGTCATGAGTTTGTTAACTACTTCGTCTTTGTAGTAATCATGCAGTTTCGCCATCGTACTACTCCAAATTACTTGATAGTTTCGCTGTTAGACTTGAAGAAACGGACTTTTTTGCCGTCTTCGAATCTAAAGCCTACACGGTCAGCCTTGCCGGTAGCCGCATTGAAGATTGCAACGTTAGAAACCTGAATAGCAGCTTCTTTTTCAACGATGCCACCTGGTTGGTTCAGGGCCGGAACCGGCTTCTGATGTTTCTTAACCAGGTTGATACCTTCAACGACAAGTTTGCCGGAAGACAGAACATTTTTTACTTTACCGCGTTTACCTTTATCTTTACCGGTTAACACGATAACTTCGTCATCACGACGGATTTTCGCTGCCATGATTCGCTCCTTAGAGTACTTCTGGTGCCAGAGAGATAATTTTCATGAACTTCTCAGTACGAAGTTCACGAGTTACCGGCCCAAAGATACGCGTGCCGATAGGCTGCTCGCTGTTATTGTTTAAAATAACGCATGCATTACCATCGAAGCGAATGACAGAACCGTCAGGGCGACGAACACCCTTCTTGGTGCGCACCACTACCGCCTTCAGCACATCACCTTTTTTGACCTTACCACGTGGAATTGCTTCCTTGATGGTGATCTTGATGATGTCGCCTACGCCTGCGTAGCGACGGTGCGAGCCACCCAGAACCTTGATACACATTACGCGACGTGCACCGGAGTTGTCGGCGACGTTCAGCATAGTCTGTTCTTGGATCATTTTAGTGCTCCGCTAATGTCAACTACTACCTGAGACTCTAAAATCAGAGCCGTTAAAAAGCCCCATATCGAGGGCGCGGCATTATAACACCGCTTCTGCAATATGGGTAGAAAAAATAAACGGCTCATCGCTGAGCCGTTTATTCGTATTGAGAAGGCGTACTGTATTACAGAACCGCTTTCTCTACAACGCGAACCAGCGTCCAGGACTTAGTCTTGGACAGTGGACGGCATTCACGGATTTCAACCTTGTCGCCGATACCACATTCGTTGTTCTCGTCATGTACGTGCAGTTTGGTCGTACGCTTGATGAATTTACCGTAGATCGGGTGTTTCACAATACGTTCGATAGCTACAACAATGGATTTCTCCATTTTGTCGCTAACAACACGACCTTGCAGAGTACGGATTTTATCGGTCATTACGCACCCGCCTTCTGAGTCAGTAAAGTCTTAACGCGTGCAACATTGCGACGCACTTGCTTCAGCAGGTGAGTCTGTTGCAGCTGGCCACTTGCAGCCTGCATACGCAGGTTGAACTGCTCACGCAGCAGGTTCAGCAGCTCAGCGTTCAGCTCTTCAACGCTTTTTTCACGCAGCTCTTTTGCTTTCATTACATCACCGTCTTAGTTACAAAGGTGGTTTTGATAGGCAGTTTCGCTGCTGCCAGGCCGAAGGCTTCACGGGCCAGCTCTTCCGGAACACCGTCCATTTCATAAAGGACTTTGCCCGGTTGGATCAAGGCAACCCAGTACTCCACGTTACCTTTACCTTTACCCATACGAACTTCCAGTGGCTTCTCGGTGATCGGTTTGTCCGGGAATACACGGATCCAGATCTTACCTTGACGCTTAACTGCACGGGTCATTGCACGACGTGCTGCTTCGATCTGACGTGCAGTCAGACGACCACGGCCAACAGCTTTCAGACCGAAAGTGCCGAAGCTAACATCCGTACCCTGCGCCAGACCACGGTTGCGGCCTTTGTGCACTTTACGGAATTTTGTACGCTTTGGTTGTAACATCAGCGACGCTCCTTATTTACGGCCTTTACGCTGCTGCTTTTTAGGTTGAGCAGCCGGTTTTTCCGGTTGTTCAACAGCAGCCATACCACCCAGGATCTCACCTTTGAAGATCCATACCTTAACGCCGATTACACCGTAAGTGGTGTGCGCTTCAGAGGTGTTGTAGTCGATGTCAGCACGCAGAGTGTGCAGCGGTACGCGACCTTCGCGGTACCATTCGGTACGTGCGATTTCCGCGCCGCCCAGACGGCCGCTAACTTCAACTTTGATACCTTTAGCGCCCAGACGCATTGCGTTCTGTACAGCACGCTTCATAGCACGACGGAACATAACACGACGTTCCAGCTGTGAAGTGATGCTGTCAGCAACCAATTTAGCGTCCAGTTCAGGCTTACGAACTTCAGCGATATTGATCTGTGCAGGAACGCCAGCGATATCCGCTACGACCTTGCGCAGTTTTTCTACGTCTTCGCCTTTCTTACCGATAACGATGCCAGGACGAGCAGTGTGAATAGTCACACGGATGCTCTTCGCTGGACGCTCGATAACGATACGAGATACAGACGCTTTAGCCAGTTCCTTAGTCAGGTACTGACGTACTTTAAAATCGCTGTCCAGGTTGTCAGCGAATTCTTTGGTGTTCGCAAACCAGGTAGAGTTCCATGGTTTTACAATACCCAGGCGAATACCATTAGGATGTACTTTCTGACCCATTGCTAGTCTCCAGAGTCTCAGCGATCGGACACAACCACAGTAATGTGGCTGGTGCGCTTCAGGATGCGATCTGCACGACCTTTCGCACGCGGCATAATGCGCTTCATGCTTGGGCCTTCATCTACGAAAATTTTCGCGACTTTCAGATCGTCGATGTCAGCGCCATCGTTGTGTTCAGCGTTAGCAATGGCAGATTCCAGTACTTTCTTGACCAATACCGCAGCTTTCTTGTTGGTATAGGTCAGGATGTCCAGGGCCTGCGACACTTTCTTACCGCGAATCAGGTCAGCAACAAGGCGAACCTTCTGAGCAGAAGAACGAGCATGGCGATGTTGAGCTAAAGTTTCCATCTCTTCCTCCTACCTTATTTCTTCTTCGCTTTTTTATCAGCAGCGTGGCCGCGATAAGTACGAGTCGGTGCGAATTCACCCAGTTTGTGACCAACCATTTCGTCGGTAACAAAGACTGGAACGTGCTGACGACCATTATGGACAGCGATGGTCAAACCGATCATGTTAGGAAAGATCGTTGAACGACGGGACCAAGTGCGCAGGGGCTTCTTGTCTCCGCTTTCCACCGCTTTCTCTACCTTCTTCAGCAAGTGCAGGTCAATAAAAGGACCTTTCTTGAGAGAACGTGGCATGGCTTATCCTCTAAAATTATTTGCTACGGCGACGTACGATAAATTTATCAGTACGCTTGTTGCTGCGGGTCTTCTTACCTTTGGTCTGAACGCCCCACGGAGTTACCGGGTGCTTACCAAAGTTACGACCTTCACCACCACCATGTGGGTGGTCGACTGGGTTCATCGCAGTACCGCGAACGGTAGGACGAACACCACGCCAGCGTGCAGCACCTGCTTTACCCAGAACGCGCAGCATATGCTCAGCATTGCCAACTTCGCCCAGAGTAGCGCGGCAGTCTGCTTCGACTTTACGCATTTCACCAGAACGCAGACGCAGGGTGACATAAGCACCATCACGAGCAACGATCTGAACGTAAGTACCAGCGGAACGTGCCAGCTGACCGCCTTTACCTGGTTTCATTTCTACGTTATGAACGGTAGAACCAACCGGGATATTGCGCATCGGCAGGGTGTTGCCTGCTTTGATTGCAGCATCAACGCCAGACTGAATCTGGTCGCCAGCTTTCAGGCCTTTAGGGGCCAGGATGTAACGGCGTTCGCCGTCTTTGTACAGAACCAGCGCGATGTTCGCGGAACGGTTCGGATCGTACTCAAGACGTTCAACAACTGCTGGGATACCGTCTTTGTTGCGTTTGAAGTCAACAATACGATAAGCCTGCTTGTGGCCACCACCGATGTGACGAGTGGTGATACGGCCATTGTTGTTACGACCACCGGATTTGCTGTTTTTTTCCAGCAACGGAGCAAAAGGTTTGCCCTTGTGCAGCTCAGGGTTAACCACTTTAACTACGTGGCGACGACCCGGAGATGTCGGTTTACATTTAACAACTGCCATTGTATTACTCCTCCGACTTACTCAGCGCCGCCAACGAAGTCCAGATTCTGGCCTTCTTTCAGGGTGACGTAAGCTTTTTTCCAGTCGCTACGACGACCGATACGCTGTCCGTGACGTTTAACTTTCCCTTTAACTACCAGGGTGTTAACGACTTCGACTTCGACTTCAAACAGTTTCTGCACAGCAGCTTTGATCTCTGCTTTGGTCGCGTCTTTAGCAACTTTGAGAACGATGGTGTTTGTTTTTTCCATCGCAGTAGACGCTTTTTCAGAAACGTGCGGTGCGCGAAGCACCTTCAGCAGACGTTCTTCACGAATCATGCCAGCATCTCCTCAACTTGCTTAACAGCATCAGCAGTCATTACGACTTTGTCGAAGGCGATCAGGCTAACCGGGTCGATACCAGTCGCATCGCGTACGTCAACCTTGTGCAGGTTACGTGCGGCCAGGAACAGGTTCTCGTCCAGCTCACCGGTGATGATCAGCACATCTTCCAGAGCCATGTCTTTCAGTTTCTGTGCCAGCAGCTTAGTTTTAGGCGCTTCAACAGAGAACTTCTCGACAACGATCAGACGATCCTGACGTACCAGTTCGGACAGGATGCTTTTCAGCGCGCCGCGGTACATCTTTTTGTTAACTTTTTGACTGTGGTCCTGTGGACGCGCAGCGAAGGTCACGCCACCTGAACGCCAGATCGGGCTCTTGATAGAACCTGAACGCGCACGGCCGGTACCTTTCTGGCGCCATGGCTTTTTGCCAGAACCAGTTACTTCAGCACGAGTCTTCTGAGCACGAGTACCCTGACGAGCACCAGCTGCATAAGCAACAACAACCTGGTGAACCAGCGCTTCGTTGAAATCACGACCGAAGGTAGTTTCGGAAACAGTCAGCGCGCTCTGCGCGTCTTTCAATACTAATTCCATTGCTATCCCCTTACGCCTTCACAGCTGGTTTAACGATCAGGTCGCTACCGGTTGCACCCGGAACTGCACCTTTAACCAGCAGCAGGTTGCGCTCAGCGTCAACACGTACTACGTCCAGGCTCTGAACGGTCACACGTTCGTTACCCAGCTGACCTGCCATTTTCTTGCCTTTGAACACTTTGCCCGGAGTCTGGTTCTGACCGATAGAACCCGGAACGCGGTGAGACAAGGAGTTACCGTGGGTAGCGTCTTGGGTACGGAAGTTCCAGCGCTTAACGGTACCAGCAAAACCTTTACCTTTAGAGGTACCGGTTACGTCAACTTTTTTAACGTCAGCAAACAGCTCAACGCTAATGTCCTGACCTACGGTGAACTCTTCGCCTTCAGCAAGACGGAATTCCCACAGACCACGGCCAGCTTCTACGCCAGCTTTAGCGAAGTGACCCGCTTCTGGTTTGGTTACACGGTTAGCTTTTTTAGCACCAGTGGTCACCTGAACAGCGCGGTAGCCATCGTTAGCCAGATCTTTAACCTGGGTAACGCGGTTTGCTTCAACTTCGATTACGGTTACTGGGATTGAAACGCCATCTTCAGTGAAGATGCGGGTCATGCCCACTTTTTTACCGACTAAACCAATCATTGTATCAACCTCTCAATCGCTCGATGACCTGATTAACCCAGGCTGATCTGCACGTCTACACCGGCAGCCAGATCCAGACGCATCAGAGCATCAACGGTTTTCTCAGTTGGCTCAACGATGTCAACCAGACGCTTGTGAGTGCGGATTTCGTACTGATCGCGCGCGTCTTTGTTAACGTGCGGAGAGATCAGAACGGTGAAGCGCTCTTTGCGGGTCGGCAGCGGGATCGGACCACGGACTTGCGCACCAGTGCGCTTAGCAGTCTCGACGATTTCCGCGGTTGATTGATCGATCAGACGATGATCAAACGCTTTAAGGCGGATACGGATTCTTTGGTTCTGCATGAGACCAGAGCTCCAATTATTTTATAAACGAAAATGATTACTCCTCAAACCCATTACGATTGATGGGAGAGTGTAACCGTTCTTACGTAGCTCCCCAATTGGGAGCATTGTTGAGTAACAAAATGAGCTACTCTGGTTCTGATTGAACCCGCCGTCAATTACGACAAGCCCGCGCATTATACGTAAATCTGGACAAGACGCAAGTGCCGTTTAGAAATTAAGCGCCAGAGGCGCAATATGCGTAAGGGCACGCAACTTTTTACGCAATGTATCCCTTCTCAAGGCTTTGTCTCGAGCCCCTACGCAAGTGTCGTTTTTATAGATTGCCGACCAGGCTGATTATAGCGAGGATGCGCTCAAACCCCTTTGAGGCCTTTGCCATGTTAACCACCCTCCCCTTTTTGCTGGTCTATTTTTCGCTGACTGCCTTTCTCGTCCGTGCAGATATTCGCTACGGACTGCTTCCTGATAAATTTCTCTGCCCGCTGCTATGGGCGGGCCTGCTCTTTCAGCTCTGTGTCCAACCTGATTTTCTGCCAAGTGCAGTGGTGGGAGCGATGGCTGGATATGTCGGCTTTGCCGTTATTTACTGGGGATATCGGTTTATCTGCCGGCGTGAAGGGATGGGATACGGTGATGTAAAATACCTGGCGGCGCTTGGTGCATGGCATGGCTGGTGCATGCTGCCTACGCTGGCGTTACTCGCTGCGCTTATGGCGCTACTTAGCATTCTTGTGTTTTCGTTACTCACGGGCGATAAGGGAGCATTAAAAAACCCACTGCCTTTTGGGCCATTTCTGGCAGCAGCGGGTTTATGCGTAGGCTGGAAGACGGTGGTTACTCTTCCACTTTAATCTGCGATTGAAGGTAGTTCTGCAGACCAATTTTAGCAATCAGATCCAGCTCCGTTTCCAGCCAGTCAATATGGCCTTCTTCATCGGCCAGGATCTGGATCATCATATCGCGACTGACGTAGTCATGTACGCTGTCGGCATAGGCAATGGCTTCACGGAGATCTTTGGCGCCTTCAAGTTCCAGCCTGAGGTCGGAACGCAGCATCTCTTCGACATCTTCTCCGATGCCCAGCTTTCCGAGATCCTGCAGGTTTGGAATACCTTCAAGGAATAAAATACGCTCGATATATTTATCAGCGTGCTTCATTTCATCGATCGATTCATGGTACTCAACGTCGTTCAGACGTTTAAGCCCCCAGTTTTTGAACATTCTCGCGTGAAGAAAGTACTGGTTAATTGCGACAAGCTCATTTCCCAATAATTTATTGAGATAACTTATGATTTTAACATCACCTTTCATTATATAGTCCCTCCGCTTCCACTCATTGAAGCGTAGATCGGGCTACAGGGATGTCAAAAAAAAGATGGGCGCTTACGCGATCTCTTTGTATTCCGGGATCTGCATCAATTCGTCCTGCATGATCTCTCGCGCAGCACGTACACATTTACCGCATTGATTTCCCACCGGAACAAATTTGCGTAGCTGCTGAAATGACTGAGGCTGAAACTGACGAACGGCCTGACGTATTTTCTTGTCGCTTACACCATTACATAAACAAACGTACATAGAGACTCCCGTTCAAATTATGCGCAAAGTGTAAGTGAGAATGGTTATGATTACAATAGCACAAACGCCACAATACGGGGCGGGAGCAGGCTAAAAATGCGTAATTTTGTGACAGTACCTGAGCGGCAGAAAACAAAAAAGGACGCCGAAGCGTCCTTTTTTATTCGGGGATAATTAATTAGCCCAGAACTTTAGCAACAACGCCCGCGCCAACGGTACGGCCGCCTTCACGGATTGCGAAACGCAGACCGTCGTCCATCGCGATTGGGTGGATCAGAGTCACAACCATCTTGATGTTGTCGCCTGGCATTACCATCTCAACGCCTTCTGGCAGTTCGATGGTACCGGTCACGTCAGTTGTACGGAAGTAGAACTGTGGACGGTAGCCTTTGAAGAACGGAGTATGACGGCCGCCTTCGTCTTTGGACAGGATGTACACTTCAGATTCGAACTTGGTGTGTGGCTTGATTGAGCCTGGCTTCGCCAGAACCTGACCACGTTCGATTTCTTCACGTTTGATACCACGGAGCAGAACACCAACGTTCTCACCAGCACGGCCTTCGTCCAGCAGTTTGCGGAACATTTCAACGCCAGTACAGGTAGACTTCGCAGTCTCTTTGATACCAACGATTTCAACTTCTTCGCCAACTTTGATGATACCGCGCTCTACACGACCGGTAACAACGGTACCACGACCGGAGATGGAGAATACGTCTTCGATTGGCAGCAGGAATGGCTTGTCAATCGCACGCTCTGGTTCTGGGATGTAAGAATCCAGGAAGCCAGCCAGTTCGATGATTTTCGCTTCCCACTCTGCTTCGCCTTCCAGCGCTTTCAGAGCAGAACCACGAACGATTGGAGTATCGTCGCCCGGGAAATCGTACTGAGACAGCAGTTCACGAACTTCCATCTCTACCAGTTCCAGCAGCTCTTCGTCATCAACCATGTCGCATTTGTTCAGGAACACGATGATGAAAGGAACGCCTACCTGACGACCCAGCAGGATGTGCTCACGAGTCTGAGGCATTGGGCCGTCAGTCGCAGCAACAACCAGGATCGCGCCGTCCATCTGCGCAGCACCGGTGATCATGTTTTTAACATAGTCGGCGTGGCCTGGGCAGTCTACGTGTGCGTAGTGGCGAGTCGGGGTGTCATATTCAACGTGGGAAGTGTTGATGGTGATACCACGAGCTTTTTCTTCTGGTGCGTTATCGATCTGGTCGAATGCACGAGCAGAACCACCGTAGGTTTTAGCCAGAACGGTAGTGATTGCAGCAGTCAGGGTAGTTTTACCATGGTCAACGTGGCCGATAGTACCAACGTTGACGTGCGGTTTTGTACGTTCAAATTTTTCTTTAGACACGGCTATATTCCTTACTATAGTGCTCTCCCCTGTGGAGAGAGCACGGGACTTAGGTTTTAATCCTGTGGATTACTTACCACGGGCTTCAATAACGGCCTGAGCAACGTTGTTAGGCGCATCATCATACTTCAGGAATTCCATGGTGTATGATGCACGACCTTTGGTCAGAGAACGCAGCTGAGTTGCATATCCGAACATTTCAGACAGCGGAACTTCAGCGTGGATCTTAACGCCAGTTACTTCGGATTCCTGACCACGCAGCATACCGCGACGACGGCTCAAGTCACCGATAACGTCACCGGTGTTCTCTTCAGGAGTTTCTACTTCAACCTTCATGATTGGCTCAAGCAGAACTGGTTTTGCTTTCTTAAAGCCTTCTTTAAAGGCAATAGACGCAGCCAGTTTAAACGCCAGTTCAGAGGAGTCAACGTCGTGGTAAGAACCGAAGTGCAGACGAACACCCATGTCAACAACCGGATAGCCAGCCAGAGGGCCCGCTTTCAGCTGTTCCTGAATGCCTTTATCAACGGCTGGGATGTATTCGCCAGGAATTACACCACCTTTGATGTCGTTGATGAACTCGTAACCTTTCGGGTTAGAGCCCGGCTCCAGTGGGTACATGTCGATCACAACGTGACCGTACTGACCGCGACCACCAGACTGCTTAGCGTGTTTACCTTCAATGTCGGTAACTTTCGCACGAATCGCTTCGCGGTAAGCAACCTGAGGTTTACCCACGTTCGCTTCAACGTTGAATTCACGCTTCATACGGTCAACGATGATGTCCAGGTGCAGTTCACCCATACCAGCGATGATGGTCTGGTTAGATTCTTCATCAGTCCATACGCGGAATGATGGGTCTTCTTTCGCCAGACGGCCCAGAGCCAGACCCATTTTTTCCTGGTCAGCTTTGGTTTTTGGTTCAACTGCGATGGAGATTACCGGCTCAGGGAATTCCATACGCTCCAGAATGATCGGGTGATCCGGGTCACACAGGGTGTCACCAGTGGTCACGTCTTTCAGACCGATAGCTGCAGCGATGTCGCCCGCACGAACTTCTTTGATCTCTTCACGTTTGTTAGCGTGCATCTGTACGATACGGCCAAAACGTTCACGCGCCGCTTTCACGGAGTTCAGGATGGTGTCACCGGAGTTAACCACACCAGAGTAAACGCGGAAGAAGGTCAGGTTACCCACGAATGGGTCGGTAGCAATTTTGAACGCCAGTGCAGAGAATGGCTCTTCGTCGCTTGCGTGACGCTCAGCCGGAGTATCTTTACCGTCGTCCAGGATGCCGTTGATCGCAGGAACGTCAACCGGGGATGGCAGGTAGTCAACTACCGCATCCAGCATCGCCTGAACACCTTTGTTCTTGAACGCAGAACCACAGGTTACCAGGATGATTTCGTTGTTCAGAACGCGCTG
Organism: Enterobacter sp. BNK-29; assembly: GCF_048684785.1. Taxonomy (NCBI): domain Bacteria; kingdom Pseudomonadati; phylum Pseudomonadota; class Gammaproteobacteria; order Enterobacterales; family Enterobacteriaceae; genus Enterobacter; species Enterobacter sp. BNK-29. The sequence continues at coordinate 1,659,724 of NZ_JBLQTU010000001.1, forward strand.
ACGCAGAGCTTTTTTGATCTCTTCTTCAGTCAGTTCTTCACCACCCAGGTATTTCTCCATCAGCTCTTCAGAAGCTTCAGCAGCGGATTCGATCAGGTTCTGGTGCCATTCGTCAGCCAGGTCCTGCATTGCAGCTGGGATATCTTCGTATTCGAAGGTAACGCCCTGGTCTGCATCGTTCCAGTTGATGGCTTTCATTTTCACCAGGTCGATAACGCCGGTGAAGCCTTCTTCAGCACCAATTGCCAGCTGCAGCGGAACAGGGTTCGCGCCCAGACGGGTTTTGATCTGGCCAACAACTTTCAGGAAGTTAGCACCCATACGGTCCATTTTGTTAACGAACGCGATGCGTGGAACTTTATATTTGTTCGCCTGACGCCATACGGTTTCAGACTGTGGCTGAACACCACCAACTGCGCAATAAACCATTACCGCGCCGTCAAGAACACGCATGGAACGTTCTACTTCGATGGTGAAGTCAACGTGCCCTGGGGTGTCGATGATGTTTACGCGATGCGGTTCGTACTGCTTAGCCATACCTGACCAGAATGCAGTAGTCGCTGCGGAGGTGATAGTGATACCACGCTCCTGCTCCTGTTCCATCCAGTCCATGGTGGCTGCGCCGTCATGAACTTCACCGATTTTGTGGTTTACACCGGTGTAGAACAGAATACGTTCGGTAGTAGTGGTTTTACCGGCGTCGATGTGCGCACTGATACCGATGTTACGGTAGCGTGCGATGGGTGTTGTACGAGCCATTTGATTCCTCGTTTATATCTTTAGGCGTTCAGTTAAGTTACCCAGAGCGGGCGGCTTCTCTGAAGCGCCCGCCTGGTGACTAATACTCCGAAGGGATTACCAACGGTAGTGTGCGAACGCCTTGTTGGCTTCTGCCATACGGTGAACGTCTTCACGTTTCTTAACTGCAGTACCTTTGTTGTCTGCAGCATCAGAAAGTTCGTTCGCCAGACGCAGAGCCATGGATTTATCACCGCGTTTACGAGCAGCTTCAACGATCCAACGCATTGCCAGAGCATTACGACGAACCGGACGAACTTCAACTGGAACCTGATAAGTAGAACCACCAACGCGGCGGGACTTAACTTCTACGGTTGGGCGAACGTTGTCGAGAGCGACTTCGAAAGCTTCCAGTTCATTTTTACCAGAACGCTGAGCCAGGGTCTCAAGCGCGCTGTATACGATTGCTTCTGCAGTAGATTTTTTACCATCTACCATCAGGATATTTACAAATTTTGCCAGCAGTTCTGATCCGAATTTCGGATCTGGAAGAATTTTACGCTGACCAATGACGCGACGACGTGGCATGGGAATACTCCGTTGTTAATTCAGGATTGTCCAAAACTCAAAGAGTTTAGTTTGACATTAAGATAAATCAGTTTGGCCTTACTTAACGGAGAACCATTAAGCCTTAGGACGCTTCACGCCGTACTTGGAGCGAGCCTGCTTACGGTCTTTAACACCTGAGCAGTCGAGCGCACCACGAACGGTGTGGTAACGAACACCCGGAAGGTCTTTAACACGACCGCCACGGATCAGGATCACGGAGTGCTCCTGCAGGTTGTGACCTTCACCACCGATGTAGGAAGTCACTTCGAAACCGTTAGTCAAACGCACACGGCATACTTTACGCAGTGCGGAGTTTGGTTTTTTAGGAGTGGTGGTATATACACGAGTACATACACCACGTTTCTGCGGGCAGGCTTCCAGCGCAGGCACGTTGCTCTTTGCAACTTTGCGCGCGCGTGGTTTGCGTACCAGCTGGTTAACTGTTGCCATTAAATAGCTCCTGGTTTTAGCTTTTGCTTCGTAAACACGTAATAAAACGACCTCATACAATATGAGGACGCGAAATTTTAGGGCTACGTCGAAAAGGTGTCAAGAAATATACAGCGATCTCAAATCACCAGTTCATTTGACTGGCGTGCGTCACAGTAAGATTGACGAAATCAGTATAGCCAACCACGTCAATTTTGGCTGAAATTTGACCAGAAAGACCCCGCGCATCCAGATCGTCCTTCAGCGCAGAGACTGTTATGGGGGCATTCGTGAGAATTTCAACGAAACGACTGCCTTCCAGTGCGGCAAGCACGCCATCCTGAATCAGCAGCAGATCATCACCTTCGCGCAGCATACTCAGTAACGCGTCGATATCACATTGCCACGGTGAATGGCTCAGAGTATGGAGCATGTCAGCCTCAGAAAGTCAGAACGGTGTCGTAGTGGGAAAGGTGTTCGCGCAATGCAGCAGAAGACAGGACTGTCACATCCAGCACGAAAGGCGTTGCCTCGTTTAAACCGCGCGCGGCCAGGGAGTCGGCACAGACATAGAAGGTTTCGATATCGTAAAGCGGTAATACTTTGAACGTCGCGATGTAATCACGCGCCAGAATAGCCTGAGGCTGTTGCCCCGCCAGAAGCTGAAATACGCCGTCGCCCAAAAAGAAGACACCGATATCTTCGGTCAATGCTGAGGTCGCGAGCAGCGCATCCAGCCCTTCTCTACCGGACGCATTGCCGTGCGGTGCGGAGGAAAAAACAAATGCTAAGCGCTTCATCAGAATTGCACCACTCTGTCGCAGGTTAATGCCGCCTGTGCCAGTTCACCCAGACCACTCAACGAAAAGCCGGGCTGCAGGTTAGAACCCGATAAACCAAGACGTGTGGCTTCGGTTGCATCGGTCACCCCGCGGCGCAGTGCCGCCGCCACGCAGATGTGCAGTTCTACGCCCTGCTTTTCGTTTAATGCCTGCCAGGCGCGCACCAGATCGAACTCATCGCTCGCCGGTGACGTAAACTGATTCGCGTTATACACCCCTTCCCGATAGAAGAAGACGCTCGCCAGCTCGTGTCCGGCCGCCAGTAGCGCATGCGCAAACTGCAGCGCGCTGCTGGCCTGCTGAGTGCCGTACGCCGGGCCTGTCACCATTAATGCAAAACGCATTACTTGTCTTGTCCCTGGAAATCGCCGCTTTTGAACTGGCGAATATAGAGGTAGACCGTGTGCTTGGAGATGTTCAGACGATCGGCCACCTGGTTGATAGCGTCTTTAATATCAAAAATTCCTTTTTCATAAAGATTGAGCACGATCTGACGATTCTTGGCGTTGTTCGAGACGTTGCGATCGGCATTCACCTCTTCAATCGTAAACTCAAGCGTCTGCGTCACCAGATCTTCAACGGAGGAGGCAAAGTTAACAGAAGAGCCAACGTCCGGCGTTTCTGGTGGAACAAAGGTGCTCATGATTTGCGAGAATGGCACATCAAGGTTCATGTTAATGCACAGTAGCCCAATAACACGATGCTCACGGTTTCGAATCGCGATGGTTTCTGATTTCATCAGCACGCCGCTTTTGGCGCGGGTGAAATAGCATTTGGAGACGCTGCTGTCCGCGCCGGTCATGTCATGCAGCATACGCAATGCAAGGTCGGTAATTGGCGAACCAATTTTACGGCCAGTATGCTCACCATTCGCAATGCGGATGGCGGAACACTTCAGATCTTGCAGGGAGTGCAATACGATTTCGCAGTGGGAGCCAATGAGCATCGCTAACCCGTCCACTACCGCTTCGTAGGATTTCAGAATATCGAAGTCGGTCTGATCGAAAGGACGTTGATCCAGCAAATCAAGTTCACTGGTTTCGTTGGTTAAAAGCGACCTGGACATGAAAAAAACACTCCTTTTCAGGAGCCTGTCGTTAGGTTTTCAGGGCAGGCTCATTATCTACACGGACAACTAAATTAATACAGCGTGCGTAGCGCTTTCCAGTGTTAATTATATCTGCCCCACAATAAAAAAACCGCCGCCTGAAAGGCGGCGGTTTTTTTCAACATTACTTCTTAGCAGCAGCGGCTTTATCGTCAGCCGGTGCGTCTGCTTTCGCATCCGCTTTCGGTGCCGGTTTGATATCCAGCAGCTCTACGTCAAAGACCAGCGTAGAGTTGGCAGGGATACCCGGAACGCCGGTTTTGCCATAGGCCAGATCCGGTGGAATAACCATCTTGATCTTGCCGCCTTTCTTGATGTTTTTCAGGCCTTCAGTCCAGCCAGGGATCACACCATCCAGACGGAAGGAGAGCGGCTCACCGCGGGTGTAAGAGTTATCGAACTCTTTACCGTCGATCAGCGTACCTTTGTAGTTCACAACAACGGTGTCGCTGTCTTTAGGCGCATCGCCGGTGCCTTCTTTCTCAACTTTGTACACCAGGCCAGTAGAAGAGGTTTTCACACCCTTCTCTTTGGCAAAAGTATCGCGGTAGGCTTTGCCTTTCGCTTCGTTGTCTTTAGCGTCCGCGTCCATCTTGGTCTGCGCGGCACCCTTCACGCGCGCTTCGAACGCCTGCAGAGTCTGTTCAATTTCCTGGTCAGACAGCTTGCTCTTATCTGCAAATGCGTCCTGAACGCCCGCGATCAGCTGAGCTTTATCCAGTTTGATGCCCAGTTTCTCTTGTTCTTTCAGAGAGTTTTCCATGTAGCGACCCAGAGATGCGCCCAGTGCATAGGCGGATTTCTGGTCGTCATTTTTGAACGCCGCTTTGCTGTCTGCAGTGGCAGCAGGCTTCGCAGCAGTATCAGCAGCGAATGACAGCGGCGCGTTCAGCGCAACAGCCATCGTCGTCGCCAGCAGCGTTACTTTAAACAGTGATTTCATCCATATCTCCAGGGCCTGGGGACTCTCACCCCAGCGTTAAACGTAAATGAGTTACGTACTATAAAACGTTGCGGAAGAAATCTACAGACAGACACTTCCAATTCTCGCCACTTTTCAGACTATTTTTGTTTAAATAAGTTTCCTGCCAAAGGGATGCAGACTGTACTTAAGGATAAACTCAGTTAAACTGCGCCGCCGCAGGGCCATTATGGCGAATCTGAAACAAACGAGGTGAATGATGAAGGATACAGCAATAGAAGCGAGAATGGCTGAGCTGGAAAGCCGCCTGGCTTTTCAGGACATCACCATCGAAGAGCTAAACCAGACCGTGACCGCACATGAGCTCGAAATGGCAAAACTGCGGGATCATATGCGCCTGCTGACGGAAAAACTGAAGGCTACACAGCCGTCAAACATTGCCTCTCAGTCAGAAGAGACGCCACCTCCTCATTATTGAGGCGAAAAAAAAGCGGGATTATCCCGCTTTTTTTGTGCCCGGTGGCGCGAAGCTTACCGGGCCTACATACCAAATACCCTATGGATTTCGTGTCGCAGGAAGGCGGCAAGCTTGAAAATCCCCGGGAGCATAGATAACTATGTGACCGGGGTTTGAAAGCGCAGCCAACGCACCTGCGGCTTGAAAGACGACGGGTATTAGTGGCAGCCGCAGCCGCCGTTACCGCAACCACCTTTACCGTGGTCGTGACCATGGTCGTGATCGTGGCCGTGACCACCGCAGCAGCCGTCGTGGCCGTGATCGTGGTCATGGTCGTGACCATGTGCACCGTGAACGTGGCCATGAGCCAGCTCTTCTTCGGTCGCTTCACGGATCGCAACAACTTCTACGTTGAACTTCAGGTTCTGGCCAGCCAGCATGTGGTTACCGTCAACCACGACGTGGTCATCTTCCACTTCGGTGATTTCAACAGGAACCGGACCCTGGTCAGTTTCAGCCAGGAAGCGCATGCCAACCTGCAGTTCGTCAACGCCCATGAACACGTCTTTAGGAACGCGCTGAACCAGATTGTCGTCATACTGACCGTAAGCGTCGTTCGCGCCTACAGCAACGTCAAATTTGTCGCCAACTTCATGACCTTCCAGCGCGTTTTCCAGGCCAGAAATCAGGGAACCGTGACCATGCAGGTAGTCAAGCGGCGCACTCACCGGAGACTCATCAACCAACACACCGTCTTCTGTACGTACCTGATAGGCCAGGCTGACCACCAGGTCTTTTGCTACTTTCATGATATCTCCTGAGCGTGGGAAAATTGCTGGCGCAGATTGTAGCGGAAATCTGCACCCGTGTACCCTTTAGCTTAAAAAAACTCAGGGCATATCGCTAGTCCGGATGAAAAATCCCGATAACTTGCTCTTCTTTGCGAACGTGATCGCGGGCCTCTTTATCGGCCTCACGCATCTGGTGACCGCACTTAACACACTCAACAACATCAATATTATTTTCCCGCCACATCGCCAGGGTATCTTGCGCCTGGCAGGTCGGGCATTTTGCACCCGCGATAAAGCGTTTACGTACAGCCATCTTTCGTTACCCTTTATTCAAATTCATCCCAGCCATCAAGCTGGCGTCGTTCCTGTTGCATCTCTCGCTGGAAGATCTCCTCCAGCTCGCGACGTGCTTCCCGCACGCGGGAGATCTGCGCCGTATCGGTATGTACCGGCATCAGCTCGCGCAACATCCGCATATCCAGCCGGCGGAAGTGCATCTGGGCGCGCTGAGCCTGATGCGGATGCATGCCGAGCGAGATCAGCGCCTTACGGCCCAGCTCCAGCGCACTGGAGAACGTCTCACGGGAGAAGTGTTTCACACCGGCCTGCAATAATTCGTGAGCTTCAACACGTCCCCGCGCACGCGCCAGAATATGCAGATGCGGGAAATGCTGCTGGCACAGCTCCACCAGCTTCATCGTGTCTTCCGGATCGTTACAGGTAATCACGATGGACTCTGCCGCTTCCGCCCCCGCCGAGCGCAGCAGCTCGAGCTGGGTCGCGTCGCCGTAGTAAACCTTGTAGCCATATTTACGCATCAGGTTGACCGCGCTGATATCCCGCTCCAGTACCGTAATGCGCATTTTGTTCGCCATCAGCAAACGCCCGATAACCTGTCCGAAACGGCCAAAGCCCACCACAATCACCTGCGGCTTGTCGTCTTCCACCCACGGCGCTTCGTCTTCATCGTCAGCTGGATTCAGGCGACGCGACAGCAGTTTATCCACCAGCTTCATCAGCAGCGGCGTGGTCATCATAGACAGCGTGACCGTCACCAGCAAAAGCGCCATCTGATCGTCTTTAAACAGCTTCTGGGAAGATGCGGTGGAGAACAGCACAAACGCGAACTCGCCTCCCTGGCTCAACACGCTGGCAAACTGCATGCGTTCCGAACTGCGCAGCCCGTAGATACGTGACATGACGTACAGCACCAGCATCTTCACCGCCACCAGGATGGCGACGCTCACTACTACCCACAGCAGATGGGTATAGAGCACACCGAGGTTGAGCGCCATCCCCACCGAAATAAAGAACAGGCCTAACAGCAGCCCTTTGAAGGGATCGATGGCAATTTCCAGCTCGTGCCGATACTCGCTCTCCGCTAGCAGCACCCCGGCGATAAAGGTCCCGAGCGCCATCGACAGCCCCAGCGCGTCCATAAACAACGCCGATCCCAGCACCAGCAGCAGCGTCGCGGCGGTAAACACCTCGCGAACGCCCGACGCGGCAATAAAGCGAAACACGGGACGTAGCAGGAAACGACCTCCAATCAGCATGCCCGCGAAGGCCAGCACCTTCATGGCGATTTTAGCCCAGTCGAAGTGATCGTCCCCGGCCCCCGCCAGCAGCGGCACCAGCGCCAGCGCCGGGATCACCGCCAAATCCTGGAACAGCAGCACCGAAAAGCCCAGCTGTCCGGCTTCGTTGCGATTCATCCCTTTATCGCGCATCAGCTGCAGCGCCATCGCCGTCGACGACATCGCAAGGCCTATCCCGCCAATCACCGCCGCCTGCCATGAAAAGTTGGTCAGCATTAGCAGCCCGCCCAGGATCGCGGCGCTGAACAACACCTGCGCGGCGCCCACGCCAAAGATAGAGCGTCGGAGCTGCCACAATTTCGAAGGATTCAGCTCCAGGCCGATGATGAACATCAGGAACACCACGCCCAGCTCGGAGAAATGGAGAATCTCATCGACATCGCTGATGAATCCCAGCCCCCAGGGGCCAATCGCGATCCCCGCAAGCAGATACCCCAGCACCGCGCCGATACCAATCCGTGCAGCAAGCGGCACCGCGACGACGGCCGCAAACAAAAACAGCACCCCGGCGAGGAGCAAATTCGATCCTTCCATTAACGACCTCCTGCCGGAATGGGTGACGCCAGCCATTCACCGTAGGCTCTGGCGTGGCTTGCCAGCTCTTTCGGATCCTGACGCCGCGCCCAGTAGACAATAATCGGGCTCATCCAGTGCATACGGCACATGGCCGCCGTCAGCTCGAAAGGCCGCAGGATGTCGCTCATCGGATAGCGGTTCAGCCCGTCGTGGCGGTAAGCGCTTTCGGGTTCACCGGTCGTAATCACACTACGCCAGTACTTTCCCGCCAGCTGGTTGCCCCCCACCCCGCTGGAGAAGCCCCGGCTCAGCACGCGGTCCAGCCACTCTTTCAGCAGCGCCGGACAGCTATAGGTATAAAGCGGATGCTGGAACACAATCACGTCATGCTGACGCAGCAGTTCCTGCTCGTAAGGGATATCAATAAAGAAATCAGGATAGTGCGCGTAGAGATCGTGCACCGTTACGTTACTAAGCTGTGTGGCCGGCTTAAGCAGCACCCGGTTTGCCACCGAGTCCTGAGATTCCGGATGGGCATACAGCAGCAGCACTTTTGCTGTCTGAGACATCATTCCCCTCCCGGTCTTGTTTCTGTTTTTGTGTATCGTCGCTGTTTTGGGCTACCATGGCGGCCCGGTGCGGAAAATGGCCCACACCTTACATTATCATAATGACAAATTAACATAGTCGGAACATACGGCGCTTCTATGATTGTTTTCTCCTCGTTACAAATTCGTCGCGGCGTGCGCGTCCTGCTGGATAACGCCACTGCTACCATCAACCCGGGCCAAAAAGTGGGTCTGGTCGGCAAAAACGGCTGCGGTAAATCCACCCTGCTGGCGCTGCTGAAAAACGAGATTAGCGCGGATGGCGGTAACTTTACCTTCCCGGGAAACTGGCAGCTCGCCTGGGTAAACCAGGAGACGCCGGCGCTGAGCGAACCGGCACTCGACTATGTTATCGACGGCGACCGTGAATACCGCAAGCTCGAAGCGGAACTTCATTCTGCTAACGAGCGCAACGACGGTCACGCCATCGCCACAGTTCACGGCAAGCTGGACGCCATCGACGCGTGGACCATTCGCTCCCGCGCCTCCAGCCTGCTGCACGGCCTGGGCTTCAGCAACGAACAGCTGGAACGCCCGGTCAGCGACTTCTCCGGCGGCTGGCGTATGCGCCTCAACCTGGCGCAGGCGCTGATCTGCCGCTCTGACCTGCTGTTGCTTGACGAACCGACCAACCACCTCGATCTCGATGCGGTTATTTGGCTGGAGAAGTGGCTCAAGAGCTATCAGGGCACTCTGATTCTGATCTCCCACGACCGCGACTTCCTTGACCCGGTAGTGGATAAAATCATTCATATCGAACAGCAAACGATGTTCGAGTACACCGGCAACTACAGCTCCTTCGAGCGCCAGCGCGCGACGCGTCTCGCCCAGCAGCAGTCCATGTACGAAAGCCAGCAGCAGCGCGTAGCGCACCTGCAGAGCTTCGTGGATCGCTTTAAGGCCAAAGCGTCAAAAGCCAAGCAGGCCCAGAGCCGCATCAAGATGCTGGAACGTATGGAGATGATCGCCCCGGCGCACGTGGATAACCCGTTCCACTTCAGCTTCCGCGAGCCGGAAAGCCTGCCGAACCCGCTGCTGAAGATGGAGAAGGTCAGCGCGGGCTATGCCGACCGCATTATTCTCGAATCCATCAAGCTCAACCTGGTGCCGGGTTCACGCATTGGCCTGCTGGGGCGTAACGGCGCCGGTAAATCGACGCTGATCAAACTGCTGGCGGGCGAGCTTAACCCGGTCAGCGGCGAAATCGGCCTGGCGAAGGGCATCAAGCTGGGTTACTTCGCCCAGCATCAGCTGGAATTTTTACGCGCGGATGAATCACCGATTCAGCACCTCGCGCGTCTGGCGCCGCAGGAGATGGAGCAGAAGCTGCGCGACTATCTCGGCGGCTTTGGCTTCCAGGGCGATAAGGTGACTGAAAACACCGAGCGCTTCTCCGGCGGCGAAAAGGCCCGTCTGGTGCTGGCGCTGATCGTCTGGCAGCGCCCGAACCTGCTGCTGCTCGATGAACCGACCAACCACCTGGATCTCGACATGCGCCAGGCGCTGACCGAAGCGCTGATTGAGTTCGAGGGCGCGCTGGTGGTGGTTTCGCACGACCGTCACCTGATCCGCTCCACCACGGACGATCTCTATTTAGTGCACGGCGGCAAAGTTGAACCGTTCGACGGCGATCTGGAAGACTACCAGCAGTGGCTGACGGACGTGCAGAAGCAGGAAAACCAGCCGGAAGAGTCAGCGAAAGACAACGCCAACAGCGCGCAGGCGCGTAAAGACCAGAAGCGTCGTGAAGCGGAGCTGCGCACCCAGACGCAGCCGCTGCGTAAAGAGATTACCCGTCTCGAAAAAGAGATGGAAAAGCTCAACGCCACGCTGGCTATCGTTGAAGAGAAGCTCGGCGACAGCGGTCTGTATGACCAGAGCCGCAAGGCTGAGCTGACGGACTGCCTGCAAACGCAGGCGAAGACCAAATCCAGCCTCGAAGAGTGCGAGATGGCGTGGCTGGACGCGCAGGAACAGCTGGAAGCGATGCTGCAGGCTGACTGACCTTTTTACCCCGTTTGAAGAACAGAATCCGTACCGGGTTCGGAAATCCAGCTTAAACGGGGTACAATTCGGAAAGTATCGTAAATTTCCGACAAGAATCAGCATCGCGCTTATGACCCAAATCATTCCATCAGACTTCGACATTGCGGCCGAAGACAGCACTGAGTTCGTGCCTATGCGCGGCGTGGCCAATCCCCATTTGCAGACCATGCTGCCGCGACTGATCCGCCGCAAGGTTCAGTTCACACCGCACTGGCAACGGCTTGACCTGCCAGACGGTGATTTTCTGGATCTCGCCTGGAGCGAAGCGCCTGAACAGGCTCGCCATAAGCCGCGTCTGGTGGTTTTCCACGGTCTGGAAGGCAGCCTGCACAGCCCGTATGCGCATGGGTTAATTGAGGCGACAAAAGCGCGCGGCTGGCTCGGCGTGGTGATGCATTTTCGCGGCTGCAGCGGCGAACCGAATCGTCAGAAACGCATTTATCACTCGGGTGAAACCGAAGACGGGACGTGGTTTTTACACTGGCTGCGGGAAAATTATGGCACCGTGCCAACGGCCGCCGTGGGCTACTCGCTGGGCGGCAATATGCTGGCCTGTCTGCTGGCCAAAGAGGGCGATAGCGTACCGCTGGATGCCGCCGTCATTGTCTCCGCGCCGTTTATGCTCGAGCAGTGCAGCTACCACATGGATAAAGGCTTTTCCCGCGTCTACCAGCGCTACCTGCTCAACCTTCTGAAGGCCAACGCGGCGCGTAAGCTGAAGGCCTACCCGGATACCCTGCCGGTAAGCCTGCGCCAGCTGAAAAAGGTGCGTCGTATCCGTGAGTTCGACGACCTGATCACCGCGAAAATCCACGGCTTCGCCGATGCGATTGACTATTATCGTCAGTGCAGCGCCATGCCGCTGCTCAGCAAGATCACGCAGCCAACGCTGATTATTCACGCCAAAGATGACCCGTTTATGGATCATCACTCGATCCCCGCTCAGGAATTCCTGCCCGACAACGTTCACTATCAGTTGACCGAGCATGGCGGCCACGTCGGGTTTATCGGCGGCACGCTGCGCCGCCCGAAAATGTGGCTTGAGGCGCGTATTCCTGACTGGCTGACCCCTTATCTGGACGGTGCAAAATGATTATTCCCTGGCAGGATCTGGCTCCCGAAACGCTCGATAATCTGATTGAAAGCTTTGTATTACGCGAAGGCACCGATTATGGTGAACAGGAACGCTCGCTTGAGCAAAAGGTCAACGATGTTAAGCGCCAGCTGAAAAGCGGCGACGTGGTGCTGGTGTGGTCAGAACTGCATGAGACGGTCAATATCATGCCCCGCAACGCGTTTCACGGCTGATCTTCCACCCTTTTCAGTCAGGGAGTTGCTATGTCTGCCAGACATCCGGTTATTGCCGTTACGGGGTCGAGTGGTGCGGGAACCACCACCACCAGCCTCGCATTTCGCAAGATTTTCGCCCAGCTGAATCTCCGTGCGGCGGAGGTCGAAGGCGACAGCTTTCACCGCTACACGCGTCCGGAGATGGACATGGCCATTCGTAAGGCGCGCGATTCGGGTAAACACATCAGCTACTTCGGCCCGGAAGCCAATGACTTCGGCCTGCTGGAACAAACCTTTATAGAGTACGGTAAGAGTGGCAAAGGGCAGTCCCGCAAGTATCTGCACACCTATGATGAAGCCGTCCCCTGGAATCAGGTACCGGGAACCTTTACCCCGTGGCAGCCGCTGCCGGAACCTACCGACGTCCTGTTTTACGAAGGATTGCACGGCGGCGTGGTCACCCCTCAACACGACGTGGCGCGCCACGTGGATCTGCTGGTCGGCGTGGTCCCTATCGTTAACCTGGAGTGGATCCAGAAGCTGACGCGCGACATGAGCGAGCGCGGCCATTCGCGAGAGGCGGTGATGGACTCCGTGGTGCGCTCCATGGAGGATTACATTAACTTCCTGACGCCGCAGTTCTCCCGCACCCATATCAACTTCCAGCGCGTGCCGACGGTGGACACCTCCAACCCGTTTGCCGCTAAAAGCATCCCGTCGCTGGATGAGAGTTTTGTGGTGATCCATTTCCGCAATCTCGAAGGCATTGATTACCCGTGGCTGCTGGCAATGCTGCAGGGCTCGTTTATTTCGCACATGAATACGTTAGTCGTGCCGGGCGGAAAAATGGGGCTGGCGATGGAGCTCATCATGACGCCGCTGGTGGAGCGACTGATGGAAGGGAAGCAGATCGCGTGAGCATGTTCCCTCTCCCAGTGGGAGAGGGTTAGGGTGAGGGCATCAACACGCACGATGCCCCAACAATCACGCCTCGATCACTTCATACGAATGCGTGATTTTTACCGCTTTCTCCAGCATTAACGCCACAGAGCAGTACTTCTCCGCAGACAGGTCCACCGCACGTGAGACCGCCGCGTCTTTCAGTTCTTTACCGGTGACCACAAAGTGCAGGTTAATATGGGTGAACAGGCGTGGCGCCTCTTCGCGACGTTCTGACGTGAGTTTAACCTCACAATCCGTCACGTCATGACGTCCTTTTTGCAGAATCGACACCACGTCAATTGCGCTGCATCCGCCTGCCGCCATCAGCACCATTTCCATTGGGCTGGGAGCTTTATCGCCGGAGTTACCGTCCATCAAAATCTGGTGTCCTGACGCGGACTCGCCCAGGAACGTTAAACCTTCAACCCATTTCACGCGCGCTTGCATATTCATTAACTCCAACGTTGCATTTTTGGTGACAGATTACGCGTGCGTTACATTTCTCGCAATGGAAGGCGACCTGCATCATGCTGAAGCGAGACACCAGGAGACACGCGGCGAAAGCTATGCTAAAACACTCAGGATGCTACAGTAATACATTGACGTTACACGTGTATGCAGAGGACATCAAACTTTACTGGCTGCGAAACGTTACGGTAGCCGACTTCCCAGGGTATGGGTAAGAATTCGATTGCAACCCCAGAGTCCGGATGCATCTGATGACTCTGGTGACAGCTTATAACAGAGGATAACAGCGCATGGTGCTTGGCAAACCGCAAACAGACCCGACTCTCGAATGGTTCTTGTCTCATTGCCACATTCATAAGTACCCATCGAAGAGCACGCTGATTCACCAGGGTGAAAAAGCGGAAACGTTGTATTACATCGTTAAAGGCTCGGTGGCAGTGCTGATCAAAGATGAAGAAGGGAAAGAGATGATCCTTTCTTATCTGAACCAGGGCGATTTCATCGGTGAACTGGGCCTGTTTGAAGAGGGCCAGGAACGTAGCGCCTGGGTTCGTGCAAAGACAGCATGTGAAGTGGCTGAAATTTCTTACAAGAAGTTCCGTCAGCTGATTCAGGTTAACCCTGATATCCTGATGCGTCTTTCTTCCCAGATGGCGCGCCGTCTGCAGGTCACGTCTGAGAAAGTGGGTAACCTCGCCTTCCTGGACGTTACAGGCCGTATCGCACAAACCCTGTTGAACCTGGCGAAACAGCCAGACGCCATGACCCACCCGGACGGCATGCAAATTAAAATTACCCGTCAGGAAATTGGTCAGATCGTCGGTTGCTCCCGTGAAACAGTGGGCCGTATCCTGAAAATGCTGGAAGATCAAAACCTGATCTCCGCCCACGGTAAAACCATCGTGGTCTACGGAACGCGTTAATTCCGCTTAAACGGCGTGCCATCGCAAGGTGTCACGCCGTTTTTGTCTCTATTCCCCATGTGGCGCAGGCTGATCTATCACCCGGAAGTTAACTACGCACTGCGACAAACGCTGGTGTTGTGTCTTCCTGTGGCCATAGGCCTGATCCTCGGACATCTTCAGCAAGGCCTGCTGTTTTCCCTCGTGCCCGCCTGCTGCAACATCGCCGGTCTGGACACGCCGCATAAGCGCTTTTTCAAACGCCTGATTATCGGCGGCTGCCTGTTTGCGGGCTGTAGCCTCGCCGTACAGCTGTTACTGGCTCGTGATATCCCGCTGCCGCTGATCCTGACCGTGCTGGCGATGACCCTCGGCGTCACGGCGGAAATCAGTTCTCTGCACGCTCGCCTGCTTCCCGCCTCGCTGATCGCGGCCATTTTCACGCTGAGCCTCGCCGGGAACATGCCGGTATGGGAGCCGCTGCTGATCTACGCCCTGGGGACATTATGGTACGGGCTGTTTAACTGGTTTTGGTTCTGGCTGTGGCGCGAACAGCCGCTGCGTGAATCCCTGAGCCTGCTCTATGTGCAGCTTGCGGATTACTGCGAAGCTAAATACACCCTGCTCACCCAGCATACCGACCCGGAAAAATCCTTACCGCCGCTGCTGACGCGCCAGCAGAAGGTGGTGGATCTCATAAGCCAGTGCTATCAGCAGCTGCATATGCTCGCCGCCAACAAGAACCACGAATACAAACGGCTGCTACGCACCTTCCAGGTCGGGCTGGATCTACAGGAGCACATCTCCGTAAGCCTTCATCACCCGCAGGAGGTGCAAAAGCTGGTCGAGCGCAGCCACGCCGAAGCGGTGATCCGCTGGAACGCACAAACCGTGTCCGCGCGTCTGCGCGTGCTGGCCGATGATATTCTCTATCACCGTTACCCGACGCGCTTTAACATGGACAAGCAGCTAGGCGCGCTGGAGAAAATCGCCCGCCAGCATCCCGATAACCCGGTCGGCCAGTTTGCCGCCTGGCACTTCAGCCGCATCGCCCGCGTGTTGCGCACGCAGCGCCCGCTTTATCCCCGCGACCTGATGGCGGATAAGCAAAAACGGCTTCCGTTATTGCCCGCGCTCAAAAGCTATCTTTCTCTTAAATCGTCCGCCCTGCGCAACGCCGCAAGGATCAGCGTGATGCTCAGTACCGCCAGCCTGATGGGCATGGCGCTGCACCTGCCGAAACCCTACTGGATCTTAATGACCGTGCTGTTTGTCACCCAGAACGGCTACGGCGCCACGCGGGTGCGTATTCTGCATCGGGCTGGCGGAACGCTGGCCGGGCTGATCATTGCGGGCGTAACGCTGCACTTCCACGTGCCGGAAGGCTATACCCTGGCAGGGATGCTGGCGATTACGCTGGTGAGTTATCTGATTATCCGCAAAAACTACGGCTGGGCGATGGTGGGCTTTACGGTGACGGCGGTATATACCCTGCAGCTGCTCACGCTCAATGGCGAACAGTTTATTGTCGCCAGGCTGATTGATACCCTGATCGGCTGCCTGATTGCCTTTGGCGGAATGGTCTGGCTGTGGCCGCAGTGGCAGAGCGGGCTGCTGAGGCAGAACGCCCACGACGCGCTGGAAGCGGATCAGGAGGCCATCAGGCTAATCCTCAGCGACAATCCTCAACCGACGCCGCTGGCCTGGCAGCGGATGAAGGTCAACCAGGCGCACAACGCCCTGTTTAACTCGCTCAACCAGGCGATGCAGGAGCCGGGCTTTAACTCGCACTATCTGGCAGACATGAAGCTCTGGGTGACGCACAGCCAGTTTATCGTCGAGCATATTAACGCCATGACCACGCTGGCGCGCGAGCACACGATGCTGACGCCGGATCTGGCGCAGCGCTATTTGCAGTCGTGTGAAATTGCGTTGCAGAGGTGTCAGCAGCGTCTGGAGTATGACGCGCCGGGCGAGTCGGGCGACTCAAACATTCTGGAAGCGCCGGAGACGTTAACCCACGGCCCAATGAGCACGCTGGAGCAGCATTTGCAGCGCGTTCTGGGGCATCTGAACACCATGCACACCATTTCGTCGGTGGCATGGCGTCAGCGTCCGCATCACGGCATTTGGTTAACGCGCCGGTTAAAGCGAACCGAGTATTAGCCTTTAACGATCTTCGCGACCGCCGAGGCAAAGCGGGTTAACCCCTCTTCGATGTCTTTATCTTCTACCACCAGCGACGGCGCAAAGCGCATCACGTCCGGCCCGGCATTGAGTACCATCACCCCTTCGTGCGCGGCGGCGTGCAGGAAGTCGCGCGCCCGGCCTTTGTACTGCGGCTTCAGCTCGGCGCCAATCAACAGCCCCATCCCGCGAATTTCGCTGAACACATCGTACTGTTCATCAATCTTTTGCAGGTGTTTTACGAACAGCTCGCGCTTCGCGCTCACGGCGTTCAACACCTCCGGCGTGTTGATAATGTCGAATGCGGCACCCGCCACGGCACTCGCCAGCGGGTTACCGCCGTAGGTGGAACCGTGAGAACCGACGTGGAACGCGGAGGCGATCTCCTGCGTCGTCAGTACCGCACTCACCGGGAAACCGCCGCCGAGCGCTTTGGCGCTGGTCAGGATGTCCGGCGTAACGCCGTAGTGCATATACGCGAACAGATCGCCGGTACGCCCCATCCCGCACTGAACTTCATCAAAGACCAGCAGCGCCTGATGCTCGTCGCACAGTTCGCGCAGCCCTTTCAGGAATTCCGGGGTTGCCGCCGTCACGCCGCCTTCCCCCTGGATCGGCTCAACGACTACCGCGCAGGTGTGGTCGTCCATGACCGCTTTCACCGCGTGCAGATCGTTAAACGGCACATGGACAATGTCGGCCGGTTTCGGGCCAAACCCGTCGGAATACTTCGGCTGGCCGCCAACGGAGACGGTAAAGAAGGAGCGTCCGTGGAAGGCATTGTGGAAGGCGATGATTTTGGTTTTGTACGGGCTGTGGCGCGTTGTCGCGTAGTAGCGCGCCAGCTTAAAGGCAGTTTCGTTGGCTTCGGTGCCGGAGTTCATAAACAGCACGCGCTCGGCAAAGGTCGCATCGATGATCTTGCGGCCCAGGCGCAGCGCCGGTTCGTTGGTGAACACGTTGCTGGTGTGCCACAGGGTTTCGCCCTGGGTTTTCAGCGCCTCAACCAGCGCGGGATGGCAATGACCCAGCGCCGTGACCGCAATACCGCCCGCGAAATCCACATACTCTTTCCCCTGCTGATCCCAGACGCGGCTGCCTTTTCCCTTCACCGGGATAAACTCAGCCGGTGCATAAATCGGCAGGATCACTTCATCAAATGTCGCGCGGGTAATTGCTGGTTGTTCAGTTGCCATGTCATGACCATCCATTTTTATGTCACAGTGGTTGTGAAAATATAATCACAAAATATGCATAAAAAATCACAACAAGGCAACAGATATTCAGCGATTGAGGAAATTTGCCAGTAGCGCGTGCCCCTGCTCGCTGAGGATGCTTTCCGGGTGGAACTGCACGCCTTCGAGGTCCCATTCGCGGTGGCGAATACCCATGATCTCCTGCGTATCGCTCCAGGCGGTCACCTCAAAACAGTCGGGCAGGGTCGACGGGTCAATGACCAGGGAATGGTAGCGCGTCACGGTTAACGGATTATTGAGCCCCGTGAATACCCCGGTGCCGGCGTGGGTGACCGGAGAGGTTTTACCGTGCATCACTTTCGCGGCGCGCACGATGGTGGCACCAAACGCCTGGGCAATTGCCTGATGGCCCAGACAGACGCCCAGGATCGGCAGCTTGCCGGCATAGTGCTGAATAACATCCAGAGAAATACCCGATTCCGACGGCGTACACGGCCCCGGAGAAATCACGATTTTCTGCGGAGCCAGCGTCCCGATACCGTCCAGTCCGATCTCGTCGTTACGGCGGACAACCACCTCTGCACCCAGTTCACAAAAATACTGGTAAAGGTTCCAGGTGAAGGAATCGTAGTTATCAATCAGCAGAATCATGGCGGCTCCCGAAAAAAATGCCGCCCTATTCTACTCAGATTCCCGCGCTTCGCTCACTACTTTGGCAAAGATAGCGTTTAGCGCGGTTAAATCTCCCGTTGCGCCGCTTCGGTTAGCCGCCACCCACTGGTCGGGATCGATATCGCGCCAGTCCAGCGAGTAGCCCGCGTGGAGCGCCAGCTGCTCGAAGAAAACGCGTTGGGCAATACCGTTGCCGCGCATAAACGGATGCAGCATGTTGATTTCGCAGTAATAGTGGCTAACCCGGTCAACAAACGCCGCTTTCTCAAGACCCACGAGATACTTTTCGCTTTCCAGCGCCGCCATCAGCTCGTTACCCATCTTCTCGATGTATTCGAAATGGCAGAAAGGAATGTCACCCTTAAAAATATCGTCAGTGCGTAACTCGCCTGCCCGCTTCATCTCGCTGCGGTATAAATGACGATGAATAAGGCACAGATGGGGCAACCCGGGCGCGGAAGGCCCAAGCTCCAGCGTCTCAATATGGGGCTCTGAGGGACCATTACCTTTTTCAAGGAGACAACTGGCCTGTAAATTGACGTTACGCTGCTGTTCCCAGAGACGGGATTTTTGCTTGTCGGTGAGCTTTTTCACTTAACGCCTCCCTGAATAGTCCGTTTGCCACAAGTATAAGCAGCAAAACGCGCTTTCGCAGGGAGGGTTACAGAATGCGGGCAGGAGAAGCCCGCGTTCAGAAGAATTACGGCAGAACTTTTGCGGAGAGGATAACCACCGGTTTTGACGGCACATTTTGATACGGGCCGACGTCGTGAGTAGGCACCTGAGAAATCTTGTCGGCCACGTCCATCCCTTTCACGATTTTACCGAAAACGGCATAGCCAAAGTCGCGCTGACCGTGGTCGAGGAAGGCGTTATCCGCCACGTTCAGGAAGAACTGGCTGGTCGCGCTGTCTTTGTCTGCGGTACGCGCCATGGAGATAGTGCCGCGTTTGTTCAGCAGGCCGTTGTCCGCTTCGTTTTTGATTGGCGGGTTAGGCTGTTTCTGCTGCATCTGCTCGTTGAAGCCGCCGCCCTGCACCATAAAGCCTGGGATCACGCGGTGGAAGGTGGTGTTGTTATAGAAACCACTGTTCACGTAGTCGAGGAAGTTTTTCACAGAAACCGGAGCTTTCTGGCTATTCAGTTCCAGCTCAATGTTCCCGGCGGAGGTGGTCAGCAGAACGTGAGGGTCCCCTTTGGCTGCCAGCGCAGCAGGGGAAACGGCAGAAAGAGCAAACACAGCTGCGACAGCCGCCAGTGTTGATTTGAGCATGAGAATTCCTTAACAAAGCGCAGTATAAAAAGCGAATGGCTTGATTCTAAAGAGCAGTATGAACGGAGACCAGCCTTTTACCTAATTTTACGAAATTGAAACAGTTGTAACCGCGCAAACGGTTGGCTTTAGCGCCATTTTGTGTGATCACGATCACACAAAAACATGCAATGAAGTTCTAATTTCTCTTAAAAGATATGAATAGATCACTTTAATGTCTAAAATCTGCCCGCTCTCAGCGCCCTCCTGGGCGCTTTTCTTTTTCTGAACAGGCCAGACATGACTAACAGCAATCGCATCAAGCTCACATGGATCAGCTTCTTCTCCTACGCCCTGACCGGCGCGTTGGTGATCGTCACCGGGATGGTGATGGGGAATATCGCAGACTACTTCCAGCTGCCCGTTTCCAGCATGAGTAACACCTTTACCTTCCTCAACGCGGGGATCCTGATCTCTATCTTCCTGAATGCCTGGCTGATGGAAATCGTCCCGCTGAAAACCCAGCTGCGCTTTGGCTTTGTGCTGATGGTCGCCGCCGTGGCGGGCCTGATGCTGAGCCACAGCATCGCCCTGTTCTCCGCCGCCATGTTCGTGCTGGGTCTGGTGAGCGGGATCACCATGTCGATCGGTACGTTCCTGATTACCCACATGTATGAAGGCCGCCAGCGCGGCGCGCGCCTGCTGTTTACCGACTCCTTCTTCAGCATGGCCGGAATGATTTTCCCGATGGTCGCGGCCGTTCTGCTGGCGCGCAGCATTGAGTGGTACTGGGTTTATGCCTGCATCGGCCTGGTCTACGTGGCGATCTTTATTCTGACCTTCGGCTGTGAATTCCCGGTGCTGGGCAAGAAAGCGCAAACCACCGCCGAGCCCGTTGCTAAAGAAAAGTGGGGCATCGGCGTGCTGTTCCTCTCCATCGCCGCGCTGTGCTACATCCTGGGCCAGCTGGGCTTTATCTCCTGGGTACCGGAGTACGCCAAAGGTCTGGGCATGAGCCTGAACGACGCGGGTAAACTGGTGAGCGATTTCTGGATGTCTTACATGTTCGGCATGTGGGCGTTTAGCTTCATCCTGCGCTTCTTCGACCTGCAGCGCATTCTGACCGTGCTGGCCGGGCTGGCGACCGTGCTGATGTACCTGTTCATCAACGGTTCACCGGAGCATATGCCGTGGTTCATTCTGACCCTGGGCTTCTTCTCCAGCGCCATTTATACCTCGATCATCACCCTGGGCTCCCTGCAGACCAAAGTGGCCTCGCCGAAGCTGGTTAACTTCGTCCTGACCTGCGGCACCATCGGCACCATGCTGACCTTCGTGGTCACTGGCCCGATCGTCGCCCACAGCGGTCCGCTGGCGGCGCTGCACACCGCCAACGGTCTGTATGCCGTGGTGTTCATCATGTGCTTCATCCTGGGCTTCGTGACCCGCCACCGCCAGCACAACGCGGCAGCAGCGTCTCACTAACCCCTACGCCCCTTTGCGCTCGGCAGAGGGGCTGTTTCTGGCAAAGCTAACCTCTTCTCCCCCGACGTCCGTCTGGATCCACGTCTGCGCCAGCTGTGTCGTGGCGATCACCCGTCCCTGACGAATCGACCAGCGCACCGGCACCTGACAGCGCACCGCTTCAAACCCGCTCTCGGCAGGCAGAATAATCAGGTTCGCCGGGTTCCCCGTGGCAATACCGTAATCGCTCAGGCCGAAGGTACGGGCGCTGTTATGGGTGATGAGATTCAGGCCGTTGTCGATTTGCGGATAGCCCATCATCTGACAGACGTGCAGCCCCATATGCAGCACCTGCAGCATGTTGCCGGTGCCGAGCGGGTACCACGGGTCGAAGACGTCGTCATGGCCGAAGCAGACGTTAATGCCTGCTTCCTGCAGCTCTTTCACCCGGGTGATGCCGCGGCGCTTCGGATAGTCATCAAAGCGCCCCTGCAGGTGAATATTGACCAGCGGGTTAGCGACGAAGTTAATTCCCGACATTTTCAGCAGACGGAACAGCCGCGAGGTGTAAGCGCCGTTGTAGGAGTGCATGGCTGTGGTGTGGCTGGCCGTCACGCGCGGGCCGATGCCGGCCTCATACGCCAGCGCTGCCACCGTCTCGACAAACCGCGACTGCTCGTCGTCAATTTCATCGCAGTGGATATCCAGCGGTCGGTCGTACTTCTTCGCCAGATCAAAAGCGATATGCAGCGACTGGACGCCATACTCGCGGGTGAACTCGTAGTGCGGGATCGCCCCCACCACGTCGGCCCCCAGCCTTAACGCCTCTTCCAGCAGCGCCGCGCCGTTCGGGTAAGAGAGAATGCCCTCCTGCGGGAACGCGACGATCTGCAGCGTCACCCACGGGGCCACCTCCTGCTTCACCTCCAGCATCGCCTTCAGGGCGGTAAGCGTCGGGTCGGAGACATCCACATGGGTGCGGACAAACTGGATGCCGTTGGCAATTTGCCACTTCAGCGTTTTCCAGGCGCGCGCTTTGACATCCTCATGGCTGAGCAACGCCTTGCGCTCCGCCCAGCGCTCAATGCCTTCGAACAGCGTGCCGGACTGGTTCCAGTTCGGCTCACCCGCCGTCTGGGTCGTATCAAGATGGATATGCGGCTCAATGAACGGCGGGATCGCAAGCCCACCGCGCGCGTTCAATACTTCATAACTTTCGGCGTGGGTGTCGTCCATCGGGGTGATGTCGCCAAATCGCCCGTTCTCAATGGCGAGTTGCCACAGCCCTTCCCGACCCGGTAAACGAACATTCTGAACAAGCCATAACGGTGCTGTAGACATACCCTTCCCCTAAAAAATGCCGCTGATATTCAGGCGTATCGATTTTGGCAAAACCTCCCCTGATTTGTACACAAATTCAACGAGCGCGAAAAGCCTGCGATTTCCGCTACTTATAAAAATCCTGACAAATCAGTCGCATACCACCTAAGGAGTAGGCGAAGACGTATTTGATTTGCATCAATAAGCGCCCCTGCTGAATCGTTAAGGTAGGCAATAATAGAAAAGAAATCGAGGCAATAATGAGCAAAGTCAGACTCGCTATCATCGGTAACGGCATGGTCGGCCACCGCTTTATTGAGGATCTTCTCGATAAGGCCGATGCTGAGCAGTTCGATATTACCGTGTTCTGTGAAGAACCCCGCAAGGCGTACGACCGTGTGCACCTGTCTTCCTACTTCTCCCATCATACCGCCGAAGAGCTCTCTCTGGTGCGAGAAGGTTTCTACGAGAAGCATGGCGTAAAAGTGCTGGTGGGCGAACGCGCTATCACCATCAATCGTCAGGAAAAAGTGATCCACTCCAGCGCCGGGCGTACGGTTTTTTACGACAAGCTGATCATGGCGACGGGCTCCTATCCGTGGATCCCGCCGATCAAAGGCTCGGAAACTCAGGATTGCTTCGTCTACCGTACCATTGAAGACCTCAACGCCATCGAATCCTGCGCCCGTCGCAGCCGTCGCGGCGCGGTCGTCGGCGGCGGTCTGCTGGGCCTGGAAGCGGCAGGCGCGCTGAAAAACCTCGGCGTTGAAACCCACGTCATCGAATTTGCCCCGATGCTGATGGCCGAACAGCTCGACCACATGGGCGGTGACCAGCTGCGTCGTAAAATCGAAAGCATGGGCGTGAAGGTTCACACCAGCAAGAACACCAAAGAAATCGTTCAGGAAGGGACTGAAGCGCGCAAAACCATGCGCTTTGCCGACGGCAGCGAGCTGGAAGTGGACTTCATCGTCTTCTCCACCGGTATTCGTCCGCGCGACAAGCTGGCGACCCAGTGCGGTCTGGCCGTGGCGCAGCGCGGCGGGATCATGATCAACGACACCTGCCAGACCTCCGATCCGGATATCTACGCGATTGGCGAATGCGCCAGCTGGAATAACCGCGTCTACGGTCTGGTGGCGCCGGGCTACAAAATGGCGCAGGTCGCCGTGGACCATATCCTCGGCAGCGAAAACGCGTTTACCGGTGCAGACATGAGCGCCAAGCTGAAGCTGCTGGGCGTGGACGTGGGAGGTATTGGCGATGCGCATGGCCGCACCCCGAATTCCCGCAGCTATGTCTATCTCGACGAAAGCAAAGAAGTCTACAAACGCCTCATCGTTAGCCAGGACAACAAAACTCTGCTCGGTGCGGTGCTGGTGGGCGACACAAGCGACTTCGGCAACCTGCTGCAGCTGGTGCTGAACGCCATCGAGCTGCCGGAAAACCCGGACGCGCTGATCCTCCCGGCGCACGCGTCCAGCGGCAAACCGTCTATCGGCGTGGATAAACTGCCGGACAGCGCGCAGATTTGCTCCTGCTTCGACGTCACCAAAGGCATGCTGATCTCCGCCATCAACAAAGGCTGCCACACCGTGGCGGCGCTGAAAGCCGAAACCAAAGCCGGTACCGGCTGCGGCGGCTGTATTCCGCTGGTCACTCAGGTGCTGAACGCCGAGCTGGCGAAACAGGGCATCGAAGTGAACAACAACCTTTGCGAGCACTTCGCGTATTCTCGCCAGGAGCTGTATCACCTGATCCGCGTGGAGGGCATTAAGTCCTTCGACGAACTACTGGCGAAGCACGGTCAGGGCTACGGCTGCGAAGTGTGTAAACCGACCGTCGGCTCCCTGCTGGCCTCCTGCTGGAACGAGTACGTGCTCAAGCCCGAACATGCGCCGCTGCAGGACACCAACGATAACTTCCTGGCGAACATCCAGAAAGACGGTACCTACTCCGTTATTCCACGTTCCGCCGGGGGCGAAATCACGCCGGAAGGGCTGGTGGCCGTGGGCCGTATCGCCCGTGAATTTAACCTGTACACCAAAATCACCGGCTCCCAGCGTATCGGCCTGTTTGGCGCGCAGAAAGACGATCTGCCGGAAATTTGGCGTCAGCTGATTGAAGCCGGCTTCGAAACCGGTCACGCGTATGCCAAAGCGCTGCGTATGGCGAAAACCTGCGTGGGGAGCACCTGGTGCCGCTACGGCGTGGGCGACAGCGTGGGCTTCGGCGTGGAGCTGGAAAACCGCTACAAAGGCATCCGCACCCCGCACAAAATGAAGTTTGGCGTCTCCGGCTGTACCCGCGAATGTGCGGAAGCGCAGGGTAAAGACGTGGGTATCATCGCCACCGAGAAAGGCTGGAACCTTTACGTCTGCGGCAACGGCGGGATGAAGCCACGCCACGCGGACCTGCTGGCGGCGGATCTCGATCGCGACACGCTGATTCAGTATCTCGACCGCTTCATGATGTTCTATATCCGCACCGCCGATAAGCTGACCCGTACAGCCTCCTGGCTCGATAACCTGGAAGGCGGTATCGACTACCTGAAATCGGTCATCATCGACGACAAGCTGGGCCTGAACGAGCACCTGGAAGCGGAGATGGCGCGCCTGCGCGAGGCGGTGATCTGCGAGTGGACGGAAACCGTCAACACCCCGGCGGCGCAGACGCGCTTCAAACACTTCATCAACAGCACCCAGCGCGACCCGAACGTACAGATTGTGCCGGAGCGCGAACAGCATCGTCCGGCGACACCGTATGAACGTATTCCGGTCACGCTGGTGGAGGAAAACGCATGAGCCAGTGGATAAACATTTGCGATATTAACGACATCATCCCGGCCACCGGCGTATGCGCGCTGCTGGGCAGCGAGCAGGTTGCGATTTTCCGCCCTCGCCACGATGAACAGGTTTTTGCCATCAGCAATATCGACCCGTTCTTCGAGGCCAGCGTGCTCTCCCGCGGACTGATTGCCGAGCATCAGGGCGAACTGTGGGTCGCCAGCCCGCTGAAAAAGCAGCGTTTCCGCTTAAGCGACGGTTACTGCATGGAAGATGAAAGTCATTCAGTGAAGCACTATGACGTCCGCGTGAAGGACGGCAAGGTGCAGCTGAAAGGCTAATCCTCCGCCTTTTCAATACGAAAAGCTTATGACCCCTTATGGGTAACGGCAGGAAAAACCGTATGTTTTGTACGATTCCTGCTGTTATCCTGACGTCAATTCTTACCCCCTCCATGAAAGCTGCGAGGTAACGTCGTGGATCACCTGCCGATTTTCTGTCAATTACGCAACCGCGACTGCCTGCTCGTGGGCGGCGGCGACGTGGCTGAACGCAAAGCGCGCCTGCTGTTAGAGGCTGGCGCCCGGCTCACCGTCAACGCCCTCACCTTCGCCCCACAGTTTGAGGTCTGGGCCCAGGAAGGGATGCTCACGCTGGTGCAGGCTGAGTTTGATGAATCCCTGCTCGATACCTGCTGGCTGACGATTGCCGCGACGGATGATGATGAAGTGAACCAGCGCGTCAGCGACGCCTGCGAAGCGCGCCGAATCTTCTGCAACGTGGTGGATGCGCCGAAAGAGGCCAGCTTTATCATGCCGTCGATTATCGACCGCTCGCCGCTGATGATTGCGGTGTCGTCCGGCGGACGCTCGCCGGTTCTCGCCCGCCTGCTGCGAGAAAAGCTGGAAGCCGTGCTGCCGCAGCACCTTGGTCAGATTGCGCATTACGCCGGGCAGCTCCGCTCCCGTGTGAAGCAAACCTTCTCGACCGTTGGCGAGCGCCGTCGCTTCTGGGAAAAATTCTTTGTGAACGACAGGCTGGCGCAGTCGCTGGCGAATCAGGACACCAAAGCCGTTGAAGAGACGACCGAACAGCTGCTTAGCGAGCCGCTGGACCATCGCGGCGAAGTGGTGCTGGTGGGCGCAGGCCCCGGCGATGCAGGCTTGCTGACGCTGAAAGGGCTACAGCAGATCCAGCAGGCCGATACCGTGGTTTACGATCGCCTGGTCTCTGATGACATCATGAACCTGGTGCGCCGCGACGCCGACCGCGTATTCGTTGGAAAACGGGCGGGCTATCACTGCGTGCCGCAGGAGGAGATTAACCAGATCCTGCTGCGCGAGGCGCAGAAAGGTAAGCGCGTGGTGCGCCTTAAGGGTGGCGATCCGTTTATCTTTGGTCGCGGCGGCGAGGAGCTGGAAACCCTGTGTGACGCGGGCATTCCGTTCTCCGTGGTGCCGGGCATTACGGCGGCATCCGGCTGCTCAGCTTACTCTGGCATTCCGCTGACCCACCGCGACTATGCCCAGAGCGTGCGTCTGGTGACGGGCCATCTGAAAACCGGCTGCGAGCTGGACTGGCATAACCTGGCCGCGGAAAAGCAGACGCTGATCTTCTACATGGGGCTGAACCAGGCCGCTACGATTCAGGCGAAGCTGCTGGAGCACGGCATGGAGGCTGATATGCCGGTTGCGCTGGTGGAAAACGGTACGTCCATCAAGCAACGCGTGGTGGATGGCGTACTGACGCAGCTCGGTGAACTGGCGCAGCAGGTCGAAAGCCCGGCGCTGATTGTGGTGGGTCGCGTGGTTGAGCTGCGCGAGAAGCTGAACTGGTTCTCAAATCACTAACGCATATTCTTCCTTTGCGGAGTAGTCCTTATGCGGACTACTCCCCTCATACCGCTGTCGATAACATACCGCCCCGAAGTGGAATTTCTCCCTTTATTCCCTTGAGTTACATCCAACTTTCGTTTTTAAGACAAGGAATGCGTATGTTCAAACTGGCAAAAGCCGTCGTTCTGGTTGGCCTGTTATCGACTCTGACTGCCTGCACCGGTCATGTACAGAACACCAAAAATAACTGCAGCTACGATTACCTGCTGCACCCGGCGATCTCCATTTCGAAGATCATCGGCGGTTGCGGCCCGGCGGCGCAGCAGTAAGCGATTTTCAGGCGTAAAAAAACCGGGATATCCCGGTTTTTTCGTTTAGGGAAGTGCGGCCTGATGGCCTCACCCTGCCCCTCTCCCACCGGGAGAGGGAACAAACCCTAAAAACGGTAACGTGATTACCATTTTGCTTTTACCTACGGTTTACCCACAAACCCAATCGCTTCGTACACCGCTTTCAGGGTTTCGGACGCGCGCGCGCTGGCTTTTTCCGCGCCGTCTTTCATCACCTTCTGCAGGAAAGCTTCGTCGTTACGGTAGCGGTGATAACGCTCCTGCAGCTCGGTCAGCATGCCGGAAACGGCGTCTGCCACTTCACCTTTCAGGTGGCCGTACATCTTGCCTTCGAAGTGTTTTTCCAGTTCAGGAATGCTCTGGCCAGTCACGCCGGAGAGGATATCCAGCAGGTTGGAAACGCCCGCTTTGTTCTGCACGTCGTAGCGCACCACAGGCGGCTCGTCAGAGTCGGTGACCGCGCGCTTGAGCTTTTTGACGACGGATTTCGGATCTTCCAGCAGGCCGATAACGTTGTTGCGGTTATCGTCAGACTTGGACATCTTCTTGGTCGGCTCCAGCAGCGACATCACGCGCGCGCCGGACTTCGGAATAAACGGCTCAGGCACTTTGAACACATCGCCGTAAATCGCGTTAAATCGCTGGGCGATATCGCGGCTCAGCTCCAGATGCTGCTTCTGGTCTTCACCCACCGGCACCTGGTTGGTTTGATACAGCAGGATGTCCGCCGCCATCAGCACCGGATAGTCGAACAGACCGGCGTTGATGTTTTCAGAGTAGCGCGCGGATTTATCCTTGAACTGCGTCATGCGGCTCAGTTCGCCGAAATAGGTGTAGCAGTTCAGCGCCCAGCCCAGCTGCGCGTGCTCCGGCACGTGAGACTGAACGAAAATGGTGCTCTTCTCAGGATCGATGCCGCAGGCCAGGTACAGAGCCAGGGTGTCCAGGGTGGCTTTACGCAGCTTCTCAGGATCCTGACGCGCGGTAATCGCATGGAGATCGACGATGCAGTAAATGCAATGGTACTCATCCTGCATGCTGACCCACTGACGTAACGCACCCATGTAGTTACCAATGGTCAATTCACCTGAAGGCTGTGCGCCACTAAAAACGATGGGCTTAGTCATTATTCAATTCCTGATGTTCACTGTGCGAAAGCCCGAGTGCGGGCAACAAATCTTTGAAGTGGTCGAAGACCACATCCGGCTCACTTAATGTGATGGCTTCACCGTAGTTGTAGCCATAGGTTAATCCGACGGAAGGACACCCAGCCGCTCGGGCAGCCAGAATATCATTGCGCGAATCCCCGACAAAGAGCAGCTCCGCAGGGGTTAAGGATAATTTTCCTGCCACCAGCAACAGCGGTTCCGGATGCGGCTTTTTGTTCTGCACGTCGTCGCCGCCCACAATCACGGAGAAATACTTAGCGATATCCAGCGCTTCCAGCAGAGGCGCAACAAACGGCGTCGGTTTGTTGGTCACCAGCCCCAGCGGAATGCCCTTCGCGTGCAGCGCGCTCAGCGTTTCCTGAACGTCCGGGAACAGGAAGCTGCCCTCCTCGACGGTCTCTTCGTAGAAACGATCGAACAGTTTGCGCAGAATCCGCAGCTGCTCATCCTTAGGGATGTCCGCGTGGTCAACGCTCGGTTTACCCTGCGCGGAACGCTGCGACGCACGCTCCTGACGCGCCCACGTCAACGCGCGCTCCATCAGAACATCGGCGCCGTTGCCAATCCAGGTTACCACGCGCTCTTCACCCGCAACGGGGAGTTCAAGTGCATACAGCGCCTGGTCTACGGCGCTCGTTAAGCCCGGCGCGCTGTCGACCAGCGTGCCGTCGAGGTCGAATGCCACACCCCGAATTGCCTGCAATTTATCCATGACTTACCTTCGCCAGCTCACGGCGCATTTCATCAATGACTTTTTTGTAATCCGGTTGGTCGAAAATTGCCGAACCTGCAACGAACATATCCGCGCCCGCTGCCGCAATTTCACCAATGTTATTCACTTTCACCCCGCCGTCCACTTCAAGACGAATATCGTAACCTGACTCATCAATACGACGGCGCACTTCACGCAGCTTATCCAGCGTGTGGGGAATGAACGACTGACCGCCAAAGCCCGGGTTAACGGACATCAGCAGAATCACGTCCAGCTTGTCCATGACATAGTCGAGATAGCTCAGCGGCGTGGCCGGGTTAAACACCAGGCCTGCCTTACAGCCGTTCTCTTTGATCAGCTGCAGCGTGCGGTCCACGTGTTCAGAGGCTTCCGGATGGAAAGTGATGATGCTGGCACCCGCTGCGGCGAAATCAGGCACGATGCGATCGACAGGCTTCACCATCAGGTGAACGTCGATCGGCGCGGTAATGCCATAGTTACGTAATGCCTTAAGCACCATTGGGCCAATGGTCAGGTTAGGGACGTAGTGGTTGTCCATAACGTCAAAATGGACGACATCTGCGCCAGCCGCGAGAGCTTTGGCGGTGTCTTCACCCAGGCGGGCAAAATCGGCCGACAGAATTGAGGGAGCAATCAAAAACTGTTTCATCCGCTTCTCCTTGAAATGTGTTTACCGGCGGGCAAAACGGCTCAGGGGCGATAAAGCGCCAGAAGTTCGTCCACCTTTTTACGTGTGCCGCCGTTGCTGCTAATGCTACGCCGCACTTTGACCTGAAAATGCTTCGCGGCTTTGTACCATTCGCGCGTATCAGGCGTGTCGTGATTCGAAATTAACACCGGAATTCTTTTGCTGACCAGCTTTTCCGCCATCTCCGCCAGACGAGCCTGTTCGGCCGGGCTGAAGCTGTTGGTGTGGTAAGCGGTGAAATTCGCCGTTGCAGACAGTGGTGCGTAAGGCGGGTCACAGTAAACCACCGAGTTTACGCCTGCCAGTTCCATACACTCTTCATAGGAGAGGCAATGAAACTCTGCGTTCTGCGCTTTTTCGGCAAAGTGATACAGCTCGTCCTGCGGGAAATACGGGCGCTTATAGCGACCAAACGGCACGTTAAATTCCCCGCGCAGGTTATAGCGGCACAGGCCGTTGTAACCATGACGGTTGAGATAGAGGAACAGCAGCGCTCTGCGGAACGGATCCTGGCTCTGATTAAACTCAGTGCGGAACTGGTAGTAAACGTCCGGGTGATTATTCTCCGGCGTAAACAGTTTGCGCGCCTCTGCGACATACTCTTCGGTACGCAGCTTAACAATGTTATAAAGGCTGATAAGGTCGTTGTTGATATCCGCCAGGATATAACGAGAAAAATCGGTGTTGAGGAACACCGATCCCGCACCCACGAAAGGCTCGATTAGACACTCGCCTTTTGGCAGGTGCTTTTTAATATCATCGAGCAGGGGGTATTTCCCCCCTGCCCATTTCAGAAAAGCGCGATTTTTTTTCATGCTGACTAACTGATTACACCTTCTCCGGCTGTGGAGAAAGCTCCGACAGCATCCTGCGCTTTAAACATTACTTCAGATCGGCCTGAACCTGATGAATCGGCTTCGCCCAGGGATTTTTTGCCTGAACATCGGCTGGCAGTGCCGCTACGGCACGTTTCGCTTCATCTTTGGACGAATAAACGCCGCTGACCAGCACATACCACGGCTGACCGTTGCGGGTCGTCTGATAAACAACGTAGTTTTTCAGATTTGATTTCTTCGCCCAACCGTTGAGGTTGTCATAGTTAGACGAACTGCTCAGCTGCAGCGTGTAGTTGCTGGATGGCGCAGACTTCAGCGAGCCAACGTTACCTGCCGTTTTGCCTGCTGCGGCGCTGGAGGCTGTTGCCGTGGCTGCCGGAGCTGTTGCTGCAGGTGCAGCTGTGGCAGCCGGTGCCGCTGTGCTCGCCGTTGCTTTCGGCGCGGTCTGAGTGACTGGCGCTTTAGCAGGCTCGCTCACCGCAGCCGTTTCGGTGTGTTTCGGCTGTGCCGGTACGGCTTTCACTTCAGGCGCTTTGACGACTGCCTGAGGTTTGGTTTCACGCTTAGGCTCAATGACCGCCTGCTTACGTTCAGGACGCGTCGCAGTTTGCGTCTGGCGCGGTTTGGTTTCCGTCGCAGCCGTTTGTGGCTGAGCGTTACCACCGCGAATCGGGGCAACGGTTGCCGGCTCAGTTGGCAGCGTAGAGTTAACCACGACGTTATCAACCTGCTGCTGGTTCTGCGGCTGCGTCAGCGCATTGTTCAGATCTCCCTGAACTTCTACGCGCTGCTGGCCTTCAGGCGTAGCAGGTGCCTGACCCTGAGCAGGTGTTGAAGAAACGGGCGGCAGAGAAACATCCTGCGGCGCTGTGGTGTTACCTGCGGTCTGCTCTGCGGAAGTCGCACCCGGCGCAGGCTGTGCGCCATTCGCCTGATTGGTCGCATCGTTACCGGACAGGTTGATGCTCTTCTCAGCGGAAGCAGTTTGCTCGGTTGAGTTCGTTGACGGTGCTTTAAGCGCGGAGCCAATGCCGACAATCAGCAGCACTAGCACCAGAACGCCAAGACCCATCATAATGTACTGGCGGGAAGCCGGTTTCGGCGCAGCGGCTTTTTTACGTTTACGCGGGCGACGCTCTACAGGCTGTTCGTCCATTGAATCTTCTTCGGACTCATAATCCTCTTCTGCTCGCTCTTCGTGCGCGTTGCGGCTGCGCGAAGGGCGACGATCGTCTGCATCCAGATCAACATCGTCAAAGTTGATCTGCGGCTCGTTATCACGTTCTGAAGATTGACGAGAACGACCAGTACGACGATCGCTGGGATCGGGTTTCAGCTCGTCTTCTGGTTTGAATTCATCCATTTAACACCCCACTCAAAGGCTTATGCTAACGACTTTGCATTTCACCTGAAGCTAAACGACCACCTGCGACAGTGGCCTGACCTTTCTAGTTGTTACGCCTGCTGACAATCAGCGATAGCGCCAAGAACGACATCGTGCGGCACTCCGCCGCGCACTTCACTCTTCCCTATTGCAAGCGGGAGTACAAGACGCATCTCACCTGCCAATACTTTTTTATCGCGCATCATGTGGGGTAAATACGCTTGCGCCGACATCTCCTGCGGCCCGGTTACCGGCAAACCTGCACGTTCAAGCAGCGCAATGATGCGTGCCGTCTCTTCAGGTTTAAACTGCCCCAGACGTTCAGAGGTGCGGGCTGCCATGACCATACCAGCCGCGACGGCTTCACCGTGCAGCCAGTTGCCGTAACCCATCTCGGCTTCAATGGCGTGGCCAAACGTATGCCCAAGATTCAGTAAAGCACGTAAGCCCGTTTCACGCTCGTCTGCTGCAACAACTTCTGCTTTCAGTTCACAACAACGACGAATGCAGTATGCCAGTTTAGCCTCATCCAGGCACAGCAGCGCATCCATATTCTCTTCAAGCCAGCTAAAGAACTCGCCATCCAGAATAATGCCGTATTTGATCACTTCTGCCAGACCCGAAGCCAGTTCGCGCTTCGGCAGGGTTTTCAGACAGTCGAGATCCACCACCACCGATGCGGGCTGGTAGAACGCGCCAATCATGTTTTTGCCGAGCGGATGGTTGACTGCCGTTTTGCCACCCACAGAGGAGTCGACCTGGGACAGCAACGTGGTTGGGATTTGAATAAAACGGACACCACGTTGATAGCTTGCGGCCGCAAAGCCGGTCAGATCGCCCACAACACCGCCGCCCAGGGCAAGCAGTGTTGTATCGCGACCGTGCGGTTTTTGCAGCAATGCGGTAAAGACGGTATCCAGTACCGTCAGGCTTTTATACTGCTCGCCATCGGGGAGAATCACACTGTCGACTTTTACGCCCGCCTGCTCAAGCAGGTGGCGTACGCGGTCGAGATAAAGCGGAGCCAGCGTCTCATTGGTGACCAGCATCGCCTGATCACCCGCTTTCAGTGGTAAAAAGGAAGCTGGGTCGTTAAACAAACCAGCCGCGATGGTGATAGGGTAACTACGTTCCCCGAGAGTAACTGTAATCCTCTCCATGACGCGACATCCACCTTTAATGCTTTTACCCGCAGGCGAGTGTATATAAAGCCAGAATCAGTTGCTTTCCAGCATATGAATAATCTGGTTTGCAACCACTTTAGCGCTCTGGTCGTCAGTACGAATGGTCACGTCGGCAATCTCTTCATACAGCGGATTGCGTTCATCGGCCAACGCTTCCAGAACTTCGCGTGGTGGCGTTTCAACCTGCAGCAGCGGGCGCTTTTTATCGCGCTGCGTACGTGCCAGCTGTTTCTCGATGGTCGTCTCAAGATAGACCACTACGCCACGGGCGGAGAGACGGTTACGGGTTTCGCGAGATTTCACAGAACCGCCACCTGTTGCCAGAACGATGCCCTGTTTTTCCGTGAGTTCGTTGATCACTTTTTCTTCTCGGTCACGGAAACCTTCTTCGCCTTCTACATCGAAAACCCAGCCCACATCAGCTCCGGTTCGTTTCTCAATCTCTTGATCAGAATCGTAAAATTCCATATTGAGTTGTTGAGCTAACTGACGCCCAATAGTGCTTTTGCCGGCACCCATAGGCCCAACCAGAAAGATATTGCGTTTCTCTGCCATTTTATCGGTACTACTAAGACTATTCGTTAATGGTAATCCCCGCTTCGCAGACACCCAGCGTAGCAGGACATGAACTGAAACCTCATATGCAATAGAGCGAGAGTCAGACTAAAAATTATCTCAATACTCCGGCTTGTTTGGCAACTGATTAAATCACCGCGTCGGGCGCATAAGGTAATAAGACGTAAGTCCAACTCAAATCGGTACTCCTTGTATGCTAATTCATGCCCCACGTCAAACATCTGCAACAAACTGAATGCAAAATCATTGCGGGGATCGTTACCCGTCAGCGAATACCGACCAGACGTGGCGTAATAAACACCACTAGCTCGCGCCGTTCATTATCCTTACCATCGTGGCGAAAAAGCTGTCCAAGCCAGGGGATTTTCCCCAGCCCCGGCACGCTGTCGCTGCCGGTTTTGTTCTTCTGCGAAAAAATTCCGCCCAACGCCAGCGTTTCTCCACTTTTTACCTCCACCTGGGTTTCTATCTCCTGTTTGTCGATCGCCAGCGTTTCGCCGTCAGCCTGCTGCAGAACCTGTCCCGGCATATTTTCGCTGATGTGCAATTTCAGGCGCACGCGCCCACCCGGTAAGACCACCGGTGTGACCTCCATTCCTAATACCGCCTCTTTAAACTCAACGGAGGTTGCCCCGCTTTCACCGCTTGAGACCTGATACGGGATTTCACTCCCCTGCTTGATGCTGGCCGGTTGCATATGCGAGGCCAGCAGCCGCGGGCTGGCAATGATATCGACCTGCTGTTTTTGCTCCAGCGCAGAGAGCTCCAGATCCAGCAGCCGACCATTGATCCGTCCGATGTTAAAACCCACGTGGCTGGTGGCGCTGGCGACGGAAAGATCGCTGCCAAGCGTGGTGAGCTGGCCAACCTTGCCCGCGTCGGCGGCGTCGGCGAGATTCCACTTCACCCCCAGCTCACGCAGGCTTTTTTCATTAATGGTAACAATATGCGCCGCCAGCTCGACCTGTTCGACGGGAATATCCATCTGAGCGGCCCAGCGCTGCAGCGTCTCCACCACCGTCTGGTTATCCCGAATCAGCAGCCGGTTGGTGCGTTTGTCGAGAGACAAACTTCCCTTGGGGCTCAGGAGCTTTTCCGCGTCTTTTTGCAGCTCTCCGGCATCGGCATAGGACAAAGCGATGCTGTGAGACACCAGCGGCGCCTCAAGCTGTCGACGCGTTCGTTCCTGTTCTGAGCGCTCCTGCTGTTCACGCTGCCAGGCCGCGGTATGCACATAAAAAATGCCGCCCTCCTCTCGCAAAACGAGGCCAGCGCTGGTGACAACCGTCTGTAACGCTTGACGCCAGGGGACCCGCGTCAGGTTGAGCGAAAGCGTGCCGCCGACATCAGGCGATATCACCAGATTTCGGTTCTCCTGTGCAACCAGGCTCTGCAGCACCTGGACTACAGGCACGTCATCCACCACCAGCGTGACCGGTTTTGGCGCGGCGGCCCACAGCGGATGGCTGAACGCCAGCAGCCACAGCATTATCCTTAAATTCATTCTTATTCGTTCCTTCTCGTTGCCACGTCCATTTTCCTGATTCACATGTGTCACCCACATCAACAACCAGTTCCGTTTCATTGATGGCTGTTATCGTCCAGCCCGCAGGGAAGCGTTCATGTGTTTTCAGCCGGTACCAGCGCTTTTGCCCATCCTGTAAAATGCCGATAGCCTGCTGTCCTCCCACCATGCCGCGGTAGCGCCACTGCGCCAGCTCGCCAATGGCACAAGGATCGTCCGGCGGGCGAAACGGATCGCGCATGCCGGTCAAAAGCAGCGCTGAGCAAACCAGCAAATATCGCGCGCTATTTCGCATGTTCCAGCTCCAGCCGCAGGAGCAACGCTGTACCTTGTGGTGCAATCGCGAAAGCGGCGATCTGCACATCCCGCTGCGCCAGCCGGGAAAAAAGCGCCGGGAGAGCCTGCCACTCCACCTCCAGCATCAGTTCCCCTCCGTTCTGCAGCGGCTTCCAGTGAACCAGCGTCGCGTTATCGCCTTGAAAATCGAGCGGGGAAAACGGTATCAGCTTTCGTGTGTCCGTTGTTTCCGGACGAAACGGCCCCTTTCTGACGGCAGGCCATAACGCCGCGTTCGTCCTCGCGTCCTGAATCAGCTGTCGCTGTCGTTCAGCACACTGCCTGTCTAGCGGTCTGAGCAAGGTGCTCCACGCGGCCAGTCCTGCCAGGAGGCTCCCCAGACACCAGAAAAGCACCCGATACCAGGGACGGCTTTCGCACCAGCGTTCTAACAGAGTATCCATGCGTTATCCCTCGCTTTTAAGATGGAGGGTGAACATCCAGCGCCCCTGGCTGTCCTGCCGAAGCTCACCCGCCGTTCCGGGCGTAAAACCCGCCATTTGGCCCAGCGCATCGCGCAGAGCAGACAGGGCTGGCAGGGTTATGGCATACCCGCTCAACATCAGAGCAGGAGGCTGATAGCGAAGCTCTGTCAGCCAGACCTGTGAAGGAGTGACGCGGGAAAGGGACTCCAGCACCGGTTGCCATGCGCGTTGTTGAAGGGTCTGCGCTGGCTTCTGCGCCTGTGAGGCGAGTTTCTGCCGGGAGGCAAGCGCGTGCTGCACGGTCTGCGCTCCCGCCAGCTCCGTTTGCAGCGCGTGCAGCCTCATAACAGGGTTTATCCGCAGGCAGAAAATGACCGCGAATATCAACAGCACGGTACCGACACACATTACGCCCCAGAAGCGCAGGCATCGCGCGCGCCGCTGCTGTCGCCAGGGCAGAAAGTTCATGATGCTCATCCGGGCACCTCGCTCATGGCCAACGCCAGCGCAACGGTATAATCAGCGCCGCAGTCCGGTAGCGGGGCATGGCAGCGTTCGAGGATTTCCCACGGATCACGTCGGCTATCAAACAGCGCGATGTCATCCGAACCAAGCCCCAGCAGCGCTGAAAGCTCAGACACGTTTTCGGCTTCTGTGGTAAAGCGGCGTCCCCACTGGTGGCGCACCGCCCACAGCCACTGCCGATCGTCCCGCCAGGCGACGCACGTCGCTGGCGCCACCGCGGGAAGAAGATTCGCCAGCGCGCTGGCATCCGGCGTAATGGCCACCAGCCGCAAACGCAGCGTTTTCGCCAGCGCCAGTAGAGTGTCGATCTCGTTGTTTTGCGCGGCGGTCACCTGAAAGGTATTGCTGAAGGTATCCTGCGCGTAATCGAAACAGAGCGTATCAGCAGACATCTCCAGTTCGCGCGCGAGCGCCGCACCAAGCCATGAGAGCTGCTCGCTGTCGCGCAGCGCAACGGTTGGACGGGGGAGCGCCCGTTGCAGGGTGCGTGCTGCCGGGAAAGAGAGGAACACCCGGTGGTAGTGCGGCAGCGTTTTCCGCCAGTCGCGTAACGCATCAACCAGCTGTTCTGGCTGACAAATTTTGCCGTCACGAATGATGCCCTCGTCCAGAGGAATCGCCCACCAGCGGCGCATGCACCAGCCCAACTTCTCCCGGGCCAGAGCGACGATCAGCACCCTATCCTGTTGAATATGAACGCCCGTTTGCCATATTTTGAAAGCCATGCTTCACGATCTCCTTATCGCCCGTCGGGTTGACGGCTATATCAATGAATCAGGCTTGCCTTTATACTACCGCGCGATTGTTTAGAAACTGCCCAAGTGAAACCAAATGGGAAATCTCCGGTGAAGTTCGTAAAGTATTTATTCATCCTTGCAGTCTGTTGCATTCTGCTGGGAGCAGGCTCGATTTACGGTTTGTACAAATATATTGAGCCACAGCTACCTGATGTCGCCACGCTTCGCGATGTGCGCCTCCAGATCCCGATGCAAGTCTATAGCGCCGATGGCGAGCTGATGGCGCAGTATGGCGAGAAGCGTCGTATTCCGCTGACCTTAAACCAAATTCCACCCGTGATGGTGAAAGCCTTTATCGCCACGGAGGACAGCCGTTTTTACGAGCACCACGGTGTCGATCCGGTGGGGATTTTCCGTGCCGCGAGCATTGCGTTGTTCTCTGGTCACGCCTCTCAGGGGGCAAGTACCATCACGCAGCAGCTGGCGCGTAACTTCTTCCTCAGCCCTGAAAAGACGCTGATACGTAAGATCAAAGAGGTGTTCCTCGCGATCCGTATTGAGCAGCTGCTGAGCAAAGACGAAATCCTTGAGCTGTACCTCAACAAAATCTACCTGGGTTACCGCGCCTATGGAGTGGGGGCTGCCGCACAGGTGTACTTCGGTAAGCCCGTTGAGCAGCTCACCTTAAGCGAAATGGCAACCATTGCCGGTCTGCCGAAAGCGCCGTCCACGTTTAACCCGCTCTACTCGCTCGATCGCGCTACCGCGCGCCGTAACGTCGTTCTGTCACGTATGCTGAGCGAAGGCTACATCAGCCAGAGCGAGTACGACCAGGCGCGTAACGATGTGATTGACGCTAACTACCACGCCCCTGAAATCGCCTTCGCATCTCCTTACCTGACCGAAATGGTTCGTCAGGAGATGGTGAATCGCTATGGTGACAAGGCCTACGAAGATGGCTATCGCGTGTACACCACCGTCACCCGTAAGGTCCAGCAGGCGGCTCAGGAAGCGGTGCGGAACAACGTGATGGACTACGATATGCGTCACGGCTATCGCGGCCCGTCAAACGTGCTCTGGAAAGTGGGCGAAAGCGCGTGGGACAGTAAAAAAATCACCAGTACGCTGAAGGCGCTGCCAACCTATGGTCCGCTCCTTCCTGCCGTGGTGACGCAGGCCGATCCTCAGGAAGCCGTTGCGACGCTCGCGGACGGTACTTCCGTCTCGCTGCGTATGGACGGTATCCGCTGGGCGCGTCCTTACCGCTCGGATACGCTGCAGGGCGCAACGCCGCGTAAAGTGACCGATGCCGTGCAGACCGGGCAGCAAATCTGGGTGCGCAAGGTAGGCGAATCGTGGTGGCTGGCACAGGTGCCGGACGTCAACTCGGCCCTGGTCTCTATCAATCCACAGAACGGTGCCATCCTGGCCCTGGTCGGCGGGTTTGATTTCAACCAGAGCAAATTTAACCGCGCTACCCAGGCGCTGCGTCAGGTCGGTTCCAATATCAAACCGTTCCTCTACACGGCAGCGATGGATAAAGGCTTGACCCTAGCCAGCATCCTTAACGACGTGCCAATCTCCCGCTGGGATGCCGGTGCCGGTTCCGACTGGCAGCCGAAGAACTCCCCTGCGGAGTATGCCGGCCCAATTCGTCTCCGTCAGGGTCTGGGACAGTCGAAAAACGTGGTGATGGTGCGCGCCATGCGCGCGATGGGCGTCGACTATGCCGCAGAGTATCTGCAGCGCTTCGGTTTCCCGGCGCAGAACATCGTTCGCACCGAGTCGCTGGCGTTAGGCTCCGCCTCGTTTACGCCGCTTCAGGTCGCACGCGGGTACTCGGTGATGGCCAACGGCGGCTTCCTGATTGACCCGTACTTCATCAGCAAGATTGAAAACGATCAGGGCGGCGTGCTGTTCGAAGCGAAGCCGAAGATTGCCTGCCCTGACTGCGATATTCCGGTGATTTATGGCAATACGCCGAAATCCGACGTGCTTGAAAACAAGGACATGGAAGACCCTGCCGTGTCTCAGGAGCAGCAGAACGGCGTTGTGCCGCAGCCGCAGCTCGAGCAGGCTAACCAGTCTCTGGTGGCACAGACCGGCGCGCCGGAGTATGCCCCGCACGTGATCAACACGCCGCTGTCCTTCCTGATCAAAAGCGCGCTGAATACCAACATCTTCGGTGAACCGGGCTGGCAGGGCACAGGCTGGCGCGCAGGGCGTGATTTGCAGCGCCATGATATCGGCGGTAAAACGGGGACAACCAACAGCTCGAAAGACGCGTGGTTCTCCGGCTACGGCCCGGGCGTGGTGACATCGGTCTGGATCGGTTTTGACGATCACCGCCGTGACTTAGGCCGTACAACGGCCTCCGGCGCGATTAAGGATCAGATTTCCGGCTACGAAGGCGGTGCGAAGAGCGCGCAGCCGGCCTGGGACGCCTACATGAAGTCCGTTCTTGAAGGCGTGCCGGAGCAGCCGTTAACGCCACCGCCAGGCGTGGTGACGGTTAATATCGACCGCAGCACGGGTCAGCTCGCCAACGGCGGTAATAGTCGCGAAGAGTATTTCATCGAGGGCACGCAGCCAACCACGCAGGCGGTGCACGAGGTGGGGACAGAGATTATTGATAACGGCGAGACGCACGAGCTGTTCTGACAACAAAGCAAAACGGCAACCTCTGGTTGCCGTTTTTGTGTTTGCTCCCTCTCCCGTGGGAGAGGGTTGGGGTGAGGGCATCAGGCCACTACAGTCGCCCCTGCCCCTTCAACCATTCCCGTACCAGGAACAGCGCGCTCACGTTGCGAGCCTCATTAAAGTCAGGGTCTTCCAGCAGATCCATCAGGTGCGCTAGCGGCCAGCGAACCTGCGGCAGCGGCTCCGGCTCATCCCCTTCCAGCGATTCAGGATAGAGGTCTTCAGCCACCACGATATTCATTTTGCTTGAAAAATAGGACGGCGCCATGCTCAGCTTTTTCAGGAATGAAAGCTCATTCGCACCAAAGCCCACCTCTTCTTTAAGCTCGCGGTTTGCAGCTTCAAAGACGGTTTCACCCGGGTCGATAAGCCCTTTCGAGAACCCAAGCTCGTAAGATTCCGTTCCCACAGCGTATTCGCGGATCAAAATCAGATGATCGTCGACAATGGGAACAATCATCACCGCTTCGCGCGAAGAGGGGCGCATACGTTCATAAACGCGACGCACACCGTTGCTGAACTCCAGGTCCACACTTTCGACATTAAACAGGCGCGATTTGGCGACAGTTTCTACATTCAGAATGGTGGGTTTTTGTAGTGGTTTGCTCATCTTGATGGGTCTTAGCAGTGAGAACTGGCGTTATTGTGCGATATGCCGCACGGTTTCGGCAATGTCAATCGCTCTTTATTTACATTTATGCAACGTAACTGGGATCAATCCTCAATTCAAAACAAATGTCAAGAGGTTGAAATGTTTCCAGGAATTTGCTGATATCGCGCCATAACAGGCTTTGCTATCATCACCGGTCACTGGGATGCGCTTCAGAATGCTCAAGTTCGACTCCATACTTGCCGATAGCCAGCCACAGACTCTCATTCAATGTAAAGGTGCTACTGACTACACCTGTAAGAAGATAAGTAAGATGGGGAAAGCATGAGCACCATTTTGATTGTTCTCGCTGCTATGCTGGCCGGCGCGTTTGTTGCAGGATGGTTGTACAGGCGCCGCGTACAGCGCCGTTATCGTCTGCCCTTTTTAAATGCATTTGCGGGTGCGAGCACGCGCAAACTCACGCAAGACGAGCGCGATGCGGTTGAAAACTATCTCGAAATCCTGAACCGTACTCAGTTAACGCCTGGGCCAACGGGAGCCACTGCTGCGCCCGTCGCGCTAAAGCTTAATGCGCAAAGTGATACCGTGCTCTGCGTGACGCGCTCCATCACGCGCTATGGCATCACCACTGATGACCCCAACAAATGGCGCTATTACCTTGATTCCGTCGAAGTGCATCTGCCCCCGTCCTGGGAGCAATACATTAATGACGAAAACAGCGTTGAGCTGATTCACACCGATTCATTGCCTCTGGTTATCACGCTTAACGGCCATACGCTGAATGAATACCTTCAGGAAGCCCCGCGTTTTGCGCTGGAACGCGCGAGTTCAACGCAGGCGTCCATTCGTGGCGAAGAGACAGAGCAGATCGAACTGCTGAACATTCGCCAGGAGACGCATGAAGAGTACGCCCTGAGCCGCCCGGACGGCATCCGTGAAGCCATTCTGATCGTTGCTGCTTTCCTGCTCTTTTTTATCTGCCTGCTGACGCCTGATGTGTTTGTCCCCTGGCTGGCTGGCGGCGCGGTGCTGCTGCTGGCCGGCGGGCTTTGGGGTCTCTTTGCCCCCCCGGCCAAAACCTCGTTGCGCGAGATCCACTGCCTGCGCGGAACGCCAAAGCGCTGGGGCCTGTTCGGTGAAAACGATCAGGAACATCTCAACAATATTTCGCTCGGTATTATCGACCTGATCTACCCGCGCCACTGGCAGCCGTGGATCGCACAGGACTTAGGGCAGAAAACCGATATTGATATCTACCTTGACCGCCACGTTGTGCGTCAGGGGCGCTTCTTATCCCTGCATGATGAAGTGAAAAATTTCCCGCTTCAGCACTGGCTACGCAGTACGGTCATTGCCGGCGGCGCCGCGCTGGTCTTAGCCATGCTGCTGCTTTTCGTGCCGCTGGATATGCCCATAAAATTCACCCTGTCGTGGATCAAAGGGGCGCAAACCATTGAAGCGACCAGCGTCAACAAACTGGATGAAGCCGGTGTACGCGTGGGGGACACGCTGCGCCTGAAGGGGACCGGGATGTGTAATATTCACACCCCGGGGGCGTGGAACACGCGTCAGAGCTCGCCGTTCATGCCGTTCGACTGTTCGCAAATTATCTGGAACGACGCACCGCCGCTGCCGCTGCCGGAATCCGAAGTGGTGAACAAGGCCACGGCTCTCACCCAGACGGTTAACCGCCAGCTGCACCCGAAACCGGACGATGATTCGCGCGTCAGCCCCGCGCTGCGCTCGGCCATTCAGAAATCAGGCATGGTTCTGCTGGATGACTTTGGTGACATCGTCCTGAAAACGCAGGATTTATGCTCCTCTCAGGATGAGTGCATACGCCTTAAAAACGCCCTGGTAAACCTGGGGAACAGCAAAGACTGGGACTCGCTGGTGAAACGCGCCGAAGCGGGACGACTGGATGGCGTTAATGTCCTGCTGCGTCCGGTGAGCGCTGAATCGCTGGATAACCTGGTCGCCACCTCGACGTCGCCGTTCATGATGCGCGAGACCACCCGCGCGGCTCAGGCGCTGAACAGCCCGGCGCCGGGCGGCTTTGTGATAGCAAGCGATGAAGGCAGCGACCTGGTCGATCAGCCCTACCCGCAGGTTGCGCTTTATGACTACCCGGCTCAGGAGCAGTGGAGCCAGTTCCAGCGCCTGGCGCAGATGCTGATGCAAACGCCATTCAGCGCCGAAGGGATTGTCACGAGTATTTATACCGACGCCAACGGCACTCGCCATATCGGCCTGCACCGGATGCCGGATAGCGCAGGCCTGTGGCGTTACATCGGCACCTCTCTGCTGATGACCGCGATGCTGATCGCCATTTTCTGGAACGGCTTTATGGCCCTGCGCCGCTACCAGCGCTCGCGCACCCGGCTTGCCGACATCCAGCAGTATTATGAAAACTGCCTCAATCCAAAGCTGATCCCCTCGTCTGAGAGCCTGATCTGATAACGTCGTTGCGCGGCAAGATGTGCTACCCTGTCGCGCACGTTTCTTCTGGCTGGAGTTCCCCCTTATGCATCTTGATATCGCCTGGCAGGAGGTAGATACCGTTCTGCTGGATATGGACGGCACGCTGCTCGATCTCGCCTTTGATAACTATTTCTGGCAAACGTTGGTTCCAGAAACCTATGGCGAGCAGCAGGGGATCTCCCCGGCAGAAGCGCAGGCATTCATTCGTTCGCAATATAGCGCGGTGCAACATACGCTAAACTGGTACTGTCTTGACTACTGGAGCGAGCGCCTCGGTTTGGATATTTGTGCCATGACCACCGCCCAGGGCCCGCGCGCCGTTCTGCGCGAGGACACCGTGCCCTTTCTGGATGCGCTGAAAGCAAACGGCAAGCGCCGTATTTTGCTGACCAACGCGCATCCACATAATCTGGCGGTGAAGCTGGAGCATACGGGTCTGGCGTCGCACCTTGATTTATTACTTTCCACCCACACATTTGGTTATCCGAAAGAGGATCAGCGGTTGTGGCATGCGGTGAGGGAAGAGACGGGTTTGCAGCCAGAACGTACGTTGTTCATTGATGACAGCGAGCCCATTCTGGATTCCGCGGCAAGGTTTGGCATTCGCTACTGTCTGGGCGTGACCAATCCTGACTCTGGCCTGGCTGAAAAAAGCTATCTGCGCCACCCTGGACTAAACGACTATCGCCAGATGATCCCCTCACTGACCGTGAAGGAGACGCCATGAAAGAAAAACCCTCTGACGGGGTAAGACTGGATAAATGGCTGTGGGCAGCGCGTTTTTATAAAACACGCGCCCTTGCCCGCGAG
The DNA here is from genome assembly GCF_048684785.1 of Enterobacter sp. BNK-29. NCBI lineage: Bacteria > Pseudomonadati > Pseudomonadota > Gammaproteobacteria > Enterobacterales > Enterobacteriaceae > Enterobacter > Enterobacter sp. BNK-29. The sequence goes on from NZ_JBLQTU010000001.1 coordinate 1,703,774, forward strand.
ATGGTTGACGGCGGAAAAGTGCATTACAACGGCCAGCGCAGCAAACCGAGCAAGCTGGTTGAGCTGAATGCCACCTTAACGCTGCGTCAGGGCAACGATGAACGTACTGTGGTGATTAAAGCCGTTACCGAACAGCGTCGACCTGCAGCGGAAGCCGTACTGCTTTATGAAGAGACGGCGGAAAGCATTGAAAAGCGCGAGAAGACCGCGCTGGCGCGCAAAATGAACGCGCTGACGATGCCCCACCCGGACCGGCGACCGGATAAAAAAGAGCGCCGCGATCTGATGAAATTTAAACACGGTGAGACTGATTAACCTCACCCGCACGAGAGATGAAAATGGCCCAACACGACCAATTACACCGCTATCTGTTTGAACAATTCGCCGTGCGCGGCGAGCTGGTCACCGTATCCGAAACCTGGAAACAGATTCTGGAAAACCACAACTACCCGCTGCCGGTGAAGACCCTGTTGGGCGAACTGCTGGTTGCCACCAGCCTGCTGACGGCGACGCTGAAGTTTGCCGGTGATATCACCGTGCAGCTGCAGGGTGACGGCCCGATGACGCTGGCGGTGATCAACGGCAATAACCAGCAGCAGATGCGCGGCGTGGCGCGCGTTCAGGGCGATGTGCCTGAAAATGCAGACCTCAAAACGCTGGTGGGTAATGGCTACCTGGTGATCACCATCTCCCCTGAGGAAGGCGAGCGCTATCAGGGCGTGGTGGGTCTGGAAGGCGATACCCTGGCAGCCTGCCTGGAAGATTACTTCATGCGTTCTGAACAGCTGCCGACGCGTCTCTTCATCCGCACCGGGGAAGTGGACGGTCAGCCTGCTGCCGGCGGTATGCTGCTGCAGGTTCTGCCTGCGCAGGACGCACAGACCAATGACTTTGAGCACCTGGCGACGCTGACCGAAACCATCAAAGCGGAAGAGCTGTTCAACCTGTCGGCGACCGACGTGCTGTGGCGTCTGTACCACGAAGAAGAAGTGACGGTTTACGATCCGCAGTCCGTGGAATTTAAGTGCACCTGCTCACGCGAGCGCTGTGCTGGCGCGCTGAAAACCCTGCCGGATGAAGAGATCGACAGCATCATGGCGGAAGACGGCGAAATTGATATGCATTGTGACTACTGCGGTACGCACTACGTGTTCAATTCGATGGATATCGCTGAGATCCGCAATAACGCCTCCCCGGCGGATCCGCAGGTTCACTAAACCTCTTTCCCCTCACCCTAACCCTCTCCCCAAAGGGGAGAGGGAACTTGAACCCCCTCTCCCCTTTGGGGAGAGGGCTGGGGTGAGGGGTAAAAAACTCTCCCCAAGCTGAATCGTTTTCCTTATGTAACTCTTACGTAATTTTCTTACGTGTATGCGATTACATTCACATTCTTTCCGATAAAATCACCACTCTTTAACCTTTTCGGAACATTTTCCCCAACCAAAAAGCGATTCCTGCGATAATCCGCCTGCGCTGTGACTGGAGTCGCAGCGTTTTCCGTTAGTAAGGGTTTTGTCCAGATGCGTAAATCTATGAGCCCCGTCGCGGTTAACAACCTCAGAAAAACCCTACAATTTCAGGCAGTACATATTGGCTAAGGAGCAGTGATATGCGTGTTACTGGTTTAACCCCGCAAGATCTCAAGGCTTATGGTATTCACGACGTCCAGGAAATCGTCTACAACCCCGACTACGATACGCTGTATCAGGAAGAGCTCAATCCAGCACTGGAAGGATACGAGCGTGGTGTGTTGACGAATCTTGGTGCTATCGCCGTCGATACCGGTATCTTTACCGGTCGTTCGCCGAAAGATAAGTATATCGTCCGAGACGAAACCACCCGCGATACGCTGTGGTGGGCTGACAAGGGCAAAGGGAAGAACGACAACAAACCGCTCTCCCCGGAAACCTGGCAGCACCTGAAAGGGCTCGTCACCCATCAACTTTCCGGCAAGCGCCTGTTCATTGTCGACGCTTTCTGCGGCGCTAACGCCGATACCCGTCTCTCCGTGCGTTTTATCACTGAAGTGGCCTGGCAGGCGCATTTCGTGAAAAACATGTTTATTCGTCCGACCGACGAAGAGCTGCAGGATTTCACCCCGGATTTCATCGTGATGAACGGTGCGAAATGCACTAACCCACAGTGGAAAGAGCAGGGTCTGAACTCCGAAAACTTTGTGGCCTTCAACCTGACCGAGCGTATCCAGCTGATCGGCGGTACCTGGTACGGCGGCGAAATGAAGAAAGGGATGTTCTCGGTCATGAACTACCTGCTGCCGCTGCGCGGTATCGCCTCCATGCACTGCTCGGCTAACGTCGGTGAAAAAGGCGACGTGGCGGTATTCTTCGGCCTGTCCGGCACCGGGAAAACCACCCTGTCCACCGATCCAAAACGTCGCCTGATTGGCGATGACGAACACGGCTGGGATGACGACGGCGTATTCAACTTTGAAGGCGGCTGCTATGCGAAGACCATTCGCCTGTCTGAAGAGGCCGAGCCGGATATCTTCCACGCGATCCGTCGCGATGCGCTGCTGGAAAACGTCACCGTGCGTGCCGACGGCTCCATCGACTTCGACGATGCGTCGAAAACGGAGAACACCCGCGTCTCTTACCCGATCTACCACATCGACAATATCGTGAAGCCGGTGTCAAAAGCGGGTCATGCCACGAAGGTCATTTTCCTGACGGCGGATGCGTTCGGCGTGCTGCCTCCGGTGTCTCGCCTGACGGCCAGCCAGACGCAGTATCACTTCCTCTCCGGTTTTACCGCCAAGCTGGCGGGTACCGAGCGCGGCGTGACGGAGCCAACCCCAACCTTCTCCGCCTGCTTCGGCGCGGCTTTCCTGTCGCTGCACCCGACGCAGTACGCTGAAGTGCTGGTGAAACGCATGCAGGCATCCGGCGCGCAGGCATACCTGGTGAACACCGGCTGGAACGGTACCGGCAAACGTATCTCTATCAAAGATACCCGCGCGATTATCGACGCCATTCTGGATGGTTCTCTGGACGACGCCGAAACCTTTACGCTGCCGATGTTTGACCTGGCGATCCCAACGTCGCTGCCGGGTGTGGATACGCATATCCTCGACCCGCGCAACACGTACGGTTCTCCGGAGCAGTGGCGCGAGAAAGCGGAATCGCTGGCGAAGCTGTTTATCGAGAACTTCGAGAAGTATACCGATACCCCGGCGGGTGCTGCGCTGGTGAGCGCAGGACCGAAGCTGTAGGTAAAAACAAAAAGGCAACGAAAGTTGCCTTTTTTAATGTTTTCTCCCTCTCCCCGTGGGAGAGGGCCGGGGTGAAGGCATCAGACCGCAGAGACCGCATTTTGTCGGGTGGCGGCTTCACCTTACTCGATCTACAAAAAAGGGTGGCAATTGCCACCCTTTTTTAAATCTCTTTCACCTGCCCCCGCGTCACCGGTACCGGCAGCCAGGCGCGAATGCTCAGCCCACCCCGCTCGCTGGTGCCAATCTCCAGCAGTCCGTTGTGGTTATCGATGATACGCTGAACAATTGCCAGACCTAAGCCCGTGCCGCTGGTGCTGCGCGCGCTGTCGCCGCGCACAAACGGCTGAAACAGATGCTTACGCTGCTCGGGCTTGATGCCCGGACCGTCGTCTTCCACCTGGAACCAGGCGCGGTTGAGTTCAGACCCGCTGCTGACTTTAATCCAGCCGTTGCCGTAGCGCGCCGCGTTGACCACCATATTCGCTACCGCGCGCTTAATGGAGAGCGGGTGCATGCGTACCTGAATCTCACCCGCCTGCAGGTCGGTATCAATCTCCCGCTCGTAGCCGCTTTCCGCGGCCACCACCTCGCCCAGCACCGCGTTCAGATCCGCCATCTCCATCGGCATCTCCTGCCCGGTGCGCAGGTAGTCGATGAACTGCTCGATGATGGCGTTACACTCTTCGATGTCTTTGTTGATGGACTCGGCGAGATAACCGTCCTCTTCCCCCATCATCTCCGTCGCCAGACGAATACGCGTTAGCGGCGTGCGCAGGTCATGGCTTACGCCCGCCATCAGCAGCGTACGATCGTCCGCCAGCTGCTTCACGCCTGCCGCCATATGGTTAAACGCGCGTGTCACCGAACGGACTTCCGAGGCGCCATATTCGCGCAGCGGAGGTGGAATAATTCCTTTACCGACCTGCAGGGCGGCGTGCTCCAGGTCGACCAGTGGTCGGTTCTGTATACGGATGAACAGCCACGCGCCGCCTATCGCCAGCAGCATAATCGCCAGGGTGTAGCGGAACAGCGGCGAGAAGTCGCCCTGATGGATTTCGGTCAGCGGAACGCGCACCCAGATATTGGGTGACAGCCAGGTTTTCAGCCAGACGACGGGCGAGCTTTTGTTGACCTCAACGCGCACTTCCGTCGGGCCACCCAGCTGCTGCGCCATCTGCTGGCTGAGGAATTCGTAGTGCTGCGCCCAGCGCAGGCCAGCGTCTTCCGCCGCTTCGTTGGAGTAGAGCGAAATGCCCAGCTCACGGTAGATTTCACGACGAAACGCCGGGGGAACGACGAGCTGCGTGCCGTCCTCCAGCTGCAGTTTATCGGTCATCAGCATACGGACTTCGTAGGCCAGGACCTTATTAAACTGCTGGAGGCTCGGCAGGATCGCAAAGTTCAGCACCACCAGATAGGTCGTCACCAGGCTGACGAACAGCAGGGTGACGATCAGTAACAGGGTGCGGGCAAACGAGCTACGCGGCGAGAAGCGCATTCGCCTCATGCTTTAGAGCCGTCCGGGACAAACACGTAGCCCAGACCCCATACGGTCTGAATATAACGAGGATGCGCAGGATCTTCTTCCACCATGCGGCGCAGGCGAGAGATCTGCACGTCAATGGAGCGTTCCATTGCGGAGTATTCGCGACCGCGCGCCAGGTTCATCAGCTTGTCACGGGAAAGCGGTTCACGCGGGTGGCTGACCAGCGCTTTCAGTACCGCAAACTCGCCGCTGGTGAGCGGCATTGGCTCATCTTCACGGAACATCTCGCGCGTGCCGAGGTTGAGCTTGAACTTGCCGAAGGCGATGACGGCTTCTTCCTGCGACGGTGCACCAGGCAGTTCGTTCGCCTGACGGCGCAGCACAGCGCGAATACGCGCCAGCAGTTCACGCGGGTTAAACGGTTTTGGAATGTAGTCGTCCGCGCCGATTTCGAGGCCCACGATACGGTCAACTTCCTCGCCCTTCGCCGTCACCATGATGATCGGCATCGGGTTGCTCTGGCTGCGCAGACGGCGGCAGATAGAAAGCCCGTCTTCGCCGGGCAGCATCAGATCGAGAACCATCAGGTGGAAAGATTCACGGGTCAGCAGACGGTCCATCTGCTCAGCGTTCGCGACGCTACGAACCTGGAAGCCCTGCTCGGTCAGATAACGTTCCAGCAGCGCGCGCAGGCGCATGTCGTCATCCACGACCAGAATTTTGTAGTTCTCTTGCATTGTGTGTACTCCCAAAGGTTCGGATAGTCTTTGTAACAGCGTATTCTAAAAAAGTGCACGTATTCGACCAGTTAATTCTGGTATAAATTCTAGTCGAAATTGTTACAAAGCATATTTAACAGCAGCTTATCTGCTCATTTCATCACATAAATCATTATTAATCCTGTCTGTTACACTGTGTGGTACGTATTGTGCGCAAGACAGTTAACCGGCAGGCAGCAAAGGCTTTACCATGAAAACGCCCCTGATCACCCGCGAAGGGTACGAAAAGCTCAAAAAAGAGATGGATTACCTCTGGCGCGAAGAGCGTCCTGAAGTAACCAAAAAGGTGACCTGGGCGGCAAGCCTGGGCGATCGCAGCGAAAACGCTGACTACCAGTACAACAAAAAGCGGCTGCGCGAAATTGACCGCCGGGTTCGCTATCTGACGAAGTGTCTCGAGAATCTCAAAATTGTCGATTACTCCCCGCAGCAGGAGGGCAAAGTGTTCTTCGGCGCGTGGGTGGAGATTGAAAACGACGATGGCGACACCCTGCGTTTTCGCATTGTCGGCTACGATGAAATTTTTGGTCGTAAGGATTACATCTCCATCGACTCCCCGATGGCCCGCGCGCTGCTTAAAAAGGAAGTGGGCGATCTGGCCGTCGTTCAGACCCCTGGTGGTGAAGCCAGCTGGTACGTCAATGAGATCGTCTACGTAAAATAGTCCGAGAGCGCCCTCCCCGGCTGGCATTTTGCCGTGTCAGCCCGTATAACTATCCCCTGATTTTTTCGACTCAACAGATGATAAAGCCATGATGAAAGATTCGCTCTGCCGCATTATTGCGGGTGATATTCAGGCCAGAGCCGAACAGGTAGAAGCTGCCGTTCGCCTGCTTGATGAAGGGAACACCGTGCCGTTTATTGCACGCTATCGTAAGGAAGTCACCGGCGGTCTGGATGACACGCAGCTGCGTAACCTGGAGACCCGTCTGGGCTATCTGCGCGAGCTGGAAGAACGTCGTCAGGCGATCCTTAAATCTATCGGCGAACAGGGCAAGCTGACCAGCGAGCTTGAAAGCGCCATCAACGGCACCCTGAGCAAAACCGAACTCGAAGATCTCTATCTGCCGTACAAACCGAAGCGCCGCACGCGCGGGCAGATTGCGATTGAAGCGGGCCTTGAGCCGCTGGCCGACCTGCTGTGGAACGAGCCGTCCCACGACCCGGAAACCGAAGCGGCGAAATTCATCGACGCCGACAAAGGCGTAGCGGACACCAAGGCCGCCCTCGACGGCGCGCGCTACATTCTGATGGAGCGCTTCGCCGAAGACGCCGCCCTGCTCGCTAAAGTGCGTGATTACCTGTGGAAGAATGCCCACATCGTCTCTACCGTCGTCGCGGGTAAAGAGGAAGAAGGCGCGAAATTCCGCGACTACTTCGATCACCACGAACCGATCTCTACCGCCCCTTCACACCGCGCGCTGGCGATGTTCCGCGGCCGCAACGAAGGCGTGCTCCAGCTCTCCCTGAACGCCGACCCGCAGTTTGACGAGCCGCCGAAAGAGAGCCACTGCGAGCAGATCATTATCGACCATCTCGGCCTGCGCCTGAACAACGCCCCGGCGGACAGCTGGCGCAAAGGTGTGGTGAGCTGGACCTGGCGTATCAAGGTGCTGATGCACCTCGAAACCGAGCTGATGGGCACCGTGCGCGAGCGCGCCGAAGACGAAGCGATTAACGTCTTCGCCCGTAACCTGCACGACCTGCTGATGGCCGCCCCTGCCGGCCTGCGTGCGACCATGGGTCTCGATCCGGGCCTGCGTACCGGAGTGAAGGTCGCTGTGGTTGACGGCACCGGCAAGCTGGTGGCGACCGATACCATCTATCCGCACACCGGCCAGGCAGCGAAAGCGGCCGTCGTGGTAGCGGCGCTGTGCGAAAAATACAACGTGGAGCTGGTTGCCATCGGCAACGGTACGGCCTCGCGCGAAACCGAGCGTTTCTACCTTGACGTGCAGAAGCAGTTCCCGAAAGTGACGGCACAGAAAGTGATCGTCAGCGAGGCGGGGGCATCCGTCTATTCCGCATCCGAGCTGGCAGCCCAGGAGTTCCCTGACCTGGACGTGTCCCTGCGCGGTGCGGTTTCTATCGCACGCCGCCTGCAGGATCCGCTGGCGGAGCTGGTGAAGATCGACCCGAAATCCATCGGCGTGGGCCAGTATCAGCACGACGTGAGCCAGACTCAGCTGGCGCGTAAGCTGGATGCGGTGGTGGAAGACTGCGTAAACGCCGTCGGCGTTGACCTGAACACCGCCTCCGTTCCCCTGCTGACCCGCGTGGCGGGCTTAACCCGCATGATGGCGCAGAACATCGTCGCCTGGCGTGATGAGAACGGCCAGTTCCAGAACCGTCAGCAGCTGCTGAAGGTGAGCCGTCTGGGGCCAAAAGCCTTTGAGCAGTGTGCGGGCTTCCTGCGCATCAACCACGGCGATAACCCGCTGGATGCCTCTACCGTTCACCCGGAAGCGTACCCTGTGGTGGAACGCATTCTGGCCGCCACCCAGCAGGCGCTGAAAGATCTCATGGGTGACAGCAGCGCCCTGCGCAACCTGAAAGCCGTTGATTTCACCGACGACAAATTTGGTGTTCCCACCGTTAGCGACATCATCAAAGAGCTGGAAAAGCCGGGCCGCGATCCGCGTCCTGAGTTCAAAACGGCGACCTTTGCTGACGGCGTGGAAACCATGAACGACCTGCTGCCCGGCATGGTGCTGGAAGGCGCGGTGACCAACGTCACCAACTTTGGCGCGTTTGTGGATATCGGCGTGCATCAGGACGGTCTGGTGCATATCTCTTCCCTTGCCGACAAGTTCGTTGAAGACCCGCACACCGTGGTCAAAGCGGGCGACATCGTGAAGGTGAAAGTGCTGGAAGTCGATCTGCAGCGCAAGCGTATCGCGCTGACCATGCGTCTGGACGAGCAGCCGGGCGACACCAGCGCGCGCCGCGGCGGCAATGGCGGTGGCCGCGAGCAGCAGCGCCCGGCCGCGAAAGCGGCAAAACCGCGTGGACGTGATGCTCAGCCTGCAGGCAACAGCGCGATGATGGATGCGCTGGCGGCAGCGATGGGTAAAAAACGCTAACGCTGTCAATGCCCCTCACCCTAACCCTCTCCCCAAAGGGGAGAGGGGATCGCACAGTGCGGTCTTTCCTCCTCGTCCTCATGGGTGGGGGGAATAAAATCATATCGAAATATATGAAACCGATTGCATAGCCATATTTAAACCACCAATTATCACCCCGTTAACAAATACTCCCCTTTTCGTTTTCCAGGCAATTCAGCAAATATTGAGCCAGGTCAAACAGGCCGTAAATTAATACCGTAAACAACATTCCGTCACAGTTTTAATATTGCTGATAAAAACTATTCTCATTATCATCCCATAGTAGATAATTTAACCTTTCGTGGAATCAGGCGTTATGCAATTCACTCCAGACAGTGCATGGAAGATTACCGGTTTTACCCGCGAAATTAGCCCGGCCTATCGGCAAAAGCTGCTGTCGCTGGGCATGCTGCCCGGCTCGTCATTCCAGGTCGTGCGCGTGGCGCCGCTGGGCGATCCGGTTCACATCGAAACCCGCCGCGTGAATCTGGTGCTGCGTAAGAAAGACCTCGCGTTAATAGAAGTCGAAGCCTTATCCCGATAACAAGCCAGCGGTTTCAGTGAGTCTAAAAAAATGAAAAAGTTAACTATTGGCTTAATTGGCAATCCTAATTCCGGCAAGACTACGCTTTTTAACCAGCTGACCGGAGCCCGCCAGCGCGTGGGCAACTGGGCAGGCGTGACGGTTGAGCGTAAAGAGGGCCAGTTCACGACAACGGACAACCAGGTGACGCTGGTTGACCTTCCCGGCACCTATTCGTTAACCACCATTTCGTCGCAAACTTCGCTCGATGAGCAGATTGCCTGCCACTATATTCTTGGCGGCGACGCGGACCTGCTGATCAACGTGGTCGACGCTTCCAATCTCGAGCGTAACCTTTATCTGACGCTGCAGCTGCTGGAGCTGGGGATCCCCTGCATTGTGGCGCTCAACATGCTCGACATTGCGGAGAAACAAAAGCTGCGCATCGACGTCGATGCCCTCTCCGCGCGCCTGGGATGCCCGGTCGTTCCGCTGGTCTCGACGCGCGCTCGCGGTATTGATGCGCTGAAGCTGGCCATTGACCGTCACCAGGGAAATCATGACATTGAGCTGGTGCATTACGCGAAGCCTCTCCTGCGCGAAGCCAATGTGCTGGCGCAGGAGATGGACAAAAGCATGCCTGCAAAACAGCGCCTGTGGCTCGGCCTGCAGATGCTGGAAGGGGATATCTACAGCCGCGCTTACGCAGGGCATGCGGCCGATAAGCTGGACGCGACGGTGGCCCGTCTTAGCGACGAGCTGGACGATCCGGCGCTGCACATCGCCGATGCGCGTTACCAGGCCATCGCCTCGATTTGCGATGTTGTCAGCAACGCCCTGACGGCAGAGCCCAGCCGCTTTACGGCGGCGGTAGATAAGATTGTGCTTAACCGCTTCCTCGGTTTGCCCATCTTCCTGCTGGTGATGTACGTGATGTTCCTGCTCGCCATTAACATCGGCGGCGCCCTCCAGCCCATTTTCGACGCCGGTTCCGTCGCGGTCTTCGTGCACGGTATTCAGTGGGTGGGTTACACCCTGCACTTCCCGGAATGGTTAACCATCTTCCTCGCACAGGGGATCGGCGGCGGTATCAACACCGTACTACCTCTGGTGCCGCAGATCGGCATGATGTATCTGTTCCTCTCGTTCCTGGAAGATTCCGGCTACATGGCGCGCGCCGCGTTCGTGATGGATCGTCTGATGCAGGCGCTGGGTCTGCCGGGTAAATCCTTCGTCCCGCTGATTGTCGGCTTCGGCTGTAACGTACCGTCGGTGATGGGCGCGCGCACCCTGGATGCGCCGCGTGAGCGTCTGATGACCATCATGATGGCGCCGTTTATGTCCTGCGGCGCCCGTCTGGCAATCTTTGCGGTCTTTGCCGCAGCCTTCTTTGGTCAGCAGGGCGCGCTGGCGGTCTTCTCGCTGTACGTGCTGGGCATCGTGATGGCGATCCTCACCGGTCTGATGCTAAAGCACACCATTATGCGCGGTGAAGCGTCACCGTTTGTGATGGAGCTGCCGGTGTATCACGTGCCGCATCTGAAAAGTCTGGCGATCCAGACCTGGCAGCGCCTGAAGGGCTTTGTGCTGCGCGCCGGTAAGGTGATTGTCATCGTCAGCATTTTCCTGAGCGCGCTGAACAGCTTCACCCTCAGCGGGCAGGCGGCAGATAACATCAACGACTCTGCCCTCGCCTCCGTCAGCCGCGTCATCACGCCGGTCTTCAAACCGATTGGCGTGCATGAGGATAACTGGCAGGCGACCGTCGGGCTGTTCACCGGTGCGATGGCGAAAGAGGTGGTTGTCGGCACCCTGAACACGCTTTACACCGCAGAGAACATTCAGGAACAGGAATTTAATCCGGCAGAGTTTCATCTCGGTCATGAACTGCTGGGTGCCGTAGAGGAGACCTGGCAGAGCCTGAAAGACACTTTCAGCCTGAGCGTGCTGGCGAACCCTATTGAGGCCAGCAAAGGTGACGGCGAAATGGCGACGGGTGCCATGGGCGTGATGGGCGAGAAATTTGGCAGCGCGTCCGCGGCCTACAGCTACCTCATCTTTGTTCTGCTCTACATTCCGTGCATCTCCGTGATGGGGGCGATTGCCCGCGAGTCCAGCCGCGGCTGGATGGGCTTCTCCATCCTGTGGGGGTTAAACATTGCGTACTCGCTGTCGACGCTCTTTTATCAAACCGTTAATTTCAGCCAGCATCCGCGCTACAGCCTGGTCTGCATTCTCGCGGTTGTGCTGTTTAACGTGATAGTGCTCGGCCTGCTGCGGCGTGCGCGCAGCCGCGTCGACATCGACCTGCTGGCAAACCGTAAAACCGCCGCGACCTGCTGCAGCAGCCCGGCGGGCGACTGTCACTAAGGAGCACACCATGGCATCGTTGATTCAGGTTCGTGACCTGCTGGCACTGCAAGGGCGAATGGAGGCGAAACAGCTGAGCCTCAGCCTGCAAACGCCGCAGCCGATGATCGATGCCATGCTGGAAAGACTGGAAGCCATGGGGAAAGCCGTACGGATTCAGGAAGACGCGGACGGCTGTCTCTCCGGCAGTTGTAAAAGCTGTCCGGAAGGAAAGGCCTGCCTCAGGGAGTGGTGGGCGCTGCGTTAACAAAGCCGGGCATCGCTGCCCGGCTTTATCGTATTACTTGTAGACGTCCGCCGTTGCGCGTACGTTTTTGGTCTGTTTTTCTGCGCTGGTGACGACGTAGTACGTTCCGCCCAGCTCATCCGCTTTCTTCGACAGCTCTTTTCTCGCGTCCATCGGCGCGGTGGTGTCAGACGTAGAAATCTCACCAATTTTCGTCAGATTCATGCCGGCAACTTTATCTTTTTCCAGCTCTTTTGCCGCAAAGACGCCAAATGACAGTGACCCAATAACCAGAGAAGTGACAATACCTGTAACAAGTTTCATAGCCTGACTCTCCATAGGATTGTTGTTTTGATTATCGTAGGCAGAACAACCGCAACGACATCTGGAGTATGGTTGCGGTGTGTTACTTTTTCCAGGCAGGATAGAAAATAATCAGTCTAAACGTTGACTTAACGCAATCAGCGCTGAACAAAATTCCGTCGGATGAGAGATAAACGGGGCATGCGCGGCTTTGGCAATGATCTGCGATTCACTCTCCGGCCAGAGCGAATCCAGCAGCGGAACCACTTTGCGCGGCACAATCCCGTCGAGATAACCGTAGATACGCAGGTGCGGCACCGTCAGAGCTGCCAGCGGCTCGCGCAGGTCAACCGTTTTCAGGAGCTCAAGACCGCCGTTAAGCACCTCAACCTCCGGCATCGGCAGCGAAAGCACGGTCTGCTTCAGCGTTCGGGCATCCTTACGCGCGGTGTCAGTGCCCATTGTCTGCAATGCCAGGAACCGCTCTACGGTCCGCTGGAAATCGTCGCTCAGCTGCTGCTGGAAGCCCGCCAGCACGTCAGGCTTGATTCCGGGCCACTCTTCCTGCGCGCTAAAACAGGGCGATGACGCCACCGTCACCAGCGCTTTTACGCGGTCAGGCCGCGACAGCGCAATCTGGCTCGCCACCAGACCGCCCAGGCTCCAGCCCAGCCAGACCGCATTTTGCGGCGCTGCGTCCAGAACCTGCTGCGCCATCTCATCAAGCGACAACGCGCCATACCCGCGGCTGCGGCCAAAACCGGGTAAATCCACCAGATGCAGTGTGAAATGCGAGGCAAGTTCCTCACGTATGCAATGCCATATCTCCGCGTTCAGGCCCCATCCGTGCAGCAGCACAAGATGGCAATTTCCTGTCCCTACGGTCTGCCACCACAGCGTCTTCATCAGTTACTGTTCTCTTTTTTCACATGGAGGTTGCACATGCTAACAGTACCCGGCTTGTGCTGGCTATGCCAAATGCCGCTGGCGCTCAGCGGGTGGGGCGTCTGCTCCGTCTGCACGCGAGCGCTGGAATGGCGTATCGGGATCTGTCCACAATGTGGTTTACCGGCCACAAACCCCTCGTTGCCCTGTGGCCGCTGCCTGAAAAAATCCCCGCCGTGGAGCGCGCTGGTGGCCGTGGATGATTATGTCCCCCCGCTGAGCAGACTGGTTCATGCGCTGAAGTTTTCCGGGCAGAGCTCGCTGGCACAGCCCCTTGCCCGACTGCTGTTGCTGGCGGTTTTGCAGGCGAGACGTCAGCGGGCTCTGGCGAAAATCGACATGGTGGTGAATGTCCCTTTATATCGACGTCGGCACTGGCGGCGCGGCTATAACCAGAGCGACCTGCTCTGCCGTCCCCTCGCGCGGTGGCTCGGCTGCCGGTATGAGGCCCGCGCGCTGACACGCGTTCATGCCACCGCCATCCAGCATCAGCTCAGCGCCCGGCTGCGCAAAAGAAACCTCAAAAATGCCTTTCGCCTTGAATTGCCGGTCGACGGTCTCCATATCGCGATTGTGGATGATGTCGTCACCACGGGCAGTACCGTTGCTGAACTTTCCCGACTGCTTTTGCGAAGCGGCGCCGCGTCGGTTCAGGTATGGTGTCTGTGCCGTACCTTGTAGCCCTTCTTCAATGGGCGTATGATTATACCCAGGTAATTTAGTCAACTATTAGGCCAAAGCTATGATCCGTATTTCCGATTCTGCACAAGCGCACTTTGCCAAACTGCTGGCAAATCAGGAAGAAGGGACGCAGATCCGCGTGTTTGTGATTAATCCAGGCACTCCGAATGCAGAATGTGGTGTTTCTTATTGTCCTCCGGACGCTGTGGAAGCCACTGACACTGCCCTTAAATTTGAGCAGCTCACCGCCTACGTTGATGAGCTAAGCGCACCGTATCTTGAAGATGCGGAGATCGACTTCGTCACCGACCAGCTGGGTTCTCAGCTGACCCTGAAAGCACCGAACGCGAAAATGCGTAAAGTGTCTGACGATGCCCCGCTGATGGAGCGCGTTGAGTATCTGCTGCAATCCCAGATCAACCCACAGCTGGCGGGCCACGGCGGTCGTGTTTCCTTGATGGAAATCACCGACGAAGGTTTTGCCATTCTGCAGTTTGGCGGCGGCTGTAACGGCTGTTCCATGGTCGATGTGACGCTGAAAGAAGGGATCGAGAAGCAGCTGCTGAACGAGTTCCCGGAACTGAAAGGCGTGCGTGACCTGACCGAGCACCAGCGCGGCGAGCACTCTTACTACTAATTCAGTATCCGTCTGTATCGCCCGGTGGCGCTGCGCTTACCGGGCCTACAGAAATAGTGAGGTCTGATGCCCTCACCCCGACCCTCTTCCCACGGGAGAGGGTGAAAACATTAAAAACGGTAACCTCGTGGTTACCGTTTTGCGTTTACCTCCCATATGTTGACCTGCGTCTCATAATTCAAATTTAGCCTCCCAGGGTGATTCTCAATCGCGCCATGTTACCCGTATCATTCTCGTGGGCACTCAGCATCCTTATAACAGCCGACTAAACTTAATGGTTTCGAAGGCATCAGTATGAGTGCCGTTAACACTCTGTTCCCAGTTGGGACAATCGGAATTTGTCGTTGAAACAATGACGTTACCCATAACAATTCAAAGGCCAGGTAAATCATGCCATTAGTCATCGTTGCTATCGGTGTTGTGTTATTACTGCTCTTGATGATCCGTTTCAAAATGAACGGATTTATCGCTCTGGTTCTGGTGGCACTTGCAGTCGGTCTGATGCAGGGTATGCCGCTGGTTAAAGTTATCAGTTCCATCAAAGCCGGCGTCGGCGGCACGCTCGGCAGCCTGGCGCTGATCATGGGCTTCGGCGCCATGCTCGGCAAAATGCTGGCGGACTGCGGAGGCGCACAGCGTATTGCCACCACCCTGATTGCCAAATTCGGTAAACAGCACATTCAGTGGGCCGTGGTGTTAACCGGTTTTACCGTCGGCTTCGCGCTGTTCTATGAAGTGGGCTTCGTGCTGATGCTGCCGCTGGTGTTCACCATCGCGGCTGCGGCAAACATCCCGCTGCTGTATGTCGGTGTGCCAATGGCTGCGGCGCTGTCCGTGACCCACGGCTTCCTGCCGCCGCACCCGGGTCCAACCGCTATCGCAACCATCTTCCACGCGGATATGGGTAAAACCCTGCTGTTCGGTACAATTCTGGCGATCCCAACCGTGATTCTGGCGGGCCCGGTTTATGCCCGCTTCCTGAAAGGCATTGATAAGCCGATTCCGGAAGGTCTGTACAGCGCCAAAACCTTCACCGAAGAAGAGATGCCTGGCTTTGGCGTCAGCGTCTGGACCTCTCTGGTACCGGTGATCCTGATGGCGATGCGCGCCGTGGCGGAGATGATCCTGCCGAAAGGTCATCCGTTCCTGTCCGTTGCGGAATTCCTGGGTGACCCGGTAATGGCAACGCTGATTGCCGTGCTGATCGCGATGTTCACCTTCGGCCTGAACCGCGGCCGTTCAATGGATCAGATCAACGACACGCTGACCTCTTCCATCAAAATCATTGCCATGATGCTCCTGATCATCGGCGGCGGCGGTGCATTCAAGCAGGTTCTGGTCGACAGCGGCGTGGACAAATACATCGCTGCCATGATGCATGAAACCAACGTATCGCCGCTCCTGATGGCCTGGTCTATTGCCGCGGTTCTGCGTATTGCGCTGGGTTCTGCGACCGTTGCGGCGATCACCGCGGGCGGTATCGTTGCCCCGCTGATTGCGACCACGGGCGTAAGCCCTGAGCTGATGGTTATCGCAGTCGGTTCCGGTAGCGTGATTTTCTCTCACGTTAACGACCCTGGCTTCTGGCTGTTCAAGGAGTACTTCAACCTGACGATCGGTGAAACCATCAAGTCCTGGTCCGCGCTGGAAACCATTATTTCGGTGTGTGGTCTGGTCGGGGTGCTGCTGTTGAATATGGTGGTTTGATGTACAAAAGCCGGGTGGCGCTGACGCTTACCCGGCCTACTCGATCCATGCAGGCCCGGTAAGCGTAGCGCCACCGGGCAATAAAAAACCCGCCACTGGCGGGTTTTTTATCACTTCTTCGCGGCTGCTTTTCGCCGCTTGTCCAAATCCTTAATCAGCTTGTTCACCCCATCATCGGCAAACATCTTCTCAAGCGTTGTGGACAGCTTGCGACGCCAGTTCTTGTACTGATAGCTGGTGCCCGGAATGTTCACCGGCTCCGCCATATCAATCCAGTCTTCCGGCTGCAGGCCCAGCAGGGCGCTGTTGCTGTCGGCAATATAGCGCTGCAGGCCGCGATTAAGGGTCGCGGTCATCGACATCAATGACGCCTTATGTCCGGCACGTTTCGGCAGACAGCCCTGCTTGTGCAGCGCATCCAGCAGCCCCTGTTTGGAGAGCTCGCGATCCTGATACAGCCCGCGCAGAACCTCTTCATCAGGATACAGACCCAGCGTTTTACCGAGCGTCAGATCGCCGCTTTCCCAATAGCCACGAAGCGTAGGAAGGTCATGCGTCGTCGCGACTGCCATTGACTGTTCAGGGTACGCTTTCGGCGCGCGGAAGGTTTTCTCATGGTCGTTTTCAAAATAGAGCACTTTATAGGAGTAGACGCCGCTGTCGCGGAGCTTGCTGACAATTTCCACCGGCACGGTACCGAGATCTTCACCGATCACCATGCACTGATGGCGCTTACTTTCCAGCGCCAGGATCGACAGCAGATCGTCAACCGGATACTGCACGTACGCCCCGTGATCGGCCGTTTCACCGTACGGGATCCACCACAGTCGCAGCACGGACATCACGTGGTCGATACGCAGCGCGCCGCAGTTCTGCATGTTCGCGCGCAGCAGGTCGATGAACGGCTCGTAGGCGCGCGCCGCCATGACGTGCGGATCCATCGGCGGCAATCCCCAGTTCTGGCCGAGCGGGCCAAGGATATCCGGTGGCGCGCCGACGGAGGCTTTCAGACAGTAAAGCTCGCGGTCGCACCAGGTTTCCGCGCCGCCTTCCGCCACGCCCACGGCCAGATCGCGATACAGGCCGATCGGCATCTTATAGCCCTGGCTCACCTGCCAGCAGGCTGCAAACTGGCTGTACGCCAGCCACTGCAGCCACAGGTAGAAGTCCACTTCATCGGCATATTTTTTACAGAACGCTTTTACTTCAGGCGTGTCGACGGACTGATACGCTTCCGGCCAGACCGGCCAGCCCCAGCGCATTTCGTCCTCTTTCACCTGATACGCGTGCAGCGCATCAAACGCCGCCTGCCAGTACAGGCTCTCGCCCTCCTGCATCACAAACTGGCGGAACGCGGCCATCTGCTCGTCATCGCGCTGCGAAAAACCTTTCCACGCCAGACGCAGCGCGGCCATTTTCAGCGCCGTGACGGTGGAATAGTCCACCCAGTCCGCGTCGCGCGCCTGCTTCAGTGCCTGCTGCGTGGTGCTGAGTTTCCACCACGCCTGCGCCTCTTTGCTGTTTTTGAAGTCATCTAACGCGTTAACGTCGATATAAATCACGTTCAGCCAGCGGCGGGACGACGGGCTATACGGGCTGGCGCTCTCCGGGTTGGCCGGATAGAGCGCGTGGATCGGGTTGAGCCCGATGAACGCGCCGCCGCGCTCGCCTACGTCCACCAGCATCTTTTTCAGATCGCCAAAATCACCGATGCCCCAGTTGCTGTCGGAGCGCAGGGTGTAGAGCTGCACGCAGGCACCCCACAGCTTTTTGCCTTCGAGCAGCTCCTGCGGCTCGTAGCAGCGTTTTGGCGCGACGATCACCCGGCAGTGGAAACGACGATCGTCCTGGGTGAGCGTTAAGGTGTGATACCCCTCCGGCAGCTTCGCCGGAAGGTTTAACGTTTTGCCGCCGGTGGCGTGGCCTTTATGCTGATGCCCCTCTTCGGTGGTAAGCAGCCAGCTAAACTCGCCGCGCCCCTCCACCGCCACCGGCATCTTTTTGCCTGCGGTGAACACCTTCACGTTCGGCACCGGCGCAACCGACGCTTTCGCGTCGGCTTTGTGCATGGCATCCAGCAAACGTCTTTTGGTGTCGGCGCCAATAGACTGCGGTTTGCCGTGCGCATTAATGTAACTGAGGCTGATCCCCGCCGCCTGCGCGGCGCTGTCCAGACGTTTACTCTCCATCGCGCTTCCTTAGCGTTTTGCCTGCCAGATACGGGCCTGATAATCACGGATTGAACGGTCAGAGCTGAACATACCGCAGCGGGCAGTGTTCAGAATGCACGCGCGGGTCCACGCCTCCTGGTCGCGATACAGCACGTCGACCTGCTTTTGCGCTTCAACGTAGGCCGTGAAGTCCGCCATTACCAGATACGGGTCACCGCCGTGTTTGTCCATGCTGTGCAGCATCTGGTCAAACGCGTGCTTGTCGCCGTCGCTGTATTTACCGCTTTCCAGCTCCTTCAGCACCGCGTCGAGCACTTTGTCTTTCTTACGCCATTTCACCGGGTCATAGCCTTTAGCCTTGATGGCTTTCACCTCTTCCACGGTGTGGCCGAAAATAAAGATGTTCTCTTCACCCACCTTCTCGGCGATTTCGACGTTGGCCCCGTCGAGCGTACCGACGGTCAGCGCGCCGTTCAGCGCCAGCTTCATGTTGCCGGTACCGGACGCCTCTTTCCCTGCCGTCGAGATCTGCTCGGAAATATCCGCCGCCGGGATCAGCATTTCAGCCGCCGAGACGCAGTAGTCCGGCAGGAACACCACCTTCAGCTTGTCGCCCACTTTCGGATCGCTGTTGATCGCCGCCGCCACTTTATTGATGGCGAGGATAATGTTTTTCGCCAGGTAGTAGCCCGGCGCCGCTTTCGCACCGAACAGGAACACGCGCGGCACGCGGTCGGCCTGCGGGTTCTCGCGGATCTCTTTGTACAGCGCCAGAATGTGCAGCAGGTTCAGGTGCTGGCGTTTGTATTCGTGCAGACGTTTGATCTGAATGTCGAAAATGGCATTCGGGTTGATCTCAATCCCGGTACGCACTTTCACAAACTCCGCCAGGCGAACCTTGTTCTCCAGCTTGATCGCGCGGTACTGCTCGCGGAACTTCGCGTCGTCAGCCTGTTTTTCCAGGTTGATGAGCTGGTCCAGATCGTTGGCCCACTCTTTCTTCAGGGTCTTATCCAGCAGACCGGCCAGCAGCGGGTTGCACTGCTTGATCCAGCGACGCGGCGTGATGCCGTTGGTCACGTTGTGGAATTTGGTCGGCCACAGCTGGTGGTATTCCGGGAAGAGATCTTTGACCACCAGATCCGAGTGCAGCGCCGCCACGCCGTTCACCGCAAAGCCGCTGACCACGCACATGTTCGCCATGCGCACATGCTTATCGTGAACCACCGCCAGCTTCGCCCAGACCGCCTTGTTGCCTGGCCAGGTTTTATCCACCAGGATTTTAAACTGGTCGTTAATCTTGTTGATGATCTGCATGTGGCGCGGCAGCAGCGTTTTCACCAGCTTCTCATCCCAGCACTCGAGCGCCTCTGGCATCAGGGTGTGGTTGGTGTAGGCAAAGGTACGGCTGGTGATGGCCCAGGCGTCGTCCCAGCTCAGCTGGTGCTCGTCGATCAGCACGCGCAGCAGTTCCGGGATCGCAATGGTCGGGTGCGTGTCATTGAGCTGAATCACTTCGAAGTCCGGCAGCTGCGCCAGCTTGCGGCCCGCCAGGTGATGGCGACGCAGAATGTCCGCCACGGAGCAGGCGCACTGGAAGTACTGCTGCATCAGGCGCAGCTTTTTACCGGCCAGGTGGTTGTCGTTCGGGTAGAGGACTTTGGTCAGCTTCTCGGCGTCGATGCCCTGCTGCTCGGCGCGCAGGAAATCGCCGTCGTTAAATTTGGTCAGGTTAAACGGATGCGCGTGCTTCGCCTGCCACAGACGCAGCGGCTGCGCCACGCCGTTACGGTAGCCGAGCACCGGCAGATCCCAGGCTTCACCGGTGATGGTGAACGCCGGTTCCCAGAGCCCCTGCTTTGTCACTTTCCCGCCAATACCGACCTGCACATCCAGCTGCGCGTTGTGGCGGAACCACGGATAGGTATTGCGATGCCAGTCGTCCGGCGCTTCCATCTGATGACCATCGGCAAACGACTGACGGAACAGGCCGTACTGATAGTTCAGGCCATAGCCAATCGCCGACTGGCCGACGGTCGCCATGGAGTCAAGGAAACAGGCTGCCAGACGTCCCAGGCCGCCGTTGCCCAGCGCCGGGTCAATCTCTTCTTCGAGCAGGTCGGTCAGGTTAATGTCGTGTTCTTTGAGGACGTCACCGACGTCCTGATACCAGCCAAGGTTCAACAGGTTGTTGCCCGTCAGGCGGCCAATCAGGAATTCCATCGAGATATAGTTCACGTGACGCTGGCCCTTAACAGGCTTCGCCACCGGTTGAGCATCCAGCTGCTCTGCGAGCGCACCGCTCACGGCCTGCCACCACTGGTGAGGCGTCATCTCGTTTGCAGCATGAAGGCCAAAACGCTGCCACTGACGCGTCAGGGCAGCCTGGAATTGAGCTTTGTTGAAGGTAGGCTGTGACATAGGGGATCGGCATCCTTTAGAAAGAAAACACAAGTTGGCGCTAGTGTGCCTGGCTCATTTCCCCTCTTCCTCCTCCTGTGGGGGATTAGACAGGGAGGAGTAGCGGGGATGAGCATAAAAGTGTGATCGAGGCCACTCTCAGAGCATAGTTCGAGTGTGCCCGGAAGATAAAAAAGTAACCGGGGAGAATGTCAAAGAAATGAAATGCAGTTTCGGGTGAAATTAATCCGTTCTGAAATGATTACTTACGTAGAATAATAATTTAGTCATCGGGTTACATTTCCGGAGACTATTACTCTCACTCAACTTTACCCGCACTTTATTAAATTTGACGTCACTATACCTTTCTGAAACCAGTTTCAGCGCAGCGGCAATGTATACAGACAATCCAGCAGTGACGCGGCGTTACGGCCCTTTCGAGAAAGTTCCAACATTTGCCTGAATGTTTTGTGACAGAGTGCAAATTCAGAACCACAAAACCCAGACATAACTTGCAATAGTTCTCTTTCTGTTCGACCTTATATCGTATTAATTACGAAGCGCAAAAAAAATAAAAACTCTCGTTCCCCACAGTGAAGTGAAACCTATGTTGATTCCGTCTAAATTAAGTCGCCCGGTTCGTCTTGACCATACAGTGGTCCGCGAGCGTCTGTTGGCTAAACTTTCCGGCGCGCATAATTTCCGACTGGCGCTGGTTACGAGTCCTGCAGGCTATGGAAAAACAACGCTCATTTCGCAATGGGCCGCGGGTAAAAGCGATCTTGGCTGGTACTCCCTCGATGAGGGTGATAACCAGCAGGAGCGTTTTGCCAGCTATCTGATTGCCGCCATACAGCAAGCCACCCATGGACACTGCGTCGCCAGTGAGGTGATGGTGCAAAAGCGCCAGTACGCCAGCCTGTCCTCCCTTTTCTCTCAGCTGTTTATCGAACTGGCCGAATGGCATCGCCCGCTTTACGTGGTGATCGATGATTACCATCTCATCACTAACCCGGTGATTCATGAATCGATGCGCTTCTTCCTGCGCCATCAGCCGGAAAACCTGACTTTAGTGGTGCTGTCACGCAACCTGCCGCAGCTGGGCATTGCCAACCTGCGCGTGCGCGATCAGCTTCTGGAAGTGGGCAGCCAGCAGCTGGCCTTTACCCACCAGGAAGCGAAACAGTTCTTTGACTGCCGCCTGACATCACCGATTGAGGCCGCCGAGAGCAGCCGTCTGTGTGATGACGTTGCCGGCTGGGCCACGGCGCTGCAGCTTATCGCGCTCTCTGCCCGACAAAACAACAGTCCGGCGCATCAGTCCGCCCGGCGTCTGGCGGGCATCAACGCCAGTCACCTTTCTGACTACCTGGTGGATGAGGTGCTGGACAGCGTCGATCCCTCGACGCGTAATTTCCTGCTGAAAAGCTCGCTGCTGCGCTCCATGAACGATGCGCTCATCGTGCGCGTGACGGGGTGTGAAAACGGCCAGCTGCAGCTCGAAGAGATTGAACGTCAGGGCCTTTTCCTGACGCGCATGGACGATCCCGGCGAGTGGTTTAGCTATCACCCGCTGTTTGGCAGCTTCCTGCGCCAGCGCTGTCAGTGGGAACTGGCGGTTGAACTGCCGGAGATCCACCGCGCCGCTGCCGAAAGCTGGATGGCGCAAGGCTTCCCGAGCGAGGCCATCCACCACGCGCTGGCCGCCGGTGATGCCAGCATGCTGCGCGATATCCTCCTCAACCATGCGTGGGGCCTGTTTAACCACAGCGAGCTGACGCTGCTGGAAGAGTCTCTCAAAGCCCTGCCGTGGGAAAGCCTGCTGGAGAACCCGCGTCTGGTGCTGCTGCAGGCCTGGCTGATGCAGAGCCAGCACCGCTACAGCGAAGTGAACACCCTGCTGGCGCGCGCCGAGCAGGAGATGGAAAGCGAAATGGATACCACCCTGCACGGCGAATTTAACGCGCTGCGCGCTCAGGTGGCCATTAACGACGGCGACCCGGACGAAGCTGAACGGCTGGCGATGGTCGCGCTGGACGAGCTGCCGCTGGCTAACTTCTACAGCCGCATCGTTGCGACCTCGGTGCACGGTGAAGTGCTGCACTGCAAAGGCGACCTCACGCGTTCGCTTTCACTGATGCAGCAAACCGAACAGATGGCGCGTCGTCATGATGTCTGGCATTACGCGCTGTGGAGCCTGATCCAACAGAGCGAGATTTTATTCGCACAGGGGTTCCTGCAGGCCGCCTGGGAAAACCAGGAAAAAGCGTTCCAGCTGATTCGTGAACAGCATCTGGAACAGCTGCCGATGCACGAGTTCCTGTTGCGTATTCGCGCTCAGCTGCTGTGGGCATGGTCGCGTCTGGATGAAGCGGAAAGCTGCGCCCGCCAGGGTGTGGATGTCCTTTCCAGCTTTCAGCCTCAGCAGCAGCTGCAGTGCCTGGCGCTGCTGGTGCAGTGTTCGCTGGCGCGCGGCGATCTCGATAACGCCCGCAACCATCTGAACCGCCTGGAGAACCTGCTCGGCAACGGTCAGTATCATAGCGACTGGGTCTCTAACGCCGATAAGGTCCGGGTGATTTACTGGCAGATGACCGGCGATAAAAAATCCGCCGCCAACTGGCTGCGTCAGACGCCAAAACCGGAATTTGCTAACAACCACTTCCTGCAGAGCCAGTGGCGCAACATTGCCCGCGCGCAGATCCTGCTCGGTGATTTAGAGCCCGCAGAGATTGTGCTGGAAGAGCTGAACGAGAACGCGCGCAGCCTGCGTCTGATGAGCGACCTGAACCGTAACCTGCTGCTGCTGAACCAGCTTTACTGGCAGGCGGGTCGTAAAAACGATGCCCAGCGCGTGCTGCTGGAAGCGCTGCAGCTGGCTAACCGCACCGGGTTTATCAGCCACTTTGTGATTGAAGGTGAAGTGATGGCGCAGCAGCTGCGTCAGCTTATTCAGCTCAACACGCTGCCGGAGCTGGATCAGCATCGCGCCCAGCGCATTCTGCGCGAGATAAACCAGCATCATCGGCACAAGTTTGCGCATTTTGATGAGAACTTCGTTGAACGTCTGCTGAACCACCCGGAAGTGCCGGAGCTTATCCGCACCAGCCCGCTCACGCAGCGCGAATGGCAGGTTCTGGGGCTGATCTATTCAGGCTACAGCAACGAGCAGATTGCCGGCGAGCTGGCGGTGGCGGCGACCACCATCAAAACGCATATCCGCAATCTGTATCAGAAGCTGGGCGTGGCGCATCGTCAGGATGCGGTACAGCATGCGCAGCAGCTGTTGAAGATGATGGGGTATGGCGTTTAGGTTTTGTGCGGCCTGATGCCCTCACCCCGGCCCTCTCCCACAGGGAGAGGGAGAAAGTTTTGTAGGTCGGGTGAGCGCAGCGCCACCCGACACAAGTCCTAGCACAATTCCAGCTGCAAATTATTATCCTTAATCACCTGCATCACGCCCGCTGGCGGCATCACGTCGGTGTAGACCGCATCCACCATGCTGATGCTGCCCATGTTTACCATCGCATTTCGGCCAAACTTCGAATGGTCCACCACCAGCATCACGTGGCGTGAGTTTTCAATAATCGCGCGCTTGGTGCGCACCTCGTGATAATCAAACTCCAGCAGCGAGCCGTCGCTGTCGATGCCGCTGATCCCGAGAATGCCGAAGTCGAGGCGGAACTGAGAGATAAAATCGAGGGTCGCTTCGCCGATAATCCCGCCGTCGCGGCTGCGCAGTTCGCCGCCCGCGAGGATGATGCGGAAGTCGTCTTTCTGCATCAGGGTATTGGCCACGTTCAGGTTGTTCGTGACCACGCGCAGGTTCTCGTGATCCAGCAGCGCATGGGCGACCGCTTCCGGCGTGGTGCCAATATCAATAAACAGCGTCGCGCCGTTAGGAATCTGGCTGGCGACCTTGCGGGCAATGCGCTCTTTCTCAGCCGTCTGCGTGGCTTTACGGTCATGCCAGGAGGTATTGACTGAACTGGACGGCAGCGCCGCCCCGCCGTGGTGGCGAAGAATGCGGTTCTGATCGGCCAGGTCGTTCAGGTCACGACGGATGGTTTGTGGGCTGACGGCAAACTGCTCCACCAGCTCTTCGGTGCTGACGTATCCCTGTTTTTTTACCAGTTCGATAATAGCGTCATGACGTTGTGTTTGTTTCATCAATTATCCCTGAGAATTATGTTCGTTTTCGCGCATGGAGCGTGTCGGCAAAGGCCATCGCCAGCCCCACGGCCAGCCCGGCAACGTGTGCACCGTTGGCGATAGACATACCAAACAGATCAAACCATCCGGCAATTAGCCATATTAACGCAAAGGTTATTAATCCGCGCTGCAGATAAATGCCGCTTTCCGGATCGCGCTCCCCGCGAAGCCAGACATAGCCCATCAGGGCATACACGACGCCCGACAGCCCGCCGAACCACGGCCCGCTGAACTTGTGCTGCACATAGCCGCTCAGCAGGGCGCTGATAAGGGTGATAACGATCAGCTTGCCGCTGCCCAGACGCTTTTCAACAGCGCCGCCGAGATACCACCACCAGAGCAGGTTGAAGAGAATATGCATCACCGAGAAGTGCATCAGCGCGTGGCTAAAGTAGCGCCAGACGTCAAACTCAAGAGACGGGTCATAGGGCCAGGCCAGAGCAATCATCACGCTCTGGTCGCCCACCACGTTCATAATAATGAAGACGATAATGCAGGCCGCCATCAGCAGCAGCGTAAACAGGCCGGCGCGCTCGCGGATGGTGGCGAGGAAGGGAAAACGGCTGTAGTGCAGTCCGCTGTCGGTCTGCCCGGACTGCCAGCTGGCCGCCAGATAGCGCGGGTCGCCGGGGTTCTCAAGAAAACGCGCCAGCTCTTCGTTTACGCGCGCGGCCTGGCTCTCGTCGGCCAGCCAGACGTCGGTCTGCGTATGTTGCTGAATGGTCAGAATAACGCCCTGCGTCGCCATATAGTCGACAAACGCCTGGGCGACGCGCGGGTTGGTAAAAGAGGTGATCATCAACATGGGCAGCGGTCGCTTATTTCCACACAAAAGGGGACAGTATAGCGGGATCAGCGCTCAAAAGCGTATTCCACTTCTGCCGGGAAATGACGATGCCAGGCATCGAAGCCGCCGTCGACGCTGTATACCGCATCGTAGCCCTGCTGAAGCAGATACTGCGCCGCGCCCTTGCTGCTGTTGCCGTGGTAGCACATGACCATCACCGGCGTCTCGAAGTCGTTATCGCGCATAAACGCGCCCAGCGTGTCGTTAGTGAGATGAAACGCGCCCGGCGTGTGGCCCATCGCAAAACTCTGCGGATCGCGGATGTCCACCAGCACCGCTTTTCCCTGGTGCATCTTCTGGTGGGCTTCTTCTACGTTAATACATTCAAACTGATCCATGGTGTTCTCTTTCTGTTGTTCAGGTTGGGTGCGCGCTGATGCCCTCACCCCAGCCCTCTCCCACGGGGAGAGGGAGAAAAGTTAGTCGCACTATTTTACCCCGTAGTGTACGTCCTGGCGGCGGGTAAACGCCATTATGTTATCCATATCACTCTAAATTGTTTTTTTGATGTTACCAAAAGCGCGTTCCTTTGCTATTATGAGCGATATCGAACATTTCTGAGCTTTAACGAAAGTGCATGAGGGTGTTATGGAAACCAAAGATCTGATTGTGATAGGCGGTGGCATCAACGGTGCCGGTATTGCGGTCGATGCCGCAGGACGCGGTTTATCCGTACTGATGCTGGAAGCTAACGATCTCGCCTGCGCGACATCGTCCGCCAGCTCCAAACTGATTCACGGTGGCCTGCGCTACCTGGAACACTACGAATTCCGCCTGGTCAGTGAAGCACTGGCCGAACGTGAAGTGCTGCTGAAGATGGCACCGCATCTGGCGATTCCGATGCGCTTCCGCCTGCCCCATCGCCCGCATCTGCGTCCGGCGTGGATGATCCGAATCGGTCTGTTTATGTACGACCATCTGGGTAAACGCACCAGCCTCCCGGGTTCGAAAGGTTTGCGTTTTGGCTCAGAGTCGGTCCTTAAGCCTGAAATCGTGCGCGGTTTCGAATATTCCGACTGCTGGGTAGACGATGCGCGCCTGGTGCTGGCGAATGCCCAGATGGTCGAGAAGAAAGGTGGCGAGGTGAAAACCCGTACCCGTGCGACCTCTGCCCGTCGTGAAAACGGCCTGTGGATTGTGGAAGCGGAAGATATCGATACCGGCGAGAAATTCAGCTGGAAAGCGCGCGGCCTGGTGAACGCTACCGGCCCGTGGGTGAAGCAGTTCTTCGACGACGGCATGCATCTGCCTTCGCCGTACGGCATTCGCCTGATCAAGGGCAGCCACATTGTGGTGCCGCGCGTGCATACCCAGAAGCAGGCCTACATTCTGCAGAACGAAGACAAGCGCATCGTGTTTGTGATCCCGTGGATGGACGAATTCTCGATCATCGGTACCACCGACGTGGAGTACAAAGGCGATCCGAAGAACGTCGAGATCGACGAGAGCGAAGTGAACTACCTGCTCAAAGTGTATAACGCGCACTTCAGGAAACAGCTGTCGCGCGACGATGTGGTCTGGACCTACTCCGGCGTGCGTCCGCTGTGCGATGACGAGTCTGATTCACCGCAGGCGATTACCCGCGACTACACGCTCGATATTCACGACGTTGACGGTCAGGCGCCGCTGCTTTCCGTGTTTGGCGGCAAGCTGACCACCTACCGCAAGCTGGCCGAGCACGCGCTGGAAAAACTGGCGCCGTACTATAAAGGCATTGGCCCGGCATGGACCAAAGGCGCGGTACTGCCCGGCGGTGATATCGGCGACAATCGCGATGATTACGCCGCGAAGCTGCGCCGTCGCTTCCCGTTCATCACCGAAGGGATGGCGCGCCACTATGCCCGCACCTACGGCAGCAATACCGAGCTGTTCCTGGCCGACGCGAAGGACATTGCGGATCTGGGCGAGCATTTCGGCCACGAGCTGTACGAAGCCGAGCTGCGCTACCTGGTTGAGCACGAGTGGGTTCGTCGCCTGGATGATGCTATCTGGCGTCGTACCAAAGAAGGGATGTGGCTCAACGCCGAGCAGCAGTCTCGCGTGGCGCAGTGGTTGCTGCAAAATGCGGGAAAGCGTGAGTTATCACTGGCGTCGTAAATAAAAAAAGCCGGGTGGCGGCTCCGCCTTACCCGGCCTACTCGATCCCGTAGGCCCGGTAAGCGCAGCGCAACCGGGCTTTGTTTTTACAACCTCACCGGATCAATATGCCAGATCGTCTCGGCATACTCCTTGATAGTCCTGTCTGACGAGAAATAGCCCATATTGGCGATGTTGTACATCGCGGCGCTGGTCCACTTCTCCTGCTGACGGTACAGCTCGTCAACCTTATCCTGACAGTCCACGTAGCTGCGATAATCCGCCAGCACCTGGTAGTGATCGCCAAAGTTAATCAGCGAATCCACCAGATCGCGATAGCGGCTCGGTTCATCCGGGCTAAACACGCCGGTCGCGATCTGCGTCAGCACCTGACGTAACTCTTCATCCTCTTCGTAATATTGACGCGGCGAATAGCCTTTCCTGCGCAGCGCCTCCACCTCTTCCGTCGTGTTACCGAAGATGAAAATATTTTCTTCGCCCACGTGCTCCAGCATCTCGACGTTCGCCCCGTCAAGCGTACCAATAGTCAGCGCGCCGTTAAGGGCAAACTTCATGTTACTGGTGCCGGATGCTTCCGTACCCGCCGTAGAAATCTGCTCAGAGAGATCCGCCGCCGGGATGATCATCTGCGCCAGGCTTACGCTGTAGTTCGGAATGAACACCACCTTCAGCTTGTCGCCAATATCCGGATCCTGGTTAACCACCTTCGCCACATCGTTGATGAGATGAATAATGTGCTTCGCCATGTAGTAGGCGGAAGCCGCCTTACCGGCGAAGATCTTCACGCGCGGCACCCATTCGGCCGTTGGATCGGCCTTAATGCGGTTGTAATGGGTGATCACGTGCAGCACGTTCATCAGCTGACGCTTGTATTCGTGGATGCGTTTGATCTGAACGTCGAACAGCGCTTTCGGGTTTGCCACCACGTTGAGGTGCATCGCCAGCCAGACCGCCAGACGCTTTTTGTTCAGCAGCTTGGCTTCGCGCACGGCTTTGTTCACCGTCGGGAAATCAATATGCTGTTCCAGCTCGCTCAGCTGGCTCAAATCGGTACGCCAGGTACGGCCGATATTCTCGTCCAGCACCTCAGAGAGCGGCTGGTTGGCCAGCGCCAGCCAGCGGCGCGGCGTGACGCCGTTGGTCACGTTGCAGAACCGCGTCGGGAAGATCTTCGCGAAGTCCGCAAACAGCGACTGCACCATCAGGTTCGAGTGGAGCTCGGACACGCCGTTGACCTTGTGGCTGATGACGACCGCCAGCCAGGCCATGCGCACGCGGCGCCCGTTCGATTCATCAATGATGGAAGCGCGGCTCAGCAGCCCGGTATCGTTCGGGTATTGCTCCTGCAGGGTCTTGAGGAAGTAGTCGTTAATCTCAAAGATAATCTGCAGATGGCGCGGCAGGATTTTGCCGAGCATGTCCACCGGCCACGTTTCCAGCGCTTCGCTCATCAGCGTGTGGTTGGTATAGGAGAACACCTGACAGGTCACTTCAAACGCGTCATCCCAGCTGAACTTATGCTCGTCAATCAGCAGACGCATCAGCTCCGGAATGGAGAGCACCGGGTGGGTGTCGTTAAGGTGGATCGCGGTTTTCTCCGCCAGGTTGGCGTAGGTTTTGTGCAGCTGATGGTGGCGGCTGAGGATGTCCTGAATGGTCGCCGAAACGAGGAAATACTCCTGACGCAGGCGCAGCTCGCGGCCGGAGTAGGTCGAGTCATCCGGGTACAGCACGCGGGACACGTTCTCGGAGTGGTTTTTGTCTTCCACCGCCGCAAAGTAGTCCCCCTGGTTGAATTTACCGAGGTTAATTTCGCTACTGGCCTGGGCGCTCCACAGGCGCAGCGTGTTGGTGGCATCGGTGTCATATCCGGGGATAATCTGGTCGTAGGCCACGGCCAGGATCTCTTCCGTTTCTACCCAGCGGGATTTTTTGCCTTCCTGCTGAATACGCCCGCCAAAGCGCACCTTGTAGCGCGTATTGTGGCGCTTAAACTCCCACGGGTTGCCGTACTCCAGCCAGTAGTCCGGCGACTCTTTCTGGCGCCCGTCGACGATGTTCTGTTTGAACATACCGTAGTCGTAGCGAATACCGTAGCCTCGGCCCGGCAGCGCCAGCGTTGCCAGCGAGTCGAGGAAGCAGGCGGCGAGACGCCCCAGACCGCCGTTGCCGAGGCCCGGGTCGTTCTCTTCGTCGATCAGTTCTTCTAAATCTAACCCCATCTCTTCCAGGGCGGTTTTGACGTCGTCATAAATACCGAGCGACAACAGCGCGTTTGACAGCGTGCGGCCAATCAAAAATTCCATCGACAGGTAGTAAACCTGACGCGTTTCCTGCGAGAGCTGGGCGCGGTTTGAGCGCAGCCAGCGTTCAACTAAGCGGTCACGCACCGCAAACAGGGTGGCGTTCAGCCACTCGTGCTTGTTGGCGATAACCGGATCTTTCCCGATGGTGAACATCAGCTTGTAGGCGATGGAGTGCTTTAACGCCTCAACGCTGAGCGTGGGTGAAGAGTAGCTAAATGGAGCGTTCATATCAGTAACTTCGCCTCGTTACATCAAGCGTTGATAGAGATCGCGGTATGACTGCGCCGCGACATGCCAGCTAAAGTCCATGGACATCGCCTGACGCTGAACGTAACGCCAGAGCGATGGACGGGACCACAAGACGAAAGCACGCCGAATCGCCCGAAGCAGCGACCAGGCATTACTGTCCTCAAAGACAAACCCGCTGGCGATACCGTCCGCCAGGTTTTCCAGAGAGCTATCGGATACGGTATCCGCCAGTCCGCCCGTGCGGCGTACCAGCGGCAGCGTGCCGTATTTCAGGCCATAAAGCTGCGTCAGGCCGCAGGGTTCGAAACGGCTCGGCACCAGGATGACGTCCGCGCCGCCCATGATTCGGTGCGAGAACGCTTCGTGGTAGCCAATCTGCACGCCCACCTGCCCCGGATGTTCCGCCGCGGCGGCAAGGAAACCTTCCTGCAGCACCGGGTCGCCCGCGCCGAGCAGCGCCAGCTGTCCGCCCTGCTCCAGTAAACCGGGCAGCGCCTCCAGCACCAGATCCAGCCCTTTCTGGCTGGTCAGGCGGCTGACCACCGCGAACAGCGGCACTTTGTCGTTAACCTTCAGGCCCATCGCAATCTGCAGCTGGCGTTTGTTTTCCGCTTTGTCCTCCACGGAATCACGTCCATAGCGCGCCGCCAGCAGGAGATCGGTTTCCGGGCTCCAGATCTGTTCATCCACGCCGTTCAGAATGCCCGACAGGCGGCCTTCGCGGTGGCGCTGTTGCAGCAACCCTTCCATACCGTAGCCAAACTCCGGCTGGGTGATCTCACGCGCGTAGGTTGGGCTCACGGCGGTAATATGGTCGGCGTAATAGAGCCCGGCTTTCAGGAACGAGATCTGCCCGTTAAATTCCAGCCCGTGCATGTTATAGAACGATAATGGCAGATCGATTTCACTCATGTGATGGGCATAGTACATCCCCTGATACGCCAGGTTGTGCACGGTAAAGACCGATTTCGCCGGATGGCCGCGCGCAGCGAGATACGCCGGGGCAAGCCCGGCGTGCCAGTCGTGCGCGTGCACCACATCCGGGCGCCAGAACGGATCCAGCCCCGTCGCCATTTCTGCCCCGACCCAGCCGAGCAGCGCAAAGCGCAGCACGTTATCGGTGTAGGCGAACAGGTTCGTATCGTGATACGGGCTGCCCGGTCGATCGTATAAGTGCGGCGCGTCGATCAGGTAAATCCCTACGCCATTGTAATGTCCAAACAGCAGGGTGATGCGTCCGGCGAAGGTCTCACGGCGGGTCACCACTTTTGCATCGGGAATACCGCGCCGGATATCCGGAAAGGCGGGCAGCAGGACTCGGGTATCCACGCCTCCGGCGATTTGCGCTGCCGGTAATGCACCCAGAACATCTGCCAGACCGCCCGTTTTTAACAACGGGAACATCTCAGAACATACATGTAAAACCTGCATCATCGCTCCTGTTTGATCTGCAGCTTCCGCAACATTTCCCGTGTGACTAACACGATCCCCTCTTCCGAACGATAGAAACGACGCGCGTCTTCTTCCGCGTTCTCACCAATCACCATCCCTTCTGGGATGACGCAGGCACGATCGATAACGCAGCGACGCAGACGGCACGAGCGCCCTACCCAGACATCAGGCAGTAAGACTGCCGAATCGATATTACAGAATGAATTTATCCGCACGCGGGGGAACAGCACCGACTGCACCACCACCGAGCCTGAAATAATGCACCCGCCGGACACCAGCGAGTTCAGCGTCATGCCGTGGCTGCCGGAGCGGTCCTGCACGAATTTGGCCGGCGGCAGCGATTCCATATGGGTACGAATCGGCCAGTTCTGGTCGTACATATCCAGCTCAGGCGTGACTGACGCCAGGTCGAGGTTCGCTTTCCAGTAGGCTTCCAGGGTTCCCACATCGCGCCAGTAAGGCTCCGCATTGGGGTCGGACTGCACGCAGGACAGCGGGAAAGGATGTGCATACGCCATGCCAGCTTTCGTGATTTTCGGAATGATGTCTTTACCGAAGTCGTGGCTGGAGTTTTCGTCTTTGTCGTCCTCTTCCAGCAGCTCATAAAGATAATCTGCATCAAAGACATAAATCCCCATGCTGGCGAGCGATTTGGTGTCATCGCCCGGCATAGTTGGCGGGTTAGCCGGTTTTTCAACAAAGTCGATAATTTTGTCGTCGGCATCCACGTGCATCACGCCAAACGCCGTCGCTTCAGCAACGGGCACAGGCAGACACGCTACGGTGCAGCGCGCCCCTTTTTCGACGTGGTCGATGAGCATGTGGGAGTAATCTTGCTTGTAGATATGGTCCCCGGCGAGGATCACGATGTATTCCGCGTTATAGCGGCGAATGATGTCGAGGTTCTGCGTCACCGCATCCGCCGTTCCGCGGTACCAGTTCTCGCCGTGGACGCGCTGCTGAGCGGGCAGGAGATCGACAAACTCGTTCATCTCTTCGCTGAAGAATGACCAACCGCGCTGGATATGCTGAACCAGCGTGTGCGACTGATACTGCGTAATGACGCCAATACGGCGAATGCCCGAGTTGAGACAGTTGGAGAGCGCAAAGTCGATGATACGGAACTTACCACCAAAGTGAACAGCCGGTTTCGCGCGCTTGATGGTCAAATCTTTCAGACGGGTACCACGTCCACCCGCAAGTATCAGGGCAACCGTTTTTAATGGTAGCTGGCGCGCCAACATTAAGGGATCGTTCTTCTCTAATCTAACCATGACTAACTCCTTTTTTATCATCTTTGGAATACGCACACTCCGTGCGCAGGCCCGTGCCAGACAGCCATTACTACCGGATTATCCGCTCCGGCAAAGGGGGGAACAGCTCGCCATTCCCCTTCAGGTAAAACAATCTCTGCGACGTCATCCGTCGCGTTCAGCGTGACCAGCCATTTATCCGACAGCAGGATTTGCAGGCGTGGTACGCCGTGTTGCCACTCTTGCGCGCTTAAGGGTTGCGCGTCTTGATTCAACCAGCGAACGTTGCCGTCACCCTCTTCCCACCAGCGGTCGGCGGTCAGCGCGGGGATCTGCTGGCGAAGATGGATCAGCGCAGCGGTAAAATGAATCAGCCCGCTGTTGGCTTCACCCCAGTCGAGCCAGGTTAACGTGTTGTCCTGGCAATACGCATTGTTGTTACCGTGCTGGCTATGGCCGTGTTCATCGCCTGCCAGCAGCATCGGCGTGCCCTGCGACAATAAAAGCGTTGTCAACAAAGCATGAACGCTGGCGCGTCGCCGCTCGATGACGTCCAGGCTTCCGCCTAACCCTTCTATACCATGATTAAAGCTATGGTTATTGTTAGTGCCATCGCGATTCTCTTCGCCGTTTGCCTCATTGTGTTTCTGATTGAAACAAACGCAGTCCCTGAGCGTAAAACCGTCGTGTGCCGTCAACAGATTGACGGTGGCCGACGGGCGTTTGCCGTCGCGCTTAAAGAGATCGCTTGAAGCGGCAAAGCGTCCGGCGAACTCCCCCAGCGACAGGTTCCGTTCCAGCCAGAAGCGGCGCGCGGCATCGCGGTAGTGATCGTTCCACTCGGCAAACAGCGGCGGGAAATTCCCGACCTGATAACCGCCTTCCCCGATGTCCCACGGTTCCGCGATGAGCTTCACCTGCGAAAGCACCGGACAGTTTTTTATCGCCTCAAACAGCGGAGCCTGCTGGCTGAACGCCGGCGTGCGCCCCATTACGGGCGCCAGGTCGAAACGAAAACCGTCGACGTGGAACGTTTCCACCCAGTATTTCAGGCATTCATAAGCAAAATGCGTGACCGCCGGATGGCTGAGGTTGAGCGTGTTACCGCAGCCGGTCCAGTTCTCATAATCGCCATCCTGCCTGATCCAATAATAGCTACGGTTATCAATTCCGCGCATGGAGAGCGTCGGACCGTCGAGATCGCTTTCGGCACTGTGGTTCAGCACGACGTCCAGAATGACCTCAATGCCCGCCGTATGAAGCGCCTTCACCGCATCGCGAAATTCGTCCCGCGCCTTTTCCGGATGGGCGGCATAGCGTGGCTCAAGCGCGAACATCGCCAGCGGGTTGTAGCCCCAGTAGTTGCTTAGCCCCAGCCGCTGCAGGCGCGGCTCGCTGGCGAAATGGGCGACGGGTAACAGCTCCAGAGCGGTGATGCCGAGGTGCTTCAGGTAGGCAATCATGGTTGGATGCCCGAGCGCTTTATAGGTGCCGCGCATCTCTTTTGGGATCGACGGGTGCAGGTACGTCAGCCCTTTAACGTGGGCTTCATAAATGACGGTATTGCCCCACGGCGTCTGCGGCGGGGCATCGTCTTCCCAGTCATAAAGATCGTTCACCACCACGCTTTTTGGCGCGACGGGCGCGCTGTCGCGGTGGTCGGGCTCGCCGTAGCCCACGTGGAAGAGCGGGTCGTCTTTAAATTCGCCGTCCACGCGGTGCGCGCACGGGTCAATCAGCAGCTTCGCCGGGTTAAACCAGTGGCCCTGCGCCGGATCCCACGGACCGTGTACGCGAAATCCATAGTGCATGCCTGGCCGTCCTCCGGCCAGGTAGCCGTGCCAGGTATCCCCCGTGCGCGCGGGTAAATCGTAACGGTGCTCGTTACCTTCCCCATCAAACACGCACAGTTCTACCCGCTCAGCATGAGCGGAAAAGAGGGTGAAATTGACACCCTTTCCGTCAAAACGCGCGCCGAGCGGTTCGGGTTCACCTGCCGTAAGCTGCGTCATTCGCCCTCCCGCATCAGCCAGATGGTGCCAAGCGGCGGCAGCGTCAGGCTCAGGGAGTTGGGTCGCCCGTGGCTTTCGATGGCGTCGCTCTGGACAAGCCCGCCGTTACCGGCGTTGCTGCCGTGATAGTGCATCGAGTCGGTATTCAGGATCTCGCGCCATTTGCCCGGCTGGTTAATGCCGAAGCGGTAGTGTTCGCGCGGCACCGGCGTGAAGTTGCTGGCGACGACGATCTCGTTACCCGCTTTGTCACGACGCACAAAGACAAACACCGAGCGCTCGTGGTCGTCCACTACCAGCCACTCAAAGCCGTACGGATCGAAGTCGAGCTCGTGCAGCGCTTTGTGGTGGCGGTAGGTCAGGTTCAAGTCGCGCACCAGACGCTGCACCCCGTGGTGCCAGTTGTCGCCGCCTTCCAGCAGGTGCCAGTCGAGGCTGGCGTCGTGGTTCCACTCGCGTCCCTGGGCGAACTCATTGCCCATAAACAGCAGTTTCTTGCCCGGGAAGGCAAACATCCAGCCGTAGTAGGCGCGCAGGTTGGCAAACTTCTGCCACGCGTCGCCCGGCATGCGGTCAAGAATGGATTTTTTGCCGTGCACCACTTCATCGTGCGACAGCGGCAGCATGAAGTTTTCGGTGTAGTTGTAGAGCATCCCGAACGTCAGCTTATCGTGATGATACTTACGGTGAACCGGATCCAGCTTCATGTAGTCGAGCGTGTCGTGCATCCAGCCCAGGTTCCACTTATACCAGAACCCCAGGCCGCCTAATGACGGCGGACGGGAGACGCCCGCAAAGTCGGTCGACTCTTCCGCCATGGTCACGGCACCGTCCACCTGTTCGCCGATAATGCGGTTGGTATTGCGCAGGAATTCAATCGCTTCCAGGTTTTCACGGCCGCCAAACTCGTTCGGGATCCACTCGCCCTCTTTGCGGCTGTAGTCGCGGTAGATCATCGACGCCACCGCATCGACGCGCAGGGCATCAATGCCAAACCGCTCGATCCAGTACAGGGCATTCCCAACCAGGTAGTTTGCAACCTCACGGCGACCGTAGTTGTAGATCAGCGTGTTCCAGTCCTGGTGATAGCCTTCGCGCGGGTCGCTGTGCTCGTACAGCTTCGTGCCGTCAAACTCTGCCAGCGCGAAATCATCCGCAGGGAAATGGCCCGGCACCCAATCGAGGATGACGTTCAGCCCGGCGGCGTGCGCGGCATCAATGAAATAGCGGAAGTCATCGCGGGTGCCAAAGCGGCGCGTTGGCGCATACAGCCCGGTGGGCTGATAGCCCCAGCTGCCGTCGAACGGGTGCTCGTTGACCGGCAGCAGCTCAAGGTGCGTAAAGCCCATCCATTTGGCGTAAGGCACCAGCTGGTCGGCAAGCTCACGGTAGCTCAGCCAGAAGTTGTTATCGGTGTGGCGACGCCAGGAGCCAAGGTGTACCTCATAGACGGAGATGGGCGCGTCAAAACGGTTGGCTTGTTTACGCTCCTCCGTCTGGACGACCTTCTCCGGCAGGCCGCAAATCAGCGACGCGGTATCCGGGCGCATCTGCGCTTCGAAGGCATACGGGTCGGCTTTAATGCGCAGCTTGCCGTTAGCGTCGATCATCTCGAATTTATAAAGCTGCCCGGGGTGCGCTCCGGGGATAAACAGCTCCCAGATGCCGCTTTCCCGGCGCAGGCGCATCGGGTGGCGGCGACCGTCCCAGTAGTTGAACTGGCCGACAACGGAGACGCGCTGGGCGTTAGGTGCCCACACGGAGAACCGCGTGCCGGTAATGCCGTCCATGGTATCGGCATGGGCACCCAGGGTTTCATAAGGGCGAAGATGCGTTCCTTCGGAGAGCAGCCAGGCGTCCATCTCTTTAAGCAGAGGGCCGAAGCTGTAAGGATCGTCAATCAGGTTTTGCTGACCGTGCCAGAGAACGGCGAGCTGGTAGCGAAAAGGGTTTTTACGGCGGGGCATGACGCCCGAGAAGAAGCCACGGGAATCGAGGCATTCAAGATTACCGACCTTGCGGCCGGTTTTGGGTTCAATCACCCAGACTTCTGTGGCATCCGGTAACAGTGCCCTAACTTCAAGGCCATCCTCAGTTTGATGCATCCCAAGCACAGAAAAGGGGTCAGCAAAATGACCCGCAATAAGCGCATTAATCACGTCTCTATCCACACGATCGGACATGGTATTCATCCTGTTTTTTATGTCGTCCTTTTTAAGCGCTCCGGGACGACTTTTAATGTGACCTGAACGGGACAGCACAAAAATGTGCATCCATTCTGCTCCGTTCGAACCTCAGGTAAGAAATGACTCTTCCTTAAAGCATAGCCAACGCTCTAGATGACTCCTGATAAAAAATAAGACATACGCGTGTTACTCCATGTAGTACGCAAAAAAAAGGGGTGAAAATCACCCCCGGTAGTTAACAAATTATTACGCCAGCTGGCGCAGCATGCGGCGCAGCGGCTCGGCGGCGCCCCACAGGAGCTGGTCGCCGACGGTGAACGCGGAGAGATACTCCGGCCCCATGTTCAGCTTGCGCAGACGGCCAACCGGCGTAGTCAGCATGCCGGTAACGGCAGCCGGGGTCAGCTCGCGCATGGTGATATCGCGATCGTTTGGTACCACTTTCGCCCACGGGTTGTGCGCGGCCAGCAGCTCTTCCACGGTCGGAATAGACACATCTTTTTTCAGTTTAATGGTGAAGGCCTGGCTGTGGCAGCGCAGCGCGCCGATACGCACGCACAGACCGTCAACCGGAATGGTGTTCGCGGTCGCGAGGATTTTGTTGGTCTCAGCCTGACCCTTCCACTCTTCGCGGGTCTGGCCGTTATCCAGCTGTTTGTCGATCCACGGGATCAGGCCGCCGGCCAGCGGTACGCCGAAGTTGTCCACCGGCAGCTCGCCGCTGCGGGTCAGCTGAGTGACCTTACGCTCGATATCCAGAATCGCGGATGCCGGGTTTGCCAGCTCGGTCGCGACGCTGTGGTGCAGCTGGCCCATCTGGGTCAGCAGCTCGCGCATATGACGCGCGCCGCCGCCGGACGCCGCCTGGTAGGTCGCCACGGAGACCCACTCAACAAGATCCTGCGCGAACAGGCCGCCGAGGGACATCAGCATCAGGCTGACGGTACAGTTACCGCCGACAAAGGTTTTCACGCCGTTGTTCAGGCCGTCGGTGATGACGCCCTGGTTTACCGGGTCGAGAATGATGATGGCATCGTCTTTCATGCGCAGCGAAGAAGCCGCGTCAATCCAGTAGCCCTGCCAGCCGCTTTCACGCAGCTTTGGATAGATTTCGTTGGTATAATCGCCGCCCTGGCACGTCACAATAATGTCGAGTGCCTTCAGCGCTTCCAGATCGTAAGCATCCTGCAACGTGCCTGTGGTACCACCAAAGGACGGAGCAGCCTGGCCGAGCTGGGAAGTGGAGAAGAAGACCGGGCGGATAGCGTCGAAATCGCGCTCTTCAACCATGCGTTGCATGAGTACAGAGCCGACCATACCGCGCCAGCCGATAAAACCAACGTTTTTCATAGCATTTTTTTCCTGCTGAGGGTGTGTGCTGATTGTGCAAGCCAGTATTGAACTGGGATATGCTTCACATTACAAAATGCTGCCAAAGTCGCAAGCGAAATTAATCGATGATTGCCCGGCAATCAGAAAAAGCGCTAATCATCGGAATAACACTACTAAGTATCAGGGATAATTTAAAGATGAGTGAAATCATTTCCGCGGCGGTTTTATTGATCCTGATTATGGATCCACTGGGAAACCTGCCTATCTTCATGTCGGTGCTGAAGCACACCGAGCCGAAGCGCCGCCGGGCGATCATGATCCGCGAGCTGCTCATCGCCCTGCTGGTGATGTTTATCTTCCTGTTTGCCGGTGAAAAAATTCTCGCATTCCTCAACCTGCGCGCCGAAACCGTTTCGATTTCCGGCGGGATTATTCTGTTCCTGATTGCCATTAAGATGATTTTCCCGAGCGCGGAAGGCAGCAGCAGCGGCCTGCCCGCGGGTGAAGAGCCGTTTATTGTGCCGCTGGCGATTCCACTCGTCGCCGGGCCGACTATTCTGGCCACGCTGATGCTGCTGTCGCACCAGTATCCGAACCAGATGAGCCATCTGGTGATTGCCCTGCTGATCGCCTGGGGCGGGACGTTTATCATCCTGCTGCAGTCGTCGCTGTTCCTGCGCCTGCTGGGTGAGAAAGGGGTGAACGCGCTGGAACGCCTGATGGGGCTGATTCTGGTGATGATGGCAACGCAGATGTTCCTGGACGGGATCCGCGCGTGGATGAAAGGATGACTTTCTCCCTCTCCCCGTGGGAGAGGGTCGGGGTGAGGGCATCAGGCCGCAGAGGACTACCCATCTACCCCTTACGAATCAAATACCGGTACGGCAGCGCTTCGGTCTGCTGTGCCACCAGTTCATGCTCCATAAAGGTACAAAAGCCGGGAATATCGCGGGTCGTGGCCGGGTCGTCGGCAATAATCAGCAGCGTTTCACCGGTCTGCATGTTGCGCACGGTTTTGCGTACCATCATTACCGGTTCCGGGCAGCGAAGGCCCTGGGCATCAAGAGTGTGGTCTGGGCTGGAAAACAGGTCGGTCATGGTCTTCTCGGTCTGGTAAAAACGGCTGTAGTTTACGCCCGGTTGCGATCAATGCAAACCAGGTTAACGATTGCGTAAAAACTAACCATTGCAATGTCCTGCCAAAGCAGTATCATGCTGCGGTTTTTATTGGGTTCCCTCACCCCAACGTATAAAAAGGTCACAATATGACGTCGTTTTCTGAATCACAGCGCGTAAAAGCGTTGTTCTGGCTTTCGCTTTTCCATTTGCTGGTGATTACCTCCAGCAACTATCTGGTGCAGCTCCCAATCTCCATCTTTGGTTTTCATACCACCTGGGGCGCGTTCAGCTTCCCGTTTATTTTCCTCGCGACGGATTTGACCGTGCGTATCTTTGGCGCACCGCTGGCTCGCCGTATTATTTTTTCGGTCATGCTCCCGGCGCTCTTCATCTCGTACGTGGTTTCGTCACTGTTTTATATGGGAAGCTGGCAGGGCTTTGAGGCGTTAACCCACTTCAACCTGTTTGTTGCCCGTATCGCCGCAGCAAGCTTTATGGCCTACGCGCTGGGGCAGATCCTCGACGTGCATGTGTTTAACCGCCTGCGTCAGAATCATCGCTGGTGGATGGCGCCAACCGCCTCCACGCTGTTCGGTAACGTGAGCGATACGCTGGCCTTCTTCTTCATCGCCTTCTGGCGCAGCCCGGATGCGTTCATGGCTGAACACTGGATGGAAATCGCGCTGGTGGACTACTGCTTCAAGGTGCTCATCAGCATTGTGTTCTTCCTGCCGATGTACGGCGTGCTGCTCAATATGCTGCTGAAAAGGCTGGCAGATAAATCTGAAATCACGGCATTGCAGGCTGGTTAAGGGTTCGCTTTATCAGTTGTGATAAGATGAACGAATGAGCCGTTATGGCCGTTTATCGAAAGGAAGAAGTCAATGCGCAATCTGGTTAAATATGTCGGGATTGGCCTGCTGGTTGTGGGTCTTGCAGCCTGTGATAACAGCGACACGAAAACGCCTGCTCAGGGCGCATCCGCAGAGAGCAACGCGACCGGCCAGCCGGTGAATCTGATGGATGGCAAACTCAGCTTCTCTCTGCCAGCCGATATGACCGATCAGAGCGGCAAGCTGGGCACCCAGGCGAATAACATGCACGTTTACTCCGACGCAACCGGGCAGAAAGCGGTCATTGTGATTGTGGGCGACGACACCAGCGAAGACCTGGCCGTCCTGTCCAAACGTCTGGAAGATCAGCAGCGCGGCCGCGATCCTCAGCTGCAGGTCGTGACCAATAAATCCATCGAGCTGAAAGGCCACACGCTGCAACAGCTTGACAGCATCATCTCCGCAAAAGGCCAGACCGCATACTCTTCTGTGGTGCTGGGCAAGGTTGATAACAAACTGCTGACCCTGCAGATCACCCTGCCAGCGGAAGATCAGCAGAAAGCGCAGACGGCTGCTGAAAACATCATTAACACCATCGTGATCCAGTAGCGCTTCACGACGATGACGTGGCCTCCGGTGCC
The DNA here is from genome assembly GCF_048684785.1 of Enterobacter sp. BNK-29. Classification (NCBI taxonomy): domain Bacteria; kingdom Pseudomonadati; phylum Pseudomonadota; class Gammaproteobacteria; order Enterobacterales; family Enterobacteriaceae; genus Enterobacter; species Enterobacter sp. BNK-29. The sequence continues at coordinate 1,744,877 of NZ_JBLQTU010000001.1, forward strand.
TGCACCGGGGGCCATTTTTTTAGCCGCCACGTCAGCAGGAGCGCAATCACCACCAGCCCCGCCGCGGCAAGATAGATCACCGGAACTCCTGCCCAGGCCATCACCAGCCCCGCCAGCGGGCCGGTAATGCCTAAAGACATATCCATAAATACCGTATAGGTCGCCAGCGCCGCCCCCTGATTCTGCTGCGGCACGGCTTTTACCGCCACCACGCCCAGCGCCGGGAAGACCAGGGAAAAGCCAGCCCCCGCGAGGAACACGCCCACTTTCGCAACCCAGGGCACCATCGCTATTCCGGTCAGCAGCAGCCCGACAATCTCTATCGCAAAGCAGATCATCGCAACATTCAGCCCGCCAAGACGGTTGATGCCGTTAGGGAAAAGCAGGCGGGCGCCAACAAACGCACAGCTAAACAGGGTTAACGCAAAGGCTGCGCCGTCCCAGCCTTTGGCGTCGTAGAACAGGGTAATGAAGGTCGCAATCACGCCGAAGCCGGTGGTCGCCAGCGCCAGCGCCATGCCGTACGGCCAGACGCGCCCCAGCACCGCCCGAAACGGCAGCGGCTTGCCTTTGCTGGCCTTCACTTTCGGGCGCGGCAGCGCAAAGAGGATTGCCAGCAGCGCGACCGCCATAATGGTGATGGAAAGCCCATATAGCCCGCCAAGCGCATAGCAGGCCACGCCGAGCGGCGCCCCGAGCGCCATCGCACCGTAGGTGACAATCCCGTTCCAGGAGATCACCCGGCCAATGTGCGGCGCGCCTACCACACCCACGCCCCACAGCGTTGAGCCGGTTCCCGCCAGACTTTGCCCGATGCCCAGAATGACGCGGCCCAGGCAGAGCAGCGCCAGGCTGACCAGCGGCCAGTGGCCGGTGGTGGCAGCCAGCAGGTAGCTCAGGCCACTGAGAAAACAGCCGCACAGTCCCACCACCACGATGCTTTTTGGACCGAACGTGTCCGCGTAGCGCCCGGCATGCGGGCGACTGAGGAGCGTGGCGAAATATTGCAGGCTTATCACCAGCCCCGCCCAGAAGGCGCTGAAGCCCATCACGTCATGGACATAGCCCGGCAGGACCGCCAGCGGCAGGCCGATGGTCAGATAGCTGGCAAAGTTGAAAATCACAACGGAAACGATGCGCAGATTGAGGCGCAGTCCGCTCAGTGCCGGTTCAGCGGCAGGTTCGGGCATGGGGTTCTACCTGGATTTTTTACAACAGTGTTTCACTATTACCACGGCGCAATAAGAAAATCAGCCCCGACTTTCAGATTAACGGTGCCAGACGAAGCGAAGCCCGGGCACTACACTTATCGGGTCATCATATTAAGGAACACGCATGATCGCTAACCCGTCCGACAAAGCAGGACTCCACATCTTATTAAAACTCGCCTGCCTGGTGGTTATCCTTGCGGGTATCCATGCTGCCGCTGACATTATTGTTCAGCTCCTGCTGGCGCTCTTTTTTGCCATCGTGCTTAATCCTCTGGTCACCTGGTTTTTACGCCGGGGCGTCAGCCGTCCGGTAGCTATCACCATCGTCGTCATCGTGATGCTGATTGGCCTGACGGCGCTCTTCGGCGTGCTGGCGGCATCGCTGAGCGAATTCTCCACCATGCTGCCGCAGTACAACAAAGAGCTGACGCGTAAAATTGTCGCGCTGCAGGAGATGGTCCCCTTCCTTAATCTGCATATCTCACCCGAACGGATGCTGCGCAGGATGGACTCTGAGAAGGTCATGACCTACGCCACCACATTGATGACGGGGCTTTCCGGCGCGATGGCCAGCATTCTGCTGCTGGTCATGACGGTGGTGTTTATGCTGTTCGAAGTTCGCCACGTCCCCTATAAGCTGCGCTTTGCGCTGAACAATCCGCAAATTCACATTGCCGGCTTACACCGGGCACTGAAGGGCGTCTCCAAATATCTGGCGCTGAAAACGCTCCTGAGCGTCTGGACCGGGGTGATTGTCTGGCTGGGGCTGATGCTGATGGACGTACAGTTTGCGCTGATGTGGGGCGTGCTGGCCTTTCTGCTGAACTACGTGCCCAATATTGGCGCGGTGCTTTCCGCCGTGCCGCCGATGATTCAGGCGTTTCTGTTTAACGGCTTCTACGAATGCATGCTGGTCGGCGCGCTGTTCCTCGTGGTGCATATGGTGCTGGGCAATATTCTTGAGCCGCGCATGATGGGACACCGTCTGGGCATGTCTACGCTGGTGGTCTTTTTATCCTTACTGATTTGGGGATGGCTGCTGGGCCCGGTCGGTATGCTGCTGTCGGTTCCTCTGACCAGCGTATGTAAAATCTGGATGGAGACCACCAAAGGCGGCAGCAAGCTGGCGATCCTGCTCGGCCCGGGGAGGCCGAAAAGCCGGTTACCCGGGTAACGGACCCGCCTGTACAGGTAGGTTTAAACCGTCAGTAATACACCGTAAATTACCACGTCCCTAATCCGTCGCGGTATTTTTATTTGCGTTAAGGCGATATTCATTCCGGTTTTAATTACGCCGCGCGGATTACGTTCAAACGCAATTCATGATTTAACGCAAATTATAAAAAATGAAATCCTTCTTTATTTTCCATGTTATTATTCCCGCCTTCGCTTCAACGTAATGTAAACATTAATATTGATTAAAAATTACACCTGGCGATAACAAAAAGCCGGATGAATATTATTTGTAAAAAACACTACCTTTAATTGTTATTATTGATATGGAGTTGTTGATGAAAAAGATCGTTAAATGGTGTGCTGCTGCCGTATTCGTTGGCGCGCTGGCAGGCTGCGCGCGTACCGCGCCAATCGCTCAGGTTCACTCTATTGTAAGCGCAGGCCATACTGCCGATCAGGTAAAAACGGCAATTTTGAAAGCAGGCCAAAAACGCGACTGGATCATGACGGAAACCGGCCCGGGAATGATTAAGGGGCGTCTGCAGTCACGCGATCACTCGGTTCAGGTGAGTATTCCGTACACGGCCACAAGCTATTCAATCAACTATGAAAACAGCCTTAACCTGAAAGCGGCAGACGGTAAAATCCACAAAAATTATAACCGCTGGGTGAATAACCTCGACCACGATATTCAGCTGAACCTCTCCGCTGGCGCCGCGCTGTAATTTTTTTCTAAAGTCGGGCCGCGTATGGCCCGATAACCTCTCTTTATTGCCCTCAAAGGTTACGCAGGAATGTACGAAAAGGACACACTCAGCGCACTGGATGCCATTACCGAAGCGCAACGCATCGCCTTTGCCCCGATGTTATTCCAGACTGCGCTTTGTCTGCGTAACTCAGGCGTTCTCGCCTGGCTCGATAAACAAGGTAAAGAGGGGGCAAGCCTCGAGGAAATAACCGAACACAGCACGCTCGGCAGCTATGGCGTAAGCGTACTGCTGGATATGGGATTAAGCGGTCGAATCGTCACCCAACAGAATGGACGTTATTTCCTGGCGAAAGTGGGCCATTTTTTACTGCACGACGAAATGACCCGCGTAAATATGGATTTCACCCAGGACGTTTGTTATCAGGGGCTATTTCACCTGGCGGACGCCCTGCAGGAGGAAAAACCGGCCGGATTAGCCGTGTTTGGCAGCTGGCCAACCATCTACCCGGCGTTATCCCAATTACCAGCTCCGGCGAAAGAGAGCTGGTTCGCCTTCGATCATTACTATTCTGACGCCGCTTTTGACGCTGCTTTGCCATATATATTCGCAAGCTCGCCGACAAAATTGTACGATGTGGGCGGAAATACGGGTAAATGGTCGTTACGCTGCTGCCGCTATGACGAAAATGTTGCCGTGACGATCCTCGATCTGCCGCAGCAGATAGCGCTGGCGCAGGAAAACATCGCAAAAGCAGGTTTTTCTCATCGTATTGCATTCCATGCTGTCGATATGCTTAGCCCAGCAACGTTGCCGGGTGACGCCGACGTCTGGTGGATGAGCCAGTTCCTGGATTGTTTCTCTCCGGATCAGATTGTCGCCATGCTGACGCGCGTCGCACAGGCCATGAAGCCAGGCGCACGTTTGTGCATCATGGAGCTTTTCTGGGATGCTCAGAAATTTGAAGCAGCCTCTTTTAGCCTGAATGCCACCTCGCTCTATTTCACCTGTATGGCGAATGGTAATAGCCGGTTTTACAGCGTAGAGAAGTTCTATCGCTACCTGGAGAGCGCAGGTTTCGGCGTTGAACAGCGGCTGGACAACCTTGGGGTCGGTCATACCCTGCTGATATGCACCAAACGTGAACAATAGAGCAGCTTAGCTGCCCGGGCGGCCCAGCCTGCCCTTTGAATACGGTTTATTTCGCGGACGCGCGTAGATGAAATTTTCACTGAACATTATCGACTGGCAGGCAAGAGCGCCAGGACTCAGCGATGCCACAGAGTGGCAGGCGTGGTCGCGCCTGCAGCTGGCCGTCGATCCAGCGGCCCCGCTTCCCCGCCTGACCGCTTTACCCATGATGACCGCGCGCCGCCTCAATTCAGGCAGTAAGCTGGCGGTGGATATTGGTCTTGCCATGCTGCAAAACCACGCCATTGATGCCGTCGTCTATTCCAGCCGCCACGGCGAGCTGGAGCGCAACGACCGTATTCTGCATGCTCTGGCGACCGGGCAGTCCGTTTCACCCACCGACTTCGCGATGTCCGTGCACAATTCCGCGGTGGGCAATCTCACGATCACCGCACGCCAGGCCATCGTCTCGTCATCCATTTCTGCCGGGCTGGACACCTTCCAGCAGGCCTTATGCGAAGTGCTGAGCCTGCTGCATGCGGGCTACTCCCGCGTCCTGCTGGTCGATTTCGACGGCGCGCTGCCGAAATTTTACCATCCGGCGCTACCGCCGCAGATGCCCACCTGGCCCTACGCGCTGGCGCTGGTGATTGAATCCGGCAACGGAATGCAGTGTGAAACCCGCAGCGGCAGCACGGGTGAAGAACCCGCCCTGCCGCAAAGCCTGATGTTCCTGCAGCGCTATCTCAGCGAGGAACGTCAGTTCGTGGTGCCCGGCGAACGTTTGCTGTGGCAATGGACGCGCGCGTGAACCGCCTGGCTGCCCGTATCAACTGGCTATGGCGTCTGGTGATGACCGGCTTCTGCTTCGCGCTGTTTGGCGTGGGCGGGCTGCTGCTGTCGCTGGTCTGGTTCAACCTGCTGCCGATCGTCCAGCGCGACCGCGCCAGCCGTCGTCGCCTGGCGCGTCGCAGCATTGCGGCCAGCTTCCGCTTCTTCCTGACCGTGGCGCGCGGCCTCGGCGTACTGGACTATCGCATTCACAATCTTGACGCGCTGCGCAGCGATCGGGGTTGTCTGGTGGTGGCAAACCATCCCACGTTAATAGACTACGTTATTCTGGCGTCGGTGATGCCCGAAACCGACTGCCTGGTGAAAAGCGCGCTGCTGCGCAATCCCTTTGTCAGCGGCGTCATCCGCGCGGCAGATTATCTGATTAACAGCGAAGCCGAGCCCCTGCTCGCGGCCAGCCAGCAGCGTCTGGCTCAGGGCGACACGCTGTTAATCTTCCCGGAAGGCACGCGTACCCGGTTTGGCGAGGCTATCTCCCTCCAGCGCGGCGCGGCAAATATCGCCGTGCGCTGTAACAGCGATCTGCGGGTGGTGCTGATCCACTGTAGCGAACACCTGCTGGATAAAAAAAGCCGCTGGTATGATGTACCGCCAGAAAAACCTGTTTTCACCGTGGATGTCCGCGACCGCGTGAACATCGACGAATTTTACGATGCAAATGAACAAGAACCGGCGCTGGCGGCAAGGCAGTTAAACCGGCATCTGCAGCATCGATTAACATCAGGCCTTCAATCTTTGTCAGGAATTAATGATGCAAGCGCTTTATCTTGAAATTAAGAATCTCATAATCACCACGCTGAATCTGGACGAGCTTACCGCAGAGGATATTGATACCGATGCCGCGCTGTTTGGCGATGGGCTGGGTCTGGACTCCATTGACGCGCTGGAACTGGGTCTGGCGGTAAAAAACCAGTATGGCGTGGTGCTTTCTGCCGAAAGCGAAGAGATGCGCCAGCACTTCTTTTCCGTCGCCACGCTGGCGTCCTTTATCAACGCTCAACGCGCCTGAGATGTGAACGATGACTCAACAAGAAACCATTTATCAGGAAGTCTGCGGCCTTCTGACCAAGCTCTTTGAAATCGACCCGCAGGATATTTCGCCCGAAGCCCGTCTTTACGAAGACCTGGAGCTGGACAGCATTGACGCGGTGGACATGATTGTTCATCTGCAGAAGAAAACGGGCAAGAAAATCAAGCCGGAAACCTTCAAGTCGGTTCGTACCGTTCAGGATGTGGTTGACGCCGTCGAACAGCTTCTGCGCGAAGAGTAAGACGTCGTGCGTGGTGGACGGACGTTCCCGGTCATCCCACTGCTGACGGGGCTGATGCTGCTGGCGTGGCCCTTCCTGATTGGATTTGGGCTGACGCACAACAGCCTGCAGTGGCTGTTGCCGCTGATGGCACTAGTATTGCTGCTGCGGCTGCGCCAGGCGCGGCGGAACGCTGGCCCGATGCGGTATGTGGTGCAGTGCGTGGCGCTCGCGGGCATCGCGCTCTGCGCGGCAAGCTACCTGCTGAAAACCCACCAGTGGCTGCTGTTCTACCCGGTGGTCGTCAACCTTGTGATGCTGGCCGTGTTCGGGGGGTCGCTGTGGACCGCAATGCCGCTTGTCGAACGGCTGGCGCGCCTGCGTGAGCCAAACCTGCCCCCGGAGGGCGTGCGCTATACCCGCAAGGTGACCCTCGTCTGGTGCGGCTTTTTCATCGGAAACGGCGCGATGGCGCTGTTCACCGTGCTCCACGGCGACATGCATCTGTGGACGCTGTGGAACGGTATGGTGGCTTATATCCTGATGGGAACGCTGATGGCAACCGAGTGGCTGGTGCGCCAGCGGGTGATTAAAAAAGAGATGCACAATGACTAACCCCCTTCCGCTGGGCCAGTGGTTAAATGCGCCCCGCCCTGACGACATGCCCGTTGCCTGGCTTGACGATCGTACCTGGACGCTTGGCCAGCTGCGCCACGACGTGACCTTGCTGGTCGACACCCTGCGTCAGCAGGAAGGCGAGCGCTGGGCGCTGTGCTTTGAAAACAGCTACCTGTTTATCGTTGCGCTGCTGGCCTCGCTGCACGCCGGTAAAACGCCGGTTATTCCCGGCCATAGCCGCGTCTCGCAGCTTGAAGAACAGCAGTCGTTGTTTAGCGGCGTTCTGAGCGATCGGACTCTCGGTTTCCATGGCAAGCTGATTGTGGTGGCCTCCAGCCATCAGACCGCTCGCCGCTGGGCGCCCCTGCCGGAGATTGACGAAAGCCGCTTCGTTGAGCTGTTCACCTCCGGCTCCACGGGTACCCCGCGCCGGGTGATGAAGCACATCGTCAGCCTGGATCGCGAAGCCCGTCTGCTGGCTGACCGCTTCGGCGAGCGTCTGGCCGGCTGTAGCGTTGTCGCCTCGGTCGTACCGCAACACCTGTACGGCCTGACCTTCCGCATCGTATTGCCGATGGCGCTGGGCCTGCCGCTGCATGCCGCGATGCTCTACTACGCAGAGCAGCTGGCCGCCCTTCCTCATGACCGGCATTACCTGTTCATCAGCAGCCCGGCGTTTCTGAAGCGCCTGGATACGGAGCTGCCCGCGCCGCCCGTCAGAATGCTGATTTCAGCAGGCGGAATGCTGCCCTGGTGTGACGTTTCCACCACCGCGGGCTGGCTTAACATCTGCCCGGATGAAATTTATGGCAGCACCGAAACCGGCATCCTCGCCTGGCGCCATCGCCAGCAGGATAACGTCCCGTGGCTTGCCTTCCCCGGCGTTATTTTCCATCAGGAAGATGACGCCTGTCGCGTCACGTCGCCACTGATCCACGAAGCTGAGGGACTTCAGCTGGACGATATCCTCCACTTCGACAGCGAGGGGCTGTTCAGCATCGCCGGTCGTCGCGGGCGGGTGGTCAAAATTGAAGAAAAGCGCATCTCGCTTAACGAGATCGAACGTCGCCTGCTGGAGCTCGACGGCATTTGCGAAGCGGCTGCGCTGCCGGTCACGCGCGGAGGCCGTCAGGGGATTGGCGCACTGCTGGTGCTGGACGAAGCGGTTCGCCAGCGCGGCTATATGCAGGATAAAAAAGCGCAGGAGTTCGCCTGGCGTCGCGCCCTGCTGCCGTGGCTTGAGCCGGTCGCCGTTCCGCGCTACTGGCGCATTGTCGATGAAATGCCGGTAAACAGTATGAACAAGCGTGTCTATGCGCAGTTAGAGGAGTTATTTCATGAAAATTCATGAAATTGAGCGCCGCCAGACACAGCCGGAGAAGCTGGAAATCATTTTGCATCTCGACGCGGCGCTGTTCTGGTTTCAGGGCCATTTTGCCGTACAGCCGCTGCTGCCCGGCGTTGCGCAGCTTGACTGGGTGATGCACTACGCCACGACGTTACTGGCGCCGGGCTACCGCTTTCACAGCATTCAAAACGTGAAGTTCCAGGCGCCTCTGCTGCCGGAAACCACGGTGACGCTGGTGCTTGAGTGGCATGCCGAACGTCAGATGCTGACCTTCAGCTACCAGCGTCACGCCGGGGCGGAGCGCCATACCGCCAGCAGCGGGAAAATTCGGCTATGTCAGTGATCTTTCGCCCCTGCGTGCTGATCCCGTGCTACAACCACGGCACCATGATCGCCCGCGTGCTGTCGCGTCTCGCGCCGTTCGGCCTGCCGTGCCTGGTGGTGGATGACGGCAGCGAAGCGAGCACCCGTCAGGAGCTCGAACGCCTGGCGGCGGAGCAGCCGCAGATGACGCTGGTCCGTCTGGCACAAAACGCCGGGAAAGGTGCCGCGGTCATCAGGGGGCTGGAGGAGTGCGCGCGCGCGGGCTATACCCACGCCGTGCAGGTGGACGCGGACGGTCAGCACGCCATCGAAGATATCCCCAAACTGCTGGCGCTGGCGGAGCGCCACCCGGACGCGCTCATTTCCGGCCAGCCCATTTACGATGATTCCATTCCACGCTCGCGGCTCTACGGACGCTGGGTAACCCACGTCTGGGTGTGGATTGAGACCTTATCCCTGCAGCTTAAAGACAGCATGTGCGGCTTTCGGGTCTACCCGGTCTCGCCCACGCTGCGGCTGGCAGCGCGCGAAACGCTCGGCAAACGGATGGACTTTGACACCGAAGTGATGGTCCGTCTCTACTGGCAGGGCAACACCAGCGTCTTTCTGCCGACCCGCGTCACCTACCCGCAGGACGGGTTGTCCCACTTCGACGCGTTAAAAGATAACGTGCGGATCTCCCTGATGCATACCCGGCTGTTCTTCGGCATGCTGCCCCGCATGCCCGGCCTGCTTTTCCGTCGACGCCGCCAGCACTGGGCGCAGCAGGACGAGGTCAAGGGCCTGTGGGGGATGCGCCTGATGCTGCGCGTCTGGAAGCTGATGGGGCGGCGGGCCTTTACCGTGCTGCTGTGGCCGGTAATCGGCGTGTACTGGCTTATCGCGCGTCCGGCGCGGCAGGCCTCGCGGCAGTGGATTGGAAGGGTGAAGCAAGAGCTGCGTCAGCGGAACATGCCCGTTCCCCCGCGGCTCAACAGCTTTTTCCATTTCATGCGCTTCGGCAACGCGATGCTGGATAAAGTCGCCAGCTGGCGCGGTGAGCTGAAGTTTGATCGCGACGTGGTCTTTGCCCCCGGCGCGAGCGAAACGCTTAATATCGCGGCGCCGCAGGGCAAGCTGCTGCTGGCCTCGCATCTTGGCGACGTTGAGGCCTGCCGGGCGCTGGCCCAGCTGGACGGCAGCAAAACTATCACCGCCCTGGTCTTCAGCGAGAACGCCCAGCGCTTTAAGCAAATCATGAGCGAAATGGCGCCCCAGGCGGGCGTGAATTTGATGTCGGTTACCGACATCGGCCCGGACACCGCGATTGCCATCAAAGAGAAGCTTGAGCGGGGAGAGTGGGTCGCGATTGTGGGCGACCGCATCGCGGTGAATCCGCAGCGTGGCGGCGAGTGGCGGGTGATCTGGAGCCCGTTCATGGGCCAGCCAGCGCCGTTCCCACAGGGGCCGTTTATCCTGGCCTCCATCCTGCGCTGCCCGGTGGTGCTGATTTTTGCCCTGCGCCAGCAGGGTAAGCTCGTCCTGCACAGCGAACCGTTTGCCGACCCGCTGCGCCTGCCGCGCGGCGAACGCCAGCAGGCGCTGCAGGAGAACGTCGATCGCTACGCGCAGCGGCTGGAGCATTACGCCCTCATGTCGCCGCTCGACTGGTTTAATTTTTTCGATTTCTGGCATCTGCCAGAGTCCAGAGAGAAGGAGTAAAGGGTGCTGACCGATCCCCGCTTTACGACTGAAGTCGAGATCACCGTTCCGTTCCACGACGTCGATATGATGGGCGTGGTCTGGCACGGTAACTATTTCCGCTACTTTGAGATCGCCCGCGAGGCGCTGCTCAATCAGTTTGACTATGGCTATCGCCAGATGAAGGCCTCCGGCTACGTCTGGCCCGTCGTCGATACCCGGGTGAAATACCGCGATGCGGTGACATTTGAGCAACGTATTCGCGTCCGCGCGCACGTTGAAGAGTATGAAAACCGCCTGCGCATTGCCTATCAAATTTTCGATGCGCAGACCGGCAAACGGACCACCACCGGTTACACCATCCAGGTGGCGGTAGAAGAAGCTACCCGCGAAATGTGCTTTGTGAGCCCGGCAATACTGTTTGAACGAATGGGAGTGACGCCATGAAATGGTTGCCTTTGCTGGCGCTGATCGTCAGCCCGCTGGTCAGCGCCGTGACGCTGGATGAACTGCAGCAGCGCTTCACCGGGCAGCCCGTCGTGCGCGCGCACTTCGAACAGGTTCGCACCATAAAAGATATGCCGCAGCCGCTGCGCTCGCAGGGCGAGATGCTGATCGCCCGCGACAGCGGCCTGCTGTGGGATCAAAAAGCGCCGTTTCCGATGACGCTGCTGCTGGACGACAGGCGGATGGTTCAGGCCATTAACGGCCAGCCGCCGCAGACCGTCACTGCCGACAATAATCCGCAGATGTTCCAGTTCAACCATCTTCTGCGGGCCCTGTTCCAGGCCGACCGCAAGGTGCTTGAAGAGAACTTCCGCATCGATTTTAAAGACCTGGGCGCCGGCCGCTGGTCGCTGGTGCTTACGCCAAAAACGACGCCGCTGGACAAGATTTTCGCCACCCTCGATCTGGGCGGCGCGACATATCTGGAGACGATTCGCCTCAACGACAAACAGGGCGACCGTACCGATATCGCCCTTTCACGCCACCAACTGACGCCCGCCAGCCTGACCGATGACGAACGCCAACGCTTTGCCGCACCGTAAATCCCTGCGCCCGGCGCTGCTGTGGGCCACGCTATGCCTGATTCTGCTGGGCGTGCTGCTGTCGCTGCTGCCCGGCGCGCGTCTGAACAGCAGCGTGCTGGCCATGCTGCCGAAGCAGACGCTGGGGGCGATCCCGCCGGCGCTCAACGACGGGTTTATGCAGCGTCTCGACCGCCAGCTGGTCTGGCTGGTCAGCTCCGGCAAAGAGCCCGATCCGCGCGTGGCGCAGCAGTGGCTGGCGCTGCTGCAAAGTAGCGATTCGCTCAGCGAGGTCAAAGGCCCGATGGACGCCGCCGGGCAAAAGGCCTGGGGAGAATTCTTCTGGCAGCACCGGAATGGCCTGATCGATCCCGCCACCCGCGCCCGCCTGCAAAACGGCGGAGAAGCGCAGGCGCAGTGGATTTTATCTCAGCTCTATTCGGCCTTCTCCGGCGTAAGCGGCAAAGAGCTGCAAAACGATCCCCTGATGCTGATGCGCGGCTCGCAGCTCGCTCTGGCGCAAAACGGCCAGAAGCTGCGGCTGATGGACGGCTGGCTGGTCACACAGGATGAGGCGGGAAACTACTGGTATCTGCTGCACGGCGAGCTGGCAGGCTCGTCATTTGATATGCAGCAGACCCACCGGCTCGTGACGACGCTTAACGCGCTGCAGGAGACGCTAAAAGCGCGTTTCCCGCAGGCGCAGCTGCTTTCGCGCGGGACCGTGTTCTACAGCGATTACGCCAGCCAGCAGGCCAAACGCGACGTCTCGACGCTGGGCATCGCCACCCTGCTTGGCGTGTTCCTGCTCATCGTGGCGGTGTTCCGCTCCCTGCGCCCGCTGCTGCTGAGCGTGCTCTCCATTGCCATCGGCGCGCTGGCGGGTACGGTGGTGACGCTGCTGCTCTTTGGCGAACTGCACCTGATGACGCTGGTGATGAGCATGAGCATCATCGGTATTTCAGCCGACTACACGCTCTACTACCTGACCGAACGGATGGTGCACGGCGCGGAATATTCCCCCTGGCAAAGCCTGGCCAAAGTACGCAATGCGCTGCTGCTGGCGCTGCTGACGACCGTCGCCGCCTACCTGATTATGATGCTGGCCCCCTTCCCCGGGATCCGCCAGATGGCGGTGTTCGCCGCCGTGGGGCTGAGCGCCTCCTGCCTGACGGTGATTTTCTGGCATCCGTGGCTGTGCCGGGGTTTACCGGTGCGCCCGGTTCCGCTGATGGTCCTGATGCTGCGCTGGCTGGCCGCGTGGCGACGCAATAAAAAACTGTCCGTTGGTTTGCCCGTCGCGCTGGCGCTGCTCTCCGCCGTGGGGATGAGCACCCTGAGGGTGGACGACGACATCGCCCAGCTGCAGGCCCTGCCGAAGGATACTCTGGCCCAGGAGAAGGCAATTACCGCCCTGACCGGACAGAGCGTCGATCAGAAATGGTTTGTGGTGCATGGCGCCTCGCCTCAGCAAACGCTGGAGCGGCTGGAGGCCTTTACCCCGGCGCTGGCACAGGCGCAGAAAGCCGGAGAGATCGCCCGCTGGCGTACGCTGCCGCTGAACTCGCTGGCCCGCCAGAAAAGCGATCTGAAGCTGCTGCGCGAGGCTGCTCCTGCGGTAACGAACGTGATGAAAAGCGCCGGGCTCAACGCCATATCCCCAAATCTCAACGCCATGCCGGTCAGCGTGGACGCGTGGCTTAAAAGCCCGGCCAGCGAAGGCTGGCGTCTGCTCTGGCTGACCCTGCCCAACGGGGAAAGCGGCGTGCTCGTGCCGGTGGACGGCGCGAAAAACAGCGCTTACCTCGGTGAACTGGCCGCGCGCCATGACGGCGTCGTCTGGGTCGATCGCAAAGCCAGCTTTGACAGCCTGTTTGCCCTCTACCGCACGCTGCTGACGGGGCTACTGTTTGCTGCGCTGGCGGTGATTGCCTGCGGGGCGATGATGCGCCTCGGCTGGCGTAAAGGGCTGATAAGCCTGGTGCCGTCCGTGCTGTCGCTGAGCTGCGGCCTGGCGGTGCTGGCCGCAACGGGCCACCCGGTGAATCTGTTCTCACTGCTGGCGCTGGTACTGGTGCTCGGCATTGGCATTAACTACACGCTGTTTTTCAGCAACCCGCGCGGTACGCCGCTGACCTCGATGCTGGCGATTACGCTGGCCATGATGACCACGCTGCTGACGCTGGGCATGCTCGTCTTCAGCGCCACCCAGGCCATCAGCAGCTTTGGTATCGTGCTGGTGAGCGGTATTTTTACCGCCTTCCTGCTGGCTCCGCTGGCGATGCCGGATAAGAAAGAGAGAAAACGTAAATGAACGCTTTTTATCGCACCGTCGCGCTGGCCGCGGCGCTGCTGCTGGCGGGCTGCAGCCATTCGACCGATACCAAAGAGACGCGGCCTCAGGCCTGGCTCCAGCCGGGTACCAAAGTTACGCTGCCGCCGCCCGGCATCAGCCCGCCGGTAAGCTCCCAACAGCTGCTGACCGGCAGCTTTAACGGACAAACGCAGTCCCTGCTGGTGATGCTCAACGCGGATGCGCATAAGGTGACGCTGGCCGGGCTTTCTTCCGTGGGCATTCGTCTGTTCCTGGCGACGTACGATGAGACCGGTATTCATACCGAGCAGTCTATCGTCGTGCCGCAGCTGCCGCCAGCCAGCCAGGTGTTGGCCGACGTGATGCTCAGCCACTGGCCGATTAGCGCCTGGCAGCCGCAGTTGCCGAAGGGCTGGACGTTAACGGACAATGGCGATCGGCGCGAGCTGCGCAACGCCAGCGGCAAGCTGGTGACGGAGATTGTCTACCTGCAGCGCAAAGGCAAGCGCGAGCCGATCAGCATCGAGCAACACGTCTTTAAATACCACATCACCATTCAATATCTGGGTGACTGAGATGATTTATATATCCGCTGTTGGTATGGTCAACGCGCTGGGCAACTCGCCTGACGAGATTGCCGCGAACCTGACGGCAGGCGTGGCGCCGGGGATGCATGCCCGGACCGGCTGGCTGCAGGGTTTACCCGAAGCCGTTCTGGGCGGCGTGGAAGGCGAGCTGCCGCCCATCCCGGACGCCTTCGCCGCACACCGCACCCGCAATAACCAGCTGCTGCTGGCCGCGCTGGCGCAGATTCAGCCCGCCGTTGACGAGGCCATCGCCCGCGTCGGTCGCGACCGCGTGGCCGTGGTGCTGGGAACCAGCACCTCCGGGCTGGATGAGGGCGATGAGCACGTGCGCCGCATGACCCATGGCGAAGCGAGCACGCGCTGGCAGTATCCGCAGCAGGAGCTTGGCGATCCGTCCCGCTTCCTCGCCAACTGGCTTCAGCTCGAAGGCCCGGCCTATACGATCTCCACGGCCTGCTCTTCTAGCGCGCGGGCGATGATCGGCGGCAAACGTCTGATTGAAGCCGGGCTGGTGGACATCGCCATTGTCGGCGGGGCCGATACCCTGAGCCGGATGCCCGTCAACGGCTTTAACAGCCTTGAATCCTTCTCCCCCACGCTCTGCGAGCCGTTTGGTCGCGACCGCCGGGGGATCACCATTGGTGAAGCCGCCGCGCTGATGGTATTGAGCCGGGAGCCCGCGGACGTGGCGCTGCTCGGGACGGGCGAATCCAGCGATGCGTACCATATTTCCGCTCCGCATCCGCAGGGCGAAGGGGCGATAAGGGCCATCGCGCAGGCGCTTAACGAAGCGGGTATGCAGCCGCAGGATATCGGCTACATCAACCTGCACGGCACGGCCACGCCGCTCAACGATCAGATTGAATCGCAGGTGGTGCACGATCTCTTCGGAGAAAGCGTGCCGTGCAGCTCAACCAAACACCTTACCGGCCATACGCTGGGCGCCGCCGGTATTACCGAAGCGGCCCTGAGCTGGCTGATTCTGACGCGCGACCTGCCGTTGCCGCCGCAGGACTTCGCCCGCTACGCGCCGGACGACACGCTGGCGCCGTGCGGCCTGCTGCACCAGCGCACCGCTCTGAAAAAACCGGTCATTTTGTCTAACTCGTTCGCGTTTGGCGGCAATAACGCCAGCATCCTGCTGGGGAGAGCCTCATGAGCTACTTATCACCCGAAGCCTATTTGCCGCACGAGGCGCCAATGATGCTGCTGGGATCCGTTGAGAACGTCACGGACGACACGGCGGTCTGCCGCGTGACCGTCAACGGGCAAAGCGTGCTGGCGCCGTTTCTCAATGCCGATGGCGACCTGCCGGGCTGGTACGCGCTCGAGCTGATGGCGCAGACCGTCGGCGTCTGGTCAGGCTGGCATCGCCAGCAGCAGGGGCAGGATCATATCGCGCTGGGCATGGTGCTCGGCGCGCGCGAGCTGGTCTGCGCCAGCGGGCGTTTCGCCGCAGGCCTGACGCTGGACATCACCGTTAAGCTGCTGATGCAGGACGAACGCTTCGGCAGCTTTGAATGCGCGATTTCCGCGAATGAAGAGACGCTGGCCACGGGCCGGGTCAACACCTTCCAGCCGAGCGCAGAAGAATTAACATCGCTTTTTAATCAGGGATCTAACGCATGAGTCGTTCCGTACTGGTCACAGGGGCCAGCAAAGGCATAGGGCGCGCCATCGCCCGCCAGCTCGCCGCCGACGGGTTTACCGTAGGCGTGCATTACCATCGTGATGCCGCAGGCGCGCAGGAGACGCTGGACGCCATCACGCGGGCGGGTGGCAACGGTCGTTTACTCGCCTTTGATGTGGGCAACCGCGAACAGTGCCGCGAGGTGCTGGAGCAGGAGATTGAAGCCCATGGCGCATGGTATGGCGTGGTCAGCAACGCCGGAATTACGCGCGACGGCGCCTTTCCGGCGCTGAGCGAAGACGACTGGGATAGCGTGATCCACACCAATCTCGACAGTTTTTATAACGTCATTCACCCCTGCATTATGCCGATGATTGGCACCCGTAAAGGGGGGCGCATTATCACCTTATCGTCCGTGTCCGGCGTGATGGGCAACCGCGGACAGGTGAACTACAGCGCGGCCAAAGCGGGCATTATCGGCGCCACCAAAGCGCTGGCGATTGAGCTGGCAAAACGCAAAATCACCGTCAACTGCATCGCCCCGGGCCTGATTGATACCGGCATGATTGAGATGGAAGAAACCGCGCTGAAGGAAGCCATGTCCATCATCCCAATGAAACGTATGGGTCAGGCTGAGGAGGTCGCCGGGCTGGCAAGCTATCTGATGTCGGATATTGCGGGCTACGTTACCCGCCAGGTCATTTCCATTAACGGAGGAATGCTATGACGCGTCGCGTGGTGATTACGGGCATGGGCGGCGTGACCGCCTTTGGCGAAAGCTGGCAATCCGTTTCCAGCAGGCTGCTGGCGTATGAAAACGCGGTGCGTAAAATGCCGGAATGGCAGGTGTATGATGGCCTGCATACCCTGCTGGGCGCGCCGATCGACGATTTCACGCTGCCGGAACACTATACCCGCAAGCGTATTCGCGCCATGGGCCGGGTGTCGCTGATGTCGACCCGCGCCACCGAGCTGGCGCTGGAGCAGGCGGGGCTGATTGGCGAAGCGGTGCTCACCAACGGCCAAACCGGTATCGCCTACGGTTCTTCAACAGGCAGCACCGGTCCGGTCAGCGAATTCGCGACCATGCTCACTGAAAAGCACACTAATAACATCACCGGGACAACCTACGTCCAGATGATGCCGCACACTACGGCGGTGAATACCGGCCTGTTCTTTGGACTACGTGGCCGCGTCATCCCGACCTCAAGCGCCTGTACCTCCGGCAGCCAGGCGATTGGCTACGCCTGGGAGGCCATTCGCCACGGGTATCAGACCGTGATGGTCGCGGGGGGCGCTGAGGAGCTTTGTCCGTCTGAAGCGGCGGTATTTGATACGCTGTTCGCCACCAGCCAGCGCAATGACGCGCCTAAACACACCCCGTCGCCATTTGATACAAAGCGCGATGGTCTGGTGATTGGAGAAGGCGCAGGCACCCTGATTCTGGAAGAGCTCGAGCACGCCAAAGCGCGCGGGGCCACGATCTACGGCGAAATCGTGGGCTTTGCCACTAACTGCGACGCGGCCCATATTACCCAGCCTCAGCGTGAAACCATGCAGGTTTGCATGGAGCAGTCGCTGTCTATGGCGGGATTAAGCGCCCGGGATATGGGGTATATCTCCGCGCACGGTACCGCCACCGATCGCGGCGATATCGCCGAAAGCCTGGCCACCGCCGCTATCTATGGTGACAGCGTGCCGGTTTCCTCGCTGAAGAGCTATTTTGGCCATACGCTGGGTGCCTGCGGCGCGCTGGAAGCGTGGATGAGCCTGCAGATGATGCGTGAAGGCTGGTTTGCCCCGACGCTCAATTTAACGCAGCCGGATGAGCAATGCGGTGCTTTAGATTATATTATGGGAGAAGCCCGTCAGATTGACTGCGAGTATCTGCAGAGCAATAACTTCGCGTTTGGCGGCATCAATACCTCGATTATCATTAAACGCTGGGCGTAACTATGTACCAGTTAGTACTGGGAAAAATCTCCACTCTTTGCGCGGACCCGCTGGCGTCAGCGCTCGCAGACAGGGCGCCTCAGGGTGCCCGACAGGCCTCCTGGCTGGCCGGGAGGACGCTGCTCGCCAGAACGTTATCCCCTCGCCCGCTCCCCGACATCATTTACGGCGAGCAGGGCAAACCGGCCTTTGCGAAGGGTCATCCGCTGTGGTTCAACCTGAGCCACAGCGGTGACGATATTGCCCTGCTGATGAGCGATGAAGGCGAAGTCGGCTGCGATATCGAAGTGATTCGCCCGAGGAAGAACTGGCAGGCGCTGGCTAATGCGGTATTTAGCATGACGGAGCATGACGAGCTGGAGCGTGAAGCGCCCGAGGAACGGCTTTCCGCGTTCTGGCGTATCTGGACGCGGAAAGAAGCGATTGTGAAACAGCGTGGCGGCAGCGCATGGCAGATTGTCAGCATCGACAGCACGGCGCAGACGCACGCGGTCAGTCAGCTACAGATCGGCTCGCTGAGCCTTGCCGTCTGCACATCGACCCCTTATACCCTGACCCACGAGTCGATTATTCACATTGGGACGTTCGGGGCAGAAAAATCACTAACACCCCCAGAATAATAAACCCGACGCCCACCAGCCCGTGCCAGGAGAAGCGCTCCCCCCAGCCCGGCAGCAGGATCGCGGCGGCCCACACCAGGATGTAGCTAAGGCTCAGCAAGGCATAGGCTTTGCTGAGCGCCATACGGTGCAGCGCCAGATACCAGCAGCCCATGGACGCCACATACCCCGTCAACCCCAGCAGCAGCGCGCCCGTGCCGGACGAGAAGTGCCACAGCGCGGAAACAAACACCAGGATCTCACTGACCGGTGGCAGTGCCTGCATGGCATTGCGCAGCAGCAGCTGCGCCGCGCTGACTAACAGCACGCTGCATATGGCCCAGAACGCTCCTTTCACAGGCTCCCTCCCAGGATAACAATCCCAATGATGATGAACCCTACCCCCAGCCAGTGATGCGCAGCGACATGCTCACGCCAGAACGCCTTCGCCGCCAGCGTCACCCAGACAAAATTGAGGCTCAGCATAGGATAGGCAATGCCGACAGGCAGGCGTTGCAGCACCACCAGCCAGACCAGCATCCCGCTGCCCAGCGCCAGCAGTGCCAGGCCAAGCCACAGCGCGATGTGCGCCCCGCGCCGCCCGGCTTTCGCCGGACGGGTGGCTTGTTTCTGGCACAGCTGTCCCGCGCAGCTGAGCAGGCTTGCCAGTATCAGCCAGATCCAGGTCATCACTTCGGCAGATACTCCAGCAGGGCCAGACGCCCCTGAATATACAGGCTGTCCGGTTTCGGCAGATTTGCGCGCGCGATTTCATCGTGTTTTGACAGAAGAATCACCAGCGATACGCGCCCCTGCTGACGATGCTCCGCCAGCCACTGCGCGAAGTCATCTTTATCAACATAACGATCTTTCGCATCGGGATAATCCAGTCCGTAGCGCAGTTCGCCGCTTTGATCGAACATCGTGATGTCATTGCGCTTCAGCTCCCACGCCAGGCCCGCGGCCACACCCACGTTATTGGCCAGCACGAATCGGCTTTCCTGAAGCGGCTCGCGCACGGTATCGATCAGCGACTGCGGCTGTTTGGAATCCACCACCAGGTTGGGAATGGCAAAACCAATCAGCACCGCCAGCCCTGCAGGGCACAGTGCCGCCAGCCACCAGCGCTGCTGGCTCTGTCTGAAGGTAAACCAGCCTACCGCGGCCCAGATGAGGAACGCCACCACCGCACAGAAGACTTTATACAGTTCAACCGACGTCCAGACCGGATGCTTCGACAGTCCCCACGGCGAGACCACCAGAGCCGCCACCACGCCGATAACGCCAAACGCCAGGTTAATCCCGCCGTTAATGCGTAACGCTCTGGCACCTTTTTCCGCCGCGAGGCAGGCATAGCGCGCCATCAGGATCGCCAGCGGGGCAAAGCACGGCAGGATATAGGTCGGCAGCTTGCCTTTGGCGATGCTGAAGAACAGCAGCGGCATCACCACCCAACCCAGCAGATAGAACCCGCTACCCGCGTTTTGTCGGTCATTCCAGCCGAGACGAAACGCGCCTGGCAAAAGCGCCAGCCACGGCAGGCTGCCCGCAATCAGGAACGGTATGTAGTACCAGAACGGGGCTTTGTGCTGCGCGTCGCTCTGGGCAAAACGCTGAATATGCTCAACCCAGAAGAAATAACGCCAGAAGTCAGGCTCACGCTGCGCAATGGCCAGCCCCCACGGCAGAACAATCAGCACGCAGCTCAGGATCGCGAGCCAGCCAAAAATCAGCACCTCTTTCCAGCGCTTCCTGGCGATCACCCACGGCAGCACGCCAATCACCGGTACCGCCAGCGCCAGGAAGCCTTTGGTCATCACCCCCATCCCGCAGGCCAGCCCAAGCAGCACATAGCCACCCGCTTTTCCGGCAACGGTTTGGGCCTGTGAGGCCAGCCAGAAGCTGCACATCGCCGCCACCAGCCACAGGGTGATGATAGGATCCAGCACCGCATACGTGCCGATGCCATACACCAGGAAGAGGGTCAGGAAGATCAGCCCGGAGAAAATGGCGGTCCGCTTATCTCGCCAGAGACGCCATGCCATCCAGATGACCAGCAGCGCCGCTAACCCGGTGGAGAATATAGAACCGGCGCGCACGGCGAGGTTCGTGTGCCCGAACAGCATCTGCCCGATGCTGTTGATCCAGTAGCCAGCAATCGGTTTTTCAAAGTAACGCAGCCCCAGAAAATGCGGGACTACCCAGTCTCCGGATGCCAGCATTTCGCGGCTGATTTCCGCATAGCGCGTTTCATCAGGCTGCCAGAGCAGACGAATATCGACCGGAATGAGGTAGTAAACGATAAACAGTGCGAGAAGCGCTAAGCCATAACGGGCTGTTTTCATGGGACCGGACTCACGGTTTGTTGATAGCCAAGCCAGCCTTCCCGGCCAGCCATTTCATTGCGCACGACTTTACCCACGGGCAGGGAGTTGAGATCGTCCGGCAGCAGCTCGCTCAACGGGCAAAATTCAATGCCCTCCTGAGCGGCCATCGTCAGCAGTTCATCAAAATCATGCTGATACGCAATCCCTTCCACTTCGGCATGGATGGTATACACCGGCGTGCCGGCGTCACGATGGATGCGGTCCAGAATGTAGCGATTGAACTCATCCGCCTTCACCTCGCGCCCGACCACTTCATCCCAGGTGGGAAGCGTGACCGGAATTTGCACCGTACCGTAGCGATTTTCGCCTAACAGCGGCAAAAAGGGCCCGGTTCCGCGGCAGTCGCTGTTGTAGCGAAACGCAAAGGCTTCTTTGGCCTTCACGACGCGCTGATCCGCACGCCATCCCGCCACGGCGGAGCAGCGCACGGGCTGACCGGTAATGGCCTCCAGCTCCAGCATCCCACGCTCGACCTCACGGGACAGGCGCGGGATATCCCAGACGCCCGCCCAGGCCTGCCAGGCATGGTGGTCCCAGGCGTGGAGACCCACCTCATGATGCTGCGCCGCCTCGCGGATAACGGCTTCATTACCCGCGCCGATACGCCTGCCGGGCCAGGCGGTGCCGGCCAGCAAAATATCCCAGCCGTAGAGGGATGCTGCGCGCGAGCGCAGCATTTTGAACAGAAATGCCGGTTTAATCAGACGCCATAAATGGCGTCCCATGTTGTCAGGCCCCACGCTGAAGAAAATGCTGGAACGCACATCGTGTTTGTTCAGCAGTTCCAGCAGTTTGGGTACGCCGTCACGCGTTCCCCTGAAGGTGTCGACATCAATGCGTAAACCGACTTTTTTCATGAGGCCTGTTCCGACAGCTCCACGGTGCGCAGGAAGAAATCGAGCGTTTCGTCAATGGTCTGCTCCATCTTCACCGTCGGCGTCCAGTTCAGGCAGCGCTTCGCGTTGCGAATGCTTGGCTTACGGTGCTCAACGTCCTGGTAGCCCTTACCATAGTAGCTGCTGCTTTCCACTTCGCGGAAACCGGCAAACGGCGGGAACTTGTCGCGCAGCGGATGGCGCTCAAAGCTGGCCAGCAGCATCTCTGCCAGCTCGCGAATGCTCGCTTCGTTGTCCGGGTTACCGATGTTGATGATTTCACCGTTGCAGCGGTTATCTTTGTTTTCGATGATGCGGAACAGCGCTTCGATACCGTCGCTGATATCCGTAAAGCAGCGTTTCTGTTTCCCGCCTTCGATAAGCTTAATTGGCGAGCCTTCCACCAGGTTCAGGATCAGCTGGGTGATCGCACGGGAGCTACCGATACGCGCCGCGTTCAGGTTATCCAGACGCGGGCCCATCCAGTTGAACGGACGGAACAGGGTAAAGCGCAGGCCCTCTTTTTCGCCGTAGGCCCAAATCACGCGGTCCAGCAGCTGTTTGGAGACGGAGTAAATCCAGCGCTGTTTGTTGATCGGCCCGACCACCAGGTTGGAGGTGTCTTCATCGAAGTTCTTATCGGTACACATGCCGTACACTTCAGAGGTAGACGGGAAGATGATGCGCTTGTCGTATTTCACGCAGTCGCGGATGATCTTCAGGTTCTCTTCGAAGTCCAGCTCGAACACGCGCAGCGGGTTACGGGTGTACTCGATTGGCGTGGCAATGGCGACCAGCGGCAGCACCACGTCGCATTTTTTAATGTGGTATTCAATCCATTCGGAATGGATGCTGATATCCCCTTCCACGAAGTGGAAACGCGGGTTGTCGAGGAAACGGCTGATGGCGTCAGAGCCGATATCCAGACCGTAAATCTCGTAGTTATCGTCTTTAAGCAGACGTTCCGTCAGGTGGTTACCGATAAAGCCGTTCACGCCGAGGATCAGCACGCGGGTACGACGCTTGATGGCAACCACCGGCGCGCTGGTGATCAGCGCCCCGGCCACCAGACCCAGAGACTGTGCCAGCTGCGTGCCCTGCACGTACAGGCCGTTGTCGGTTTGTCCGGTCACGATCTCCAGCGCCTGCTCGCCGCAGCTCACAATCAGCGGAGAGACAGAGACGACGGTGCCCGGTTTGGCGACAGGGATGTCGTCACGCACGCGGGATTTCCAGACGATAAATTTGCTTACGCCCGCAAAGCTGTACGCGCCCGGCCACGGGTCGGTCACGGCGCGCACCAGGTTGTGCAGCTGGCGGGCAGGCTTGTTCCAGTCCAGACGACCATCTTCCGGCGCGCGGCGGCCAAAGCAGCTTGCCTTGCTCTCATCCTGCGCGGTCTCGCTGAAGGTGCCGTTGAGGATGCCTGGAAGGGCATCACGCAGCAGCGTCTGCGCCGTTGCATTCAGCTTTTGATGCAGCTGCAGCGCCGTTTCGTCCGCATCAATAGCGACCTTCTGCTGTGCCACGATAGCGCCCGCGTCAGCGCGGCGCACCATGCGGTGCAGCGTCACGCCCGTTTCCGTTTCACCGTTCACCAGCACCCAGTTCAGCGGAGCGCGGCCGCGGTAGGCGGGCAGCAGAGAACCGTGAAGATTAAAGGCGCCTTTTGCGGCCAGACCTAAGATCTCGTCGGAAAGCAGGTTGCGATAGTAGAACGAGAAGATTACGTCAGGCGCGAGCACGCGGATGCGATCCACCCACAGCGGATGGTTGACATCGTCCGGTGCATAAACCGGGATCCCGCGCTCGGCGGCGATACGCGCCACGGAGCCAAAAAAGTTATTCTCTCCGGCCGTGTCCGGATGGGTAAAGATTGCCGCAATGTCATAGCCCGCTTCCAGCAGGGCCAGCGTGCCCGTGCACCCCATATCGTGATAGGCAAATACAACAGCTTTCATGGGTGAATTTCCTCTTGAGATGCTTTGTGTTCCTGACGGACAACACGTTGAATAAAGTAGCGCGGACGCGCGCGAACATCGTTATAGATACGGCCAATGTATTCACCGAGAAGGCCCATCCCGACAAACTGGGCGCCGATGAACATAAACAGCACGGCAAAGAGCATGAAGACCCCTTCCGCCGCCCACTGCGGGCCAAAGACCAGGCGCAGCACCACCAGCAGAACGGACAGCGCAAACCCGGCCACGGCGATGATGCTGCCGAACACGCTCAGCAGACGCAGCGGCGTGGTGGTCAGGCAGGTGATGAGGTCATACATCAGGTTGATGAGACGCATAAAGCTGTACTTCGACTCCCCGTGCTCGCGCTCGGCGTGCAGAACCGGAATTTCCGTTGCCTTGCGGGCAAAGGTGTTGGCGAGGATCGGAATAAAGGTGCTGCGCTCATGGCAGTGCAGCATCGCGTCGACAATGTGGCGACGGTAGGCGCGCAGCATGCAGCCGTAATCGCCCATCGCTTTACCGGTCGTGCGCTGGATAAGACGGTTGATGGTGCGTGAGGCCAGCTTGCGGAACAGACTGTCCTGACGGTTCTGACGTACCGTGCCGACCACGTCATAGCCTTCATCGGCTTTGGCGACCAGACGCGGGATCTCTTCCGGCGGGTTTTGCAGGTCAGCGTCCAGGGTGATGATCAGATCGCCCGTGACGTGGCTAAACCCCGCCATAATCGCCGAGTGCTGGCCGTAGTTGCGGTTGAGCAGCACGGCAACAATATGGCTGCCTTCGGCCTGCGCGGCCTCGGTCAGCATCAGCGCGGAATTATCGCTACTGCCATCATCTACCAGCAGAATTTCATAAGCCTTGCCCATCGTGTCGCAGGCGGCGGTTGTACGGCGGATCAGTTCGGGCAGGCTCTCCTGCTCGTTATAAACCGGGATTACCACGGAAACTTTTTGTACAGGCGGTGCACTGAACATATCAATGTCCTGCAAGCTGATGGAGTGCGGTAATGACGCGGGTTGTGTCGTCATGAGTCATGTCCGGGAAAAGAGGGAGAGAACAAATACGCGCGCTATTCCATTCAGAATTCGGGAGCGATACATCAGGAAAACGCTCGCGGTAGTATTTTTGGGTGTGCGCCGCGCGGAAGTGGAGTCCGGTACCGATGCCTTTCTCTTTCAGCGCCGCCATCAGGTTGTCGCGTGAGATCCCGCAGCGCGCTTCGTCAACGCGAATAATGAACAGGTGCCAGGCGTGCACGTGCGGCCATGACGGAATGGTGAGCGGCTGGAACGGCGTATCGGCAAGCTCACGCAGGTAGCGTTCAGCAATTTCCTGGCGGCGCCTGTTGGCCTCTTTCAGCTTGCCTAACTGCACCAGCGCCAGCGCGGCGTTGATGTCCGCCAGATTGTATTTATAGCCCGGCGCGATCACTTCCGCCTGCGGCGCGCGGCCGTGCGTCTGGCGGTCATAGGCATCTACGCCCAGTCCATGGAATTTCAGGCTGCGGATCCGCTGTGCCAGCTGGGCATTATCCGTGACGACTAAGCCGCCTTCCGCGCAGGTCATATTTTTAATGGCGTGGAAGGAAAAAATCGCCGTTCCTTTCCAGCCCACATGACGGTTCTTGTAGTACGTTCCGGCGGCATGGGCCGCATCTTCAATAACCGGAATACCGTGACGTTCACCGATGGCATGAATGGCGTCGATTTCACACGGCGCGCCGGCATAATGAACGGGAATAATGGCTTTGGTACGCGGGGTAATGGCGGCTTCAACGGCTTCTGGCGTCACCATTAACGTATCTTTGTCCACATCAATCATGACCGGCGTGGCACCCAGCAACACGATCATATTCAGCGTGGATACCCAGGTCTGGGAAGGAGTAATGACTTCATCGCCCGGGCCAATATCCAGCGCCATCAGAGTGACGTGCATACCCGCGGTGGCTGAACAGACGGCAATCGCATGCTGATTCCCGGTAAGCTGACAGAATGCTTCTTCAAGTTCCTGATTCTTAGGCCCAGTAGTGATCCAGCCCGACATCAAAACGTCCTGAAGCGCCGCAATTTCCTCAGCGCCCATCGACGGCCGCGAAAAAGGCAAAAAATCACTCATCATTAATTTCCTTGCAATAAGAATGGCACGCGCTTGATATTAACCAATTACTTTTTCGTTTATTTCAACGAACCATAAACTCATATCAAGGTATCGTTCATTTCTTAGGGAAAAATTAAGATGTGTATTGCAGATGTAACAAAACCAATGGCATTTCATTTATAAACAATGATTTATATAATTATGAATTATTTATTTCGTGATCCAACTCAATTTTTACAAGATGCTATTTTTAAACCAAACATAAACAAACAAAAAAAATCCCGGCCATTTCAAAATAATATGAAATAGCCGGGAACTTTTCTTTTTAGTTAATTGTCGCGCTTATTAGAGATTATCTGGAAAGTTTTTCGGTAATTCACTGGCCGCACAGGCGATAACGCTTTCATTATTGGCACCACAGTCGCGCACAAAGGTGATCGTAGCAAATTCATCAATCACTTCCGTAGGATACGCCGGACCCGCATCGCGATAGCTATTCATCAGCGGAATATGGTCGTTCTGGAAGCAGACGGTTTTTTCCGGATTGTTCATGACCCAGCGTGGGAAGAAGATAGTGCCATGGAACAGCTTGTCGCCCAGGTTCACGATCAGGCTGACGTCGGTGCCGGTTGGTTCGGTCCAGGAAATTTTATAGATGCTCTCGCCTACCCGCACGATATAAGCCTGCTGATCTTTCACCCAACGGTTGGCCACAAGACCGCTGTGAATACGGTAATCAAGCGTAGTCTCATTTTTTACGTAAATCTCGTAGTTCCAGCCGTTATCGTAGGTATATACAAGATGTTTACCAACAAAGCCGCTTAAGTCGTGTTTGTCGAAGGTGTTCATAAGATGTCTCCTTTGTTTTGATGAGACGATCGTACCCCTTCAAAAAATGAATGAATAACGCTATCTTTTAATCAAATTCATCCAAATTTTAGATAAATCATGCATAAGACGACGCTGGAACAATGGGCTTTACTGGAAAGAGTGGTGGAAGCGGGCAGCTTTGCCAAAGCCGCGGAAGAAACCCACCGCAGCCAGTCCTCGGTAAGCTATAACCTGTCGCTGCTGCAGGAGCGGCTCGGCGTGGCGCTGCTGGTCCCGGAGGGGCGACGGGCGGTGTTAACTCCGGCCGGAGAGCTTCTTCTCAACCAGGTTAAACCGCTGCTGAAAGCGTTTTCGTATGTTGAGACGCGCGCAGCGACCCTTCGCAACGGGATGCGCACGCGGTTAGATCTGGTGGTGGACTCCATTTTCCCGCGCCGCCGCCTGTTCGCTATTCTTCGTCAGTTCCAGCAGCAGTATCCGCAGACTCAGGTACGTCTGACCGAGGTGCTGGAAAATACCCGCGCCGATGCCATTAACGACGAAGCCGATGTGATGGTCTTAACCCGCCGCCAGGACATTACCGGGCTCGGAGAATGGCTGATGAATATCGACTTTGTTGCCGTGGCCCATTCCCGGCATCCCCTGTTTCACCTCGACGCGCCGCTCAATGATGAGATGCTGCGCCCGTGGCCGCTCATCCAGATTGCGGACAGCCAGCCCGCCGCGCGTGCTGCCGGCGAGTCGTGGACCTTCTCCACCATCGATGCCGCCATAGAGGCCGTCGTCTCTCAGGTCGGCTACGGCTGGCTGCCAGAGGAACGCATCCAGACCCAGCTGGATCAGGGCGTACTGAAACGCCTGCCGCTGAGCCACGGCGCGCGCAGGGCAACGCCGCTTCACCTGATTGTTAAGCGTTCCCTCGCCCCGCTTGATGAACAGGTTGAGACGCTGTTGCGCCTTTTTAGCCAGGAGCCGTCATCCTCACCTGCTACGCTTTAAGGTCCGAACGTTAAAACGATAAGGAGCAGATGATGAAAATCGACTTTGCGGGGAAAGTGGCGCTGGTGACCGCCTCAACCGGCGGGATCGGATTCGCCATTGCCAGAGGTCTGGCAGAAAGCGGTGCGGAAGTGATCGTCAATGGCCGCAGCACGGAATCGGTGAATAAAGGCATTCAGCAGCTCCAGCAGGTGGTGCCGGGCGTACAGGTCCGTGCCGCGATTGCCGATCTCAGCACGGCGGAAGGGGTCGAGTCGCTTCTGAAGGTGGCGAATAACGTCGATATTCTGGTCAACAACGCCGGGATTTACGGTCCGCAGGATTTCTATGCCACCGACGATGAGACCTGGGAGCGTTACTGGCAGACTAACGTGATGTCCGGCGTGCGTCTGTCCCGCGCCCTGCTGCCGGGTATGGTGCAGAAAGGCTGGGGACGCGTGGTGTTTATCTCCTCCGAGTCGGCCTGCAATATCCCGGCGGATATGATCCACTACGGCGTGACCAAAACGGCGCAGCTCTCGCTGGCGCGCGGTCTGGCGAAGTTTGTGGCGGGGAGCGGCGTGACGGTGAACAGCGTCCTGCCGGGCCCGACGATGTCTGACGGTTTCGCAGAGATGATGAAAGATGAAATCGAAAAGACCGGCAAATCGCTGGAGCAGCTGGCGAAAGAGTTTGTAATGGCCAACCGCCCCAGCTCGGTTATCCAGCGTGCCGCCACGGTTGAAGAGGTGGCCAATATGGTGATTTATGTCTGTTCGCCCCAGGCCTCCGCCACCTCGGGCGCGGCGCTGCGCGTCGACGGTGGCGTCGTGGATGACATCATCTGACGCTGTCAGGCCGCACTGCCTGCAATGCGACGGGCGGTAATGTAGTGTGCCTGCCAGTAATCATCCGTCAGGGTTGAAACCGTTACGCCCTGACTGGTTGAGGCATGAATAAACTGGTTTTCGCCAATATAAACGCCGACGTGCTTGCGGTTCGGGCCCGTCTGGAAGAAGACCAGATCGCCGGCTCTCAGGCGGTATTGCGCCACCTGCACGCCGCGATGGATCTGTTCACTCGTCGTGCGCGGCAAATTAAGATGCGCCGCATCGGTGAACAGGTGCTGCATGAGCGCGGAGCAATCTACCCCGCGATGCGTGGTTCCGCCCCACCGATACTGGGTGCCTTTCCACTTCTGGTATTGATCGAGAATACGCGAGCGCAGCGGGCCTGTTTCCTGATGCACCAGCGCAGATTTCGCCGGTGATGCTGCCAGTTCACTGTTCATCGATAACATCGATGCTGGAAGTTGAAAGCTGAACGCAGAAAACGAAGCAAAACTTAACGTGAGGATTGAAATAAGCGATCTAAGAGTCATATCAAAAAAGAAGTAGTGAGTGAGTTTTTCCTTACCTGTGGGGGCCAATGGTTCCCCTAAATATCTTGCGATGTGGCGATAATATAGACAGCTCGTTTTTTCACCAATTGTTATCGAGGCCAAAAATGGACTCACTTTGAGATCGCAAGAGCGAGAAAAAAAGAGTGGTGATATAAGGACTGTCCAGCTAAAGCAGGTAAACTGATCCGCAGAATGTGTATTTCAGCTAAGACGTATTTATGACCAATATGATTGCCGACGAGACGGTGGCTAAATCCAGCGTGCTCTCTGTCTTTGACTTTGACGGGACATTAACGCACCACGACAGCTTTATTCCTTTCCTGCGTTTTGCCTTCGGCAAACGTTACTTCGCGGGCCGCCTGGTGCGCATGGCGCTGCCTACGCTGCACTGCGTGCGTCGCAAGCTGACGCGCGATGAGCTGAAGGAAGTGCTGATTAAAACCTTCCTGACGGGCGTGGATGAACACTGGCTGCGCCAGCAGGCGGAAGCCTTTTGCGAAAAATACTGGAACAAGCTGATGCGCCCCGAAGGGGTTCTGGCGGTGGCGGCTGAGGTGAATTCTGGTGCGGAAGTGACCATCTGTTCCGCGTCCCCGGCGCTGGTGCTCCAGCCGTGGGCTGATAAGCTCGGCATTAAGCTGATTGGCACACAGCTGGAAGTGAAAGACGGCAAGCTGACGGGGCGCATCACGGGCAATAACTGCCGCTGCGCCCAGAAGGTGGCAAGGCTGGAGAAAGTGTATGGCGATCTGAACGCCTATCACCTGCGCGCCTGGGGCGACACCCGCGGCGACCACGAGCTGCTGGCGGCGGCGCAGGATCCGCACTGGCGGCACTTCCATCACCCGCGCAAGCGCCGGAATTCACCGATTAAGGGTTAGGTGCGGTCCGGTGCCCTCACCCCGGCCCTCTCCCACGGGGAGAGGGAGAAAGGTGGTACATCAGGCCTCACGTTTCCCCGGGAACATCACGCTCGCAATAATCCCCAGCGCCAGCACGCCAAGCACCACAAACAGGCTGGCCGTGGCGCCAATGCTGTAACCGTGATGCCAGAAGTGATCGGTGGCATTTAACCCCAGCTTGAACGCCACGAAGAACAGCAGCAGAACCACGGCTTTCTCAAGGTGCACCAGATACTGCTTCAGCGCTTCCAGCACGAAGTAAAGCGTACGCAGGCCGAGGATGGCGAACATCATGGCGCTGTAGATAATCAGCGGCTCGCGGCTCACGGCAATAATGGCCGGCACGGAGTCAAACGCGAACATGACGTCAGAGAGCTCGACGACGGCTACGCAAAGCAGCAGCGGCGTCGCATAGCGCTTCGCCTTCTTCACGCGTCCGACCATCACGTCCTGGTTTTCCGGTTTTTCGAGCTCCGCATCCACCTCTTTCTGAGTCAGAATAAAGGCGTTGCTGCTGATTTTCGGCCAGACCGGGTAGAAGCGCTTCACCAGGCGATAGGCGAGATGACCCGAGTAATCCTCAACTTCGTCGCTCTCTTCATTGCGCCTGAGCATCATCACCGCCGTCCAGCCGACGACCAGCGCGAAGATCACCTCAACGTACGGCCCCAGGCTTAACAGGCTGGTGCCGATAGCCACAAAGATGCCGCGGAAGACAATCGCCCCCAGCACGCCCCAGTAGAGAACGCGGTGACGGTACTTATCCGGCACGCCGAACCAGGCGAAGATCGCCATCATCACGAACAGGTTATCGACGGAGAGCACCTCTTCCAGCGCATAGCCGGTGAGGAACAGGCTCGCCATCTCGGCGCCGTGGTGAACATACAGGAATCCGGCGAAGGCCATCGCCATCATGACCCAGAAAATGGACCACATCGCCGCGCTTTTCAGCGAGACGGGTTTATCGTGACGGTGCATAAAGAGGTCGATAAACATCGCCCCAACGGCCATCACCACAAAGACAACAACGGTTTCCGTCGGGAAACCGAGATGAGCAGCAGACATACAAAACCCTTTTGGCAGACAAAACACAACACCATGCAAACTGGCGTAAACCAGGAACAGAAAAGGGCGAGCCGTTAATCAGCCTCTTCGCCCTCAAATTCGCGGCCTTCTGGCCGCGCAAGGAGGGGGTACTTTACCTTACCAGGCGGGGATCGCGCATCTGCCGTTTAGGCGCTCATGCCGCGCAAACGCTGCAGCACCGCCACCAGAACCGCCACGGACCAGCCCACCATCAACGCGCCCACCAGCCCTTCCACACCGCCGATGAGCCGCCAGTGCTGGGGTAACGTGACGTCGCCGTATCCCACGGTGGCGTAGCTGACCAGTGAAAAATAGAAGCTGGTGTTCCAGTCATTAAACGCGTCGATGACGAAATAAAACGCAGCAAACAGTCCGGCCTCAAGGAGGTGGGCGAAGATCATGGAGATCACGATACCGACGTTGCGTAAAACAATGCGGACCGCCGAATCGACTTCTAATTTGATGAACTTTAAAACACCAAACATCCACAGCGAATGGATCACTACGGTGAGGGTAAGCAAAATAATAATACTGAGTAGCTGCATGATGCGTGCTCGACCAAAAGGAATATGGCCCCGCGAACGAGGCGGGGCACCCGGTCGAAGCTTAGTTGAACGGAGAGGAAAAGTTGGTGCAATAATTGCGTTGCGTGATTATCCCCCTTGCGGCGTGCTCTCTTTGCGGCAGGTTCGACTACTGTGAACGATATATCTGAAGCGCACTATCTGTGAGTCACCTCTTATTTACATCATTTAAACCTTCCATTAACTGGATAAAAATAACGCGCCGTCGCTATAGTGGTTTTGTTTAATAAAACTAAGTTGTACCTAATAAA
Source organism: Enterobacter sp. BNK-29 (assembly GCF_048684785.1). NCBI lineage: Bacteria > Pseudomonadati > Pseudomonadota > Gammaproteobacteria > Enterobacterales > Enterobacteriaceae > Enterobacter > Enterobacter sp. BNK-29. The sequence goes on from NZ_JBLQTU010000001.1 coordinate 1,776,645, forward strand.
ACAAAGAACAAACCCTGCGAGGACACAATGACAGAACATTTACGTAACGGCGCTACCGCCACTGAGGACATAGAAAGAGAGACGATGCGGAAGGTGATCTGGCGTATTCTCCCGTTTCTGATTGTCAGTTACCTGGTCTCCATTATCGATCGCGGGAATATCGGCATGGCTTCGCTGCAGATGAATGAGGACCTTGGCCTCAGCAAAGCGGCCTTTGGCTTCGCCAGCAGCCTTTACTTCGTGGCCTATTTTTTGTTTGAGGTGCCCAGCAACCTGGCCATGCAGAAAGTCGGCGCCCGGCTGTGGATCCCGCGCATTATGATCAGCTGGGGCATCGTTTCCATGTGTATGTCCCTGGTGCAGAACACCACGTCGCTCTATATCGTCCGTTTTCTTCTCGGTGCTGCAGAGGCGGGCTTCTTCCCGGGCGTCGTGCTGTATCTGACCTGGTGGATCCCGTCCCGCTACCGCGCACGCATTATTGCGTCCTTTATGGTCGCCATCCCTCTCGCTAACTTCATCGGCTCTCCGCTTTCCGGGTTGATACTGTCACTGGATGGCTGGCTGGGTCTTCGCGGCTGGCATCTGCTGTTCATTATTGAAGGCTTGCCGGCGGTGCTGCTGGGTATTGCAGCCTGGTTTATTCTCCGGGATCGCCCTCATCAGGCGAGCTGGCTTAGCAGAGAACAGAAACAGTGGCTGGAAACCACGCTGGAAACCGAGCGTAGCCAGCAAAAGAACATTGGACACCAGACGACGTGGCAGTTGCTGAAGCATCGCCAAATCTGGCTGATGGCGCTGATTTACGCAGGGGCGTCTTCCGCGGGCACCACCATCAGCGTCTGGTCTCCTCAACTGCTGAAATCCTTCCATCTCGATAACCTTGAGACAGGTCTGCTTAACGCTATTCCTTACGGTCTGGCATCTGTTCTGATGATTGTATGGGGACGGAATTCCGATCGTACCAACGAACGTCGCTGGCATACTGCACTCACGCTGTTCATGATTGCCGCCGGTGTGTTCGCCGCCTTTGTAAGCGTCTCGCTGTCTGCCACGATCGTTATCCTCAGCATTATGCTGATAGGCGCTTATTCAATGAAAGGGCCTTTCTGGGCGCTGGCATCCGGTTGGATGAGCAGTACCTCAGCGGCGGCGGGACTGGCCGCGATTGGCGCCATCGCAAACCTGATAGGCGGGGCGGTGATGGTAAACGCGTACGGCATTATCAATGAGCGGACAGGCAGCTACACGCTGGCAATGCTTCCGCTGGCCGCGCTGTGCGTGGCCGGGGGTATCGCGGTGCTCATTATGGGGCGGCAGGCCCGCCGCGCTCAGCTACACGAAAAACAGGTCACGCATTAACGATGACAGAAGCGGGACATTTGTCCCGCTTCTGCGTTTAAAGATTTTCTTCCGCCGCGTCGCTCGTTTCACCAAAGAACTGCTGACAGAAGGGCTTACTGGCTCCCATTTTCTGCGAAAGACGGCTTGCAGCCGCCTTCATCAACTGCCCTATTTCCTTCTCACGACGATCTTCCGTCAGCCGCGAGATGGGGCCGGTCAGGGCTAAGGCCGCAACCAGCTTGTCGTGAACGCCGAAGACAGGCATCGCAAACGCAGCGGTATGGGGATCGCGTGCGCCTGACGTGTAGAAAGGGAGTTCAGCGTCTTCCTCCGGCAGGCTTTCATTGAGCCCCCAATGACGCAATACCTTACTGATGGCCGAATTATCGAGCGGGAACTGGCTGCCGGGAAGATTGCTGTGTCGCAGGCCATGCGACGCTTCAGCGCGAAACAGGCAAAGCCGCTGCCCTCCCTCCAGCACATACCAGCTGGCACTCTCCTGAGACGCCAGGGATAAGGCCTGAAGCTCTGGCTGGACCACCCGGGAAAGGTGGAAAGATTGTTCATACAGCTTGCCGAGGTAAAGCAGACGTGGGCCCAGCGCATAATTGCCGTCTTCATGCCTGACGACGTAATTCATCCGTTCAAGAGAATTCATCAAGCGGTAAACCGTGGTTTTGTGATAACCCGACAGCTGTGCCAGCGCGGTCAGCGTCAGGCTCTCATCTCCAGGACGGAAGCAATCCAGTAAAGCCAGCGCTTTTTCAACCGCTACAACGCCTTCATTCCCCATCATTATCTCCTTGTTAGCCCGGCAGTGAGTGTACCTCAAATTTTGTGAGTCACTTCGTGTTTACATCACAAACGCCACCTCGGGTCTGGCTAAAAGGAAAGCAACACCGCTATAGTTGTTTTGTTCTGTACACCTGCATTGTACTCAGTAAAACAATATGGAGGCATTTATGTCCGTTACTGAAAAAAAACCGATTAATCGCCATTTCGAGCGCGTTTCTGCCGAGGACGTTCGTCGGGCTGCCGAGTATCAGGCAGCTATTCTGGCCGATGTGGCCGGTCGCCGCGGTACGCTTCATGGCCGCATCAAACCGCTGGCCCCACACATGTCCGTTGCAGGTCCGGCCATCACCGTTGAAGTTCGTCCGGGTGATAATCTGGCGATTCATGCCGCGATGGCGGTGGCGCAGCCCGGCGATGTCCTGATCGTCGATGGCAAAGGCGACCTGAGCTGCGCGCTGCTTGGGGAAATCATGGCCACTCAGGCTCAGGCGAGCGGCATTGCGGGCATTATTATTGATGGCGCTGTACGTGACGCAGATACCCTGAGCAAAGGTCACTACCCCGTCTTTTCTGCCGGTCTGAACCCCTGCGGCCCGACAAAGTTAATCTCTGGCCGGGTTAATCATCCCATTTCAGTCGCCGGGGCGACGGTTCAGGCCGGGGATCTGGTTGTCGCGGATATCGACGGCGTGGTCGTTATCCCGCGAGATGAGATTCAGGAGGTTATCGCTCTGGCAAAAGAAAAGCTGGAGATGGAGACCCGGCGTCTTGCCGCCATCCGTGAAGGCGATTTACGTCCACACTGGCTTGATGACGCGCTTCGTAAGGCAGGTATGTTGAGCGACGGGGAGACGCTGTGATGGGGGGCAAAGACGTAGTTCTGATTACCGGAAGCGACCTGGCGGAGCAGGCCATGGTGATGTTGCAGGGCTTTGAGGTAGTGTTTGCGGGCCGCCAGCCCACAGAAGATGACCTGATCGCGCTGTGTAAACGACACAATCCTGTGGCGATCCTGGTACGTTACGGCAGGATCACCGCGAAAGTTATGGATGCCGCCCCGGCTTTGCAGGTTATTTCCAAGCACGGAAGCGGGATCGATGTGATAGACCAGGAGGCAGCGGCCGAGCGCAACATCGCCGTCCGGGCTGCGCCAGGCGCAAACGCGGCGGCAGTGGCTGAACATACCTGGGCGCTGATCCTCGCCTGCGCAAAATCAGTGGTGCCTCTGGACAAGCGGCTGCGAGACGGGCACTGGGATAAGGCGACGCATAAATCCATTGAACTGGAGGGCTTAACGCTAGGGTTAATTGGGCTGGGTGCTATCGGCTCGCGCGTGGCGACTATTGGTCACGCTTTCGGCATGAAGGTGCTGGCTTACGATCCCTATGCTAAGACTATGCCTGCCCTGTGCGAACGCGCAGAAACGCTGAACGGACTTCTTTCCCGTTCCGATATCATCTCTTTGCACTGTCCGCTGACCGATGAGAATCGGGGGATGATCAATAGCGAGACGCTCGCACACTGCAAGCGGAACGCAATTCTGGTCAATACGGCACGCGGTGGACTGATCCACGATGAGTCGTTACTGGCGGCGCTCAGGGATGGCACGCTGCACAGCGCCGCGCTGGACAGCTTTACCCACGAGCCGCTGACCGCGCCGCATCTCTGGCAGTCCGTAGAAAACGTGGTTATTTCACCGCATATTGGCGGCGTTACCGCAGCGTCATATATCAAGATGGGGACCGTGGCCGCGAGCAATATTCTGGCCGTGACGGACGTCACCACCGTCGGTCCATAAAGCCAACCGTGACGAGTGGCTGTGCTCTTATGTCACTTGTCTTCTGCCAGCGCCTGAGCGCACGCCCAGGCACTTGCCCATGCCCACTGGAAGTTGTACCCGCCGAGCCAGCCGGTCACATCCATCACTTCGCCAATAAAATAGAGCCCCGGCACGTTGCGCGCTTCCATGGTGCGGGACGAGAGCTCATTCGTATCGACGCCACCCAGCGTGACCTCTGCCGTGCGGTAGCCTTCGGTGCCGTTTGGCTGAACGCGCCAGTTTGTCAGGGTCTCGACCAGCGTTTCCTGCTCGCGGCTGTTAAGCTGCTTAAGCGACACGTCCGGGATCTGCCCCAGCGCCTGCAAACATTCCACCAGACGTTTTGGCAGCTGCATTGCCAGGGTGTTTTTCAGGCTTTGATTCGGGTGCGCGGTACGCTGCTCGTTAAGGAACGCGTCGAGATCGCAATCGGGGAGCAGATTCACCGTGACAAACTCCCCCGGCTGCCAGTAGCTGGAGATTTGCAGTACCGCCGGGCCGGAGAGGCCGCGATGGGTAAAGAGCAGATTTTCGCGGAACACCGTCCCGTCTTCGGCGGTAATGACCGAGGGAACAGACACGCCGGACAGCGTCTGAAGCTGTTCAAGAAGCGGTTTATGCAGCGTAAACGGCACCAGCCCGGCGCGCGTGGGCAAGACTTTAAGGCCAAACTGTTCGGCAATCTTATAGCCGAACGGGGAGGCGCCCAGCCCCGGCATCGACAGGCCGCCGCTGGCGATCACCAGGCTATCCGCACTGACGGTTTCACCATTCAGCTGCAGCGTATAGCCCTGGTCGTCGCGGGCGACCTCCAGCACTTCCGTGCGCAGGCGCATGACGACGCCACCCTTCTCGCACTCGGCCACCAGCATATCGACAATCTGCTGCGCGGAGTCGTCGCAGAACAGCTGTCCCAGCGTCTTTTCATGCCACGCGATACCGTGCTTACCCACCAGGTCGATAAAATCCCATTGGGTGTAGCGCGCCAGCGCAGATTTACAAAAATGACGGTTTTGGCTCAAATAGGCCGCGGGTTCAACATACAGATTAGTAAAGTTGCAGCGCCCGCCGCCGGACATCAGGATCTTACGGCCGGGCTTTTTACCGTTATCCAGCAGCAGCACGCGACGACCCGCCTGTCCGGCCATTGCCGCACAAAACATACCCGCCGCACCGGCGCCAATTACCACGGCATCAAACCTTTCCACGTCAAAACCCTCTTTGTTAACTGCCGCGGATTGTAAAGTTTCCTCTGTGGTCACACCAGCGTAAAAAGATATTACAAAGCCATTCCATTGAAATTTAAAGAATATCCTTTCTGGTGCTTTTCTCAAATCAGGTGGTATGTCAAAAAAAGTCTATATTTCACTTTGCCCGCCGCGCATTTGTCCTGGATAATGCGCCGCGTTCATGTCCTCAAAATGGCGTAACGTCCTATGCTACATTTGTTTGCCGGCCTGGATTTACATACCGGGCTTTTATTATTGCTTGCTCTGGTTTTTGTACTGTTTTACGAAGCGATCAACGGCTTCCACGACACTGCAAACGCAGTAGCGACGGTTATCTACACTCGCGCAATGCGATCGCAGCTTGCGGTTGTTATGGCGGCGGTATTTAACTTTTTTGGTGTTCTCCTGGGCGGGCTGAGCGTTGCGTATGCCATCGTGCATATGCTGCCAACGGATCTGCTGCTTAACGTTAGTTCTGGCCATGGCCTCGCTATGGTGTTCTCAATGCTGCTTGCTGCAATTATCTGGAACCTCGGTACCTGGTATTTTGGCCTGCCTGCATCCAGTTCTCACACGCTCATCGGCGCGATTATCGGCATCGGGTTAACCAACGCCCTGATGACCGGGACATCGGTTGTTGATGCGCTGAACCTGCCTAAAGTATTGGGCATTTTCGGCTCCCTGATCATCTCCCCTATCGTGGGTCTGGTAGTCGCGGGGGGATTGATTTTCATCCTGCGTCGCTACTGGAGTAACACGAAAAAACGTGCGCGTATCCACCTGACGCCAGCAGAGCGTGAGAAGAAAGACGGCAAGAAAAAGCCGCCGTTCTGGACGCGTATCGCCCTGATCATTTCTGCTATCGGCGTGGCCTTCTCTCACGGCGCGAATGACGGGCAGAAGGGCATTGGTCTGGTGATGCTGGTTCTGATCGGCGTCGCACCGGCAGGCTTCGTGGTGAACATGAACGCCTCGGGTTACGAAATCACCCGTACCCGCGATGCGGTCAACAACGTTGAAACCTATTTCCAGCAGCATCCTGACCTGCTGAAAAAAGCGACCGGCGTTGATCAATTGATCCCTTCTCCGGAAGCCGGTGCAACCACCGCGCCTGGCGAGTTCCACTGCCATCCGGCAAACGCGATTAACGCGCTGGAACGTGCGAAAGGCATGCTGGGCGATATCGAAAGCTACGACAAACTGGCTGTAGAACAGCGTGGTCAGCTGCGTCGTATAATGCTCTGTATCTCTGATGTGACCGATAAAGTCGCGAAGCTGCCAGAGGTGAATGGTGACGACAAACGTCTGCTGAAGAAACTGAAAAGCGATATGCTCAACACCATTGAGTACGCGCCAATCTGGATCATCATGGCCGTCGCGCTGGCACTCGGTATCGGTACGATGATTGGCTGGCGTCGTGTGGCGACCACCATCGGCGAGAAGATCGGTAAGAAAGGCATGACCTATGCGCAGGGTATGTCCGCGCAGATGACGGCGGCAGTGTCTATCGGTCTGGCGAGCTACACCGGTATGCCGGTATCCACCACCCACGTACTCTCTTCGTCCGTGGCAGGTACCATGATTGTTGACGGAGGCGGTCTGCAGCGCAAAACCGTGACCAACATTCTGATGGCCTGGGTGTTCACCCTTCCGGCATCCATCCTGCTGTCTGGCGGTTTGTACTGGATTTCGCTGAAGCTGATTTAATCGGTTGAAGGCGACAAAAAAGCGGGTCAGGAAACTGACCCGCTTTTTTTATGGCAGTTATTTTCCATGAAGTATTTGATAACATGAGGATTTCCTGAACATTTTTTGTTCAATCTTAAAATACAGAAAAAACTATCATGGCGGCCAGAAGAAAAATCCAGACAAAGGAGAATGTATGGCTTCTGTACCTATCTCAGGACCGGGTTCAATCGTTATAGCGAACAATATGCGTGAGGCACGACTTAACGGAATGTCACGCAATATGGCTACGCCCTCAACGTATTATTGGTTCTACCAAAAAGTCCGAAATGGCGGTCCCTGGGATTATAAAAAATTCGACCCTTATTTTGCTGCATTTGGTAACTTCAACTTCGGAGCCGCCGGTACTGCGGCAGGTATCCCTGCAAACATCCTCCTTATGGGCGCAGGCTGGGCTCAAGGCCGGGCAGGTACCTCAAAACCGGAATGGGGAAAATGGTACGAAAAGCCGCCTTACGGAGACGACCCAACGGACCAACGCAACATCAGAGAAGGAATAGACTATGCCATTCAAAACGGCTATTAAATGGATTCATCGCCTTGTTACCTTTTCACTTCTGGTTCTGGTCATTGGATTTTTCTGGTTAAACCATCAGCCCAATCAGCGAAATAGCGATGAGCTACAGCGCGTTTATAAATTATCCGATAGCGTCTGGCTCTATATGACCTTTAACAATCAGGGTGGCACAACCGTACCACCAATCTACCGTTACTATCTCTCGGGGGCGCTTGCAGGGAAAGACACTGATATTATCCATCAGCTTGCGATGAAGTATCCGGTAATCGAAGGTACAGGCACGATAACCTCGGCCAGTATTGATACAAGCGGGGAAGTGAACATTGCCTATAGCGGAAAGGTTATTTCGATTGAGAACAATATCTCCAGTCTCCGGTTCTCAGTTAAGCCCTGAGCCAGATGAAAGAAGGCGGGGCTTTCCCCGCCTGCTGTGATGCTCAGTGCCAAATCATCAATGCAATCATACTGACCACGACCAGCCCGCACAGGGCGCTGGTCAAAATGAACTGACGACGCAGGCGCTCGCAGCGACGAATAAACTCTTCATCGTGATGATCGCGGTAGCGCTGGTAGTAGATGTATCCCACCAGACGCATCTGCTTGCTGGGCTGTCCATGCGAGGTGAAGAACCCTCCACCGTCCACATACTGATAAAGCAACGGATCGCAACCACGAAGTACCACTAACAGCGCACGTAACGATGAGAAGTAGCGCGCCATATTCACTATGCAAACCACGCATAACGCCCAAAACAATGCGACGGTGCTAATCATACATCCTCCCCGGCGTCCGCCCACGAAGCAAGGCTCCTGAGCTACCGCACCCCAATGCCCTGACAGACAGTTCAGTGAAAGAATGACCAGAAGTCGATCCGGTTCGCGTTTTAATATCCGAACGGCTCATTTAATAGTGTAGGAGATCCGTTAATTTTTTTGCCACAAGGTTAATCGTTATCAACACCAAAGCTTGAAAAATATGTTTAACTGGGCCGTAATGAAAGTATCAGACGACGGCATTCTCACTTAGTCATCGATAACTTAAGGAAGGAGTAACACTATGGCTTACAAACACATTCTCATCGCGGTTGACCTCTCCCCTGAGAGCAAAGTGCTGGTTGATAAAGCGGTATCCATGGCACGTCCCTACAACGCAAAAGTTTCGCTGATTCACGTTGACGTGAATTACTCCGACCTCTACACCGGTCTGATCGACGTGAATCTTGGCGATATGCAAAAACGCATTTCCGAAGAGACTCACCATGCCCTGAGTGAACTCTCCACCAACGCGGGCTATCCAATTACCGAAACCCTGAGCGGCAGCGGCGATCTGGGCCAGGTGCTGGTTGATGCGATCAAGAAATACGATATGGACCTGGTGGTTTGCGGTCACCATCAGGACTTCTGGAGCAAGCTGATGTCTTCAGCGCGCCAGCTGATTAACACCGTTCACGTGGATATGCTGATTGTTCCACTGCGTGACGAAGAAGATGAGTAAGTGCGTTAAATTCCCCTCACCCTAACCCTCTCCCAAAGGGAGAGGGGATAGATCGAGGACACAGGCCGGGTAAGGCGAAGCCGCCACCCGGCTTTTTTATTCCGGCGTACCCGGATAAATATCAAACCGGTGCCCTTTGGTGGTCACCGCGTTAGCGGTCGCAACATCCGCCAGCGGCGGTGCATAGTCCGGGCGCTTTACCACCACCCTCTTCGTGGCAAGCTGACGAGCCGGCTCCAGCAGGCCATCGGCATCCAAATCCGGCCCCACCAGCGACTGAAACACCCGCATCTCTTTCTTCACCAGCGCGCTTTTCTGCTTATGCGGGAACATAGGGTCGAGATAGACCACCTGCGGGCGCGGGGTGATATCCGTCAATGCCGTCAGGCTGGAGGCGTGGATCAGCTGCAAACGATCCTGCAGCCAGGTGCCGATTTCCGGGTCCGCGTAGCCTCGCGTCAGCCCGTCGTCGAGCAGCGCAGCGACCACCGGATTACGCTCCAGCATCCGCACGCGACAGCCGACAGACGCCAGCACAAACGCATCGCGCCCCAGTCCCGCCGTGGCATCGACCACGTCCGGGAGGTAGCTCCCTTTGATGCCGACCGCTTTGGCCACCGCTTCGCCGCGACCGCCGCCGAACTTGCGCCGGTGCGCCATCGCGCCGCCGACAAAGTCGACAAAAATCCCGCCGAGCTTCGGTTCGTCGCGCTTGCGTAATTCGAGATGTTCCGACGTCATAACCAGCGCCATCAGGTTTTCTTCATCGTGCTCCAGCCCCCAGCGGGCCGCCAGAACAGATAAGGCGCCGTCTCCGGCGCCTGTTTCATCTACTAAGCAGATCTTCACGTAACAATCAGCCTTTGATCCCGTAATGCTCAAGCATCGCATCCAGCTGCGGCTCGCGTCCGCGGAAGCGTTTGAACAGCACCATTGGCTCTTCAGACCCGCCTCGGGTCAGAATGTTATCGAGGAACGACTGGCCGGTTTCGCGGTTGAAGATCCCCTCTTCTTCGAAGCGGGAGAAGGCATCTGCCGCCAGCACGTCGGCCCACAGGTAGCTGTAGTAACCCGCCGCGTAGCCGCCGGCGAAGATATGGCTGAACGCGTGCGGGAAGCGGCCCCAGGTTGGCCCTGGAATAACGGCAACCTGCTTTTTAATCTCGGCCAGGGTCTCAAGGATTTTCGCACCCTGCTCCGGGCTAAACTCGGCGTGCAGGCGGAAATCGAACAGGCCGAACTCCAGCTGGCGCAGGATGAACATCGCCGCCTGGTAGTTTTTCGCCGCCAGCATTTTATCCAGCAGCGCTTTCGGCAGCGGTTCGCCGGTTTCATAGTGACCGGAGATAAACGCCAGCGCGTCCGGCTCCCAGCACCAGTTTTCCATAAACTGGCTTGGCAGCTCGACGGCATCCCACGGCACGCCGCTGATACCGGCCACGCCTGCGGTTTCGATGCGGGTCAGCATGTGGTGCAGACCGTGACCGAACTCGTGGAACAGGGTGATCACTTCATCGTGGGTGAAGAGCGCCGGTTTGCCGTTCACCGGACGGTTAAAGTTACAGGTCAGGTAGGCGACCGGCTTCTGCAGGGAACCGTCGGCTTTACGCATCTGGCCCACGCAGTCGTCCATCCACGCCCCGCCGCGCTTGTTCTCACGCGCGTAGAGATCGAGGTAGAAGCTGCCGCGCAGTTCGTTTTTCTCGTCATACAGCTCGAAGAAGCGCACGTCCGGGTGCCAGACGTCGATATCGGTACGCTCTTTGGCGGTGATGCCATAGATGCGTTTTACCACCTCGAACAGGCCGTTAACGGCTTTGTTTTCCGGGAAGTACGGGCGCAGCTGCTCGTCGCTGATGCTGTAGAGGTGCTGCTTCTGTTTTTCGCTGTAGTACGCGATATCCCACGGCTGCAGCTCGTCCACGCCGAACTCCGCTTTCGCGAAGGTGCGCAGCTGGGCCAGCTCTTTCTCACCCTGAGGACGGGCGCGTTTCGCCAGATCGGTCAGGAAGTCGAGTACCTGCTGCGGGTTTTCCGCCATTTTGGTGGCGAGGGATTTATCGGCGTAGTTTTCGAAGCCCAGCAGCTGCGCCAGCTCGTGACGCAGGGCGAGGATCTCCGCCATTACCGGGCTGTTGTCCCACTTACCGGCATTCGGCCCCTGATCGGAGGCGCGGGTGCTGTACGCGCGGTACATCTCTTCGCGCAGGGCCTGGTTGTCGCAGTAGGTCATCACCGGCAGATAGCTCGGGATATCCAGCGTTAACAGGAAACCTTCCTGCTCTTTCGCCTCGGCCTGGGCTTTTGCCGCTGCCAGCGCGCTTTCCGGCATACCCGCCAGCTCCGCTTCGTCGGTAATCAGCTTCGTCCAGCCCATGGTGGCGTCGAGCACGTTGTTGCTGTACTGGTTGCCCAGTTCGGACAGGCGCGCGGCAATTTCACCGTAGCGGGTCTGCTTCTCTTTTGGCAAACCGATACCGGACAGCTCAAAATCACGCAGGGCGTTATCGACCGATTTTTTCTGCGCCGTGTTCAGTTCGGCATAATGGTCGCCGTCGCGCAGGTCGCGGTAGGCTTTGTAGAGACCTTCGTGCTGGCCGACCCAGGTGCTGTACTCAGAGAGCAGCGGCAGCGTCTGTTCGTAGGCTTCGCGCAGTTCCGGGCTGTTTTTTACCGAGTTCAGGTGGCTCACCGGGGAGAAGATACGCCCCAGCACGTCGTCCACTTCGGCCAGCGGCTGACACAGATTTTCCCAGGTGTACGGCGCGCCCTGCGCTACCACGCTTTCTACCGCCGCGCGGCAGTTGTCCAGCGATTGCGTAACGGCTGGAACCACATGCTCAGGGAGGATTTTAGAAAACGGCGGCAACGAAAAAGGCGTCAGTAATGGATTGGTCATAAACGCTGTCCTGTTGAAATAGGTGAATGAAGCGCGCATCCGGCGCTGTGCATATGGGATCTAGAATGGGGTTAAGTGTAGAGGATTTCAATGCCGGACGTGGCGGAAAAGCGCCCGGTGGCGCTGCGCTTGCCGGGCCTACGGGTAATCTGCGCCGTTCTGCTGTAAACTGTGGCAAATCGTCAATTCAGCGGAATATCATTACCCATGCTCAGTTATCGCCACAGCTTCCACGCAGGCAACCACGCCGACGTCCTTAAACACACCGTTCAGAGCCTGATCATCGAATCGCTCAAAGAGAAAGAGAAGCCGTTTCTCTATCTGGACACGCACGCGGGCGCGGGCCGTTATCAGCTGAGCGGCGAGCATGCCGAGCGTACCGGTGAATATCTGGAAGGGATTGCCCGCATCTGGCAGCAGGACGATCTGCCTGCCGAGCTGGAGCCATACATCGGCGTGGTGAATCACTTCAACCGCAACGGCCAGCTGCGCTACTACCCGGGCTCGCCGCTGATTGCACGCCAGCTGCTGCGCGAGCAGGACAGCCTCCAGCTGACCGAGCTGCATCCGAGCGACTTCCCGCTGCTGCGTTCTGAATTCCAGAAAGACAGCCGCGCCCGCGTGGAAAAATCCGACGGCTACCAGCAGCTGAAAGCCAAGCTGCCGCCGGTTTCCCGTCGCGGCCTGGTGCTGATCGACCCGCCGTACGAAATCAAAACCGACTATCAGGCAGTGGTGACCGGTATCCACGAAGGCTACAAACGCTTCGCCACCGGGACATACGCCCTGTGGTACCCGGTGGTGCTGCGCGCGCAAATCAAACGCATGATCAAAGACCTGGAAGCGACCGGCATCCGCAAAATCCTGCAGATTGAGCTGGCGGTACGTCCGGACAGCGATCAGCGCGGCATGACCGCCTCCGGTATGATTGTGATCAACCCGCCGTGGAAGCTCGAAGCGCAGATCAACAACGTGCTGCCGTGGCTGCATAAAACGCTGGTGCCAGCGGGTACAGGCCACGCCACCGTCAGTTGGATCGTGCCGGAGTAATCGCAGCCATCGGTGGAAACTATTGATTTCAGGTATACAATCGCGGCAATTCACGATTAAGGACAAAAGCTATGACTAAGCATTATGACTACATCGCAATCGGCGGCGGCAGCGGCGGCATCGCCTCCATCAACCGTGCGGCCATGTACGGCCAGAAGTGCGCGCTGATTGAAGCCAAAGCGCTGGGCGGCACCTGCGTGAACGTGGGTTGTGTACCGAAGAAAGTGATGTGGCATGCGGCGCAGATCCGTGAAGCTATCCATATGTATGGCCCGGACTACGGCTTTGACACCACCATCAACCACTTCGACTGGGACAAGCTGATCGCCAGCCGTACCGCCTACATCGACCGTATTCACACCTCGTACGACAACGTGCTGGGTAAAAACAACGTTGACGTCATCCACGGCTTCGCCCGCTTTGTGGACGCGAAAACGATCGAAGTGAACGGCGAGACGATCACCGCCGATCGCATCCTGATCGCCACCGGTGGTCGTCCGAGCCACCCGAACATCCCGGGCGTGGAATACGGCATCGACTCCGACGGTTTCTTCGAGCTGCCTGCCCTGCCAAAACGCGTTGCCGTTGTTGGCGCGGGTTACATTGCGGTGGAACTGGCCGGCGTGATTAACGGCCTGGGCGCAGAAGCGCACCTGTTCGTACGTAAACACGCGCCGCTGCGCAGCTTTGACCCGCTGATTGTCGATACGCTGGTTGAAGTGATGAACACCGAAGGCCCGACCCTGCACACCAACGCCGTGCCAAAAGCGGTGGTGAAAAACGCGGACGGTAGCCTGACGCTTGAGCTGGAAGATGGCCGCAGCCAGACCGTCGATTGCCTGATCTGGGCGATTGGCCGTGAACCTGCGAACGATAATTTCAACCTGGGCGTGACCGGCGTAAAAACCGACGAAAAAGGCTATATCGTCGTCGATAAATTCCAGAACACCAGCGTACCGGGCATTTATGCGGTCGGCGATAATACCGGAGCGGTTGAGCTGACGCCGGTGGCCGTTGCGGCGGGTCGTCGTCTCTCCGAGCGCCTGTTCAATAACAAGCCGGACGAGCATCTGGACTACAGCAACATTCCGACCGTGGTCTTCAGCCATCCGCCAATCGGCACCGTCGGCTTAACCGAGCCGCAGGCGCGCGAAGAGTATGGCGACGATCAGGTGAAAGTGTATAAATCGGCGTTTACCGCGATGTACACCGCCGTCACCTCACACCGTCAGCCGTGCCGCATGAAGCTGGTCTGCGTAGGTCCGGAAGAGAAGATTGTCGGTATCCACGGCATCGGTTTCGGCATGGACGAGATCCTGCAGGGCTTCGCCGTAGCGCTGAAGATGGGCGCAACCAAGAAAGACTTCGACAACACGGTGGCCATCCACCCGACGGCCGCGGAAGAGTTTGTGACCATGCGTTAATCCTGATGCCCCTTCCCGGAGGGGCATTTTTTTAACATTCATAAATCGTTGCAAAACGAATGCTCCGAAAATAGTGATCTACCGCACATATCCCTCCCCATCTACCGAAGCGAATGTCTACGCTTATAAGACGCCCGGATAAACCTGTCTTTTGAACACACAACCGGAGGTCCCTATCACCATGTTCAACCAGAAACTACAGGCTGCCGAGAACATCGAGTTCGAGATTGCAGAAGAGCTGCGCTACGAGACCGATCCCTGCGAGTTGAAACTGGATGAAATGATTGAGGCGGAGCCGGAACCCGAAATGATCGAGGGGCTACCTGCCTCCGATGCGTTGACGCCCGCAGACCGCTATCTTGAACTGTTCGAGCATGTGCAGTCGACGCGGCTGTTTGAGGACAGTAAAACCTTCCCCGACTGCGCGCCGAAGATGGATCCGCTGGATATCCTGATCCGCTACCGCAAGGTCAGACGCCACCGGGATTTCGACCTGCGCCAGTTTGTGGAGAACCACTTCTGGATGCCGGAAACGTACGGTACAGAATATGTCTCCGACCCGGGACTCTCCCTGAAAGAGCACATTGATAACCTGTGGCCGGTGCTGACGCGCGAGCCGCAGGATCATATTCCCTGGTCTTCACTGCTGGCCTTGCCCCAGGCCTATATCGTCCCCGGCGGGCGATTCAGCGAGACCTACTACTGGGATTCCTATTTCTCCATGCTGGGGCTGGCGGAGAGCGGTCGTAACGATCTGCTCAAGTGTATGGCGGACAACTTCGCCTGGCTGATTGAACGCTACGGGCATATCCCCAACGGCAACCGCACCTATTATCTCAGCCGCTCGCAGCCGCCGGTCTTTGCCCTGATGGTGGAGCTGTTCGAGGAGGACGGCGTGCGCGGTGCGAAACGCTATCTGGAACACCTCAAAATGGAGTACGCCTTCTGGATGGACGGCGCGGAGTCGCTGCTGCTTAACCAGGCTTACCGCAGCGCCGTGCGTATGCCGGACGGTTCACTGCTCAACCGCTACTGGGACGACCGTGATACCCCGCGCGACGAATCATGGATTGAGGACGTGGAAACCGCCCGCCACTCGGGTCGTCCGCCCAATGAGGTATATCGCGACCTGCGCGCGGGGGCGGCGTCCGGCTGGGATTATTCGTCCCGCTGGCTGCGCGATCCGTCGCGGCTCGCCAGCATCCGCACGACGCAGTTTATCCCCATCGATCTGAACGCCTTCCTGTTCAAGCTGGAAAGCGCTATCGCCAATATCTCCGCGTCGAAAGGGGATAAAGAGACGGCAGAGGCGTTCCGCCAGAAAGCCAACGATCGCCGCGCGGCGGTGAACCGCTATCTGTGGGACGAGGAGAGCGGCTGCTACCGCGATTACGACTGGCGACGCGAAGAGCTGGCGCTGTTTTCTGCCGCCAGCATTGTGCCGCTGTATGTTGGAATGGCGACGCACGAGCAGGCAGAACGTTTGTCGGATGCGGTCAAATCGCGGCTGCTGACCCCGGGCGGAATTCTGGCGACCGAATACGAAACCGGCGAGCAGTGGGATAAACCCAACGGCTGGGCGCCGCTGCAGTGGATGGCAATTCAGGGGTTCAAGCAGTACGGCAACGACTCGCTGGGCGATGAGATCGCCTGGAGCTGGCTGCATACGGTGAACCATTTTTATAAGACGCATCACAAGCTGATTGAGAAGTACCACATCGCCAGCAGCACGCCGCGCGAAGGTGGCGGGGGTGAGTATCCGCTGCAGGACGGTTTCGGCTGGACGAACGGCGTGGTGCGGCGGCTGATTGGATTGTATGGGGAGCCTTAAGCGGGGTGCGGTCTGGTGCCCTCACCCCAGACCTCTCCCACAGGGAGAGGGAGAAGAAATCAGCGAATCACTTCATAAATGGCAGTCTGAATGGACTGCCATTTTTTCGTGGTGGCATCCGGCTGCGACTGCGCGCGGCGTGTGGCCATGTCGAGATCGTGCTGCTGGCGTTTCACCACGGCAGGCACGGTGCAGAACGCTTTGAGATACTCTTTACGAACCGAGGTCAGAGACTCGCCGTTCGACATGGCGTGGCTGAGCGTGTTGATGAAGCGACGGCACGGCTTCTCTTCCACCATGTTCTGTCGGTAGCGTAGCATCAGCTCCAGCACATCGTCATAGCCTGCCGACATCGCCTCTTCGGTCCAGGACAGCTTCCAGTCCATGCCGCCCTGCAAAAACAGCAGGGTCACGCGGGTATCGTTGCGGTTAATGGCCGAGCGGAAATTATTCTCGTCCCAGGTGACCCCCATGCGCGTGAGCGTTTCGCGCGAAGAAGGCGTCTCGCGCATTTCCTGCGGAGAAGCCGCTTCAGCCGCGCTGGCGGTTGCAGGCTGCGGTTTGCTGCTGGTCACCAGCCAGAAGCCCCCCGCCACGATAGCAATCACCATGACGCCAACCGCCCCCCATAGCGCACCGGAAATGAGCTGCTCGCGTTGTTCGGGGGTACGCGGCGCGCGCTGGGTCGGCTTTTCAATGGTGTCACGGACTTCAAACAGATCCCCACCGGTGACCCGATCCATTTTCTGCGCCTTTTCCCAGAAGGTATGCAATTCGCTGGCATCTACCGCCATGAATCCGGCCGGATTGACGCGCGTTCTCCCCTCTTCAAACGCGCGCTGAACGGGCCGCGCGATCTGCGCGTAGTAGTTATCCAGCAGCTGGATTTGCGCCGAGCTTAGCGTTTTCTGAACGGTAATGCTGTTGCGGATTTGCCGAATGTCATCGAGGAAGGTTTGCAGCGTTTTGCGCGGTTCAACCAGCAGCGTCAGCATGGACGGGTCGCTGAACAGCGAAGCGTAATAGCGGCTGAACTCTTTTTTATCCACCAGCATCTGCGCCAGTTCGCTGAACATCATGCCGCTGAGGACATCGTTGATCTCGCCAAGCTTCAGCCAGCGCCGCACGCGGTCAGCGTTAAACAGGGTCTTAAGATGGTTGTTCAGCCGCACCTGATCGGGCCAGGCCTGCTGGATGAGCCCTTTAATCATCAGCTCAATCGCGCGTACCTGCTTGTGCGCCTGCTGCTGCTGGAGTTCGCTTCCCGGTGCCAGGTCAGTGCTGTAGGTCAACAGCGGCTGCTGCAGCCGAAGATGTTCCAGCGCGGTCACAAACCGCATCGCCGCAATAAGCTGGTTTTCACTCACATCCTGTCCGCTTTCATACTGCGGAACGCGCTGCTGCAGCAGGCGCAGCTGGAGCGTAAATTCCGACATCTCGGCATCATTCAGATTGAGTTTTTTCGCAACGGCTCCCCAACCGCCCAGAGCTAATCGCGCGCTGTCGAGTTGTTCCAGGAACCAGCGTGGATCTTTGCCCTCAGAAGCATGTACATTCAGAAGGAGTAAAATTTCCACCGACGCATGGCGAATGACCGCCAGACAGTGTTCAAACTGTTCGCGAATATGATGTGATGTACTGAGAGTCATTGTTTTCCTTAAGCGACAACGAAGACATCCGGAATGGGCACGAAACGCCCTTTATTCTTTTTATTTATACGCGGTTAACCATACCTGACTTTCTGTTGAAATAAAGTGACAACCCTAAAATGATTTAAAATGTTTCAGGAGAATCTGAATGCCGGTTTTAATTACCTCTCGCCTGATCTGTTCGCCCCTGCAGGAACAAGACTGGCCCTTTTTTCTGGCGCTACAGCAGCACCCGGACGTGATGCGCTTTGTGGCGGAAGACCGTCCCGTCGCGGCGATCCGCGAGGCGTTTGATTCGCGCCTGACCCCATGGGCACCGGGCAGCGCGCACTGGCTTTGTCTCGTCGTACGTGACACCGCCTCACAGGCCCCGCTGGGCGTTACCGGATATATTCATCGGGAGGAGGACTGCGCAGAAGTGGGCTTCCTTTTCGCACCCGAGGCGCAGGGGAAAGGTTACGGCTTTGAATCCCTGAAAGCACTTTGCGATTACGCTTTTCATCAGGGCGGTATACGGCGACTCACCGCCACCGTCACCGCGGGAAATGTCGCGTCAAGACGCCTGCTGGAAAAAGCCCGCTTTCGTCTGGAAGGTGAATTACGCGAGAGCTATTACCTTGCGGGGCGCTGGCAAAATGACTGGCTATTTGGTTTATTACAGCAGGAATACCTGAATAATAATTCCTGACCAACCGCTTTTTAGCAGATATTTCCCGGACGTCGTTTCCTCTTTAATGTCACTATTAAGAGGAAACGAATATCAAACGTCATTCGCTGAAAATATTTTCAGCGGCCATTGCGTTAATAAAAAAACATCCAGATCTTTCTCTGGAGAAATATCGTGATGAAAAGGGGTTATCGGCTATGGCTGCCTGCGTTCTTCATCACTGTCAGTATGCAGACACATCCATACTAAGGGTTTCATTAAGGGGCTCCTTCCCCTTAAGCCCGCGCATCACAGGAACATACCGCCTGACACTTCAATACGTTGCGCATTCATCCAGCCCAGCTTATCGCTGAGCAGTGCCGCAACGGCATCGCCAATATCGTCCGGCAGCCCCACCCGTCCCAGCGCCGTCTGCGAGGCCAGAAGCTGATTCAGCTCCGCGTTGTCGCGCACGCGTCCGCCGCCAAAGTCAGTTTCTATCGCGCCCGGCGCAATGATATTGACGGAAATTCCGCGCGCGCCCAGCTCTTTCGCCTGATAACGCGTCAGCACTTCCATTGCCCCCTTCATGGCCGCGTAGGTCCCTGAGCCCGGCTGGGTAAAACGGGCCAGCCCGCTGGAGACGTTGAGGATACGTCCCCCGTCGTTAAGCAGCGGCAGCAGGCGCTGGGTCAGGAAGAAAGGTCCTTTGAAATGAATGTTCAGCGCTTCATCAAACTGAGCCTCCGTCGTGTCGGCATAGGGCGCGTATAAACCCGTTCCGGCATTGTTCAATAAATAGTCAAAGGTTTCGCGCTGCCAGACGGTCTTAAGGGTTTCCTGAAGCTGTCGGGCAAAATGATCAAAACTCGTAATATCACCGACGTTGAGCTGTAATGCCGCTGCGTTGACGCCTTTTTGCTGAATTTCATGCACAACATCCAGCGCTTCCTGCTGGCTACGGTTGTATGTCAGGACAATTCCCGTGCCGTCTGCCGCCAGCTTTAACGCAGCGTTTTTACCCAGACCACGGCTACCACCCGTCACTAATGCGATACGTTCACTCATCATAAACCTCGTTTTGGCTGTTAAGGAGATTGAGAAAGAGCTTATTAGGTGATAGAAAATCAATAAAGATGGGTTAAAACGCTTCACTGTTTCAACAGAAACAACAATGAGCTTCCTCTATGGATAAAATTCACGCAATGCAGTTGTTTGTCCGCGTCGCGGAACTGGAGAGTTTTTCCCGCGCGGCCGAAACATTAACCCTGCCGAAAGGCAGCGTCTCACGGCAAATTCAGGCCCTGGAAAACCGGCTTGGCACCCAGCTATTGCACCGCACAACGCGCCGCGTCAGCCTGACGCAGGACGGCATGGTCTATTACGAACGGGCGAAAGATCTGCTGGCAAACCTTGATGAACTCGACGGTATGTTCCAGCACGATCCCTCCAGCATCAGCGGTCGGCTCCGCGTGGATATGCCCGTCGGCGTTGCTCGAAATTTAGTCATCCCTAAACTGCCTGCTTTTCTGCAGCACTATCCGGGCATTGAACTCGAGCTCAGCAGCAGCGATCGTCTGGTGGATGTGATCCGCGAAGGGTTTGATTGCGTGGTGCGCGTCGGCACATTGAAGGATTCAGGGCTGATTGCCCGTCCGCTGGGCAAGCTGTCGGTGATTAACTGCGCCAGCCCGGATTATCTGACGCGATTTGGCTATCCGGAAACCCTGGACGATTTAGGCTCGCACGCAGTGATCCACTACGCCGCGATGCTGGGAACCCGCCCGCAGGGCTTTGAGTTTTATAACGGCAGTGCGACGCAGTGGATAAAAACGGGCGGGGTGTTAACCGTCAACAGCACGGAAACTTACCAGGCTGCCTGTCTCGCCGGGCTGGGCATTATTCAGGTTCCGCGGGTTGGGGTGCGCGATTTACTGCGCGCGAAGAAACTGATTGAGATCCTCCCGCAATACCGGGCCGAAGCGATGCCTGTCTCCCTGATTTACCCTCACCGCCGCAACCTCTCCCGCCGGGTCCATCTGTTCATGGAGTGGCTGACCGAACTCACAAAAGCTTACGTGGACTAGCCGCAAGCTATAATTCAAAAACACATCCAGCTCAACGAAAAGGAAAATGCGCGTGACGCCGGAAAACAACCCGCAACGACCCACCCAACATTTAGAGTATGAGCCCGTCAAAAAGATGGAAACCGGGCCCGAAGAGGCCAAAACGCCAGGCACCGCCAGCAAAGCGCTGGGGACCGTCACCGGCATCGCCGCGAGAATTCAGCAGTTTCCCATGGTTGCGCATCTGATACGCGCGACCGAGCGCTTTAATGACCGCATGGGGAACCAGTTTGGTGCCGCCATCACTTATTTTTCCTTCCTGTCGATGATCCCGATCCTGATGGTGTCGTTTGCAGCGGCCGGTTTTGTGCTCGCGTCGCACCCGACGCTGCTGCAGGATATCTTCAGTAAGATCCTGAATAACGTCAGTGACCCGACTCTTGCCAGCACGCTCAAGAGCACCATTAATACCGCCGTTCAGCAGCGAACCACCGTGGGTATTGTCGGTTTGCTGATTGCCCTTTACTCCGGCGTTAACTGGATGGGCAACCTGCGCGAGGCCATCCGCGCCCAGTCGCGCGACGTCTGGGAGCGTAAGCCGCAGGACCAGGAGAAAATCTGGGTAAAGTATCTCCGCGATTTTGTTTCGCTGATTGGCCTGCTCGTCGCGCTCATCGTGACGCTTTCCATTACCTCCGTGGCGGGCTCGGCGCAGCAGATGATCATCTCCGCGCTTTACCTTGATTACATCGAATGGCTGAAGCCCGCCTGGCGAGGCATTGGGCTGGCCATATCCATCTTCGCCAACTACCTGCTGTTCTTCTGGATCTTCTGGCGCTTGCCCCGCCATCGTCCGCGCAAGAAGGCGCTGATCCGCGGCACGTTGATTGCGGCGATCGGCTTTGAGGTGATCAAAATCGTGATGACCTACACGCTGCCGTCGCTGGTGAAATCCCCTTCTGGCGCGGCGTTTGGCTCGGTGCTGGGACTGATGGCCTTCTTCTACTTTTTCGCGCGCCTGACCCTGTTCTGCGCGGCATGGATTGCCACCGCCGAGTACAAAGGCGACACGCGAATGCCCGGTAAAACGCACCGCTAGCCCCGCTCTCGGGCTGAAATTTCAGCCCGATTCATCATTTCAGCATATAAATCCAGTCCGTAACTTTTATTTAACCAAATACCAGTTTAATTGACTGATATTTAAAATCTGTGAAGCATTTCATAGACGTGTTTTCGCTGGCCTGAAAATTATCCGCTTTTTGTTGCTTTTATCACCAGCGCGCGGCTTTGTTACAGATTGAAATGTCGCTTTTGCTGTGCGTAATATGGCCTTTCGTTCGACAAAAATAAGAAAATATTATGCAAGCAACAGCCACCACACTCGACTCAGGAACGGAAAACGTTCCGGTAAACTCGCGCAATAAAGTTGTCGTCGCCTCGCTGATTGGCACCGCCATTGAGTTCTTCGACTTTTATATTTATGCCACCGCCGCGGTCATCGTCTTCCCGCATATTTTCTTCCCGCAGGGCGATCCTACGGCGGCCACGCTGCAGTCTCTGGCGACCTTTGCCATCGCGTTTGTTGCGCGTCCGATTGGCTCTGCGCTGTTTGGACACTTTGGCGATCGCATTGGCCGCAAAGTCACCCTGGTGGCCTCGCTGCTGACGATGGGCATCTCTACCGTGGCCATCGGTCTGCTGCCGACCTATGAAACCATCGGCATTCTGGCGCCGGTCCTGCTGGCGCTGGCGCGTTTCGGTCAGGGTCTGGGGCTGGGCGGTGAATGGGGCGGCGCGGCGCTGCTGGCCACCGAGAACGCTCCGGCGCGCAAGCGAGCGCTGTACGGTTCATTCCCGCAGCTGGGCGCACCGATTGGCTTCTTCTTTGCCAACGGGACGTTCCTGCTGCTCTCCTGGCTGCTGACGGATGAACAGTTCATGAGCTGGGGCTGGCGTCTCCCGTTTATCTTCTCAGCCGTGCTGGTACTGATTGGCCTGTATGTGCGCGTTTCGCTGCATGAGACTCCTGTTTTTGCGAAAGTGGCCGCGGCGAACAAGCAGGTGAAAGTGCCGCTGGGTACGCTGCTGACCAAACACGTCCGCGTGACCGTGCTGGGCACGTTCATCATGCTGGCAACCTATACGCTGTTCTACATCATGACCGTCTACTCCATGACGTTCAGTACCGCCGCCGCGCCGGTTGGCCTGGGGCTGCCGCGTAACGAAGTGCTGTGGATGCTGATGATGGCGGTGATCGGGTTCGGGGTCATGGTACCGATTGCGGGCCTGCTTGCAGATAAATTCGGTCGTCGTGCAAGCATGATTACGATCACCACGCTCATCATTCTGTTTGCTCTGTTCGTCTTCCCGCCGCTGCTGGGTTCAGGTAGTCCGGCGCTGGTGATGGCCTATCTGCTGATTGGCCTGAGCCTGATGGGGCTGACCTTCGGCCCGATGGGCGCGCTGCTGCCTGAGCTGTTCCCGACGGAAGTGCGTTATACCGGCGCGTCGTTCTCCTACAACGTTGCCTCTATTCTGGGCGCGTCCGTTGCGCCGTATATCGCCACCTGGCTGCAGGCGAACTATGGTCTGTTCTATGTGGGGGTCTATCTGGCGGCCATGGCGGCGCTGACGCTGATTGCGCTGCTGCTGACGCACGAGACTAAGCATCAGGCTCTGTAATTCACTGCGGCCCGATGCCCTCACCCCGCCCCTCTCCCACAGGGAGAGGGAGAAAGTCCCGTAGGCCGGGTAAGCGCAGCGCCACCCGGCAAAAACGGGCCGCACCTTACTTCTTCATCTGCGACAAAATAGTACGGCACTGATTAGCCTCGCCCTCAGACGGCGAAATCAACGCCAGCAGCGCTGCGGCTGGGGTGACCAGCGTCGCCAGGGCCGCAGCCACCGCACCGCGCGCAATCAGCGGTCCGGGCTTCACGCCCGCCTGCGGGTTTTTGAAGGTTCCGCGCACGTAAAGCGGCGAGCGCAGGGTGATGATGCGGATCCCCTTACTTTCCGGGTCAATCGTCAAATCAAGCTGCTCCGAGGCCATGCTGGCGGTCCCGGTCACGTTAATCACCGCGTTTTCCGTGTCGAAGGCAAATATTTGCGGACGCGCCACGCCGTTAACCAGATCCAGATTGGCCGCCGCGCAGTTTACCCGCACCTCGTCATCACCGAAGATTTGCCCGATGACGTAGTTACCGACGTTCAGCCCCAGGATCTCCATCAGGTTTCGGCTCACCAGCCCGTCGTTCATCAGCAGCTTCAGGTTACCATTGCCGCTGCCCAGCAGCGCCGCCACCGAGTTTCCCACGCCGCGAATGTCAGCATCACCGTTCATTTCCCCGAGGGTTTTCTGCATCAGCTCTACGTTCGGCATCAGCTCTTTCAGCTTCAATCGACGCGCCTGGATCTCCGCTCTTCCCTGCATCGGCTTTTTATCACCTTCCAGATGAATGTTCGAAGAAATTGTCCCGCCCGCCATGCCGAACTTCAGCGGCTGCAGGCGCAGGTCAGCGTTTTTGAGGAGGATATGGGTCGAAAGATTGCTGATCGGCAGCGTACTGCCATGTTCAATTTTTCCGCCTTTGAAGCGCACATCCGCATCCATCACGTTCCATTTGTCGGTTTCGAAGCGATCGTATGGCAGCACTTTGCCGGCAGGCTGAACATCCTTTTTGACCTCTTTCGACTTGGTCCCTTTACCCGAGTCCACGCCAATTAGCGGGCCCAGGTCGGCCAGACGCAGCTGACGGGACTCAACATCCCCTTCCAGTTTCGGGCGCGGTTTTCCGGTGGTGTAGGTCAGCGTGCCGTGAATATCACTGTCGCCGATGCGGCCGTTGAAATCCCGGTAGTCAAAAACGGACGCTTTTTCGGTATCGATTTTGGCAACCAGATGCCCGTCCGTTTCGAACGGCGGGGTATCCGGCAGCAGCACGCCGGTCAGTTCATACAGCTCGCCCAGCGAATCGCCGGCAAATTTGAGCTGAAGGTCGACGCCGCCCATATTCATCGGATCGTTGACCGTGCCCACGAACGCCACGCGGGTGTTACCGGAACGGAAGTCCGCCTGAACCGGGAACGGCGTGCTTTCGCTCCGCAGCGCCAGCATGCCGCCTATTTTTCCTTTACCGCTGAGAGGCTGATCGTTGTAGCGTCCTTTTGCCGTCAGGCCGAAGACATAGTCACCCACGCTTGCCGCGTCGCCTTTTGCTTTTGTGCCCGTGACCTCGCTAAACGGTAGCGGTTTGCCCAGCGGATCGACGAGGATCTCCACATCCGCCTTGCTGACCTTATCGTCGATGGCGATCCGTCCGCGATCGAAAAGAATATTGTCGAGACGGAATGACCAGGAGGAAGGCTGGGCATTCGGATCTTTTTCGCTGTCGCTGGCAAGGTTAAACGTCCAGTTGTTGTTTTTTTCTGAAAGTCGGATCAGACGCGCATCGGGCTGCTGAAGTTTGATCCACGGCAGATAGACCGTTTTGGTGAAGAGCGCCAGCGGAGCCAGCGTGGCTTCAACGCGCGGCAGGTGGATCATGGTGACGTCCGGGATATCCGGCGGGTTGCCGAGAATGATGTCGTCGGCATGGACGTGTGGCCAGGGGATCCAGCTGCGCCAGCCGGGCTCCTCTTTCTGACGCTCCCATACCACCCCTAAATCACCGCGTATGGCGAAGGGGCGGTTCAGTTCGGTTGAGACTTTCTGGTTGATGGTCGGCTTGAGACGGTTCCAGTCAAACGTCGCAATAATGATGGCGACGACCACGATCAACAACAAGAAAATCCCTGCTGTCCAGGAGATTACCCTGGTTGTTCTCGTCATTTTTATCCCCTTTCCTGATGACCTGTCCTGTAAAACTATAGTCCAGACAAAGGGAAGCGGGCTTATCAGAGGGTCGTTATAACGCTATCGAGGCGATCCATGGGTACCGGGCGGGAGAGATAATAGCCTTGCGCCGCCGCTGCGGGGGAGTTTTGCACATCACGCCACTCTTCCAGTGTTTCCACACCTTCAACAATCACGCCCTGGCAATAGCGGTTCATCAGCTGTAATAACAGCGTAAACAGATTCCGCCCTTCCGGGGTTTGACGCAGCATAATGAACAGGTCGCGGGCCACTTTGATGTAGTCGTAGCGCACTTCACTCAGGGCGGAGAAGTTCGCCATGCCGGTGCCAAAGTCATCCAGCCACAGCGGGCCGTATTCGCATATCGAAGCAAACGAGGAATCCTGCGGCAGGCGGACATGCTCCACCAGCTCAAAGCGCATCCACGGCAGGGTGGCGATCAGCTCCTGCAATTTTGCGTTCTGACGCAGTGCCAGCAGGGTTGGACCATCGACGTTCACCGAGGCGAGGATATCGTGCTGTTCGAAAAAAGGTTGCTTCGTCGCCAGCATACGAAGCTGCTCTTCCAGCACGTCCAGACGCTGGCGAACGGCAACTTCGGCAAAATAGCGATCCGGCGCGATGCGCTGAGTAGGGTTTGAGGGATGCGTAACGACGGTCAAAATTTCAATTGCCATCAGTCGACCATCTGTTCGGTAGATCGGCTGATAGGTGTACGCACGCTCACATTGCAGCCAGTAGCGATGCTCCTGCAAGTTCTCAATACTTGCCTCAGGCGTAGTGCTCAGCCGCTGGATAACCTGCTCTGACTTCATTTCAGATGTCCTGTTGTTGGGATAGCCTTTCTGGACTCGTCACAGGATTATCGGCGCGACAATTGAGAACTTTATGTTCAATTCACCGGGAAAATGAAATTAAGATGACAGAAATGCGCGGGAACACGCGCTGGCTCAAACAAAATAATGGAACGTTGTTTTAATATAGTTGACCGGTTAATTCACTCAGCGCACACTGCTGATAATTCTTCTGTTCAGGTTCACGACTATGTCCAAAAAAATTGCCGTGATTGGCGAATGCATGATTGAGCTGTCACAAAAAGGCGCGGAAGTCAGCCGCGGATTTGGTGGCGATACGTTAAACACGTCCGTTTATATTGCCCGTCAGGTTGCACCTGAGGCGCTTACCGTGAACTACGTGACCGCCCTGGGCACGGACAGCTTCAGCCAGCAAATGCTGGAGGCCTGGCAGAGTGAACATGTCGAAACGTCGCTGATTCAGCGTATGGAGAACCGCCTCCCGGGGCTTTATTACATCGAAACCGACAGCACCGGCGAACGCACGTTTTATTACTGGCGTAACGAAGCCGCGGCCAAATTCTGGCTGGAGAGCGACGCGGCCGCGGCCATCTGCGAAGAGCTGGCGACCTTTGACTACCTCTATCTGAGCGGGATTAGCCTGGCGATCCTGAGCCCTACCAGCCGTGAAAAGCTGCTCTCGCTGCTGCGCGAATGCCGTGCAAACGGCGGCAAGGTTATTTTCGATAACAACTACCGCCCGCGCCTGTGGGCCAGCCGCGAAGAGACGCAGCAGGTCTATCAGCAGATGCTGCAGTGCACCGACATCGCCTTCTTGACGCTCGACGATGAAGACGCCCTGTGGGGTGAGAAACCGGTAGAGGACGTGATTGCACGCACGCAGGCGGCTGGGGTGAATGAAGTGGTGATTAAGCGCGGGGCGGATTCATGCCTGGTCGCGGTTGCGGGCGAAGCGCTGGTTGACGTTCCGGCGGTGAAGCTTGCCAAAGAGAAAGTGATTGATACCACGGCGGCCGGCGATTCATTCAGCGCGGGCTATCTGGCGGTACGTCTGACGGGTGGAACGCCGGAAGCGGCGGCACAGCGTGGTCACCTGACGGCCAGCACGGTGATTCAGTATCGCGGGGCGATTATTCCGCGTGAGGCGATGCCTGTTTAAAGAGGCTGCGGGCTGATGATGCCCGCAGCCTAACCCTCTCCCACAGGGAGAGGGAATGTTTAAGCATTACTGCCCCTGCGGAATATCCGTCGCGTCCGGATGTAAATCATCGGCCGTGGCGGCCTGCGCTGGCTGCGGCGCGGTAGCCATAATGGAATCCCAGGTCGTCTGAAGTTCCTTCATGTCATATTCCGGCTCGCCCTTCGGCTGCAGGAGGATCAACGCCATCTCCTGCGACAGCTGCTGACGAAGGTCCTGATTGAGCATCTCGACGGTCAGACCGTTCAGGAAGTCCTGACGAAGCTTCTGATACTGTTCCGGCGCAATGTCCACCACCTGATTCTGCAGGGAACGAATACGCTGGCTGATCAGAATGTCGGTATCGGCGCGAGCGTAGGTTGCAAACAGCTTCTGCAGCTCGAGTTTTTTCTGCGCCACGAGAGCGTTGAATTCCTCTTCGGAAAGCCCCTCTTTACGCACTTTTGCCAGTTCTTTTGCGACCACGCCCAGATTGGCATTCAGCTTATCGCCCGGCGATTCAACGTTGATGGCACATTGCGCACGCTGGAACAGCACGCGGCAGTCAAAGCCAAGACCGATATTCTTCACGTTGTTCTTGCTCAGCGTCTGCTGAACGTGCCAGAACAGCGCTTCACGCGCCAGATCGGCACGCCAGTAGCGCAACATCGCCGCGGACTCGCGGATGGGCTGCCAGGCGTTATCCCACATGACGGAGAGGCGATCCTGACGCACGGCGTCCGTCATAATGCTGACAGGCTCTGCACGCAGCGGTGAGAGCGTCGGGACAGGGGCTGGCGTTTCACGCTTGCCTTTCAAATCACCAAATGCTTTGTTGATCTGCTCCACCACCGCGCGGCTGTCCACGTTACCGACCACGATCAGCGTCATCGCGTCCGGGGTGTACCACTTCTGGTAGAACGATTTTACCTGTTCGGCGTCCACCGGCTGTTTCAGCGGTTCGGCCGGGTCATGTCCCAGCAGCGTCGAGCCCTTCAGGCGGTAACGCCACCAGCCCTCTTTGGTATCCCCGGGCCAGGTCGCCACCATGTCGCTGTTGCTCAGCGCATAGTTGACGGTGTCCGGCGTAATCGCCAGATTGCCGGAGGCATCGGAGAGATACGTAAGCGCTTCTTTTAGCAGATCGTTTCGGTTATTAGGCAGGCTCAGGTTAAACATGGTGTAGTCATACGAGACCACAGCCGGAGGGAGCGGGCGTTTCGGATCGATGGCCTGCTGCCAAAGCGAACGCACCTGAACCGCTTGCAGGCTGCCGCTCTGCGTGAGCGCCAGCCGGGGAATAAAATGGCTAAAACCGGTTTGCTGAGTGCTTTCCGCGAGGGAACCGGTATTAATGGACAGACGGATTTCTACACGGTCACTGGGACGTTGCGGAGTGGCTAAAACCTGCCACTGAAAACCGTTTGCTAATGTCCCTTGTTGCCAGGCCGGGTCTGGCTGGAGCGCATCTGCCTGCACATAACTGGCTGCTGCCATCATCAGCAAACCGCCGGTTAAGAGTCGAATTTTTGTGCCCTGCATGTGAACCCCTGATCAACATTCCTGGTTAAAAAGAGTGTTTCGCGACGCGCTTCACTCTTAAAGATGACGATGAAAACACGTCGATTAGACCGCGCGTTCGGCAAAACGTCACGGTCAGAAGTGAAATATACCCAAAAAAAATCTTGTCGAATTATGACAGGTACGAACAGTTATTATGCGCAGGAGCCCGCATCCCGACAAGGGAATACGGGCATTTGTGACAAGATTAAGAGGTTAAGCCAGGATTTTTGCTGTCAGTTGAACGATTATTCAGAGTATCGTCGAGCTTTTTGTGATCCAGCTCTTTCACCCATTTCGCCACCACCACCGTTGCCACGCCGTTACCCACCAGGTTGGTTAACGCACGCGCCTCTGACATGAAGCGGTCGATACCGAGAATCAACGCCAGACCCGCCACCGGCAGGTGACCCACAGCGGAAATAGTAGCAGCCAGCACGATAAAGCCACTGCCCGTCACGCCTGCCGCGCCTTTAGAGGAGAGCAGGAGCACCACCAGCAGGGTAATCTGATGGAAAATATCCATATGGCTGTTGGTCGCCTGAGCGATAAACACGGCCGCCATCGTCAGGTATATCGAGGTGCCGTCCAGGTTGAAGGAGTAGCCCGTCGGGATCACCAGCCCGACCACCGATTTACGGCACCCCAGCTTTTCCATCTTGTCGAGCATACGCGGCAGCGCGGATTCTGAAGAGGAGGTCCCCAGAACAATCAGCAGCTCTTCGCGGATGTAACGGATAAATTTGAAGATGTTGAAACCCGTCGCGCGGGCGATGGAGCCCAGCACCACGACCACGAAAAGGATACAGGTGATATAGAAGCAGATAATCAGCTGACCCAGCTGCACCAGCGTACCGACGCCATACTTACCGATGGTGAAAGCCATCGCACCGAAAGCACCTATCGGCGCCAGGCGCATGATCATATTGATGATGCCGAAAATTACCTGGGAGAAGCTTTCGATCACATTAAAGATAAGCTGGCCTTTGCTGCCCAGACGGTGCAGGGCAAAGCCAAACATCACGGCGAACAGCAGAACCTGCAGGATGTTTCCGCTGGCGAACGCGCCAATGACGCTGCCCGGTATCACGTCCAGCAGGAATGCCACCACGCCCTGATCCTTCGCCTGCTCGGCATACACCGCGACCGCTTTGGCATCCAGCGTTGACGGGTCTACGTTCATCCCCGCGCCCGGCTGCACCACGTTGACGATGATCAGACCGATAATCAGCGCAAGGGTACTGACCACTTCAAAATAGAGAAGCGCCACTGCACCGGTACGACCGACCGCCTTCATGCTTTCCATGCCAGCGATGCCCGTCACGACGGTACAGAAGATCACCGGCGCGATGACCATTTTAATGAGCTTAACGAACGCGTCGCCAAGCGGTTTCATTTGCGCGCCCAGCTCAGGGTAATAGTGACCCAGCAGAATACCGATGGCGATGGCTGTCAGGACCTGGAAATAAAGACTTTTGAAGAGTGAGGTTTTCATAAGGTGTCCTTGGGAAGAAAAACCACAGGCTTTGTAAGGTTATGGTTAACCTGCGGCTTTAAAATAACACCCACATAACAGGACAGAAATAAACTCAGTTCAAATTTGAAACACAAATGTTAAGAACTTTGAGCTGGCTCGCACAAGCCAGCAACAAAATTACACTTTTGCGTTATTGTCAGCACCAGAAAGGTATCGTTCTTCAAAGACATCCGAAGGAACAGCAGGGGCAAAAAGGAAGCCTTGTCCGCTCTCCACGCCCGCCTCTGCCAGCCAGGCGCGTTGCGCTTCGGTTTCAATTCCCTCGGCAATAAGATGCAGGTTGAGGCTGCGCGCCATCTGGATAATCGCCTGCACCATGCTGCTGTCGCCCGGCAGACCGTCGACAAACGCTTTATCAATTTTTAGCACATCCACCGGAAGGGTTTTCATATGCTGAAGCTGACGCAGCCCGGCGTATCCCATGCCAAAATCGTCCAGCGCAATGCGAATGCCGGCATTACGCAGCGGTTTCAGGATCGCGACTGCCTGATTAGGGTCGTCGATGCGTCGGCTCTCCGTCACTTCCAGAGTTAACGTATCAGGCTTGATTCGGTAACGATGGATCAGCTCCAGCATCTCTGAAACCATGGTCGGGTGCATAAGCTGCAGGGCAGACAAATTGACCGACAGCGGCAGCGTCACGCCGCGCTCCTGCCAGGCGGCAAGCTGACGGCAGGACTCTTCCAGCACCCAGTAGCCAACGGTAACCATCAGGCCACAGGACTCAATGCGCTCAATCAGCCCTTCCGGCAGCTCCCATGAGCCATCCGGCTGCTGCACGCGCAGCAGTGCCTCGGCGCTTTTCACTTCTCCCGTTAGCAAATTCACCTGCGGCTGTAGCCAGAGGGCAAACTGGCGGTTATCCAGCGCGGTCAGGATGTCGCTCTCTTCCGTCAGGCGCTGCTGCGCCTTTTCCATCTCTTCCGGCGCGAAGAACTGGATCTGATTTTTCCCTTTGCGCCGGGCGGTGAACGCCGCCGAGAACGCGCGATGATAAAGCTGCTCTGCCGTTAAATCGCCATAGTACATTGCAATACCGATACTGGCGCTTGGACGAAGCTGGATACCCTGAATGGGCAACCGCTCATTAATGACAGTGAGTACTTGCTGACCTAAAGTGATTGCATGCCAGGGTTCTTTTACGCCGTTGGCAATCACCACCAGGTCGTAACCGCTGACCTGGGTCAGCACCATGCGCGGGGCCAGGACAGATTTCACTTTTTCCACCAGGGTCAGCAGCAGCATTTCGCGCTGGCTCTCCTTGAGCACGCCAGCCGTGTCCTGCAGGGTTTCACAGGCGATAACCATCAGCGCCGTAGTTTGCTGACGGGCAACGGTCTGCTCCAGCATCGCCATCAGGAAGGCTTTATTAGGAAGCTCCGACACCGGGAAGCGCGTGGCGCTGCTGTTTAACTCATCCTGCTGGCGCTGGATGCGCTGCTGGTTGAGGTTGTAGCTGCGCACCAGCATACCTATCTCATCGTCATGATGCAGACGCGGTAGCTCAAGCTGATGCCCCATCTGATCCTGCGGCGCAAGCGTATTCAGCTCGCGGGCGATACGGCGCAGCGGATGAACAATCAGCCGGTTAATGCACCAGGTGAGCGCCACGCTGAGAATAAGCGTCATAAGTAAGCAAGTGGTCACTAACGTAACCACCCAGCTCATGACGAATTTATACATGCGGTAGGAGTCCGCCTGTAATACCAGGTAGGCCAGCGGCTGCGGGTTGGCAGGGCGTTCGAGTGAATAAACGGGCAGCGAAATTTGCACCGGCAGTTCAAACAGGCGCATCACCATCATCGGGACGGGACGCTCCGGGATAAAGCTCATCCGCAGCGCCTGAAACTGGTTGGGCAAGACGACGTCGGCGCGGCTCACGACGCCGGCAGGCTGAATGCGTTTTAAAATGGTTTCCGCTTCGGGAATATCCCCTTTCAGGATAGAGGCAGAGAGCGGGCCGCGCACCGAGCGCGCGATACTTTCTAACTGCGAAGCCGTGTTATAGCGATTCTGCTGTACGGAATGAAACAGCAAAATTACGCAGAAGAGCAGTACAAACAGCATGGTGACGGCAGAAACCATCGCCATCTGTTTGATTGTTAAGGAACGGCTGACACGCAAAATGACTCTCCACAAAACTCGAAGCGCAGGGCGCGCCAGGGTGTAAACCTGGCGCGCCTGAGTATACCCGATTGCCGCGCTATTAAGAGAGACTTACAAATGGATTAAGGAAAATCCGATTACCAGTCCGCGTAAGGGATAAGCGGCTGCGGCGGTAAGTCCATATCGCCCTGCCAGCCTGCAGCAGAGTAACGCACATAGATCAGCGCATGGCTTGGGGTATAGTCTTTCGCTTCCTGAATATCTACGCCCATGCCCACAAACCAGTTGGACGTTACGCGGCGTTCGATAATGGCCCGCGCGGTATAACCCGTGCCTGAGGAGCTGCTGCCGGTTTCCATCGCGCCCCGGTCGGTATAGCGGTCTGGCTCATCGGTCGGGATCAGGTTCTGAATCGGGTAGCGCAGCTCGTCTTTGGTTTTAGAGTGAGACCAGGACACCGAGCCGCCCAGCTCCCAGGACCAGTTCTCCGTGCGTTTACGCCAGGTCACCGGCAGTGCGAAGGAGACATACTCCTGCGGGCTGTAGTAGCCGCCCTGACCCAGGGTATAACCGCTCAGGTCTTTGTCATAGTGCCAGAGCATATTGGAGACGCCGACCGTCAGGCGCTCGTTGTTTTTATTAATGAGCTTGTAGTAGTAACCCGTCATCCAGCGGACGCGCCAGTTATCTTCCACATTTTTACCCGTCAGCGTTTCCGCGTTCAGGCTTGACCAGACGCCGTTCGCTTCCCCTTTGTCATAGCTCATGCTTACGCCGCCACCGGTGGCACGTACGCCGCCCCAGGTGGTGCCGGTGTTAGTATCTTTTTGCCCGGCGAACGCCAGCAGGGAGCTGGAGATTGGGCGGCGATGGGCGTTAACGGTATAGCCGATGGGGCCCAGATCGCTGCTGTAGCTGATACCGCCCACCACGTCGACGACGTCAAAGCCCATTGGCGTAGTGCCAATATCCATCGCCCAGGTTTTATTCTGCCAGCCGACGGCGACGCTTGCGCCATTGTCGGACTGATGGGTGTTGCCGCTACACGGCGTTTCGTAGCAGGTCCCCCATTTTGGATCGTAGGTCCCGTTATTGTTATCAAATGAACCGGCGTCCATGTTGACCAGATCGCTTCTGAAGAACATGCGCCCGTCAGACAGCGGGGCATCCACCTGCAGCATGGTAGTGTGCGCTTTCAGGTCGGAATAGCCGCCCGTGCCGCTGGAGCCCCAGTAGTCGTGCTGCAGCGTGACGTTAACATCCTGCTGACGGTACAAGTCACCAGCATCACTGCGCACGCCGCGCTTCAGCCAGTCATCTTTTTCATCGTTACGCGTCAGGCGGGTGAAGCTGTCGTTGTCGGCCGGACGCGTCGTGGTGATACCCGTCGACACCATCGCGTCTTTATAGGTTTCCAGCGCCTGCTGAGGCTGACCGTTTTGCGCCTGGAAACGCGCGGCATCACGTAACACCAGCGCGTTTTCCATGGAGCCGGGCTGCGATTTAGCCTGCGGAATGATTTTGTTGAAGGTCTGTTCTGCGGCAGCAGAATCGCCCAGGCCTGCCTGCGCCATCGCGATCCGGCGCTGCATGTTGAGCGACAGCGGCTGGCCGTTTTGCGCGGCGGGCAGTTTCGCCAGCTCTGCGCGCGCGGCATCTTTGTCACCCTGCGCGCTGTAAATCTCGGTCAGGCCGAGGATCGCGTCTTCGTTCTGCGGTTCACGCTGCAGAACGGCGCTGTACGTCGTTTTCGCCGACGCCAGATCGCCACGCTGCTGCGCCCAGTCCGCCAGCGTCAGGTCGATGCGGGTGGAGGTCGGCTGCTGACGCAGAAGGTTTTCCGCCTCCTGCTCTTTGCCGCTGTCGCGCAGACGGTTGGCGGTTTCCAGCACCTGGTTGCTTTGCAGGCGGTCGGCAAGCTCCTGAATATTGCCGTTCCACTGGCTGCGCGGCAGCGTGTCCAGATGCGCCAGCGCGGCGCGGTCCTGATCGTTACCGGAAAGGTAGAGCCCGTTGGCATACACCTGATCCGGGTCGGACGGTTTCTGGCTGACAAGCTGACGCATCAGGGTATCCGCCTGGCTGCGCTGACCCGCGCTGTAGAGATCGCGCGAGAGACGATAGGTTATCCACACGTCGCCGGGAGAGAGTGCCAGACGACGACGCTGAATCTCTGCCGCCTGGGCGTATTTCCCCTGATTTTCCAGCTGTTCTGCCTGAGCGGAGAGCTGCTCGTTGGTCAGGCTGCGTTCAATATCATCAATGCTCCGGCGCTGGCTGGCGGAGAGAGACTGGATAAACTGCGAGGCCTTCTCCGGGGACTGGGCACGGTAAATATTGGCCAGGCCGCGGACCGCATTGCTGTTGCCGCTGTCCATACGCAGCGCCTGGCGATAGTAACGTTCCGCCGCGTCGTTATCTTTACGCGCCGCGGCGGCATCGCCCAGCCCCAGCACCGCATAACTGTCGGTATTGTCGATACCGCGCGCCTGCTGATAGTAACGCTCCGCCTGCGCAGGGTTATTCGCCTTGAGGGCCGCATCGCCCTGCTGGATCAGCAGCCAGTAGCGGTTGACCTTCAGCAGACTGTCCCATTTACCCCGGTTATCGCTCTGGGGATCGAGGGCAATCGCCTTTTCAAACTGCGCCACCGCGCGAGCGCGGTCGCCTTTCTGGGAATAAGCCTGACCAAGGGCACCCACCGCTTCACTGTCGGCATGGTTGGCGCTGACGGCTTTTTGCAGCTCAGCCACCGCCTTACTCCCCTGCCCGGCATCCACCGCCGCCAGCCCTTCCGCTTTCGCGCGGAACGCCGGGTCAGCGAGCTGTTTTTGCTGTTCTTCGAGCTGCGCACGCGCCGCCGCGACGCTATCGCCGTCGCTGAATACGCTCAGGTATTTTTGCAGCGCGCTGACGCTGGCGCTGCTGGCAGGCTGGCCTTTGATTTGGTCATACCACATATCAGACGCCTGGCTGCGCCCGTTGGTCGATTTAGCCATCTCCTGCAATACGGCAAAGCCTTCATCACGGCGTCCGCTCTGGAACAAAAGCTGGGACAGCGTTGCCTGCAGCTGCGTATTTCCGGGGCTGCTGGTGTTGATTTTCTTGAGCTGGTTAATGGCCGCATTCCGGCGAGCAGGATCTTTCGCGACCACATTCCAGTATTCCGTCGCCACGTCGCCGCCCGGCGGGTTGCCGTCAAACAGCTTGTCATAGGCTGCAATCGCCTCCTGCGTGTGTCCCGTGGTGGCGAGCAAACGCGCCTGCTGGAGCTGCTGGCGACCATCCGGGGTGGAAAGCAGCATCGTATTGCGGGATGACTGGTACGCACTCGAGCCCGGCGCGATCCCTTTCAGACGATCCAGCTCTTTTTGCGCACCGGCGTTATCGCCCTGGCGCAGCAGGTAGCGAAAGCGTGCGGCAATGACGTCAGGGTTGTTCGGGTCAATCAGCTCAAGACGATAAAGCGACTGACGAACCAAATCCTCACGCTGTGTCGATTCGCCCAGCCGAACCTGTTCCAGCAGCTGTTTCTGCTGCGGAGAGTTGGCGGCCTCAGCCATCGGCATCAGTGCCAGGCCAAGCGATAAAGTGAGTAGATTTACTGTGAACTTGCGCATTCCTGGCCCCAATCCGGTATTAATTCACCTTTTGCGGTGAAGCGAAAACGATGCTGATCCCATCCTTGCCCAAAGAGAGTCAGCACGTAGCTGTAATAGGCATTATTATCGGGAAAATGGTCTGCAACGCGCTGGCGCTGAACCGCCTGGGCATCACGTTGTTGTAAAAACGGCAGCATGGCGGCAGAGAACCCGACCGGACCATTCCCGGTGCGTTTACCCGTCGCCACATCCACTTTCTCCGGCGGCACACCCCGTTTCATTGTCTTTGCCGCCATCGGCTGGAAGCGCGTCAGCAGCCGGGCTTTCTGAGGATCTTTATCACTCATCATTCCCACCCAGAGATAAACGCGGATGGCGTCGTAGCCGCCCACCAGCGATTTATCCTGCTGTAACCGCCAGCCTTTGTTTTTCTGATACTGAACCCAGTCCGGCGAAAAACCTTTCGGCGCGCTCTCCAGCAGCAGACGCTGATTGGTTTCACGAAGCTGGGTCCACGGGGTACCAAAGCGCGTGAAATAACTCGCTAACTGCGGAGGAAGATAGCTGGGGTTAAAACGCCAGACGTTTTCATCGGCAAAACCGACTTTACCGGGAAGCAGCATTGCGCCGAGCCCCGGCACTTTCACCACTTCCTCACTGACAATGCGTTTTAGCAGCGCCTTACCCGTGCGGGTATAGTCCGGATGTTTCCACAACCGGCCCGCTTCGAGCAGAGACCAGGCGATCCAGACATCGGCGTCAGAGGCGGAGTTGGTATCAATCACCGCCCACGTCTCTTTATCTTTCTGGCCCCATAGCCAGGCGGGCAGGTTGTCGTTGAGATTGCCGCTGGCAAGATTATCGCGCGTCCAGGTCAGCAGCTGGTCAAACGCGCTGCGATCGTTCGCCGCAAGGGCAAAGAACAAGGCGTAGCTTTGCCCTTCCGAGGTCGTAATTTTGCGCGTGTCGCTGGGATCAACGACACGCCCGCCCTCACTGATGTAATCCTTTTTAAACTGCTCCCAGGCAGGCCAGGTACAGGCGGCGCGAAGAGGAAGCGCCGCCAGCATCAACGCTGCTAATGCACACCAGCGAAAGGCTTTCATCACATCTTACTCATCCGGGTTCAGGCGACGACGGCTGATGATACGCAGCAGACGCCACAGCACCCATGCCAGCAAGACCACGCTGACCGCCGCCAGGATGGCGAGCAGAACCGGATGGTTAGCCAGCGCATACCACAGGCGTTCGAACCACGGCAGATGGCCCACGTAGTACACGTCGCCCACGCGCAGGCTATTGACGCCGGACTCACGGATCACCGAAACGGAACCAAACATCGCGGCACGTTTACCGCTGTCGTTCATGGCCGTATTGAGCAGTTCATACCCGCGCGGGCTATCCGCCAGGAGAGCCACCACGCTACGCTGTTCGTTGTAAGGTGACTGGAAGCCCACCACCGCGGCCATTGCCCCCTGAGACGTTACGGTCGTCTGCGCGCTGGCCTGACGGTCGTTCACATCCGGCATAATGCTCGGGAACTCGGTCTGGCGCAGCGGCGTGTTAACCCAGGACTGGGCCGCTTTCACCAGCAGATCGATACGTTTGTCATCCTTCAGCTTATCCGGAATGGTACCGATCACCATGATGTCAGCGTCTTTGTTCTGAATCTGGCTGCCATCGTCCGTCAACGTGACGTTAATCGCTGGTAATCCCGTCTGTCCCCCAACGGTCGCCATGGTATCCAGCAGGGTCGTGACCTGCCCTTCGCTTGGCGCTTTTGGCATCACAACGATGGACTCAGAGAGATCGGCCATGCGGCTGAACGGGAAGCCCGCGTTAGCAAAGGCGCGCAGATCCGGCATCGCCAGGAAGTGATAGTACTTCGAGAAGTCGATGGTCGACTCATCGCCAATCACAACGTGGTTCTGTACGGGCTGGAAGGTGATGCAGTTTTCCGCCGAGCCGCCAGGCATCGGGTTCATGTACTGGAAGTCGAAGCGCAGCTGGTTTATCGCACCCAGCTTCAGTGCCGGGATGGAGACATCCGTTTTACCGTCCAGCAGCCCCTGCAACACCGGCAGGCGAAGCATCAGGCGGTTAGTATCCTGCGTGCTTTGCAGGCTGAACGATTGCAGGAACTGGTTGTTCAGGCTGATATCCATGCGCGAGCTGTCTTTGGTCGCTGGCGCGGTATAGCGGTAGTTCAGATTGATATCAATGCCGTTGGTGCGCAGCAGGTACAGATCCGGCGGCAGATTCAGTGACAGGCTAATCGGCGCTGGCTCAAGCCCCGTCGCCTGCAGCTGTTCTTCATAGGTTTTCAGCTCGCCAAATGTCACCGCACGGTCGGTACGCACCCAGTTTGGCGCATCATAAGGTTTACGCGCCAGCAGCGGTTTGACCTCATCCACCACCACGCTGTCACCGCGGAAAAGGACGTTGCCCTGGGCAATGGCTTTTGCGGCCTGCACCAGATCTTTATCGTCGCGGCCAAAGACCACCAGCAGCTTCACGTACGGGTTTTCCGGATGGCTTATCATCTCAACGGTCGGCGCTTTGACGTCCGGATGATCGCGCAGGAAGGCCGGGCGTTTCGCGTTGGTCGCAAACACAATCGCATTTCTGTCCGGCAGTTTGTCATACATCGCCGGGAAGCTCTGTCCACGCCAGCCAGCACGTGAACCAAACCAGGACGCCACAATGGTGGCCGCCAGCTGCTCGGTCACGTCCGGGGATGATGCAAACACCATCGGCAGCGTGAGCGGACGGTTATCACGCGGATCAAAGAACGGAACCGGGAATGCCGAGAGATCGTTTTTCAGCGCCAGCGACTGGTAGGTCATCTGCAGCGAGGAGTTACGCCCGACGTCCATCCAAAGCGTGTTGCTGGCCGGGTTTTCGCAGACATCGCGGTAGTGGCCGACAAATTCCAGACGGATACGGTTAAAGTCGGTGATGAACAGCGGGTTGATCGGCACCTGAGCCTGGGTTTTCTTACCCAGCTGCTCTTTGGTAACCGGCAGTACGTCCATCAGCTCATCATTCAGGTAGACCTTCAGCTGAGACTGCGTCGGCAGCAGAGACGGCGACGGCGTGTATTCCAGGTTCAGCACCGCGTTAGAAACGACCTCATCGCTGCGCATGCCAAACTCAATGCCGCCGTTAGGGTTGATGCCGCGCAACACCATACTGCCCGGAGGCGGTGCAATTTGCGCGAAGGTCAGCTTCACGTCCCGCGACGGCGCATTGTCCGCAACGACGGGCGCATTCGCCCCCCGGACGCCCGGCATCACCTGCCCGATGACCTGGCCGTCTGCCGGCAGGGTGTTCCCCTCCGTAGGCTGGTTCGGCATGATATTTTCTGTTTGACCAGGTGCCGCGGTGACAACCGGATCGGTTGCCTGCGCGACGACAGGTACCGTTGGCGCAGGCGTTGCCGCTGCGTTACCAGGAGCTGCGTTAGCCATTGTTGCAGGGAGGACATTCATCCCCATTGCCACTGCACATAACCAGGAAAGTTTTGTTTTCATCGCGTTATCATCATTGTTGAGCCATAACCGGGTCCGCCTGCTTCGCCTCATCCCGCTCAGGACGACGAGGAATGAACGACACGACCCAGGAAACCAGCGAAGTAAGTGACCGGAAAATTAATTTCACCGACGACGGGGCGAATTCTGCAAGGTGACGATAGCCACGGAACCCCAGCTTCAGAATATCCAGCAGGCTTTCCAGAGGTTTATCTTCCGGGAAGCTGTCCTGCCAGAGAGCCCACGTATCCGCGCGGGCAAACGTACACTGCACAAAATCGATATGTTGCTTTTTGGTCAACGGCATCAGCTGCAAACCGACTTCATTGCCCGCCACGCGCACAACCTGCGTCGGGAAGACATACTCCTGCTGACCGCGCTTAAGCAGCAGGTTAACTTTCTGGCCTTCCAGCACCTTCGCCTGGCCGTTGATTTTGATCCCCAGACCACCGTCAGAGAAGTCGTGCACGGTACAGGAGAAGAGATGGCCATCTTCACGGGCGATCGCAGCAGGCATGCAGATTTCAACGCGATGCGCACGACGAACCTGCTTGCTCTCCACCGACACCGCTACCGCGCCGCCGAGGATAATCAGGTTGTAGAAGACCCAGGCCATACTCACAAAGACGGTCAGGATTTCGTTTTCCGGGCCGTAGAAGTAACGCCAGATACCGGCGATGACGCCAACGATATTCAGCAGTACCAGGAAGATATACGGACGGGAAATCACCCAGTCGACGTACTCTTCTTCCACCAGGCCGCCCTTCGCGGTGACATTAAATTTCCCTTTGTGCGGGTTAATCAGCGCCACCATCGTCGGCGGCGCGATATACCAGGCCAGCACCGTTTCGTAGATTTCACTCCAGAAGGAATGGCGGTATTTACCCTGTATCTTCGAGTTCGTCAGGCTCGCGTGGATCATGTGCGGCAGAACAAACAGCGCAATCATCAGCGCCGGGGCGTAAATGATATAAGCGTGAAGGAGCAGGAACGCCAGCGGCGCGGTCAGGAAGATCAGCCGCGGGATACCGGATAAGAAGTGGAACATGGCGTTGACGTAGCAGAGACGTTGCGCCAGCTTGAGCCCTTTCCCAATCAGTGGGTTATCGAGACGGAAAATCTGCACCATGCCGCGCGCCCAGCGAATACGCTGACCAATGTGCGCCGACAGTGACTCCGTTGCCAGACCGGCGGCCTGCGGAATACGCATATACGCCGAGGTATAGCCACGACGGTGCAGGCGCAGAGAGGTGTGCGCATCTTCAGTGACCGTTTCGACGGCGATACCGCCAATTTCATCCAGCGGCTTACGGCGGATAACCGCACACGAGCCGCAGAAGAAGGTGGCATCCCACATGTCGTTCCCGTCCTGCACCAGGCCATAGAACAGGGTGCCTTCGTTCGGGGTTTTTCGGAAGCGGCCAAGGTTACGTTCAAACGGATCCGGCGAGAAGAAGTGGTGCGGCGTCTGCATCATCGCCAGCTCTTTCTCCTTCAGGAACCAGCCCATGGTCATCTGCAGGAACGAGCGCGTCGGCACGTGGTCACAGTCAAAGATCGAGACAAACTCCCCTGTGGCATACTTCAACGCGTTGTTGATGTTCCCGGCTTTCGCATGCTCGTGAGTCGGACGGGCGATGTATTCGACGCCGACCTCCTCTGCGAACTGGCGGAACGCCGGACGGTTGCCGTCATCCAGGATCCAGACCTTGAGCTTGTCTTTCGGCCAGTCGATGCCCAGCGCGGCATAAATGGTATTTTTCACTACGCTCAAATCTTCGTTGTATGTCGGTACAAAGAGATCAACAGACGGCCACTGCGCGGTGTCTTTTGGCAGCGGAACCGGCTGGCGGTTGAGCGGCCAAATGACCTGGAAATAGCCCAGCACCAGCACGATCCAGGCGTAGGTTTCGGCAAACAGCAGCACCAGGCCGCACACCAGGCTGACCGGGTCGTCCCAGTTCAGGGTTGAGGTATAACGCCACCAGATGTAGCGACAGGAGACGGTCAACGACAACACAATAAGCATCAGCGCCGAGAAGCGGCCCGGAATACGGCGGACCAGCAGCGCCACGCCCCACAGCAGTATCAGGAAGGTGAACTGCGCCAGAGGGTTGAAAGGCTGCGTAATACAGACCAGCGCCAGAATGAGCGAGAACACGACGATCACGCCGAGGATAAAACGCCGCAGGCCCGGGTGAAGATGCCCGAGCTCTTTATGGTTATCCAGATGGCTGGTCTTATCGCTTACGCTGTTGGGCAGTCTGTCCAGCCACTGGTGGTAGCGCTCACGTAACTGCTGGACGCGGGAGAAGCTGCGCCAGTGCGGCGTTATTTTCTCTGAGCGGGATGACGTGACCACCAGCCAGATGGCCTGAATGAGATAGCGCGCCGGATCCAAAGGACGCGGCCGGTTGGGATTAATGTGCGGATATAGCTCACTGTGCCGGGCACGTATGCGCTGCCAGCGCGGGTGTTCGAGTGGAATAAACATCCAGGCCAGAATCATCCAGAAACAACCGAGCGCGGCGCTAAATGCCGAAGCACCGTGCCGGCGGAAATGCCGGTAATGATCGCTCAAACGCGAACTGACCGGTGGGATGAGTAACCAGCTGGCGAGACGACTCATACAGAACTCCCTGCATGCTCCGCCCTGTTGGCGAAGTTCAGCAGACACCAGTTAGCCAGCGTCAGGATCTCTTCTGCCGCCAGTGAATCGCTGCGGTATTCGCCGAGCGGTTGCTTAGACGCAAGGCATTCCGCCATCCCCTCATCACGATGGATGACAATGGGAAGCAGACGGCGCTGGCTTTGCAGCCAGACCTGATACAGATCGTCCTGGATCTGGCTGCCAATGCGCAAATCGTTAATCAGAAGGTGAGCGTTCTGAGGCAGCCCCTGCTGATGCAGGCGGATATGGCAGTTCGCATCGACGTTGACGATGGAAAGTATATGATCGCACTGGGCGATAAGCTGTCGGGTCAGCGTGCCGGCGCCGTGCGGCAGATCCAGCAGGATCCACTTGTAGTGTCCCTTTTCTTTCAGGGTTTGCAGCGCCAGCGTGAACTGCGAAAACAGGCGCTGATACGCGGCTTCATTCTCGCGTTCCGTGGTGGTCAGTTGCCCAAACGGCAGCAGATCGAGCTGGGAGGTATAGCGCATCCCTGCATCCTGCCAGTCTTTATCATCAAGCAGTGCCCGGGCCCAGCCCTCTTCACGAGAAAAGTCGACGTTAAACGACATACGCAACAAATTATCGGCGCAGGCGTCAATAACCAGCACCGATTCACCTAAAAGCTGTAATGACCACGCCAGCGCCGCGGTAACTGATGTGGTACCCACACCGCCACGGACACCCTGTAATCCGAGTATGGCCATCAATGGCTCCCTTATTGTTGATGGGCGAATTCAGCTAATAACGGCCAGCGTTTAATAGCCGCGGCCAACTGTTCCCGCTGGGAAATATCGGTGTAATCTATTTCAGGTAAAGAAAAGGCCTGCGTCAGCGCCAGAAAATCGTTTTGGAATGTGTAACCCAGAGTCGAGTCGACTGGGGTTCCAGGTTCGTTATTATCCATTCTTTTTCCATCCCTTTAAGGAAAATCGCACGCTAAAGAAGTTGCGGGGCTTCCTGCCCTGACAAATTTCATTTACATGCTAAATCTGATGTTCTTTAATTTCAATGTTAGGTTTATTTCTACGCTTTCGCTAGTAAACTGAGATACAGATAAATTAGACGAAAAGAGGGACACCGTGGACTCCATATTTTCTATTGGCATCCAGTCATTATGGGACGAATTGAGCCACATGCCAGTCGGAGGAGTCTGGTGGATTAATACGGACCGTAATGAAGATGCTATCAGTCTGGTAAACCAGACAATTGCTGCTCAGGATAAGGATTCCCGCGTGGCCGTCATTAGCATGGGCGAAGATCCGAAGAAAATTATTACGCTTGAAAGTGGTCGCGGCCCCCAGACGGTGCGATTATTTTCCATGACATCGGAAGCCGATAGTCTATACTTTTTGTCCCGCGACGTTCAGTGCTCTATTGATCCGGATCACTATTTAGTGATTCTGAAATGCGCAAATAACGTCCTGCAAAATATGCCCGCTGAAAAACTGCTGCCGTGGCTGGAAAAAATCAATAAATGGGCAAAATTTC
Source organism: Enterobacter sp. BNK-29 (assembly GCF_048684785.1). Taxonomy (NCBI): domain Bacteria; kingdom Pseudomonadati; phylum Pseudomonadota; class Gammaproteobacteria; order Enterobacterales; family Enterobacteriaceae; genus Enterobacter; species Enterobacter sp. BNK-29. The sequence goes on from NZ_JBLQTU010000001.1 coordinate 1,820,498, forward strand.
AAAATTGCACGCTATTGATAGTCAATCCCGGCAGTAATAATGACAAGCTGTTCTCACTTTTAATGGCCGAATATCGCTCTCTGTTCGGTCTGGCAAGCGTTCGTGACCAGGCAGGCAGCTATCTCTACGATATTGCATTCTGGTGTAATGAAAAAGGCGTGAGCGCCAGGCAACAGCTTACGCTGAAACATATCGAGGGCGAGTGGCACCTGGCGCAGCAGGAAGAAACCGTGGTGCAGCCGCGCAGTGATGAAAAACGCATCCTGAGCCATATCGCGGTTTTAGAGGGGGCACCCGCCCTGTCGGAAAACTGGACGCTGTTTGATTCTAACGAAGCCCTCTTCCATGAAGCCCGCACAACCCAGGCGGCAACCCTTATTTTCTCGCTGATGCAGAATAACCAGATTGAGACGCTGGCACGGCAAATCCACACCTTACGCCGCCAGCGCGGAAGTGCGTTGAAAATCATCGTGCGCGAAAATAATACCAGCCTGCGCGCCACCGATGAGCGCCTGCTTCTGGGCTGCGGCGCCAATATGGTTATTCCCTGGAATGCGCCGTTGTCACGCTGCCTGACGCTTATCGAAAGCGTTCAGGGCCAGCAGTTTAGCCGCCACGTACCGGAAGATATTTCCACGCTGCTCTCCATGACGCAGCCGATGAAGCTGCGTGGGTACCAAAAATGGGATACCTTCTGCGACGCCGTGGGCAACATGATGAACAACACGCTTCTACCTGCTGACGGAAAAGGGGTCATGGTTGCCCTGCGTCCTGTACCGGGTATTCGCGTTGAACAGGCTCTCACCTTATGTCGCCCGAACCGTACAGGGGACATCATGACCATTGGCGACAATCGCCTGGTGCTGTTTTTGTCCTTCTGCCGGGTAAACGATCTCGATACGGCGCTTAACCACATCTTCCCCCTGCCTACAGGGGATATTTTCTCGAACCGTATGATTTGGTTCGAAGATAATACGATTAGCGCGGAGCTGGTGCAGATGCGTGCGCTCCAGCCTGAGCAATGGGCCAAACCGCTCGCAATCAAGAGCGATGCCAAACCGATCCTCAATGCCAGACATGATGGACACGTCTGGCGTCGGGTTCCGGAACCCCTTCGCTTATTAACAGACAACGCGGAGAACGCATCATCATGAACATCAGCGATATCATTCAACTGGTTATATTCTGTGCGCTGATCTTTTTCCCGCTTGGCTACTATGCGCGCCATTCCATACGCCGTATCCGTGATATGGCCAGAGTGCTGTTTATTAAACCTCGCTATGTAAAACCAGCCGGAACACTGACACGGGCATCACACGTCAAGGCAGACCGAAAACATGACTAATTCTACCTATACCGCTTCGTCACCCTCGCCGCTCTGGCAATACTGGCGCGGCCTTTCCGGCTGGAACTTCTACTTTCTGGTGAAGTTTGGCCTGCTGTGGGCAGGCTATCTGAATTTCCATCCCCTTCTCAACCTGGTGTTTATGGCCTTCCTGCTGATGCCGCTGCCGAATATCAGGCTACATCGCTTGCGCCACTGGGTCGCTATACCTGTCGGCTTTGCGCTGTTCTGGCATGATACCTGGCTACCGGGGCCGGACAGCATTATGAGCCAGGGGTCCCAAGTGGCGGGCTTTAGCGCCAGCTATGTCCTCGATCTGACCGAGCGCTTTATTAACTGGCAAATGATTGGCGCGGTATTTGTGCTGCTGGTTGCCTGGCTGTTCCTGTCACAGTGGATCCGCGTCACGGTGTTTGTCGTCGCGATTATGATCTGGCTTAACGTGCTGACGCTGGCTGGGCCGAACTTTTCGCTGTGGCCTGCCGGTCAACCGACCACCACGGTGACCACCACAGGGGGAAGCGCGGCGGCAACCGTCACAACGGCAGGCGATACGCCTGTGGTGGGCGATATCCCAACCCAGACCGCACCGCCGACCTCAACCAACCTGAACGCCTGGCTCTCCAGTTTCTATACCGCGGAAGACAAGCGACAGACTAAATTCCCGGATGCGCTGCCGGCGGATGCTCAGCCGTTTGAACTGCTGGTGATCAACATCTGCTCTCTTTCCTGGGCCGACGTGGACGCCGCCGGTTTGATGTCTCATCCGCTGTGGTCACACTTCGATATTCAGTTTAAAGATTTCAACTCTGCCACCTCGTACAGCGGCCCGGCGGCGATCCGCCTGCTGCGTGCAAGCTGCGGTCAGACATCGCATAAAAACCTGTATCAACCCGCAGGCAACCAGTGTTATCTGTTCGATAACCTCGCAAAGCTGGGCTTTACGCAGCACCTGATGCTGGGGCATAACGGACAGTTCGGTAACTTCCTGAAAGAGGTGCGCGAACAGGGCGGCATGCAGGCACCGCTGATGGATCAAACCGGTCTTCCTGTCTCTCTGCTGGGCTTCGACGGTTCGCCCGTTTATGACGATACTGCCGTCCTGCAGCGCTGGCTGCAGACCATCGAAAAAGACAGTAATCCGCGCAGCGCGACGTTCTTTAACACCCTGCCGCTCCACGACGGTAACCATTTCCCGGGCGTGAGCAAAACGGCTGATTATAAAGTGCGTGCGCAGAAGTTCTTTGACGAGCTGGACGCGTTCTTCACGGAGCTGGAAAAATCAGGCCGTAAAGTAATGGTGGTTGTGGTGCCTGAGCACGGTGGTGCGCTGAAAGGTGACAGAATGCAGGTGTCGGGTCTGCGTGATATCCCAAGCCCGTCCATCACTAACGTGCCTGCAGGCATTAAATTCTTTGGGATGAAGGCTCCGCATCAGGGCGCACCGATTGAGATTACACAGCCAACCAGCTATCTGGCGATCTCAGAACTGGTTGCCCGCGCCGTTGACGGGAAGCTGTTTGTGGAAGATAGCGTGAACTGGGATCAGCTCACCAGCAAACTGCCGCAAACGGCAGAAGTCTCAGAGAACGCTAACGCGGTCGTCATTCAGTATCAAAACAAACCTTACGTTCGCCTGAACGGCGGGGATTGGGTACCGTATCCGCAGTAACACGGTATGACGTCCCTCTCCCCATCGGGGAGAGGGACAATCTCGACATTATTGCTGGGCGATCCACACCAGCATTTTCAGACTTGCCGAATAGTAGTCGTCTTTAGCGGTGATTTCGGGTTCACCGGAAGACTGCCCCATCGTGAAATCACGTACAGCCAGCAGGCCGCCTTCCATCATGTAGGGCGCATATTCGTTGGTCGTCACGTTAACCCAGGCGGGCGTTTGTTCCCGGGGGAACTGGCCGAACCAGGCCTTCCACGGCGTCAGCAGCGGGCTTTGCTTATCAGACCAGGCAACGTACAGCGGAACACGAATCGCGTCATAGCTCATTCGCGGTGGCCAGCCTTTTGCGGGAGCCAGCTTGCCACCTGATGCCAGTGAAACCCAGTCAGTGGGCAGATTCGCTTTACCCGACCCCATTTTCCCCAGCAGGCGTTTCCCGTCCTTAATCAAATCGCGCCAGACCGGCAAATGACTGCGTCTGGAGAAGGCCTGCCAGGCCGGAAACACGAAATAGGAAGGATTGAGGACCACTTCACCCTCAAGCTTAAACCCCTGGACGCCGGGCAGCATCACGCGGTAACCGGCATAGCGGATCACGCTGTGGTCAATCAGTGCTTTTGTAATTGCATCCGATGCGGCGCTGTAGCGTTTGTCATGCCAGCGGGCGTCGGCTTTCAGCAACGCCCAGGCAATCAGCACGTCGCCGTCTGCAGCGTTGTTTTTGTCGGCGACCGGGTTGGACTCTGCGGGATTATAGCGCCAGTAAAACAGACCATTTTCTTTGTTCTTCAGCTGACTGTCTGTCCATTGCCAGAGCTTATCGAACGTGGCTTTATCGTCGTTGGCCACCGCCATCAGCATGGCAAAACCCTGACCTTCCGTATGCGACACGCCGCCATTACCGGTATCAACAATGCGGCCTTCCGGTTTGAAAAAGCGGGCCTTGTAACTCTCCCAGGCCCGATCCGCATGAGAGAGAGGCGAGAACAGCAGACTCATCATGACGGCCAGCGTTGCGCACACGGGTTTTCGCATAATTAACTCGATCCGGTTATTCGGCACTTCGCAGTGAAATCTCACCGCCCATCCAGGGTTTAATCACGCCATCCTGCTCCAGGAGCAGCGCGCCCTGTGCGTCAATACCGCGTGAAGTCCCGTAGATCTCTTTATCACCAATCAGCAGTTTCACCGGGCGGTTAATGAAGTTATCCAGCTTTTCCCAACGAGACAGGAACGGTGCCAGCCCTTCCTGCTCAAAAAGCGTGAGTGAACTGCGCAACTCTTTAATCATACGCACGGCAAGGGTGTTACGATCGATGACGATCCCCGCCTCCTGGAGGTTAGTCCAGGCCTGATTCACCACATCATTTTGTACATTGCGCATCACCATGTTGAGGCCTGCGCCAATGACGATTTGCGCCGCATCGCCCGTTTTTCCCGTCAGTTCGACCAGAATACCGGCAAGTTTACGATCGTTGAGGTAGAGGTCATTAGGCCACTTAACACGTACCTTATCCGCTCCCAGATCGTGCAGCACTTCCGCCATGACGATGCCGATGACCAGACTCAGGCCAATAGCAGCGGCCGGGCCCTGATCGAGTCGCCAGTACATAGACAAATAGAGGTTAGCGCCAAATGGCGAAAACCATTTGCGACCGCGACGGCCGCGACCGGCCTGTTGATATTCAGCAACGCAGGCATCGCCGGATGTCAGCTCAGGCAGACGATCCAGAAGATACTGGTTCGTCGAATCAATCACCGGCAGCACCGCAACATTGCCGTGTCCGATCTGGCTGCGGATCGTTTCTTCATTCAGCAATTGAATCGGCTCCGGCAGGCTGTAGCCTTTTCCAGGAACCGTGAACACATCAACACCCCAGTCGCGAAGCGTATGGATATGTTTATTGATAGCAGAACGGCTCATGCCAAGCTGTTCACCCAGCTGCTCGCCAGAATGAAACTCACCGTCAGCAAGGATGCCAATCAGGGTTAAGGGAATGGTATTGTCCTTCACGCGATAGCCTCCACGGCATTAACTTCACCTGTGCAGCCAATGAAGCGAACTTCTGGCTCCAGCCAGACGTTAAATTTTTCGCCCACACGCTGACGAACATAATGAGCCAGCTGTACAACATCATCGCTGGTCGCATCGCGCTGATTAATCAGCACCAGAGCCTGCTGCTGGTGAACGGCAGCACCGCCTACTGAAGTGCCTTTTAGCTGGCATTGATCGATAAGCCATCCTGCGGCAAGCTTCACGCTGCCATCCGCCTGAGGGTAATGTGGCGCGGCTGGCCATCCTTCAAGAAAGACTTTTGCATTTTCGCTGCTGATAACCGGGTTTTTGAAGAAACTTCCTGCGTTTCCGTTTACTTTTGGATCGGGAAGTTTGGTCATCCGCATATGGCAAACCGAGTCAAAAACGTCGCGGGCGGTTACGGTAGCCGGGTCGAGACGCGTTAAATCCCCGTAGGTCAACACGGGCTGCCAGTTCTTCGACAGGCACAGACCCACGGCGACAATCACGTAGCGATCCTGATATTCATGTTTGAAGATACTGTCACGATAGCCAAACCGGCACTGCTCCGCCGTTAAACGCTTAGCCGTTCCGGTCGCCAGTTCGATGCAGTCGACATATTCGCAGACGTGTTTCAGTTCGATGCCGTAGGCACCGATGTTTTGAATAGGTGACGATCCGGCGCAGCCTGGAATAAGCGCAAGGTTTTCCAGGCCCGGCATCCCTTTTTCGAGGGTGAATTGCACCAGATGATGCCAGTTTTCACCGGCCCCCACGTGCAGGTGCCAGCTGTCGGCACGCTCTTCAACATCAATCCCCATGATGCGGTTAACGATCACCGTTCCCGCAAAATCATCGAGAAACAGGACATTACTTCCTTCGCCCAGAATCAGTACGGGTTCGTTATTTTCTGTTGCGCTTTGCCATGCATCCAGCAGTTGCTGTGCAGTATCGGCACGTACAATTTGTTTAGCATTGCGTTGAATGCCAAAGGTATTCCAGGGCTTAAGGGAGTGGTTCATAGACGCTATCCTGATGCAAAAACGCAGGTAGTTTACCGTATAAGCAGGGCGTTGGGGGATTAGTTTGTGCAGCGTATAAACGCAAAAAGGCCATCCTTTCGGATGGCCTCTTCACTTATTTGATGCCTGGCAGTTCCCTACTCTCACATGGGGAGACCCCACACTACCATCGGCGCTACGGCGTTTCACTTCTGAGTTCGGCATGGGGTCAGGTGGGACCACCGCGCTAAAGCCGCCAGGCAAATTCTGTTAAATCTGTATCAGGCTGAAATTTGAATGTGTCGTCTCTTCGCCGAAACAGCTTCGGCGTTGTAAGGTTAAGCCTCACGGTTCATTAGTATCGGTTAGCTCAACGCATCGCTGCGCTTACACACCCGACCTATCAACGTCGTAGTCTTCAACGTTCCTTCAGGACCCTTAAAGGGTCAGGGAGAACTCATCTCGGGGCAAGTTTCGTGCTTAGATGCTTTCAGCACTTATCTTTTCCGCATTTAGCTACCGGGCAGTGCCATTGGCATGACAACCCGAACACCAGTGATGCGTCCACTCCGGTCCTCTCGTACTAGGAGCAGCCCCCCTCAATTCTCCAGCGCCCACGGCAGATAGGGACCGAACTGTCTCACGACGTTCTAAACCCAGCTCGCGTACCACTTTAAATGGCGAACAGCCATACCCTTGGGACCTACTTCAGCCCCAGGATGTGATGAGCCGACATCGAGGTGCCAAACACCGCCGTCGATATGAACTCTTGGGCGGTATCAGCCTGTTATCCCCGGAGTACCTTTTATCCGTTGAGCGATGGCCCTTCCATTCAGAACCACCGGATCACTATGACCTGCTTTCGCACCTGCTCGAGCCGTCACTCTCGCAGTCAAGCTAGCTTATGCCATTGCACTAACCTCCTGATGTCCGACCAGGATTAGCTAACCTTCGTGCTCCTCCGTTACTCTTTGGGAGGAGACCGCCCCAGTCAAACTACCCACCAGACACTGTCCGCAACCCGGATTACGGGTCTACGTTAGAACACCAGCCATTAAAGGGTGGTATTTCAAGGTTGGCTCCACGCAGACTGGCGTCCACGCTTCAAAGCCTCCCACCTATCCTACACATCAAGGACCAGTGTTCAGTGTCAAGCTATAGTAAAGGTTCACGGGGTCTTTCCGTCTTGCCGCGGGTACACTGCATCTTCACAGCGAGTTCAATTTCACTGAGTCTCGGGTGGAGACAGCCTGGCCATCATTACGCCATTCGTGCAGGTCGGAACTTACCCGACAAGGAATTTCGCTACCTTAGGACCGTTATAGTTACGGCCGCCGTTTACCGGGGCTTCGATCAAGAGCTTCGCGTTGCCGCTAACCCCATCAATTAACCTTCCGGCACCGGGCAGGCGTCACACCGTATACGTCCACTTTCGTGTTTGCACAGTGCTGTGTTTTTAATAAACAGTTGCAGCCAGCTGGTATCTTCGACTGATTTCAGCTCCACCCGCAGGGGCTTCACCTACATATCAGCGTGCCTTCTCCCGAAGTTACGGCACCATTTTGCCTAGTTCCTTCACCCGAGTTCTCTCAAGCGCCTTGGTATTCTCTACCTGACCACCTGTGTCGGTTTGGGGTACGATTTGATGTTACCTGATGCTTAGAGGCTTTTCCTGGAAGCAGGGCATTTGTTACTTCAGCACCGTAGTGCCTCGTCATCACACCTCAGCGTTAAAAGGTACCGGATTTACCTGGAACCTCCGCCTACATGCTTAAACCGGGACAACCGTCGCCCGGCTAACATAGCCTTCTCCGTCCCCCCTTCGCAGTAACACCAAGTACAGGAATATTAACCTGTTTCCCATCGACTACGCCTTTCGGCCTCGCCTTAGGGGTCGACTCACCCTGCCCCGATTAACGTTGGACAGGAACCCTTGGTCTTCCGGCGAGCGGGCTTTTCACCCGCTTTATCGTTACTTATGTCAGCATTCGCACTTCTGATACCTCCAGCATGCCTCACAGCACACCTTCAACGGCTTACAGAACGCTCCCCTACCCAACAACACTTAAGTGTCGCTGCCGCAGCTTCGGTGCATGGTTTAGCCCCGTTACATCTTCCGCGCAGGCCGACTCGACCAGTGAGCTATTACGCTTTCTTTAAATGATGGCTGCTTCTAAGCCAACATCCTGGCTGTCTGTGCCTTCCCACATCGTTTCCCACTTAACCATGACTTTGGGACCTTAGCTGGCGGTCTGGGTTGTTTCCCTCTTCACGACGGACGTTAGCACCCGCCGTGTGTCTCCCGTGATAACATTCTTCGGTATTCGTAGTTTGCATCGGGTTGGTAAGCCGGGATGGCCCCCTAGCCGAAACAGTGCTCTACCCCCGAAGATGAGTTCACGAGGCGCTACCTAAATAGCTTTCGGGGAGAACCAGCTATCTCCCGGTTTGATTGGCCTTTCACCCCCAGCCACAAGTCATCCGCTAATTTTTCAACATTAGTCGGTTCGGTCCTCCAGTTAGTGTTACCCAACCTTCAACCTGCCCATGGCTAGATCACCGGGTTTCGGGTCTATACCCTGCAACTTAACGCCCAGTTAAGACTCGGTTTCCCTTCGGCTCCCCTATACGGTTAACCTTGCTACAGAATATAAGTCGCTGACCCATTATACAAAAGGTACGCAGTCACACCACGAAGGTGCTCCCACTGCTTGTACGTACACGGTTTCAGGTTCTTTTTCACTCCCCTCGCCGGGGTTCTTTTCGCCTTTCCCTCACGGTACTGGTTCACTATCGGTCAGTCAGGAGTATTTAGCCTTGGAGGATGGTCCCCCCATATTCAGACAGGATACCACGTGTCCCGCCCTACTCTTCGAGTTCACAGCCTGTGTGCTTTCGTGTACGGGACTGTCACCCTGTACCGTGCGACTTTCCAGACGCTTCCACTAACACACAAGCTGATTCAGACTCTGGGCTGCTCCCCGTTCGCTCGCCGCTACTGGGGGAATCTCGGTTGATTTCTTTTCCTCGGGGTACTTAGATGTTTCAGTTCCCCCGGTTCGCCTCGTTAACCTATGTATTCAGTTAACGATAGTGTGACGAATCACACTGGGTTTCCCCATTCGGACATCGCCGGGTCAAAGGTTCATATCACCTCGCCGGCGCTTTTCGCAGATTAGCACGTCCTTCATCGCCTCTGACTGCCAGGGCATCCACCGTGTACGCTTAGTCGCTTAACCTCACAACCCGAAGATGTTTCTTTCGATTCATCATCGACTTGCGAAAATTTGAGAGACTCGAACACACCAATTAAGATGTGTCGTTTCAATTTTCAGCTTGATCCAGATTTTTAAAGAGCAAAACTTCGCAGTGCACCTTTTCAGGTTCACTCTGAAGTTTTTTTGGGTTCGCAGTAAAAGATGGTGGAGCTATGCGGGATCGAACCGCAGACCTCCTGCGTGCAAAGCAGGCGCTCTCCCAGCTGAGCTATAGCCCCATCGTTTATAATCTCTGTACCGCTCATCCTTTAAAAGGAGTTTGGTAGGCCTGAGTGGACTTGAACCACCGACCTCACCCTTATCAGGGGTGCGCTCTAACCACCTGAGCTACAAGCCTGCAGAGATTTTTACTGCTGTTTTTCATCAGACAATCTGTGTGAGCACTGCAAAGGCAGGTTCTTTAAGGTAAGGAGGTGATCCAACCGCAGGTTCCCCTACGGTTACCTTGTTACGACTTCACCCCAGTCATGAATCACAAAGTGGTAAGCGCCCTCCCGAAGGTTAAGCTACCTACTTCTTTTGCAACCCACTCCCATGGTGTGACGGGCGGTGTGTACAAGGCCCGGGAACGTATTCACCGTAGCATTCTGATCTACGATTACTAGCGATTCCGACTTCATGGAGTCGAGTTGCAGACTCCAATCCGGACTACGACGCACTTTATGAGGTCCGCTTGCTCTCGCGAGGTCGCTTCTCTTTGTATGCGCCATTGTAGCACGTGTGTAGCCCTACTCGTAAGGGCCATGATGACTTGACGTCATCCCCACCTTCCTCCAGTTTATCACTGGCAGTCTCCTTTGAGTTCCCGGCCGGACCGCTGGCAACAAAGGATAAGGGTTGCGCTCGTTGCGGGACTTAACCCAACATTTCACAACACGAGCTGACGACAGCCATGCAGCACCTGTCTCAGAGTTCCCGAAGGCACCAATCCATCTCTGGAAAGTTCTCTGGATGTCAAGAGTAGGTAAGGTTCTTCGCGTTGCATCGAATTAAACCACATGCTCCACCGCTTGTGCGGGCCCCCGTCAATTCATTTGAGTTTTAACCTTGCGGCCGTACTCCCCAGGCGGTCGACTTAACGCGTTAGCTCCGGAAGCCACGCCTCAAGGGCACAACCTCCAAGTCGACATCGTTTACGGCGTGGACTACCAGGGTATCTAATCCTGTTTGCTCCCCACGCTTTCGCACCTGAGCGTCAGTCTTTGTCCAGGGGGCCGCCTTCGCCACCGGTATTCCTCCAGATCTCTACGCATTTCACCGCTACACCTGGAATTCTACCCCCCTCTACAAGACTCTAGCCTGCCAGTTTCGAATGCAGTTCCCAGGTTGAGCCCGGGGATTTCACATCCGACTTGACAGACCGCCTGCGTGCGCTTTACGCCCAGTAATTCCGATTAACGCTTGCACCCTCCGTATTACCGCGGCTGCTGGCACGGAGTTAGCCGGTGCTTCTTCTGCGGGTAACGTCAATTGCTGAGGTTATTAACCTCAACACCTTCCTCCCCGCTGAAAGTACTTTACAACCCGAAGGCCTTCTTCATACACGCGGCATGGCTGCATCAGGCTTGCGCCCATTGTGCAATATTCCCCACTGCTGCCTCCCGTAGGAGTCTGGACCGTGTCTCAGTTCCAGTGTGGCTGGTCATCCTCTCAGACCAGCTAGGGATCGTCGCCTAGGTGAGCCGTTACCCCACCTACTAGCTAATCCCATCTGGGCACATCTGATGGCAAGAGGCCCGAAGGTCCCCCTCTTTGGTCTTGCGACGTTATGCGGTATTAGCTACCGTTTCCAGTAGTTATCCCCCTCCATCAGGCAGTTTCCCAGACATTACTCACCCGTCCGCCGCTCGTCACCCAGGAGCAAGCTCCCTGTGCTACCGCTCGACTTGCATGTGTTAGGCCTGCCGCCAGCGTTCAATCTGAGCCATGATCAAACTCTTCAATTTAAGTTTGATGCTCGTGAATTAAACTTCGTAATGAATTACGTATGTTCACTCAGAGACTTGGTATTCATTTATTGTCCGAAGACATTAAGAATCCATGTCACTTTGAGTGCCCACACAGATTGTCTGATAAATTGTTAAAGAGCAGTGCCGCTTCGCTTTTCGCTGCGGCGCGGGGTGTGCATATTACGCCTTCCCGCTTCAGAGTCAAGCGTTTATTTTCGCTTTTCTCTGCTGACCCGGCGGCGTGTGTGCCGTTGTTCCGTGTCAGTGGAGGCGCATTATAGGGAGTTATTCCGACGTGACAAGCATAAAATACAAAAAACTTTTCGTTCGCTCACTTTTCAAACTTAACGCTTATTTATGTCGCGAATCGCCCGTTAAATGTGCGATTTCCCGCGCAAAACTGGCCACCTGCGACCAGTCGGTATAAACCACTTCTTTACGCGTATCGGTTTCACCCCCGGTCATCTTCATAATCAGGCGGATCATAAAGCGGTCATACCAGCGGTAGCGAGGGTAGCGCAGCGCGCCGGCAAAGACGGCGCAAAGGTCAGGCTGCCACGGCGAGCTGAGCAAAAACTTGCGCGTGTAGCTGTTGGTCTGCGGCGTACGCTTCTCGGCTTTACGTGCGACCAGGTTGACCGAGTAAAAGGCACCGGGCAATTTGTTGAGCACCGCCGTGTGCTTTTTCACAAAGCGATCCAGCGCCGGATGGAAATGCCCGTAACGAATTGACGCGCCAATCACCACGCGATCGTACTCCTGCCAGGCAATCTGCTCCGCACGGTTCAGGTTCACCACATCAGAGTAAATACCCAGTTCTTTTAATTCCGACGCCAGATAAGCGGCAATCTCACGCGTTTGCCCGTCTCGCGTAGAGAAAAGAATCAATGTTTTCATCAACGGCTCCTCACTCGCGCCAGAATGTAGGGGTGAACAGCACCAGCAGCGTAAAGACCTCAAGACGACCAAACAGCATATTGGCGATGAGGATCCATTTCGCGACCGGGTTCATGCTGGCAAAGTTATCCGCCACAACGCCCAGACCGGGCCCGAGGTTATTCAATGTTGCTACGACGGACGCAAAGGCGGAGAAATCATCCACCCCCGTCGCGATAATCGCCAGCATACTGACGATAAAGACCAGCGCATACGCCGAGAAGAATCCCCACACCGCTTCGAGGATACGTTCCGGCAGCGCGCGGTTCCCCAGCTTAATGCTGTAAACCGCGTTCGGGTGGACCAGGCGCTTCAGCTCACGGTTCCCCTGCTTAAACAGCAGCAGAATACGAATCACCTTCAGGCCACCGCCCGTAGAACCCGCACAGCCCCCGATAAATGCCGAGCATAACAGCAGCACCGGCAGGAACAGCGGCCAGCGCGCGATGCTGTCGGTGGTAAACCCGGCGGTCGTCGCCATCGATACCACCTGGAAGAACGCCTGATTTAGCGTGGTCAGCGCGGAGTTGTAGACATCATGGAACCACAGCACCAGGGTACAGATGATCACCAGCGTAAGCTGGACGCCAATGAACATGCGGAACTCCGGGTCACGCCAGTATACTTTCAGGCTTCGCCCGCTCAGTAAAGAGAAGTGCAGACCGTAGTTACAGCCTGAAATCAGCAGGAAAATGGCAATAATCGTGTTAATCGTTGGGCTGTCGAAGTAGCCGACGCTGGCATCGTGGGTGGAAAACCCGCCGATAGCGATCGTCGCAAAGCTGTGTCCGATGGCGTCGAAAGCGGGCATCCCGGCAAACCATAGCGCCAGCGCACAGGCCACCGTCAGTAATACATAGATAAGCCAGAGGGTTTTCGCCGTCTCGGCAATACGCGGGCGCATTTTGTTATCTTTCAGCGGCCCGGGCATTTCAGCGCGATAGAGCTGCATGCCGCCAACGCCCAGAATAGGGAGAATAGCCACTGCCAGGACGATGATCCCCATCCCCCCGAACCACTGCAGCATCTGGCGATAAAAGAGAATGGCGTGCGGGAGAGAATCCAGACCCACCAGCGTCGTCGCCCCGGTGGTTGTTAAACCGGAGAACGATTCAAAAAAGGCATCCGTAATGCTCAGGTTAGGCTGTTCAGAGAAGATGAAGGGCAGCGAACCGACGCTCCCCAGCACCGTCCAGAACAGGACCACAATCAGAAATCCTTCGCGAGATTTCAGTTCACCTTTCTGACGACGGTTTGGCCACCACAGCAGCGAGCCAATCGCCAGCGCGACAAAGAAGGTCTGGGTAAATGCCCGCCCCGCGCCGTCCCGGTAGATAAGCGCCACCAGTCCTGGGAGAATCATCGTCCCGGAAAAGAGTATGACCAGTAGTCCAACGATTCGGGTTATGGCACGAAAATGCATCTCTGCCGCTTCCTTTGGTATTCAAAAAAGTGAGGTGGGGATTATTCTTCAATCGGCAGCAATTGCAACGAACCACGACTAAAATCAGCCAGTTTTGCTGAAAAAGCAGCCAGCTCCGCCTGAGGAAGCGCCACGCGTAATTGCACCATTGCCTGATATTCACTGTGCGCGATGACGCCGTTAAACTGTTTGAGCAGCGTTTCAATGCCCGATAGCTGAGCGTAATCGCACAACAAAGTATATTCGGTGAGCGGCGTTTTGCGGATAGTTGTGAGCATATTCAGTGCCTGCTGAACTCCGCCGCCATAGGCTTTTACCAGCCCACCCGTGCCTAACAGGATGCCGCCGTAGTAGCGCACCACCACGGCGGTAATTTCACCCACGCCGCTGCCCATCAGCTGCGAAAGCATGGGTTTACCGGCCGTGCCCGCCGGTTCACCGTCGTCGGAAAACCCCAGCTGTTGTGAATCATCCGGCGGCCCTGCCACCCACGCCACACAGTGGTGACGCGCGTCAGGATGTTCAGCCCGAACGGATTCGACAAACGCCTTTGCCGCCTCTACGCCGTCGGTATGCGCCAGCAGCGTAATAAAGCGGCTTTTCTTGATTTCCTCAACAAAGGTGACCGGTTCAGCCGGTATCAGCCAGCTTTCCATCAGGCCAGCTTCAGGTCTCGCGTCATATTCTCGATACCGTTTTCGTGAACCACCACGTTATCTTCGATGCGAATACCGCCAAACGGCTTCAGCGCGTCAATTTTTTCCCAGTTGAAGTGTTTGCTGAACTGGCCTTCACGCCACGGCGCCAGCAGGGATTCGATAAAGTAGATCCCCGGTTCAATCGTCAGCACCATACGCGGCTCCAGAATACGGGTGCAGCGCAGGTAAGGATATTTAGACGGTGCCGCCAGGTGCGTGCCGGTGTCATCCTGCATAAAGCCCGCAACGTCGTGAACCTGCAGGCCCAGCGGATGGCCGATACCGTGCGGCATAAATGGCCCGGTCAGATCGTTCTCGACCATCGCCTCTTCGCTCATGTCTTTCACAATCTGATGCTTACGCAGCAGTTTTGCGATGCGCTGATGGAACTGGATGTGGTAATCCACATAGCTGGTTCCCGCCTTCATAGTGGCAATCAGCGCCAGCTGTTCATCGTTTACGTCTTTAATCAGCTGCGCGAAATCGGTATCCGCATTCGCCGCCCAGGTACGGGTCAGGTCGGCCGCGTAACCGTTGTACTCGGCGCCTGCGTCAAGCAGGAAGCTGCGCATCTCCGACGGAACGTGGTGATCCAGTTTGGTGTAATGAAGCACAGACGCGTGCTCGTTCAGCGCGACGATATTGCTGTACGGCACGTCGGTATCACGGTGGCCCGTCGCGGTCAGATAGGCCTGATTGATGTCGAACTCGCTCATCCCCGACTGGAACGCTTCGTGCGCGGCACGGTGGCCATTCACCGCCGTTTTTTGCGCTTCACGCATGCAGTAAAGTTCGTAGTCGGTTTTATACGCGCGGTAATAGTGCAGGTAATCCAGCACGCCTTTCGGATTGAGTTTGTCTGCCGGAATATCCAGACCCAGCGCGCGCTCCGGAACAGGGCCAATGTAGCCGATGTTGCCTCGCGCGGCAGGCAGCTGGCTGCCAATGCCGTCCGCTTTCGGCAGTGCAATCACATCAATCTCTTCCGTCCAGAAAGAGGTCGGCAGCGGTTCTACGTTGTGCCAGTAATCGACCGGCAGGTAGAACCACAGTTTCGGCTTGTTCACGCCGTCTACCAGCAGCCAGCAATTTGGAACCTGAGTCACCGGCACCCAGGCTTTAAACTGCGGGTTCACCTTAAACGGATAAGCGTGGTCATCCAGAAAGGTATTCATCAGCTCGCCGGAGTGGATCAGCAGCGCATCCAGCTTAAAGCGGGCCAGTACATCGCGGGTACGTTCCTGTAGGGTAACGATATGATTTTTATAAAGCGAAGCCAGTGAGTCCATCATTCTTCCTTTCGTTTTTTTGACCTCAAGTCATCGCATCTTAGCACACCTCACTCCGGCTGCGTGATTTCCACCGACCGTGATCAATGCAGCATTTTCTTAATGAGTAATTTGCATTTTATTAACATAAATCCCACACTCCGATTCATCTGGTATGACCAGATCCAATTGCTGGATTCAGGAGACTGACATGCTCTACAAAGGCGACACCCTGTACCTCAACTGGCTGGAAGATGGCATTGCCGAACTGGTGTTCGATGCCCCCGGCTCAGTGAACAAGCTTGATACCGCGACGGTGGCCAGTCTTGGCCAGGCGCTGGATGTTCTTGAAAAACAACCTGAATTAAAAGGGCTGCTGCTGCGTTCGAACAAAGCGGCCTTTATTGTCGGTGCCGATATCACCGAGTTTCTTTCGCTGTTCCTGGTCCCGGAAGAACAGCTGAGCCAGTGGCTGCACTTTGCCAACAGCGTCTTTAATCGTCTGGAAGATCTGCCTGTCCCGACCATTTCCGCCGTTAACGGCTACGCGCTGGGCGGCGGCTGCGAGTGCGTACTGGCGACCGACTACCGTCTGGCGACGCCGGACCTGCGCATCGGCCTGCCGGAAACCAAGCTGGGCATTATGCCGGGCTTTGGCGGCTCCGTGCGTATGCCGCGCATGCTGGGTGCCGACAGCGCCCTTGAGATCATTGCCGCAGGTAAAGATGTCGGCGCAGAACAGGCTCAGAAAATCGGCCTGGTCGACGGCGTCGTGAAGCCAGAGAAACTGGTTGAAGGTGCACTCGCCATTCTGCGTCAGGCCATTAACGGCGATCTCGACTGGAAAGCCAAACGCCAGCCGAAGCTGGAACCGTTAAAACTCAGCAAGATTGAAGCCACCATGAGCTTCACCATCGCTAAAGGCATGGTGATGCAGACGGCGGGTAAACACTACCCGGCGCCGATCACGGCGGTGAAAACCATTGAAGCGGCTGCTCGTCTCGGACGCGATGAAGCGCTGAAGCTCGAAAATCAGAGCTTTGTCCCTCTGGCGCACACCAATGAAGCTCGCGCGCTGGTCGGTATCTTCCTCAACGATCAGTTCGTGAAGGGTAAAGCCAGGCAGCTGACTAAAAACGTTGAGACGCCAAAACATGCGGCGGTACTCGGCGCGGGCATTATGGGTGGCGGCATCGCTTACCAGTCGGCCTGGAAAGGCGTGCCGGTAGTGATGAAAGACATCAGCGAGAAATCCCTGACGCTGGGCATGACCGAAGCGGCCAAGCTGCTGAATAAACAGCTGGAGCGCGGAAAAATTGACGGGCTGAAGCTTGCAGGTGTGATCTCCACCATTCAGCCCGTGCTGGAATACAGCGGTTTCGACCGTGTCGATGTGGTGGTCGAAGCCGTCGTCGAAAACCCGAAAGTCAAAAAAGCGGTGCTGGCAGAAACGGAAGACAAAGTTCGTCCTGAGACCGTGCTTGCCTCTAACACCTCCACCATTCCAATCAGCGAACTGGCGAGCATGCTGAAGCGTCCGGAAAACTTCTGTGGGATGCACTTCTTCAACCCGGTACACCGTATGCCGCTGGTCGAAGTGATCCGCGGGGAAAAAACCTCTGACGAAACCATCGCTAAAGTGGTGGCATGGGCCAGCAAGATGGGCAAAACGCCGATCGTTGTTAACGACTGCCCGGGCTTCTTCGTCAACCGCGTGCTGTTCCCTTACTTCGCCGGCTTCAGCCAGCTGCTGCGCGACGGTGCGGACTTCCGCAAAATCGACAAAGTGATGGAGAAACAGTTCGGCTGGCCGATGGGCCCGGCGTATCTGCTGGACGTGGTCGGCATTGATACCGCTCACCACGCTCAGGCGGTGATGGCGGCAGGCTTCCCGCAGCGCATGCAGAAAGATTATCGCGACGCCATTGACGCTCTGTTCGACGCTAACCGCTTCGGCCAGAAAAACGGCCTGGGCTTCTGGCGCTATAAAGAAGACAGCAAAGGCAAACCGAAGAAAGAAGAAGATGCCGTGGTGGATGGCCTGCTGGCCGACGTTAGCCAGCCAAAACGCGACTTCACCGACGATGAGATCGTCGCCCGCATGATGATCCCGATGATCAACGAAGTGGTGCGTTGCCTCGAAGAAGGCATCATCGCCAGCCCGGCAGAAGCCGACATGGCGCTGGTGTACGGCCTTGGCTTCCCTCCGTTCCACGGCGGCGCGTTCCGCTGGCTGGACACGCTCGGCAGCGCCCGCTATCTCGATATGGCTCAGCAGTATCAGCACCTCGGCCCGCTTTATGAGGTGCCGGAAGGGCTGCGTAACAAAGCGCGCCATAACGAACCCTACTATCCAGCAGTTGAGCCAGCCCGTCCGGTTGGCGAGCTGAAAACGGCTTAAGGAGTCACAATGGAAAAGGTTGTCATTGTTGATGCGATTCGCACCCCGATGGGCCGTTCAAAAGGCGGCGCGTTCCGTAACGTGCGTGCAGAAGATCTCTCCGCGCATCTGATGCGTAGCCTGCTGGCGCGTAACCCGGCGCTGGATCCTGCTGCGCTGGACGATATCTACTGGGGCTGCGTGCAGCAGACCCTGGAGCAAGGTTTCAACATCGCCCGTAACGCGTCGCTGCTGGCGGAGATCCCGCATTCGGTTCCGGCCGTCACCGTCAACCGCCTGTGCGGTTCATCAATGCAGGCGCTGCACGACGCGGCACGCATGATCATGACCGGCGATGCGCAGGCCTGCCTGGTGGGCGGGGTCGAGCACATGGGTCACGTGCCGATGAGCCACGGGGTCGATTTTCATCCTGGCATGAGTCGTAACGTGGCGAAAGCCGCGGGGATGATGGGCCTGACCGCCGAGATGCTCTCTCGTCTGCACGGCATCAGCCGTGAAATGCAGGATGCCTTTGCCGCGCGCTCTCACGCTCGCGCATGGGCGGCGACGCAGTCCGGTGCCTTTAAGAATGAGATCATCCCGACCGGCGGCCACGACGCAGACGGCGTACTGAAGCAGTTCAGCTACGACGAAGTCATCCGCCCGGAAACCACCGTAGAAGCGCTTTCTACCCTGCGCCCTGCGTTTGATCCGGTCACCGGTACGGTAACAGCAGGTACTTCGTCAGCACTGTCCGACGGTGCCGCCGCGATGCTGGTGATGAGCGAAAGCCGCGCCCGCGAGCTGGGCTTAACGCCTCGCGCTCGGGTACGTTCGATGGCGGTCGTGGGCTGCGATCCTTCAATCATGGGTTACGGCCCGGTTCCGGCCTCGAAGCTGGCGCTGAAAAAAGCGGGATTAACCGCCGGCGACATCGACCTGTTTGAAATGAACGAAGCGTTCGCCGCGCAGATCCTGCCGTGCATTAAAGATCTGGGGTTAATGGAGCAGATCGACGAGAAGATTAACCTCAACGGCGGCGCGATCGCCCTCGGTCACCCGCTGGGCTGCTCCGGAGCGCGTATCAGCACAACGCTTATCAACCTGATGGAACGCAAAGATGCCCAGTTTGGTCTGGCAACGATGTGTATCGGGCTGGGTCAAGGTATCGCGACGGTGTTTGAGAGAGTGTAAATCAGGAAAAGTATCTCAAAGCCAATGGCGTCAGAACAAGGCGGCAAGCGAGCGAATCCCGATGAGCTTACTCAGGTAAGTGATTCGGGTGAACGAGCGCAGCCAACGCAGTTATGGCGTCATTGGCGAAGAGAGACAGTTTAGTTGCCGTTCTTCCCGCCTGTCAGGGGCGGGTTTTTTATTTAAATGAAGGCAAACGCATCGCCAAACAGGCGGTCTTCACGCGCGTCACGTTCGTTGCAGAACAGGTCGCGGGCAATTTTCGCCATCTCAAAACGGCCAGCAATGTAGATATCGTGCCCTGCCAGCGTGCCGTGATCCTGCAGCACCGCCGTCAGCACCGTCCCGCTACGACCACGCCATCCCTCTTCCGGCTGCTCAACCACCGGCTCAATGCGCAGGTTAGGATGGGTTACGCTCAGCGCTTCCAGCTCAGACAGGTCGTACAGATGTTTCTCTTCGCGGCCACCCCAGTAAATGGTGATGTCACGGTCAGGGTTACGCGCCAGGGCGGTCAACAGAATAGAGCGCACATAAGAGAAGCCCGTACCGCCAGCGATCAGGATCAGCGGACGGTCTTCGTCATCGCGCAGCCACGCATCACCGTGCGGAATATCCACCACGATTTCACGTTCCTTCAGGATCCGATCCATCACCGCCATCGCATACAGGTTAAGCTCTGACGCACCAATATGAAGCTCAATAAATTCCTGCTCCGCTGGCGTTGAGGCCATAGAGAAAGGACGCTTATCACGCTCATCCATCACAACCATCAGGTACTGACCCGCGCGGAAAGAGAATGGCGCTTCAGGCACTAAACGGACGCGATATACGGTGTCGGTGATGGCATCTACCGAGGTCACTTTACAGCTTAAGGTTGTCATTCGCTCTCTCTGTCGGGAAGTCTATAGGGCTTAACGGTTAGCTCAGGGTTTACCGTTATTCATTATGGCCAGCTCGTCCCAGATCGCGTCAATTCGCGCGGTCACTGCAGGATCTTTTTTGATCGGGCGACCCCATTCACGGTCGGTTTCGCCAGGCCATTTATTTGTGGCATCCAGTCCCATCTTTGAGCCAAGACCGGAAACCGGCGAGGCAAAATCCAGGTAATCTATCGGCGTGTTTTCGACTAACACCGTATCGCGCGCCGGGTCCATTCGCGTGGTAATGGCCCAGATTACGTCATTCCAGTCGCGGGCGTTAACGTCATCATCGCAGACAATAACAAATTTGGTATACATAAACTGGCGCAGGAAAGACCATACGCCCATCATCACGCGTTTAGCATGACCAGGATACTGCTTCTTCATCGTGACCACCGCCATGCGATACGAGCATCCTTCAGGCGGCAGATAAAAATCAACAATTTCCGGGAACTGCTTTTGCAGGATCGGCACAAACACTTCATTCAGCGCCACGCCCAGCACCGCCGGTTCATCCGGTGGACGTCCGGTATATGTGGAGTGATAAATCGCATCTTCACGCTGCGTAATGTGCGTCACGGTAAACACCGGGAAGTTATCCACTTCGTTGTAATAGCCGGTGTGGTCGCCGTAGGGGCCTTCTGGCGCCATTTCACCCTGCTCGAGGTAACCCTCCAGCACAATTTCCGCACTGGCCGGAACTTCGAGATCGTTAGAGATACACTTCACGACTTCGGTTTTAGTTCCGCGCAGCAGGCCTGCAAATGCATATTCAGAGAGCGTATCCGGCACGGGCGTGACGGCTCCCAGAATGGTGGCCGGATCGGCGCCTAAGGCGACAGACACCGGGAAACGCTCCCCCGGATGCGCAGCGCACCACTCCTGGAAATCCAGCGCGCCGCCGCGATGCGACAGCCAGCGCATGATGAGTTTATTCTTGCCAATCAACTGCTGGCGGTAAATACCGAGGTTTTGCCGCTCTTTGTGCGGGCCGCGCGTAACGGTCAGCCCCCAGGTGATCAGCGGAGCGGCATCTTCAGGCCAGCACTGCATGATAGGGATTTTGGTCAGATCAACCGCATCGCCTTCCAGCACTTTCTGCTGGCACGGCGCGCCGCGCAGGCGTTTGGTAGGCATGTTCAGCACCTGCTTAAACTGCGGCAGTTTGTCGAACAGATCGCGGAAGCCCTTCGGTGGCTCAGGCTCTTTCAGAAACGCCAGCAGTTTACCGACTTCACGCAGCGCAGAGACGTCTTCCTGCCCCATTCCCAGTGCAACACGACGCGGTGTACCAAACAGGTTGCACAGCACCGGCATGGAGTAACCTTTCGGATTTTCAAACAGTAATGCGGGGCCACCGGCACGCAGGGTGCGGTCAGCAATTTCTGTCATTTCCAGATAAGGATCGACAGGAAGTGTAATACGTTTGAGTTCACCCTGCTTTTCCAGCAGCGTCAGGAAGTCGCGGAGATCGTGGTATTTCATGCAGTTAATCATGGCCTCTCTGTAAGCGCTTCATTATACGGCGTAAGCCTGCTTGATGCTGTAATTTTGTTAAATAAGCGTGAACTTATGCGTTCTGTTCCATTTTCCCCCATTATAATCAACTTAGCGATCCCGCCAGGGTTTTGATATGCTTGCGCCCCGAACTAAGGGAAAGAGTGATTATGCAGGCCTGGTATTTACTGTATTGCAAACGCGGGCAACTTCAGCGCGCGCAGGAACATCTTGAACGTCAGTCTGTCAATTGCCTGACACCCGTGATCACGCTTGAAAAAATGCAGCGCGGGAAGCGCACAACCGTCAGTGAGCCGTTGTTCCCGAACTACTTGTTTGTGGAGTTCGACCCGGAAGTCATCCACACCACCACCATCAGCGCAACGCGCGGCGTCAGCCACTTCGTTCGTTTTGGTGCCCACCCGGCAACGGTTCCGTCGACGGTCATTCATCAGCTGTCGATTTATCAACAGCCTGAAGGGATCACCGACCCCGAAACTCCTTACTCGGGCGATAGCGTCGTGATTACCGAAGGCGCTTTCGAAGGCCTGCAAGCGATTTTTGCCGAGCCGGACGGGGAAGCGCGCTCTATGCTGTTGCTCAATCTGCTGAACAAGCAGGTGCTGCAGAGCGTTAAAAACACCGACTTCCGCAAGCTTTAAACGTTTATTCCGAACAGATTACGCACGTTGTCATCCGTCTGCGCCGAAAGCCAATGCGGATCCTCTCCGCGCCACTTCGCGACGCTCTCAACAATGTGCCCCAGATACGCGGGCTCATTCCGCCGCGATGCCGGTTTGGGCTTCATATCGCGCGGTAGCAGATAAGGCGCATCGGTTTCGAGGAGCAGCCGGTCAGCCGGGATTACCGGCAACAGCTCACGAAGTTCAAGCCCGCGGCGCTCATCGCACACCCAGCCGGTAATACCCAGATAAAGCCCTCGCTTCAGGCAATCCAGCGCTTCCTGCCGTGAACCGGTGAAGCAGTGCAGTACCGCGCCGGGCAGTTTCTCCAGCCACGGTTCCAGAAGTGCCAGGAAACGCTCATGCGCGTCGCGGCAGTGCATAAACACGGGCATTCCAAGCTCTGCTGCCAGCGCAAGCTGGGCAGTAAACGCCTTTTCCTGCTCTTCAGGTGTGGAAAAGTTACGGTTGAAATCGAGACCGCATTCGCCGATCGCCACAACCTCTGGCGTCTTCGCCAGCCTGTAGAGGGTGTCGCCACTTTCCGCTGTCCACTGGCTGCTGTCGTGAGGATGCACGCCCGCAGTAGACCAACAGCGATCGTATCGTTGCGCCAGCTGCTGCGCCTGCTCGCTCTCATGCAGGTTGGTGCCCGTCAGCAGCAGTCCTTTGACCGCGGCGGCAAACGCGCGCGCAACCACCTCATCACGATCTTTCGCAAACTGCGAGCTGGTCAGGTTGAGTCCGATATCAAACATGCAAATCCCCATATAACAACCGCCCTGACGGGCGGCTGGTTTTACTCTTCAGTGGTCTTGTCGGACGTATCGTCTTCGTCATCCGCTCGACGTCCTTTACCCACGTAGAAACGCGAGAAGAAAACGCCGACCTCAAACAGACAGTACATCGGTATGGCCAGCAGCGTCTGCGAGAACACATCCGGCGGTGTCAGCAGCATGCCGACCACGAAGGCGCCCACCAGAATATATGGACGCTTCTTACGCAGGTCATCCGGGGTCGTTACTCCTACCCAGCAAAGCAGCACAATGGCAACCGGCACTTCGAATGCCACGCCAAACGCCATAAACAGCGCCATCACAAAGCTGAGGTAGCTGGCGATATCCGTCGACACCTGGACCCCTTCCGGCGCGGTATGCGTCAGGAAGCCGAAGGCCAGCGGGAAGACGACGAAATAGGCAAACGCCATGCCGATATAGAAAAGCAGCGAGCTGGACACCAGCAGCGGGATCACCAGCTTGCGTTCATGCTTATACAGCGCTGGCGCCACAAACGCCCACACCTGGTAAAGAATGACCGGTGCAGAGGCAATCAACGACACCCAGAAGGTCAGCTTTATGGGGGTAAAGAATGGAGAAGCAACGTCTGTTGCAATCATCGTTGCGCCCAGCGGCATCTGCTTGATCAGCGGCGCAGAGACCACCTGATAGATATCGTTGGCAAAATAGACCAGGCACAGGAATATGAGCAAAACCGCAATAATGCAGTTTAACAGGCGCTTACGCAGCTCAATGAGGTGCGTAATCAGCGGTTGAGTATCATCTACTGCCATGTTTACGCTTTATCACTCGACGAAGGGGATGATTCGGAAACGGACGCAGCGGGCTTCACTTCCGCCGCTTTTGCCACCGGCTCTTCCGGCTGCGCCTGTTTTTTCAATTCGGTTTCCTGCGGCGTCTGTTCTGGTGCGGCAGCCTGATGTTCAGCACTGGCAGGCGTTACGCCCTCGCGCTGCTCCTCGCTGCCCTTAACCACCGGGTTATGGATGGTGTTCGCTTCATCGCTCGCTTTTTCAGGATCGTTAACGCTATAGGAGCGCTTCATCGATTCCGCCGCTTCGCGCAGCTCATCCATTGACGCTTTCAGTTCCGGCGTCAGGTTATCCATGCTCGCCTTCTCGACCTTTTTCAGGCTTTCCTGAAATTCCTGCAGCTTAAGCTCCTGCGCCAGTTCATTCTGAACGGTCGATGCCAGCGATCTCAGCGCACGAACCCAGCCCGCAACGGTTTTCACTGCCACCGGCAGACGCTGCGGCCCCAGCACAATCAGGCCAATCACAAAGACCAGCAGGAGCTCACTAAAACCAATGTCGAACACGACTTACACCTGCTCTTTATCGTGGCGTTTAGCGTCTTCCTTTTTGGCTTCTTCTTGCTTGTCGGCGATGGATTTAGCAGTAAAGTCAGCGTCCTGGCTGGTTTTATCCTGCTTGCTCTCATCATCGCTCATCGCTTTCTTGAAGCCTTTGATAGACGCGCCCAGATCGGAACCAATAGAACCGAGCTTTTTGGTGCCAAACAGCAGCACGACGATGACGGCAATAATGACTAATTGCCAGATACTGATACCACCCATACATGTTCCTCAGGGATAGATGATTAATGAGTCAGGTCGCATTATACGTATGCGACCCGTCGATAGCGACGCACGCTCAGCGCGTTTTTCGCCAGCCTGCTAGCCAGACTACCACCCCGCCAGCCATCAACCAGGCGGGCATCATCTGCCAGTCCGGACGGTTGATCAGCAGCAGCGTACCGCTCAGCAGCAGCGTTGCGCCAATTCCAAAGAGATAGCGTGACTGCCCCTGGCGAACACGGCTGGACTGAAGTTCGCGGGCGATTTTATCCATGCTGTGCTGAAGGTTCTTGCTCTGACGCAAACTGTCATAAACCAGTTCAGGAATTTCAGGCATTTTTTCTATCCAGAACGGGCCTTTCTCTTTCAGCGAGCGCACCAGCGCCGGAATGCCAACCTGATCCTTAATCCAGGATTCAAGGAAAGGTTTCGCGGTCTTCCACAAGTCTAACTGAGGATAGAGCTGTCGGCCTACACCCTCAACGTAAAGTAATGTTTTCTGAAGTAAAACTAGCTGTGGCTGAACTTCCATATTAAAACGGCGAGCCGTGTTGAACAGGTTTAACAGCACGTGCCCAAAGGAAATTTCCGCCAGCGGTTTTTCAAAAATCGGTTCACAAACGGTCCGGATCGCGAACTCGAACTCTTCTACGTTGGTATCCGGCGGCACCCAGCCGGAATCGACGTGCAGCTCGGCCACCTTACGGTAGTCGCGGTTGAAGAACGCGATGAAATTCTCAGCCAGATACCGTTTATCTTCCTTGTTCAGCGAACCCACAATTCCGCAGTCGATACCGATATACTTCGGATCCTCAGGATGCTCGTAGCTCACGAAGATATTGCCCGGATGCATGTCCGCATGGAAAAAGCTGTCGCGGAACACCTGGGTAAAGAAGACCTGTACGCCACGTTCGGCCAGGAGCTTCATGTTAGTTCCCTGTGCCTCCAGGGCCACCACATCCGAAACCGGAATACCGTAGATACGCTCCATCACCATCATGTTCTGGCTGCAGTAGTCAGAATAGACTTCAGGTACATAGAGCATCGGGCTGTTTTCAAAGTTGCGACGCAGCTGAATGGCGTTTGCCGATTCGCGCAGCAGGTTAAGCTCATCAATCAGCGTTTTTTCATATTCCCGCACCACTTCCAGCGGACGAAGACGACGCCCGTCCGGCAGCAGGCGTGGCACCCAGCGCGCCAGACGATAAATCAGCTTCATGTCCGCTTTGATGACTGGCAGGATATCCGGACGAATGACCTTAATAACGACTTCTTTGCCGTTTTCTTTCAGACGCGCGGTGTGCACCTGAGCAATAGAGGCCGATGCCAGTGGCTTAATGTCGAAATCGTCAAACCAGGTCTCGACGGGTACATTTCCCATCGCCTCTTCAATTTGCTTTTTCGCGCGCGCGCCGTCAAACGGTGCGACGCGATCCTGCAGCATCGCGAGCTCATCGGCAATCAGAGGCGGGAAGAGATCGCGGCGGGTCGACAGCATCTGCCCGAATTTAATCCAAACCGGACCAAGCTCCTGCAGCGCCAGGCGCAGACGCTCACCCAGCGGTTGACCTTTATGACGATTGGGCATCCAGAACAGCATCCGCCGCCAGATACGAAGCGGCAGCGTAATACGCATTTTGGGGATAAGTTCGTCGAGCCCGTAGCTCAAAAAGGTGCGAATAATAAAATAGAGGCGCCGAATTTCACCAGGCGTCATTTGCCCTCCAGTTTTTCCAGCCGTTTGGTTAACGCATCAACCGCACGTTCAACAGCAGCGGTCTCTTCCGCAAACCATGCAATTTCCAGTGGCCCGGGCGCCATTCGCCACTCCTCAGTCAGCACTTCCGCCGCATAGCGTTGCTGGCGCTGGAGGCTTTTACGCGCAAAGGAGGCGCCGCCATGAAGAACTTTCCCGATGCCTTCGGCGGCAATGTCGCCGATAAAAGGCGCGAGCAGCTCCGCCGGATCGAACTCCGCCAGATCGGTGAGCGCAACGAAGTTCTGCACGACCTGAATGTCGCCCTCCACTTCCAGCTCACCGCTGCGGATAAGCGCCGTTAACTGCTGGCGATCGCGCAGTTTTGGCAGCACGCTCATGTGCGTGATGACCGAGCAGTCGGCCTCACCTTCCCACGCCCCCAGAACGTCAAGCTGGCGTTCGCTGAATACCAGCACAAGCGGCGTCGAGAACTCTTTTAAAACAATACGTAATACCTTCCCGTTAAGCCGCTGACGTGCAGCTTTAAGCGCAGGAGCGCGATACAGAAAAGCGTTCAGTACATTCTCGACGCCTGCGGAGACTAAGGGTTTAAAGGGCACGGGACACCTCCACTCAGAATTTGTAACCGCGATGCAGCGCGACGACACCCGCCGTCAGGTTGAAATATTCAACGTTCTCAAATTCCGCGTCCTGCATCATGGCTTTTAATGTGTCCTGATCCGGGTGCATACGGATAGACTCCGCCAGATAGCGGTAGCTTTCAGCGTCGTTAGCCACCAGCTCGCCAATACGCGGCAGCACGTGGAAGGAATAGGCGTCGTAGGCTTTGCTCAGCGGCTCAATGATCGGTTTAGAGAACTCGAGCACCAGCAGACGTCCACCCGGCTTCAGCACGCGGTACATAGAGCGCAGCGCTTTTTCTTTATCGGTCACGTTACGCAGACCGAAAGAGATCGTGATGCAGTCAAAGGTATTGTCCGGGAATGGCAGCGCTTCGGCGTTTGCCTGCACATACTCCACATTCCCCACCACGCCAATGTTACGCAGCTTTTCGCGTCCCATTTTCAGCATGGAGTCATTAATATCGGCGAGAACAACGCGACCGGTTTCGCCCACCAGACGGGAGAATTTCGCGGTTAAATCGCCCGTACCACCGGCTAAATCCAGCACCGTTTGTCCACGACGTACGCCACTACAGTCAATGGTGAAGCGCTTCCACAAGCGATGAATGCCGAACGACATCAGGTCATTCATCACATCGTACTTCGCCGCCACGGAATGAAATACGTGGGCCACCATGTCAGCTTTCTGCGCTTTGGCGACAGTCTGAAAGCCAAAGTGCGTTGTGTCTTGTGAATCGTCAGCCATCTCAGAGCCTGCTTATCAGTAAAATGTTCGTGAAGTGTAACAGATTGGGCGCGTTTGCCCTACGTTTCAACCACCGCGAAAGAAACGCGCTGGAGTCTCGTCTGGTGATAAATCCGCCGCTAACGTATTGTCTTCACTGTTTGTATTTTGTTCGTCCGTACCTTCTCGCAGGCGAAACTCGTCGTCCTGGGCGGTGGCCTGTTCGACCAATTCCGGATTAATCTCGCGTTTAACCTCAACCCCCAGGCTACGGAATGATTCGGCCTGCGCCAGCAGATTGCCGCGTCCGGAGGCGAGTTTTTTCATCGCCTGGCGGTAGTTATCCTGCGCACGATCCAGGCTCTGCCCGACTGAAGACATGTCGTCCACGAAGAGGCGCATTTTGTCGTACAGCTTGCTGGCACGATCGGCAATCTGCTGAGCGTTGCGGCTCTGGTGCTCATAGCGCCACAGGTTCGCAATGGTGCGTAACGCCACCAGCAGCGTGGTGGGGCTGACCAGCATAATGTTATTTTTGAGCGCTTCGGTGATAAGTTCAGGCTGTCTGTCGAGTGCCAGCAGAAATGCGGGTTCTACCGGTATGAACATCAGAACATAGTCCAGCGAGCGCAGCCCCGGCAGCTGCTGGTAGTCTTTTCTGCCAAGCAGGCGAATATGGTTACGCACGGAGGCAATGTGCTCCTGTAGCGCAGACTCGCGGGTGTAGTCATCTTCCGCATTAAAGTAGCGTTCATACGCCACCAGCGTCATTTTGGCGTCAATCACCACATCTTTACCCTGCGGCAGCCGCACAATCACATCCGGCTGCATGCGAGAGCGGGCATCGTTTTCGATACTCACCTGCGTTTCGTATTCGTATCCTTCGCGCAGACCAGAGGCCTCCAGCACGCGGGTCAGCACCACTTCTCCCCAGTTGCCCTGGGTTTTGTTATCCCCTTTCAGCGCGCGGGTCAGGTTGACCGCTTCCTGCGCCATTTGCGCATTCAGCTGCTGAAGATTGCGAATCTCATGCGCCAGCGTGTGCCGCTCGCGGGCTTCCTGACCAAAGCTGTCCTGCACCTGACGGCGAAAACCGTCCAGCTGTTCGCGCAGCGGCGTCAGCAGGCTGTTGAGGCTCTGGCGGTTCTGTTCGTCAACGCGGCGGTTGCTGTGCTCAAAAATTCGGTTGGCGAGGTTCTCAAACTGTTCGCTGAGGCGCTGCTCGCTGTTGATCATCTGGCGGATTTTGTCTTCCGCATGCAGCTGGGTGGATTCAAGGCGGGTGGTCACTTCGCGGAGATCGGCCTCCAGCGAGGTGTTGATATCTCGCAGGTTGCGCAGCTCGTTGTTGAGCAGCTCGCACTCGTCGCGCCAGTGTTCGCTCAGAGCAAGCTGCTGTTTTGCCGCGCTTAAATCGGCGACCATCTCTTCTCGCTCGGCCAGCTGGTCGGCCTTCTGCTGCGCATGCTGGTAGCTGGAAATCAGCCAGCCAATCCCTAAGCCCACCAGCGCAATCACCGCGTAAATCAGGATTGAGATATCCACAAAACCCCCTGCATCAACGTATTACCCGCACAAAATAGAATTGTGCTGTATAAACGTCCAGTTTGAAAGGCTTTTCCTGCGAGGCGCTACGCAAAAAATAAAGGCCGAACGCGTCGGCCTTTGATGTCAGAAGAGAGGATTAGATCAGGCGACGCGCTGCTTCCACCACGATTTTCACTGCATGACTTTCGGTCTGCTTCATGGTTTCGGCGTTCGGGATCTCCTGCTGGGTACGGTTGACGATAACGCCCGCCACCATACCGGCACGCAGACCCTGGCTTGCGCACATGGTCAGCAGCGTTGCGGATTCCATTTCATAGTTCATCACGCCCATGGACTGCCACTCTTCCATTGAGCCTTTGAAACGGCTTACCACGCGGCCTGAGAAGGTGTCATAACGTTCCTGGCCCGGGTAGAAGGTGTCGGAAGAGGCGGTTACGCCCACGTGGGTGGTTGCGCCCACGGATTTCGCGGCTTCAACCAGCGCGGTGGTGCATTCGAAATCAGCCACTGCCGGGAATTCCATCGGTGCAAAGTGCAGGCTTGCGCCGTCCAGACGAACGGACGCGGTCGTGACCAGCACGTCGCCGACGTTAATGTGCGGCTGGATAGCGCCGGTGGTGCCGATACGCAGGAAAGTACGAATGCCCAGCTGTGCCAGCTCTTCAACAGCAATAGACGTAGACGGACCACCGATACCGGTAGAGCACACGATCACCGCTTTGCCATCCAGCTCTGCGCGCCAGGTGGTGAACTCACGATGGGCAGCCAGCTTGACCGGCTTATCCATCAGCGCGGCGATCTTTTCCACACGCTCAGGATCGCCAGGGACGATAGCGAGCGTAGCCCCTTGTAAATCGTTTTTGGTGAGGCCGAGATGAAAAACATCAGACTTAGACATAGGTGACTCCTCTGTGGGTCGGTTAGTCAGAAGAAGTAAAACGGTACTTTACAGAAGCAGTAAGCATATTTTCGTGACACACCTCACCATGAATGAAAATGATTACATTGAATTTCCATAAAAAAGTGATTCACATCACATTAACAAGTTATATCGCCAGGTGCTGCACAAAAGATAGACCGTTTAAGGCACTGTGAGTTGTTAACCTGGTGTCTATATTTACCTTTGCGCTAACTCATTGGTACGGAGAATGCCATGACTGAAAAAACCGGTTTTGCACCTGCTGCGGCCCCACATGCTTCAACCATCGTGTCGACGCCAGAAGCGGCAATTACCGCGGGTGAGACCTCCATTCCCTCGCAGGGGGAGAATATGCCTGCCTGGCACGCAAGGCCAAAATCGGCAGACGGTCCGCTGCCCATCGTGATTGTGATTCAGGAGATATTTGGTGTTCACGAACACATTCGCGACCTCTGCCGCCGGCTGGCGCTGGAAGGGTATCTGGCCGTTGCGCCAGAGCTCTACTTCCGTCAGGGCGATCCGAACGACTACAGCGATATTCCCACGCTGCTCAGCAACCTGGTGAGCAAAGTCCCGGACGCGCAGGTGCTGGCCGATCTCGACCACGTCGCCAGCTGGGCGGCGCGCAACGGCGGCGATCCGCATCGTCTTCTGGTCACCGGTTTCTGCTGGGGCGGACGCATTAGCTGGCTGTACGCCGCGCATAACCCGCAGCTCAAAGCCGCTGTCGCCTGGTACGGCAAACTGGTGGGTGAAAAAACGCTGAATTCGCCGAAACATCCCGTCGATATCGCCACCGAGTTAAACGCCCCCGTGTTAGGGCTTTACGGCGGTCAGGACACCGGTATTTCGCTGGATTCGGTTGAGACCATGCGCCATGCGCTCCGCGCGGCAAATGCGAAGGCGGAGATTGTGGTCTACCCGGATGCCGGGCACGCGTTTAACGCCGATTATCGTCCGAGCTATCACGCAGAATCAGCCAAAGATGGCTGGCAGAGAATGCTGGCGTGGTTTAGCCAGTACGGCGGTAAGAAAGCGTAATAAAAAAGCCCGGTGGCGGCTATGCCTTACCGGGCCAACAGGTAGGCCGGGTAAGCGTTGTCGCCACCCGGCAATCCAGCACCGCTACGCCTGACGCAAATTCTGCGCCGCCTTCACCATGTTCGCCAGCGCAGCGCGCGTCTCCGGCCAGCCGCGGGTTTTCAGTCCGCAGTCCGGGTTCACCCACAGGCGTTCTGACGGAATGCGCTGGGCCGCTTTTTTCAGCAGGGCTTCAATCCACTCCACGCTCGGCACGTTCGGGGAGTGAATGTCGTACACGCCCGGCCCGATTTCATTCGGGTAGTCGAACTCTTCAAACGACTCCAGCAGCTCCATGTCTGAACGCGAGGTCTCTATGGTGATCACGTCGGCGTCCAGCGCGGCAATCGAATCCATGATGTCGTTAAATTCGCAGTAACACATGTGGGTGTGGATCTGGGTGTCATCCTTCGCCACCGCAGCGTTGATGCGGAACGCCTCCACGCCCCACTGCAGGTAGGCATCCCAGTCGCTGCGGCGCAGCGGCAGGCCTTCGCGCAGAGCGGGCTCGTCAATCTGGATAATGCCAATGCCTGCCGCTTCCAGATCCGCCACCTCATCACGCAACGCCAGGGCAATCTGTTTGGCGATGGTTTCACGGGTCACGTCTTCACGCGGGAACGACCAGCAGAGAATGGTCACCGGACCGGTCAGCATCCCTTTTACCGGCTTGTCGGTCAGGGACTGGGCATACTTCGCCCACTCCACAGTGATCGCTTCCGGGCGGCTGACGTCACCGATAACCACCGGCGGCTTGACGCAGCGGGAGCCGTAGCTCTGCACCCAGCCGTTCTGGGTAAAGACGAAGCCGTCCAGGTGCTCGCCGAAGTATTCCACCATGTCGTTACGCTCGGCCTCGCCGTGCACCAGCACGTCCAGCCCCAGGTGCTCCTGTTCGATAATCGCCTGCTTGATGTGTTCGGCGATGCCGGTGCGGTAGTGATTCGCATCCAGATTGCCCTTCTTGAAGTCCAGACGCAGGCCGCGGATCTCCGTAGTTTGCGGGAAAGAACCGATCGTCGTTGTTGGCCACGCGGGCAGATTGAAGCGGGCGCGCTGCGCTTCGGCGCGCACCTCGTACGGGCTCTGACGCTGGCTGTCCCGGGCGGTGATGGCCGCCAGGCGTTTTTCCACCGCCGGGTTGTGCACGCGCGCCGAGTGACGGCGCGCCTGGATCGGTGCGCTCCATTCGGTAATCGCCGCCGTGTCGCCGCTGTTCAGCGCGTCGCGCAGCAGCGTCAGCTCTTCACATTTTTGCAGGGCGAAGGCAAACCAGCTTTTCACCTCGGCATCCAGACGCGTTTCCACGCTCAGATCGATCGGGCTGTGCAGCAGGGAACAAGATGAGGCCACCCACAGCTCACGTTTGCCGACGATGTCTTTGATTTGCGCATATTTTTCGGTGAGATCGGCGCGCCAGACGTTACGCCCGTTAATCAGCCCAGCAGAGAGCAGCCAGTCCGCTGGCAAACGCTTGTGCAATTCCGCGACATCGTCTTTACCGTGTACAAGATCAACGTGCAGGCCCT
Organism: Enterobacter sp. BNK-29; assembly: GCF_048684785.1. Classification (NCBI taxonomy): domain Bacteria; kingdom Pseudomonadati; phylum Pseudomonadota; class Gammaproteobacteria; order Enterobacterales; family Enterobacteriaceae; genus Enterobacter; species Enterobacter sp. BNK-29. The sequence continues at coordinate 1,853,284 of NZ_JBLQTU010000001.1, forward strand.
GAACCGGCAGCGCGGTAATGGTCTTCAGGTTCGGCGTCACGCCTTCAAAATAGGTCGTCAGCAGGAGTTTTACCTGACCGGTGAGCGCGTCATACGCCGGTTTGAAGGCATCGAGCCAGTCCTGCGGCAGCTCAAGCACCAGCGCCGGTTCGTCGATTTGCACCCACTGAATGCCGCGTTTGCCCAGCTCACTCAGCACCTGTTTGTAGACCGGCAGAATATCCTTCAGCAGGCTGAGTCGGTCAAACGGCTCGCCCTTTACTTTACCCAGCCACAGGTACGTTACCGGCCCGAGCAGCACCGGCTTCACCTGGTGGCCCAGCGCCAGCGCTTCATCCACTTCGTCCAGAAGCTGCGTCCAGGTCAGCCTGAACTGCTGGCCTTTGACGAACTCCGGCACCATATAGTGATAGTTGGTGTTAAACCACTTGGTCATTTCCGCCGCTGCCGCTGGCTCACCCGTTGGCGCGCGGCCACGGCCGATGCGGAACAGGGTATCGATATCTACCGATCCATCTTTGTTCTGATGACGAGCCGGTACGTTGCCAAGCAGCAGGCTGGTCGTCAGAACATGGTCGTACCAGGCGAAATCGCCCACCGGCAGCAGGTCAATGCCCGCCTGTTTTTGCTGATCCCAGTGGCGGGCGCGCAGCTCGCGTCCTACCGTCAGCAGCTCTTCACGGGTGGCATTACCCGCCCAGTAGCTTTCTTGCGCTTTTTTCAGCTCGCGACGCAGGCCGACGCGAGGGAAACCGAGAGTGTGATTGCGGATTGTCATGTTTTCTTCCTCTAATTAATTGTAAATCCTTTGGATTTTGAATTTAGGGAAGGCGGCAAGTTTGCTCATCCCCGGGAGCTTACATGAGTAAGTGACCGGGGTGAGTAAACGCAGCCAACGCACCATAAATTTAAAAGACGAAGGATTTTAGCCGTCCAGATGTTTACACATCCATAATTGGCAGTTACTGTATATTCCTCAAGCGCAAAATGTTCATGGCGAAGTGAAGGACTTTCATGATCGAGATTAAACACCTGAAAACGCTACAAGCGTTGCGGAACTGCGGTTCGCTCGCGGCGGCTGCGGCCACGCTGCACCAGACCCAGTCCGCCCTTTCTCACCAGTTCAGCGATCTGGAACAACGCCTCGGCTTCCGTCTTTTTGTGCGTAAGAGCCAGCCGCTACGCTTTACGCCGCAGGGTGAAATTCTTCTTCAGCTGGCGAATCAGGTACTTCCGCAAATCGCCAGCGCGCTGCAGGCGTGTAACGAACCGCAGCAGACCAAACTGCGTATCGCCATTGAATGCCACAGCTGTATTCAGTGGCTCACCCCCGCGCTTGAGAACTTCCGTCAGAAGTGGCCGCAGGTGGAGATGGACTTCAAATCCGGCGTGACCTTTGACCCGCAGCCGTCGCTGCAGCAGGGCGAGCTGGATCTGGTCATGACCTCTGACATCCTGCCGCGCAGCGGCCTGCACTATTCGCCGATGTTTGATTATGAAGTGCGCCTTGTGCTGGCGCCGGACCACCCGCTGGCCGCCAAAACGCGCATCACGCCGGAAGACCTGGCGACAGAAACGCTGCTGATTTACCCGGTCCAGCGTAGTCGTCTGGATATCTGGCGCCACTTCCTGCAGCCGGCCGGCATTAGCCCGCAGCTGAAAAGCGTGGATAACACCCTGCTGCTGATTCAGATGGTGGCGGCCAGAATGGGTATCGCGGCGCTGCCGCACTGGGTGGTGGAGAGTTTTGAACGCCAGGGTCTGGTGCAGACCAAAACCCTGGGTGAAGGATTGTGGAGCCGACTGTACGCCGCCGTGCGCGATGGCGAGCAGCGTCAGCCGATTACGGAGGCGTTTATTCGCTCAGCGCGGAACCACGCGTGCGACCATCTTCCGTTTGTGCGGAGCGCGGAGCGACCCATCGGCGATGGACCCACAGCGAAGCCAGGATCACCGCTCCCCCAATAATAAAGCTCGGCCAGTGCGGCTGTTGCTGCCAGATGGCGAGGTTGACCAGCAGCCCTGCCGGGACATGCACGTTGTTCATGATCCCCAGCGTACCGGCGTCTACCTGCGTAGCGCCGTAGTTCCACATGAAGTACCCCAGCCCTGACGCCACTACGCCCAGCCAGACCAGAACGCCCCACTGCACGGCGGTGGTCGGCAGCTTTTGCGGATTACCGAGCATAAACCACGCCGCTACCGCGACAATCGCGGCGCCCATATAGAACCACGCAAACGCGTTGTGCTGCGGCATCGGGCGGGTTTCCATCAGGCGTTTATAGCCCACCATGCCGATGGCGAAGCTGATGTTGGCGAGCTGGACGAACATCAGCCCGGTCCAGAAGTGATCGCTGACTTTGTCATAGCGAATAATCGCCGCGCCGATCACCGCCAGCGCCGCGCTCAGCAGGTATCCCCAGCGCAGACGGCGTCTGCTGAGCAGGTCGTAAATCAGCGTGATATAGAGCGGCGTCAACACGGTAAAGAGCAGGAATTCGGAGACGGACAGGTAGACGTAGGCCCGGAAGCTGAACAGATACATTATGCCGAGCTGCATCGCCCCCACCAGCATATACAGCACAATCGTTTTCAGCGATTGCCCGCGCGTGCGCAGAAACGGCAGGAACACCAGTGCCGCCAGCCCCACGCGCATCAGCACCGAGAAGTAGCTGTCGACCGAACCGGCAAGGTATTCGCCAATCAGGCTAAAGGAGAAGGCCCACAGGATAGTGGTGATAATGAGTAGCGCCACAATGCTTGTCTCTCAGAAAGAAGGAGAGGCATTGTAGCGAACTCTTTAGTTGACAACTGAGCAATAAACAACCGAATGAAGATTATTCAAGGAACAGTTTACGCAGATACTTCGGTACCGCGTTGTCAGCGTTAGAACCAATCACTTCCAGCTCAGGGTGCAGATCCTTCAGACGCTGGTGCGCGTTCTGCATGATGCAGCCCTTGCCCGCCATCGAAAGCATCTCGGCGTCGTTCATGCCGTCACCAAAGGCGATACAGTCTTTCAGCCCGAAGCCCAGACGTTTCGCAACCGCTTCCAGCGCGTGACCTTTAGAGACGCCACCCGCCATCACTTCCAGACAGGTCAGGGTTGAGAAGCTCACGTTGACGCGATCGCCCCAGCGGGCGTTGATCGCCTGTTCCAGCGGGAGCAGCTCTTCGTGGCTATCACAGGTGAAGAACACCTTGCTGATCCCTTCCGGCTCCAGCAGGCCCGGTTCGTAAAGGGAGTAGTTGAATACCGCTTCCTTGAAGAAACGCATTTCGTCCGGACGGTGGCGGTTCATAAACCAGTCGTCGTCGCGGTAAACGTTAGTGACGATAGCCGGGTTGTTATGCACCACGCCGAACAGATCGGCGGCAATATCGCGATCCAGATTGTGGGTAAAGATCAGATTGCCGTCGGTATCATGCACGCGCGCACCGTTGGAGGTGATCATGTACGATTTGATCTCAAGATTATCGCGGATCTGCCCCACGTCCACATGGTGGCGGCCGGTGGCGAACACAAAGTTCACGCCACGGGCAGTCAGGAGTTTTAAGGTCTCTTTCGCGTAAGGCGACAGGGTGTGGTCGGGGGAAAGCAGCGTGCCATCTAAATCAGATGCAACAACCTGGTACATAGGGATTTCAACCTCTGGTGGAAAACAAGAATCAATTATGCCTGTTGAAAAATTCAACAATGGCGTTAAGCGCGACTGAGCGCATAGCGTCCTTTTCAAAAAGGATCTCATGGAACGCGCCGTTAATGACCAGCGGTTTACCCCCTTCACAAGGGTGACCGGCTGCAGCGCGCAGTTCACAATAGCGGTCATGCATGCGGTTATCCACCACACGCTCTTCTTCCGCCTGGATCAGAAGCGTCGGCGTGTCATCATCGCCTACGCCCGCCAGCACCTGCTCACCGGCCAGAATCCCCTCCCGCACCCAGTGCCAGGTCGGGCCGCCGACGCGCAAGCGCGGTTCATCGGCATAAAAGCGCAGGTTGCGACGATAGCGCTGCCGGCTGTGGGTTAAGACGTTGATGGCGAACGGCAGCGCGCGCCAGCGTCCTGTGCCAATGGCGTAACCTTCACGAATGCGCTGATGGCCCTCAGCCCAATCAAGAAGATGGCGCACCATCCAGTCAGGAAAACGGATGACGATACCGTACATCGGCGCGGTGAGCGCAATGGCGTCGCACTCGTGCGCGTAACGCTGCAAAAACAGCGTCGAAATGGCGCCACCCATGGAGTGCGCAAGAATATACCGCTTGCGCCAGGGGCCGGGCTGCACTTCCTGCTGCCAGAACGCGGCAAAATCGTCGACGTAATCGCTGAAGCGATCGACGTGCCCGCGGTGCGTGTCCGGCAGCATACGTCCGGACAGCCCCTGTCCACGATGGTCGATGATCAGGACATCGAACCCCATATTGACCAGGTCGTAGGCCAGCTCGGCGTATTTAACGTAGCTTTCAATACGCCCGGGGCAGACCACAATCACCCGGTCATTTTTTTCATTTCGGAAACGAACGAAACGCACCGGGACGCCCCCGACGCCCGTAAACTCATCTTCCTCACGCTGCCGCCAGAAATCGGTCAGCGGCCCCATAGAGAAAGCAGCAAAAGCGTTTTCTCGTGTTTCCCAGTCCTTTTTCTGCTGAAACATTGGGTTTCCACTCACGTAATCCAGGGAATATCGTTTTTTTCGTCACCGGTCACAAAATGACTCAATAATAGCGTATTGTGGCATAAAAATAGACGGTTCGGGAGTTTCAAATGACCTTCGAATGGTGGTTCGCCTACCTGCTGACATCCATTATCCTCAGCCTTTCTCCGGGTTCGGGTGCTATTAACACCATGACCACCTCCATCAACCACGGCTACCGCGGTGCAGCGGCGTCGATTGCCGGTTTGCAGACCGGGCTGGGCATTCATATTGTGCTGGTCGGGATCGGTCTGGGAACCCTGTTCTCCCGCTCCGTGCTGGCCTTTGAGGTGCTGAAATGGGCCGGGGCAGCGTATCTGATTTGGCTCGGCATCCAGCAGTGGCGCGCGGCAGGCTCCATCAACCTGAATACGCTGGCTCAGACGCAAAACCGCGGCCATCTGTTTAAGCGCGCGGTGTTCGTCAACCTGACCAACCCGAAGAGCATCGTTTTCCTCGCCGCGCTGTTCCCGCAGTTTATCGTTCCGCATCAGCCGCAGGTGATGCAGTACGTGGTGCTGGGCGCGACCACCATTATCGTCGATATCATCGTGATGATTGGTTACGCGACACTGGCGCAGCGAATTGCGGCATGGATTAAAGGGCCTAAGCAGATGAAGGCCCTGAATAAAGTCTTTGGCTCGCTTTTTATGCTGGTTGGCGCGCTGCTTGCGTCAGCGCGTCACGCTTAGCGAGAAATGATGAGATGAATGCCGAAGCCGGCGAACAGCGCGCCGGCGAAGCCGTCAATCCACTTCGCGATACGCTGGTAGCCGCGGCGCATTGCCGGTAAAGCGAACAGGCTGGCCACGATGGTAAACCAGGCAAAGGTTTCAACGACGATCAGCAGGAAGATGCCCCAGCGTGCGCCCGCGCCGACGCTATCGCCGACAAACAGCGAGAACACCGAGCCGAAATAGATAATGGCTTTCGGGTTCGCCAGATTGGTCAGCAGCCCTTTTACAAAGCTGCGGCCGCCCGTTGCCAGCTCCACCTTCGGCTCTTGCGGTTTTTTCTCTTCTTTCTTCAGCGCCCCGCGCAGCATCTGGTAGCCCATCCAGCACAGGTACAGACCGCCGCCGACCATAATGATGTTATGCAGCCAGGCCATCTTCGCCAGGATAAGGTTCAGACCGAGCAGCGCAACGGCCGCCCAGACCATAACGCCCATGGTGATACCGAGCACGCCCATCATCGCCTCTTTGCGCGAGCGGCTGACGGCCGTTTGTGATACGAAGAAAAAATCCGGGCCGGGGCTCATCAGCGCAACGATGTGCACTAACGCCACGGTGAGAAATAGCATTAACATAATTAGCTCGCGGGGAAATAATTTAGTGAGTCATCATCCTGGCACTTTTTCGCCCGGCTGACTACTCCTCATCATCACCATCGGCGTGAGAGCGGATGAGCGCCATAAACTCTTTACCGAAGCGCTCCAGCTTGCGTGTTCCCACGCCGTTGACGCTGAGCATTTCGCTGGCGCTGAGCGGCATCTGCTCGGCCATCTCGATCAGCGTCGCGTCGTTGAACACCACGTAAGGCGGGATGTTTTCTTCGTCGGCGATGGCTTTACGCAGCTTGCGCAGTTTGGCGAACAGCTTGCGGTCGTAGTTGCCGCCGTAGGATTTCTGCATCACGCGCGGCTTCAGGGCGATGACGCGCGGCACGGCGAGCTTGAGTTCAACGTCACCGCGCAGGACCGGACGCGCCGCCTCGGTCAGCTGCAGGGCGGAGTGCTGGGCAATGTTCTGCGTGGCGAAGCCAAGGTGAATCAGCTGGCGAATGATACTCACCCAGTGCTCGTGGCTCTGCTCCTTGCCAATACCGTAGACCGGCAGCTTGTCGTGGCCCATATCGCGGATACGCTGGTTATTGGCGCCGCGCAGCACCTCCACCACGTAGCCCATTCCGAAGCGTTGATTCACACGGTAAATGGTCGAGAGCGCCTTACGCGCATCCATCAGGCCATCGTACTGCTTTGGCGGATCGAGGCAGATATCGCAGTTGCCGCACGGCTCCTGGCGCCCTTCACCAAAGTAGTTGAGCAGAACCAGACGGCGGCAGGTTTGCGCTTCGGCAAATGCGCCCATCGCGTTGAGCTTGTGGCGCTCGATATCCTGCAGCTGTCCCTGCGGCTTCTCTTCCAGACAGCGGCGCAGCCACGCCATATCGGCCGGATCGTAAAACAGCATCGCTTCCGCAGGCAGGCCGTCACGCCCGGCGCGGCCGGTTTCCTGATAGTAGGATTCGATATTGCGCGGAATGTCGAAGTGCACCACAAAGCGCACGTTCGGCTTGTTGATGCCCATTCCGAAGGCGACCGTCGCGACGACGATTTGCAGGTCATCGCGCTGGAATTTCTCCTGCACGTCGGCGCGGATGTGGTTCTCTAACCCGGCGTGATAGGCGGCGGCGCTAAATCCACGGTTTTGCAGACGCGCGGCGGTGTCTTCCACCTTCGCACGGCTGTTGCAGTAGATGATGCCGGACTTGCCGCGCTGCTCCTGGACGTAGCGCAGGAGCTGATCCAGCGGCTTGAACTTTTCCATCAGCATATAGCGGATGTTTGGGCGGTCGAAGCTGCTGACCTGAATATAGGGGTCGTTCAGCCCGAGCAGGCGAACGATATCCAGCCGCGTGGTGTCATCCGCCGTGGCGGTAAGCGCCATAAACGGCAGCTCGGGGAAACGCTGACGCAGCTGGCCGAGGGCCGCGTATTCCGGGCGGAAATCGTGTCCCCACTGGGAAATACAGTGCGCTTCATCCACCGCCAGCAGCACCGGGTTCCAGTGCGCCAGGTGGTCGAGGAAGTTATCCAGCATCAGGCGTTCCGGCGCGATATACAGCAGGCGGATCTGTCCGGTGCGACAACCGGCCATCACCTCTTGCTGCTGCTCCCTGGTTTGGGTCGAGTTGAGACAGGCCGCCGCCACGCCGTTGGCGAGCAGCTGGTCAACCTGGTCTTTCATCAGAGAAATAAGGGGGGATACCACGACCGTCAGGCCGTTAAGCACCAGCGCGGGCACCTGATAACAGAGGGACTTGCCGCCACCGGTCGGCATTACCACCAGGCAATCACGACCTTCCAGCACCGTTTCAATGATGGTTTCCTGGCCAGGGCGGAACTGCTGGTAGCCAAAGGTTTCATGCAAAACCTGTTTAGCCAGCGACTCCTGATTCAATACTTCCGCCTGCGCCACGTTAACCCCATATGCCAGAAATGAAACAGGCGCTATTTTCAGCGCCTGAGAGAGAAACATCAACGTTTAACGCAAAAACATTCGAACAGCCTAGAGAATATCGTTCAGCATCACGCCCACGCCGACGCGGGTCTGGTTGAAGTTGTAATCGATAAGCGACTCGCCGTAACCGCTGTACACCTGAGTATAGATGCGGACATGCTTCGTCATTGGATAGCTTAAGCCCACTTCCGCACCGCCGTAGCCGGTGTTCCAGTTGTACTGGCCTTTGGCGCTGAGCACGGCATCACCCAACTGATAGCCGACTTTGAGCTGGTAGTAGCCCATATATTTGGTGATATCCGGGTTATCATCGGTTTCGCCCACCACATACCACGGCTTCACTTCCACCATCCAGTTACCGTTCTGCGCCATCAAACGCGTATAGGCACGGTTCCAGCTGCGCGATGTCGGGTCAGAGCGACCGTTGGAATCGTGGTTAAAGCCCACTTCGACGTCACGCAGCGTCCAGCCCGCAAACTCATAATCCGTTGCAAAACCGAGGAACAGCTGCGGCTCATAGTTGGTTTCACGGAACGGTGAGGACTCTCCGCTGTTAGAGAGCTGCCACCAGGATTTCTGCGTGTAAGACGCCCCGAGCACCGAGTTCGGCCCCAGAATACCGCGCCAGAACGGGAACGCGAGGCTGAGCTGGAACTTCACCTCATCTTTACGCGCATTATCAGACCAGTTATAGGAGCTTATCGCCTCTTTGTTGAGATCGCTGGTCTGGGTATAAATCACATAGTTGGTGTCATACGGATAGAGCGTGAACGGATTGTCATGCTCCTGAAGAAGGTTCGCGATAATGCTACCGTGAACGGCAGGTTTATCATGCACCTCTTTAATCGTCGCTTCCTGCGCATATGCTGTGAGGGGCAGCGCAACCGCCGCCAGTAACCAGGCCAGATACGTCCGCATCGGTGGTGTTCTCCTGCAAAAGAGTAAAATTAGCTGAATAGTTATGTGGCGAACATTCTACAGACTTCTGCGACAACTGCTGCATCCTCGTTTCTGAAAGTGGAATTCCTTGTTGCCGAGGCATAAAATCAACATTTCGTTAACAATAAGGATGTGATGCCTCATGTCAGCCATGCTTACCGCCGAAGAAGTGTTAAAACTCGTGGGCGAGATTTTTGTTTACCATATGCCGTTTAACCGCGCGCTGGGACTGGAGCTGGAACGTTACGAGAAAGACTTTGCCCAGCTGAGCTTCAACAACCAGCCGATGATGGTGGGTAACTGGGCGCAAAGTATTTTGCACGGCGGCGTGATTGCCTCCGCGCTGGACGTGGCGGCAGGTCTGGTCTGCGTGGGCAGCACGCTGACCCGCCATGACACCATCAACGAAGACGAACTCCGCCAGCGTCTGGCGCGCATGGGCACCATTGATTTGCGCGTCGACTATCTTCGCCCGGGGCGCGGAAATCGCTTTACCTGTACCAGCAGCCTGCTGCGCGCGGGAAATAAAGTTGCCGTGGCGCGCGTTGAATTACACAACGAAGAACAGGTGTATATCGCCAGCGCAACCGCCACTTATATGGTGGGTTGAGGCGGCAAAATCGGGTAAAATTAATTCACTTTTTTGTAACGGATTTTCCCGATGGATGCTAAACAGACGCGGCAGGGCATTTTACTCGCCCTTGCCGCTTATTTTATTTGGGGTATCGCCCCGGCGTATTTCAAGCTTATCGCCTACGTTCCGGCCGATGAGATCCTGACTCACCGCGTTATCTGGTCATTCTTCTTTATGATTGCGCTGATGAGCCTCAGCCGTCAGTGGTCGGGCGTCAAAACGCTGCTGCAAACCCCGAAAAAGATTTTCCTGCTGGCGCTCTCAGCGGTGCTGATTGGCGGCAACTGGCTGCTGTTTATCTGGGCGGTGAATAATCATCACATGCTCGAAGCGAGCCTGGGGTACTTCATTAACCCGCTGGTGAATATCGTGCTGGGGATGATTTTCCTCGGTGAGCGCTTCCGCCGGATGCAGTGGGTGGCGGTGATTCTGGCCTTCTGCGGCGTACTGGTGCAGCTCTGGACCTTCGGCTCGCTGCCGATTATTGCCCTCGGCCTGGCGTTCAGCTTTGCGTTCTACGGCCTGGTGCGTAAGAAGATTGCGGTGGAAGCGCAGACGGGGATGCTATTTGAAACCCTGTGGCTGCTGCCCGTGGCGGCGATTTATCTCTTCGGCATCGCCGACAGCGCCACCAGTCATATGGGCAGCAACCCATGGTCGCTGAACCTGATGCTGATGGCGGCGGGCGTGGTGACCACCATTCCACTGCTGTGCTTCACCGGTGCCGCGACGCGTCTGCGTCTCTCCACGCTGGGCTTCTTCCAGTACATTGGCCCGACGCTGATGTTCCTGCTGGCGGTGGTGTTTTACGGCGAGGTGCCGGGGGCAGATAAGATGGTGACGTTCGCCTTTATCTGGGTGGCGCTGGCGATTTTCGTTGCCGATGCGATTTATACCCAGCGCAGGGTGCGCAAAGGGCTGTGATGTTGCCCTCACCCTCTCCCACAGGGAGAGGGAATTCGATCGTAGGGCGGGTAAGCGCAGCGCCACCCGCCAGATTTTTACAGCCAGTTCCGGCGCTTAAAGTACAGATACGGCGCCAGCCCCGCGAGGATCATAAAGATAATCGCCCCCGGGTAACCAAAGCTCCATTTCAGTTCCGGCATAAACTCAAAGTTCATCCCGTAGCTTGATGCCACCAGCGTCGGCGGCAGGAACACCACGGACACTACCGAGAAGATCTTGATGATGCGGTTCTGCTCGATGTTGATAAAGCCCATCGCCGCCTGCATCAGGAAGTTCACCTTCTGGAACAGGGATTCGTTGTGCGGCAGCAGGGATTCGATATCTCGTAAGATCTCGCGCGCCTGCTCCAGCTGACCGCCCGGCAGACGCGCCTTGCGCACCAGGAAGTTCAGCGCGCGCTGGGTATCCATCAGACACAAGCGCACCTTCCAGCCGATATCTTCCAGCTCCGCCAGCGTGGAGAGCGCTTCGTCGTACTCATCGCCCTGATGGCCTTCCATGATCACGCGGCTAAGCTTTTCCAGATCGCTGTAGATGTTTTCAATTTCGTCCGCCAGCTGTTCAATTTTGGTCTCGAACAGATCGAGCAGCAGCTCGTAAGCGTTACCGTCCACCATTGCCTGGCTGCGGGCGCGCATGCGGTAGAGGCGGAATGCCGGCAGCTCGCGCTCGCGCAGGGTAAACAGACGGCCGTCGCGAATGGTAAACGCCACGGTGGAGTTACCCGCGTGGTCTTCCGCATCTTCAAAGAAGAAGAAGGAGTGAATATGCAGACCGTCTTCGTCTTCAAAAAAACGCGCGGATGCTTCGATGTCTTCCAGTTCCGGGCGGGTTGCCAGGCTTTGCCCCAGTTCAGATTGTACGCGAAGGCGTTCATCGTCGTCCGGCTCGACCAGATCCACCCATACGGCATCAATGAGGGGCTGTGACTCTTCGGCTTCAAGCCGAGTCAGTCGGTTATTTTCGAGTTGAAATGCGCTCAACATGACCGGGACTCCCAATGCAAAAAATATCGGACAGTTCGGTGGGCACACAGAAACAAATTGGGTTTCAGACCATTAAACAGCCTGACTCAGCGCGACGGGAATAATGCAGGTCGCTGACAACCACTAAGGCCATCAGCAAGAGGAGATAGCCTTAGGAGTTGTTCCTGGATGACAGGGAATTGAGCCAGTATCTACTGGGTGTGTCCAAGGCGAATGTCCTCTTAGCGTAATCGTGCGCGCATGTTACGCCAGCTATAACTGTGGCGTCAACACGCAACGGAACGCTGAAGGGCATTAATTGACCTTCACTGTATAAGGCTAGCAGATTATTACAAAATAATGATATTTTTCTGAATGTTAGACTGTTTCCAGCTTCGCATAGGCCGCCACCAGCCATTTGATCCCCTGCCCCTGGAACGCCACCTGCAGGCGGCTGTGCTCGCCGCTGCCTTCCAGATTCACAATGGTGCCTTCGCCAAACTTCGAATGGCGCACGCGCTGGCCCAGCTTGTAGCCGGTGTCGGTTTCCGCAATCGGCGAGCCCATGCGCTGATGGCTGACCGGACGGCTGATGCTCGCCCGCAGACGCACCTCTTCCACGCACTCCTCCGGCAGTTCGCCGATAAAGCGCGACGGACGGTGATAGACCTCTTTACCGTACAGACGTCGGGTTTCGGCGTAGGTTAGCGTCAGCTTTTGCATCGCGCGCGTCACGCCCACGTAGGCCAGACGACGTTCCTCTTCCAGACGTCCGCCTTCATCCAGCGACATCTGGCTCGGGAACATCCCCTCTTCCATCCCGACGATAAACACCTGCGGGAACTCCAGACCTTTGGCAGAGTGCAGGGTCATCAGCTGAACCGCATCCTGCCAGGTGTCCGCCTGCCCTTCACCCGCTTCCAGCGCGGCGTGGGAGAGGAACGCCTGCAGCGGCATCAGGTCTTCGTCTTCTTCGTTGTAGCTGAACTGGCGCGTTGCCGTGACCAGTTCCTCTAAGTTCTCAATACGGGTCTGGCCCTTCTCGCCTTTCTCCTGCTCGTACATGGTTCGCAGGCCGGAGTCTTTAATCACCCGGTCGGTCTGCACGTGCAGCGGCATATCGGCCGTTTCCTGCGCCAGGGCGTCAATCAGCTCAAGGAAGCGCTGTAATGCGCTGGCGGCACGTCCGGCGAGCGCTTTTTCCTGCAGCAGCTCGCGGCACGCCTGCCACAGCGTCAGCTGGCGATCGCGCGAGGCCTGACGCACCACGTCCAGCGTGCGGTCGCCAATCCCGCGGGTCGGCGTATTGACCACGCGTTCAAACGCCGCGTCGTCGTTACGGTTCGCAATGAGGCGCAGATACGACAGCGCATCTTTGATTTCCTGGCGTTCGAAGAAGCGCATGCCGCCATAAATGCGGTACGGCATGCTCACCTGCAGCAGCGCCTCTTCCAGCACGCGCGACTGGGCGTTGCTGCGATAGAGAATGGCGCACTGCTCCAGCGCGCCGCCGTTGTCCTGCCAGGTTTTGATGCGGTTCACCACAAAGCGGGCTTCGTCGAGCTCGTTGAAGGCGCAGTAAATCGAAATCGGTTCGCCGTCGACGCCGTCGGTCCACAGCTTTTTACCCAGACGCCCGTTGTTGTTTTCAATCAGGGCATTGGCCGCGCTCAGGATGTTGCTGGTTGAACGGTAGTTCTGCTCCAGACGGATGGTTTCCGCGCCGGGGAAATCGTTGAGGAAGCGCTGGATGTTCTCCACCTGCGCCCCGCGCCAGCCGTAGATCGACTGGTCATCATCGCCCACGATCATCACCTTGCCGGTATCACCGGCCAGCAGGCGGATCCACGCGTACTGGATGTTGTTGGTATCCTGGAACTCGTCCACCAGGATATTGGTGAAGCGTTCACGGTAGTGCTGCAGGATGTGCGGCTTGTTGAGCCACAGCTCGTGGGCGCGCAGCAGCAGCTCGGCAAAATCCACCAGGCCGGCGCGATCGCACGCTTCCTGATAGGCCTTGTAGACGTTCTGCCAGGTCTGCTCGACCGGGTTGCCGAAGCTCTGAATGTGGTGCGGGCGCAGCCCCTCGTCCTTCTGGCCGTTGATGTACCACATCGCCTGACGCGGCGGCCACTGCTTCTCGTCGAGGTTCATCGCCTTGATCAGGCGCTTCAGCAAGCGGAGCTGGTCTTCGCTGTCGAGGATCTGGAAATCCTGCGGCAGGTTGGCGTCCATATGGTGCGCGCGCAGCAGGCGGTGCGCCAGGCCGTGGAAGGTGCCAACCCACATGCCGCCCTGGCTGGTGCCCATCAGCTGAGCGATACGGTGGCGCATCTCTGCTGCCGCCTTGTTGGTAAACGTCACCGCCATGATGGAGTACGGGGAGCAGTTCTCCACGCTCTGCAGCCAGGCGATACGGTGAACCAGCACGCGCGTCTTACCACTGCCCGCCCCAGCCAGTACCAGCATGTTGGTGCGCGAGGCGGCAACCGCGTCACGCTGTTTGTCATTAAGGCTGTCGAGCAGGTAAGAAACGTCCATTGGCACCGTCACATAGTATTCAGGAACACAGCGAAGCGCCCGGTGGCGCTTCGCTTACCGGGCCTACAACTGCAAACCCCTGGTAATTTATACAATATTACTGGTGATTATATCAGCGTCGTGAGGGATGCCAACCGTGAAATTTCCACGTGCGGCAGAAGACGGCTGTCGGTTGCGGTCATCAGCTCCGCATTTTCAGGCTTGATCCAGCAGGCCTGCATCCCGCAGCGAATAGCACCGGCCACGTCCGTGGTCAGGTCATCCCCAACGTGCAGAATGTTACCCAGCGGCAGGTTAAGCTTATCCGCCGCCAGATGATACATATCATTAAACGGCTTCGCGCGCCCGTGCGGACCAGCGCGCAGCACAAATTCAAAGTAATCGCTGAGGCCAAACAGCTCGGGCTGGGCATTGCCGTTGGTGATGGCCACCAGCGGCCACTTCTCGGCAAGCTTCGCCAGCGTGTCGTGGGTCTCCTGCGGCACGTCGATACGGCTGCGCCATTTGGCAAAGTTTTCCATGGCCGCTTCGGCACCGATGGCCGCATCCTGCGCGCTCAGGCCGGCATTGAGCATCGCCTGCTCGACCGCACGACGACGCCATTCGGTCACGTCGTGGTAAATGTCCGGCTCGGTTTCCCGCAGGGACTGACGCAGCTTCTGAAAGTCCTTGTTCTGTATCGCTTTCAGCGCGGGATGGTAGTTCTGCACAAACGCCAGCGACTCCTGCTCGGTACGCAGGATCACCTCGCGGTTGTCGTAAAGGGTGTCATCAAGGTCAAACGTCAGGGCTGAGATCTGACCGAGTGGGCGGTAAAAACGCATTATTTCCCCCGTTTGGCGCGTGGATGCGCCGCGTCATACACCGAGGCAAGGTGTTGGAAGTCTAAGTGGGTATAGATTTGAGTGGTCGACAGATTCGCGTGGCCAAGCAGTTCCTGCACGCCGCGCAGATCGCCGCTCGACTCAAGCATGTGTGTCGCAAAGGAGTGGCGCAGCTTGTGCGGATGAACGTGGCTGTTCAGCCCCTGCTTAATGCCCCACTCCGCAAAGCGCTTCTGGACGTTACGCGCCGAGATCCGTTTGCCAAGCTTCGACAGGAACAGCGCATCCTCTTCGCTGCCAAACAGCCCGCGCAGGTCAAGCCAGTGCTCAATCCAGGAAACCGCATTGCGGCCAATCGGCAGGCGGCGCTCTTTGCTGCCCTTGCCCATCACCCACACTTCACCGGACTCCAGATCGAGGTGTTTGATATCAAGATTAACCAGCTCGGACAGACGCAGCCCGGCACCGTACATCACCTCCAGCATCGCGCGGTCGCGTACGGCGAGCGGATCGTTAAGGTCGATATCCAGTAGGCGGTTTACGTCGTCAACGTCGATATTTTTAGGCAGATGGCGCGGCGCTTTCGGCGTGGCGATCCCCTTTGCCGGGTTGGCTTTTAAGCCCCCCTGGCTGACCAGCCAGTCGAAGAAACTGCGCAGCGCCGAGAGCCTGAGCGCCAGGCTTGCCGGGCTGAGATTTTTTTTACGGCTACGCACGACGAACCCGCGTACCGTCGCAGCGTCACATTGTTGCCAGCTTTTCAGGCCGATTTCGTCGGCGATCTGCATGATGGCATCAAGCTGACGCTGGTAGTTGAGCAGGGTAATGGGGCTAAGCTGACGCTCCACGCCCAGATAGCGCAGAAAGCGCGAGACGTCAGTGGCGAGCAGTCCGTCCGTCATACGCGCTCAATCCAGCGCTCCAGCAGCTCGGGCAGCATCAGGGCGATCTCCTGCAGCAGGTGCGTCGCTTGCCCCTGCTCATAGTGATGCGCATCGCGGCTGGTAAATAACATGACACCCAGATCGCCATCGCGCCCCATCAGCGACATCGCCACCGAGCCAATCGCTTTGGCTTCCGGTAACACCACCAGCAGCTCAGGCCCGTTCAGCGGCCCCAGATAGTGGTGCTCATGGCCCAGACGCTGAATGCGCAGCGGTTCAAACGCCTGACGGCTAAGAGCCAGATGGGTGAACCCCGACGGCGCACCGATGCGCCAGCGGTCAGGGAAAAGCCGAATCGTTGCGCCCGCCAGCCCCAGCTCGCGAGCCCAGCGGTGGAAGCGGCTGAGGAACTCGTCAAGACTGTGCGCCGACGCCAGACGCGCCTGTAGATGCAGCAGACGATAGAACAGGCTTTCGTTGGTGCTGGCCTGCTCCATCAGCAGCGTCATATTCTCTTCAAGCTGATTGATGTGGTTGCGCGCGCGCGCCATGTGCCATTCGACCAGCGACACGGTTCCGCGAACCGGATGCGGCACGCGCATCTCTTCGACGACGCGTGCATTGCGAATAAAAAACTCAGGATTGCGCAGCAGATAATCAACAACAGCTCTGTCGTCCAGTTCCGTCACTGTTTCCTGCAGTTCTTCCCCTGGTTGTTTCATAGATGGATAAACCCGTCATAGACATGTGCCGCCGGGCCAGTCATATACAGTGGATGACCCGGTCCTTTCCAGGCGATATCAAGCCGACCGCCCGGTAATTCCACGCGAACCTCTTCAGCCAGTAACCCCTGGGAGATGCCCACGGCCACCGCTGCACAGGCACCGCTTCCGCAGGCCTGAGTCTCGCCCGCGCCGCGCTCGTAAACCCGCAGGCGAATGTGCTCGCGCTTCACCACCTGCATAAAGCCGATGTTCGCGCGCTCCGGGAAACGTTCGTGGCTTTCCAGCACCGGGCCGAGCGTTTCGACCGCGGCGGTTTCCACATCATCAACCTGAATCACGCAGTGAGGGTTACCCATTGAGACGACGCCGCACAATACTGTCTGCTCGGCCGCACGCATAATATAGGTCTTTTCCGCTTTGTTTGCGCGAAACGGCACGACGGAGGGCTCGAAGTTAGGCTCGCCCATGTTCACGCGCACCAGCTCATCATCGGTGACGCTGAGCACCATGCGACCATTGGCCGTGCTGACGCGAATATCACGCTTGTTGGTCAGCCCTTTCAGGCGGACAAAGCGGGCAAAACAGCGCGCGCCGTTGCCGCACTGGTTAACTTCGCTGCCGTCCGCGTTAAAAATACGGTAGTGGAAATCGAGGTCGGGATCGTACGGTGGCTCGACCACCAGCAGCTGATCGAACCCCACGCCCAGATGCCGATCCGCCAGGCGACGGATCAATTCCGGGGAGAAAAACACATTCTGCGTTACCGCGTCGACGACCATAAAATCGTTGCCAAGGCCATGCATTTTAGAGAACTGCATCATTTGCTCCATTGCGCGGGTACAGAACGTTGTCGTCAGAGATTAACCTGAGTCGGGCCACCGTTGTCGCCACGATCGTTAGTATTTGGCGTGGTAGACTCAATGCCGCTTTGCTCGGGTTTCGTCGGCGGCGGCGCGGTTTTATCCGCCGGTGGGAAGTACAGTGGTCCCTTCAGTCCGCAGCCAGTCAGGCTAAACAGCGTGATGAGAACGGCAAGCGTTCGGAAAGCGTTTTTCATTATAAAGTTGCCCGTAAGTTCAAATCTGTTTCTATCATCGCAGGAGAAGACACAAAAGCAAGAGTTTGCCGCTTTCCTGCAACGGGAATTATTTAGGGTTATACTGCCGGCATCACGAAAAACAGGAACAAAACCATGAACGACAGTGAATTCCATCGCCTTGCCGACAACCTGTGGATGACCATCGAAGAGCGTCTTGACGACTGGGACGGCGACAGCGATATCGATTGTGAAATCAACGGCGGCATTCTGACCCTGAGCTTC
Organism: Enterobacter sp. BNK-29; assembly: GCF_048684785.1. NCBI lineage: Bacteria > Pseudomonadati > Pseudomonadota > Gammaproteobacteria > Enterobacterales > Enterobacteriaceae > Enterobacter > Enterobacter sp. BNK-29. The sequence continues at coordinate 1,871,026 of NZ_JBLQTU010000001.1, forward strand.
GAAAATGGCAGCAAAATTATTATTAACCGCCAGGAGCCGCTTCACCAGGTCTGGCTGGCCGCGAAACAGGGCGGCTATCATTTCGATCTGAAGGACGGGGAATGGGTTTGCGACCGCAGCGGCGTACCGTTCTGGGATCTGCTGGAACAGGCGGCGACCGCGCAGGCGGGTGAGGCTGTGAGTTTCAGATAGTTTTGGTGCCGGGTGGCGCTGCGCTTACCCGACCTACGGGTTCGGGCTGTTGTAGGCCCGGTAAGGCGTAGCCGCCACCGGGCGAGCGAAAAGGCTCAGGAGAAATACTGCTGCAACAGCGGCGCGGTGTCCTGATTGGCAGGCGCGGCAGGCGTTACGGCCTGGGTGCGGAACGGGATCACCTGCGTACGACCGTCGACGTTCACAATCTGGTAGAACTGCGGCAGGTTAAAGTTGATAAAGCTTGAGCCGTAGGTGAAACGGTCATGCGAAGAGGAGTAGAAGCGGCTGACGTCGCGCACCAGCTCCTCTTTACTGCCTTCACAGTGGTGATACACCTCGGCGCGGTTGGTTTCATCCAGAATGTAGATGTTGAACCCGGCATCGTCGCCCGACTCTTCAAAGAAGAACTGAATAATCCCTTCGCTGGCGAATCCGTCCACCACCTGCGGCAGCTTAACGTGGTTGGTTTCCACCTGCACCGACAGGCCATGCAGCTTGTTGTGTGAAATCGCGCCGTAGAACTCGATGGCGTTTTCCAGCTTCTGTACCGACACGTTCAGACGTTCGAAGAACAGGCCCCAGGTCTGGCCAGAGACGCGCAGCGCTTTAAAGCGCCCGGTTTCCTGGCGAGTACTGGAGAGACGCAGTTCGATACACTCGGAAACCAGCTGCTGCACGCGGGTACGAATTAAACCGCGCAGGTGCTGGCTGTAGCAGAACACTTCGACGCTGTCCGGCGGTGCGGCATCCTGGTGCATCTTGCCGAGAATGGTTTTCAGCGCTTCGATCATCGCCTGCTCGCCGTTGAAATGCAGGGTACGCACTTCGTTCCACGAGTTGCGGTACAGCAGATCCACGCTGCCCACCAGGCAGTTTTGCTGCTCGCCAAAGCTGAAGACGTCCAGCTTGCGGAAGTCAAAGTGAACCACCTGATTGCGGAAGGCCGCCGTCGGGTCATATTCCAGGTTGACGATAATCGCCAGATGGCGAATTTCGCACGGGCTGTAGAGCGCTTTCGGCGTTGGGGCAGGCAGACGCAGCGGGAAGTGGTGCGAGACATCCGCGACCATCTCCTGCAGCTTAGCGAGATCAACCACCTCGTTGCCTTTGATAAACAGGCGCGTGCGCGAGGTCAGCAGGCCGTTAAACCAGGCCCAGGCCACCAGCTTGTTCAGGTAGCGGTTATACTCCAGCGGCTGATGGCTGATGATTGAGTCCATGCTTGGCGCACGGTTATACAGATACCACCCGGTGCGGTTTGCGCGGCCCGGCGGCACGTAGATAAAGGTCAGGTTCGGTTCTGACAGGTCTGGCGAAATCTGCGGGTTAACCAGGGTGACTTTACCCGGCAGCGCTTCAAACGCGGCGTACAGCTTGCGGGTCAAGACCCCGATGTCCTGCGGGCTGGCGGAAACGCTGAGGTTGTTACGGCGCGCAAAGCGGATCAGGTTACGATAGCTTTGCATCATCGCATCGAGCAGTTCGTTGTGCGCTTCACGCACCTGATCGATTTTCCAGTTGGCCCGGTTGTCGAGCATGGACAGACGCGCTTCGTCCCATCCCCACTCTTTCACTAACTGACTGACCACTTCACGACGCCAGCCCACGCAGGCGCGCTCGCGGCTCAATTTCTCACAGACTTTGAGATAGAAACATCGACGCACCAGGTCAAGACGCGTGGTGTCATCAATGGCTTTCAGGTATTCGGTCACGCGCTCCAGCATCATGCAGTAAGCATCCAGCCCGAAGGAGACGATCTCCCCGTCGTGCAGACGCTGCTTGATATCTTTCGCCAGCAGGCGCGGCGTAGGGTATTCCCAGGAATAGGCTTCCAGCAGCAGCGTTTTCAGCACCGCTTTGTACGGTGAGTCGATACTCTTATAGAGCTGCCAGAGGCTTGCGCCAAAGTACTCTTCGGCTGACAGAGAGCTGAGGCCGCCAAGATCCAGCCATTCGTTTGGCGTCAGTACGCCCTGCGCGTAAAGCGACATGACGTAGTCATCGTAATGCTCTTCTTCTTCGCACGGGACCATATTCCACAGAATACGCTTCCCGGCCAGACGCACAGCAGTACGGTAAAATTCATCCAGCAGTAAGATGTGCTGAGTCGAGCCGCAGTCCTCACCACCCAGACTGCCGCTTTCGTTATGGCGGAAACGGTTTTCATCAATCAGGAAGAAGCTTACTTCCACGCCGAGCGAGGCCGCCCAGCTCTCCAGCAGGCTGCACTTGCGCTGCAGCAGCTGACGCTCGTCGTTATCGAGCCAGGACTGATGGCAGACCCAGATGTCCAGGTCCGAAGAACAGCTTTGCCCTACCGATGAGGTGCTCCCCATAGAGTAAACGCCGGTAATCGGCAGTTCACCTTTCGGAGACTCCTGTGGCGGCATGCCGCGGTAGAGTTCCAGCTCGTTCAGGTAATGCTGTTGGGTTTCATCAGGCGTGAAAAGGCAAATGCCCTGGGGAACGTTACCGTCAAGGTAGCCAGGCATCAGCGGATGGTGATAGTGCAATAATGTCGGCAGCAGACTGTATACCTGCTGGAAAGCAGGGCCCATGGCAGCAAGCGCGCGATCCACACGCAGTTGATTAATGGCATCCAGTCTCTGTTTCAGAGTCTCAATATAGAGGTACAAGACGTATCGCCTGATGTTTCCGGGTGTCGCAAGCTATTCAAAACACGAATAACAGCGGACCCGCAGTATTTCAAAAAGATAACCGTTACCCTTTTTCGCCCTTATCATTTTTGGCGGTAGCGACGAAAAAATGGTCTAAAACGTGATCAATTTAACACCTTGCCGGTTGACCGTAAAGAAAGATGCGCTACATACAAGTGTAGCACCGTTCTGTACGTGTAAATTCCTGAATACGGCTATGGCTGACGAATACGCCGCCTTGTCCCTCTCACGCTTCATCAACCGTAAAACTGCCATCCCAGAGTCAACAATGTTAGGATGGTTAGCGATTGATAATGACGGTAACAAGCATGTTAGACAATGTTTTGAGAATTGCCACACGCCAAAGCCCCCTCGCGCTCTGGCAGGCACATTATGTGAAGCAGCGCCTTGAAGCCTGCCACAGTGGATTGCGCGTCGAGCTGGTGCCGATGGTCACGCGCGGTGACGTGATCCTCGATACGCCCCTGGCGAAAGTGGGCGGCAAAGGCCTGTTTGTCAAAGAACTGGAACTGGCATTGCTTGAGAACCGCGCCGATATCGCCGTACATTCAATGAAAGACGTGCCCGTCGAGTTCCCGGAAGGGCTGGGGCTGGTGACCATCTGCGAGCGCGAAGATCCGCGCGATGCGTTTGTCTCTAACCACTATGACTCGCTCGACGCGCTGCCGGAGGGTAGCGTGGTTGGCACGTCCAGTTTACGCCGTCAGTGTCAGCTGGCGGAACGTCGTCCTGACCTGATCATTCGCTCGTTGCGCGGTAACGTCGGAACGCGTCTGGGCAAGCTGGATAACGGCGATTACGATGCCATTATCCTCGCCGTTGCCGGCCTCAAGCGTCTGGGACTGGAGTCGCGCATTCGCGTGGCGTTGCCGCCAGAACTGTCGCTGCCGGCCGTGGGCCAGGGTGCCGTCGGCATCGAGTGCCGTCTGGACGATGCGCGTACCCGCGAACTGCTCGCACCGCTGAACCATGACGAGACCGCTATCCGCGTAAAAGCCGAGCGTGCGATGAATACCCGCCTCGAAGGAGGATGTCAGGTACCGATTGGCAGCTATGCTGAATTAACAGAAGGTGAGCTGTGGCTGCGCGCGCTGGTGGGCGCTCCGGACGGTTCCCAGATGGTACGCGGCGAACGTCGCGGTAAAGCGCAAGATGCCGAGCAGCTTGGCGTGTCGCTGGCGGAAGAGCTGCTGGATAACGGCGCCCGCGAGATTCTGGCTGACGTTTATAATGGAGAGCCCCCTGCATGAGTATTCTTGTCACCCGCCCTTCTCCCGCAGGAGAGCAGTTAGTGAGCCGTCTGCGCACACTGGGGCAGGTGGCCTGGAGTTTTCCGCTCATTGAATTCTCCCCCGGTCGGGAGCTCTCTGCGCTCGCCGACCAGATGAATACCCTTCAGGAAGGCGACCTGCTGTTTGCGCTGTCGCAACATGCCGTGGAATTTGCCCACGCGCAGCTGCAACAGCAGGGTTTAGCCTGGCCACTTGCCCCCCGCTATTTCGCGATTGGCCGCACAACGGCACTGGCGCTGCATACCGTAAGCAGCGCGGACGTTCGTTACCCGTTAGATCGGGAAATCAGCGAAGTCTTGCTACAATTACCTGAATTACAAACTATTGCCGGAAAGCGTGCGCTCATTTTGCGCGGCAACGGTGGTCGCGAGCTGCTGGGCGAAACGCTGCGTGAACGCGGTGCAGACGTAACGTTCGTTGAGTGCTATCAGCGCTGTGCAAAACACTACGATGGCGCGGAAGAGGCGATGCGCTGGCACGCGCGCGGCATTAATACGCTGGTGGTCACCAGCGGTGAAATGTTACAACAGCTTTGGTCGCTGATACCGCTCTGGTATCGCGAAAACTGGTTACTCCGCTGTCGGCTTCTGGTCGTCAGTGAGCGTCTGGCGAACCAGGCCCGGGAACTGGGCTGGCAGGATATTCGGATCGCTGATAACGCCGACAACGATGCGCTGCTGCGCGCATTACAATAACTCTCAAATGGGAAGCCATAATGACGGAACACGACAAATCCTCCGCCGTGGTTGAAGAGACCAGGGAGACTGTGGAGACGACGCCACAGCCAGAGACGACTGAGAAAACCGCTGAGAAGAAAAACGGCAGCAACAAAACGAGCCTCGCGCTGAGCGCGATTGCCATTGCCATTGCCATTGCGCTGGCAGCAGGGGTTGGCCTGTACGGCCTGGTGAAGCAACAGGGTGCGAATCAGACGTCCACCAGCGATGCGCTGGTGAATCAGCTCACTGCCCTGCAAAAAGCGCAGGAGACGCAGAAAACCGAGCTGGAAACGGTGATTAAGCAGCAGGCCGCCGCGCTTGCCGAGGCGAACAGCAAACAGGAAGAGCTGGCTAAACAGCTGGGCGACGTGCAGCAGAAAGTCGCCACGATTTCCGGTACCGATGCCAAAACCTGGCTGCTCTCGCAGGCTGACTTCCTGGTGAAGCTCGCCGGACGTAAGCTCTGGAGCGATCAGGACGTCACCACTGCCGCCGCGCTGCTGAAAAGCGCCGATGCGAGCCTGGCAGACATGAACGACCCGAGCCTTATCACCGCGCGTCGCGCGATCACCGAGGACATCGCCAGCCTCTCCGCCGTCTCGCAGGTGGATTACGACGGCATTATCCTAAAGGTGAACCAGCTGTCGAATCAGATTGATAACCTGCAGCTGGCGGATAATAACGACGACGACTCCCCGATGGATTCCGACGGTACCGAGCTTTCCAGCTCCCTGAGCGAATGGCGTATCAACCTGCAGAAAAGCTGGCAGAACTTTATGGACAGCTTCATCACTATCCGCCGTCGCGACGAAACCGCCGTGCCGCTGCTGGCGCCGAACCAGGATATCTATCTGCGCGAGAACATTCGTTCCCGCCTGCTGGTAGCGGCTCAGGCCGTGCCGCGTCATCAGGAAGAGACGTACAAACAGGCGCTGGATAACGTCTCGACGTGGGTACGCGCCTACTACAACACCGATGATGCGACGACCACCGCCTTCCTCGAAGACATTGATAAGCTGAGCCAGCAGAACATCACCATGAACGTGCCGGATAAGCTGGCCAGCCAGCCGATTCTGGAGAAGCTGATGCAGACGCGCGTACGTAACCTGCTGGCGCAGCCGGGCGTGCCGGCAGAGCCGTCGGGCGGAGCGGCACCTGCCCCGGCTCCGGCGCCTGAAAGCGCACCGCAAGGAGAGTAATGATGCTAAAAGTTCTCTTACTTTTCATCCTGCTGATCGCCGGGATCGTGCTGGGACCTATGCTTGCGGGCCATCAGGGTTACGTCCTTATCCAGACGGATAACTACAACATTGAAACCAGCGTAACCGGCCTGACGATCATTCTGATCCTCGGCGTGGTAGTGCTGTTTGCGATCGAGTGGATCCTGCGCCGCATTTTCCGCACCGGTGCCCACACGCGCGGCTGGTTCGTTGGCCGCAAACGCCGCCGCGCCCGTAAGCAGACCGAACAGGCGCTGCTTAAGCTTGCCGAGGGTGACTATCAGCAGGTTGAAAAGCTGATGTCGAAAAACGCCGACCATGCCGAACAGCCGGTGGTGAATTATCTGCTCGCTGCCGAAGCGGCGCAGCAGCGCGGTGACGAAGCCCGCGCCAATCAGCATCTGGAGCGGGCGGCTGAGCTGGCTCACGGCGACCCGATTCCTGTAGAAATCACGCGCGTTCGTCTGCAGCTGGCGCGCAATGAAAATCACGCGGCTCGCCACGGTATCGATCGCCTGCTGGAAGTTGCGCCACGTCATCCGGAAGTGCTGCGTCTTGCCGAGCAGGCGTATATTCGTACCGGCGCCTGGGGTTCGCTGCTGGACATCATTCCGTCAATGGCGAAGGCCGAGGTGGGTGACGATGAACATCGTGATGAGCTTCAGCGTCTGGCATGGATTGGCCTGATGGATCAGGCGCGCGCCGACCTGGGCAGCGACGGTCTGAAAACGTGGTGGAAGAATCAGAGCCGTAAGACGCGCCAGCAGGTTCCTCTGCAGGTCGCCATGGCGGAACATCTTATTGAATGTGACGATCATGACACGGCTCAGGAGATCCTCCTCGACGGCCTGAAGCGCCAGTATGACGATCGTCTGGTGATGGTGATCCCGCGCCTGAAAACCAATAATCCTGAGCAAATCGAAAAAGTGCTGCGTCAGCAGATTAAAACCGTCGGTGATCGCCCGCTGCTGTGGAGCACGCTTGGTCAGTCGCTGATGAAGCACGGAGAATGGCAGGAGGCGAGCCTCGCCTTCCGTGCGGCGCTGAAACAGCGTCCGGACGCGTTTGACTACGCATGGCTTGCAGATACGCTGGACAAGCAGCACAAGCCGGAAGAGGCAGCCGCCATGCGGCGTGACGGATTACTGCTAACGCTGCAAAATAACGGTACGCAGCAGTAAATAAAAAGGAGGCCAGAGGGCCTCCTTTTTTTATCGCCTTTCTCCTGCTACATTCTTTGCACCCACATCCGCAAACGAATCCGCCAATGTAACGATGTCTTTTCATTAACCTTTTTTCACACACGCGCACATTTTGCAGCGTGGACTAAATCGTTTTTGAAAGGAAATCTCAATGAACTCGCTTTTGTATGCGCTTATCCAGGCGCTGCGCTGCCACCGCTGGCTGCGCCTGCTTGCCTGTGCTTTTATCTTTTCGTCACTGGGGAATGGTCTAACCCAGGTTGTGGTCTTCGGTTTGCTGCTAGCGTGGTCAGCCCCGCCCGCTCTGCTCACTCTCGCTTTTCTTTTCGCTACGGTACCAGGTTTCATCGGCAGTATCTTCGGTGAGAAGCTGTGCTCACGCTTTTCGCCGATATCCCTGCTGATACTGACCGAGGGGCTGGGCCTGCTCGCCCTGCTCTTTCCCATGCTTGGCGTGGGTTACCACAGCGTTGCCGCATTGCTCGCCGTGCAATCCACCGAAGCCCTGCTCAGCGGGATGAGCTGGCCCGCGCTGACATTGCTCTTTAAGCGCGGACTTAGCGAAGCAGAGCTGCCTGCTGCGACCTGTCTGGAAAATGTGATTTTTGCTTCTCAGGTGTTGTTAGGGACCGGACTCGGCGTGGTGCTGTTTCAGAAGACATCCGTGTTTACCCTGCTGGCCATTGATGCCGCGAGCTTTCTGGGCTCATTAGTACTGCTATGGCTGGCTGGACGCCGGTTTTCTCCGACACCAGGCCCCACCACTATGGAAAAGGGGGATTCTGCAACATTACGCTGGCAGGCGTTGACCGTTCGGCAGAAACGCAGCCTGCTCATCCTGCCGGCGCTGGCCGCCGTCGGCTCACCGGCGATGGCGCTTCTTCCGGCACTGGCCCAGCAGCTCCGTCCTCAGGATGCGGCGGGCCTTGCTTTGCCTTTGCTTTTCGCGAGGAGTCTGGGGCAGCTTTGTGGCCCCCTGCTGCTAAAAAAAGAGAGCCTGACGCGCGTTGCGGCCCACACGCCGCGAATAATCGTTTGCCTGAGCATTTTTCTGGCCGCTTACGGCATGCTGCCTTTTTTGTCCGGGTGGACGGTATGCGCGCTGGGGATGATCTTTTTCGCGCATCTGGCCTCGAATGTTCTCTTCGCAGCGGGCACGTTTGGGGTACTCAGTAGTTTTCCTCTCACGCAAACCGCTTCGGCCAGCGGTAAAGCCTGGCGCTGGCAAACGCTCAGCGCCTCTCTTTTCACCGGCATTGCAGCGGCGGTGGCTTCAGGGTTTGGCTCAGCACAGGCGCTCTATGCTGTTTCTGCATCGGCCCTGCTGATGGTTGCCCTGATCATGCGCTTGTATCGGGAATAAGGCATAAAAAAACGCCTGCTATAAAAGCAGGCGTTAAAACAGGTCTGTAAGACAACATATTTGGTGCTTCACTCAACGTTGTGTCCATGGTGTCTGATGAGGCCGAAGCGACATCTGTCAGTGGACGATAAGCACCGTAAATGGCTCTGCGTCATTCCTGAGTTTATGAGGCACTAAGGCGAACATAAGAGATGGAATGAGCATCTACGCGTATATTATTGCACGTAACGTGCCAACATAACACCCAGAACTTTTACATGACGCAACATTTTAAGATAAAAGGAAATTATGCTGCTAAGCGCCGTCTTAAGCGCTACAACGTATCGGGAAAAGGCGGGAATATGTCGCCAGGAGGAGACAGCAAAACCCATAAATTGTTTTTTATTTAAATTTCAATGAGTTGCATGTCTCTGGATTGCGACAAAGAAAAAGGACGCTGTCGGAGAATGACTACAGGGATGAGAAGCCGCAGAAAACAAAAAACCCCGCCGAAGCGGGGTTCAAAATTGGTCGGCGAGAGAGGATTCGAACCTCCGACCCACTGGTCCCAAACCAGTTGCGCTACCAAGCTGCGCTACTCGCCGATGTACTGCTTTTTGAATTTTTAGTTCAATTCATTTAAAAAGTCGTGGTGCGAGGGGGGGACTCGAACCCCCACATCCAAAGGACACTAACACCTGAAGCTAGCGCGTCTACCAATTCCGCCACCTTCGCAATTCACAACTCTTTCAAATAATGGGGTGGCTAATGGGATTCGAACCCACGACAACTGGAATCACAATCCAGGGCTCTACCAACTGAGCTATAGCCACCACTGTATTCTTTCACGCGGTACTGACTACTTCTCAGACCACCGCAGCTCTAGCGCCGGGACTAAAATGGCGCGCCCGACAGGATTCGAACCTGAGACCTCTGCCTCCGGAGGGCAGCGCTCTATCCAGCTGAGCTACGGGCGCTTAGCGCCGTTGCGGGGCTGGATATTACGTACCTCCGTCCCCGCTGTCTAGTGCTTTTTTGAAAAAAATGCGCGTTTGGTTATGGTTTGCACATTTTGCCGCTTATTCCTCCACTTTCTGCGTGGTGCCGCGGCGACCCAGGCCAAAAAGCTTATATGCGGCCGTCACAGCCGCCAGGAAGATCATCCCGACAAACAGCGACATGCGGGTATCTTCATTAAAGTACATGCCGATTAATACGCAAATCAGGAACGCCATCGTCAAATAGTTCGCATAGGGGAACAGAATTGAGCGGAACGGATGGCTTTCGATCGCTTTTTTATGCGCATGGCGGAAACGCAGCTGGCTGATGAGGATAACAAACCACGGCACCATGCCCGGCAGTACGCTGGCGCTATAAACGTAAACGAACACGCGTTGCGGATTCGGGATGATGTAGTTCAGACAAGAGCCAATCAGCAGGATTACAATGGAGACCGCCACACCCGCCACCGGTACGCCGGCACGTGAGACTTTACTCATCGCCGCAGGCAGCTGGTTATTCTTCGAAAGCGCATAGAGCATACGCCCGCAGCTGTACATCCCGCTGTTACAGCCTGAAAGCGCTGCCGTCAGGACCACAAAGTTGATGATACCCGCCGCCGCCGTGATACCAATTTTGGCGAAGGTTAAAACAAACGGGCTACCCGTCGTGCCAATTTCGTTCCACGGGAAGATGGTCACGATGACGAAGATCGCGCCCACATAGAAAATCAGGATGCGCCACAGCACTTTGCCCACCGCGCTACGCAGCGTGACCTGCGGGTTTTTCGCTTCACCAGCGGTAATACCGATCAGTTCCACGCCCTGATACGAGGCCACAACGATACACAGCGCCGTCAGGAAGCCCTTCCAGCCGCCGGCAAAGAAGCCGCCGTTTTCGGTCAGGTTGCCAAAGCCGATAGCGTGTCCACCGTTGCCAAAGCCGAAGAAAATCACGCCCAGGCCGACGACAATCATCACGATAATCGTGGTGACTTTGATCATTGCGAACCAGAACTCAATTTCACCGTAAAGGCGCACGGCTGCCAGGTTTGCCAGCGCCACCAGCCCCACGGCAATGAGCGCGGGTATCCACTGGACCATGTCCGGGAACCAGAACTGGACGTAGACCCCTATCGCGGTGATCTCTGAGATGCCCACCGCCATCCACATAAACCAGTAAGACCAGGCCGTCAGGTAGCCGAAGAAGGGGCTCATATAGCGATGCGCGTAAACGGCGAAAGAGCCGGTTACCGGCTCCAGGAAGAGCATTTCGCCCATGGAACGCATAATGAAGAAAACAAACAGCCCGGCGATAATGTACGCCAGTAATACGGAAGGGCCTGCCCATTTGAGCGTGCTTGCGGAGCCCATAAACAGGCCCACGCCGATAGTGCCGCCCAGCGCTATCAGTTCAATATGACGAGCTTCCAGCCCACGCTGTAGCTCCGGTTGTTTCTCTGCCATAGATCCTCGATTGTGTTTGCTGTTTCCCGGCTTAATACCGGGTATTGTTTTTTAGGGGTACTAAAATACGGAGCGAATGGTTTCCTAAAATCTGCCAAATGGCAAACGATGCATTAAAAAAATGAATGCATTGCACAGATTATCAGCAGTTTTGCAGGCGAGTTGCAGCGCGAATAGCATATCGCGCTACATTTTAATTACATTTTCCCGGTGTAATGCCAGGCGAGGTAGCGAAGCAGACGGATCTGTCGTTTAATGCGCGTCGGTTGCGATAGCAGGCGGTACAGCCACTCCAGCCCCAGATTTTGCCAGACCTTTGGCGCACGCTTAACGTGGCCAGTAAAGACGTCGTACGTGCCGCCGACGCCCATGTAGAGGGCATCAGGACAGACCAGACGACAGTCACGCATCAGGATCTCCTGGCGCGGAGAGCCCATCGCCACGGTGACAATTTTCGCCCCGCTGTCACGAACGCGCTCAAACAGAGCCTGTCGATCTTCCGGTTTGAAGTAACCATCCTGGCTGCCGACGATATTAACATTCCATTGACGACGCAGTTTCCCCTCCGTCTGGGCCAGTATCTCCGGCTTTCCGCCAATCAGGAACACGGGCGTACCCTGCGCACCAGCCCGGGCCATAAGCTGCTCCCAGAGATCGGCCCCCGCCACACGGGATACATTAGCGTCAGGATACTTTTTACGGATAGAGCGGACCACGCTGATCCCGTCCGCGTATTTAAATTCAGCCGCTTCAATCAGGCTTTTGACTTCCGCATTATCCTCAACCGCCAGCATTTTTTCCGCGTTGATGGCCACCAGCGTACCGGATTTCATCTGGCCGTCGGCGAACAGAAAGTCCAGCGCGTGCTGCATGTCGCGCCAGCCAATAAGCTGCAGGCCACGTAGCGCGTAGCGCGGTGCAGAAATTTTATCAGTCATTACTATCCTTACTCAGACTTGCGACAGCGTTGTGCTGCCCTGCCGCTCGCGCTTGTGCACGAGCCCTGCGCTGTCAAACAGCCAGTACAACAGTTTGGCCAGCAACAGGCAGAGGCCGAAAACGACCATGAAGAACACCACGCGCGAAACGAACGAGTCCAGCCCTTCGCGCGCCAGAACGATCATATTGAAAATGGCACCAAAGCAGAAACTGTGCAAAATGGCGGCTTTATAGCGGTTGGTCTCTTCGTTGCCGCGCAGGTAAAGCCAGTCGAACCACTTGATAATCAGCCCCACGGCAACCGCCCCGGGCAGAATGAACCACGCCCCCCCCATCACCACCAGGGAACCAATCAGCGTTGGCGAGATTGCCAGACCGGAATGATTGTTCAGCACTTCCCAGGTAAAGTAATTTGCCGTGTTAAGCACCACGCCGGGCCGGTCCGGCCATAGCCAGGAAGGGATAAAAACGTAGAAGTCGCGAACAATCGGCGCCAGCCCCTGGAAATCAATCTTGTCGTAGTTTTGCAGCAGCAATGCCAGATTTTCCCACGGCGAGAAGGTATCACGCGTCAGGTAGAGGAACGTGTAAAACGCCTCATCCCCCGCCACGTTCATGCCGTAGCGCTTCAGCGCCAGCCAGAACATCCCCACAATGCCAAACACCCCTGCCGCAACCAGCATCCACAGCGAGATCCAGCCGCGAATGATGCCGATAAACAGGAAGATAGCGAAGGCGATAATAATGTTCGCGCGCGTGCCGCCCACAATCATGTAGGTCAGGATGCCAAACGCGACGGTGCTGACCAGAAAGAACAGCCACGCTTTGCTGTCCTGGCGCAGGAAAAAGACCACCAGCATCGCCGGAATGAAGAAGTAGAAGAAACGCTTAAGCGCCACGCCCGAGACTTCGGCCGAAAAAATCTGGCTGTAGGAGTGAAGCTTAAACAGCAGAAAGCCGTTATGCATGAAGAAGATACCGACGCTGACCAGAGCGATGGTCATCAGCATCACCCACGTCAGGTGGGTTTCCACCCGATTCATGGTAAAAAGCGGCCGACGCGGGGCTGCAGCCTGCGCTGAACGCAGACGCGTTTTATAGGTGACGTAGTAGACGGCATAGAAGCAAGTTGCCGCCAGAAGCGCCTGGAGCAGGATTTCCGGCGGCGCGACACTCACGTCAAAACGAAAGACCAGAATGCTGGTCAGCGGGAAGCCGAAAAAGAAGGTCAGCAGAAACAGTAACGAGAAGAAAACGTTAAAGTTGAAACGCACCCGGCGGAATTCAAACCAGGTAAGCGTGGCAATAAACAGGGCGCTCAGAAGCCAGACAACCAGTAAGCCGCTGAATTGCAACTGACTCATGCGTTGTCTCCTGAAGCGATACGCAGCGCACGGTGCCAAGGCGTGAGGTAATTCGGGCTGAAGAAATCGATGCTATTTTTATCCACCAGCGTGAGCTGGCGTTGGGCTTCCCGAACCACCTCAACATTCAGCGTGTCTGAGGTAAACAGCACAGGAATATGCTGCTCGGCCATGTCCTGCCAGAACGGGTTGTCGCGGTTGAGCACGCACGGTACACCCGCCTGAATCAGCAGACACAGCGTGCCGATTCCCTGCTGTCGGGCGAAGATGAAATAGCCAAGATCGCATTTTCTCAGCAGCGCAAGGTATTCATCAAATTCCAGCTTATCGCTAAGGATGTGCAGGTTTTCTGCACTAAACAGCGCAAGCCCTTGTTGGCGAACGTCAGCAATATAAGCGTCGTTGTTGGTGGGATAGCCCATCGGCACCACCACGTTCACCGTGTCGCCAAACTGCTGATGCACCGCCCTCAGCGCCGCGACGTGTTCGTTACTGCGATCGCCGGAATTCCCCACCAGGATCGTCAGCTTGCCTTCACGCACCGCGTCATTCGCCATGGCGTTCAGCGCCGGATCCATGCGGGTTGGAAAATAGAGTAGTTCTCCGCGCACGTTCGGGTGCTGTTTAGCAAAATAGTTGAGATCGCCGCGGGTGGCAAACACACAGCCTACGCGCCCCTGCGCCATGCGCCGCAGCGGATAGAAAAGACGGAATTTCCAGCCGCGGGAGACTTCGTAGAGATCGGCTCCCCAGATATGCCAGCTGCACTGGGAGGGTTTAATCCCCCCGCTGAGCAGTGCCAGCCACAGGCCGGTATTGAACTGCCCGTGGAAAAAGAAACGTTGCTTACGATCCGCTTTGGCTTTGGCAATGACCGCTTTCGCCAGCGCGGCCTTATCCGGCCAGAAGCGAATCGTCAGCGCCGGAAACGCCTCGCTCAGGCCCTTATCCTGACCTGCAACCATAAACTCACGCGCATCAGGATTACCCGATGCCAGCTCGTCGTTGAAGAACCGCAAAACGGTCTGGTTATGGTGTGGGATATCCGATCCCAGGATGTGAATCAGTGCAGTCATGCGCGTTTACGCCACAATAAAAATACGCCGCAACAGGCGGCGAAATAAACGATATAGGTTGCCATGTAGGCCTGAGCCGCCCCCAGCGCACCGTGCGAGGGTATTAGCCAGTGTGAAAATGCTGTCAGTAACGCAAACTGGCTAATTTCCGCCAGGATATACAGCCGCAGGGACGCTTTTGCAATTACCAGATAGCCGAAAACGTAAGCCCCCACTTTCAGCACATCACCCACCAGCTGCCATGCAAAGAGATCGCGCATGGCGGTGAACTTCGCCGAGAACAGCAGCCAGATGGCGACATCGCGCAGTAACCAGACGGTAAAGCTGGCCGCCGCGACGGCCGGCAGCACAAAGCGCAGAGATCGGAAAATCTCGCGCGTAATTTCTTGTCTGGACGTCAGGCGCGATAAGGTTGGCAGCAAATAGACGCTAAAGGAAGCCGTTATAAATTGGAGGTATGCATCGGAAATGCTGCTCACGCCCTGCCAAATCCCGACTTCATCCCAGCTATAATGCGCCGCCAGCAGGTTTCGCATCATCACGTAGGCTACCGGCAGCGTGACAGAGGTGATGAGCGCCATCAGGGTAAATTTACCCAGCTGGCTGGCGAGCATCGTGTCCCATTGCGGTTTCAGGTAGCTCAGAGGGATGACGCCCCGACGCATCAGCATAAATGTCGCAGGCACAACAACCAGGGCCGGGACCAGCGCAAGCCCCAGCAGCGCGCCTTCATAGCCGCCAAGGCGATAGCAGAAGTAATAGGCAATCACGCCGATGACGCTGCCCAGGATTAAGGCAAGCGCGTTCCCGGCGGCATCACGAAAACCTTTCATCAGCGCCAGCAGCAGGTTTGCCCAGGCAATGCCCATCTGAACCAACGCGACCAGACGCACCAGCCCCTGATAATGGGTGTGCCCGAACAATCCCTGGCTGATGGGCGCCGCCGCCAGCAGAAAGACAACCGCCATCAGGGTCGAAAAACCCGTGACCATCGCCGAAGAGGTGCCCACCACCCTGCGCAGCTGAGCCGCATCATCGTGATACTGCGCAACGTATTTGGTGACGCCGTTGAAAATACCGGCACCGGCCAGCACGCCAAGGACGGTAACGAGCTGGCGGAAATTACCCGCCAGCCCCACGCCAGAGGGGCCAAATGAGACGGCCAGCAGCTTGACGACCAGCAGCCCGGCGCCAATTTTTACAAGCGTGGACGCGGCGGTCCACACCGATGCTTTTGCCAGAGACATATCAGCCGAAATAACTCAGAAGGGTATTAATCACCGTTCGCTGGTTAACAGGCGCGAGGTTGTAGAACAGTGGCAGGCGAAGCAAACGCTCACTTTCTTTCGTGGTGTAACGATCTTCACCCGCGAACGTGCCAAACGCTTCGCCGGCCGGGCTGGAGTGCAGCGGGATGTAGTGGAACACCGCCATAATTTCGGCCTCTTTCAGCCAGGCGATGAGCTCGCTGCGGTCGTCGTTATCGCGCAGCTTAATGTAGAACATATGCGCATTGTGGACGCAATCCGCCGGGATGGTCGGCAGCTCAATGCGCCCGGCTTTGGCCAGCGGTTCAAGCGCATCGTAATACGTTTGCCACAGGGAAAGACGCTGAAGGTTGATACGTTCCGCCGCTTCTAGCTGCGCCCACAGATATGCCGCCTGCAGATCCGCCATCAGATAGCTGGAGCCGATGTCGCGCCAGGTGTATTTATCCACCTGTCCCCGGAAGAACTGGCTGCGGTTGGTGCCTTTTTCGCGGATCACTTCCGCACGCTCCACGAGAGCCCGGTCGTTAATCAGCGTCGCGCCACCTTCTCCGCCCGCCGTGTAGTTTTTGGTTTCGTGGAAGCTAAAGCAGCCAATGTGGCCGATAGTGCCCAGCGCGCGTCCCTTGTAGGTGGACATCACGCCCTGCGCGGCATCTTCCACCACGAACAGATTATGTTTTTTGGCGATGGCCATGATGGTGTCCATTTCACAGGCCACGCCCGCGTAGTGAACCGGCACGATCGCTCGCGTTTTGTCGGTGATCGCCGCTTCAATCAGCGTCTCATCAATGTTCATGGTATCCGGACGGATATCCACAAAGACGATTTTCGCTCCGCGCAGGACAAAGGCGTTTGCGGTGGAAACGAAGGTATAGCTCGGCATAATCACTTCATCACCGGGCTGGATATCCAGCAACAGTGCCGCCATTTCCAGCGATGCCGTACAGGACGGGGTCAGCAGCACTTTGGCGCTGCGAAAACGCTGTTCCATCCACTGCTGACAGCGACGGGTAAAACCGCCGTCACCACAGAGTTTGCCGCTGCCCATGGCAGACTGCATATAGTCGAGTTCAGTTCCGACAACGGGTGGTGCGTTAAATGGAATCATCTTGTCACCTGTATAACCAGTAGGCGGTGGCGTCGATGTTGGCACCACTCGCAATATAACGTTTAAGCGCGGCGGTGTTGCCCAGTTGGGTCGCGACCCGCAGCGTCACAAGCTGTTGCTGCTGCGCCCAGTGCAGCGCCGCCTGCATGAGTTTCTCACCCATGCCGCGCCCGGCTAATAAGCCAATACGCGCCTCGCGCTCGTTGAGCTTACGCAGCGAAACGAACCCCTGGATTTGACCGTCCCCTGCACGGAAAACCAGGCAGACGTGGTCAAAGGTGCCTTTGACCGCATTCTCTATCCACTGGGCATAGAAACGTCCGCTATCGTCAGGTGCATACCAGGGCGCACGAAAGCGACTCTGTGCAAATGCCTTGGCCGCCATCTGACGCAGCACGGGGATGTCCTGTTCGGTTGCAATTTCCGCGCCGGACGCATCGTGCCGGGTAAGGGTAATGGAAAGGTCTACCTCACCTTCAACCAGCTGAAAGCCGTGCTGCTGGAGCGCGTCAAGCAGATCGGCGCGCTCCGCCGGGATCTTAGCCTGCACCCGTTGCCAGGCGATAAAATCTGATTCAGCCAGCACCGGCGCGTCATCGCGCACACGTACGATGGCCGACGGCATACCGAAAAAGGCACTCTCCCACTGCAGGGACTCAAGCACCCCATTCAGGCTGTTCAACGCCAGACACCTTTGGTATCCACAATATACTGCTGACGAACGGCATCGCCGGACGTCGCTTTAAACTCTTTATGATCTACCAGCAGCACCAGCACGTCCGCCGTCGCCAGCGCGTCGTCCAGCGCCGTCAGCGTGCAGTGCCCCGCCAGTTTTGCCGGTAATTCATGGATATTCGGCTCAACCACCAGCGTTTCACCCTTGTGCCATTCGGCAATCATCTCGGCAATTTCCATCGCCGGGCTTTCACGCAGATCGTCAATATTGGGTTTAAATGCCAGACCAAAGCAGGCAATTTTCAGCTCGCTGGCGCGCTTGCCGCTCTCTGCCAGGCAATCCGCTACCGTCGCTTTAACCTGATTGAGCACCCAGTGAGGCTTGCTGTCGTTCACTTCACGCGCGGTGCGAATCAGACGCGCCTGCGCCGGATTCTGCGCCACGATAAACCACGGATCGACGGCGATACAGTGTCCACCCACGCCCGGGCCTGGCTGGAGAATGTTCACGCGAGGATGGCGATTCGCCAGGCTAATCAGCTCCCAGACGTTAATCCCCTGATCGGCGCAAATTAGCGACAGTTCGTTCGCAAAGGCGATATTGACGTCGCGGAAGCTGTTCTCCGTCAGCTTGCACATCTCGGCGGTGCGGGAGTTGGTCACCACGCACTCACCTTCCAGGAAAATCTTGTACAGCGCGCTGGCACGTTCGGAACAGACGGGCGTCATACCGCCAATGACGCGGTCGTTTTTAATCAGTTCGACCATCACCTGGCCCGGCAGCACGCGTTCCGGACAGTAGGCGATGTTGATATCCGCCTGCTCACCCGCCTGCTGCGGGAAACGTAAATCAGGACGCGCGTCGGCCAGCCACTGTGCCATCTGCTCGGTAGCGCCGACCGGAGAGGTCGATTCCAGGATCACCAGCGCCCCTTTCTTCAGCACAGGCGCTATGGATTTGGCCGCCGCCTCGACGAATGCCATGTCGGGCTCGTGGTCACCTTTAAACGGGGTAGGGACGGCAATCAGGTAGGCATCCGCTTCAACTGGCGTCGTGCTGGCACGCAGGAAGCCCCCCTCCACCGCCTCTTTCACCACGCGGTCAAGATCGGGCTCCACAATATGAATCTCGCCACGGTTAATGGTTTCTACCGCCCGTGCGTTGATATCCACACCAACAACCTGTTGCTGACGAGAGGCAAACGCGGCCGCAGTAGGTAAGCCAATGTAGCCAAGACCAATGACAGAGATGGTAGTAAAACTCATAGCGATACCCGATTGTGTTTAAGTGCATGCAAAATACGGCCACAAGCCTGCCCGTCTCCATACGGATTATGGGCCCGGCTCATCGCCTGATACGCTTCATCGTCATGCAGCAGGCGCGTGACCTCTTCGACGATGAGCTGCGCGTTGGTGCCGACCAGACGCACCGTACCGGCTTTGACGGCTTCCGGACGTTCGGTCGTTTCACGCATCACCAGCACCGGTTTGCCGAGGGATGGCGCTTCTTCCTGGATTCCGCCGGAATCGGTGAGGATCAGCCAGGCGTGGTTCATCAGCCAGACAAACGGCATGTAGTCCTGAGGTTCAATCAGAAGGACATTTTCGACATGGCCCAGGATCCGGTTAACCGGCTCGCTGACGTTAGGGTTAAGGTGTACTGGATAGACAATTTGCACATCGTCATTCTGCGCGGCAATTTCAGCCAGCGCGTGACAGATTTGCTCAAAACCCCGGCCAAAGCTCTCGCGACGGTGGCCAGTGACCAGAATGGTTTTTTTGCCGTTGTGAAGGAACGGATAGCGGGCAGCGAGCTCTTTCTGAAGATCGCTGTTTGCCAGGACGCGGTCACGTACCCAAATTAACGCGTCAATGACCGTATTGCCTGTCACAAAGATTTTGTTATCGGCGATATTTTCACGCAGCAGGTTCTGACGAGAGTTTTCCGTTGGCGCAAAGTGGTACATCGCCAGATGACCCGTTAACGTGCGGTTGGCCTCCTCCGGCCACGGCGAATAAAGATTGCCGGTACGCAGACCCGCCTCAACATGCCCCACGGGAATCCGCTGGTAAAACGCGGCCAGGCTTGTCGCCACGGTTGTGGTGGTGTCACCGTGTACCAGCACGACGTCAGGCTTGAATGACTCCAGGATCGGCTTAAGCTCTTGCAGAATGCGACAGGTTATCTCCGTTAACCCTTGCCCCGGTTTCATAATATTAAGGTCGTAATCCGGGACGATGGAGAAGAGCGTTAAAACCTGATCGAGCATCTCACGGTGTTGAGCCGTGACGCAGACTTTCGCTTCAATATCAGGATCGCAGGCCAGCGCATGAACCAGAGGTGCCATCTTAATGGCCTCCGGCCTGGTGCCAAATACGGTTAGTACTTTCACATCGATTCTCTTCGATTAGGCGATGAAGGCCGCAGCCTTCATCGTAGACGGCGTTCTTAGTTTTTGCGACGACGCGTTAACGCCACGCCAGCGCCCGTCAATGCGCCTACAATCCCCCACATGATCATCAGGAATGCACGACGCGGACTGTCGCGTTTTACAGGTTCTTCAGGCGTTCGCAAATAACGATAGGTCTGAAAACGAGGGTCCAGGGATGGGCCGACATTAAGCGTATTGAGCATCGCGCGATTTTGATCGTAATCGAGGTCAAAATCAGGACCGACGGCCTTCAGGTTTTCCAGACGCGCCTGCAGCATAGGGCGACCAAGAAGGAACATTTCAGAGTCAGGCAGCTCATCGGCCGGCACGTCCGTCTCAGTACGGGAAATATTGTGCTGTTCCGCAATTTTCAGCGCCTGCTCAATGTTATGCACGCGGCGACCGAAAATAGTATTCGCCACTTCTTCCTGACGTTTCACCTGGGCTTTCATCTGGATGGTACGAGCCGCCCAGGCACCTTTAAGCTCTTCGTTAAGATGGCTTGCGGCACGCTGGCTGGCAAACGCGACATACTGACGCAACAGGTTGTTGGCATCCGGCGCGGTTTCTGCAATCAGCTTGACGCTGTCATTCACGCTACGCAGCGCGTCGCCCGGCATAAACTGAATATTGTTAATCAGATCGTCCAGCAGGGCGGCATCGGCTTTTGTATTATCAACCCGGCGCTGCTTGTAGTAATCCGTCTGGGACCAGAAATCGCGGCGGGTATCCCACGATGCCAGCTGCATCACAAACTCTTTATAGGCTTCATCCATAACGGAAGCCTGGTCAGGCGTAGCAAGACTGGCTCTGATGTCCAGGTTACGCAGGAATTGCTGCTGGGAATAGTATCCCCCGAGCATGTTAACCGTTGGCTTGTCTGTGATTGCCGTGGCGCTCCACTCTTGCTTTGCAAAGAACGTATAGGCCAGCGCTAACAGGGCAAACCCCAGCGCGATCCCCGCAATCCAAAGTTTGCCTGCCCATAGCACGCGAAACAAACCCCGAATATCCAGTTCATTCTCAGTTACCACTGATTTCGCTCCCGCCAACGGTTGAGTCATCATAGTCCCGGTTTTACTTAGTTAATGTTGTATTTTTGCCATTGTTACGACGCATCCTGCGTTTAAGACGTTTAATAAATCGCGCCACTTTCCATGCGCGCTTAATGCAGTAGCCGTACAGGAAAAATGCCAGCAAGAATAATGCCAACATAACCCACTCAGGAATAATATGAGAATATTCTGCAGCCACACCAATTGCGGCCAAAATAGCGGCGGCCAGAGTAATCAGCACAAACGCCTGACGAGAAGTAAAACCCGCACGCATGATGAGGTGATGAATGTGTTGGCGGTCAGGAGAGAAAGGACTCATCCCTTTGCGCAGGCGGCGATACATAATCGCCACCATATCCATTAATGGAATGGCAATAATCCACAGCGCGGTTACGGGACTTATCGGATGGGTTTGACCCTGTGTGGTTTCTAACAGGATCCAGATAACCGTAAAACCAATCAGCGTACTGCCCGCGTCTCCCATAAAGACTTTATAGCGACGGCCCAGCACACCGAGGTTTAAGAGGATATAAGGCAGAATGGCGGCAATCATGGCAAAACACCACATTGCCAGACTGTACTGACCATCAAACCATAAAATAATGCCGATAGCGGCGAACGAGACGGATGACAACCCACCGAGCAGGCCGTCAATGCCATCCACCATGTTGAAAGCATTGATTGCCGCCCAGACGGCAAAGAGTGTCAGGAAGAAGCCAAATGGACCCAGGACTAACTCCCAGGGGCCAAACACATAGCCGAGGCTTCGCAGATACAGTCCACCCACAACCATCATCACCACGCCAATGGCCGCCTGAACGGTGGCGCGTATTTTCACCGCGATATCGAATCGGTCATCAAGAGCCCCGACTAACACCAGGACACCGGCGCATGCAATGTACAGGGCGGCATGTGGAATATAATAGTCGGCAATTCCAAACGTGAAGCAAATCCCTGCGTAAACAGAAATTCCGCCGACTAAAGGAATAAGACCCTGATGGCGTTTACGAAAATTAGGTTTATCCACCAACCCTATTCGTTTTGCCACCTTGCGTGCAATGAACAAAAAACAGGTTGTGAATAAAAAAATACTGATCAGTTCAGTAACGGCAGTGAATAGATTCACAATGGATTGCTCTCAACAATTGTTAGTCCCGGAAGTATAACCATGAAGCCACAACCTCAGAAGTAATAAAGATGGCTTCTAACAACTCCCTTTGTATATTTTTCAATCAATTATTTCTCAGGATGCAGAAACGGCTCTATTGTCGCACCGACCGGTCAAAATTGGGAGTAGGTAGTACTAGCGTATAGTCCATAAAAGGAAAACGCCACGTAAAAACGTGGCGTTCACTGGCTTTATTTACGTTACGAGCGTTTCATCATGTCGAAGAAATCGTCGTTGGTTTTGGTCATCGCCAGTTTATTAATGAGGAACTCCATCGCGTCAATTTCACCCATTGGATGGATGATTTTGCGCAGGATCCACATTTTCTGCAGCTCTTCCTGCGTGGTGAGCAGCTCTTCTTTACGGGTACCGGAACGGTTGTAGTCGATAGCCGGGAAGACGCGTTTTTCAGCGATTTTACGAGAAAGGTGCAGTTCCATGTTACCTGTACCTTTAAATTCTTCGTAAATCACTTCGTCCATTTTAGAACCGGTATCGATCAGCGCCGTCGCGATGATGGTCAGGCTTCCGCCCTCTTCCACGTTACGTGCGGCACCGAAGAAACGTTTCGGACGATGCAGGGCGTTAGCATCCACACCACCGGTCAGCACTTTACCAGACGCCGGAACCACGGTGTTGTAGGCACGCGCCAGACGGGTGATGGAGTCAAGCAGGATGATCACGTCTTTCTTGTGCTCAACCAGGCGTTTCGCCTTCTCGATAACCATTTCCGCAACCTGAACGTGGCGAGATGCTGGCTCGTCGAAGGTAGAAGCAACTACTTCACCTTTAACCAGACGCTGCATCTCGGTCACTTCTTCCGGACGTTCGTCAATCAGCAGCACCATCAGCACGCAATCTGGGTGGTTATAGGCAATGCTCTGCGCGATGTTCTGCAGCAGCATGGTTTTACCCGCTTTTGGCGGTGCCACAATCAGACCACGCTGGCCGCGACCAATTGGTGATGCCAGATCCAGAACACGCGCGGTTAAGTCTTCAGTAGAACCGTTACCACGCTCCATGCGCAGGCGAGAGTTCGCGTGCAGCGGCGTTAAGTTCTCGAAGAGGATCTTATTACGCGAGTTTTCCGGTTTGTCGAAGTTAACTTCATTGACTTTCAACAGCGCAAAGTAGCGTTCACCCTCTTTAGGAGGACGAATCTTACCTGAAATGGTGTCACCAGTGCGGAGGTTGAAACGGCGGATTTGGCTGGGGGATACGTAGATGTCGTCAGGGCCGGCGAGGTAGGAGCTGTCTGCAGAGCGGAGGAAACCAAATCCGTCTTGCAATATCTCCAGCACACCGTCGCCAAAGATATCTTCGCCACTCTTAGCGTGCTGCTTCAGGATGGCGAAAATGATGTCCTGCTTGCGCATACGAGCCTGGTTTTCCAGCCCCATATTTTCGCCGAGAGTGATCAGCTCAGAAACCGGCGTATTCTTTAATTCGGTAAGATTCATAATGGTGTGGGTTCTTAAACTCGGGGTGATTCTCGAACTTAATGTTGTGAATGGTATGGCAGGGTCATCCATGCCTGTTTAGCGGCCATCGACTCATGTCTGTTCGCTGTCTGGTCACAGGGAAAGAACGCAGAACTGAAACGACAAGACGGATTGAGTGACAAGCCCGGAATTTAGCCACTTCACGCAATGTTCATGTTAACAACGGGAAGTATCGGGTAAAACAAGATTCAAACAACAAGATATGTTTAAAACGAAGTCATAGCTAACTTAGCACGACTTCAGCCGGGCGTCCAGAGTTCCACATCATTTAGCCGGGAGCTCTGAACGCACAGCGGAGAAACCTTACGCCAGGTTAGCGTCCAGGAACTCTTTCAGTTGACCTTTGGACAGCGCGCCCACTTTGGTCGCTGCCACTTCGCCGTTTTTGAACAGCAGAAGGGTTGGGATGCCACGGATACCGTATTTTGGTGCGGTGCCCGGGTTCTGGTCGATGTTCAGCTTGGCAACGGTCAGTTTGCCCTGATATTCGTCGGCGATCTCATCCAGAATCGGGGCGATCATTTTGCAAGGACCACACCATTCAGCCCAGAAATCGACGAGGATCAGCCCGTCAGCCTTAAGTACGTCCGTGTCAAAACTATCGTCAGTCAGGTGAATAATTTTATCGCTCATATATAACTCCACAGGAATAAGCCTGGTACGTTGGTTTTGTCTCCACCAACGACGTGTTGATGTCGCATTAACCAACTAAAGGTTGACTTTATTTCACCGGATACGCTTTCGTAAAGCAATAGTAAGCTGATATTCTACCACACTATGAGCAAAACACATTTAACAGAACAGAAGTTTTCCGACTTCGCGCTGCACCCGAAGGTGATTGAAGCCCTTGAAAATAAAGGGTTTCACAACTGCACGCCCATTCAGGCCCTCGCGCTGCCGCTGACGCTGGCCGGTCGCGATGTTGCCGGGCAGGCGCAAACCGGTACCGGCAAAACGATGGCGTTTTTAACGTCAACGTTTCATTATTTACTTTCTCACCCAGCGATTGCAGACCGCAAAGTTAACCAGCCGCGCGCGCTAATTATGGCCCCGACGCGAGAACTTGCGGTACAGATCCACGCAGACGCTGAACCCCTGGCGCAGTCTACCGGCCTGAAGCTTGGCCTGGCCTATGGCGGCGACGGCTACGATAAACAGCTGAAAGTGCTGGAAAGCGGTGTGGATATCCTGATCGGTACCACCGGCCGTCTTATCGATTACGCCAAACAGAACCACATTAACCTCGGCGCAATCCAGGTTGTGGTGCTCGATGAAGCTGACCGCATGTACGATCTGGGCTTCATTAAAGATATTCGCTGGCTGTTCCGCCGCATGCCGCCGGCCAATCAGCGTCTGAATATGCTGTTCTCCGCTACCCTTTCTTATCGCGTACGCGAGCTGGCGTTCGAACAGATGAACAACGCCGAATATGTAGAAGTGGAGCCGGAGCAGAAAACGGGTCACCGCATTAAAGAAGAGCTCTTCTACCCTTCCAATGAAGAGAAAATGCGTCTGCTGCAAACGCTGATTGAAGAAGAGTGGCCAGATCGCGCCATTATCTTTGCGAACACCAAGCACCGTTGTGAAGACATCTGGGGCCATCTGGCTGCAGACGGTCACCGTGTTGGCCTGCTGACCGGCGACGTGGCGCAGAAAAAACGCCTGCGTATTCTGGAAGAGTTTACCCGTGGCGATCTTGATATTTTGGTCGCAACCGACGTTGCCGCTCGTGGTCTGCACATTCCGGCCGTGACGCACGTCTTTAACTACGATCTGCCAGACGACTGCGAAGACTACGTACACCGTATCGGTCGTACCGGTCGTGCGGGCGCAAGCGGTCACTCGATTAGCCTTGCGTGTGAAGAGTATGCGCTGAATCTCCCGGCCATTGAGACGTATATCGGTCACTCTATTCCGCAGAGCAAATACAATCCGGAAGCGCTGTTAAGCGAACTGCCGCCGCCTAAGCGTCTAACCCGCCCACGCTCCGGCAATGGTCCGCGTCGTTCAGGTGGCGCGCCGCGTAATCGTCGTCGTTCAGGTTAAGAAAATATGCTCAGCTCCACCTCGCTTTATGCGGCAATTGATCTCGGTTCGAATAGTTTTCATATGCTGGTTGTGCGCGAGGTGGCGGGAAGCATACAAACGCTGACGCGCATCAAGCGCAAGGTCCGCCTCGCGGCGGGCCTGAGCAGCGATAATCACCTCTCACCTGAGGCCATGGAACGTGGCTGGCAGTGTCTGCGGCTCTTTGCCGAACGTCTTCAGGATATCCCGCACGCCCAAATCACCGTGGTCGCCACTGCGACACTCCGCCTGGCGGTCAACGCCGTGGATTTCATTGCCAGAGCGCAGGAAATTCTGGGTTGTCCGGTACAGGTTATCAGCGGTGAAGAAGAAGCTCGCCTGATTTACCAGGGCGTTGCGCACACCACGGGAGGTGACGATCGCCGTCTGGTGGTGGATATTGGCGGTGCCAGTACCGAGCTTGTGACCGGCACCGGCGCGCAGGCAACGTCGCTGTTCAGCCTGTCGATGGGCTGCGTGACCTGGCTTGAGCGCTACTTTACCGATCGGAATCTGGCGAAAGAGAACTTCGACGAGGCAGAAAACGCCGCGCGCGAAGTGTTACGCCCGGTGATGGACGAGCTGCGCTATCACGGCTGGAAAGTCTGCGTGGGTGCCTCGGGTACCGTGCAGGCTCTGCAGGAAATCATGATGGCGCAGGGAATGGACGAGCGGATTACGCTTGCCAAACTTCAGCAGCTGAAACAGCGCGCCATTCAGTGCGGACGCCTGGAAGAGCTGGAAATTGAAGGCCTGACGCTGGAACGCGCGCTGGTCTTCCCGAGCGGGCTGGCTATTCTTATCGCCATTTTCACCGAGCTGAACATCCAGTGTATGACCCTGGCCGGCGGCGCGCTGCGCGAAGGTCTGGTCTACGGGATGTTACATCTTTCGGTCGATCAGGATATCCGCAGCCGTACTCTGCGCAATGTGCAGCGTCGTTTTCTGGTTGATATCGATCAGGCCGGACGCGTATCGCAGCTGGCGTCACGCTTCGCCGATCAGGTCGCTAACGTCTGGGATCTTGACCATCTGAGCCGGGATTTACTGCTGAGCGCCTGTGCGCTACATGAAGTGGGGCTGAGCATTGATTTTAAGCAGGCACCGGCTCATGCAGCGTATCTGGTACGAAACCTTGATTTACCGGGCTATACACCCGCGCAGAAAAAGCTGCTGGCAACGCTGCTGCTGAACCAGACCAATGCCGTCGATCTCTCCTCTTTGCATCAGCAAAACGCCGTACCGCCGCGCGTGGCCGAGCATCTGTGCCGCCTGTTGCGTCTGGCGATCCTGTTTGCCAGCCGCCGCCGCGATGATTTGCTGCCTGCCATTAATCTGGTGGCCGATGACGAGAAGCTTTCGCTAACGCTGCCGGAGAACTGGATTGATCGTCATCCGTTAGGGGCCGAGATGATCGAACAGGAGTGCCAGTGGCAGAGCTACGTGCACTGGGTGCTGGAAGTAAAGTAATACGCTGAACATTGCCGGGTGCGGCTTCGCCTTACCCGGCCAACAGATCCCTACGGAATTATCCTTTCTCTTTGGCTTTTGCCAGCATGGCGCGGATGTTTGCCACGTTAGCCTGACCCTTGTGCATCCGCTCTTCTGCGGTAATCACTTTGCGCTCCTGTTCCCAGATCAGGTCATCCTGCGGCAGTTCCAGCAGGAAACGACTCGGCTCCGGGCGTACCAGTTCACCATACTGGCGGCGCTCTTTACACAGCGTGAACGTCAGCTCTTTCTGCGCGCGGGTGATCCCCACGTAGGCCAGGCGACGCTCCTCGTCGACGTTGTCTTCATCAATGCTGCTCTGGTGCGGCAACAATCCCTCTTCCATGCCGACCAGATACACATACGGGAACTCCAGCCCTTTTGACGCATGCAGCGTCATCAGCTGAACCTGATCGGCCTCTTCTTCGCTCTCGCCGCGCTCCATCATGTCGCGCAGGGTAAAGCGAGTGACCACCTGCGTCAGGGTCATTGGCTCGTCGATCTCAGAGCCCTCCAGCATTTCGGTCATCCAGCTGAAGAGCTGGTTAACGTTTTTCATGCGCATCTCAGCCGCTTTCGGGCTGGCTGAGGTTTCATACAGCCAGGACTCATAGTCAATGCCGTGAATGAGATCGCGCACCGCCGCCACCGGCTCCCGCTCCGCGAGACGCTGCACTTCGCCGAGCCAGTGGGTGAAACGGGTTAACGAGTCATACCCGCGTCCGGTTAACGTCTGGCTCAGCCCCATGTCGAAGCTGGCGGTAAACATACTTTTGTTGCGGGTCATCGCCCACTCGCCGAGCTTTTGCAGCGTCGCCGGACCAATCTCGCGTTTAGGCGTATTCACGATGCGCAGAAACGCGCTGTCGTCATCCGGGTTAGTAAGCACGCGAAGATAGGCCAGCAGATCTTTGATTTCTGGCCGCGAGAAGAACGACGTGCCGCCCGAGATTTTGTACGGAATGCGGTTCTGCATCAGCATCTTTTCAAAGACGCGCGACTGGTGATTGCCGCGATAGAGGATCGCGTAATCCTTATATTCGGTTTTGTTGACGAAGTGGTGAGCGATGAGTTCGCCCGTCACGCGCTCCGCTTCATGATCCTCATTGTTGGCGCTGAGCACTTTCAGCTCCGTGCCGTAGCCCAGTTCGGAGAAGAGACGCTTCTCAAATACGTGCGGGTTATTGGCAATCAGGATGTTTGCCGCCTTCAGGATACGCCCGGAGGAGCGGTAGTTTTGCTCCAGCTTAATCACCTGCAGGGCCGGGAAATCTTTGCTCAGCAGCACCAGGTTTTGTGGGCGCGCACCGCGCCAGGAGTAAATTGACTGGTCGTCGTCGCCTACCACGGTGAAACGCGCGCGCTGCCCCACCAGCAGCTTCACCAGCTCGTACTGGCTGGTGTTGGTGTCCTGATATTCATCCACCAGCAGGTAGCGGATTTTATTCTGCCAGCGCTCGCGCACCTCTTCATTGCGCTGCAGCAGCAGCGTGGGCAGCAGGATCAGATCGTCAAAGTCCAGCACGTTACACGCTTTCATGTGCGCATCGTACAGACCGTAGCAGTGTGCGAAGATCCGATCCCGTTCACCTTTGGCGATCGCCGCGGCCTGGGCCGGCGTCATCAGATCGTTTTTCCAGTTAGAGATCGTCGAGATCAGCTGCTGCAACAGCACTTTGTCATCTTCGATCAGCCCCTCGGTGAGCTCTTTGAGCAGCGCCACCTGATCGGTGTCATCGAAGAGCGAGAAGTTGGACTTCATTCCCAGCGCCGCATACTCGCGTTTGATGATATCCAGCCCCAGCGTGTGGAAAGTGGAAATCATCAGGCCGCGAGCCTCTTTACGACCCAGCGTCTGACCGACGCGCTCTTTCATCTCGCGCGCCGCTTTATTGGTAAAGGTGACCGCCGCAATGTGTCGCGCCTGATATCCGCAGTTGTGGATCAGATGGGCGATTTTGTTGGTGATCACGCGGGTTTTACCCGAACCGGCCCCTGCCAGCACCAGGCATGGTCCAGTAACGAATTCGACCGCTTGTTGTTGTCCAGGGTTTAAACGCATGGGAGTGTTGCTCAATCTTCGAACGGGGTGTGGATTGTAGCAGAAAGCCGGGCGCAGATTTACCGGCTAATGATAAAGTGGAGAAATCGCGTTTAACCCGTAGAGCAGAACCATGAAAAAGACCGCAGCAGCCCTGCATATTCTGGTAAAAGAAGAGAAACTGGCTCAGGAGATCCTGGCCAAGCTGGAGCGCGGCATCAGCTTTGATCATCTGGCGAAGCGTTACTCTAAATGCCCGTCCGGACGCAATGGCGGGGATCTCGGCGAGTTTCAACAAGGTGCGATGGTCGGCCCGTTCGATCGGGCGGTCTTTAGCTGCCCGCTTCTGAAGCCCTACGGCCCGGTGAAAACCAAATTTGGCTACCATATCATTAAGGTGCTATATCGCCGCTGACGCGTGATATATTGCGCCCCGATTTATTTCAACCTATTCAAGGCACGATCATGGCAAAAACAGCAGCAGCAGTGCACATCCTCGTTAAAGAAGAGAAACTGGCTTTAGATCTTATGGAGCAGATTAAAAACGGTGCCGACTTCGGCAAGCTGGCGAAGAAGCATTCCATCTGCCCGTCAGGCAAGCGCGGCGGCGATCTGGGTGAGTTCCGCCAGGGCCAGATGGTTCCGGCGTTCGATAAAGTGGTGTTCTCCTGCCCGGTGCTGGAGCCAACCGGCCCGCTGCACACGCAGTTCGGGTATCACATTATTAAGGTACTCTATCGCAATTAAAAAGCCGGGTGGCGGCTACGCCTTACCCGGCCTACATCTTACGGTTTTGTAGGTCGGGTAAGCGAAGCGCCACCCGACAAGGTTGTTAACCCGCTACCGCAATACGCTTCATATCGGTCATGTAGCCACGCAGTTTGTGACCCACTTTCTCGATCTGGTGGCTGCGAATCGCTTCGTTCACATCGCGCAGCTGCGCGTTATCCACGGCACCTTCAGCAATCGCTTTACCCAGATCGCCCGTCTGCAGAGTGGTCATAAACTCTTTCAGCAGCGGTACGCAGGCGTAAGAGAACAGGTAGTTACCGTATTCTGCGGTATCAGAGATTACCACGTTCATTTCGTACAGACGCTTACGGGCGATGGTGTTCGCGATCAGCGGCAGCTCGTGCAGAGATTCGTAGTACGCAGACTCTTCGATGATGCCGGAATCAACCATGGTTTCGAACGCCAGCTCAACGCCTGCTTTCACCATGGCGATCATCAGTACGCCTTTATCGAAGTACTCCTGCTCGCCGATTTTACCTTCATACTGTGGCGCGGTTTCGAACGCGGTTTTACCGGTCTCTTCACGCCAGGTCAGCAGGTTTTTATCGTCGTTCGCCCAGTCCGCCATCATGCCGGAAGAGAATTCGCCGGAGATGATGTCGTCCATGTGTTTCTGGAACAGCGGTGCCATGATGGTTTTCAGCTGTTCAGACAGCGCGTAAGCACGCAGTTTTGCCGGGTTGGACAGACGGTCCATCATCAGCGTAATACCGCCCTGCTTCAGCGCTTCGGTGATGGTTTCCCAGCCGAACTGAATCAGTTTTTCCGCGTAGGCCGGGTCGGTACCTTCTTCTACCAGCTTGTCGAAGCACAGCAGAGAACCGGCCTGCAGCATGCCGCACAGAATGGTCTGCTCGCCCATCAGGTCAGATTTCACTTCGGCAACGAAGGAAGATTCCAGCACGCCCGCACGGTGGCCGCCGGTCGCCGCTGCCCACGCTTTGGCAATCGCCATGCCTTCGCCTTTCGGATCGTTTTCCGGGTGAACCGCGATCAGGGTCGGCACGCCGAAGCCACGTTTGTACTCTTCGCGTACTTCCGTACCCGGGCACTTCGGCGCCACCATCACCACGGTGATGTCTTTACGGATCTGCTCGCCCACTTCAACGATGTTGAAGCCGTGGGAGTAACCCAGCGCGGCGCCGTCTTTCATCAGCGGCTGTACGGAACGCACAACGTCAGAGTGCTGTTTGTCCGGGGTCAGGTTAACCACCAGATCCGCCTGCGGGATCAGCTCTTCGTAGGTGCCCACTTTGAAGCCGTTTTCGGTCGCTTTGCGCCAGGAAGCACGCTTCTCAGCAATCGCTTCTTTGCGCAGGGCGTAGGAGATATCCAGACCGGAGTCACGCATGTTCAGGCCCTGGTTCAGACCCTGTGCGCCACAGCCGACGATGACCACTTTTTTACCCTGAAGGTAGCTCGCGCCATCGGCAAATTCGTCGCGCGCCATGAAGCGGCATTTGCCCAGCTGCGCCAGCTGCTGGCGCAAGTTCAGTGTATTAAAGTAGTTAGCCATGGGTGATACCTCGTGATGTTGTGTGTCTTATTGTTCGGTTCGCGTTTCAGCGAGAATGTACCCACATTACAACAGGAAATTTATTGCGGAAATTGATATATTCACAACGTCATGTTGCAATTTTTGCAATATAAAAAGAGGGAGTGGAATCGGTGGATTTACGCGATCTGAAAATGTTCCTGCACCTGGCGGAAAGCCGCCATTTTGGCCGCAGCGCCCGGGCGATGCACGTTAGCCCCTCCACGCTTTCACGCCAGATCCAGCGGCTTGAGGAAGACCTCGGCCAGCCGCTGTTCGTGCGCGATAACCGCACCGTCACCCTCACGGAAGCGGGCGAAGAGCTGCGCATTTTTGCCCAGCAGACGCTGTTGCAGTACCAGCAGCTGCGGCACTCGATTGACCAGCAGGGGCCATCACTTTCCGGCGAGCTGCATATTTTCTGCTCCGTCACCGCCGCCTACAGCCATCTGCCGCCCATCCTTGACCGCTTCCGCGCGGCTCATCCGTCGGTTGAAATTAAGCTCACCACCGGCGACGCCTCCGACGCAATGGAAAAAGTGGTGACGGGCGAAGCGGATCTCGCCATCGCCGGAAAACCCGAAACCCTGCCGGGCGCGGTGGCATTCTCGATGCTGGAGAATCTGGCGGTGGTGCTGATCGCGCCGGCGCTGCCCTGCCCGGTGCGTAATCAGGTGTCGGTGGAAAAACCGGACTGGTCGACGGTGCCGTTTATCATGGCCGATCAGGGGCCGGTGCGCCGCCGCATCGAGCTGTGGTTCCGCCGTCAGAAAATCAGCAATCCGTCGATTTACGCCACGGTCAGCGGCCACGAGGCGATGGTGTCGATGGTGGCGCTGGGCTGCGGCGTGGCGCTGCTGCCGGAAGTGGTGCTGGAAAACAGCCCCGAACCGGTGCGCAATCGCGTGATGATTCTGGAGCGCAGCGACGAGAAGACGCCGTTTGAGCTTGGCGTGTGCGCACAAAAAAAGCGGCTGCATGAGCCGCTTATTGATGCGTTCTGGCAGATATTGCCGAACCACTAAAGCCGGATGGCGCTGCGCTTAACCGGCCGACACGCAGCTCAGCCCTTAGCCCGCGAGGAAGAAGCGGAACGCCGGGTTATGGGTTTCGTCGTGGCATTCATAGCCCAGCTCGTTCAGCCGCGTTTCGAAATCCGGCTCGTGCTCGCCCAGTTCGAACGCCGCCAGCACGCGGCCGTAGTCGGTGCCGTGGCTGCGGTAGTGGAACAGGGAAATGTTCCAGTGCGTTCCCAGCGTGTGCAGGAACTTGAGCAGCGCGCCCGGCGATTCCGGAAACTCGAAGCTGAACAGACGTTCCCTGAGCGGCTTTGATGGACGCCCGCCGACCATGTAGCGCACGTGCAGCTTCGCCATCTCATCGTCAGAAAGATCGACCACGCTGTAGCCGCCCTCATGCAGCAGGTTGAGGATCTCTTTGCGCTCCTCCACGCCGCGGCTCAGACGCACGCCGACAAAAATGCAGGCGTCTTTGGCATCGGCAAAACGGTAGTTGAACTCCGTCACCGAACGGCCGCCCAGCAGCTGGCAGAACTTCAGGAAGCTGCCTTTCTCTTCCGGAATCGTCACCGCCAGCAGCGCTTCCCGCTGTTCACCCAGCTCGCAGCGCTCGGAAACGTAGCGCAGACCGTGGAAGTTCACGTTCGCACCAGACAGCACGTGCGCCAGACGCTCGCCGCGAATGTTGTGCTGCGCGATGTATTTTTTCATCCCCGCCAGCGCCAGCGCGCCGGAAGGTTCAGCCACCGCGCGCACATCCTCGAACAGATCCTTCATCGCCGCGCAGATAGCATCGCTATCAACCGTGACGATATCGTCGAGATACTCCTGGCACAGGCGGAAGGTTTCATCCCCAATGCGCTTCACCGCAACGCCCTCGGCAAACAGCCCGACGCGCGGCAGGTCCACAGGATGCCCCGCATCCAGCGCCGCCTTCAGGCAGGCAGAGTCTTCCGCTTCAACGGCGATGACTTTGATCTGCGGCATCAGCTGTTTGATCAGCACCGCGACGCCTGCGGCTAAGCCACCGCCGCCAACCGGAACGAAGACGCGGTCGAGATGGGCATCCTGCTGCAGCAGTTCCAGCGCCAGCGTGCCCTGCCCGGCAATCACCATCGGGTGGTCGAACGGCGGTACCCAGGTGAAACCCTGCTGCTGCGCCAGCTCGATCGCTTTGGCTTTGGCTTCGTCAAAGTTGGCGCCGTGAAGCAGCACTTCGCCGCCGAAACCGCGCACCGCGTCGACTTTGATATCTGCGGTCGCAACCGGCATCACGATCAGCGCCTTCAGCCCCAGACGAGCAGACGAGAACGCTACGCCCTGGGCGTGGTTGCCCGCAGACGCGGTAATCACGCCGCGCGCTTTCTGCTCATCGGTCAGCCCGGCCATCATCGCGTAGGCGCCGCGTAGCTTGAAGCTGTGCACCGGCTGACGGTCTTCGCGCTTCACCAGAATGACGTTGTCGAGGCGCGAAGAGAGTTTTTCCATTTTCTGCAGGGGCGTAACCTGCACGGCTTCATAGACCGGCGCGCGCAGCACCGCTCTCAGGTATTCCGCCCCCTCAGGGGCGGCGGATAAGGGTTGTGACTCGGCCATCATTAGCCTCCAAGTTTAGATTTATCGCGCACCGCGCCTTTATCTGCACTGGTGGCAAGGCTCGCGTAGGCGCGCAGGGCGAAGGAGACTTCACGCTGGCGGTCTTTCGGCGTCCAGGCTTTGTCGCCGCGGGCTTCCTGCGCTTCACGACGGGCCGCAATTTCCTGGTCGCTCAGCTTCAGCTGAATGCCGCGATTCGGAATGTCGATTTCGATCAGGTCACCGTCTTCGATGATGGCGATGTTGCCGCCGCTTGCCGCTTCCGGCGAAACGTGGCCGATAGAGAGGCCGGAGGTGCCGCCGGAGAAACGCCCGTCGGTGATCAGCGCACACGCTTTACCGAGTCCCATGGATTTCAGGAAGGTGGTTGGGTAGAGCATCTCCTGCATGCCGGGACCGCCTTTCGGCCCTTCGTAGCGAATAACAACCACGTCGCCTTCCACCACTTTGCCGCCGAGAATCGCGTCTACCGCTTCATCCTGGCTTTCGTACACCTTCGCCGGACCGGTGAATTTCAGGATGCTGTCGTCCACGCCTGCGGTTTTCACGATGCAGCCGTTTTCCGCGAAGTTACCGTACAGCACGGCCAGACCGCCGTCTTTGCTGTAGGCATGTTCCAGCGAGCGGATGCAGCCTTCGGCGCGGTCATCGTCCAGCGTATCCCAGCGACAATCCTGCGAGAATGCCTGGGTGGTGCGAATACCCGCTGGACCGGCGCGGAACATTTTTTTCACCGCGTCGTCTTTGGTCAGCATGACGTCGTACTGGTCCAGCGACTCAGGCAGCGTCAGGCCAAGCACGTTTTTCACGTCACGGTTCAGCAGCCCGGCGCGATCCAGCTCGCCCAAAATACCGATTACGCCACCGGCACGGTGTACGTCCTCCATATGGTACTTCTGGGTGCTCGGCGCGACTTTACACAGCTGCGGGACTTTGCGGGACAGCTTGTCGATGTCGCTCATGGTGAAGTCGATTTCGGCTTCCTGCGCGGCGGCCAGCAGGTGCAGAACGGTGTTGGTGGAGCCGCCCATGGCGATATCCAGCGTCATCGCGTTTTCGAACGCAGCTTTGCTGGCAATGTTGCGCGGCAGCGCGCTGGCGTCGTCCTGCTCGTAGTAGCGTTTGGTCAGCTCAACGATGCGCTTACCGGCGTTGAGGAACAGCTGCTTACGGTCGGCGTGGGTCGCCAGCAGCGAGCCGTTACCCGGCTGAGAAAGACCCAGCGCTTCGGTCAGGCAGTTCATGGAGTTGGCGGTGAACATACCGGAACAGGAGCCGCAGGTCGGACACGCGGAGCGTTCCACCTGGTCGCTCTGCTCGTCAGAGACTTTCGGGTCCGCGCCCTGGATCATCGCATCGACCAGGTCGAGCTTGATGATTTTGTCGGAGAGCTTGGTTTTCCCCGCTTCCATCGGGCCGCCGGAGACGAAGATCACCGGAATGTTCAGGCGCAGGGAGGCCATCAGCATCCCCGGGGTGATTTTGTCGCAGTTGGAGATGCAGACCATCGCATCGGCGCAGTGGGCGTTCACCATATATTCTACGGAGTCGGCGATCAGCTCGCGCGACGGCAGTGAATAGAGCATGCCCCCGTGCCCCATCGCGATACCGTCATCCACCGCAATGGTGTTGAACTCTTTCGCCACGCCGCCGGAGGCTTCGATTTGCTCGGCAACCAGCTTACCGAGATCGCGCAGGTGCACGTGGCCCGGTACAAACTGGGTGAAGGAGTTCACCACGGCGATAATCGGCTTGCCGAAATCGGCGTCGGTCATTCCGGTGGCGCGCCACAGCGCGCGGGCTCCCGCCATATTACGGCCGTGGGTGGTGGTGGCTGAACGATACTTAGGCATGCTTTATTGACTCCCGTCTGACTATTTAATGGGACGGTGCGTGCCGTCCCAAATTTATGCTTAGTGATTAACCTGATCCAACCAGCCGTATTTATCTTCTGTTTCGCCGGTGAAGAGGCCAAAGAACGCTTGCTGAATACGTTTGGTGACCGGACCGCAGCGGCCTTCGCCCACCTGGATACCGTCCACGCTGCGTACCGGCGTGATTTCAGCCGCGGTACCGGACATAAACACTTCATCTGCCAGATACAGGGATTCGCGGGACAGTACCTGCTCGCGTACTTCGATACCCAGATCTTTCGCCAGCTTGATGATGGCATCACGGGTGATGCCCGGCAGCGCGGACGAGGTGAACGGCGGCGTGAACAAAATGCCGTCTTTCACTTCAAACAGGTTTTCACCCGCACCTTCAGAGATGTAGCCATTTACGTCCAGGGCGATACCTTCCTGATACCCGTGGCGGCGCGCTTCGCTACCGACCAGCAGGGAAGAAAGGTAGTTTCCGCCCGCTTTCGCGGCGGTCGGGATAGTGTTTGGCGCAACGCGATTCCAGGAAGAGACCATTGCGTCGATCCCCTGCTCCAGGGCTTCTGCACCCAGGTAAGCACCCCATGGGAACGCGGCAATGATCACATCGGTGTTGTACCCGGCAGGCGGGTTTACGCCCATGCCGACGTCGCCCACGAAGACCAGCGGACGAATATAGGCGCTGGTCAGGTTGTTTTTACGGATCACGTCGCGACAGGCTTCCATCAGCTCGTCGACGCTTTGAGAAACCGGGAAACGATAAATTTTGGCTGAGTCATGCAGACGCTGCATGTGTTCGCGATGGCGGAACACCACTGGCCCTTTGTGAGAATCGTAGCAGCGGATGCCTTCAAATACGGAGGTACCGTAGTGCAGCGCGTGGGACATCACGTGGACCTTCGCGTCCTCCCAGCGAACCATCTCACCGTTGAACCAAATGTAATCAGCTTTTTTTGTCGTCATTTTTTCGTCCTGTCACGCTTAAGCGCGGATTTGTTGTGATGTGGTTGTGCTCTGGCAGATGGCAACATGGGCAACGTCTACCAGCTTTGATAACTGACTAAACAGTAAGTCGACCGACCGCGGGCTGGCAACGGTTAATTCGATACTGATATTCCGGGCGTCAGTGGCCGTCTCCATATTCATAGAGCAAATCTGAAAACCACGATGACGCACCACACGCAAAACGCGTTCTAAGGTTTCCGGGTTGAAGCGAGCCTGTACGGCGACCTGATGCTGCATCATGATAATTTCTCCATCATTTGTGAGTTACTGGCACCAGGCGGTACCAACGGCCAGACGTTCTCGAGTTCGTCGATTGAGACATGAAGCAGGTAAGGCCCATCGCTGTTCAGCATGGTGTCGAGCGCCGCTTCAACCTGATCTTTACGGGTGATGTGCTGACCAGGGATGCCGAAGGCGCTGGCCAGGGTGAGGAAATCGGGGTTATCGGTGAGAGTCGTTTCGCTGTAGCGCTCCTGGAAGAACAGCTGTTGCCACTGGCGAACCATCCCTAAACGCTGGTTGTCGAGCAACACGATCTTCAGCGGCAACTGCTTGCGCTTAACGGTGCCGAGCTCCTGAACGTTCATCATGAAGGAGCCGTCACCGGAGATACAGATAACGGTATCGTTCGGGCGGGCTACCTGAGCGCCAACGGCTGCCGGCAGACCGAAGCCCATGGTACCCAAGCCGCTGGAGGTGATGAAGTTTTCCGGGCGGGTGTAGGTCATGTGCTGCGCGGACCACATCTGGTGCTGGCCTACGTCGGTTGTGACGACGCTGTCAGCAGGTTTACGGTCGGACAACTGCTTCAACAGCAGCGGCGCGTAGATAGCCTCGCCGGGATGGTCGTAACGCCAGGCGTGCTCGGTGCGCATGTCTGCGGTGTGCTGACGCCATGCGTTGATATCCAGCGGCTGCTGCAATGCCGGTAACACCGCGTTGAGATCGCCCTGCAAGGCGACATGCGCCTGACGCAGCTTGTTCATCTCCGCCGGGTCGATATCCATATGGATGACTTTGGCGTTCGGCGCAAAGGTATTCAGCTTGCCGGTGACGCGGTCGTCAAAACGGGCACCTACGGCGATGAGCAGATCGCACTCCTGCACCGCCAGGTTTGCCGCTTTGGTGCCGTGCATCCCCAGCATGCCCAGATAGTAGGGGTAATCCGCGTCGACAGCACCGAGACCTTTCAGCGTGCAGGTCGCTGGCATCTGCGTTGTTGCGATAAATTCGCGCAGGGCAGGAACGGCCTGTGCCATGCCTACGCCACCGCCGACGTACAGCATCGGCTGTTTCGCCTGCGCCAGCATCTGACGGGCCTCTTCAACTTCCGCTTCCGGAAACGCATCGTCGCTTTCAACGGTAGAGAAGTGCGGTTCCAGATCGCCGAGTGCTACCTGGATATCTTTCGGGATATCGACCAGAACCGGACCAGGACGGCCGGAGCTTGCCACTTCGAATGCTTCAGCCATTACGCGCGGCAGCTCTTCCAGAGACTGGACGAGGAAGCTGTGTTTGGTGCAGGCCAGCGATAAACCGAGGACGTCGACTTCCTGAAAAGCATCGGTACCAATGAACGGAGACGCCACCTGCCCGGTGATGGCGACAACGGGAACGGAATCCAGCAGCGCGTCAGCCAGGCCGGTGATCAGGTTCGTTGCGCCCGGGCCTGAAGTCGCCATACACACGCCAGTTTTACCTGTCGCGCGGGCATAACCGATGGCTGCCATCGCTGCGCCCTGCTCGTGTCGGCACAAGAGATGTTCCACGCCGCCGTCATACAGTGCATCGTAAATCGGCATAATTGCGCCACCCGGATAACCGAATACGGTTTCGACTCCCTGCGCGCGCAACGCATGTACTACCCACTGTGCCCCATTCATAGTTAGTTCCCCGTCATAAATCGGGAGAAACAGAATTTTGTGCTAGTCGTCATTCTCTGCTCCTCATTTACGTTTTTTAGTCATAAAAAAACCCCCGGACCTTTCGGTGCGGGGGTCTTAGTTCGTTAAGGCTTGATTTCTAAGCCTTTCCTCGTCCAAGTGCAGCCCCGCACGGTGGGATAATAATCACCACCACGCTAATCACGACCAGGCTAATCACTCGTAGAAGGGCTGTCATTTTCAGTTCTTTTTGCATCTTGTTCGAAGGAATACCTAAAGAGTTATCACAGTTTTTAAATCAAACACAAGATTTATTTATGACGGATTTGATTAGGCAGCGAATCATATTTCTTAAAACCGTTGTTTTATATACGGAAATTAGAAAATGAATATTTTTCATTTTTTTCACTGCGGTTCTTACCATCAAAACGGGGCTTTTTACATTCTGCGAGGAGGTTTCCACGGTTATGCAAGGGTTTCAGTGTGCGCCTAAAATCTCTGAACGGGCGGCGTAAATTCGCAAAATGACGCTAAACAGACAAAACTGGCGCTGGCATAGTCACACCAGGAGGTAGTGCAAATGTCACTGTCAGTTGTTTATACGCGTGCGGCTCTCGGGGTAAAGGCACCGCTTATTTCCGTCGAGGTTCATTTGAGCAATGGGCTACCCGGACTCACTCTTGTCGGGTTACCTGAAACGACGGTTAAAGAGGCCAGGGATCGCGTTCGCAGCGCAATAATAAATAGCGGTTATACCTTCCCCGCGAAGAAGATCACCATCAACCTTGCCCCCGCCGATCTGCCTAAAGAGGGGGGACGATACGATTTACCTATCGCAATTGCCCTTCTCGCGGCTTCTGAGCAGCTTAATACGACACGGCTAGGCTCGTATGAGTTCGTTGGCGAACTCGCGCTTACAGGCGCGTTAAGAGGCGTTCCCGGTGCGATATCGGGAGCGCTGGAAGCCATACGAGCGGGACGGCAAATCATTGTCGCCAATGAAAACGCATCAGAAGTGAGTCTTATCGCCGAGAAGGGGTGTCTCATCGCAGGGCATTTACAGGAAGTTTGTGCCTGGCTGGAAGGGCGTCATGAACTGTCCGAGCCGGAGGAGTGTGATGATGCTATAGCGGATGCACCAGATGATCTCAGCGAGATTATGGGACAGGAGCAAGGGAAACGGGCGCTGGAGATTACGGCTGCAGGTGGACACAATCTTCTGTTAATTGGCCCGCCGGGTACGGGTAAAACCATGCTGGCAAGCAGGTTGAGTGGGTTACTTCCACCGCTCAATAATCATGAAGCGCTGGAAAGTGCCGCCATATATAGCCTTATCAGTTCGACGTCGTTGCAAAAACAGTGGCGCCGCCGTCCTTTTCGTTCGCCGCATCATAGCGCTTCACTGACGGCAATGGTCGGCGGCGGGTCTATCCCTGGGCCGGGTGAGATCTCGCTGGCACACAATGGCATTCTGTTTCTCGATGAGCTGCCTGAGTTTGAGCGCCGCGTGCTGGATGCACTGAGGGAGCCCATTGAATCCGGTGAGATACATATCTCACGCGCACGAGCGAAAATAAGCTATCCCGCGCAGTTTCAGTTAATCGCGGCGATGAATCCCAGCCCGACGGGTCACTACCAGGGAAACCATAACCGCTGTACGCCAGAGCAGACGTTGCGTTATCTGGGTAAGTTATCCGGCCCGTTCCTCGACCGTTTCGATTTATCCCTCGAAATCCCCCTCCCCCCGCCGGGTCTCCTCAGGCAAACGGGCATAACGGGTGAAAGCTCAGCGGAGGTACGCGAACGGGTGGTTGCAGCCCAGACGCGGCAGTACGCTCGTCAGAACAGGCTGAATGCGCGGCTGGATAATGCCGGGATCCGGCAGTTTTGTTCTCTTAACGTTGAAGATGCGGGCTGGCTCGAGGAAACGTTAACGCGGTTCGGGCTGTCCATACGTGCGTGGCAGCGTTTGCTGAAGGTGGCCAGAACTATTGCTGACGTGGAGGGATGCACTGACATTGAGAGAAAGCATTTGCAGGAGGCGCTGAGCTACCGCGCTATCGATCGTTTGCTGCTGCATTTGCAGAAATTGCTGGCATAAAAAAAGGGGCCGTAGCCCCTTCTTTTCATTTTAGTCATCAGACTCGGTGTAGTCTTCTGCACCTTCCATCTGCGGCTTGCCGCCAGACAGCGTATGGAAGCGTTTTGGACGCTTAATGCGCGCCATGTATTTGATCCATACACGTTCCGCTTCGGACTCCGGCTCACGCTCACCACGGCAAACAGAAACAAACTGTTTTTCGTCTTCGGTTGCAGGTTCACGCTTACCCAGATCCAGCTCGTTAAAGGCATAACCATGGCGCTCAAGCAGTTGAGCTTCTTTGATGGTGAAATCGCCGTGACGAGAGAACCCGCGCGGATAATGTTTATTGTCGAAAAAACGATTAGTCGTCGTAAAGCTTTCCGCCATCCTACACGCTCCTAATTCTTTGGCCGAGCTATTTATGGCGCGGAGTATTAGTTACGCTTGACAGAGTGTAAAACAAAACATTTAAATCATAACGACAAATAATTTTGCGGAGAAAGATGTGGATACGGAATTGCTTAAAACTTTCCTTGAAGTGAGCAGAACACGCCACTTTGGGCGAGCAGCTGAAGCCCTTTACCTGACGCAGTCAGCAGTCAGTTTTCGTATTCGACAGCTGGAAAATCAACTGGGTGTGAATCTTTTCACCCGCCATCGCAACAATATTCGCTTAACGCCTGCCGGTGAGAAACTGCTGCCGTACGCAGAAACGCTCATGAATACCTGGCAGGCGGCACGTAAAGAGGTGGCACATACTTCGAGGCATAATGAGTTCTCGATAGGGGCCAGCGCTTCTCTGTGGGAATGCATGCTAAGTCAGTGGCTTACCCGGCTGTATCATTCACACGGCCACCTGCAATTTGAAGCCAGAATTGCGCAACGGCAGTCGCTGGTTAAGCAACTTCATGAACGTCAGCTTGATCTTCTGATCACAACCGAAGCCCCCAAGATGGACGAATTTAGCAGCCAGATTGTGGGCCAGTTTGGCCTGGCGCTTTATGCGTCTGAACCTTCGATGATGAAGGCAGACCTGACCTATTTACGCCTGGAATGGGGGCCGGATTTTCAGCAGCACGAGACGGGACTGATTGCACCTGATGATGTTCCGCAGTTAACGACCAGCTCGGCAGAGATCGCCTGTCAGCAGCTGCCCCTGCTGAAAGGTTGTACCTGGTTACCTGTTCGCTGGGCAGACACTAAAGCAGGGCTGCACACCGTGATGGATTCCACCACGCTTACCAGGCCGCTGTATGCAATTTGGCTGCAAAACAGTGATAAGCAATCACAGATAAAAGATCTATTAAAAATCAATGTAATGGATTGATGCATCAGCCAGCAGGGATGCTGGCTGAAAATTAAGAAGAGAGTTTTCTGCAATGTTTTAGGCAAAAAAAAATCCTTTGCCGAAGCAAAGGATTCTATATGGCAGGGGCGGAGAGACTCGAACTCGCGACACCCGGTTTTGGAGAC
This sequence comes from Enterobacter sp. BNK-29, assembly GCF_048684785.1. Taxonomy (NCBI): domain Bacteria; kingdom Pseudomonadati; phylum Pseudomonadota; class Gammaproteobacteria; order Enterobacterales; family Enterobacteriaceae; genus Enterobacter; species Enterobacter sp. BNK-29. The sequence goes on from NZ_JBLQTU010000001.1 coordinate 1,913,593, forward strand.
CGGTGCTCTACCAACTGAGCTACGCCCCTAAAGTTTTTTGCCATTAAGCCTGCCAACAAGGCAGGCTTAATGTCTTAATAAGTGGCGGAACGGACGGGACTCGAACCCGCGACCCCCTGCGTGACAGGCAGGTATTCTAACCGACTGAACTACCGCTCCACCGAAGACTGCTGTAACCACCGGATTTATGCACCGGTTTACTACTTAATTTGATGCCTGGCAGTTCCCTACTCTCACATGGGGAGACCCCACACTACCATCGGCGCTACGGCGTTTCACTTCTGAGTTCGGCATGGGGTCAGGTGGGACCACCGCGCTAAAGCCGCCAGGCAAATTCTGTTAATCTGTATCAGGCTGAAACTTGATTGTCTGTCTCTTCGCCGAAACAGCTTCGGCGTTGTAAGGTTAAGCCTCACGGTTCATTAGTATCGGTTAGCTCAACGCATCGCTGCGCTTACACACCCGACCTATCAACGTCGTAGTCTTCAACGTTCCTTCAGGACCCTTAAAGGGTCAGGGAGAACTCATCTCGGGGCAAGTTTCGTGCTTAGATGCTTTCAGCACTTATCTCTTCCGCATTTAGCTACCGGGCAGTGCCATTGGCATGACAACCCGAACACCAGTGATGCGTCCACTCCGGTCCTCTCGTACTAGGAGCAGCCCCCCTCAATTCTCCAGCGCCCACGGCAGATAGGGACCGAACTGTCTCACGACGTTCTAAACCCAGCTCGCGTACCACTTTAAATGGCGAACAGCCATACCCTTGGGACCTACTTCAGCCCCAGGATGTGATGAGCCGACATCGAGGTGCCAAACACCGCCGTCGATATGAACTCTTGGGCGGTATCAGCCTGTTATCCCCGGAGTACCTTTTATCCGTTGAGCGATGGCCCTTCCATTCAGAACCACCGGATCACTATGACCTGCTTTCGCACCTGCTCGAGCCGTCACTCTCGCAGTCAAGCTAGCTTATGCCATTGCACTAACCTCCTGATGTCCGACCAGGATTAGCTAACCTTCGTGCTCCTCCGTTACTCTTTGGGAGGAGACCGCCCCAGTCAAACTACCCACCAGACACTGTCCGCAACCCGGATCACGGGTCTACGTTAGAACACCAGCCATTAAAGGGTGGTATTTCAAGGGCGGCTCCACGCAGACTGGCGTCCACGCTTCAAAGCCTCCCACCTATCCTACACATCAAGGACCAGTGTTCAGTGTCAAGCTATAGTAAAGGTTCACGGGGTCTTTCCGTCTTGCCGCGGGTACACTGCATCTTCACAGCGAGTTCAATTTCACTGAGTCTCGGGTGGAGACAGCCTGGCCATCATTACGCCATTCGTGCAGGTCGGAACTTACCCGACAAGGAATTTCGCTACCTTAGGACCGTTATAGTTACGGCCGCCGTTTACCGGGGCTTCGATCAAGAGCTTCGCGTTACCGCTAACCCCATCAATTAACCTTCCGGCACCGGGCAGGCGTCACACCGTATACGTCCACTTTCGTGTTTGCACAGTGCTGTGTTTTTAATAAACAGTTGCAGCCAGCTGGTATCTTCGACTGATTTCAGCTCCACCCGCAGGGGCTTCACCTACATATCAGCGTGCCTTCTCCCGAAGTTACGGCACCATTTTGCCTAGTTCCTTCACCCGAGTTCTCTCAAGCGCCTTGGTATTCTCTACCTGACCACCTGTGTCGGTTTGGGGTACGATTTGATGTTACCTGATGCTTAGAGGCTTTTCCTGGAAGCAGGGCATTTGTTACTTCAGCACCGTAGTGCCTCGTCATCACACCTCAGCGTTAATAAACGACCGGATTTACCTAATCGTTCCGCCTACATGCTTAAACCGGGACAACCGTCGCCCGGCTAACATAGCCTTCTCCGTCCCCCCTTCGCAGTAACACCAAGTACAGGAATATTAACCTGTTTCCCATCGACTACGCCTTTCGGCCTCGCCTTAGGGGTCGACTCACCCTGCCCCGATTAACGTTGGACAGGAACCCTTGGTCTTCCGGCGAGCGGGCTTTTCACCCGCTTTATCGTTACTTATGTCAGCATTCGCACTTCTGATACCTCCAGCATGCCTCACAGCACACCTTCAACGGCTTACAGAACGCTCCCCTACCCAACAACACCTAAGTGTCGCTGCCGCAGCTTCGGTGCATGGTTTAGCCCCGTTACATCTTCCGCGCAGGCCGACTCGACCAGTGAGCTATTACGCTTTCTTTAAATGATGGCTGCTTCTAAGCCAACATCCTGGCTGTCTGTGCCTTCCCACATCGTTTCCCACTTAACCATGACTTTGGGACCTTAGCTGGCGGTCTGGGTTGTTTCCCTCTTCACGACGGACGTTAGCACCCGCCGTGTGTCTCCCGTGATAACATTCTTCGGTATTCGTAGTTTGCATCGGGTTGGTAAGCCGGGATGGCCCCCTAGCCGAAACAGTGCTCTACCCCCGAAGATGAGTTCACGAGGCGCTACCTAAATAGCTTTCGGGGAGAACCAGCTATCTCCCGGTTTGATTGGCCTTTCACCCCCAGCCACAAGTCATCCGCTAATTTTTCAACATTAGTCGGTTCGGTCCTCCAGTTAGTGTTACCCAACCTTCAACCTGCCCATGGCTAGATCACCGGGTTTCGGGTCTATACCCTGCAACTTAACGCCCAGTTAAGACTCGGTTTCCCTTCGGCTCCCCTATACGGTTAACCTTGCTACAGAATATAAGTCGCTGACCCATTATACAAAAGGTACGCAGTCACACCACGAAGGTGCTCCCACTGCTTGTACGTACACGGTTTCAGGTTCTTTTTCACTCCCCTCGCCGGGGTTCTTTTCGCCTTTCCCTCACGGTACTGGTTCACTATCGGTCAGTCAGGAGTATTTAGCCTTGGAGGATGGTCCCCCCATATTCAGACAGGATACCACGTGTCCCGCCCTACTCTTCGAGTTCACAACCTGTGTGCTTTCGTGTACGGGACTGTCACCCTGTACCGTGCGACTTTCCAGACGCTTCCACTAACACACAAGCTGATTCAGACTCTGGGCTGCTCCCCGTTCGCTCGCCGCTACTGGGGGAATCTCGGTTGATTTCTTTTCCTCGGGGTACTTAGATGTTTCAGTTCCCCCGGTTCGCCTCGTTAACCTATGTATTCAGTTAACGATAGTGTGACGAATCACACTGGGTTTCCCCATTCGGACATCGCCGGGTCAAAGGTTCATATCACCTCGCCGGCGCTTTTCGCAGATTAGCACGTCCTTCATCGCCTCTGACTGCCAGGGCATCCACCGTGTACGCTTAGTCGCTTAACCTCACAACCCGAAGATGTTTCTTTCGATTCATCATCGACTTGCGAAAATTTGAGAGACTCGAACACACCAATTAAGATGTGTCGTTTCAATTTTCAGCTTGATCCAGATTTTTAAAGAGCAAAACTTCGCAGTGCACCTTTTCAGGTTCACTCTGAAGTTTTTTTGGGTTCGCAGTAAAAGATGGTGGAGCTATGCGGGATCGAACCGCAGACCTCCTGCGTGCAAAGCAGGCGCTCTCCCAGCTGAGCTATAGCCCCATCGTTTATAATCTCTGTACCGCTCATCCTTTAAAAGGAGTTTGGTAGGCCTGAGTGGACTTGAACCACCGACCTCACCCTTATCAGGGGTGCGCTCTAACCACCTGAGCTACAAGCCTGCAGAGATTTTTACTGCTGTTTTTCATCAGACAATCTGTGTGAGCACTGCAAAGGCAGGTTCTTTAAGGTAAGGAGGTGATCCAACCGCAGGTTCCCCTACGGTTACCTTGTTACGACTTCACCCCAGTCATGAATCACAAAGTGGTAAGCGCCCTCCCGAAGGTTAAGCTACCTACTTCTTTTGCAACCCACTCCCATGGTGTGACGGGCGGTGTGTACAAGGCCCGGGAACGTATTCACCGTAGCATTCTGATCTACGATTACTAGCGATTCCGACTTCATGGAGTCGAGTTGCAGACTCCAATCCGGACTACGACGCACTTTATGAGGTCCGCTTGCTCTCGCGAGGTCGCTTCTCTTTGTATGCGCCATTGTAGCACGTGTGTAGCCCTACTCGTAAGGGCCATGATGACTTGACGTCATCCCCACCTTCCTCCAGTTTATCACTGGCAGTCTCCTTTGAGTTCCCGGCCGGACCGCTGGCAACAAAGGATAAGGGTTGCGCTCGTTGCGGGACTTAACCCAACATTTCACAACACGAGCTGACGACAGCCATGCAGCACCTGTCTCAGAGTTCCCGAAGGCACCAATCCATCTCTGGAAAGTTCTCTGGATGTCAAGAGTAGGTAAGGTTCTTCGCGTTGCATCGAATTAAACCACATGCTCCACCGCTTGTGCGGGCCCCCGTCAATTCATTTGAGTTTTAACCTTGCGGCCGTACTCCCCAGGCGGTCGACTTAACGCGTTAGCTCCGGAAGCCACGCCTCAAGGGCACAACCTCCAAGTCGACATCGTTTACGGCGTGGACTACCAGGGTATCTAATCCTGTTTGCTCCCCACGCTTTCGCACCTGAGCGTCAGTCTTTGTCCAGGGGGCCGCCTTCGCCACCGGTATTCCTCCAGATCTCTACGCATTTCACCGCTACACCTGGAATTCTACCCCCCTCTACAAGACTCTAGCCTGCCAGTTTCGAATGCAGTTCCCAGGTTGAGCCCGGGGATTTCACATCCGACTTGACAGACCGCCTGCGTGCGCTTTACGCCCAGTAATTCCGATTAACGCTTGCACCCTCCGTATTACCGCGGCTGCTGGCACGGAGTTAGCCGGTGCTTCTTCTGCGGGTAACGTCAATTGCTGAGGTTATTAACCTCAGCACCTTCCTCCCCGCTGAAAGTACTTTACAACCCGAAGGCCTTCTTCATACACGCGGCATGGCTGCATCAGGCTTGCGCCCATTGTGCAATATTCCCCACTGCTGCCTCCCGTAGGAGTCTGGACCGTGTCTCAGTTCCAGTGTGGCTGGTCATCCTCTCAGACCAGCTAGGGATCGTCGCCTAGGTGAGCCGTTACCCCACCTACTAGCTAATCCCATCTGGGCACATCTGATGGCAAGAGGCCCGAAGGTCCCCCTCTTTGGTCTTGCGACGTTATGCGGTATTAGCTACCGTTTCCAGTAGTTATCCCCCTCCATCAGGCAGTTTCCCAGACATTACTCACCCGTCCGCCGCTCGTCACCCAGGAGCAAGCTCCCTGTGCTACCGCTCGACTTGCATGTGTTAGGCCTGCCGCCAGCGTTCAATCTGAGCCATGATCAAACTCTTCAATTTAAGTTTGATGCTCGTGAATTAAACTTCGTAATGAATTACGTATGTTCACTCAGAGACTTGGTATTCATTTATTGTCCGAAGACATTAAGAATCCATGTCACTTTGAGTGCCCACACAGATTGTCTGATAAATTGTTAAAGAGCAGTTGCAACGCGGCGTTAAGCTCACCGTTGCGAGGTCCCGTATATTACGTTTTCCTCATTCAGAGTCAAGCGATTATTTTTGCTTTTCTCTGCCGGCGTTCATCTCTGAACCCCACTAACCCGGCGGCCTGTAAGCCGTTGTTCCGTGTCAGTGGAGGCGCATTATAGGGAGTTCTCAGACGTTGACAACCCCTCTTTTAAAAAAAACTATCAACCGTCTCTTTTTTGCTCAAAACCGTGCTACAGCGCCAGTTTTTCGAGCGTTTCAAAGCCATAACGGCGTAAAACGGGTAAAAGTTGCTCAGTCTCTTTCGTGATGGCCATACAAAACGCGATATTCGCATCGGTAGATTTCGCATCCGGCGCTTCATGCTCCAGCAGCCAGGCCGTACGACGAGCGATAGCCGCGCCGGAATCCACCAGGCGCGTCCCCTCCGGCAACACCTCTAATAGCTCTTCCTGTAATAGCGGGAAGTGGGTGCAGCCCAGCACAACGGTATCCGGAGGTTCGGGCATCCGCAGCCACGGACGAAGAATACGACGCAGCTCGTCGAGTGATACCGCTTTTCCATGCAGCTTCGCTTCAGCCATCTCCACCAGCTCAGCCGAACCCAGCATCGCAATCTGGCATTCGTTGGCAAAACGGTCGATCAGCTCGCGGGTATAAGGACGCTTTACCGTGCCTCGCGTTGCCAGCAAACCCACAATGCCGTTCGCCGTCAGGCGCGCGGCAGGCTTTATCGCAGGAACAACGCCCACAACCGGGAACTGGAATTTTTCACGCAGGGCGGGAAGAGAAACGGTGCTCGCCGTATTACAGGCGATGACGGCCAGCGCAAGGTGATAGCGCTTTTGTACCGTGGTGACAATTTCAACCACACGCTCAACAATAAAATCTTCGCTCTTTTCCCCATACGGGAAAGCGACGTTATCGAAGGCGTAGATGTAATGGAGATCCGGCAGGAGATGCCGAATCTCATCATAGACCGAAAGCCCACCGACGCCGGAATCAAACACCAGCACGGTGGGACGCGGATTAGAAGGTGTAGCTGCCAGACAAGGTATATTCCCGTCCTGCAGTTTGGTAGCCATAAACTGTCTCGTAATCTTTATCGAACAGGTTGGCTATTTTACCACGAACTGTGAGATGTGAGGTGACAGGATACGAAACTGCGACATCCCACAGGCTGACACCGCCCATTTTTACTTTCTCAGACGGATAAGCACCAAAGTCAGTGTCGTAACGCGTACCGAGATAGTGATAAGTCAGGCTCCAGTCGAAATCATAGATCTGCGTGTCGAGCTGATATTTCACCTGCTGCTTAGCACGACGGTCCAGAAGTTCGTTGGTTGCGGCATTGCGGGCATCCACATAATCGTAGCCAACAGTATGCGTCAACGGACCCGTATCAAACGATGCTGTCGCTTCCACACCTTTAATGCGCGCTTTACCGACGTTGTAATATTGCTGAAGGTTATTATCGAAGTCGATGAGATTATCGACGTCATTACGGTAGCCGGAGACGCGCCAGCTCACGCCGGCCGTCAGGCCTTCAAACGCACCTTCCCACTGCTTACTCTCTTCTGGATCAAGATGGTCATTGCCATAGAAACCATAGAGTTGACCCAGATTCGGAGCCTTATAGGCCGTACCATAAGAAGCAACGAAGCGGTAACCCTCCACGAACTCCCAGGCCGCACTACTTTGCCAGGTGCCATGACGACCGAACTGAGAGTTGTCATCGCTGCGAACCGCACCTTCCAGAGTGAAGTCACCAAACTGCTGCAGCCCGGTCAGGTAAACGCCGGTGTTACGCAGGTCGTAGCCGTTGGTCACGTAGTTTGTACCCGGCTCGGTGCTCTGCTTCTGCCAGTCAACGCCCGCGCCAATGTTTCCATGGCCAACATCAACGGAGTTCAGCCACTGGACGTTGTACTGTTTGATTTCATCCAGGGTGGCTGTCGAATCGTAGCGGCCCAGATTTGGGTCGTAGTTATAGTCCTTGCTGTGGCTATAGCTGGTGAGCAGCTGTGAATGGAAGATGTCATCGTTGAAGCGCAATCCTGCATCCCAGGTCTGACTATAGAGCTGGCGGGTATCGACCAGTACATCGGGGGTAAATGAGCTGTAGTAACCGTCGTAGGCAGTACGGTTGCTATAGCCAAAGCCGCGAACAAATCCGCTCCACTGCTCCGAGAATGCGTGATCCACTGCACCATAGAGCGTTTTATTCATAAAGCCGTCGCGATCGGTCTGGGCAAGGCCACCATTGTTGCCGTCCGCAACCACATCAAACCCTTTGGTATAGGTGTAATCACCCGCAAGCGTGACGCGCGTGCTGTCGCCCAATGTTTGCTGAGTACTGCCGCCATAATTCTGGTAACCATGCGACCCTACACCAGCATTCAGCGTGGTACCGTCCTTCGCGCGAGTGGTAATAATGTTTACGACTCCGCCGATCGCGTCCGAGCCGTATACCGCCGAACGCGGTCCACGAACATATTCGATACGCTGCACCAGGGAGATCGGGAACTGGCTGAGATCGGACGACCCCGTGACGCCCGCCTGGTTAAGGCGGATCCCATCAACAAGGATCAGGACGTGGCTGGAGTTGGTGCCACGTATAAAGAGAGAAGAGAGTTGCCCCATCCCGCCACTTTGCGCCGTATCCACGCCGGGCAGGCGACGCATAACATCCAGGACTGAGGTTGATTGCCAACGGTCAATATCGGCACGCGTAACCACTGAGGTTGCAGCCAGAATAGTTTTTTCAGGTTGTTCAAAACGATTTGCCGTCACCACCAACGAGTCGGCGCTATCCTGCGCCCAGCCCGAAAATGCCGTGACGGACAACGCCGTCAACAGCGATACTTTTTTAATCATTGTTAAAGCATCCACAATATAAGAAGGATGCCGCAGGCCTCATCGATAGCACGCGATGATGAAACCAAATGCGACGTAATCCCGGCAGGTCTTCGGGCTAGGTGGCTATATAAGGATGAAGACTTCCCATTTTCACAGTGTCTACAACGCTCATCCCGCCAGACTTTACCGCTGCGCGTCAGCTCCAGATTTACACTGGATTCCCTTTTCACTCTCAGGAGACCGGAAACAGAATGCTACAATTAGACACGTATGGATGTCCAGACAGCTATTGCCCATTAAATCTGGACATCCCCTGAACAATGCCTACAATCCCCGCGTAATTCTTTATCACTCAGGACGCATCATGACCCCAGAACACCTCCCGACAGAACAGTACGACGCGCAGCTGGCAGAGAAAGTCGTCCGCCTGCAAAGTATGATGACGCCTTTCAACGCGCCCGTTCCCGAGGTGTTCCGCTCTCCCGTCAGCCACTACCGCATGCGCGCCGAATTCCGCATCTGGCACGACGGCGACGACCTGTACCACATCATTTTCGATCAGCAGACGAAGTCCCGTATCCGCGTGGACAGCTTTCCGGCGGCGAGCGAGCTCATTAACCAGTTGATGACGTTGATAATGGACGGCGTGCGCAACAATCCGGTACTGCGTAACAAGCTGTTCCAGATTGACTACCTGACCACGCAAAGCAATCAGGCAATTGTCTCTCTGCTGTACCACAAAGCGCTTAACGACGAGTGGCGCGAGCAGGCAGAAGCGCTGCGCGATGCGCTGCGCGCGCAGAACATCAACGTTCACCTGATTGGCCGGGCGACCAAAACCAAAATCATGCTGGATCAGGACTACATCGACGAGCGCCTACCGGTGGCAGGTAAAGAGATGGTGTATCGTCAGGTAGAGAACAGCTTCACCCAGCCGAACGCTGCGATGAACGTGCAGATGCTGGAGTGGGCGCTGAAGGCGACGGAAGGGTCAACGGGCGATCTGCTTGAGCTCTACTGCGGTAACGGCAACTTCTCGCTGGCGCTGGCGCGTAACTTCGATCGCGTGCTGGCAACGGAAATCGCAAAGCCGTCGGTGGCTGCCGCGCAGTACAACATTGCCGCTAACCATATCGACAACGTGCAGATCGTTCGTATGGCCGCAGAAGAGTTCACGCAGGCCATGAACGGCGTACGCCAGTTTAACCGTCTGGAAGGGATCGATCTCAAGAGCTACCAGTGTGAGACGATTTTTGTCGACCCGCCGCGCAGTGGCCTGGACAGCGAAACCGAGAAGATGGTGCAGGCGTACCCGCGTATTTTGTACATCTCCTGTAACCCGGAGACGCTGTGCAAGAACCTCGAAACATTAGGCCAGACGCACAAGGTTGAACGTCTGGCGCTGTTCGATCAGTTCCCGTATACGCACCATATGGAGTGCGGCGTTTTACTTACCGCACGGTGATCTGTAGGCCGGATAAGCGTAGCGCCATCCGGCGTTTTTGGCAGGTGGCGCTTCGCTTACCTGCCCTACAAATAATTCATTACTCTGGTAACTGGCTCTTACGGCTACGCATGCGCGAGCCAATCCAGAACACCAGCGCCACAGACAGTACGGCAGGGAAGAAGTTAGAGCCGATATCCGGATACTCCGCGCGAACCACGGTGCTATACAGCAATACGCCCAGAATAAAGCAGGCAGCGGCCAGCCCCGGTAACCCCACCGGCATGGTGCGGTTCAGGTAACGTTGATGCAGGCAGTAAACCGTCAGCACCAGCGCAATAAGCGGGAAAATCGAAAATGGAACGATTGAGCTAAAAATAGCGGCAAACGTACCATTAATGGATAAGCCAGCGATCAATGCCAGCAACAGCGTCCCTTTATCCTGACCTGACTGTTTCATTACTCACCTTCACTCTTCGGTTTGATGTGCCAGTTTCTCTTGTTCACGGCGATACCAGTAGTACGCGCCTTTGGAGATCATCCTGAGCTGCAATACCAGCCGCTCTTCGAGCTGTTTGCGTTGTTCAATGCTGACATCCAGCGCTTCGGCACCCGCGCTGAAAACAATCGTCACCATCGCCTCGGCCTGTGCTTCAGTAAACGCACGCGGCATATGGTTTTCGAGTTCAAGATAGTCGGCAAGTTCCGCGATGAAGTGCTGAATTTCACGCGCGACGGCGGCACGAAACGCCGCCGATGTGCCCGAACGCTCGCGCAGAAGAAGACGAAACGCGTTGGGGTTATTGCCGATAAATTCCATAAAGGTCGATACGGAGGTGCGGATCACGCTGCCCCCTTTGGCGATACGCTGACGCGCCTGGCGCATCAGCTGGCGCAGCATCAGACCGCTCTCGTCGACCATGGTCAGGCCCAGTTCATCCACATCACGGAAATGACGATAGAAGGACGTTGGCGCAATCCCGGCCTCGCGTGCGACTTCGCGCAGGCTCAAACTGGCAAAACTCCGCTCAGCACTCAGTTGACTGAATGCGGCTTCCACCAGCGAACGCCGGGTTTTCTCTTTTTGTTGTGCTCTTACGCCCATCACGATAGTTGAATCCTTCCAAAGGCCTGATGGCACTATACCAGAGAATAAAATTAATCTGTTTGCCTGGCTTTGTGAATGATTGTTTACGTGCGGTTTGTGCTCCACTGCCCGAAAAAAGCACAACGATAATTGGGTTACCCTGGCAATGATGTTATGATTCTGTTGCTTTTATGTATAAGAACAGGTAAGCCTTACCATGCCACATTCCTACGATTACGACGCAATAGTTATTGGTTCCGGCCCCGGCGGCGAAGGTGCTGCTATGGGTCTGGTGAAACAGGGAGCCAGAGTAGCGGTCATCGAGCGCTACCATAATGTCGGCGGCGGTTGCACCCACTGGGGCACCATCCCTTCGAAAGCCCTCCGCCACGCCGTTAGCCGCATTATCGAATTTAACCAGAACCCTCTTTACAGCGACCACTCCCGACTTCTTCGTTCATCCTTTGCTGACATCCTGAATCATGCGGATACCGTTATTAACCAGCAGACACGCATGCGTCAGGGATTTTATGAGCGTAACCATTGTGAAATTTTGCAGGGCAATGCGCATTTTGTGGATGAACACACCCTGGCACTCGAATGCCACGACGGTTCGGTTGAAACCATCACGGCTGAAAAATTTGTGATCGCCTGCGGCTCGCGCCCTTACCATCCCGCCGACGTGGACTTCTCGCACCCGCGCGTCTACGACAGCGACTCGATTCTGAGCCTGCACCATGAACCCCGCCACGTTATTATCTATGGCGCAGGGGTGATTGGTTGCGAATATGCGTCGATCTTCCGCGGAATGGACGTCAAAGTTGACCTGATCAACACCCGTGACCGCCTCCTGGCGTTCCTCGATCAGGAGATGTCGGATTCCCTCTCCTACCACTTCTGGAACAGCGGCGTGGTGATTCGCCACAACGAAGAGTACGAGAAAATCGAAGGCTGTGACGACGGGGTGATCATGCACCTGAAGTCCGGTAAGAAGCTGAAAGCAGACTGCCTGCTGTACGCCAACGGCCGAACCGGCAACACCGATTCACTGCAATTGCAGAACATCGGTCTTGAAACCGACAGCCGTGGTCAGCTGAAGGTCAACAGCATGTACCAGACCGCCCTGCCGCACGTTTACGCGGTTGGCGACGTGATTGGCTACCCGAGCCTGGCCTCTGCCGCTTACGACCAGGGACGCATTGCCGCACAGGCGCTGGTAAAAGGCGAAGCGACGGCGCACCTGATCGAAGATATTCCGACGGGCATCTATACCATCCCGGAAATCAGTTCAGTCGGGAAAACCGAGCAGCAGCTGACGTCAATGAAGGTGCCTTACGAGGTGGGACGTGCCCAGTTTAAACATCTGGCGCGGGCGCAAATCGTGGGGATGAGCGTGGGAACGCTGAAGATCCTGTTCCATCGCGAGACGAAAGAGATCCTCGGCATTCACTGCTTTGGTGAACGCGCGGCGGAAATCATTCATATCGGCCAGGCGATAATGGAGCAGAAAGGCGGTGGTAACACCATTGAGTACTTCGTTAACACCACCTTTAACTACCCGACCATGGCGGAAGCCTATCGGGTAGCCGCGCTGAACGGCTTAAACCGCCTGTTTTAACGCGCTGTCGAAATGGCCATCCATCGAACCGCGGATGGCCTCTGCCAGCTGCTCATAGCGGCTGCGCAGCGGTGAACCCGGACGATACACCAGGCCGATAGTGCGACGCGGCTCAGGCTTAATGCACGGCAGATAAACCACGCCATCACGTTTACGCTCGCGCGGCACGGCCAGCGCAGGCAGCAGCGTAATACCGCTTCCCGCCGCGACCATATTACGCAGCGTTTCCAGGCTGGTTGCGCGGAAATGGGTATCTTCATCCGCACCCGCTTCAAAGCAAAAGCCCATCGCCTGATCGCGCAGGCAGTGCCCATCTTCCAGCATCAGCAGCTTTTCACCGGCCAGATCGGCCATCGGTACGCGATCGCGGTTCGCCCACGGGTGATCTTCATAGATCGCCAGCATCATCGGCTCATCGAACAGCGGCACTTCAATAAAGGCTTCACTCTCTTTCACCAGCGCCAGAATGGCGCAATCGAGCTTGCCGCTGTCTAACTGCGCCAGCAGCTGATGGGTTTGCGCTTCATGCAGGTACATTTCGAGTTTCGGGAACGTCTGGTGCAGCATCGGAATGATGTGCGGCAACAGGTACGGGCCAACGGTTGGGATCAGGCCAATATGCAGCGGGCCGGACATCGCCTCCCCCTGCTGGCTTGCCATTTCCTTGAGCACTTTGACCTCGCGCAGCACGGTGCGCGCCTGATCCACTAGCAGCAGACCTGCCTGTGTGAACAGAACCTTACGACTGGTGCGCTCCAGCAGCATCACGCCCAGCTCGTCTTCCAGCTTGCGGATCTGACCGCTCAGCGTGGGCTGGCTGACGTGGCAGGAGTCTGCCGCGCGGCGAAAGTGACGATGCTCGGCTAACGCTACCAGGTATTCAAGATCACGAATATTCATTATTCATCCTCCGTCGCCACGATAGTTCATGGCGATAGATAGCATAGCAACGAACGATTATCCCTATCAAGCATTCTGTTGAATAATACACCACATAGACGAGGCGGCACGTGTTTGACCCTTGACGTCCCCGCACCGTCAGCGAGTTTCTCTCAAAACTCGAACAACTAAAGCCAACGTGAACTTTTGCGGACCCCGTGGTCCGCTTTTTTTTTTGCGTAAAAAAACCCGCAGATAAAAGCAAAATGGCAACCGAAGCTGCCATTTTTCGTGTTTACCCCTTTTCCCCGTGACATTTTCATAAGCATCTCTTATCTGGCGCAATGGGAATTAAATTTCGTAAATTGCCCGTATTTATTCGTTTGCTGAACCGTTTTCGCAGCAATTGACGACGGGGGTTTTACGTGGCTTTATAAAGGGAGATGACAAAATAATGTCCAGAAAATTTTCGCCTGGGCATAAACAAAAATGATGGGGTGACTGGGTTTTTATGAACGAACAATATTCCGCGTTGCGTAGTAATGTCAGTATGCTCGGCAAAGTGCTTGGAGATACCATCAAAGACGCGTTGGGGGAGAACATCCTTGACCGCGTTGAAACCATCCGCAAGCTGTCTAAATCTTCCCGTGCCGGTAACGAGGCCAGTCGTCAGGAGCTGCTCACCACCTTGCAGAACCTCTCTAACGATGAGCTGCTGCCCGTTGCACGCGCATTCAGCCAGTTCCTGAACCTGGCAAACACCGCTGAGCAATACCACAGCATTTCGCCAAATGGCGAAGCGGCAAGCAACCCGGAAGTCATTGCCCGCACCCTGCGTAAACTGAAAGACCAGCCAGACCTCAACGAAGCCACCATTAAAAAAGCGGTGGAGTCACTTTCGCTGGAGCTGGTGCTGACCGCACACCCCACTGAAATTACCCGTCGCACCCTGATCCACAAAATGGTGGAAGTGAACAACTGTCTGAAGCAGTTGGATAACAAAGACATTGCCGACTACGAACGCAACCAGCTGATGCGCCGTCTGCGCCAGCTGATTGCCCAGTCCTGGCACACCGATGAAATTCGTAAGCATCGTCCAAGCCCGGTCGACGAAGCCAAATGGGGCTTTGCAGTGGTGGAAAACAGCCTGTGGGAAGGGGTGCCTAACTACCTGCGCGAGCTGAACGAACAGCTGGAAGAGAACCTCGGCTACCGCCTGCCGGTCGACTTCGTTCCGGTCCGCTTCACCTCCTGGATGGGCGGCGACCGCGACGGCAACCCGAACGTGACCGCAGAAATTACCCGTCACGTCCTGCTGCTGAGCCGCTGGAAAGCGACCGACCTGTTCCTGAAAGATATTCAGGTGCTGATCTCCGAGCTATCGATGGTTGAAGCGACGCCGGAACTGCGCGCGCTGGCCGGAGAAGAAGGCGCCAGCGAGCCGTACCGTTTCCTGATGAAGAAACTGCGTGGTCAGCTGATGGCTACCCAGGCCTGGCTGGAAGCGCGTCTGAAAGGTCAGCGCCTGCCAAAACCAGAAGGTCTGCTCAGCCAGAACGAACAGCTCTGGGAGCCGCTCTACGCCTGCTATAAATCACTGCAGGCCTGCGGGATGGGCATCATCGCTAACGGCGAACTGCTCGATACCCTGCGCCGCGTGAAGTGCTTCGGCGTGCCGCTGGTGCGTATCGACGTACGTCAGGAAAGTACCCGTCATACCGAAGCGCTGGGCGAGCTGACCCGCTATCTCGGCATCGGCGACTATGAAAGCTGGTCCGAAGCCGACAAACAGGCCTTCCTGATCCGCGAGCTGAACTCGAAGCGCCCTCTGCTGCCGCGCAACTGGGAGCCAAGCAACGAAACCCGCGAAGTACTCAACACCTGTAAAGCGATCGTGGACGCGCCGAAAGGATCGGTGGCCGCCTATGTGATCTCCATGGCGAAGACGCCGTCCGACGTGCTGGGCGTTCACCTTCTGCTGAAAGAAGCGGGAATCGACTACGCTCTGCCGGTCGCCCCGCTGTTTGAGACCCTCGACGACCTGAACAACGCCAACGACGTCATGACCCAACTGCTGAATATCGACTGGTACCGCGGCTTTATTCAGGGCAAACAGATGGTGATGATTGGCTATTCCGACTCCGCGAAAGATGCGGGCGTGATGGCGGCATCCTGGGCGCAGTATCAGGCGCAGGACGCACTGATCAAAACCTGCGAGAAAGCCGGTATTGAGCTGACCCTGTTCCACGGACGCGGTGGCTCGATTGGCCGTGGCGGCGCGCCAGCACACGCAGCGCTGCTGTCGCAGCCGCCGGGAAGCCTGAAAGGCGGCCTGCGCGTCACCGAGCAGGGCGAGATGATCCGCTTCAAGTACGGTCTGCCGGAAGTGACCATCAGCAGCCTGTCGCTTTACACCAGCGCCATTCTGGAAGCAAACCTGCTGCCGCCGCCGGAGCCGAAAGCATCCTGGTGCCATATCATGGACGAGCTGTCTGATATCTCCTGCGATCTGTACCGCGGCTACGTGCGTGAAAACAAAGATTTCGTTCCTTACTTCCGCTCGGCCACGCCTGAGCAGGAGCTGGGTAAACTGCCGCTGGGCTCACGTCCTGCTAAGCGTCGCCCGACCGGTGGCGTAGAGTCTCTGCGCGCGATCCCGTGGATCTTCGCCTGGACGCAGAACCGTTTGATGCTGCCCGCCTGGCTGGGTGCCGGTGCCGCGCTGCAAAAAGTGGTGGAAGACGGTAAACAGAACGAACTGGAAACCATGTGCCGCGACTGGCCGTTCTTCTCTACCCGTCTGGGCATGCTGGAGATGGTCTTCTCGAAAGCCGACCTGTGGCTGGCGGAATACTACGACCAGCGTCTGGTGAAGCCAGAGCTGTGGGCGCTGGGTAAAGAGCTGCGCGAACTGCTGGAAGGCGACATCAAAGTGGTGCTGGACATCGCCAACGACTCACATCTGATGGCGGACCTGCCGTGGATTGCCGAGTCTATTCAGCTGCGTAACATCTACACCGACCCGCTGAACGTCCTGCAGGCAGAGCTGCTGCACCGTTCGCGTCTGGCGGAAGAAGAAGGTAAAGAGCCGGATCCGCGCGTTGAACAGGCGCTGATGGTGACGATTGCGGGCGTTGCTGCGGGCATGCGCAACACCGGCTAATACTCTATGCCTGGCGGCGCCGCGCTTGCCCGGACCTGTGACTGGTAGGCCGGGTAAGCGTTAGCGCCACCCGGCACATTTCGGTAGTCTTCTCATGCATTCCGATATCACCCGACTTTTGGCAGACCTGGTGAACCGCACGCTACCGCTGGGCCAGATTCATTTCTCAGCGCTGTCTGAACAGTACACCCGAACATCTCCCTGCCTCGTCATTACCCTTGATACCTCCTGTGAGGCGATATTTTCATCCTTTGGACACATAACGCAGCCATCGCCTGACGCCCTGAGCATACATTTCGGTAAGCAGCTGCTGACTATCGAGTTACAGCATGACAATACGCTTGTGCAGCAGCTCCAGGTTGCCCGCCGCGGTCCACGAACGGGTGCTTTTCTTCTGCAGACGCTAACCGAATTACAGATGCAGCCTGATGAGCAAGAGACCGCGATACTGGTGGTATTAAGCTTGCTCAGCCACTGCCGGGATCTGCTTGGCAGCGATATCCACACCGCCAGCCGCAGCCGCGCCCTGTTTGAGGCCATTCGCCGCTTCATCGAAGAACATCATGCTTCGGCGTTAACCCGTGAATCCGTAGCGCAGGCGTTCTACGTCTCGCCGAACTACCTTTCCCACCTCTTTCAGAAGATTGGCAACGTGGGGTTCAACGAATACCTGACCCAAACGCGACTCGAACACGCGCGCCAGCTGCTGAAAGGCTACGATCTTAAAATCAAAGATATCGCCGCAAGCTGCGGGTTTACAGACAGCAATTACTTCTGCCGTCTCTTTCGCAAGCACACCGAACGCTCTCCTTCCGAATATCGTCGCCAGTATCACAGCGAGCTGACCACCAAAAAATAGCATTGTGATCGCTCTCGCACTTCGCTAAGGACATTACATTTGTCCAGTATTTGGCAAAATTGGCCTGTATCCGCCCTGCCTGCCCGCGCCTTATCCTTTATTCAACCTTTCTGACTTAAGGAAAAATAATGGAACTGTACCTGGATACCGCCAACGTGGCGGAAGTTGAACGCCTGGCGCGCGTTTTCCCCATTGCGGGCGTCACCACCAACCCGAGCATCGTTGCCGCCAGCCGTGAATCCATCTGGGACGTGCTGCCGCGTCTGCAAAAAGCCATCGGACCGGAAGGCACGCTGTTTGCTCAAACCATGAGCCGCGATGCCGAAGGGATGGTGGCGGAGGCCAAACGCCTGAGTAACACGGTCCCTGGCATCGTGGTGAAAATCCCGGTGACGGCTCAGGGGCTCATCGCGATTAAAGCATTGAAAAAAGAAGGGATAACCACGCTTGGGACCGCCGTTTACGGCGCGGCACAGGGCCTGCTCGCCGCGCTGGCAGGCGCGAAATATGTCGCGCCGTATGTAAACCGCGTTGACGCGCAGGGCGGTGACGGCATTCGCATGGTCCAGGAGCTGCAATCCCTGCTGGAATTGCACGCGCCGGAAAGCAAAGTGCTGGCCGCCAGCTTCAAAACGCCGCGGCAGGCGCTGGACTGCCTGCTGGCGGGATGCGAGGCAATCACGCTTCCCTTAGACGTAGCGCAACAAATGCTCGGCACGCCAGCGGTAGAGTCAGCCATAGAGAAGTTCGAGCAGGACTGGAAAAACGCGTTTGGTAACCTCAACCTCTAAGGGAGAACTGTTATGGACCGTATCATTCAATCGCCGGGAAAATATATCCAGGGCGCTGATGTGCTTACCCGTCTCGGCGACTATCTGAAGCCTCTGGCCAATCGCTGGCTGGTTGTCGGCGATAAATTTGTGCTGGGTTTTGCCGAAGAGACCCTGCGTCAGAGTTTTAAAAAAGCCGAACTGCATGCCGAAATCGCGCCGTTTGGCGGCGAATGTTCACAAAATGAAATCGACCGACTGAAAAAACTGGCCGACAGCGCCGACTGTCTGGCGGTGCTGGGTATCGGCGGCGGTAAAACGCTCGATACCGCCAAAGCGCTGGCCCATTTTATGGACGTACCCGTCGCCATTGCGCCAACCATCGCCTCCACCGATGCGCCGTGCAGCGCCCTTTCCGTCATTTACACCGACAGCGGTGAATTCGATCGCTACCTGATGCTGCCGCACAACCCGAACATGGTTATCGTCGATACCAAAGTGGTAGCGGGCGCGCCGGCACGCCTGCTGGCCGCCGGGATTGGCGATGCGCTGGCGACGTGGTTTGAAGCACGCGCCTGCTCGCGCAGCGGCGCGACCACCATGGCGGGCGGCAAATGTACGCAGGCAGCACTCGCGCTGGCCGAGCTGTGCTACAACACGCTGGTTGAAGAGGGTGAAAAAGCGATGCTGGCGGCAGAACAGCATGTGGTGACGCCTGCTCTTGAACGCATTATCGAAGCCAATACCTATCTCAGCGGCGTAGGCTTTGAAAGCGGCGGGCTGGCGGCAGCACACGCTATTCATAACGGAATGACGGCGGTACCGGACGCGCACCACTTCTATCACGGTGAAAAAGTGGCGTTTGGCACGCTGACGCAGCTGGTGCTGGAAAACGCGCCGGTAGAAGAAATAGAGACCGTCGCCGCGCTTTGTCACAGCGTTGGGCTGCCGATCACGCTGGCGCAGCTTAACATCAAAGAGGATATTCCGGCCAAAATGCGTCTGATCGCGGAAGCCTCCTGTGCCGAAGGGGAAACTATCCACAACATGCCCGGCGGCGTAACGCCGGATCAGGTGTATGCGGCGCTGCTGGTGGCCGACCAGTATGGGCAGCGGTTCCTGCAGGAGTGGGAGTAAATAGCGTGAATAAAAATCCCCGCATCAGCGGGGATTTTTTTTGCCCGTAAGCCGGGTAAGCGTCAGCGCTACCCGGCACAGGGGTTACTGCAGGTCAAACCGGTCCAGATCCATCACCTTCGCCCATGCGGCAACGAAGTCGCGAACAAACTTCTCATGCGCATCATCACTGGCATAAACCTCTGCCAGCGCGCGCAGAACGGCGTTAGAACCGAAGACCAGATCGGCGCGGGTGGCGGTGTATTTCACTTCACCGCTGGCGCGATCGCTTCCGGCAAACAGTTCATTAGATTCGTCGGTCGCCTTCCACTGGGTGTTCATGTCCAGCAGGTTCACGAAGAAATCGTTGCTCAGCACGCCCTCGCGGTCGGTGAACACGCCATTCTTGCTGCCATCAAAGTTGGCACCCAGCACGCGCAGGCCACCGATCAGCACCGTCAGCTCAGGCGCGGTCAGCGTCAGCTGCTGGGCTTTATCAATCAGCAGTGACTCTGTCGTGGACACATCCACCTGCGCACGGTAGTTGCGGAAGCCGTCGGCAATCGGTTCGAGCAGATTAAACATCTCGATATCCGTCTGATCCTGACGCGCATCGACGCGGCCCGGGGTGAACGGAACGTTGACGTAAACGCCTGCAGCTTTCGCCGCCTGCTCAACGCCCACCACGCCCGCCAGCACGATGATATCGGCCAGAGAGGCTTTGTTGGTGGTGCGCTGGATAGCTTCCAGAGCCGGCAACGCGCGAACCGCTGCGGCGTTCACATCCCAGTCGCGCTGAGGGGCCAGCGCCAGACGCGCGCCGTTGGCGCCGCCGCGCTTGTCGCCGCCGCGGAAGGTCGACGCTGATGCCCAGGCAACGGAAATCAGTTCGCTCACGGAGAGGCCAGAGGCAGCGATTTCCGCCTTCAGGCTTTCAATGTCTTCTTTCGACGGATTGAACACCGCCTGCGGCAGCGGGTCCTGCCAGATCAGATCTTCTTTTGGCACTTCCGGGCCAAGGTAACGCGATTTTGGCCCCATATCGCGGTGGGTCAGCTTGTACCACGCGCGCGCGAAGGCTTCGTTGAAGGCCTGCGGATCGTTCAGGAAGCGGCGGGAAATTTTCTCGAATTCCGGGTCAAAACGCAGCGTCAGGTCGGTGACCAGCATGGTAGGTTTGCGTTTTTTCGACGGGTCGAACGGGTCAGGCATGATTTCCGGCGCATCCACGGCTTCAAACTGAATCGCTCCCGCCGGGCTGCGGGTCTGCACCCATTCGTATTTGAACAGGTTCTCGAAGAAGTAGTTGCTCCACTGGGTCGGGGTTTGCGACCAGATGACTTCCAGACCGGAGGTAATGGCATCTGCGCCAACGCCCGTGCCGTGCGTGCTGGCCCAGCCCAGGCCCTGCGCTTCAATCGGCGAGGCTTCCGGGTCGGTGCCGACGTGCGTGGCTTCACCCGCGCCGTGGGTTTTGCCGAGGGTGTGGCCGCCCGCGATCAGCGCAACGGTCTCTTCGTCGTTCATCCCCATGTTGCCGAAGGTCGCGCGAATGGCCGCCGCAGCAGACAGAGGTTCACCGCTGGCGTTTGGCCCTTCCGGGTTCACATAGATCAGGCCCATTTCGGTGGCGGCGAGAGGTCGCTTCGCCAGCGCCTCTGGGTCACGGTGGGTTAGCCAGGCTTTTTCATCACCCCAGTTCACGTCCAGGTCTGGTTCCCAGACGTCTTCACGCCCGGCACCAAAACCAAACGTACGGAAGCCGGAGTTCTCCAGCGCCACGTTACCCGCGAGGATAAACAGGTCGGCCCAGGAAATTTTTTGTCCGTATTTTTGCTTGATTGGCCACAGCAGACGGCGCGCCTTATCCAGGCTCACGTTATCCGGCCAGGAGTTCAGCGGCGCAAAGCGCTGTTGACCGCGGCCTGCGCCGCCGCGTCCGTCAACGGAGCGATAGGTACCCGCGCCGTGCCAGGCCATACGGATAAACAGGCCCGCATAGCTGCCCCAGTCGGCAGGCCACCACGGTTGAGAGTCGGTTAAAAGGGCTTTGAGGTCGCCTTTAAGGGCGGAGTAATCAAGTTTGCTGAATTCTTTGCGGTAGTCGAAGTCTTCACCCAGCGGGTTCGAACGATTGGAATGTTGATTAAGAAGATCGATGCGGAGTTGTTTTGGCCACCAGTCGCGGCTGCCTGTACCTGCCCCCGCGCTGTGATCGACGCCGCCCTGGTGGAACGGGCATTTGCCGACCGATGCCGCTTTATTGGTCTCGTCTGACGTGCTCATCGCTATGCTCCCTTTTACAGTGTTACCGTTACGATATACACCACTAGCAATAAGTTATAGTTGAATTAATCCACAGATTCGATAGCTAATACCTTTTAACTCTTCGCGTGACAAAAAAGCCCTCGTAAAACGAGGGCTTTGTGCTTATTACGCCGGACGAACGCCCAGCGTATGGCAAATGGCGTAGCTCATCTCCGCGCGGTTCAGCGTATAGAAGTGGAAATCTTTCACCCCTTCACGGCTTAAAATTTTCACCATGTCCATCGCGATATTCGCCCCCACCAGCTTGCGGGTTTCCGGATCATCGTCCAGCCCTTCGTACATTTTGGACATCCACAGCGGAATGCGGACATTGGTCATATCAGCGAATTTCTTCGCCTGTTTGAAGTTAGAGACCGGCAGAATACCCGGGATAATTTCAACGTCGATGCCCGCGGAGACGCAGCGGTCACGGAAACGCAGGTAGCTTTCCACATCAAAGAAGAACTGGGTAATGGCGCGGTTCGCGCCGGCGTCCACTTTACGCTTGAGGTTCAGCAGATCGGCCTGGGCACTTTTCGCTTCCGGATGCACCTCAGGATAAGCGGCAACGGAGATATCAAAGTCGGCCACGTCTTTCAGCAGCGCGACCAGATCGGCGGCATACATGTCCGGCTTACCGCTGCCCGGCGGCAGGTCACCGCGCAGTGCGACGATATGACGAATGCCGTTATTCCAGTAATCCTGGGCGATGGCCCGCAGCTCGTCGCGGGTCGCGTCGATACAGGTGAGATGCGGCGCCGCTTCCAGACCGGTACGATCTTTGATGCCTTTAATGATGCTGTGCGTACGGTCACGCTCGCCGGAGTTGGCACCGTAAGTCACGGAAACGAACTTCGGCTTCAGGCTGCTAAGACGATCGATAGAGCTCCACAGGGTTTGCTCCATTTCACTGGTGCGCGGCGGGAAAAATTCAAAAGAGACGTTAATCTGGCCGTTTACTTCGGCCAGGCTCTGATTCAGTGCTTCCCGCTGGTTGGCGTGAAAAAAGCTCATACCTTACCTCTATCAATCGCATGTCGTTATTTGTTGTGTTGTGAACTTCTATACGTTTAGACGTCCAGATGTAAAAATGACGGAAAAGCGGAGGGACGTCAACATAAATAATCAACAATAACGATGAGGTTTGCTCAGGAAAGATGAAGAAAGTTCATGATGGGTGGTAGGGAGTGAGACATCGCCTCCCCGGGACCGTACACCCCTTTGGGTAAAGGGGAAAAAACCGCATCGCGCAGTCCTCTCCCCTATGGGATGTACGGTGCGGTTTTAATGCCAGCAGAAGTGATGCACAACCTGGGTAATCAGTTCGCGGGTTGGCTTGATGAAGCGGGTTTCCAGATATTCATCCGGCTGGTGCGCCTGGTTGATGGAGCCGGGGCCCAGGACCAGCGTAGGGCAAAGCGTCTGAATAAACGGCGCTTCGGTGCAGTAGTTCACCACGTCGGTTTTCTCACCGAGCAGCTTTTCCACCACCTCAACCAGCTGATGGTCCGGCGGGCATTCGTAACCCGGGATCGGCGGATGCAGTTCGGAGACCGTCAGGCGGCCCGGCCAGCGCTCGCTCACCGGAGCCAGCGCTTCATTCAGCAGGCCGTCGAGATCGCTGAGGGTCATGCCCGGCAGCGGGCGGATGTCCATATGCAGTTCGCAGCAGGCGCAGATGCGGTTCGAGGCATCGCCGCCGTGCAGGCTGCCGAGGTTCAGGGTCGGATACGGCACGGTGAACGCCTCATAGCGGTAGCGCTCTTTCAGATCGTCGCGCAGGGTCATGATTCGGCCGATGGCGTCATGCATCAGTTCGATGGCGTTCACCCCGCGCGCCGGATCGCTGGAGTGGCCGGACTGGCCCAGCACGCGCACGGCGGTAGAAATATGGCCTTTGTGCGCGCGGATCGGCTGCAAAGACGTCGGCTCGCCGATGATCGCGAAGTCCGGGCGAATCGACGTATTTTCAGAGAAGTAGCGCGCGCCCGCCATGCTGGTTTCTTCATCGGCGGTCGCCAGAATGTAGAGCGGTTTTTTCAGCTTCGTCACGTCCACGTCACGCAGCGCGTCGAGGATAAAGGCGAAGAAGCCTTTCATGTCGGCGGTGCCCAGACCATAGAGCTTGTTGTCTTGCTCGGTCAGGGTGAACGGATCGCGCGTCCAGCGGCCTTCGTCAAACGGCACCGTATCGGTATGACCGGCCAGCAGCAGGCCGCCCGCACCGGTTCCGGTGCTGGCGAGCAGGTTAAATTTGTGGCGGGTTCCGGGGACGGGCTGAACCTCAACGTTAAACCCAAGATCGCTAAACCAACCCGCCAGCAGATTGATTAAAGACTCATTGCTCTGATCCAGCGCTTCTTCCGTTGCGCTGATGGACGGTGTGGCAATCAGGGCGCGGTAGATCTCGATAAATGGCGGTAAGTTCATTTTCATTGTTGACACACCTTAGGTCGTGATAGTATCAATATTCATGCAATAAATGTGAATAAAAATACACTAACGTTGAGCATAAAGGAACCCGATGTTGAATACGCTGATTGTAGGCGCTAGCGGTTATGCGGGCGCAGAGCTTGTAAGCTACGTGAATCGCCATCCACATATGACCATAACCGCTTTGACCGTGTCAGCGCAAAGCAATGATGCAGGAAAGTTAATTTCCGATTTGCATCCGCAGCTTAAGGGTCTTGTCGATCTGCCGCTGCAGCCCATGTCTGACATCAGCGAGTTTACCGACGGCGTCGACGTGGTGTTTTTAGCCACCGCGCACGAGGTCAGCCACGACCTGGCGCCGCAGTTCCTGGCGGCCGGCTGCGTGGTCTTCGACCTTTCCGGCGCGTTCCGCGTGAACGACGGCGCGTTTTATGAAAAATATTACGGTTTCACCCATCAGCATCCAGATCTGCTTGAAAAAGCGGTGTACGGCCTGGCGGAGTGGAGCGCAGATAAACTGAAAGAAGCGGACCTCATTGCCGTTCCGGGCTGCTACCCGACGGCGGCGCAGCTTTCCCTGAAGCCGCTGATCGACGCAGGTCTGCTGGATCTGAGCCAGTGGCCGGTGATCAACGCCACCAGCGGCGTGAGCGGTGCAGGACGCAAGGCCGCTATTTCCAACAGCTTCTGCGAAGTGAGCCTTCAGCCGTATGGCGTGTTTAATCACCGTCATCACCCTGAAATCACGACGCATCTGGGCGCGGACGTTATTTTCACCCCGCACCTGGGCAGCTTCCCGCGCGGGATCCTCGAAACTATTACCTGCCGCCTGAAGCCAGGCGTGACCAAAGAGCAGGTGAACGAGGCCTTCACGCAGGCGTATGCGGATAAACCGCTGGTGCGCCTGTACGATAAAGGCGTGCCGGCGCTGAAAAACGTGGTCGGCCTGCCGTTCTGCGACATCGGCTTTGCCGTGCAGGGCGAGCATCTCATCGTTGTCGCCGCAGAAGATAACTTACTCAAAGGCGCTGCCGCACAGGCAATGCAGTGTGCAAATATTCGTTTCGGTTTCCCGGAAACGCAGGCTCTTATTTAAGGTGTGATGATGAACCCATTAATTATCAAACTCGGTGGTGTACTGCTGGACAGCGAAGAAGCGCTGGAGCGTCTGTTTACCGCGCTGGTGAACTATCGCGAATCACACCAGCGTCCGCTGGTGATTGTGCATGGCGGCGGCTGCGTGGTGGACGAGCTGATGAAAGGGCTCAACCTGCCGGTGAAAAAGAAGAACGGCCTGCGCGTGACGCCTGCTGATCAGATTGACATCATTACCGGCGCGCTGGCGGGTACGGCGAACAAAACGCTGCTGGCGTGGGCAAAGAAACACCACATCGCTTCCGTTGGCCTCTATCTGGGCGATGGCGACAGCGTAAAAGTGACCCAGCTCGACGAAGAGCTCGGCCACGTTGGACTGGCGCAGCCAGGTTCGCCTAAGCTGATTAACACGCTGCTGGAAGGGGGGTTCCTGCCGGTGGTGAGCTCTATCGGCGTGACCGAAGAGGGCGAGCTGATGAACGTCAACGCTGACCAGGCGGCGACGGCACTGGCGGCAACGCTGGGCGCGGATCTGATCCTGCTCTCCGACGTGAGCGGCATTCTGGACGGTAAAGGCCAGCGCATTGCGGAAATGACGGCTGAGAAAGCCGAGCAGCTGATTGCTCAGGGCATTATTACCGACGGCATGATCGTCAAAGTGAACGCCGCGCTGGATGCCGCACGCACGCTGGGCCGTCCTGTGGATATCGCCTCCTGGCGTCACGCGGAACAACTGCCGGCGCTGTTTAACGGCACGCCGATTGGCACGCGTATTTTAGCGTAAGTTTTTATTGAATGACCGTAGGCCGGGTAAGCGAAGCGCCACCTGGCAGAACTAACGAATAAAGGAATCATGTTATGGCACTTTGGGGTGGGCGTTTTACACAGGCAGCGGATCAGCGGTTCAAACAGTTCAACGACTCTTTGCGCTTCGACTACCGCCTGGCCGAACAGGATATTGTCGGCTCTGTGGCCTGGTCCAAAGCGCTGGTGACGGTGGGCGTACTGACCGCAGACGAACAATTACGGCTGGAAGAGGCGCTGAACAATCTGCTGGAAGAGGTGCGTCTTAATCCGCAGCAGATCCTCGAAAGCGATGCTGAAGATATTCACAGCTGGGTGGAAGGCAAGCTTATCGACAAAGTCGGCCAGCTGGGTAAAAAGCTGCATACCGGCCGCAGCCGTAACGACCAGGTCGCCACCGACCTGAAGCTGTGGTGTAAAGATACCGTTGGCGAACTGCTGGCGGCCAACCGTCAGCTGCAGAGCGCGCTGGTGGAGACCGCGCAGAACAACCAGGACGCGGTGATGCCGGGTTATACCCACCTGCAGCGCGCGCAGCCGGTGACCTTCGCACACTGGTGTCTGGCCTACGTCGAGATGCTGGCGCGTGACGAAAGCCGTCTGCAGGATACCCTGAAACGTCTGGACGTCAGCCCGCTGGGCAGCGGCGCGCTGGCCGGTACGGCGTATGAAATCGACCGTGAGCAGCTGGCAGGCTGGCTGGGCTTTGCCTCCGCCACCCGTAACAGCCTGGACAGCGTGTCCGACCGCGACCACGTGCTGGAGCTGCTATCCAATGCGTCTATCGGAATGGTGCATCTGTCGCGCTTTGCCGAAGACCTGATCTTCTTTAACTCTGGCGAAGCGGGCTTCGTCGAGCTGTCCGACCGCGTGACCTCAGGCTCATCCCTGATGCCGCAGAAGAAAAACCCGGACGCGCTGGAGCTGATCCGCGGCAAATGTGGCCGCGTGCAGGGCGCGCTGACCGGCATGATGATGACCCTGAAAGGGCTGCCGCTGGCGTATAACAAAGACATGCAGGAAGACAAAGAAGGGCTGTTCGACGCGCTCGACACCTGGCTGGACTGTCTGCATATGGGCGCGCTGGTGCTGGACGGCATTCAGGTGAAACGTCCGCGCTGCCAGGAAGCGGCGCAGCAGGGCTATGCGAACTCTACCGAACTGGCGGATTATCTGGTGGCGAAAGGCGTACCGTTCCGTGAAGCTCACCATATTGTGGGTGAAGCGGTGGTGGAAGCCATTCGTCAGGGTAAACCGCTGGAAGATCTGGCGCTGGCCGACCTGCAGAAGTTCAGCGCGGTTATCGGGGATGATGTGTATCCGATCCTTGCGCTGCAGTCCTGCCTGGATAAACGTGCCGCGAAAGGCGGCGTGTCGCCTAAGCAGGTGGCGCAGGCGATAGCCGATGCGAAAAACCGGTTGGTTTAATCTGTCCTGACAGGTGCCCTCTCCCACTGTACGGTCCGGGAAGAGGGCCAGGGTGAGGAGTTACAGCAGCTTAGCCAGACGGTTGATGTCGGACTGTATGGCTCCAGCGGTGACATCGCGCCCCGCGCCCGGACCACGGATCACCAGCGGGTTATCGCGATACCAGCGGCTTTCGATGGCGAAGACGTTATCGCACGGCAGCAGCGCCGCCAGCGGATGTTCAGGACGCACCGCCTCGACGCCGACTCGCGCTTTTCCGTTGGCCTCGAAACGCGCCACGTAGCGCAGCACCAGCCCCATCTCGTTCGCCGCCTCCAGACGCTGTACCATCTGCTCGTTAAGCTCTTCACCATTTTCAAAGAAATGATCCACAGAACCTTCTTCACAGCCGGCAGGCACCAGCGATTCGACGCGTACGGCATCCGGTTCGATGTCGTAACCGGCCTCACGCGCCAGGATCACCAGCTTACGCATCACGTCTTTGCCGGAAAGGTCAACGCGCGGATCGGGCTCGGTTAAGCCCTGCTGCCACGCCTGATCCACCAGGTCGGTGAAGGGTACGGTGCCGTCAAACTGCAGGAACAGCCAGGAGAGCGTGCCGGAGAAGATACCGCTCAGCGCCAGAATGCTGTCGCCGCTTTCAATCAGGTCACGCACGGTGTGGTTAACCGGCAGGCCAGCCCCAACGGTGGCGTTATAAAGCCAGTGGCGCCCCGTTTTTTCAAACGCGTCGTGGATCTGGCGGTATTTATCGGTGCTGCTCGCCCCCGCCAGCTTGTTCGCACTAATAACGTGGAAACCGTGGCTGGCGAAATCCAGATACTGATCCGCAAGCTGTTCGCTGGCGGTAACGTCCAGCACCACCAGATCGTCATACGGGTGCGCGCGCATCCACAGGAACAGCGACTCTTCATCCTGCTCTACGGCTTCATCATTAAAGAAGGCAAGCGCGCGGCTGGCGTCCAGCCCTTCGTAGTTCAGCAGGCTGCGGCGGCTGTCCACCACGCCCGCAAGAATGAATTCGAATCCGGTACGCGCCGAGAGCGTCACCTGTTCGCGGGCAAACAGCTCCAGCCAGCGGGAACCGATGTTGCCTTTCCCGAACAGCACCAGACCGATACGCTTTTCCGCGCGGAACAGGGAGGTGTGCAGGCCCTGAATCAGGCTCTCGGTTGGCCCTTTGCGCAGGACGGCGACCAGGCTGATGCCCTCCTCCGACTGCCAGGTGAACTCCACCGGCTGGCCTTTCAGCTGCTGCCAGAAGCGGTGGCAGTGCAGCGGGTTACGGGTGACGCCCGCGCCCACCATCGCCACCAGCGCCAGCCCCTGACGCAGGCGAAGCTCGCCCGGCAGGCCCGCTTCATCCAGAATTTTCAGCGCGCTGTCCGCCACTTCAGCGGTGTAGCAGAACTGCAGCAGTTGACGATCGTTATGCACGCCAACGGCCAGCGGACGCACCTGGGCGCGTTTCAGGATCGTGTCGATATCTTTATGCGCCAGCTTGAAGTCCTGGCCCGCAGGCACCTGGAACTCAATCAGGCAGATGTCGTCGTGGCTGGTGACAATACGCGCCCCGGTACCGGACGCCAGCACGCGCTCAATGCGCGTGGAGCCTTGATCCGGGGTGTAACTGCAGCGCAGCTGGAGGTCGATATCGCTGCCGGAAACCGGCTGCAGCGTGCGCGCGTGCAGTACCGGCGCGGCCAGACGCGCCAGCTCGCTGGCTTCGTCGAGACGCAGCAGCGGCAGCAGGCAGGCATCTTTCACCTTACGCGGGTCCGCGCTGTACACACCGGCCACGTCGCTCCAGATGGTGACGCGGGACACGCCCGCCAGGGCACCAATCTGCGTTGCCGAGTAGTCAGAACCGTTACGGCCCAGCAGTACGGTTTCACCCGCGTTGCTGCGGCTGATAAAGCCGGTGACGACAATACGTTTGCCCGGATGCTGCACCAGCAGCTGTTGCAGCAGCGGGTAGGACAACCCTTCATCCACCTGCGGCTGCGCGGCGCGTTCGGCGCGCAGGAAATCACGCGCGTCGAGCCAGGCCGCTTCCACGCCCAGGTGTTGCAGCACGGCGGCCATCAGGCGCGCGGACCACACTTCACCGTGACCCACCACTTCGGCATACACCGCGTCGGTAATTCCGCTGTCCAGCAGGGCAGCCAGACGCTCAAGGTCATGCGTGAAGGCGCTGATCAGCCCGTCCGCCACGTCCGCAGGCAGCAGGCCGGCAATCAGCTCGCTCTGGTAGCGGCGTAAGGACTGTTGTACCTGATGCGCAGAAAGGCGATCGGTCTGGCTCAGTTTCAGCCAGCTAATCAACTGGTTGGTGGTGCTGCCCGCCGCCGAGACAACCATCATGTCACCCGGCTGTGAATATTCCGTCATGATGCCTGCAACGCGCAGGTAACATTTCACATCAGCAAGACTACTACCACCAAACTTGTGCAGTTGACGACCCTTCGCCCCTGCCTGCGCTATCACACTCATGATTACCCCTTGGCTGCGATCCGGAAGGCATTTTCCAGATCGGCAATTAAATCTTCAGAATCTTCAATGCCGGTTGAGATACGCAGCAGCGTCTCAGAAATTCCGGCGGCGGCACGAGCTTCCGGTGCCATACCTGCGTGCGTCATGGTCGCGGCGTGGGAGATCAAGCTTTCAACCCCACCTAAGGATTCCGCCAGCGTAAACAATGACAGCCCGCTCAGGAAGCGACGCAGCGTTTGCTCGTCACCGTCCAGTTCAAAACTTAACATCGCGCCAAACCCTTTCTGCTGACGCGCGGCAATCTCGTGCCCCTGATTTTCTGGCAGCGACGGGTGATAAAGCTTTTTCACCAGCGGCTGGGTTTTCAGGAAATCGACAATCGCCTGGGCATTGCGCTGCGCCACGTCCATGCGCGGCGACAGCGTGCGGATGCCGCGCAACAGCAGATAGCTGTCGAAGGCCCCAGCGGTGACGCCAATATTATTGGCCCACCATGCCAGTTCGGTGACAACGTCCGGATCTTTGGCAATCACCACGCCCGCCACCACATCAGAATGGCCGTTCAGATATTTAGTGCATGAATGCAATACCAGATCGGCACCCAGTGCGAGTGGGTTCTGAAGGGCCGGACTGAGGAACGTATTATCCACTACACTTATCGCTCCCGCATCCCTTGCGAGCTGACAAATTTTCGCAATATCGACAACGCGCAACAATGGATTGCTTGGACTTTCCACCAGAACCAGCTTCGGTTTCTCTGCCAGGGCCTGTTTCAGCGCCTGTTCGTCGTTTTGATCGACAAACAGCACGCGATAGCAGCCGCGTTTCGCCAGGCTGTCAAACAGGCGATAGCTGCCGCCGTAGCAGTCGTGCGGCGCGACCAGCAGATCGCCCGGTTTCAGGAACACCGTGGTCACCAGGTGAATGGCGGACATCCCCGTATTGGTTAATACTGCACCTGCGCCACCTTCCAGCTCGGCCAGCGCGCGCTGGGTCACGTCACGCGTAGGGTTGCCACGACGCGAATAATCATGCGCGCGGGGTTCATTAAATCCGGTGAAGTTATAGGTACTGGAAAGATGAATCGGCGGGACAACGCAGCCGTACTGCTCGTCATCATTTAATCCGCTACGCACTGCAATAGTGGCCTGTTTACGCGTCATGGTGAGGGCTTCCTGGCGAATGAGGTGAAAAGTCAGGCACCAGAGTAAACATTGAAAGTATGGACGTCAATACATCTGGACATCTAAACTTCTTTGCGTATAGATTGAGCAATGCGCAAATAGCCGTTAAAATTATATGCTTTAGTGCACGCTGCAGCGGCAATATCCGTGCCACGGTATCGTCTCTACGGTAAACTAGACAAGATTGCGGTTCAAAACGGGTGGTTACAGGTTTTGCACCTTTAAATAAATGACTGAGAGGATTAAAGGTATCTCATGGCTGAATGGAGCGGCGAATATATCAGCCCATACGCTGAGCACGGTAAGAAGAGTGAGCAAGTAAAGAAAATTACGGTTTCCATTCCTCTGAAGGTGTTGAAGATCCTCACCGATGAACGTACGCGTCGTCAGGTGAACAACCTGCGCCACGCGACCAACAGCGAACTGCTGTGCGAAGCGTTTCTGCATGCGTTTACCGGTCAACCGTTGCCGAACGATGAAGATCTGCGCAAAGAGCGCAGTGATGAAATCCCGGAAGAGGCGAAGGTGATCATGCGTGAACTGGGTATTGACCCGGATACGTGGGAATACTGAGAAGCGGATACAAAAAAGGCACCTTGCGGTGCCTTTTTTTCGGGAAACTTATTTAGCGCCCGGGATGCTGAAACGCTTGTTGAAGCGGTCAACACGGCCACCGGTTGCAACGTCACGCTGCTTACCAGTGTAGAACGGGTGGCATTTGCCGCACACGTCCAGGTTCAGATCGTGACCCACGGTAGAGCGGATCTGGATAGAGTTACCGCAAGAACAGTTTGCAGTAATCATTTCGTATTTCGGGTGAATATCTTTTTTCATGGGAGAACCTCAGTTAAGGCCGCGTCGCTCTTCCAGCCCTAACGCCAGACACCACGCGATGTTGATTGTAAGTTCTTTGGCGTAAAGTACACCAAAGGCGGCGAATCATACAGAATTTGACCAACGTATGCAAACTGATCCGCACGCCGCTTTTACTAATGTGTATACTAACGCGCCACTTTTCAAGTCAGGAAGATTCGATGCCCGTCGCTCACGTTGCCCTGCCCGTTCCGCTTCCCCGTACCTTTGACTACCTGCTGCCCGACAGCATGAGCGCCAAAGCGGGCTGCCGCGTGACCGTGCCGTTTGGCAAACAGCAGCGCGTGGGGATCGTCGTCTCCGTCAGCGATAAAAGCGAATTGCCGCTTAGCGAACTGAAGTCGGTCGTTGAGGTGCTGGACAGCGAGCCGGTTTACTCTACCAGCACCTGGCGACTGCTGCTGTGGGCGGCGGATTATTATCATCACCCGATTGGCGACGTCCTGTTCCATGCCCTGCCAATTATGCTGCGTCAGGGCAAGAGCGCCAGCCACGCGCCGATGTGGTACTGGTTTGCCACCGAGCAGGGCCAGGCGGTGGACATCAACAGCCTGAAGCGATCGCAAAAACAGCAGCAGGCGCTGGCGGCGCTGCGTCAGGGAAAAATCTGGCGACATCAGGTCGACGAGCTTGAGGTCAGCGAAACGGCGCTACAGGCCTTAAGAAAGAAAGGGCTGAGCGAACTGGCCAGCGAAACCCCCGCTCTTTACGACTGGCGGGAGAGTTTCTCTGTTTCAGGGGATCGCCTGCGTCTGAATACCGAGCAGGCCACCGCCGTGGGCGCGATTCATAGCGCCTCCGATCATTTTTCTGCCTGGCTGCTGGCGGGGGTCACCGGTTCCGGCAAGACCGAAGTCTACCTGAGCGTGCTGGAAAACGTGCTCGCGCAGGGCAAACAGGCGCTGGTGATGGTGCCGGAAATTGGCCTGACGCCGCAAACCATCGCCCGATTCCGCGAGCGCTTTAACGCGCCGATTGAGGTGCTGCACTCCGGCCTGAACGACAGCGAACGCCTCAGCGCCTGGCTGAAAGCGAAAAACGGCGAAGCGGCGATTGTGATCGGCACCCGCTCGTCGCTGTTTACGCCGTTTAAAAATCTTGGCGTTATCGTGATCGACGAAGAGCACGACAGCTCTTATAAACAGCAGGAAGGCTGGCGCTATCACGCCCGCGACCTGGCGGTTTATCGCGCGCACAGTGAGCAGATTCCTATTATTCTCGGCTCCGCCACACCTGCGCTCGAAACGCTGCACAACGTGCGCCAGCGTAAATACCATATGCTGCGCCTGACGCGTCGGGCGGGGAATGCCCGCCCGGCCATTCAGCACGTGCTTGATCTGAAAGGTCAGCAGGTTCAGGCCGGGCTAGCGCCTGCATTGATTACCCGCATGCGCCAGCACCTGCAGGCGGGGAACCAGGTCATTCTGTTCCTTAACCGACGCGGGTTCGCGCCCGCCCTGCTGTGCCACGACTGCGGCTGGATTGCCGAGTGTCCGCGCTGCGACCACTACTACACCTTCCATCAGGCCCAGCGGCATTTGCGCTGCCACCACTGCGACAGCCAGCGCCCGGTGCCGCGCCAGTGCCCGTCGTGTGGTTCAACGCATATCGTGCCGGTCGGTCTGGGGACGGAACAGCTGGAACAGGCGCTTGGCCCCTTCTTCCCGGACGTACCTATTTCGCGTATCGACCGGGACACCACCAGCCGCAAGGGCGCGCTGGAACAGCAGCTGGCGGAAGTGCATCGCGGCGGCGCACGCATTCTGATTGGAACGCAGATGCTGGCCAAAGGCCACCACTTCCCGGACGTCACGCTGGTTGCCCTGCTGGACGTAGACGGCGCGCTGTTTTCGGCAGATTTCCGCTCAGCCGAGCGCTTCGCCCAGCTTTATACCCAGGTGGCAGGGCGTGCCGGTCGCGCCGGTAAACAGGGCGAAGTGGTGCTGCAAACGCACCACCCTGAGCATCCGCTGCTGCAAACCCTGCTTCATAAAGGCTATGACGCCTTTGCAGAGCAGGCGCTGGCCGAACGCCAGACCATGCAGCTGCCGCCGTGGACCAGCCACGTCATCATCCGCGCGGAAGATCACAACAACCAGCAGGCGCCGCTTTTCCTGCAGCAGCTGAGAAACCTCCTGCAGGCCAGCCCGCTGGTGGATAATCAGCTGTGGATTTTGGGCCCGGTGCCGGCACTCGTACCAAAACGCGGCGGACGTTTCCGCTGGCAAATCTTACTTCAGCACCCCTCACGCGTTCGCCTGCAGCATATCGTCAGCGGCACGCTGGCGCTCATCAACACGCTGCCGGAAGCGCGAAAAGTGAAGTGGGTACTGGACGTCGATCCCATCGAAGGCTGAAGACGGATCGAAAAATTTAACGTTCCTCACACTTTTCATGAAAATTCTGTAACCGATTCCATTAACTATCTGTAAAAATGGTGATGTCAGAAGTTCGGTGTTCAGGCGAGGAGAAGACGTTGAAGTCCAGGAAAGAGGTTGCACCGGCGACCATGAAAGACGTTGCCCAGAAAGCACAAGTCTCTACGGCAACGGTATCCCGCGCATTAATGAACCCGGATAAAGTCTCCCAGGCGACCCGTAACCGGGTGGAGCAGGCTGCGCTTGAAGTGGGCTATTTCCCACAGGCAATGGGGCGTAACGTTAAACGCAATGAGTCGCGCACCATTCTGGTGATTGTGCCGGACATCTGTGACCCCTTCTTCAGCGAGATTATCCGCGGTATTGAAGTCACCGCAGCGGAACAGGGTTACCTGGTGCTGATTGGCGACTGTGCTCATCAGAACCAGCAGGAAAAAACCTTCATCGATCTCATTATCACCAAGCAGATCGACGGCATGCTGCTGCTTGGCTCTCGCCTGCCGTTTGATGCCAGCATTGAAGAGCAGCGTAATTTACCGCCGATGGTGATGGCGAACGAGTTTGCGCCGGAGCTGGAGCTGCCGACGGTCCACATTGATAACCTCACCGCCGCGTTCAACGCCGTAAACTATCTTCAGGAGCTGGGGCATAAGCGCATTGGCTGTATTGCCGGGCCTGAAGAGATGCCGCTGTGTCACTATCGCTTACAGGGCTACGTTCAGGCGCTGCGCCGTACCGGCGTCACCGTCGATCCGCACTACATTGCGCGCGGTGACTTTACCTTCGCCGCGGGTGGACAAGCGCTGGAGAAACTTCTGGACCTGCCTGAACCGCCAACCGCCGTATTTTGTCACAGCGACGTGATGGCGCTGGGCGCATTATCGTACGCTAAACGCCGCGGCCTGCGGATACCGAAAGATTTATCGATCATCGGATTCGACAATATTTCGCTTTCAGAATTTTGCGATCCGCCGCTCTCAACGGTCGCTCAGCCGCGCTACCAAATCGGCCGCGAAGCGATGCTGCTTCTGCTGGATCAGCTTCACGGTCAAACAGTTAGCAGCGGCTCGCGGTTGCTGGACTGTGAACTGATTGTCCGCGGCACTACCCAGGCATTGACTTAAAGTAAACGTCTTTCGGATACCCTTATCTGGTCAAAGCCCCGCCGCTTAAGTAACATGGCGGACTGACGAACGAATAAATACAGCGAAACGATAGTGGCACAACGAGATTATGTACGTCGCGGCCAGCCGGCACCTTCGCGACGCAAAAAGAGTAGCTCAAGGAAAAAGCAACGTAACCTGCCTGCTGTATCGCCAGCAATGGTCGCTATTGCTGCGGCTGTAGTCGTCGCCTTTATTGGTGGCCTGTACTTCATCACGCACCATAAAAAAGAAGAGTCTGAGGCGCTTCAGGCCAGTAAAGTTGCCGGAAATGGCCTTCCTCCGAAGCCTGAAGAGCGCTGGCGCTATATCAAAGAGCTGGAAAGCCGTCAGCCTGGGGTGCGTGCGCCAACCGAACCTTCTGCGGGTGGTGAAGTGCAGAATGCGAATCAGCTGACGGATGAACAGCGCCAGCTGCTGGCACAAATGCAGGCCGATATGCGCCAGCAGCCTACGCAGCTGAACGAAGTGCCGTGGAATGAGCAGACGCCGGCGCAGCGCCAGCAAACGCTGCAGCGACGTCAGGCGCAACAGCAGATCCAGCAGCAGCAGTGGGCGCAAACCCAGCCGGTGCAGCAGCCGAAAGCACAGCCGCGGGTAACGGAACAGCCATACCAGCAGCAGACGCGTACGGTGCAGTCTCAGCCTATTCAGCAGCAGCCGAAAACGCAGCCGCAGAAACAGGCGGCTCAGCCGTATCAGGATCTGCTCCAGACGCCAGCGCATACCACCGCGCAGCAGCCGAAAACGCAGCAGGCAGCGCCGGTGACCAAAGAGACCGAAGCGCCGAAGCAGACGGCAGAGAAAAAAGACGAGCGCCGCTGGATGGTACAGTGCGGTTCGTTCAAAGGCGCAGAGCAGGCGGAAACGGTGCGCGCGCAGCTGGCCTTTGAAGGGTTTGATTCGCGTATTACCACCAATAACGGCTGGAATCGCGTGGTGATTGGGCCGGTCAAAGGCAAAGAAAATGCCGATGGCACCATTTCGCGGTTGAAAATCGCCGGCCACACAAACTGCATTCGACTCGCCTCCGGGGGTTGAAACCCCCAAAATCCCCCCCATCTATCATTTAATTCAGCCCTGAGCACAGGCTCAGGGCTTCTGTTTCCCGATTCTGTAACCAGGGGGTCTGCTCGTGACAACAATAGTAAGTGTACGCCGTAACGGCCATGTGGTAATCGCCGGTGATGGCCAGGCCACGCTGGGTAATACCGTCATGAAAGGCAACGTGAAGAAAGTGCGCCGTCTCTACAACGACAAAGTGATCGCCGGTTTTGCTGGCGGCACGGCGGACGCCTTCACGCTGTTTGAACTGTTTGAACGCAAACTGGAAATGCACCAGGGTCATCTGGTGAAAGCTGCCGTTGAGCTGGCGAAAGACTGGCGTACCGACCGCATGCTGCGCAAGCTCGAAGCGCTGCTGGCCGTAGCCGATGAAACCGCCTCGCTGATCATCACCGGTAACGGTGACGTCATTCAGCCGGAAAATGACCTGATTGCCATCGGCTCTGGCGGCCCTTATGCCCAGGCTGCAGCCCGCGCGCTGTTGGAAAATACCGACATGAACGCGCGTGATATCGCG
Source organism: Enterobacter sp. BNK-29 (assembly GCF_048684785.1). Taxonomy (NCBI): domain Bacteria; kingdom Pseudomonadati; phylum Pseudomonadota; class Gammaproteobacteria; order Enterobacterales; family Enterobacteriaceae; genus Enterobacter; species Enterobacter sp. BNK-29. The sequence goes on from NZ_JBLQTU010000001.1 coordinate 1,950,570, forward strand.
GTGAAGGCGTTGGATATTGCAGGTGATATCTGCATTTATACCAACCACAACCACACCATCGAAGAATTGACCTCCAAAGCGTAAGGATCTCCCATGTCTGAAATGACCCCACGCGAAATTGTCAGCGAACTGAACAAACACATTATCGGCCAGGATAACGCCAAGCGTTCCGTGGCTATCGCCCTGCGTAACCGCTGGCGTCGTATGCAGCTTGACGAAGAGTTGCGCCACGAAGTGACGCCGAAAAATATTCTGATGATCGGCCCGACCGGCGTCGGTAAAACCGAAATTGCCCGTCGTCTGGCGAAGCTGGCTAACGCGCCGTTCATCAAAGTTGAAGCCACCAAGTTCACCGAAGTGGGCTATGTGGGTAAAGAAGTGGACTCCATCATCCGCGATCTAACCGACTCGGCGATCAAGATGGTGCGCGTCCAGGCGATCGAGAAAAACCGCTATCGCGCGGAAGAGATGGCCGAAGAGCGCATTCTCGACGTGCTGATCCCACCGGCAAAAAACAACTGGGGCCAGGCAGAACAGCAGGCGGAACCGTCCGCTGCGCGCCAGGCATTCCGCAAGAAGCTGCGTGAAGGCCAGCTGGACGACAAAGAGATTGAGATCGATCTCGCTGCCGCACCAATGGGTGTGGAAATCATGGCGCCTCCGGGCATGGAAGAGATGACCAGCCAGCTGCAGTCCATGTTCCAGAACCTGGGCGGCCAGAAGCAGAAAGCGCGTAAGCTGAAAATTAAAGACGCGATGAAGCTGCTGATTGAAGAAGAAGCGGCGAAGCTGGTGAACCCGGAAGAGCTGAAGCAGGACGCTATCGACGCGGTTGAGCAGCACGGTATCGTGTTTATCGACGAAATCGACAAAATTTGTAAGCGCGGCGGCAACAGCTCCGGCCCGGACGTGTCCCGCGAAGGCGTTCAGCGCGACCTGCTGCCGCTGGTTGAAGGCTGCACCGTCTCCACCAAGCACGGCATGGTGAAAACGGACCACATCCTGTTTATCGCTTCAGGGGCGTTCCAGGTTGCCAGCCCGTCGGATCTGATCCCCGAACTGCAGGGGCGTCTGCCAATTCGCGTTGAGCTGCAGGCGCTGACCACCGAAGATTTCGAACGTATCCTGACCGAGCCAAACGCCTCTGCTACCGTACAGTACAAAGCGCTGATGGCGACCGAAGGCGTGAACCTCGAGTTCACCGAAGACGGTATCAAGCGTATTGCCCAAGCCGCATGGCAGGTCAACGAAACCACCGAGAACATCGGTGCGCGTCGCCTGCATACCGTGCTGGAACGCCTGGTTGAAGATATCTCTTACGACGCGAGCGACCTTAACGGTCAAACCGTTACCATTGACGCAGAATATGTGAGTAAACATCTGGATGCGTTAGTGGCAGATGAAGATCTGAGCCGTTTTATCCTATAATCGCGGTTACTGGATTCTCATCACGTTTAATGGGGGCTAATGCCCCCATTTTTATTGGCTAAATACTTATGACTGACATCAGCCGTACTCAGGCGTGGCTCGAAAGTCTGCGCCCTAAAACGCTTCCTCTGGCCTTTGCCGCAATTATCGTCGGCACCGCCCTTGCCTGGTGGCAGGGTTATTTTGATCCGCTGGTCGCCGCGCTGGCACTGATTACCGCCGGCCTGCTGCAAATTCTCTCCAATCTCGCCAACGACTATGGCGACGCGGTAAAAGGCAGCGACAAGCCGGACCGCATCGGACCGCTGCGCGGAATGCAGAAAGGGGTGATTACCCAGGCGCAGATGAAACGCGCGCTGATTATCACCGTAGTGCTGATCTGCGTATCCGGCCTGGCGCTGGTGACGGTGGCGTCTAAGACCACCAGCGATTTCATTGGCTTCCTGGTGCTGGGCTTACTGGCCATTATCGCGGCCATCACCTACACCGTCGGCACGCGTCCTTACGGTTATATTGGGCTCGGGGATATCTCCGTACTGGTGTTCTTCGGCTGGCTGAGCGTGATGGGAAGCTGGTACCTGCAGGCGCATACGGTGATCCCTGCCCTGTTCCTGCCCGCGACCGCCTGTGGTCTGCTGGCGACGGCGGTGCTCAACATCAACAACCTGCGCGACATCGACAGCGATCGCGAGAACGGCAAAAATACCCTGGCGGTTCGTCTGGGGCCGGTCAATGCGCGCCGCTATCACGCCTGCCTGCTCATTGGCGCGCTGGTTTGCCTGGCGCTGTTTAACCTGATTTCCTTGCAGAGCTTGTGGGGCTGGCTGTTTGTGCTTGCCGCGCCGCTGCTGATTAAGCAGGCCCGCTTTGTGATGCGTGAACTCAGCCCGTCCGCCATGCCGCCGATGCTGGAACGCACGGTAAAAGGCGCGTTGCTGACTAACCTGTTGTTCGTCATCGGGATTGTTTTAAGCCAGACGCTGCGTTAGCTGACAAATATCAATTAACAATTGATGATTTTGCCAACAACGCATTTCGCACGATATACTGAACACATTCGCAGCAACTGAGCGTTAAACCTATGAAATACGATACCTCCGAGCTTTGTGACATCTACCAGGAAGATGTCAACGTCGTTGAACCGCTGTTCTCCAATTTTGGTGGGAGGTCGTCGTTTGGCGGTCAAATCGTCACGGTGAAATGTTTCGAGGACAACGGGTTGCTGTACGATCTGCTCGAACAGAATGGCCGCGGCCGCGTTCTTGTGGTCGACGGCGGCGGTTCCGTGCGCCGTGCACTGATTGATGCTGAACTGGCCGGCATTGCCGTTCAGAATGAGTGGGAAGGCCTTGTGGTGTACGGTTCCGTGCGTCAGGTGGACGATCTGGAAGACCTGGATATCGGGATTCAGGCCATCGCGGCCATACCGGTAGGGGCGGCGGGTGACGGCATCGGTGAAAGCGACGTGCGCGTCAATTTCGGCGGCGTGACCTTCTTCTCCGGGGACCATCTCTACGCCGATAATACCGGCATTATCCTGTCGGAAGACCCGCTGGATATCGAGTAGTAAAAAAGTCAGCGAGAACCATAAAAAAGCCGGGTGGCGGCGACGCCTTACCCGGCTTATTTCATCTGTATTTCCCGAGAGAAATTAGACTTCTTCCATACGTCCCAGCAGCGCCTGCAGGCGATCCTGCCAGCCGTTCTGCTGTTCGCGCAGCTGGTTGTTTTCGCGCTCCAGTTCTTCGCGGCCGTGCTGAGCGTTCTGAACTTCCTGCGCCAGGCTGTTGTTCTTTTCTTTCAGCTCTTCAATTTCCATCTGCAGCAGGGTGATGGTGTCAATCGCCTGCTGTACTTTCGATTCCAGTTTCTCAAACACTTCTAAAGACATGATGCTACCTCTCCTGAATTGCAAGGCGACGCTTTAACATAAACGCGCACGACATATACCGTCGATTGTATGGAGCGCGGCGCTCTGTGTCCAGCGACACACCGCGCAGATCGCGGTTTGCAACACTTTTAGGTCTGGTCCTGGTGTGTTCGCGTCATATACCCCTAAATTGTTAACTGATTCGTTAATGAAATGATTCAGCTCACATTCCTGTACTGATGCAAAAATGTGCTTTATGGCGCGAAAACGCTCATTTTATTGACACAGACCACACATTTTGATTTCGATATTTCTCGTTTTTGCTCGTTAACGATAAATTAACACTATGTCTACAGGGCATCGTGGCTGTCACGGGCGGCCATGCTAACAATAAACATCAATTTCTTCAGGATTCCGATTATGAGTCAGACATCAACCTTAAAAGGCCAGTGCATTGCCGAGTTCCTTGGTACCGGGTTGTTGATATTCTTCGGAGTGGGCTGTGTTGCTGCACTGAAAGTGGCGGGTGCCAGTTTTGGTCAGTGGGAAATCAGTATCATCTGGGGTCTGGGCGTGGCGATGGCCATCTACCTGACTGCAGGGGTTTCTGGTGCACATCTTAACCCGGCGGTGACAATCGCACTGTGGCTGTTCGCGTGCTTCGACGGACGCAAAGTTGTTCCTTTCATTCTTTCTCAGTTTGCCGGCGCGTTTTGCGCAGCGGCGTTAGTTTACGGGCTTTATTACAATCTTTTCATCGACTTCGAACAGACGCATCATATGGTACGCGGCAGCGTCGAAAGTCTGGATCTGGCAGGCATCTTCTCAACCTACCCTAACCCGCATATCAATTTTGTGCAGGCGTTCGCAGTTGAAATGGTGATTACCGCTATTCTGATGGGCGTTATCCTGGCGCTGACCGACGACGGAAACGGCATTCCGCGCGGCCCGCTGGCACCCCTGCTGATTGGTTTGCTGATTGCGGTGATTGGCGCATCCATGGGCCCGCTGACCGGCTTCGCGATGAACCCGGCACGTGATATCGGACCAAAGGCCTTCGCCTTTATCGCTGGCTGGGGCGACGTCGCCTTCACCGGTGGCAAAGACATTCCTTACTTCCTGGTACCGCTGTTTGCGCCGGTTGTCGGGGCTGCGCTGGGTGCGTTTAGCTACCGCAAATTAATTGGTCGCCACTTACCGTGCGACACCTGTGTGGAAGAGGAGAAGGAAACGACTTCTACCGCACAACAAAAAGCTTCGCTGTAATCTGACTACGGGACACATACCATGACCGAAAAAAAATATATCGTTGCGCTCGACCAGGGCACTACCAGCTCCCGCGCTGTCGTAATGGATCATGACGCGAACATCGTCAGCGTGTCACAGCGCGAATTTGAGCAAATTTATCCTCGTCCAGGCTGGGTAGAACACGACCCGATGGAGATTTGGGCGTCACAAAGCTCCACGCTGGTCGAAGTGCTGGCGAAAGCCGATATCAGTTCCGACGAGATTGCCGCGATTGGTATTACCAACCAGCGTGAAACGACGATTGTCTGGGAACGTGAAACCGGTAAGCCCATTTACAACGCTATCGTCTGGCAGTGCCGCCGTACATCCGAGATCTGCGAACAGCTGAAGCGCGACGGTATGGAAGAGTACGTGCGCAGCGCCACTGGTCTGGTGGTTGACCCGTATTTCTCCGGCACCAAAGTGAAATGGATCCTCGACCACGTAGAAGGTTCACGCGAGCGTGCTAAACGCGGCGAGCTGCTTTTCGGTACCGTCGATACCTGGCTTATCTGGAAGATGACCCAGGGACGCGTTCACGTCACCGACTACACCAACGCCTCGCGTACCATGCTGTTCAACATCAACACCCTGGAGTGGGATGACAAGATGCTGGACGCGCTGGACATTCCGCGCGCGATGCTGCCTGAAGTGCGTAAGTCTTCAGAAGTATACGGCCAGACTAACATCGGCGGTAAAGGCGGCACCCGTATTCCTATCGCCGGTATCGCCGGTGACCAGCAGGCGGCGCTGTTCGGCCAGCTGTGCGTCAAGGAAGGGATGGCGAAGAACACCTACGGCACCGGCTGCTTTATGCTGATGAACACCGGCGAGAAGGCGGTGAAATCAGAAAACGGCCTGCTGACCACCATCGCCTGCGGTCCGCGCGGCGAAGTGAACTATGCGCTGGAAGGTGCGGTGTTCATGGCGGGTGCATCCATTCAGTGGCTGCGCGACGAAATGAAGCTGATCAGCGATGCGTTCGACTCCGAGTACTTCGCGACCAAAGTGAAAGACACCAACGGCGTGTACGTGGTGCCTGCGTTCACCGGTCTGGGCGCACCGTACTGGGACCCGTATGCACGCGGCGCAATTTTCGGGCTGACGCGCGGTGTGAACTCTAACCACATTATTCGCGCTACCCTGGAATCCATCGCCTACCAGACGCGCGACGTGCTGGAAGCGATGCAGGCTGACTCCGGTATTCGTCTGCACGCCCTGCGCGTGGACGGCGGTGCGGTAGCGAATAACTTCCTGATGCAGTTCCAGTCCGACATTCTCGGCACCCGCGTTGAGCGCCCTGAAGTGCGTGAAGTCACGGCGCTGGGCGCGGCGTACCTTGCCGGTCTGGCGGTAGGCTTCTGGCAGAACCTGGACGAGCTGCAGGAAAAAGCGGTTATCGAACGCGAGTTCCGCCCGGGCATCGAAACCACCGAGCGTAACTTCCGCTACAGCGGCTGGAAAAAAGCGGTGAAACGCGCCCTGGCGTGGGAAGAGCACGAAGAGTAATCCCCCTCACCCCGGCCCTCTCCCCAAAGGGGAGAGGGTGTTTTAAGTCCCCTCGCCCCTTTGGGGAGAGGGTTAGGGTGAGGGGAGTACAGACCGCACCTTACCCACTCTGTGATAAACTTCGTGCAATTCCTTTTGATTGCACGAGTACCTCATGAAACGTGAACTTGCTATCGAGTTTTCCCGCGTCACCGAAGCGGCCGCCCTTGCAGGCTATAAATGGCTGGGCCGTGGCGACAAAAATACCGCAGACGGCGCAGCCGTCCATGCCATGCGCATAGTACTTAACCAGGTCAACATTGACGGCACCATCGTGATCGGCGAAGGCGAGATCGACGAAGCGCCGATGCTCTATATCGGTGAAAAAGTCGGTACCGGCAAAGGCGATGCCGTGGATATCGCCGTCGACCCGATCGAAGGCACCCGCATGACGGCGATGGGTCAGGCCAATGCGTTAGCGGTGCTGGCCGTCGGCGATAAGGGCTGCTTCCTGAACGCGCCGGACATGTACATGGAAAAGCTGATTGTCGGTCCAGGCGCGAAGGGCGCAATCGACCTTAGCCTGCCGCTGGAAGAGAACCTGCAAAACATCGCCAAAGCCCTGGGCAAACCCCTTAGCGAACTTACCGTGACGATTCTGGCGAAACCGCGCCACGACGCCACCATCGCGCAGATGCAAAAGCTCGGCGTACGCGTGTTTGCTATCCCTGACGGTGACGTTGCCGCCTCGATCCTGACCTGCATGCCGGACAGCGAAGTCGACGTGCTGTACGGCATCGGCGGCGCGCCGGAAGGTGTGGTCTCCGCGGCAGTGATCCGCGCGCTGGATGGCGATATGCAGGCCCGTCTGCTGCCCCGCCATGAGGTGAAAGGCGACAGCGAAGAGAACCGCCGTATCGGGGAAAACGAGCTGGCGCGCTGCGAAGCGATGGGCATCGAGGCCAATAAAGTGCTGGCTCTGGACGAAATGGCGCGTAGCGATAACGTTGTCTTCTCGGCGACCGGCATCACCAAAGGCGATCTGCTGGACGGCATCACCCGCAAGGGTAATATGGCCACCACTGAAACCCTGCTGATCCGCGGTAAATCACGCACCATTCGCCGCATTCAATCTATCCACTATCTCGACCGCAAAGACCCGGACGTGCAGACGCACATTCTGTAAAACCGTTTGATCGATAGAGCTTTCCGGCCCTGACGGGCTGGAAATTATCACCACAAGTACGGAAGATAGAACAGAGAAACAGCACAGGAGAAGATCATGGCGGACTGGGTAACAGGTAAAGTCACAAAGGTACAGTTCTGGACCGATGCGCTATTTAGTCTCACCGTACATGCTCCCGTTCACCCGTTTAAAGCCGGACAATTTGCGAAGCTGGGGCTGGACGTCGACGGCGAGCGCGTGCAGCGCGCCTACTCTTACGTTAACGCGCCTGATAACCCGGATCTCGAGTTCTATCTGGTCACCGTTCCTGACGGTAAGCTCAGCCCGCGCCTTGCCGCCCTTAAGCCCGGCGACGACGTGCAAATTGTGAGTGAAGCGGCTGGCTTCTTCGTGCTCGAAGAGATCCCCGACTGCGACACGCTCTGGATGCTGGCAACCGGTACGGCCATCGGCCCTTATCTCTCTATTTTGCAGTACGGCAAAGATCTGGAGCGCTTTAAAAACATCGTGCTGGTGCACGCTGCGCGCTATTCCGCAGACCTGAGCTATTTGCCGCAGATGCAGGCGCTTGAACAGCAGTACGGCGGGAAGTTAAAGATTCAGACGGTGGTCAGCCGCGAAACCGTAGCAGGAGCGCTTACCGGCCGCGTGCCGGCATTAATTGAGAGTGGAGCCCTGGAAGACGCGGTGGGTTTGCCGCTGAACGCTGAAACCAGCCACGTCATGCTGTGCGGCAACCCGCAGATGGTGCGGGACACGCAGCAGCTTCTGAAGGATACCCGGCAGATGACGAAACATCTTCGCCGCCGACCGGGCCATATGACCGCCGAACACTACTGGTGATCAGCGGTATTTCACCTCAAGGGTGTCTTTACCGTATTTGTTTTCGCTCTGGGTGCCAATAAACGCGCCCAGATCGACAATCATCATCACGAAGATGACCGACGGCAGCAGCCTGCCCACGACCCACGGCAGAATGGACGGCAGCATCGCCCAGTTCCCCGCCACCAGCATCCACGCCAGAATAATCAAAAATGCCCACGCGCCGGAACGTCCGCGATCGTGCAGCCGTTTTACGACAACCGCCGCCGTTGGCCATAGCAGACAGACCAGCGCGAAGGCCGCCGTTTGCGTGCTCAGCCAGGCGTTGTAAGCAACGAAAAACAGAAGCAGCATGGCGATAACCCACGTCACCATCCAGATCCAGAAATCACGGCGTCCAATACGCCCTTTGAATGAAAACAGCCACTGCTGTATGGTCATGTAAGGTTCCTTATTATCGTATAGCGCGCATTTTACCCTGGAGTTGTGACCTTTTGACAAGCCGACCAGATATCGTTTTAATCATGAGCACTTACGGCCAGGGGCAATGTTGATGAAAAGTTCGGCACGTTCTCTTTTCCTGTGTTTAGCGCTGCTCAGCGCGGGTTATCCCCTGCACGCCGCCGAAACAACAGCCCCGACCACAGCACCCTATCTGCTGGCGGGCGCGCCGTCGTTCGATCAGTCCATCAGCCAGTTTCGTGAAACCTTCAATCAGACCAACCCCACGCTGCCGCTGGATGAGTTTCGCGCCATTGATGGCTCACGCGATACCCCCACACTGACCCGTGCGGCAAGCAAGATAAATGAGAATTTGTATGCTTCCACGGCGCTGGAGCGCGGTACGTTAAAAATCAAAAGCATGCAAATCACCTGGCTGCCGATACAGGGGCCAGAGCAGAAAGCCGCTAAGGCGAAAGCGCTGGAGTACATGAGCGCGGTACTGCAGGCCTTTACCCCTGCGCTGACGAAAAAGCAGAGTCAGCAAAAGCTGCAAAAACTCCTCACCGCCGGGAAAAATAAGCGTTACTACGCCGATACCGAAGGCGCGATCCGCTATGTTGTGGCGGACAACGGCGAAAAAGGACTGACCTTCGCTGTTGAACCGATTAAGCTGGCACTATCTGACACCCTCGGCGGGGCGAATTAATGACAAAAAGCAAAGCCTTTCGAGGGAAAATCTCTATACTGATTCACAGACCATGCTGCCCGACAGGGTGGCCATATTCCTTAATTCGCTTATTTAGCGTGGAGAATTGAAATGCGACATCCTTTAGTGATGGGTAACTGGAAACTGAACGGCAGCCGCCACATGGTAAACGAACTGGTTGCGAACCTGCGTAAAGAGCTGGCTGGCGTGACGGGTTGCGCGGTTGCTATCGCTCCGCCGGATATGTACCTGGATCTGGCTAAACACGCCGCTGACGGCAGCCACATCATCCTGGGCGCGCAGAACGTTGACGTTAACCTGTCTGGCGCGTTCACCGGTGAAACCTCCGCTGAAATGCTGAAAGATATCGGCGCGAAATACATCATCATCGGCCACTCCGAGCGTCGCACCTATCACAAAGAATCCGACGAGTTCATCGCGAAGAAATTCGCCGTGCTGAAAGAGCAGGGCCTGATCCCGGTTCTGTGCATCGGTGAAACCGAAGCGGAAAACGAAGCGGGCAAAACCGAAGAAGTATGTGCACGTCAGATCGACGCAGTGCTGAAAACCCAGGGCGCGGCAGCGTTCGAAGGCGCGGTAATCGCTTACGAGCCAGTCTGGGCGATCGGTACCGGCAAATCTGCAACCCCTGCGCAGGCTCAGGCGGTTCACAAATTCATTCGTGACCACATTGCTAAAGCCGACGCGAAGGTCGCTGAGCAAGTGATTATTCAGTACGGCGGTTCCGTAAACGCTTCCAACGCTGCTGAGCTGTTCACCCAGCCAGACATCGATGGCGCGCTGGTTGGCGGTGCATCCCTGAAAGCTGACGCTTTCGCGGTGATCGTTAAGGCAGCAGAAGCGGCTAAACAGGCGTAATTGCCTATGTGGCGGGTGGCGCTTGCGCTTGCCCGCCGCTCTTCTCCTCCCTCTCCCTTTGGGAGAGGGTTGGGGTGAGGGGAAACCGCTCGCACCGAACTACACTTTCCGCAGCAAACTAAACCACAGATAATCCAGCGGCAGCAGCACCAGATACGTTGCGATAGCCAGCGCCAGACAGAGCACCATCCCCGCCCTTGCAGGCACCTTTCCTAACCCCATTGCCACGACAATCGGCGACGCCTGATACGGCAGCAGCGGCGTGGAATAGCCCAGCACCTGAATCATGATCACCGAAAGCAGCGGGAAACCGGTCGCGTCCGAGAAGCTCTGCGCCAGCGTGGTGTAAAGCGCCGGCACGCCGTTGGCGGTCATAATGAAGTTGAGCGCCGTGGTAATACCGGTCAGCGCCAGGAAGCTGGTGAACGGTCTGTCTGCATCCAGCGGCATAATGCGAAGCAATGCCTCGCCCACGGCCGTTCCGATACCGGTTTGCGTCACCACGATCGCAAGCCCAAGAATGCCCGCGACGTAAATACAGGTGCGCATGTTCACGCCCGCTGAAAATTCTTCCCCGGTGATAAAGCCAACGCGCGGCAGCATGACGATGATCGACGCCGCCAGCCCCGTCCACGCCGGCCCCACGCCGTGCCAGCTCTCCGTGACCCACATCCCCAGCACCACCGCCAGCAGCCAGGCAAGACGCTTTTCATCCCGCCCCATAGGCTCTGACGGCGCCTGTTCCTTCGGCGGTTTTGGGCTGCCGGGAAATAGCCAGCAGATGAGGCCAATCAGGATCAGGCCTTTGAGAATACCGAGCACCGGCGTGTGCAGCAGCAGATACGGGACATAGTTCAGATGGATACCGTACGAACCTTCCGCCGCACCGCTCATTACCAGATTGGGGACGTTAGCAGGCAAGATCGTCGCCGAAAGCTGGAAAGTCCCGAACCCCACCGCCAGCGCCAGCCCGAACCAGGCGCGGGAGCCGTCGGCGATACCGGCGCGTTTTGCCATCGCCGCGACAATCGGCATCAGCAGCGCAATACGTCCCATGTTCGACGGCATCACAAACGCCAGCGCGTAGCTCAGCAGCACCACGCTCGCCACCATCAACACCCAGGAGTCAGTGAGCTTTGCCGACAGCGCCCGGGCGGCCCTGTCCGCCAGTCCGGTTTTACGGATCGCCACGCCAAGCACAAAGCCGCTGAATACCAGCCAGAAAGCCGACGAGGCAAAACCGCCGAAGATGACCTCCGGCGGGGCGATTCTGGCGGTCATCGCCGCCGTGAAGAACAGCAGCGCGGTGATAAATTCCGGCAATAGCGACGTCGCCCACAGCACGATGGTGACGCCAACAATCAGTGAGGGCAGCAGCAGAGGATACGTTAACCAGAGCGACATACCTGTCTCCTGTAGAATTTTTCAGCAAGTCTACGGTGACAGGCAGCCCGAGTAAACGCGATTTATGGTGGGGTTACTTCAGGATAGTGCATTGATGATCCTGCAGTTCCTCCGCAGACGCGCGGTTAAGCGTGAGCAGGTTACGCTCGGTCGCCAGCAAAACAAAAGAGCCATCCGACTGCTGCGCCATTGCCAGCGCGAAACGCCCCATATGGTCGCGCGCTTCCGGCAGCTCTTCCGCCAGCATCATAAACGGGCTGCGCTGGACCAGTTCATTCTCCGTCACGCGACGAGCAAGATATTCATGTCCTTCCAGCCCCCCCGGAAGAGGCAGCCACTGGGTGCTGATTTCTCCCTGTGCCGCGTTGAGCTTCTCGCGCACGTCCGGGCGCAGGCAGGAGATATGAATATGAAAATGATTCTGCGTGCGGCCAGTCGGCGAGTTAATCGTCAGCGAAATGGCGCTGTCAGGCACCTCGGATCCGCGCTTCAGGGTCATAAAGCTGCGCGACTGCCACGCCAGCCAGAAAAAGTTCGGCGTATGAGCGTCGGTCAGCAGCGGGCTCTCGGTGCCGTTGATGCGATAGGTTGGCATCAGCAGGTATTGCAGCGGCCCGTTGCGATCTTTAAATACCACATAGCCTGCATCCGTTTTCACCTGCGCACAGGGTGCCGGGTTACGGTTCTGGATCTGATTCGGCACACACTGGTCGAGAACGATATGGCGCAACGCATTCGGATTACCCGCCTTCATCCAGTACACGCCGCCAGCGGCAAGGGCGATGACAATGAGGATCAATAAGATAACTTTTTTCACAACGCGTTCCCTGTTTTCAATAGAGGCAAAAGAGTAACGCAAAATGATGACCAAATAAAAAACCCGGCGGATTTCTCACGCCGGGTCACCGTGTCACAGGCTAATGGTTAGCGCTGGCTAATTTGGTCGAAGGTACCGCCGTTGGAGAAGTGCTCTTTCTGCGCTTTCGTCCAGCCGCCGAACACATCGTCAATAGTGAATAGCTTCAGTTTTGGGAACTCACCTTCGTATTTCTTGGCGACCGCCGCATCGCGTGGACGATAGAAGTTTTTCGCCGCAATTTCCTGGCCTTCTGGCGAGTACAGATACTTCAGGTAGGCTTCCGCCACCGCTTTGGTATCTTTCTTCTCAACCACTTTATCGACCACGGAAACGGTCGGCTCAGCCAGAATCGATTCGCTCGGGGTCACGATCTCGAACTTGTCTTTACCCAGCTCGTGGGTCGCCAGCAGAGCTTCGTTTTCCCAGGCAATCAGCACGTCGCCAATCCCGCGCTCGACGAAGGTGTTGGTGGCGCCACGCGCGCCGGAGTCCAGCACCTCAACGTTTTTATACAGCGCCTTCACGAATTCCTGCGCTTTGGCCTGGTCGCCATTGTTGTGATGCAGTGCATAGCCCCACGCGCCGAGGTAGTTCCAGCGAGCGCCGCCGGAGCTTTTCGGGTTCGGGGTAATCACAGAAACGCCCGGTTTGATCAGGTCGTTCCAGTCTTTAATTTGTTTCGGGTTTCCTTTACGCACCAGGAAGACGATGGTCGAGGTGTATGGCGCGGAGTTATCCGGCAGGCGTTTGATCCAGTTTTTGTCGATGCGGCCGCGCTCGGCGATCGCGTCGACATCGTAGGCCAGCGCCAGGGTTACCACGTCGGCTTCAATACCGTTTATCACGGACGTCGCCTGCTTGCCGGAGCCGCCATGCGACTGGCGAACCACCACGTTGTCGCCGGTTTCCTGCTTCCAGTGTGCCGCGAACGCTTTGTTGTATTGCTCGTACAGTTCACGCGTCGGGTCGTATGACACGTTCAGTAACTGGATATCCTTAGCCAGAACGCTGGTCGATGCCAGCAATAATGTTAAACCCACGCCCCATTTATTCATCGCCCAGCTCTCTTGTGTAGTGTTTTGATGAATGCAGCGTGCCAGAAAGCGAATCGAGGATTAAAGAATAAAAAAAGATTGGCTATAACGTAGTGGAATAAAAGAAGTGGATGAGCGGCCTGATGCCCTCACTCCAACCCTCTCCCACGGGAGAGGGAGCAACCATAAAAAAACGGTAACCCAAGGGTTACCGTTTTGCATTTACCTTGCCGCCACCGGGCAACAGAGCCGATCAGTACAGTTTTTTCGCGCAGTCCAGCCAGTCACCTTTAAACGGACGCTTCATGTTTTCAATCGCGTCGATGATGTCGTGGTGAACCAGTTTTTCGTTCTGAATACCGACGCAGCGGCCGCCGTGACCCTGCAGCAGCAGATCGATAGCGTACGCGCCCATACGGGACGCCAGAATACGGTCGTACGGGCCTGGGGAACCGCCACGCTGGATGTGACCCAGTACGGTCGCGCGGGTTTCGCGTTTGGTTTCGGCTTCGATGTACTTCGCCAGCTCGTCAACGTCACAGATGTGCTCGGTGATAGCCACGATTGCGTGTTTTTTACCCTTCGCGATGCCCGCTTTGATTTCAGCCACCAGATCTTCACGGCTAAATTCGACTTCCGGCACGACGATAAATTCGCAACCGCCCGCAATGGCTGCCGCCAGCGTCAGGTCGCCGCAGTAACGGCCCATCACTTCAACGATAGAGATACGCTGGTGAGAAGAAGAGGTGTCACGCAGACGGTCAATCGCTTCAACAACGGTACCCAGTGCAGTAAAGAAGCCGATAGTGTAGTCAGTACCCTTGATGTCGTTGTCGATGGTGCCCGGCAGACCGATGCACGGGAAGCCCATTTCGGTCAGACGTTTTGCACCCATGTAGGAGCCGTCACCGCCGATAACCACCAGGGCGTCCAGGCCGCGTTTCTTCATGTTTTCGATAGCCACTTCACGAACGTGTTCATCACGGAATTCCGGGAAGCGCGCGGAACCGAGGAAAGTACCGCCACGGTTGATCATGTCAGACACGCTGTAACGGTCGAGCTGAACCATACGATCTTCATACAGGCCCAGATAACCGTCATAAACGCCAAAAACTTCCAGGCCTTCCGTCAGCGCTGCACGGACAACACCACGAATTGCCGCGTTCATGCCCGGCGCATCACCGCCGCTTGTCAACACACCGATTTTCTTAATCATGACTACCTCTGAACTTAGGAATGCAAAATTGAAATCTGTTGCCGGAAGAAACTTATCGACCAACGAATACTGCAAATAGTATATCAATCCCTTCCAGCTGAATTGATTCAGGTCAGACCAAACGGCGGTAATTTATACACAAAATGCTGGCCTGGCTCACTTTTTTACAACGAATTACGAAAGCCCAACATGACCGGGTACAACCGAGCAGGGATCCTGGTGAATGATGACGTCTGAACCAGGAAAACGCTGCAAAATCGCCTGCTCGACCTGCTCAGCAATAACGTGAGCCTGAACCAGTGGCAGGTTGTCTTCCATTTCAATATGAATCTGAATAAAGCGGGTCGGCCCTGACTGCCGCGTTCGAAGATCGTGTGCACCGCTAACGCCGGGCCAGGAGGTCACGATAGAAAAAATTTCACTACGTTCTGAGTCCGGGAGGGCGCGGTCAAGCAGTGATTGCACCGCTTCATACCCCATCCGCAGGGCGCTATATAAAATATAGATACCAATCCCTAACGCAAATAACGCATCGGCGCGATGCCAGCCATACCAGGCCAGACCGAGCGCAATAAGAATAGCTCCATTCATCATAACATCAGATTGATAATGAAGCATATCCGCCCGTACAGCCTGACTTTGCGTTTTGCGAACAACCCAGCGCTGGAACGTTACCAGAACAAGTGTGCATATAAGGGCAACGATCGTCACAACTACGCCTACGCCGGGATCGTTCATCGGTGTCGGCGAAACAAGATGCTGAATACCGGTTAAAAACAGGAACAGCGCAGAGCCGGAAATGAACATGCTTTGTGCCAGCGCGGCCAGCGACTCCGCTTTGCCGTGCCCAAATGTGTGCTCTTCATCCGCTGGCTGCAGCGAGTAACGCACCACCAGCAGGTTGGTCAACGAGGCGGCAATGTCCATCAGCGAGTCCACCAGCGCCGCCAGAATACTGACCGAGCCGGTATACCACCAGGCAAAGATTTTAATCAGTAACAGGCTGGAGGCCATGACGGTCGCCGCAATGGCGGCCCGGCTTACCAGTCTTCCATAGGATTGATCCATAAACGCTCCTGTCATGTCATGCCGCTAGTATAACGGAAGCATGGGGAGTCTAAGGATGAATAAACGGTTAACAGCGCGGATACGGGGCAAAAAAAACCCCCACATCATGTGGGGGAAGACAGGGATGGTGTCTATGGCAAGGAAAACAGGGTTTACTGGTTACTACGGGTACTGCTATTGCTACTGAAAAACGTCGTTTCTGAGCTTCGCTGCATCCGTGCAACCTCACGCAGCTGGTCCATTCGCTGCTGATGTCTGGCATTCAAAACCGCTTGCTGCTCGGGCGTTAGCAGGTGGAACATCTGGTTGCGGACCTTCGCCAACTCTACCTGGCGGGCAACCTGTTCCTGTGCCATTTTTTCGGCCTGAGCGCGAACAGCGCTTTCGTCAAAATATTCTGCGGTGACAAGGCGATGCATTGTCTCCATTTCGCTAACATTAACAGGGGGCTGGTCGTGTCGTGCCCTCTGCATCAGATCTCGCATCTGTTGACGCTGATGTTCGGTTAAACTTATGCCGTCAAACATATGGCTTTGGCTGCTGTTCTGCGTTGCGCCCTCTTGTAAGGGACTGTTATCGCTGATGATAGCTTCAGCAGCCTGGCTAAACGCACTGAACGCCAGCGTTGAGGCCATGACGGCAGCGGTAACTTTGCGCATCACTTGCTCCCAAAATCTTTCGTGTCGCGATTCAACGAGAGACAGTCTACGATTCAGGCTGCAAACATGCGTCAGGGGGTGTAAAACAACGTAAAGTCATGGATTAGACAGCCTTGATGTCGTAATTTCTGCCTCGGAGGTATTTAAACAATGAATAAAATCCTGTTAGTTGATGATGACCGAGAGCTCACATCCCTTTTAAAGGAGTTGCTCGACATGGAAGGTTTCAACGTCCTGGTTGCCCATGATGGCGAGCAGGCGCTGAGTCTCCTTGACGACAGCATCGATTTACTTTTGCTCGACGTGATGATGCCGAAGAAAAACGGTATTGATACGTTGAAAGAGCTTCGCCAGACACACCAGACTCCCGTAATCATGCTGACCGCGCGCGGCAGCGAACTTGACCGCGTACTCGGCCTTGAGCTGGGCGCGGATGACTATTTACCCAAGCCGTTTAACGACCGTGAACTGGTTGCCCGTATTCGCGCTATCCTGCGTCGTTCGCACTGGAGCGAGCAGCAGCAAAATACCGACAACAGCTCACCTACTCTTGAAGTCGACTCCCTGAGCCTGAACCCGGGCCGTCAGGAAGCGAGCTTTGATGGCCAGACGCTGGAACTGACCGGCACGGAGTTCACCCTGCTGTATCTGCTGGCGCAGCACCTAGGCCAGGTGGTTTCGCGTGAACATCTAAGCCAGGAAGTGCTGGGCAAACGCCTCACCCCGTTTGACCGCGCCATCGACATGCACATCTCTAACCTGCGCCGTAAGCTGCCGGAGCGTAAAGATGGTCACCCATGGTTTAAAACCCTGCGTGGTCGCGGTTATCTGATGGTTTCTGCTTCATGATAGGAAGCTTAACCGCCCGCATCTTCGCCATCTTCTGGCTGACGCTGGCACTGGTTTTAATGCTCGTACTGATGTTGCCAAAACTCGACTCACGCCAGATGACGGAGCTTCTCGACAGCGAGCAACGTCAGGGCGTGATGATCGAGCAGCACGTGGAAGCCGAGCTGGCAAACGATCCGCCGAACGATTTAATGTGGTGGCGCAGGCTGTTTCGCGCTATCGACAAGTGGGCGCCGCCCGGACAACGCCTGCTGCTGGTGACCAGCGAAGGCCGCGTGATTGGGGCCGATCGCAATGAAATGCAGATTATCCGCAACTTCATTGGCCAGGCGGATAACGCCGATCATCCCCAGAAGAAGAAATATGGCCGCGTAGAGATGGTGGGGCCTTTCTCCGTCAGAGACGGAGAGGATAATTATCAGCTCTACCTGATCCGTCCTGCGAGCAACTCTCAGTCTGATTTTATCAACCTGCTGTTTGACCGCCCTCTCCTGCTGCTGATTGTCACCATGCTCGTCAGCTCGCCGCTGCTGTTATGGCTGGCGTGGAGCCTGGCAAAACCGGCGCGCAAGCTGAAAAATGCCGCCGATGAAGTGGCGCAGGGTAACCTGCGACAGCACCCTGAACTGGAAGCAGGTCCGCAGGAGTTCCTTGCCGCCGGAACCAGTTTTAACCAGATGGTGAGCGCGCTCGACCGCATGATGACCGCTCAGCAACGTCTGCTGTCGGATATTTCGCACGAGCTGCGTACCCCGCTTACGCGCTTGCAGCTTGGCACCGCGCTGCTACGCCGCCGCAGCGGTGAGAGCAAAGAGCTCGAGCGTATTGAAACAGAAGCGCACCGCCTGGACAGCATGATCAACGACCTGCTGGTCATGTCGCGCAATCAGCAGAAAAACGCGCTGGTCAGCGAAACGGTGAAAGCGAATCACCTCTGGCACGAGGTGCTGGACAACGCGGCGTTCGAAGCGGAACAGATGGGTAAATCCTTCACCGTCAACTTCCCGCCGGGCCCGTGGCCGCTGTACGGTAACCCCAACACGCTGGAAAGCGCGCTGGAGAACATCGTGCGTAACGCTCTTCGCTACTCGCATACGAAGATTGAGGTGGCGTTCTCGGTGGATAAAGACGGGATCACCGTCATTGTCGATGACGACGGCCCTGGCGTGAGCCCGGAAGACCGCGAGCAGATTTTCCGTCCGTTCTATCGTACCGATGAGGCGCGCGACCGGGAATCGGGCGGTACGGGACTGGGTCTGGCGATTGTTGAAACCGCCATGCAGCAGCACCGCGGCTGGGTGAAAGCCGACGACAGCCCGCTGGGTGGACTACGGTTAACGCTGTGGCTACCGTTGTATAAGCGTTCGTAGCTGTTAGTGCCGGGTGGCGGCTTCGCCTTACCCGGCCTACTTTCTGCGGAGGACTATTTTCCCCACAATCTCCGCGAATTATCCTCGATCTTGCTGCTTAAACGCCGCTTCTGCATCGTTCTCGTCCAGCTGGTCGATAACCCCGCGGCCGACAGCAGGCGATGATACTGTTCGTCGTCAAACGGCATATGCCAGGCAATGGCGCAGGCTTCATAAACAGACACATCGCTCAGGCGCGACGCCAGCTCAAGCGGCGCGTCCGCTGAAACCTGCCCAGCCAGCACCACGCGATACAGCCAGCCGGTTTTACCCGCTTTTTGCAGCTGGGCTGACATATCCTGAATACCGAAATGGTAGTTGAGCTTGAAGCACGGCGAGCGCGGCTGCGTCACCTGAATCAGGGCATCGCCCCAGCGGTAGATATCACCTATAAACACGTTCTTTTCGGTGAGCCCTTCGGTGGAGAGATTCTCGCCAAACGCGGGGGCGACGAAGAGGTCCGCCTGCTCGGGAAACTCGGTTTTCCAGTGCTGATAGTGTTCACGCGGGTAGTGGCACAGCGCGCGCTCGGGCCCGCCGTGGATTTTCTTTTCGGCCTGCTCGTCACCCGCAAGCCCGAGGTCGGTTAACGTCAGCTCACCGTCGACCTGAATTTTGGCGATGGCACTCGGGCGGCTGCCGTCGTACTCCCTTACCTTGCCTGTAAATACATTCACCGGATAATGCATCGCTGCTCCTTTTATGCCCTAAATAATTCGAGTTGCAGGAAGGCGGCAAGAGAGTGAATCCCCAGGAGCTTTCTCAGGTAAGTGACTGGGGTGAGCGAACGCAGCCAACGCACCTGCAACTTGAAGTATGACGGGTATACAGATACAAAAAAAGCGAGTCATAAGACTCGCTTCTCACAGGCGTCAATGCAACCTTATTTTTTAGCGGCGAAACGCGCTGCTGCTTCGTCCCAGTTCACCACGTCCCAGAAGGCTTTGATGTAGTCCGGGCGACGGTTCTGGAATTTCAGGTAGTAAGCGTGTTCCCACACGTCCAGGCCCAGGATTGGGAAGCCGGATGCGCCAGAGATTGCTTCACCCATCAGCGGGGAGTCCTGGTTAGCAGTAGACACTACCGCCAGCTTGTCGCCTTTCAGAACCAGCCACGCCCAGCCAGAGCCGAAACGGGTTGCAGCGGCTTTTTCGAATTCCGCTTTGAAGTTGTCAACAGAGCCGAAGTCGCGCTCGATAGCCGCTTTCAGGTCGCCCTGAAGGGTGGTACCGGTCTTCAGGCCTTTCCAGAACAGGCTGTGGTTAGCGTGGCCACCAGCGTTGTTACGCAGAACGGTTTTCTTGTCCGCTGGCAGCTGGTCCAGCTTGGTGATCAGCTCTTCAGCAGACAGGTTAGCGAACTCTGGCAGGCTTTCCAGCGCGGCGTTCGCGTTGTTCACATAGGTCTGGTGGTGTTTAGTGTGATGGATTTCCATCGTCTGCTTGTCGAAATGCGGTTCCAGTGCGTCGTAGGCATACGGCAGGGATGGCAGTGTATAACTCATAATCCTCTCCATTATTGTCGGGCGGCACAGCTGTTAATGCCGCGTAAGCAGTTGGTTCATTATAGTTAATTAAATGATATTGAAAATGATTATCAATGCCGTAGTTTTTATAAGGTTATTCGCATTCTGACAAAAGCCAAAATGGGTAATTCACTCAGGAGGTTAACGGAAGATGCTGCCGCAATGATGGCAGCATTCTCGGGTTAGTTTTGTTCCGCCACCAGCAGCGCATACGTGTCTGGTTCCAGGGCCTTGAAGATATGCGGCCGATCGGCGGGGTAGCAGATGTAATCCCCTGCGCCGAGCTCTTCCGGCGCGTCAAGCAGGCCGACCAGCGCCCGCCCCTGCGTCACGATAATATGCTCGACCGAACCCGGTGAATGCGGCTGGGAGAGGCGATCGGCACCCGGCTGAGTCATCAGAAGATAGACATCGCGGCGCGCGCCGGGCGGACACGCCGCCAGCAAAATGGCTTCATAATTAGCCTGTCCGGCAACCACTTTCGTCCCTTCACCACGGCGGATCACCTGCGTGGTCGGCAACTGCGGCTCCAGCAGGCGGGCGAAAGGTATATCCAGCGCCACGCAAAGCGACCACAGCGTTTCCAGGCTAGGGTTACCGTTACCGGACTCCAGTTGGGAAAGGGTGGATTTAGCGATCCCGGCACGGCGGGCAATTTCCGCCAGTGAAAGCCCGGTTCGCAAGCGTTCCCGCACCAGACTTTTAGCGATCAGGCTGATTGGCTGCGTCATATAACGGCCTCATTGTTCTATAAACCGAACGAATCGTTCATCTTGAAAAACACTTCTGTTGCGTTCATTATAATGGATACACGTTCGATATGGCTAAAAATGTATGAAGCATCATCTCTCTTGCCTGAAAGGCGACACCATAAAAGCAATCATCCTGGTCTGCCTCGCGGTCGGCGTGGTCGGGATGTCATACGGCTCCCTGGCGATGGCCTACGGTTTCCCGGTCTGGGTACCGTTTGTACTCTCCATCACTGTACTCGCGGGCGCGTCAGAGTTTATGTTTATCGGCATTGTGGCAAGCGGCGGTAATCCGCTGGCGGCCGCAGCCGCGGGGTTGCTGGTC
The DNA here is from genome assembly GCF_048684785.1 of Enterobacter sp. BNK-29. Classification (NCBI taxonomy): domain Bacteria; kingdom Pseudomonadati; phylum Pseudomonadota; class Gammaproteobacteria; order Enterobacterales; family Enterobacteriaceae; genus Enterobacter; species Enterobacter sp. BNK-29. The sequence goes on from NZ_JBLQTU010000001.1 coordinate 1,971,777, forward strand.
AACGCGCGGCACGTGCCGTTTGGCGTGACGGTGCGTGAGCTGGTCGGCAAACGTGGTCTGAGCCTGTTGGGCTGCCACATCATGAATGACGAAAGCGTGGTGTTTGGCCTGTCGCAAAAAACGCCCGAACAGCGCAAAGCGGCGTACTGGCTATGTGGTTTAGGCGTGGCGATTGTCTGGCCGCTGGGGGCCCTGCTGGGCGCCATGGTCGGCAAGCTGCTGCCGGACCCGGAAACCATCGGGCTGGATGCGGTATTCCCTGCGATACTGCTGGCGCTGGTGGTTCCCGCGTTTAAAAACCGCACCACGTTGATCCGCGCCTGCAGCGGCGCCGCGCTGTCACTGGCCGCCGTGCCGTTTGCCCCGGTGGGATTACCGGTGCTGCTCTCCTTACTGGGTCTCGCTGCGAGGAAAAAATAATGGGAAATATGACGTTTTTTATTCTCGGTATCGCCATTTTGTCTGCGGGAACATATCTGATGCGTCTTGGCGGGGCGAAACTGGGCAGCAGGCTGGCATTGTCAGAGCGTTCACAGGCGCTGCTGTCAGATGCGGCAACGGTATTGCTGTTTTCCGTGGCGCTGGCGACCACGTTTTATGAAGGTGACCACTTTGCCGGCATGGCGCGCGTGCTGGGCGTGGCGTTTGCGGTGTTTTTGGCCTGGCGGAAGATGCCGTTAATTGTGGTGATCGTGGCGGCGGCAGTGGTAACCGCGCTGCTGCGCGTGGCGGGCATAAGCTAAAAAAGCGCCCCGGGGGCGCTCTTTCGACGGTGTGACAGCTTATTTAGTCAGTTCAGCAGTCATGTGTACGCGGTTACCTGAGAACGCCTGGGTAATTTTGTAAGATGATGCGCCAGCATCCTGAGCCTGAGCCGCGATTTTAGCTTCTGCGCCATCAATGGTAGAGGCGGTTGCGGTCACGGTCTGTGCAGCGAAAGAACCGAAAGAAGTAGCCAGAGCGATTACAGCGACAAAAGTTTTGATGCTTTTCATGATATAAACCCTTTCATTAAGTTGTTTAGGTAAGGCACCGTGCCTTGATGAGATAAATACTAGACCTCATCACGAACAACTAAAAGCGGAAGGATTTGCTATTATCATTCAAAATTATTGATTAACAATTAATCGCTGAGGATGGGTATAAACGGTCGCCTTTCCCGGCTTGCAGAAGCCCACCAGCGTCAGGTTGCAGCGCTCCGCCACCTCCACCGCCAGCGTGGTCGCCGCCGACACCGCGAACAGAATTTCCACACCGCACATCGCCGATTTTTGCACCATCTCATAGCTGGCGCGGCTGGAAACGAGTGCCGCCCCCTGCCTCCAGACATCACTTTCACGCGCACGGCGACCGAGCAGCTTGTCCAGCGCCACGTGGCGGCCCACGTCCTCGTGTCCCCCGGCAATATCGCCCGACGGCAACACCCATGCCGCCGCGTGCGTGCAGCCGCTCAGCTGGCCGATGGGCTGTACATCATTCAGGTGCTCGAGCGCATGGTCGAGGTGAGCCAGATTAAAGGTCTGAGTAAACGGCAGTGGCGCAACGGGTTTGCCAATATCATTGAGCTGCTCAACGCCACACACGCCGCAGCCGGTACGTCCGGCCAGCGCGCGGCGGCGCTCTTTCAGCCCCATAAAGCGGCGGCTGGAGAGTTCGATTTGCACTTCAAGGCCGTTGCAAGCCTGCACCACGTCCATGCCGTAGATCTCCTGCGGATGGTCAATGATGCCTTCCGAGAGGGAAAAACCGATGGCGAACAGCTCGAGATCTTTCGGCGAAGCCATCATCACCACATGGGAGATACCGTTGTAAACGAGCGCAACGGGCACCTCTTCCGCCAGAAAATCCGGCGTGGCATGGGTAATGTGGGGCGGTCTGTGTACCGACAGTTCCACAATGCCCGCAGGCAGGGGGGACGAGTGGGGAGCACGGTTTTGTTTAGACACAGCGGTATTCCTGAACAACCACGGAGGTGAGCCTGCTATTGCATCACAAACAACAGGGCTTACGCATAGTATGGATCAACTTTTCAGCATCAAGTTTACCTACTCACTTGTGAGAGGTACAACAAAACGCATGCTACACCCCTTTAACATGCGTGGTTAATAATGTGATTAATATCACACTTTATAGTCAACAGGGTGATAATACGTTCACTTTGTATTAACGCCATTAGAACAGCTGTACCGACATTGTGGTATTCTGATGATATCCCTCGTGGAATTGAGGGATTAACGCAAATTTTTCTCCTTTGCGGTCAATTCTCAACCGCGAAGTTAAAACTACATATGTAAGCAATGTCGAAACAAGGAGTGACCCATGCAGGTCAGCAGAAGGCAGTTCTTTAAGATCTGCGCTGGCGGTATGGCAGGCACCACGGCAGCGGCACTGGGCTTTGCGCCCGGCGTAGCGCTGGCGGAAACGCGGCAGTATAAACTGCTGCGCACCCGTGAAACCCGTAATACCTGTACGTACTGCTCTGTCGGTTGCGGGCTGTTGATGTATAGCCTCGGCGACGGTGCTAAAAACGCCAAAGCGTCTATTTTCCATATCGAAGGCGACCCGGATCATCCGGTCAACCGCGGCGCATTGTGCCCGAAAGGGGCCGGTCTGGTGGACTTTATCCACTCCGAAAGCCGCCTCAAGTTCCCTGAATATCGCGCGCCTGGCTCCGATAAATGGCAGCAAATCAGCTGGGAAGAGGCGTTTGACCGCATCGCAAAACACATTAAAGAAGACCGCGATGCCAACTTTGTTGAGAAGAACGCCGACGGCGTCACGGTCAACCGCTGGCTCTCCACCGGGATGCTGTGTGCCTCTGCTTCCAGCAACGAAACCGGTTATTTAACCCAGAAATTTACGCGCGCACTCGGTATGCTCGCGGTCGACAACCAGGCGCGTGTCTGACACGGACCAACGGTAGCAAGTCTTGCTCCAACATTTGGTCGCGGTGCGATGACCAACCACTGGGTCGACATCAAGAACGCCAACCTCATTGTGGTGATGGGCGGTAACGCCGCTGAAGCGCACCCTGTCGGGTTCCGCTGGGCGATGGAAGCCAAAATCCACAACGGTGCGAAACTGATTGTGATCGATCCCCGCTTTACGCGTACTGCGTCAGTGGCGGATTTCTACACCCCAATTCGTTCAGGTACTGACATCACTTTCCTGTCAGGCGTATTGCTGTACCTGATGACCAACGAAAAATATAACCGCGAATACACCGAAGCTTATACCAACGCCAGCCTGATCGTGCGTGAGGATTACCACTTCGAAGATGGCCTGTTCAGCGGTTACGACGCCGAAAAACGCAAATACGACAAAACCAGCTGGAACTACGAGCTGGATGAAAAAGGCTTTGCGAAGCGCGACACCACCCTGCAACATCCGCGCTGCGTGTGGAACCTGCTGAAAGAGCACGTTTCCCGCTATACGCCGGAGGTGGTTGAGAATATCTGCGGTACGCCGAAGGCAGACTTCCTGAAGGTGTGCGAGCTTATCGCCGAGACCAGCGCGAAAGATAAAACCGCGTCGTTCCTGTACGCCCTCGGCTGGACGCAGCACTCCATCGGCGCGCAGAACATCCGTACCATGGCGATGGTTCAGCTCCTGCTCGGCAACATGGGGATGGCAGGCGGCGGCGTGAACGCCCTGCGCGGTCACTCCAACATTCAGGGTCTGACCGACCTCGGCCTGCTGTCTCAAAGCCTGCCGGGTTACATGAACCTGCCAAGCGAGAAACAGACCGATCTGCAAACCTACCTGACGGCCAGCACGCCTAAACCGCTGCTCGAAGGCCAGGTAAACTACTGGGGCAACTATCCGAAGTTCTTCGTCTCAATGATGAAAGCCTTCTTCGGCGACAAAGCGACGGCGGAAAACAGCTGGGGCTTTGACTGGCTGCCGAAGTGGGACAAGGGTTACGACGTTCTGCAGTATTTCGAGATGATGCATCAGGGCAAAGTGAACGGCTATCTGTGCCAGGGCTTTAACCCGGTTGCCTCGTTCCCGAACAAGAACAAGGTTGTTGAGTCTCTGTCGAAGCTGAAATTCCTGGTGACGATTGACCCGCTCAATACCGAGACCTCAACCTTCTGGCAGAACCACGGTGAGTCGAACGACGTCGATCCGTCGAAGATTCAGACTGAAGTGTTCCGTCTGCCGTCAACCTGCTTCGCGGAAGAGAACGGTTCTATCGTCAACTCCGGACGCTGGCTGCAGTGGCACTGGAAAGGCGCGGACGCCCCGGGCATCGCCATGAACGACGGCGAGATCCTGGCCGGTATCTTCTTACGCCTGCGTAAGATGTATGCGGAAGAAGGCGGCGCGAACCCGGAACCGGTGCTGAACATGACCTGGAACTACTCAACGCCGGAAAACCCTGCGCCAGAAGAAGTGGCGATGGAGAGCAACGGTAAGGCGCTGGCGGACGTTATCGACCCGGCCACCGGTACCGTGCTGGCGAAGAAAGGCGATCAGCTCAGCACCTTCGCGCACCTGCGCGATGACGGTACCACGTCAAGCGGCTGCTGGATCTTCGCCGGTAGCTGGACGCCAAAAGGCAACCAGATGGCCAACCGCGATAACGCCGACCCGTCGGGCCTTGGCAATACGCTGGGCTGGGCATGGGCGTGGCCGCTCAACCGCCGCATCCTCTATAACCGCGCATCCGCTGATCCGCAAGGCAACCCGTGGGATCCGAAGCGTCAGCTTCTGAAGTGGGACGGCGCGAAATGGGGCGGCGTGGATATTCCGGACTACAGCACTGCCGCACCGGGCAGCGACGTTGGGCCGTTTATCATGCAGCCTGAAGGGATGGGACGCCTGTTTGCTATCGATAAGATGGCGGAAGGTCCGTTCCCGGAACACTACGAGCCGTTTGAGACGCCGCTGGGTACCAACCCGCTGCACCCGAACGTGGTCTCTAACCCGGCAGCCCGTATCTTCAAGGGCGATTTCGACGCGCTGGGTAAAAAGGACAAGTTCCCGTACGTGGGTACCACCTACCGTCTGACCGAGCACTTCCACTACTGGACCAAGCACGCGCTGCTTAACGCCATCGCGCAGCCGGAACAGTTTGTGGAGATCGGCGAGAAGCTGGCGGGCAAGCTCGGCATTGCCCATGGCGATACCGTGAAGGTCTCCTCTAACCGCGGCTATATCAAGGCCAAGGCGGTGGTGACCAAGCGTATTCGCACGCTGAACGTTCACGGTCAGCAGGTGGATACCATCGGTATTCCGATCCACTGGGGCTATGAGGGCGTGGCGAAGAAAGGGTTCATTGCGAACACCCTGACGCCGTTCGTCGGCGATGCGAACACGCAGACGCCGGAGTTTAAGGCCTTCCTCGTGAACGTGGAAAAGGTGTAACGGAGACGACTTATGGCTTATCAATCTCAAGACATTATCCGTCGTTCCGCGACTAACGGTTTCACGCCCGCGCCTCAGGCGCGGGACCACCAGCAGGAAGTGGCGAAGCTTATCGACGTGACCACCTGTATCGGCTGTAAAGCCTGTCAGGTGGCGTGCTCGGAGTGGAACGACCTGCGTGACGAAGTGGGTCACAACGTCGGGGTGTACGACAACCCGGCGGACCTGACCGCCAAGTCCTGGACGGTGATGCGTTTCTCGGAAGTTGAGCAGAACGACAAACTGGAATGGCTTATCCGCAAAGACGGCTGTATGCACTGTGCGGATCCGGGCTGCCTGAAGGCATGTCCGTCAGAAGGGGCTATCATTCAGTATGCCAACGGTATCGTCGACTTCCAGTCCGAACAGTGCATCGGCTGCGGCTACTGCATCGCGGGCTGCCCGTTCGACGTACCGCGCCTGAACCCGGAAGACAACCGCGTCTACAAATGCACGCTGTGCGTAGACCGCGTCACCGTCGGCCAGGAGCCAGCGTGCGTGAAGACCTGCCCAACCGGCGCAATCCACTTTGGCTCCAAAGAGGATATGAAAACGCTGGCGGCAGAGCGCGTGGGCGAGCTGAAAACCCGTGGTTACGACAACGCGGGCCTGTACGATCCGGCCGGAGTTGGCGGTACGCACGTGATGTACGTGCTGCACCACGCCGACAAGCCGAACCTGTATCACGGCCTGCCGGAGAACCCGGAAATTAGCGCCACTGTGAAGTTCTGGAAAGGCATCTGGAAACCGCTGGCAGCGGTCGGTTTTGCTGCCACCTTCGCAGCGAGCATCTTCCACTACGTCGGCGTTGGTCCGAACCGCGCGGAAGAGGAAGACGACAACCTGCATGAAGAGAAAGACGAGGTGCGCAAATGAGAAAACGTGACACCATCGTGCGCTACACCGCGCCGGAACGCATCAACCACTGGGTCACCGCCTTCTGCTTCATGCTGGCGGCGATAAGCGGGCTGGGGTTCTTCTTCCCGTCCTTCAACTGGCTGATGCAGGTACTGGGTACGCCACAGCTGGCGCGCATCCTTCACCCGTTCGTGGGTGTGGTGATGTTTGCCTCGTTTATCATCATGTTTTTCCGCTACTGGCACCATAACCTAATCAATCGGGATGATATCTTTTGGGCGAAGAATATTCGTAAGATCGTCGTCAACGAGGAAGTGGGTGATACCGGGCGTTATAACTTCGGCCAGAAATGCGTATTCTGGGCGGCGATTATCTTCCTGGTCCTGTTGCTGGTGAGCGGCGTGATCATCTGGCGTCCGTACTTTGCGCCTGCTTTCTCAATCCCGGTGATCCGATTCGCGCTGATGCTGCATTCATTTGCCGCAGTGGCGTTAATTGTGGTTATCATGGTGCATATCTACGCCGCCCTTTGGGTGAAAGGCACCATTACCGCGATGGTGGAAGGATGGGTAACCAGTACGTGGGCGAAGAAACATCACCCGCGCTGGTACCGTGAAGTCCGCCAGAAACAGGAAAAGTCATCTGAATGAGTATTCGCATAATCCCGCAAGATGAGCTGGGGTCGAGCGAGAAACGCACGGCGGATTATATTCCGCCGTTGTTATTCCCCAGACTCAAGAACCTCTACAACCGCCGCGCAGAGCGTCTGCGCGAGCTGGCAGAGAACAACCCGCTGGGCGATTTTCTGCGCTTTGCCGCGCTGGTTGCCCACGCGCAGGAAGTGGTGCTGTACGACCACCCGCTGCAAATGGATCTGACCGCGCGCATCAAAGAAGCCAACGCGCAGGGCAAGCCGCCGCTGGACATTCACGTCCTGCCGCGCGACAAGCACTGGCAAAAGCTGCTGCATTCGCTCATTGCCGAGCTGAAGCCGGAGATGAGCGGCACCGCGCTGGCGGTCATTGAGAATCTGGAAAAGGCCTCTGACCTGGAGCTGGAAGAGATGGCGAGCGCGCTGTTTGCCTCCGACTTCGCTCTGGTGAGCAGCGATAAAGCGCCGTTTATCTGGGCTGCGCTGTCGCTCTACTGGGCGCAAATGGCAAGCCTGATCCCCGGTAAAGCCCGCGCCGAATACGGCGAGGCGCGCCAGTTCTGCCCGGTCTGCGGCTCCATGCCGGTATCAAGCATGGTGCAAATCGGCACGACTCAGGGGCTGCGCTACCTGCACTGCAACCTGTGTGAAACCGAGTGGCACGTGGTGCGCATAAAGTGCAGCAACTGCGAGCAGACCCGCGATCTGAATTACTGGTCGCTGGAAAATGAAGAAGCGGCAGTGAAAGCCGAAAGCTGCGGCGACTGCGGCACTTACCTGAAGATTATGTATCAGGAAAAAGACCCGAAAGTCGAAGCGGTGGCCGACGATCTCGCCTCGCTGATTCTGGACGCGAAGATGGAGCAGGAGGGCTTTGCCCGCAGCTCGATCAACCCGTTCCTGTTCCCGGGTGAAGGGGAGTAATTCCCTCTGACAGTGCCGGGCGGCGCGAGCTTGCCCGGCCTACAGCTGTTAAGGTGAAACGACCCCAATAATGCCCGAATAGTCTTTCGTGCTTGAGATTATCCAGCCGTAGAATCACGACATCAGATAAACCGATAAGTATTCTGCCCATATCAGGGCCCGCCAAAGAACTCATATCCCCCCTGACTATTTCATCCCTGATTATTTCCAGGCAAGGCATACGCTTTACAGGTGTGGCTGAAGCAGATAATAAAAACATGACTCACCTTTGCGGGCCGCTTTCCGGTTTTTTGTCCTCGACAATATTCTTGTTTTCTTTTGAATCAAACCAGGTTATAAAACTGTATATCCATACAGTTAAAGGGAATTTTCATGGCACTGGAACAGGGTATTGCACAGCTGGTTCAGGGGTTTATCGCTGCAGGCCGGCCTTCGTCACGTCGACAGACCATTGAGGTAAGACGAGCAGGGTACATTGCCAGCACGGGGCTTGCTGGGAAGACAGAAACGCGCGTTCAGGTGGAGACGCTAGTGCTTGAGGGCCTTACCATTCGGGTATTTTCACCTCTTAATGCCCCTGAAATATTGCCTGCTGCCATCTACTATCACGGCGGATGCTTTATCAGCGGCGGCTTTGATACCCATGACAACCAACTCCGTCAGTTAGCCTGCTACGGCAATTGCCGGGTGATCGCGGTTCAGTACAGGTTAGCGCCGGAGCATACCTTCCCCGCCGCACATGACGATGCTGAAAGAGGTGCAGATCTGGTCTGGCAGTATGCGGACAAATTAGGCGTGGATAAGAACCGGCTCACCCTCTGTGGAGACAGTGCAGGAGGGCATCTGGCGCTGGTAACGGCGCTGAGGCTTAAGGTTAAAAAGTTATGGCAACCTGTACAGCTTATTCTTATCTATCCCATGCTCGACGCCACGGCCAGTTTTGAAAGCTATGCCCTTAATGGCACGGATTATATTATCACCCGCGATACCCTGCTCAGCGGGTATGAAATGTATCTCGCAGAGACTGACCGCCAGCATCCGGAAACCAGCCCGCTGTGGCGCGATGATTTTTACGGACTTCCGCCAGTGCACATCATTACCGCAGAGTACGATCCGCTGTGCGATGAGGGAGAAATGTTGTATCAGCATCTGACTGAGCAGGGTGTGAAATGTACTGCTCAGCGCTGGCTGGGCGTCATCCATGGCTTCTTTCAGCTTGGCGGCGTCAGCCAGTCAGCGCGAGACCTAATGCGGGATATCGCCGGGCGGATTAAGCACGCCCGAGATGAATGAACAGAAGATTACTCCTCCTCGTTCCCACCCTCTTCATACGCGCCGAAGGGCTTCGCTGGAAGAACAATGTAGGTGCCTTCAAACACCGCACCCGGTGTTTTATCACCAAACAGCTCAACCTGCATTTGTACGCGTGCTTTGCGGCCGCGTGCCAGGCGGTCGAGATCGCCACCCAGTGACCCCAGATCGGCCACGGCGCTCGGCTTGCCGCTTATCGGTGCGCTATAGCGAATGTGGGCATCGGCGAGAATGATGGTGCCGCCCAGATGACGCTCGCGAAGCATCAGCCAGATGAGACCCCAGCCGGTGAGCGTGGCAAGTGAGAAAAGACTTCCGGCAAACAGGGTGTGGTGCGGGTTCTGATTGCCGGTTTCCGGCATGGTGGTAATAAATTTTTGTCCGGTGTACTGCTGAATGCGCACGCCCATTTTTTCGCTGAGCGGAATGTGCTGATACCAGGCCTGCTGCAGCTGTCCACACCAGTCGGCGCGATGAAGAATATCATCCAGCGTGGCGATGGGTTTGATCATCAAAAAATGACGAATCGGCGTGGTTTGCGGGGTTGTGATTTCCCCCTGATTCACAAAACCGAGCTTGGCAAAAAATTCTACGGCATCTTCGCGGGCGCTACAGGTGACGCGCTTAACGCCTTCCTGACGGGCGACGGACTCAAGGGTCATCGCCATTAGCGTTCCCAGACCTTTGTCCTGAACGGAGGGATGAACCGCCATAAAGCGAATCGACGCTTCGTTATCGGCGTTGATATACAAGCGCCCGACGGCGACGAGGTTACCCTCTTCGTCCATCACCATCTGATGGTGAGCCATCGCATCCCAGGCGTCGCGTTCAGATCCTTTTGGCTGATGCAGTGGCTTGCGCAGCATTTCCCAGCGGAACTGGTAATAAGCGTCTAACTCTTCTTCCGTTTGCGGTACTCGAAGGTGATACATAGCTGTACTCTCTCTTGTTACCCGCGGCCACGCCGCCAGTTGGCTCATACCTGGAGCCAGAATGTGACGGGGCCATCGTTCACCAGCGAAACCTGCATATCTGCAGCGAATCGTCCGGTTTGCGTATTCATTTCCTGCTGGCGACAACGCTCAACAAAGTACTCGTAAAGTGCTTCCGCACGATCCGGCGCGGCGCCTTTAGAGAAGCTCGGGCGCATGCCGCGCTCGGTATCCGCAGCCAGCGTAAACTGGGAAACCACCAGCACGCTGCCGCCCGCCTGCTGGACGTTCAGGTTCATCTTGCCTTCCGCATCGCTGAAAATACGGTAGCCCAGCACGCGCTCACACAAGCGGTTGGCTTTTTGTTCGTCGTCATCCTTTTCGACACCTAACAACACCAAAAGTCCTGGGCCAATTTCACCCGTCACCTCTCCCTCCACGGTGACGCTGGCACGGGTTACGCGCTGTATCAATGCAATCATGGTTGGTCTGCTTCTAATTGTTTTTCAGCTTCTGCTGCTTTTTTAAGTTCGCGGTACACACCGAGAGTGACAGTTATTTCGGCACCAAGCAAGACGATACACCAGGTCCAGTAGACCCAGACAAACAAAATGGGGATCACCGCCAGCACGCCGTAAATCAGCTGATAGGATGGAAACATGGTGATGTAGAGGGCAAACCCTTTTTTACCGAGCTCAAAAAGCAACGCCGCCACCAGCGCCCCCACAACCGCATCGCGGTTAGGCACGCGCGTGGTCGGCACGACGCTATAGAGCAGCCAGAACGAGAGCCACGACAGGATCAACGGGAAGATGCGAAGCGCATTATCAATTACACCGTTTAACTCACTCGCCCAGCGCAAGGAGAGAAGATACGAGCTGATCGCCAGGCTCGCCCCGGCCAGCAGCGGCCCCAGCGTGAGGATCATCCAGTACACGGCAAAGGAATATACCTTTGGCCGCGCTTTTTTACTCCGCCAGATCGTGTTCAGCGCGTTATCAATGGCATACATCAACAGCAGCGCGGTAACGATAAGACCGCACGCCCCCACTGCCGTCATCTTGCTGGAATTGGCAACAAACTGCTCAATGTAGTTCTGGATGACATCCCCGGTTGCAGGAATGAAATTCGCGAAGACAAAATGACGAAGCTGCAGGCTGACGTCCGCAAACATCGGAAAGGCGGAAAACAGGGCAAAGATGACCGCCACCAGCGGCACTAATGAGAGCAACGACACGTAGGCGAGGTTACCCGCCAGCGTGGTCATGTTGTCCTCATCAATACGGTGCCAGAGCAGTTTCAGCCATGCTCTCAGCGGGCGAGTATGATGCGTGGCTTTTTGATGAACGGTTTTTAGCATAGCTGCTTCGCAAAGTAGTTTGGTATCGTCTCTTTTCCGGTCACCAGAATTGACGTTATACCTAACTGGTTAGCTCCCTCTATATTATCGGCGTTGTCGTCGAAAAAGACCGCATCGGCCGCGGTGAATCCCTCTGACTGCAGAACAGCCTGATAAATTCGCGCTTCAGGCTTACGCATCCCCATCTCCTGCGAAAGATAGATCTTGTCGGCCGCCGCCTTAACTTCAGGGTATTCCTCAGGCCAGAACGTCGTGTGCAGACGGTTGGTATTGGACAACACAACGACCCGATGGCCCTGCTCGCGAAGCTTATGCATGATGTCGATCACTTCAGGCCGGATGGCGACAAATACTGCCTGCCAGCCGTGTGAAAACTGCTCGTAGCTCAACGGTAGATCCATCTCCTGACAGAAACGTTCAGCGAATTCTTCATCGTCGATCTCGCCGCGTTCATGCTGATGGAAGGTCTCGCCCATCGCGAAATTCTGCTTCAGTGTCGCCAGCGGAACGCGGCTAAAGTCGCTCCACGCACCCAGCACGCGATTAAAATCGATATCGACGATTACGTTTCCTAAATCAAAGATATAAAGCATGGTTATCTCCTGCTCGCCGTGGAGAGGTAACTGTAGCGGGAAAGATAAAGTTTGGCTATGCACGAGATTCAGCTGAGAGGGAGCAGTATGAAGAACAAAAATTTAGCCCAGGAAGATGATATTGGCTTTCGGGCGATAGGTTGGGATGGGTTTTATTTAAGTGCGTTTTTGCGAAGATATACGTTTTAGTTCATTTTGCAAAAAATTATAGAAAAACGCTTCCATAAACTTTTTATCATCACCATATTCCCCCAGTTTTTGCCATGGCAATCCCATTTCTCGCGGCTTTGCGAGAAATTGCAACAAGTTCACTTTACTTAAATTTACATTTAGATACAAATACTCTATTTATCTTCTTTTTTATAATGCTAAGTTTACATTACTTTACACATGGAGCTGCACTTTCGTGAAGATTAAAAAGGGATACGTCCTCAGTGCCGTTTTAATAGCAATACTCTGCGCATTCGCTATTTATTCATACAATGCCTACCAATTTAAAAAAGCCAGCAGAGATATTTTATATCAACTCTCTAGCCAATTAATTGTGAAGCAAGGGCTTGAACCAAAATCTTCAACCCACCTCGTTTTTGATACGTTATATATCGACGGAAACATATCCAAAGATGATGACAAAATCATTGTGGGACTTATCAAAAAAAACCTTATCCCTGTCAGAACAATATCGATAAATAGTGGTGGTGGTGATGTCGAAACTGCAATCAATATAGCACGAATTATTCATGATAAAGAAATTAACATTGAGGTCAGGCGATTATGCCTTTCTTCATGTGCTAACTATCTTTTCCCAGCGGCAAAAAACAAAATCATCAACTATGGTTCGATTATTGGTTTCCATGGGTCACCTAATTCTGATGACAATAAGTTAACAACTACAGTTAATGGAGAAATCAATACAGACACAACGATAACAGATCGCATTTTCTCAGAAATAAGAAAAACGGATAAAGCATTCTACAAAGAAATAAATGTGTCATGGATGATGCCACTTTGCGGGCAAAAAGAAAATATTGGTGATCCAGACACAGGTCTGTCGACGTACAGCGAAAAGGATTTTACGCGTTTTGGCGTAAAAAACATTTCATTCACGGATGGTGAAATGGTATGGAAAAAGTCTATGGATATTATGGGTATACCTTTTGCTCACTATTGCAAGGAACATTAATAATGCGTGAACTCAATGAAAGTGAATTAAGTAACGTCAGCGGCGCAGGAATGTGGGGTTCTATCGGTAGTGCGATTGGTGGGATGTTCGGTGGTGGTAGTGCTGGTTGTAATGGCAGCTATTCTCACACCAGCACCACTAATAAAGATGGTTCTCACTCTGAAAGCACATCCTTTAGCGGTGGTTGCTCGGTTAACGTTGGTGGTAAAAGCGGTGGTTCATCAAAAGGTAATGGTGGTTCGAAAAGTGGTGGTGGCCGCCAGGGTAATGATCACGGAAGACATTAATTCCTGAATCATTATAACTCATAGCCGCTGATATTTAGCGGCTATTTCCACCCTGCAAGAGGCCAGATATGTTTCGCAAGGAAGCTATTGAATATCAGAGTACCCGGTGGGAAGGGAAAGCCGTTCTTCTGCCGGGCATCCCTTTTGCTTTTATCATACTGCTCAGCATTGTTTTTATTGCTTCCATTTCTATTTTTATTACCAAAGGTTCCTATACCCGTCGCGTCATCGTTCACGGTGAGGTAACCACTTTCCCTGGCTCAGTGAATATCTCTGCATCAATGCAGGGTACAGTCGTGAAGAGTTTTGTTAATGAAGGCGATCGCGTAAAAAAAGGTGACGCCCTCTTTCTCATTCATTCAGGTGTATCGACGCAATCAGGCCTGGTTGATGAAAATAAAAAAAAGGAGATCGCGCTACAGATAAACAGTATAAGCGTAATGATGGCAAATTTGAACTCTTCTAAAAAACGTACTCTCGCTGCGCTAACAACTCAAAAAGATCATTATCAGTCCAGTTTTAATACCTCATCTGGGTTCCTCGTGCAGGCTGAACGGGAACTGAATCAGATTGAGAAGAACGTTAACGATTACCGTAGTTATCAGGAAAAAGGTCTGGTCACCAAAGACCAGATGAGCAGTCAAAACGCACTACTCTATCAACAGCAGAGCAATGTTTCTGACCTGGTCGCCAGAAAATCACAAGACCAGGTTCAGGTCGATACGCTCAATCAGCAGATCCAGTCCCAGGGCGCTGATTATGACCATCAGATTTACCAGCTTGAGCAACAAAAATACGAGCTGGAAAAAGAAAAGTTAAATACAGAAGCGGAAGGTAATTATGTCATCGAGGCAACAGCCGATGGCTTAATCGACTCCATCAATACGGCGCAAGGTAAGATGATCGGCGCAGGCGATGTACTGGCGCGAGTTCAGCAGAATATCCATTCACCATGCTATCTCGAAACCTGGGTTCCCGATGAAGTTCTTCCTTATCTGGCGATTGGCCAGCGCGTTAATGTCAGTTACGACGCCTTTCCTTATGAAAAATTTGGTCAGTTCAGGGCATCAATATCAGCAATATCCAGGCTTCCGGCATCGAAGCCAGAACTTCTGTCAAAACAGACCATCGCACACGAATTCTATGACGATAAAAAGTCCTGGTACAAAATCATGATCAAACCTGACCTACAGTCTGTGCAAGTTCATGGAAAACAACTCGCACTGAGCCAGGGAGCCAAAGCGCAGATTTCTCTTTTCCTTGAAAAGAGACATATCTATGAGTGGTTATTATCGCCCTTTTACGAAATGAAAATGAGCGTAACGGACGCGGGTAATGAATAAACTTTATACACTTGAGACGCTGCTGCGCAAGTTGGATTTGAGGATATTTAAACGCATCCCAGTTGTCTTTCAAACTGAAGCGTCCGAATGTGGCCTGGCCTGTCTTTCAATGATATGCAGTTTTTATGGCAAGCAGGTCGATCTACTGCAACTCCGGCAACAATTCAATTTGTCATCACGTGGGGTCAACCTCCATGCGATAAAAGCAATTGCCAGTGAACTGGAGATGTCGTCACGCGCATTGTCCGTGGACCTTCAGGAATTACATGCCGTGCGTAAGCCCTGCATATTGCATTGGGATTTTAACCATTTTGTCGTACTGATTAAGGTCGATAAGAACAGCGCGGTGATCCACGACCCTGCGTTTGGACGACGGGTGATTAGCATGCCTGAATTGTCCCAACATTTTACTGGTGTTGTGCTTGAGGTATGGCCGGGAACCACTTTCTCAGTTCAAAAGAAGCAACACAGGTTAAAAGCCACCACATTATTAAAGAATGTCAATGGACTGATGACATCACTGGCGAAGATATTTTTCTTATCGCTGGTGATTGAGTTGATCAGCCTGCTGTTGCCTGTGGGAACACAATTAGTCACGGATCATGTCATTGCATCCGGAGATTACGGTTTACTTAATATCATCTGTCTGGGGCTGTTTATTCTGATTCTGTTACGTTTGACGGTCAGTGTCATACGCTCCTGGACCACGCTGATACTGGGAACACTCATCGACGTCCAGTGGAGTTTTAGCCTTTTTTCTCACCTTATTAAGCTACCAACCACCTATTTTGAAAGACGCAAACTGGGAGACATTCAGTCTCGTTTCCACTCGCTTGATGTTATACGGGCCACTTTTACCACAGGTTTAACTGGTAGCATTATTGATACGCTAATGCTCATGGGTTTGCTGGTAATGATGTTTTTATACAACCTTCAGCTCAGCATGATAGTGGTCTCTTTTACCGCAATATACACCTTCATTCGGTTTGCTACCTATCGATACTATCGCCAGTTATCCGAAGAAGAGTTAATCAAGGAAGCACGTCTTAATTCTTATTTTATGGAAACCCTGTACGGTATCGCGACGATTAAGATTCAGGGGATGACTGACCTGAGAATCAATAACTGGTTTAATCTTTTTTCAGATAAGGTCAATACCGGCATTCGTTTGACGCGAATGGATCTCTTCTTTGGTGGTGTCGTCTCTTTTATCGCTGCCTGCGACCAAATTGTTATCCTGTGGGTTAGCGGCAGGCTGATGATGGATAGTTATTTAACCATCGGTATGTTTATCGCGTTTAATACCTTCAGGAGTCAGTTCTATGACCGAATAAATGCCCTGATCAACTTTATCATTCAGCTGAAGCTCATCAATTTACATAATGAACGCGTAGCCGATATTGCGCTGCAGGAAGCATCTTCTTCAACGGCCACCAGCCCGCTGCGTTTACCACACGGAGCCTTAACGCTCGAAACTCAGGATCTGACCTACCGTTATGATAACCATGCGGACCCTATATTCAGCAAACTGAATCTGACCATTCATGCCGGGGAGAGTATTGCTATTACGGGCGTATCGGGTGCAGGTAAAAGCACCTTGATGAAAGTGTTGTGCGGTTTATTCGAACCGTCGAACGGCTGCGTCCGAATTAATGGCATTGATATTAAGCAACTTGGTTTTGAGCATTATGCTGAACGCATTGCCTGTATCATGCAGGAAGATAAGTTGTTTTCAGGCTCTATCAAAGAGAATATCGCCGGTTTTCGGCCTGACATTGACGAGCAGTGGATGGTGCAATGCGCCATCGCAAGCCATATTCATAATGACATTTTAAAGCTACCAATGGGTTACGAGACATTGATTGGTGAACTTGGGGAAGGGTTGTCCGGGGGTCAAAAACAGCGGATTTATATTGCCCGGGCATTATACCGCAAACCGGGTATTTTATTCATGGACGAAGCGACCAGCCACCTTGATAAAACCAGTGAAAGTCAGGTCAATCAGTCTATACAGGAGATGAACATCACCAGGATTATTATCGCGCATCGCGAAACCACGATTGCATCGGCAGATCGGGTGTTCGTGATAAATGGAGCAGAGTTACCCTAATCCCTGAATTTCGCAGGAAAGAGATAGCTTCGGGACATAACGCCCCAGGTAATGAAGAATTCTGGCGATCATCGAATAAAAAAGCCGCTGAGAGATCAGCGGCTTTTTAGTTGCCGGGTGGCGCTCACGCTTACCCGGCCTACGGATTGACCGTATTACTCTTCTTTCGCACCGCGCATAGCACGTTTACGATCGTTCTCGGTCAGGTGACGTTTACGGATACGAATTGACTGTGGAGTCACTTCTACCAGTTCGTCATCATCGATGAATTCCAGAGCCTGCTCCAGAGTCATCTTGATCGGTGGAACCAGAACCGTTGCTTCGTCAGTACCGGACGCACGCATGTTGGTCAGTTTCTTACCGGTCAGGCAGTTTACGGTCAGGTCGTTAGAGCGACTGTGAATACCGATGATCTGGCCTTCATAAACTTCAGCACCGTGACCCAGGAACAGCTTACCGCGATCCTGCAGACCGAACAGCGCAAACGCAACCGCTTTACCCTGACCGTTGGAGATCAGTACGCCGTTGTTACGCTGGCCCACTTCGCCCGGACGAACGTCGTCATAGTGGCTGAAGGTGGAGTACAGCAGGCCGGTACCGGAGGTCATGGTCATGAACTCAGAACGGAAGCCGATCAGGCCACGGCTTGGGATCACGTAGTCGAGACGTACGCGGCCTTTGCCATCTGGATTCATGTTTTTCAGGTCGCCTTTACGCTCACCCAGAGCCTGCATCACAGAACCCTGATGCTGCTCTTCAACGTCCAGCGTTACGTTTTCGAACGGCTCTTGTTTACGGCCGTCGATCTCGCGGAAGATTACTTTCGGACGGGAAACCGCCATTTCGAAACCTTCACGACGCATGTTCTCAATCAGAACAGACAGGTGCAGCTCACCACGACCAGAAACGCGGAATGCATCAGCATCTTCGGTTTCTTCAACGCGCAGCGCAACGTTGTGCACCAGCTCTTTGTTCAGGCGGTCA
This sequence comes from Enterobacter sp. BNK-29, assembly GCF_048684785.1. NCBI lineage: Bacteria > Pseudomonadati > Pseudomonadota > Gammaproteobacteria > Enterobacterales > Enterobacteriaceae > Enterobacter > Enterobacter sp. BNK-29. The sequence goes on from NZ_JBLQTU010000001.1 coordinate 1,989,723, forward strand.
AGGATCTGACGAGAGGTAACGAATTTACCTTCTTTACCACAGAACGGAGAGGTGTTGACGTTGAAGAACATGGATACGGTTGGTTCATCAACGGACAGGGCTGGCAGCGCTTCGACGTTCTGCGGATCGCAGATGGTGTCGGAGATGTTCAGCTCACCCAGACCGGTGATAGCGATGATGTCGCCCGCTTCCGCAACGTCACTCTCGATACGCTCAAGACCCAGGTGAGTCAGTACTTTACCGACTTTACCGTTACGGGTTTTGCCTTCGCTATCGATGATAGTAACCTGCTGGTTAGGCTTCACTTTACCGCGCTTGATACGACCAATGCCGATTACGCCAACGTAGTTGTTGTAGTCGAGCTGAGAGATCTGCATCTGCAGGGTGCCGTCGAGATCGACGTTTGGCGCAGGAACACGGTCAACAATCGCCTGATACAGCGGGGTCATGTCTTCAGCCATGTCTTCGTGGTCCAGACCTGCGATACCGTTCAGCGCAGATGCGTAAACGATAGGGAAGTCCAGCTGCTCGTCGGTCGCGTCGAGGTTAACGAACAGGTCGAAGACCTGGTCAACAACCCAGTCAGGACGCGCGCCAGGGCGGTCAACTTTGTTGATAACAACGATTGGCTTCAGACCATGGGCAAAAGCTTTTTTGGTCACGAAGCGCGTCTGTGGCATTGGGCCATCCATTGCGTCAACGACCAGCAGAACGGAGTCTACCATGGACATTACACGTTCAACTTCACCACCGAAGTCGGCGTGCCCTGGGGTATCAACGATGTTGATACGGTAGTCATTCCATTTAATCGCGGTGTTTTTCGCGAGGATGGTAATCCCACGCTCTTTCTCCAAATCGTTGGAGTCCATCACGCGTTCTTGGGTTTCGGCACGCGCATCAAACGTACCGGATTGCTGCAGCAGCTTGTCAACCAGGGTAGTTTTACCATGGTCTACGTGCGCGATGATGGCGATGTTACGCAAATTTTCGATCACAACTTTGCCTCAGGCATTTAGAAATAGCGCGTTATTGTACACGGATTAATCGCACTACAAAACAGGATCACAAACATCCCCCGCAAACAAGTATTGCAGAGATGCTTTGTGATCGCTTTCACGGAGCGGTAAAAGGGCACTTTAACGTAAATTGCACCAATATGGTGCTCAATGTTCACATTGAAGCACTATACTGGTGCAACAAATCCATTGTGGTGCAGCCCTTTTGCACTATGGTGCGCATGATAACGCCTTTTTGGGGTGATTTAAAAGTTGGCACAGATTTCGCTTTATAAAAAATACATGGCACCAGCCAGTACAAACAGAAATTGAAGACCTCGTTACCACGACGACAATGACCAATCTGGAGAGTTAAGTATGTCCGCTGAACACGTTTTGACGATGCTGAACGAACATGAAGTGAAGTTTGTTGATCTGCGCTTCACCGATACCAAAGGTAAAGAACAGCACGTCACAATCCCTGCTCATCAGGTGAACGCCGAATTCTTTGAAGAAGGCAAAATGTTTGACGGCTCCTCCATTGGTGGCTGGAAAGGCATTAACGAATCCGACATGGTTCTGATGCCAGACGCGACCACTGCGGTCATTGATCCGTTCTTCGAAGAACCAACCCTGATCATCCGTTGCGACATCCTCGAGCCAGGCACGCTGCAGGGCTACGACCGCGACCCACGTTCTATCGCGAAACGCGCTGAAGAGTACCTGCGTTCTACCGGCATCGCAGACACCGTTCTGTTCGGGCCAGAGCCAGAATTCTTCCTGTTCGATGACATCCGTTTCGGTGCCTCTATTTCTGGCTCCCACGTGGCTATCGACGACATCGAAGGTGCATGGAACTCTTCCACCAAATACGAAGGCGGTAACAAAGGTCACCGTCCTGGCGTGAAAGGCGGTTACTTCCCGGTTCCTCCGGTCGACTCTGCACAGGACATTCGTTCCACCATGTGTCTGGTGATGGAAGAGATGGGCCTGGTTGTTGAAGCTCACCACCACGAAGTGGCGACTGCTGGTCAGAACGAAGTGGCAACCCGCTTCAACACCATGACCAAAAAAGCGGACGAAATTCAGATCTACAAATACGTTGTGCACAACGTTGCGCACCGTTTCGGTAAAACCGCGACCTTCATGCCAAAACCAATGTTTGGCGATAACGGTTCCGGTATGCACTGCCACATGTCTCTGTCCAAGAACGGTACCAACCTGTTCTCTGGCGACAAATATGCCGGTCTGTCCGAGCAGGCGCTGTATTACATCGGTGGTGTTATCAAACACGCTAAAGCGATCAACGCCCTGGCGAACCCAACCACGAACTCCTACAAGCGTCTGGTCCCGGGCTACGAAGCGCCAGTGATGCTGGCCTACTCTGCACGTAACCGTTCTGCTTCTATCCGTATTCCGGTGGTGGCTTCTCCTAAAGCGCGTCGTATCGAAGTTCGCTTCCCGGACCCAGCGGCTAACCCATACCTGTGCTTCGCAGCACTGCTGATGGCCGGTCTGGACGGTATCAAGAACAAGATTCATCCGGGCGAAGCGATGGACAAAAACCTGTACGACCTGCCGCCAGAAGAGGCGAAAGAGATCCCACAGGTTGCTGGCTCTCTGGAAGAAGCCCTGCAGGCGCTGGACGCAGACCGCGAGTTCCTGACTGCAGGTGGCGTATTCACTGACGACGCTATCGATGCATACATCGCCCTGCGTATGGAAGAGAACGACCGCGTGCGTATGACTCCACACCCGGTTGAGTTCGAACTGTACTACAGCGTTTAATAAAAGTTGTTTTACCCGGCGTGATAAGCGCCGGGGGTAGTTGCCGTGGAAACTTTTAGCCCATCTCCGGATGGGCTTTTTTCTCCACCAACAACCTGATCTCACGCGCTTTTTACGCCGAAAACGCTATACTGCACTAAATTAGTGCAAACGACTCCAGGAGACTGCTGAATGGCAACTGGCACGCTGCCCGATGCTGGGCAGATCCTCAATTCTTTGATTAACAGCATATTGCTGGTCGACGACGAGCTGGCCGTTCATTACGCCAACCCGGCCGCGCAGCAGCTGCTCGCCCAAAGCGCACGTAAACTGTTCGGCACCCCGCTTCCTGAACTCCTGAGCTATTTTTCGCTGAATATTGGCCTGATGCAGGAAAGTTTGCAGGCTGGCCAGGGGTTTACCGATAACGAAGTCACGCTGGTGATCGACGGGCGCTCGCACATTCTGTCGCTAACGGCGCAACGTCTTCCCGAAGGTCTGATCCTGCTGGAAATGGCGCCGATGGATAATCAGCGTCGACTGAGCCAGGAGCAGCTTCAGCATGCGCAGCAGATTGCCGCCCGTGACCTGGTGCGCGGTCTGGCGCATGAAATCAAAAACCCGCTGGGTGGATTACGCGGCGCGGCGCAGCTTCTGACCAAGGCGCTGCCCGATCCCGCGCTGGCGGAATATACCAACGTCATCATTGAGCAGGCGGACCGTCTGCGGAATCTGGTAGACCGTCTTCTCGGTCCGCAGCAGCCGGGAATGCACGTCACAGAAAGCATCCATAAAGTGGCTGAGCGGGTGGTGAAGCTCGTCTCAATGGAGCTGCCAGAGAACGTCACGCTGGTACGTGATTACGACCCAAGCCTGCCGGAACTGGCCCATGACCCGGACCAGATTGAGCAAGTCCTGTTGAATATTGTGCGTAATGCCCTGCAGGCGCTGGGGCCTGAAGGCGGTGAGATTATTTTACGCACCCGCACCGCCTTCCAGCTCACGTTACACGGCGTGCGCTACCGGCTGGCCGCCCGAATCGACGTTGAAGATAACGGGCCCGGCATTCCATCGCATTTGCAGGACACCCTGTTCTACCCGATGGTAAGCGGTCGCGAAGGCGGAACCGGCCTGGGCTTATCCATTGCCCGCAGTTTGATCGATCAACACTCCGGGAAAATTGAATTTACCAGTTGGCCGGGACATACCGAGTTTTCGGTTTTCCTGCCGATTAAAAAATAAAGGTGACGTTTATGCAACGAGGGATAGTCTGGGTAGTCGATGACGATAGCTCCATCCGTTGGGTGCTTGAACGCGCGCTCACAGGGGCAGGATTAAGCTGCACGACGTTTGAGAGCGGCAGCGAAGTGCTCGACGCACTCACCACCAAAACGCCAGATGTTCTGCTTTCGGATATTCGTATGCCGGGCATGGACGGGCTGGCGCTGTTAAAGCAGATCAAACAACGCCACCCTATGCTTCCGGTCATCATAATGACCGCGCACTCCGATCTGGATGCCGCAGTAAGCGCCTATCAGCAAGGGGCGTTTGATTACCTGCCCAAACCGTTTGATATCGACGAAGCGGTGGCGCTGGTTGAGCGCGCGATTAGTCATTATCAGGAGCAGCAACAGCCGCGCCACGCGCCCGATTTTGGGCCAACCACAGATATCATCGGTGAAGCGCCGGCGATGCAGGACGTGTTTCGCATTATTGGTCGTTTATCCCGCTCGTCCATCAGCGTATTGATTAACGGTGAGTCGGGAACCGGTAAAGAGCTTGTGGCGCATGCATTGCACCGCCACAGCCCGCGGGCAAAAGCGCCGTTCATCGCCCTGAATATGGCGGCGATCCCGAAGGATTTGATTGAGTCCGAACTGTTCGGCCATGAAAAAGGGGCATTTACCGGCGCCAATACCATTCGCCAGGGGCGGTTTGAACAGGCTGACGGCGGTACGCTGTTCCTGGATGAGATCGGCGATATGCCGCTGGATGTCCAGACACGCCTGCTGCGCGTGCTGGCCGACGGGCAGTTTTATCGCGTGGGCGGCTATGCGCCGGTGAAGGTGGACGTGCGTATTATCGCCGCGACCCACCAGAACCTGGAGCAACGCGTTCAGGAAGGAAAATTCCGTGAGGATTTATTCCACCGTCTGAACGTCATCCGCGTTCATCTGCCGCCGCTGCGTGAGCGTCGGGAAGATATTCCCCGCCTGGCACGTCATTTTCTGCAGGTAGCCGCCCGCGAGCTGGGTGTGGAAGCCAAGCAGCTTCACCCGGAAACCGATGCCGCTCTGACGCGTCTGGCATGGCCGGGCAACGTGCGTCAGCTGGAAAACACCTGTCGCTGGTTAACCGTGATGGCCGCCGGGCAGGAGGTGCTGATTCAGGATTTACCGGCCGAGCTGTTTGAAGCAACCGCGCCTGAAAGCAGTACCGGGCACGCGCTGCCGGACAGCTGGGCGACGCTGCTGGCGCAGTGGGCCGATCGCGCGCTGCGTTCCGGTCATCAAAACCTGCTGTCTGAAGCTCAGCCAGAGATGGAGCGTACGCTGTTAACCACCGCGCTTCGTCATACGCAGGGTCATAAGCAGGAAGCCGCTCGCCTGCTGGGATGGGGACGTAATACCCTGACGCGCAAGCTTAAAGAGCTGGGAATGGAGTGATCGTACGCCGCTGTGTAAAGGTTATTAATTGAGCGCAAATTGCCGTTATTTTGCGCTTTACTGTTCCGATGAGTTTTGTATGATCGTGCCCGGAAATTGGGGGTGAACATCATGCTGGAAACAATCGTGAATATGCTCTCTAGCGGAGCCGCTGAAAGCCACACGCCACAAACAGCCGTTGCGGCTATGTTGTGTGCGGCGCTGGTTGGGCTGTTTAGCTAGCGAGTTGAACGTAAAAGCCGGGTGGCGGCTTCGCCTTACCCGGCCTACGTTTAGTGCTTTTGGCAATGCGCCTTAAATCACCCGCGAGAACTGCTGCAGTCGCGCTTTCTGACGCAGATACGCGTCAAAGCACATGCAGATATTACGAATCAACAGACGCCCTTTCGGCGTGACCTCAATCGCGCTCTCCGACACATCCACCAGCCCGTCTTTCGCCAGCGGTGCAATCAGCTTCAGGTCTTCCGCAAAATAATCGCTGAAGTGCAGATCCCACTGCGACTCAACGTCGCTGAAATCGAGACGGAAGTTGCAGATTAGCGCTTTAATCACATCCCGACGGATGCAGTCGTCGCGCGTTAACGCGATGCCTCGCCACAGCGCGTTGCCCGTTTCATCAACCTGCTGGTAGTAAAGCTTCAGCTCTTTCTGATTTTGCGCGTAACAGTCGCCAATCATGCTGATAGCGGAGACGCCCATCCCCAGCAAATCGGTATCGCCCTGGGTTGTGTAGCCCTGGAAGTTACGGTGCAGAACGCCTTCACGCTGCGCAATCGCCAGCTCGTCATCCGGACGAGCAAAGTGATCCATCCCGATAAACTGATAGCCGGTTTCGGTCAGCGAGGTAATGGTTTCCTGCAGAATATCCAGCTTCTGCTGGGCAGAAGGAAGATCGGCATCTTTTATTTTGCGCTGAGCGGCAAAGAGCGTCGGCAGATGCGCATAGTTAAAGACGCTCAGGCGGTCCGGGTTGAGTTCGGCCACGCGCTTCAGGGTGAAGGCGAAGCTTTCCGGCGTCTGCTTTGGCAGGCCGTATATCAGGTCAATATTGGTCGAGGTGAAACCAATCTCACGCGCGTGATTGAGTAAGGCAAAGATAAATTCTTCGTCCTGCTCGCGGTTCACCAGACGCTGAACCTCTTTATTGAAATCCTGCACGCCCATGCTCAGACGATTGAAGCCTTCGGCGCGTAAGTGATCCAGTACATCAAGCTCAATTTCACGCGGATCGACTTCGATCGAGATTTCAGCGTCGGCGTTAAAACTGAAATTGCCGCGCAGCAGGGTCATCAGGCGGCTTATTTGCGCTTTATTCAGATAGGTTGGCGTCCCGCCGCCCCAGTGCAGCTGGCTGACGTGACGGCCAGTAAACAGCGGCGCGCGATGCACAATTTCTTGTTCGAGCGCGTCAAGATACTGATCGGCTTTATGCTGCTGACGGGTAACAATTTTATTGCAGCCGCAGAAGTAGCAGAGCTTGTGGCAGAACGGAATATGGACGTAGAGCGACAGCGGACGCTCAGGATAGCGCGCGACAGCCTGCTGGAAATCAGCCTCGCCGAAGGCATCGGAGAACTCCAGCGCGGTGGGGTATGACGTATAACGCGGCCCGGAATAGTTATATTTCTGGATTAGGGCCAAATCCCAGTCGATAGTTGGTGCTGACATGCTCACTCCTTCCGTTGGTGTCGCGTTCGTATACGGCGGCCCGTTCTGGCCCCATCGCGGGCCATCATTCGGGTGCGCAGCCACTTCTGTCGCCGCGACAACCGCCGTAGTTTAACGAATAACCACACCAGATAACATATAACCGGAAGGGTTATAAGCAGGACTATCGTGCCTGCCGGGTGCAAATGTTAGTTTCCACCCTTCAGAAGACGCATCATATCTTCCTGCTTCTCGTCTTCTTCTTCATCTTCGTCATCGTCGTATGACAGGCCCAGCTTCTGCATCAGTTCATCGATACGATCCAGTTTGGCATCCACCCATGACTGCTCTTCAGCGGTCAGGGTTTCACCCTCTTCAAGACGTTCCAGCAGCGCGTCCAGGCGCTCATCGTTCTCCAGCAAATCCAGCTCAGCCTGCGGTGAAAGCATAGGTTTCTCGCTCTTTGGTTTGTGCTGCTTAGTGACCGGGGTGTCTGTCACGCCCAGTGGAATGGGAGTTTTACTGCCGATACGAGGGTCTTTCTGCTGTTTGCCTTTTGCAGAAGCACCCGCTGCACCACCACCGTTGGCACGGCTACCCGCAGCATGACCGCGATGTTTTTTGTCGCGTTTGCGATCGCGCGCTTCCTGGTTCAGTTCTTCGCGCGTTTTGCGGCGTGCTTTTGCGGGGCGTTTCGCGCCCGCAGCGGAGGTTGGTTTTTTCATGATGTTTTATCTTTAAGTCGTTTTCTTCAGTATAGAATTGCGGCGAAATCTAGCAGAAAGCAAGCAAAGAAAAAAGGCGACAGAGCAATCTGTCGCCTTTTTTCCTGACTCACAACCCTTAGCGGGTCAGACTTTCCGTGTTTGCCAACAACAAACCCTGTTTATCCCTTGGCTAATACCGTCCGTGATACGGTTCCATTTCCTTTTAAAACGCCTCCTGGCGCTGGTCATCCTGACAATCCTGCGTCTTCGCCTCCTGGCGCTCCTGACCCTAATCCTTAAGTCGATTTCCTGTTGGCTTCCTCGCCCTGACGCACACTTTACCTTGTTCCGTTAAACTAACAAGCAACGAAACGGTACAAAAAAGGTTTTTCAGATAATTACCTGGAAATAAACTTATGATTTAAAACAGTTTGCCTTTTTTGACGCCTGCGATTTCTCTGAAATCTCCCATAGCATCACTGGCCGATCTCTCACACCGGTTGTGGCATTCGTCTACTGCTCATAGCAATCAGAAAAGCCTTTTGCCTGCATTCGGGTATAATCCCCTTCAGATTACGATTTTGGAGACGACCACGTGACTACCTGGAACTACCAACAGACGCATTTTGTCACCAGTGCGCCCGATATTCGCCACCTTCCTTCTGATACCGGTATTGAAGTGGCATTTGCTGGCCGCTCCAATGCGGGGAAATCCAGCGCCCTGAATACGCTGACCAATCAGAAGAGCCTGGCGCGCACCTCAAAAACACCTGGCCGTACCCAGCTGATCAACCTGTTTGAAGTCGCAGAGGGCAAACGCCTGGTCGACTTACCGGGCTACGGTTACGCGCAGGTACCGGAAGAGATGAAAATCAAGTGGCAGCGTGCGCTGGGTGAATACCTGGAAAAACGCCTGTGCCTGAAGGGTCTGGTGGTGCTGATGGATATTCGCCATCCCCTGAAAGATCTGGATCAGCAGATGATCGACTGGGCGGTAGCAAGTGATATCGCCGTGCTGGTGCTGCTGACGAAAGCCGATAAGCTGGCGAGCGGCGCGCGCAAAGCGCAGGTGAATATGGTTCGCGAAGCGGTGCTTGCGTTCAACGGTGATGTGCAGGTTGAGCCGTTCTCCTCGCTGAAAAAGCAGGGCGTGGACAAGCTGCGTCAGAAGCTCGATACCTGGTTTAGCGAGCTGGAACCCGCGACGGAAGCGGAAGAAGAGTAATACCGAGCGCGGCGATAGCCGCGTTTTTTTGCCTGAATTTTTCTTTGCCGCAATAAAAAACGCCCCAGTCATTACTGACTGGGGCGGCTAAAATATTCAGCCAAATCCGATTACGTGAAGTAAAAGGTCTGAAAGATAGAACATCTTACCTCTGTACCCTACGCCGACAACTCTACCCCTTTTTGTGCTGCAGAAAAAGCACTTTTTGTAGTTTTTTTTCATTCTTTACATAGGGAATTCTAATGATTGTCACAAAACGCGCGTTGTTATGTTGCAAACTTACATAAAAAGCGCGTTATGCGAAGAACCCTTAGTGAGCCTGATCCCAATTTTCGCCACTTCCTACTTCCACCAGCAACGGCACATCGAGCGTCATGCTGCTTTCCATCAGTTCGTGGATCTTCTTCGACACGGCGTCGAGGTCGTCTTTGTGCACTTCAAATACCAGTTCATCGTGTACCTGCATGATCATTTTCACGCGAGGCTTCTCTTTTTCCAGCCAGGCATCAACGGCGATCATTGCACGCTTAATAATGTCCGCCGCGGTACCCTGCATCGGGGCGTTGATCGCCGCACGCTCTGCGCCAGCGCGACGCGCCGCGTTGCTGGATTTGATGTCCGGTAAGTAGAGACGGCGGCCATCAAGGGTTTCGACGTAACCTTTTTCCTTCGCCTGCGCGCGGGTGCGTTCCATATATTCCAGCACGCCCGGATAACGCTCGAAATAGAGATCCATATACTTCTGCGACTCTTTGCGCGGAATGTTGAGCTGGCGCGAAAGACCAAATGCGCTCATGCCGTAAATCAGACCGAAGTTGATCGCCTTAGCACTGCGGCGCTGCTCGTTGGTCACGCTGTCCAGCGGCAAGCCGAAGACTTCCGCCGCGGTTGCCCGGTGGATATCCTTCCCTTCGGCAAACGCGGTCAGCAGGCCTTTGTCGCGGGACAGATGCGCCATAATACGCAGCTCAATTTGCGAGTAGTCAGCAGAGACAATCAGATAATCCTCTGGTGCGATGAAAGCCTGGCGAATACGGCGGCCTTCTTCGTTACGTACCGGGATGTTCTGCAGGTTAGGATCGGTTGATGAGAGACGACCGGTCGCCGCGACAGCCTGATGGTACGACGTGTGCACACGACCCGTTTTCGGGTTAATCATCAGCGGGAGCTTGTCGGTGTACGTAGACTTCAGCTTCGCGAGGCCTCGGTACTGCAGAATCACTTTTGGCAGCGGGTAATCCAGCGCCAGCTCTTCCAGCACCTCTTCAGAGGTTGACGGCGCGCCGCCAGGGGTCTTCTTCAGCGGCTTGATGCCCTGCTTTTCAAACAGAATGGTTTGCAGCTGCTTCGGCGAAGAGAGGTTAAACGGCTCGCCTGCAAGCTCATGCGCTTTTTGCTCGAGCTCGGTCAAACGCTGCGCCAGCTCCCCGGAGTGGTTATGCAGCACCGTTGGGTCAATCTTCACGCCGTTGCGTTCAATGCGTGACAGCACGGGCACCAGCGGCATCTCGATATGCTGGAACACGTTCAGCGGACCTTCATGCTTCTGCAGTTTTGGCCACATCTTCAGGTGCAGCTGCAGCGTGACATCAGCGTCTTCCGCCGCGTAGCGCCCCGCTTCTTCCAGAGCAATCTGGTTAAAGGTGAGCTGATTTTTCCCTTTACCGGCAATCTCTTCAAAGGTGATCGTTTTGTGCTTGAGCCAGCGGTCAGATAAGGAATCCATATCATGGCGGCCCGCGACGCTGTCCAGAATGTAGGATTCAAGCATGGTGTCGAAGGCAATCCCGCGCAGTTCAATGCCGTAATTTTGCAAAATGCCGCGGTCGTACTTGAGGTTTTGCCCGACCTTGAGCGCCTTTTCGTCTTCCAGGATTGGCTTCAGCAGCTCAAGCACGCGTTCACGGGAAATTTGCTCCGGCGCATCCAGGTAATCGTGCGCCACGGGAACGTAGGCGGCAATACCCGGCTCTGTTGCAAATGACAGGCCAACCATATTGGCAGAGATGTTATCGAGGCTGTCGGTTTCGGTATCAAAGGCGAAGACCGGCGCCTTTTTCAGTTTATCGATCCAGGCGATCAGCCGTGACTCTTCAAAAATGGTTTCGTAGTTGTCGAAGGAAAGCGCCACGGCTTCTTCTTCCGCCTGCTCTTCTGCGTCAACGACGATTGTCTCCTTCGGCTTTGCAGCAGGTTTAGCCCCTTTCGCCTGCAGCCATTTACCGGCTTCCACGTCAGCGGTCCAGCGCTTGAATTCGTATTTCTTAAACAGGCTCAGCAGATCGTCAGCGGAAGGCTGTTGCACTTCAAGCTGCTCACAGCCCAACTCCAGTTCGACATCGGTTTTGATTGTGGCCAGCTTATAGGAGAGATAAGCCACCTCTTTGTTCTCTTCCAGTTTTCCGGCCATGGTTTTTGCGCCACGGAAGGAGAGCCCGGCGATTTTGTCCGGCTCCGCGTAGAGCGTATCCAGACCACCCAGCCCCTGGAGCAGCGCCTGCGCGGTTTTTTCACCGACACCAGGGACACCCGGGATGTTATCCGAGGAGTCGCCCATCAACGCGAGGAAGTCGATAATCAGCTCAGGCGGCACGCCATACTTTGTGACCACTTCTTCTGGCCCCAGAATAGTGTTGGTCATGGTATTAATCAGGGTGATGCCTGGCGTCACCAGCTGCGCCATATCTTTATCACCGGTGCTGATCAGCACAGGACGACCCATCTTTTCTGCTTCACGCGCCAGCGTGCCGATAACGTCATCAGCCTCAACGCCAGAGACGGCCAGCAGCGGCAGCCCCATCGCTTTTACCATGGTGTGCAGCGGCTCAATTTGCGCACGCAGATCGTCTGGCATTGGCGGACGGTGAGATTTGTAATGCTCAAACAGCTCATCGCGGAAAGTTTTACCTTTCGCATCAAAGACCACAGCCGCATGGGTTGGCTGATACTGAAGGATCAGGCTGCGCAGCATGTTCAGCACGCCGTACATTGCGCCGGTAGGTTCCCCTGCGCTATTGGTCAGAGGAGGAAACGCATGGTATGCCCGATACAGGTAAGAAGAGCCATCGACGAGAATAAGAGGGTTTTCTGGGATCTGAACCATAATGTCCGTGCCTTTAATCAATTTATGGGTAAAGGATGCCACAGAAGGATGAAAACATCAGGTATTAGCGCCAGATACAGGAAAAGATTTTGCGATCGTGAGGATCGCTCGCAAAAATCAAACTGTGGATAAGTTTGTGTATATTTTCACTTCATATGAATAACAGACGTAAAAAATACATATGAGTTAATTTTTAGATCTTAATTATCATACTGTTATCGCATTAGATCTTCTCTATATGGTCACCTGATGGCAATTTAGTCTATGTGGATATAAGCCTTGTTAAGCGTGGAATCACAGAGAAATCTTCTGCGACAGGGTAAAAGCGGCCAAATCATCACGTCAAATCGCCATTAATTTGTCTGTTTTCTGGTAAAATCAGCGCCCGGCGTTGCATAGCCGACCGCTCACTTACAGCTAACCATTTGAAAAAGCTCATTATGTCGAGATTGCTCGCTGCAATAACATTACTGTTAAGCATCATTTTAACTATCCTGGTGACTGTCGCCTGCTCTGTGCCAATCATTATCGCCGGGATCGTTAAACTGCTGCTGCCTGTCCCTGTGGTGTGGCGAGCCGTGTCCGCATTTTGTAACTTCATGATGTACTGCTGGTGCGAAGGACTGGCGATCCTGCTGTGCCTGAACCCGCATCTGAAGTGGGATATCAAAGGGCTGGAGAGTCTTAACAAGAAGAACTGGTATCTGCTGATTTGCAATCACCACAGCTGGGCGGACATCGTGGTGTTATGCGTACTTTTTCGCAAACACATCCCGATGAACAAATACTTTCTGAAACAGCAGCTCGCCTGGGTGCCTTTTATCGGGCTGGCCTGCTGGGCGCTTGATATGCCGTTTATGAAACGCTATTCGCGCAGCTATTTAATTCGTCATCCCGAGCGTCGCGGCAAAGATGTGGAGACCACACGCCGTTCCTGCGAAAAGTTTCGCGCGCATCCTACGACCATCGTGAACTTTGTTGAAGGCTCCCGATTTACGGAGGAGAAGCATCAACAAACCCGCTCTCCGTACCAGCACTTGCTGCCGCCAAAGGCTGCGGGTATTGCGATGGCGCTTAACGTGCTGGGATCGCAGTTCGATAAACTCCTGAACGTCACGCTCTGCTATCCGGAAAACGATAAGACGCCGTTCTACGATATGCTCAGCGGCAAACTGACGCGCATTGTTGTGCGTGTCGATCTGGTCCCGATAGATGCCGGGCTGCACGGTGATTACGTTAACGATAAGAGTTTCAAGCGTCGTTTCCAGCAGTGGCTTAATACGCTCTGGAAAGAGAAAGACGAACAGATAGACAATATTAAATCTTTATACAAAAACGCCGGTCAGTGACCGGCGTTTTTACATCAGCGAAATTACTTCTTCTCAACCAGGTATTTCACGGTATCAGCATACTGCTGTACGAAGATATCCATGCTACTGGTGTCCATGCCCTGCATGTTCAGCTGGTATTTGCCGTTAACAAACATCGCCGGAACGCCCTGAAGCTGGAGATCAGCAGCCGCTTTTTCCTGCTGAGCAACCAGAGATTTCACCACAAAGCTGTTCCATGCAGCGTCATACTCTTCCCCTTTCACGCCGGCATCAACGAACACTTTACGAATATCCGCAGTGGTCTGAACGGTCTGGGTTTTCTGTACGGCTTCAAACATTGGCGCAGTGATCTTATCTTCCACGCCCAGTGCCATCGCAACCGCCCACGCCTGGGTCAGGTCTTTACCCAATGGGCCCAGGAACTCGACGTGGTACTTGGTCATTTTGGTGCCTTCTGGCAGCTTTTTCTTCACGCTATCCGAAACATGCAGCACCTGCTCGAACTGATAGCAGTGTGGGCAGTAGAACGAGAAAAACTCCAGAACCTGTGGCTCGCCAGCGACCGGTTTGTCCAGCGTGGTGTACTGTTTGCCGTCGGTAAACTGCGCAGCAGAAGCGCTAAATGCCAGAATCATACCTGCCAGCGCCAGCCAAATTTTTTTCATGATTAACTCTCTCCTGGGTGTGTCCAATTAATACATCGGCGTTAATTGCAGAGGGGGTTCCTGAAGAACCTTGACCTGCTCAGTAAATGTAGATATCTGGCTACGCCAGTAATCCTCTCCGGTAAGCCACGGGAAATTCCGGGGAAATGCGGGATCGTCCCAACGCCTGATTAACCATGCGAGATAATAAACAAAACGCATCGCACGTAAAGGCTCAATCAGGGCAATTTCGTCTGAATTAAACGGGCTAAATTCTTCATAAGCTTCAATAATGGTTTCAAGCTGCATGCGTTGCTCGGCTTTGTCGCCATTGAGCAGCATCCACAGGTCCTGAACCGCGGGCCCCATACGCGCATCATCGAGATCGACAAACAGCGGGCCATCACGCCAGAGGATATTTCCTGCATGACAATCGCCATGCAGGCGCAGAACGGAAATATCGTCACGCCAGCAGGTTTTAACAGCAGCAATGAGCTTATCGGTGGCGTTGAGGAAATCATCCTTTAACGCAGTGGGGATCATGGCAGACGTTTCGAATATTTCGCGTGGCTCAAGAAGGTATTCCTGAATTCCGATAGTCGGGCGGGCAATAAAGGCTTTTTTGCGTCCCGTCTGGTGTATGCGCCCAAGATAGCGGGCAACCCACTCCATCTGATCGATATTATCCGCTTCAAACTGGCGGCCACCCAGGCTTGGGAATACAGCGTAGTAAAACCCTTCGTGCGTGAGGAGCGTTTGATTATTGAATTTTAGCGGCGCGGCAACGGGAACATCGTCATCCAGCAGATCGTGAGCAAACTGATGCTCTTCCTGAATTTGTTCTGCGGACCAGCGTTCAGGACGATAGAACTTTACGACGAAGCGCTGACGATCCTCGTCCTGAAATTGATAGACGCGGTTTTCGTAGCTGTTTAACGGTGTTAGCCCGGAATCCACCCGAATACCCTGTTCAAACAGGGCATCCATAATGGTGTCCGGGTGTAATGTCTGGAAAGTAAAAGCCTGGTCGTTCATCCGATCATCCGGAAATTATACGAATGATTCAGGATATCATCTTGTGGCGATTTCGGTGCCGCCGCTTACAAGCTTTTACTCTTTAATTACGCCTCGGGCGCGCAGTAATGCGGTCTTAAAATCTTCCTCATAATCCTTCTGGATACCAGGAATAACAGCATCTTTGGCAGAGTCACGCATTTTAAGATGGTAGATCAGGATGTCGTCAGAAAGGTCTGCCAGTTCGCCGTCAAAACCTGACTCTTTCGCCAGTTTCTGTAAAAATTGCATCAGATTTAGCTCTGGCTCTTTTTGCCAGGCGGGCTGGAGGAGTTCAATAACTTCATTCAGACGTTTACATTTCATGGTGGTGCTCCTTTCATTTAGAGTGACACGTTAGCAGGGTCAATCCCACAATAAAAGAGGCGATATTCGTGAATCTTAGGCAGGAAATCATTGGGGTCGTTCTGGCAGGTGGCAGAGCAACGCGTATGGGGGGAAAAGATAAGGGGCTTCAACGCCTGAATGGCAAACCCTTATGGCAATGTGTCGCTGATACGCTCGCAGGCCAGGTGTCGACAATGGTCATCAGTGCTAACCGGCATATCGACACTTACCAGCTCAGCGGGTACGCCGTTTACCAGGATATCCTTGAGGATTACCCGGGACCGCTGGCTGGTATGCTTTCGGTCATGCAACAGTCTCACGGAGAGTGGTTCATCTTCTGTCCCTGCGATACCCCGTTTATTCCGTCCTGTCTTGTCGAACGTTTGTTGCTGCTTCGGGGTACGGCTCCTGTGGTTTGGGTACATGACGGCGAGCGTGATCATCCTGCTATCGCATTGATGCACCGATCCCTGGCGCCATCCCTGCAGTCCTATCTGGCTGCGGGAGAGCGCAGGGTGATGGCTTTTATGCGCGAGTCTGGCGGTCATCCCGTTGATTTTAGCGATTTAAAATCAGCTTTTGTGAATGTGAATACGCCTGACGATTTGCAGATGATGCAGGAGAAAAGATGATACCTGTCGTAGCCATTTCCGCCTGGAGTGGGACCGGAAAAACCACGCTGCTGAAAAAGCTCATTCCTGCGCTTTGTGCCAGAGGTATCCATCCAGGATTGATTAAGCACACCCATCATCATATGGATGTCGATAGACCGGGAAAAGATAGCTATGCATTGCGTAAAGCGGGTGCAGCGCAAACGATGGTGGCAAGTACTCAACGCTGGGCGCTGATGACAGAAACGCCGGATGAGGCGCCGCTGGATCTCGCCTATCTGGTCAGCCGGATGGATCATGCCACGCTGGATCTGGTGCTGGTTGAGGGATTTAAACATGAGGCCGTGCCTAAGATCCTGCTGTTCAGAAGCGATGCCGGGCATGATTTCAGCGAATTAACGCTGGATGAGCATGTGATTGCGGTGGCCAGTGATGTTGTATTGCCGCTTGAAGTTCCGAT
Source organism: Enterobacter sp. BNK-29 (assembly GCF_048684785.1). Taxonomy (NCBI): domain Bacteria; kingdom Pseudomonadati; phylum Pseudomonadota; class Gammaproteobacteria; order Enterobacterales; family Enterobacteriaceae; genus Enterobacter; species Enterobacter sp. BNK-29. Next base: position 2,006,280 of record NZ_JBLQTU010000001.1, read on the forward strand.
GCTGGATTTAAATGATGTGGAAGGGATTGCGGAGTTTATAGTGGAGTGGAGTGCGCTCTGACTTACCGGGGGGCGGTTTCGCCCTACCCGGCCTACAAATTTCTGAGGTGCTTAAACGCAAAAAGGCCATCCTTTCGGATGGCCTCTTCACTTATTTGATGCCTGGCAGTTCCCTACTCTCACATGGGGAGACCCCACACTACCATCGGCGCTACGGCGTTTCACTTCTGAGTTCGGCATGGGGTCAGGTGGGACCACCGCGCTAAAGCCGCCAGGCAAATTCTGTTAATCTGTATCAGGCTGAAACTTGATTGTCTGTCTCTTCGCCGAAACAGCTTCGGCGTTGTAAGGTTAAGCCTCACGGTTCATTAGTATCGGTTAGCTCAACGCATCGCTGCGCTTACACACCCGACCTATCAACGTCGTAGTCTTCAACGTTCCTTCAGGACTCTCAGGGAGTCAGGGAGAACTCATCTCGGGGCAAGTTTCGTGCTTAGATGCTTTCAGCACTTATCTTTTCCGCATTTAGCTACCGGGCAGTGCCATTGGCATGACAACCCGAACACCAGTGATGCGTCCACTCCGGTCCTCTCGTACTAGGAGCAGCCCCCCTCAATTCTCCAGCGCCCACGGCAGATAGGGACCGAACTGTCTCACGACGTTCTAAACCCAGCTCGCGTACCACTTTAAATGGCGAACAGCCATACCCTTGGGACCTACTTCAGCCCCAGGATGTGATGAGCCGACATCGAGGTGCCAAACACCGCCGTCGATATGAACTCTTGGGCGGTATCAGCCTGTTATCCCCGGAGTACCTTTTATCCGTTGAGCGATGGCCCTTCCATTCAGAACCACCGGATCACTATGACCTGCTTTCGCACCTGCTCGAGCCGTCACTCTCGCAGTCAAGCTAGCTTATGCCATTGCACTAACCTCCTGATGTCCGACCAGGATTAGCTAACCTTCGTGCTCCTCCGTTACTCTTTGGGAGGAGACCGCCCCAGTCAAACTACCCACCAGACACTGTCCGCAACCCGGATTACGGGTCTACGTTAGAACACCAGCCATTAAAGGGTGGTATTTCAAGGTTGGCTCCACGCAGACTGGCGTCCACGCTTCAAAGCCTCCCACCTATCCTACACATCAAGGACCAGTGTTCAGTGTCAAGCTATAGTAAAGGTTCACGGGGTCTTTCCGTCTTGCCGCGGGTACACTGCATCTTCACAGCGAGTTCAATTTCACTGAGTCTCGGGTGGAGACAGCCTGGCCATCATTACGCCATTCGTGCAGGTCGGAACTTACCCGACAAGGAATTTCGCTACCTTAGGACCGTTATAGTTACGGCCGCCGTTTACCGGGGCTTCGATCAAGAGCTTCGCGTTGCCGCTAACCCCATCAATTAACCTTCCGGCACCGGGCAGGCGTCACACCGTATACGTCCACTTTCGTGTTTGCACAGTGCTGTGTTTTTAATAAACAGTTGCAGCCAGCTGGTATCTTCGACTGATTTCAGCTCCACCCGCAGGGGCTTCACCTACATATCAGCGTGCCTTCTCCCGAAGTTACGGCACCATTTTGCCTAGTTCCTTCACCCGAGTTCTCTCAAGCGCCTTGGTATTCTCTACCTGACCACCTGTGTCGGTTTGGGGTACGATTTCGTGTTACCTGATGCTTAGAGGCTTTTCCTGGAAGCAGGGCATTTGTTACTTCAGCACCGTAGTGCCTCGTCATCACACCTCAGCGTTAAAAGGTACCGGATTTACCTGGAACCTCCGCCTACATGCTTAAACCGGGACAACCGTCGCCCGGCTAACATAGCCTTCTCCGTCCCCCCTTCGCAGTAACACCAAGTACAGGAATATTAACCTGTTTCCCATCGACTACGCCTTTCGGCCTCGCCTTAGGGGTCGACTCACCCTGCCCCGATTAACGTTGGACAGGAACCCTTGGTCTTCCGGCGAGCGGGCTTTTCACCCGCTTTATCGTTACTTATGTCAGCATTCGCACTTCTGATACCTCCAGCATGCCTCACAGCACACCTTCAACGGCTTACAGAACGCTCCCCTACCCAACAACACTTAAGTGTCGCTGCCGCAGCTTCGGTGCATGGTTTAGCCCCGTTACATCTTCCGCGCAGGCCGACTCGACCAGTGAGCTATTACGCTTTCTTTAAATGATGGCTGCTTCTAAGCCAACATCCTGGCTGTCTGTGCCTTCCCACATCGTTTCCCACTTAACCATGACTTTGGGACCTTAGCTGGCGGTCTGGGTTGTTTCCCTCTTCACGACGGACGTTAGCACCCGCCGTGTGTCTCCCGTGATAACATTCTTCGGTATTCGTAGTTTGCATCGGGTTGGTAAGCCGGGATGGCCCCCTAGCCGAAACAGTGCTCTACCCCCGAAGATGAGTTCACGAGGCGCTACCTAAATAGCTTTCGGGGAGAACCAGCTATCTCCCGGTTTGATTGGCCTTTCACCCCCAGCCACAAGTCATCCGCTAATTTTTCAACATTAGTCGGTTCGGTCCTCCAGTTAGTGTTACCCAACCTTCAACCTGCCCATGGCTAGATCACCGGGTTTCGGGTCTATACCCTGCAACTTAACGCCCAGTTAAGACTCGGTTTCCCTTCGGCTCCCCTATACGGTTAACCTTGCTACAGAATATAAGTCGCTGACCCATTATACAAAAGGTACGCAGTCACACCACGAAGGTGCTCCCACTGCTTGTACGTACACGGTTTCAGGTTCTTTTTCACTCCCCTCGCCGGGGTTCTTTTCGCCTTTCCCTCACGGTACTGGTTCACTATCGGTCAGTCAGGAGTATTTAGCCTTGGAGGATGGTCCCCCCATATTCAGACAGGATACCACGTGTCCCGCCCTACTCTTCGAGTTCACAGCCTGTGTGCTTTCGTGTACGGGACTGTCACCCTGTACCGTGCGACTTTCCAGACGCTTCCACTAACACACAAGCTGATTCAGACTCTGGGCTGCTCCCCGTTCGCTCGCCGCTACTGGGGGAATCTCGGTTGATTTCTTTTCCTCGGGGTACTTAGATGTTTCAGTTCCCCCGGTTCGCCTCGTTAACCTATGTATTCAGTTAACGATAGTGTGACGAATCACACTGGGTTTCCCCATTCGGACATCGCCGGGTCAAAGGTTCATATCACCTCGCCGGCGCTTTTCGCAGATTAGCACGTCCTTCATCGCCTCTGACTGCCAGGGCATCCACCGTGTACGCTTAGTCGCTTAACCTCACAACCCGAAGATGTTTCTTTCGATTCATCATCGACTTGCGAAAATTTGAGAGACTCGAACACACCATTTAAGATGTGTCGTTTCAATTTTCAGCTTGATCCAGATTTTTAAAGAGCAAATATCTCAAACGTCACCCGAAGATGAGTTTTGAGATATGACGGCAGGTGACTTTCACTCACGAACCAGCAAGTGGCGTCCCCTAGGGGATTCGAACCCCTGTTACCGCCGTGAAAGGGCGGTGTCCTGGGCCTCTAGACGAAGGGGACGTGAAGTCTCAATCGCAAGACGCCTTGCTATTTACTTTTCATCAGACAATCTGTGTGAGCACTGCAAAGGCAGGTTCTTTAAGGTAAGGAGGTGATCCAACCGCAGGTTCCCCTACGGTTACCTTGTTACGACTTCACCCCAGTCATGAATCACAAAGTGGTAAGCGCCCTCCCGAAGGTTAAGCTACCTACTTCTTTTGCAACCCACTCCCATGGTGTGACGGGCGGTGTGTACAAGGCCCGGGAACGTATTCACCGTAGCATTCTGATCTACGATTACTAGCGATTCCGACTTCATGGAGTCGAGTTGCAGACTCCAATCCGGACTACGACGCACTTTATGAGGTCCGCTTGCTCTCGCGAGGTCGCTTCTCTTTGTATGCGCCATTGTAGCACGTGTGTAGCCCTACTCGTAAGGGCCATGATGACTTGACGTCATCCCCACCTTCCTCCAGTTTATCACTGGCAGTCTCCTTTGAGTTCCCGGCCGGACCGCTGGCAACAAAGGATAAGGGTTGCGCTCGTTGCGGGACTTAACCCAACATTTCACAACACGAGCTGACGACAGCCATGCAGCACCTGTCTCAGAGTTCCCGAAGGCACCAATCCATCTCTGGAAAGTTCTCTGGATGTCAAGAGTAGGTAAGGTTCTTCGCGTTGCATCGAATTAAACCACATGCTCCACCGCTTGTGCGGGCCCCCGTCAATTCATTTGAGTTTTAACCTTGCGGCCGTACTCCCCAGGCGGTCGACTTAACGCGTTAGCTCCGGAAGCCACGCCTCAAGGGCACAACCTCCAAGTCGACATCGTTTACGGCGTGGACTACCAGGGTATCTAATCCTGTTTGCTCCCCACGCTTTCGCACCTGAGCGTCAGTCTTTGTCCAGGGGGCCGCCTTCGCCACCGGTATTCCTCCAGATCTCTACGCATTTCACCGCTACACCTGGAATTCTACCCCCCTCTACAAGACTCTAGCCTGCCAGTTTCGAATGCAGTTCCCAGGTTGAGCCCGGGGATTTCACATCCGACTTGACAGACCGCCTGCGTGCGCTTTACGCCCAGTAATTCCGATTAACGCTTGCACCCTCCGTATTACCGCGGCTGCTGGCACGGAGTTAGCCGGTGCTTCTTCTGCGGGTAACGTCAATTGCTGAGGTTATTAACCTCAACACCTTCCTCCCCGCTGAAAGTACTTTACAACCCGAAGGCCTTCTTCATACACGCGGCATGGCTGCATCAGGCTTGCGCCCATTGTGCAATATTCCCCACTGCTGCCTCCCGTAGGAGTCTGGACCGTGTCTCAGTTCCAGTGTGGCTGGTCATCCTCTCAGACCAGCTAGGGATCGTCGCCTAGGTGAGCCGTTACCCCACCTACTAGCTAATCCCATCTGGGCACATCTGATGGCAAGAGGCCCGAAGGTCCCCCTCTTTGGTCTTGCGACGTTATGCGGTATTAGCTACCGTTTCCAGTAGTTATCCCCCTCCATCAGGCAGTTTCCCAGACATTACTCACCCGTCCGCCGCTCGTCACCCGAGAGCAAGCTCTCTGTGCTACCGCTCGACTTGCATGTGTTAGGCCTGCCGCCAGCGTTCAATCTGAGCCATGATCAAACTCTTCAATTTAAGTTTGATGCTCGTGAATTAAACTTCGTAATGAATTACGTATGTTCACTCAGAGACTTGGTATTCATTTTTCGTCTTGCGACGTTAAGAATCCATGTCACTTTGAGTGCCCACACAGATTGTCTGATAAATTGTTAAAGAGCAGTGCCGCTTCGCTTTTCGCTGCGGCGCGGGGTGTGCATATTACGCTTTCCCGCTTCAGAGTCAAGCGTTTATTTTCGCTTTTCTCTGCTGACCCGGCGGCGTGTGTGCCGTTGTTCCGTGTCAGTGGAGGCGCATTATAGGGAGTTATTCCGACGTGACAAGAGGAAATTTAAAAAAAGTTTCCATCCGCGTTTTTTTTCACCAACAGAGGTGAAATCGAGCTACAAATTGTTCTATTTGATGTATCTGCAACCACAATCACATTCGAGGTGGCATAATTATCAGCATGAATCTTTAAGGAATAAAAGCGATGCCATTAAGCGCACAACAGCTGGCCGCCCAAAAAAACCTGTCGTACGTGCTGGCAGAAAAGCTGGCTCAGCGGATTTTAGCGGGTAAATATGCCCCAGGTAGCATCCTGCCGGGTGAGATGGAGCTGGGTGAGCAGTTTGGGGTGAGCCGTACCGCCGTTCGCGAAGCGGTGAAAACCCTGACGGCAAAAGGCATGGTGCTTCCACGCCCTCGCATTGGCACACGCGTGATGCCACAGAGTAACTGGAATTTTCTCGATCAGGAACTGCTCTCCTGGTGGATGACGGAAGATAACTTTCACCAGGTCGTCGATCACTTTCTGGTGATGCGCAGCAGCCTTGAACCTCAGGCATGTCTGCTTGCCGCCACGCTAGGAACTGCAGAGCAGAAAGCACAGCTTAACGCGCTGATGGAAGAGATGGTGTTCCTGAAAAAGCACTTCAACCGCGAACGCTGGGTTGAGGTTGATATGGCCTGGCATGAACACATCTATATGATGAGCGCCAATCCGTTTCTTACCTCTTTTGCCTCTTTATTTCATTCGGTGTATCACACTTACTTTACCTCTATTACACAAAACGAAGTGGTAAAACTGGATTTGCACCAGGCGATAGTTGATGCCATCCAGGAAAGCGACGGGCAGCGAGCCCTGAGTGCGTGCCAGGCACTGCTGGCCGCGCCAACCCACCAGCAGGTAAATAAATGACAACGAAAAAAGCGCGCAGCATGGCCGGATTGCCGTGGATTGCAGCCATGGCGTTTTTTATGCAGGCACTGGATGCCACGATCCTCAACACAGCGCTTCCCGCTATAGCGCAAAGCCTTAACCGCTCTCCGCTGGCGATGCAGTCCGCCATCATCAGCTACACCCTGACGGTCGCAATGTTAATTCCGGTCAGCGGCTGGCTGGCCGACCGCTTTGGCACCCGCAGAGTTTTCATGCTGGCCGTCACGCTCTTTACGCTCGGGTCGCTAGCCTGTGCGCTCTCCTCATCCTTAACGGAGCTGGTTATCTTCCGCGTATTGCAGGGCATTGGCGGTGCGATGATGATGCCGGTGGCGCGTCTTGCCTTGCTGCGAGCCTACCCCAGGAGCGAACTGCTTCCCGTGCTCAACTTCGTCACCATGCCGGGCCTGGTCGGCCCGATTCTTGGCCCGGTACTCGGTGGCGTGTTTGTCACCTGGGCAAGCTGGCACTGGATCTTCCTGATTAATATTCCAATTGGCGTTGCGGGGCTGCTGTATGCCCGCAAATATATGCCAAACTTCACCACGCCAAGGCGCAGCTTCGACATGGGCGGCTTTTTCCTGTTTGGCCTGAGCCTGGTGTTATTCTCCAGCGGAATGGAGCTGTTTGGCGAGAAGATCGTCGCGACGTGGTTAGCGCTCTCCGTTATCCTCGGCGGTATTCTGTTATTCCTTCTTTATATACGTCACGCGCGCCGTCACCCGACGCCGTTAATTTCCCTGGGGCTCTTTAACACCCGAACGTTTTCCGTTGGGATTGCAGGGAACATTGCGTCTCGTCTGGGGACGGGTTGCGTACCGTTCCTGATGCCATTGATGCTGCAGGTGGGTTTCGGCTACCCGGCCCTGATTGCTGGTTGCATGATGGCGCCCACGGCAATGGGCTCGATTCTGGCAAAATCAACCGTGACACAGGTGCTGCGCTGGTTTGGCTATCGTAAGACGCTGGTTGGCGTGACGGTCTTTATCGGTCTGATGATTGCGCAGTTCTCGCTGCAATCCGCCGCGTTACCCGTCTGGATGCTGATCCTGCCGCTGTTTGTGTTGGGCATGGCGATGTCGACGCAGTTCACGTCGATGAACACCATCACCCTCGCCGACCTGACTGATGAAAACGCCAGCAGCGGCAACAGCGTGCTGGCGGTGACGCAACAGCTGTCGATCAGTTTAGGGGTTGCCGTGAGTGCAGCGGTGCTGCGGTTTTATGAAGGTTTTGAGAGCGCAAATACCGTTGAGCAGTTCCACTATACCTTTATCACCATGGGCGCACTTACCGTGGTATCTGCGCTGGTCTTTATGCTGTTAAAACCGAAAGATGGCCGAAACCTGATTAAAGAGCGTCACAAAGAGAAAGCTAAACCGAACCGCGTTCCATCAGAACAGGAGTAAGCTGCAGGCGTTGCTGTTGCAGCGTGGGCTGCGCCATACGGTGGATCAACACATCGATGGCCAGCTCGCCCAGTTCATCCTTCGGCTGATGGATCGTGGTCAACGGCGGCGTCATGTAGCTGGCCAGTTCGATATCGTCATAGCCAATCACCGCCATATCATCAGGCACGCGTAGCCCCGCCTGATACAACGCCTGGTAGGCACCAAACGCCATCGCGTCGTTACCAATAAACACCGCCTGCGGACGCGGCTTTAGCGCCAGCAGTTTCTGCATCGCCTCGAAACCGCCGTTAAATTCAAAATCACCGGTGATTCGGTAGCCATCAGGAATGGCAAGCCCCGCTCGTTCCATGGCGGAGAGATACCCTTCCAGACGCAAACGCGCCGGAGTTTTATCCAGCGGCCCCGTAATACAGGCAATGCGAGTATGTCCTTTATCAATCAGGTGCTGAGTCGCCATATCGCCGCCCAGCAGGGAGTTATCCTGAATAAGATCGCTGGTTCCGTCGAACGGTGCCCAGTCCATCATCACGGTGGGAATCGAAGGATAGCGCTGGATGATCTCTTTCGAGGGCTGGTGCGTTTCGGTGCAGAGCAGCAATAGTCCGTCGACGCGTTTTTGCATCAGCGTTTCCAGGTTACGATTCATCCGCTGCTCGTCGCCCTCGGTATTGCACAGCACCAGGCTGTAGCCACGCTCGAAGCAGCTACGCTCCACGCCGCGAACCAGTTCTGAATAAAAGGGGTTGGTACTGGCGGTGATCAGCATACCGATGGTGCGCGTCTGGTTGAGCTTAAGGCTGCGCGCCAGCGCAGACGGCGCATAGTTGAGTTCTTTTACCGCAGCTTCAACTTTCTCCCGAATCGCCTCGCTGACGAAGCGATCGTTGTTTATAACGTGGGAGACCGTCGAGGTAGAAACGCCCGCCATGCGGGCGACATCTTTCATTGTGGCCAAGCGTTACCCCTGCTGACTTAAGAATTCATCTATCTCTTTACGCCACGGAACGGAAGGCTGGGCGCCTTTGCGCGTCACCGCAATCGCGGCAGCAGCGTGTGCGAAGCGAATAGCGTCATCCATTCTCTTGCCTTCCAGCAGCGCGGTGACCAGTGCACCGTTAAAGGTATCTCCCGCTGCGATGGTATCAATCGCTTTGACCTTAAAGCCCGGCACGCGACGGCCTTCGCCATTGACGCTTGCCCACACCCCACGGCTACCAAGGGTGATAATCACGGTGCCGATGCCCTTATCATGCAATGCACGCGCGGCTCGCGCGGCATCGTCATCATTTTCTACGCGAATGCCCGTCAGCTTTTCGGCTTCGGTTTCGTTCGGCGTAATGATATCCACCATCGCCAGCAGCTCGTCTGATAATACACGGGCTGGGGCCGGGTTAAGTACGACAGTGGTATGATTTTCATGCGCGATTTTCGCGGCGGCCAGCACGCTTTCAACCGGTGACTCCAGTTGCATGAGCAGGGCTTCTGCTCCGGCGATGATGGCACGTTGCGCTTCCACGCGCTCCGTCGTCAGCGCAGCGTTAGCGCCCGCATGAATACCGATGACATTCTCACCTTCAGCGTTGACGAAAATCAGCGCCACGCCGGTCGATTCCCCTGCAACCACGCTGACCGGTGCGATATCAATGTTGTCGCTCGCCAGCTGTTTGCGTACGCGCTCACCGGTATCGTCATCACCCGTGCAGGCGATAAACGCAATATTCGCCCCGCTACGACCGGCAGCAACGGCCTGGTTGGCGCCTTTACCGCCAAATGCCACCTGATACTGGTTACCCGTGACGGTTTCGCCCGGTGCAGGGAACGATTCAAGGTTAAGAATGTGATCGGCATTGATACTGCCAAGGACGACGAGGTTGCCTGCGGTTTTCATGGTTGGGTTGTCCATCTGAGAGCGCCACCGGTGTTACCCGGTGGCGTATGCCACACTTTTCTTTATTGGTGTCCCTCAGGCAGCCAGCGACTGCCTGATTCGCCTTTTACTGCTTGATGACCAGCTTCAGGTCAACTGGGTATTTAGCCTGAACTTTTTCGCCCTTCAGCACTTTGTCGGCAGTTTCAACGCCAGTGGCGCCAATCTGCTCAGGCAGCTGAGCGATGGTCGCAGCCAGTTTGCCATCGTTTACTGCTTTTTCACCATCCGGCGTGCCGTCAAATCCGACAACCATCACATCAGATTTACCTGCGGTCTGCAGGGCACGCAGCGCGCCGAGCGCCATTTCGTCGTTCTGTGCGAACACGGCCTGCACGTCAGGATGCGCGGTCAGCAGGTTCTGCATAACGTTCAGACCTTTAGTACGGTCGAAGTCTGCCGGCTGGCTGGCCAGCACGTTGAATTTGTGTGCAGCCACAGCCTGCTGGAAGCCTTCACCACGCTCGCGTGCTGCGGAAGTTCCGGCAATCCCCTGCAGTTCGATAACTTTCGCGCCTTCGCCGGCTTTCTTCGCGATGTAATCACCGGCGATTTTACCGCCCAGCACGTTATCAGAGGCAATGTGGCTGACCACTTCACCTTTAGACGCCTGACGGTCCAGGGTGATTACCGGGATCTTCGCCTGGTTTGCCATCTTCACGGCGTTGCCTACGGCATCAGAATCGGTTGGGTTGATCAGCAGAATTTTGGTGCCGCGAACGGTTAAGTCCTGAACGTTAGCCAGCTCTTTCGCCGGGTTGTTCTGTGAATCCAGCACCACCAGGTTGTAGCCCAGTTTGTCCGCTTCTTTCTGCGCACCGTCCTTCAGGGAGACGAAGAACGGGTTGTTCAGGGTAGAGACAACCAGCGCGATGGTGTCTTTCGCCATGGCGTTAGCACTTACGGTTGCGCTCAGCGCGACAGCAGAAACCAGGGTAGCCAGTTTTTTCATGTTCATATCTAAGATGTCCTGTAGTGTCGTCAGTTACTGTTTTTTGTTGTCTACCAGTACCGCCAGCAAAATCACCACTGCCTTAACGATCATCTGGTAATAGGAGGAAACACCTAACAAATTCAAACCATTATTCAGGAAACCAAGAATCAGTGCGCCGATCAATGTCCCAACAATGCGACCTTTACCGCCCGCAAGACTCGTACCGCCCAGAACCACTGCCGCGATAGCATCCAGCTCATAACCCGTCCCTGCCGTTGGCTGCGCGGAGGAGAGGCGCGCCACTTCGATGATACCTGCCAGTGACGCCAGCAGACCGCACAGGGAGTAAACGATAATTTTGACTTTATTAACGCTGATACCGGACAGGCGCGTTGCCGCTTCGTTACCGCCCAGCGCGTAGATATAACGACCCAGACGAGTGTGGTGCAGCATGTACCACGCCGCCAGGAAGACGATAGCCATGATCCAGACCGGGGTCGGAACACCCAGCGGGCGACCGATACCGAACCAGCCAAACAGATCGGCGTTATCGGTAAAGCCGGTATTAACCGGGCTGCCGTTGGTGTACACCATGGTCACGCCGCGCAGCAGCAGCATCATCACCAGCGTAGCGATAAACGCCTGAACGCGGCCTTTTGCTACAATCACGCCGGTTACGGCACCAATCGCCGCGCCTGCCGCCAGGGCAGCGGCCACGGCCACCAGCGCGTTGACTTCAATGCCGACAATCGAAGCGGCGATCGCGCCGGTGAGCGCCAGCAGGGAACCGACGGACAGATCGATACCTGAGGTCAAAATCACCAGCGTCATGCCGACCGCCATAATGGCGTTCACCGATGTTTGCTGCAGAATGTTGAACAGGTTATTAACGGTGAAAAAGTTCGGGCTCATGGTCGATACAATCGCGATCAGCACCAGCAGGGCAATCAGCGATTTTTGTTCCATCAGCCATGCCTTTGTGAAATAGCGGCGACCAGAAACAGCCTGGGTAGTCATCTTCTTACTCCTGATTCACGCGATTAAGCTTGCCCACAGCGGCAGCCATCAGAACTTCCTGGGTGGCCTGCTCGCGAGTGAATTCACCGCCGAGATGCCCTTCATGCATGACGATAATGCGATCGCTCATGCCTAATACTTCTGGCATCTCTGAAGAGACCAGAATGATGCTCAGACCGTCGGCCTTGAACTGGTTAATCAGCTGATAGATCTCTTTCTTCGCGCCCACATCCACGCCGCGGGTTGGCTCGTCGAGGATCAACACTTTCGGGCGCGTCATCAGCCCGCGCGCAATCGCCACTTTTTGCTGATTACCGCCGGATAAGAGGCCAATCGCCTGCTCCATCGACGGGGTTTTAACGTTAAAGAGGCGGATAAAATCGCTGACCGCCTGCTGCTCATCTTTATGCTTCAGGCTACCGCCGCTATGGCTGAAATAGCGCAGCGCGGTCAGGGACATGTTCTCTTTTACCGACATCCCCAGCACCAGGCCGTCGCGTTTGCGGTCTTCAGAGATATAAACGATGCCGTTCGCCAGGCCATCCTGCGGAGAGCGGGTGACCACTTCATGACCGTCGAGGGTGACATAACCGCTGGTGCGCGGCAGTGCGCCGTACAACACTTTCATCAGCTCGGTACGCCCGGCCCCCATCAGGCCCGCCACGCCCAGGATCTCGCCCTGGCGCAGGGTAAAGGTCACGTCGTTCACGCCAGGGCCGCAGAGGTTGTCCACCTTCAGGCGGATCTCACCCGGCGCTTTCTCCAGATGCGGATACTGATCTTCGAGCTTGCGTCCCACCATCATTTCGATGAGCGTATCTTCGGTCAGCGTGGCGACTTCGCGCTCGGCAATAAACTGCCCGTCGCGGAAGACTGTGACGTCATCGCAGATTTCGAAGATCTCTTTCATGCGGTGAGAGATATAGACAATCCCGCGCCCCTGCGACTTCAGCTCGCGGATCACGCGGAACAGGGATTCGGTTTCGGTATCGGTCAGGGCGTCGGTGGGTTCATCCATAATGATGACCTTCGACTCAAAGCTCAGCACCTTGGCAATTTCCACCATCTGCTGATCGCCAATCGAGAGATCGCCCACCAGGCGGTCGCTCTTAAAGCGCAGGTTCAGCTTCGCCAGCAGCTTGTCCGCTTCGGCGTACATGGTTTTCCAGTCGATTTTGCCGAACCGGTTAACAAACTCGCGACCGAGGAAAATGTTCTCCGCAATGGTGAGCTGTGGGATCAGGTTCAGCTCCTGGTGAATAATACCGATCCCGGCTTCCTGAGAGGATTTCGGACCGTTGAAGGTGGTCTCTTTCCCCAGCCAGACGAGTGAACCGGCATCGCGTTGATAGATACCGGTCAGCACTTTCATCATGGTGGATTTGCCGGCACCGTTTTCGCCCACCAGCGCCATCACGCGCCCGGGGTAGACGTTCAGCGCCGCGCCGGAGAGGGCTTTTACGCCCGGGAACGACTTATCGATCCCTTTGAGTTGCAGTAATGCGTCCATGATGGCCTCAGAAGGTGACGCCAGCACAGAGAATGATATTCGCATACGGGGAACACTCCCCGCTGCGAATCACCGCCTGACTGTCTGCGGTTTGTTGTTTGAACTGTTCGTGCGTCGTGTAACGAATTTCTATGGTGTTTCCCTGGTGTTGTTGCAGTTGCTCAATATGGCTGAGCAACGTTTCGTGGAGTTGCGGATTATGTTGTTTGATTTCCGCCGCGAGAATGGCTGCCTCAACCTGCATCTCCGCCGTCACGACTTCCAGTACCTGCATAAACGAGGGTACACCCTGCGTTAACGCCATATCGATACGGGTTGTGCTGCGCGGAACCGGTAAGCCTGCATCGCAAACCACCAGCGTATCGGTATGCCCAAGACGGGAAATAACCGATGAGATTTCTGAGTTGAGTACCGTGCCTTTCTTCATTTTCTTGCTCCACTAGCGAAACGTTTCGCTGACATCAGTTTAATCTCAAGAATGTTCAGAAAACCATCATGACGTAACAGATTTGTGATCGACGTCGAAACGTTTCGCTAAGTGAAATGCAGAGACAATTATTGTGGGTTGGCGGGGGGTTTGGTAGGCCGGGTAAGCGAAGCACCACCCGGCATTTTCAGAAGGGATTAGATCTCGACCTGCGTTCCCAGCTCAATCACGCGGTTAGGCGGGATCTCAAACTGGTCAGGCGCGCGCAGGGCGTTACGCTGCAGGATGAGGTACAGCTTGCCGCGCAGGCGCAGATACCACGGGCGCTTGCCGATGATCAGCGACTCGTGCGACATAAAGAACGACGTCTCCATCATCCGGCAGCTCAGCCCTTCCAGGCCGCAGCGGTGGAACACCTCTTCCACGTTTGGCGTTTCGCGCCAGCCGTAGCTTGCCACCACGCGCCAGAAGGTCGGAGACAGTTGCTCAATCTGCACGCGACGCACGTTGTGAACATACGGCGCATCTTCGGTGCGCAGCGTCAGCAGGATCACGCGCTCGTGCAGCACTTTGTTGTGCTTGAGGTTATGCATCAGCGCGAACGGAATGACGTTCAGCGCACGAGACATATATACCGCAGTACCCGGCACGCGGACCGGCGGGGATTTCTCCAGAGAAGCGATCATCGCCTCAAGAGAGTTCCCGTGCTCGTGCATGCGGCGCAGCAGGCGGAAGCGCTCGCTTTTCCAGGTGGTCATGACAATGAACATCACCAGACCCAGCGTCAGCGGCAGCCAGCCACCGGAGACAATTTTGTCGAGGTTCGCTGAGAACAGCGGCACGTCGATACACAGGAAGCCCACCAGAATCATCGCCACGAGGAATTTATTCCAGTGCCAGTTTCGGTACGCCACCGTGGTGGAGAGAAGTGATGTCAGCACCATCGTACCGGTTACCGCAATACCGTACGCCGCAGCCAGGTTACTGGAGTGCTCGAAGCTGACGATAACAATGACAACAGCGAAATAGAGGAGCCAGTTAACGAACGGGATGTAGATCTGGCCCGACTCCATCTCTGAAGTATGGATGATGCGCATCGGTGAGAGATACCCCAGACGCACGGCCTGGCGCGTCAGAGAAAACACGCCGGAAATCACCGCCTGGGAGGCAATGACGGTCGCCAGCGTCGCCAGGATCAGCATCGGCACCAGCGCCCAGTCGGGCGCCAGCAGGAAGAACGGGTTCTTGATCGCTTCCGGGTTTTTAAGCAACAGCGCGCCCTGACCGAAGTAGTTCAGCACCAGCGACGGCAGCACCACAATAAACCATGCCACGCGGATAGGCAGTTTCCCGAAGTGGCCCATGTCAGCATACAGCGCTTCCACACCGGTGATGGAGAGCACGACGGCCCCCAGCGCCACGAAGGAAACCACTTTGTATTCGAGGAAGAAATGCACCGCCCAGTAAGGGTTCAGCGCATGCAGCACTTCCGGGTTCGCGATAATGCTGCGTAAACCAAGCGCCGCCAGGATCAGGAACCAGGCCAGCATAATCGGCGCGAACAGTTTGCCCACCAGCCCTGTACCGTGCTTCTGGATCATGAACAGCAGCGTCAGGACAATAATGGCCAGCGGAACCACCCATGAATCGAGCTGCGGAGCGATAATCTCCAGCCCCTCAATCGCCGACAGCACCGAGATAGCCGGCGTTATCACCACTTCCCCGTAGAAGAAACTGCCGCCAATCAGGCCGATAATGACCAGCACAGAGGTCATCCTGGCCGAGGTATTACGCCCGGCAAGAGACATCAGGGTCAGGATCCCACCTTCACCTGCGTTATCAGCACGCATAACGAAGGAGAGATATTTAACGGAAACCACCAGGATCAGCAGCCAGAAAATGAGGGACAGGAAGCCAAACACGGCATCGCGTTCAACACCAAAACCAAACTGGCCGGACAGACATTCACGAAGCGTATAAAGCGGGCTGGTGCCGATATCACCGTAGACAACCCCGATCGCCGCAAGCGTTATTGCGGGTAATGATTGCTTATTATCAGTGCTCATAGACTAGTCTTTTCGTTTAAATAACAAATGTGTTCCCGGTCCCTTGGCCCACAAAAAGCGCACAGTATGCACGATTCATTGCAAAATCGTACCCTTAAATGCAACCGCATTAATGTAGCGCAAAGAAAATTGCGCCGCACTTCAGTCTATTACCAGCCCTGACTGAAACGTCTATACTCGCTTCAATTGGCCGCCACGACGGCGAAAGGATGCAAAACTATTATGGCTCACTCACATTTATTAGCAGAAAGAATTTCCCGCCTCAGCAGCGCGCTGGAGAAAGGCCTTTTCGAGCGTAGCCACGCCATCCGCCTCTGCTTACTGGCTGCGTTGAGCGGTGAGAGCGTGTTTTTGCTGGGACCGCCGGGCATTGCCAAAAGCCTGATTGCCCGCAGGCTAAAATTTGCTTTTCAGAACGCCCGCGCCTTCGAATATCTCATGACCCGGTTTTCCACCCCAGAAGAAGTTTTTGGTCCGCTCTCCATTCAGGCATTGAAAGATGAGGGTCGCTATCAGCGTCTGACAGAAGGGTATCTTCCGGAGGCTGAGATTGTTTTTCTCGATGAGATCTGGAAAGCGGGGCCGGCTATTCTTAACACCCTCCTCACGGCGATAAACGAACGTCGATTCCGTAACGGCGCCAGTGAAGAGAAAATCCCGATGCGCCTGCTGGTGGCCGCCTCTAACGAACTGCCTGAAGCCGACAGCAGTCTGGAAGCGCTGTATGACCGTATGCTTATCCGTCTGTGGCTGGACAAAGTGCAGGATAAGTCCAACTTCCGCTCCATGCTGGTCAGCCAGCAGGATGAAAGTGAAAACCCGGTATCCGCTTCGCTGCAGGTGACGGATGAGGAGTATCACCAGTGGCAGCAGGATATCGGCAAAATCAAACTGCCAGACGCCGTCTTCGAGCTGATCTATCTGCTGCGCCAGCAGCTTGATCTCATCCCTTCAGCGCCCTATGTCTCCGATCGCCGGTGGAAAAAAGCGATCCGCCTGCTGCAGGCGAGCGCCCTGTTCAGCGGGCGTGATGCCGTCGCGCCAATCGATCTGATCCTGCTGAAAGATTGTCTCTGGCACGATGCAGAAGGCATGAACCTGATGCAGCAACAGCTTGACGTTTTGATGACCGGACACGCCTGGGGGCAGCAGGCAATGCTTAACCAGCTGGGGGCGATTGCCCAGCGGCGCATCCAGCTCCAGCAGCAGCAAAGTGATAAAACCGCGCTGAAAGTGAATCGCCTTGGGGGCATGTTCGCCCGCAAACCGCACTACGAGCTTCCCGCGGATCTGACCGGCGCAACGCTAACGTTGCTGCTTCAGCAGCCGCTTAAACTGCATGATATGCAGGTGGTGCATATTACGATTGAGCGCGAGGCGCTGGTGCAGTGGCTGGATAAGGGCGGAGAGATCCGAGGAAAACTCAACGGCATTGGTTTCGCGCAGCCGCTGAATATGGAAGTGGACAGTAGCCAGCACCTGGTGATCCGTGACGTCAGCCTCCAGGGATCGCGTCTTGCGCTGCCGGGAACCGCTTCGGATAGCGTGCCGGAAGAGATCAAGCAGCAGCTGGAAGCGCTGGATACCGAATGGCATCAGCAGCACACCCGCTTTAGCGAGCAGCAAAAATGCCTCTTTATTCATAGCGACTGGTTAGGTCGCATCGAAGCCAGCCTGCAGGACGTCAGCGCGCAGATCAAACAGGCGCGTCAATGCTAACGCTGGATACGCTTAACGTCATGCTGGCCGTCAGCGAGGAGGGGTTGATCGAAGAAGTGGTCATTACCCTTCTGGCGTCGCCGCAGCTGGCGGCGTTTTTTGAAAAATTTCCGAAGCTAAAAAAGGCGATGACGGACGATCTGCCCCGCTGGCGGGAAAATTTGCGTCAGCGGTTCAGGGAGACCGAAGTTCCGCCTGAGTTAACGGAAGAGGTGGCCTGCTATCAGCAGTGCCAGCGGCTCTCCACGTCACAGTTTATCGTCCAGCTCCCGCAAACCCTGACGTTGCTCGATAACGTCCACTCTCCGTTTGCCAGCCAGGCCCGGGCGCTGGTCACGGATAACGCCACCTTTACCCCCGCACTGCATACCCTCTTCTTACAGCGCTGGCGCCTCAGCCTGGTGGTTCAGGCCACAACGCTGAACCAGCAGCTGCTGGACGAAGAGCGTGAACAGCTGCTCAGCGAAGTTCAGGAACGGATGACGCTGAGCGGCCAGCTTGAACAGGTGCTGGTGGAGAATGAAAACGCCGCAGGGCGTCTCTGGGATATGAGCGCCGGCCAGCTCCGGCGCGGGGATTATCAGCTGATCGTCAAATACGGCGATTTTCTGGCTCAGCAGCCCGAGCTGATGAAGCTTGCAGAACAGCTGGGTCGCTCAAGGGAGGCAAAATCGGTCCCAAAGAAAGATGCCCCGATGGAAACCTTCCGCACCCTGGTGCGCGAACCGGCTACCGTGCCGGAGCAGGTCGACGGGCTCCAGCAGAGCGACGACATCTTACGCCTGCTGCCGACCGAGCTAAGCACGCTGGGGATGACCGAGCTGGAGTATGAGTTTTATCGTCGGCTGGTTGAAAAACAGCTTCTCACCTACCGACTGCACGGTGAAGCCTGGCGCGAGAAAGTCAGCCAACGGCCGGTCGTCCATCAGGATTTTGATGAACAGCCGCGCGGGCCATTCATTGTTTGCGTGGATACGTCCGGTTCGATGGGCGGGTTTAACGAGCAGTGCGCGAAGGCGTTCTGTCTGGCACTGATGCGCGTGGCGCTGGCCGATCGCCGTCGCTGCTTCATTATGCTCTTCTCCAGCGAGGTGGTGGGCTATGAGCTGACGAACCAGCAGGGGATCGAGCAGGCAATCCGCTTTCTGAGCCAGCGCTTTCGCGGCGGCACGGATCTGGCCAGCTGCTTCCGCAGCATTGTGGAGCGTATGCAGGGAGGTGACTGGTACGACGCTGACGCGGTGGTGATTTCCGATTTTATTGCCCAGCGGCTGCCGGATGACGTGGTGAATAAGGTGAAGGAATTTCAGCGGGTGCACCAGCACCGTTTTCACGCGGTGGCGATGTCAGCTCATGGAAAACCCGGCATCATGCGCATCTTCGATCATATCTGGCGCTTTGATACCGGGCTGCGTAGCCGCCTGCTCAGACGCTGGCAGCGTTAATTACAGAAGAGAACCGACGCTTTCACGTACCTGATGCGGCCAGACGCCACACTGAACCTGACCGATATGAGGTAATTGCAGCAGCAGCATGGTCAGACGGGACTGGCCGATACCGCCGCCTATGGTCTGAGGCATTTCACCGCGCAGCAGCGCCTGGTGCCACTCGAGTTTGAGACGATCTTCATCACCGGTGACCGCCAGCTGGCGCTTCAGCGCGTCCGCATCCACGCGGATCCCCATAGAAGAGAGCTCGAATGCGTCCTCCAGTACCGGGTTCCACACCAGAATATCGCCGTTCAGCCCGGCAAATTCGCCCTCACCCGCAGTGCTCCAGTCATCATAATCCGGCGCTCGAACGTCGTGGCGTTTGCCATCAGATAGTTTGCCGCCGATACCGATCAGGAATACTGCACCTAATTCTTTAGCGATCGCACGCTCACGGCCTTTAGCATCGAGATCCGGGAAGCGGCTCAGCAGCTCCTGGCTGTGGACAAAGTGGATCGTATCCGGCAGGAACGGTGCCAGACCAAACTCTTTGCTCACGGCCGCTTCGGTTGCTTTGATCCCGGCGTAGATCGCCTCAACGGTGGATTTCAGCGTACCGACGTGTCGTTCACCATCCCCCATTACGCGCTCCCAGTCCCACTGGTCAACGTAAACGGAATGAATCGGAGAAAGGCGGTCTTCGTCGGGACGAAGGGCTTTCATGTGCGTGTAGAGCCCTTCGCCCGCGCTGAAGTCGTGTTGTCCCAGGGTTTGACGCTTCCACTTCGCCAGGGAATGAACCACTTCGAACTGGGCGTCTGGCAGTGTTTTCACTTTCACCTGTACCGCTTTTTCGCATCCAGAGAGGTTATCCTGCGTCCCGTCACCCACGCGGCTCAGAATCGGCGCCTGAACTTCAATAAGGCCAAGCTTCTCTTCCAGCTGGCGGGAAAAATGGGATTTTACGAAACTGATCTGGCGTTGTTTTGCGATGTAAGCGGTTTTCATTATTTATACTCCTGCGTCCTGTTGATATTGATTAAGCAACAGAAATGGCATCATATTCAATAACTCATCAACAAAAAGCCACCTTCACTTTTGATTCGATAAAATTAAACGCTAGAATAGGGTGATTCATTAATCTTCATAAGAAAAAGCTATGGAAAATTATCAGATCGACAATCTCGACCGCGGCATCCTGGAGGCGTTAATGGCCAATGCCCGTACCGCCTACGCCGAGCTGGCAAAACAGTTTGGCGTCAGCCCGGGAACCATTCACGTCCGCGTAGAGAAGATGAAGCAGGCGGGGATCATTACCGGCGCACGCATTGACGTCAGTCCTAAACATCTGGGTTACGACGTCTGCTGCTTCATCGGCATCATTCTTAAAAGCGCCAAAGACTACCCTTCCGCCCTGGCGAAGCTGAACGCGCTGGATGAAGTCACCGAGGCGTATTACACCACCGGGCATTACAGCATCTTTATTAAAGTCATGTGCCGATCCATCGACGCCCTCCAGCAGGTACTTATCAACAAGATCCAAACAATCGATGAAATTCAGTCCACCGAGACGCTGATCTCCCTGCAAAACCCGATCATGCGCACCATCCGCCCGTGATCGGGCAAATTCATTCCCACATTTTCCACAGGTAGATCCCAGCTCGTTCACAGCGTACAATGGCCGTCTCTTTATCTGGGCGAGCGATCAATGGCGGACATTACCCTTATCAGCGGCAGCACCCTTGGTGGTGCGGAATACGTAGCGGAACACCTGGCTGAAAAGCTGGAAGATGCGGGCTTTTCCACGGAAACCCTGCACGGTCCGTTGCTTGAAGATCTCCCGACTGACGGGGTCTGGCTGCTGATCACCTCCACGCACGGCGCGGGCGATCTGCCGGATAACCTGCAACCTTTATATGACGAACTGCTGGAACAGCAGCCCGACCTGTCAAACGTCCGTTTTGGCGCGGTGGGGATCGGCAGTCGTGAATATGACACCTTTTGCGGGGCAATAGAGAAAGTTGAAGCCGCTGTAACCTCTTGTGGAGCAAAACAGCTGGGTGAAACGCTCAAGATCAACATCCTCGATCATGACATTCCGGAGGATCCAGCCGAGATCTGGCTCGCGGAATGGAAAAATTTACTCAAAAACGATTAAAGATCGCGCGAACAGATGTGGATAACTCTGGTTAAAAGCTCGTATTAACCCGTAGTTATCCAAAGAACAACTATTGTATCGTTTTTGACCTGTGTATAAAGTCGCGATCTGATCCCAGCTTATACTGCCCAGGATCACCGATCATTCACAGCAAACGATCCTTTCTAACTGCATGATCTTCTTTATGAGATCGGACTTATCCACACAGGTTCGCGATCCTAATAAGAGATCACAATAGAACAGATCTCTAAATAAAAAGATCTTCTTTTTAATAGCCCAGGATCCCAATGCTTTCTCGAAAGACTAAAGTTGAGTAGAATCCACGGCCCGGGCTTCAATCCATTTTCATACCGCTTTACGCGAGGCAGACCACCATGTTTTATCAGGATCCTTTTGACGTCATCATCATTGGCGGGGGTCATGCAGGCACTGAGGCCGCAATGGCCGCAGCGCGTATGGGTCAGCAGACCCTGCTTTTGACACACAATATCGACACGCTGGGACAAATGTCCTGTAATCCGGCGATTGGCGGCATTGGGAAAGGACACCTGGTAAAAGAAGTGGATGCACTTGGCGGCCTGATGGCGAAAGCGATCGATCATGCTGGCATCCAGTTTAGGATACTAAACGCGAGTAAAGGTCCCGCCGTGCGTGCGACCCGTGCCCAGGCAGACCGCGTGCTTTACCGCCAGGCGGTGCGTACCGCCCTGGAGAACCAGCCGAACCTGATGATCTTCCAGCAGGCGGTTGAAGATCTTATCGTTGAGAACGATCGCGTCGTAGGTGCCGTGACCCAGATGGGTCTCAAATTCCGTGCGAAAGCCGTGGTGCTGACCGTGGGCACATTCCTGGACGGTAAAATTCATATCGGTCTGGATAACTACAGCGGTGGCCGTGCCGGCGATCCGCCGTCTATTCCACTGTCTCGCCGTCTGCGTGAACTGCCGCTGCGCGTCAGCCGCCTGAAAACCGGTACGCCGCCGCGTATTGATGCGCGCACCATTGATTTCAGCGTGCTGGCGCAACAGCACGGTGATAATCCGATGCCGGTGTTCTCGTTCATGGGCAATGCGGCTCAGCATCCGCAGCAGGTACCGTGCTACATCACGCATACCAACGAGAAAACCCATGACGTGATCCGCAACAACCTCGATCGCAGCCCCATGTATGCCGGCGTGATCGAGGGGATCGGCCCACGCTACTGTCCGTCGATCGAAGACAAAGTGATGCGCTTCGCCGATCGTAACCAGCACCAGATCTTCCTGGAGCCGGAAGGGCTGACCTCTAATGAAATTTATCCGAACGGCATCTCCACCAGCCTGCCGTTCGATGTACAGATGCAAATTGTTCGCTCAATGCAGGGGATGGAGAATGCGAAAATCGTTCGTCCCGGCTACGCTATTGAGTACGATTTCTTCGATCCGCGCGACCTGAAGCCAACCCTGGAAAGCAAATTCATCCACGGTCTGTTCTTCGCGGGGCAGATTAACGGCACCACCGGCTACGAAGAAGCGGCTGCACAGGGCCTGCTTGCCGGTCTGAACGCCGCGCGCTTCTCCGCTGAGAAAGAGGGCTGGGCACCAGGCCGTTCTCAGGCGTATCTGGGCGTGCTGGTTGACGATCTCTGCACGCTGGGTACCAAAGAACCGTACCGTATGTTTACCTCTCGCGCGGAATATCGCCTGATGCTGCGTGAAGATAACGCCGACCTGCGTCTGACCGAAATGGGCCGCGAGCTGGGTCTGGTCGATGACGAACGCTGGGCGCGCTTCAACGAAAAGCTGGAGCGCATTGAACAGGAACGTCAGCGCCTGAAAACCACCTGGGTGAATCCGCAGGCGGAAACCGCTGCCGAAGTAAACGCTCACTTAACCGCGCCGCTGTCGCGTGAAGCCAGCGGGGAAGATCTGCTGCGCCGTCCTGAAGTCACCTACGAGAACCTGGTCAAACTGACCGCCTTCGCGCCGGGGCTGGAAGACGCTGAAGCGGCAGAGCAGGTTGAGATCCAGGTGAAGTACGAAGGTTACATCGCGCGTCAGCAGGATGAGATCGAAAAACAGCAGCGTAACGAAAACACGCTGCTGCCGGAAATGCTGGACTACCGCCAGGTGACGGGCCTTTCCAACGAAGTGATCGCCAAACTGAACGATCACAAACCGGTATCGATCGGCCAGGCATCCCGTATCTCGGGTGTTACCCCTGCGGCGATTTCGATCCTGCTGGTCTGGCTGAAAAAGCAGGGCATGCTGCGCCGCAGCGCGTAATGCCCAGAACATTGCCCGGTGGCGCTGCGCTTACCGGGCCTGATGAACCCGTAGGGCGGGTAAGCGAAGCGCCACCCGCCACCTAAGTTTTCCAACAGGTATTCACCGTGCTCAACAAACTCTCTCGTCTGCTGGATCAGGCAGGTATTTCGCTCACCGATCACCAGAAAAATCAGCTGGTGGCCTATGTCGATATGCTGAACAAATGGAACAAAGCGTACAACCTGACCTCAGTACGTGACCCCAACGAGATGCTGGTACGCCATATTCTCGATAGCATCGTTGTTGCCCCGTGGCTGAAAGGTGAGCGTTTTATCGACGTGGGTACGGGACCTGGTTTACCGGGCGTTCCGCTGTCGATTGTTCGCCCTGAGTGCCACTTCACGCTGCTGGACAGCCTTGGCAAGCGCGTGCGCTTTTTACGTCAGGTACAGCATGAGCTGAAGCTTGAAAACATCACGCCCGTGCAGAGCAGGGTAGAGGAGTTCCCGGCAGAGCCGCCGTTTGACGGTGTTATCAGCCGCGCGTTTGCTTCGCTCAATGATATGGTGAGCTGGTGTAAGCACTTGCCGGCAGAGAATGGCCGCTTTTATGCGCTGAAAGGGCAGTTGCCAGGCGATGAGATTGAACAGCTCCCGGACGGTTTTGCTGTTGAATCCATCGAGAAATTACACATTCCTCAGCTCGATGGGGAGCGTCATCTGGTGATAATTAAGCCAAACAATTTTTAAAAAATTAATAAAAAATGTGGAATTTGTGCTGTTCTTCGCATGTTAAAAAACAGCACAACTACCGGGGATTTACCGGTGAGCCTTTAACCTCTTTTTCACTAAGGTTTTTCTTCTGGTTAACCTTGCCACTTTTATTCACCGAGAAGATAGTCATCTGTGAAAATATAAGTCTGCTAAAAGTGGAAGGCAGTAACCAGAACGCAATGTTAATTGTTTATTAAGAATGTCAATAAAACGTTTTTATTGTGTACTGGGCTGTTTTGAAAATAGTTACGACGTTTTGCTTTTAATTTCATAAAGATAAATTTATGCGATTTGCGCCTTTGATAAATACAACCTTATCGCAAATGTGTGTTTTGTGATCTCGTGCACGCTTTATCGCCAACGTTTTCGCGCTGTTTGCAGTTTTGGTCGAAGGTTGACGCTTTCAGCGAAAGTTAAAAAATAGCGGTGGGGAAAAATATTTAAACATTTATTCACCTTTTCGCTACTTAATGTTTGAAATCACGGGTGCGCACCGTATAATTTGACCGCTTTTTGATGCTTGACTCTGAGCCTTAAAGGACGTTTTATACGACACGCGGCATACCTCGAAGGGAGCAGGAGTAAAAACGTGATGTCTGTGTCGCTCTTGAGTAGAAACGTTGCTCGTAAGCTTCTGTTCGTTCAGTTTCTGGCTGTGATAGCAAGTGGACTGCTGTTTAGCCTCAAAGACCCCTTCTGGGGCATCTCCGCCGTGTGCGGGGGTTTGGCGGTTGTGCTGCCAAACGTGTTGTTTATGATTTTTGCCTGGCGTCATCAGGCGCATACACCCGCCAAAGGCCGCGTGGCCTGGTCCTTCGCCCTCGGCGAAGTGTGTAAGGTGTTGCTGACCTTTGCTCTACTGGTGATGGCGCTGGCGGTTTTGAAAGTGGTCTTTATGCCGCTGATAGCAACGTGGGTTTTGGTGCTGGTGGTACAAGTTCTGGCTCCAGCTGTAATCAATAACAAAGGGTAAAAGGCATCATGGCTTCAGAAAATATGACGCCGCAGGATTACATAGGTCACCATCTGAATAACCTTCAGCTGGACCTGCGTACATTCTCGCTGGTGGATCCACATAACCCCCCGGCCACCTTCTGGACGATCAACATCGACTCCATGTTCTTCTCGGTGGTTTTGGGTCTTCTGTTCCTGGCCATGTTCCGCGGTGTTGCTAAACGAGCGACCAGCGGTGTACCAGGGAAATTCCAGACCTTCATCGAAATGATCATCGGCTTCGTCCATGGCAGCGTCAAAGACATGTACCATGGTAAGAGCAAGCTGATTGCTCCGCTGGCCCTGACCGTGTTCGTTTGGGTCTTCCTGATGAACCTGATGGACCTGCTGCCAATCGATCTGCTGCCGTTCATCGGTGAGCACATCTTCGGCCTGCCTGCGCTGCGTGTTGTACCGTCTGCGGACGTGAACATCACCCTGTCGATGGCGTTGGGCGTATTTATCCTGATTCTTTTCTACAGCATCAAAATGAAAGGCGTAAGCGGCTTTGTGAAAGAGCTTACCTTGCAGCCGTTCAACCACTGGGCGTTTATTCCGGTCAACCTGATCCTGGAAGGCGTTAGCCTGCTGTCCAAACCTGTTTCACTGGGTCTGCGACTGTTCGGCAACATGTATGCGGGTGAGCTGATTTTCATTCTGATCGCGGGTCTTCTGCCGTGGTGGTCACAGTGGATTCTGAATGTGCCATGGGCCATTTTCCACATCCTGATCATTACGCTGCAAGCCTTTATCTTCATGGTTCTGACGATCGTCTATCTGTCGATGGCGTCTGAAGAGCACTGATTTTTTACCAACACTACTACGTTTTAATTGAAACAAACTGGAGACTGTCATGGAAAACCTGAATATGGATCTGCTGTACATGGCTGCCGCTGTGATGATGGGTCTGGCGGCTATCGGTGCTGCGATCGGTATCGGCATCCTCGGGGGCAAATTCCTGGAAGGCGCAGCGCGTCAACCTGATCTGATTCCTCTGCTGCGTACTCAGTTCTTTATCGTTATGGGTCTGGTGGATGCTATCCCAATGATCGCTGTAGGTCTGGGTCTGTACGTGATGTTTGCTGTCGCGTAGTAGTAGTTTTAAAACCCTAAGCCACAGAAATTAAAGAGGTATTGTGCTGTGAACATGAACGCAACAATCCTCGGCCAGGCCATCGCGTTTATTCTCTTTGTCTGGTTCTGCATGAAGTATGTATGGCCGCCTTTAATGGCTGCCATCGAAAAACGTCAGAAAGAAATTGCTGACGGTCTGGCTTCCGCAGAACGCGCTAAGAAAGATTTGGACCTTGCACAGGCCAACGCGACAGACCAGCTGAAAAAAGCGAAAGCTGAAGCTCAGGTAATCATTGAACAGGCTAACAAACGCCGTTCTCAGATCCTGGACGAAGCCAAAGCTGAAGCAGAACAGGAACGTACTAAGATCGTGACACAGGCTCAGGCAGAAATTGATGCTGAGCGTAAACGTGCTCGTGAAGAACTGCGTAAGCAGGTTGCGATTCTGGCTGTTGCTGGCGCCGAGAAGATCATCGAACGTTCCGTGGATGAAGCTGCTAACAGCGACATCGTGGACAAACTTGTCGCTGAACTGTAAGGAGGGAGGGGCTGATGTCTGAATTTGTTACGGTAGCTCGCCCCTACGCCAAAGCAGCTTTTGACTTTGCTGTCGAACACCAAAATGTCGATCGCTGGCAGGATATGCTGGCGTTTGCCGCTGAGGTGACGAAAAACGAACAAATGGCTGAGTTGCTTTCCGGTGCGTTAGCACCTGAAACTCTCGCCGCGTCGTTTATCGCCGTGTGCGGAGAGCAACTGGATGCCAACGGCCAGAACCTGATTAAGGTGATGGCAGAAAATGGTCGTCTCCGTGTGCTCCCGGATGTTCTCGAGCAGTTTGAGCACTTACGTGCCCTCAGTGAAGCAACCGCTGAAGTCGAAGTGACTTCTGCGACTGAACTGAGTAATGAACAGCTTGCGAAAATCACCGCCGCGATGGAAAAACGTCTGTCACGCAAAGTTAAGCTGAATTGCAAAATCGATAAGTCTGTAATGGCAGGCGTAATCATCCGTTCGGGTGATATGGTCATTGATGGCAGCGTACGCGGCCGTCTTGAACGCCTTGCAGACGTCTTGCAGTCTTAAGGGGACTGGAGCATGCAACTGAATTCCACCGAAATCAGCGAACTGATCAAGCAGCGCATTGCTCAGTTCAGTGTTGTGAGTGAAGCTCACAACGAAGGTACTATTGTTTCTGTAAGTGACGGTGTTATCCGCATCCACGGCCTGGCCGATTGTATGCAGGGTGAGATGATTTCCCTGCCGGGTAACCGTTACGCTATCGCACTGAACCTGGAGCGCGACTCCGTAGGTGCAGTTGTGATGGGTCCATACGCTGACCTCGCCGAAGGCATGAAGGTTAAGTGTACTGGCCGTATTCTGGAAGTGCCGGTTGGCCGTGGCCTGCTGGGTCGCGTTGTTAACACCCTGGGTGCGCCAATCGACGGTAAAGGTCCGGTTGAGCACGATGGCTTCTCCCCAATCGAAGTTATCGCACCAGGCGTTATCGACCGTCAGTCCGTAGATCAGCCTGTTCAGACAGGTTATAAGTCCGTTGATGCCATGATCCCAATCGGTCGTGGTCAGCGTGAACTGATCATCGGTGACCGTCAGACCGGTAAAACCGCGATGGCTATCGACGCCATCATCAACCAGCGTGACTCCGGCATCAAATGTGTGTACGTGGCTATCGGCCAGAAAGCGTCCACCATTTCTAACGTGGTTCGTAAACTGGAAGAGCACGGCGCACTGTCTAACACCATCGTTGTGGTAGCAACCGCGTCTGAATCTGCTGCACTGCAATACCTGGCGCCATATGCCGGTTGCGCAATGGGCGAATACTTCCGTGACCGCGGTGAAGATGCGCTGATCGTATACGATGACCTGTCTAAACAGGCTGTTGCTTATCGTCAGGTTTCCCTGCTGCTCCGTCGTCCACCTGGACGTGAAGCGTTCCCTGGCGACGTATTCTACCTCCACTCTCGTCTGCTGGAGCGTGCTTCCCGCGTTAACGCGGAATACGTCGAGAACTTCACCAAAGGTGAAGTGAAGGGTAAAACGGGCTCTCTGACCGCTCTGCCGATCATTGAAACCCAGGCGGGTGACGTTTCTGCGTTCGTTCCGACCAACGTAATCTCCATTACCGATGGTCAGATCTTCCTGGAAACCAACCTGTTTAACTCCGGTATTCGTCCGGCGGTTAACCCGGGTATCTCCGTATCCCGTGTTGGTGGTGCTGCTCAGACCAAGATCATCAAGAAACTGTCCGGTGGTATCCGTACCGCGCTGGCACAGTATCGTGAACTGGCTGCGTTCTCTCAGTTCGCATCCGATCTGGACGAAGCAACCCGTAAACAGCTGAGCCACGGTCAGAAAGTGACCGAACTGCTGAAGCAGAAACAGTACGCACCAATGTCTGTTGCTCAGCAGGGCCTGGTACTGTTCGCGGCTGAACGCGGTTACCTCGAAGATGTGGAACTGGCGAAAATCGGTAGCTTCGAAGCCGCTCTGCTGGCTTACGTCGACCGTGATCACGCTCCGCTGATGCAAGAGATCAACCAGACCGGTGGCTATAACGACGAAATCGAAGGCAAGCTGAAAGCTATCCTCGATTCCTTCAAAGCAACCCAATCCTGGTAATCGTCCGGCGGCTTGTCTCAGGACAAGCCGCCTGGCATTGAGGAGAAGCTCATGGCCGGCGCAAAAGAGATACGTAGTAAGATCGCAAGCGTCCAGAACACGCAAAAGATCACTAAAGCGATGGAGATGGTCGCCGCTTCCAAAATGCGTAAATCGCAGGATCGCATGGCGGCCAGCCGTCCTTATGCAGAAACCATGCGCAAAGTGATTGGTCACCTTGCAAACGGTAATCTGGAATATAAGCACCCTTACCTGGAAGAACGCGACGTTAAGCGCGTGGGCTACCTGGTGGTGTCGACCGACCGTGGTCTGTGTGGCGGCTTGAACATTAACCTGTTCAAAAAACTGCTGGCGGATATGAAAGCATGGTCTGAAAAAGGCGTTCAGTGCGATATCGCAATGATCGGCTCTAAAGGCGTCTCTTTCTTTAACTCCGTTGGTGGGAACATTGTCGCTCAGGTGACCGGTATGGGGGATAACCCGTCCCTGTCCGAACTGATCGGCCCGGTTAAAGTGATGTTGCAGGCTTATGATGAAGGCCGTCTGGACAGACTGTACGTTGTCAGCAACAAATTCATTAACACCATGTCTCAGGTTCCAACGCTCACTCAGATGCTGCCGTTACCGGCATCAGAAGATGACGAGCTGAAGCAAAAAGCCTGGGATTACCTGTATGAACCCGATCCGAAACCGCTGCTGGATACCCTGCTGCGTCGTTACGTTGAATCTCAGGTTTATCAGGGCGTTGTAGAAAACCTGGCCAGCGAGCAGGCCGCACGAATGGTGGCGATGAAAGCCGCGACCGATAATGGCGGCAGCCTGATTAAAGAGCTGCAGTTGGTTTACAACAAAGCTCGTCAGGCCAGCATTACTCAGGAACTCACCGAGATCGTCTCGGGGGCCGCCGCGGTTTAACCAGGTTTACGAATTACGTAGAGGATTCAAGATGGCTACTGGAAAGATTGTCCAGGTAATCGGCGCCGTGGTGGACGTCGAGTTCCCTCAGGACGCCGTACCACGCGTGTACGACGCGCTTGAGGTACAGAATGGTAACGAGAGCCTGGTGCTGGAAGTTCAGCAGCAGCTCGGCGGCGGTATCGTGCGTACCATCGCGATGGGTTCTTCCGACGGTCTGCGTCGTGGTCTGGAAGTCAAAGACCTCGAGCACCCGATCGAAGTCCCGGTAGGTAAAGCAACACTGGGTCGTATCATGAACGTATTGGGTCAGCCAATCGACATGAAAGGCGACATCGGTGAAGAAGAGCGTTGGGCTATCCACCGCGCAGCACCTTCCTACGAAGAGCTGTCAAGCTCTCAGGAACTGCTGGAAACCGGTATCAAAGTTATCGACCTGATGTGTCCGTTCGCGAAGGGCGGTAAAGTCGGTCTGTTCGGTGGTGCGGGTGTTGGTAAAACCGTAAACATGATGGAGCTGATCCGTAACATCGCGATCGAGCACTCCGGTTACTCCGTGTTTGCGGGCGTAGGTGAACGTACTCGTGAGGGTAACGACTTCTACCACGAAATGACCGACTCCAACGTTCTGGACAAAGTATCCCTGGTTTACGGCCAGATGAACGAGCCACCAGGAAACCGTCTGCGCGTTGCGCTGACCGGTCTGACGATGGCTGAGAAGTTCCGTGACGAAGGCCGTGACGTTCTGCTGTTCGTAGATAACATCTATCGTTACACCCTGGCCGGTACGGAAGTATCTGCACTGCTGGGTCGTATGCCTTCAGCGGTAGGTTATCAGCCTACGCTGGCGGAAGAGATGGGTGTTCTTCAGGAACGTATCACCTCTACCAAAACCGGTTCTATCACCTCCGTTCAGGCGGTATACGTACCTGCGGATGACTTGACTGACCCATCTCCAGCAACCACCTTTGCGCACTTAGATGCAACCGTGGTACTGAGCCGTCAGATCGCGTCTCTGGGTATCTACCCGGCCGTTGACCCGCTGGATTCCACCAGCCGTCAGCTGGATCCACTGGTTGTTGGTCAGGAACACTACGACACCGCGCGTGGCGTACAGTCCCTGCTGCAGCGTTACCAGGAACTGAAAGACATCATCGCCATCCTGGGTATGGATGAACTGTCTGAAGAAGACAAACTGGTGGTAGCACGTGCGCGTAAGATCCAGCGCTTCCTGTCCCAGCCGTTCTTCGTTGCGGAAGTATTCACCGGTTCTCCGGGTAAATACGTTTCCCTGAAAGACACCATCCGTGGCTTTAAAGGCATCATGGAAGGCGAATACGATCACCTGCCAGAGCAGGCGTTCTACATGGTTGGTTCCATCGACGAAGCCGTGGAAAAAGCCAAAAAACTTTAACGCCTTAATCGGAGGGTGATATGGCAATGACTTACCACCTGGACGTCGTCAGCGCAGAGCAACAAATGTTCTCTGGTCTGGTCGAGAAAATCCAGGTAACGGGTAGTGAAGGTGAACTGGGTATTTTCCCGGGTCACGCACCGCTGCTCACCGCCATTAAGCCTGGTATGATCCGCATCGTTAAACAGTTCGGTCACGAAGAGTTTATCTATCTGTCCGGCGGCATTCTTGAAGTGCAGCCTGGCAGTGTGACCGTTCTGGCCGATACCGCTATCCGTGGCCAGGATCTCGACGAAGCGCGAGCCCTGGAATCGAAGCGTAAGGCTGAAGAGCACATTAGCAGCTCTCATGGTGACGTGGATTACGCTCAGGCGTCTGCGGAGCTGGCCAAAGCGATCGCGAAACTGCGCGTTATCGAGTTGACCAAAAAAGCGATGTAACACCGGCTTGAAAAGCACAAAAGCCAGTCTGGATATCAGGCTGGCTTTTTTTTTCGGCCTTAATTCATGATGAAAAAAATGTAGAATTTTAAGCATCAAACGTTTTTACTTCACACTCAAACTACCGTCAGGATGCGTATGTCAAACAGTGCGATGAGCGTGGTGATCCTTGCCGCTGGCAAAGGGACCCGCATGTATTCCGATCTGCCTAAGGTGCTCCACACGCTTGCAGGAAAGCCAATGGTGCAGCATGTCATTGATGCAGCGAACGAGCTGGGTGCCAGTCAGGTCCACCTGGTCTACGGCCACGGCGGCGATCTGCTTAAAAAGACGCTGAGCGATGACAAGCTCAACTGGGTGCTTCAGGCCGAACAGCTGGGCACAGGCCATGCGATGCAGCAGGCTGCGCCTTTCTTTGCGGATGACGAAGACATTTTGATGCTCTACGGCGATGTCCCGCTGATCTCCGTTGAAACCCTGACTCGCCTGCGTGAAGCCAAACCGCAGGGCGGCATCGGTTTGTTGACCGTCGTGCTGGACGATCCAAGCGGTTATGGTCGCATCACCCGTGAAAACGGCAACGTCACGGGTATTGTTGAGCACAAAGATGCCAGCGACGAACAGCGCCAGATTCAGGAGATCAACACCGGTATCCTGATTGCCAACGGCGCGGATATGAAGCGCTGGCTGTCCAGACTCGACAACAACAACACGCAGGGTGAATACTACATCACCGACATCATTGCGATGGCGTACCACGAAGGGCGTGAAATTGCCGCCGTTCATCCGGCGCGCATCAGCGAAACGGACGGCGTGAACAACCGCCTGCAGCTCTCCCGTCTTGAGCGTATTTATCAGTCCGAGCAGGCCGAAAAACTGCTGCTGGCGGGCGTGATGCTGCGCGATCCTGCTCGTTTCGATCTGCGTGGTTCGTTATCTCACGGCCGTGACGTTGAAATTGATACGAACGTTATCCTCGAAGGTCACGTCACACTGGGCAATCGCGTCAAAATTGGCGCCGGCTGCGTGATTAAAAACAGCGTCATCGGTGACGACTGCGAAATCAGCCCATACAGCGTGGTGGAAGATGCCCGTCTGGATACGGCGTGTACCATCGGCCCGTTTGCGCGTCTGCGCCCGGGCGCTGAGCTGCTGGAAGGCGCTCACGTGGGTAACTTCGTGGAGATGAAAAAAGCGCGTCTAGGCAAAGGCTCGAAAGCCGGTCATCTGACCTATCTGGGCGACGCGGAAATCGGCAATAACGTGAATATTGGTGCAGGGACTATTACCTGTAACTATGACGGCGCGAATAAGTTTAAAACCATCATCGGTGACGACGTGTTTGTTGGATCCGATACGCAGCTGGTGGCGCCTGTTACCGTGGGTAACGGGGTGACCATTGCCGCCGGAACAACCGTTACGCGCGATGTGGCCGAGAACGAGTTGGTGTTAAGCCGCGTTCCGCAGGTCAGCAAGCAGGGCTGGAAACGTCCGGTGAAGAAAAAGTAACAACAAGGCGGGTGGCGCTACGCTTACCCGCCCTACGATTGAGTAGGCCTGATAGGCGTAGCCGTCATCAGGCAAACCCGGGAGAGGAGATAAATATATATTTCCCCCCATAAGCAGTACCCATAAAAATAACCCCACTCTCTACAAGGCTCGGGGTGCCCGGAAAGGGCGTTACCCAAAGGATTTCGCGTTGTGGCAAGGCGGCAAGCGTATGAGTCCATGGGAGCTTACTTAAGTAAGTGACCGTGGCGAGTACGAGAAGCCAACACAGCCGCAGCGTGAAAGACGCAGGGAAAATACAGGTCAGCGACAACGCAGGCATAATGCCTAAATTCGGAATCTAAAATTATGTGTGGAATTGTTGGCGCAGTTGCGCAGCGTGATATTGCTGAAATCCTTCTCGAAGGTTTACGTCGTCTGGAATACCGTGGTTACGACTCAGCCGGTCTGGCTGTCGTCGATGCAGAAGGTCATATGACCCGTCTGCGTCGTCTCGGTAAAGTGCAGATGCTGGCCCAGGCCGCGGAAGAACATCCGCTGCACGGTGGGACCGGTATTGCTCACACCCGCTGGGCGACGCACGGCGAACCCTCTGAAGGTAACGCGCACCCGCATGTGTCTGAACACATCGTGGTCGTGCACAACGGCATTATCGAAAACCACGAACCGCTGCGCGAAGAACTGAAAGCGCGCGGCTACACCTTCGTCTCTGAAACTGACACCGAAGTGATTGCTCACCTGGTGCACTGGGAGCTGGAGCAGGGCGGCACGCTGCGTGATGCGGTGCTGCGCGCTATCCCTCAGCTGCGCGGTGCGTACGGTACGGTGATCATGGATTCCCGCGATCCGTCCACATTGCTGGCCGCGCGTTCCGGTAGCCCGATGGTTATCGGTCTGGGCATGGGTGAAAACTTCATCGCTTCTGACCAGCTGGCGCTCCTGCCGGTTACCCGTCGCTTTATCTTTCTCGAAGAGGGTGATATCGCGGAAGTGACCCGTCGCAGCGTGACCGTCTTTGATACCAAAGGCGAGCAGGTGAAACGTCAGGAGATTGAATCGAATCTGCAGTACGACGCGGGCGACAAAGGCGCTTACCGTCACTACATGCAGAAAGAGATTTACGAGCAGCCAAACGCCATCAAAAACACGCTGACTGGGCGCATCAGCCACGGTGAAGTGGATCTGAGCGAGCTGGGCGCAAACGCGAACGAACTGCTCGGCAAGGTCGAGCATATTCAGATCGTGGCATGCGGCACCTCCTACAACTCCGGTATGGTCTCTCGCTACTGGTTTGAATCCCTGGCGGGCGTGCCGTGCGATGTGGAAATCGCGTCTGAATTCCGCTATCGCAAATCCGCGGTGCGTCGTAACAGCCTGATGATCACCCTTTCCCAGTCTGGTGAAACGGCGGATACGCTGGCAGCGCTGCGTCTGTCTAAAGAGCTGGGTTACCTGGGCTCGCTGGCCATCTGTAACGTCCCTGGATCATCGCTGGTGCGTGAGTCCGATCTGGCGCTGATGACCAAAGCGGGCACCGAAATCGGTGTGGCCTCCACCAAAGCGTTTACCACTCAGCTGACCGTTCTGCTGATGCTGGTGGCGAAGCTGGCGCGTCTGAAAGGTGAAGATGCGTCCGTTGAGCACGACATCGTTCACGGCCTGCAGGCGCTGCCGAGCCGTATTGAGCAGATGCTGTCTCAGGACAAACGCATAGAAGCGCTGGCGGAAGATTTCTCTGACAAACATCACGCCCTGTTCCTGGGTCGTGGCGATCAGTATCCGATTGCGCTGGAAGGCGCGCTGAAGCTGAAAGAAATCTCCTACATTCACGCTGAAGCCTATGCGGCTGGCGAGCTGAAGCACGGCCCGCTGGCGCTGATTGACGCGGATATGCCGGTCATCGTTGTGGCACCAAACAACGAACTGCTGGAAAAACTGAAGTCTAACATCGAAGAAGTGCGCGCCCGCGGCGGTGTTCTGTACGTCTTCGCCGACAAAGATGCCGGTTTTGTCAGCAACGACAACATGCACATCATCGAGATGCCGCATGTGGAAGAGGTTATCGCACCAATCTTCTACACCGTTCCGCTGCAGCTGCTGTCCTATCACGTTGCGCTGATCAAAGGCACCGACGTTGACCAGCCGCGTAACCTGGCGAAATCGGTTACCGTAGAATAATCCCTTCAGGCTCCACCTTCGGGTGGAGCTTTTTTATCCTTCCCGGCTTGTTTTTAATCAATCCTTTCTCGTTTTTAATAATGACAATTTGTCATCTTCAGCTACTTTTTTCAGTGTCACATAAAGAAAATATTTCTGAAAACGTCTTGTCATAAAAGCGGCTAACGCGATGAAAATTAAGCTTTCTTTTGCTGGTTTTTAAGTGAAATTAACGTTGTCATAAAACTGTCATAATTCGTACATTTATCTGTCACCTGTTTGTCCTATTTTGCTCATCGTAGCCACTAAACAACGATTTACGAAAATCTTGCAGGAGACATTATGAAAGTTATGCGTACCACTGTCGCAACTGTTGTCGCCGCGACCTTATCTCTGAGCGCGTTCTCTGTATTTGCAGAAGCAAGCCTGACTGGCGCTGGTGCAACCTTCCCTGCGCCGGTGTATGCCAAATGGGCGGATACCTACCAGAAAGAAACCGGTAACAAGGTTAACTATCAGGGTATCGGCTCCTCCGGTGGCGTTAAACAAATTACCGCGAACACTGTTGATTTCGGCGCATCAGACGCTCCGCTGTCTGATGACAAACTGGCTCAGGAAGGCTTGTTCCAGTTCCCTACCGTGATCGGTGGTGTGGTTCTGGCCATCAACCTGCCGGGCGTGAAGTCGGGTGAGCTGGTGCTGGACGGCAAAACGCTGGGTGACATCTACCTGGGTAAAATCAAAAAATGGGATGACGAAGCGATCGCTAAACTCAACCCAGGCTTGAAGCTGCCTTCTCAGAACATCGCCGTGGTTCGCCGCGCGGATGGTTCCGGTACCTCTTTCGTGTTCACCAGCTACCTGGCAAAAGTGAACGAAGAGTGGAAATCTAAAGTCGGCTCCGGCTCTACCGTTAACTGGCCAACCGGTCTGGGCGGTAAAGGTAACGACGGTATCGCCGCGTTTGTACAGCGTCTGCCTGGCTCAATTGGTTACGTAGAGTATGCGTACGCTAAGCAGAACAACCTGTCCTACACCAAACTGGTTTCAGCCGACGGCAAACCGGTTAGCCCGACCGAAGAGAACTTTGCTAACGCGGCGAAAGGCGCTGACTGGAGCAAATCCTTCGCGCAGGATCTGACTAACCAGAAAGGCGAAGGTGCGTGGCCAATCACCTCTACCACCTTCATCCTGGTTCACAAAGAGCAGAAAAAACCTGAGCAGGGCGCCGAAGTGCTGAAGTTCTTCGACTGGGCGTACAAAAACGGCGGCAAACAGGCTAACGCCCTGGATTACGCTACCCTGCCGGACAACGTGGTTGAGCAGATTCGTGCTGCATGGAAAACCAACGTGAAAGACAGCAGCGGTAAAGCGCTGTACTAACAGGATATATTTAACGAAGATGGCGGGTGGCGCTGCGCTTACCCGCCCTACGGTTTAAGCTGTAGGCCCGGTAAGCGTCAGCGCCACCGGGCATATTCGTAAAAACGTCTCAAACAGAAGAGTAATTTATGGCTGCAACCAAGCCTGCATTTAACCCTCCGGGTAAAAAAGGTGACATGATTTTCAGCGCGCTGGTGAAACTGGCTGCGCTGATTGTGCTATTGCTGCTGGGCGGCATTATCGTGTCTCTGATTTTCTCCTCATGGCCGAGCATCCAGAAATTCGGTTTTTCCTTCCTGTGGACCAAAGAGTGGGACGCGCCGAACGATATCTACGGTGCCCTTGTGCCGATTTACGGCACGCTGGTGACCTCGTTCATCGCCCTGCTGATTGCGGTTCCGGTGAGCTTTGGTATTGCCCTGTTCCTGACGGAGCTGGCGCCGGGCTGGCTGCGACGCCCGCTGGGTATTGCCATCGAACTGCTGGCGGCTATTCCAAGTATCGTTTACGGCATGTGGGGCTTGTTCATCTTTGCTCCGCTGTTCGCCACGTACTTCCAGGAACCGGTCGGTAACGTGCTTTCCGCTATTCCGTTTGTGGGTGCCCTGTTCTCTGGCCCGGCTTTCGGTATAGGCATTCTGGCGGCAGGTGTGATCCTCGCCATCATGATTATTCCGTACATTGCGGCGGTCATGCGCGATGTCTTCGAACAAACGCCGGTGATGATGAAAGAGTCGGCCTACGGCATCGGCTGCACCACCTGGGAAGTTATCTGGCGCATTGTCCTTCCGTTCACCAAAAATGGGGTGATCGGGGGAGTGATGCTGGGCTTAGGTCGTGCGCTGGGTGAAACCATGGCGGTGACCTTTATCATCGGTAACACCTACCAGCTCGACAGCGCGTCGCTCTACATGCCGGGTAACAGTATTACCTCGGCGCTGGCGAATGAATTTGCGGAAGCGGAATCCGGGCTGCACGTGGCGGCGCTGATGGAGCTGGGTCTGATTCTGTTCGTTATCACCTTCATTGTTCTGGCGATTTCCAAGCTGATGATTATGCGCCTCGCTAAAAATGAGGGAGCACGCTAATGGCAACTCTCGAAATGCAAGCTACCGCTGAACTGGCGGAATCCCGCCGCAAAATGCAGGCCAGACGCCGCATGAAAAACCGTATTGCCCTGTCGCTCTCTATGGCGACGATGGCATTCGGCCTGTTCTGGCTGGTCTGGATCCTCTTCTCGACGGTCGTTCGCGGGATTGACGGGATGTCACTGTCGCTGTTCACCGAAATGACGCCGCCGCCGAACACGGCGGGTGGTGGCCTGGCGAATGCCCTGGCGGGCAGCGGCCTGCTGATCCTCTGGGCGACGGTCTTCGGCACGCCGCTGGGTATCATGGCGGGCATCTACCTGGCAGAATACGGTCGTAAATCCTGGCTGGCGGAAGTGATTCGCTTCATCAACGACATTCTGCTGTCTGCACCTTCTATCGTCGTGGGTCTGTTTGTTTACACCGTGGTGGTGGCGCAGATGGAACACTTCTCCGGCTGGGCGGGCGTAATTGCCCTGGCGCTGCTGCAGGTGCCGATTGTTATTCGTACCACCGAAAACATGCTGAAACTTGTGCCGGACAGCCTGCGCGAAGCGGCTTATGCGCTGGGTACGCCGAAATGGAAGATGATCTCTGCGATTACGCTGAAGGCGTCTGTCTCCGGCATCATGACCGGTATCCTGCTGGCGGTTGCGCGTATCGCGGGTGAAACGGCGCCGCTGCTGTTTACGTCTCTCTCCAATCAGTTCTGGAGCACGGACATGATGCAGCCGATCGCCAACCTGCCGGTGACGATCTTTAAATTTGCGATGAGCCCATTCGCGGAATGGCAGCAGCTGGCCTGGGCCGGGGTGCTGATCATTACCCTTTGCGTACTGTTGCTGAACATTCTGGCGCGCGTCATTTTCGCGAAGAAGAAACACGGTTAATTTTTTACGGCGCGGCAGCTCGCGGCGCCGAATGAGGAAATGAGTCAATGAGTATGGTTGATACTGCCCCGGGTAAGATTCAGGTTCGTGATTTGAACTTCTACTACGGCAAATTCCATGCCCTGAAGAACATCAACCTGGATATCGCGAAGAACCAGGTCACGGCATTTATCGGTCCGTCCGGCTGTGGAAAATCCACGCTGCTGCGTACCTTTAACAAAATGTATTCGCTCTATCCGGAGCAGCGTGCTGAAGGTGAAATCATCCTGGACGGTGAAAACATTCTGACCCAGGCTCAGGATATCGCCCTGCTGCGCGCCAAAGTGGGGATGGTGTTCCAGAAACCAACGCCGTTCCCGATGTCCATTTACGACAACATCGCGTTTGGCGTTCGCCTGTTTGAAAAACTCTCCCGTGCTGATATGGACGAGCGCGTGCAGTGTGCTTTGACCAAGGCCGCATTATGGAACGAAACCAAAGATAAGTTGCACCAGAGCGGTTACTCTCTCTCCGGTGGTCAGCAGCAGCGTCTGTGCATTGCGCGCGGTATTGCTATTCGCCCGGAAGTGTTGCTGCTGGATGAGCCGTGTTCAGCGCTGGACCCGATCTCAACCGGCCGTATTGAAGAGCTGATCACCGAGCTGAAGCAGGATTACACCGTGGTTATCGTGACCCATAACATGCAGCAGGCTGCACGTTGTTCCGATCACACGGCGTTTATGTACCTGGGCGAGTTGATTGAGTTCAGCGATACGGACGCGCTGTTCACCAGGCCCGCGAAGAAACAAACCGAAGATTATATTACTGGCCGCTACGGTTGATTTGCCTTAGTGCATGTGGAGAAACCATGGACAACCTCAATCTTAATAAACACATTTCCGGCCAGTTCAACGCAGAGCTGGAAAGCATTCGCACCCAGGTAATGACCATGGGCGGCATGGTCGAGCAGCAGCTTTCTGATGCGATTACGGCAATGCACAACCAGGACAGCGAGCTGGCGAAGCGCGTCATTGAAGGCGACAAAAACGTCAACATGATGGAAGTCGCTATCGACGAGGCCTGCGTGCGCATTATCGCGAAACGTCAGCCGACGGCGAGCGACCTGCGTCTGGTGATGGCGATCATCAAGACCATCGCCGAGCTGGAGCGTATTGGTGACGTTGCGGATAAAATCTGCCGCACCGCGCTGGAGAAATTCTCTCAGCAGCACCAGCCCCTGCTGGTGAGCCTGGAGTCGCTGGGCCGCCACACCGTGCAGATGCTGCACGACGTGCTGGATGCCTTTGCGCGTATGGACCTGGACGAAGCGGTGCGTATCTACCGTGAAGACAAGAAGGTCGACCAGGAGTATGAAGGCATCGTGCGTCAGCTGATGACCTACATGATGGAAGATTCACGTACGATCCCAAGCGTACTGACCGCCCTGTTCTGCGCGCGCTCTATTGAGCGTATTGGCGACCGCTGCCAGAACATTTGCGAATACATCTTCTACTTCGTGAAAGGTCAGGACTTCCGTCACGTGGGCGGCGACGAACTGGACAAGCTGCTGGCGGGTAAAGATCCGAAAGAGTGATTTTTGTGGCGGATGGCGCTAGTGCTTACCCGCCCTACGAGCCCTGTAGGCCGGATAAGCGTTAGCGCCATCCGGCTTTGTTTTTTCAGCGTGTAATATCCCACCCGCGCGCTTTCCACAATTCAGGCAATTGCGCCAGATCGGTAAAGGTCGTCACGTTGGGATGATCGATCGGCTTGTTGTGCGGATCGGCGCAGAAGTAAAACACCTCCATCCCCGCATCAATCCCCGACTGCGCGCCTGCAGACGAGTCATCCACCAGAATGCAGTTCTCTACGTTGACGTTCATCGCTTTTGCCGCATGGAACATCAGCGCCGGGTCTGGCTTCCAGCGCTGGATATCGTAGCCGCTGAACAGTTTTTCCGGGAAATGGTGCAGCATCTCAAGCTTGCCCAGCGAGTGCTGCATTTTGCTGACCGGGCCGTTAGAGACGACGCAGACTGGCACCGTCATCGCATCCAGCAGCGCGTTAGCCCCGGAGATAACTTCCAGCTCGGAGTCGAACAGGCGTGCGACCTCGGCGCGGTACACCGGTTCCAGATCCGCTTTCGCCAGATCCACGCCGTGTTCTTCGTTAATGATGTCGATGATCTCGTAGAGCTTCACGCCCTTAAAGCGTTTAAACACCTCTTCAAGTTCCAGCGTAATGCCAAATTCCTGGAACATGGTGACATACGCGCGGGAACAAATGACCTCACTGTCGACCAGCGTACCGTCGCAGTCGAAAAATACCGCTTCAATTCCGGACATGCCTTTCCCTTTTAACAAGTTTAACGTTTACGTTCGGCAGTTCGCCGGGACGCAATCGTTGCCGTATAAGCAAAATCAATGAAAAAAGTATCACGTAACCGCCACTATTGTCGCATTTTGGTATAGGATAGCGACGAATTTTCCCTCCTTGTTCGGAATTGATGATGAGTCAACAACACACTACCCAGACATCTGGTCAGGGTCTGCTTGAGCGCGTTTTTAAACTGCGCGAGCACGGCACAACGGCACGCACCGAAGTGATCGCTGGTTTCACCACCTTCCTGACGATGGTCTATATCGTTTTTGTGAACCCTCAAATTCTGGGCGTTGCTGGCATGGATACCAGCGCCGTCTTTGTAACCACCTGCCTGATTGCGGCCCTTGGCAGCATTCTGATGGGTGTGTTCGCTAACCTGCCGGTTGCGCTGGCACCGGCGATGGGCCTGAATGCGTTCTTCGCGTTCGTGGTGGTTCAGGCGATGGGTCTGCCGTGGCAGGTTGGCATGGGCGCCATCTTCTGGGGCGCGGTTGGCCTGCTGCTGCTGACCATTTTCCGCGTGCGTTACTGGATGATTGCAAACATTCCCGTGAGTCTGCGCGTGGGCATCACCAGCGGTATCGGTCTGTTCATCGGTATGATGGGGCTGAAAAACGCCGGCGTTATCGTGGCGAACCCGGAAACGCTGGTGAGCATTGGTCACCTGACCTCTCATAACGTGCTGCTGGGCGTGCTGGGCTTCTTTATCATCGCGATCCTGGCTTCCCGTAATATTCACGCGGCGGTGCTGGTCTCCATCGTGGTCACCACCCTGCTGGGCTGGATGCTGGGCGACGTTCACTATAATGGTATCGTCTCCGCGCCACCGAGCGTTTCTACCGTGATTGGTCACGTCGATCTGGCGGGTTCCCTGAACCTGGGCCTGGCGGGCGTGATTTTCTCCTTCATGCTGGTCAACCTGTTTGACTCCTCCGGCACGCTGATTGGCGTGACCGACAAAGCGGGTCTGGCGGATGAAAAAGGCAAGTTCCCGCGCATGAAGCAGGCGCTGTTTGTGGACAGCGTCTCCTCTGTGACCGGTGCTTTTATCGGAACCTCGTCCGTTACCGCGTACATTGAATCGTCTTCCGGCGTGTCCGTGGGCGGCCGTACCGGCCTGACGGCGGTGGTTGTGGGTATTCTGTTCCTGCTGGTAATCTTCCTCTCTCCGCTGGCGGGTATGGTTCCTCCGTATGCGGCAGCCGGCGCGCTGATCTATGTGGGGGTGCTGATGACCTCCAGCCTGTCACGCGTGAAGTGGGATGATTTAACCGAAGCGGTGCCGGCGTTTATTACCGCCGTGATGATGCCGTTTAGCTTCTCGATTACCGAAGGTATCGCGCTGGGCTTTATCTCTTACTGCGTAATGAAGATCGGTACCGGCCGCTTCCGCGACCTCAGCCCGTGCGTCATCGTTGTGGCGCTGCTGTTTGTGCTGAAGATTGTGTTTATTGATGCCAAATAAACAGCAAGCCCTTTTCGAAGAAAAGGGCTTTAGTGTTTGCGCCCTCTCCCGTGGGAGAGGGCTGGGGTGAGGGCATCAGGCCGCAATAAGCTTACGCCTTCACCCGCTTAATATAATCCCCAAACGCCGTCAGCTGGCCAGACAGATGATCGCGCGTGCTCTGATCCACCACTTCACCCGTTTGCGGGTCGACCTTGTTCTGAATCACACCACCCATAAATTCCGGCTTGTTCATGACCATCGCATCCAGGAACACCAGGATCTGGCGCAGATGATACTGGCAGCGCGCGCCGCCAATCGCGCCCATTGAGCTGGTCTGGATCAGCACCGGTTTGCCTGCCAGCGGCTGCTCAGGTAAACGGGACAGCCAGTCGATGGCATTCTTCAGACCACCCGGAACCGAGTAGTTATACTCCGGCGTGACGATGACCACGCCGTCAGCCTGGCGGATCTGCTCTGCCAGC
Source organism: Enterobacter sp. BNK-29 (assembly GCF_048684785.1). Classification (NCBI taxonomy): domain Bacteria; kingdom Pseudomonadati; phylum Pseudomonadota; class Gammaproteobacteria; order Enterobacterales; family Enterobacteriaceae; genus Enterobacter; species Enterobacter sp. BNK-29. The sequence continues at coordinate 2,049,020 of NZ_JBLQTU010000001.1, forward strand.
GCCTCAACGCTCTGCGGAAAACCCTCTTCCTGCTGTACGTCAGCGTCATACAGCGGAATATCGCCAATAGACGGCAGGGCGCTAATTTCCATTCCTGCCGGTGCCAGCTGTGGCAGCGTGCGGGCAACCATCCCGTTAAATGAACCTTTGCGCAGGCTTCCCAGTAACGTAACTACTTTCAACGTATCAGACATGATTACTCCTGTTTCATCATGATGACCCTGATCGGATCAGCTAAGGGTGAATGCTTTTTCTGCCGGTAAACTGGTTAAACGCATCAGGCGTGCGGCGGGCTCGTTGGCACGCTCGGGCACATCAGGAAGGCTACGCCATCCCTGTTGGCTGTCAAATTCCCAGATTTTCATGCGTTCGATGGCGGGGGTAACCGCAATGGACCAAATGAGCACATCCTCTGCGTCGCTGAGCGCCTCTACCAGCGTGGCCTGAGCGGCACGCAGACGTCCGGAGCCTGGAAGCAGTTGCAGCAGGCTGGCGTCGTCTGAGGCGCATCCACAGAGCTTGCGAATGCTCTGGCGCAGGGTAATGAGCTGGGCTCGGGCTTCGACAGGATCGTTCTGGTTGCGTACCCACAGCTTCTCATTGCTGGAGAGCGGATAGTCTTCATGCGCATTACCGCCATGGAAGCTGCGCGTCGCGCGCTGGAGTTCCATATCCAGCCCACAATCCCCTTCGGTGGTCAGCGCGACGCCAATGATATTGCCCGCGTAGGCAATCGAAAAACGAGGGAGGTCCGGGTCGGCAAAGACCGGGCGGCCTTCGGGTTGGGTAATGATGTCCGGCAGCTCGCTGGTGCCGTACAGCATAAACAGCAGTTCTGCGAGAAGCGCTCTGGACGCTAAAAACCGCGTTCTGCGGTGTTCCGGGAGAGTGAGTGCTTCACTGTGACAGGCTGAAGAAATTCTTGCCGATACGAGACGTCCTTCCGTAAGTATCCCTCTTGCAAAGTGCGTAGCCATTTTTCGCTCCTTGATAATGGTCGTAATCGGTTAAACGGTTACATGATTATCGCTTAACTTGACTCCTGTTTTAATCAGTAAATGGGAGTAAGAGAAGCCTTAGGACCGAACTTTACATTTTCTTAGGCAAAAATTGGATCGCTGGCACCGTACAGTGCCTTGATGGTTTCCCGCAGCCAGAGGATTTTCGGATTATGGCTGTTCCGTTTATGCCAGATCAGCGTGAAGGGAACGGTAAGCTTTTCAGCCTGCGCTTCATCAATGGGAATAGGAAGCGCGATCAGCTTCCGCTGGTGGAGTTGATTGTAGTGATGGCAGTAGTGCGGAGCCGTGGCGATATAGTTGTGACCGGGCTGGGCTGCCATAAACATCGACTGCTCAAAGCCCGGCACGCTCATGGCAATGTTTCTCTCCCGACCCATCTCCTTTAGCACTTCGTCCAGTGCCCAGGTGTCGCTGCGTTCCCAGAAGATGCTGATGTGCGGGTAGCGCAGGAAGGTTTCGAGGTTCCATTCGTCCTGTAGCGCGGGGTGATCCTCACGCAGATACACGCACGGACGGTCGCTGAACAGGATCTCATAGTCGATGAACCACGGCATTAGCTTCAGCAATTCACGCGAGCGCGGGTGCGTTTCGCGTCCGGTGAATCCCAGATCCACCTCTCCACGCGTAATGGCGTCCAGCGAGTCATAATCCCAGTGACGCATCTTCACCGTAGCCTGCGGATAGCGCTGGTTCACCTGCTCCAGCAGGGCATTAAAGCGGATCAGCATCAACGGCGTTTCGGCGGCCAGCACAAACGTTAGCCCGCCCGGGGAATCATGGTGGAATTTATCGAGGATCTGGTTGCCGATTTGCATCCAGTCAGCCAGATCCTGCTCGAGGCTTACCGTCAGCGGGGTCGGCAGCAGCCCCAGCGGCGTTTTGACAAACAGCGGGTCGTCAAACCAGTCGCGCAGCTTGGCCAGCGATTTACTCACCGCAGACGGCGTCACGTTCATCCGCTTCGCCGCTTTGGTGACGCTGCGCTCCTGCAGCAAAAGCTGCAGGCACAGCAACAGGTTAAGATCGAGACTGCTGATGGGCTTCTTCATATTGCGCCGCGGGCTGGATGACCATAAGTAAGGTGATGCACAGTATGCTACAGCCAATCAGAACCCCGATCAGCATATTCAGCGCGTTAAGCCCGATGACCGCCGCCAGCCAAATCCACAGCGACGAGCCGCAGACCTGCGCAATTCCCAGCACCGAGCTTGCCACGCCTGCCCGCAGCGAGAAGGGGCCAAGCGCCTGGCTCATCGCCACGCCAAAGCCAACCGAGAACCCGGCACAAATAAGGGTAATACCCGCCAGCATCACCGCATGCGAGCTGGTGGTTGCCAGGATCGCGCCAGCCGTGAGGAATAAAACCTGTGAGGTCAGCATCAGCGTGCGCTGGCTAAAAACATTTAGCGCAAACGGGGTGGAGAACGAGACCGCCATACTGACCATGGCGGTTAATGCCATCACCGTCGAATACTCACCCCGATCGAAGCCCATGGTCTCCATCAGTAAAACCGGGGAAACGTTTACATAGGTCAGGATCACCGCCACGCTTAACGTGGTCACGGCCAGACGACTGAGGAAAAAGCGGTTAAGCAGCTTCTCGGCTGGGTGAATGGTTGCGGTATGACCGGTATTCTGCGAGCCTGGGTGGGTCTCTTTCAGCACGGCGATGGACAGGATAAACACCAGCGCGCCCATCGCCGCCATGGTCCAGAACAGGCTCTGCCACGGGAATTTCAGCATGATCAGATATCCCACGACCGGCGCCAGCACCGGGATGATGCAGGTAATACCGTTCAGCATCGAAAGCACCTTAGCGCGACGCTGGGCGCTTAAGGTATCGCGCAAAATGGCAAACGCGACGACGTAGCTGCCACCGGCGCCAATGCCCTGGATAAACCGTCCGGCCAGGAACAAGGTGCTGCTTTGCGCCTGTGAGCAGAGAAGAGAAGCCAGGGCAAAAATGATGGCGCCCGTTATGGCGACAGGCTGACGGCCTGCTTTATCCGCGATTTTCCCGGCAAACACCATCGACGACGCCATCCCCGCGAGGTAGGCCGAAAACGCGATGTGCAGCTGCGCCTCGCTGGCGCCCAGATCGCGGGCGATGTGCGGTAATCCCACCAGATACATATCAATGCCTGACGGATAAAGCAGAACTAATGCGAAACTACAAAACAGAAAACGCGCCATAAACCCCCCATAGATGCAGGCATGCAGGATAGGGGGTGAAAAGGGATTAGGCGAGTTGCCATTTGGACAATGGTGATTTCCCGGGAGGAAATCACCATCAATAAGCGGGCCTTACTTACCGATACAGAAGCTCGAGAAGATCCGTCCCAGCAGATCGTCCGACGTAAACTCCCCGGTGATCTCGCTCAGATTCTGCTGCGCCAGGCGCAGCTCTTCCGCCAGCAGTTCACCCGCCCATGCGCCGATCAGCTGCGCTTTACCCTGAACAAGGTGGTTTGCCGCCTCTTCCAGCGCCTGCAGGTGACGACGACGCGCCAGGAAGCCGCCTTCCATGCTGGTATCAAAGCCCATGCTCTGCTTGAGATGGTTGCGCAGGTCGTTAACGCCTTCACCGGTACGCGCCGACAGGCGAATCAGTGAGTGACCGTTCACATCGCTGATGCCCAGCGTTTCGCCGGTAACGTCCGCTTTGTTACGCACCACGGTGATGGGCAGTTTCGCCGGCAGACGGGCGATAAAGTCTGGCCAGATTTCTGCCGGGTCAACGGCGTCGGTCGTGGTGCCGTCCACCATAAACAGCACGCGGTCAGCCTGCTCGATCTCCTGCCAGGCGCGTTCGATACCGATGCGCTCAACCTCGTCGCTGGCATCGCGCAGGCCGGCGGTATCAATGATATGCAGCGGCATCCCGTCGATGTGGATATGCTCGCGCAGCACGTCGCGGGTGGTGCCGGCAATATCGGTGACGATCGCCGCTTCACGGCCCGCCAGGGCGTTCAGCAGGCTCGATTTCCCGGCGTTAGGGCGTCCGGCAATCACCACCTTCATCCCTTCGCGCAGCAGGCTTCCCTGGCGCGCTTCGGCGCGAACGGCGTCGAGATCGGCCATCACCTGGTTGAGCTGCGCTTCGATTTTACCGTCAGAGAGGAAGTCAATCTCCTCGTCCGGGAAGTCGATAGCCGCTTCCACGTAGATCCGCAGGTGAGTAAGTGCTTCCACAAGGTGATTTACGCGCGCGGAGAATGCCCCCTGCAGCGAGTTCAGGGCGGAGCGGGCCGCCTGTTCCGAGCTGGCGTCGATCAGGTCTGCAATCGCTTCTGCCTGCGCCAGGTCGAGCTTGTCGTTGAGGAAGGCACGCTCGGAGAACTCGCCCGGCTTCGCAATGCGCAGGCCAGGCAGGGTCAGGATACGTTTTAACAGCAGATCGAGGATAACCGGGCCGCCGTGGCCCTGCAGCTCCAGCACGTCTTCGCCGGTGAAAGAGTTAGGGCCGGGGAACCACAGCGCAATGCCCTGGTCCAGCGGCGTGCCGTCGGTATCTTTAAACGGCAGGTAATCAGCGTAGCGCGGCTTTGGCAGTTTACCCAGCACCGCTTCGGCCACCTCGCGCGCCTTCAGGCCGGAGATACGCAGAATGCCTACACCACCGCGTCCCGGTGGGGTTGCCTGGGCGACGATAGTGTCGTTATGGCTCATGGTTGGTCTCGTTCAATACAAATAAAAAAGGCGGTCAATTGACCGCCCTTATTTTAGCGTTAACTTACCGAATCAGGACTTTTTCTTTTCGCGGCTATGCAGGCCACGTTTTTCCAGACCACGGTAAATCAGCTGCTGCTGGATGATGGTCACCAGGTTGCTGACGATATAGTACAGCACCAGACCTGACGGGAACCACAGGAAGAACACGGTGAAGATGACCGGCATAAAGGTCATGATCTTCTGCTGCATCGGGTCGGTCACGGTGGTCGGCGACATCTTCTGGATGAAGAACATCGTCACGCCCATCAGGATCGGCAGGATGTAGTACGGGTCCTGTGCGGACAGGTCATGGATCCACAGTGCGAACGGCGCGTGGCGCAGCTCAACGGAACCCATCAGCATGTAGTACAGCGCAAGGAAGATTGGCATCTGAATCAGCAGCGGGAAGCAACCACCCAGTGGGTTTACTTTCTCTGCTTTATACAGGGCCATCATTTCCTGGCTCTGACGCTGTTTGTCATCGCCCAGACGCTCACGCATAGCCTGAATCTTCGGCTGCAGCATGCGCATCTTCGCCATGGAGGTGTACTGCGCTTTAGTCAGCGGGTACATGATGCCACGAACGATGAAGGTGATAACGATGATGGAGAAGCCCCAGTTACCCAGGAAGCTGTGGATGAACTTCAGCAGCTTAAACAGCGGCTGAGAGATGAACCACAACCAGCCGTAATCAACGGTCAGATCCAGGTGCGGCGCCACAGCGGCCATTTTGTCCTGAATTTCCGGGCCGACCCAAAGGGTGCTTGCCATCTTACCGGTTTGACCCGGCTGAACCAGAACAGGCTGAGATTTGTAGCCGATGGCTGCAAGACCGTTACCCAGGTTCGCGGTATAGAAGTTATTCGTACCGTCGTTGTTTGGGATCCAGGCCGTTGCGAAATACTGTTGCAGCATCGCAACCCAACCGCCTTTGGAACTAACGTTCAGGTTTTCGTTATCCGCAATGGTGTCGAATTTGTATTTCTCATACTTCGCGTCTGGCGTGGAGTATGCCGCGCCACGGAAGGTATGCAGCGCAAAGTTGCTGCTTCCGGTGTCACGGTGAGACGGCAGATTGATGGACTGCTTCAGCTGGCCAAAGGTCGACAGCTCCAGCGGTTTCGCACTGGCGTTCTGTACGCTGTAGCCCACATTCACCGCATATTCACCGCGCTTCAGGGTGAAGGTTTTAGTGAAGGTGTTGCCTGCGGCGTCGGTGTACGTCATCGGGATCGCGAGTTCGTTCTGGCCATCAGCCAGCACAAAGGTGTCGCTATCGACGGTATACAGTGGACGCGCACCGTTAGCCGGGTTATCCGGGCCATCACGACCGGTCAGGCCGCTCTGCGCCTGGTAGATAAACTCAGGCGTGGTTTCCAGTAACTGGAACGGTTCGTTAGACTTCAGCTCTTTCGGGTAGGTCAACAGCAGCGCCTGCTCAACATCACCACCACGGGTGTTGATTGTCAGCTCAAGCACATCGGTCTTAACCGTAATCTGTTTCCCCTGGCCACTGGCCGGTACGCCCTGGTCGGCGGCGCTACCCGCTGCGGTGGTCGTAGTCTGCGTGGTCTGCTGCTGGGGTTGAGGATTTTTATCCTGCTCCCATGCCTGCCAGATCATGAAAGACACGAACAACAAAGCGATGATAAGAAGATTGCGTTGCGAATCCATCGTTAGTGTTCTCTGGTATCAAAGGGTCCTGGAGGGACGGGATCGTCTCCACCGGGGTGTAAAGGGTGGCATTTTAATACGCGTTTCACCGTCAACCAACTGCCTTTTATCACTCCAAACCTGCGCAATGCCTCAATTCCGTAGCTTGAGCATGTTGGTGTGAAACGGCAGTGCGGCCCGAGTAGCGGACTAATCAGGCGTTGATAGACCCGAATGAGGGCTATCAGGACCCGTGAGCCAGGCGACAGTGGCGGCGCCATAATTTTTCCAACGCTTCCGAGAGAGCACGGTTATCGAGGTCGGCAACCCCTTTCTTCGCCACCACCACGAAATCCATTGAAGGCAGTTCGTGCTGACGTAAACGGAAGCTTTCACGCGTCAGACGTTTAATCCGATTGCGTTCATGCGCACGCTTAACATTTTTCTTGGCGACTGTGAGACCGATGCGGGGATGCCCCAGCGAATTTTGGCGGCCGAGGATGGTGATTTGCGGCGTGCCAGCCCGTAGTGGCTGCTGGAAGACGAAAGTGAAATGAGCGGGAGTTAACAAACGTAACTCCCTGGGAAATGCTAGCTTAACCACTCAGGGGTTAGCTTTATTACTTGGAAACGGTCAGACGAGCGCGGCCTTTAGCACGACGACGTGCCAGAACCTGACGACCATTTTTAGTAGCCATACGAGCACGGAAGCCGTGAGAACGGTTGCGCTTCAGTACAGACGGTTGAAAAGTGCGTTTCATGGCGATTTCTACCTAAACTTGAATAAATTCACTGACTTTTGCGTATACCCGAACGAGTTTCGAACGACTAACGCCTCAGCGTGGGTGATTAAAGAGGCCGGATTGTAATAATTGTACACTCCGGAGTCAATTCTCTTTCCTTATTTCCCGCGTATTTCCGCACGTTTTCGCGTGGAAAATGAGCAACGGACGACGCAGGAAGATGAGCATCACGCGCCGGGTCGAGGATTATACGGCCTCGCCAACAAAGCGCAAGGATCGTCCCGGATCTTCGTTAGATCATTTAAGCAATAAATTGTCTGTGCTCATTAATTTTTCCAATATGCGGACTAAATCGTGGGGCACTGGCGCCAGGATCGTTTACACTTATCCGGTTCCGGATCTTCCTGTGGATAAATCGGGAAGAATCTGTGAGAAACAGAAGATCTCTGGCTCAGTTTAGGCTATGATCCGCGGTCCCGATCGGGATCCAGCGATCCTGGCCGGGTATGACACAAAATCGTTCACGCTGTATCAAGGCGGCAAAGGAGCGAGTCCTCTGGAGCGTACACAAGTACGTGACTGGGGCGAGCAAGTGCAGCCAACGCAGAGACGGCTTGAACGATGAAGTGTATAACCGCAGATAGCGGTTCGCACATCACCCTTTTGCACAGGGTCATGTCGATGTGCGCCAACAATCATGAATATTCAATAGTTTTCTTTTATTGTTCGAGTGGAGTCCGCCGTGTCACTTTCGCTTTGGCAGCAGTGTCTTGCCCGATTGCAGGATGAGTTACCAGCCACAGAATTTAGTATGTGGATCCGCCCGTTGCAGGCGGAACTGAGCGATAACACGCTGGCTTTGTATGCGCCAAACCGTTTTGTGCTCGATTGGGTAAGGGACAAGTACCTTAATAACATCAATGGACTGCTGAACGATTTCTGCGGGTCAGATGCCCCGCAGCTGCGCTTTGAAGTGGGCACAAAGCCGGTCACCCAAACCGTCCGTGAAACCGTGAACGTAGCAGCGCCTGCTCAGGCCGCACCTGCTCCGGCCCCTCGCGTCGCACCCGCTCGTCAGGGCTGGGATAATGTCCCCGCACCGGCTGAGCCAACCTACCGCTCTAACGTTAACGTGAAACATACGTTCGATAACTTCGTTGAAGGTAAGTCGAACCAGCTGGCGCGCGCGGCGGCTCGTCAGGTTGCTGATAACCCCGGTGGGGCCTACAACCCGCTGTTCCTTTATGGCGGCACGGGTCTGGGTAAAACGCACCTGCTGCATGCGGTGGGTAACGGCATTATGGCGCGCAAGCCCAATGCCAAAGTGGTGTATATGCACTCCGAACGCTTCGTTCAGGACATGGTAAAAGCCCTGCAAAACAATGCGATCGAAGAGTTTAAACGCTACTATCGTTCTGTTGACGCGCTGCTCATCGATGACATCCAGTTCTTTGCCAATAAAGAACGATCGCAGGAAGAGTTTTTCCACACCTTTAATGCCCTGCTGGAAGGCAATCAGCAGATCATTTTGACCTCGGATCGTTACCCAAAAGAGATCAACGGCGTTGAAGATCGTCTGAAATCCCGCTTCGGCTGGGGCCTGACCGTGGCGATCGAGCCACCGGAGCTGGAAACCCGCGTCGCGATCCTGATGAAGAAAGCCGATGAAAACGACATTCGCCTGCCGGGCGAAGTGGCGTTCTTCATTGCCAAGCGTCTGCGCTCCAACGTGCGTGAGCTGGAAGGGGCGCTGAACCGCGTTATCGCCAATGCCAACTTCACCGGTCGTGCGATCACCATCGATTTTGTGCGTGAAGCGCTGCGAGATTTGCTGGCATTGCAGGAAAAACTGGTCACTATCGACAATATTCAAAAGACGGTGGCTGAGTACTACAAGATCAAAGTGGCAGATTTACTGTCTAAACGTCGTTCCCGCTCGGTGGCGCGTCCGCGTCAGATGGCGATGGCGCTGGCAAAGGAGTTAACCAACCACAGTCTGCCGGAAATCGGGGATGCGTTTGGTGGCCGTGACCATACGACCGTGCTGCACGCTTGTCGCAAGATTGAGCAGTTACGCGAAGAAAGCCACGACATAAAAGAAGATTTTTCCAATCTAATCAGAACATTATCATCGTGACGCTATGAAATTTACCGTTGAACGTGAACATTTATTAAAACCGCTGCAACAGGTGAGTGGCCCATTAGGTGGCCGCCCAACGCTGCCTATTCTCGGAAACCTGCTGCTTCAGGTCGCGGACGGTACGCTGTCGCTGACCGGTACAGATCTGGAAATGGAAATGATCGCGCGCGTTACGCTGACGCAGCCGCACGACGCGGGCGCGACCACGGTTCCGGCACGTAAATTCTTTGATATCTGCCGCGGGCTGCCGGAAGGCGCTGAAATCGCCGTGCAGCTGGAAGGCGACCGTATGCTGGTGCGCTCTGGCCGCAGCCGTTTCTCGCTCTCCACGCTGCCTGCTGCGGACTTCCCGAACCTGGACGACTGGCAGAGCGAAGTTGAATTCACCCTGCCGCAGGCGACGATGAAGCGTCTGATTGAAGCCACGCAGTTCTCCATGGCGCATCAGGACGTCCGTTACTACTTAAACGGCATGCTGTTCGAAACCGAAGGTGAAGAGCTGCGTACCGTAGCCACCGACGGCCACCGTCTGGCGGTCTGTTCTATGCCGGTTGGCAACGCGCTGCCAAACCATTCGGTGATCGTGCCGCGTAAAGGGGTGATTGAGCTGATGCGTATGCTCGACGGTGGCGATACGCCGCTGCGCGTGCAGATCGGCAGTAATAACATCCGCGCACACGTGGGCGATTTTGTCTTCACGTCTAAGCTGGTTGACGGTCGCTTCCCGGATTATCGCCGCGTATTGCCGAAGAATCCGGACAAAACGCTGGAAGCAGGCTGCGACAGCCTCAAGCAGGCCTTTGCCCGTGCGGCCATTCTCTCCAACGAGAAATTCCGCGGCGTGCGCCTGTACGTGAGTGAAAACCAGATCAAAATCACCGCTAACAACCCGGAGCAGGAAGAGGCAGAAGAAATTCTGGACGTCACCTACGCCGGAACCGAGATGGAAATCGGCTTTAACGTCAGCTACGTGCTGGATGTGCTGAATGCGCTGAAATGTGAAAACGTGCGCATTCTGCTGACCGACTCCGTTTCAAGCGTACAGATTGAAGATGCCGCATCACAGTCGGCTGCTTATGTTGTCATGCCAATGAGACTGTAATGTCGCTCACCCGTCTGTTGATCCGCGACTTTCGCAATATCGAAAGCGCGGATCTCGCTTTATCCCCTGGCTTTAACTTCCTGGTTGGCGCAAACGGCAGCGGCAAAACCAGCGTGCTTGAGGCCATCTATACGCTCGGCCACGGTCGGGCGTTTCGCAGCTTGCAGATTGGTCGCGTCATTCGCCACGAGCAGGAATCCTTTGTCCTGCACGGGCGTTTGCAGGGGGCGGAGCGGGAAACCGCCATCGGCCTGACCAAAGACAAGCAGGGCGACAGCAAGGTGCGCATCGACGGCACCGACGGCCATAAAGTGGCGGAGCTGGCGCTGCTGATGCCAATGCAGCTGATTACGCCGGAGGGGTTTACTTTACTCAACGGCGGCCCCAAATACAGAAGAGCATTCCTCGACTGGGGATGCTTTCACAACGAAGCCGGTTTCTTTAACGCCTGGAGCAACCTGAAGCGTCTGCTCAAGCAGCGTAACGCCGCGCTGCGCCAGGTTACCCGTTACGCCCAGCTGCGTCCGTGGGACATGGAGTTAATCCCTCTCGCGGAACAAATCAGCAACTGGCGTGCCGAATACAGCGCAGGTATCGCCGAAGACATGGCCGACACTTGCAAACAGTTTTTACCCGAGTTCTCTCTCACCTTCTCCTTCCAGCGCGGCTGGGAGAAAGAGACGGATTATGCCGAGGTGTTAGAGAGAAGCTTCGAGCGCGACCGCATGTTGACCTACACCGCGCACGGCCCGCACAAGGCGGATTTCCGCATTCGTGCCGACGGTGCACCGGTGGAAGACACGCTGTCGCGCGGGCAGCTCAAGCTCCTGATGTGTGCGCTGCGCCTGGCACAGGGAGAGTTTCTCACCCGTGAGAGCGGAAGACGCTGCCTGTACCTGATAGATGATTTTGCCTCGGAACTTGACGACGCGCGGCGCGGGCTACTTGCCAGCCGCTTAAAAGCCACGCAGTCGCAGGTTTTCGTCAGCGCCATTAGCGCTGAACACGTTATAGACATGTCGGACGAAAATTCGAAGATGTTTACCGTGGAAAAGGGTAAAATAACGGATTAACCCAAGTTGAAATGAGCGAGAAACGTTGATGTCGAATTCTTATGACTCCTCCAGTATCAAAGTCCTGAAAGGGCTGGATGCGGTGCGTAAGCGCCCGGGTATGTATATCGGCGACACGGATGACGGCACCGGTCTGCACCACATGGTATTCGAGGTGGTAGATAACGCTATCGACGAAGCGCTCGCGGGTCACTGTAAAGACATCGTGGTCACCATCCATGCGGACAACTCCGTCTCCGTCACCGATGATGGTCGCGGCATCCCAACCGGTATTCACCCGGAAGAGGGCGTCTCTGCTGCGGAAGTGATCATGACCGTGCTGCACGCAGGCGGTAAGTTCGACGATAACTCCTATAAAGTTTCCGGCGGCCTGCACGGCGTAGGCGTCTCCGTGGTTAACGCCCTGTCGCAGAAGCTGGAGCTGGTTATCCAGCGCGAAGGCAAAATCCACCGTCAGCTCTATACGCACGGCGTGCCGCAGGCACCGCTGGCCGTTACTGGCGATACCGACAAAACCGGTACCATGGTGCGTTTCTGGCCGAGCCTCGAAACCTTCACCAACGTCACCGAATTCGAGTACGACATTCTGGCGAAACGCCTGCGTGAACTGTCGTTCCTGAACTCCGGCGTCTCTATCCGCCTGCGCGACAAGCGTGACGGCAAAGAAGACCACTTCCACTACGAAGGTGGTATCAAAGCGTTCGTTGAGTATCTGAACAAGAACAAAACGCCTATTCACCCGAATATCTTCTATTTCTCCACCGAGAAAGACGGTATCGGCGTGGAAGTGGCGCTGCAGTGGAACGACGGTTTCCAGGAAAACATCTACTGCTTCACCAACAACATTCCACAGCGTGACGGCGGTACGCACCTTGCAGGCTTCCGTGCGGCGATGACCCGTACCCTGAACGCCTACATGGACAAAGAAGGCTACAGCAAGAAAGCGAAAGTCAGCGCCACCGGTGACGACGCCCGTGAAGGCCTGATTGCAGTTGTCTCCGTGAAGGTGCCGGATCCGAAGTTCTCCTCACAGACCAAAGACAAGCTGGTCTCTTCCGAGGTGAAATCGGCGGTTGAACAGCAGATGAACGAACTGCTGAGCGAATACCTGCTGGAAAACCCGTCCGACGCGAAAATCGTGGTGGGTAAAATTATCGATGCGGCGCGTGCCCGTGAAGCGGCGCGTAAAGCCCGTGAAATGACCCGTCGTAAAGGCGCGCTGGATCTCGCAGGCCTGCCGGGCAAACTGGCTGACTGCCAGGAACGCGACCCGGCGCTGTCCGAACTGTACCTCGTGGAAGGGGACTCCGCGGGCGGTTCTGCGAAGCAGGGCCGTAACCGTAAGAACCAGGCTATCCTGCCGCTGAAGGGTAAAATCCTCAACGTTGAGAAAGCCCGTTTCGACAAGATGCTCTCTTCTCAGGAAGTGGCGACCCTCATCACCGCGCTGGGCTGCGGCATCGGCCGTGATGAGTATAACCCGGACAAACTGCGTTACCACAGCATCATCATCATGACCGATGCGGACGTCGACGGCTCGCACATTCGTACGCTGCTGTTGACCTTCTTCTATCGTCAGATGCCTGAAATCGTTGAGCGTGGCCACGTCTACATTGCACAGCCGCCGCTGTACAAGGTGAAGAAAGGCAAGCAGGAACAGTACATTAAAGACGACGAAGCGATGGATCAGTACCAAATCGCGATCGCCCTTGATGGCGCGACCCTGCATGCGAACTCGCACGCCCCTGCATTGGCCGGCGAGCCGCTGGAGCGTCTGGTGTCCGAATTCAACGCCACGCAGAAAATGATTACGCGTATGGAACGCCGTTATCCGAAAACGCTGCTGAAGGAGCTGGTTTATCAGCCGACCCTGACCGAAGCCGATCTGAGCAACGAGCAGACCGTAACCCGCTGGGTGAACGCCCTGGTGACCGATCTCAACGAGAAAGAGCAGCACGGCAGCATGTGGAAATGCGATATTCAGCAGAACGCCGATAAGCAGTTCGAGCCTATTATTCGCGTGCGTACCCACGGCGTTGATACCGACTACCCGCTGGAGCACGAGTTTGTGACCGGTCCGGAATACCGCCGTATCTGCACGCTCGGCGAGACGCTGCGTGGCCTGATCGAAGACGATGCATTCATCGAACGTGGCGAACGTCGTCAGCCGGTAGCCAGCTTCGAGCAGGCGCTGGACTGGCTGGTGAAAGAGTCTCGTCGTGGTCTTGCGATCCAGCGCTATAAAGGTCTGGGTGAAATGAACCCGGAGCAGCTGTGGGAAACTACCATGGATCCGGAAAGCCGCCGCATGCTGCGCGTTACCGTTAAAGACGCGATTGCTGCAGACCAGCTGTTCACGACCCTGATGGGCGATGCGGTTGAACCACGTCGTGCCTTCATCGAAGAGAACGCCCTGAAAGCGGCGAATATCGATATCTAATCGACGTTATACCGCACGATAACTGGCCGCGCTTTTAGCGCGGCTTTTTTGTGAGCGCAGGCATATCCAGCGACATCACGGACGGTAAACGGCTCGCCAGCGTATCTATCGCTATTCTTACCCTCAGCGGCAGATGCGGCGTCTGCTGCCACACGGCATGAACGTTGAAATGCACATCCGGTGCCTGCTTTAAGAGCGGGACGAGTTTACCCTGGTGAATATCTTTGACGACCATCCAGCAGGGCAGCCATGCAATGCCGTGTCCGGCCAGCGCAGCGTCGCAGATCGCCTGCAAATCATCCATATTGAGCGACGATCGGGGCGTAAAGGTGTGCGACGTTCCTTCGTTATCCATCAGCTGCCAGGATAACACTCTGCCTGCGCTCAAATAGTTAATGGCCGTATGCTGGGATAAATCATTAACGCTTTGTGGCTGGCCTTTCTTCAGCAGATACTCCGGCGCGGCGCACAGCACCATGCGGTGTTCTCCCAGCTTTCTGGCGACCAGCACGCTGCTGTCCTGAAGCGTGCCGTTACGCACCGCCATATCAAACCCTTCCTCGACCAGATCCACCACGCGGTCGCTGAATGACATTTCCAGCTCAAGCCCGGGGTGTTCCTGAGCCAGCGCTATCAGCAGCGGGGCGACACACTGGCGACCAAACAGCACCGGCATGGAAATGCGCAGGCGACCGCTGACCTGCTGTTTCCCCGTTTCAAGCAGCGATTCCGCACTCCGAATCTCCTCCAGCGCGCGCAGGCAGCGTTCATAAAAAAGGGCGCCGTTATCGGTCAGACTCTGACTGCGGGTGGTGCGCTGAAAAAGACGTACCCCCAGCCGTTGTTCAAGGCGAGCGATGCTTTTTCCGACCGCCGAGCGTGACAAATGCAGACGAATGGCGGCCTGCGCAAAACTTCCCGCCTCAACGGCGGCCACAAAAACAGGAATATCCTTCAGCGTATCGGTCATGGATTGTATCTATTGTGGCGTCAATAAAGAGAAAACTTATCGCCACTGGCGACCTTTAGTCAACGGTAGACTGTCAGGACTAAAGCTCATCTGATGGCAGGAGAAATAAAATGACAGAGACAATGCAACGCTGGTCCATGGATGCTCTCGGGCGCGAGAACCTCAAGCTGACTCAGGCGCCCGTCCCACAGCCGGGCCCGGGTGAAGTGCGCGTAAGGGTGAATGCCGTTGCGCTTAACTATCGCGATAAAATGGTTGTTGAAGGCACAATGCCCATCCCGCTTTCCTTCCCGTTTACCCCAGCGTCTGACATGGCGGGCGTGGTGGACAGCATCGGTGAAGGCGTTACGCGCTTCCAGCCCGGCGCGCGCGTCATCTCAACCTTCTTCCCTGAGTGGATCGACGGTAAGCCGCAGGCGGACGCGCGCAATCTGCCCTATAAAACGTCCGGCGGATACTTTCAGGGCATGCTGTCCGAGTATGTGATTGTGAATGAAGGCGCGCTGGTGGCCTCCCCGGAGACTCTGGATGACGCCGAGGCCAGCACGCTGCCCTGCGCAGGGCTCACCGCCTGGTTTGCGCTGGTGGAGCGCGGCCAGCTGCGCGCCGGGCAATCGGTGCTGGTGCAGGGCACGGGCGGCGTGGCGATATTCGCCCTGCAAATCGCAAAAGCGCACGGGGCGGAGGTTTTTGTCACCTCGGGGAGTGATGAAAAACTGGAGCTGGCCAAAAAGCTGGGAGCCAGCCAGGGCATCAACCGTCTGAAAGGCGACTGGGCGGAAAACACGCTGGCGCTCACGCAGGATCGCGGCATCGACCATATTATTGAAACCGTAGGCGGAGAGAACCTGAAGCATTCCCTGCGCGCCGTTGCCGTTCACGGACGTATCTCCGTCATTGGCGTGCTGGCCGGGACGGAGATTACGCTCTCTGCTGGCGAACTGCTGCTGAAATCACCCGTCATTCAGGGGATTGGCGTGGGGCACCGCCGGGCGCTGGAAGATTTTGTCCGCGCAGTTGACGTCACGGGGCTGAAGCCGGTGATCGAGCATCGCTACCGTTTTAACGAGCTTGAACAGGCGTTTGAACACCTCGATCGCGGCGCGTTCGGTAAAATAGTTCTCACCCGCGAGTAAGCCTTTGTTCCCCGGGATAAGCGTAAAAGGGGGCTTTTGTTGCGCAATGTAGCTCTATTTTTGTGGGCTTAATCGCGTTAGCATGAGGCAGCACTCATTTATTCCGGGGAACTCATGGCTATCAAACTCATTGCAATCGACATGGACGGCACGCTGCTGCTGCCAGACCACACCATTTCTCCAGCCGTTAAAAACGCGATCGCCGCGGCGCGCGCAAAGGGCGTGAATGTGGTCCTGACCACGGGGCGTCCGTATGCGGGCGTACACAGCTACCTGAAAGAGCTGCACATGAATCAGCCGGGCGACTACTGCATCACCTATAACGGCGCGCTGGTGCAGAAAGCCGCTGACGGCAGTACGGTTGCGCAAACCGCGCTGAGCTACGATGACTATCTGTTCCTGGAAAAACTATCCCGTGAAGTGGGTTCCCACTTCCACGCGCTCGATCGCAATACGCTCTATACCGCCAACCGCGATATCAGCTACTACACGGTACATGAATCCTACGTTGCGACCATTCCGCTGGTGTTCTGTGAAGCGGAGAAAATGGACCCGGCGACGCAGTTCCTGAAAGTGATGATGATCGACGAGCCGGAGATCCTGGATAAAGCGATTGCGCGCATTCCGGCGGAGGTAAAAGAGAAGTATACCGTGCTGAAAAGTGCGCCGTACTTCCTCGAAATCCTCGATAAACGCGTCAATAAAGGCACCGGTGTCAAATCACTGGCCGATGCGCTGGGCATTAAACAGGAAGAGATCATGGCGCTGGGCGACCAGGAAAATGACATCGCGATGATCGAATTCGCCGGTATGGGCGTGGCGATGGATAACGCCATTCCATCCGTGAAAGAAGTTGCCAACTTCGTGACCAAATCCAACCTGGAAGACGGCGTTGCCTACGCGATCGAGAAGTTTGTGCTGCAGTAACGCTTATTTTTAATCATCAGCCTCGGTTATCAACCGGGGCTTTTTTTTGCGCTGAATTTATTGGGTTGTTCTTTTTGTGATCTTGATTGTAGTACAACATTAAATGATTGTACTACATTACAGCCATGGCAAAGACGAACTCCCTCACGTTTGTACTGCAAAAGTGAGGTGAAATTCAGCGGTCGCGGTAAAGTAGTGATGGACATACAGAGCACAAGGACTCTCCATGACACTCAATAAAACCGATCGCATCGTCATCACGCTGGGCACCCAGATTGTGGGTGGCAAATACGTTCCCGGTTCGCCGCTGCCGGCAGAGGCCGAACTGTGTGAGGAGTTTGAAACCTCGCGCAACATCATCCGGGAAGTATTCCGCTCGCTGATGGCGAAGCGGCTGATTGAAATGAAGCGCTATCGCGGCGCGTTTGTTGCCCCGCGTAACCAGTGGAACTATCTCGATACCGACGTGCTGCAGTGGGTGCTGGAAAATGACTACGACCCGCGGCTTATCGGCGCGATGAGCGAAGTCCGAAACCTGGTTGAACCGGCCATCGCCCGCTGGGCGGCGGAACGCGCAACTTCCGGCGATTTGGCCCAGATCGAGTCGGCTTTAAACGACATGATCGCCAATAACCAGAACCGGGAGGCGTTTAACGAGGCAGATATTCGCTACCACGAAGCGGTGCTGCAGTCGGTGCATAACCCGGTATTACAGCAGCTTAGCGTAGCGATCAGCTCGCTACAGCGAGCAGTATTTGAACGTACCTGGATGGGCGATGAGGCCAACATGCCGAAAACGCTCCAGGAACATAAAGCGCTGTTCGATGCGATACGGCATCAGGACGGCGATGCGGCAGAGCAGGCGGCACTTACCATGATTGCCAGCTCGACACGAAGGCTGAAGGAAATCACATGACATCTCGCTACATCGCAATTGACTGGGGATCGACCAATCTGCGCGCCTGGCTGTATCAGGGCGAGCAGTGCCTGGAAAGCAGGCAATCAGAAGCAGGCGTGACGCGCCTGAACGGTAAATCCCCCGAGGCGGTGTTAGCAGAGGTCACACAACGCTGGCGCGACAGCGCCACGCCGGTAGTGATGGCGGGTATGGTAGGCAGCAACGTAGGGTGGAAAATCGCCCCTTATTTGCCGGTTCCCGCCCATTTCTCGGCGATTGGCGAGCAGTTAACGTCCGTTGGCGACAATATCTGGATTATTCCCGGCTTGTGCGTTTCTCGCGACGACAACCACAACGTGATGCGCGGCGAAGAGACGCAGCTGCTTGGCGCGCGCGCGCTTTCTCCTTCTTCTGTCTACGTCATGCCCGGAACGCACTGCAAGTGGGTCCAGGCTGACGCTGAGCAAATCCACGACTTTCGCACCGTGATGACCGGCGAGCTGCACCATTTGCTGCTCAACCATTCGCTGGTCGGGGCCGGTTTGCCGGAGCAGGAAGCCTCGGCAGAGGCGTTTGCTGCCGGGCTTGAACGTGGGATCGCTTCTCCTGATGTTTTGCCGCACCTTTTTGAGGTTCGCGCCTCGCACGTGCTGGGAAATCTCCCTCGCGAGCAGGTCAGCGAGTTTCTTTCCGGCCTGCTGATTGGCGCTGAGGTTGCCAGCATGCGTGATTTCATCGCGCACGAGCAGGCCATCACCATTGTCGCAGGCGCATCGCTGACGTCGCGCTACGAGCAGGCGTTTCGCGCCGTGGGGCGCGATGTTTCAACGCTATCCGGCGACACGGCATTTCAGGCAGGAATAAGGAGCATCGCTCATGCAGTGGCAAACTGATCTTCCCCTTATCGCAATTTTGCGCGGTATCACGCCCGATGAGGCGTTAGCCCACGTCGGCGCGGTTATTGACGCCGGGTTCGACGCGGTGGAAATCCCGCTTAACTCTCCCGAGTGGGAAAAAAGCATTCCGGCCGTGGTGAAGGCCTTTGGTGATAAGGCGCTGATTGGCGCAGGCACCGTGTTACAGCCTGAGCAGGTGGATCGGCTGGCTAAGATGGGCTGCGGGCTTATCGTCACGCCCAATATTCAGCCTGAGGTGATCCGCCGTGCGGTGGGGCACGGCATGACCGTCTGCCCGGGCTGCGCCACCGCCACGGAGGCCTTTACTGCTCTCGAAGCAGGCGCACAGTCGCTCAAAATTTTCCCGTCATCGGCTTTTGGTCCGGACTACATCAAAGCGCTGAAAGCGGTATTGCCCGCCAGCGTGCCGGTCTTTGCCGTGGGCGGCGTAACGCCAGAAAACCTGGGCCAGTGGATGAGCGCTGGCTGTGTGGGCGCAGGGCTGGGCAGCGATCTTTATCGTGCCGGACAGTCCGTTGAACGTACCGCACAGCAGGCGGCAGCATTTGTGAAAGCGTATCGAGAGGCAGTGAAATGAAAATAACCAAACTCACCACGTACCGTTTACCCCCGCGCTGGATGTTCCTGAAAATCGAAACCGATGAAGGGGTTGTGGGCTGGGGCGAACCGGTGATTGAAGGGCGGGCGCGTACCGTAGAAGCGGCAGTGCACGAGCTGGGGGAATACCTGATTGGTCAGGATCCGGCGCGCATTAACGACCTTTGGCAGGTGATGTACCGCGCGGGCTTCTACCGCGGGGGGCCGATCCTGATGAGCGCCATCGCCGGCATCGACCAGGCGCTGTGGGATATCAAAGGCAAAGTGCTGAACGCGCCGGTCTGGCAATTGATGGGCGGCCTGGTGCGCGACAAAATAAAAGCCTACAGCTGGGTCGGCGGTGACCGTCCTGCGGAAGTGATTGATGGCATCACGCAGCTGCGCAACATCGGCTTCGACACTTTCAAGCTCAACGGCTGCGAAGAGATGGGCATTATCGACAGCTCGCGTGCGGTGGACCGGGCGGTGAATACCGTGGCGCAAATCCGTGAAGCCTTCGGCAACGAGATTGAGTTTGGTCTGGACTTCCACGGCCGCGTCAGCGCGCCGATGGCCAAAGTGCTGATTAAAGAGCTGGAGCCGTATCGTCCGCTGTTTATTGAAGAACCGGTGCTGGCCGAGCAGGCCGAGTACTATCCGAAACTGGCTGAACAGACCCACATTCCTATCGCGGCGGGTGAACGTATGTTCTCGCGCTTCGAGTTTAAACGCGTGCTTGAAGCGGGCGGCATTGCCATTCTGCAGCCGGACCTCTCTCACGCGGGCGGCATCACCGAATGCTACAAAATTGCCGGGATGGCCGAAGCCTACGATGTGGCGCTGGCACCGCACTGCCCGCTTGGCCCGATCGCGCTGGCTGCCTGTTTGCACGTCGACTTTGTCTCCCGCAACGCGGTGTTCCAGGAACAGAGCATGGGGATTCACTATAACAAGGGCGCGGAACTGCTCGATTTTGTGAAAAATAAAGAAGACTTCTGCATGGAAGGCGGTTTCTTTAAACCGTTAACGAAGCCGGGCCTTGGCGTAGAAATTGACGAAGCCAAAGTCATTGAGCTGAGTAAAAATGCGCCGGACTGGCGTAACCCGCTGTGGCGTCATGAGGACGGCAGCGTAGCGGAATGGTAATCGCCATCCCGTAGACCCGGTAAGCCTCCGGGCAAAAATCATACATACAAAAATATAACCCTCTGTAAATTACAGGGCATGGTGAGCGGCTTCGCTATGCCCAAAATCTGGAGACAGATTGCGATGGATATTCCAGTTACCGCTACAAAAACCGGGCGTCGCCGCTACCTGACGCTGATTATGATCTTTATTACCGTGGTCATTTGCTATGTAGACCGCGCCAACCTTGCCGTGGCATCGGCCCATATCCAGGAAGAGTTTGGCATCACCAAAGCGGAAATGGGCTACGTCTTTTCGGCGTTTGCCTGGCTGTATACGGTATGTCAGATCCCGGGCGGCTGGTTCCTTGACCGCGTGGGTTCACGTCTGACCTACTTTATCGCCATTTTCGGCTGGTCCGTGGCGACCCTGTTCCAGGGCTTTGCGACCGGGCTGATGTCGCTGATTGGCCTGCGCGCCATCACCGGGGTGTTCGAAGCGCCCGCGTTTCCCACCAACAACCGCATGGTGACCAGCTGGTTCCCGGAACACGAGCGCGCGTCCGCCGTTGGCTTTTACACCTCCGGGCAGTTTGTCGGCCTGGCGTTCCTGACGCCGCTGCTGATCTGGATCCAGGAGCTGCTGAGCTGGCACTGGGTATTCATCGTCACGGGTGGGATTGGCATTGTCTGGTCGCTGATCTGGTTCAAGGTTTACCAGCCGCCGCGTCTGACCAAAAGCATCACCAAAGCCGAGCTGGACTACATCCGCGACGGCGGTGGCCTGGTGGACGGCGATGCGCCGGTGAAAAAAGAGGCGCGCCAGCCGCTGACCAAAGCGGACTGGAAGCTGGTCTTCCATCGTAAGCTGGTGGGCGTTTATCTGGGCCAGTTCGCGGTGACCTCCACGCTGTGGTTCTTCCTTACCTGGTTCCCGAACTACCTGACCCAGGAGAAAGGCATCACGGCGCTGAAGGCGGGCTTTATGACCACCGTGCCGTTCCTCGCGGCGTTCTTCGGCGTGCTGCTCTCCGGCTGGCTGGCCGATAAGCTGGTGAAAAAGGGCTACTCGCTGGGCGTGGCGCGTAAAACGCCGATCATCTGCGGGTTGCTGATCTCCACCTGCATCATGGGCGCCAACTACACCAACGATCCGGTGTGGATTATGACCCTGATGGCGGTGGCGTTCTTCGGTAACGGTTTCGCCTCTATCACCTGGTCGCTGGTGTCGTCCCTTGCGCCGATGCGGCTGATTGGCCTGACCGGCGGCGTGTTCAACTTTGTCGGCGGGCTGGGCGGGATCACCGTACCGCTGGTCATCGGCTACCTGGCGCAGGACTACGGCTTCGGCCCGGCGCTGGTCTATATTTCTGTCGTGGCGCTGATCGGGGCACTCTCCTACATCCTGCTGGTGGGTGATGTGAAACGAGTAGGCTAATCCCTGCGGATGTTTTACCCTGATGCACTCACCGTGCATCAGGGTATCCTCATGAAACAAATCACCTTCGCTTCCCGCAACCACCAGCTGACCAACATCAATACCTGGACGCCGGACAGCCAGTGGCTGGTCTACGACGTGCGCCCGTCCGGTGCGTCGTTCACCGGTGAAACCATCGAGCGGGTCAATGTCGCGACGGGTGAGGTAGAGGTGGTATATCGCGCGACTGACGACGCGCATGTCGGCGTGGTGACCGTTCATCCTGCAGAAGAGAAATATGTCTTTATCCACGGCCCGAAAAACCCGGATGCGGACTGGCACTACGATTTTCATCATCGTCAGGGAGTGGTTGCACAAAACGGTCAGGTGAGCAACCTGGACGCGATGGATATCACAGCGCCTTACACCGCAGGCGCGCTGCGCGGCGGCAGCCACGTCCATGTCTTCAGCCCGAACGGGCGGCTCGTCAGCTTTACCTATAACGACCATGTTCTGCACGAGCGCGATCCTAAACTCGATTTACGCAACGTCGGCGTGGCTGCGCCTTACGGCCCGGTGAACCCGCGCGGAAACCATCCGCGCGAATATTCAGGTACATTCTGGAGCGTGCTGGTCAGCCGCACCACGCCTAACCCACAGCCGGGCAGCGATGAAATCAACCGCGCTTACGAAGAGGGGTGGGTGGGCAACGACAGGCTGGCGTTTATCGGCGACACCCTCTCCGCGCAGGGCGAAAAAGTACCCGAACTGTTTATCGTAAATTTGCCGGAAGACGAGCAGGGCTGGAAGCGTGCGGGCGATGCGCCGCTACAGGGCACGACGGAGACCCTGCCAGCGCCACCTGCGGGTGTGAAGCAGCGTCGTTTGACCTTTACGCATCAGAGGGCGTACCCGGGCCTGGTGAACGTGCCGCGTCACTGGGTTCGCTGTAACCCGCAGGGGACACAGATTGCGTTTCTGATGCGGGATGATAACGGCATCGTGCAGCTGTGGCTGATCTCTCCTGAGGGCGGCGAGCCGCGCCAGTTGACGCGTAACGGGAGCGATATTCAGTCTGCATTTAACTGGCATCCTTCCGGCGATCGTCTGGGGTTTGTGCTCGAAAATCGGATCGCCTGCTGCGACGCACAGACCGGAGAGGTGACGTTTTTGACGTCCGATCACGGCAACCCACCGTCTGCTGATGCGGTCGTGTTTTCCCCTGACGGGCGCGTTATTGCGTGGATGGAGGAGACAGCCGGTTTCCGTCAGCTTTGGGTGACGGAAACCGCGCAGTACTAGCGTGGAGGCATGTCAGCGGGCGGGATGACGGCGTTTGTCGCCAGATTTTCCTGCTCGCTTTTCTCTACCCGCGAGCGTACGGAGTTGTCCTTACGAAACATATCCCACGGCAGCAGAAGCGTATCCGCCACGGCCGTAAACGGCATATCCAGGATAACCAGGGATTTGGTGCCCCAGTTTGTATCGTCATCGGAGATCATCGCCGCGCTGGCGCGCGTCCCCGGATATGTTCCTTCTTTACCGCCGGTGTGAGACATCACGCTCGAACACCCGCAAAGTAACACTACCCCGCTGAACGTCGTCAGCTTTATCAGAACATTTTTCATCATCACTCAGTCATCGTTAATGGCACTGCATAGACCTGCAACTCAGGGTTATAGCGAGCCTTATCCAAAATGGATAGCCCTATAACCCCGCACTGTGGCAGCCATCGCAATTTAACCCTTTGTGCTGTTGTCCCAGTCTATGCGAGATGCAGGAAAGTGCAAAAAAAAGTGCAGCTGTCGTTCTTGAAAAGCCCGATTGCAGACCCATTTTAAGAATGTGGCCCGATAACGAACTCGCCTGATGGGTGTTCGGGGGCGCAAAGGCCTGTCCACGGTGGAAGGCTACAATTTCTCGCTGATTTCAGGAGTTTTATTTATGCGTAACTTCGATCTTTCTCCGCTATACCGTTCTGCAATTGGTTTTGACCGCCTGTTTAACCATTTAGAAAATAACCAAAGCCAGAGCAACGGCTACCCTCCATACAATGTTGAGCTGGTTGACGAAAATCACTACCGCATCGCCATTGCCGTCGCCGGTTTTGCAGAAAACGAACTGGAGATCACCGCGCAGGACAACCTGCTGGTGGTGAAAGGTTCCCATACGGCCGAGCAGAAAGAACGTACCTATCTTTATCAGGGCATCGCCGAGCGCAACTTTGAACGCAAGTTCCAGTTAGCCGAGAACATTCACGTTAAAGGCGCGAACCTGGTCAATGGCCTGCTGTTTATCGAACTGGAACGTGTGATTCCGGAAGAGAAAAAACCGCGCCGTATCGAAATTAACTAATTACGCGGGTCGCGTGAGCGGCCCACCCGGACTTGCTTGCCGTAACGGGAGCATATGTGAATCCATCAGGATTTGCAGGAACAACTGCGCACAAAATTAGACTGTGCCGAACTCGCTTCTCAGAAGGAGATTTAGTATGCGTAACTATGATTTATCCCCCCTGCTGCGTCAGTGGATTGGTTTTGACAAACTGGCTAACGCCCTGCAAAGCACCACCGAGCAACAGACGTTTCCGCCGTACAACATCGAAAAAAGCGACGATAACCACTATCGCATTACCCTTGCGCTGGCCGGTTTCCGCCAGGACGATCTGGACATCCAGCTTGAAGGCACTCGCCTGACCGTGAAGGGAACGCCGGAAAAACAAGAGACCGAGACAAAATGGCTGCATCAGGGGCTGGTTAATCAGCCGTTTAGCCTGAGCTTTACCCTGGCAGACCATATGGAAGTGTCCGGCGCAACGTTTACCAACGGTCTGCTGCATATCGACCTGATCCGCAACGTGCCGGAAGCCATCGCGCCGCAGCGTATCGCCATTAGCGAGCGGCCAGCGTTAAACAGTTAACAAGCCCGCCGAACCTGTAGGTCGGGTAAGGCGCAGCCGCCACCCGACAATACTCATAGACTGCACGAAGCCCTGCCCCGGCAGGGCTTTTTTGTGCGCCATCGCCCATACAATCGCATCCGGCTCTGAGAGAATCCTTAGCATAACTAAGGTTATGCACAGGAAGTGGATCATGAGTGATATCGCGTTAACCGTAAGCGTGTTGGCCCTGGTCGCTGTTGTTGGCCTGTGGATAGGGAATATCAAAATCCGTGGCGTCGGGTTTGGGATAGGCGGGGTGCTGTTTGGCGGCATTTTTGTCGGGCACTTCGCCGACAAGCTCGGGCTGGTCCTCAGCGCCGAAATGCTCCACTTTACCCAGGAGTTCGGCCTGATCCTCTTCGTTTATACCATCGGTATTCAGGTGGGACCGGGCTTTTTCGCCTCACTTCGGGTTTCCGGTTTACGGCTCAACCTGTTTGCCCTCGGTATTGTGGTAATGGGCGGGCTGGTCACCGCAATTCTGCACAAAATCTTCGATATCCCGCTCCCCGTGGTGCTGGGCATTTTCTCCGGGGCGGTCACAAACACGCCTGCTCTCGGTGCCGGGCAGCAAATCCTGCGCGATTTGGGTATCGAACCCGGCATTGTCGACCAGATGGGGATGAGCTACGCCATGGCCTATCCGTTTGGCATTTGCGGCATTCTGCTTTCCATGTGGCTGGTCCGCGTCCTGTTTCGCATTAACGTCGACAAAGAGGCGAAGGACCACGAAACCACCCTCACCAACGGTCATATGCCAATTAAAACCATCAACATTCGGGTCGATAACCCCAACCTGAACAATATGGCGATTCAGGACGTGCCGATCCTGAACAGCGCCAATATCATCTGCTCCCGCCTCAAGCGTGACGATATGCTGATGGTGCCCGCGCCCGGCACCGTCATTCGGCAGGGCGATCTGCTGCACCTGGTCGGCCAGCCCGGAGATTTAAACAACGCGCGGCTGGTGATTGGCCAGGAAGTGGATACCTCGCTCTCAACCCGCGGCACCGATATGCGCGTGGAACGCGTTGTGGTGACTAACGAACACGTTCTTGGCAAGAAAATACGCGATCTGCAGGTAAAAGAGCGCTACGACGTAGTGATCTCTCGCCTTAACCGTGCGGGTGTCGAGCTGGTCGCCAGCCCGGAAGCCAGCCTGCAGTTCGGGGATATCCTCAACCTGGTCGGGCGCCCGTCGTCCATCGACGCCGTGGCGGATATGGTGGGTAACGCCCAGCAAAAACTGCAGCAGGTGCAGATGCTGCCGGTATTTATCGGTATCGGGCTCGGCGTGCTGCTCGGTTCTATTCCGGTGTACGTGCCGGGCTTCCCGGTGGCGCTCAAGCTGGGCCTGGCGGGCGGGCCGCTGATTATGGCGCTGATCCTCGGGCGTATCGGCTGTATCGGGAAGCTTTACTGGTTTATGCCACCGAGCGCCAACCTGGCGCTGCGCGAGCTGGGTATCGTGCTGTTCCTGGCGGTGGTCGGGCTGAAGTCCGGCGGGGATTTTGTCGATACCCTGGTCAAGGGCGAAGGGATGAGCTGGGTTGGCTACGGCATCTTTATCACGGCGATCCCGCTGCTGACGGTGGGAATACTGGCGCGGATGTTCGCCAAAATGAACTACCTGACGCTGTGCGGGATGCTGGCGGGCTCCATGACCGATCCACCCGCGCTGGCTTTTGCCAACAACCTGCACGCCACCAGCGGTGCGGCCGCGCTCTCCTATGCCACCGTCTATCCGCTGGTGATGTTCCTGCGCATCATCACCCCGCAGCTACTGGCGGTGCTATTCTGGGGGATGAGCTAGTAAATCTTCCGGGTGGATGCGCCGCAGATGGTAGTCCACCTGGTAATCACTGGTATTTCTGAACATCACGGAATAATTGAGGAACTCGCCGCTGTCGCTGTAGGAGAGAGATGTAATTCGCAGCAGCGGCGTCTGTTCCGGCAGGTTCATATAACCGGCCAGCGTTTTATCTGCCAGCACCGGCGTCAGGCTCTCGTAGTTGCCGCTGATGGTGATCCCGCACTCCTTCTCGATGTAATCAAACTTAGACCCCTCAAGATGCGCCAGCGAGAGGTTGCGGAACAGCTTCACCGGCATAAAGCTGTCCTCCAGCATCAGCGGCTTCCCGTCCACGTAGCGCACACGCCGGGAAAAGTAGATCCGCTCATCCACCTGAATTCGCAGCTGGCTGGCGATGGCGGGCGGGGCGGGCATCACTTCAAACTGTAAGACCTTACTCTGCACCTCTTTTCCCTGCTGCCGCAGCACCTCCACCAGCCCGGTCAGGTTGGTGGTTTCGTGGTGAACGTCTTTGCGCGAGACAAAGGTTCCACTGCCGTGCCGCCGCTCAACCAGTCCCCAGCTCACCAGCAGATCGAGCGCCTTGCGGATGGTCATTCGCGCCACGCCGAACTCCTGCGCCAGCGCTTTTTCGCCGGGCAGCGGGCTGCCGATGTTGTAGTCCGACGAATTCAGCCGCAGCCGCAACCTGTCGGCAATAGATTTGTAGATCACCAGTAGACCTCTCTGCCCTTATCAGGGCTTGGATTGTGTCCTGACATGTCCATATTTACGTCAAAAAGTAGACCTGATTGGTCAAAATAAAACCATGAATGCGATCACGAATCGCAGCGGCACGCCATGTTCGCGCATCAGTAAGTTCTTATGCTCACCTCAGGCCAGCAAAAAACCATAAAGGCCTCTACCCCTACAGGTTGTTTCATGAGGATTTAAAAATGCTCAGTCAAATACAACGTTTTGGCGGTGCCATGTTTACCCCGGTGTTGCTGTTTCCGTTCGCCGGGATCGTGGTGGGAATCGCCATCATGCTTCGCAACCCGCTGTTTGTCGGCGAAGCCTTAACCGCCCCTGATCATCTTTTCGCGCAGATCGTTCACATCATTGAAGAGGGCGGCTGGGCGGTGTTTCGCAATATGCCGCTGATTTTTGCCGTTGGCTTACCGATTGGCCTGGCGAAGCAGGCGCAGGGCCGCGCCTGTCTGGCGGTGCTGATTAGCTTTCTGACCTGGAACTACTTCATTAACGCGATGGGGATGACCTGGGGCCACTTCTTCGGCGTCGACTTCTCCGCAGAACCGACGGCGGGTAGCGGGCTGGCGATGATTGCCGGCATCAAAACGCTCGATACCAGCATCATCGGTGCCATTGTGATCTCAGGCATCGTCACCGCCATCCACAACCGCTACTTCGACAAGCCGCTGCCGGTCTTTCTGGGGATTTTCCAGGGCAGCTCGTTTGTCGTTATCCTCGCGTTCTTCGTCATGATCCCCTGCGCCTGGCTGACGCTGCTGGGCTGGCCGAAAGTGCAGATGGGCATTGAGTCCCTGCAGGCGTTCCTGCGGTCCGCCGGTGCGCTGGGCGTGTGGGTGTATACCTTCCTGGAACGCATTCTGATCCCAACCGGATTGCACCACTTCGTCTACGGTCCGTTCATCTTCGGCCCGGCGGCGGTGGAAGGCGGGATTCAGGTCTACTGGGCACAGCACCTGCAGGAATTCAGCCAGAGCACCCTGCCGCTGAAAACCCTCTTCCCGGAAGGCGGATTCGCGCTGCACGGCAACTCAAAAGTGTTTGGCTCGGTCGGGATTGCGCTGGCGATCTGGTACACCGCGTCGCCGGAAAACCGCGTCAAGGTGGCGGGGCTGCTGGTGCCGGCCACGCTTACCGCCGTGCTGGTGGGCATCACTGAACCGCTCGAGTTCACCTTCCTGTTTATCTCGCCGCTGCTGTTTGCCGTCCATGCGGTGCTGGCGGCCACCATGGCAACGGTGATGTACGCCTTCGGCGTGGTCGGGAACATGGGCGGCGGCCTGCTGGACCAGTTCCTGCCGCAAAACTGGATCCCAATGTTCCATAACCACGCCTCGACGGTATTCACCCAGATCGGCATCGGCGTCTGCTTCACCGGCATCTACTTCGCGGTCTTCAAAACGCTGATCGTGCGTCTGAACCTGAAAACGCCGGGCCGGGAAGAGAGCGAAATCAAACTCTACAGCAAGGCCGACTATAAGGCGGCGCGCGGGCAAACCACCGTCCCGGCCGCGGCCAGCCAGCAGGTAGGGCAGGCCGCCGGATTCCTGCAGGCGCTCGGCGGCGCGGCCAACATCGAAAGCATCAACAACTGCGCCACCCGCTTGCGCATTGCGCTGGTGGATATGGCGAAAACCCAAAGCGATGACGTCTTCAAAGCCCTCGGCGCCCACGGCGTGGTGCGACGCGGCAACGGCATTCAGGTGATTGTCGGCCTGCACGTTCCTCAGGTGCGCGACCAGCTGGAATCGCTGATGAAAACTCCTTTAACAAATGAACAAACCATCCTGACAGAGGCTATATCATGAAAAAATTCTCAGTTGTCATTGCAGGCGGCGGCAGCACCTTTACGCCTGGTATCGTCCTGATGCTGTTAGCCAACCGTGACCGTTTCCCGCTGCGCGCGCTGAAGTTCTATGACAACGACGGCGCACGTCAGGAAACCATCGCCGAAGCGTGCAAAATCATCCTCAGGGAGCAGGCGCCCGAGATTGAATTCAGCTATACCACTGACCCTAAAGCGGCGTTTACCGATGTGGATTTCGTGATGGCGCATATCCGCGTGGGCAAATACCCGATGCGTGAAAAAGATGAAAAAATCCCGCTGCGCCACGGCGTGCTGGGCCAGGAAACCTGCGGGCCGGGCGGGATTTCCTACGGCATGCGCTCTATCGGCGGCGTGCTGGAGCTGGTGGATTATATGGAGCAGTACTCCCCGAACGCGTGGATGCTGAACTATTCCAACCCGGCGGCGATTGTCGCGGAAGCCACGCGTCGCCTGCGCCCGAACGCCAAAATCCTCAACATCTGCGATATGCCGATCGGCATTGAAGGGCGCATGGCGCAGATTGTCGGCCTGAAAAACCGCAAAGAGATGCGCGTGCGCTACTACGGTCTGAACCACTTCGGCTGGTGGACGTCGATTGAAGATCTAAACGGCAACGATCTGATGCCGAAACTGCGCGAATACGTGGCGAAAAACGGCTATGTGCCGCCTTCGGAAGATGCGCATACCGAAGCGAGCTGGAACGATACCTTTGCCAAGGCCAGAGACGTGCAGGCGCTGGATCCGGACACCATGCCGAACACCTACCTGAAGTATTACCTGTTCCCGGACTACGTGGTCGCGCACTCCAACCCGGAACGTACCCGCGCCAATGAGGTCATGGATCACCGTGAGAAGCACGTGTTCAGCGCCTGCCGGGCGATTATCGAAGCCGGTCACTCCGCCGCCGGTGAGCTGGAAATCGACGAACATGCGTCGTACATCGTCGATCTGGCGACGGCGATTGCCTTCAACACCCAGGAAAGGATGCTGCTGATTGTGCCTAACAACGGGGCCATCCATAACTTTGATGCCGACGCGATGGTGGAGATCCCGTGCCTGGTAGGCCATAACGGGCCGGAGCCGCTCACGGTGGGCGATATTCCGCACTTCCAGAAAGGGCTGATGAGCCAGCAGGTGGCGGTGGAAAAACTGGTGGTGGATGCCTGGGAGCAGCGCTCGTACCAGAAACTCTGGCAGGCGATCACCCTGTCGAAAACCGTGCCGAGCGCGTCCGTCGCGAAAGCGATTCTGGATGACCTGATCGAGGCCAATAAGGACTACTGGCCAGAGCTGCACTAATCGTCCTGACCGGCATCGCCCGATGCCGGTCTCCTTGTCCTTGTCGATTTACGCTATGCTGAAGCCTGCCCGTAGTACGACAAGGAACCCTCATGAAAATTTCCCGCCTCGGCGAAGCGCCGGACTACCGCTTCTCTCTGGCTAATGAACGCACTTTTTTAGCGTGGATCCGCACCGCGCTGGGCTTTCTTGCCGCAGGGGTGGGTCTCGATCAGCTCGCGCCGGATTTCGCCACGCCGCTGATTCGCGAAGTGCTGGCGCTGCTGCTGTGCCTGTTTGCGGGCGTGCTGGCGATTTACGGCTACCTGCGCTGGCTGCGCAATGAGAAGGCGATGCGTCTGAAGCAGGATCTGCCCTATACGCGCGGGCTGCTGATTATCAGCACGATTCTGCTGACGGTGGCGGGCGTGGTAATGGTGCTGGTGTTCTATGGCGGATAGCCGCAAAGCGCGGCGCGAAGCGGACCCCGGCCTTCAGCCGGAGCGGACGTCGCTGGCCTGGCTGCGCACGCTGCTGGGGTATGGCGCTTTGATTGCCCTGGCGATCAAGCACAACTGGCACCGCACCGGGGTGCCCTTCTGGATTTCTATTGTCGTGCTGGCGCTGGTGGCCATTATTTTATGGCGCTATACCCGCAGCCGTAACCTGATGGACGTGGCGCAGAACGATTTTGTACAGCCGAAAGCGGTGCGGGATAAGTTCCTGATCGCGCTCGCTGTTCTCTCGCTGTCGCTGCTGTTTGCGGTAACCCATATTCAACAAATTTTGAGCCTGTAAGCCCGGTGGCGGCTACGCCTTACCGGGCCTGCAACTGCCGCGAATCGTAGGCCGGGTAAGGCGCAGCCGCCACCCGGCATAATTACTTCCCTTTCGCCAGATACTTCGCCATCTCGTCTTCCGGCACCATTCCGCCGCCGGTTGCCCACACCAGGTGGGTTACGTTGGTATGCGAATGAACGCGCACCGGACCGGCCATGCCCGCCAGCGCCGACGGTTCCAGGCGAATGCCCTCCTCCTGCGCCAGCCAGCCGAGCATGTCGTACATGCTCTGATCGGAGAGCGTATAGAACCCGTCGAGCAGGCGCTCCATCGCGCGGCCCACGAAGCCGGAGGCGCGTCCTACCGCCAGACCGTCTGCCGCCGTGACGTTATCAATGCCCAGATCCTGCACCGCGATCTCATCGTGCAGGCCGGTGTAGACGCCGAGCAGCATGCACGGGGAGTGCGTTGGCTCCGCGAAGAAGCAGTGGACGTTATCGCCAAAGGCGAGCTTCAGGCCAAACGCCACGCCGCCAGGGCCGCCGCCGACGCCGCACGGCAGGTAGACGTACAGGGGATGATCGGCATCCACCACGCGGCCCTGTTCGGCAAACTGCGCCTTCAGGCGCTCGCCTGCAACGGCGTAGCCCAGGAACAAGGTGCGGGAATTTTCATCGTCAATGAAGAAACAGTTCGGATTGCTTTCCGCCGCTTTTCGTCCCTGCTCCACCGCCACGCCGTAGTCCTGCTCATATTCCACGACGATAACGCCGTGGCTGCGCAGTTTGGCTTTCTTCCACTCGCGGGCGTCGGCGGACATATGCACCGTCACCTTAAAGCCGATGCGGGCGCTCATAATGCCAATGGACATCCCAAGGTTGCCGGTTGAGCCTACCGCAATGCTGTACTGGCTGAAGAAGTCCTTAAAGCGCGGCTCCAGCAGAATGCTGTAGTCGTCTTCAACGCTCAGCAACCCGGCTTCCAGCGCCAGTTTTTCCGCATGGGTCAGCACCTCATAGATGCCGCCGCGCGCTTTAATCGAGCCGGAGATCGGCAGATGGCTGTCTTTTTTCAGCAGCAGCGTGCCGGAAATAGGCTTACCAGATTCTTTCTCCAGCCGCTTTTGC
Organism: Enterobacter sp. BNK-29; assembly: GCF_048684785.1. Taxonomy (NCBI): domain Bacteria; kingdom Pseudomonadati; phylum Pseudomonadota; class Gammaproteobacteria; order Enterobacterales; family Enterobacteriaceae; genus Enterobacter; species Enterobacter sp. BNK-29. The sequence goes on from NZ_JBLQTU010000001.1 coordinate 2,081,386, forward strand.
ATCGCCGGGATTGCAACCAGTTCGGATTCGATAATCCCGCCCGTTGCCGCCGTTTCCGGGAAGGCTTTCGCCAGGTACGGCGCGAAGCGGTTGAGGCGCGCGTGGGCGTCGTCCACGTCGGCTTTGGTCAGCCCGACGTACGGCAACCCTTCTGCAAGCGTCGTGGTGCGCGGGTTAAGCCAGGTGGTTTCTTTCAGGGCGATCAGATCCTCAATCAGAGGAAACTGTGCGGTTAAAGTAGTGATAGTTGCGTTTTCCATAATACGTCTCTTCGCGCTCAGATAATGAAGGAAAGCAGGAATGTGCCGCCAAGTGCAAGCACCGAGGCGATAAACGTCGCCGTCGTATAGTATTTGAAGGTCTCGTTCAGGGTAGCGCCGCAGTATTGCTTCACCAACCAGAAGAGGGAATCGGTCACGATCGTGCAGCCAATGGCGCCGGAACCGATGGCAATGGTGATGATCTCCGGGCTCACGTTCGGGTAGAGCGGCAGCATCGGCGCGACTATCGCCGTGGCGCCCATCATCGCCACCGTCGCGGAGCCGACGGCGGCATGCAGCACCAGCGCCACCAGCCAGGCGAGCAGGATAGGGTGCATGTGCAGGTTCGAGAGAATATGCGCCAGCGAGTCCGCCAGTCCGCTGGTTTTCAGGATGGCGTTAAACGCGCCGCCCGCGCCGATAATCAGCAAAATGTTGGCGATAGAGCCGAAGCCGTGCTCGGTATGCGTCAGCATCGTGCCCATGCCCATATGCTGGCGTATCCCCAGCAGGTAGTAGGCGACAAACACGGCGATAAACATCGCGGTGATCGGGTTGCCGATAAACTCCAGCAGCGTATACAGCGTGCCTTCTTTTGCCATATTCAGCTCGGCAATGGTTTTCACCAGCATCAGGGCAATCGGCAGCAGCACCGTGAACAGCGTGGCGCCCAGCGACGGCAGGGTGTGCTCTTCCCGCACCTTCAGGTCTGAAAATTCCGCCGGAACCGGTTTAAACGGCAGACGGTTGCCGAGCAGTTTCAGGAACAGCGGGCCGCCGACCAGCGAGGCCATCAGGCCCACCATCAAACCGTAGACAATGACCGTTCCGACGTCCGCGCCTAATTTATTGGTCACAAACAGCGCGGCCGGATGCGGCGGCACTACGCAATGCACCGCCATCAGCGCGGTACAGAGCGGAATGGCCAGCTTGAGCAGCGACGTGTTGGTCTTTTTGGCGATGGAAAACGCCAGTGGGATCAGCAGTACCACGCCCACTTCCACAAACAGCGTAATGCCGCAAATAAGGCCCACCAGCACCATAATCACGTCCGCCGACAGCCAGCGGCAGCGCTGCAACGCGATCCCGATGCGCTCGGCCGCGCCGGAGACTTCCATCATCTTGCCGAGAATGGTACCCAGACCAATCACCGCCGCCAGGAAGCCCAGCGTACCGCCAATTCCGCTCTCGATGGCGTTCACCATATCCAGCGGGCTCATCCCCATCATCGCGCCGACGAAAAAGCTCGCCAGCAGCAGCGCGAGGAACGGGTGAAACTTCAGCTTAACGATAGTTAAAACAATCAACACAATGCTGACCAGCAGCGTTGCCACAACCCAGACCTGAGATCCCATATCTCACCTCACCCTTATGTCATCTGTGGGTATTGGACGAAAAAACGGCGTGGGCTGACAAACGATATAAATTGGCGTTCAGGTGAGCCAGATTGGATCAACTGAGTGACTGCGCTCTAGAAAGCTCACTTAATTCGTATTAGGTTCACATAAATTCACCCTTGAGCGGTATGCTGAGCGCAGAAAACCCGCGCGAGAATTGTGATGACCGATGCAAATGAAGCCAGAAACCGGCTGTTAAACGGCTGGCAGCTGTCGAAAATGTATACCTTTGAAGTGGCCGCCCGGCATGAGTCCTTCGCCCTGGCGGCGGAGGAGCTGTCGCTCAGCCCCAGCGCGGTGAGCCACCGCATCAACCTGCTGGAAGAGGAGCTGGGCATTCAGCTGTTCGTCCGCTCGCACCGTAAAGTTGAGCTGACGCAGGAGGGAAAGCGCGTTTACTGGACGCTGAAATCGTCCCTCGATACCCTGAATCAGGAGATCCTGGATATCAAAAACCAGGCGCTCTCCGGCACGCTGACGGTTTACTCCCGCCCGTCGATCGCCCAGTGCTGGCTGGTGCCCATGCTGGGGGACTTTACCCGCCGCTATCCGTCGATTTCACTCACCATCCTGACCGGCAATGATTACGTCAATATGCAGCGAACGGGCGTTGATCTGGCGCTCTATTTCGACGATACGCCGCCAAACCATCTCTCTCATCACTTCCTGATGGACGAGGAGATTTTGCCCGTCTGCTCGCCGCAGTATGCCCGCGAGCATGAGCTGCTGAAAAACCCCGATAACCTGAGCCACTGCACGCTGCTGCACGACCGTCAGGCCTGGAGTAACGATTCCGGCACGGATGAGTGGCTGAGCTGGGCGCAACACTTTGCGGTGAATATGCCGCCATCGTCGGGCATTGGTTTCGATCGTTCCGATTTGGCGATTATTGCGGCCATCAACCACGTCGGCGTCGCGATGGGCAGAAAGCGGCTGGTGCAGAAACGGCTCGAACGGGGCGAGCTTATCGCCCCGTTTGGTGAAAAGACCCTGAAATGCCATCAGCACTACTATATCTCGACGCTGTCTGGCCGGCAGTGGCCGAAAATAGACGCCTTTATCGGCTGGCTTAGAGAACTGGCAGGTTGAAGAATTATTACGCTTTCGCTCTACACGAAATGTGAAAAAGCGTGCTAAATACAGGTAATGCTTTCGATTTATCCAGGGTAAACCGTGTTAAAGCCTTTTATTGCCTGTGCATTACTGATCTCTTCCGGCTGGGCGATTGCCGCTGAGCCGCCGCTGACGGCTGCCCGTTATGCGCAGCAGCTGGGCGTCGGGATGGATGTGGACTGGGCGCGCACCGAGCGCGGCATACGCGAATTCGACCCGCTGGTGGTACGCGATTTTCGTGCAAAAGGCATTACCCACGTGCGCATTCGCGTCGCCGATGAGCCGACAGAAGCGCGGCTAATCCATCTGCGCAAGCTGGTGGAAGCCTGCGAGCAGTATGGCGTGATCCCGATTATCGCTTATCAGGCTGATGAATATAAAAACGACCCGAAAGCCGATAACGAGAAAGAGACGATCAACTGGTGGATTGCCGTGGCGCACTATTTCGGTCAGAGCTATCCGCTGCTGGGTTTTGATCTCATCTATGAGCCGGCCGACAAGCTTAACCACAATCTCGCGTCGCTAAACCGCGTGTATGAAAAAACGGTTAAAGCGATCCACGACATGGACCCGCAGCGCATGATCTTTGTTGCGCCACGCCTGCGCGCCGCGCCGGAGGATTTATCCAGCCTGAAGCTGCCCGCGCACAGTCAAAACTACCTGCTGGCGGAGTGGCATATTTTCCCGTGGGGGCCGCTGAAAAATAGCGGTAAATACCCGTGGACGTCCGGCACGGCGGCGGAGAAAGCGGCTATCCATAATCGCATTAATACCGCGCTGCGCTGGCAGCAAAAAACCGGGCACGTTAGCTGGGTCGGGGGCTGGGGTGTGGGAGAGTCAAACCACCTCACGCCAACCGCTTCGCAAATGGCGTTCTCCACCTTTATGGCCTGCGAGCTGCAAAAGGCGAAAATCCCGTATGCGTTGAACGCGGATTTCCAGTTTTACGACGGGGAAGAGGGGGCCTGGCGGCCCGCGCCGGAGCCGTTGTTGCAGGCGATGATTGCGCCCGTCTGTGAAAAGCCCGGCGAGAAGCCGGGCCATCATGCGGTTAAACCGGCTGCTCGTGATGCGGAACACGCGACGCCAGCGGCAGCCAGCACAGTAAAATCAGCAGCCCCATCAGCGTCATCAGCAGGCCCAAACTAGCCTGCCCGGTCTGCGGCATCATCGCAGAGAGCCAGGCCAGCGCGCCGGAGCCGATATTCTGCAAACCGCCCACCAGCGCGCCAGCCGTGCCTGCGAGGAACGGGAACGGCTCCATCGCGCCGCTGGTCGCCAGCGGGAACAGCATCCCAGCGCCGAAGAAGAACAGCGCTGCCGGGATGAGCAGCGTCGAGACCGTCATCACGCCAAACAGCCCCGGTATCCACATCATCAGACCCGCCAGCAGGCAGCTGATCACCGACTGCCACATCAGGGTGGAGAAACGTTTGTTCGGGCGTCCGGCAAACCACGCGCCGAAGAACGCCGCCGGGATCGGCAGAATAAACAGAATACTCACGACCATGCTGCTCAGGCCCAGCCCCGCGCCCAGCAGCACGCCGGAACAGGCTTCAAACACCGCAATGCCCGCCAGGCCGCCGATCAGCATCAGCAGGTAGCAGGTAAACGACCCGTTGCCGAACAGCGTTTTATAGCTGGTGATGAGCTTCGTGCGCGGCGCGTCCTGCGGGCGCGTTTCCGGCATCCAGCGCGCCATGCTGAAGGTGACAATGACGCACAGCACCAGCAGGAAGGCGTAGCAGGCGCGCCAGGACCACATTGTGTCCAGCAGGCCGCCAATCAGCGGGGCGAGAAGCGGGCTGACCAGAATACCCATGTTCAACAAGCTGTTGGCATGACGGAGCTGGGTGCCCTGATACATATCGCGCGGTAAGGTTCGTGCCATCACCCCACCGACGCCGGTCCCGACGCCCTGCAGGGCGCTGGCGGCAATCAGTACGGTCAGGCTGTGCGTGGTAATGGCAATCACCGTCGCCACCATGAAAATGCTCATGCCCACCAGGATCACCGGGCGACGCCCGACGCGGTCAGACAGCGGGCCGTAGAAGAGCTGCGAAACGCCATAGGTCAGCAGGTAGGCTGCCATCACGCTCTGCACCGCACCCTCGCGGACGTTCAATTCCTTTGCCATGTCGGCAATCGCCGGAATGTAGATGGTTTGCGCCATCTGACCGACGGCCACCAGTAACACCAGCATCAACAATAAGTTAACGTTCCTTTGTTTTTTCATGTCGCTGAATACTTTTGCCAAAAGAGAAAAATGAAGAATAAGTGACTGCGCATTCCCATAAATGCGCGAGGAATCTACCACAGAGAGATGACAATTTAAGCATTGTCGTGGTGAATGAAAAAACCGGGAAAGGCAGGATTTGTAAACAAGATCGGCAACTAATGTTGCCAGTGATTTACGCCATGCGCAGCAGAATAGCGCCGCCAGCAATACCCAGCGCCGCCGCGATACGCAGAGCCGCAACCTTCTCTTTTAAAAGGACAAACGCGATCAGTGCCCCAAAGAGTATGGAGGTTTCACGCAGCGCCGCGACCACCGCCAGCGGCGCCTGCGTCATTGCCCAAAGCGCCAGACCGTAAGATCCCATGGTTCCCACCCCGCCGAGCAGCCCCTTTTTCCAGTGCAGGCGCAGGTAGCCGGACGCCTCGCGCCGACGCGTCACCATCGCCCAACTCAACAGGCAGAAGCCGTTCATAAAGAAGGTCCACAGCGTATAGCCCAGCGCGGTGTCCGACAGACGCACGCCGGTGCCGTCCACCAGCGTATACCCGGCAATAAAGCAGGCGTTCAGCAGCGCCAGCCCGATCCCTTTGCGTGACCGTATGCGGCCATGCATCGCCATCGCCAGAATCGAAAGGCAAATTACCCCGATGCCGGACCAGGCGAGCCAGGAGAGACGATCGCCGAGCGCCAGCACGCCGATCAGCGCCACCAGCAGCGGGGCGGTGCCGCGCATCAGCGGATAGGTCTGGCTCATATCGGAGACCTGATAGGTTTTCGCTACCAGCACGGTGTACACAACCTGTAAGGCGCAGGAGACGATCAAAAACGGCCAGCTTGCAGCAGAAGGCTGTGGGGAAAACGGCAGTAAGACCAGAGCGATAACCGTGGCGGATCCGCTAACGCTTATGGCGGAATAGAGCTTGTCCGTTCCGGCCTTAACGATGGCGTTCCAGCTGGCATGCAGCAGCGCGGCGAAGAGCAAAATGCAAAAAACGGTGATGGTCATAGCGTATCGGATGGTGAATTGTCACTCAACTGTAACATTCACACACTAATGCTGCCAGCTGGCTACACGGCACAAAAAAGGCGGTGCGTCACCCGCGGTTCGTCCGAAACCAGCGTAAAACCCGCCTGGCGATAGAAGCCGTACGCGCTCTCCGGCGCGTGGGTATTCAGGAAATCAAACCAGATGCTGGCATCGGCCATCACCACGGTTAAAAGCTGTTTGCCAATGCCCAGCCCGCGGCACTTATCGCTGACGTAGAGATGGCGAATACGTCCGGCGCGCGGCTGCTGGCTGAACGGATCGCGGTTGAGGCCGCACACGCCGACCAGCCTGCCGTTGAGAAACGCGCCCAGCAGCTTTTCACCCGGCGCGTTAAAGCGGTTCTCACCACGCTGCCAGTTATCTTCCAGCCTGTGCAGCATGTTGAAATTCAGTGCGATACTTTCAGCCTTCAGGGCGATATACCCCGGCTCATCCGGTGTGACGGGCTCAATTAACAGACGCGACATAGCATTCCCTCGTTATTAAAGAGGGGCGGTTGCCCGCCCCTCTCAGGTGCGACTTGAACCTGAATTACCGAAGGAATTTCAGGACAGCATCAAGTAGTTGCAGTACAGCAACAATGAGTTTGAGGATAAGTATCACCATATCCACTACGCTCATACGCGTCTCCTTTTGGTTAAAAGGAGCACGATGCTGGCGTACCTTTCCGCCGCCTGTTGCCAGCACCTGGATTGACGTAACACAGTGTGCTCACTTCAGGGGTTAAGGCACTGACGGCACCATCCGTTTCAGCCAGGACTTCTTTGCGCCGGTAAAACTGCGGCCCCCTCGCTCACTGCGAACACCCTCAGTATAGATAAATACTGTATGTATGAACAGTATTTTTTGGACAAAATCCGAAACCCCATCCATACTCAAAAACGTCAAAATCCGTGCCGGAATTGCGCGTTCGTCTTCGATCGCGTATACTTTTTTCGTTGACGTAACACAGTGTGTTCTGCGGCGACCAACCGCAAAACCCTGATAAAAACCTCGCTCCGGCGGGGTTTTTTGTTTTCTGATGTGCCTCATAAAAAACTGCTGGATGAGCGAGGGTTCTGCTGCTTGGCTTCGAAGTGGGCTAGCCGGATCGCTTAAGCCGCTCTGTTTAATGGAGAGGTATTAGATTCATTTTGTAAGATAACACCACTTAATGTGTAAACTAATATAACTTACTAATACCTCTCAAGTAATTTAATTACTTCGCGTATAACAATAATAAATAAAAATGAGCTAATTTATTTTTTACGTGAATGTTTGGTTGAAATAATTTCACTTATTTGAAACTCAGCGCTTTCCAATGTATATTACAAGAGTCGCAAATATTGTATGGATACATTATGCAAGCATCTGATTATTTAAAGATGAAGTTCCAGAGTGACAGGCAGTTGGCTATTTATGGACAGCAAGGCGTTGCAGGGACATGGAGAGCATTAAAGGGGATCGGTTCTGATATTTACTCAGGAATCGAACGCGTAAGCTGGTACTCATCATGCGTAATCCCCAGCTATCACGATGTGTGTGATGAGCTTCTCTCAGAAGAAAAGAGAATGTACCTCTCAATTCTCTCGCTTTACCGTTATCGCGATGTAATAGCACGCATGCTCTATCTTTATTTTGAACGTGTTATTACCGATTCTGAAAATGGAAATGAACAAAATCGCGTTCGTAAGATGGATTCAAAAGTCACCGGACTTGTTAAAAACATACCAACAAACAAGGCCATGCGTTTAGCGATAGCATTGGGGCTGGCCAAATCCCTTTCCGAATCAGGCCTGCTCTCGGAAATCGTCGTCGAACGGCTTGCACGCCGCGTACCTAACGTTGTCATGGCGCTTCAATTGATTGGAACAGACCAGAAGTGCGCTCTTGCTGCCCGTCGCCTGAAAACACTGGATCCTCAGTATTACGCCACCCTCTATGCCGCACAACTGGAGATGCTTTACTACTTTATTGAGCCTTTCCTGTCCGAGCTCATTAAGAAAGTACAAATGGGATTCTATAAGGATTTCGATGCAATTTATGACGACTTAAAGGACAAGAGGCATGTTTAAGAGTCTGCTATCAATTCTGTTTTCGGATGTTTTATTCCCCGTTTATATTTTTGCGTGCGCCTCTTTGTTCCTGTGGTTGGTGCCTGACCACTGGGTATTACTAACATTCATTTCTATTGTTGTGTTTATTATTGTGCATCCGATAATTTTCGGCCGCTTTGATAAGTACGATTGAATTTATAAAAAGGATTTTTTATGTCAAACCCAGCTTATTTGTTTCTAACAGATGAAAATGGTTCTCCCATGGTTGGACCTTGCCTTGTGTCAGGACGTGAAGGTGCAATTGAACTCAAATCGTTCACTCATAATGTTAACATTCCAGTCAACGGGAATACCGGGAAATTGACGGGGACGCGCATACACATGCCCGTTATGTTTCAGAAGGAATTTGATCGTGTAACCCCGGTTTTATTTCGAGCGCTGAGTACAGGAAGAACGCTCCAGTCAGCCACCATTAAGATGTACCAGGTTAATGAGGCGGGTTTAGAACAGGAGTATTTTAATATCCTCCTGGAGAATGTGAAAATAACCTCAATCACACCAGACCTGTATCCCGGCGCAAACACCGGAACACACCTTGAAACGGTTCTCATACGCTACGAGAAAATCACCTGGAAGCATTGCGACGGCAATGTCATCTATAGCGATTCCTGGAATGAGCGAGCAACCTACTGAAACGTGATCCCTGGCGCATTTTTGCGCAGATGAAAATATTTCCATTGTCACGCCCGAAAACCTGTGTTTGTATAAATTCCATCAATGATTCCAAACACAGGTCCCCAATGACTTCATCCATCTTCACTTCGACCCTACTAAAAACTGCGCAACCAGCCGCAGTGGTCGTCGTGCGTGTGGTGGTGGTCGTCGGCAATGCGCCGTAGGGACTGGATCAACACACGAATCCAAAACCCCGCCGGCGCAAACCGGGCGGGGTTTTTCGTTTAGGACCCTCCCCGGAACGTCGGCCCAGAAGAAAAGGACTGGAGCATGGCAAGTTCGGGCACAACATCCACCAAGACGCGTTTTACTGGCGCGCAGCTGATCGTTCATCTGCTGGAACGGCAGGGCATCACCACGGTTGCGGGTATCCCTGGCGGCACGGTACTGCCGCTGTACGATGCGTTAAGCCAAAGCACGCAGATCCGCCACGTGCTGGCGCGCCACGAGCAGGGGGCAGGCTTTATTGCTCAGGGCATGGCGCGTACGCAGGGTAAACCCGCGGTCTGTATGGCCTGCAGCGGCCCGGGCGCAACCAACCTGGTCACCGCCATCGCCGACGCGCGTCTCGACTCCATTCCGCTGATCTGCATTACCGGCCAGGTACCGTCCTCGATGATCGGCACCGATGCGTTCCAGGAAGTGGACACCTACGGCATCTCTATCCCCATCACCAAACATAACTATTTAGTTCGCGACATCAGCGAGCTTCCTCAGGTTATCAGCGATGCGTTCCGCATTGCGCAGTCCGGCCGCCCGGGCCCGGTGTGGATAGACATTCCTAAGGATGTCCAGACCGCAGAGATCGAGATAGACGTCCTGCCGGAGCCGGGCGAGCGTGCCCCCGCGCCGGAATTCAGCGCTGAGAGCGTGCGCGACGCCGCCGCCATGATTAACGCCGCCAAACGCCCGGTGCTCTATCTGGGCGGCGGAGCGATTAACGCTGCGGATGAAATCCGCCAGTTTGCGGAAAAAGCCAACCTGCCGACCACCATGACCCTGATGGCGCTGGGCATGCTGCCTAAAGCGCACCCGCTCTCTCTCGGCATGCTGGGCATGCACGGGGCGCGCAGCACCAACTACATCCTGCAAGAGGCTGATTTGCTGATTGTTATGGGCGCGCGTTTTGATGACCGGGCGATTGGCAAAACCGAGCAGTTCTGCCCGAACGCCAAAATCATTCACGTGGATATCGACCGCGCCGAGCTGGGTAAAATCAAGCAGCCGCACGTGGCGATTCAGGGCGACGTGGCCGAGGTGCTGGCGCAGTTGATCCCGCAGACGGACGCAGCCGAGCGCGCCGACTGGCGTAAGCTGGTGGCCGATCTGCAGCGCGAGTTCCCGGGCGCCATCCCAACCGAAGGCGATCCGCTGAGCCACTACGGTCTTATCAACGCCGTGGCCGCCTGCGTGGACGACAGCGCAATTATCACCACCGACGTGGGTCAGCATCAGATGTGGACCGCCCAGGCCTACCCGCTGAACCGTCCGCGCCAGTGGCTGACCTCCGGCGGTCTGGGAACCATGGGCTTCGGCCTGCCCGCAGCCGTGGGCGCGGCGCTCGCCAACCCTGACCGCAAGGTCATCTGCTTCTCCGGCGACGGCAGCCTGATGATGAACATTCAGGAAATGGCGACCGCGGCCGAAAACCAGTTAGACGTGAAAATCATCCTGATGAACAACGAGGCGCTGGGGTTGGTGCACCAGCAGCAGAGCCTGTTCTACAAGCAGGGCGTGTTTGCCGCGACCTATCCGGGGATGATTAACTTTATGCAGATTGCCGCCGGTTTCGGCCTTCACACCTGCGATCTGAACGCCGAAGAGGATGCCCACGCGGCGCTGCAGGCGGCGATTTCTCGCCCCGGCCCGGCGCTGATCCACGTGCGTATCGACCCTGAACAAAAAGTGTATCCGATGGTGCCGCCGGGAGCGGCAAATACCGAGATGGTGGGAGAATAAGCCATGCAGAAACAACATGAAAACGTCATTCTGGAACTCACCGTCCGCAACCACCCTGGCGTCATGACCCACGTCTGCGGGCTCTTTGCCCGCCGTGCGTTTAACGTGGAAGGCATTCTTTGTCTGCCGATTCAGGGCAGCGAGCACAGCCGCATCTGGCTACTGGTCAACGACGACCAGCGTCTTGAGCAGATGATGGCGCAGATCGACAAGCTGGAAGACGTCACCAAAGTGGCGCGCAACCAATCCGATCCCACCATGTTTAACAAAATTGCGGTGTTTTTCGAATAAAGATCGCTTAAGGTAAGCGCCCTGGTCGGCCTGCAGGCGTCGCGCTTGCAGGCCGGATAAGCGCAGCGCCATCCGGCGTTTTCAGACCGCAGGAAAACACATGACCACCATCGCTCTCATCGACGACCACCTTATCGTCCGCTCCGGATTTGCCCAGCTTCTGAACCTCGAACCGGATTTTCAGGTCGTGGCCGAGTTTGGCTCCGGTCGCGAGGCGCTGGCGGGCCTGCCGGGGCGCGGGGTGCAGGTCTGTATCTGCGACATCTCGATGCCGGATCTCTCCGGGCTGGAGCTGCTAAGCCAGCTGCCGAAAGGGATGGCGACGATTATGCTGTCGGTTCACGACAGCCCGGCGCTGGTCGAGCAGGCCCTCAACGCGGGCGCGCGCGGCTTTCTCTCCAAGCGCTGTAGCCCCGACGAACTGATCGCCGCGGTGCGCACCGTCTCCACCGGCGGCTGCTATTTAACGCCGGATATCGCCATCAAGCTGGCGGCCGGACGCCAGGATCCGCTCACCAAACGCGAGCGCCAGGTTGCGGAAAAACTCGCGCAGGGGATGTCGGTAAAAGAGATTGCCGCCGAGCTGGATCTGTCCCCGAAAACCGTACACGTTCACCGCGCCAACCTGATGGAAAAACTCAACGTCAGCAACGACGTCGAGCTGGCGCGCCGCATGTTTGACAGCTGGCAATGAGTTCCGCTTTTTCACGGCTGATCGCCGTCGTCGCCAGCTTTTTTATCTTCTCCGCCGCCTGGTTTTGCCTGTGGAGCATCAGCCTGCACCTGGTGGAACGCCCGGAGCTGGCGGTGCTGCTGTTTCCCTTCGGGCTGCGTCTGGGCTTAATGCTCCAGTGTCCGCGCGCCTACTGGCCGGTTTTGCTCGGCGCAGAATGGCTGATGCTGGTCTGGCTGGCGCAGGAAGTTGCCCTCGCACACCTGCCCTTATTGATGACCGGAAGCCTGCTCACGCTTCTCCCGGTTGCCCTCATTTCCCGCTACCGCCACCAGCGCGACTGGCGCACGCTGCTGCGTCAGGGGGCGGCGCTGATGGCCGCCGCGCTGCTGCAGTCGCTTCCGTGGGTCGGCGAGAAGGAGATGCTTAACGCCCTGCTGCTGACCCTGACCGGCGGCCTGACGCTGGCCCCAACCTGCCTCGTGATCTGGCATTATCTCACCAGCACCGTCTGGCAGCCGCTCGGCCCGGCGCTGGTTTCCCAGCCGGTGAACTGGCGCGCCCGGCACCTCATCTGGTATCTGCTGCTGTTTGTGGTGAGCCTGTGGCTCCAGCTTGGCCTGCCCGCCGAGCTTTCACGCTTCACGCCGTTCTGTCTGGCGCTGCCGATTATCGCCCTGGCCTGGCACTACGGCTGGCAGGGGGCGCTGATCGCCACGCTGATGAACGCCATCGCGCTGATTGCCAGCCAGACCTGGCACGATCATCCGGTGGACCTGCTGCTTTCCCTGCTGGCTCAAAGCCTGACCGGGCTGCTGCTGGGAGCGGGTATTCAGCGCCTGCGCGAGCTGAACCAGTCCCTGCAAACCGAGCTGGCGCGCAACCGCCGTCTGGCGGAGCGTCTGCTGGAAACCGAAGAGAGCGTGCGGCAGGAGGTCGCCCGCGAGCTGCACGACGATATCGGCCAGACCATCACCGCTATCCGCACCCAGGCGGGCATTGTCCAGCGTCTGGCGGCAGAAAACGCGAGCGTGAAGCAGGGCGGAGCGCATATCGAACAGCTTTCTCTCGGCGTCTATGACTCCGTTCGTCGCCTGTTAGGACGACTGCGCCCGCGCCAGCTTGACGACCTGTCGCTGGAGCAGGCGGTGCGTTCCCTGATGCGCGAGATGGAGCTGGAAAGCCGCGGAATAGTGAGCCATCTCGACTGGCGCATTAACGAATCTACGCTCAGCGAAGGCCAGCGCGTGACGCTGTTCCGCGTCTGTCAGGAAGGGCTGAACAACATCGTCAAGCACGCCAGCGCCAGCGCGGTTACGATCCAGGGCTGGCAGCAGGACGACAGCCTGAAGCTGATAATTGAAGACGATGGCTGCGGCCTGCCGCCGGGCTCCGGCCAGCAGGGTTTTGGCCTGGCGGGCATGCGCGAGCGCGTCAAGGCGCTGGGCGGCACGCTGAACCTCTCCTGCACCCACGGGACGCGCGTCAGCGTCAGCCTGCCGCTACGGAGTTATCATGTTTAAAACCCCTGCCAGCGCCGCGCCGATTGGCGATAAAGCGGAAATCGACGCCCGCTACCGCTACTGGCGTCGCCATATCCTGATGACCATCTGGCTCGGCTACGCGCTGTTCTACTTCACCCGCAAAAGCTTCAACGCCGCCGCGCCGGAAATCCTCGCCAGCGGCGTGATGACGCGCACCGATATCGGCCTGCTGGCGACGCTGTTTTACATCACCTACGGCCTGTCGAAGTTCTTCTCCGGCATCGTCAGCGACCGCTCCAACGCGCGCTATTTTATGGGCGTTGGGCTGATCGCCACCGGGGTGGTGAACATCCTGTTTGGCTTCTCCACCTCGCTGTGGGCCTTCGCCCTGCTGTGGGCGCTGAACGCCTTCTTCCAGGGCTGGGGCGCGCCGGTCTGCGCGCGCCTGCTCACCGCCTGGTATTCGCGCAACGAGCGCGGCGGCTGGTGGGCAATCTGGAACACCGCGCATAACGTCGGCGGGGCGCTGATCCCGATGGTGGTAGGTGCGGCGGCGCTGCACTACGGCTGGCGCACGGGGATGATGATTGCCGGTGGCCTCGCGATTGTCGCCGGGCTGTTCCTCTGCTGGCGCCTGCGCGACAGGCCGCAAACCGTCGGCCTGCCTGCGGTTGGCGACTGGCGGCACGACGAGATGGAGATTGCCCAGCAGCAGGAAGGCGCGGGGCTGACCCGCAGGGAGATCCTCACCAAATACGTGCTGAAAAACCCGTACATCTGGCTGCTGTCGCTCTGCTACGTGCTGGTCTACGTGGTGCGCGCGGCGATCAACGACTGGGGCAACCTGTACATGTCCGAGACGCTCGGCGTGGATCTGGTGACCGCCAACTCTGCGGTGACGATGTTCGAGCTGGGCGGGTTTATCGGCGCGCTGGTGGCGGGCTGGGGCTCGGACAAGCTGTTCAACGGCAACCGTGGCCCGATGAACCTGATTTTCGCCGCCGGGATTTTGCTCTCCGTCGGCTCGCTGTGGCTGATGCCGTTCGCCAGCTACGTGATGCAGGCGGCGTGCTTCTTCACCACCGGCTTCTTCGTGTTTGGCCCACAGATGCTGATCGGCATGGCGGCGGCGGAGTGTTCCCACAAAGAGGCGGCAGGCGCGGCGACGGGCTTTGTCGGGCTGTTTGCCTACCTCGGCGCATCGCTCTCCGGCTGGCCGCTGGCGCGGGTGATCGACGTCTGGCACTGGAGCGGTTTCTTCGCGGTGATCGCCATCGCGGCGGGGATCTCCGCGCTGCTGCTGCTTCCCTTCCTGCACGCGCAGGCGCCGCGCGAGGTGAGCGAAGCGTGATGCGCTTCACCTTTTCGCCCCGAATGGCGCAAATCTAGGAAATTTTCCCGGTTTTACCTGGACGCTGTCTCAGGCATCTCTCCCGGCTGATTTTTACAATGCCTGCCATTCGCAGGTAAAAATCAGCTCAGGAGCAAACCATGCTGGCCTTCCTCAACCAGGTGCGCAAGCCGACCCTGGATCTGCCGCTCGACGTGCGGCGCAAGATGTGGTTCAAACCGTTCATGCAGTCCTATCTGGTGGTCTTCATCGGCTACCTGACCATGTACCTGATCCGCAAAAACTTTAACATCGCGCAGAACGACATGATCTCAACCTACGGGCTGAGCATGACGCAGCTGGGGATGATTGGCCTGGGCTTCTCCATCACCTACGGCGTGGGTAAAACCGTCGTTTCCTACTACGCGGACGGCAAAAACACCAAGCAGTTCCTGCCGTTTATGCTGATCCTCTCCGCCATCTGTATGCTCGGCTTCAGCGCCAGCATGGGCGCGGGCTCCGTCAGCCTGTTCATGATGATCGCCTTCTACGCCCTGAGTGGTTTCTTCCAGAGTACCGGCGGGTCGTGCAGCTACTCCACCATCACCAAATGGACGCCACGCCGCAAGCGGGGTTCCTACCTCGGCATGTGGAACATCTCCCACAACCTCGGCGGGGCGGGTGCGGCTGGCGTGGCGCTGTTCGGCGCAAACTACCTGTTCGACGGCCACGTGATCGGCATGTTTATCTTCCCGTCGATTATCGCCCTGATTGTCGGCTTTATCGGCCTGCGCTACGGCAGCGACTCCCCGGAATCTTACGGCCTCGGCAAAGCCGAAGAGCTGTTCGGCGAGGAGATCAGCGAAGAGGACAAAGAGACCGAAGAAAATGAGATGTCCAAATGGCAGATCTTTGTTGAGTACGTGCTGAAAAACAAAGTGATCTGGCTGCTGTGCTTCTCAAACATCTTCCTCTACGTGGTGCGTATCGGCATCGATCAGTGGTCGACCGTGTATGCCTTCCAGGAGCTGAAGCTCTCTAAAGAAGTGGCGATTCAGGGCTTCACCCTGTTCGAAGTGGGCGCCCTGGTCGGCACGCTGCTGTGGGGCTGGCTTTCGGATCTTGCCAACGGCCGTCGTGCGCTGGTGGCCTGCGTCGCGCTGGCGCTGATTATCGCCACGCTCGGCGTCTACCAGCACGCCAGCAACCAGTACGTTTATCTGGCGTCCCTGTTCGCGCTCGGCTTCCTGGTGTTTGGTCCGCAGCTGCTGATCGGCGTGGCGGCAGTCGGCTTCGTACCCAAAAAAGCGATCGGCGCCGCCGATGGGATTAAAGGCACCTTCGCCTACCTGATCGGCGACAGCTTCGCCAAGCTGGGTCTGGGGATGATCGCCGACGGCACGCCGATTTTCGGCCTCACCGGCTGGGCGGGCACCTTCGCGGCGCTGGATGCGGCGGCCATCGGCTGTATCGTCCTGATGGCGATGGTCGCGGTGCTGGAAGAACGTAAGATTCGCCGTGAGAATCGTGCGCAGAAATTAAAAACAGCCTGAGTGTGCAGGTAACTTCTTTGCCCGGTGTGTGATGCCGGGCTTTTTTATATTGACCCCGACGGCGTTAACTCCTCCTCTCCCAATTCTTCAACATCTTTTCCGTTCACTATTATGGTGCCGCCCGCTGTCGAGGCGCTGCGTTTCCCGCTATGATGAGCGGCTATTCATAGGAGAACGCATGGTCTGGATAATGCTGGCAACGCTTGCCGTGGTGTTTGTGGTGGGATTTCGCGTCCTGACCTCAGATTCCCGCCGCGCCATCAAACGTTTAAGCGAGCGTTTGGGGATCACCCCGATGCCGGTTGAGTCGATGATCGACCAGTTCGGAAAAACGCCCGGGAATGAGTTTATCCGCTACCTTGAGCGACCGGACGAGGCGCATCTGCAAAACGCGGCGCAGGTGCTGCTGATCTGGCAGGTTTGCATTGTCGACGGCAGCGAGGAGAACCTGCACGCCTGGCACCGTATGCTGCGTAAAGCCCGCCTGGCCGCGCCCATTACCGATGCGCAAATTCGTCTGGCGCTTGGCTTTATGCGCGAGATGGAGCCCGATCCGCAGGAGCTAAACGCCTTCCAGCTACGCTATAACCAGCTCTTCCTGCCGGAAGAGGGCGTGTTTTACCTGCACTAAGCCGTTTTTCCGCACAGGATATTTTGAGCGTTAAGAATCTCTTCTCTGTTTTCATTGAGGCGGGTGGCGGCATATATATCTATATTTAACCTTTTTGCCTCCGCGTCCGTGAGTTCACGGTAGCAAAGTCCTTCCTGATTAAAGGTGCATTTCGACTGAGGCAGCAGCGCAAATCCTTTCCCTCTTGCGATACGGCTCAGCATCACAAGGGTATCATCCGGCTCTTTTATCCGCTTCAGCGGCGTTTTCAGCGTTTCAAAGTAGCTTTCGCATTTGTCGTAAAATGACGGGTTGGCACTTCTGGAAAACCAGAAAATGGGAAGATCGCTAATGTCCTCCAGCGCGACTTTCTCTTTCAGGCTGGCAGGATGTAAAGAGGGCATTGCGATGAGCAACGGTTCCTGGCAGACCCAGCGGTATTGAACTATGTCTTCATGACCCGTTCCTTTTTCACCGGTCAGCACCAGATCCAGCATATTTTTAGACAGGCTTTGCAGCAGTTGGGCTGATGTCAGGTCCGGCGTTTCGACATCATCTTCCGCGTTCATTTTTTGAAGGTGGGTGTTCACGGGTTCTATGTATTCAAAATTAAGCGTCCGCGTGAGTCCGATACGCAGGTTCGTTTCAGAAGAGTGCGGGTCTTCTTTTAAGTTGCTGATGTCTTTGAGTATTTTTTCAGCCTGAACCACCAGCGCACGGCCTGCGTCAGTGAGGCTAACGTCATGCGTGCTGCGGCTGAACAACTGACGTTTCAGAACCGCTTCAAGGCATTTTATCTGACGCGTCAATGGCGGTTGAGTCATGCGTAGACGTTCGGCAGCCTTACGGAAGTTCAGTTCATGAGCGACAGCGAGAAAGCATTGTAATTGTTTGATACTGGGCAGGTTATTGCTGATTAAATGTTCTGCTGTGGCCATACGTCAGTCCTGAATGTGAAAAGGTATTTAGTCTTTTTTCGATATCGATATTACACGCTAACGCTATGAAGAAAAATCTAATTTAATAGTAATACAAAAAGTATATTACAAATTTAATAATTCCACTTATGCGCTGAATTGATAAATTAATTTCTGTTTTTCTTATTTTTATTAAAAGGATATCTCTGTTCTAAAGTCTCCCGAGGAAACTAAATACGGATCTCAGAAATATCATCGTTGACCCGAAGATATTGAGTATCCCGTTTGCGGGTAACAATATTCAACATTTATCCAATTCGTAAAAAATCTACTGATTATTATATTGAGGTGGCGATTATGGCTGTAGAACGTTTTCCGCAAGAAATGACCTTAAAGTCATGGCTTGCTTTATTTATTCTGGCTATTTCAACGTTTACGATTGTTACCACTGAACTGGCGCCAGTAGGTTTATTAACGCCTATTGCTGATGGGCTACAGTCATCGGAGTCCGCGGTGGGCATGACCGTGTCTCTTTATGCCTGGGTGGGGGCGTTAAGTGCGCTGTTTGCTTCAGTCTTTTTAGGGAATGTGTCCAGGAAGCGGCTTTTACTCGTGCTCACCATGGTGCTTCTGATCTCCAATGTTATGGCCGCAACGGTAACGAGTTACAGCATGCTGCTTAGCGCTCGCGTACTGGGTGCACTTGCGCATGGAGCATTCTGGGCGATGATCGGCACGACGGCGGTAGCCATCGTACCTGTCAGATATATTGGGGTGGCGACGTCAATCGTATTTGGAGGCGTTTCCGCAGCAAGCGTTTTTGGCGTGCCGGTATCTAACTATATTGGTATTCACTTCGGCTGGCGGCAGGCATTTTGGATGATGGCCGCGCTGAGCGTAATTGCCTTTGCGGGCATTAGCGTTCTTATTCCCCACATTACCAGTAAAAGTGCGCTTGGACTGGATGCGTTAAAGAGCGTTTTAAAATCGTCTACCTTATGGAAAATATATTTAGCAACCATGCTGGCTGTGACGGCCCATTTTGCCGCCTTTACCTATATTGAACCCTGGCTGCATACGCAGAGTTTACTGCCAAACGCCTTTATTCCTGCCGTGCTTTTTGTTTACGGTATTTCGGGTCTGGCCGGTAATCTCCTGACCGGCGTGTTGATTGATAAGTATCTTAAGTTGATGGTCTCTATATCTGTACTGTTGATATGTGCCGTGCTGTTCATCCTGGGCCTGTCAGGATCATCGCTCTCTGCTGGGCTGATATTCACCGGCATGATTATCTGGGGTGTGGCCGTGTCAGGAATATTTGTCGGCTTCCAGACGTGGATTTTACGTATGGCAGAGGATAAAACCTTCCCGGCCTCTGCAATCTACGTGTCGTTTTTCAATACTGCCATTGGTATCGGCGCATCAGCAGGTGCCTGGATAGTTTCATCATTTTCACTGCCGCTCCTGTATATCGTCGCCGCCACGGCCATCGGCCTTTCCGTTCTGCTTGTCGTATTTATCCCTGCCACGTTGACCGCAAAACAATCCCGGATGGAGAAGTCTTATGAGTCCAGTTAACGTCCGCATATAGCATGGATGAAAAATAATCATTGCCGACAACGGATAAAAAAACCGGGAATACCCGGTTTTTTTATTTTCACGATGAGGTATCAGGCATTCACGCCCTTCATACCCTCGGCAGAATAGCGATCGCCTTTAATCTCTATCCGGCGATGCAGTTTGTTCAATAATTCAATGTCACCCTTCTCAAGCACAATGTCGGCAGCGCGCGCGTTCTCGGCCAGATAGCCGGTGTGCTTAGTGCCCGGGATGGGAACCAGCCGATCGTATTGCGCTAACAGCCAGGCAAGGGCAATCTGACCTGCGGTACAGCCGTATTTCGCCGCCAGCGGGTGGATGACATCAAGCAGCTGGCGATTATGATCGAGGCTGGACTGCATAAAGCGATCGTTATTTTTACGGAAATCACCCTCTGCAAATTCGCTATTGTTCAGGTATTTTCCCGTCAGGAAGCCTCTGCCAAGAGGCGAGTAGGGCACCAGACCAATGCCTAACTCTTTCACGACCGGCAGAATGCTTTCCTCGATATCGCGTGTCCACAAAGAATATTCCGTTTGCAGCGCGGTGACAGGATGTACCGCATGGGCCCGTTGCAGCGTTGACGCCGACACTTCGCAAAGGCCGATGTGGTTAATCTTGCCCTCTTTAACCAGGGCGCGCAGACAATCCATACTCTCTTCGACCGGGGTGGCGTTACTCACCCTGTGTAGATAAAAGAGGTCGATTCGCTCCACGCCAAGCCGTTTGAGGGATTCATTACAGCAGCGGATGATATAGTCAGGCGTATTGTTGATGGTGCGGGCGTAAGACTCGTCAGGCGAGCGAGCGATGCCGCATTTCGTGGCTATTTTGAACTGCTCGCGAGTGCTTTTATCCAGCCCGGCAAGAAAATGACCGATTAGTCTTTCATTATGACCACGGCCATATAAATTTGCGGTATCAATAAACGTCACGTTCAGATCGATGAGGCTATGCAATACCTGCAGCGAGGCGTTGTCATCAGTCTGGCCATAAAATTCACTCAGACCCATGGCACCATAGCCGACGGCACTGACGGTAAGATTTTGAGATAAAATACGTGTTTTCATAGTTTCTCCTTTTCAGACGCTATGATTGTTTCACCTCAAATGTGGATACTGAATTTTCATTTTCGTTATGCTGAAAAGGTATCAGTCGACGACGCTCTCCCTCCAGGCTCATTAAAAACGACAAAAGTTGTCAAATCGTTAAATTCGTCACACTTTTGATGATAAACTGCGCGACTTTTCCGCACGTTTTTATCTTCAGGTGACGCCATGACAGAACATATCCAGCCCACGACCAGACCGCAGACCAAAGAGGTTTCACGCCCCAACTGGTCGGCCGTTTTCGCCGTGGCGTTCTGCGTCGCCTGCCTGATTACCGTTGAGTTTCTGCCGGTGAGCCTGCTGACGCCGATGGCGCAGGATCTGGGCATTTCCGAAGGCGTGGCGGGGCAGTCCGTCACCGTGACCGCGTTTGTGGCGATGTTCGCCAGCCTGTTTATTACCCAGGTGATTGGCACCATCGACCGCCGCAGGGTGGTTATTCTGTTCAGCGTGCTGCTGACGCTCTCCTGCCTGCTGGTCTCCTTCTCGGAAAGCTTCACCCTGCTGCTGCTCGGGCGCGCCTGCCTGGGGCTGGGGCTTGGCGGCTTCTGGGCGATGTCGGCCTCGCTCACCATGCGCCTAGTGCCCGCGCGGACGGTGCCAAAAGCGCTTTCCGTTATCTTCGGTGCGGTCTCTATCGCGCTGGTGATTGCCGCGCCGCTCGGCAGCTTCCTCGGTGGGATTATCGGCTGGCGTAACGTCTTCAACGCGGCGGCGGTGATGGGCCTGCTCTGTATCATTTGGGTGTGGAAAGCGCTGCCGTCCCTGCCGGGCGAAGCGGCGCACCACAAACAGAACATGTTCGCGCTGCTGAAGCGCCCCGGCGTGCTGGCGGGGATGACCGCCATCTTTATGTCCTTTGCCGGGCAGTTTGCTTTCTTTACCTACATCCGCCCGGTGTTTATGACTATGGCGGGCTTTGACGTGGACGGCCTGACGCTGGTGCTGCTGAGCTTTGGTATCGCCAGCTTTGTCGGTACCTCGCTGTCTTCGCAGTTCCTGAAACGCTCCCTGAAGGTGGCGCTGGCGGGTGCGCCGCTGGTGCTGGCGGCGAGCGCGGCGGTGCTGGTGCTGTGGGGCAGCGATAAGTGGGTGGCGTCTGCCATCGCGATTATCTGGGGCTTTGCCTTTGCGCTGGTGCCGGTGGGCTGGTCGACGTGGATCACCCGCTCGCTTGCCGATCAGGCTGAAAAAGCCGGGTCGATTCAGGTGGCGGTGATCCAGCTGGCGAACACCTGCGGCGCGGCCATTGGCGGCGTGGCGCTCGACCATTTGGGGCTGACCTCACCGCTGGTGATTTCCGGTACGCTGATGCTGCTGACCGCGCTGCTGGTGGCGGGGAAGGTTAAGGCGAAGTAAGTCAATTTCCCCCCCTCACCCCGGCCCTCTCCCCAAAGGGGCGAGGGTGAAAAGACCGCACCGAGCCGTCCCCTCTCCCCTATGGGGAGAGGGTTAGGGTGAGGGGACATCAGGCTACGCCGATGCCTTAACCCTTCTCCGCGAATCCATCGAAATCAACACCACCGACGACACAATCAATAGCGTCCCCAGCCAGTCCGGCAGGGTGAACGCCACCCCCAGCAAAATCACCGACAGCAGCGCGCTGCTCAGCGGCTCGGCGCAGCTCAGAATGCTCGCCTTCGGCCCGCCGATCATCTGTGCGCCTTTCAGATACAGGCTGAACGTCAGCGCCGTACCAATCACCACCAGGTAGAAAAACGCCAGCAGCAGGCTGCCGTCCATCACAAAGGTGGTCCCGCGTCCGGCGTAGAACGGTGCCAGCATTAGCCCGGCGATCAGCATGCTCCAGCCGACAATCGGCAGCGTGCCGTAGCGGGCGATCAGCGTTGACGGATACGTCGTGTAAAACGCGGCGGCAAACGCCGAGGCGATGCCGAAGAACAGCGCGGCAGGCGAGATGGAGAGCGAGGTCGGGTCGCCGTGAGTGACCAGCAGGAAGGTGCCGACAAGCGACGTCATGATGGCCGACAGCACAAACAGGCCGGGACGCTTTTTCCGCGCCAGGGCGAACCAGGCCACGATAATGGTCGGCGAGAGAAACTGCAGCACGGTAGCGGTCGCAGCGTTGGATTTTTCAATCGTCAGCAGGAAGGTGAGCTGCACGGTGAGCGCGCCGACCAGCGAGAAAATCAGCAGGCTGAGGGCGTCTTTGCGATGTTTGATCACCGAGAAAATCTTGTCGCCGTGTACGAAGGAGAGCGTCAGCAGGATCACGCCGGTAAACAGCAGGCGAACCATGGTCAGGTAAGGCGAAGAAATGTGGCTTTTCTCCATGATGTACTGCGCGCAAACGCCGGAACTGCCCCATAAAACGGCGGCGATCAGGACGTTTAGCATCCCTTTACGTGTGGAACCCATGTTCTCCCCTGCGATGTTAATTTTTTTCTAGCATAACATGGGATCTTGCCGGGTGGCGCTGCGCTTACCCGGCCTACAAGGTTTTGTAGGCCCGTGCAAGCGCAGCGCCGCCGGGCGAAACAAACGTCGCTGTACTAGAACCACGCCTCCCACATCGCGCCGACGTTGAAGTCGTCGAGGGTTTCGTCTTTGGTGCCGTTCACGCGCGCGGTGCGTGCGTTATCCACTTTGCCGCCGGTCACGTAGAAGCGCAGCATCGGGCGGAACTCCGGCCCCATAGCGATAGACATATTCTGCGACAGGGTCAGCTTCCAGCCCTTGTTGTCGCCGCCGTTGTCGTAATCCACGTGCTGCCAGCCCGCTTCCAGCCAGGTGGAGTGAACATCGTTCCACCAGTGCATCGGGCGCACGATGGCGTTGTAGTTCTTGCGGTTGTCGGTCTTATCGCGGCTGTTGTCGTAGTCGTGGAATGCGAGGATGTACTCCACCTGCGTGGCCTGGGTGAATTTGTACAGCCCTTCGAAGCTGGCGTAGACCGTGGTCAGATCCTCGGTTTTGTTGAACACGCTGTTGTCCGCGTTATCGGAGTAGCGGGCGATCACCTTGTTCACGCCGCTGTCGTTGGTGTGGCTGAGCACCACGCCGCCCTGCCACGCGTTCAGACGCTCGTCGCTCTCCACCGCTTTGGAGTCAAAGCCGTAGTTGGCGTACAGCTCCATGTCGATCGGGCCGAGCTTCATGCCGTGGATTTTTGAGGTCGCGGCGTAGTTGCCTTTGTCGCCCGTGCCGGAACCGCCGGTACAGGTGATGCGCGACGGGTTGGCTTCGTCTTCCATCACTTCCGGGCTACAGGATTCCACCGCCGCGACGGCGGCCACGTCGAACTGCACGCCGCCGATGTCGAAGTTCTTCACCCCGGCGCCCTGGCCGTCGTGGTTCATCCAGAAGTAATCGTTGATGCCCTGCTGTGGACGCTGGTGGAAGTCACGACCGGCCCAGAAATAGGCGTTCGGGTTGGAGGCCATAATGTTGGTCACCCCCGCGTAGGCTTTTTTCAGGTTAACTTCGTCGCCCCAGTGGTCGATCATCACGTTGATGTCCCAGATGGCGCCGTTTTCACCCTTAAAGGCCTTGGAGAGCTGGAATTCCCCGCCGTTGCCTTCGTTGCCCAGACGACCAATGGCGGACGCGCCGTTGTAGGAGCCGTCCACCGCCACGTATTTCTGATCGGCGGCCTGGAAGTGCGCGCCGTAGCGGGCGTAGCCGGTAAATTTAATCCCGAACGGGATCGCCATATCGGGAGATTGCGCCGCGCTTTGCGGCTCGGTCACCACGTCCGCTTTTTTCGCGACCGCCGCATCCATTTTGGCCTGACGTTCGGCCAGGGCTTTATCCACCGCTTTCGCCACAATGGCGTCGATTTGCTCCTGGGTGAATTCCTGCGCGAGCACGGAAATTGGGCAAAGCGCGGCGATAACCGCCATGGTTAATGGAAGTTTTTTAATCGTATTCATGGTTATCTCAATATAGTTTAATTTTATTCAGACAATAACCATCCCGCTCCGATCTGACAGAGTATGTCGCTATCATCAGAACAAGTGGATCTCTATTTAGGGTACAGAGGTATTACAGTAATTATTTCGCCATAGATTATCTCTGGTATAAATGAATAATTTCTTCGGATAATTCACGCGCTAATAAGGAGTTCATTAAATGATCCTGCGCGTGCACCATGATTAACGTCATCGGCTGGCGGCCTTCGCCCGCATCCTGCTCGATCAGTTTGGTCTGCATCTTGTGCGCCTGGCGCGCGTAGCCGTCGGCTTCGCGCAGCAGGCTTTTGGCCTCGTCAATGTTGCCCTGACGCGCCGCGTGCAGCGCTTCAAAGCACAGGCTGCGGGACTGCCCGGCGTTGACGATAATTTCCATTACGGCTTCTTCTAGTGCGATCATGATTATTACTCTTTATCAAAGCTATTATTTAACGCGGTGGCGGCAAACCACTCTCCGCTTTTCTTGATGGTGCGCTGCTGCGTCTTTAAATCGAGCTGGATAAATCCGTAGCGATTTTTATACGCGTTGCACCACGACCAGTTATCAATAAACGTCCACATATGATAGCCAAGACAATTGCACCCTTCGCTAATACCCTTATGCAGCCAGGCTAAATGTTCGGAAATAAACTCGATGCGGTATTGATCGTTAATCTGCCCGTTTTCAATAAAGCGCTGCTCGTTTTCGACGCCCATGCCGTTTTCAGAAATAAAGCAGCGAGGGTTGCCGTAATTGTCGCGCAGGTTGACCAGAATATCGTAAATACCCGGCTCGTAGATTTCCCAGCCGCGGTACGGGTTCATCTTGCGGCCCGGCATCTCGTAGCTATCAAAGAACCACTCCGGCATAAACGGCGCCTGCGGGTTCACCGCGCTGTCGCGACACTTCACGCGACGCGGCTGATAGTAGTTCACGCCGAGCAGGTCGATTTTCCCTTCCGCAATCAGGAAACCGTCTTCCGGTTTACAGGCGGGTAATTGATCGCAGGATTTCAGCAGCGCTACCAGGTCCGCCGGGTATTCCCCCCGCAGGACCGGGTCGAGGAAGCTGCGGTTAAACATCAGGTCCGCGATGTGCGCCGCCTTCACGTCCGCCGGGTTCTGCGAACGCGGGTACGACGGCGTCAGGTTCAGCACGATGCCAATCTCACCCGCGTAATGCCCGGCGCGGTAGGCCTGCACCGCCTTCGAATGGGCCAGCACGGTGTGATACGCCACGGTGGCGGCCCGGCGGAAATCCACCACGTTCGGATAGTGGAAGTCGTACAGATAACCGCCTTCCACCGGCACGATCGGCTCGTTGAAGGTAAACCAGTGCAGCACGCGATCGCCAAACAGCTCGAAGCAGATCTGCGCATAGCGGGCGTAGGCGTCCACCACGTCGCGGTTTTCCCAGCCGCCGATTTCCTGCATCGCCATCGGCATGTCGAAGTGGAACAGGGTGATAAACGGCGTGATGCCCTGTTCATTCAGCTCATCAATGACCTGATTGTAAAAATCGACCGCTTCCGGGTTCACTTCACCGATACCGTCGGGGATCAGGCGCGCCCAGCTAATCGAGGTGCGAAAGCTGTTGTGGTTCAGCTGCTTTAACAGCTGAATGTCCGTTTTCCAGTGCTGATAAAACGTGGAGGTCTGCTGCGGCCCCACGCCGTTGTGAAAACGGTTCGGCTCGCGGGCAAACCAGTAATCCCATGTGGTTTCGCCCTCTCTTGCCCCTTCGGTCTGGAGAGCGGAGCTTGCGCTGCCCCACCAGAAGTTATCGGGAAATGCGTATTTCATGACTCTTCCTCTTTGACTTAATTGCTGGCGGTCTCGGCGGCGCCGACGGTTGCCTGGGCCTTCTGCTCTTCGTTTTTGATGAGCGTACGCTCATAGGCGCGCAGGAACGGCAGGTACATCAGCGCGGACATCACCATACAGACCAGGCACATCACCACCGGGCTCAGCGCCCAGTTCGCCGCCCATGACGCGCCAATCGGTGCAGGGGTGGTCCACGGGGTTAACGACACAACCTGCGCCAGCCAGCCGAGTTTGGTTGCTGCGTACGCCAGGCAGGCGTTAACCAGCGGAACGAACACGAACGGGATAAACAGCATCGGGTTCATGATGATCGGCGCGCCGAACAGAATCGGTTCGTTGATGTTAAAGAAGCTTGGCACTACGCCCATTTTGCCGATGGTGCGCAGGTGGGTAACGCGGCTGCGCAGCAGCAGGAACGCCAGCGGCAGGGTGGAGCCTACGCCGCCAATCAGCAGGTAGTGATCCCAGAAGCCCTGCAGATAAACGTGCGGCAGCGCCGCGCCGGCCGCCAGCGCCGCCTGGTTTGCGGAGAGGTTCGCCATCCAGAACGGGTTCATGATGCCGGTGACGATCAGCGAGCCGTGAATACCGGCGAACCAGAAGATCTGGCACAGCAGTACGGAGAGCAGAATCGCGGGCAGGGAGTCAGAAGCAGACACCAGCGGCTCCAGCAGATGCATGATCGCCTGCGGGATGATCATTCCGGTCTGCGCTTCGATGAACAGGTTCAGCGGGTGCAGCGTACCGATCACCACCATCACCGGGATCAGGATCTCAAACGAGCGCGCCACGCCGGTTGGGACTTCCTTCGGCAGGCGAATGGTCACGTTGTTCTGCTTCAGCCACGCGTAGACGCGGGTGGCGTAAATGGCGGTGATCAGCGCGGTGAAGATGCCCTGGCCGGAGAGATACTGGGTCGAGATCTTGCCGTCGGCATACGGCGCGGCGACCAGCAGGAAGGCCATAAAGGCCAGCAGGCCGGACATCACCGGGTCGAGGTTGAACTGACGCCCCAGGCTTGCCCCAATCCCCACCGAAATGAAGAAGGTCATCACGCCCATGCTGAGGTTAAACGGCAGCATCAGCTGTTCGCGATAGGTCTGGGAGAAATCCAGCCAGCCGCGGGCGAAGCTGTTAGTGGTATCCGCCGAGAACGGCGGGAAGATGAACACCAGCATAAACGAGCCGATGATCATAAACGGCAGGGCGGCGGTAAAGCCGTCGCGGATGGCAATCACATACTTTTGCTGACCCAGCTTCGCTGCCAGCGGGGTAATTGACTGCTCAATCACCGCGACCATGGATTGATATAACGAACTCATGTGAACACCTTTTAGTGTGCCGCTTCGATGAGCGACAGAGCATAGTCCAGTACTTTATCGCCACGCTGCATGCCGTAGTCCATCATGTCGATGGGCTGCACCGGAATGCCTTTCGTAGCCGCCTTGTCTGAGAGTGTCTGTAACATGTATTTCACTTGCGGTCCGAGAAGGACAACCTGGTATTGCGGAAACTGCGTATCAAATTCGGAAACACCGTACGCATCAATCTTCACCGGCAAACCACGTTCTTTCGCGACATCGACCATTTTGCTGACCAACAGGCTGGTGGACATCCCGGCAGAGCAGCACAGCATAATCTTGAACATCGACAACCATCCTCTAAATGTAAAAAGTTATTGCGAGGATGATTGGACATTATACGGAAACCGGTTTCCATTCATAAAAGACAGAAGTGTGATACCCATCAAGATCCCTTACTTATGAGGCTAATTAACCGGATGTGCATCACATTATTTGGCTGTTTTGACATCATTTTGAGTGGAAACGGAAAATCGGTTTCCATGGAAAACGGAAACGGATATACTCCGTTCTGGCTATAATGTGAGCCGAAGCGGTGATGGAATTTGCAGGCGCGAGGTAAGCCTGCCAGGGGAAAGAGATGTCGACAATCAATGATGTATCACGTCTTGCCGGGGTGTCTAAAGCCACGGTATCGCGAGTGTTGAGTGGGTCGCGTGGCGTAAAGGAAGCCAGCCGTCAGGCCGTACTGAAAGCGGTGGATGAGCTGAACTACCGGCCTAACGTGATTGCCCAGTCGCTGCTGAGCCAGTCGACGGGCTGTATCGGGGTGATTTGCGCGCAGGAAAATATTAACCAGACCACCGGTTATCTCTACGCGCTGGAAAAACAGCTCAGCCAGCATCAAAAACACCTCCTGCTGCGCTTCGCGCACAGCAAAGCGGAAGTGATGCACGCCCTTGAAGAACTCTCCTGCGGGCTCTGTGACGACATCCTGGTGATTGGCGCCCGTTTCCCGCTGGACGTGGAGATGGACAACGTCATTCTGGTGGACTGCATGGAGTCTGATAATTCCAACAGCATCCAGTTCGATCACGCCTTTGCCGCCGAAACCGCCTGTAACTACCTCACCAGCCAGGGGCGTCGCCAGATTGCGCTGATCCACCCCCACGGCAGCGGTTTTGCTGACCAGGTGCTGCTCGGCTACAAGCACGCGCTGGAGAAAAATTTCCTGCCCTTTAATCGCAGCCTGGTCTTTATGGACGCGACTTCTTCGTCCGTTGCGCTGCAGGAGCTGCTTAACAACGCCAGCACCCTGAACTTCAACGCGCTGCTGGTGGCGGACGAGCAGGAAGCCCAGCGGGTGATCCCGCAGCTGCAGGCGTTTAATAAATCGGTGCCGGACGACATCATGGTCTTCAGCCTGGCCGGATCGCTACACCTGCCGGGTATTCCGGTGATCCCGGCGATTGAATATTCCATGGACGCGATGGCGGCGCGCATTGTGAGCTGGCTGACGGAGAAAACGCAGATGCTCGGGTCCTATGTTCTGCGCGGGGATTTGATCATTCCAGACGTGCGGAAGCGTTAAAAATGTTGTGTAGGCCGGGTAAGGCGCAGCCGCCACCCGGCGGGAACTCAATAATCTTCCATACAATCCACCTGACCAATCGCCCCCCAGTAGGCATCCAGGTTGTCGCGCTTCACGGCGGTGATGGCATTTTTGATCAGCAGCTGATTGGCCCCGGACGATAAAATCATCTCCTGCCAGGCTTTATCGCTCTGCTTTTTCTGTGGCGTACAGGTTTTCTTAATATCTTTAAGGACCTGCTGCTTTATTTGCGCCTCTTTCGCGGGGTCATCCTTTTCCTGAGCATGGACAAACGCGGCGAAGAGCAGACAAACCAGCAGGCAGACCAGGTGCGCAGCTTTCATCGAAACCCCCTTTAAGAGACACGTGCTTCCCATGAAATATATCGTTACATTCAGTGTAGCGACGCCAGCCGAAAGTATGAATTTTCTCTTCACCGTCTGTCATGATCGCCCCAGTAAGCGCTACTGAATACCGCCGCCCAGCGACTGCCACAGCGTGATGCGGTTTTCCAGGTCGGTTTGCTGCAGCGCAATCAGCGATTCCTGCGCCGACCACAGCGACCGCTGCGCGGTCAGTACCGTCAGATAATCGCCCGCGCCAGCCCTGTAGCTGCGCGTCGCCACGTCCAGCGTTTTTTGCTCCGCCGCGACGTATTCGCGCTGGGCGTCAAGCTGCTCGCTGAGGGTTTCTCGTCGCGCCAGCGCGTCGGCCACGTCCTTAAACGCGCTCTGGATGGCTTTCTCATAGGTGGCGATCAGCCCTTTCTTCTCCGCTTCCGCGTAGCGCAGTTGCGCCAGGTTGTTCCCGCCGCTAAACAGCGGCAGGGTGATGGACGGCGCAAACGACCAGACCTTCATCCCGTGGCTGAACAGGGAGGAGAGCGAATCGCTGCCGACGCCCGCGCTGGCGGTGAGTGAAATGGTCGGGAAGAAGTTGGCGCGCGCCGCGCCGATGTTGGCGTTGGCGCTCAGCAGGTTATGCTCGGCCTCCTGAATGTCCGGACGACGCAGCAGCGCGCTGGAGCTGACGCCCGCCGGGATCAGCGTGATGGCGTTATCGCTCAGGCTCTCCAGCGTGCCGGGCAGCAGGTTGTCCGGCACCGTATTGCCCGCCAGCAGATTAAGGGCATTTTTGTCCTGCATCACCTGCGTCCGGTAGCTCGCCACGCTGGCGCGCGCCTGCTGATACACCGCCATCGCTTCGCTGACGTCCGTGGCGGCCGCCACGCCAACGTCCTGCTGGCGCTTCACAATCTTCAGCGAGTTTGCCGCGCTCTCCATTGTGGATTTCGCCAGCGCCAGGTTGCTGTTATCCGCCGCCAGCGTCACCCAGGCCGTGGTCAGCTCGCTGACCATCGTCAGGCGCGTGTTCTGCGCGGTGAACTCGCTGGCAAGCCAGGTTTCACGCGCGGCGCGGGAGAGGCTCTGGTTGCGGCCAAACAGATCCAGCTCGAAGCTGGAGACGGCGCCGTTGGCTTCGTCGCTTGTCGCGACGCCGCTTGCCAGCGTGCGGCTGCGGGTGTGGCTCAGCTCGGCGTCCACCGTCGGGAACAGGGACGAGCGCGTTTCACCGTACTGGGCGCGGGCGGCGTCGATATCGGCAATCGCTTTTTGCACGTCGCGGTTGCTGTTAAGCGCCATCGTCACCACGCTTTTCAGCCGCGCATCGTTCATCACCTGCTGCCACTGGCTCACCACGGCGGTGGCTTCGCCGTGCGCGCCGGGCAAGGTTGCCGGGATGGGGGCGTCCGGGCGTTGATACGTTGGGTCTAACGACACACAGCCTGCGCTCAGCAGGGCTAACGCTAAAACAGATACACGAAACATTATGACCTCCGGTTCGCGTGTTTACCGGAGAACAGACGTTTCACCAGTACAAAGAATAAGGGAACGAAGAAGATCGCCAGCAGCGTCGCGGCCAGCGTTCCGCCGATAATGCCGGTACCAATCGCCACGCGGCTGTTTGCGCCTGCCCCGGTTGCCACGGCCAGCGGCGTAACCCCTGCGATAAACGCCAGCGAGGTCATGATGATCGGACGCAGGCGCGTCTGGGCGGCACGCAGGGCGGCACGCGTCAGAGAGTACCCTTCAGCGACTTTGGCTTCGGCAAACTCGACAATCAGGATCGCGTTCTTCGACGACAGGCCGATAGTGGTGAGCAGCGCCACCTGGAAGTAGACGTCGTTGTTCAGGCCGCGCAGGGAGGCGGCGACGGCCGCGCCCAGCACGCCAAGCGGGATCACCAGAATGACCGAAATCGGCACCGACCAGCTCTCATACAGCGCCGCCAGGCACAGGAACACGACCAGGATCGAGAGGGCATAGAGGGTCATCGCCTGACCGCTCGCCAGTTTTTCCTGCAACGACAAACCGCTCCACGCCCAGGTGCTGCCGGACGGCAGGCTGTTTGCCAGCTGCTCCATTTTGCCCATCGCCGTGCCGGAGCTGGCGCCGCTGGCGTTTTCGCCCTGTATCTCATACGCCGCCGAGCCGTTGTAGCGCACCAGGCTTTCCGGGCCGTACTCCCAGCGGGTGGTGGCGAAGGCGGAGAACGGCGTCATGGTGCTGTCGCTGCCGCGCACAAACCATTTGTTGAGATCCGACGGTACGGCGCGGGTGTCGCTGTCGCCCTGGATGTAGACCTTTTTCACGCGGCCGCGGTCGATAAAATCGTTCACGTAGGTCCCGCCCCAGGCGCTGGAGAGGGTGTTGGTAACGTCGCTCAGGGACAGCCCCAGCGACACGGCCTTGTTGTTATCGATATCTACCTGAAGCTGCGGCATCTGCGGCAGATCGTTGGCGCGCACGGCGTGCAGCGAGCTGTCCTGGTTGGCTTCACCAATCAGCTGGTTACGCAGCTTCAGCAGTGCGTCGCGGTCGGTGCCGCCGCTCGCCATCAGCTCAAAGGTAAAGCCGTTGCTCTGACCCAGGCCGTCCACCGCGGGCGGCGTCATGGCAAAGATGGTCGCATCGCGGATGGTGCTCAGCTCCTGCGTGGCGCGCAGGGCAATGGCCTGCGCGGTATTCTCATCGCCTTTACGTTCGGACCAGTTTTTCAGGGAGACAAACGCCATCCCGGCGTTCTGACCGCTGCCGCTGAAGCTGAAGCCTTCAATGGTGAAGATCACGTTGGTGTTGGCTTTTTCTTTCGTGAGGAACCACTCGCGCACCTGGCGGCTGACTTCGGCGGTACGCACCGTCGTCGCGCCGGCGGGCAGGGTGTACTGCACCATGATTTCACCCTGATCTTCCGTTGGCAGGAAGCTGCCCGGCAGCTTAAGCATGGCGAAGCCCATTGCACCGCAAAGCAGGGCATAGATGACCAGCATGCCGCCGGAGCGGCGCAGGGCGCGCAGCACCTTGTTCTGATAGCCGCGCTCGGTCCTGCTGTAGAAGCGGTTAAACGCGCCGAAGAAGCCCTTTTTGTGCGGCGTCGTGTGGCTCAGAATCGAGCCGCAGAGCGCGGGCGTCAGGGTCAACGCCACCACCACGGAGAGGAACATCGCTGAAATGATGGTGACCGAGAACTGACGGTAAATCACCCCGGTGGAGCCGCCGAAGAAGGCCATCGGCAGGAATACCGCAGAGAGCACCAGCGCAATGGCGACCAGCGCGCCGGAGATTTCGCCCATCGATTTCTCCGTAGCTTCCCGGGCGGGCAGGCCTTCGTCACGCATAATACGCTCGACGTTTTCCACCACCACGATGGCGTCATCCACCAAAAGCCCTATCGCCAGCACCATCGCAAACAGCGTCAGGGTGTTGATGGAGTAGCCGAACAGCGCCAGCACGCCGAAGGTGCCCAGCAGAACGACAGGCACCGCCAGCGCCGGGATCAGCGTCGCGCGGATGTTTTGCAGGAACAGGTACATCACCACCACCACGAGGATAATGGCTTCGAACAGGGTCTGAATCACGTCCTCAACGGAGATCTTGATGAACTCGGTGCTGTCTTTCGGGTAGGCCACGTCGTAGCCTTCCGGCATCGACTTTTTGAACTCGGCGATCTTGTCTTTTACCGCCGTCGCAGTGTTGAGCGCGTTCGCACCCGGTGAGAGCATGACCGCCATACCCGCCGCCGGGTGGCCGTTGAGCTTCGCGGTGGCGGTGTAGTCTTCGCTGCCCATCTCCACGCGGGCGACGTCGCTGATGCGCACCACCGCGCCGCTGGACTGGCTCTTCACGATGATGTTTTTAAACTGATCGACCGTCTGCAGGCGCGACTGGGCGCGCACGGTGGCGGTCAGCTGCTGGGAGTTCGACGAGGGCAACGCGCCGATTTTACCGGCGGAGACCTGCACGTTCTGAGCTTCAATCGCGCTCTGCACGTCGGACGGCATCAGCGAGTAGGACGCCAGCTTCGCCGGGTCGAGCCAGATGCGCATGGCGTATTCCGCCCCGAACACCTGCAGGCTCCCGACACCCTCGACGCGCGCCAGCGGGTCCTGCATATTGCTCACCAGCCAGTCGGCGATATCCGAGCTGCTGGCGGTGTCGGTTTTGTCGTACACGCCCATGATCAGCAGGAAGTTGCTCTGCGATTTCTCGACGGTAATGCCGGACTGCTGCACCTCGGTCGGCAGGCGCGATTCCGCCTGCTGAACTTTGTTCTGCACCTGTACCTGCGCGGTGTCCGGGTCGGTTCCCTGCTCGAAGGTGACGGTAATGCTTACCGACCCGTCCGAGCTGCTGGTGGAGGTGAAGTAGAGCAGGTTATCCAGCCCGGTGAGCTGCTGCTCGATCACCTGCGTCACGCTGTTTTCCAGCGTCTGCGCGGAGGCGCCGGTGTAGGTGGCCGAGATTTTGATCGACGGCGGAGCAACGTCCGGATATTGCGCCACCGGCAGCGTGCGGATCGCCAGCATCCCGGCGAGCATGATGAGAATGGCGATAACCCAGGCAAACACTGGGCGTCGCACGAAGAAACGGGAGAACATCAGGCGTTTCCTCCGCTGGCTTTCATCTCTTCGGCTTTCACTTCCTGCCCGGCGGTCACTTTGTCGGTGCCTTCCACAATCAGCTTATCGCCCGCCTTGAGGCCGCTCAGTACCAGCCATTTGTCGCCGTAGGTGTCGCCCGTCTCCAGCTGACGCTGCTCAACCTTGTTGCTGGCATTGACCACCAGCGCGGTGGCGGTGCCTTTGGCATCGCGGGTGATGCCCTGCTGCGGCGCGAGGATCGCGTCGTTCATGATGCCTTCATCCACCCTGGCGCGGACGAACATGCCCGGCAGGAGCTGATGCTGCGGGTTCGGGAAGACGGCGCGCAGCGTGACCGAGCCGGTTGATTCATCCACCGCCACTTCGGTTAACGCCAGGCGGCCTTTCTCGCTGTAGGTGCTGCCGTCTTCGAGGATTAAGGACACGCTTAGCGTATCGCTATTGGTGGCGAGGGTTTGCCTGCGTAAACGCAGCAGATCGGCGCTGGAACGCGTGAGATCGACGTACATGCTGTCCAGTCCGCGAACGGTGGCGAGCGCGGTATCCTGCTGGGCGGTCACCAGCGCGCCGGGCGTGACGGAGGAGATGCCGATGCGTCCGGCAATCGGCGCGGTCACGGTGGTCCAGTTAAGGTTAATGCGCGCGCTCTCCTGCGCGGCCTTCTTTGACTCGACGCTGGCCTTGTCCTGCGCGCAGGTGGACTTCGCGTCCTCTGCGTCCTGGCGCGACACGCCATCGTCTTTCACCAGCTGCGCATAGCGCTGGGCCTTCTGGCAGTCGGCTGCTACCAGCGCCTGCGCCTGCTTCAGCGCCGCGGCGGCTTCATCAAACGCCGCGCGGTAGCTGGAAGGGTCAATTTGATACAGCGGCTGCCCGGCCTTGACCGTATCGCCTTCGGTGAACAGCCGCTTCTGGATAATGCCGCCCACCTGCGGGCGCACTTCGGCGCTCATGGCGGCGGCGGTGCGGCCGGTCAGTTCGCTGACGACGGAAACAGGCTGGCTCATGAGAGTGACAATCCCCACTTCCGGAAGAGGACGCTGGGGAGCAGATGTTTGCGCATTATCGCACCCGGTCAGGAGAAATAATGCCGCGATGGAGGTTGTTATGTTTTTCATAATCTTTTTCCAGGGTGAACGACGCCTGCCCCGTTAATGGCTTAACAGGGAGGAGGGCTATTTAAAGGCACAGCGATACCGCATCTCTGGCAGAGCCAGAAATGTAAAAAAGGGGAATTACTTATTCCCGCTAATTATTCATATGCGATTACTTCGCAGAGAAAAGCATATTTAAAATATCCTGATAAAGGGGTTCTAATTGTTCTGACGGGACTTTTAACGGCGTGAGTCGTCGATAAATCGTCCCCTCAATCATCACGGCGGTAATCTCCACGCAGCAGCGAATATGCTCGTCGCTCAGGTGGGGAAACTGCTTTTTCAGGTGCTCGCAGGCGTTGGCGAACATGCGCGATTCAGCTTCGATCAGCATCGTCGCCACCTGCGGATTACGCGTGGCCTCCGCGGACATTTCCAGCATCAGCGCATCGTCATCTTCGTTGAGGGTCTGTCGCCAGGCGAGCGCCTGCGGCATCCCTTCTACCAGGGTTTTACCCTGCATCTCCTCGATGCGCGAGTCGATGATGCGGCGGATCATCTCTTCGATAATCGCGTCTTTGTTGCTGAAATAACGGTAAATTTGCCCGACGCTGAGCTTCGCCTCGCTGGCTATCTGCGACATACTGGCGGCGTGAAATCCGCTGGCGCGAAAGCAACGACGCGCGGCGGTGATGATTTCGTCCTGACGTTGTTTTTGTCGTTCTTCCAGTTTCGTACTCATCGTCGGCTACCGTGTAAAAGTGAGAATGATCGTTCTCAGTATACGTTTTGGGTGCGTATTGGAAAGGCCTTTTTTATTTAGATATTGAGGGAATGTTTCCGTATTTAAAAAATGGAGGGAATGAGGAGTTTTTGTGGAGGTTAAGCTGTGAGATATTCAGATTGCATAGAAAATAAGGAGAGAAAAATGCACCTGAGCATAACAAATAATGTAACGCCCGCTGAAAAAGAAGAGTTATTTGTGGGATTAAGAGCCTATAACGGGCAATTTTTGGATATGGCGACCTTTAGCGGCGACATTGGCGTTTACGTACGAGACGATAAAGGCGTCATGCTCGGCGGGCTAATCGGGGTGCGTAAAGGCGACTGGCTGAATATCGACTATCTCTGGGTCAGCGAGACCGTGCGCGGATCCGGCGTGGGCAGCCAGCTCATCAAAACGGCCGAAGAGGAAGCCAGACGCAAAGGCTGCAAGCACGCGCTGGTTGATACCGCCAGCTTCCAGGCGCGCCCGTTCTATGAAAAACAGGGGTACCGGCTGCAGATGTCGCTACAGGATTACCCGTATGAGGGCATGCAGCGGCATTATCTCGCGAAAGCGCTTTAAGCTCTGAATCCGTAGGCCGGGTAAGCGCAGCGCCACCCGGCAAAACCCGCATATAACTTATCCTTCTTATTGATTCTTTTTCGGTTTTTATTTCACCGCCTCGTTGTCGATATAGTCACTACAACATTTAGCAAAAGGAACTGTCTTGTGAAACGTCGATTGGGTGCTCTGGTACTTGCTGGCCTGCTGCTGGCAGGGTGCGATCAAAGTGGCAGCGATGCCAAACACATTAAAGTGGGCGTCATCAACGGCGCTGAACAGGACGTAGCGGAAGTTGCCAAAAAGGTGGCAAAAGAGAAATATGGCCTGGACGTGGAGCTGGTGGGCTTCAGCGGCTCGCTGTTGCCCAACGATGCCACCAACCAGGGGGAACTGGATGCTAACGTCTTCCAGCATCGCCCGTTCCTCGCTGAGGATAACAAGGCGCATAACTACAAGCTGGTGGCCGTGGCGAACACCTTTGTTTTTCCGATGGCCGGCTATTCCCGCAAAATCAAATCCGTCTCTGACCTGAAGGACGGGGCGACCATTGCCATTCCAAACGATCCGACCAACCTTGGCCGCGCGCTGTTGCTGCTGCAAAAGGAGAAGCTCATTACCCTGAAGCCGGACACCGGGCTGCTGCCGACGGCACTGGATATTACCGCCAACCCTAAACAGCTGAAAATTATGGAGCTGGAAGGGGCACAGCTGCCGCGCGTGCTGGACGACCCGAAAGTGGATGTCGCCATCATCAGCACTACCTATATTCAGCAAACCGGGCTGTCGCCGGTGCATGACAGCGTCTTTATTGAAGATAAAAACTCGCCGTACGTGAACATTGTGGTGACGCGCGAAGACAACAAAGACGCGGAGAACGTGAAGGAATTTATCCAGTCGTATCAATCGCCTGAGGTAGCGAAAGCGGCGGAGACGATCTTTAACGGCGGGGCGGTGCCGGGCTGGTAAGGAAACCGGCAGAAAACGCGGTGTCTTTAATTGGCCCGATTCCATCGGTAATCGCCCTTTAGCCCACAGCGCCAATAGTGACGGCTGGCTATCCTCCTTATCACACCAACCGGAGGATAGCCCATGAACATTACCCATATTCGCAACGCCACCCAGCTGATTACCTACGCCGGAAAACGTCTTTTAATCGACCCGATGCTGGCCCCGAAGGGGGCTTATCCGGGCTTTCCCGGCACGGCGTATGCCGAACGCCGTAACCCGACGGTCGAGCTCCCCGTTGACGTCAACACGCTGCTGGACGCCGACGCGGTGATCGTCACCCATACCCATGACGATCACTGGGATCGCACCGCGGCGGAGCTGATCGCCAAAGACAAACCGATCTACGTGCAAAACGATCGTGACGCCGCGCTGCTGCGCAGCCAGGGATTCAGCAACCTGACGGTCATGACCGACGCGACATTCTTCGGCGATATTCAGATTGCGAAAACCCACGGCGGGCAGCACGGCACCGATCGCGCTTACGCCGTGCCGGAGCTGGCGGAGCGGCTGGGCGAGGCCTGCGGCGTGGTGCTACGTCATCCCGATGAGAAGACGCTTTATCTTGCCGGGGATACCATCTGGCGTGACGAAGTGGCGGCCGACCTGCAAAAGCACCAGCCGGACGTGGTGGTGCTGAACGCGGGCTATGCCCACGTCATTGGTTTTGGGCCCATTATTATGGGGCAGGAGGATGTGCTCAACGTTCATTTCCTGCTGCCGCAGGCCAACATTGTGGCGATCCACATGGAGGCGATTAACCACTGCCTGTTGACCCGCAGCGCGCTGCGTGAGTACGTTGAAGCCAATCAGGTGAGTGACGCAGTGAGCATTCCCCAGGATGGCGAAACCGTTATATTCTGAGTGCGTTAAAGGGAAAGGAGGAACTGATGTCGCTAATCAACGTCGCGATTGTCGCGGTCGACGGGTTCAGCCCGTTCCACTACTCCGTTCCCTGCATTCTGTTTGGCGATTCGGTCTCCGGCGAAAAGCGCTTTAACGTGACGATCTGCGCCGAAACGCCGGGTTTTCTCACCTCAAAAGACGGATTTGCCCTCAACGCCACGCAGGATTACACCGCCATTGGCCAGGCCGATATTGTCGTCGTTCCCTACTGGCAGCATGTTCTTAAACGCCCGCCCCAGACGCTGCTCGACAGCCTCGTGCAGGCGAGAGACAACGGCGCGGAAATCGTCGGGCTGTGTCTGGGGTCGTTTGTGCTGGCCTGGGCGGGGCTCCTCGACGGCAAACGTGCGGCCACCCACTGGGAGTTCGAACATCAGTTCCAGTCCCTTTTCCCGAACATTCAGCTGGATATCAATGCGCTCTACGTGGATGACGGCAATATCATCACCTCTGCCGGAACCGCGGCGGCGCTGGACTGCTGCCTGTATATTATTCGCCAGCGCTTTGGCAGCGTGGTCGCCAACCAGATTGCCCGTCGGATGATTGTTCCGCCCTACCGCGAAGGCGGGCAGGCGCAGTTCATCGCCCAGCCGGTACCCAAAGATACCCGCGACGGACGTATTAACTGTCTGATCGATTATCTTCAGCAGCACATCACCGAACCGCATAGCCTGGACTCGCTGGCGGACGTGGTCTCGATGAGCCGCCGCACCCTGACCCGTCATTTTATTAAAGCCACGGGGATGAGCGTCGCCGACTGGCTTACCGCCGAACGCCTGCGGCGCAGCCAGCTCCTGCTTGAAGCCGGAAATATGCCGATTGAACGCGTGGCCGAGCTGGTGGGATTTAATTCCGCCGTCACCTGGCGACAGCAGTTTAAGGCGCGTTTTGGGGTCAGTCCGGCGGAGTGGCGAAAGACGTTTCGTCTGCAGAACTAGCGTGAAAGTTCTGTAATAACGAAAGGTTAAGAAATTCGAGCATTCAGGAACCTACAGTAGATACTGGTTACAGTTCTTCACCGGTTTGCCGCCTTCAGGCAGAGGAAAAATAATGATTACTACAAGGGTAAAATTATTCTTGTTACTGGCCGCTGTTTGGATAGCAGGAATATTTGCCACGCTTTTATTTGGACGTTTGTTGATTGCCCTGGTCAGCTTCTTTTTCATCGGACAATTTGATTTTCCAATGAGCGATCTAGTTGAAGCTACTACCCTTGCCATTAGTGGTGGGATCCTCATTGGAGGAATACAGTACGTTATGGCAAAGGAAAAGAACCGCTCCGAAGACCCACCCCGGTAAGTTGGGTATGAAGAGATTGAACTACCCCAGCCTCTCCACTCTCGGTTGCAGGCAACAATACCGGTGATGCGATGAATGATGCCAACCAGACGATGGCGTGACCCAATGCACCTTTGGGCGTACTTGCTGTTCTAATGATACTAAGCAGGGTGAGGAGCCTGATACAGGAGAGCATATAGCGGCAGAAGAAAATGTGTTGCGTACTAAGTCTCAACCAAACAAACCTGATGCCGATAATATAATTTCTTACCTGTCGAAGAACAGATAGGTACATTGAATGAGGTGGCAAAAAGGACTCATGAAATGATTTATGTATTATTAGGAATTGCACTTTTCGCTTTTGCAGTTGGAACGGCCGTGTTTCTTCGCTTTAGTAAAGTGACGGGAAGAAGCGTCCAGTCACCTTTTACCTCTATGTTTTTCT
Source organism: Enterobacter sp. BNK-29 (assembly GCF_048684785.1). Classification (NCBI taxonomy): domain Bacteria; kingdom Pseudomonadati; phylum Pseudomonadota; class Gammaproteobacteria; order Enterobacterales; family Enterobacteriaceae; genus Enterobacter; species Enterobacter sp. BNK-29. The sequence continues at coordinate 2,121,366 of NZ_JBLQTU010000001.1, forward strand.
TTGATGCGCTCTTTTTTGGGCTGGGCAGTAAGCGAGACATGAATATCGCAGCATGTTCGTTTATTGTCTTTTTACTAAGCGTATGGGAATTAACTTATTTAAAATTAAGCGCACATTTTTGGGGGAGTCGAGAAAGCTATTTTGGTCTCGTGATCGCCGGGATTTTGTTTCTAATTATGCACTGTCGCTATTGCGCAAAAAATGTCGTTATCAAAAATGATGGGCTTGCACCCATGAGAGAATTGACCAGTCTCAGGTTGTCCAGCCTCACTAGCCCCTTTTTATGGTTAAGTCGGGCCGGGTATCTGGGTTTCTTTATTGGAATGATACGTTGAAGCGAATGTGGATAGAGAGAGCCTCAATCTCGACGTACTGCCAAACAAAATATCAATATCACGAAAGCGATTGTGGTAGTTATAGAAATGATGATTAATCCTCGAATAAAACTTTTCCTGTTACTGGTGTTACTCTGGATGTCAGGCCTCTTTATCACTATGGCTGCAGGCCGCCTGCTAATTGCTGCGGCCTCGTATCTCTTCCTTAATGATTTTGATTTCAAGTGGAGCGACTTGATTACTGCGCTCAAAATCTCTGTGGGCGCAGGGTTTATCATTGGAGGGGGGCAGTCCCTGCAGGTGAAAGAGAAAAAATGAAAATTTCATTTTATTGGACTTCAAAGGAAAAGAATGCGGCTTACCCCAGCCTCTCCACCCGCGTCTCCCCCTCAACCATCGACAGCTGATACAGCGAAAACGACCTCTGCTTCTCAATCAACTTCGCCAGCTCCGGCGAGTGGCTGGTGAGCCAGATCTGCGAGTAGCGGCTGGCCTCGGCGATTAAGCTCGCCAGAGCGGGAAGCATCTGCGGGTGCAGGCTGTTTTCCGGTTCATTCAACGCGATAAACGCCGGTGGGCGCGGGCTTAACAGCGCTACCGCCAGGCACAGAAAGCGCAGGGTGCCGTCGGAGAACTCCGCCGGTTCCAGCGGCCTGCTCAGCCCCTCGCGCTGCATCATCATGCGAAAACGTCCGCCGGTGTTGTCGCTGTAAAACACGCAGCCGGGGAAGGCCTGGTCAAGGATGCGCATCAGCAGCAGCTCGTCGCCGATCTCGACGATGGTCTGAAACGCGGCCGCCAGGTTGGCGCCGTCGCTGGCCAGCACCGGGGAGCGGAAACCGACCTGCGGGGCGCGCATCGCCGAGCCAGACGAGACGGAAAACTCATGATAAAAGCGCCAGTTACGCAGGGACTCGCGCATCTGCGACACTTCCGGGTAAAGATGCGGTTCGCCGAGCTGCCCGAACACCGATTCGTTCTCGTACAGCGTGCCGCTGTGGGTCACTTTCTCGTGATGCACGTTGTTGAGAAACACCGCCTGGTTCTTACGCTTCATCAGCTGTGACGAAGGCCGACGGTGCTGGCCGCTCAGCCAGATGGACTCCTCTTTGATCACCGGATCGAGCTGAAACTGCGAGGGATAGGGCAGCTTCTCCACAAACCCGACCTGCAGCTCGTATTCGTAGGTCTCTGTTTCCACGGCCAGATTCATCCGCCGCAGCTGGTCGCTGCGGGTTTTGCCTGCCCAGAACACCTTCAGAATGCCGCCCTCGTTCGCTAGCGCCTGGGAAAACTGCCCCTGGGCGGCGCTGTGCATCAGGTGTATCGCCTTGTAAATATTGGATTTACCGGTGCCGTTTGGCCCGAAGACGATGTTGAGCTGCTCCAGCTCCAGCGACATGTCGCGGATGGATCGGTAGTTTTGAATGTGCAGGGTGTTGATCACTGGCGGGCCCCTTTTTGCAGAATAATCCTGTATATAATCACAGTCTTTTAGGTGAAATGCAAAAAAGAGACGACAGTGAGGATGTCGTCTAAACGGGGTACTGCTTTGGGCCTCTACGGGTCAATGGGGCCTTCGCATTTTTATGATCACTTGACTGCCAGACGCAGACCCAAATCATCAGGATAGGGATCAAAGTAGTTTTGCGTCATCAGATATCGGTCGGGGTATTCGGCCAGGTAGTGCTTCAGCAGCGTGATCGGGGCGAGAATAGGCAACTGTCCGTTGCGATAGTGCAGGATCACGTCGCGCAGCTCGCCGCGCTGGCGGGTGTTCAGCTGGTTACGGAAATACCCCTGAATATGCATCAGCACGTTGGTGTGATTCTTCCGCGAGGCGGGTTTTTTCAGAATGGTCATCAGCTTTTCCCGGTACGCCACGAAGAAGGCGTCCAGGTCTTCCCACTCGTGCAGCGAGGCAACGAACGGGCCGATTTCGCGGTAGCCTGCCTGATGGTGCGCCAGCAGCTGCAATTTATAGCGGCTGTGGAAATCCAGCAGCCCACGTCGCGTGAGACCTTTAGCGCGCAGCGTGTTTAGCTCGTGCAGGGCAAATACCCGCTCGATAAAGTTTTCCCGCAGCACCGGGTCGTGCAGCCGACCGTCTTCCTCGACGGGCAGCCACGGGTAGGTTTCAAGAAGGGCGGCGGTGAACAGCCCGACGCCCTCCTTGCGGCCCCGGTTGCCGTTTTCATCGTACAGCCGCACGCGTTCCAGTCCGCAGCTTGGGGATTTTGCACAGACGATAAATCCCGACAGATCGCCGATTTTTGGCAGATAGTCCGCCGTGAACTCGGCCATTTTCTGCGTGAGGTCATCATGAGGCGGCTTGCTGAAACGGAGCTGCGTTTCGCCGCTGTCCGTCAGCGTCAGGCGTATGGCCGGGCGAGGCGTCGGGAGACCGATGGCCATTTCCGGGCAGACGGGCCTGAAATTCACCCACTGGGCCAGCTCATCCATGACGAAGCCCATACGCTTGTGTCCGCCGTCAAAGCGAACGGCGGATCCGGTCAAACATCCGCTAATACCGAGCACAGGTTTCGTTGTCATGGTGTAGTCCTCCCGTTCATATAATTAAAACTTACACAGCATGACTAATTTGTCCAAGTATTAGCGGAACTATTTTTTTTATTCCTTTAAAATCAACGCGTCTTAACTGCCCTTGTAGGTCGAGTAACCGTACTGGCTCAGCAGAAGCGGAATGTGCAGCTTCTCGTTGGTGCGGGTCACGGTAAACAGCACCGGGATCTCCGGGAAGAAGGAGTCCAGCTTTTTGCCGTGGAAGTACTCTGCGGTTTTGAAGGTCACTTTATACACGCCAGGCTGCATGTCCTGATCCTGCGGATAGAGCGATTTGATGCGGCCGTCGTGGTCGGTTTTGCCGCTGGCAATCGGGGTCCATTTGTCCTGCTGCTGCTTCTCCAGCGTAACGGTCACGTCCGATGGCGGCATTCCGGTTTGCTGGTCGAGAATGTGGACGCTCAGCGTGCCGGCAGGGGCGCTAAAGGCAGCAGGGGCAAAGGCCATCGAGGCCAGGATCAGCAGAGGGGCAGTTTTTTTCATAGTGTTTTCCTGTTGAGTTATTCGTCACAGGAAAACGTTAGCATCTGCGGCGCGGGAAAATATTCAACTTTTCGTGAAGATTCCCGCAGGAGAAAATTATCAGAGGATAATCACTTCAAGCGATACCTGCTGCTGCCACTGCTCCACCTGTTTTTTCCGCCCGGCGGTGAGTTTGCCGCTGGTGACCAGAAGCCATTTGCGCTCGGGGAAAATTTCCGGTGCCAGCGCGTCAGGCGGAACCGGCAGGATGTCGATTCGGTGGCCCTGCCCGGTGCGCGTTAAGGCTTCGAGCCAGATCTCGCACGGGTCGTTGAGGTGCCAGCCGCTGAGCAGAATGTTATCGCCCGGCGCTTTTTTATCGCCTTCGAGGCAAAACGAGGTGTAGGCGATGATGATGCCGTCGAGGATCGCGCGCAGGGTCATGGCGGCGGCGACGTTGGCCGAAACCTGGCTGCGCAGCGGGCGCAGCACGTTCGCGACCAGCTCCGGCCTTGGGTATTCGCGTCCGGCGTCGTAAATCATCTGGCGCAGGGATTCGACCTTGCCGTCCTGCAGGCGTTGCAGCATGTTCTGCTGCAGGGTTTGCCAGTTGTTGGTCCGACCCGGCGTCGGGCGCTCCAGCAGAGGTTTGACCTGGCCGATCGGGACGCCTTTTTTGACCCAGTCGAGGATTTTGAGCGCCTGCTGGACGTCCTCGTCGCTGTACTGGCGGTGGCCGCCTTCCGTGCGCTGTGGCTTGAGTAAACCATAGCGACGCTGCCACGCCCGCAGGGTGGTGGCGGTGATGCCGCTGAGTCTGGCGAATTCGCCGATGGAGTAAGCCATGTCCGTGTCCAGAGTGGAGGAATACTCTCAATATACTACGAATTTTCCCGAACGGGATGAAGCGCCGAAACGGTGCACTACACTTAACGTCCAACCGTGCAAATGAAAGGAATTCTCATGAAGCTATGGCCTGTTGTGACCGGTGTTGCCATTGCGCTGACGCTGGTCGCCTGTAAATCCCCTACGCCGCCGAAGGGCGTGCAGCCGATTTCCGGTTTTGACGCCAGCCGCTATCTTGGCAAATGGTACGAGGTCGCCCGTCTGGAAAACCGCTTTGAACGCGGGCTGGAGCAGGTAACCGCCACCTACGGCAAGCGCAGCGACGGCGGCATCAGCGTGCTCAACCGGGGCTACGATCCGGTGAAGAACAAGTGGAACGAGAGCGAAGGCAAAGCGTACTTTACCGGCGAACCGACCACCGCCGCGCTGAAGGTGTCCTTCTTCGGCCCGTTCTACGGCGGCTATAACGTGATCAGGCTGGACGATAAGTACCAGTACGCCCTGGTCAGCGGCCCGAACCGCGACTACCTGTGGATCCTGTCGCGCACGCCAACCATTCCGGATGCGGTGAAGCAGGATTACCTGAACACCGCGCGCAGTCTGGGCTTCCGGGTTGACCAGCTGGTGTGGGTGAAGCAGTAGCCCCTACTGGTAGGAAAACGTAATGCTGGCCAGCGCGTTGGCCGAGCCGGGGACCAGTTCGCCGGTTCGGATGTACTGCGCCTGGAACGGTAACGTGAGCGTCTGCGCCGCCGTGGTGCTCTGGATTAAGAACTGGCCGGTCGCACCCGCGGCCGAGCTGTCCGGCCCCATCGTCAGCGGTCCGGTGCCGTTGTAGAAAAACTGCACCCCAACGCCGGACGCCGTGGAGTCTCCGGTCAGCGTCACCACCGACGAGGTGTTCGACGGCGTGGTCTGATCGGTCATCACCGCGTGAACCGCCACGTTCGCGTCGCAGGTCAGGCCGACGGTGAACGTCCCCGACGGTGACGTACTTCCCACCGTGGGCAGAGTGCGAATATCAATGGTGCCCAGCGCCACGCTGGCGTTTTTGCTGCCGACCGTACACCCGCTGGCGGTCACCGTGATGGTGGTCGGGCTGATAATCACCTGCGCCGTTTTCGTCTCGTTGTTATAGGCGGTGAGCACCGCGGCGTTGATGGTCGGGATGTTATAGACGCCGGATTTCAGGGCGGCACCGGTTTTAATAAAGGTGACCTTTGCCGACCATCCCAGATCCTGGGCAAACCCACTGGTGCCCTCTGCCGGGTAGCTTTGCGTGATACCGGTTTGCAGGGGAATATATTGTGTACTCTTAAAATCCTTCAGCCCGATGATATAGCCCACGCCCGGTACGCCGGTCTCAAAAATGGTGTAATTCGCGCCGTCGACGGTGACCGTCGCACCGCTTGAGATGGCGCTGCTGCTGGGCTGCAGCGTCCCTTTGTTGCAGGTAAAAATAAGCCCGCACCAGAACACCTGCTGCACGCTGGCGGTGGCGCTCCAGGTCGAGCCGATAATGCTGCCCGGCACCACGGAATCCGCCGGCCCGCTGTAGGTCATCGGCTGAGGGGAGAGCGTAATGTCCGATTTCCAGTCCAGAGCCTGCACGCTGGCGCAGAAAAGAAATCCGCTGAGAAGAAACGCTAAACGCATCATAGATACTCCGTTGTCCAGGTGGCGAGGGCTGACACATCACCGGCGCTCACCGGCGTAGCGGTGGCAACCAGCTGCGCGTAGAAGGTCATCTGTACGCTGTCATCCCCCGCGGTTCCGTACGCGGCGGTCTTTGTATTCAGGGGAATGAGTACGCTCTCTTTATCGAGGATCTGTACCGCCACGCCGGTAGCGCCACCGTCGGCAATCTTCAGCAGCTGCGGGTTGGCATCATCCGGCGTACCGCTGAAGCGGATTTTTACGCCAGCAAAGGTTGGCCCGCACGCTTCAAGCCTGAGCGTGAAGGGCGTTTTGATATTGCTGACGGCCCCGGCACGGCTGAACTGTTTAATACCAATGGTCCCCAGCGGCACGTTTTGCTCCCCGGAGTCCTGCGCCACCACGCAGGTGTTGCCGATCAAATTGCCGGTGACGGAGACCAGCACGTCGTAACCGCGAACGGGGAGCGTGAAAACCAACAGCAGCGCAAGGCAGCCGATCCGAAGCGTTACTGACATACCACCTCCTGAGAATAAAGACCGGTGCGGGCGTTATAGTTCTGCTTGTTTAAGGCATAGGTAATGGCGCAGCGCTGGCGGCTGCCGCGGCCCCACACGGCGTTCAGCTTGCCCTTCTCTGACAAACCGGAGAGATACAGGCTGCCGCCATCGCCGACGATGCCGCTGGTTTTGTCATCATCGAGCGAGACCAGCGTGCCGAAGGGGAGCACATCGTTGCCGTGACGTACGATAAACATCGCTTTTGCCCCCTGGTGCGTGGTGAAGGTGGCGCGAACCAGGGCACCGTCGGTAGGCGTTTTGTTGGCGATGGCGTTTTCCAGCTCCACGTCGTTGCCGGCGGTCGTCACGTCCAGCGCGACCTGGTTAACGCGGTACGGCGTGGCGTACGGGATCACCGCGTAGCCACGGCCGTCCGTTTTGATGCCCTTATGGTTAAGCACGGCGACGCTGCTGGCCCCCGGGGCTTTTACCAGAATGTTGGTGTTCCCGAGCGGCTGGCTCAGCGTCAGGCCATCTTCATGCACTACCGCGCCGCCGCTGATGCCGTAGCTGAGGTTGCGGGAGTCGCTGGCGTAGCTGTAACCCAGGTTGTAGTCTCCCCACGCGCCTTCGTATTGCAGGGTGGCATCGCCGCCGTAGTGCTGTCGGGAGCTGTAGCGCTGGTTGACGCTATAGAACAGGTTTTCCTGGCCCGGGAGGTAGCCGCTCACGCCCGTGCTAGCGGTTGTGCCGGTGGAGTCCGCATGGGTCGTGGTAAAGCGCGCGCGGGTCGACAGCGTCGGGTTGCCCAGCGGGACCGAAATCGACATCGACAGGATGTTATCTTTCTTGTCGTCATACAGGCTCGAGCTTCGCTGGACGCTGACGCCAAGCGACACGTTGCGAAACGTGGCGTTCCACGCAAACTGCAGGCTTTGCGTGGTATTTGACGTGTTCCAGTAGGTCTGCTGATCCCACGACAGTGACAGCGAGCCGTATTGTCCCATCGGCTGCGACAGCAGCAGCTGGTTTTTTGCCTTACGCGACATGCGCAGGTTGTACACGGTGTCGTAATGGGTGGTGACGGTGCCATCGTCTTCCACCGTCTGCTTTGGCGATCCGCCCGACATGCCTTTGTACGTGGTGTCGCTGAGGGTATAAAACCCTTTCGTGGAGTAGCGCAGCGAGAAGAAGTTAACCCGCGTGCCAATGTCGTTCAGCAGCTTGCTGTAGCGCAGGCGCACCGAATCACCCGTATAGTGCCGATCGTCCGCCAGCTGGCTGCGGGCGTGGGTCAGGTCGATGGAGTAGGCGCCAAAGCGGCCGAGGTTTTGCCCAAACCCGAAGGCCAGGCCGTTATAGCTATCGGCAAACTGCGCCCCGCCGTAAAACGTCAGGCCGTATCGCCAGCCGTAGAACAGTTCACCCTGCGCGAAAGAGGGCGAATCCTGATTGCCCGTCGGACGGTATTTCCCGGCGCCGAGGGCATATTTCACCTGTCCGTTACGCACCAGGTTCGGCACGCTGGCAAAGGGAAGCGTGTATTGCGTTTTGCTGCCGTCGTTCTCCTGAATGGTGACCGCCAGATCGCCGCCCGAGGAGGTCGGGTAGAGATCTTTCAGCACAAACGCCCCCGGTGGGACGGAGGTTTGATAGATGATGTTGCCGTTCTGGCGAACCGTGACCGTGGCGTTGCTGCGCGCGATGCCGCGAACTTCCGGCGCATAGCCGCTGAGGCTTGCGGGCAGCATGTTGTCATCGGTTTTCAGGGCGAGACCGCGCAGGCCCACGGAGTCGAACACCTGCGCCGAGGTGTACGTTTCCCCGGCATACACCTGCGCGCGCAGGGCGTGAATATCGCGCTGCAGCCAGGTCTGCACGTGGGTAAGCTCATTGCTGTCTTTGGTCCACGTGGTGAAATCACGCAGCCGCCACGCGCCCAGGTTGACGCCGCTGTTGAGGCTTGCAAACAGCTGCTGCTCCCGCGTGCGCGTCTCGCCGCGATACTCATTGTTCGAGCCATTGACCACGTAATTCAGCCACGCGGCAGGAATGCCCGCCTCCCAGCTTTCCGGGCTGACGTACCCGCGCGGCAAATTTCGCATCGCACTTTGCGGTACGGTGAAGCTCAGGGTGAGCGTCTTCTGGTCCAGGTCAAACTGCGTATCCGCAAACGCCTTCGTTAAGAAGATGCAGCGCTGCGCCAGCGGCAGCGCTCCGCCCTTCGCCTGATGGCTATCGATGCCCAGCGCGTCGAATTGCTCAGGCGTGAGGCAGGGCAGCGCTTCACCCGTGCTGTCCTCAGCAAGGCGGAACGTGACGTTACCCGTGAACGCATAATTCGTATTGATATACACGTTGAGGTTGTAATCACCCGGCGGCAACGCGCTCCCGGCGTTGACCCAGGCGAGATCGGCGCTGTTTGCGCTCTCGCCGTTGAGGAACGCGGGGTTAAATTGCAGCTCGCTTTCAGCAGCCACGGCTTGCCGAATCACCAGGGAGATCACCGTGGCGCACAGGATTTTTATTTTCACGTGGTCACGCCTTACTGTTTTTATTATTGGGATAACGACGCGCGCGTGGCGGGGGTCCATGCTCCGTAATCGTTAATGGTTTGATAGCTCATGCTGCCCGCATGGCTGAAGGTTTCGGCCAGCGTCACGCTGCCTTTCGGGGGCACCATCACCGGCTGCACCGGCATACCGTCAATTTTCACGTTGATGGTGGTGAGGTAGTACGGCGTGGGGTTGCTGAGCGTGACTTTTCCGGCGCGATAGGCACCGGCCAGTTTTTTCCACGCTTCTGCCGGGGTCTCACTGAGTCCCTCCGGGCGATAAAAGACCTTGATGCGGTTAGCCGATGCAAACTGCAGCGTATTCCCGGCGCCGCTTGTCGCCTGCTGGGGGATGGCTTTGACCGTCATCCAGTAGAGCGTCTCCCGATCCTCTGGCAGGGCTTTGCCGTTAAACATGATTTTCACCGCGCTTTCGCTGGCCGGTTTTATGACGTACAGCGGCGGCGTGATCGCGAAGTCGTTGGTGCGTTCGCCTTTCTCATTCTCCATCCACGACTGGATGAGGAACGTGGCGTCGGGATGGGTGTTTCTCACCTGCATCATGGCCTGGCTGGTGGCGCTGGAGTAGACCAATCGCGTTGCGCCCAGCCCCACGCCGCCGGCATAGACGGCGGAGGAACATAACGCGCCCGCCAGGCAAATCCATGTGTTTACGCGCATAGTGTTTCTCCTGAAAGCTAAGACAGGCCCGGCTCGCAGACCGGGCCTGAGGATTACGAATAGGTCACGGTGTAGGTCGCGACGGCGCTGGCATCACCCGCGGTGGCGCCGCTCTTCGGCGAGTAATATTTCGCGCTGAAGTTCAGGGTGTTGGCACCCTTACGCAGAGGGATGGCCGCAGCAGGTTCACCCAGGTTCACCACGTTGCCCTGCTCGTCATAAAGGCGAATAGCCACGTTTTGCGCAGAGTTGGCGCTGCCGTTTGCCCCGACGGACAAGCTATTAACATCGGAAGTGTCCGGCGTGCCGGTGAAGGTAACGGCCACGGTTGTGGCGGCAATCGGGTTCTCATCCGTAGAGGCTGAGGTATCGGCGATTTCACAATCTTCCAGGGTGATGGCAAACGCTTTTGCCGTGCTGGCAACGCTGCCGGCGGTCGCCAGCGTTGCGGTACGCACTTCACCCATATCTACGTCAATGTTGGCGCTTCCTGCGCTGATGGCGCAGGCGGAGGTCACCACTTTGCCGCTAAAGTTCACCGTGCCGCCGCTGGTGCCGGCAGCCATGGCCGTGCCCGCTGGCAGTAATGCCGCAATAGCGATCGCGAGCAGCGTTTTATTATTGAATTGAGCTTTCATTGTCCTGATTCCATTATGGTGTTATGTCGAGATTTGCTCTGAAAGCAGCAGGTCTAACTGGTTAAAAAGACCAGCAAATCTGTCTTGTTCCTGAGCCCGAGTTTTCTTATCGCTGAGCTTTTTAACGCGCTGACACGACGGTAAGAAAGCTGCTCTGTTTCGGCGATGTAACGCATATCCAGACCCTTTCGCAGTTCCTTCAATACCCTCCATTCACCCGGCGTCAGCGATAACGCCGTGGGTTTTTTTATTGGGCGATAACGGCTATCGACCATTTTTAATACGCTGGCTCGCCAGTGATAAAGCGGGTCCTGCAGCGAGAGATAGGCGTCTATTTCACCGCGTATCCACAGCCAGGAGTTTGCCGGTGCGGAATACATGCAAATAAGTACGTCGGGATAAAGGACTTTCATCTTCCTGATATATTTCAGGCAGTCATATCCCGCGTGATATTTCTCCATGCCGGATAAAAAAATCACGTCTACCGGTGCGGCTGCGAGTATCGTTTCGATCTCCGCGTAATTATCGATCGATGCTGTAATCTGCATAGACGGGACAATATTTTTTAATAACGCGGCGATCCCCTGGCGCGCAAAGTGATCTCCACCCAATAGCGCGATATTTAAATGACGTGTGTTGTTGAGCTTATTCGCCATGTCATTCCCTCGATTTATAATTGTAATGAGACTCGTCTGTCTGGCAGAACGATGCCTGTATTTTCGAAGCAATTAAGCATTGCACGGTGTGAGCCCACTATACTCAGGGCGTAAAATAGGTAACCTGAATTAATCTTAATTTGTTTTAAGTACGGTTTAGGTGTAGCGTCAATTTCTCCTCGCTGAACCGGCTTTTGCTTATCTGCCTGTAAATAATCATACCGGTAGTTTTTATTGAAAAGTTGGCTTTAATAAATGTTTTGTAAGGAAATAGTCTGGGGACGTCATGCGACGCGGGTTGTTACTGACGGTGGCTAACAGTTTCGCACCGAAATTGTTAATTAAGACGACAGCTTTCGAATTGGTCGTAATTTCGAAACCCGCTTGCAGCGCGCGTCTTCTCTGCTTTTTATTAAAAAAACAAATTAAGCACGCTGAATAATTCAGACAATGATGGCTAAAGCGTTCAACGGGCGCCTTTGTCGAGTTTTGTCAGTGTCAAGACGGCTTTAAATGGCGGTTAAGAAAACTTCAGACCGGTCAGATAAAGAGAAAGGAAAAATAAGATTTTTCGCCAGGCGCCAGGATATACAGTTGCGCACTTATCCGTCACATTAATCCTTACACAGGCGAGGGATACGCAGGTTAACCGTGAAGGGAATCTACTGGAGCAACAGCTGTTGACCGGAGGTATTTAGCCCATTCTATGCATAAGCATTACATTATTAATGGCCTGGTAGAGTTTCATCCAGCGGCCAGCACATTACGCGATCTCAACAATCCTGACCGGGTGGTGGTATTAAATTCCCCGGCGGGGCGCTGTTTGTTGTTATTAATAGAAAGAGTCGGAAGTATTGTGACTCAACAGGAGTGCATGGATATTGTCTGGCAGCGCCGGGGGATGCTGGTTTCGCCTAATACCTACTACCAGAATATATCTATTCTGCGTAAGGGGCTGAAGAAAGTGGGGTTTGAAACCGATCCGATTGTCACTATCCCGCGGATTGGACTGACGCTCGCAAGCGATACGCAAATCACCGTTAAAGAGACGCAGCCGCAGGCTGAAGAGGAAGAACGTGCTGCTCCGGATGTCTGCGAAGAGGCTGTCGCCCCGACGGCCCCGACGCGCCGCTTCTGGCTGCCGGGCGCGCTGGTGCTATTGCTGATGCTGGCTGGCGTGAGCGTTATCAGCCATAACCTGCTGCATGACAGCTATTTCGTTGACGGGTATCGCTTCGCGATGAAGATGGGCGAATGCCAGCTCTATTTTTCTCGCGATATTGAAACGCAGCGCGATAGGGATAAAGCCCTGGCCTATGCCGCCCCGTTTAAGGACCAGTGCGCGAACTATCCCTGGGTGTACGTCAGCGGCTACATCCTGCTGCCCCGTGCATCGGTCATTCGCTGTGACAGGCCGATGACGGAACCCAACCGCTGTATGTCCGATTATTTTATAGAGGATCGCTAGTATGGTTCGCTACCGTCAAACGCTTGTTGCGCTCTGCCTGTGCCTGCTGATGGGGGCTGTCGTGGCGGCGTATTACCTCTGGCATCGCCATTACATCCAGCCCTTTTCCTGCCAGGCGAACTTTATTCAGCATCACCGTGATGAGACGCTCTCTCTGTGGCTGAATTACACCGTGGAAGGTAACAGCGGAATACTCAGCATGAATGGCCGGTTGAAAAGCGATCCTACGAAGACCCTGAATCGCAAAGTTTTCTTTCAGATTGAGCGCAAAGACAGCGTCTATAATCTGACGTCCATACGCAATATGAAATTTCCGGACGACAACATCAGCGACAGCTGGCTGGAGAAGTACGAGCCCTTATTTTTTATCTATCCGAATAAGAATATTTATATGCGTATTAAGAAACAGCAGAATGAGAATTATTTATTTATTTTGGGAACGCTGCCGACATATGTGTGCCACACGTCAAAAAACGGATAGCGACAGGGAGAAATGTTTTTAAGTTTTTGCGACCATCATTTATGCTTGATTTAACAGCCAGGACCTATCTTAGGAAAATATAACAGCAACAATAATGTTGCGATAATGTAATTATTCTTCGGCAAGTTAATGAAAAATATAATTGATGATAGCGTCAGAATGACGCCTGCACGGAATAAATCCCTGCATATGGGTTTACTCCTGTGGCCCCATTTCTCGCTTTTCGCATATTCAGGATTAATAGAGGCGTTACGTATTGCATCCAGCGTCCAGAAGCGTAGCCAGAAAATACGCTTTAAACTCAGCCTGATAAGCACTTATCCCGACTTACCGATAGTGAGCAGCTCAGGGCTCAGCGTGCGGCCCGAGGCCGCCCATGCGCCGCCCGGCGACTTTGACTATATTGCGGCGATCGGCGGAGGTCTGGAGCATCTTCACAAGGGACACCGTGGCGACAGAGCGTTCCTCACGGATGCTTATCACAACAACGTTCCCCTGATAGGTATTGGTACCGGCAGCTTTATCCTGGCGGAGGAAGGCTTACTGAACGAGCGCCGCGCCTCGATTCATCCTCATCACCATGACGTTTTCACGCAACGATTTCCGCAGGTTTATGCTGAGCAAGGCCTCGATTTTATCGACGAAGGCGATTTGCTGACCTGCCCGGGCGGGATCTCAACGCTCACCCTGGTAACGGCGCTGATCCGCGCCCACGGGGGAGACGACATTGCGGCCACCACCTCCCGGCGGCTGTCCCTTCCTCCGCATGACGCCGCCACGCCGCGGCCCGCGAATATCGCCATGATCCCTGATTCACGGCTGCGCAGGGCGGTGACGATTGTCGAACAGTATCTGACTCACCCGCTGAACGCCGCCAGGCTCGCGCAGGACGTTAAGCTGAGCGAGCGCCAGCTTAACCGCCTGTTTCACGCCGAGTTTGGCAAAACGGCGCGGGAATTTATTCGCAGCGCCAGGCTGCGCTATGCCTGCTGGCTGCTGAAAAACTCTCAGCAAAGCGTTACGGATATTGCGCGGCGGATGCGGTTTAGCGACTGCGCCCACTTTATTCGTCATTTTCAGACCGAGTACGGCTGCACGCCGGGGGTATGGCGCACGTCGCAGAACTGATGCACCTATTTCGTGCTTTCTTCGTAGGGTATTACTGGCTCGCCTGGATAGACTTCCGTTAATAGCCTAACGGAGGGAAGACGACATGAACTGGCAGCCTTTTCGCGGCGATGCACCGGAAAATATGACGATTTTCAGCGCGTCATTTCCCGACGTCAGCGACCAGTGGCCGATGAAAGACGACGCTGCCCGTGAGATCGCCTCCCTTGACCGCGCCCTGAAAGCCGAGCCAGCGCTCCGCCCCCCAAGGATGGAATACGACGAAGGGGGGCTGGCCGTGCTTGTCCCGCAGAACCGCTATTCCGAACAGGCCTTCCGCAACCGCCCGGCGCTCACCGCGTGGCGCACCCGGCTGGTGCCCTCCGCGCTGGCGCTGTTTGTGGTGCAAAACCCGCTGGAAGACCGCCTGCCCGACGGCACGAAAATGGACAGCGACAGCCGCCAGTGGTTTATCCACGCTAACGATGCGATTGGCGTGCGCTCCCGCGCCAGAGTGCTGGCCGCGCTGGTGGATAAGTACATTCACAACGAAAGTGAAAATAACTGGGTTAGCCTCGCAAGCGGTGCCGCCATTCCGGTGCTGGAGGCGCTGCGCGAAGCAAAGCTCGACGGCCAGCGGGTGTATCTCACGCTGGTGGACAAAGACCCGGTGGCGCTCAGCTGGGCCGAAACCATGGCGGCGCAGGAAGGGATTGTGGTGGGCGAACAGCTGACGCTGCTCAGGCGCAACCTGCTCCATACGCTGGTGCGTAACGAGGACCTGCTGCTGGAGCTGGGCGAGCATCAGGCGGAACTGGTCGACGCGCTGGGGATTTTCGAATACTTCAACGATACCGATGCGGTGATTTTTCTCCAGCGCGCCCTGCGGCTGGTCAAGCCCGGCGGGGCGGTGATTGTGTCGAACATGCTGACCAGCAGCCCGCAAATTGACTTTGTGCTGCGGGGTATCGGCTGGGAGGATATTCACCCGAGGTCGTTACAGCAGCTGCAGGATATCCACCTCGCGGCGGGCGTGCCGGTGGAAAACGTCACCGTGGTGGTGCCGAAGGATGGGGTGTATGCGGTGATGGAGATTAGGGTTTAGCTCGATCTGTTCCCTCTCCCTTGAGGGAGAGGGCTAGGGTGAGGGGGAACAGACCGCAAAGCGTGGCTTGAAATAGTTCGGTTTTCCAACCATGATCCCCCCATGAACATAGAAACCGCACTCCCCACACACTTCGAGCGTCTGGTCGCGATCTGGGAATCCTCCGTCCGCGCCACCCATCACTTTTTACAGGAAAGCGATATTGCGGCGCTGCGCCCGCTATTGCTTAACGCCTATCTGCCAAACATCAAGGTCGTGATCGCTCGCGATGACGCAGACGTTATTCACGGCTTTTTAGGCGTGGATGAAAACCGCATTGAAATGCTGTTTGTTGACGACGCGAGCCGCGGAAAGGGCGTCGGGAAATTGCTGCTCCAGCACGCCATCGAAGAGTTTGGCGCGAACGAGGTGGACGTGAATGAGCAGAACCCGCAGGGCGTGGGATTTTATCGCCATATGGGGTTTGAGCAGGTCGGGCGCTCGGAACTGGACGGGCAGGGGAATCCATTTCCGTTGCTGCATATGCGATTGGGTGAGCAGGCTTAACGCCCTCTCCCTCTGGAGAGGGAGTCTGCAAGCTAGTTACTGGTAATTTGCCCGATGATTACGCCACGCACTTTTTCGCCATCGAAGTAATAAGAGACCGTATTACTCTGGATGAATCCATTCTGTACTGGCGTCTCCTGATAAAAAAGCATCGCTTTCTTTTTTGCTATCTCTTTCTTGCCGAACAATGCGACTAAATTGCCATGCGTCGCATTTAATAATGGAACATTAGCGACCGAGACTCTGACAGGTTCCGTTGTTTTAGCACATTCGTGATGGATGCCATCTTTGGCTATAACTAGCGCAGTTAGCAATCCTGCACCCATTTCGTTATCAGAAATGAACCAGTAATTCGTGTCATCGTCGTCATGAAGGCAGACCCAACGAGCGGAACTGTCTTTGTTGACTGGTGTGCTGGAGATTTCTGCCAGATGAGTAACCTCCATTTGCACGGTTTTCTTACCGATGGTAATAGTGGGATAGAGGGGCACTTTTGTGGGTTCTTCCGGCGTTGTTCCATCATCCTGATAATACCTGGCTGCGAAGCCGGACATTTGGGCTGCTGATGTATTTTGAACCAGGAATAGAAGTGCAGCCAAAATTAACAGTACTTTCATTTTAGATACCCTAATACGTAGCCCGGTTATTCCATTCGTCAGTGTAGGCAATGTTCCCATCGCAATGTTTCCATGTAATCTTCTCGTAACGGAGTTGAATATCTTCGAGATGCGTGCTCGTCAAGCCGGTGGGATGCAGCAGGGGGGATATAGAGGTGATCTTTACGTTCTGCATTATCATATTGAAATACTCACTCTCAACGCCCTGGTCAAGAATTCGATACATTTTCAATTCTGCTTTTTTTAATGTTCTTCCTTCACACATAGCACGATACAAAACAGGCGTTGCAGCATCAAATTCCTTATGCAAGTTTAAGGGGGAATGAACTCTCGTGCCTGTCAAACGACCAGTATTCGAGTTCTCAGGAATCCATACCTGATGGATAACTGAACGGATTTCAAACGATCCTAATCTCGCTGGCAGTAATGATGGACCAACTATGGGCGAACCATTTTCATCAAACAACCACAGATGAGCGGGAATTGACATAATTTACTCCTGTTAAATAGTAATTATCTTTTTTTACGTAAAAGGATATAGAGGCCTACAATAACTACAATTGACCATATTGCATTCATTGCGATTTTTTCGGGTAGCCAGGTTACGGCAAATAGTGCAAATATTATGACGAATAAAAGGGGGATTGCGCCTCTCAGGAAGAATATGAGTTGGCCTTTTAACCAGTCTTTAATAGCTTTAATCATCCCTTTATCATCCTTGAAATCGCATATGCAATATCGCTGTCTGAAGCATAAGCTTGGTTAAGTATGGGGGATCTCATTATTATGGGCTCAATCAAGAAAAACATCATTTCAAGCTCTTCCTGATAAAGTAGATTATAATAATAAGCATTATAATTTTTTAGATGGTTGGCGCTTCTGGATGCTTGCTCAACGATGCCGTAAACTTTTAAACCAAGAACAGCATAAGTAGAAAACGATGTGATCTTTTCTTTCATCCAAATGTTAGTATGAACACTAGTACAAATTGCAATAGTTGCCGAATATATAAAAGCCTGGCTGGAGAGCATTGATGATGAAATTGATACGCCCAAATCCATAAGATTTCGTTGTATGTTATGTATTCTTTTTTCACTCTTGTTGCCTAGCAAGCTTTTAATATAAATATAGAGCATCTTATAGATAACGTCTCTGTGTTTTATTAACTGGACGATACCTGTCAAAAATCGTGAGTCTTCTTCGCGTAATCGTAAACATACATCCTGATAGTTTTCAGTAAAGCACGAAAGCTGATAGCTTAATCGCGTTGCCCCATCATCTAACAGTTGCGCTTGCTTTAATACTTCATCTTTTACGCCTGTTAAGGCGTGTTCTAACTTTAAAGCCAATATTTTATGTGCATCTATTGATGTTATTAATGAATCGCTATAATACATATTGCACCCTTTAACAGTAAACATAGGCACAAGTTTCTATTAATATTGGAGTTCTGCTGTGATGCATATCGCAATAGTTTATCTTTAATAAAAAACACAGGGATTTAAACCTTCGGGATATATATGTCGTGAATAATTATTGGATATCAATTTAGATATTATATGAGCGTGAGAATGAGGGCGTTAGATCCGTTGTATATTAGTTTAATAGGCGTATGGCCGGTAAAGGCGAAACTGAGTGCCTCGATCTGAGCGTAATTACGAGTGTTGCTTTGTGATTGTAGCGATCTCTCACTGGAAATCTGATGTCTCCTTTCCTGACCAACTATCCGGAATTTCCGGATAGTTGAATGCTGATTAATTTCGCCATCAGAAAATCTATTTATGAGATGCTAGCTGTTGGTTCGAACACGGCGATGGGGTTTCGTCTTTCTTTGCATGTCGTCTCCCCATCTACATCGTCTAACGCGCCTGGCGGGTAGTATGCCAGAAACAGCCGCTAAGCCAGGTGGCTTGTATTTGATTTTGCGAGGCGCTTTCCAGGACGGGGAGTTTGGATCGCTGCAAGCGCATTCTCAATCTCAATGAGCTTTGCCTTCGTCCGTTTATAATCGTCCTGCAACCGCTGCTCCTGCTCGTTATACGCCACCAGAACGATGCATCCTTTCATCACCTTTACCGTGACCTGCTGTCCGGTATCAAAACCTGCTGCGCGCAACCACTTGCCGGAAAGGATGATTTTCGGCGTGGATTTGTCGAAAACATTCGGGCGGTATCCCACAATTAACGAACGCTCGGTTCCGGATTGGTCGGTGTCTGGGGTAGAATGCGAATCAGCCATAATCAACTCCTTGATAGTTGGTGAGGTTAGACGCTCCGGTTGTGTTCCCGCACATCGGGGCGTTGCAAATACAGGAGGTTTAGGTGGCCTCCTATAAGTGTCATAATAGATAGATAGGTGGCCTCATGTCAATCATATCGCGCGAAAAAAAACCAAAAGGCGGCGGGCAGTCTCCGCAGTTTAAAATGCGAATTGATCCGGCATTGAAGGAGCAGCTGGATGCTGTGGCTGCTGAGGAAGGGGTGAGTCTCGCCAGCTGGTTGAAGGAACTGGCAAGAGTGGCCCTCAGAAATAAAGGCATTGAGCCGAAGGCTTAAATTTGAGTTGAATTCACTATACACAACAATTTAAAAAGAGGGTTTTATGAAAGTATTAAGTTTAGTTAATATGAAAGGTGGCGTTGCTAAAACAACTTTGGCCGTTAATTTAGCTGATGTTCTTAATAGGCGAGAGGAAAAAAGAGTCCTTCTTATTGATATTGATCCTCAATTTAATGCAACGCAATGCATCATGGATGGCAACGCTTATAAAGAATATTTGCAAAAACAAGGTAATACAGTACTTGATGTTTTTAATGATGCACCTCTGAGTTTAGTCAGTTCCGTTAATGGTACAACGACAATACCACCCAAGGAAGTAGAGGAACTGGTACCTGTTAATATTAGAAAAGGATTTGATCTATTACCTGGTGCTTTAGAATTGCATCGATTAGAAATGGGGTCTGGCCAGGGTAAAGAGATGCGTTTAAGGAACTATATTAATTATTTACGTGAAAAAGAGCTTTATGATTGGGTTATTATAGATACACCTCCTACACCATCCGCTTGGATGTCTGCTGCATTAATTGCATCAGATTTCTATTTAACACCCGTACGACCTGAACCATTATCAGCCACAGGTATTGATTTATTAAGAGTAGTCGTTAACAGTATAACATCAAATTATGGATTAAAACTTTCATGTTTAGGTGTAGTACTTACCATGGCTGAAGAAAATACTATTGTATATTCAGATGCAGTGAATTTTATTGATAATAATACTTATTGGAAAGGAAAACGAATTGCTCGATCTTTACCTAAAAGAACAGCAATTGCTAGAGGGCAAGGGAATCAGTCATTCATTTTAGATCTTGATGATCATGATTTAAATGTTTCAATGTCAAGAATCACAAGTGAAATAATGTCTAGAGCGGGGGCTTAATCATGTTAAAGAAAAATGAAATAACAAAAATGAAAAAACTCATTGAAGAACTTTCTTGGATTATGACTGAGTACTCTTC
Source organism: Enterobacter sp. BNK-29 (assembly GCF_048684785.1). Classification (NCBI taxonomy): domain Bacteria; kingdom Pseudomonadati; phylum Pseudomonadota; class Gammaproteobacteria; order Enterobacterales; family Enterobacteriaceae; genus Enterobacter; species Enterobacter sp. BNK-29. Next base: position 2,141,118 of record NZ_JBLQTU010000001.1, read on the forward strand.
AATGGATCTAATGAAAATTTATAATGCCCTAGACTCTTCAAATGTTATAGCTAATGGTATTTCAGAAACTATCGGATATAAACCTGAAAATCCTAACAAACATTTCCTCACTGGCGCTTTACCTGCATTATTTTTAGATCTTAATTTATTTAAGACAAATGACGAAATTGCATTGTTTTCTGAACAGATTATCGGAGTGAAGATTCCAAGATATCATAAAAAATCTAAGTATGAGATTATTGGACATATCGTTTGTGAAGCAAATTCATTAGACGATAATGGGCTGAAAAAAATCGTAAAAGCACTTGAGAAGATTGTATCTGATGAAGCGAGTAAAAAATCGATTTATAATAAAAAGAATAGCTCATCTTCTTTCAGTTGGAATGAAGTGATCCAAGCTCTGAATGAGGATCTCTGAGATGAGAGAAATCAATAGAGATTTTATTGAGTTACAAAAATTCATCAGTGAATATAAGGTTCTAAATTTAGAACCAGGTACAGAATTCAATGAGGCTTTGAAGAGGATGCATAAAAGATACTTTGCTTTTCTTGCATTGCATCATGAATTATTAGTAGAGGATGGTTATACCGCAAATCTTCCGAAGGAGCAAAGTGAAATCTTTAAATTTAGGATTGGTGAAGTATTATCTGAACTAGGTACAATATTATTCCTTTCTGTGCATGGTTGCTATAAAGCAGCAAAGCTTGTAATGAGAAGCAGTATAGAAAATTTTTCTAAGGCAGTAGGCTGTTTAGTAGATATTGAGATTGTAAATGAAACTAGTGTTTACAAAGTTATTGAAACTGCGCTTTCACATAATGTTTTTTTAAAAAAGGCCGTTCTAGAAAAAAACTACCTATATGAGAAGTACTCTATGCTATGCGAAGATGTGCACACTGCATCAATAAAAAATATGCAAAGAATTGAATGTGTTGGTAATTTTCCAATATCCGATTTTCAAGCATTCAATTTTTTAGCAGATTCATTTATAAAACTAATAAATGTTTTAACGGCTATACTAATAAAAATAGAGCCAAATATTTTCCACAAAGCTCATCATTCGCGCAAAGATCTTATATCATTAATTCTTTCTAATGAAGATAAAAGGCTTATTCATCAGCTCTAAGATTGAAAGGTGAGAATTTTTGGCGGAAGATCACAGGAGTCGAACCTGCCCGGGAACGCTGGCGTCCCCAACTGGATTTGAAGTCCAGCCACCTCACCGGAGATGACGATCTTCCGCGCCTCGATTGCTACATGGAGGCGGGGCGCATTATAGCTACTTTCAGGCATTTACCACATACCCAGACACACTTTTTTCACCTCTCTTTTGACCTGTATACCCCCGTTTCAGTTAATTCCTAAGAAAATCCTCATGTTAGCCCCTCGTGCTCCCAACATTTACCGCGATCACAAAAAACAAGAAACGTAATCTGCTAACCAGAAAACGCAATACCCGCTCCTGAAACAATGGTTTAAAACTCTGTAACCGGTCTCAGCGCCCCCTACAGCGTGAAGGATAAAAAAATGAGCGAAGTATTGTCAGTAAAAGAGAAGATTGGCTACGGCATGGGAGACGCCGCCAGCCACATCATTTTTGATAACGTCATGTTGTACATGATGTTTTTCTACACCGATATTTTCGGCATTCCCGCCGGGTTTGTTGGCACCATGTTCCTGCTGGCGCGCGCGCTGGATGCGATCTCCGACCCGTGCATGGGGCTGATTGCCGACCGCACCCGCAGCCGCTGGGGCAAATTCCGTCCGTGGATTTTGTTCGGCGCGATCCCGTTCGGCATCGTCTGCGTGCTGGCCTACACCACGCCGGACCTCAGCCTCAACGGCAAAATGGTTTACGCCGCCGTTACCTACACCCTGCTGACCCTGCTCTATACCGTGGTGAACATTCCCTACTGCGCGCTCGGCGGTGTGATCACCAACGACCCGACGCAGCGTATCTCCCTTCAGTCCTGGCGCTTCGTGCTGGCGACGGCGGGCGGCATGCTCTCCACGGTGCTGATGATGCCGCTGGTGAACCTCATTGGCGGCGACGATAAGGCGTTCGGCTTCCAGGGCGGGATCGCCGTACTGTCGGTGGTCGCGTTCCTGATGCTGGCGTTTTGCTTCTTCACCACCAAAGAGCGCATCCAGGTGCCGCCGAGCACCACCTCCATGCGGGAAGACCTGCGCGACATCTGGCACAACGATCAGTGGCGCATCGTCGGCGTGCTCACCATCCTCAACATCCTCGCCGTCTGCGTGCGCGGCGGCGCGATGATGTACTACTGCACCTGGATCATGGGCTCGCCGGAGGTGTTCGTCGCCTTCCTCACCACTTACTGCGTCGGCAACCTGATCGGCTCCGCGCTGGCGAAACCGCTCACCGACTGGAAGTGCAAGGTCAGCATCTTCTGGTGGACCAACGCCGCGCTGGCGGTGGTCAGCGTGGCGATGTTCTTCGTGCCGATGCACGCCACCGTGCTGATGTTCGCCTTTATCTTCGTCATCGGCGTGCTGCACCAGCTGGTTACGCCGATTCAGTGGGTGATGATGTCCGATACCGTCGACTACGGCGAATGGACCAACGGTAAGCGTCTGACAGGAATTAGCTTTGCGGGCACGCTGTTCGTGCTGAAGCTCGGCCTGGCGCTGGGCGGGGCGATGATCGGCTGGATGCTGGCAGGCGGCGGCTACGACGCTGCAGCCAAAACCCAGAACAGCGCGACCATCAGCATCATCATCGGCCTGTTTACCCTGGCCCCGGCGGTCTGCTACGTGCTGAGCGCCATTATCGCCAAACGCTACTACACGCTGAAAACCCCCTTCCTGACCAAAATTCTGGGCGAGCTGGCGCAGGGCGCGCGCCGCAACCAGCAGGAGTTTGAAAACCTGCCGGTCAGTAAAGAATTACAGAACTAAGAGGACGAAAGCATGAAAATCAGTGATGGAAACTGGCTTATTCAACCGGGCCTGAACGTGACGTATCCGGTTCAGGTGTTCGACGTGGAGCAGCAGGGCAACGACCTTGTGGTGTATGTGGCGCCGCGCGACGTGCGCGAGCGCACCTGGCAGCTCGACACGTTGATGTTCACGGTGCGCCTGTTTGCGCCGCAGGAAGGGATTGTCGGGGTGCGCATCGAGCACTTCCAGGGCGCGCTGAATAACGGCCCGCACTATCCTCTGAACGTTCTGAAAAACGTGAAGGTAGAGATTGAAAACAACGCTGATTTTGCCGAGCTGAAAAGCGGAAGCGTCAGCGCGCGCGTCACCAAAGGCGAGTTCTGGGCGCTGGATTTCCTGCGCAACGGCCAGCGCATTACCGGCAGCCAGCTGAAAAACAACGGCTACGTGCAGGACAGCAATACCGATCGCAATTACGTGTTCGAACGTCTGGATCTGGGCGTGGGCGAAACTGTCTACGGTCTGGGCGAGCGCTTTACCGCGCTGGTGCGCAACGGCCAGACGGTCGAAACCTGGAACCGCGACGGCGGCACCAGCACCGAGCAGTCCTACAAAAATATCCCGTTCTACCTGACCAACCGCGGCTACGGCGTGCTGGTGAATCATCCGGAAAACGTCTCGTTTGAAGTCGGTTCCGAGAAGGTCTCCAAAGTACAGTTCAGCGTGGAAGGGGAATATCTCGAATACTTCGTGATCGACGGCCCGACGCCGAAAGAGGTGCTGAACCGCTATACGCGGTTCACCGGGCGTCCGGCGCTGCCGCCAGCGTGGTCGTTCGGCCTGTGGCTCACCACCTCGTTCACCACCAACTACGACGAAGCGACGGTAAACAGCTTTATCGACGGCATGGCCGAGCGCGACCTGCCGCTGCACGTATTCCACTTCGACTGCTTCTGGATGAAGGCCTTCCAGTGGTGCGACTTCGAGTGGGACCCTGTGACCTTCCCGGATCCGGAAGGCATGATCCGCCGCCTGAAGGAGAAAGGGCTGAAGGTCTGCGTGTGGATTAACCCCTACATCGGCCAGAAATCCCCGATCTTCCGGGAGCTGAAAGAGAAGGGCTACCTGCTCAAGCGCCCGGACGGCTCCCTGTGGCAGTGGGACAAATGGCAGCCGGGGCTGGCGATTTACGACTTCACCAATCCGGACGCGTGCCGGTGGTATGCCGACAGGCTGAAAGGCCTGGTGGAGATCGGCGTCGACTGCTTCAAGACCGACTTCGGCGAGCGTATCCCGTCCGACGTGCAGTGGTTCGACGGGGCCGATCCGCAGAAGATGCACAACCACTACGCCTATATCTATAACGAGCTGGTGTGGAACGTGCTGAAAGAGACTGTGGGGGAAGAAGAGGCGGTGCTGTTTGCCCGCTCCGCGTCCGTCGGTGCACAGCAGTTCCCGGTACACTGGGGCGGCGACTGCTACGCCAACTATGAATCCATGGCCGAAAGCCTGCGCGGCGGGCTGTCGATTGGCTTGTCTGGCTTCGGGTTCTGGAGCCACGATATCGGCGGGTTCGAAAACACCGCCCCGGCGCACGTCTACAAACGCTGGTGCGCGTTTGGGCTGTTCTCCAGCCACAGCCGCCTGCACGGCAGCAAATCCTACCGCGTGCCGTGGGCGTACGATGACGAGTCCTGCGACGTGGTGCGCCACTTCACCCAGTTGAAGTGTCATCTGATGCCGTATCTGTATCGTCAGGCAGCGCTGGCGCGCGAGTTCGGCACACCGATGCTGCGCGCGATGATGCTGGAGTTCCCGGACGATCCGGCGTGTGATTACCTCGACCGCCAGTACATGCTGGGGGATTCGTTGATGGTCGCGCCGGTGTTCTCCGAGGCGGGCGACGTGCAGTTCTATCTGCCGGAAGGCCGCTGGACGCACCTGTGGCACAACGACGAAATTCAGGGCAGCCGCTGGCATAAGCAGCAGCACGATTTCATGAGCCTGCCGGTCTACGTGCGCGACAACACCCTGCTGGCGCTGGGCAACAACAACCAGAAGCCGGACTACGCGTGGAATGAGGGGACGGCCTTCCAGCTGTTTAACCTGGACGACGGCGCAACGGTGGTGAGCGAAGTGCCTGCGGCGGACGGTTCAGTGGCGTTTACGCTGAAGGCGTCACGTCGGGGCGACATCGTGACCTTTACCGGTGCGGGAGACGCACAAAACTGGTCGGTGTGCTTGCGCAACGTGCAGAAGGTGAGCGGCGTGAAGGGCGGCTCACACGCGGGCAGCGAGTGGGGTGTGGTAGTGAAAGCGGAGGGGAATGAGGTGGTGGTTCACTTCTGAGCTGGAAAAATGCCCGGTGGCGCTTCGCTTACCGGGCCTACGGTAATTATGCGGTCTGATGCCCTCACCCTGACCCTCTCCCACAGGGAGAGGGAACAAACATCAAAAACGGCAACAGGGTTGCCGTTTTGCATTTACCTTGCGCCACCCGGCTTGTTTATTGCACCGGTGTTGAAACCACTCCGCCCGTCATCGTCTGCTGCACCTGCTGTTTATCCATATTCACCGCGTTCAGCTTGCCGTTCACCGTTGGCTTCAACGGGGCATTTGCCTGCACGCTGCCGCTGGCGGTGAGCTGAATATTGCCGTCACCCGTAATCGGCAGCGCAGGCCAGCCCCACTGCTGCAGCACGTTGAGCGGCACGCCGCGCCCGTTCAGGCTCACCGTGGTCTGCCGCTGCGGAAGCTGTGAAACCGTCGCCGTTGCTTCAAGAATACCTTTCTCGGTAAAGGCGCTCAGGTCGGTAATGTTCACCGTGGCGGCGTTCGCATTGAGCGCCAGCGACGGACGACGCACGTCCACGCGGTTAAAGGTCGCCGCCGCGCCGTTCAGGGTTGCGCTACCGCCCCAGATGCCCCACTGGCGATCTTTCACCAGCTGCAGGTTTGCGCCGTAGCCGTCCAGAGAGGTGATCTGCCATGGGAAGGCCGGATCGATGTCGATCACCAGGTTGCGGCTCAGGCCGAATTTTTGCAGCGTGACGCTGTTCAGCCATTCCGGCAGGGGCTCCATCCAAAGCGTTTTCCAGTTCTGCGGCAGGGTGTACTCCAGCCCGGCGATGGCAACATCGTCCAGCACCAGCGCTTTACCATCGCGCAGCCAGTTGCCGGATGTGCGCACCATGCCGCCTTCCCAGCGGGAGGTGAACTGACGCAGCGCCATGCCCTGCGGGGAAAACTCCGCATTAAGGATCGGATCGAAAAGATGCAGCGAGCCGTAGATAAACTCGCTGGCGTTCATGGACAGGCGGCCTTCCTGGCTCTGCCAGTCGCCTTTGCTGAGAGTCAGGTTGCGCAGGCTTAAATCGAGATCGGTTACCGCCCAGTCCGGGCCCTGAAGCCGGGCGTCGGTCACGTCCAGACGACCAATTTGAAGAGAAGGGATGGTGGCCAGCGGCGCGAAGAACGCCATCAGCGTTTTATCGCTCTGCAGGCGGATCTCATTCAGACGCATCGTGTCGATAATCCAGCTCCCGTCGGCGTTGCGCAGGGCGGAGCCGGTGAGTGAGCCACGGGCCATATCGGCGCCAATCGTTTTCAGCACCACCTCCCTGCCGTTAAGCTGCCCCTCGATCAGCACGTTGGTCGCCGGTACGCCGTTCAGGGTCAGCGAGCCCGCGCTCATCTGAATCTGCGCGTTGTTCCCCAGCACGTTGCCCGCTTCCGGCTGCCACGGGCTGACGCCGCCAGTAACCTTCTGCGCGCTCAGGTCCCATTCGGTATTCGGGCTGTTAAACGCCATATTGTTCAGCTGCAGGCGATCCGCCTGGAACGGCAGCGGTGCCGTCTGAGGCGAGAGATTCAGCGTGCCGTCGAACAGGGTGATTGTGTCCATATGCAGCGGATCGGTTATCTGGCGGCTGCTCAGGCCGATATCGACTTTTTTGGCAACCAGCGTGGCGGGTTTACCGTCCCGACCGAAGGTGACGTTTTCCAGAATGATGTGGGAAGGCGACGAAAAGCGGTGATTCATCTTGTCGAAACTGAGTTCGTAGTCGGTATTCACCGTCACCCAGCTGCTGACCTGAGATGCCCCCCAGCGGGTCTGGAGCAGAATGTAGAACGCCAGCAGCACAATGAGCAGGGCTACCAGAAGATAGATGAGGAGCTTTCCAATAAATTTCATGGTCTTCCATCCCGCAAAACGCACATAAGGGAGTTATGCACGATTTATGCGCAATCCTCAAGGCGGGAATGGTGTAATTAGATGTCACGGCAGGCATTAACTGCCTGCCGTGAGAGAAATCAATTTTTCTCAGGCGGGAAAACGAGGTTCAGAACGATAGCGGTGATACCGCCCGCGGCAATGCCGGAAGAGAGCAGGTTTTTCACCCAGTCAGGCGCAAACTGCAGGATCAGCGGCTGCTGGGAAACACCCAGACCAACGGCCAGCGACAGCGCGATAATCATGATCGCGCGGCGGTTCAGCGGCTCGCGGGAGACGATACGCACGCCGGAGGCCGCGATGGTCCCGAACATCACCAGCGTTGCGCCGCCCAGCACCGGCTCAGGAATGTGCTGCACAAAGCCGCTTACCGCCGGGAACAGGCCGAGGACGATCAGCATCAGCGCCACCACAAAACCGACGTAGCGGCTGGCAACGCCGGTCAGCTGGATCACGCCGTTGTTCTGGCCGAAGCAGGAGTTCGGGAAGGTGTTGAATACCGCAGAGACAAACGAGTTCAGGCCGTTCGCCAGCACGCCGCCTTTCAGGCGCTTCATGTACAGCGGGCCGGACACCGGCTGCTCGGAGACGTCGGAGGTAGCGGTGATATCGCCGATGGTCTCAAGAGAGGTGATCATAAAGACCAGCATCAGCGGGAGGAGCAGGCCCCAGTCAATGCCCAGACCGTAGTACAGCGGCGTAGGAACGACGATCAGCGCGCTGTTGGTCGGCGCGGTGTTCTCCGGCAGCATGCCCAGCGCCCACGCCAGCAGGTAGCCCGCCGCCATGGCGATCACCAGCGAGGCGACGCGCAGGTAAGGGTTACGCTGACGGTTAAGCAGAATAATAATCGCCAGCACGACACCCGCCAGCAGCAGGTTTTTCGGCGCGCCGAAGGTGTGGTCGCTCATTGCGGCATAGCCGCCGCCGATGGAGGTGAGGCCCACCTGAATCAGCGACAGGCCGATAATCATTACGACGACGCCAGAAACCAGCGGGGTAATGACGCGGCGAGCCAGATGCAGAACGCGGGAGATGACCATCTCCGTGCAGCTGGCCAGCATCAGGGTGCCGAACAGCGCCGCCATCATGGTTGGGACATCCGCACCGCCGGTTTTCAGCGCCGTACCGCCCATGATAAGCGGTGCCACGAAGTTAAAGCTGGTGCCCTGAATCGACAATAATCCCGACCCCACCGGCCCCCACGCTTTAATTTGAATAATCGAGGCCACGCCGGAGGCGAAGAGAGACATGCTGATAATGTGCTGCGTGTCCTGCGCCGGTAAGCCGAGCGCCTGGCAAATCAGCAGCGCCGGGGTGATCACCGCAACAAACATCGCCAGAAGATGCTGGCAGGCGGCGAAAAGCGTTTGCGGCAGCGGCGGGCGGTCTTCAAGGCGGTAAATCAGTTCGCTATTTTGCTTCTGCGCAATCGGTTGCGCATCAGGCGACTCTATGGTGTTAACGGACATCGGCGGCAATCCCACGGTGGAAAAGCGGGCATTTTATCTGACCACCTGGTAAAAGCAAACGATTGCCAGCAAAAAAAGGGAAGAAAATCTGCCGCTGTGAGCAGGTTTTCTACAACGCGTGGGGAAAAAAAATTACACTTTTTGCGCCGGGAGCTCATGAAGAGCGCAACTCGGCCCAGGATAACGCCGCGTGTGTATGGAACACGCGCATTACAGGAGCCTTTTATGATTCATCTCGATACGTTGTCGACCCTTGTTGCCGCAACGCTGGTTCTTCTGCTTGGTCGCAAGCTGGTACATAGCGTTTCCCTTCTGAAGAAATACACTATTCCTGAACCCGTCGCCGGTGGCCTGCTGGTGGCGCTGGCCCTGCTGATCCTGAAAAAAAGCATGGGCTGGGAAATCGATTTTGATATGTCCCTGAAGGACCCGCTGATGCTGGCCTTCTTTGCCACTATCGGCCTGAACGCCAACCTGGCGAGCCTGCGCTCGGGCGGTAAGGTGCTCGGCGTATTCCTGATTGTGGTGGTGGGGCTGCTGCTGATGCAAAACGCCATCGGCATCGGCATGGCAACGCTGCTGGGGCTGGATCCGCTGATGGGTCTGCTGGCGGGGTCGATTACCCTTTCGGGCGGTCACGGAACCGGGGCCGCGTGGAGCAAGCTGTTCATCGAGCGCTATGGGTTTGAAAACGCGACGGAAGTGGCGATGGCCTGTGCGACCTTTGGCCTGGTGCTGGGGGGCCTGATTGGCGGCCCGGTGGCGCGGTATCTGGTGAAGCACTCCACCACGCCGAACGGCAGGCCTGACGATGAGCTGGTGCCGACCGCGTTCGAAAAGCCGGACGTTGGCCGCAGCATCACCTCGCTGGTGCTGATTGAAACCATCGCGACGATCGCCATCTGCCTGACCGTGGGCAAAGTGGTTGCGCAATGGTTGGCGGGTTCCGCGTTTGAACTGCCGACGTTTGTTTGCGTGCTGTTTATCGGGGTGATCCTGAGCAACGGTCTGGCGCTGATGGGCTTCTACCGCGTGTTTGAACGGGCGGTATCGGTGCTCGGCAACGTCTGCCTGTCGCTGTTCCTGGCGATGGCGCTGATGAGCCTCAAGCTGTGGGAACTGGCCTCGCTGGCGCTACCGATGGTGGCGATTCTGGCGGTACAGGCGCTGTTTATGGCGCTGTACGCCATGTTCGTGACCTGGCGCATGATGGGCAAAAACTACGATGCGGCGGTGCTGGCGGCGGGTCACTGCGGGTTTGGTCTGGGGGCCACTCCAACGGCTATCGCCAATATGCAGGCGATCACCGAACGGTTCGGGCCATCGCACATGGCGTTTCTGGTGGTCCCGATGGTTGGCGCCTTCTTCATTGATATCGTCAACGCGCTGGTGATTAAGCTGTACCTGATGCTGCCGATGTTTGCCTGAAATCAGGCGTTGGAATAGCGCTCGGTTTCCGGCATCCAGCGCTCAATTAACGCTGCCGCCTGTTCGGGGTAGCGTTCATGAATATGGCGAGCCAGGCGCTGAACTTCTGGGATCATGGCCTGATCGCGCAGCAAATCCGCCACTTTGAATTCCGCGTTACCCGTCTGTCGCGTGCCCAGCAGTTCGCCCGGGCCGCGGATCTCCAGGTCTTTTTGCGCAATCACAAAACCGTCGTTGCTGTCGCGCAGCACCTGCAACCGCATCTGGGCGGTTTTTGAGAGCGGGGCTTTGTAGAGCAGAACGCAGTGGGACGCAACCGCGCCGCGGCCGACGCGCCCGCGCAGCTGGTGGAGTTGGGCAAGGCCGAGACGTTCCGGGTTTTCGATGATCATCAGGCTGGAATTGGGGACGTCCACGCCGACTTCGATCACCGTGGTGGCGATCAGCAGATGTAAATCACCCTGTTTGAACGACTGCATCACCGCCTGTTTTTCGGCGGGCTTCATGCGTCCGTGAACCAGACCCACGTTCAGCTCCGGCAGCGCCAGCTTAAGCTCTTCCCACGTGGCTTCGGCAGCCTGCGCTTCCAGCAGTTCAGACTCTTCAATCAGCGTACAGACCCAGTAGGCCTGACGCCCTTCCTGGGTGCAGGCGTTGCGCACGCGGTCGATGATGTCGCTGCGGCGCGTGTCAGGAATGGCGACCGTTGTGACCGGAGTACGGCCCGGCGGCAGTTCGTCGATGGTGGAGGTATCCAGATCGGCGTAGGCGGTCATCGCCAGGGTACGCGGGATCGGCGTAGCGGTCATGATCAGCTGATGCGGGTGGAAACCCTGCTGCAGGCCTTTCTCCCATAATGCCAGACGCTGATGCACGCCGAAGCGGTGCTGCTCGTCGATTATCACCAGCGCAAGACCGTTAAACTGCACCTGTTCCTGGAAGATGGCGTGCGTGCCAACAATCATCTGCACCTGCCCGCTGGCAATAGCCTCCTGTTGCGCAAGGCGCGCTTTGCCTTTTTGCTTCCCGGCAAGCCAGCCCACTTCAATCCCGAGCGGCGCAAACCAGGCGCGGAAATTGTTGGCGTGCTGTTCAGCCAGCAGCTCGGTCGGCGCCATTAGCGCCACCTGTTTACCGTTAGCAATCGCGCGCAGGGCCGCCAGGGCGGCAACCAGCGTTTTACCGGAGCCCACATCGCCCTGAACCAGGCGCATCATCGGCACGTCGAGCGCCATATCGCGTTCGATTTCGGCGGTGACGCGCGCCTGCGCGCCGGTGGGTTTAAACGGCAGAGAGGCCAGCAGCTTATCTTTGAGCTCATCACGCGGACTTAATGGCTGGGCGTGGAAACGCTGCGCGCCCGCGCGAAGCGCCAGCATGCTCAGGTTATGTGCCAGTAATTCCTCAAGGATAAGACGCTGTTGTGCGGGGTGTTTTCCGCTTTCTAAATCGCTGAGCTGCAGCGTTGGCGGCGGGCGGTGCAGGGTGCGCAGCGCCTCAGGCAGGCTCATCATGCCCTGCGCCAGCTCGGGCGGCAGCAGCTCGGTAATGGGGCAGGTATCCAGCAGCTCCAGCGCCTGATCGGTGAGCTTGCGCAGCGTGGCCTGCTTGATGCCTTCGGTCGTTGGGTAAACCGGAGTGAGCGTCTCCTGCATTTCCGGCGTGCTGAGATCGCCCTGCACGCGGTACTCCGGGTGGATCATCTCTGCGCCGTATTTCCCGCGTTTGGCTTCGCCATAGGCCAGCACCCTGCGGCCCGTCGCCAGGCTGTTTTTCATCGCCGCGCTGAAGTTGAAAAAACGCATGGTGAGAATGCCGGTGCCGTCGGTGATCTGGCAGGTCATCATTCGGCGTCCGCCGAAGGTGATGTTGCAGTTCAGGACTTCGCCTTCAACGGTGGCGTAAATGGCGGGAAGGAGATCGCCAATCTTGTAGAGCTGGGTGCGGTCTTCGTAACGCAGGGGGAGGTGAAGCAGGAGATCCTGAACGGTGTGCAGGCCAATTTTTGCCAGCTTATTGCTTTGCGCCGCGCCCACGCCCGTCAGGCTGTTAAGCGGGATGGCATCCAGCAGGCGGCCTTTCATCGCTTACCCGGCGTACTGCATGGTGGCCCACCACTCGGCATCGGCTTCAATTTCGCCCTGCGCGTTGACGTGGGGGTAAGGCAATTTTTTCTGCTTCGCAACGCGAGCCAGCACCGGATAACCACCTTCAAACAGCAGGCGCTGCTGTTCATCTTCCGGCAGCATGCTGTTGCTGCGCTCGTACATCCCGGCGTTCTGACGCTGGCGCTGCGCTTCATACAGAATGAGCGCGGACGCCACGGAGACGTTCAAAGACTGCACCATGCCGATCATCGGAATGATGATGTCCCGATCCGCCAGATCCAGCGCTTCCCGAGAGATCCCGGTTTTCTCCTGACCCATCAAAATGCAGGTCGGGCGGGTGTAGTCGATCTCGCGGAAATCTACGGCTTTAGCGGACAGGTTAGTGGCAAGGATCTGCATCCCGCGCCCTTTCAGGTGCGATACGGCTTCGCCAATGGTGTGATGATTTTTGACAGACACCCAGCTGTTGCTGCCTGCCGCCGCCGAGACCGTATTGCGCATACGGCCGTCCGGCCAGACGGCGTGCACTTCATGCACACCGACGGCATCGGCGGTACGTACGATAGCAGAGACGTTATGAGGTTTGTGCACCTGCTCCATGCAGACCGTCAGGTCAGGCTGACGCCTGGCGAGCATTTCGCAGATACGTGCATAACGTTGTGAATTCATAAACCTAGTTTCGGTTTCGGGTGACTTTAATCACGTCCGGCATGACGCGGATCTTGCGCATAATATTCGCCAGATGCACGCGGTCGCGGGCGGTCAGACGAATAAAGGCGCTATACACGCGGCCATCTTTTTCTTCCGTATTCAGGCTCTGAATGTTGGAAGAAGCCGTGTTGATCGCTGCCGTCAGGTTCGCCAGGGCACCCTGGTGGTTGAACATATCCACCTTAATTTCGGTGATAAATTCCTGCGCGGTCTCTTTATCCCACTCGACCGCCATAAACTTCTCGGCTTCTTTCTGGTAGCCGCGAATGTTACGACAGGACTCGTGGTGGATAACCAGCCCTTTACCCGGGCTGACGTGCGCAATAATCGGGTCGCCAGGAATTGGACGACAGCATTTTGCGAAGGTGATCAGCACCCCGTCCGCGCCTTTAATCGGCAGGTGTCCGTGGCTTTGCGTGGTTGCAGGCACCGCTGTCGTGTCGCCTTGCTGCAGGTTCTTCGCCACCACCACGCTCATGGCGTTGCCGAGGCCAATCTCTGCCAGCAGGTCATCAAGCGACGCGAGCTTCATGCGCTCCAGCTCACGCTGGACGTTCTCCTGCGGAATTTCAGCCAGCTTACGGCTGCCGCCCAACGCGTGGTTGAGCAGACGACGCCCCAGGCTGACGGAATCATCACGCTTGAGGTTTTTCAGCAGCTGGCGAATTTTGGCGCGTGCTTTGGAGCTCACGACAAAGTTCAGCCAGGCCGCGTTCGGACGTGCGCCCGGCGCGGTAATAATTTCTACCGTCTGGCCGCTGGAGAGCGGCTGAGAGAGCGGATAAGGCTGTCTGTCGACGCGCGCGCCGACGCAGGCATGCCCGATATCGGTGTGCACGGCGTAAGCGAAGTCGACCGGGGTTGCGCCCGCAGGCAGTTCGACAATGCGGCCTTCTGGGGTGAAAACGTAAATCTCATCCGGGAAGAGATCGGATTTAACGCTCTCGATAAATTCAAACGAGCTACCCGCACTCTGCTGAAGCTCCAGCAGGCTCTGCATCCAGCGCTGGGCGCGGATTTGTGCGGTCGTGCTGCTTTCGCCACCGTGCTCTTTATACGCCCAGTGTGCGGCAACACCCATCTCTGCCATCTGGTCCATGTCTTCGGTGCGAATTTGCACCTCAACAGGCACGCCGTGTGGCCCGATCATCGAGGTGTGCAAAGATTGATAGCCGTTCGCTTTTGGAATGGCGATGTAATCTTTCATACGCCCCGGACGCGGTTTGTAGAGGCTGTGCATCTGCCCCAGCACGCGATAGCAGGTGTCCGAGTCGTGGACAATCACGCGGAAAGCGTAGATATCCATGATCGAGTGAAAACGCTGCTCTTTGAGCACCATTTTGCAGTAGATGGAGTACAAATGTTTTTCGCGACCGCTGACGCGGCACGGAATTCCCGCTTCCTGTAAGCGCCCTTCAATTTCCGAGAGGATTTTTTGAATCATCTCTTTACGGTTACCGCGTGCGGCTTTCACCACCTCTTTAATCACGCGATAGCGGTTCGGGTACAACGCTTCAAAACCCAGCTCTTCCAGCTCGGTTTTAATGTGGTGAATACCTAAACGGTGCGCCAGCGGACTGTAGATTTCGAGGGTTTCACGGGCAATGCGGCGACGTTTATCCGGGCGAAGTGAGCCCAGCGTGCGCATGTTGTGGGTACGGTCAGCGAGTTTGATGAGAATGACGCGGATATCCTGCACCATCGCCATAATCATTTTGCGGAAGTTTTCGGCTTGCGCCTCTTTCTTGTCGCGGAAATTCAGCTTATCAAGCTTAGAGACCCCTTCCACCAGTTCGGCAACGCTTTTGCCAAACAGCTGTTCCATGTCCTGATAAGTGGCAGGGGTATCTTCGATCACGTCATGCAGCAGAGCGGCCATCAGCGTTTCGTAGTCGAGTTTCATCTCGGCCAGAATACAGGCCACCGCTACCGGGTGCGTGATATAGGGTTCACCGCTTGAACGTGTCTGGCCCTCGTGAGCGTCACGTGCAACGAGATACGCCTGCTGAAGACGCTTAATCTGGTCTTCAGGCAGGTAGGTTTGAATCAGTTGATTCAGGCTTTCAAACAGATACAAGGGCGACCCGCAGGTTTAATTAACGACGACCTTCAGCAATAGCGGTTACGGCCTGCAGTTCTGCGGCTTCCTGCTCTTGCTGCTCCTGGCGCTCACGCACGTCGAGGATCTGGTTGTTGATCAGACCTTCTTCGATTTCGCGAAGTGCAATAACGGTGGTTTTATCGTTTTCTTCCGGTACCAGCGGATCTTTACCGCCTACCTGCATCTGACGAGCGCGACGCGCGGCGACCAGCACCAGGTCAAAACGGTTACCAATTTTCTCTACAGCGTCCTGAACAGTTACGCGTGCCATACTTAAAATGCTCCACAGGTGAAGAAATGACTGGGCATGATACTGAAAGTGGGTTCAGTCTGCCAACAGTTTGGTGATTAATGCGTCATGTCGCTGCTTCTGGCGGCTCATACGCAGACGTTCTGCACGAAGAATGGTTTTGAGATCGCTCAGCGCGGCATCAAAATCATCATTCACAATAAGGTAATCATATTCCGCGTAATGGCTCATTTCTGCAACAGCCTGTTCCATACGCTTTGCGATCACTTCTTCGCTGTCCTGACCGCGGCCACGCAGGCGGCGATCCAGCTCATCTTTCGATGGCGGTAAAATAAAGATACTGCGCGAGTCAGGCATTTTCTTGCGAATTTGCTGTGCGCCCTGCCAGTCGATATCCAGGAACACATTCACGCCCGTGGCCAGAACCTGCTCAATGGTTTCACGCGAGGTACCGTAGTAATTACCAAATACTTCAGCGTGTTCAAGAAACGCGTCTCTGCCGATCATCGCTCTGAATTCGTCGTGATCCACAAAGAAATAGTGTTCACCGTGCACTTCACCCGGACGCGGCGCTCGCGTGGTGTGAGAAACAGAAACCTGTGTGTCGTACAACGGTTGGGTTTTTAACAGTGCCTGTATAAGGCTGGATTTACCCGCGCCACTAGGGGCAGAAACAATATAAAGCGTGCCTTGAGCCATGAGAGTCTTTTGTATGTGTTAACGAAGAAGTCCTACATACGGGCTTATTATACACGTCACCGCCGTGTGACGTAGCCTTTGTCACACTTTTTCCCCTGGATTATTGAATTTTGCGTGCCGTTTTCAGGTTTTATCTGTGGTTTTCAGCAACCAAAAGAAACACCGGATAGCGTCTCGCATTGTGAAATGTTGCCGTTAGCGTTGTTTCAGGCATCCGGGTATACCTCCTGCAATGCAAAGGAGGGGTAGCGATGTGGCGATGGATAAGCGGGTTAATGCTGTTGTGGTGTGGCTATGGCGCGGCGGTGTGTCCGGTGTGGTCGCAGGCAAAAGCAGAAAAAGAGATGGCGTCGTTAAGCGCGCAAATCAAAGGCTGGGATGAGGCCTACTGGAAGCAGGGCGTGAGCGAGATCAACGATGAGGTTTACGACCAGCTTCACGGGCGGTTAACGCAGTGGCAGCGCTGTTTTGGCAGTGAGCCTTCAGAAGAGAAACTCCCTACGCTGGCGGGAAGCGTAAAACATCCCGTTGCCCATACGGGCGTACATAAAGTGGCCAGCAAAGAGGAGTTGAGACAGTGGATGCGTGTCCGACGTAACCTCTGGATGCAGCCTAAAGTTGACGGTGTGGCGGTAACGCTGGTCTATCGCAACGGAAAGTTAACTCAGGCTATCAGTCGCGGTGATGGCCTGAAAGGGGAAGACTGGACCGGGAAGGTACGTTTAATCCCGTCAGTACCGCAAAATCTCACCGGCGCGCTGGCGAATAGCGTCTTGCAGGGCGAGCTTTTCTGGTTGCGTGACAACCACATTCAGCAGCAGATGGGCGGAATGAACGCTCGCGCAAAGGTGGCAGGGGCGATGATGCGGCAAAAGGATAACGCGCTATTGAGCAAGATCGGCGTATTCATCTGGGCCTGGCCGGACGGACCGAAAGATATGCGTACCTCTTTAGCTGAACTGTCTCAGGCCGGTTTTACGCTGTCGGCACGGTACACGTTACCCGCCGAATCTGTCGATGCCGTCGAGAAGCAGCGCACGGCCTGGCATGTGACCTCATTACCCTTTGCCACGGATGGCATTGTGGTGCGTTCGCAGGATGAACCTGCGGGCGAAGAGTGGTTACCGGGAGAAGGCAGCTGGGTTGTCGCGTGGAAATATCCTCCCGCAGCCCAGGTCGCTGAGGTGAGTGATATTCATTTTTCCGTGGGGCGCACGGGCAAAATTTCCGTTGTAGCAGCGCTGGAACCCGTGCAACTGGATGATAAACAGGTGCAGCGGGTGAGTCTGGGCTCGGTTGGGCGCTGGCAGAATCTGGATATTGCTCCAGGGGATCAGATACAAATCAGCCTGGCCGGGCAGGGTATCCCCCGGTTTGATAAGGTGCTCTGGCGCGGGACCGACAGACATAAACCAGAACCACCGGCCTCACGCTATCATGCTCTTAGCTGTTTCTATGCTTCGCCGGAGTGTATGGAGCAGTTCTTTGCCAGGCTGACCTGGCTCAGTTCAAAGCAGGTACTTGATATTGAAGGAGTAGGCGAGTCAGGCTGGCGAACCCTCTGGCAGGCGCATCATTTTGAACATCTCTTTTCATGGCTGTTATTAACGCAGGCGCAGCTGCAGGCTACACCGGGATTTTCCTCAGCACGCGGGCTGGCGCTCTGGCATCGATTTAATCTGGTGCGCGAGAAGCCGTTTATCCGCTGGCTCATGGCAATGGGTGTGCCATTGACCCAGGCTTCGCTGAAGGCGATGGGAGACATATCGTGGCAGAAGATGAGCGGGCGCAACGCAAAGGACTGGCAGACCCTGCCGGGAACAGGAGAGGAGAAAGCTCGACAAATCGTTAACTGGATTCACGCCCCTCAGATTGATGTGCTGGCGAAATGGCTCGCTGAACAGCACATCAATGGGTTCTGAAGCTAGTGGGCGCTGTGTTTGTAATGAAAAACGGGCAGCCCGAGCTTCAGACGCAGCGCCAGCATGCGGGCCGTAAAGCCAAACAGCAGCGTCGAGATGACCACCACGTCATGGTTAGAAACATAATGCTGCAGAGCGATATAAAGCACTGCTGCCGCAAAGGAGATGCCGGCATACAGCTCTTTTTGAAAGACCAGGGGGATGCGTTTGCAGAACATATCTCGCAGCACACCGCCGAATACGCCCGTGACCACGGCGGCGATGGTGGCGATAACCGGTCCTTCCCCCATATCGAGCGCGATTTGCGCGCCGATGATCGAAAAGACAATCAGCCCCAGCGCATCAAGCACAAGGAACAGGCGGCGAAGATGGGGCATAACGGGCGCCACTATGGTGGTTAACACGGCGGCTGTCGCCACAATAATCACGTACTCAGGGTGTTTAACCCAGCCGAGCGGGTAATGGCCAAGCAGAATATCGCGCACGGAACCGCCGCCCAGTGCGGTTGCCGTAGCAATAATGATCACGCCGAAGGTGTCCATACGGCGACGTCCGGCGGCAAGTGCGCCGGTCATGGCTTCTGCGGTGATGCCAATGAGATAAAGGATGTGAAGCAGCATATACCCTCCGGTGTGAACGCGGGGGAGGTTAGCGATTTGTGCGCAAGATCACGATTGAGATTTTCTAAGGCGAGTCAGTTTGCCCTATAAATTTTTATCAAGTTCTATAGAGAAAGCTTGATGAAAGGCGGTAAAGCGACAAAACTGGCTTTAAGATGGATTAGAAATAGTAATGGGTGGTGCGGTCAACACCACCCGAAAGGCATTACTCGATATTCTGGATCTGCTCGCGCATCTGTTCAATCAGCACTTTCAGCTCAATCGCTGAGTTCGTCACTTCTGCATTGATCGATTTAGACGCCAGGGTGTTCGACTCGCGGTTGAACTCCTGCATCATAAAGTCCAGACGGCGGCCCACAGCTTCTTTCTTCTTCAGAATGTTGTAGGTTTCTTTAACGTGCGCTTCCAGACGGTCCAGCTCTTCAGCGACATCAATACGCTGCGCCATCAGCACCAGCTCTTGTTCCAGACGGGTGTTTTCCAGCTGAACTTCCGCTTCTTCCAGTTTGGCGACAAGGCGCTCGCGCTGCCATTGCAGCACTTCCGGCATATGGGTGCGGACTTTCGCTACTTCGGTGCTCACGCCTTCAAGGCGCTGCTCAATCATCGCTTTCAGCGCCTGGCCTTCGGTTTCGCGGGCAACGATAAAGTCGTCCAACGTGCCGTCGAGGGCTGCCAGGATTTCAGCGGCAATAGCATCCAGATCCTGCTCACCGGCCGCCATGACGCCAGGCCAGCGCAGAATATCAACCGGATTGATTTCGCCTTCATCGCTCTGCATTTTGACCCAGTTCGCTGCATTCACGAGCTGTTTCGCCAGTTTTTCGTTGAGGATGAGCTCGCCCTGTGCGCTGGCATCGGGCTCAAAGCGCAGGTTACATTCAACTTTTCCGCGCGTCAGACGCGTACGGATACGTTCACGTACGACAGGCTCAAGGCTGCGGAACTGCTCCGGCATACGGAAATACGTTTCCAGGTAACGCTGGTTTACCGAGCGCATTTCCCATGTGGCGCTACCCCAGCTACCCTTGATTTCACGCCGGGCGTAGGCGGTCATACTGCGGATCATAGACATTCCCGTTTTTAAAGGAGAGATGGGGGGATTATAGCTTTCGGGGGCTTCTCAGGATAGGAATAAGCGTCCTTTATCCGTATAATGCGCAGCCACATTCGTTTCAAGCCGGAGAATCCATCATGCGTCCATCAGGTCGTAGCGCCAACCAGGTGCGTCCCGTCACCCTGACCCGTAACTATACAAAACACGCTGAAGGCTCCGTGCTGGTTGAGTTTGGTGACACTAAAGTGCTGTGCACCGCCTCCATCGAAGAAGGCGTTCCGCGCTTCCTGAAAGGTCAGGGCCAGGGCTGGATCACCGCAGAATACGGCATGCTGCCGCGTGCGACCCATACCCGTAATGCCCGTGAAGCGGCAAAGGGTAAGCAGGGCGGTCGTACCATGGAGATTCAACGTCTGATCGCGCGTGCGCTGCGCGCCGCCGTTGACCTGAAAATCCTCGGCGAATTCACCATCACTCTCGATTGCGACGTCATTCAGGCAGACGGCGGTACGCGTACGGCGTCGATTACCGGTGCCTGCGTAGCGCTGGCCGATGCCCTGAACAAGCTGGTTGCGGCCGGTAAGCTGAAAACCAACCCAATGAAAGGCATGGTTGCGGCGGTTTCTGTTGGTATTGTTAACGGTGAAGCGCTTTGCGATCTGGAATACGTTGAAGATTCCGCAGCCGAAACCGACATGAACGTGGTGATGACCGAAGACGGTCGCATCATTGAGGTGCAGGGCACGGCGGAAGGCGAGCCGTTCACCCATGAAGAGCTTCTCTCCCTGCTGGCGTTGGCCCGAGGGGGAATCGAATCCATTGTAACGACGCAGAAAGCGGCGTTAGAAAATTGATTTTAAAGGCGACCAATGAGTCGCCTTTTTTTTGCCTGTAAGACAGAAAAACCAAAGGAGCAAATCCATGAAATCGTATCAGCGCCAGTTTATTGAGTTTGCGCTTAACAAGCAGGTACTTAAGTTTGGCGAATTTACGCTGAAATCCGGGCGTAAGAGTCCCTATTTCTTCAACGCCGGGCTGTTTAATACCGGGCGCGATCTGGCACTGTTAGGCCGTTTCTATGCCGAAGCGCTGGTGGATTCCGGGATTGATTTTGACCTGCTGTTTGGCCCGGCCTATAAAGGCATTCCAATTGCGACCACCACCGCGGTGGCGCTGGCGGAACACCATGACCGCGACGTGCCGTACTGCTTTAACCGCAAAGAAGCCAAAACCCATGGTGAAGGTGGGAATCTGGTCGGCAGCGCGCTGCAGGGCAGCGTCATGCTGGTCGATGACGTGATCACTGCGGGTACGGCGATCCGTGAATCGATGGAGATTATTCAGGCCAACGGCGCGACGCTTGCTGGCGTGCTGATTTCTCTGGATCGTCAGGAGCGTGGTCGCGGTGAAATTTCCGCTATTCAGGAAGTCGAGCGCGATTACAGCTGCAAAGTGACGTCGATTATTACCCTGAAAGACCTGATTGCGTATCTTGAAGAGAAGCCTGAGATGGCAGACCATCTGGCGGCGGTACGTGCGTACCGGGAAGAGTTCGGGGTGTAATTAAATTGCCCGGTGGCGCTACGCTTACCGGGCTTACGGATTACTGCAGCTGAGCAGCCACTAACGGCCAGCGGGCGTCAAAATCGTCCGTTGGACGGTATTTGAATTCGCTACGCACAAAGCGGGAAAGCATCCCTTCACAAAACGCCAGGATCTGGCTTGCCAGCAGCGTCTCATCGATGGTGTAACCTTCGCCTTCACGCATTTTCTTTTCGCGCAGTACCTGGCGCAGCTGCGCTTCAATACGCTCGAAAAGCTGGTTAATGCGGCCCTGCAGTCTGTCCTGTTCAAACATCAGCGCGTGGCCGGTGAGAATGCGGGTTAAGCCCGGATTGCGTTCACCGAAGCCCAGGATTAACAGCACAATCAGACGCAAACGCGCGGTGGTGTCTTTTTCGTCTTTCAGAATCAGGTTGATGCGCGTAATCAGGCTGTCTTCAATAAACTCGATCAGGCTGTCGAACATCCGGGTCTTGCTCGGGAAATGACGGTACAGCGCCGCCTCAGACACGCCTACAGAGGCGGCCAGTTTAGCGGTGGTGATGCGTTGACTGCCATCGCTGGATTCAAGCATCAGAGCCAGAGATTGAAGTATTTCTTCGCGACGATTCCTTTTCGCAGTTTGTTTTTCTGCCATGTTACAAAATACCCCTGAAAATAAGCACTTGCCAGGCTGGCATCCACGCAGCGACCGCAAACGGGCGTTTGCGGTTTGTTATTGCATTATAACGCTGTGAGATACGTGTCTTTCGGGCCGTTATTTGCGCCCGGAATGGCCGAAGCCGCCTTCGCCACGGTCGGTGGCGTCAAAGTCTGCCACCAGGTTAAATTCTGCCTGTACCACCGGTACAAAGACCATCTGGGCGATACGCTCGCCCGGTTCAATGGTGAAGCTGTCCTGACCGCGGTTCCAGACGGAGACCATCAGCTGACCCTGGTAGTCGGAGTCGATCAGGCCCACCAGGTTACCAAGCACAACGCCGTGCTTATGGCCCAGACCAGAACGCGGCAGGATCACCGCTGCCAGAGACGGGTCAGCAATGTGAATCGCCAGGCCAGTTGGAACCAGGGTAGTGGCACCCGGAGCCAGTGCTACGGCGTCATCGAGACAGGCGCGCAGGTCAAGACCGGCAGAACCGGAGGTGGCATAGGTTGGCAGCGGGAATTGCTCGCCAACACGCGGGTCCAGAATCTTAACGTCGATTTTTTTCATCATAACGGGTAACGATCTCGTCCAGTAATTGTTGGCCCAGGAGTTCCTTGCGCTCAAGCGGTAAGACTTTATCTCCATCCTGCCAGAAAAGGTGCAGTGCGTTGCTGTCGCTGTTAAATCCTTGTGTGGCCAGCGATACGTCGTTCGCGCAAATCAAATCGAGGTTTTTGCGGGTACGTTTTTGCCGGGCATATTCTTCCACATTATTCGTTTCTGCGGCAAACCCAACAACGTATGGACGATGGCTTTTTAGTGCGGCGACGCCGGCAACAATGTCCGGGTTTTTCACCATTTTTAGTGTTAATTCATCGCCTTGCTTTTTAATTTTAGCCTCGGCGATCGTCTCGGCACGATAGTCTGCGACGGCCGCACAGCCGATAAAAATCTGCTGGCTTTGCGCATGTGCCTGCACGGCGGCTTCCATCTCCAGCGCGGTAGTCACATCAATTCGCTTCACAAACGCAGGGGTAGGTAGCGATACCGGGCCGCTCACCAGCGTGACGTTCGCGCCACGCCTTGCGGCGGCGGCGGCAATCGCGAAGCCCATTTTGCCGGAGCTGTGGTTGGTGATGTAGCGCACCGGATCCAGCGGCTCGCGCGTGGGGCCCGCGGTAATCATGATGTTGAGATGTTGCAGATCGTTGACAGGCGAAAAATGGGCTGCGGCCATATCAACAATCGTCAGCGGATCAAGCATGCGACCCGGGCCAACGTCGCCGCAGGCCTGGCTGCCGCTGTCCGGACCCCAGATAAGCAGGCCGCGTGAGGCCAGCGTCTCCAGATTATGCTGGGTGGCCGCGTTACGGTACATCTGCTGGTTCATGGCAGGAACGACGGCAACTGGAGCTGGCGTGGCCAGACAAATGGTGGAGACCAGATCGTTTGCCATACCGGCCGCCACTCGAGCGATTAAATCAGCCGTGGCGGGGGCGAGGATAACCAGGTCTGCCCATTTACCCAGCTCAATATGGCCCATCGCGGCTTCGGCGGCCGGATCGAGCAGGCTGTCAGATACCGGGTATCCTGAAACGGCCTGCAGGCTCAGGGGAGTGATAAAGGCTTTACCGCCTTCGGTTATCGCGACCCGCACGTCAGCTCCGCGCTCGCGCAGACGACGCACCAGCTCCGGCGCTTTATAAGCAGCAATGCCGCCGCTCACGCCAAGAACGATTTTTTTACCGGCCAGGCTCATCATGATTCTTTCCTGTTGGGTTTCACCAGAGAGCGGGCATTTTATCACAATCCCCAAAGCGGAGTGATTTTGTACTTCGTCCACTTTGCGAGGCGCTACGCAAGAACGCAATGTGGCCGTCGAGCGACGGATTGGCCTGTGGCAGCATGAGGTTAAAAAAGGGGAAAGAGCATGGAAGAAGAGGATGAGGAGCTGCTGCCGCGCGAAAAACTGCTGCGCTATGGCGTCACCCTGTTAAAAGACGATGAACTATTGGCGCTCTTTTTACGTACCGGAACGCCCGGAAAAACGGTATTTATGCTGGCAAAAGAGCTGATAGCACATTTCGGTTCGCTGTACGGTTTATTGACCGCCGACCTGGCGCAGTTTAAGCACGTTGAGGGAATTGGCGTGGCGAAATATGCCCAGCTGAGGGGCATTGCTGAACTTGCCCGCCGTTTTTACAATGTCCGCATGGAGAAGGAAGATCCGCTCCTGACGCCAGAAATGACGCGTGAATTCCTGCAAAGCCAGTTAACCGATATTGAACGCGAGATCTTTATGGTGATCTTTGTCGATAACAGAAATCGGGTGCTGAAACATAGCTGTCTCTTTGCGGGCACGTTGAGCCACGTTGAGGTGCATCCGCGTGAAATTGTGCGGGAAGCGATAAAAGTGAATGCAGCGGGCGTGATCCTCGCGCATAATCACCCCTCTGGCTGTGCAGAACCGAGCAGAGCGGACAAAGAAATCACCGAACGCATTATCAAATGCTGTCAATTCATGGACATTCGTGTGCTGGACCATCTGATAATTGGCCGCGGTGAGTACATTTCTTTCGCAGAACATGGCTGGATTTAGGCTATTTCTCGCGATCCATCGGGATCTTTGTCTGTTCGGGACTTGAGCACACCGCCGAGTCAGCGTATACTACGCCACCTTTGAGAATCTCGGGTTTGGCATTTGGGCCTGGCAATCGAGAGTTCACTTAGAACTATGCGATGACCGGGCTGTAAAGCCTGACGAGGCGCCGATACCCCATACGAAGCTCGAGCTAATTTGATTTTTGGAGAATAGACATGTCCCGAGTCTGCCAAGTTACTGGCAAGCGTCCGGTGACCGGTAACAACCGTTCCCACGCACTGAACGCGACTAAACGCCGTTTCCTGCCGAACCTGCACTCTCACCGTTTCTGGGTTGAGAGCGAGAAGCGTTTTGTCACCCTGCGCGTATCTGCTAAAGGTATGCGTGTAATCGATAAGAAAGGCATCGATACAGTTCTGTCCGAACTGCGTGCCCGTGGCGAAAAGTACTAAGTACTTAAAGAGGAAATAAATCATGGCTAAAGGTATTCGCGAGAAAATCAAGCTGGTTTCTTCTGCTGGTACAGGTCACTTCTACACCACCACGAAGAACAAACGTACTAAGCCGGAAAAACTGGAACTGAAAAAATTCGATCCAGTTGTACGCCAGCACGTACTGTACAAAGAAGCTAAAATCAAATAATTTTAGTCTCCTTGTATCGAAAAACCCCGCAACTGCGGGGTTTTTTGCATTCTGAATCTCAACGGAGGAACCATGCCTGAATTACCTGAGGTAGAAACCAGCCGTCGCGGCATTGAGCCCCATCTGGTCGGCGCAACGATTCTTCACGCGGTGGTCCGCAATGGACGTCTGCGCTGGCCGGTGTCCGATGAGATCCATGCCCTGAGCGATAAACCCGTCCTTAGCGTACAGCGTCGCGCGAAATACCTGCTGCTGGAGCTGCCCGACGGCTGGATTATTATCCACCTGGGAATGTCCGGGAGCCTGCGCATTCTTACCGAAGAACTGCCTGCGGAAAAGCATGACCATGTCGATCTGGTGATGAGCAACGGCAAAGTGCTCCGTTACACCGACCCAAGACGCTTTGGCGCTTGGCTGTGGACGAAGGAGCTGGAAGGGCACAACGTGCTGGCGCATCTGGGCCCGGAGCCGCTCTCAGACGCGTTTAACGCGGAATACCTCAGGGCGAAGTGTGCGAAGAAGAAAAGCCCGATTAAGCCCTGGCTGATGGATAACAAGCTGGTGGTCGGCGTGGGGAATATCTACGCCAGCGAATCGCTGTTTGCGGCCGGGATCCATCCCGATCGGCTGGCCTCTTCGCTGTCTGCGCAGGAGTGCGAGCTGCTGGTCCGGGTGATTAAAGCCGTATTACTTCGCTCGATTGAGCAGGGCGGGACAACGTTGAAGGACTTCCTGCAAAGTGACGGCAAGCCGGGCTATTTTGCCCAGGAGCTGCAGGTATATGGCCGTAAAGGCGAACCGTGCAGAGTCTGCGGCACGCCCGTTATTGCCACGAAGCACGCCCAGCGCGCCACGTTCTACTGCCGTCAGTGCCAGAAATAGGGTTACTTTAGCTTTTCCATCAATGCCTGATGGACGTTAGTCGGTAGGAAATGGGTGACGTCGCCGTGATGACGCGCCACCTCTTTTACCAGCGTGGAAGAGATAAACGACCACTCTTTGGAGGGCATCAGGAACACGCTCTCCAGCTCCGGCATCAGGTGGCGGTTCATGTGCGCCAGCTGCATCTCATACTCGAAGTCTGCCACCGCGCGTAAACCACGGATAAGAATGTTTGCCTGCTGAGCGCGGGCGAAGTTAGCCATCAGGTCGCTAAACCCGACCACCTCAACATTCGGCAGGTGCGAAATGGCATCGGTGGCGAGCTGTACGCGCTCGTTGAGGTCAAACATCGGCTTTTTGCTGGGGCTGGCGGCAATGGCCAGGATCACCTTGTCGAACATGCACGCCGCACGGGTGATGATATCAAGATGACCGTTGGTGATCGGATCGAAGGTACCCGGATAAATCGCTTTTGTGCTCATGGCTCACGTTTTCTCTGAGTAGCCGCGGCAGAGCGCCCACAGCTCGGTGTATTTGTTGAAAGTATACTGGGCATTCACTACCGCGAGTAACCAGCCCTGCTTACCGTCCAGGACGCCACCACGCAGCAGCAGCGTTTTCAGAAACGCGCCCAGCGTGTGGGTGAAGATTCCCGTCAGCGAGGTCTTCTTGCCGCGCTGGTGACGCTCCTGCGCCCATGCGGTGGCATAGTTGAGCTGTTTACGCTGGAAGCTCGCGAAATCACGGCAGGTCAGGTGCAGCAAATCGCCCGTCAGGGGGATGACCTGAGCGCTATCGCAGCTCAGGGATTCATGCACCAGATTGTCGTTGTACTGATACCGCTCGCGCTCATAGAGGCGCATCACGCGGTCAGGGTACCAGCCGCTGTGGCGCATAAAACGGCCAAGAAAGTAGTTGCGGCGGGCAATGCTGTACACGGCGCCAGGCTGGGGCGAGGAAAGCACAGCCTGAATGGCCTGCTGAAGCTCCGGCGTGATGCGTTCGTCGGTGTCGAGCATCAGGACATAATCACCTGTGGCATGTCCCTGCGCACGCTGGCGCTGGATACCGTAGCCTTGCCAGTCAGCGTCGACAAAGACTTTTGCGCCCGCTGCCCGGGCAACGTCCACCGTGTTGTCCGTACTTCCGGAGTCAAGAATGACTATCTCGTCAGCCCAGGCAACCGACGCCAGGCAATCCGGAAGCAGGTCGGCGGCGTTTTTGGCGATCATCACGACCGACAGACGCGTTGACATTAGTGGCTCCGCTGGGGCAGATAAGGTTGCAGAAGCTGCAGCAGTCGGGTCAGTGCGCCCTGGTTCTGGTGCAGCACTTCGACGGCATGACGCCCGTACCACAGGCGATAATCTTCGTCAGTCAGAAGGGTCGATACCTCTTTAACCATCGAATCCGCATCGGTCACGGTAATTAAACCATCGGCCTGCTGTAATTTCGCGCAGATATCTTTGAAGTTAAACGTATGCGGCCCCATCAGTACCGGAATGGCGTGGGCTGCCGGCTCCAGCGGGTTATGACCGCCGCGCTCGACCAGGCTGCCACCGACAAACGCGAGGTCAGCGATTCCGTACAGCAGCATCAGCTCGCCCATCGTATCGCCAATCACCACCTGGGTGCTGCCGGAAGGAATTTCACCGCTGCTGCGCAGCGTGAAGCTGAAGCCGCCTTTCTGGACCATTTCACGGGCATCTTTAAAACGCTCCGGATGGCGCGGCACGAGGATCAGCAGTAAATCAGGGAATTTTTCCAGCAGCTTGCGGTGAGCCTGCAGGATGATCTCTTCTTCGCCATCATGGGTACTGGTCGCAATCCAGACCTGACGACGCGGGGCCCACTGGCGACGCAGTGTGATGGCACGGGCTGCGAGCTCAGGGGTAACGGAAATATCGAATTTCAGGCTGCCCGTTACCGCAAGCTGGTTGCGTTTCAGGCCCAGAGAGATAAAGCGTGCCGCGTCCTCTTCGTTCTGCGCGGCAATCAGCGTGATTTTGCCCAGCAGGCGGCGCATAAATTTACCCAGCTTGCCGTAACCTTTCGCCGAGCGCTCTGACAGGCGCGCGTTGGCAATGACCAGCGGAATTTTACGGGCATGCAGGGCGGAAATCATGTTCGGCCACAGTTCGGTTTCCATCACGATCACCAGCTTCGGGCGAACGGTATTCAGGAAACGATTCATGGCGCAGGGCAGATCGTAAGGCAGATAGACGTGCTGCACGTCTTTACCGAAAGCGGATAACGCGCGCTCCGAGCCGGTTGGCGTCATCGTCGTGACGGTGATTGGCAGCGAAGGGTAACGGTGACGCAGGGCGCGAACCAGCGGGATCGCCGCCAGCGTTTCACCGACAGAAACGGAATGCAGCAAAATACCGTCCGGTACGACTTTATTGCGGCAGAAGCCATAGCGTTCAGCCCAGCGTTTACGATACGCAGGCGCTTTCCGGCTACGAAGCAACAGTCTCAGCCACACCAGTGGCTGAATGATGTAGAGCAGAGCGGTATACAACAATTCCAAGCGATTATCCGTTTTTTTAGTTTCGGCGGGCAAATTCTAAGCATTTAGGCCAGGTAAAGCTATCTCTTATGCCAGATACCGTTTCAAACGGAAATAACGTCGACCCAGCCGCCAGCGCAGACGCGGACTTTTTGCACTTTTCCAGATGAGTTTCCAGATGCCTGTTTCGAAGAACTCTTTAATAATCATTGATTTCTTCTTCTCATCCTTCATGTTGTCGAAGGTGTGAATAATGCCCAACCCCTCTTTGGCAATTTGCCAGTGGCAGGCAGGGATCCCTTTTACTTTGTCCGGGTAACGCTGATTGATGGCGTCGAGCATCTGCAGGATTTTCATATAGTGACGCGCGGAACGAATCAGCGTGTCGTCATTGTCCGGCATATGGGACACCGATGCAGAGTGAATGTAGTAGTCGTAATAACGTTCACTGGTGTACTGAACCCGCTCTGCCGCGAGCAGCACTTCGGTGGTCCACGGGATGTCCTGATGGCGCAGGCCGGGTTCGAAATGGAAACTGTGTTGACGGATAAAGTCGTGGCGATAGATGTTCAACCAGGTGACGTGAAGGAATTTACGTGAATCCAGCGCCATTTTTAACCACGCAGGGCCAGCCATGACCCCTGTGGAAGCCAGTTTGTCTTCAGGGAAGATCGGGCGTGAGGGTTTCTTGTTATTCTCCCAGACGTAGTTCCCGTTACAGGTGGCGACATCCAGATCCTGCGTGACGGCCATATCCAGCAGGCGCTGGTACATGCCGGGTTTAAAGACATCATCAATATCCGGGAAAGAGAGATATTGACCCGTCGCAACGGCCAGACCGGTGTTACGCGCGATGGATACGCCCTGGTTTTGCTGTTCTATAACCTGCATCTGCGGCAGTTTTTCTCGCCAGTTTTCGACGATCTCCATCGAGCGGTCAGTAGAGCCGTCATTGACAATGATGACTTCCATGCTGTCGATGCGTTGATTGACAAGGCAGGTAAAGAACTGATCCAGGAAAGCTTCACCGTTATAAACGGCAACCACCACGCTTAGCAATGGGGCAGAATTTTGCATAAGAAACCTGATTATTTTTGATTGTCGACCAGAGCAATATATTGCTGGCAAATGGCACTGATACCGAACGACGCGATGGTTGCATCGCCAACGACCGGCGGGGCGGTATAAATATCCGCCAGCGTTTTTGCCAGTGACGCATCATTTAACTCTGCCAGCCCGCGCGCTAAGGCTCCGGTGAGGATTTCAGCAGGGCCTCCGGGGCAATTTGTACTGACCGGTGGCGTCTGACAGATAATGGCTTCGACCAGCACATTACCAAAACCTTCGCAGTCAGAACTTAACACTAAAAGGCGTGCCCCTTTAATCCAGGGATAGGGATTGGAATCGAACGGGCGGAAAACCGTTTTGTTTTCAATACCCAGCTCTTCTGCAAGCTGCTTGAGTTTGCGAATTTGAGCGTCAGATCCATTGCCCATCATGACCAGCGTGGTGTCAATTTTGCTCAGGGCGAACGCACGTAAGAGTCGGTCGTGGCGTTTGTGCTCATGGAAGCGGCCAACATGAATAATGTAATCCTTTCCCTGCATTTCGAAGGGCGCATCCGCCAGACGCTGAATTTCAGGAATATCGAAAGGATTATGGATAACCGCTTTGCGTCGAAGATTGAGCGCCAGCGTCTCGGAAAGATCTTTCAACACGGCGCCTGAGACGGCGACAACGTTGCGGTTTTCGTAGGTATGACGAATTTTAAGATGTTTAAACCAGCGCGAAAGTCCGCTGCGATGGCGAAGATAGGAAAACGAGAACATGCCGTGCACGCAGAACCAGACTTTGTCACGTTCCAGCGCGCGGCAATGCGCCACAATGCGGTCTGTCTTGTGCAGGTGAGAGAACACCACATCAAATTTGCCGCTGCGCTCAGCTCGCTCAATCGCCTGATCTAGCAGTTGGGCGCGGCGTGGGATCTCCGTGAGCTTTCGCCACGGTTTTTTACATGTGTCCTGAACAACCTGATAATCGATGCCTTCCGGGATGGCGTAGTCGCACACTTTCCGCAGAGAGAATAGAGAGACCTGATGCCCCATTTCTATTAACCCGCGGGAGAGTGTAAGAACCGTTTTTTCGGCTCCTCCACCGGGTAAACCATCAATAATCATTAGGATGCGCATTTTTAATCCAGTAATTTTTGATAAAGCGTAATAAGCTGACTTGATAGTTTTTCGGGAGTGGCGTCTTTTACACGTTCACGTGCCGCTCGTCCCATATTGTTATTTTTTTCCAGTGAAGGGATAGCGGCTACCGCTTCCTTCAATGTACTGATATCAAGTGCGTCACAATAAAATCCGTTCTGGCCTTGTTGAATAAATTCTGCACCACCGCAACTCTCTGAAGTAATGACGGGCAAGCCGCAGGCCATCGCTTCAAGAATGACGTTAGGAAAGGGATCATACAGCGTTGGCAACAGTAAACCATCGGATAGCTGATAAAAAGGCAGAGTTTCTTTTTGCATCCCCAGGAAACGGATTTGCCCCTCGCAGCCTAAAGAACGGGCGAGGTCGCGATAACGACGTTCTGCTTTATCTTGCCCAACCACAATCAGCCAGGCTGATGTTCCAGCGATAGCGCGTATGGCGCTGGCCAATCCTTTTCGTTCAAACCCTGAGCCAACAAAACAGAACACAACGGCATCGGCTGGCAAACCAAATTGTTGGCGCAAAATCGCACGCTGTGCCTCCTGGGCCGGAACGAAGCGGCTGGAATCAATAGAATTATAAATCACATGAATTTTCTTTGCGTCAATATCAAAGTCTTCAACGATTTCGCGTTTGATCATCTCCGCATTACAGATTACGGCTTTTAACTCAGGCGCCTGATACATTTCCCGTTCCGCACGCATCACATAGCGGTGATAGCGGTCATACATCAGCATTTGCGCGCGCCAGGCAGGTAAAATGCGCGCGCGCTGCAGCAGCCAGCGACGATGCACCCCATCACCCGCACGATAAATATCACACCCCGGGATGCGCTCATGGCTTTGAACAATATCAAACTGCTGTTGCTGCCATAGCGCGCGCGCGGCCTGTGCAAATCCGCGTTCTCGACTGATGCGGCCCCATTTTTGAGGGTTGCAAATGTGGATATGCCAGTCGTCTTGCTTCTCTCCCTGCCACTCGCGCGTGATGACGTTGAGCTCAAGGTTCTGATTGCTCAGTGCGGTGAGGGCGCGCGAAACGAAGCGTTCCGCTCCGCCATCAGGGCGATATTTTTGGCGAACAATGGCCAGACGATGGTGTTTCATGACAGGTATCTCCTTGCGGCGGAGACGACAGCATCAACGGGAATGGCGTCGAGATAGCGTTCTTTCGTTTTGGTATCAATGGCATCCGGATCGGGTAGCGGGCCGTAATCGCCGGCCCAGATCACTTCCCCTTTAACCTGCCACGGTGACCAGAACGTCAGTTTTGATGGACCAAACAATGCCACGCAGGGCGTTTGAAGCGCGGCGGCCATATGCATTGGAACGGAGTCAACGCCAATAAAAAGACACGCATGATCGATGAGTGAGGCCAGCTGGCGCAACGTTAGCTGGCCCGCCAGAGAGACGACCCCCGTCTTCGGCGAGGCGGCGAGAATGCGATCGATCATCGCCAGCTCTTTTTTATCCGGCCCCGCGGTGAGCACAACCGTATGGCCATCCTGCTGTAGTGCAGTAATGGTTTGCGCCATTTTGTCTTCGCTCCAGCATTTAAAGAACCAGCGGGACGTCGGCTGGATCACGATGTAGCGCTCGCCCACACCCGTCTGCGTCAGTCTTTGACGGGCATAATCCCAGTCTTCTGCGGCGTAGGCCATGGTGACGGCAGGCTGCGGCGCGACAGGTAATGGTGCCAGAATGGAGAGATTCTGTTCGACTGTATGCAGGGATTTGTGGCCGTCGACAGAGACCAGATCGGTATGACAAAAACGCCAGAATGCACTGTTGCGTTTGTTAAACGCGAATCCGAGGCGAACGGGTGCGCCGGTCAAACGGGTGACGATCGCGCTACGCCATTGATCGGCAAGGTTAATAACCAGATGATAATGCTGATTTCTTAACGCACACAGTAACTGCCACTCTTTTTGAAGATGCTTCAGCGTGCCTAGCTGCTTCCATTTACGATCGATTCCAAAAATTGTACCGATCGCCGGATGCGCGGCGAGCATATCGCGCGTTTCTTCATACAGCAGGACATCAATCTGCGCCTGCGGCCATTTTTGACGTAACGAATCAATGACGGGAGTGGTCAGCAACATGTCGCCATGATGGCGGAGTTTGATAAGTAAAATGCGCAAATCAGGTGTGTCAGGTAAGTTATTCATCATCATCTTATCGGCGTTGTACTGATGGCAATTCTAATAGACCTGATAGCGACTTGCACTCTTTCTCCATAATCTCAGTAATTTCCCAGGAAGGGTTTACTCACGCTTTGGAGAGTGCGTAACATAGCGCTAACTTTCCTGTCTTGCGGACTCATTATGAACAAACCAGCGTTTATCATCACAATTGATACTGAGGGCGATAATCTCTGGCAAAATCACCGCGTCATTAAAACGGAAAACGCGCGCTATCTGGCGCGGTTCCAGGCGCTTTGTGAGCGTTTCGGCTTTAAGCCCGTGTGGCTGACCAATTACGAGATGGCGATCGAGCCCGTTTTCATCGAATTCGCCAGGGACGCGATCGCCCGCGGTCAGGGCGAGGTGGGGATGCACCTTCACGCATGGAATAGCCCGCCGGAACACGATCTCACGGGAGATGACTGGCGCTGGCAGCCTTATCTGATTGAGTTTTCGGATGAGGTGATGCGCGAGAAAGTGCTGTTTATGACCCGCCTGCTGGAAGAGACATTCCAGACCAAAATGTTAAGCCACCGTGCCGGACGTTGGGCATTTGACAGTCGCTATGCAAAATTGCTCGTTGAACTAGGGTACCAGGTTGATTGCTCCGTGACGCCACGCGTGAACTGGCGCAATGCGAAAGGTGCTCCGCAGGGTAATGGCGGAACGGATTATCAGCATTTCCCCGACCACGCCTATTTCATGGATTTAGACAATATTTCCCGGGCAGGCAATAGCCCATTGCTCGAAGTTCCCATGAGCATCCAGTATAAACACCCGGCCTGGTTGAACACGATCAAACAGGGTTACGACAGGCTTCGCGGTAAATACCGCTCACCCTCGGTTAACTGGCTAAGACCGTCCGGTGGGAATGCGGCGCAGATGATTCAGGTTGCACAGCAATGCCTGTCTCAGGGAAGTGAGTACGTAGAGTTTATGCTTCATTCGTCGGAATTTATGCCTGGCGGAAGCCCCACGTTTAAAGATGAGGCGGCGATCGAAGGGTTGTATCGGGATTTAGAAATGCTCTTTAGCTGGTTGTCTGATAAGACGGTAGGAATGACGCTGGCGGAGTTTTATCAATACAAGAAAAAATAATGCCCGCGACGCGGGCATTATCATTAGCGTTGCCTGGTTTGCGAAAAAGGTGTACTCAGCGCAAACACGGTGACAAAGAAGATTAAGGCTTCTGAACTCAACAGTATGACGTCCGTCAGGCCATAGAGTAATAAAAGAAGCATGGTCGTCAGCAGCAGGCCATTCCTGTTTTTAAGTGCGTAAACGATCATCGATATATAGAAAAAGAATAATATCGCCAGCCCGGGGATCCCCTGCAGAGAATATTTTTCAATAAACTCATTATGTAGATGCACCCTGATATAATCGAGTGCGGATGCAAGATGTGGATGTCCATTTTTCACATATTGCTGTGTCCATACTTCGCGGTCTTCAACTGACTGCCCCAAAGGATGGGCAAGTCCGTTTTGAATACCAACACTCCACATAGAGAAACGTGCGCCGAGCGAGGTTGCATCATCACCTTTTTGGTAACTTTCGACTTCAACTTGTGTTTGTTGGATCTTAGGTAAAATTAATGGCTTGTAGCTAACGATAACAATGCCCGCCACAATACATAAGAAAATCAGCGTTGATTTAAGGTGTATTCTTTTGAAATGATAAAGCGTGAGTACAATCGCCAGGATCAAATATAGTCCCATTGCGGCACGCGTGCCCGTTAGAAGAATAACAAAATAAGATATTAAGATGATGAGTCCTGCGGCTACATACAGTTTTATATTTTTCTGTAGATAAAGGCTGTATACAAACGCCAGCGACAGTACAGAGTAAACATAGGCCGACACGGTCGCACGGTTTATGGCCATCTCAATACGTCCCATACCCTGTGATGCCTGCCATAAGCCATAGCCAGTGGCAAGTATAAACCCTGCGCCAGAGGCGTATAAGAAATATTTCTGAAAGGATATTTTGTCAATATAAGACTTAAACCGGTCAAGATAGAAAATGAGAATACTTGCCAGAATCAATTTTTTACTTGCACCAAGATAATCGCTATAAACGTTCAGACCTTCGCTATGGTATTCATACACCATGTACCAGCAAAGATTAAGTAACCCAATGAGCAAAATCGGTAGTGCGATAGAAAAAGGACGCACTGTGATTTTTTTATATTCGCACGCTAAGCCGATAATGCTGGCATAAATTGCAATATAGAAAAACTCTCGCTGCTTACCTGAACTCAGCAGCGCCAGCGCAAGCGAAATAAGGCTCAAAATCAGCGTCAGCTGATAAAGCCGCAGTTTTACTTTTTCCATAATGCCTCAATGACCCTTTTTTTGTAGCTGAAACGTACATCTCTGGAGAAGAAGAAAGAGAGAGAATAAAGTGCATTAACCCGCTGTTTAACCAGTTTGAGTTGCAGGTCAGTCAGATGCTGCCGATGGTTTCTGTAGATATCAAACCAGTGACAATTAACAAGATGCGTAAAAGAACGAGGGAACGTTTTTTCCATTTGCAATGTGCAATCAACCAGCGTAGCGATTTTACTGGCGTCGAGACGACTCGACAAACTATCGTTACGTTTGATGTAATAATAGTGTCCCTGACGCTGATAGACTATTTTACTCGCTTGCATCAGCATGCCGGGAAATACGGCGAAATCTTCATAGCAAACCATCGAAGGAATCGGGTTATTTACGTACAATTTCCGATGAATAAATTGACCGATGAGATGTGCCTGAAAATCTTTGTGCTGCAGGAACCGCTTTATTGCCTCATGTTGTGACAAAGCAACAGGAGCGAACCCCTGCCAGTCGGCTGTCATTTTTTTGGTGTCGCGAATTTCCAGCAGGCGCGTCAGGAGCATATCAGGGCGCTCTGTTTTGAGAAACGCCACGGCGTCCCTGATGCTGCCCGGTTTCATCCGATCATCGCTATCCAGCATGGTAATGTATTCACCTGAGGCCAGCGAGAGGGCACTGTTTCGAACATGACCTACGTTACGGTACTCAACGTATCGGGATTGCGCATTCGGAAGCGTTGGCAGCCACGCTTCAATAATATCCTGTGTTGAGTCATTGGAACTGTCGTTAAAGATAATGATCTCTACATCATCGCCCGCTCCTTCAATCGCGTTTTGCAGGCTTTCTAACGTAGTGTGAAGCGTATCTTTGGCGTTATGCGCGGCAATAATGATGCTTAGAAAAGCCATAATAATTAGTTTTCCTGAGCATCAAAGGAGTATGCAGTTGCGTTAATTGTTGGTAACTCGCAAATAAAATTTTTGAGGTCACGTAGCGCTTCGTCTGTTACAGAGAAGAGTTCTTCCCGGCTCTGTGAGAAGTAATATCGTGTTTCAAAAACATATGAGCAAATGTTGTCATCATTACCAATCAGCAATACGTTGCCCAGCGGACGTTGTTCATAGTGACAACAAGGCCCAAACAGCAATACCACTGGTACATCAACAGCATCAGCAATATAGACATTCCCCGAGTCAGACGCGATATAGCAATCCATTTTAGAAATGGCCCACGGCAGCTCTTCAAGCGAGATTTTGCCAATCAGGTTAATAAAGTTGGGCAGTTCACCATAAGCGCGGGTGATATCGTCCATCCACGATTGTTCATTCGGGGCGCCAAACACATAAAATTCGCAAGGCAGGTCGGCGAGACGATCGGCAATTTGCTTCCAGATGACCGGCGGAACGGTTTTCGCTTTATTTCCCGCGGCTACGCTGATGCCAATGCGGATCACGCCGGGTTTATCGAGGATTGCCGGATAGGTCGCCGGTTTGAAAAGCGGCTTTGTGGCGTGCTTTGGCGAGTCTTTCCAGGTTAAGGTGCGATCGGCCAGTTTGAGATAGTTCGTGACCGACAGCGTCTTTCTGCCGTGTTCAACAGTGCCGTCTGCCGTTGCATAGAAAATACCGTGATACCATCTGCGCGTGTAAGTGCTTAAAAACTGTTTATTTTTAGCGTTACATACGGAGGCGAAAAAAAGGTTCACGCTGTTGGGTTGCAGGAGATAGACATTGTCATAGCGGTTCATGATCCGGCAGGCAAAGACCAGCTTTCGCCACAGGTTACGCTTATGCTGCTCGATAAAAAAAATCTTATCGATCGTCTCATCATGCTTTGCCAGCGCACTCACGCTACGACTGATAAGCACGTCGCTTTTTTGCAGGTATGCCAGGAGGGGCGTTGCATTAACAAAATCGCCGATTTTTGCTGTCTGAATGACCAGGTTTTTACCTGTCTCTTTGCGGAACAGCTTCCGGATAAGCTTCACCGGAAAGAGTAAAATCAGCAGAAATACGTAACTCATGCGTTAGATATCCCTGTTGGAAAGCCAACGGCTGCCCTGTAAAAATGAAAAAATAGCATCTGCGCTGATATCCTTTGTTTGCTGGGTCGGGCTGACCATCTGATGCTGGTTTTTGCCGTAACCCCCGATCAATCCAGGATCGGTCGGACCAAAAATCGTAATATTCGGACGATCCAGCGCCGCGGTTAAATGGCTTAGACCTGTATCAACGGAAACAACAGCATTCGCTCCCGCCAGCTGCGCGGCAACCTGCGCCAGCGTGAGTTTCGGCAATACCTCGACCTGTGAAAAACCTGCTGCCAGACGCTCTGCACGCTGCCGCTCATGTTCGGCACCCCACGGGAGTTTAATATGGATGCCGGTGGGTTGCATTAGTTCAATCAGGCTTCGCCAGTGCGATTCCGGCCAGTGTTTATCGTCGCGCGTTGTGGCATGCAGGAAGACAAGATAAGGCTGAACACAGGGATCTGTATTGCGCAAAAAGTGCTGCGCAATGGCGTAGTCGCCCTGGGTTTCCGGTTTCGCGTAGCCCAGGCTTTTTGCAAACAGCTCGCGGGTACGTTCGACGGCGTGCTGTTGCTTTGCGATGTGGTGGCGACGATTATAGAACAGGCTCGCCAGCGGTTCGCGGGCGGTGTGCCAGTCCATGCCGTGCTTTACGCCGTGTGCCAGACGCGTCACCAGCGCAGCGCTTTTCACCAGCCCCTGGGCGTCGATGATAGCGTCGTAACGCTGCGCCTGCACCGCCTCACGGAAGGCCTTGCGTTCGGCTTTAATCGGCGCGGAGAACCACGCTTTGCGCCAGCGGCGAATCGCCACCGGTATCACGCGGTCAACCGCTTCATGCCAGGTGGGGATCTGCGCGAAGCCTTCTTCCACCACCCAGTCAAAACGAATGCCGGGAACGGCCCGCATGGCGTCCGTCAGTGACGGGAGCGTATGCAGAACATCGCCCATCGAAGAAGTTTTAACGATAAGTACCCGCATTCGTTATCCTTCTTCGCTCAACAGCAGTTCGTTAAGCTCTTCGAGAACGCGCTCTGGCGTAATGTCGATCAGGCTCTGATGGTAGCCTTCTGCGGCATCGCCCTTGCGAACTTTATGGTAGCCGGTGATCAGGCGAATGACGCGCGCTTTATGAGAAAGCGGGGGCGTGAAGTCCGGGCTACTTGGGCCATACAGCGCCACCAGCGGGCGGTTGAGCGCGGCAGCGACGTGCATCAGGCCCGAATCGTTACTGACCACGGCCTTACAGGCGGCGATCAGAATAACCGCCTGTTCAAGCTGCGTTTCTCCCGCCAGGTTGCGGCACCAGGCCTGCTGTTCATTACTGAGCGTAGCGAGAATTTCGTTGCCTGCCTCGTGGTCCTTTGCCGAACCGAACAGGACAATCTGGTAGCCTTCGTCAATCAGCTGTTTCGCCAGCTCCGCATAGTGGTAGTGCGGCCAGCGTTTTGCCGGGCCGAACTCGGCGCCAGGGCAGAAGCCAATCATCGGGCGTTCAGACGAAAGACCAAACGCGTTACAGGTCTGGGATTTTTCAC
Source organism: Enterobacter sp. BNK-29 (assembly GCF_048684785.1). NCBI lineage: Bacteria > Pseudomonadati > Pseudomonadota > Gammaproteobacteria > Enterobacterales > Enterobacteriaceae > Enterobacter > Enterobacter sp. BNK-29. The sequence continues at coordinate 2,179,749 of NZ_JBLQTU010000001.1, forward strand.
CGTCGTTGACCTGAAGCTGTGGCCATAGCAGAGGCTGCGGCAGATCTTTCGCACTGCGCATCACGCCTTTGTCGTAGGCCAGCGCCACATAGCGCTCCACCATCAGCGGCCAGGCCTCTTTATCCAGCACCCGCGCATCGTTCAGCAGGCCGTAGCGCATTTCACCGCGCCAGCCGGTGCGATGTGGAATACCCGCAAAAAAGGGCACCAGGGCGGATTTAAAGGAGTTTGGCAGGACATACGCCCGATCGTAGCGCTTCTCGCGCAGGCTATGGCCGAGTTTACGGCGTTCGCCAATTTCCAGCGCCCCGTGGCCAAGCGGCATCGGGATCGCCTCGTTCACTTCCGGCATACGCGACAACAGCGGACGGCACCATGCGGGTGCCATCACGTCGATTATCGCCTGGGGATAACGCGCCTTGAGCGTGCGATAGAGACTTTGCGACATCATCATGTCGCCCACCCATGACGGGCCGATCACCAGAATCTTCATACTTACGCGTCGCGGTTCAGCCAGGCCATATATTCCGTTACGCCTTCGGCAACGGTCTTGAACGGCTTGTCGTAGCCTGCGGCGCGCAGGTTGGTCAGGTCAGCCTGGGTGAACGCCTGATAACGGCCTTTCAGCTTGTCAGGGAACGGAATGTACTCGATGCTGCCTTTTTTGTGATACGCCAGCGTTGCGTCAGCCACCGCCTGGAAGGACTCCGCGCGACCGGTACCCAGGTTGAAGATGCCGGATACGCCGTTTTCCCAGAACCACAGGTTCACTGCGGCAACGTCGCCCACGTAAACGAAGTCGCGCTTAAAGCCGTCGCTGCCTTCGAACAGTTTCGGGCTTTCGCCGTTATTCAGCTGGGTGTTCAGGTGGAACGCCACGCTCGCCATGCTGCCTTTGTGGCCTTCGCGCGGTCCGTAGACGTTGAAGTAGCGGAATCCGACAATCTGCGAGTTCGCTTCTGGCAGCACCTGACGCACGTACTCGTCGAACAGGAATTTGGAGTAACCGTAGACGTTCAGCGGCTGCTCGTACTCGCGGGACTCGATGAAGTCAGAGGTGCGACCGCCGTAGGTTGCCGCGGAAGAGGCATACAGGAACGGAATTTCACGCTCCAGGCAGTAGTGCAGGATCTCTTTGGAGTACTGATAGTTGTTGTCCATCATGTACTTACCGTCCCACTCGGTGGTGGAAGAGCACGCACCTTCGTGGAAGATGGCTTCGATCTCGCCGAACTCTTCGCCTGCCATAATCTGGATAAGGAAGTCTTCTTTATCCATGTAGTCAGCGATGTTCAGATCCACCAGGTTGACGAACTTGGTGCCGTCTTTCAGGTTGTCAACCACCAGGATGTCGGTGATGCCTTTGTCATTGAGAGCCTTAACAATATTGCTGCCGATAAAGCCCGCGCCGCCGGTAACGATGATCATAACTGTAACCTTTGAAGTGTGGAGCCCGGGGACAATCCCGGACGCTAATGTCTCTATCATATCATTAGTATGGCTGCCCTTCAGCCATTCACCTTCACAGCGCAGGGGTACGCGTGATTTATGCTGCAAAAACGACAAGAGATGACGTGTCATCTCGTCATGAACTATAGGTTTGGGTAATATGTCCCGAAATTTGCCGAGTCTGGAGAATTGCAATGCGTGGTGATTTTTACAAACAGTTAAACAGCGACCTCGACACCGCACGTGCGGAAGGGTTGTTCAAGGAAGAGCGTATTATCACGTCTGCCCAGCAGGCGGACATCACCGTTGCCGACGGCAGCCATGTGATCAACTTTTGTGCGAACAACTATTTAGGTCTTGCGAATCACCCTGAGCTGATTGCCGCTGCAAAAAACGGCATGGACACCCACGGTTTCGGCATGGCCTCCGTACGCTTTATCTGCGGTACGCAGGACAGCCACAAGCAGCTTGAGCAAAAGCTGGCGAGCTTCCTCGGAATGGAAGACGCGATTCTGTACTCCTCCTGCTTTGACGCCAACGGCGGTCTTTTTGAGACTCTGCTTGGCGCAGAAGATGCCATTATCTCCGACGCCCTGAACCACGCCTCCATCATCGACGGCGTACGCCTGTGTAAAGCGAAGCGTTTCCGCTACGCCAACAACGACATGGTCGAGCTGGAAGCGCGCCTGAAAGAGGCTCGTGAAGCGGGGGCTCGCCACGTGCTGATCGCCACCGACGGCGTGTTCTCCATGGATGGCGTGATCGCCAACCTGAAGGGCGTTTGCGACCTGGCGGATAAATACGACGCGCTGGTGATGGTCGATGACTCTCACGCGGTCGGTTTTGTCGGCGAAAACGGCCGCGGTTCCCACGAATACTGTGACGTGATGGGCCGCGTGGACATCATCACCGGTACGCTGGGCAAAGCGCTCGGCGGCGCGTCCGGCGGCTATACCGCCGCGCGTAAAGAGGTGGTCGAGTGGCTGCGCCAGCGCTCCCGCCCGTATCTGTTCTCCAACTCCCTGGCGCCGGCCATTGTTTCTGCCTCCATCAAAGTGCTGGAGATGGTGGAGTCCGGCGCTGAGCTTCGCGACCGCCTGTGGTCCAACGCCCGTCTGTTCCGCGAAAAAATGAGCGCCGCAGGGTTTACCCTGGCCGGTGCTGACCACGCGATCATTCCGGTGATGCTGGGCGATGCCGTCGTCGCGCAGCAATTTGCCCGCGAGCTGCAGAAAGAAGGGATTTACGTCACCGGGTTCTTCTTCCCGGTGGTGCCAAAAGGTCAGGCGCGTATCCGCACCCAGATGTCTGCGGCGCATACGCCTGAACAAATTGAACGTGCGGTGGAAGCCTTTACCCGCATCGGTAAACAGCTGGGCGTCATTGCCTGAGGACGTGTGATGAAAGCGTTATCCAAACTGAAAGCGGAAGAAGGGATTTGGATGACCGACGTGCCGGAGCCGGAAGTCGGTCATAACGATCTGCTGATCAAAATTCGTAAAACGGCTATCTGCGGTACTGACGTTCATATCTACAACTGGGACCAGTGGTCGCAGAAAACCATTCCGGTACCGATGGTTGTCGGTCACGAATATGTCGGTGAAGTGGTGGGTATCGGCCAGGAAGTGAAAGGCTTCCAAATTGGCGATCGCGTCTCCGGTGAAGGCCATATTACCTGCGGCCACTGCCGTAACTGCCGCGGCGGACGTACGCACCTGTGCCGTAATACCATTGGCGTGGGCGTAAACCGTCCGGGCTGCTTCGCGGAATACCTGGTGATCCCGGCGTTTAACGCGTTCAAAATCCCGGACAATATCTCTGACGATCTGGCCTCCATCTTCGACCCGTTCGGCAACGCGGTGCACACGGCGCTCTCCTTCGACCTGGTCGGTGAAGACGTGCTGGTCTCCGGCGCGGGCCCAATCGGCATTATGGCCGCTGCGGTGGCGAAGCACGTGGGCGCGCGCAACGTTGTGATCACCGACGTGAACGAATACCGTCTGTCGCTGGCGCGCAAAATGGGCGTCACCCGCGCGGTGGATGTTTCGAAAGAGAGCCTGACCGACGTGATGGAAGAGCTGGGCATGACCGAAGGTTTTGACGTGGGTCTGGAGATGTCCGGCGCGCCACCGGCGTTCCGGACCATGCTCGACACCATGAATCACGGTGGCCGTATCGCGATGCTGGGTATTCCGCCGTCAGACATGTCTATCGACTGGAACAAAGTCATCTTCAAGGGGCTGTTCATCAAGGGCATCTATGGCCGCGAGATGTTCGAGACCTGGTACAAGATGGCGGCGCTAATCCAGTCCGGTCTGGATCTGTCCCCGATTATTACTCACCGTTTCTCCATCGATGAGTTCCAGCAGGGCTTTGACGCGATGCGTTCCGGCCAGTCAGGAAAAGTGATCCTGAGCTGGGATAAGTAATCAAAAAGGGGCCTGAGGGATCCCCACAAAATAATGCTTGCATGGACGACCCCCTCTCCCTTGAGGGAGAGGGTTGGGGTGAGGGGGAACATACAGCTCTGGTGGTCATTCCGTTCACTTTATGTTCCTTGCTACTCTATGATTCTTGTATCGGTGAACGTGCCAGGGTGGCTCAGTCGCCACCACCCTGGCAACCCGGGCTCCCGGCGGTAAATCGCCGCTTCGCGGTGCCCTCAGCTTATTCCTTCAGGCTATCGGGTCGGGCATGAGCCTGCATCCATGCAGGCCACGCCCTCTCGGCGCATCCCTGCGCCTCGCCCCGGCCTTACGGAAACGCTTCGGCGATTTACAGCCGGACCAGGGCATCGCTTAAAGCCTGCAGTCATTATGAAAGCAGCTTTATTGCTTCTGCTTATAGATTTCTGGGGATTCCTCTGAGCCTGAGCCCCTTTTTTACTGATTCTTTTTCTCTTCGTCCGTCAGGTAACGCACCTTGCGGGTGTAGTCCTGGCCTTTGAACAGCAGTTTGTTATCCGGCGATTCAAGATACTTCTGCCATTCGGAGAGAGGGAAGCCGCCGTGCGCGCCAATCACCTCTTTCGGTACAACGGCTTCCTGACCACCGATCTTCTTGGAGACCGGCCAGTTCATCCAGTCGCCCAGGTTAACCGTTTTTAGATCCAGCATGTCCAGTAGCGCGGCGAGGGGTAATTGATCGGTCGGCGGCTGCGTGTCGTCCATCAGCTCCCAGGTATCCTGGAACAGCGTCAGCCACAGCGGGCAGATACGGCGCCAGGTTTTTTTTGTTGCCGCAAGAAACGCGCCGTTAACGTGATCGACCAGATACGGGCGCACCGTCTCTTTGTAATACGCCGGCACTTTCTCCGCTGGCGCACCGTCCAGCTTGGCAATCATTTTGCCCTGACGGAAGCTGGAGTAGATATGCATATCGGCCATGTTGATCTCGGGCATTTTCAGCAGGTTGAGATCGGAATCGATCATCAATACGCCTTCACCGCGCGCCTGCAGCGGGGCGTTAAGCTTCACCAGACGGCTGAGGTAGATTTGCTTATAGCGGTAACCTTCCTCACGAACCGGAAGGTTAAGCGTCACTACGCGTGTTTTCGGCGGCAGTACCCCAAAGGCGGATTCAGGCTGATCGCTGACGATGACGATTTCGCTCACCCCGGTGGCATAGCGTTCCGCGAAGGTGGCAGAGAGTAATGCTTCTTCGACGAAATCTGCGCCGGTACACGGAATCACAATAGAATCCACCGCAGCAAGCGCGCCCGTCACGGGCAGAGAGCTGTAAGGAATGTTGTGTCGCCCGGTGATATGACGATAGCGAGCATTAAGAAATTTAAACATAGTTATCTCGTTTGGTTAGTGCGCGCCAAGCACGGCTTCGACACCGCTGACATAGTTTTCGATGGCATAGTTATGACAGACGTTCTGGTATGCAGCCGCAGCCAGTCGAGCCCGCAGCTCCGCATCTGACCAGATATTGTCCAGATGCTGTGCAAGCTGTGAAACATCGCTCCAGGGGAATAGCAGCCCTGTCGAATCATGATCAATCAATTCCGCCGTGCCGGTCACCTGAGAGCCAATCACGGGGATATTGAGAAGCATCGCTTCCAGCACCACGCGCGGCAGTCCTTCGCTTTTTGAGGCGAGAATAAAGGCGTCAAACGTAGCGAGGTAATCAAAGGGGGTATTCTGAAAACCGGTGAAGATGACGCGGGATTCAATTCCCAGCGCTCGGGCCTGTTCCGCTAAAGCGCTGCGTTCGGCACCTTCGCCGACCAGCACCATTTTCCATTTCGCCTGGGGATGCTTCTGGCTGAACTGTGCCAGCGCCTCCAGCGTGTGGTGGTTTGCTTTGCGAGAAATTAACGACCCGATACTGCCGAACACAAACGTGTCGTCATCAATGTTCAGGCGCTGGCGCATCGCGCGTCGGTCAGGTAAAGGCTGGTGGATGTCGATGGCATTATTGACCGTCGTACACAGTTCGGGCCGGACGCCATGCTCAAGCAACACGCGTTCAACGCCGTGCGAGACGGCGATGATTTTTGTGGCATGGGCATTAACCAGCTTTACCAGCGGCGGGGTTAAAACAGGCTCAATGCGGCAGTGCTGGATCAACCTCGCCTGCAGGTTCGCCGCCGCCAGATAGCCTTCCTCATTTGAGCCCGGCTGGTTATTCATATAGAGCGTATCGAAACCGCCCTGCGTGAAAAGGGTTTCGATTTTGCTGACGTTAGGCCTGATGCGCCACATGATATCCACATAACGTGTAAATGCCTTGCGGGCGCCGCGTGAGAAAAACAGCAGGCTACGTCCCGCTTCCTTCAGCAATTTGGCCCAGACCGGCTGCTGGCGTTGAGGGATAACGATGAGTGGGATCCCGATGCCGTTGAGCACCTGGCCAATCGTCTCACCTTCAGCACGACTATAATCACTGTAAAAACAACAGGTAATATCGAATTTATCGCGATTAATTCGCTTCAGGAGCTCAAGCATACTGTTGGTGCCTCCCCCCATTCTTTACCCGTATCCAGGAGGAGAATTTTACTTTTGTGCGGCATGTCTGAATCCGTGTGCTACCCTTCAACTGACTGCATTATAAAGAATCTGTTGAAATAAAATAGATTTTTCTATTTTATTGCGCTTCAGGATTAGACAACATTTCAAGCGTGCTTATTTGAAAAGTGCGATTCAGGACTTTAATCGTCTCTACTCATTTATATAGTATTAATAATATTAATTTAGGCTGCTATTGAGATTGGGAAAATGTTTAAAATAACGGTCTGCTTATTAACGTTTAATTCTGAAAGATTATTACACGATGTTATCCCGCCTCTTTTGAAAATAGCGGATGAAATTGTCGTGGTCGATTCTGGCAGTACGGACAAAACACGATATATTTGTGAAAGCTTTGGACTGCAACCCGTCTATAAAAAATTTGGCTGGCATGGCGAGCAGATGAACTATGCCATATCCTTAGCCAGCCATGACTGGGTCCTGTGCATCGACAGCGACGAAATTCTTGACCAGGAAACGGTTAATGCCATTTTAACGTTAAAAGCAGACGATGAGCCAGACCCGGGAATGGCATGGCAAATATGCCGCCACTGGTTTGTTCTGGGTGAGGAAGTCCGGACGATTTATCCTGTTTCATCCCCTGATTATCCTGTGCGTCTTTTTAACCGTAACCAGTCCCGGTTTAATAACCGACCGGTAGACGATCAGGTCGAAGGCTTTCTACGTTGTGAACGTATTCCGGGTTATGTAAAACATGATACGTTTCCCACGCTGCATGAGCTTTTTAACAAATTAAATTGTTATACAACCCGCCTGGTTCAACATCAAAAAATACGGTCCTCTATTGGGCGCGGCGTAATCAGCGCCATCGGGGCTTTTTTCAAATGGTATCTGTTTAGCGGCGCCTGGCGTAAGGGCAAAGTGGGGGTGGCAACGGGACTGTATGCCACAGCCTATAGTTTTTTGAAGTATTTCAAATCCTGGTATCAGCATCAGGAAAAAAAAGAGCCCGTTGCTAACGAGCAGACGGACTCTCAGATTGCGAAATAAGCGTCAGGCTTTCTTACCCCATCCCTGCCACTGCTGCTGGACGTAATTCACCAGCGTACTGTTACTGATGCTGTCTCCGATGACGGAGAAGAAGCGGGTTGCATAGACCGGTTCAAGCGGTTGCTTAGGTACACAGCGCTTCACGCCGCGGAACGGATTACGCGGCGCTGTCGGGACAGGCTGCGCAGAATTTGGTTTAGAGGTATCCACCTGCGGCTCGTTCAGCAGATCGCTCGGACGCACCAGCGTGATATCGTCAGGCAAGGTCGGCAGCATCTGCTGCAGAACGCGAACGGTAGACGGGTGCGGATGACCGATGGCGATGGCTGAGCCATTGCGGCGGGCCAGCTGTACCGCTCGATTAAACTGCATGCGGATATCGGCTTCGTTCTGGGTATCATCCAGGAACACCTTGCGCTTAATCACCTTTACGCCCGTTCCCTGAGCGGCACGCATTGCCTGGCTGTTGCCGATGGTCATGCTGTCGAGGAAGTAGAGGTTGTAACGCTCCAGCGCCTGCATCACTTTGAGCATCCCGTACAGGCTTGATGTCATCGCGCTGCCCATATGGTTGTTCAGCCCTACGGCATATGGCACTTTGTTGTAGGCGTCGCGGATGATGCGCTCGATCTCCTCGCTGCTCATATCCGGGCGCAGGGTATCTTTTTCCAGCGGCTGCTTGCTGAGCGGGGCCATCGGCAGGTGGATCAGCACCTGATGACCGCTGCTGTGGGCTTTGGTCGCCATTTCGCGCGCGTGGGGCGCATTTGGAAGAACAGCGACAGAGATGGCCGACGGCATCGCCAGCACCTGATTTTCATAGTGTGGACGATAACCGAAGTCATCAATCACGATAGCGAGTTTACCTGCGTATACCGGTGCAGCCAGCGCCAGCGCGCTGACGACGGAGAAAACCATTCGACGAAATTGAAGCAAAACTTATCTTCCCAACCACGGCTGTGGATTGACCGCCTGACCCTGGCGACGAATTTCGAAATAGAGTGACGGGCGGCCCTGACCGCCACTGCTGCCCACAAGGGCGATGGGTTGGCCTGCGCGCACCTGAGTGCCGACGCTGACCAGCGCGCTCTGGTTGTAGCCGTAAAGGCTCATGTCGCCTTTACCGTGTTCGACCACCACCACCAGCCCGTAACCCTGCAGCCAGTCGGCCAGAATTACGCGGCCATCGGCGATGGCTTTTACTTCGCTACCTTCAGACGCACCGATAACTATCCCTTTCCAACGTAGCTCACCCTGCAGCTGTTCGCCATAGCGATGCAGAATTGAACCGCGAACGGGCCAGAAAGCCTGACCGCGAGGAGAACCCAAACCGCCGGTACGCGACATCAGGGAACGTTCGCTCTCGCTTGGCTTGTAGGTAGTGCCTTTGCGGGACGCTTCCTGCTGCTTGTCGCGAACAGCCTGCGCCTCGCGCGCCTCTTTTTCGGCGCGCGCTTTCGCCGCCGCTTCCGCACGGGCGATGCTGTTACGCAGTTTTGATTCGTTGGCGCGCATTTCGCTTAGCTGACTCTGACCTTCCTGAATGGAGGATTCAAGGCCGGAAAGGGTTTTCTTACGCTCGTTGCGAGCCTGCTCAAGCTTCGCCTGCTGGGCCTGCTGATCGTAGAGCAGCGTCTGCTGCTGGCTCTGCTTCTCTTCCAGCTCGGCTTTTTGCGTTGAGACCTCTTCGCGCGTCTGCTTCAGCTGCGCGATCGTCTCCTGACGCGCCTGGTTGAGATAGCCAAAGTAGGCCTGCAGGCGCTGGCCGCGCTGGCTCTCTTCGCCGCTGAGGATCAGCTGGAGTCCGGTATGTTCACCCTGACGGAATGCGGCATCAAGCTGTGCGGCAAGATTGCGCTCCTGCGCGTCACGCTGGCGCTCGAGTTTGGCAATCGACGCGTTCATCTCGTCGATCTGTTTATTCAACTGGGCGAGGGTGTTTTGCGTTTCACGGAGTTTACGCGTGGCGGCGGAGATCGCCTCTTCCTGCTGCTTAAGCTGGGCGAGGAGGGCGGAGCGTTGCTGTTGCTGCTGGCGTACCGCACGCTCTTTGGCGGCGATATCGGCCTGAATGGATTTCAGCTGGTCGCGGTCATCCGCGTGGGCGGATGCGGCGCACAGCAATACGCCAGCGCTGAGTGCGCTGGCGTAAAACAGAGGTCTGACTGATAACCTAAGCGGCTTCACGACCCATGTGATTGAAAAAATCGCCTTTCCCCTCATGGGGAGCGATTATTCCACGATGAACAGCGGCTTACCAGTCATCTCTTCAGGGATCGGCATACCCATCAGCGACAGCATGGTTGGCGCGATGTCAGAAAGCTTGCCGCCTTCCACTGCTTTCAGTGATTTATCACCCACATAAATCAGCGGAACAGGCAGGTTGGTATGGGCCGTGTGCGCCTGGCCGGTCGCCGGGTCGCGCATCTGTTCAGCGTTACCGTGGTCAGCGGTGATCAGCAGCTGGCCGCCAACGGATTCAACCGCTTTCGCTACCTGCTCAACGCAGTGGTCCAGCGCTTCAACCGCTTTCACTGCCGCTTCCATCACCCCGGTATGACCCACCATGTCGCCGTTCGGGTAGTTACAGATGATGGTGTCGTACTTACCGCTCTCGATGGCCGCAACCAGTTTTTCCGTCAATTCTGCAGAGCTCATTTCTGGCTGCAGATCGTAGGTAGCCACTTTCGGGGAGTTGATCAGAATGCGGTCTTCACCTTTGAACGGCTCTTCAACGCCACCGTTAAAGAAGAAGGTGACGTGTGCGTACTTCTCGGTTTCAGAGATACGCAGCTGCGTTTTGTCGTTCTTCGCCATCCACTCGCCAAAGGTGTTTGCCAGAGATGCTGGCGGATACGCGCAAGGCGCTTTGATGTCTGCGGCGTATTCAGTCAGCTGGATGAAGTCCAGTTTTACCACTTTCTTACGGGCAAAACCGTCGAAGTCGCTGTTGACGAAGGCACGGGTGATTTCACGCGCGCGGTCAGCGCGGAAGTTCATGAAGATCAGCACGTCACCATCTTCCATGGCGGCGTCGGCCTGGCCTTCAGCGCGGATCACGGACGCTTTCACGAATTCGTCGTTTTCATCACGTGCATAGGCCGCTTCCAGCGCTTCAACGGCGGTCGCGAACTGGAATTCACCTTTTGCCAGGGTCATCAGGTCATAGGCCTGTTCAACGCGATCCCAGCGGTTGTCGCGGTCCATGGCGTAGTAACGGCCAATGATGGACGCTACGCGGCCTTTACCCAGCGCGGCGAACTTCTCTTCGAAGGCTTGCAGAGAGCCTTTTGCGCTGCGTGGTGGCGTATCGCGACCGTCCAGGAAGGCGTGCAGATAGATTTTTTCCGCACCGCGCTCGGCGGCCAGTTTAACCATCGCCATGATGTGATCTTCGTGGCTGTGAACGCCGCCAGCAGAGAGCAGGCCCATGATGTGTACGGCCTTGCCAGCGGCAACGGCTTTATCGACCGCGCAAGACAGAGTTGGGTTGGAGAAGAAGGTGCGTTCTTTGATTTCAACGTCCAGACGCGTCAGATCCTGATACACAATACGCCCGGCGCCCAGGTTTACGTGACCGACTTCGGAGTTGCCCATCTGGCGGTCCGGCAGGCCCACTTCCAGGCCAGACGCGTCAATCAGCGTATGCGGACGTTTCGCCCACAGGGCATCCATGACCGGGGTTTTGGCGTTGAAAATAGCGTTATCCTGGCTATCTTCACGGTAGCCATAGCCATCCAGAATCACCAGTACCATAGGTTTTTTAGAAACCGACATTGCGACAACCTCATGCTCAAGAGTCAAAATTTGCGTAATTTTACTACAGCTGAATCGATCAAATAGCCGCAGAAGATCAAAGAAAGCGCAGGGGCAAGATGTTCATCAGACCATTTTGAGGCATTTTTTTAGGTGGCATGCCGCAGAAAATGGATTAGGTTATGGTCGCTGGCTGTATTTGCCAGAACGCACAGGTATACTCCTGTCCTGGTTTTTTTTATCACTTAGTCGGGAGTAGTTACCCTCCATGCAAGAAATTATGCAATTCGTTAGCCGCCATCCGGTTCTGAGCATCGCGTGGATTGGCCTGCTGGCTGCTGTGCTGTTCACCACATTTAAGAGCCTGACGTCTAAAATTAAGGTTATCACCCGTGGTGAAGCGACGCGTCTGATCAACAAAGAAGATGCCGTCGTGGTCGATCTGCGTCAGCGTGACGATTTCCGTAAAGGTCACATTGCGGGCGCAATCAACCTGCTGCCAGCTGAAATCAAAGCGAACAACGTCGGTGAGCTTGAGAAACACAAAGCCCAGCCGATTATCGTTGTCGATGCGACCGGCATGCAGGCACAGGAATCTGCCAGCGCGCTTCATAAAGCAGGCTTCGAAAACGTAACGGTGCTGAAAGAAGGTATTTCCGGCTGGAGCGGGGAAAATCTTCCTTTGGTACGCGGTAAATAAGGAGTTCAGTCATGGCCAATATTGAGATCTATACCAAAGCGACGTGCCCGTTTTGTCATCGTGCGAAAGCGCTGCTGAACAGCAAAGGCGTCACGTTCCAGGAACTGCCGATCGACGGTGACGCGATTAAACGCGAAGAGATGATCAAACGTAGTGGTCGCACGACGGTTCCGCAGATTTTTATTGATGCGCAGCACATTGGCGGCTGTGATGACTTGTATGCGCTCGACGCCCGTGGTGGACTCGATCCGCTGCTGAGCTAAGAGACTTTAGGACAATTAAAAAAGGTATTTCCATGTCAGAACAAAACAACACCGAAATGACTTTCCAGATCCAGCGTATCTACACCAAGGACGTCTCTTTCGAAGCGCCAAATGCGCCACATGTTTTCCAGAAAGATTGGCAGCCAGAGGTTAAACTTGATCTGGATACCGCATCTACCCAACTGGCAGATGACGTGTATGAAGTCGTGCTGCGTGTGACCGTTACCGCGTCCCTGGGCGAAGAAACTGCATTCCTGTGTGAAGTACAGCAGGGCGGCATCTTCTCTATCGGCGGTATCGAAGGCAACCAGATGGCGCATTGCCTGGGTGCGTACTGCCCGAACATTCTGTTCCCGTATGCGCGTGAATGCATCACCAGCCTGGTTTCTCGCGGTACATTCCCGCAACTGAACCTTGCGCCAGTTAACTTTGATGCGCTGTTCATGAACTATCTGCAGCAGCAAGCTGGCGAAGGTGCTGAACAACATCAGGATGCCTGATGAGCACTGTTAATGCGTCAATGACTGTGATCGGTGCCGGCTCATACGGCACCGCTCTTGCCATCACGCTGGCAAGAAATGGTCACGAAGTGGTTCTCTGGGGCCACGACCCAAAACATATCGCAACGCTGCAACGCGACCGTTGTAACGTGGCGTTTCTTCCGGACGTTCCGTTCCCCGACTCCCTGCACCTTGAAAGCGACCTTGCGACCGCGCTGGCGGCCAGCCGCAACATTCTGATTGTGGTTCCGAGCCATGTATTTGGCGACGTGCTCCGTCAGATTAAGCCGCTGATGCGCCCGGATGCGCGCATTGTCTGGGCGACAAAAGGTCTGGAAGCCGAAACCGGACGCCTGCTGCAGGACGTTGCCCGCGAAGCGTTGGGTGATGAGATCCCGCTGGCGGTCATCTCCGGCCCGACCTTTGCCAAAGAGCTGGCCGCTGGCCTGCCGACGGCGATTTCGCTGGCCTCCACCGATCAGGCCTTCTCCGACGATCTTCAACAGCTGCTGCACTGCGGCAAGAGCTTCCGCGTTTACAGCAACCCCGATTTTATCGGCGTGCAGCTGGGCGGTGCGGTGAAGAACGTGATTGCGATTGGCGCCGGGATGTCAGACGGCATTGGTTTTGGTGCCAATGCGCGTACGGCGCTGATCACCCGAGGGCTGACCGAAATGTCCCGCCTGGGCGAAGCGCTGGGTGCCGATCCGGCCACCTTTATGGGGATGGCTGGCCTGGGCGACCTGGTGCTGACCTGTACCGACAACCAGTCTCGTAACCGCCGTTTTGGCATGATGCTCGGACAGGGCAGCGATGTTAAAGGCGCGCAGGAGAAGATTGGTCAGGTGGTTGAAGGCTACCGCAATACCAAAGAAGTCCGCGAGTTGGCGCACCGTTTCGGTGTCGAAATGCCAATAACCGAGGAAATTTATCAGGTATTGTATTGCGGAAAAAATGCGCGCGAGGCAGCATTGACCTTATTAGGTCGTGCGCGCAAGGACGAGCGCAGCAGTAACTAGTCGGAATCGTTGTCACCTGAATGACCCAGCCAGCGCAGAACTGGCTGGTCATTAACTATCGTCTGGAGTAAGCAATGCCGTGTGAAGAACTGGATATCGTCTGGAACAATATTAAAGCCGAAGCCCGGGCGCTGGCCGACTGCGAGCCTATGCTGGCCAGTTTCTACCACGCGACGCTACTCAAGCACGAAAATCTCGGCAGCGCGCTGAGCTATATGCTCGCCAACAAGCTGGCTTCATCGATCATGCCAGCTATCGCCATTCGGGAAGTGGTGGAAGAGGCTTACGCTGCAGACCCGGAAATGATCGCCTCTGCCGCCTGCGATATTCAGGCCGTGCGTACGCGTGACCCGGCGGTCGATAAATATTCTACGCCGCTGCTGTACCTGAAAGGCTTCCACGCCCTGCAGGCATACCGCATCGGCCACTGGCTGTGGAATGAAGGCCGCCGCGCGCTGGCGATCTTCCTGCAAAACCAGGTTTCCGTGACGTTCCAGGTCGATATTCACCCGGCGGCAAAGATTGGCCGCGGGATCATGCTTGACCACGCCACCGGGATTGTCGTCGGGGAAACGGCGGTGATTGAAGATGACGTCTCGATCCTGCAGTCGGTTACCCTGGGCGGTACCGGTAAAACCAGCGGCGATCGCCATCCGAAAATCCGTGAAGGGGTGATGATTGGCGCGGGTGCCAAAATCCTCGGCAATATCGAAGTCGGGCGCGGTGCGAAGATCGGCGCAGGCTCCGTGGTGCTCCAGCCCGTGCCGCCGCATACCACCGCCGCTGGCGTACCGGCGCGCATCGTCGGTAAACCAGACAGCGATAAGCCGTCCATGGACATGGATCAGCACTTCAACGGCATTCACCATACGTTCGAGTATGGTGACGGCATTTAACTTCTGAGAATGGCGCCCGGATACCCCAGCTGGCGCCAGGCTTCATACACCACCACCGACACCGCGTTCGACAGGTTCATGCTGCGGCTGTCCGGCATCATCGGAATACGGATTTTCTGCTCGGCGGGCAGGGCATCCAGGATCGTGGCCGGCAGGCCGCGGGTTTCCGGGCCAAACATCAGATAGTCACCTGCCTGATAGCTCACGGCGCTATGCGCTGGCGTGCCTTTGGTGGTCAGGGCGAACATGCGCTGCGGCTTCTCTGCTTCCAGAAACGCGGCGTAATCGTGATGGCGAACGACGGCGGTAAATTCATGATAATCCAGCCCTGCGCGACGCAGACGTTTGTCGTCCCACGTAAAGCCCATCGGCTCAATGATATGCAGACGAAAACCGGTGTTAGCACACAGGCGGATAATATTGCCGGTATTCGGCGGAATTTCTGGTTCGAATAAAACGATGTTAAGCATGCTGCCCCCTTAATTGCGGGGGCAGAATAGCAGAAAAGAGAGGAACTACGCGACGCCGGGTTCCTGCGAGCGGCTGTACAGCATTTTGTAGACGGTTGCCGCAGCGGCGACCAGAGCGGGCACGCTGAGGATCATTAAAATACTGTCTGCCTGCCACTGCATAGAGAGAAGCTGGGCGCTGGTCATGGTTCCCGCCACGCCGCCAAAGCGGCCGATCCCCTGCATCCAGGCGATACCCGTCGCGCGGCACTCGGTAGGGTAAAAGGTGGCGGCCAGGGTTTGCATGCCCGATTGCGCGCCGTTCATCGCGATCCCCATCAGGAAAATCAGCCCGCCAAACAGGGCGATATGGTTATGCTCAATGCCAAGCAAAAGAATGAGGCCCATTGTCAGCACGAAACCACACGCGACCACTCTGTGCGCTTCCCAGCGATCCATCATCCAGCCCGCGAGCAGAATGCCCGCGGTGCCGCCGAAGGTGAACAGCGAGGTGAGCCAGGCAGATTCCGCCAGAGCATAGCCCATCCCCTGCATCAGCGTTGGCATCCAGCTCAGCAGGACGTAGTAAATCACCAGCCCCATAAAGTAGGTCACCCACAGCATCAGGGTGCCGGGCAGCCAGGGCATGGAAAAGAGCTGTGACACGCTCCCTTTTTTAGAGGCGACTTTCTCCTCCGCCAGGAAAAAGCCCGTGACGCTATCCAGCGTGCTGCGGGCGAACCGGCTGGCGATACGGCGGACCTGCATGACGTCTTTCCCGCGCTGCACCAGAAACTTCACGGACTCCGGTAAAAACAGCGCCAGCAGCAGCGTTAAAACCAGCGGCGCAATCGCCCCGGTCAGCAGCACGCTTCGCCAGCCGTGATGGGGGATAAGCCAGGAAGAGATCGCGCCGCCGCCCGCCGCACCCAGAGGAAAGCCGCAGTACATGGTATTAATCGCCATGGCGCGACAGCGCTGGGGGGCAAACTCGGAGATCAGCGTGATGGCGTTAGGCATTGCGGCGCCGAGCCCCAGGCCCGTCAGAAAGCGCCACAGCGTGAGCGTATTCAGACTTTGCGCCCAGGCCGTCCCCAGGCTCGCAAGGCCGAAGAACAGGCACGAAAAGACCAGCACGCGCTTGCGCCCCATCCGGTCCGATACCGGACCGGCAATCAGCGCGCCCAGCGATAGCCCCAGCAGCGCCGCGCTCAGCACCGGCCCCAGATCCTGTTTGTGTATCCCCCATTCTGCCGACAGCGTAGGCGCGATGTAACCCATCGCCGCCGTATCAAAACCATCGATCGCCAGAACCAGAAAGCCCAGCACAATGAGCAGCCAGTGAAACCCTGAAAAGGGACTCTCATCGATCACCTGCTGAATATCCACCTTACCTGAATACGCCATACGCTCCACTCCGATCTGATGTTGTTTTTGTGTTCTTGTATTTGCTTGTCTATACAATTGCGGACGGCAGGTGGATGTCAAATTTTCTCATCCAATATGTTATCTGGATGTTATTTTTGGCGTAAAAAAGCGCCCGAGGGGGAAATCGGGCGCGTGAGAAAGGTGTATTAACGGAGGAGAATTTACGCCGCGTTTCCCTGAGCAAGTGGCGCCAGCGCCGCCGGTAATTTGCTTAACTCCTGCACTAGGGAATCCTTACTGATTTCGCTAATCGTTCTTGCTCCTGTCAGCGTCATCGCCACCTTCATCTCTTTTTCGATCAGGTTGAGCAGATTCGCCACCCCTGCCTGGCCCGCCGTCGCCAGCGCATACAGATACGCGCGCCCCAGCAGCACGCTGTCGGCGCCCAGCGCAATCATGCGCACCACGTCCAGCCCGTTGCGGATGCCGCTGTCGGCCAGGATCGCAATATCGCCTTTCACCGCATCGGCGATGGCCGGCAGGGCGCGTGCGGAAGAGAGCACCCCGTCAAGCTGGCGTCCGCCGTGGTTAGAGACCACAATCCCGTCTGCGCCAAAGCGTACCGCGTCGCGGGCATCTTCCGGATCGAGGATCCCTTTGATCACCATCGGGCCGTCCCAGAATTCTCGGATCCACTCCAGGTCTTTCCACGAGATCGACGGATCGAAGTTGTTTGCCAGCCAGCCAATGTAATCCTCCAGCCCGGTCGGTTTACCGAGGTATGCCGAGATATTGCCCAGATCGTGCGGACGACCGTTCAGGCCGACATCCCACGCCCACTGCGGGTGAGTAACCGCCTGCCAGTAGCGGCGGAGCGCAGCATTCGGGCCGCTCATGCCGGAGTGGGCATCACGATAGCGCGCGCCGGGAGTCGGCATATCGACGGTAAAGACCAGCGTGGAGCAGCCCGCCGCTTTGGCGCGCTCGAGCGCGTTACGCATAAAGCCGCGATCGCGCAGGACGTACAGCTGGAACCACATCGGTCGCTTGATGGTCGGGGCGACCTCTTCAATCGGGCAGACGGACACGGTGGAAAGGGTAAACGGAATGCCTTTGGCATCCGCCGCAGCGGCGGCCTGCACTTCACCCCGGCGGGCATACATACCGCACAGGCCCACGGGCGCGAGCGCGACGGGCATGGAAAGCGTTTCGTTAAACAGTTTTGTCTCAAGGCTCAGGTCAGACATATTCTTCAGCACGCGCTGGCGCAGAGCCACCTCCGACAGATCTTCCACGTTGCGGCGCAGGGTGTATTCGGCATACGCCCCGCCGTCAATGTAGTGGAACAGGAACGGAGGCAAAATGCGCTGCGCCGCGGCGCGATAGTCACTGGCTGCTGAAATAATCATGCTTTGTTCTCCCTGGAAATATCACTGTCGCCAGGCAGACGGGTTATACGCGCCTGTCGGGCCTGGTCTTCATCGAATCGTTTAATGGTGGTGTGCACGAAACCGAGATGCGCCATCATCGCTTTGCGGGCGGCCTCGGCATCGCCGGCCAGAATGGCGTTGAGCACCGCCTCGTGCTGTTCAGTCAGTTGGGCAAACACCGGCGGAACCAGATACATGCGCTGGCGGCTCTGTTTAACGGAGGATTGCAGCAGGTCGAAGAACCCGCGCATGGTCTGGAGCAGCACCACGTTGTGCGACGCCTCGGCAATCGCCAGGTGAAAACGCACGTCCGCCTGGGAGGCGATGTCCGGGTCGCTGCTTTGCGTGGCCTCAAAGCAGGCGATGAGTTTCTCTTTGTCGGCGTCGGTTGCCCGCATGGCCGCGTGCCAGGCGGTACTGGTTTCGATGGCGTGGCGCGCTTCAAGGATGTCGAAGCTGTAGTCTGGGTCGTTCTCCATCAGCGTCTTCAGCGGCTGCACGATGTTTTGCTCGGACCAGTCGTCATGCTGCCAGCGTACAAAGGTGCCGCCGCCGCGACGGCTCACCAGCACCCCTTCGCTGACCAGCGTCGCCAGCGCCTCGCGCAGTGAATTGCGCGACACGCCAAGCTGGGCGGCGAGCTGGCGTTCGGCGGGCAACTTCATGCCCGCTTCAAGCTGTTGTTCTTCAATCAGCGCCCGCACGCGAGAGGCAATCTCGTCGGACAGGCGTCTGGGCATCACTATCATGGGATCATCCAGGTTAAGACATAGGCCTGCAGGGTGGTGATCACCCCGACCATGCAGGTGAATATCAGGCTGTGTTTCACGGTAAAGCGGAACAGATCCGACTCTTTACCGACCAGTCCCACCGCCGCACAGGCAATGGCGATGGATTGTGGAGAGATCATTTTCCCGGTCACGCCGCCGGTGGTATTCGCGGCCACCAGCAGGACGTCCGACACGCCAATCTGCTGGGCCGCCGTTGCCTGCAGCGCGGCAAACAGGGCGTTAGACGAGGTATCTGACCCGGTCAGGAACACCCCCAGCCAGCCGAGGAACGGCGAGAAGAAGGTGAAGGCGTGGCTGGTATGGGCCAGCGCCAGCGCCAGCGTCGATGACAGGCCGGAGTAGTTCGAGATAAACGCGAACGCCAGCACCATGCCGATGGAGTAAATCGGCAGCATCAGTTCTTTAATGGTCGCCGCAAAGGTCTGCACCGCGGCCGCAGGCTTCATGCGCAGCCACAACACGGAAAGAATAGCGGCAAACAGGATGGCGGTACCGGTGGCGGAGAACCAGTCGAATTTATAGACCGCGGCATACGGCGTGGCAGCGTGCACCACCGGCGGCATACGAGCGACCATCTTGTCGAGGAACGGTACGGAGATGTTAATCACCATGTCGTACAGCGCGCCGCCCGGGGCGAACAGGGCTTTAAACGGCGGAATGCTCCACAGGGTGACCGTTGCGGTCAGGAACAGGAACGGCGACCAGGCGCGGATCACCTGTCCTGCGGTATAGCCCGTACGGGCCAGGGTTTGATCGACCTGCGAGGCGCCCATGTCGGCGAAGCGGAAGATACGCACCGGCTGCCAGCGCTTCAGGAACAGCGTCAGACAGACCAGCGACACCAGCGAGGAGATGATGTCAGGCAGCTCCGGGCCGAGGAAGTTCGAGCTGAGGTATTGAGCGATAGCGAACGAACCGCCCGCTACCATCACCGCAGGCCAGGTCTCCTTCACGCCGCGCCAGCCGTCCATAATCGCCATGATCCAGAACAGGACGATAATGGTCAGGAAGGGCAGCTGGCGGCCGACCATCTGGCCGATCTCGAAGCTGTCCAGTCCGGTGACCTGTCCGGCCACCAGAATCGGAATGCCCATCGCGCCAAACGCAACCGGCGCGGTGTTCACAATCAGGCACAGGCCCGCGGCATAGAGCGGGTTAAAGCCCAGACCGACCAGCAGCGCGGCGGTGATCGCCACCGGTGCGCCAAAGCCTGCCGCGCCTTCCAGAAACGCCCCGAAGGAGAAGCCGACAATCAGCATCTGCAGGCGCTGGTCCGGCGTGATGGAAAGAATCGACGAGCGGATTATGTCGAACTGCCCGGTTTTCACCGAGATTTTATAGACAAACACCGCCGCTATGATGATCCACGCAATCGGCCACAGGCCGTAGAAAAAACCGTAGACGACGGAGGCCAGCGCGCGATCGACCGGCATTTTATAGAAGAACAGCGCCACCATCAGGGCGATAGCAACGGTATACGTCGCGGCGAGGTAGCCCTTCAGCTTGAGCTTAATCAGCGCAAAGAAGAAGAACAGGATCGGAAGCGATGCGATTAGGCTCGACAGCCAGATATTACCGGCCGGGTCGTAGTTTTGTTGCCAGAGGCTCATGCAGGTCTCCTGGGGACCAGACAGCCTGCGCTGCGGGTGAGTCTCCGCTCTACTCTGCGTCACAGGTTGTGTAAAAGTGGTCCTGCCAATGTTGTGTTGTAGGGTTAATGACAATGAATGGTTAACCAAATGTTATGGTCAGGCAATGAGTTTGTGAGCGGAAATAATGGAATTGTGAACCGGGGGAGGATTGATTGCGCTATTGGTTGGACCAATTCACGCGAAGGGGAAAAGAGTAGGCCGGGTAAGCGCAGCGCCACCCGGCATGAAATCAGAACGCGGTCTTACAAAAACCCGTCATCTCTTTCAGGCCCATTTCGCGGCCAAGCTCGGTCATCGGGTGTACCACCACCAGACCACGGACGCTTTTCTTCAGCTTGCCCATGTCGGCCTGTTCTTTTTTGGTGATCGCGCGGCGGTGCGGCATGTTCATCAGCTTCTGCGCTTCTTTGCTCAGCTTCTGGCCTTTCACTTCGCGCAGGCGCTCGATTTCTGTTTCCAGCGTGGCGGCTTCTTTTTCCAGCTCGGCGTACTTCTCGGCGGAATCAACCAGTGACAGGCCAGCCATCTGGTGGCGGATCAGATCCAGGCGGTCGCTCAGGCGTTTAATTTCGTTCTTTTCGACTTCTTTCATGACAAATAACTCTGAAAACGGGGAATTTACAGGGAAGGATACACCAATGTGAGCAGGCTTACTTCTGAAACGCTTTTTTTAAGCTGATTCGGGAAATCAGCTCAGTCAGGGAGAGAACCATCGTGGAACGGACAACCTGTTGATAACGCAGCTTTTGCATCGCGTAGAGCTCAGGGTCGCTGTTATCAAAATGGGGAGCAGGGGGCAGCGCGGTGACGCAGTGCAGCTCGCCGAAAGGCCCCAGGATCTCATCATCGGTAAAGGTGTACTCGTTACCGTCATGATTGAGCTCTTCGCGCAGCGCCATTAACAGCTCCGCATCTTCATACTCTTGTCGGTTGAGCACGCCAAGACCATAAATCAGCTTCAGACGCACGGATAGATCGCCCAGCGGTCCGTCTCCGTCCAGTAACGGTTCTACAGCATACTTTACCGCGTAGTCGTCTTTGCGAAACACCTGAAGCACCAGGATATTCACCGCCTCGGTTAACAGCTCGACGGCGGCAATCAGGAAGCTTCGTACGGTTTTGCCAGCATTCAGACGCTCAAGCACACGATTTTCAAAGGCCTGGGTTTGTTCCATTATTGCCTGCATATCTGACAATCTATTATCTGGGCGCAGGTTAACCTGCGCCGCACTGTGCATCATTTGGTTGCGTTGTATGCGTTAACCGCCTCCACAACCACGTCGCTGTTGGCGTCCAGACCGGAAATCTGCGCCAGCGCAGCCTGCGCGCCTTTGTCATCAATCAGCTGAGCCAGTTCCTGCGCCTGTGGGTCCTGCTCGCTGCGGTAGTGCATCGCGGCGGCAATGCCTTTCACCAGATTGGCGTGCGGCAGGCCGTATTCCAGCGTGCCCAGCAGCGGCTTAATCAGACGGTCGCCCGCGCTCAGTTTGCGCAGAGGCTGACGGCCCACGCGCTCAACGTCATCTTTCAGATACGGGTTTTCAAAGCGACCGAGGATTTTCTGGATGTATGCTGCGTGTTTATCAGCATCAAAACCGTAGCGTTTGATCAGCACCGCGCCGCTCTCTTCCATTGCCCCTTTTACCACCGCGCGGATCTTCTCATCGAGGATCGCATCACGAATGGTCTGATGACCGGCCAATTTTCCGAGGTACGCGGTTATAGCATGCCCGGTGTTCAGCGTGAAGAGTTTGCGTTCGACAAATGCCATCAGGTTATCGGTTAATTCCATTCCCGGAATGGTCGGCAGGGCGCCTTTAAACTGGGTTTTATCAACGATCCACTCGCTGAAGGTTTCCACGGTCACTTCCAGCGGATCGTTGGTGGCGGATTCAGACGGCGGAACGATGCGATCCACGGCGGAATCCACAAACCCGACGTGCGCTTCAACCCAGGCTTTGTCTTCGTCTGCTACAGCGTTGAGCACGTGGCCTTTCAGCTGCGTGGTGCCGCGCACCATGTTTTCACAGGCGATGATGTTCAGCGGGGTGTCGATGCCCTGCGCTTTACGTTTTGCCAGGCCTTTCGCAACCGCAGGGGCGATGCGCTCAAGAACGACCGGACCCACGGCCGTGGTGACCAGATCGACGCTGGCGATCAGGTCGATAACGTCTTCCCCGATGCTGCTGACCGCGTTGACGCCGGATACCGTCTCAACCTGCTCGTTTTCACCGACTACATGGACCTGATAGCTATGACGCGCATTCAGGGCATCCAGGACCACCTGATTCACATCGGCGAATGTCAGCGTAATGCCCGCGTCTGCCAGCAGTTTACCGATAAAACCACGACCGATGTTACCTGCGCCAAAATGTAATGCTTTCATAGTGTTAACCTTCATCAATGTTTTTACCCGAGAGGGCTGGGGTGAGGAACTTTTCCCCTCACCCTAGCCCTCTCCCCAGAGGGGAGAGGGAAGAGGACTTATTTGTTAAGAAGTGCCAGGACTTCTTCCACGCTGGTGGTGCTCGCCAGACGCGCAATGACAGATTCATCATCCAGCGCGTTGGTCAGGCTGGTAATCACCTGAATGTGCTCGTTGTTGCGAGCGGCGATACCAATCACCAGACGGGCGATGTCGTCTTCTTCTTCACCGAAGCGCACGCCCTGCGGATACTGACAGAATACGACGCCGGTTTTCAGGACGCGATCTTTCGCTTCAACCGTACCGTGCGGCACTGCGATGGATTCGCCCAGGTAGGTTGGCGTCAGTTTTTCGCGTTCCAGCATCGCGTCAACATATTCAGGCTGAACGTAGCCGCCTTTCACCAGCTGCTCGCCGGCAAAGCGAATCGCTTCTTCTTTGGTTGCCGCTGTGCGACCGAGGAAGATGTTTTCCGCACCCAGTTTGAACAGGTGGGCGTTGCTCTCGTCAAAGCTGTCCTGCAGGCTTGAGCGCACTTTCACTTCGTTGTCTTCGTGACGCTGCGCCGCAACCAGACGTTCGGTCAGACTGGTGTACAGGCCGCTGTCGAGGAAGTTAGTTAGCGAGATGTGCTGTGCCTGCGGTACCTGGCGCATGGCGCGTTCGGTCAGGTCGCGGTGCGTGATGACCAGGTCAACGTCCGGCGGCAGGCTGTTAATGGCGCTGTTGGTGACGGAGATGTTGGTCAGGCCCGCATCCTGCACTTTCTTACGCAGCACGCCTGCACCCATTGCGCTGGAACCCATACCGGCGTCACAAGCAACGATGATTTTACGCACGTGGCTCAGGTCGTTAGACACATCACCAGCCGCCAGCGGGGTCGCGCCTTTGGATTCGGCTTTCATGTCGTGCATACGACGGGTCGCCGCTTCGATATCGTCGTCTTCTTTCACTTTGCTGGTTTTCAGCAGGATAGAAGAGACCACGAAGGAGACCGCCATTGCCGCACAGATGGCCGCGATGTTCGCGAAGTACGCCCCTTTTGGCGTCATCGCCAGCACCGCCAGGATAGAACCCGGAGAAGCTGGAGACACCAGACCGCCGCCCAGCACGCTCAGGGTGAACACGCCGGTCATACCGCCAAGGATAACGGCCAGGATCAGACGTGGGTTCATCAGCACGTACGGGAAGTAAATTTCGTGGATACCGCCCAGGAAGTGAATGATTGCCGCACCGCCAGCAGACTGCTTAGCGCTGCCGCGACCAAAGAACATGTACGCCAGCAGAACGCCCATACCCGGACCCGGGTTAGCTTCAATCAGGAAGAAGATGGATTTGCCGAGATCGTGAGACTGCTGAATACCCAGCGGCGAGAAGATGCCGTGGTTGATGGCGTTGTTCAGGAACAGGATTTTCGCCGGTTCAACGAAGATAGACGCCAGCGGCAGCATGTCGTGCGCAACCATGAAGTTAACGCCCGCCGCCAGAATTTTGGACAGCACTTCAACCGCAGGGCCAATGCCGAGGAACGCCAGAATCGCGAGGATCATCCCGATGATGCCCGCAGAGAAGTTGTTCACCAGCATTTCGAAGCCGGATTTGATCTTACCATCAACCCAGACGTCGAATTTCTTAATCGCCCAGCCGCCAAGAGGACCGGCAATCATTGCACCGAGGAACATCGGCATATCCGCACCGACGATAACACCCATGGTCGTGATAGCGCCCACTACGCCACCACGGTCACCGCCCACCAGACGACCACCGGTGAAACCGATGAGCAGCGGCAGGAGATAGGTAATCATTGGGCCAACAAGTTTCGCCAGCGTTTCGTTAGGCAACCACCCTGTCGGAATGAACAATGCAGTGATGATACCCCACGCGATAAACGCGCCGATATTTGGCATCACCATGTTGCTGAGGAAACGACCAAAGCTTTGAACTTTGATCTTGAAATCGGATGACATAAAACACCCCTTCTTCTGTTTACGCTTAGGCTTGCGGCCCGAGGTTTATTGTTAATGAGGCGGCAGAGGTAGCCGGACCCTGTTCTGATGCTGTGAAATCTGGCACTGAATCGTTCAACTGTCCAGACAGCGAAAATTTGTGTGACGCATGTCACGTAAATGTAGGGGGTATGGATGTCAATGAGGTGATCCTGGTCACAAAAAAGGTGGGCAAAAAAAATACGATGGCGAGAAATGCGGCAAAAACCACCCTTTTATGTGACGGTTGTCACGCTTTGATTTTGTATGTTTGTTTCTGGATTGTGACTGATTTCACAAAATATTTTTATGCAGATTTCTCCGGCTGTGATCGCCGGCAAACTCTGCTTATCGATTCGGCGTCAGGATGGCATAGCGCGACACGTTAAGCTAAAAAACCACTTTTGATGTGTGGTATGGCGAAAAGTTTAAACGTGGATTACGCTCATATTGTAAGGTTAAGTATATTATTATTCAGGATATATTTTGACACGCTTATAAACTTGCATGGAGATATTATAAAAACCGATACTCCCCGGCTCTGAAATAACCAGCACACCTTATGTATTTCAAAATAAATTAATTAGGTTGCGTACTGTTTTATTAATTCAATGAGTTGCCGTTGTTTAAGTGAGGAGAATATGTTTCTCAACTATTTTGCGCTGGGCGTATTGATTTTTGTATTTCTGGTTCTGTTTTATGGAATCATCGCCATCCATGACATTCCTTATAATATGGCCAAAAAGCGTAACCATCCGCATGCCGATGCGATTCATACGGCAGGCTGGATTAGCCTGTTTACGCTCCATGCCATCTGGCCGTTCCTGTGGATATGGGCCACGCTGTACCGTGAAGATCGCGGCTGGGGGATGCAAAACCACATCACCAAGCCTGATGAGGTTCCGGGCATGGATGCGCTGGCCAAACGCGTGGCCGAATTAGAACAAAAGCTGGCAGCGGTACAGCCCGCTGCTGATAAAAACACGCTGGAGCGCTAATCATGGATCTGTTGATTATTTTGACCTATGTGGCATTTGCCTGGGTGATTTTTAAAATATTCCGCATTCCGGTAAACCAGTGGACCCTTGCCACCGCGACATTAGGCGGGGTGTTTATTGTTGCCGGACTTATTCTGTTAATGAACTATAACCATCCGTACACCTTTACGGCGCAAAAGGCGGTTATTTCTATTCCGATTACGCCGCAGGTTACCGGGGTGGTCAGTGAAGTGACCGATAAAAATAACCAGCTTATTAAAAAAGGCGAAGTGTTATTTAAACTGGATCCGGGCCGCTACCAGGCGCGCGTCGACAGACTCCAGGCCGACCTTGTGACCGCGACGCACAATATCGACAATCTGAAAGCGCAGCTTTCGGAAGCGGTCGCCAATACCACCCGCGTGTCGGCTGAACGCGATCGTCTGTTTAAAGATTATCAGCGCTACCTGAAAGGCAGCCAGGCAAAGGTGAATCCGTTTTCTGAAAGCGATATCGACAACGCGCGGCAAAATTATCTCGCACAGGATGCGATGGTGAAAGGCTCCGTTGCCGAACAGACGCAGATTCAAAGCCAGCTGGACAGCATGGTGAACGGCGAGCAGTCGCAGATTGCCTCCTTACGCGCGCAGCTTGCTGAAGCGAAATACAATCTGGATCAGACCGTGGTCCGTGCGCCAAGCGATGGTTACATCACCCAGGTGCTGATCCGTCCGGGGACGTACGCAGCCGCGCTGCCGCTGCGTCCGGTGATGGTCTTTATTCCTGAACAGAAGCGTCAGATCGTGGCCCAGTTCCGTCAGAACTCGCTGCTGCGCCTGAAGCCGGGCGATGAAGCGGAGGTGGTGTTTAACGCGCTGCCGGGCCAGGTGTTTACCGGTAAACTCACCAGTATTCTGCCGGTGGTGCCGGGAGGCTCCTATCAGGCGCAGGGCGCGCTGCAGTCGCTGACGGTGGTGCCGGGAACGGACGGCGTGTTGGGTACGATTGAGCTGGATCCGAATGCGGAAGTCGATGCGCTGCCAGACGGTATCTATGCCCAGGTGGCGGTCTACTCGGACCATTTCGCCCACGTCTCGGTGATGCGTAAAGTATTGCTGCGCATGACCAGCTGGATGCACTACCTCTACCTCGATCATTAATCCTTCCAGGGCAGGAATGCGACACGCGTACCTGCCCTTTTTTCATCGCTTGATCCATACTGACTTTTTTCCGGCATCAAGGATCAGGCAATGAAACTCATCGGTAGCTACACCAGTCCCTTCGTGCGAAAGATCTCGATTCTCCTGCTGGAGAAAGGGATTGAATTTGAATTCATCAATGAACAGCCCTACAACGCTAAAAACGGCGTCGCGCAGTACAACCCGCTGGGGAAAGTCCCGGCGCTGGTGACGGACGAGGGCGAATACTGGTTCGATTCCCCGATTATTGCGGAGTATATCGAGCTGCTGGGCGTTGCCCCGGCAATGCTGCCGGCTGACCCAAAAGCGGCGCTGGCCGTGAAGCAAATTGAAGCCCTGGCCGATGGCATTATGGATGCGGCGTTAACCTCCGTGCGTGAACAGGCAAGGCCCGCCGCCCAGCAGTCGGAAACGGAACTGTTACGCCAGCGGGAAAAAATCAGCCGCAGCCTGGACAGGTGCGAACAGCTTATCCGGGAGGGAAAGATTCAAACCGACAGCCTGAACCTGGCAACCATCGCTATCGCCTGCGCCATCGGCTATCTCAACTTCCGCCGGGTTTCCCCTGGCTGGTGCGTTGACCGTCCGCTGCTGGTGAAACTTGCAGACACGCTTTTTAGCCGCGAGAGCTTTGCCCGTACCGAACCGCCAAAGGCTTAAAGGCTTGACGCGGGTTATAACACTTCGGCGTCGGAGGCGGTACAATCCCTCCACATGTTAACTCCCTCTCCCGTCGGGAGGGGGGAAGATATTTACTCGCCAGGCGCCTTCATGACTACTCATCATTCGCTGTACAGCCAGATCCCCGCTACCGACCGTCTCCTTCGCGAGCCCCGCATTCATGCTGCCGTTGAGCGTTTTGGCCATACCGCGACGGTGGAGATATTACGCCTGCTTCAGGACGAAGCCCGATGCGCTATTCAGTCAGAAAACGCCTTGCCCGAATGGTGCGCGGCGTGGGAGCAGGAAGTTGAGCACCGGCTGGATGAGAAAGCGCAAAGCGCGTTACGCCCGGTGATTAACCTGACCGGTACCGTACTGCATACCAACCTGGGACGCGCGCAGCAGGCGGAAGAGGCGGTTGCTGCGGTTGTGCAGGCCATGCGGGCGCCCGTGACGCTGGAGTACGATCTGGACGGCGCCGGACGCGGGCATCGTGACCGGGCGCTGGCGGACCTGCTGTGCCATCTGACCGGCGCGGAAGATGCCTGCATTGTGAATAACAACGCCGCAGCGGTGCTGCTGATGCTGGCTGCCACCGCCAGCGGCAAAGAGGTGGTGGTTTCCCGCGGCGAGCTGGTGGAGATTGGCGGGGCGTTTCGTATTCCGGACGTGATGCGCCAGGCGGGCTGTACGCTGCATGAGGTGGGCACCACTAACCGTACCCATGCGAAAGATTATCGCGCGGCGGTGAATGAAAATACCGCCCTGCTGATGAAGGTTCACACCAGCAATTATCATATTGAAGGCTTCACCAAAACGGTTGAAGAGGGCGAGCTGGCGGCGATTGGCCGCGAACTGAATATTCCGGTGATTGCCGATCTTGGCAGCGGCTCGCTGGTGGATCTGAGCCTTTACGGGCTGCCGAAAGAGCCGATGCCGCAAGAGATGATTGCGGCGGGCGTCAGCCTGGTCAGCTTTTCCGGCGACAAGCTGCTTGGCGGGCCGCAGGCCGGGATTATCGTCGGCAAGCGCGAGCTGATTGCGCAGCTGCAGCAGCATCCGCTTAAGCGCGCCCTGCGAGCCGATAAAATGACGCTTGCCGCGCTGGAGGCGACGCTGCGTCTTTATCTCCATCCGGAGAAACTGGCCGACCGCCTGCCCACGCTGCGTCTGTTAACCCGCGATGCCGCTTCGATTCGCGCCCAGGCCGAATTACTGCTGCCGCGCATTGCCCCGCACTATCCCGATTTTGATGTTCGCATTGAACCCTGCCAGTCGCAGATTGGCAGCGGTTCGCTGCCGGTGGACAGGCTGCCGAGTGAAGCGCTCACGTTCACCCCGCGTGACGGGCGCGGCAGCCACCTTGAAGCCCTGTCGTCGCGCTGGCGTGGCCTGCCCGCGCCGGTTATCGGGCGGATTTACGATGGCCGAATGTGGCTGGATCTGCGCTGCCTTGAAGATGAAGAGCGATTTCTGGAGATGTTGTTGAAATGATTATTGCCACCGCCGGTCACGTCGACCACGGAAAAACCACGCTACTGCAGGCGATTACCGGCATAAACGCCGACCGCCTGCCGGAAGAGAAAAAGCGCGGCATGACCATCGATCTGGGCTATGCCTACTGGCCCCAGCCTGACGGTCGCGTACTGGGTTTTATTGATGTTCCGGGGCATGAAAAGTTTCTGTCCAACATGCTGGCGGGCGTGGGGGGCATCGATCATGCCCTGCTGGTGGTGGCCTGCGATGATGGCGTCATGGCGCAAACCCGTGAGCACCTGGCGATCCTGCAGCTGACCGGCAACCCGCAGCTGACCGTGGCGCTGACCAAAGCCGATCGCGTGGATGACGCACGCGTCAGCGAAGTGCGCGAAACGGTACAGGCGACCTTGCAGGAGTATGGTTTTGCCGATGCTCCGCTTTTTGTCACCGTGGCGACAGAAGGGCGCGGTATCGATGAACTTCGCCACCACTTACGGCAGCTTTCGTCGCGTGACCATGCCAGCCACCACCGCTTTCGTCTGGCGATTGACCGGGCGTTTACCGTCAAAGGCGCGGGGCTGGTGGTGACCGGTACGGCGCTGAGCGGTGAAGTGAACGTAGGTGATACGCTCTGGCTGACGGGCGTTAACAAGCCGATGCGCGTGCGTGGCTTACATGCGCAAAACCAGCCCGCAGAGCGCGCTCATGCCGGGCAGCGGATCGCGCTGAACATTGCCGGGGATGCGGAAAAAGAGCAGCTTAACCGCGGCGACTGGCTGCTGGCCGATGCCCCACCAGAGCCGTCTGAACGCGTCATTGTCTCCCTGCAGACAAACGTGCCCCTGACCCAATGGCAGCCGCTGCATATTCACCATGCGGCGAGCCATATCACCGGGCGCGTGTCGCTGCTGGAAAACGACCTTGCCGAACTGGTATTCGATTCTCCGCTCTGGCTTGCAGACAACGATCGTCTGGTACTGCGTGATATTTCCGCGCGGGAAACGCTGGCCGGGGCACGGGTGGTCGCGCTGAATCCACCGCGACGCGGCAAGCGTAAACCTGAATATCTGCAGTGGCTGGCTGCTCTGGCGCAGGCCAGCGATGATAACGCCGCGCTGCGGGTGCATCTTGAGCGCGGTGCGGTGAGCCTGCGTGATTTTGCATGGGCACGCCAGCTGAGCGAGGAAGGGTTACGCCTGCTGGCCCAGCAGCCGGGCTTTATTCAGGCTGGAAACAGTCTGCTAAACGCCCCGGTTGCCGCACACTGGCAGCGTAAGATACTGAGCACGCTCGCAACGTACCATGAACAGCATCAGGATGAGCCTGGCCCGGGCCGTGAGCGTCTGCGGCGCATGGCGCTGCCGATGGAAGACGATGCGCTGGTGCTGCTGCTGATTGAAAACATGCGCGAAAGCGGGGCGATCAAAAGCCACCACGGCTGGCTGCATCTGCCGGATCACAAGGCCGGGTTTACCGCAGAGCAAGAAGCGGTATGGCAAAAAGTGGCCTCGCTGTTTGGCGATGAGCCATGGTGGGTTCGCGATCTGGCCCGCGAAACGAATACCGACGAGCAGGTGATGCGTCAGGTATTGCGCCATGCGGCGCAGCAGGGGCTGATAGTCGCGATCGTGAAGGATCGTTATTACCGTAACGATCGCATTGTGGCGTTTGCGAACCTGATCCGCGAGCTGGATCAGGAGCGAGGCTCTACCTGCGCAGCCGATTTCCGCGACCGGCTGAACGTGGGCCGCAAGCTGGCGATTCAGATCCTGGAGTATTTCAACCGCATCGGCTTTACCCGCCGTCGCGGTAACGATCATTTATTGCGCGATTCGTTATTATTTCCTGAAACTCCGTGACCCCCGTCGTAAAGCCGTTACCGGTTGGCGAGAAAATCGCCAGCCGGAACTACCCTTGATGTACACCAACAGCAAGGAGACGGTCATGACAAACAATCCTCCCTCATCGCGTATCCAGCCCGGCGAGTATGGTTTTCCCCTCAAGCTGAAGCCTCGTTATGACAACTTTATTGGCGGCGACTGGGTAGCTCCCGTCGACGGCGAATACTATTCCAACCTGACCCCCGTAACCGGCCAGCCGCTGTGCGAAATAGCCAGCTCCGGCAGGCGTGATATCGATCTGGCGCTGGATGCGGCGCACAAAGCGAAAGATAAATGGGGCCATACCTCCGTTCAGGACCGCGCGGCTATTTTGTTCAAAATCGCTGACCGGATGGAGCAGAATCTGGAGCTGCTGGCGACGGCGGAAACCTGGGATAACGGTAAGCCGATCCGGGAAACGATGGCGGCAGACGTGCCGCTGGCCATCGACCACTTCCGCTATTTTGCCTCCTGCATTCGCGCTCAGGAGGGTGGAATAAGCGAGGTAGACAGCGACACCGTGGCGTATCATTTCCACGAACCGCTGGGCGTCGTCGGGCAAATCATTCCGTGGAACTTCCCGCTGCTGATGGCGAGCTGGAAAATGGCGCCCGCGCTGGCGGCCGGCAACTGCATTGTGCTGAAACCGGCGCGTCTGACCCCGCTCTCGGTGCTGCTGCTGATGGAAATCGTTGGCGATCTTCTGCCGCCGGGCGTGATTAACGTGGTCAACGGTGCGGGCGGTGAGATAGGGGAATATCTGGCTACCTCGAAACGGATCGCTAAAGTGGCGTTTACCGGGTCGACGGAAGTGGGCCAGCAGATTATGCAGTACGCCACGCAGAACATCATTCCCGTGACCCTGGAGCTGGGCGGGAAATCCCCGAACATCTTCTTCGCGGACGTGATGGAGGAAGAGGATGCCTTCTTCGATAAAGCCCTGGAAGGGTTTGCGCTGTTTGCGTTTAACCAGGGCGAAGTCTGCACCTGCCCAAGCCGCGCGCTGGTGCAGGAGTCCATCTATGAGCGCTTTATGGAGCGGGCCATTCGCCGCGTCGAATCTATCCGCAGCGGTAACCCGCTCGATAACGTCACGCAGATGGGGGCGCAGGTCTCGCACGGACAGTTGGAAACCATCCTCAACTACATCGATATCGGCAAGAAAGAGGGGGCGGATATTCTGACCGGCGGTCGCCGTAAGGTGCTCGGTGGGGATCTGCAGGAAGGATATTACCTGGAGCCAACGATCCTGTTCGGTCAGAACAACATGCGCGTCTTCCAGGAGGAAATTTTCGGACCGGTACTGGCCGTGACCACCTTCAAAACGATGGAGGAGGCGCTGGAGATTGCCAACGACACACCGTATGGCCTGGGAGCGGGCGTCTGGAGCCGCAACGGTAATCTGGCCTATAAAATGGGTAGAGGCATTCAGGCCGGTCGCGTCTGGACCAACTGCTACCACGCCTATCCTGCCCACGCGGCATTTGGCGGTTATAAGCAATCGGGCATTGGGCGTGAAACCCACAAGATGATGCTGGAGCATTATCAGCAAACGAAATGTTTGCTGGTCAGCTACTCCGATAAACCGCTGGGGCTGTTCTAATCGCCCAGCTCAGGCCGTCCATGGGCGGCCTGAGCTATTTGCTGGCGCAGGCAGTTCAGAACGCCATCCAGAACGTATTGCACGCGCCAGGGCTGGTATTCGCGTTTGCGGAAGATGGCCGTTAGATCGAGCCACCACTCTTCCTGATGCGGGAAGCAGGGAACCAGCATCCCTTGCGTTAATTCTTTTTTCAGACTCTCTTTTGGCGCAAAAACAATCCCAAGATTATTTCTTGCCAGCTCCAGGGCCGTCTGCGTATTGTCGCAAATATAATTACCGGTCACCCGGTAGTCATGCACGCTATCACTGCCGTGCACGCGGAAACGCCAGATATTTGCATCATCGACCAGCATGGAGTCAATGAGAATACAGGAATGATTAATTAAATCTTCAGGTCCCTTTAAGGGATGCTTATTTAAATAATCAACGGTTGCAAATGCCGTAACGGAATATTTTGTTAACACGCTGGCAACCAGACTTTCGTCTTTTGGTTGCGCATAGGTAATTAAAACGTCGCAGTCATCCGGAAAGGAAACGCCTTCTGAAAATTCATTCCGGTCGAGGTTGTAGGTTTTCAGGGAGATGCGGATGTCACCGATATCTTCTATCTGATGGATCACGTGGCGCGCGAGATAGGTTACGATACCTGTAGGGGCATAGATCGTGACCTTTCCACGCTTCTCATGCTTATAATCAGCAATAAAATTAACGAGTTGACTGTTCCTGTCCAGCGTGGTATTCACGTAAGGGAGTAACGCTTCACCAAACTGGGTCAGGGCCAGCTGGCGCGTGGTGCGCTCAAAAACCTTGAGTCCAACCCGCGTTTCAAAATCAGACAGATATTTACTGACGTTGGCCTGCGCCATGCCCAGCAGGGCGGCGGCATCGCCAATGCTGTGGGTTGCTGCGATGACGGATATAATTTTTAATTCGCGTGGTTTTAGCTGTAATTTATTCATCATGCGCACTCATCTATATGATTTTATATATAATATTATATAAACCGCAGCGTTGCATTGGCAAATTTGTAACCATTATTATGCGCCTCGCTTGTTTGGCATTTTATGGATTACATGTAATGACTATTAAATACAATTTACTCATCGCTGCCACGTTATTTGCAACATCCTCAGCAATGGCCGGTGACTTTTCACTAGGAGCGGGGGCTGTATTTAATGAGTCTCCTTACAAAGGCTATAACGAAAATACTACCGCAGTACCGTTAATTAGCTACGAAGGCGATCGTTTTTATGTTCGCCAGACCACGGGTGGATGGATCCTGTGGAAAGATGCAAAAAATGAACTCAGCCTGACCGCATCGTGGATGCCGCTGCATTTCGATCCAGATGACAACGACGACCATCAGATGAAACAGCTTGATGAGCGTAAAGCCTCTGCTTTCCTCGGCGGCGCGTACTACCGCCACGAAAGCTGGGGTTCTCTGAAAGTGGCGATCTCTGGTGATGCCACGGATGAAAGCGGCGGTATGATCGGCGAGGTTTCTTACTTCCGTCCAATCAGGATGGAACGCCTGACCCTGACGCCCTCTGTCGGTATTTTCTATAGCGACGAAAGCTATAACGACTACTACTACGGCGTATCCGGCAGCGAGTCTCGCCGCTCAGGTCTGGATGAATACACCGCCGGTGACAGCTGGACGCCATACGTTGGCCTGGCGGCCAAATATCAGTTAACCCAGAAGCTGTATCTCAACGCCAGCGCGGTCTACACCGTATTGCCTGACGACGTGAAGAACAGCCCGATGATCGACCGCGACGACAGCTTCGCGCTGATGACCGGCCTGACCTGGCGTTTCTGATGCGTTAAAGCCGGGTGGCGGCTTCGCCTTACCCGGCCTACATGGACTGCCATCGCAGTTTTACGTAGGCCCGAGCAAGCGAAGCGCCGCCGGGCATATTTGAGAGTACCAATCTCCCGTTTTCCCTTACCGTCATGACTTCCTCATTAATATTCCTGATACGCTAATGCGATCTGCGCCATCAATAAAGGTGTGCATCATGTGTATCATTCTTAAAGAAAATCAAACCGGGCACTCTCGCCCGTATTTGGCGACGGGCGGGAATTAAGCACGGATATCAGGAGTCGTTATGTTTTATCCGGCTTACATTCATTCTGATTCAGACGGTAGCGCCAGCGGCTATCTCAAAAGAACTGGATTTTAACGTGCGCGAGGCGTAACAGATGAACCGATTTATCGTGGCGGATGCGGAAAAATGCATTGGGTGCCGCACCTGCGAAGTGGCCTGCGCGGTGTCGCATCAGGGCGCCGTCTCTGCTAATGCCTTTTCGCCCCGCCTTCGGGTGGTTAAGGGGGACAACTACACAACGGCAGTGGGTTGCCATCAGTGCGAGGACGCGCCGTGTGCTAACGTCTGCCCAACCCATGCCATCAGTCGTACGGCGGGAGCCTGGCTCGTTGAGCAGACGCGCTGCATTGGGTGCAAAAGCTGTATGGTGGCGTGTCCGTTCGGGACGATGCAGGTGCGCCTGGAGGGAAGTAGGGCGCAGGCGCTGAAATGTGATTTATGCCTGCATCGCGAAGGCGGACCGGCCTGCGTGGAGGCCTGTCCAACCCACGCGTTGCGATGCGTTGATCCTGCCAGACTACGCGCCGAACGGCTGCATAATCTGGCGTAAGAACTTACTGACCGTCTTCGCGCCAGGCTTTTTCAATTTCTTCGGCGAGAATTTTAACACCCGCTTCGATTTTTTCCGGATCGGGCACGTAGTTCATGCGCATGCACTGGTGTGTATGCGGCCACGGCTTATCCAGCCCCGGGAAGAAATAATCGCCCGGTACCATCAGCACGCCGCGCTTTTTCAGGCGCTGGTAGAGCAGTTCGGTGGTGATAGGCAAATCCTTAAACCACAGCCACAGGAAAATCGCCCCTTCAGGCTTGTGGATCAGGCAGCGTTCTTCCGGCAAGTAGCGGCGAAGTATCGCAATCGTCTCCTGTACGCGCTGGTAATAGAATGGCTTAATCACGTCATTGGACAGACGCAGCAGGTCATTGCGCTTAATCATTTCGCACATCATCGCCGGGCCAATGCCGCCCGGTGAAAGGCTGATAATGCCGTTCATATTGGTAATGGCGGTGATGATTTTCTCGTTGGCGATGATGATACCGCAGCGGCTGCCCGGCAGACCCAGCTTAGAGAGGCTCATGCACAGGACAATGTTCGGGTTCCACAGCGGACGTGCTTCGCTGAAGATAATGCCCGGGAACGGCACGCCGTAGGCGTTATCGATCACCAGCGGAATGCCGTGCTGATTCGCGAGAGCATCCAGCTTCATCAGTTCGTCGTCGGTGATCACGTTGCCCGTTGGGTTAGTCGGGCGCGATACGCAGATCATGCCCGTCTCTTCACCAATATGCAGGTGTTCAAAATCGACGTGATATTTGAACTGGCCTTCCGGCAGCAGCTCGATGTTCGGGCGCGCGGAGACGAACAGATCCTCTTCCAGGCCGGAATCGGCGTAGCCGATATACTCCGGCGCCAGCGGGAACAGCACTTTTTTGGTGGTGCCGTCGGCGCGACGCCCTGCGAACAGGTTAAACAAGTAGAAAAACGCGCTCTGGCTACCGTTTGTCAGTGCAATATTCTGTGGTTCGATATCCCAACCCAGCTCGTCACGCAGCATTTCGGCGAGGAGTGCCAGCAGTTCAGTTTTCCCCTGCGGGCCGTCGTAATTGCAAAGCGCATCGGTTGCTTTGCCGCTTTCCAGCATCTGAGCGAGCAGCGTCTGGAAATAGGTATTCATCTCCGGAATTTGAGCCGGGTTTCCGCCGCCGAGCATGATTGCGCCCGGTGTGCGCAGCCCGTCGTTGAGGTCCTCCATCAGGCGAGTAATGCCTGAATGGCGGGTAAATTTGTCGCCGAAAAGTGAAAACGTCATAGCAGGTGATCTGTCGAGCTTATTTTGAAAGTGGGTAACCATAACGCTAGCACCGTGCTGGTGCAAATCGGGTGATGTGGTCGGATTTGTTGTTTTGTATGGCGGAATTGGATTTATACAGTGAATAGTTCTGGTGGATTTTCCCTCACCCCGACCCACTCCCAAAAGGGAGAGGGGGAAAAGACGGCGCCGTGCGGTTCCCTCTCCTCTGCGGGGAAGAGGTTTGGGGTGAGGAGGAGAATTATTGATTACCTGCCCATACCACCATCACCTTATCGCCCTTGTGCTCGCGCACGAAGCCATATCCCTCTTTCAGCGACAATGTGGTTTGCTTGCCTTCACCGATCGCCGGATGGCGGGCGCGGAACTGACCCAGCGTCTGCCAGTGGGCGACGGTTAGGGCCTGCTTGCCCGTGACGTCCTGCCAGTTCATATCTGATCGGGTGCCCTGTAATGGGTCAGAACCTGTCGGCCCGAACGGACGCTCGGATTCATCCCCGTAATAGATTTGTACGCTGCCCGGTGCTAACAGAAGCAGCTCCGCAGCTCGCTGGCCCCCTTCGCGGAACAGACGCGTATCGTGTGATGAGAGATAGCTCAGCACGTTGAAGCTTTGCAGCTTCTCCGCCATCTGCTGCCAGGTGAGATCCATATCTGCCAGACAATCCACTGCTTTTGCCGCCTGCTCCTGATAGTCAAAGTTGATCATCGCATCAAAACCGTGGCGGTAATAATCGCTTTGCATCACCCCGTGGCCCCAGGATTCCCCGGTCATCCAGAAGGGTGCGTTGTCGAGCTTTTTGTCCGGATTCGCCCCTTTCCAGGCCGCCAGCGCCTGGCTTGCCTGGTCTTTCAGCTGTTGCCAGGCCGCAAGCTCAACGTGTTTCGCCGTATCCACCCGGAAACCGTCGATGCCGTAGTCACTGACCCACTGGCTCAGCCAGTGGGTCAGATAATCGCGCGGGGTATATCCGGGGATGGCCTTCGCGTGGGTGTCGGGCTTGTGTTGGTAAAAGTTAGGCAATCCGGAAGGCGTCGTGGATTCCGTTTTCAGATCCGGCAGAAATGCCAGCGACATGGTCAAATCGTCGAAGCCAGGGTTGTCGTAATCGCCGATGTCCGTGCGGATCCATTTCTTGCCCCACCATTTTTCCCATGCGGCTTTGTCGCTAAAGTTGATGTAGTCGTTAAAGCTGTGCCAGCTTTGGCCCGCGCCCGGCTTCCAGTCCGTCCAGCGTTCTCCCAGCGTCTTTTTCAGTTCATCACCCTGAAGGTACAGGGCACCAAACTGAAATTCCTGCATGTCTGCCAGCGTGGCATAGCCAACGTGGTTCATAACGATATCAAACAGAACGCGGATCCCGCGCTTGTGCGCTTCGTCGACAAGATGGCGTAAATCATCTTCGGTGCCCATGTTGGCGTCGAGCTTGGTCCAGTCCTGGGTGTAGTAGCCGTGATAGGCGTAGTGAGGGAAATCTCCTTTGGTGCCACCGCCTACCCAGCCGTGGATCTGCTCAAGCGGGGAGCTTATCCAGAGTGCGTTGACGCCCAGTTGCTGCAGGTAGTCGAGCTTGCCGGCGAGTCCCTTGAGATCCCCGCCGTGGAAGGTGCCAATCTCCTGCATACCGTCTTTATGGCGACCGTAGCTGTTGTCGTTGCCCGGGTCACCATTCACATAACGGTCGGTCAGAACAAAATAGACGGTGGCGTTTTGCCAGCTAAACGGCGCAGGCTTGTCGGTTTCGGCGCGCTCAAGCAGCAGCAGGCCGTTACTGTTGGCGGCTGGCTGCAGGGTGATTTTTCCATTCTGCACCGTCGCCGTCTGTTTACTGTAGTAGTCGCGCACCACGGAGCCTTCCGGGAAGGTACTGCTGACGTCCAGCGTCAGCGGTTTGCCGTCCCACTTCGGACACTGGCGAATGACGTTTGCAACCGGCTGTTCTGCGGCACTCTGAATCGTCAGCATGAGGGTGGGCGTGCCGGAGCGGGTATCAATCCGCATCTGGTAGTCACCGTCGCGGAAAAGGCGCCACTGCGGCGGCGTGCCGTCACAGGGCTTGAGCGACAGCATCTCATTGAGTTTTATCGCATCTGCAGGCTGCCAGCACGTCTTGTCAAAACTCAGCGTCAGAGGACGCGTACCCTTCGCAAGCTTTGCCTGGCTGGTGAAGACACCGGTGCCTTCGGCGCTAAATGCGTTAAACCCCGGCGATGACCAGTCGGCATGCGCCAGTGCGGGTAACATCAGAAAGGCTAATGCGGTACGTTTCATTCCTTTTTCCTGTCGCGGCATTTTTGACCAGTGTGCCATCAGGCGGGGTGCTGAAACTCATCCCCTGTCGCTTTCTGCCAGGAGGATGCGTGAGGATGAGTGATCTCGCGCAAAATTAGGCAGTTATCTGCGATAGCGCACACAGTTTTTGTGGAATGATGTTTTTATGAGCAAGTTTCAGGTGACATAGTTTCGGAATTGGACTATTTCTATACGTGCTCTTGAAGTCTATTTTTGATATGATTTGAGATTCCGCTCTCAAATTTGTGAAAAAATAAGGTGTTGGGATGATTACATCCGACCAGGAGACCTAATGATATCGACTCCCATTCGACGATATGGGGCTGCGATACTCATGTTACTCACCACGGCATTTTCGGGTGAGGTGCTTGCGAAGACGCACACGGATACAACGAGTAAGAAAGCCCACGTAATAAAGACGACAAGTAGTAAGGTTAGCAGTAAACAAGAGTATTCTCGCAATAGTGCAAAGAGTAGTTCACTTCCTGATTTGCGAAAATACCCTTCCGGAACACCAAGGAAAAAAGCGTTTCTCCGGACGGTAATGCCTTACATCACGAGTCAAAATGCCGCGATTACTGCGGATCGTAACTGGCTGATTTCCAAACAGTACGATAGCCGCTGGTCGCCGTCAGAGCGCGCGCGTCTGAAAGATATCACGAAGCGCTACAAGCTGAGCTGGAACGGTAACACCCGTCGTGTGCCGTGGAATGCTCTCCTTGAGCGTGTAGATATCATCCCGGGCAGCATGGTTGCTACCATGGCTGCTGCCGAAAGCGGCTGGGGTACTTCTAAGCTTGCGCGTAGCAACAACAACCTTTTCGGCATGAAATGTGTGAAAGGTCGTTGTAATAATGCCCCTGGCAAGGTGAAAGGCTATTCGCAGTTTGAATCTGTGAAAGATTCCGTCAGCGCCTATGTGGTGAATCTGAACACGCACCCGGCCTACTCATCGTTCCGTAAATCACGCGCTCAGCTGCGTAAAGCGGACCAGGAAGTGACGGCCAGTACGATGATCCACAAGCTGAAAGGTTATTCGACAAAGGGACAGAGCTATAACAACTATCTGTTCGCCATGTACCAGGATAACCAGCGCTTAATCGCCGCCCATATGTAATCTAAAAAAACGCCTTCCACTGGAAGGCGTTTTCTTTTCTATATCAGCACCTCGCTGTGGCGATCCCGATACTCCTTCGGCGTGGTGTCATACTCTTTGCGGAACACCGAATAGAAGTATTGCAGAGACGGATAACCGCACATCTGCGAGATTTCGTTGATCGACAGTGACGTAGAAATGAGCAGGCTGCGTGCTTTCTCCAGCTTTTCAGCATGGATGACGGCATGAATGGTTTCGCCTACCTCTTCTTTAAAACGCTTCTCCAGATTCGAACGCGAAATGCCCACCGAATCCAGCACCTGATCGACCTTAATCCCTTTGCAGGCGTGGTTGCGAATGTAGTGCATGGCCTGAATGACGGCCGGGTCGCTTAAGGAGCGATAATCGGTTGAGCGACGTTCCACCACGCGGACAGGAGGCACGAGCAAACGCTGAAGCGGCAGAGATTCTTTATCGAGCAGACGATGCAGCAGCTTCGCCGCCTGATAGCCCATCTGACGCGTGCCCTGAGCAACGGAGGAGAGCGCCACGCGAGACAGATAGCGGGTCAGTTCTTCGTTATCTATGCCAATCACGCACAGCTTTTCGGGCACCGGAATGTGTAAGTGTTCGCAGACCTGCAGCACGTGCCGCGCGCGCGCGTCCGTCACGGCGATAATACCGGTTTGCGGCGGCAGCGTTTGCAGCCAGTCCGCCAGGCGGTTTTGCGCGTGCTGCCAGTTTTCCGGCGCGGTTTCCAGCCCCTGATAGACCACGCCGCGATACTTCTCCTGCGCGACCAGCTGGCAAAACGCGTGTTCTCGCTCAACGGCCCAGCGCTTGCCGCTGGTGGCCGGTAACCCATAAAACGCGAAGCGATGGACGCCTTTCTCTTTTAAATGGAGAAAGGCAGCCTCGACCAGGGCATGGTTATCGGTGGCAATATAGTGGACCGGCGGATAGTGTTCGGGCGCATGATAGGAGCCGCCGACGCCCACTATCGGGACATCGACGTCGGTCAGCAGCTGCTCGATGACGGGATCGTCATAGTCGGCAATGACGCCATCGCCCAGCCAGTCTTTGATGTTCTCCAGACGGGTGCGAAAATCTTCTTCAATAAAAATATCCCATTCGGATTGCGACGCCTGCAAATATTCACCAACACCTTCCACCACCTGACGGTCGTAGGCCTTATTGGCATTGAATAACAACGTAATGCGGTGACGCTTTTCAAACATGGCTCACTTCCCAATTAAGTCACAATACGGTTATCAGGCCCGTCGCTTGGTGGCCGAGTCCATCCAGACTGCCAGTAAAAGAATGGCCCCCTTGACGATATACTGCCAAAACGTCGGGACGTCCATCATACTCATCCCGTTATCCAACGACGCCATGATAAATGCCCCCATGACCGCGCCCGCCACGCTACCGATACCCCCAGCGAGGCTAGTACCGCCAATGACGCAGGCGGCGATAGCATCCAGCTCGGCGATGTTACCGGCGGAGGGAGAACCGGCGCCCAGACGCGAGCTGAGGATCAGCCCGGCGATAGCGACCATCAGGCCGTTAATGGCGAAGACCGCCAGCTTGGTACGTTCGACATTGATACCCGAGAGGCGGGCAGCTTCAAGGTTGCCGCCAATGGCATAAATACGGCGGCCAAATGCGGTGCGCGTCGCCATAAACATACCGGCCAGCAGTAAAAGC
Source organism: Enterobacter sp. BNK-29 (assembly GCF_048684785.1). Lineage (NCBI taxonomy): Bacteria > Pseudomonadati > Pseudomonadota > Gammaproteobacteria > Enterobacterales > Enterobacteriaceae > Enterobacter > Enterobacter sp. BNK-29. The sequence continues at coordinate 2,221,271 of NZ_JBLQTU010000001.1, forward strand.
GCCAGCAGCAGGACGGGTGTCGGGACACCGCGATAGTCGTTTAAAAGCCAGATGGCGCCCAGCACAATGACCGCCGTGAGCGCCTGACGCCCCACCACCGAAGTTGACGCCGGAGAAGCCAGCCCCAGCGCCTGACGACGCATGCGTCCACGCCACTGCCACGCGACAAACCCCAGCAACCCCACCACACCGATGGTAAAGCCCACGCTATCCGAGAGGTAACTCTGACCAATCTGCGACATGGCTGCACTGGTCGGGGAGACGGTGGTGCCGTTAGTGATGCCGATTAAGATCCCGCGGAAGGCCAGCATCCCCGCCAGAGTGACAATGAACGATGGCACCTTACGGTAGGCAACCCACCAGCCGTTCCAGGCACCCAGAACCAGACCCAGCACCAGCGTGACCGCCACGGTCAGCGGCAGCGGCCAGCCGAGCCAGACGTCGAAAATCGCCGCCACGCCGCCGAGGAGCCCCATCATCGACCCGACCGACAGGTCGATCTCCGCGGAGATAATCACGAACACCATGCCCACGGCTAGAATGCCGGTGATGGCGGTCTGGCGGAGCAGGTTGGAGACGTTACGCGCGCTTAAGTACGAGCCATCGGTCATCCAGGTAAAGAACAGCATGATGACGATAATGGCCGCGATCATCACGAAAACCTGCAGGTTAAGCGCTTTTAGCCCCGCGAACGCACCGGGCGTCGGAACAGCGACTTTGATATCAGACGGATTGCTTTTCGACATGACGTTCGCTCCTTAAAGCGGCTTCCATCACCTGCTCCTGCGTCAGGTTCTGGTTAATCAGGTTGGCTTTCAGTTTTCCCTCGTGCATGACCAGCACGCGGTCGCTCAGGCCGAGCACTTCGGGTAACTCAGACGAAATGACAATGACGGCAATCCCTTGCTGTACAAGCTGATTAATCAGTTTGTAGATTTCATACTTGGCACCGATATCAATCCCGCGCGTCGGCTCATCAAGGATTAATATGCGTGGATTGAGAAGCAGGCAGCGCGCCAGAATCGCCTTCTGCTGGTTTCCCCCGCTCAGGCGGCCTATCGCCAGCTCCGGCGAGGAGGTTTTGACCTTCAGCCGGGCAAGCGACTGGAGGATGCACTGCTGCTCGGCGGCGTCGTCCAGGCTGCTCAGCGCGCCGGAGAATCGATCGAGTGCCGCAAGCGTAATGTTTTTACCCACTGCCATCACCGGTACGATGCCGTCTTTCTTACGATCTTCCGGCACCATGGCAATGCCGTGGGCAATCGCCTGCTGGCAGTTGTCGATTTTCACCGGCTGGCCGTCGATATAAACCGTGCCCTCCCAGCGCCCCGGCCACACGCCAAACAGGCACTGTACGGCTTCGGTGCGCCCGGCACCGACGAGGCCGGCAATCCCAAGAATTTCACCGCTGTGAAGAGAAAACGAGACGTTATTGACGCGCTTGATGTGGCGGTTAACGGGGTGCCACGCGGTCAGGTTTTCCACGCGCAGCACTTCATCACCCATGGCGTGAGGCTCATTCGGGTAGAGCGCCGTCAGCTCGCGGCCCACCATCATGGTGATGATGTCATCTTCACTCATGCCTGCGGCTTCACGCGTGCCGATGTGCTGCCCGTCACGGATCACGCAGATGGTGTCCGAAATGGCTTTGACCTCGTTCAGCTTGTGCGAAATGTAGATACAGGCGATGCCGTGGTTTTGCAGATCGCGGATGATGTTGAGCAGAACCGCGGTTTCCTGTTCGGTAAGCGAGGCCGTGGGCTCATCAAGGATCAGCAGCCTGACCTGTTTATTAAGCGCTTTCGCTATTTCGACCAGCTGCTGTTGACCCAGGCCCAGATCCCCCACGCGGGTATCCGGTGAAATGTTGAGGCTCACCTGCGCCAGCAGCTTTTCGCAGCGGAGCGTCATGGTGTCGTAATCCAGCACGCCGCGGTGGGAAATTTCGGCCCCGAGGAAGATGTTCTCCAGCACGGTGAGATGCTTCACCAGCGCCAGCTCCTGGTGGATGATGGCGATGCCTTTGCGTTCGGTATCGCGGATGTGTGTCGCCTGAATCACTTCGCCGGCAAAGACGATTTCGCCTTCGTAGCTGCCGTGTGGGTAGATCCCGCACAGCACTTTCATCAGCGTCGACTTGCCCGAACCGTTCTCGCCGCACATCGAAACCACTTCGCCGGGGTTCAACCGGAGGCTGACGTTGTCGACGGCTTTCACCGTGCCGAAGCGCTTGGTGATGCTTTTCATTTCAAGTAAATAGGGCATAACCGCTCCACATAACCCGAGGGAAGAACAGTACAACGTGATGCGCCCCCGCAGAGCAGGGGCTGCGCCGGATTACAGTTCGCTCTTCTTGTGGAAACCGTCTTTAACCACGGTGGCGTCAATGTTATCTTTATTGACTTCAATCGGCGTGAGCAGGCGAGCCGGAACGTCTTTCAGGCCGTTATTCAGCGTTGCGTCTGCTTTAGGTTGTTTGCCATTGCCCAGCTCCACGGCGATTTCCGCCGCCGTATTGGCCAGCTGGGTAATCGGTTTGTAGACCGTCATGGTTTGGGTGCCTGCGATAATGCGTTTTACGCCAGCGAGATCGGCATCCTGTCCTGAAATGGCGACTTTTCCGGCCAGCCCCTGTGCGCTCAGGGCCTGGATAGCACCGCCTGCAGTGGCATCGTTGGAGGCCACAACCGCATCAATTTTGTTGTTGTTGGCCGTCAGCGCGTTTTCCATAATTTTCAGCGCGTTTTCTGGCAGCCAGCCGTCGGCCCACTGATCGCCAACCACTTTAATTTTCCCGTTATCGATGTACGGCTTAAGGACTTTCATTTGCCCCTCGCGGAACAGTTTGGCGTTGTTATCTACCGGAGATCCGCCCATCAGAAAATAATTGCCCTGAGGCACTTTGTCGATCAGGCTTTGCGCCTGTAATTCCCCGACTTTTTCATTGTCGAACGAAATATAATAATCAATATCCGCATTATTAATCATGCGGTCATAGGCCAGGACTTTTATGCCTTCCTGTTTGGCTTCTTTCACCACGTTACTTAATACCTGGCCGTTATAGGGGATAATGACCAGAACATCGACGCCACGGTTGATCATATTCTCGATCTGCGACATTTGTGTTTCTTCATTGCCGTTAGCCGACTGAACAAACACGCTGGCGCCGAGGGATTCTGCTTTCTTCACAAAAATATCGCGATCTTTTTGCCAGCGCTCCAGGCGGAGGTCGTCAATCGCCATGCCAATTTTGACCTCTTTGGCATGTCCTGCAAAGCTTGCAAGGAGGAGCGTAGCGCAGAGCGTTAGAGTCAGGTTCTTTATCTTCATAATTATTAGGCCTTTTTGTAGGGGTATGTGTTGCTGAGATAAAAGAAACATTCACTGCTGAGACGCAGCAAATTTTTAACGCGGAAAGGCGGGCTGGCAATTACAGATTTTTATCTTCTCATTATGATATTTGGTTTATTTCTGAATTTATGACCGCGATCGGATTTTAAAATACGTAACGTCTTAATTACATTTGATTCTGGAATACGCGCCGAAAAAGAGTTTGTCTGCGCATTATTTTGCGAGCCAGCGCACAGTTGTGCATTCTCTCAATAGCAGTGTGAAATAACGTAATTGAGCAACCCAAAATGTCTATTCACTATTACTCCTGTATCAACGACTCGCCGCATACCCTGATTATGGAGCTCAATATGCAAGCTTATTTCGACCAACTCGATCGTGTTCGTTACGAAGGCCCAAAAACGACCAATCCTTTAGCATTTCGTCACTACAACCCGGATGAGCTGGTGCTGGGTAAGCGCATGGAAGATCATCTGCGCTTTGCCGCCTGTTACTGGCATACCTTCTGCTGGAACGGAGCCGATATGTTCGGCGTGGGTTCCTTTGACCGCCCGTGGCAGCAGCCGGGTGAGGCCATTGAGCTGGCAAAGCGCAAAGCCGATGTGGCGTTTGAGTTCTTCCACAAGCTGAACGTGCCGTACTACTGCTTCCATGACGTGGACGTGTCGCCGGAAGGGGCGTCGCTGAAAGAGTATCTGAACAATTTTGCGCAGATGGTGGATGTACTGGCGGCGAAACAGCAGCAAAGCGGCGTGAAGCTGCTCTGGGGCACGGCAAACTGCTTCACCAACCCACGCTACGGCGCGGGCGCGGCAACCAATCCGGATCCGGAAGTGTTTAGCTGGGCAGCCACGCAGGTGGTGACGGCAATGAACGCTACGCATCAGCTGGGTGGCGAGAACTATGTCCTGTGGGGTGGCCGTGAAGGTTATGAAACGCTGCTGAACACCGACCTGCGTCAGGAGCGCGAGCAGATTGGCCGCTTTATGCAGATGGTTGTCGACCATAAGCACAAAATCGGCTTCCGCGGCACGCTGCTGATCGAGCCGAAACCGCAGGAACCGACCAAGCACCAGTATGACTACGACGTGGCGACGGTGTATGGCTTCCTGAAGCAGTTCGGTCTGGAAAAAGAGATCAAAGTGAACATTGAAGCCAACCACGCCACGCTGGCGGGCCACTCTTTCCATCACGAGATCGCGTCTGCCATTGCGCTGGGCATTTTCGGCTCTGTCGATGCGAACCGTGGCGATGCACAGCTGGGCTGGGACACCGATCAGTTCCCGAACAGCGTGGAAGAGAATGCCCTGGTGATGTACGAGATCGTCAAAGCGGGCGGTTTCACCACCGGCGGCCTGAACTTTGACGCCAAGGTACGTCGTCAGAGCACCGACAAATACGACCTGTTCTACGGCCACATTGGCGCGATGGACACCATGGCGCTGGCGCTGAAAGTGGCCGCGCGCATGATTGAAGACGGCGAACTGGATAAGCGCGTGGCGAAGCGTTACAGCGGCTGGAACAGTGAGCTGGGCCAGCAAATCTTGAAAGGTCAGTTATCGCTGGCGGAAATTGCGAAGTACGCTGAACAACAGCAGCTGGCGCCGCAGCACCAGAGCGGGCACCAGGAACTGCTGGAAAATCTCGTAAACCACTATCTGTTTGATAAGTGATTGAGCTGAAGATGCACGTAGGCCCGGTAAGCGTTAGCGCCACCGGGCATTTCTGTTAAAGGAGTCACCGTAATGTATATCGGGATCGATCTTGGCACATCGGGTGTGAAAGCTATCCTGTTGAGCGAGCAGGGCGACGTGTTAGCAACGCAGACGGAAACGCTGCAGGTTTCACGTCCGCATTCGCTGTGGTCGGAACAGGATCCGGAACAGTGGTGGCAGGCGACGGATCGCGCAATCAAAGCCTTAGGTGAGCAGCACAGCCTTCGTGACGTGAAAGCGCTGGGAATTGCCGGACAAATGCACGGCGCTACGCTGCTCGATAGCCAGCATCGTGTGCTGCGTCCAGCGATCCTCTGGAACGATGGCCGCTGTGCGGAAGAGTGTGCGCTTCTTGAGGAACGCGTACCCAATTCCCGCGAGATTACCGGCAACCTGATGATGCCCGGCTTTACTGCGCCCAAATTGCTGTGGGTACAGCGCCATGAACCGGAGATTTTCCGTCAGGTGGCGAAAGTCCTGCTGCCGAAAGACTATCTGCGTTTTCGCATGACGGGCGATTTCGCCAGCGACATGTCGGATGCCGCTGGCACCATGTGGCTCGACGTGGCGAAGCGCGACTGGAGCGAGGCGATGCTGGATGCCTGCCATCTGACCCGGGAACATATGCCCGCGCTGTACGAAGGCTGTGAGGTGACGGGCGCACTGCTGCCAGCCGTTGCTGAGCGCTGGAATATGCCTGCCGTACCGGTGGTGGCCGGGGGCGGCGATAACGCGGCGGGCGCTGTCGGTGTCGGGATGGTTGAGGCGGGCCAGGCGATGCTGTCACTGGGAACGTCTGGCGTCTATTTTGCCGTCAGCGACGGGTATCGCAGTAATCCTGAAAGCGCTGTGCACAGTTTCTGTCATGCCCTTCCCGGGAAATGGCATTTGATGTCGGTGATGCTCAGTGCGGCATCCTGCCTGGACTGGGCGGCAAAACTCACCGGCATGGCCGACGTTCCGGCGCTCATTTCCGCAGCCCAGCAGGCGGATGACGCTGCGGGTACCGTCTGGTTTTTACCGTATCTTTCCGGCGAGCGTACGCCGCACAACAACCCGGAAGCGAAAGGGGTGTTTTTTGGCTTAACCTATCAACATGGCCCGGCAGAACTGGCGCGTGCGGTTCTGGAAGGCGTGGGCTATGCGCTGGCCGACGGGATGGACGTGGTGCACGACTGTGGCCTGAAACCGACGAGCGTCACCCTGATTGGCGGCGGTGCGCGAAGCCCTTACTGGCGACAGATGCTGTCGGATATCAGCGGTTTGCAGCTGGATTTCCGCACCGGAGGGGATGTCGGACCCGCGCTCGGTGCCGCGCGTCTGGCGCAGATAGCCATTCATCCGGAACAACCGCTTGCGCAACTGTTGCCGCAGCTTACGCTTGAACAGGCGCATTTGCCTGACGTGGAGCGCCATGCGCGGTACGCGGAAAGGCGCGACGTGTTCCGCAAAATCTACCAGCAGCTGCTGCCCCTGATGTCGTAAATACGCTTGTCCTGGAGAGGCACGAGGATGTCCTTTTTTGGTCTGTGCGTGCCTTCATTTCCTTGCCAGTATGGTGTTACACCCACTGGCGAGGAGATTTATCATGTCACGCATTGCATTAATCAACATCGATACTCAGCAGTCCTTCCATCACCGCAATTACTGGCAGGAAAACGAGATCCCTGCCTTTCAGCAGGCGATGCTGGGGCTGATTGAAGGCTGCCAGGCGCGCAATATTCCGGTCGTTGATATTTTTCACGTGGATGAAGACGGTCCTTTCACCCTGGAAAGCGGCTATGTCAAACCGATGGCCTTTTTGCGTCATCAGCCGGATGTGGTTTTCCAGAAACACGTCCATAATGCGTTTACGGATACCGGACTTGACCGCTGGCTGCGCGAGCGTGATATCAACAGTGTGATTATCTGCGGAATTCGTACTGAGCAATGCTGTGAAACCACCGCCCGGGTGGCTTCCGATCTGGGTTATGCTGTGACCTTTGTTAGTGAGGCAACGCTGACGTTTCCCATGACGTACAAGGGGATAACCCTTAGCGCAGCGGAAATTCGCCATCGTACCGAGACGGTACTGTCCGGGCGTTTTGCCGAGATTAAAACGGTAGCGGAGACGCTGGAGTCCCTGTAATGAGCATCGACGTCTGGTTCGTGATGTTGCCCGGGGTGCTGTCATTAGACATGACCGGCCCGGCAGAGACCTTTGTGCTGGCAGGCGACGCGTTTCGCCTGCATTACATTGGCCCGCAGCCGGAGGTTCCGACGTCCATTGGCCTGACGATGAGCGGCATTCAGCCGCTGCCGGAGCGTCTCACGGAAGGCAGCCTGCTGGTGCTGCCGGGTGTGAGCGACTCCCGCAGTCAGTTCTCAACGCCACAGGCGCAGCAGATCCAGCACTGGCTGATGTGCCTGCAGCCGCAGATCCAGCGCCAGGAAATCACCGTGATGTGCGTCTGTTCAGGGGCCTTACTGGCGGCGAAATCGGGCCTGTTGAACAACCGGCAGTGCACGACCCATCATGACGTTATTAGCCGTTTACGCACCGCGGCCCCCACGGCGACGATTAAAGAAAACCGCATCTTTGTGCAGGATGAGAACATCTGGACCAGCGCGGGGATCACGTCTGGCATCGATCTGGCGCTGCATATGATTAACCGCCTGTGCGGCCCCGAAAAGGCGCTGACCGTGGCGCGTGAGATGGTGGTCTGGTTCCGCCGTTCCGGTGACGATCCCCAGCTATCCCCGTGGCTGCGCTACCGCAATCATCTTCATCCGGCGATCCATCGGGCGCAGGATGCGCTCACCGCCGAGCCGCAAAAAGCGTGGAGCTTGCCTGACATTGCTGCACTGGCGCACGTCAGCCCGCGTCATCTCACCCGGCTTTTCCAGTCACATTTAGGGATTAGCGTTCGCGATTATCTGGAACAGCTGCGTCTGGCGGTGGCGGAGCAGTGGCTATTACAGGGGCGCGGCGTTGAGCAGGCTTCACTGGCGGCGGGGTTTTCCTCCCCGCGCCAGTACCATCGCGCCCGGCAGCGAAGCATTAGCTGACGAAGCGGCGAACGTCTATTTTTTGCAGCAGCATCGACAGCAACAGGCTGATCGCCAGCGTGGCGGCAAAAATCCAGACGATATCCAGCACCGGCCAGCTTTTTAGCTCAACGCCTCTCGTGCGCAGCGCGTGGATCACCAGCGCGTGAAAACCGTAAATCCCGAGAGAGTGGCGCGAGATAAGACTCAGCACGGGCAGGGCGCGCGCGTTCAGAGTATTTTTGGCGAGCGTGAGCAGCGAAACGGCACAGATAAAGACCATTGGCCCGCAATACAAATACCAGGTATCGGCAAAATTGCCGCGCCACTGCAGCTCGTGCAGCGTCCCGCGCGCTATCACCGCCACGCCAGCGATAAACAGCACCGCGCAGAGCCAGTTCAGACCGCGTTTTTGCGTATCCATCATCCCAATGGCGCGCCCCAGCATGCCGTAAAGCACGTAGTAAAAAGTATCCCCGTTGATATAGAGATTGATCGGCAACCACTCAAATCCGTCGATTTTCTGTGAGAGCGTATTCGGGTTGGCGACAATGCCGATAACCACCATGAGGGCCAGCAGCATTTTCCCGCTGACGTGTTTTACCTGGATGAGCGGGGAGACCAGATAGATAACGATAATGGCGAAGAAAAACCACAGGTGGTAAAACACCGGTTTTTGCAGCACATATTTCAGCGATAGCCCGGCGTTAATGGAGGTGAACAGCGTGATATAGAGCAGGGCAACGGCGCTGTAGAAACCCAGACAGGCCGCGATGCGAATGAAGTGCCGCGGCTGCGCGCTACGTTCGCCAAAAAAGAGAAAGCCGGAAATCATAAAGAACAGCGGCACGCTGACGCGTGACGCAGAGTTGAGAATATTGGCGATATCCCAGTTAACGGGGCTGATGCTGTGGGCATTCGTGACGTACCAGGTCGTCGTGTGGATCATGACCACCATCAGACACGCTATTCCTCGCAGGTTATCAATCCAGTAAATTTTTGACTGCATCAGTTCCTCGTATTCCCTGTAAATTGAGTGTGACTGCCATTGTCCAAAAGTCTTCGCTTGGAAAATTCTGAGTTTTATTCAGCAGGCTTGTAGGGAAGCCGCGAGATTCGCAGAATGCCGGACCTTAATCTATAAAAGCTTTGATACTAAAAATAACAGCCACTGACCAGGGCGGTAATAAAAATGATGATGAAGCGTGTGGCGTCACTCTTTCTGCTGGTGATCCTGGCGGGATGCAGCGCGCCGCAAGAAGCACCTGTGCAAAAAGCGCAGCAGGGTAAAATGAGCCCGGAACGTTCACTGGATATGGAAGCGCTCTGTAAAGATCGGGCCGCTCGCCGCTATAACTCGGACGTGCAGAAAATTGATGTCACCGGGTTTGAGCGTTTTCAGGGAAGCTATGAGCTGCGGGGGCATACGTCGCGCAAAGAGGGCTTTGTCTGCTCGTTTGATGCGGACGGTCAGTTTTTACACCTCTCCATGCGCTAGCCTGCTCGTATAATCAACAGCCAGACGCCGTCAGCGTTCTGGCCGGAAGGCTTATTTCCCCAATTTTCCCTAAACAACCCCGTTTCGTACTGTATATCTTGCAGCCAGCGGGTATACTGGTCCCTTCCATTTAAAACCACACGTATCCAGCACGAAATACTATGCAAAAGTTTGATACCAAGACCTTCCAGGGCCTGATCCTGACCTTACAGGATTACTGGGCTCGTCAGGGCTGTACCATTGTTCAACCTTTGGACATGGAAGTCGGCGCCGGCACTTCACACCCGATGACCAGCCTGCGAGCGTTGGGGCCAGAGCCAATGGCGACCGCGTATGTGCAGCCTTCCCGTCGTCCGACCGATGGTCGTTACGGTGAAAACCCGAACCGTCTGCAGCATTACTATCAGTTCCAGGTGGTGATTAAGCCATCACCCGACAACATTCAGGAACTGTACCTCGGGTCGCTGAAAGAGCTGGGTATGGATCCAACCATCCACGACATCCGCTTTGTGGAAGACAACTGGGAAAACCCAACGCTGGGTGCCTGGGGTCTGGGTTGGGAAGTGTGGCTGAACGGCATGGAAGTGACCCAGTTCACTTACTTCCAGCAGGTAGGTGGTCTGGAATGTAAGCCGATCACCGGTGAAATCACCTACGGTCTGGAACGTCTGGCAATGTACATTCAGGGCGTAGACAGCGTTTACGACCTGGTCTGGAGCGACGGCCCGCTGGGTAAAACCACCTACGGCGACGTGTTCCATCAGAACGAAGTGGAGCAATCCACCTATAACTTCGAATACGCGGACGTGGACTTCCTGTTCACCTGCTTCGAGCAGTACGAGAAAGAAGCGCAGCAGCTGCTGGCGCTGGAGACTCCGCTGCCGCTGCCCGCTTACGAGCGTATTCTGAAGGCCGCCCACAGCTTCAACCTGCTGGACGCCCGCAAAGCGATCTCCGTGACTGAACGTCAGCGCTACATTCTGCGTATTCGCACCCTGACCAAAGCCGTTGCAGAAGCTTACTACGCGTCCCGTGAAGCCCTTGGCTTCCCGATGTGCAACCGAAACAAATAAGAGGCGGCCATGTCTGAGAAAACTTTCCTGGTGGAAATCGGCACCGAAGAGCTGCCACCAAAAGCCCTGCGCAGCCTGGCTGAATCTTTTGCTGCGAACGTGACCGCCGAGCTGGATAACGCTGGCCTGGCGCACGGTAAAATTGAGTGGTTTGCCGCGCCGCGCCGTCTGGCGCTGAAAGTGGCAAATCTGGCGGCGTCTCAGCCGGATCGTGAAGTTGAAAAACGTGGCCCGGCGATTGCCCAGGCGTTTGACGCGGAAGGCAAGCCAAGCAAAGCGGCTGAAGGCTGGGCGCGCGGCTGCGGCATCACCGTCGATCAGGCCGAGCGTCTGACCACCGATAAAGGCGAATGGCTGCTGTACCGTGCCCACGTGAAAGGCGAAAGCGCGGAAGCGCTGCTGCCAAACATGATCGCCACTTCTCTGGCGAAGCTTCCGATTCCTAAGCTGATGCGCTGGGGCGCGTCCGACGTGCACTTCGTGCGTCCGGTTCACACCGTGACCCTGCTGCTGGGCGACACCGTTATCCCGGCGACCATTCTGGGCGTGGCGTCCGATCGCGTGATCCGCGGCCACCGCTTTATGGGCGAGCCAGAGTTCACCATCGACAATGCCGACCAGTATCCGCAGATCCTGCTGGAGCGCGGTAAGGTCATTGCCGACTACGAACAGCGTAAAGCCAAAATCAAAGCGGACGCTGAAGAAGCGGCGCGCCAGATTGGCGGTAACGCCGACCTGAGCGAAAGCCTGCTGGAAGAAGTCACCTCTCTGGTGGAATGGCCGGTTGTGCTGACCGCGAAGTTCGAAGAGAAATTCCTGGCCGTTCCGGCTGAAGCGCTGGTGTACACCATGAAAGGTGACCAGAAGTACTTCCCGGTATACGCCAACGACGGCAAGCTGCTGCCAAACTTCATCTTCGTGGCGAACATCGAATCGAAAGATCCGATCCAGATTATCTCCGGTAACGAGAAAGTGGTGCGCCCACGTCTGGCGGATGCAGAGTTCTTCTTCAATACCGACCGTAAAAAGCGTCTGGAAGATAACCTGCCGCGCCTGCAGACCGTGCTGTTCCAGCAGCAGCTGGGCACGCTGCGCGACAAGACCGACCGCATTGCGGAGCTGTCCGGCTGGATTGCCCGTGAAATCGGTGCAGACGTCAACCACGCGACGCGTGCAGGCCTGCTTTCCAAGTGCGACCTGATGACCAACATGGTGTTCGAATTCACCGACACCCAGGGCGTGATGGGCATGCACTACGCGCGTCACGATGGCGAAGCGGAAGACGTAGCCGTTGCCCTGAACGAGCAGTATCAGCCGCGCTTTGCGGGTGACGAGCTGCCGTCCAACCCGGTTGCATGTGCCGTCGCAATTGCCGATAAGATGGACACCCTGGCGGGTATCTTCGGTATCGGCCAGCATCCGAAAGGCGATAAAGACCCGTTTGCGCTGCGTCGTGCCGCGCTGGGCGTGCTGCGTATCATCGTTGAGAAGAACCTGAACCTCGATCTGCAGACCCTGACCGAAGAAGCGGTGCGTCTGTACGGCGACAAGCTGACCAACGCGAACGTTGTGGATGATGTGATCGACTTTATGCTCGGTCGTTTCCGCGCGTGGTATCAGGACGAAGGTTACACCGTTGACACCATTCAGGCGGTGCTGGCGCGTCGTCCGACCCGTCCGGCTGATTTCGATGCGCGTATGAAGGCGGTTTCCCACTTCCGTACCCTGGAAGCGGCATCTGCCCTGGCCGCGGCCAACAAGCGTGTATCCAACATTCTGGCGAAATCCGACGAGACGCTGAACGAGCGCGTGAACGCCGCAACCCTGAAAGAGCCGGAAGAGATCGCTCTGGCGATGCAGGTTGTGGTGCTGCGCGACAAGCTCGAGCCGTACTTCGCGGAAGGTCGCTATCAGGAAGCGCTGGTGGAGCTGGCCGAGCTGCGTGACGTGATCGATGCCTTCTTCGAGAAAGTGATGGTGAACGTAGAAGATAAAGAGCTGCGTATTAACCGTCTCTCTATGCTCGAGAAACTGCGCGAGCTGTTCCTGCGCGTAGCGGATATTTCGCTGCTGCAGTAATGTGCCCGTTGTAATAAATGCTAAAAACCCGCTTCGGCGGGTTTTTTTTATGGGTCTTTTGTAGACCGGATAAGCGCAGCGCCATCCGGCAGGTTTAGCCGATCGCGATTGTGCCTTCGTCTGTCTGCAGCCAGCGCGGTGCCTTCAGCGTATCAGCAAAGTAGCTGACCAGCTCGCACAGCAAATCTTCCATCACGATTTCAGATTGTCGCGACAGTGAGCCGTTCATCAGCATCTGCGTAAGCTCCTGACAGTAGCGCCCCAGCTGATCGCATTCGGGTTCGAAAGCCGGAACGCGTGACGGGAGTTCCTTCACGGTCAGGCTGGCTTTTAAAGCGTCCGGAACAGGTTCCAGAAGAGTGGGTTGCAGAAGATTCAGACAGGCATAAAGTCTGCCGTAAAGCGCCATTTTTGGGGCGGGTTCTTCGCAATCTACCAGTGCGTCGGTAAAACGTTCGCAGTTATCCGCCAGTTCGGTGAAGTCGGTGGCGTGGTTGAAGGGCAGGGTGAATAAAGAATGAGCTTGGGTTGGGGTAGTAGCCATATTGGCAGCCTCCGATAAGTGATAAAGCTTCCACCACCGGAAATGCTAACTTCGCTGGTGGTGGACTGAACAGAGTTAGCATTACCGGCCTTATCGGATACCGGCGCATCTTTCGATGCCCCTGCTCAGCCCACCATTGAGATGTAGCAAAGCATGCTGCACATAATGTGCCGCCGATAAGATAAGCCAGGATGCTAAACCCGGCACCTGATTTTGCAGGTGCAAAGAGAACTTACTGCTCATCAAAACAGGCGGCAATAGATTTGAGCTATGCCACTGAGGATATTACCATTTCTGGAAAGAGACTCGCAAAATTACCGCAATGAAAAGCATACTGTGGGCAGAGGTCTTACAGCGACGCTATGGTCCGGCTGTAAATCGCTGAGGCGTTTCCTGCAGGCCGGGGCGAGGCGCATGGATGCGCCGAGAGGGCGGGCTTTACAGGGATGTTACCTCCGCCCGTCCCCGATAAGCCGGAAGGAATAAGCCGAAGGTACCGCGTAGCGGCGATTTACCGCCGGGAGCCCGGGTAGCCAGGGTGGTGGCGACTGAGCCACCCTGGCACGTTCACGGGTATTGTCGTTACAGAGTAGCAAGGAACATAAAGTGAACGGAATGACCACCAGAGTCGTATGCTTCCCCTCACCCCAGCCCTCTCCCTCAAGGGAGAGGGGGCCGTCTGTGCAAGCAATATTTGGTGGGGATCCCTCAGCCCAAAGGGAGAGGGAGTACAAATCGTCCAAAATTTAACCTTGAAATGGTCAACCCATTACCGCTATCCTTATCTCCGTTAAATTTCTCGCTCTGGAGCGCCCCCCCAAAAATGAACAAACACGACTGATGAATTTCGATCCTTGCTAAACGCCACCGCGTGGGCAGGGGATGTTTTGATTTCATTCAGGAGTGCTTATGGCTCATTTTGCGCAGTCCCCTTCTTTTATTTTGCATCAGGTCACCTGTCAGTTTGCGACGGGCGATAACCTTTTTGGTCCGCTGAGTTCTTCTCTTGAGCCGTCTCTGTGCGCTCTGGTTGGCCGCAACGGCAGCGGGAAAACGCGTCTGCTGCGTCTGCTGGCGGGGCTTGATGAGCCTGCAAGCGGGCATATTGAACGTACCGGAACCCATGTCTATGTGGCTCAGCAGCAGGACATTTTGCCGCACATGACGCTGGCTGAGCTGCTCGGATACGAGGCCATCTTCGCGGCTCGAGCGCGTATCGACAGCGGCGATTACCAGCCTGACGATCTGGAAATGCTTGATGGATTCTGGGATTTAGCTGAACGTCTTGGCGAGGCGTTTGCCCGGGCGAAACTTCCGCCGTTTGCTCCAGATAAGCCAGCCGGTGAGCTCAGCGGCGGCGAGCGTATTCGCGCGCTGCTGTGCGGGGCATTTACGGCTGAAGCGGATTTCCTGCTGCTGGACGAACCCACTAACCATCTGGACCGACAGGGCCGGGCGTGGTTCTACGACCAGCTCCACCGTTTTCAGGGCGGCGTGCTGGTAGCCTCCCATGACCGCGAACTTCTGGAGCAGGTGCCGCGTATCCTTGAGCTGAGCGCCTCAGGCCTGCGCAGCTACGGCGGGAATTATGCGGATTATCAAACCCAGCGCGATGCCGAACAGCAGGCGGCCCGCGCGGCGCTGGAACATGCGGCAACCGAGCGCAAACGCACCCGGGTACGCATGCAAAAAGAGCATGACGATAGCCAGCGGCGTTCGGCAAAGACATTGCGCACCGTCGATACCCTGAATATCGCGTCGTTCGAGCGGGTCAAATATAAAGGCGCGGCAAAGGAGCGGATCGGCTCCTGGAAAAAACAGCACAGCGAGCAAAATGAAGCCCTGAACGCCGCGGTAAATAAGGCGCGTGAACGCGTTGAGGAAGATAGCCCGGTAATGTTCACCCTGCCGGGGAGTCAGATCCCGGAGGGGAAGCAGGTGCTGGTGCTGGAGGATCTGGTGCTGCCGCATGTGCCTGTTCCTCTGCTCAACTTGCGCATGGACGGACCGATGCGCGTGGCGTTAAAGGGACCGAACGGCTGCGGCAAATCGACGCTGTTAAAAACCCTCCTCGGCGAGATTGCTCCTCGTTCGGGTACCTGTAGGGTTTCCGTCAGCTGTGCTTATCTCGACCAGCATCTGTCCCGGCTCGATCTTTCGCAGTCGGTCATGACGCATCTCAACCTGAGTCATACGCCTCTGGACGAGGGGGTATTGCGAACCCGTCTGGCACAGCTTCAACTGGGTGCCGACAAAGTTACGCTCCCGCTGGCGGAGCTCAGCGGCGGCGAGCGTCTTAAGGCCGCCCTGGCCTGCGTGCTGTGGCGCGCGGAGGCCACGCAGCTTCTGCTGCTGGATGAACCGACCAACCATCTGGATTTGGCCTCGGTCCAGGCCATTGAAGCGGCGTTGGCCGGTTTTCCCGGAGCTCTGCTGGTGGTATCACACGACGAGGCTTTTTTAAGAGGCTTAACGTTAACGCATGAATGGGTATGGGAAGAGACGGGCTGGCGTTGTGAGAGCCTTTAAAACACAAGCCCCCGCAGAGGCGGGGGCATTCAATCTTCACTACGCTATCTGTTTGCTGAGTGCAGGGTTGGCCTGAATCAGGCGCATCAGCCTTAACTCGGTTGGGGTGGGTTTCTCACGTTTTGACTCCCACTCCTGCACCATAGCCACGCTGACACCCATCGCTCTGGCGAATTCTTCAGTTTTCAGTCCTGTCCCTTTGCGCAATTGCTCATATTCTGTAAAGGGATTGGATTTTTGTTGCAGGGTAATCGCCTGCGGTACGTCTTTAAAAATGATCTGTTCCAGGCTGCTCAGCAGCTCAAACTCAGGATCTTTATATTCCATTGAGGACTCCTCTTAAATCTCACATCGTGATCAAGAACATCAGAGAGCCAGTTAAGAATAGTCCCTAATACGAACTCAGGATCGTCACGGGTGTGATTAATCGTGCGGTAACGATCGCTTTACCCGATTCAGCGATATGGATAGTTATGCTAATTACCTGATTAGTCATATGTCGGCTTCGGCAGGTATTTTTTTGTAAATGGTAAGAAATAAATCGGCAATAGCCGTTTTGCATGAAAAGAGTATCTTGCAAGGCTGACCTGGACTATCCTTGTCAGCGTCGGGCACGCGTGTGCCGGTGTGCGCTTTTTTGGGTGAAAGGAGTAATAAAATGGCGACAGGAAAGTCCTGCTCTCGCTGGTTTGCGCCTATTGCGGCGTTGTTGATGGTTGTTAGCCTGAGTGGGTGTTTTGATAAAGAAGGCGATCAGCGCAAAGCGTTTATCGATTTTCTGCAGAATACAGTGATGCGCAGCGGCGAGCGGTTGCCGACGCTGACTGCGGATCAGAAAAAACAGTTTGGCCCCTTCGTGTCCGATTACGCCATTCTTTATGGTTATTCACAGCAGGTGAGCCAGGCGATGGATTCCGGTATCCGCCCGGTAGTGGATAGCGTGAACGCCATTCGCGTTCCGCAGGATTATATGACGCAGCGTGAACCGCTTCGCCAGTCCAACGGTGCGCTTGGCGTACTGAGCCAGCAGTTGCAGAATGCGAAAATGCAGGCTGACGCGTCACGTTCTGCGCTGAAGCAGGGCGACGATCTCAAACCTGTCTTCGACAAAGTGTATGAGAAAGTGGTGACGAAACCGTCTGAAGCGCTGCAGCCGCTGATTCCGGCCGCGCAAATCTTCACGCAGCAGCTGGTTCAGGTGGGCGACTTTATTGCCCAGCAGGATACTCAGGTGAGCTTCGTTGCCAACGGCATTCAGTTCCCGACCTCGCAGCAGGCAAGCCAGTACAATACGCTGATTGGGCCGCTGGCCTCCCAGCATCAGGCCTTTAGCCAGGCCTGGAGTGCCGCCGTCACGGCCACAGAATAAACCGAAAAAACCCCGCTTCCGGCGGGGTTTTTTTATGCTTATGGAAAATAACGCTTGTCATTCTTCTACCACATCGGTATAACTATCCCCGTCGGTTTGTTACACAGACCTAAAGCAGTTTAGTAAAGCAGTCCAGATTGTTATCCATAGATACCCTTCGTTGTGACCCTTCCTTCATCGCTTAAAAATCTGTAACGCAATCCATCAAGCCGGAAGGCTCAATATATTTGTTAATAAGGTAATTTCTATGTCTGCTAAAATGACTGGTCTGGTAAAATGGTTCAACGCTGATAAAGGTTTCGGCTTCATCACTCCTGACGATGGCTCTAAAGACGTGTTCGTACACTTCTCTGCTATCCAGAACGATGGCTACAAATCTCTGGATGAAGGTCAGAAAGTTTCCTTCACCATCGAAAGCGGCGCTAAAGGCCCAGCAGCTGGTAACGTTGTAAGCCTGTAAGCTTCCAACCCAGTAGCACAAAATTCAAAAACCCGCCTTCTGGCGGGTTTTTTCGTTTCTATCGTTGCACCTGCGGGTTCACGCAGTTTATCTCCACCTTTCCGCTTAGGGCGGCGATAAGGTTATCGACCGCAGTGGCCGCCATGTTGTAGCGCGTCTCATGGGTGGCTGAGCCGATGTGGGGCAGGGCGACGACGTTTGGCATTGCCAGCAGCGGGGAATCAACCGGTAGCGGCTCCTGTTCAAACACGTCCAGACCTGCGGCATGGATCTCACCGTTCTGCAGAGCTTCAATCAGCGCCTTCTCATCCACCACCGGGCCGCGACCCGCGTTGATGAAAATGGCGGATTTCTTCATTTTTTCAAATGCGGATTTGCCAATCAGATGACGCGTTTCGTCCGTCAGCGGCAGAACCAGACAAACAAAGTCGGCTTCCTCCAGCAGGGTATCCAGCTCGCAGTAGCGGGCGTTGAAGCGTTCTTCGGCTTCACTGTGATGGCGACGCGCGTTATACAGAATCGGCATGTTAAAACCAAAATGCGCGCGCTGCGCCAGTGCCAGCCCGATACGCCCCATGCCAACAATGCCCAGCGTTTTGCCGTTAACGTCCACGCCGAACCAGTCCGGTCCAATGCTTTTTGTCCATTCGCCCGCTTTGACGCGCTCGGCTACTTCCACCACGCGACGTGCCGTGGTGAGTACCAGCGCCATCAGCGTATCGGCCACGGTTTCCGTCAGGGCATGTGGCGTATGCATCAGCAGGATCTTGCGGGTGTTAAGGGCATCCACATCGAAATTGTCGTAACCCACGGAAACGGTAGAGGTAGCACGAAGCTTCGGCATTTTCTCCAGCAGGGCGACATCCACTTTCTCGCTTGAACCCAGCAGGCCTTCGGCGCTGGCGAACGCTTCGGCGTGCTGCGCCACGGTTTCCGGGCTCAGGTTCTTCACCTGCGTGACGGTGAAGTGTTCTTCAAGGCGTTTCTGCAGATCTTCCGGCAGTGCTTTGTACAAAATGACGGACGGCTTCATGCTAATCTCCGTTGATTTTTAAGGATTCAGGCGTGGCGTGCGCCGACAGGGTGTTGTTGATTATTAGCAGGCTTAACAATCAGAGTAAGCCACACGGAGGCGAAAAGCGCCACCCCCATAAAGATGTACGATGCGGATGGGCTGCCGGTGGCACCGTTCAGGTAGCCGACGAACCAGGAGCCGCAGAACGACCCCAGCGCACCCATGCTGTTAATCAGCGCCATCGCGCCACCCGCGACGTTACGCGGCAGCATTTCCGGGATGATGGCAAAGAATGGACCATACGGGGCATACATCGCGGCACCAGCGATCACCAGCAGGGTATAAGAGGCCCAGAAGTGATTTGCACCCACGGCCCACGAGCCGATAAAGGCAAAAGCAGCGATCAGCAGCAGCGGCCAGACAAACAATTTTCGGTTCTGCAGCTTGTCCGAAGCCCAGGAGACGACGATCATGGCGATGGTCGCGGCCAGATACGGTACGGAAGAGAGCCAGCCCACTTCTACCATGCCGAGGTTTTCGCCGCCGCTGCGGATAATCGACGGCAGCCACAGCACAAAACCGTACACGCCAATGCTCCAGGTAAAGTACTGCGCGCAGAGCAGGATCACGTTGCGCGAGCGGAAGGCTTCACCGTAGTTTCGTACCGCCTTCAGACCTTGCTGTTCTTTATCCAGCTGCGCCTGCAGCGCCGCTTTTTCGTCTTCGGAAAGCCATTTCGCCTGGGCAGGTTTATCTTTTACCAGTACCCACCAGCAGAATGCCCAGATCACTGCCGGGACCCCTTCGATGATAAACATTTCGCGCCAGCCGAAGGACTGGATCAGGTAGCCAGACACCACCGACATCCACAGTACCGTGACCGGGTTACCGAGGATCAGGAAGGTATTCGCGCGCGAGCGTTCAGATTTGGTAAACCAGTTGCTGATGTAGATCAGCATCGCCGGCATGACCGCCGCCTCAACGACGCCGAGGATAAAGCGAATGGCGGCCAGGGCAGGAATATTGTTCACCACGCCGGTCAGTGACGCGCAGGCGCCCCACAGGATCAGACAGACGAAGATCAGCTTACGCACGCTGCGGCGTTCCGCATAAATCGCGCCGGGGATCTGAAAGAAGAAATAGCCCAGGAAGAAAAGGGCACCCAGCAGGGAGGAGATACCTTTGGTGATGCCAAGGTCCTCTGTGATCCCCGCCGCGGACGCGAAGCTGAAGTTGGCACGGTCAAGGTACGCCAGGCTGTACGTGATAAACACGATTGGCATGATGTACCACCAGCGTTTTACTGCATTGGTCGAACTGTTCATAGGCTTGCCTCTGTTGTTGAGGTTGTTACCGCCGTTGTCTGTAGGGTACACGGTGGCTTAATTATTTGGTGTGGCTTGCTGCCCTCACCCTGGCCCTCTCCCACAGGGAGAGGGAATTTAAATGCCGAGCTCTGCTCGCGTGGGTAATCCTTCGCTGTCGCCCTGCACCTGAATGGCCAGCGAGCCAATCTTGTTGCCCCGCGCCACGGCCTGCGGCAGCGTTTTGCCTTCCAGCAGAGCGCTAATCACGCCCACGGCAAAACCGTCGCCCGCGCCGACGGTGTCGACAACGTTCTCAACCTTCACCGCCGCGACCGCGCCCTGTTGGCCGTCGGCCGTCTTAAACCATGCGCCATCGGCACCGGTCTTCAGCACCACCGCTTTTACCCCTTTATTCAGGTAGAAATCGGCAATGCCTTCCGGGGTATTTTCACCCGTCAGGATCATCCCTTCTTTCAGGCCCGGCAGAACCCAGTCCGCTCTGAACGCCAGGCGGTTGAGCTTCTCGACCATTTCCGCTTCGCTTTTCCACAGCACCGGGCGCAGGTTCGGATCGAAAGAGATCGTTTTTCCCTGGGCTTTCAGAGTGGCTGCCGCGTGATCCAGCAGCTCATACGAGCTGGCGGACAGCGCTGCCGCCACGCCGCTCAGGTGCAGGTGGCGCGCGGAGGCGAAATAGTCGGCGTGGTAATCCGCCACTGAGAGGTGGCTTGCGGCCGATCCCTTACGGAAATATTCCACGATGGGATCGGTTCCATTTTCGACCTTAGATTTAAGCTGAAAGCCGGTAGGGAAGCGTCCATCGAGGGTGACGCCTGCGGCATCAATTCCCTCTTTTTTCAGCGAGTCGAGAACGAAATGGCCAAAGCTGTCGTCCCCCACGCGGCTGACCCAGCCGACGTTAAGGCCGAGACGCGCCAGGCCGGTTGCGACGTTCAGCTCTGCGCCCGCCACGCGCTTGATAAAGTGCTCCACCGCGCTCAGTTCGCCCGTTTCAGTGGCGACAAACATCGCCATGGCTTCGCCAATCGTGATGACATCCAGCGTCTTGTGCATGGTTTACTCCTCGCGCAGCAGGTTGACGTAATGGCGGGTAACGGCGGTTAAATCCGTCCCTTCCAGCGGGAACTCGATACCGCGCGGGGCATCGGCAGGCAGCTGGCCGAGCAGATCCAGCCAGCGCGCATCGGCGTGGTCTGGTGCCACGGCGCGGAAGTTATCTTTGTGCGGCACGGCGGCTTTCACGTGGATATAGCTCACCGCAGGGGCCAGATGACGCGCGGCCTCTTCAGGCGAATCGCCAACCCACAGCCAGTTGCCCATATCGAAGGTCAGCGTGACGGGTAAGGCCATTTCCCGACAGGCGGTCTGGAAGCGCTGCATGGGCGCGAGCTGTCCGCAGTCGGTCTGATCGTTCTCCACGACCAGCGCCATGCCGCTTGCGTTCAGCAGGGTACGCAGGGCGTCGAGAGGCTGCGCGTCGTGGAAATGGCCCAGGGAAACCTTCAGCCACAGGGCGTTCAGGGTGCTGGCCTCTGAGAGATAACGGGTCAGGTCCGGGTTAAGGGTGCCGTCAGGCAAAAACAGGGCTGCGGGGGCGGAGTAGCACGCCAGCAGGCCGAGCAGCTCAATGGATTCTCCCAGCGCAGGCAGCGCCAGCAGCTCTTCGCTGTTGAACAATTCCCGGCGGATCTCCACGCCGTCTGCCCCTGCGCCTGCAATCACGGGAAGCATTGCCCGCTGACCGCCCGCCTGTCGCACCTGTTCCGCACCGTACGCGGCGGTGACCACCATAATTTTCCTGCCCATCTTCGGACTCCATCGCAACATATCAATACTATTACGCTAGATGGAACCGGTTCCAAAGAAAAGGTCAGGATGTCGAATTTATGATCGGTATCACAAGGGAAAATTAACGCGCCGTGGAGCCGCGAACGATCAGCTCGCCGGAGAAGACCTGCTCGCGAACGGCATCGCTGGTGCCTTCAATGCGACGAACTACTTGTTCAACAGCAGCATAGCCAATCTGCCAGGTGGGTTGTTTAAGGGTAGTAATGCCGACGCCCGCCAGCTCCGCCCACTCCAGTTCATCAAACCCCAGTAGACCGATATCGCTGCCCCAGTGCAGGCCAATGCGCTTGAGCGAGCGGGCGACCTGAAGCGTCAGCGCCCCGTTGGCGGAGATAACGGCTTTGCGCATGCCGCGATGGCGCGTGTGGAACTGGCGCAGGGTGTTATCGAGCTGGTCAGCTTCGTGAAGCGGCGTTTCGGCATTTTCGGCGATCACGCCGGGATATCGCTCCAGCGTGGTGCGAAATGCGCTCAGGCGCTCGCGACGGGTGTTGACCATCCCTAACGGTTCACTCAGAAACAGAATGGCCTCGAAGCCCTGTTCGATCAGATGTTCGGTGGCGGTAGTGGCTGCCTGGGTGTTATCCAGACCGACCACATCGCAGGCAAATTCCGGGATTTTACGGTCGATGAGGACCATAGGCAGAGAGGACTGCTGCAGGCGGTTTAAACCCTCTTCCCGCATGCCCACCGCGTTCACCACAATCCCTTCGACCTGATAGCTGCGCAGCAGATCGAGGTAATGCAGCTCCTGGTCGACTTCGTTGTTGGTATTACAAACCAGCGGCGTGAACCCCTTCTCGCGACAGGCGGCTTCAATACCGCTGAGCACGTTAACGGAATAGGGGTTGGTGATATCGGCGATGATAAGCCCGATAAGGCGGGTGCGGCCGCGTTTGAGCCCGCGCGCCATGAGGCTGGGACGGTAGTCGAGATCGGCAATGGCCTGTTCAATACGCGCCAGCAATGCGTCGGACAGCAGGTGTTTCTCGCCGTTTAGGTAGCGCGAAATGCTGGTTTTACCGGTTTTGGCGGCTTTCGCCACGTCGCTGATGGTGGCCCGGGCTGGTTTGCTCATCGCTGATTTCCCTGAATTTAGTGAGAATACCTTAGCGGGAAAATCAGACGAATCAAGTAATTTGCCCGGTGGCGCTGCGCTTACCGGAGGTTGCGGTTTGGTGCCCTCACCCCAACCCTCTCCCACGGGAGAGGGTGCAACCACTAAAAACGGCAACGAGCGTTGCCGTTTTGCTTTTACCTACTGAATTGGGCTTAACGTAATCTCAACGCGGCGGTTCTGCGCTTTGCCTTCCGCCGTGCTGTTGCTGGCGATAGGGTTGGCAGGGCCCATGCCGCTGGTGCGAATGCGGTTGGCTTCAACGCCCTGGGTAATCAGCGAGCTGGCCACGGCGTCGGCGCGCTGCTGGGACAGACGCATGTTCAGATCCTGGCTGCCGGTACTGTCGGTATAGCCAATCACGTTAACGGCGGTTTTATTGTACTCTTTCAGCACCATCGCCACGCCGGTCAGGGTGTTTGCGCCTGCGGGTTTCAGCGTCGCGCTGCTGCTGTCGAAGGTCACGTTGTTCGGCATATTCAGAATGATGTTATCGCCGCTGCGCGTCACGCTCACGCCGGTTCCCTTCATTTTGTCGCGCAGCTTCGCTTCCTGCACGTCCATGTAATAGCCAACGCCGCCGCCCAGTGCCGCGCCCGCCGCTGCGCCAATCAGCGCGCCTTTACCGCGGTCTTTCTTGGAGGAGGAGAGCGCCCCAACGCCTGCGCCGACCAGCGAGCCGATACCCGCGCCAATGCCGGATTTACCCGCTTCACGCTCACCGGTGTAAGGGTTAGTTGTGCAGCCAGAAACAGCCAGTGCACCGCTCACCAGAGCGGCAATAACGAGTACGCGTTTTTTCATCTTCTTTCCTTAATCCTTTTTATTCTTTGCCACGGCGAGCGTGGCAGTTGATTATGACGTCCAGATACGGAGAAAATTCCGGGTATAACTCTGAAATTTGTGACAAACCATAAACTGCCTCAGAAAGAAGGCCGTAAACCTGCACGCAACCAGGAGCGCACGCTTGAGCACCTCAACGAAAACCATTCTGACCGCCGCCCACTGGGGGCCGATGCTGGTCGAAACCGATGGCGAAAATGTTCTGTCGTCCCGCGGGGCACTGCCAACCCAACATCCCAACTCGTTACAGACCGTCGTTCGCGATCAGGTGCATAGCAAAACGCGCGTGCGCTGGCCGATGGTGCGTAAAGGTTTTCTGGCCTCGCCGGATAAACCAGAGGGGATTCGCGGTCAGGATGAGTTTGTTCGCGTGAGCTGGGATGACGCGCTGGCGCTGATCCACGCCCAGCACAAGCGCATTCGCGACAGCTACGGTCCGTCGTCCATTTTCGCCGGGTCGTACGGCTGGCGTTCTAACGGCGTGTTGCATAAGGCCTCGACGCTGCTGCAGCGTTACATGAGCCTGGCGGGAGGCTATACCGGCCATCTGGGGGATTACTCCACCGGCGCGGCGCAGGCGATCATGCCGTACGTCGTGGGGGGGAACGAAGTGTACCAGCAGCAGACCAGCTGGCCGCTGGTGCTGGCACATACCGACGTGGTGGTGCTCTGGAGCGCTAACCCCCTCAATACGCTGAAAATTGCCTGGAATGCCAGCGACGAGCAGGGCATCGGGTATTTCGACGCGCTGCGCAAAAGCGGCAAGCGCATCATCTGCATTGACCCGATGCGCTCTGAAACCATGGATTTCTTCGGCGACAGCGCCGAGTGGATTGCCCCCCATATGGGCACCGACGTGGCGATGATGCTGGGGATTGCCCATACGCTGGTAGAAAACGGCTGGCACGATGTTGAATTCCTGACGCGCTGTACCACCGGCTTCGATAAATTCGCCGACTACCTGACGGGTCAATCCGATGGGGTGGCGAAAACGGCAGAGTGGGCGGCAAATATTTGCGGCGTTCCTGCGGACAAACTCCGCGAACTGACGGCGTTGTTCCATAAAAATACCACCATGTTAATGTCCGGCTGGGGAATGCAGCGCCAGCAGTTTGGCGAGCAAAAACACTGGATGCTGGTCACCCTTGCCGCAATGCTTGGGCAGATCGGCACGCCGGGCGGGGGTTTTGGTCTCTCCTATCACTTTGCAAACGGCGGTAACCCGACGCGTAAAGCGGCGGTGCTGGCGTCACTGCAAGGCTCGGTGCAGGGCGGCGTCGATGCCGTGGATAAAATTCCGGTGGCGCGTATTGTTGAAGCTCTGGAAAACCCCGGCGGTTTTTATCAGCACAACGGTCTGGACCGCCACTTCCCGGACATTAAATTTGTCTGGTGGGCGGGCGGATCGAACTTCACGCACCATCAGGATACCAACCGCCTGATCCGCGCCTGGCAAAAGCCGGAGCTGGTGGTGATTTCCGAGTGCTTCTGGACCGGTTCGGCTAAGCATGCAGACATTGTGCTGCCGGCGACCACCTCGTTTGAGCGTAACGATCTCACCATGACCGGCGACTACAGCAACCAGCATATGGTCCCGATGAAGCGCGTTGTGGCCCCGCGCGATGAGGCGCGTGATGATTTTGACGTGTTTGCTGAACTGAGCGAGCTGTGGGAAGCGGGCGGGCGCGAGCGTTTTACCGAAGGGAAAAGCGATCTGCAATGGCTGGAGACCTTCTACCAGATTGCCGGACAGCGCGGCGCGGCGCAGGGCGTGACGCTTCCGCCCTTTGCTGAGTTCTGGGAGGCGAACCAGATCGTCGAGATGCCGGAGAGCGAACAGAACGCGAAGTTTGTCCGTTTTGCCGATTTCCGCCGCGACCCGGAGAGCCACCCGCTGAAAACCGAGAGCGGAAAGATCGTGATCTATAGCGAGCGTATCTCCAGCTTTGGCTATGCCGACTGCCCGCCACACCCTATGTGGCTCGAGCCGGACGAGTGGCACGGCAACGCCCAGCCGGAACAGCTGCAGGTATTGTCTGCGCATCCCGCTCACCGTCTGCACAGCCAGCTTAACTATACCTCCCTGCGCGAGCAGTATGCGGTCGCCGGGCGAGAGCCGATCACGCTGAATACCCTTGATGCGAAAGCCCGCGGGATCGCGGACGGCGACGTGGTGCGCGTCTGGAACTCGCGCGGGCAGGTGCTGGCAGGGGCAGTGGTGAGCGACGGGATTAAACCGGGCGTGATCTGCATTCATCAGGGCGCATGGCCCGACCTTGAGCCCGCCGAGGGAGGGATTTGTAAAAACGGGGCGGTTAACGTGCTGACCAAAGATCTCCCCAGCTCGAAGCTGGGGAATGGCTGTGCAGGGAACACGGCGCTGGCCTGGGTAGAGAAATATCAGGGACCCGAGCTTACCTTAACGGCGTTTGATCCGCCTGCCAGCTCATGATCCACGTCGGGTGCTGGGTATCATCCTGCCAGGCGCTGTCTTCAATGCGAAAGCCCTGAGCATGGTAGAAATTCACCGCCCGCACATTTTTCTGATAAACCTCCAGCGTTAAATGCGGGAAGCGCTGTTGAACATGGTTCAGCAGCGCGCGCCCGATGCCTTTCCCTATGCATGATGGTGCGACAAACAGCGCGCCGACAAACTGAGACTGCATCACGCTGATAAATCCGTATGGCTCGCCATCCTGTTCCCAGACCCAGGTTTCCGCCGACGGCAGGTAAACGTCCCGTACCATGGCCTCGTTCTCTTTCCAGTAGCCCGGCTCGATAAACGGATGCGCTTCCGTGGTGCTTTCAAGCCACAGGCTCAAAAGCGGCGCGGTATTCTCACTTTGCCATTTGCGGATCATGATGGCCTCCCGGATGACAGAAGCAGCCGGTAACGTGGTCGTTGACCAGGCCACAGGCCTGCATAAAGGCGTAGCAGATGGTGGAGCCGACAAACTTAAAGCCGCGTTTTTTCAGGGCCTTCGAGAGGGCATCCGAGGCCGGGGTAGAGGCCGGGATTTCCGCGAGCGTGGCGGCCTGTGTGACCTGCGGATCGTTGTTCACAAACGTCCAGACAAAATCTGAGAACGATTCGCCGTTTTGTTCCATCGCCAGGTAAGCACGAGCGTTGCCGATAATGGCCTGGATCTTACCGCGATGGCGGATGATGCCGGCGTCCTGCACCAGTCGTTCCACGTCTTCATCGGTCATCGCGGCGACGGCGACAGGATCGAACTGGTGGAAGGCGTTACGGTAGTTTTCGCGTTTCTTCAGTACCGTAATCCATGACAACCCAGCCTGCTGGCCCTCCAGGCAGATCATCTCAAAGAGTTTTTTGCCATCCGTTTCCGGCACGCCCCATTCCCGATCGTGATAGTCGATATAAAGCTGATCCTGGCTCACCCAACCGCAACGTTCCATCCGTCATCTCCCTTATTGATACTGATTTCGCAAAATTTTCTTTCTGACTGGCTTGACGTGTTTACTATAAAGACAATAGTTAACACAGGGCTATAAGCTCTTCCTGAATAACGACAAATATCGCCGAATTCGGCTCTCTCTGGGGTCGCGTTGATGATGATAAAAAAAATCAGTGGTCGCCATGCTGCTTCTGGCCTGGTGGGAATTTCAGCCTGCCTGTTTTTTTGTAATACAGCGTCTGCCTGGCAACAGGAATATATCGTTTCAGACGCCCAAAATAATACGGCGGAACGCTATACATGGGACGCGGATCACCAACCGCGTTATGAGGATATTCTTGCTGAGCGTATTCAGTCTTCGCAAAACGCGCCGGGTCTTGCCCTGAATATACCGTCTGGCAGCACGACGGAGGGGGCGATGAGCGTGGGCTGGAATTTTCCGGTTTCAGCGCGTATCACCACCGGTCCGGTGGTGGCGTGGCGATACGACGGCACGGCTCCCATGATGATCAACGAGTTTGGTGATAGCGCGTCGACGCAGGCAATCACCGACCCGCTCTGGCATGCCAGCGTCAGCACGCTGGGGTGGCGCGTGAATACCCAGTACGGCGATCTTCGTCCCTGGGCGCAGATTAGCTATAACCAGCAGTTTGGTGAAAACCAGTGGAAATCGCAGTTTGGCATGCCGCAAACGCCAGCCCCTGCCCAAAACGGTAGCTGGATGGACGTCACCGTGGGAACGGATATTCCTTTTAATACGCACGTGGCGGCCTATGCGTCGCTGGCTCAGGGGGAGCACACCACCACCGGTGAGGAGTTTTTATACACCCTCGGCGTTAGCGCAAATTTCTAGAGTTGTTACTTTTTTAAACGTTACGATAACATCTCGAATACAACAACCACGGGCTTTACAGCGATAGCGGTTACTAACATGCTGTCGCTTTATTCCCGGGCCAGGCCATTCATTCCCGATTCCAGGCATTTCATTCCGTTCCGCCTGCATTTCATGCCGTTTTACCCCAGGCGTATTAAGGTTTTGTTTATCGTTGTCCTCAGCGAACTTCCTTAATTTCTCTTGCAGGACAACTGCCATGAACACATCAACTTATAACCGTACGCGCTGGCTTACGCTCTTTGGCACCATCGTCACCCAGTTTGCGCTGGGGTCGGTCTATACCTGGAGCCTGTTTAACAGCGCGCTTTCCGACAAACTCGGCGCGCCGGTCAGCCAGGTTGCGTTCTCCTTTGGTCTGCTGAGCCTGGGTCTGGCGATTTCGTCTTCCGTCGCGGGCAAGCTGCAGGAGCGTTTTGGCGTGAAGCGTGTGACCATGGCGTCTGGCATTCTGCTGGGGTTGGGCTTTTTCCTGACGGCGCATTCCAGCAACCTGATGATGCTGTGGCTGAGCGCCGGCGTGCTGGTGGGTCTGGCCGATGGCGCAGGTTACCTGCTGACGCTGTCGAACTGCGTGAAGTGGTTCCCGGAGCGTAAAGGCTTAATCTCAGCGTTCGCCATCGGCTCTTATGGCCTGGGCAGCCTCGGGTTCAAATTTATCGACACCCATCTGCTGGCGTCCGTTGGCCTCGAAAACACCTTTATGATCTGGGGCGCAATCGTGCTGGTGATGATTCTGTTCGGCGCCACGCTGATGACCGATGCGCCGCAGCAGGAGGTCAAATCTGTTAACGGCGTGGTGGAGAACGACTTCACTCTCGCGCAGTCCATGCGTAAACCGCAGTACTGGATGCTGGCGGTGATGTTCCTGACGGCCTGCATGAGCGGTCTGTATGTCATCGGCGTGGCGAAGGATATCGCGCAGGGGATGGTGAAGCTGGATGCGGCTACGGCGGCGAATGCGGTGACGGTCATCTCCATAGCCAACCTCTCCGGTCGTCTGGTGCTCGGCATTCTGTCTGACAAAATTGCCCGCATCCGTGTGATTACGATTGGGCAGGTGGTTTCGCTGGTCGGCATGGCGGCGCTGCTGTTCGCTCCGCTGAATGAAGCCACCTTCTTTGCGGCTATTGCCTGCGTGGCCTTTAACTTCGGCGGCACTATCACCGTCTTCCCGTCACTGGTGAGCGAGTTCTTTGGTCTGAACAATCTGGCGAAAAACTACGGCGTTATCTATCTGGGCTTCGGCATCGGCAGTATCTGCGGTTCGCTGATTGCCTCCCTGTTCGGCGGGTTCTACGTGACCTTCTGCGTAATATTTGCCCTGCTGATTATCTCGCTGGCGCTCTCGACCACGATTCGTCAGCCGCAGCGCGAAGTATTCAAAGAAGCGCACGCGTAAGCTGTATGAAAGAGGCCTCTGTGGCCTCTTTTTTCTTTATGCGAGACGCTTTCCGTCTCGATAATTTGTAAAAATTTACACCGATCACACTCTCTGCTGCCACTTTTCTCTCCTGCTGTGGTCTACTTATCGCGCTTGTAGACGTTTCTAATAACGCTTCCTTACGCATTTATTTACTCTGTCCGCTTTCTCTTTGAGATTCGTCGGGTTTTTATACCCCTTCCCCCAGGGTTGTTTGCATGAAATACATTAGGTCTCTTACCCAGCAAAGATTGTGTCTGATGCTGGCTGTCTATATCGGATTATTTCTGAATGGCGCGGTACTGTTCAGAAGAGTGGAAGGTTATTTTGAAAACCTTACCGTAAGTAATAGTATTTTTGCCGCCATTGAAGTATTCGGCTCCGTCCTCGCCACCTTCTTCCTCTTACGCCTGCTTTCCCTTTTTGGCCGACGTACCTGGCAAATTTTGGCCTCGCTGGTGGTGATTATTTCCGCCGCCGCAAGCTATTACATGACCTTTATGAACGTGGTCATTGGGTACGGTATCGTTGCCTCGGTGATGACCACGGATATCGATCTCTCGAAAGAGGTGGTAGGGAAAGGCTTCATTGTCTGGACGGTTTTAACCTGTCTGATACCGCTGTTCTTTATCTGGAACAATACGTGCCGCTATACGCTGCTACGCCAGCTGCGCACGCGTGGACAGCGGATCCGCAATATCGTCGTTGTCCTGCTGGCTGGTCTGCTGGTATGGGCGCCTATTCGCCTGATGGAAACGCAGCAAAAACGCGTTGAAAAAGCGACGGGCGTGGATATGCCAAGCTATGGCGGCGTGGTGGCAAACTCGTATTTGCCGTCTAACTGGCTGTCAGCGTTAGGTCTGTATGCCTGGGCGCAGGCGGACGAATCCAGTGATGTGAAGTCGCTGATCAATCCAACGAAACAATTCACCTACCAGCCGCCAGCCGACGGGATTGATGATACGTACGTCGTCTTCGTCATCGGCGAAACGACGCGCTGGGATCATATGGGTATTCTCGGCTATAACCGGGACACCACGCCAAAGCTGGCGCAGGAAAAGAACCTGGTGGCCTACCGTGGCTACTCCTGCGATACCGCAACGAAGCTCTCGCTGCGCTGTATGTTTGTGCGTGAAGGCGGTGCAAGCGATAACCCGCAACGCACGCTGAAAGAGCAGAACGTGTTTGCCGTGCTGAAGCAGCTTGGATTTAGCTCAGACCTGTTCGCGATGCAAAGTGAGATGTGGTTCTACACCAACACGCTGGCAGATAACATCGCGTACCGCGAGCAGATTGGCGCCGAGCCGCGTAACCGCGGCAAAAACGTCGACGACATGCTGCTGCTGGAAGAGATGTCGCAGTCCCTTAAGAACCATCCGCAGGGTAAGCATCTGGTTATTCTGCATACCAAAGGGTCGCATTACAGCTATTACCAGCGATACACGCGTGATTTCGCGAAGTGGCAGCCTGAGTGCGTGGGCATTAATAAAGACTGCAGCAAACAGGAGCTGATCAACGCCTACGACAACTCGGTGCTGTACGTGGATACCTTCCTGAGCCGGGTGATCGACCAGCTGCGCGATAAAAAAGCGATTGTGATTTACGCGGCAGATCACGGTGAATCCATCAATGAGAAAGAGCATCTGCACGGTACGCCGCGCAAGCTGGCACCGCCGGAACAGTTCCGCGTGCCGATGATCATGTGGATGTCGGATAAGTATCTTGAAAATCCGGAGAAGGCGAAGATGTTTGCTCAGCTGAAAAAAGAGGCGGAGATGAAGGTGCCGCGTCGCCACGTTGAGCTGTACGACACCATCATGGGTTGTCTCGGCTATACCTCACCGAATGGTGGGATTAACGAAAACAACAACTGGTGTAAACTCCATGATAACAGCGTAAAAGCCGCGCAGTAGCTGCTCTGGCGAGAATATCGCCAGTTGAATGGCTTTTTGAAAATAAGGGATTGACGGGGGCGCACCTCAGCAGTAAGATGCGCTCCGCATTCGGCGAGTAGCGCAGCTTGGTAGCGCAACTGGTTTGGGACCAGTGGGTCGGAGGTTCGAATCCTCTCTCGCCGACCACATTCTGAAAAGGGCTAACCGCAAGGTTAGCCCTTTTTGCATTATGATCTTATCCCGCCAGAGTATCCAAAACGCCCCTTAGGCCTGCTTCTCCCTGCCTGTTAACGATTTTGTGACATAATCCATTGTATTTTTTTATATATAGATTGATCTTTTTTCGCGTTGCTTATGGATAACCTCAGCATTTTTCGCTGTGCGTTTTAACGTTCGCGGTATTTAGTGCTCAGATAATCACCATTCTGCAAGAAAATTTACCCATTCTGAATAAAAGTTAATCACTGATTGTTGCGAAATATGAAGAGACTTGTGCTGCAAGATAGCGAGTAGCATAAATTTCCCTGCTGAAAACTGGCATGCATAGTTTTTTTAATCTTTGTTTGCGGTTTCTCACACTCAGCGTAAATCCCCGTCACCTGTATTGACGTTTTCACATTCTGTTGACAGATTGTAGGGCATGAGGGGCATTTCAGGGACGATCTGCGCTGCAACTCAAACGCTCTTCTGAAAGGATTCTCCATCCCTTTAAAGCCTTCGGGCATCACTGACCGGACCGGGTAAAAAATAAATAAAGGTCTGGCGGCGTAACACAACAAAGCAAAACATCACATTGGAGCAGAATAATGAGTATTTCCTTGAAGAAGTCAGGGATGCTGAAGCTTGGTCTGAGCCTGGTGGCTATGACCGTGGCAGCAAGCGTACAGGCAAAAACCCTGGTTTACTGTTCTGAAGGCTCGCCGGAAGGCTTTAACCCACAGCTCTTTACCTCTGGTACGACTTACGACGCAAGCTCTGTACCGATCTATAACCGTCTGGTGGAATTCAAAACCGGTACCACGGAAGTAATTCCGGGTCTGGCCGAGAAGTGGGACGTCAGCGAAGACGGCAAAACCTATACCTTCCACCTGCGCCAGGGCGTGAAGTGGCAGGACAGCAAAGAATTCAAACCAACGCGCGACTTTAACGCCGACGACGTTGTGTTCTCCTTTGACCGTCAGAAAAACGCTCAGAACCCGTACCACAAAGTGTCTGGCGGCAGCTATGAATACTTCGAAGGGATGGGTCTGCCTGACCTGATTGCTGAAGTGAAAAAAGTGGACGATAAAACGGTTCAGTTCGTGCTGACGCGTCCGGAAGCGCCATTCCTGGCTGACCTGGCCATGGACTTCGCCTCAATTCTGTCCAAAGAGTACGCGGACAACATGCTGAAAGCCGGTACGCCGGAGAAAGTTGACCTGAACCCAATCGGTACCGGTCCATTCCAGCTGCTGCAGTACCAGAAAGACTCCCGCATTCTGTATAAAGCGTTCGAAGGCTATTGGGGCACCAAGCCGCAGATCGACCGTCTGGTCTTCTCCATCACGCCTGATGCGTCAGTGCGTTATGCAAAACTGCAGAAAAACGAATGCCAGGTAATGCCGTACCCGAACCCGGCTGATATCGCCCGCATGAAGCAGGACAAGAACATCAACCTGCTGGAGCAGGCTGGCCTGAACGTGGGCTATCTCTCCTTCAACACCGAGAAGAAACCGTTTGATGACGTGAAAGTGCGTCAGGCGCTGACCTACGCGGTGAACAAAGAAGCGATTATCAAGGCGGTTTACCAGGGCGCTGGCGTTGCTGCCAAAAACCTGATCCCACCAACCATGTGGGGCTATAACGACGACGTTAAAGACTACACCTACGATCCTGAGAAAGCGAAAGCGCTGCTGAAAGAAGCGGGCCAGGATAAAGGCTTTACCGTTGAGCTGTGGGCGATGCCGGTACAGCGTCCTTACAACCCGAACGCACGCCGTATGGCGGAAATGGTTCAGGCTGACTGGGCTAAGGTTGGCGTTCAGGCCAAGATTGTGACCTACGAGTGGGGCGAGTACCTGAAGCGCGCCAAAGCGGGTGAGCACCAGGCGGTAATGATGGGCTGGACCGGTGACAACGGGGATCCGGACAACTTCTTCGCCACCCTGTTCAGCTGCGCGGCGGCGAAAGACGGTTCTAACTACTCTCGCTGGTGCTACAAGCCGTTTGAAGATCTGATCCAGCCGGCGCGTGCCACCGACGATCACAACAAACGTATTGAACTGTACAAGCAGGCTCAGGTTGTTATGCACGATCAGGCTCCGGCGCTGATTGTTGCTCACTCCACCGTGTACGAGCCAGTGCGTAAAGAAGTGAAGGGCTACGTGGTAGATCCACTGGGCAAACACCACTTCGAAAACGTATCTGTTGAATAATAAGTAGGGTGTTCTCCCTCTCCCTCTGGAGAGGGCAGGGGTGAGGGGCGTGCATGCCTCCCCTCACCCTAACTCTCTCCCGCTGGGAGAGGGAATTTACATTTGTGAGCAATACAGACGTCACGCCACTGGTCGTGCGTCATCAGAGAGAATCCGGGTTATGTTGCAGTTCATCCTCCGACGTCTGGGACTTGTTATCCCCACGTTTATCGGTATCACCCTTCTCACTTTTGCCTTCGTCCATATGATCCCCGGCGACCCGGTAATGATTATGGCGGGCGAGCGTGGTATTTCCCCTGAGCGCCATGCACAGCTGCTGGCGGAGCTCGGTCTCGATAAGCCGATGTGGCAGCAGTACCTCCACTATATCTGGGGCGTATTGCACGGTGATTTAGGGATTTCGCTGAAAAGCCGCCTTCCGGTGTGGGACGAGTTCGTGCCGCGTTTTAAAGCGACGCTAGAGCTTGGCGTCTGCGCCATGATTTTCGCCACTGCGGTGGGTATTCCTGTCGGGGTACTGGCTGCCGTCAAGCGTGGCTCTATTTTTGACCATACCGCCGTGGGCCTGGCGCTGACCGGCTACTCCATGCCTATCTTCTGGTGGGGCATGATGCTGATCATGCTGGTATCGGTGCAGCTTAACCTGACGCCGGTCTCCGGGCGCGTCAGCGATATGGTCTTCCTGGATGACTCCAACCCGCTCACCGGCTTTATGCTGATTGATACGGCTATCTGGGGCGAAGAGGGCAACTTCATTGATGCCGTGGCGCACATGATCCTGCCTGCCATGGTGCTGGGCACTATTCCTCTGGCGGTGATCGTGCGAATGACCCGTTCTTCGATGTTGGAAGTGTTGGGTGAGGATTATATCCGCACCGCGCGCGCAAAGGGCCTGACGCGTATGCGCGTCATCATCGTCCATGCGCTGCGTAATGCCATGCTGCCGGTGGTGACCGTTATCGGCCTCCAGGTGGGGACGTTGCTGGCGGGGGCGATCCTGACCGAAACCATTTTCTCCTGGCCGGGCCTTGGACGCTGGCTGATTGACGCGCTGCAACGCCGTGACTATCCGGTTGTGCAGGGCGGTGTACTGCTGGTCGCGACGATGATTATCCTCGTCAACCTGCTGGTCGATTTGCTGTACGGCGTGGTGAACCCGCGTATTCGTCATAAGAAGTAAGGGACCATCATGTCACAAGTCACTCAAAATAAAGTGGTCGCTGCACCGGTTCCTATGACGCCGCTGCAGGAATTCTGGCACTACTTCAAGCGCAATAAAGGCGCGGTGGTAGGGCTGGTGTATGTCGTAATCATGATCCTGATTGCGGTGTTTGCGAATTTCCTCGCACCGTATAACCCGGCGGACCAGTTCCGCGATGCGCTGCTCGCGCCGCCTGCGTGGCAGGACGGCGGCAGCCTGGCGCACCTGCTGGGTACCGATGACGTGGGCCGCGACGTGCTGTCGCGTCTGATGTACGGCGCGCGTCTGTCGCTGCTGGTCGGCTGTCTCGTTGTTGTGCTGTCGCTGATCATGGGCGTTGTACTCGGCCTGGTTGCCGGTTACTTCGGCGGTATCGTTGATAACATCATCATGCGTATCGTCGACATCATGCTGGCGCTGCCAAGCCTGCTGCTGGCGCTGGTGCTGGTGGCGATCTTCGGCCCGTCGATAGGCAATGCCGCGCTGGCATTGACCTTCGTGGCGCTCCCTCACTACGTGCGTTTAACCCGTGCGGCGGTGCTGGTGGAAGTGAACCGAGATTATGTCACCGCCTCTCGCGTAGCGGGTGCCGGTGCGATGCGCCAGATGTTCGTGAATATCTTCCCAAACTGCCTTGCGCCGCTGATTGTTCAGGCGTCGCTCGGTTTCTCTAACGCCATTCTTGATATGGCCGCTCTTGGCTTCCTGGGCATGGGTGCGCAGCCGCCAACACCGGAGTGGGGCACCATGCTCTCCGACGTGTTGCAGTTCGCACAAAGCGCCTGGTGGGTTGTCACCTTCCCGGGTCTGGCAATCCTGCTGACGGTGCTGGCATTTAACCTGATGGGTGATGGCCTGCGTGATGCGCTTGATCCCAAACTGAAGCAGTAAGAGGCACGAGATGGCGTTATTAAATGTAGATAAATTATCGGTGCACTTCGGCGACGAAGGCACCCCGTTTCGCGCCGTGGACCGCATCAGCTACAGCGTAAATCAGGGCGAAGTGGTTGGCATTGTCGGGGAGTCCGGTTCCGGTAAGTCAGTGAGCTCGCTGGCGATCATGGGGCTGATTGATTACCCGGGCCGCGTGATGGCGGAAAACCTGCAGTTCAACGGTCAGGATCTGAAGCGCATTTCTGAAAAACAGCGCCGCCAGCTGGTGGGCGCCGAAGTGGCGATGATTTTCCAGGATCCCATGACCAGCCTGAACCCTTGCTACACCGTTGGTTTCCAGATTATGGAAGCGATTAAGGTGCATCAGGGCGGGAATAAGAAAACCCGTCGTCAGCGTGCGATCGACCTGCTGAACCAGGTGGGTATTCCTGACCCGGCATCACGTCTGGACGTTTACCCGCACCAGCTCTCCGGTGGGATGAGCCAGCGCGTGATGATCGCGATGGCTATTGCCTGTCGACCAAAACTGCTGATTGCGGATGAACCGACGACGGCGCTGGATGTGACCATCCAGGCGCAAATCATCGAGCTGCTGCTGGAGCTGCAGCAGAAAGAGAATATGGCGCTGGTGCTGATTACGCACGATCTGGCGCTGGTGGCCGAAGCTGCGCACAAAATCATCGTGATGTACGCCGGCCAGGTGGTCGAAACCGGAAATTCACACGATATTTTCCGCGCGCCGCGTCACCCGTATACCCAGGCGCTTTTACGCGCGCTGCCGGAGTTTGCCCAGGACAAAGCGCGTCTGGCGTCGCTGCCGGGTGTGGTACCGGGTAAATATGACCGTCCGCAGGGCTGTCTGCTCAATCCGCGCTGTCCGTATGCAACGGACAAATGCCGGGCAGAAGAGCCTGAGCTGAACCAGCTTGCTGACGGCCGTCAGTCGAAATGCCACTACCCACTCGATGATGCCGGGAGGCCAACACTATGAGTACGCAACAGGCCACCACGCAACAACCGCTGTTGCGGGCCATCGACCTGAAAAAATACTACCCGGTGAAGAAGGGACTGTTTGCCCCTGAACGCCTGGTGAAAGCGCTGGACGGCGTTTCCTTTAACCTCGAACGCGGTAAAACGCTGGCGGTGGTGGGGGAGTCAGGCTGCGGCAAATCCACGCTGGGCCGTCTGCTGACGATGATTGAGGTGCCGACCGGCGGCGAGCTCTATTATCAGGGGCAGGATCTGCTCAAGCACGATCCGCAGGCGCAGAAGCTGCGCCGCCAGAAAATCCAGATTGTGTTCCAGAACCCGTATGGTTCTTTGAACCCGCGTAAAAAAGTCGGGCAGATTCTGGAAGAGCCGCTGCTGATCAACAGTAATCTGAGCAAGGAGCAGCGCCGTGAAAAAGCGCTGGCGATGATGGCGAAGGTCGGTCTCAAAACCGAGCATTACGATCGCTATCCGCACATGTTCTCCGGCGGCCAGCGTCAGCGTATTGCGATCGCCCGCGGGCTGATGCTCGATCCGGACGTGGTGATTGCCGATGAGCCGGTCTCCGCGCTCGACGTATCCGTACGTGCGCAGGTGCTGAACCTGATGATGGATCTCCAGCAGGAGCTGGGGCTCTCTTACGTGTTCATCTCCCACGACCTGTCGGTGGTGGAACATATTGCCGATGAAGTGATGGTGATGTACCTGGGGCGCTGCGTGGAGAAGGGGACTAAAGACCAGATCTTTAATAACCCTCGTCACCCGTATACCCAGGCGCTGCTGTCTGCGACGCCGCGTCTGAACCCGGACGATCGTCGTGAGCGTATTAAGCTGACGGGTGAACTGCCAAGCCCGCTGAATCCGCCTCCGGGATGTGCATTCAACGCCCGCTGCAGTCGCCGCTTCGGTCCGTGCACCCAGCTCCAGCCGCAGCTGAAGGATTATGGCGGCCAGCTGGTTGCCTGCTTCGCGGTCGATCAGGATGAAAATGGCGAGAAGCCACATCCATAACGAAAAAAACCGGCGCTAAGCCGGTTTTTTTATGTCTGCTTGATTATTTCCGCAGGCGAATCTGGTCGACGGCGTGCTTCTCGCTCTTGGTGAGGATCAGGCTTGCACGCTCGCGCGTCGGCAGGATGTTCTCTTTGAGGTTCACGTAGTTGATCTCATTCCACAGCCCCGTGGCCACGCTGATAGCTTCTTCTTCAGAAAGCTGGGCATAGTGGTGGAAATAGGAATCCGGGTCAGTGAACGCCCCTTCGCGGAACTTCAGGAAGCGGTTGATGTACCAGTTTTGCAGCAGGTCTTCCGGCGCATCGACATAAATAGAGAAATCGACGAAATCCGAGACGAATACGTGATGCGGGTCGTGAGGATAGTCCATCCCGCTTTGCAGCACGTTCAGACCTTCCAGAATCAGGATGTCCGGCTGGACCACCGTTTTATCCCCACCCGGGATGCGATCGTAGATCAGGTGCGAATAGACTGGCGCAGTCACGTGCGGCACGCCGGATTTCAGGTCAGAGACAAATTTCACCAGACGGTGCATATCATAAGAGAGCGGGAAGCCCTTCTTCTTCATTAGCCCACGTTCTTTTAACACCTCGTTCGGGTGCAGGAAGCCGTCGGTGGTGATCAGCTCCACGCTGCGGTGTTCCGGCCAGCGGCTCAACAGCGCCTGCAGGACGCGCGCGGTGGTACTTTTACCCACGGCCACGCTGCCTGCGATACTGATGATATAAGGAATACGTTGACCGTTCGTCCCGAGAAACTGCTCCAGCACGGCCTGACGACGCAGGTTTGAGCTGATATAGAAGTTAAGCAAGCGAGAGAGGGGGAGATAAATTTCTGCCACCTCTTCCAGGGACAGATCTTCGTTTATCCCTTTTAACCGTGCGATTTCACCTTCCGTCAGCGTCATAGGGACGGAATCACGCAGGGCAGCCCACTGGCTGCGGTTAAAGTGAAGATAAGGCGTCATTAACGTTTGCTCTTTTTTGCTCATAAGCATGCTTCAGTGAGCCAGCATCACACTGCCGGATCATGGCTCATCACACAGTTAATTTTGGACAATGGGCAGGAGGTTAACACCAGATGACGGGAATAATAAGAAAAAAGATGGAAAGCGCTGCGTAACGCGGAAGCCGTCACGCTACGGTGAATACGGTGCAAATCACGATGATATGTTGAATATTTGACCTCAAATGACTACTTTTACAGCGCCCGACACGCTCTTCGCATAAAATGTGAGCGAAAGAACGTTTTATGCAAATTTTTAGTTGCATGACCGCGCAGGTATCCATAGAATGCGCGCTACTTGATGCCGACTTAGCTCAGTAGGTAGAGCAACTGACTTGTAATCAGTAGGTCACCAGTTCGATTCCGGTAGTCGGCACCATCAAGTCCGGTGGGGTTCCCGAGCGGCCAAAGGGAGCAGACTGTAAATCTGCCGTCACAGACTTCGAAGGTTCGAATCCTTCCCCCACCACCACTTTCTGGCAGCGTAAATGCCGCCGGAGCTGGTTGGAAAAATTAGCCAGCTCAAACTGAAAAAGAGAGAAATCTCTTTTTTTGTTACAGAAAGAACTGGGTAGCCGAGTTTCAGGATGCGGGCATCGTATAATGGCTATTACCTCAGCCTTCCAAGCTGATGATGCGGGTTCGATTCCCGCTGCCCGCTCCAATACGTGCTGATATGGCTCAGTTGGTAGAGCGCACCCTTGGTAAGGGTGAGGTCCCCAGTTCGACTCTGGGTATCAGCACCACTTCACTTCTCCTTCCCGTTTCTCTCTGTTTCAATTTTACTGTATTCAACAATTCAGGCATTTCGCCTGGTTGATGTGGTGATATCACCGATTTATCCGTGTCTTAGAGGGACAATCGATGTCTAAAGAAAAGTTTGAACGTACAAAACCGCACGTTAACGTCGGTACTATCGGCCACGTTGACCATGGTAAAACAACGCTGACCGCTGCAATCACTACCGTTCTGGCTAAAACCTACGGTGGTTCTGCTCGTGCATTCGATCAGATCGATAACGCACCAGAAGAAAAAGCTCGTGGTATCACCATCAACACCTCTCACGTTGAGTACGACACCCCGACTCGCCACTACGCACACGTAGACTGCCCAGGCCACGCCGACTATGTTAAAAACATGATCACCGGTGCTGCGCAGATGGACGGCGCGATCCTGGTTGTTGCTGCGACTGACGGCCCAATGCCTCAGACTCGTGAGCACATCCTGCTGGGTCGTCAGGTAGGCGTTCCTTTCATCATCGTGTTCCTGAACAAATGCGACATGGTTGATGACGAAGAGCTGCTGGAACTGGTAGAGATGGAAGTTCGTGAACTGCTGTCTCAGTACGATTTCCCGGGCGACGATACCCCAATCGTTCGTGGTTCTGCTCTGAAAGCGCTGGAAGGCGACGCAGAGTGGGAAGCGAAAATCATCGAACTGGCTGGCTTCCTGGATTCTTACATCCCAGAACCAGAGCGTGCGATTGACAAGCCATTCCTGCTGCCAATCGAAGACGTATTCTCCATCTCCGGTCGTGGTACCGTTGTTACCGGTCGTGTAGAGCGCGGTATCATCAAAGTTGGCGAAGAAGTTGAAATCGTTGGTATCAAAGAGACTGCGAAGTCTACCTGTACTGGCGTTGAAATGTTCCGCAAACTGCTGGACGAAGGCCGTGCTGGTGAGAACGTTGGTGTTCTGCTGCGTGGTATCAAACGTGAAGAAATCGAACGTGGTCAGGTTCTGGCGAAGCCAGGCTCAATCAAGCCACACACCAAGTTCGAATCTGAAGTGTACATCCTGTCCAAAGACGAAGGCGGCCGTCATACTCCGTTCTTCAAAGGCTACCGTCCACAGTTCTACTTCCGTACAACTGACGTGACCGGTACCATCGAACTGCCAGAAGGCGTTGAGATGGTAATGCCAGGCGACAACATCAAGATGGTTGTGACTCTGATCCACCCAATCGCGATGGACGACGGTCTGCGTTTCGCAATCCGTGAAGGTGGCCGTACCGTTGGCGCGGGCGTGGTTGCTAAAGTTCTCGGCTAATCGCTGATAACATTTGACGCAATGCGCATGAAAAGGGCATCATTTGATGCCCTTTTTGCACGCTTTCACATCAGAACCTGGCTCATCAGTGATTATTTTTGTCATAATCATTGCTGAGACAGGCTCTGCAGAGAGCGTATAATCCATAAAGGGATTAGCGTTTCGATTTGGCTCGCCTCGCAATCGCGGGGTGAAATTATTTGTAGAATTCTTCTGACAGGTTGGTTTATGAGTGCGAATACCGAAGCTCAAGGGAGCGGGCGCGGCCTGGAAGCGATGAAGTGGATCGCTGTTGCCGTGCTGCTGATTGTGGCAATCGTTGGCAACTATCTTTATCGTGACATGATGCTGCCGCTCCGCGCGCTGGCAGTGGTGATTCTGATTGCTGCAGCGGGCGGTGTCGCGCTGTTGACGACTAAGGGTAAAGCAACCGTTGCTTTCGCTCGCGAAGCACGTACCGAAGTCCGCAAGGTCATTTGGCCGACTCGCCAGGAAACATTGCACACCACGCTGATCGTGGCTGCAGTGACTGCGGTAATGTCACTGATCCTGTGGGGACTGGATGGTATTCTGGTTCGCCTGGTTTCCTTTATTACTGGCCTGAGGTTCTAAGATGTCTGAAGCCCCTAAAAAGCGTTGGTACGTCGTTCAGGCGTTTTCCGGTTTTGAAGGCCGCGTAGCAACGTCGCTGCGTGAGCATATCAAATTACACAACATGGAAGAGTTATTTGGCGAAGTTATGGTTCCGACCGAAGAAGTGGTTGAGATCCGTGGCGGCCAACGTCGCAAAAGCGAGCGTAAATTCTTCCCGGGTTACGTGCTGGTTCAGATGGTGATGAACGACGCGAGCTGGCACCTGGTGCGCAGCGTACCGCGCGTGATGGGCTTTATCGGCGGCACGTCTGACCGTCCGGCGCCAATCAGCGACAAAGAAGTTGATGCGATTATGAACCGCCTGCAGCAGGTGGGTGATAAGCCGCGTCCGAAAACGCTGTTTGAACCGGGTGAAATGGTTCGTGTTAGCGACGGTCCGTTTGCTGACTTTAACGGTGTGGTTGAAGAAGTGGACTACGAGAAGTCCCGCCTGAAAGTTTCCGTTTCTATCTTTGGTCGTGCGACCCCGGTAGAACTGGACTTTGCGCAGGTCGAAAAAGCCTAAGCAGCGATCAAAAAAGCGGCGATTTAATCGTTGCACAGGGCGCGAGATTGGAATACAATTTCGCGCCTTTTGTTTTTATGGGCCCGGCCCGTAAAACGAATTTTATTCACGGGGAGCCTCCCTGAGGCGCTATCACCCAATCAGAGGATTTTAGAATGGCTAAGAAAGTACAAGCCTACGTCAAGCTGCAGGTTGCAGCTGGTATGGCGAACCCAAGTCCACCAGTTGGTCCAGCTCTGGGTCAGCAGGGTGTGAACATCATGGAATTCTGTAAAGCGTTCAACGCCAAAACCGAATCCCTGGAAAAAGGTCTGCCAATCCCAGTCGTAATCACTGTTTACGCTGACCGTTCTTTCACTTTCGTTACCAAAACCCCTCCAGCAGCTGTTCTGCTGAAGAAAGCGGCTGGTATCAAGTCTGGTTCCGGTAAACCGAACAAAGACAAAGTGGGTAAAATTTCCCGCGCTCAGCTGCAGGAAATCGCGCAGACCAAAGCTGCCGACATGACTGGTGCCGACATTGAAGCGATGACTCGCTCAATCGAAGGTACTGCACGTTCCATGGGCCTGGTAGTGGAGGACTAAGAAATGGCTAAACTGACCAAGCGCATGTCCGTGATCCGTGACAAAGTTGATGCGACCAAACAGTACGACATCAACGAAGCTATCGCTCTGCTGAAAGAACTGGCAACTGCTAAGTTCGTTGAAAGCGTTGACGTTGCCGTTAACCTCGGCATCGACGCTCGTAAATCCGATCAGAACGTTCGTGGCGCAACTGTACTGCCACACGGTACTGGCCGTTCCGTTCGCGTAGCTGTATTTGCTCAGGGTGCAAACGCTGAAGCTGCTAAAGCTGCCGGCGCTGAACTGGTAGGTATGGAAGATCTGGCTGATCAGATCAAGAAAGGCGAAATGAACTTTGACGTTGTTATTGCTTCTCCAGATGCAATGCGCGTTGTTGGCCAGCTGGGCCAGGTTCTGGGTCCACGCGGCCTGATGCCTAACCCGAAAGTGGGTACTGTAACTCCTAACGTTGCTGAAGCGGTTAAGAACGCTAAAGCAGGTCAGGTTCGTTATCGTAACGACAAAAACGGCATCATCCACACCACCATCGGTAAAGTGGACTTTGACGCTGACAAACTGAAAGAAAACCTGGAAGCTCTGCTGGTTGCGCTGAAAAAAGCTAAACCAACTCAGGCGAAAGGCGTGTACATCAAGAAAGTTAGCATCTCCACCACCATGGGTGCAGGTGTTGCAGTTGACCAGGCTGGCCTGAGCGCTGCTGCAAACTAATGCCTTTACGTGGGCGGTGATTTTGTCTACAATCTTACCCCCACGTTTGCTAACGAAAGTTAGCGGCTAAAAGATTTGTTCGTTGGAGCCTGGCCTAATCCAGGCCTCCGTCGAAGACCGCAGGTGTTTCGCAAGAGACTTAATCCCCTGCGTAGACGGTGACAGAACGCTAAGATTATTTTTGGATACTCTGGCTTGTTTCTGCTCACCGTATTAAGACGCTCTTTCCGTTTGGGAGAGTGAAGTGAGTTCCGGAACATGAGTTCCGGCAAACATCCAGGAGCAAAGCTAATGGCTTTAAATCTTCAAGACAAACAAGCGATTGTTGCTGAAGTCAGCGAAGTAGCCAAAGGCGCGCTGTCTGCAGTAGTTGCGGATTCCCGTGGCGTTACTGTAGACAAAATGACTGAACTGCGTAAAGCAGGTCGTGAAGCTGGCGTATACATGCGTGTTGTTCGTAACACCCTGCTGCGCCGCGTAGTTGAAGGTACTCAGTTCGAGTGCCTGAAAGACACGTTTGTTGGTCCGACCCTGATTGCATACTCTATGGAACACCCGGGCGCTGCTGCTCGTCTGTTCAAAGAGTTCGCGAAAGCGAATGCAAAATTTGAGGTCAAAGCTGCAGCCTTTGAAGGTGAGTTGATCCCGGCATCGCAAATCGATCGCCTGGCAACCCTGCCGACCTACGAAGAAGCAATTGCACGCCTGATGGCAACCATGAAAGAAGCTGCGGCTGGCAAACTGGTTCGCACTCTGGCTGCTGTACGCGATGCGAAAGAAGCTGCTTAATCGCAGTTATCTTTATAAAGCATTTGCTTACGTATAAACTTATTCTGATTTTCAGGAACAATTTAAATGTCTATCACTAAAGATCAAATCATTGAAGCAGTAGCAGCTATGTCCGTAATGGACGTTGTAGAGCTGGTTTCTGCAATGGAAGAAAAATTCGGTGTTTCTGCTGCTGCTGCTGTAGCTGTAGCTGCGGGCCCGGCTGAAGCTGCTGAAGAAAAAACTGAATTCGACGTAATTCTGAAAGCTGCTGGCGCTAACAAAGTTGCTGTTATCAAAGCAGTACGTGGCGCAACTGGCCTGGGTCTGAAAGAAGCTAAAGACCTGGTAGA
The DNA here is from genome assembly GCF_048684785.1 of Enterobacter sp. BNK-29. NCBI lineage: Bacteria > Pseudomonadati > Pseudomonadota > Gammaproteobacteria > Enterobacterales > Enterobacteriaceae > Enterobacter > Enterobacter sp. BNK-29. The sequence continues at coordinate 2,265,835 of NZ_JBLQTU010000001.1, forward strand.
ATCTGCTCCAGCTGCGCTGAAAGAAGGCGTGAGCAAAGACGACGCAGAAGCACTGAAAAAATCTCTGGAAGAAGCTGGCGCTGAAGTTGAAGTTAAATAAGCCAACTTTTCTGGTTGCAGCCTAAGTAATTAGGCTGATGGCTGGTGACTTTTTAGTCACCAGCCTTTTTGCGCTGTAAGGCATCAGTAGCATTTCACACTGTTTGACTGCTGATTGTCCTGACAATGCATGTTTCTATCGACGACTTAATATATTGCGACAGGGTGCTCGCTCTGTGTAAATCGCGACGAAATGATTTAAGCGTGATAGCAACAGGTATTGCGGAAAGTATTCAATTTTCCGGTCCACAAAATGGTGTTGCACAAACTGTCCCTTCGTCGGACAGATGGGTCGACTTGTCAGCGAGCTGAGGAACCCTATGGTTTACTCCTATACCGAGAAAAAACGTATTCGTAAGGATTTTGGTAAACGTCCACAAGTTCTGGACATTCCATATCTCCTTTCTATCCAGCTTGACTCGTTCCAGAAGTTTATCGAGCAAGATCCTGAAGGGCAGTACGGTCTGGAAGCAGCCTTCCGCTCCGTGTTCCCGATTCAGAGCTACAGCGGTAACTCCGAGCTGCAGTACGTCAGCTACCGCCTTGGCGAACCGGTGTTTGACGTTCAGGAATGTCAGATCCGTGGCGTGACCTATTCCGCACCGCTGCGCGTAAAACTGCGTCTGGTGATCTACGAGCGCGAAGCGCCGGAAGGCACCGTAAAAGACATTAAAGAACAAGAAGTCTACATGGGTGAAATTCCACTCATGACAGACAACGGTACTTTCGTTATCAACGGTACTGAGCGTGTTATCGTTTCCCAGCTGCACCGTAGCCCGGGCGTCTTCTTCGACAGCGATAAAGGTAAAACACACTCTTCCGGTAAAGTACTGTATAACGCACGCATCATTCCTTACCGTGGTTCATGGCTGGACTTCGAGTTCGATCCGAAAGACAACCTGTTTGTCCGTATCGACCGTCGTCGTAAGCTGCCTGCAACCATCATTCTGCGTGCGCTGCAATACACCACTGAACAGATCCTGGACCTGTTCTTTGAGAAAGTGATCTTTGAAATCCGCGACAACAAGCTGCAGATGGAGCTGGTGCCGGAACGTCTGCGTGGCGAGACCGCGTCGTTCGACATCGAAGCCGACGGCAAAGTGTATGTGGAAAAAGGTCGCCGTATCACCGCGCGCCACATCCGCCAGCTGGAAAAAGATGATATCAAACTCATCGAAGTTCCGGTTGAGTACATTGCAGGAAAAGTAGCCGCGAAAGATTACGTTGACGAGTCAACGGGTGAGCTGATCTGCCCAGCGAACATGGAGCTGAGCCTGGATCTGCTGGCTAAGCTGAGCCAGTCTGGCCACAAACGTATCGAAACGCTGTTCACCAACGATCTGGACCACGGCGCGTATATTTCTGAAACTATTCGCGTCGACCCAACCACCGATCGTCTGAGCGCGCTGGTAGAAATCTACCGCATGATGCGTCCTGGTGAGCCACCAACTCGCGAAGCGGCGGAAAGCCTGTTCGAGAACCTGTTCTTCTCCGAAGACCGCTACGATCTGTCCGCGGTTGGTCGTATGAAGTTCAACCGTTCTCTGCTGCGCGACGAAATCGAAGGTTCCGGTATCCTGAGCAAAGACGACATCATCGAAGTGATGAAGAAGCTCATCGATATCCGTAACGGTAAAGGCGAAGTGGACGATATCGACCACCTCGGCAACCGTCGTATCCGTTCCGTAGGCGAAATGGCGGAAAACCAATTCCGCGTTGGCCTGGTACGTGTAGAGCGTGCGGTGAAAGAGCGTCTGTCTCTGGGCGATCTGGATACCCTGATGCCTCAGGATATGATCAACGCCAAGCCGATTTCTGCAGCAGTGAAAGAGTTCTTCGGTTCAAGCCAGCTGTCTCAGTTCATGGACCAGAACAACCCGCTGTCTGAGATTACGCACAAACGTCGTATCTCTGCACTCGGCCCAGGCGGTCTGACCCGTGAACGCGCAGGCTTTGAAGTTCGAGACGTACACCCGACGCACTACGGTCGCGTATGTCCAATCGAAACGCCTGAAGGTCCAAACATCGGTCTGATCAACTCCCTGTCCGTGTACGCACAGACTAACGAATACGGTTTCCTCGAGACCCCGTACCGTAAAGTGACCGACGGTGTTGTAACCGACGAAATTCACTACCTGTCTGCTATCGAAGAAGGCAACTACGTTATCGCTCAGGCGAACTCCAACCTGGATGACGAAGGCCACTTTGTAGAAGATCTGGTTACCTGCCGTAGCAAAGGCGAATCCAGCTTGTTCAGCCGCGACCAGGTTGACTACATGGACGTATCCACCCAGCAGGTGGTATCCGTCGGTGCGTCCCTGATCCCATTCCTGGAACACGATGACGCCAACCGTGCATTGATGGGTGCGAACATGCAACGTCAGGCCGTTCCAACTCTGCGCGCTGATAAGCCGCTGGTTGGTACCGGTATGGAACGTGCTGTTGCCGTTGACTCCGGTGTTACTGCAGTTGCTAAACGTGGCGGTACTGTTCAGTACGTCGATGCATCCCGTATCGTTATCAAAGTTAACGAAGACGAGATGTATCCGGGCGAAGCAGGTATCGACATTTATAACCTGACCAAATACACCCGTTCTAACCAGAACACCTGTATCAACCAGATGCCTTGCGTATCTCTGGGTGAGCCAGTTGAGCGCGGCGACGTGCTGGCAGACGGTCCGTCCACCGACCTCGGTGAACTGGCGCTCGGTCAGAACATGCGCGTAGCGTTCATGCCGTGGAACGGTTACAACTTCGAAGACTCCATCCTCGTCTCCGAGCGTGTGGTTCAGGAAGATCGTTTCACCACCATCCACATTCAGGAACTGGCATGTGTGTCCCGTGACACCAAGCTGGGGCCAGAAGAGATCACCGCTGACATCCCTAACGTGGGTGAAGCTGCGCTCTCCAAACTGGATGAGTCCGGTATCGTTTATATCGGTGCGGAAGTGACCGGCGGCGACATTCTGGTTGGTAAGGTTACGCCGAAAGGTGAAACCCAGCTGACGCCAGAAGAGAAACTGCTGCGTGCAATCTTCGGTGAGAAAGCGTCTGACGTTAAAGACTCTTCTCTGCGCGTACCAAACGGTGTTTCCGGTACGGTTATCGACGTTCAGGTCTTCACCCGTGACGGCGTTGAAAAAGATAAGCGTGCGCTGGAAATCGAAGAGATGCAGCTCAAACAGGCTAAGAAAGACCTGTCTGAAGAACTGCAGATCCTCGAAGCGGGTCTGTTCAGCCGTATCTATGCGGTGCTGGTTGCCGGTGGCGTTGAAGCTGAGAAGCTCGACAAACTGCCACGCGATCGCTGGCTGGAACTGGGCCTGACCGACGAAGAGAAACAAAATCAGCTGGAACAGCTGGCTGAGCAGTATGACGAACTGAAACACGAGTTCGAGAAAAAACTCGAAGCGAAACGCCGCAAAATCACTCAGGGCGACGATCTGGCACCAGGCGTGCTGAAGATTGTTAAGGTGTATCTGGCCGTTAAACGTCAGATCCAGCCTGGTGATAAGATGGCAGGTCGTCACGGTAACAAGGGTGTTATCTCTAAGATCAACCCGATCGAAGATATGCCGCACGATGCTAACGGTACGCCGGTAGATATCGTGCTGAACCCGCTGGGCGTACCGTCTCGTATGAACATCGGTCAGATCCTGGAAACTCACCTGGGTATGGCTGCGAAAGGTATCGGCGACAAGATTAACGCCATGCTGAAGCAGCAGGAAGAAGTCGCGAAACTGCGCGAATTCATCCAGCGTGCCTACGATCTGGGTACCGACGTTCGTCAGAAAGTCGACCTGAATACCTTCAGTGATGAAGAAGTGCTGCGCCTGGCTGAGAACCTGAAAAAAGGTATGCCAATCGCAACGCCGGTCTTCGATGGTGCGAAAGAAGCTGAAATTAAAGAGCTGCTGCAACTGGGTGGTCTGCCAACGTCTGGTCAGATTACGCTGTTTGACGGCCGTACCGGTGAACAGTTCGAGCGTCCGGTAACCGTAGGTTACATGTACATGCTGAAACTGAACCACCTGGTCGACGACAAGATGCACGCTCGTTCTACCGGTTCTTACAGCCTGGTTACTCAGCAGCCGCTGGGTGGTAAGGCACAGTTCGGTGGTCAGCGCTTCGGGGAGATGGAAGTGTGGGCGCTGGAAGCATACGGCGCGGCATACACCCTGCAGGAAATGCTCACCGTTAAGTCTGATGACGTGAACGGTCGTACCAAGATGTATAAAAACATCGTGGACGGCAACCATCAGATGGAGCCGGGCATGCCAGAATCCTTCAACGTACTGTTGAAAGAGATTCGTTCGCTGGGTATCAACATCGAACTGGAAGACGAGTAATTCTCGCTCAAACAGGTCACTGGTGCCGGGTTAACCCCCGGCACCAGATTGTGCTAACTCCGACGGGAGCAAATCCGTGAAAGATTTATTAAAGTTTCTGAAAGCGCAGACTAAAACCGAAGAGTTTGATGCGATCAAAATTGCTCTGGCTTCGCCAGACATGATCCGTTCATGGTCATTCGGTGAAGTTAAAAAGCCGGAAACCATCAACTACCGTACGTTCAAACCTGAGCGTGACGGCCTTTTCTGTGCGCGTATTTTCGGGCCAGTAAAAGATTACGAGTGCCTGTGCGGTAAGTACAAGCGCCTGAAACACCGTGGTGTGATCTGTGAGAAGTGCGGCGTTGAAGTGACCCAGACCAAAGTGCGTCGTGAGCGCATGGGCCACATCGAGCTGGCGTCTCCGACCGCTCACATCTGGTTCCTGAAATCTCTGCCGTCCCGTATCGGTTTGCTGCTGGATATGCCGCTGCGCGATATCGAACGCGTTCTGTACTTCGAATCTTATGTGGTTATCGAAGGCGGGATGACGAACCTGGAACGTCATCAGATCCTGACTGAAGAGCAGTATCTGGACGCGCTGGAAGAGTTCGGTGACGAATTCGACGCGAAGATGGGTGCGGAAGCTATTCAGGCCCTGCTGAAGAGCATGGATCTGGAGCAAGAGTGCGAGCAGCTGCGTGAAGAGCTGAACGAAACCAACTCCGAAACCAAACGTAAAAAGCTGACCAAGCGTATCAAACTGCTGGAAGCGTTCGTTCAGTCTGGTAACAAACCAGAGTGGATGATCCTGACCGTTCTGCCGGTTCTGCCGCCAGATCTGCGTCCACTGGTTCCGCTGGATGGTGGTCGTTTCGCAACGTCCGATCTGAACGATCTGTATCGTCGCGTTATCAACCGTAACAACCGTCTGAAACGTCTGCTGGATCTGGCTGCGCCGGACATCATCGTACGCAACGAAAAACGTATGCTGCAGGAAGCGGTAGATGCCCTGCTGGATAACGGTCGTCGCGGTCGTGCAATCACCGGTTCTAACAAGCGTCCTCTGAAATCTTTGGCCGACATGATCAAAGGTAAACAGGGTCGTTTCCGTCAGAACCTGCTCGGTAAGCGTGTTGACTACTCCGGTCGTTCTGTAATCACCGTAGGTCCATACCTGCGTCTGCATCAGTGCGGTCTGCCGAAGAAAATGGCACTGGAGCTGTTCAAACCGTTCATCTACGGCAAGCTGGAACTGCGTGGCCTGGCCACCACCATCAAAGCCGCTAAGAAAATGGTTGAGCGTGAAGAAGCTGTCGTTTGGGATATCCTGGACGAAGTTATCCGCGAACACCCGGTACTGCTGAACCGTGCACCAACTCTGCACCGTTTGGGTATCCAGGCATTTGAGCCAGTCCTGATCGAAGGTAAAGCTATCCAGCTGCACCCGCTGGTTTGTGCGGCATATAACGCCGACTTCGATGGTGACCAGATGGCTGTTCACGTACCGCTGACGCTGGAAGCCCAGCTCGAAGCGCGTGCGCTGATGATGTCTACCAACAACATCCTGTCTCCAGCGAACGGTGAACCTATCATCGTTCCTTCTCAGGACGTTGTATTGGGTCTGTACTACATGACCCGTGACTGTGTTAACGCCAAAGGCGAAGGCATGGTGCTGACTGGCCCGAAAGAAGCTGAGCGTATTTATCGCGCTGGCCTGGCCTCTCTGCATGCGCGCGTTAAAGTGCGTATCACCGAATACGAAAAAGATGAAAACGGCGAATTCGTTGCGAAAACCAGCCTGAAAGACACGACCGTTGGCCGTGCCATTCTGTGGATGATCGTACCGAAAGGTCTGCCTTTCTCCATCGTCAACCAGGCGCTGGGCAAGAAAGCGATCTCCAAAATGCTGAACACCTGTTACCGCATTCTGGGTCTGAAGCCGACCGTTATCTTCGCTGACCAGACAATGTATACCGGCTTTGCTTATGCAGCGCGTTCAGGTGCATCTGTTGGTATCGATGACATGGTCATCCCAGAGAAGAAACACGAGATCATCTCTGAAGCGGAAGCCGAAGTTGCTGAGATCCAGGAGCAGTTCCAGTCTGGTCTGGTTACCGCGGGCGAACGCTATAACAAAGTTATCGATATCTGGGCAGCGGCGAACGATCGTGTATCCAAAGCGATGATGGATAACCTGCAGACCGAAACCGTGATTAACCGTGACGGCGTAGAAGAGCAGCAGGTTTCCTTCAACAGCATCTACATGATGGCCGACTCCGGTGCGCGTGGTTCCGCAGCACAGATTCGTCAGCTGGCAGGTATGCGTGGTCTGATGGCGAAGCCAGATGGCTCCATCATCGAAACGCCAATCACCGCGAACTTCCGTGAAGGTCTGAACGTACTCCAGTACTTCATCTCCACGCACGGTGCTCGTAAAGGTCTGGCGGATACCGCACTGAAAACTGCGAACTCCGGTTATCTGACGCGTCGTCTGGTTGACGTTGCGCAGGATCTGGTTGTGACCGAAGACGATTGTGGCACCCTCGAAGGTATCACCATGACCCCGGTTATCGAGGGTGGTGATGTTAAAGAGCCACTGCGCGATCGCGTTCTGGGTCGTGTAACAGCGGAAGACATTCTGAAGCCGGGTACTGCAGACATCCTGGTTCCACGCAACACGCTGCTGCACGAGCACTGGTGTGACCTGCTGGAAGCGAACTCTGTTGACTCCGTGAAAGTACGTTCCGTTGTATCCTGTGACACCGACTTTGGTGTATGTGCGCACTGCTATGGTCGTGACCTGGCGCGTGGCCACATCATCAACAAAGGTGAAGCAATCGGCGTTATCGCGGCACAGTCCATCGGTGAGCCGGGTACACAGCTGACGATGCGTACGTTCCACATCGGTGGTGCGGCATCTCGTGCGGCTGCTGAATCCAGCATCCAGGTGAAAAACAAAGGTAGCATCAAGCTCAGCAACGCGAAGTCTGTTGTTAACTCCGCTGGCAAGCTGGTTGTGACCTCTCGTAACACCGAGCTGAAGCTGATCGACGAATTCGGTCGTACCAAAGAGAGCTATAAAGTGCCTTACGGTGCGGTTATGGCGAAAGGTGATGGCGAGCAGGTTGCCGGCGGTGAAACCGTTGCAAACTGGGATCCACACACCATGCCGGTTATCACCGAAGTAAGTGGTTTCATCCGCTTCACTGACATGATCGACGGCCAGACCATTACTCGTCAGACCGACGAGCTGACCGGTCTGTCTTCTCTGGTGGTTCTGGATTCTGCTGAACGTACTACCGGTGGTAAAGATCTGCGTCCTGCACTGAAAATCGTTGATGCTCAGGGTAACGACGTTCTGATCCCTGGTACCGACATGCCTGCGCAGTACTTCCTGCCAGGTAAAGCGATCGTTCAGCTGGAAGATGGCATTCAGATCGGTGCGGGTGATGCTTTGGCGCGTATTCCACAGGAATCCAGCGGTACCAAGGATATCACCGGTGGTCTGCCACGCGTTGCGGACCTGTTCGAAGCACGTCGTCCGAAAGAGCCTGCAATCCTGGCTGAAATCAGCGGTATCATCTCCTTCGGTAAAGAGACCAAAGGGAAGCGCCGTCTGGTTATCACTCCAGTAGATGGCAGCGAACCGTACGAAGAGATGATTCCTAAGTGGCGTCAGCTCAACGTGTTCGAAGGTGAACGTGTAGAACGTGGTGACGTGGTTTCCGATGGTCCAGAAGCTCCGCACGACATTCTGCGTCTTCGTGGCGTACACGCGGTAACGCGTTACATCACCAACGAAGTACAGGACGTTTACCGTCTGCAGGGCGTTAAGATTAACGATAAGCACATCGAAGTTATCGTTCGTCAGATGCTGCGTAAAGCAACCATCGAAAACGCAGGCAGCTCCGAGTTCCTGGAAGGCGAGCAGGTTGAATACTCACGCGTCAAGATCGCTAACCGCGAACTGGAAGCGAACGGCAAAATCGGTGCGACCTTCTCGCGCGATCTGCTGGGTATCACCAAAGCGTCTCTGGCAACCGAGTCCTTCATCTCTGCAGCATCGTTCCAGGAAACGACTCGTGTCCTGACCGAAGCCGCTGTTGCAGGTAAACGTGATGAACTGCGCGGTCTGAAAGAGAACGTCATCGTGGGTCGTCTGATCCCGGCGGGTACCGGTTATGCGTACCACCAGGATCGCATGCGTCGTCGTGCTGCGGGCGAACTGCCAGCTGCACCGCAGGTAACTGCTGAAGATGCATCCGCGAGCCTGGCAGAACTGCTGAACGCAGGTCTGGGCGGTTCCGACAACGAGTAATCGTTGATGCCCGGTGATGAACATTACCGGGCATGTGCCTCGTAGGTCGGGTAAGCGCAGCGCCACCCGACAATAAAAAACCCGCTTCGGCGGGTTTTTTTACATCTGTAGGTTATCAGTTTACCAAAGGGATCCTACGATAAAGCTCAATCATATCGCCCGCCAGATCCTGAATGACCATCGCGTTCATCAGGTGATCCTGAGAGTGGACGGTTATCAGGTTTACCGGAAGCTTCCCGGTCCCTTCGTCAAAACCGATAAGCTGAGTCTGGATCGTGTGCGCATGTTTCACATATTCGCGCGACTCTTCCATCGCTTTTTCTGCTTCGTCAAACTCACCTTTACGCGCCATCTGTAACGCAGTCAGGGCCGCACTGCGCGCCGCGCCTGCGTTGACCAGCAGTTCCATAATCGTGGTTTCTAAGTCTTCCATTATGACTCCAGAAGTTTGAGCGCTTTTTCCAGTACGGCATCGCCTTTCATCATGCCGTAATCCATCATGTCGATCACCGCGACCTTTTTACCCAGCGGCTCGGCCTGCGCCTGAAGTTTCGCCTGCTCGTATTTAACCTGTGGCCCCAGCAATACGATGTCGGCCGTCGCGATGTTGTCTTTAAACTCCGCAACCGGAACGGCTTTAATGGTGACTTCAACCCCTTTTTTCTGCGCGGCGTCTTTCATACGTTGAACCAGCATGCTGGTTGACATCCCCGCTGCACAGCATAAAACGATGTTCTTCATAATCAGCCTCGATCTACATGTGTTTATTGATAATTATCCCGTGCAGAGCGCTTCAACAACCGGTTTACCGCGATTGTGTGTCAGGCATCACAAAGAAACCGGTGATTTTCTGAAACCGGTTACAATTTTACATTGTCGGGTACCCGCCCGTGGAAACGGGCAGGGTGAAACAGGGAGGATTAGCTGATGGACGTTCGGTTAATGCGGTTTTTGCCCTGCTGTTTGGCGCTGTAGAGGGCGCTATCAACGCTTCCGACAAATTGATCCAGCGGTTCAAAATGCCACTCCCCAAGACCGCCGCTGAACGTAACCCGCAGGTTTTCTTCTCGCCAGACGCGTTTTTCAACTGCGGTACGCCAGGCTTCCAGCAATGAGAGCGCAGACGCCATCTGCTCAGCCTGGAAAATTACCGCAAACTCTTCTCCACCGTACCGGTAAAGCGAGACGTGATGTGGCTGCATGATCTGGATCCCTTCGCGGGCCACGTTGCGCAGAACGATATCACCGGTCAGGTGGCCCAGCGTGTCGTTAATCGACTTGAAGTTATCAATGTCCACCAGCGCCAGCGCGAAAGGCTGCTGGGCATTCAGCAGCTCCGCGATATCGCTATCGAACGCGCGGCGGTTTTTACAGCCCGTCAGCGCATCGTGAGTGGCCTGACGCACATAGGCCATCTCACGCTCTTTATTGGACTGGATAGTATGGCTCAGCATCGCTTCCAGGCGCGGCGCCTCGCTGACGTCGCCGGTTTTGATGGCATTGATAATGTGCATCAGCACGGTACGCGAGGCGTGGCGGAGGTATAAGCCGAAGAGGATTATGATGATGGCCGCCAGCGCAAACCCCCAGCCAACAATCGTTGTTTCGTGGCGGGTGATATCGGTGAGCGTCTCGCCAGAGACCCGGTAGATGACAAACCAGTCCGGATTGGTGAATGAGTAGTAGTAATACCAGGCGTTGCTTTTCTTATCGTAAAGGTGGCCTTCGCCGCTGGTCATTTTGTCCATCAGCGCTTCGCTCACGTACTGTTTGAAAAGCGCGCCCGTATCCGGGTGAAGCACAACGGCGCCGTCGCGTTCAACGACGAAGAATTCTCCCTGAACGGGCGCCACCATCTGACGCAGTGTAAAGCCCATTGACGTCAAATCGAGATGAAACGCGATCGTTCCCTTCAGTCTGCCTTCGGGTGAAATCAAGGGCTTATAAAGTGTGACCGTCGGATGGCCGGTGAAGTAGTCCATGTACGGGCGAGTATAGTGGCTGAAGATACTGGCTTCGGCCTGCGCGATAAACCACGGCCGCTTCCGGGGATCGAAGGTTTTACTCTTCTCCGTGGGGAGCACTTCCGGCGCACGGAGATAATGCCCCTGCGTATCCGCCAGCGAGATGGAGGACACGGTCGGCATCAGGTTTTGCAAATGCATCATCATCTGCAGCCCCTGCGTCGGGTTGACGTTGAGCGTCTCATTTAGCCTGTCGTCGCGGGCAAAGTACATCGCGGAACGGCCCAGGATATAGTCGTTTTCACGCAGGATAGACTCGGTGTAGTTCACCGCCAGGTTGTGCGTGAAATTGCTGTTGATCTGATGATAATCCTCAAGAAAATCCTTTCGTTGCGAAAGCGTCACCGCGATCGCGATCACCGCAAAACTGCAGAGGATCCCCGCGAAGCTGAGCATGATTGGCCGGGTAAAAGAGAGCTTTTTGCTGTGAAGTGCCATGAGCTGTACATCGTTCCTGATGGTGAATACTTTTCGTCTGCCGATATCCTCTCAGCATAGTCGCTGTCCTGCGGTTAGCGGTGAATTATACGGCACACGATTTCTGGCGGGATGATTTATCTTAAGAACCATTAAGAAAATACTTATTCAACTTGCCAGGAGCCGTTTGTGCAATGAACCAGGGGCAGGGCGAAACGAGGAAGAAGCTTTTCGCCCTGGTCAGCATCCGTTGCTGACCCTGTGACAATAAAAAACCGGACGATCGCTGACAACCACCCGGTTTTGCCTTTTCGTAGCGCCTCGACAATTTTTTATGGCGTTGCAGTACGTTTCAGCGTCATTGCGAGACTCTTCCCAGCCAGCTGTCCCAGTCTTTCCAGACAGGCTGAAGACCCTGCGCCGTCAGGGCTGCGGCAACGGCTTCCGGACGTCGCCCGTCATGCGGCACAAACTGCTCCAGCTCCGGACGCTCGTCGGCGTAGCCGCCAGGCTGCGTTTTGGAAAACGCGCTGACGTTGTTAATCGCAAGCGGTATAACGCGATCGCGAAACGCCGGGGATTCACGCGTTGAGAGCGATAATTCCACTTCCGGGGCGAGCAGGCGAAACGCACAGATGGTCTGCACCAGCTGGCGTTCATCCATCAGCGAAGCCGGTTCAATCCCGCCCGCGCAAGGTCTCAGGCGCGGGAAGGAGATGGAGTAACGGCTCTGCCAGTAGTGCTGCTGAAGCCATAGCAAATGTTCCGCCACCATGTAACAATCCACACGCCAGCTGTCAGAAAGCCCGATCAGCGCCCCCAGACCGATTTTGTCGATCCCCGCGCGACCCAGCCTGTCCGGCGTTTCCAGCCGGAAAAAGAAATCCTGTTTCTTGCCCTTCAGGTGGTGCCGGGCGTACGTCGCCTCGTGATAGGTTTCCTGGTAGACCATGACCCCGTCCAGCCCGAGGGTTTTGAGCTCCGCGTACTCCTCCTGCGCCAGGGGCTGCACTTCCATCTGCAACGACGCAAACTGACGACGAATGGCGGGAAGGTGCTGACGGAAATAGTCCATTCCCACTTTTCCCTGATGTTCGCCCGTGACCAGCAGAAGATGTTCAAAGCCCATTTCACGAATGGCCGCGCACTCAAGGGCAATCTCACCTTCATCGAGCGTTTTACGCTTGATGCGGTTGCTCATGGAAAAACCGCAGTAGGTGCAGTCATTGGCGCACAGGTTTGAGAGATAGAGCGGCACGTAGAAGCTCACCGTGTTGCCAAAACGCTGGCGGGTGAGCCGCTGCGCTCGCTGGGCCATCGGTTCGAGGTACGCGCTGGCCGCCGGGGAGAGCAGGGCCATCAGATCCTCGCGGGTCAGATGGCGGGCATGCAGCGCGCGCTCCACGTCAGCCGCCGTTTTGCTGTTAATGCGCAGGGCAATGTCGTCCCAGTTAAGCTGCCGCCAGCGCTCGGTAAACGTGCTCATGAGATCGCCTCCAGAAAACCGGTCAGCGGGCTGGTGGCCTGCGCCTGGAAACTGCGCGAGCCGGGACCGGACTCCCTTGCCAGCAGGCCAGCCTCTACGGCCATGCGGAACGCACGCGCCATCATGACCGGATCGTCGGCAACCGCGATGGCCGTATTGACCAGCACCGCGTCGGCGCCCATCTCCAGCGCCTGCGCGGCATGGCTGGGCACGCCAATGCCCGCATCAACCACCACCGGTACGGTAGCCTGCTCAATAATGATTTCCAGCATCGCGCGGGTTTCCAGCCCCTGGTTGGAGCCAATGGGGGCGCCCAGCGGCATGACGGCGGCGCAGCCGACCTCTTCCAGCCGTTTGCACAGGACAGGGTCGGCGCCGCAGTAAGGCAGGACGGTAAACCCTTGCTGCACCAGCTTTTCAGCCGCTTTCAGCGTTTCGATGGGGTCGGGCAGCAGCCAGCGGGCGTCAGGATGAATTTCCAGCTTTAGCCAGCGGGTGCCGAGCGCCTCGCGGGCCAGCTGCGCGGCGAAAATCGCCTCTTCGGCCGTTTTGGCACCGGAGGTGTTGGGCAGCAGCGTGACGCCAGCCTCCAGTAAAGGCGCCAGAATGGCGTCGCTGTTATTACGCAGATCCACGCGCTTGAGCGCCAGCGTCACCAGCTGGCTGCCGCTTTCGCGAATGGCATCCACCATCAGCTGCGGCGAGGCGAATTTTCCGGTTCCGGTAAACAGATGTGAATCAAAGACTTTATCGGCAATACGTAACATCTCAGCCCCCTGCGATAACCTGAAACAGCAGGATCTGGTCGCCGTCATTGACCTGCTGATGTTCCCACTGCTCGCGCGGCAGGATCTGTTGATTGAGCGCCAGCGCCGTTCCCGGCTTGAGCTGGCGCAGCTTGTCGAGCAGTACCACAACGGTGAGACCGTCGTCGCATCTCATCGGCTCATCGTTAAACAGAATGCGCATCGCGGCCTCCGCATACCGGGCAGCGGCTGGCGCGGTGTAATGCCAGATGGCGCCAGCCGCTGGAGCGGGCATCGAACAGCCGCAGCGTATTGCGTTCCGTCTCCATGCCGCTGAGCAGCTTGATGGCCTCCAGCGCCTGCATTGTGCCCATTACGCCGACCACCGGACCAAGAATGCCCGCCGTACGGCAGTTGCGCGCCGGCTCTGCATCATCCGGCCACAGGCAGCGATAGCAGCCCTGCGACCACGGCGGGGTCAGGACCATCATCTGCCCGCCGAAACCCACCGCGCTGGCCGTGATAAGCGGCGTATTATTTGCCACGCAGGCGGCGTTAATCGCCTGGCGCGTCGCCATGTTGTCCGTGCAGTCCAGCACCACGTCGGCCAGGGCGACCTCACGGCGCAGGCTTTCACCGCTGAGCCGATCCTGCAGGGCAATCAGCGCGATATCCGGGTTGAGCTGGTTCAGGCGCTGCCGGGTGATTTGCGCTTTCGGCTGGTTGATATCCTCGGTGGTAAAGAGGATTTGTCGCTGCAGGTTGCTGAGGTGAACCTCGTCGTCGTCGGCCAGCACCAGCGTACCGATACCTGCGCCTGCCAGATAAAGCGCGGCGGGCGCGCCTAACCCGCCCAGACCAACAATCAGAACCCGGCTGGCGAGCAGCTTTTGCTGCCCGTCGATGGCGATATCTTCCAGCAGGATCTGACGGCTGTAGCGCATAAAATCACGATCGTTCATCACCCACTCCTGCCAGCTGTAACAGCTGTTCGGTGGCGAGACGCCAGTCTGCGGCCTGGGTGATGGCGCTGACGACGGCGATACTGCCGACGCCGGTCTCCAGCACCGCCGGGGCGCGTTCAAGACTGATTCCGCCGATGGCGACGGTGGGGTAATCGGCAAGGCGTTTAACGTGACTCGCCAGCTGCGTTAGCCCCTGTGGTGCGGAGGGCATCTGCTTGGTTTGCGTCGGGAAGACGTGACCCAGCGCGATGTAAGAGGGACGGGCCGCCAGCGCCACGTCGATCTCCATGTCATCGTGTGTTGAAACGCCAAGACGCAACCCGGCTTCACGGATAGCGCTCAGATCCGTTGTTTCCAGATCCTCCTGACCCAGATGCACGCCGTACGCCCGGTGCTTAACGGCCAGCCGCCAGTAATCGTTGATAAACAGACGGGCGTTATGCCGACGCCCCAGCGCGATGGCGGCAACCACATCGGCTTCCACCTCGTCGTCGCGTTTATCCTTGATGCGCAGCTGGATCGTTCGAACGCCTGTCTCCAGCAGGCGCGCTATCCACTCCACGCTGTCCACCACCGGATAGAGCCCTAAACGGTAGGGGACGGGCGGGAAATCGGGCTTATACATTACGCCTCCTCTTTTTTGAGGTAGATTTCGCCGCCTTTGGCGCGGAAGGTCTCAGACATGTCCGCCATACCCACTTCAATGGTCTGCGCGGCGGCGTAGTCGCGCACCTCCTGGCTGATTTTCATCGAGCAGAATTTTGGCCCGCACATAGAGCAGAAGTGCGCGACTTTACCTGACTCCTGCGGCAGGGTCTCGTCGTGATAGGCGCGGGCGGTGAACGGGTCCAGCGCCAGGTTGAACTGGTCTTCCCAGCGGAATTCAAAGCGTGCCTTCGACATGGCGTTATCGCGGATTTGCGCGCCCGGGTGGCCTTTGGCCAGATCCGCCGCGTGGGCGGCAATTTTGTAGGTGATCAGCCCCTGCTTCACGTCCTCTTTGTTTGGAAGGCCGAGGTGCTCTTTCGGCGTCACGTAGCAGAGCATGGCGCAGCCGAACCAGCCGATCATCGCCGCCCCAATGCCTGACGTGAAGTGGTCATAGCCCGGCGCAATATCGGTAGTCAACGGCCCCAGGGTGTAGAACGGTGCTTCGTGGCAGTGCTCCAGCTCCTCGGTCATGTTGCGGCGGATCATCTGCATCGGCACGTGGCCCGGGCCTTCAATCATCACCTGCACGTCATACTCCCAGGCGATCTTAGTCAGCTCGCCCAGCGTGTGCAGCTCGGCAAACTGCGCTTCGTCGTTCGCGTCGCGAATAGAGCCCGGACGCAGGCCGTCGCCCAGAGAAAGTGATACGTCGTAGGCAGCGCAGATTTCGCAAATTTCGCGGAAGTGCTCGTAGAGGAAGTTTTCCTGATGATGGGACAGGCACCACTTCGCCATGATGGAACCGCCGCGCGAGACGATGCCGGTCAGACGCTTCGCGGTCATCGGCACGTAGCGCAGCAGCACGCCCGCGTGAATGGTGAAGTAGTCCACGCCCTGTTCGGCCTGCTCCAGCAGCGTGTCGCGGAAGGCTTCCCAGGTGAGGTCTTCGGCAATGCCGTTGACCTTTTCCAGCGCCTGATAAATCGGGACGGTGCCAATCGGTACCGGGCTGTTACGCAGGATCCATTCGCGGGTTTCGTGAATATAGCGGCCGGTGGAGAGATCCATTACCGTGTCCGCACCCCAGCGCGTGGACCAGACCAGCTTCTCCACCTCTTCTTCGATGGAGGAGGTGACGGCCGAGTTACCGATGTTCGCGTTGACCTTCACCAGGAAGTTGCGGCCGATAATCATCGGCTCGGATTCCGGGTGGTTGATGTTGGCAGGGATAATCGCGCGGCCTGCGGCCACTTCGTCACGCACAAACTCCGGCGTGATGTTCTCCGGCAGGCGAGCGCCAAAGCCTTCACCCGGATGCTGATAGCGCAGCACTTCGCTACGGATGCGCTCGCGACCCATGTTTTCGCGAATGGCGATGAACTCCATCTCCGGCGTGACGATGCCCCGGCGCGCGTAGTGCAGCTGGGTCACGCATTTGCCCGCCTTAGCGCGTTTTGGCGTCAGCAGGCCGGTAAAGCGCAGCTCGTCCAGACCGTCGTCGGCCAGGCGCTCTTTGGTGTACGCAGAGCTGCGCACGCTCAGCTCTTCGCAGTCGTTACGCGCGTCAATCCACGGCTGGCGCAGCTTAGCCAGACCCTGCTGGACGTTGATGGCAACATCAGGGTCACCGTACGGGCCGGAGGTGTCGTATACCGGCACGGCTTCGTTGTCTTCATACTGCGGGTTATCTTTGCTGCCGCCGATAAGCGTCGGGCTGAGCTGAACTTCGCGCATTGGGACGCGGATATCGGCCTGCGAGCCGGAAATGTAGATGCGTTTCGAGTTCGGGAAAGCGGTGCCTTCCAGCGTGTCGATGAAGTGTTGGGCCTGTGCGCGCTGTTCGCGGCGGGTCAGTTTTGCAGTAGACATAGCTCATTCCAAAAGTGAAGGACATGGCTTGTCAGACGACGGATGAAGCAAGAGAGGATCGCCCTCAGGCGATACAACAGCAGTGTGACTCTTGTTCCCTTCGCAGGTATTAGCCTGATCAGGTTCCGCGGATCCCGAATTAACGGTCTCAGCCCGCGCTTTCAGGCGCTGGGCACTCCGACAAGAAAAATCCCCCTCGTGAGAGGGGCGAATGGTTGTAAATTACTCGTTAACGATGAAGAACTCAAGCAGGGCGCGCGACGTTCTCTTCGTTACTGATGTTCAAATCATTATCCAGCACGAGGGCGATCAGCTTATCTTCCAGCGTGAATCGCTCTTCCAGCGCTTCACCGAGGTCGGATAGCGCCTGCTGAAACTCAAGATAGTTATCGTGGTCGATAGCGTTCTCGAGCGCGGAATCATAGTAATCCATGATCTGCTGGGTGTTGGCTTCCAGAAGCGGATAGAGCTTGCTGGCCGCTAAATACGGCGTTGTCCCTTCCATTTCGCGGATAATGCGTTCATAAATATTGAAATGGCCGTCGGACAGATAGTCGACCAGGCCCTGACAAAAATCATCCAGCGCTTTTTCATTCAGTCGCATAAACGATTCTTTGCCAGGCTTAATACCGACCAGATTGTAATAAGCCACGAGTAGATGCTTGCGTACATGTAGCCAGCGATCCACCAGTTTGTTATTTCCTCTAACGCGCTCAGTCAGGCTTTGCAGCTGGTTTAACATGGTCGACTCCGCAAAATGTAGGATTGAATCTGCTTATCCAGAATGTAACCACAATGCTAACAACATGTCAGTGAAGCGAAGGTAGTGCAATAGATATGGATCGTATTATTGAAAAATCAGATCTTGGTTGGTGGATCGTCAGTCACGAACAAAAATTATGGCTTCCTGCCGGGGAAATCCCCTACGGTGCAGCTGAAGCGTTCGATCTCGTTGGCCAGCCAGCGCTACAGATCGGCGAGTGGCAGGGTGAGCCCGTGTGGTTGATCCAACAGCCCCGCCGCCAGGATATGGGATCGGTGCGCCAGGTGCTGGATCTGGACGTGGGGCTGTTCCAGCTGGCGGGGCGCGGCGTGCAGCTGGCCGAGTTTTACCGCTCGCATAAATACTGCGGCTACTGCGGTCATACCATGCGCCCGAGCAAAACCGAGTGGGCGATGCTCTGCAGCCACTGCCGCGAACGCTACTATCCGCAGATTGCGCCGTGCATTATCGTCGCTATCCGCCGGGAGGATTCCATCCTGCTCGCGCAGCATACCCGCCATCGCAACGGCATTCACACCGTGCTGGCCGGCTTCGTCGAGGTGGGCGAAACGCTGGAGCAGGCGGTGGCGCGCGAGGTGATGGAGGAGAGTGGGATCACAGTGAAGAACCTGCGCTACGTTACCTCCCAGCCGTGGCCGTTCCCGCAGTCGTTGATGACGGCATTTATGGCCGAATACGACAGCGGCGAGATCGTTATCGATCAGAAAGAGTTGCTGGACGCGAACTGGTATCGCTACGACGATTTACCGCTTTTGCCTCCGCCGGGCACCGTGGCGCGTCGCCTGATAGAAGATACCGTGGCGATGTGTCGGGCCGAGTATGAGTAGTGTTACACTGAGGCCATGACGCTTAAGGAACTGCAAAAATGACCGAACTGAAGAACGATCGTTATCTGCGTGCGCTGCTGCGCCAGCCCGTTGATGTCACCCCGGTGTGGATGATGCGCCAGGCGGGACGCTATCTTCCGGAGTACAAAGCCACGCGCGCACAGGCGGGCGATTTTATGTCGCTGTGCAAAAACGCCGAGCTGGCCTGTGAAGTGACGCTCCAGCCGCTGCGCCGCTTCCCGCTGGATGCTGCGATCCTCTTCTCGGATATTCTGACCATTCCGGATGCAATGGGCCTTGGCCTGTACTTCGAAACCGGTGAAGGCCCGCGTTTCACCTCCCCAATCAAAAGCAAAGCCGACGTGGATAAGCTGCCGATCCCCGATCCGGAAGGCGAGCTGGGCTACGTGATGAACGCCGTGCGCACCATTCGCCGCGAGCTGAAAGGTGAAGTGCCGCTGATTGGCTTCTCCGGCAGCCCGTGGACGCTGGCGACCTATATGGTGGAAGGGGGCAGCAGCAAAGCCTTTACCATGATTAAAAAGATGATGTACGCCGAGCCGCTGGCCCTGCATGCGCTGCTCGACAAGCTGGCGAAGAGCGTCACCCTCTATCTGAACGCGCAGATTAAGGCCGGTGCGCAGTCGGTGATGATTTTCGATACCTGGGGCGGCGTGCTGACCGGGCGCGATTATCAGCAGTTCTCCCTGTACTACATGCACAAAATCGTCGACGGCCTGCTGCGTGAAAACGAAGGCCGCCGCGTGCCGGTGACGCTGTTCACCAAAGGTGGCGGTCAGTGGCTGGAAGCGATGGCGGCAACCGGCTGCGACGCGCTGGGCCTCGACTGGACCACCGATATCGCCGATGCGCGCCGTCGCGTGGGCGACAAAGTGGCGCTGCAGGGCAATATGGACCCGTCCATGCTCTATGCGCCGCCAGCCCGCATTGAAGAAGAAGTGTCGACTATACTGTCTGGTTTCGGCCAGGGGGAAGGCCACGTCTTTAACCTCGGCCACGGCATTCATCAGGATGTGCCGCCAGAACACGCAGGCGTATTTGTGGAGGCGGTGCATCGGCTTTCTGCCCAGTATCACAAGTAAGGAGTGATTATGGATCTCGCGTCGCTACGCGCTCAACAAATCGAACTGGCCTCATCGGTGATCCGCGAGGATCGTCTGGATAAAGATCCTCCGCAGTACATTGGCGGAGCAGACGTCGGATTCGAGCAGGGCGGGGAAGTGACGCGAGCGGCGATGGTGGTACTGAAATATCCTTCGCTTGAGCTGGTGGAGTACAAGGTTGCGCGTATCGCGACCACCATGCCGTACATTCCGGGCTTTCTCTCCTTCCGCGAATATCCCGCGCTGCTGGCAGCGTGGGAGCAACTCTCGCAAAAACCTGACCTGCTGTTTGTCGATGGACACGGTATCTCACACCCGCGCCGTTTAGGCGTTGCCAGCCACTTTGGGCTGCTGGTGGATGTGCCGACCATTGGCGTCGCCAAGAAACGCCTGTGCGGCGCGTTTGAACCTCTTTCTGCCGAGCCGGGCGCGCTGGCGCCGCTTATCCATAAAGGCGAGCAGCTAGCGTGGGTCTGGCGCAGCAAGGCGCGCTGCAACCCGCTCTTTATCGCCACCGGGCACCGGGTGAGCATGGACAGCGCCCTGGCGTGGGTGCAGCGCTGCATGAAGGGCTACCGCTTGCCGGAGCCGACGCGCTGGGCAGACGCCGTGGCCTCTTCGCGTCCGGCTTTTGTTCGTTGGCAGGAAATTCAGCGATGATTCAGGTAAACTGCGCCTAATTTTCGATTCGAGAGATCATCATGCTACAAAACCCGATTCACCTGCGCCTTGAGAAACTTGAAAGCTGGCAGCACGTGACGTTTATGGCTTGCCTGTGCGAGCGCATGTATCCCAACTATGCCGCGTTCTGTAAGGAGACGGGCTTTGGTGATGGCCATATCTACCGCCGCATTCTGGATCTGATCTGGGAAACGCTGACGGTGAAAGACGCGAAGGTGAACTTCGACTCCCAGCTGGAAAAGCTGGAAGAGGCGATTCCGGCTGCGGATGATTTTGACCTGTACGGTGTCTACCCGGCGATTGATGCCTGCGTGGCGTTAAGCGAACTGCTTCACTCCCGTCTGAGCGGTGAAACCCTGGAGCACGCAATTGAAGTCAGTAAGGCGTCTATTACGACCGTCGCGATGCTGGAAATGACCCAGGAAGGCCGCGAGATGACCGACGAAGAGCTGCGTGCGAACCCGGCGGTTGAGCAAGAATGGGACATTCAGTGGGAAATTTTCCGCCTGCTGGCAGAGTGTGAAGAACGCGATATTGAGCTGATAAAAGGGCTGCGCGCGGACTTACGAGAGGCTGGTGAGAGCAATATTGGTATAATTTTTAACCAATGAGACAAGAAAACTTGAGATAACGCCCGTTTTGTCGCTCCTCGACTCTTCCCTTTCGCCCCTTGTCTGGTCTACATTTGGGGGGCGAAAAAAAGTGGCTATCGGTGCGTGTATGCAGGAGAGTGCTTTTTTGGCATTTTCGTCGCACTCGATGCTTAGCAAGCGATAAACACATTGAAAGGATAACTTATGAACAAGACTCAACTGATTGATGTAATTGCGGACAAGGCTGATCTGTCTAAAGTGCAGGCTAAAGCTGCTCTGGAATCTACCCTGGCTGCTATTACTGAGTCTCTGAAAGAAGGCGATGCTGTGCAACTGGTTGGTTTCGGTACCTTCAAAGTGAACCACCGCGCTGAGCGTACTGGCCGCAACCCGCAGACCGGTAAAGAAATCAAAATCGCCGCAGCTAACGTGCCGGCATTTGTTTCTGGTAAAGCACTGAAAGACGCTGTTAAGTAAGACGCGTGGCAGTGAACAGTTTTAGCGAAGGGGCGGTAACGCCCCTTTTGTCTTTCTGGCGTGGAACGCTCGTGCTGGCAGGCATGCTGCTGCTGTCAGCCTGCAGCCACGACACCTCTCTGCCGCCGTTTACCGCCAGCGGCTACGCGGATAACCAGGGTGCGGTCAGGATCTGGCGCAAAGATTCCGGTGGCGAAGTGCATCTGCTTTCTGCCTTCAGCCCGTGGCATAACGGCAATACGTCGACTGCGGAATATCGCTGGCAGGGAGATGACCTGTCGCTGATTGAACTGAACGTCTACAGCAAGACCCCCGAACATGTGAAAGTGCGTTTTGACGACCATGGCGAGCTGAGCTTTATGCAGCGCGAAGTCAGCGGTCAGAAACAGCAGCTTTCCAGCGATCAAATCGCTCTCTACCGCTATCGTGCCGAACAAATCCGCCAGACCAGCGATGCGCTTCGTCTGGGACGCGTTGTGCTGCGCCAGGGGCGCTGGCATGCCGATGGGACGGTGACAACCTGCGAAGGACAGACGGTCAAGCCTGAGCTCGAATCCTGGGCAACCGAACACATTCAACGCCGTCAGCGTCATTCATCAATGGAAGTGAGTGTGGCGTGGCTTGAAGCGCCGGAAGGCTCTCAGCTGCTGCTGGTGGCGAACGAAGACTTCTGCACCTGGCAGCCAACGGAAAAAAGTTTTTGATTTAAATCCCCTCTCCCTTGAGGGAGAGGGTTAGGGTGAGCGGGAAATTACTCTCCCTGCTCACGCGCAATCGCGCGATAACCGATATCCTGACGGCTAAAGCTGCCGTTCCAGTGAATATCCGCCATCAGCGCGTAGGCGCGTTTCTGCGCTTCTGCCACAGTATGGCCCAGCGCGGTTGCACACAGCACGCGTCCGCCGTTGGTGAGGACGCGATCGTCGTCAGCCAGCTTCGTACCCGCATGGAACACCTTCGCACCGTCAATCTCTTCCAGCGGCAGGCCGTGGATTTCATCCCCGGTGTTGTAGTTGCCCGGATAACCACCTGCAGCAATCACCACGCCCAGAGACGCACGCTCGTCCCACTCTGAGGTTTTCTCGTCGAGCTTGCCTTCGCAGGCTGCCAGACACAGTTCCACCAGATCGGATTTCATGCGCAGCATGATGGGCTGCGTTTCCGGATCGCCAAAGCGGCAGTTGAATTCGATGACCTTAGGGTTACCCTGCTTGTCAATCATCAGACCCGCGTAGAGGAAACCGGTGTAGGTGTTGCCTTCCGCCGCCATCCCTTTCACGGTTGGCCAAATGACGCGATCCATGGTGCGCTGGTGGACTTCGTCAGTCACTACCGGAGCGGGGGAGTAAGCGCCCATTCCGCCAGTATTCGGGCCGGTATCGCCATTACCTACGCGCTTGTGGTCCTGGCTGGTGGCCATCGGCAGAATGTGCTCGCCGTCGACCATCACGATAAAGCTCGCTTCTTCACCGTCGAGGAACTCTTCGATCACGATGCGGTGGCCCGCGTCGCCAAAGGCGTTACCCGCCAGCATATCCTGAACCGCGGCTTCTGCTTCTTCGAGCGTCATCGCGACGATAACACCTTTACCAGCGGCCAGACCGTCGGCCTTGATGACAATCGGCGCGCCTTTTTCACGCAGGTAGGCCAGGGCTGGCTCCACTTCGGTGAAGTTCTGATATTCCGCCGTCGGGATGTTGTGACGCGCGAGGAAATCTTTGGTGAAGGCTTTGGAGCCTTCCAGCTGCGCGGCGCCTTCCGTTGGCCCGAAGATTGTCAGGCCCGCCGCGCGGAAGGCATCGACGACGCCAATCACCAGCGGCGCTTCCGGGCCGACGATGGTCAGATCGATTTTCTCGCTCTGGGCAAAGCTCAGCAGCGCCGGGATATCGGTCACGCCGATAGCCACGTTCTGCAGCGCGGGTTCCAGCGCGGTACCGGCGTTGCCCGGTGCTACGAAGACTGTTTTCACCAGCGGAGACTGCGCCGCTTTCCACGCCAGAGCGTGCTCGCGTCCGCCGTTACCAATCACTAATACTTTCATTTTCTGCTCCGGGAATTAATGGCGGAAGTGGCGCATGTCGGTGAAGATCATTGCAATGCCATGTTCGTCGGCAGCGGCAATCACTTCGTCGTCGCGAATTGAGCCGCCAGGCTGGATCACACAGGTGATGCCCACTGCAGCCGCCGCGTCGATACCGTCACGGAACGGGAAGAAGGCGTCAGAAGCCATGGCGGAGCCTTTTACTTCCAGACCTTCATCACCTGCTTTAATGCCCGCGATTTTCGCGGAGTAAACGCGGCTCATCTGGCCTGCGCCTATCCCGATAGTCATGTTTTCTTTGGCGTAGACGATGGCGTTGGATTTGACGAACTTCGCGACCTTCCAGCAGAACAGCGCGTCACGCAGTTCCTGTTCGGTCGGCTGACGTTTGGTTACCACGCGCAGGTCGGCTTCTGTCACCATACCCAGATCGCGGTCCTGAACCAGCAGGCCGCCGTTCACACGCTTGAAGTCCAGGCCCGGCACGCGTTCTGCCCACTGGCCGCATACCAGCACGCGTACGTTCTGTTTTGCAGCGGTGATTTTCAGCGCCTCTTCGGATGCGGATGGCGCGATGATCACTTCAACGAACTGGCGGGAGATGATGGCCTGTGCGGTTTCAGCATCCAGCTCGCGGTTGAAGGCGATAATGCCGCCGAACGCGGAGGTCGGGTCGGTTTTGTAGGCGCGATCGTAGGCGTCCAGAATAGAGGTGCTTACTGCAACACCGCATGGGTTTGCATGCTTGACGATAACGCAGGCTGGCTCGCTGAACTCTTTCACGCATTCCAGCGCGGCGTCGGTGTCAGCAATGTTGTTATAGGAGAGCGCTTTGCCCTGAACCTGCTGAGCGGTCGCAACAGAGGCTTCTTTTACCTCTTCTTCTATATAGAAGGCTGCCTGCTGGTGGCTGTTCTCGCCGTAACGCATATCCTGCTTCTTAATAAAGTTCAGGTTCAGGGTGCGCGGGAAACGGCCAGAAGGATCTTTGCTTTCACCGTGGTAAGCAGGCACCAGGCTACCGAAGTAGTTGGCGATCATGCTGTCGTACGCCGCGGTGTGCTCGAAGGCTTTGATGGCGAGGTCGAAACGCGTTTCCAGAGTCAGTGACCCTTCGTTGGCATCCATCTCATTAATAATGGTTTCGTAATCGCTGCTCTTTACGACGATGGCCACATCTTTATGGTTCTTGGCCGCGGAGCGCACCATGGTTGGGCCGCCGATATCAATATTCTCTACGGCATCTTCCAGAGAACAGCCTTCGCGGGCTACGGTCTGGGCAAACGGGTAGAGGTTAACGACAACCATGTCGATTGGCGCGATGTCATGCTGTTCCATAATGGCGTCGTCCTGACCGCGACGGCCAAGAATACCGCCGTGCACTTTCGGATGCAGGGTTTTGACGCGTCCATCCATCATTTCCGGGAAACCGGTGTAATCGGACACTTCGGTTACCGGCAGACCTTTATCTGCTAACAGGCGAGCGGTACCGCCTGTAGAAAGCAGCTCCACACCGCGTGCGGAAAGTGCCTGAGCGAATTCGACGATACCGGCTTTATCAGAAACACTGAGCAGAGCGCGGCGGACTGGACGACGTTGTTGCATGGTAAATCCCCTGGATTTCACGATTACAGAGAGCGTTAGATGAATTTTCCTGCGAAAAACTCATCTAACACACCTGACGGGGCATCCTTATTAAGCGCGAGCATTTTAACGAAAACGTTTGCGCAACGCTCGCACATTTTCACTTTTTCGTATCATTGTGGATAAGTCTGTGTGTAAAAAGGTATAAGGCGGGGTTTTGCTGTGGAATGCAGCAGTCAGTCATTTTTCTGTCATTTAGCGGTTGCGGCCTGCTGAGAACTCCCTATAATGCGCCTCCATCGACACGGCGGATGTGAATCACTTCACAGACAACCCGGTCGGTTGAAGAGAAAAAATCCTGAAATAACGGGTTGACTCTGAAAGAGGAAAGCGTAATATACGCCACCTCGCAACGGTGAGCGAAAGCCGCGTTGCACTGCTCTTTAACAATTTATCAGACAATCTGTGTGGGCACTCAAAGTGACATGGATTCTTAATGTCTTCGGACAATAAATGAATACCAAGTCTCTGAGTGAACATACGTAATTCATTACGAAGTTTAATTCACGAGCATCAAACTTAAATTGAAGAGTTTGATCATGGCTCAGATTGAACGCTGGCGGCAGGCCTAACACATGCAAGTCGAGCGGCAGCGGAAAGTAGCTTGCTACTTTGCCGGCGAGCGGCGGACGGGTGAGTAATGTCTGGGAAACTGCCTGATGGAGGGGGATAACTACTGGAAACGGTAGCTAATACCGCATAACGTCGCAAGACCAAAGAGGGGGACCTTCGGGCCTCTTGCCATCAGATGTGCCCAGATGGGATTAGCTAGTAGGTGGGGTAACGGCTCACCTAGGCGACGATCCCTAGCTGGTCTGAGAGGATGACCAGCCACACTGGAACTGAGACACGGTCCAGACTCCTACGGGAGGCAGCAGTGGGGAATATTGCACAATGGGCGCAAGCCTGATGCAGCCATGCCGCGTGTATGAAGAAGGCCTTCGGGTTGTAAAGTACTTTCAGCGGGGAGGAAGGTGTTGAGGTTAATAACCTCAGCAATTGACGTTACCCGCAGAAGAAGCACCGGCTAACTCCGTGCCAGCAGCCGCGGTAATACGGAGGGTGCAAGCGTTAATCGGAATTACTGGGCGTAAAGCGCACGCAGGCGGTCTGTCAAGTCGGATGTGAAATCCCCGGGCTCAACCTGGGAACTGCATTCGAAACTGGCAGGCTAGAGTCTTGTAGAGGGGGGTAGAATTCCAGGTGTAGCGGTGAAATGCGTAGAGATCTGGAGGAATACCGGTGGCGAAGGCGGCCCCCTGGACAAAGACTGACGCTCAGGTGCGAAAGCGTGGGGAGCAAACAGGATTAGATACCCTGGTAGTCCACGCCGTAAACGATGTCGACTTGGAGGTTGTGCCCTTGAGGCGTGGCTTCCGGAGCTAACGCGTTAAGTCGACCGCCTGGGGAGTACGGCCGCAAGGTTAAAACTCAAATGAATTGACGGGGGCCCGCACAAGCGGTGGAGCATGTGGTTTAATTCGATGCAACGCGAAGAACCTTACCTACTCTTGACATCCAGAGAACTTTCCAGAGATGGACTGGTGCCTTCGGGAACTCTGAGACAGGTGCTGCATGGCTGTCGTCAGCTCGTGTTGTGAAATGTTGGGTTAAGTCCCGCAACGAGCGCAACCCTTATCCTTTGTTGCCAGCGGTCCGGCCGGGAACTCAAAGGAGACTGCCAGTGATAAACTGGAGGAAGGTGGGGATGACGTCAAGTCATCATGGCCCTTACGAGTAGGGCTACACACGTGCTACAATGGCGCATACAAAGAGAAGCGACCTCGCGAGAGCAAGCGGACCTCATAAAGTGCGTCGTAGTCCGGATTGGAGTCTGCAACTCGACTCCATGAAGTCGGAATCGCTAGTAATCGTAGATCAGAATGCTACGGTGAATACGTTCCCGGGCCTTGTACACACCGCCCGTCACACCATGGGAGTGGGTTGCAAAAGAAGTAGGTAGCTTAACCTTCGGGAGGGCGCTTACCACTTTGTGATTCATGACTGGGGTGAAGTCGTAACAAGGTAACCGTAGGGGAACCTGCGGTTGGATCACCTCCTTACCTTAAAGAACCTGCCTTTGTAGTGCTCACACAGATTGTCTGATAAATGATGAACTTCTGAATGTACTTTTGAGTACATTAAGAAGTTTTGCTCTTTAAAAATCTGGATCAAGCTGAAAATTGAAACGACACATCTTAATTGGTGTGTTCGAGTCTCTCAAATTTTCGCAAGTCGATGATGAATCGAAAGAAACATCTTCGGGTTGTGAGGTTAAGCGACTAAGCGTACACGGTGGATGCCCTGGCAGTCAGAGGCGATGAAGGACGTGCTAATCTGCGAAAAGCGCCGGCGAGGTGATATGAACCTTTGACCCGGCGATGTCCGAATGGGGAAACCCAGTGTGATTCGTCACACTATCGTTAACTGAATACATAGGTTAACGAGGCGAACCGGGGGAACTGAAACATCTAAGTACCCCGAGGAAAAGAAATCAACCGAGATTCCCCCAGTAGCGGCGAGCGAACGGGGAGCAGCCCAGAGTCTGAATCAGCTTGTGTGTTAGTGGAAGCGTCTGGAAAGTCGCACGGTACAGGGTGACAGTCCCGTACACGAAAGCACACAGGTTGTGAACTCGAAGAGTAGGGCGGGACACGTGGTATCCTGTCTGAATATGGGGGGACCATCCTCCAAGGCTAAATACTCCTGACTGACCGATAGTGAACCAGTACCGTGAGGGAAAGGCGAAAAGAACCCCGGCGAGGGGAGTGAAAAAGAACCTGAAACCGTGTACGTACAAGCAGTGGGAGCACCTTCGTGGTGTGACTGCGTACCTTTTGTATAATGGGTCAGCGACTTATATTCTGTAGCAAGGTTAACCGTATAGGGGAGCCGAAGGGAAACCGAGTCTTAACTGGGCGTTAAGTTGCAGGGTATAGACCCGAAACCCGGTGATCTAGCCATGGGCAGGTTGAAGGTTGGGTAACACTAACTGGAGGACCGAACCGACTAATGTTGAAAAATTAGCGGATGACTTGTGGCTGGGGGTGAAAGGCCAATCAAACCGGGAGATAGCTGGTTCTCCCCGAAAGCTATTTAGGTAGCGCCTCGTGAACTCATCTTCGGGGGTAGAGCACTGTTTCGGCTAGGGGGCCATCCCGGCTTACCAACCCGATGCAAACTACGAATACCGAAGAATGTTATCACGGGAGACACACGGCGGGTGCTAACGTCCGTCGTGAAGAGGGAAACAACCCAGACCGCCAGCTAAGGTCCCAAAGTCATGGTTAAGTGGGAAACGATGTGGGAAGGCACAGACAGCCAGGATGTTGGCTTAGAAGCAGCCATCATTTAAAGAAAGCGTAATAGCTCACTGGTCGAGTCGGCCTGCGCGGAAGATGTAACGGGGCTAAACCATGCACCGAAGCTGCGGCAGCGACACTTAAGTGTTGTTGGGTAGGGGAGCGTTCTGTAAGCCGTTGAAGGTGTGCTGTGAGGCATGCTGGAGGTATCAGAAGTGCGAATGCTGACATAAGTAACGATAAAGCGGGTGAAAAGCCCGCTCGCCGGAAGACCAAGGGTTCCTGTCCAACGTTAATCGGGGCAGGGTGAGTCGACCCCTAAGGCGAGGCCGAAAGGCGTAGTCGATGGGAAACAGGTTAATATTCCTGTACTTGGTGTTACTGCGAAGGGGGGACGGAGAAGGCTATGTTAGCCGGGCGACGGTTGTCCCGGTTTAAGCATGTAGGCGGAGGTTCCAGGTAAATCCGGTACCTTTTAACGCTGAGGTGTGATGACGAGGCACTACGGTGCTGAAGTAACAAATGCCCTGCTTCCAGGAAAAGCCTCTAAGCATCAGGTAACATCAAATCGTACCCCAAACCGACACAGGTGGTCAGGTAGAGAATACCAAGGCGCTTGAGAGAACTCGGGTGAAGGAACTAGGCAAAATGGTGCCGTAACTTCGGGAGAAGGCACGCTGATATGTAGGTGAAGCCCCTGCGGGTGGAGCTGAAATCAGTCGAAGATACCAGCTGGCTGCAACTGTTTATTAAAAACACAGCACTGTGCAAACACGAAAGTGGACGTATACGGTGTGACGCCTGCCCGGTGCCGGAAGGTTAATTGATGGGGTTAGCGGCAACGCGAAGCTCTTGATCGAAGCCCCGGTAAACGGCGGCCGTAACTATAACGGTCCTAAGGTAGCGAAATTCCTTGTCGGGTAAGTTCCGACCTGCACGAATGGCGTAATGATGGCCAGGCTGTCTCCACCCGAGACTCAGTGAAATTGAACTCGCTGTGAAGATGCAGTGTACCCGCGGCAAGACGGAAAGACCCCGTGAACCTTTACTATAGCTTGACACTGAACACTGGTCCTTGATGTGTAGGATAGGTGGGAGGCTTTGAAGCGTGGACGCCAGTCTGCGTGGAGCCGCCCTTGAAATACCACCCTTTAATGGCTGGTGTTCTAACGTAGACCCGTGATCCGGGTTGCGGACAGTGTCTGGTGGGTAGTTTGACTGGGGCGGTCTCCTCCCAAAGAGTAACGGAGGAGCACGAAGGTTAGCTAATCCTGGTCGGACATCAGGAGGTTAGTGCAATGGCATAAGCTAGCTTGACTGCGAGAGTGACGGCTCGAGCAGGTGCGAAAGCAGGTCATAGTGATCCGGTGGTTCTGAATGGAAGGGCCATCGCTCAACGGATAAAAGGTACTCCGGGGATAACAGGCTGATACCGCCCAAGAGTTCATATCGACGGCGGTGTTTGGCACCTCGATGTCGGCTCATCACATCCTGGGGCTGAAGTAGGTCCCAAGGGTATGGCTGTTCGCCATTTAAAGTGGTACGCGAGCTGGGTTTAGAACGTCGTGAGACAGTTCGGTCCCTATCTGCCGTGGGCGCTGGAGAATTGAGGGGGGCTGCTCCTAGTACGAGAGGACCGGAGTGGACGCATCACTGGTGTTCGGGTTGTCATGCCAATGGCACTGCCCGGTAGCTAAATGCGGAAAAGATAAGTGCTGAAAGCATCTAAGCACGAAACTTGCCCCGAGATGAGTTCTCCCTGACTCCCTGAGAGTCCTGAAGGAACGTTGAAGACTACGACGTTGATAGGTCGGGTGTGTAAGCGCAGCGATGCGTTGAGCTAACCGATACTAATGAACCGTGAGGCTTAACCTTACAACGCCGAAGCTGTTTCGGCGAAGAGACAGACAATCAAGTTTCAGCCTGATACAGATTAACAGAATTTGCCTGGCGGCTTTAGCGCGGTGGTCCCACCTGACCCCATGCCGAACTCAGAAGTGAAACGCCGTAGCGCCGATGGTAGTGTGGGGTCTCCCCATGTGAGAGTAGGGAACTGCCAGGCATCAAATAGAAGAACCCCGTACCGTAAGGTGCGGGGTTTTTTGCTTTGTGCGTCAGAAATCATGCCGAGTGGCTTTGCAGGCCCGGTAAGCGCAGCGCCATCGGGCAAGTCAAACCGCACCCATCCTCTCCTTGAAACTTTCTCACCTTCTGCTTGCAGACTCGACATTCAAACCATTTCTGGGTATCGTTAGCTGTCTGGATGTCTAAACGTTTATACGTATGCTGTGAGGATATTAAGTTATGCCGATTCGGGTGCAGGACGAGCTACCAGCCGTCAATTTCTTGCGTGAAGAAAACGTCTTCGTCATGACGGCTTCGCGTGCGACAGGTCAGGAAATTCGCCCGCTGAAGGTGCTTATTCTCAATCTGATGCCAAAAAAGATCGAAACAGAAAACCAGTTCCTGCGTCTTCTGTCGAACTCCCCGCTGCAGGTTGATATTCAGCTGCTGCGAATCGATGCCCGTGAGTCACGTAACACGCCTTCTGAACATCTGAACAATTTCTACTGTAACTTCGATGACATTCAGGGGGAAAACTTCGACGGACTGATCGTGACCGGCGCGCCGCTCGGTCTGGTTGAATTTAACGATGTCGCCTACTGGCCGCAGATCAAACAGGTTCTGGAGTGGGCAAAAGATCACGTCACGTCCACATTGTTTGTCTGTTGGGCGGTACAAGCCGCGCTGAATATTCTTTATGGTATCCCCAAGCAAACCCGCACTGAAAAGCTCTCCGGCGTCTACGAACACCACATTCTTCACCCACACGCTTTGCTGACGCGTGGTTTCGATGACTCTTTCCTGGCCCCGCATTCTCGCTACGCCGATTTCCCGGCCCAGCTGATTCGTGATTACACCGATCTGGAGATCCTGGCCGAAACGGAAGATGGAGATGCTTACCTGTTTGCCAGCAAGGATAAACGCATTGCATTCGTGACCGGGCATCCTGAGTACGACCCGTATACCCTCGCGTCAGAGTATTTCCGCGATGTCGAAGCGGGTCTTAATCCGGATGTACCGTACAACTATTTCCCGAAAGACGATCCGCAAAACAAACCGAGAGCAACCTGGCGCAGCCACGGGAATTTGCTTTTCACTAACTGGCTCAACTATTACGTCTACCAGATCACGCCATACGATCTGCGCCACATGAATCCGACGCTGGAGTAATCTTCTGCACTAAACGATCCTAAAGCGTTTCAGCTATTCAAATCAGGCACCTTCGGGTGCCTTTTTTATTTCCGAAATGTCACTCACCATCCGATGCAACTTTAATATCAATGAAATCAATCAATTAATTACAATTAATAATTAAAATGGAAATTGTTTTTGATTTTAGAAAAAATATAGATAGTCTTAATTCTGCTGAGCGAAAACTACCCAACGATCTTTCGTTCGCATCGGGGGCGTGATTTTGGATCTTTGATGAGGAGCAGAGTAATGACTCAACAGGCAACGACGTTCGATGAACTGGCCTTTACCCAGCCGTATGGCGAGCAAGAACAGCAGGTTTTGACGGCGGAAGCGGTAGAATTTCTGACTGAACTGGTGACTCGCTTTACGCCGCAGCGTAATAAGCTGCTGGCGGCACGCATTCATCAGCAGCAGGAAATTGACGATGGCAAGTTGCCTGGCTTCATTTCGGAAACCGCTTCCATTCGTCGCGGTGAGTGGAAAATCCGCGGCATCCCTGAAGATTTACAGGATCGTCGCGTTGAGATCACCGGTCCGGTAGAGCGCAAAATGGTGATCAACGCCATGAACGCCAACGTTAAAGTCTTTATGGCCGATTTTGAAGACTCACTGGCGCCGGACTGGCGTAAGGTCATCGAGGGGCAGATCAACCTGCGCGACGCCGTGAACGGCACCATCAGCTATACCAACGAAGCCGGCAAAATTTACCAGCTCAAACCGAACCCGGCGGTGCTGATCTGTCGCGTACGCGGCCTGCACCTGCCTGAAAAACATGTCACCTGGCGTGGGGAAGCCATTCCGGGCAGCCTGTTTGATTTCGCGCTTTATTTCTTCCACAACTACAAGAACCTGCTGGCAAAAGGCAGCGGCCCTTATTTCTATCTGCCAAAAACGCAGGCCTGGCAGGAAGCGGCCTGGTGGAGCGAGGTCTTCAGCTACGCGGAAGATCGTTTCAACCTGCCGCGCGGCACCATCAAAGCCACGCTGCTGATTGAAACGCTGCCTGCCGTGTTCCAGATGAATGAAATTCTGCACGCCCTGCGCGACCATATTGTCGGCCTGAACTGCGGACGCTGGGACTATATTTTCAGCTACATCAAAACCCTGAAAAACTATCCCGATCGCGTACTGCCGGATCGCCAGGTCGTGACCATGGATAAACCGTTCCTGAGCGCCTACTCGCGTCTGCTGATCAAAACCTGCCACAAGCGCGGCGCCTTTGCGATGGGCGGCATGGCGGCTTTTATCCCGAGCAAAGACGCAGAGCGGAACAATCAGGTGCTCAACAAGGTGAAGGCCGATAAAGAGCTTGAAGCCCGTAACGGTCACGACGGCACGTGGATTGCCCATCCCGGCCTGGCCGATACGGCGATGGAGGTCTTCAACCGCGTTCTCGGCGACAATAAAAATCAGCTGTTCGTCACGCGTGAAGACGATGCCCCAACGGCTGAAGAACAGCTGCTGGCACCGTGCGCGGGCGAGCGTACGGAAGAGGGCATGCGTGCCAATATCCGCGTCGCGGTCCAGTACATCGAAGCGTGGATCTCCGGCAACGGCTGTGTACCTATCTACGGCCTGATGGAAGATGCCGCGACGGCGGAGATCTCACGTACCTCCATCTGGCAGTGGATCCACCATCAAAAAACGCTCAGCAACGGCAAGCCGGTGACCAAATCTCTGTTCCGCCAGATGCTGGCCGAAGAGATGCGGGTGATCCAGGACGAGCTGGGCGAACACCGCTTCAGCAGCGGACGCTTTGACGACGCTGCGCGCCTGATGGAGCAAATCACTACATCAGATGACTTAATCGACTTCCTGACCCTGCCGGGCTACCGCTTCCTGGCGTAACTCACCACATAACAATATGGAGCATCTGCACATGAAAACCCGTACCCAACAAATCGAAGAGTTAAAGAAAGAGTGGACACAACCTCGCTGGGAAGGCATCCGCCGTCCTTACAGCGCGGAGGAAGTGGTGAAATTACGCGGCTCGGTCAATCCGGAATGCACGCTGGCACAGAACGGTGCGGCGAAAATGTGGAGGCTGCTGCACGGTGGCTCTAAAAAAGGCTATATCAACAGCCTCGGCGCGCTGACCGGCGGTCAGGCGCTGCAGCAGGCGAAGGCCGGTATTGAGGCGATTTACCTCTCCGGCTGGCAGGTCGCGGCGGACGCCAACCTGGCCTCCAGCATGTACCCGGATCAGTCGCTCTATCCGGCTAACTCCGTGCCGTCGGTGGTGGATCGGATCAACAACACCTTCCGCCGTGCGGATCAGATCCAGTGGGCCGCAGGTATCGAACCTGGCGATCCGCGCTTTACTGACTACTTCCTGCCGATCGTCGCGGATGCGGAAGCGGGCTTCGGCGGCGTGCTGAACGCCTTCGAGCTGATGAAATCGATGATTGAGGCCGGTGCAGCGGCCGTTCACTTCGAAGACCAGCTGGCGTCAGTGAAGAAATGCGGGCACATGGGCGGTAAGGTGCTGGTTCCTACACAGGAAGCCGTACAGAAGCTGGTTGCCGCGCGTCTGGCTGCTGACGTGCTCGGCGTGCCAACGCTGGTCATTGCCCGTACCGATGCGGACGCGGCGGACCTGATCACCTCTGACTGCGACCCGTACGACAGCGAATTCATCACCGGCGAGCGCACCAGCGAAGGCTTCTACCGCACCCATGCCGGCATTGAACAGGCGATCAGCCGCGGCCTGGCGTATGCGCCTTACGCGGACCTGGTCTGGTGTGAAACCTCCACGCCGGATCTGGCGCTGGCAAAACGCTTTGCCGACGCCATCCACGCGAAGTATCCGGGCAAGCTGCTGGCCTATAACTGCTCGCCGTCATTCAACTGGCAGAAAAAGCTGGATGACAAAACCATCGCCAGCTTCCAGCAGCAGCTGTCCGACATGGGCTACAAATACCAGTTCATTACCCTGGCCGGTATCCACAGCATGTGGTTCAACATGTTCGACCTGGCGCACGCCTATGCGCAGGGTGAGGGCATGAAGCACTACGTTGAGAAGGTGCAGCAGCCGGAGTTTGCCGCGGGCAAAGACGGTTACACCTTCGTGTCTCACCAGCAGGAGGTGGGGACCGGCTACTTTGACAATGTGACCACGATTATTCAGGGCGGTACCTCCTCCGTCACCGCCTTAACGGGTTCAACGGAAGAAGCACAGTTCTAATCTTTTCCCCCCTCTCCCCTCTCGGGGAGAGGGTTGGGGTGAGGGGGAATATATGTCGCGTGGCCTGGAATTGCTGATTGCCCAAACTATTTTGCAGGGCTTCGATGCCCAGTATGGTCGTTTTCTTGAAGTGACATCCGGCGCGCAGCAGCGCTTCGAACATGCAGACTGGCATGCGGTTCAGCAGGCCATGAAGCAGCGTATCCATCTCTATGACCACCACGTGGGTCTGGTGGTGGAGCAGCTGCGCTGTATTACCGACGGTAAAAGCCCGGACGCGGAGTTTTTACTGCGCGTGAAGGAGCACTACACCCATCTGTTACCCGATTACCCGCGCTTCGAGATTGCGGAGAGCTTTTTCAACTCCGTCTATTGCCGGTTATTTGACCACCGCTCGCTATCTCCTGAGCGGTTATTTATCTTCAGCTCCCAGCCCGAGCGACGCTTTCGAACCATTCCCCGTCCGCTGGCGAAAGATTTCTTTCCCGATCGCGGATGGGAAAAGCTCCTGCATCGCATGCTAACGGATTTACCGCTGCGCCTGCCCTGGGAGAATAAAACCCGGGATATCGGTTATATCCACGCGCATCTCAACGAAACCTTCGGCGCGGAGGTGCTTAGCCATAGCCATTTGCAGGTGGCCAACGAGCTTTTCTACCGCAATAAAGCCGCCTGGCTGGTCGGCAAACTGGTTACGCCGACCGCCATTGTGCCTTTTCTGCTGCCCATTCACCGTACCGACGATGGGGAACTGTTTGTCGATACCTGCCTGACCACCGGCGCCGAGGCCAGCATCGTGTTTGGCTTCGCCCGCTCCTATTTCATGGTGTACGCCCCGCTGCCTGCCGCGCTGGTGGAGTGGCTGCGAGAGATCCTGCCGGGCAAAACCACCGCCGAGCTGTATATGGCCATTGGCTGCCAGAAGCACGCCAAAACGGAAAGCTACCGGGAGTACCTGCGCTATGTCACCACGGCCGATGAGCAGTTTATCGAAGCGCCCGGCATTCGCGGCATGGTGATGCTGGTCTTTACGCTGCCGGATTTCGACCGGGTCTTTAAGGTGATTAAAGACAGATTCGCGCCGCAGAAAGAGATGACCGCCGCGCACGTTCGTGCCTGCTATCAGCTGGTCAAAGAGCACGACCGCGTCGGGCGCATGGCGGATACCCAGGAGTTCGAAAACTTTGTGCTGGATAAACAGCAGATCGACCCGGCGCTCATGGCGCTGTTAATGCAGGAAGCACCTGCGAAAATCACCGATCTGGGTGACAAAATCGTGATTAGCCATCTCTACATTGAGCGCCGCATGGTACCGCTGAATATCTGGCTTGAGCAGTCCGAAGGCCAGGCGCTGCGGGATGCCATTGAAGAATACGGCAACGCGATTCGCCAGCTTGCCGCCGCCAATATTTTTCCGGGCGACATGCTGTTTAAAAACTTCGGCGTCACCCGTCACGGGCGCGTGGTGTTCTACGATTACGACGAAATTTGCTACATGACCGAAGTGAATTTCCGCGATATACCACAGCCCCGCTACCCGGAAGATGAGCTTTCAGGTGAGCCGTGGTACAGCGTCTCGCCGGGCGATGTGTTTCCGGAGGAGTTTCGCCACTGGCTGTGCGCCGACCCGCGCATCGGGCCGCTATTCGAAGAAATGCATGAGGATCTGTTCCGCGCCAGCTACTGGCGCGGACTGCAAACGCGGATCAAAAACGGGCATGTCGAAGATGTGTACGCTTACCGCCGCAAGCAGAGGTTTTGCATTAGGTTTGCACCTTCTCTCGCAGAGTGAGAGCATCATATTTTCTCCCTCTCTCGCAGAGTGAGGGCATCATGTTTTCTCCCTCTCCCTGTGGGAGAGGGCCGGGGTGAGGGCATCAGGCCGCAGTGCAACCCCATCGCCCGGTGGCGCTGCGCTTACCGGGCCTACGGTTCGAATGTTCGCCGGAACCCAACTTAGCGAATCCCACCATACGCCAGCGTCACCTCTTTCGCCGCCTTAATCACCAGCGCACCCAGCTCGGTCACGCGGTCATCGGTCATCCGCGAAATCGGCCCGGAGATGGAGATGGCGGCAAACGGCTCGCGGTGCTCGTCAAAAATACAGGCCGCGAGGCAGCGCAGGCCCAGGGCATGTTCTTCATCATCAAACGAATAGCCGCGCTTGCGGGTCAGGGCCAGATCTTCTTTCAGATGCACGGGCGATACCAGCGTGGCGTGGGTATAAGCGTGTAAACCTTTACGGTGCAGCAGCCCCGTCACCTGCTCTTCGCTCAGCTGTGAGAGAAACGCTTTCCCCGCTCCGGAGGCGTGCATCGGCAGCTTGCCGCCAATCGGTGCGGACATACGCATCAGC
Source organism: Enterobacter sp. BNK-29 (assembly GCF_048684785.1). Taxonomy (NCBI): domain Bacteria; kingdom Pseudomonadati; phylum Pseudomonadota; class Gammaproteobacteria; order Enterobacterales; family Enterobacteriaceae; genus Enterobacter; species Enterobacter sp. BNK-29. The sequence continues at coordinate 2,303,015 of NZ_JBLQTU010000001.1, forward strand.
TGCGTGCACTGCACCTGGTCGATGATAATCGCCTGATGGTCGCTTTGGTCCAGCACCGCGAGGTTGACCGTCTCGCCGGACTCCTCCATCAGCTTGCGCAGAATCGGGTGCACAATCGCCAGCAGGTTGCGGCTCTGCAGGAAGCTGCTGCCGACGATAAATGCATGCGCGCCCACCGCCCAGTGCCCCAGCTCGCCGACCTGGCGGACAAAGCCCAGCTGCTGCATGGTGGTCAGCAGGCGATGCGTCGTGGAGTTCGGCAGGCCAGCCTGCTGGGCCAGCTCCGTCAGGGCCACGCTGCCGTGCGACTCGGCTATCCATTCCAGCAGCTTCAAACCTCGCGTGAGCGATTGAACCTGTCCGCCCTGTTGTGCGGCGGCGGCGGTGGCAGCAGGTTTTCTGCCGCGTTTAGCGGGAACGGTCGCGACCATGACGATCTCCTTTTTCTGTATCGTGGAAATCATTTTCGTTTTATTTGGTGGATTTGCAACCGTTATCCTGACTGATCGGAGGAGTGATGGTGAACATGTCTCATGTTACCGCTGTGCGGCTTTTCCACCCTGCGAGATTGTGCCAGTATGGAACGCAGCCTTTTGGCCTTGTTGAGCGTTGTCGGGAGCAAGTGTGAGCAGCAAAGTAGAGCAACTGCGTGCGCAGTTAAATGAACGAATTCTGGTGCTGGACGGCGGCATGGGCACCATGATCCAGGGCTATCGTCTGAGTGAAGACGATTTCCGCGGCGAGCGGTTTGCCGACTGGCCCTGCGACCTGAAAGGGAACAACGACCTGCTGGTGCTCAGCAAGCCGTCCGTCATTAAGGATATCCACAACGCCTACTTCGAAGCGGGTGCGGATATCGTTGAGACCAACACCTTTAACTCGACAACCATCGCCATGGCGGATTACCAGATGGAATCCCTGTCGGCGGAAATCAACCTGGAAGCCGCGAAGCTGGCGCGCGCCTGCGCCGACGAGTGGACGACCCGCACGCCGGACAAGCCTCGCTACGTTGCCGGGGTGCTTGGCCCGACGAACCGCACCGCGTCGATTTCACCGGACGTCAACGACCCGGCGTTTCGTAATATCACCTTCGATCAGCTGGTCGCGGCCTACCGTGAATCGACCAAAGCGCTGGTGGAAGGCGGTTCCGATCTGATCCTGATTGAAACCGTATTCGACACCCTCAACGCCAAAGCCGCCATTTACGCGGTGAAAGAGGAGTTCGAGGCGCTGGGCGTTGACCTGCCGATCATGATTTCCGGCACCATCACCGACGCCTCCGGCCGTACCCTGTCCGGTCAGACAACCGAAGCGTTTTATAACTCCCTGCGTCACGCCGAAGCGCTCTCCTTTGGCCTTAACTGCGCGCTGGGGCCGGATGAACTGCGCCAGTACGTGCAGGAGCTTTCCCGTATCGCGGAATGCTACGTCACCGCCCACCCGAACGCCGGTCTGCCGAACGCGTTCGGTGAATACGATCTCGATGCCGACACCATGGCGGCGCAAATCCGCGAGTGGGCCGAGTCTGGCTTCCTGAACATCGTCGGCGGCTGCTGCGGCACCACGCCGGAGCACATCGCGGCCATGAGCAATGCCGTGGCCGGGCTGCCGCCGCGCAAGCTGCCCGAGCTTCCGGTTGCCTGTCGTCTGTCCGGCCTTGAGCCGTTGACCATCGGCGACGACAGCCTGTTTGTGAACGTGGGTGAGCGTACTAACGTCACCGGTTCGGCAAAGTTCAAGCGCCTGATCAAAGAAGAGAAATACAGCGAAGCGCTGGACGTTGCCCGCCAGCAGGTGGAAAGCGGCGCGCAGATTATCGATATCAACATGGACGAGGGGATGCTCGACGCCGAAGCGGCGATGGTGCGTTTCCTCAACCTGATCGCCGGTGAGCCGGACATCGCCCGCGTGCCGATCATGATTGACTCCTCCAAGTGGGAGGTCATCGAAAAAGGGCTGAAGTGCATTCAGGGTAAAGGCATCGTCAACTCTATCTCGATGAAAGAGGGCGTTGATATCTTTATCCACCACGCGAAGATGGTCCGCCGCTACGGTGCCGCCGTGGTGGTGATGGCCTTTGACGAAGTGGGCCAGGCGGATACCCGCGAGCGTAAAATTGAGATATGCCGCCGCGCGTACAAGATTTTGACCGAAGAGGTGGGCTTCCCGCCGGAAGACATTATCTTTGACCCGAATATCTTCGCCGTCGCGACCGGTATTGAAGAGCACAACAACTATGCCCAGGACTTTATCGGGGCATGTGAGGACATCAAGCGCGAGCTGCCGCATGCGCTGATCTCCGGCGGCGTATCGAACGTGTCGTTCTCGTTCCGCGGTAACGACCCGGTGCGCGAAGCGATCCACGCCGTGTTCCTCTACTACGCCATCCGCAACGGCATGGACATGGGGATCGTTAACGCCGGCCAGCTGGCGATTTACGACGACCTTCCAGCCGAGCTGCGCGATGCCGTAGAGGACGTAATTCTTAACCGCCGCGACGACGCCACCGAGCGCATGCTGGACCTGGCGGAGAAATACCGCGGCAGCAAGTCGGATGAGGCGGCAAACGTTCAGCAGGCCGAGTGGCGTTCCTGGGACGTGAAAAAGCGTCTGGAATACTCGCTGGTTAAAGGCATCACCGAATTTATCGAGCTCGATACTGAAGAGGCGCGCCAGCAGGCAGACCGCCCGATTGAGGTGATCGAAGGCCCGCTGATGGACGGCATGAACGTGGTCGGCGATCTGTTCGGTGAGGGCAAAATGTTCCTGCCGCAGGTGGTGAAATCCGCCCGCGTGATGAAGCAGGCGGTAGCGTATCTTGAGCCCTACATCGAAGCCAGCAAAGAGAAAGGTTCCAGCAACGGCAAGATGGTTATCGCCACCGTGAAGGGCGACGTGCACGACATCGGCAAGAATATCGTCGGCGTAGTGCTGCAGTGTAATAACTACGAAATTATCGACCTTGGCGTGATGGTCCCGGCGGATAAAATCCTCAAGACCGCGCGCGAGGTTAACGCCGACCTGATTGGCCTCTCCGGCCTGATTACGCCGTCGCTCGACGAAATGGTCAACGTGGCAAAAGAGATGGAGCGACAGGGCTTCACCATTCCGCTATTGATTGGCGGGGCGACCACCTCAAAAGCGCACACGGCGGTGAAAATCGAGCAGAACTACAGTGGCCCGACGGTGTACGTGCAGAACGCCTCGCGCACCGTGGGCGTGGTCTCCGCGCTGCTCTCCGACACCCAGCGCGACGATTTTGTGGCGCGCACCCGCAAAGAGTACGAAACCGTTCGCATCCAGCACGGCCGTAAGAAACCGCGCACCCCGCCTGTTTCGCTTCAGGCGGCGCGCGACAACGATCTGGCCTTCGACTGGTCCAGCTACACGCCACCGGTGGCACATCGTCTGGGCGTGCAGGACGTGACGGCCAGCATCGAGACGCTGCGTAACTACATCGACTGGACGCCATTCTTTATGACCTGGTCGCTGGCGGGCAAATATCCGCGCATCCTGGAAGATGAGGTGGTCGGCGAGGAGGCGAAGCGCCTGTTTAAAGATGCCAACGACATGCTCGACACGCTGAGCGCAGAGAAAACCCTCAACCCGCGCGGCGTGGTGGGCCTGTTCCCGGCAAACCGCGTGGGCGACGACATCGAAATCTACCGCGATGAAACCCGCACCCACGTGCTGGCTGTCAGCCGCCATCTGCGCCAGCAAACGGAGAAAGTGGGCTTTGCCAACTACTGCCTGGCCGATTTCGTCGCGCCGAAGCTGAGTGGTAAAGCCGACTATATCGGCGCCTTTGCGGTAACCGGCGGTCTGGAAGAAGACGCGCTGGCGGACGCGTTCGAAGCGCAGCACGATGATTACAATAAAATCATGGTGAAAGCGATTGCCGACCGCCTGGCGGAAGCCTTCGCCGAGTACCTCCACGAGCGCGTGCGTAAGGTGCACTGGGGCTACGCGGCGAATGAAAACCTCAGCAATGAGGAGCTGATCCGCGAAAACTACCAGGGGATTCGCCCGGCGCCGGGCTATCCGGCCTGTCCGGAGCACACCGAAAAAGGCACCATCTGGAAGCTGCTGGATGTGGAAGCCCATACCGGCATGAAGCTCACCGAGTCGTTCGCCATGTGGCCAGGCGCGTCCGTCTCAGGCTGGTACTTCAGCCATCCGGACAGCAAGTACTTTGCCGTGGCGCAGCTGCAGCGGGATCAGATTGAAGATTACGCCCTGCGCAAAGGGATGAGCGTGTCTGAAGTGGAGCGCTGGCTGGCGCCAAATCTCGGCTACGACGCCGACTAAAATCACTTTTCCTTACAACAAACAGGGCGCTCATTGGGCGCCCTGTCTCTTTCTTACGTTTAAACCCTTATACTGGAAGAAGGTTCTTATCTTTTGCCCGGTGGCGCTGCGCTTACCGGACCTGCGCGTAGGCCGGATAAGGCGTAGCCGCCATCCGGCAAGACAATGCGCAACAAACCTCAGGAAAACACATAACGATAAGGAGGAAAAACTTCCGTGCTGACGTTGTTACACCTGCTCTCTGCAGTCGCACTGCTCGTATGGGGCACCCATATCGTCCGTACCGGCGTGATGCGCGTATTTGGCGCGCGCTTACGTACCGTTCTCAGCAGCAGCGTTGAGAAGAAGCCGCTCGCCTTCTGCGCGGGCATTGGCGTAACGGCGCTGGTTCAGAGCAGTAACGCCACAACCCTGCTTGTCACCTCCTTTGTGGCGCAGGATCTGGTGGCGCTGGCCCCGGCGCTGGTGATTGTGCTGGGGGCGGATGTAGGTACCGCGCTGATGGCGCGTATCCTGACCTTCGATCTCTCCTGGCTGTCGCCACTGCTGATTTTTATCGGCGTTATCTTCTTCCTCGGCCGCAAGCAGACGCGCGCCGGACAGCTCGGGCGCGTAGGGATAGGCCTGGGGCTGATCCTGCTGGCGCTGGAGCTGATTGTGCAGGCGGTCACGCCAATCACCGAGGCCAACGGCGTGCAGGTCATCTTCGCCTCCCTGACCGGGGACATTATGCTGGATGCTCTGATTGGCGCGGTGTTTGCCATCGTCAGCTACTCCAGCCTGGCGGCGGTTCTTCTGACGGCGACCTTAACCGCCACAGGGGCGATCTCCTTCCCGGTGGCGCTGTGTCTGGTGATCGGGGCTAACCTCGGCTCCGGCCTGCTGGCGATGCTCAATAACAGCGCGGCCAACGCCGCAGCCCGCCGCGTGGCCCTCGGCAGCCTGCTGTTTAAGCTGGTGGGCAGCCTGATTATTCTGCCGTTCGTTCACCCGCTGGCGAACCTGATGGACAACCTACCGCTGCCGAAGGCGGAGCTGGTGATCTATTTCCACGTGTTCTACAACCTGGTGCGCTGCCTGGCGATGGTGCCGTTTGCCGCGCCGATGGCCCGCTTCTGCGAACGCCTCATTCAGGACGAACCGGAGCTGGATGCGCGCCTGAAGCCGAAGCACCTGGATACCTCCGCACTGGATACCCCGGCGCTGGCGCTGGCGAACGCCGCGCGCGAGACGCTGCGCATGGGCGACGCAATGGAAACCATGCTCGAAGGCCTGCAAAAGGTGATGCACGGCGAGCCGCGTGAAGAGAAAGAACTGCGCAGACTGGCGGACGATATCAACGTGCTCTATACCGCCATTAAGCTTTACCTGGCACGTATGCCGCAGGACGAGCTGGCGGAGGAGGAGTCCCGCCGCTGGGCGGAAATCATCGAGATGTCGCTTAACCTTGAGCAGGCCTCGGATATTGTGGAGCGTATGGGCAGCGAGATCGCCGACAAATCCCTTGCCGCGCGTCGTGCGTTTTCAGGTGAAGGCCTGAAGGAGCTGGAAGCGCTGCACGAACAGCTGGTCAGCAACCTCAAGCTGGCGATGCTGGTCTTCTTCTCCAGCGACGTGCCGAGCGCGCGGCGCCTGCGTCGCAACAAGCATCGTTTCCGTATTCTGAACCGCCGCTACTCGCATGCCCACGTTGAGCGTCTGCACCAGCAGAACGTGCAGAGTATCGAGACCAGCTCCCTGCATCTGGGGCTGCTGGGGGATATGAAGCGTCTCAACTCGTTGTTCTGCGCGGTGGCGTACAGCGTGATGGAACAGCCGGATGAAGACGACGAGCGGGATGAGTATTAATCTCCGGCGTGTTTGATTGTTAGCCCAAGACCCAATGCTTTCATGACCGCCAGAGTTGTTTTAAGCGTTGGGTTTCCTTTATCACTGAACGAGCGATACAGTTGCTCTCGTGATAGGCCAGTTTGCTGTGAAATGGTCGACATTCCTTTCGCACGCGCGATGACGCCCAGCGCTTTAGCAATATACGCTGAGTCGCCCGTTTCTAAGGCATCAGCCATAAACACGGCGATTTCCTCATCATCCACCAGCGCGTTTGCTGGATCGTAGGATGTTAATTTATGCATGCTCATTCACTCCTGCCATTGGGATACATTGCTCAGCATTTTTGCCATAAGTATGTCTCTGGCCTGGCTGCTTTTGTCACCACCACACAACAGCACAATGATGCAATTGCCCTGGTCTTTAAAATAGATTCTGTAGCCCGGGCCATAGTGGATCCTCAGCTCACTTATACCTTCCCCAAGGGGTTTAATGTCGCCCGCTAAACCATTTGCCAACCGAAAGAGGCGGGAAGCGATAATGGTCTTCGCTCGCCGATCTTTTAAGTTTTGCTCCCAGCGTTGGAAGGATTCTGTCTGAACTATCTCCTTCATATTACTCCATGTGATTTATAAACTACAAATAGTTGTCTCTGGAGAGTAAAGCTAAAAGGAGTTAGCTCAAGGATAAATGGCCTGACGCTAAATCCTGAAAGCGTCTCGCAAACTAAAAAACCCGCTTCAGTTACCGTCAGCTAATCTTTTTTTTCGGCCCATACCTAAGGTATATTTCGCCCTTCACAGGAGAAACTATGCTGCCAACTCAATCAACCCGATTAAACAAATACATTAGCGAGAGCGGGATCTGCTCACGTCGCGAGGCTGACCGTTACATTGAACAGGGTAACGTGTTTCTTAACGGCAAACGCGCCACCATCGGCGACCAGGTGGTCCCTGGCGATGTGGTTAAAGTGAATGGTCAGGTCATCGAACCGCGTGATGCTGAAGACCTGGTGTTTATCGCGTTGAACAAACCGGTTGGGATTGTCAGCACCACGGAAGACGGTGAGCGGGACAACATCGTTGATTTCGTGAACCACAGCAGCCGTATCTTCCCGATTGGCCGTCTGGATAAAGACTCACAGGGGCTTATTTTCCTCACCAACCACGGCGATCTGGTCAACAAAATCCTGCGTGCCGGTAACGACCACGAGAAAGAGTACATTGTGACGGTGAATAAGCCGGTCACGGACGAATTTATTCGCGGCATGGGCGCGGGCGTGCCGATCCTCGGCACCGTCACGAAGAAGTGTAAGGTTAAGAAAGAAGCGCCGTTCGCGTTCCGCATTACGCTGGTGCAGGGCCTGAACCGCCAGATCCGCCGCATGTGCGAACACTTCGGTTATGAAGTGACGAAGCTGGAACGCACGCGCATCATGAACGTCAGCCTGTCCGGCATCCCGCTGGGCGAGTGGCGCGATTTAACGGATGACGAGCTGATTGAGCTCTTTAAGCTTATCGAGAATTCCTCGTCCGAAGCGAAGCCGAAGGCCAAAGCAAAACCGAAAACCCAGGCGATTAAGCGCCCGGTGGTGAAGGCGCCGCAGGCGGAAGATAAGGGGCGAGGCAAGCCGGGTAATGGAAAACGCTTTACCCAGCCGGGGCGCAAAAAGAAAGGGCGCTGATTAGCGCCTTCCACGGGTAGACGTTGTGGCCGACCAGGAAAAGGTCGCCTCTGCATCGGGTTTATAAGCCTGCTCTTTTTTCAGCTTGCGGGCTTTTTTCGCCGCGGCGTCACGCTGCGCCATCAGCTTATCGATGTACTCTTTTTTCACCTGATTGGTTTCGGCGTTTGTCAGCGTGCGGCCATGTGCGATACGGGCGCGGTCGAGAAGCGTTTTCAGTTCGCGCTGCTCGGCTTCCGTCATGTCTTTCTGGGTCAAACGTGGTGTAGCCATTGCTGAAGCCTCCTGATAGAGAGGCTTCAGTGTAAAGCAAGCCGCGCAAATTAACCCTGCTTCACCGCATCTTTTTTCGTTTGTTCATCAATCGGTTTGCCGGACCAGTAGCCCGCCAGCAGCGAGCCGGAGAGGTTATGCCAGACGGAGAACAGCGCGCCAGGCAGGGCCGCCAGCGGGGAGAAGTAGATTTTACCGAGCGCCGCCGCCAGGCCGGAGTTCTGCATGCCTACCTCGATTGCCAGCGTGCGGCAGGTAGATTCGTCAAAACCGAACAGCTTCCCGCCCCAGTAGCCGCCCAGCAGGCCAATCGTGTTATGCAGCACCACGGCGATGATCACCACAAAGCCCACGGAGGCAATGTGCGATGCGGAACCCGCCACCACGGCGCTGATGATCGCCAGAATGCAGACCATCGAAAACGCGGGCAGGTACGGCTCAACGGCCTTCACCAAGCGCGGGAAAAGATGGTGAATGACCAGCCCCAGCGCAATCGGGATCACCACAATCTGCAGAATGCTGAGCAGCATGCCCATCACGTCCACCTGAATATGCGCGTCCACGTACAGGCGGGTTAACAGCGGTGTGGCAACGACGCCAACCAGAGTCGAAACGGACGAGATCGTGACGGAGAGCGCCACGTCGCCTTTCGCCAGGTAGATCATGACGTTGGACGCCGTGCCGCTGGCCACGCTGCCCACCAGCACCATCCCGGCGGAGAGATCGGGCGGCATCTTAAAGGCCATCGCCAGCAGCCACGCCGCAAGCGGCATTACCAGGTAGTGCAGGAAGATCCCTGCCGCGACGGGCGCAGGGCGAGACAGCACGCGTTTAAAGTCGTCGATTTTCAGATGCACGCCCATACCGAACATGATCAGCATCAGCAGCGTGGCGACCCACGGACCAATGCCCGTGAACGTAGCGGGGGTGTAATACGCGAGTACGGAGAGCAGCAGCGCCCATAGCGGGAACAGCCGCGTAACGGCGGATAACATAGTGGATTCCTTGCAGTATTGTCGTGTTGTTTAGTTATGAAAAAGCCGGGTCTGTGCCCGGCTTATAGGTATTGTTTATCGTGCTAACGAATTTTATTCAAACAAATTCTGATGAAGTTTCTGCACGACCTGCTCGGCCTGATCGGCAGGCACCAGGAAGCAGAGGTTGTAGCTGGATGCGCCGTAGCAGATCATGCGGATGCTGAACGGGTCGAGCACGCCGAACACTTCTTTACCCACGCCGCAGGCGCGCGACAGCTTGTTGCCGATGATGGCAACCAGCGCCAGGTCTTCTTCTACTTCCACGCGGCACAGCTCAGACAGCTCAATCAGCAGCGACTGCGTCAGCAGCGTGTCGCCGGTGGAGGTAGAGCCGGTGGTGTCCAGCGTCAGCGCAATGCTCACTTCAGAGGTGGTGATCAGATCCACCGAGATATTATGGCGCGCCAGAATGCCAAACACTTCCGCCAGGAAACCGCGGGAATGCAGCATATTGTGGCTGTGGAGCGTCACCAGCGTCTGGCGACGACGCAGCGCCAGGGCGCGGAACAGCGGTGGGTTTTCCGTTTTCTTGCAGACCAGCGTCCCGCCCGCTTTCGGATCTTTACTGGAACCCACGAAGACTGGAATATCGCTGCGCACTGCCGGCAGCAGCGTTGCCGGGTGCAGCACTTTCGCGCCGAAGGTGGCCATTTCCGCCGCTTCTTCAAAGGCGATCACATCAATACGTTTAGCCGCGGAAACGACGCGTGGGTCGGTGGTGTAAATGCCCGGAACGTCCGTCCAGATATCCACGCGCGTTGCATGCAGGGCTTCGCCCAGCAGCGCGGCGGTGTAGTCGCTGCCGCCGCGGCCAAGCGTGGTGGTGCGGCCTTTCGCTTCACTGCCGATAAAGCCCTGGGTGATCACGATACCGTCTGCCAGGCGTGGTGCCAGCTGCTGATTGGTCAGCTCCGCCAGCGCCTCAACGTCCGGCTCGGCACGACCAAAGCGATCGCTGGTACGCATCACTTTACGCACGTCAAACCACTGCGCCTGAACGTTACGCTCGCGCATGATTTCAACAAACAGCAGGGTGGACATCAGCTCGCCGTGGCTGACCAGTTCGTCGGTCAGTGCGGTGGAGGTGGCCAGAGAGGCCGCTTCTGCCAGAGTGGTAATATTTTCCAGCAGACGCTCCACTTCCTCGCGGATGACGTTCGGGTTCTGCAGACGCTCAAGAATATCGAACTGAATTTTGCGCAGTGCATCCAGCTTCACGAAACGTTCTGTCGCTTCCAGTCCTTCAGACAGAGAAACCAGCAGGTTCGTCACGCCGGCGGATGCAGACAGCACCACCAGGCGGGTATTCGGATCGGCCAGCACCACATCGGCGCTGCGGTTCATGGCATCGTAATCGGCCACACTGGTGCCGCCAAATTTGGCGACCACAAAACTCGTCATAACAACCTCGTGTCAGGGAATGAATAAGCGACCTTGGCACAAGAGTGAAACGAAAACAGGTGCAGGCGCAAAATACGGCCCTATAAATAAAATGCGGGGGAGGTCCTGTCAATGCTGGGATTATGCGGATTTTTTATGGGGGGGTACCCCTGAGAAACAGGACTTATAACAGCGCCAGATTTTATGCTCCGTTTTAGGGCTTTTTGACCGACATTTCGCCGCCCCAGGAGGCTCCGTCAGCAGCTATACTTTTCGGGTCTTTTCACCTGTGTTTGATGCAGGCCAGGGCAATGGCATAAAAACCATCACAATTTTTATTTGCAGGCGCTACAATCGACCGCAGTCACAATTCTCAAATCAGAAGAGTATTGCTAATGAAAAACATCAACCCAACGCAGACCGCTGCCTGGCAGGCACTCCAGAAACATTTTGATGAAATGAAAGACGTCACCATCGCGGATCTGTTCGCGAAGGATGCCGATCGTTTCTCTAAGTTCTCCGCGACCTTCGACGACCTGATGCTGGTGGATTTCTCCAAAAACCGCATTACCGAAGAGACGCTGGCAAAACTGCAGGATCTGGCGAAAGAAACCGAGCTTGCTGACGCCATCAAATCCATGTTCTCCGGTGAGAAAATTAACCGTACCGAAGACCGTGCCGTGCTTCACGTGGCCCTGCGTAACCGTAGCAATACGCCAATCATCGTTGACGGCAAAGACGTCATGCCGGAAGTGAACGCGGTGCTGGAAAAGATGAAAACCTTCTCCGAAGCGATCATCTCCGGTAGCTGGAAAGGCTACACCGGCAAAGCGATTACCGACGTGGTGAACATCGGTATCGGCGGTTCTGACCTCGGCCCGTTCATGGTGACCGAAGCGCTGCGTCCGTATAAAAACCACCTCAATATGCACTTTGTGTCTAACGTCGATGGTACCCACATCGCTGAAGTGCTGAAGAACGTGAACCCGGAAACCACCCTGTTCCTGGTTGCGTCCAAAACCTTCACCACTCAGGAAACCATGACCAACGCCCACAGCGCGCGCGACTGGTTCCTGAAAACCGCAGGCGACAACAAGCACGTGGCGAAACACTTCGCGGCGCTGTCTACCAACGGCAAAGCGGTCAGCGAGTTCGGCATTGATACCGCGAACATGTTCGAGTTCTGGGACTGGGTCGGTGGCCGCTACTCCCTGTGGTCTGCGATCGGTCTGTCCATCATCCTGTCCGTGGGCTTCGACAACTTCGTTGAGCTGCTCTCCGGCGCGCACGCGATGGATAAACACTTCTCCACGACCGCACCAGAGAAAAACCTGCCGGTGCTGCTGGCGCTGATCGGTATCTGGTACAACAACTTCTTCGGCGCTGAAACCGAAGCGATCCTGCCTTACGACCAGTACATGCACCGCTTCGCAGCCTACTTCCAGCAGGGCAACATGGAATCCAACGGTAAATACGTTGACCGTAACGGCAACGCGGTGGATTACCAGACTGGCCCAATCATCTGGGGCGAGCCGGGCACCAACGGTCAGCATGCCTTCTACCAGCTGATCCACCAGGGCACCAAAATGGTACCGTGCGATTTCATCGCCCCGGCTATCACCCATAACCCGCTGTCCGACCACCATCCGAAGCTGCTGTCGAACTTCTTTGCGCAGACCGAAGCGCTGGCGTTCGGTAAATCCCGCGAAGTGGTTGAGCAGGAATACCGTGACCAGGGTAAAGATCCGGCAACCCTGGACCACGTTGTGCCGTTCAAAGTGTTCGAAGGCAACCGCCCAACCAACTCCATCCTGCTGCGCGAAATCACGCCGTTCAGCCTGGGCGCGCTGATTGCCCTGTACGAGCACAAGATCTTCACGCAGGGCGCCATCCTGAACATCTTCACCTTTGACCAGTGGGGCGTTGAGCTGGGCAAACAACTGGCAAACCGTATTCTGCCAGAGCTGGGTGACGATAAAGCGATTGCCAGCCATGACAGCTCGACAAATGGTTTGATCAACCGTTATAAAGCATGGCGCGCGTAATTAAAACGTCATGAAAACGTGCCGGCTTAATGCCGGCATTTTTTTATCGGATAATTCCTGATGTCTGTTAGTTAACTCAAATTCTGAATCTGAGTTTAATCCGAAAAAGACGCTTAACCCGTTAATTCCTGCGGTTTATTTTAAGAAAATACGTAGTGGTTCATTAATATGCTTATATTATAATTTATTGATTTATAACAATTATATATTTATGTTATTTGTCTTTCATTTCCATTTTAACCATTAGTCCGAAAACTCCATCCCTATTTCCCCTTACGGCAAACCCACGGCAGTAGTTGTGTATACTCGATTCCGCCTGAAATTCTTTTCGGGCAAATCTCCATTCATTCATTGAAGGGAAATTGTTATGAAGAAAGTACTGTATGGCATTTTTGCCATATCTGCGCTTGCGGCGACATCTGTCTATGCAGCTCCGGTTCAGGTCGGGGAAGCGGCAGGTTCGGCTGCGACGTCTGCGTCTGCGGGAAGTTCTACCGCAGCCAGCGCCAGCACCGTAAGTTCAGCCGTGGGTGTCGCGCTGGCGGCAACCGGTGGCGGTGATGGCTCCAATACCGGAACCACGACCACCACGACAACCAGCACCCAGTAATAGCGGGTGTTTTAATCATAACCACACTTCGGTGTGGTTATTTCGCCCCTTCGGAGAAGAGTCGTGAAGCGACCTGCAATCATTCTGATTTGCCTGCTGCTGCAGGCGTGCTCGGCCACCACCAAAGGGCTGGGAAACTCACTGTGGGAAAGCATGTTCGGTACACCGGGCGTGCATCTGACCGATGACGAACTTCAAAACATGCCCTATGCCAGCCAGTACATGCAGCTAAACGATGGCCCGCAGCTGTTTGTGGTGCTCGCTTTCGATGAAAACGGGCAGCAGAAATGGGTGACGCAGGATCAGGCCACCATCGTGACGCAGCATGGTCGTATCGTGAAAACCCTGTTGGGCGGCGACAACCTGCTGGAAGTGAATAATATCGCTGCCGATCCGCTGATCAAGCCGAACCAGATCGCCGACGGCGCAAGCTGGGCGCGCACGATGGGCTGGACCGAACATAAGCAGGTGCGTTACGCCACGGCACGCTCGACTTTCCGCTGGGACGGCACGGACAGCGTGAAAGTCGGCAGCGACGAAACCCGTGTCCGCGTGCTGGATGAAGAAGTCACCACCGACCAGGCCACCTGGCACAACCGCTTCTGGATCGACGAGGAAGGGCAGATCCGCCACTCCCTGCAGTATCTCGGTGCCGGATTCTTCCCGGTGAAAACCACCCTGATCAAGGCGGCGAAATCATGAAAACGCTCATCCACGTTGCGCTTATCGCCAGCCTTGCCGCGCCGCTGGCATGGTCCGCAGGGACGGTGAAGGTCTACACGCCGGACAGTGAAAAACCCAAAACCTTAACCCACGCTGAGCATCTGCTCGATCTCGTCGGACAGCCAAGGCTCGCCAACAGCTGGTGGCCGGGGGCAGTGATCGCTGAACGTCAGAAGACCGCTGAAGCGGAACAACAGCACAAGGCGCTCCTTGCCAGGCTGACGGGGTTAGCGGAGCAGGAAGATGGCGACGACGCGGCGGCCATTAACAGCGTTTGCCAGCAGCTGCAGGCGCTGAAGGTGACGGGCCGTCAGAACGTGAATCTTGATCCCGATGAAGTGCGCGTCACGGAAAAGGGCAACCCCACGCTTGAAGGGGAATATACGCTCTGGCTGCCGGTGAAGCCGACGACGGTGACCGTGATGGGGCTAATCAGCAGCCCGGGTAAAAAGCCCTTTACGCCCGGTCGTGACGTGGCGAGCTACCTCGACGAGCAGAGCCTGCTGAGCGGTGCCGATAACAGCTACGCCTGGGTGGTTTACCCTGACGGGCACACGCAGAAAGCCCCCGTCGCTTACTGGAATAAACGGCACATCGAACCTATGCCGGGCAGCATCATTTTTGTCGGTTTTGCCGACCATTTCTGGACGAAGGCGTATGACGGGCTTAACGCCGATATCCTTCACTCCCTGATTCAGCGGATACCGGAATAATGAAAAAAACCTATCTCTACAGCATGCTGGCGCTCTGCGTGAGTGCCGCCTGCCATGCAGAAACGTATCCGGCACCCATTGGCCCGTCTCAGTCAGACTTCGGCGGCGTCGGTTTACTGCAAACGCCCACCGCGCGTATGGCGCGCGAAGGGGAAATTAGCCTTAACTACCGTGATAACGACCAGTATCGCTACTACTCCGCCTCGGTACAGCTGTTCCCGTGGCTTGAAACCACGCTGCGCTATACCGACGTGCGTACGAAACAATACAGCAGCGTTGAGGCGTTCTCCGGCGATCAGACCTACAAAGATAAAGCCTTCGACGTCAAGCTGCGCCTGTGGGAAGAGAGCTACTGGATGCCGCAGGTGTCCGTGGGCGCCAAAGATATCGGCGGTACCGGTCTGTTTGATGCGGAATACATCGTGGCCAGCAAAGCCTGGGGACCGTTCGACTTCTCGCTCGGCCTGGGATGGGGCTATCTCGGCACCAGCGGTAACGTGAAAAACCCGTTTTGCTCCTACAGCGACAAATACTGCTATCGCGATAACAGCTACAAAAAAGCCGGTTCCATCAACGGGGATCAGATGTTCCACGGCCCGGCATCGCTGTTTGGCGGCGTAGAGTATCAAACGCCCTGGCAGCCATTACGCCTGAAGCTGGAATATGAAGGGAATGACTACTCGCAGGACTTCGCCGGGAAGATTGAGCAGAAGAGCAAGTTTAACGTCGGCGCCATTTATCGCGTCACCGACTGGGCCGACGTTAACCTCAGCTACGAGCGCGGCAATACGGTGATGTTTGGCTTCACGCTGCGCACCAACTTTAACGACATGCGTCCGCACTACAATGATAACGCGCGCCCTGCATACCGGCCGGAGCCGCAGGATGCGATTCTGCAGCACTCCGTGGTGGCAAACCAGCTGACGCTGTTGAAATACAATGCCGGCCTGGCGGATCCGAAGATTCAGACCAAGGGCGATACGCTTTACGTCACCGGCGAGCAGGTGAAATACCGCGACTCGCGCGAAGGGATCGAACGCGCCAACCGGATCGTTATGAACGATCTGCCGGAGGGGATCCGCACGATCCGCGTGACGGAGAACCGTCTCAACCTGCCGCAGGTCACAACCGAAACGGACGTTGCCAGCCTCAAGCGCCATCTGGAAGGCGAGCCGCTCGGGCATGAAACCGAGCTGGTGCAAAAACGCATCGAGCCCGTGGTGCCGGAAACCACCGAGCAGGGCTGGTATATCGACAAATCGCGCTTCGATTTCCATATCGATCCGGTGCTGAACCAGTCCGTCGGCGGGCCTGAAAACTTCTACATGTATCAGCTGGGCGTGATGGCGACAGCGGATCTGTGGGTCACCGACCACCTGCTGACCACCGGCAGCCTGTTCGGCAACATCGCTAACAACTACGACAAATTCAACTACACCAACCCACCAAAAGACTCGACGCTGCCGCGCGTGCGTACCCGCGTGCGTGAATACGTGCAGAACGATGCCTACGTGAATAACCTGCAGGCCAACTACTTCCAGTACTTCGGCAACGGCTTCTACGGCCAGGTGTACGGCGGGTATCTGGAAACCATGTACGGCGGCGCGGGGGCGGAAGTGCTTTATCGTCCTGTCGACAGCAACTGGGCGTTCGGGGTTGATGCCAACTACGTCAAGCAGCGTGACTGGCGCAGCGCGCAGGACATGATGAAGTTCACCGACTACAGCGTCAAAACGGGCCATCTGACCGCCTACTGGACGCCGTCGTTCGCCCCTGACGTGCTGGTGAAAGCCAGCGTCGGCCAGTACCTGGCGGGCGATAAGGGCGGCACGCTGGATATCTCTAAACACTTCGACAGTGGCGTCGTGGTGGGCGGCTACGCCACCATCACCAACGTCTCGCCGGACGAGTACGGGGAAGGGGACTTCACCAAAGGGGTCTACGTGTCGATTCCGCTGGATCTGTTCTCGTCAGGCCCAACCCGCAGCCGCGCGGCGATTGGCTGGACGCCGCTGACGCGTGACGGGGGTCAGCAGCTTGGACGTAAGTTCCAGCTGTATGACATGACGAGCGATAAGAACATTAACTTCCGCTGATGCTTCACGCCGGGCGGCACCGCGTTTGCCCGGCCTGCTATTTTGTAGGCCCGGTAAGCGCAGCGCCACCGGGCGAATCACAAGCGGCGCAGTAGCCTCGCCGGGTTCCCGGCATAGACACCTTTCTCGACGATCGATTTTGTTACCACGCTCCCTGCACCAATCACCGCACCGTCGCAGATGGATACCGCCAGAATGGTCGCTCCACTGCCTATCGAAACATCATTCCCCACGGTAATATGGCCCCAGCTCTCTCGGTCGGCGTTCGGTTTCCCCTCCCGAAACATATCGTTGGCAAACATCACGCCATGACCAACAAAGCAACGCTGACCAATAGTGACATACTCGCAGATGAAGGTGTGCGACTGGATTTTGCAGTCGTCACCGATGCGCGTATTGCCCTGGATTTCAACAAACGGGCCGACGAATACGCCGTTGCCCAGCACACAGTCATAAAGGTTAGCAGGCTCATATACGATCACATTGTCGCCACAGGTCACGTTGCGAACCCCGGTTTGTTTACGCTCCATCGGTTTTCTTCCTACATAAAACATAATTAAAAAATATAGATCCCCGTCACATTTTTGCGTTATACAGGAACCTCGCCCTGGAGAATGAGGTGCTGTATGACATCCCTGACTCGCCCGCGCGTTGAGTTTATCTCAACGATCCTCCAGACCGTGCTGAACCTCGGTCTGTTGAGCCTTGGCCTGATACTGGTCGTCTTTTTGGGTAAAGAGACGGTGCATCTTGCGGATGTACTGTTCGCCCCTGAACAAACCAGCAAATATGCGCTGGTGGAAGGCCTGGTGGTCTACTTTCTCTACTTTGAATTTATCGCCCTGATTGTGAAGTACTTTCAGTCCGGCTTTCACTTCCCGCTGCGTTATTTTGTCTACATTGGGATCACTGCGATAGTGCGGCTGATCATCGTCGATCATAAATCCCCGCTCGACGTGCTGATCTACTCGGCGGCGATCCTGCTGCTGGTGATCACCCTCTGGCTGTGCAACTCGAAGCGGCTGAAACGCGAATAAAAAAATGGCGGCCCGGAGGCCGCCTAACAACAGTCACAAGTTGGGTCAATACAATACGTCTAAAGTTGAGGGTTGCAGTGGCATAACAAAATGAAACTTAACCTTTCACACCGCCCGCCGTCAGGCCGTTGACCAGCCAGCGCTGGGCCAGCAGGAACACCACGGTAATCGGGATGGCGGAAAGTACGGCCGCCGCGGCAAAGTCGCCCCACAGGTAGTTTTGCGGGTTGAGGTATTGCTGCATACCTACGGCCAGGGTGTAGCTGTTCACATCACGCAGTAACAGTGAGGCAACCGGTACTTCGGTGATCGCAGCGATAAACGACAGGATAAACACTACCGCCAGAATCGGCACCGACAGCGGCAGCAGCACCAGGCGGAACGCCTGCCACGGGGTTGCGCCATCCAGCGCGGCCGCTTCTTCCAGCGAGCCGTCGATAGTTTCGAAATAGCCCTTAATGGTCCATACATGCAGTGCGATACCGCCAAGATAGGCGAAGATCACGCCGCCGTGGGTGTTCAGGCCGATAAAGGGTACGTACTGGCCCAGACGGTCAAACAGGGCATACAACGCCACCAGCGACAGCACGGCCGGGAACATCTGGAAAATCAGCATCCCTTTCAGCAGCGTCGCTTTGCCCGGGAAACGCATGCGGGCGAAGGCGTAGGCGCAGGTGGTGGAAAGCGCCACGATACCAATGGCGGTAATGCCTGCGATTTTCACCGAGTTCCACAGCCACAGCAGCACCGGGAACGGCGGCGGCGTGACGCGGCCATCCGCATGTTCCACGCTGAAGCCCAGCGCGAGCTTCCAGTGCTCCCAGGAGATTTCGTCCGGGATCAGGCTCCCCGTTGCGAAGTTACCCGAACGCAGAGAGATGGCGATAACCATCAGCAGCGGGAACATGATCGCCGCGATGAAAATCAGCAGGCCTAAGTGCGTCGCCAGGAGGCGCAACTTCTGAGATTTGGGTTGTACCATTGCCATGATTGATGCCCTCCTTAATCAAATTTCATACGTGTGGCTTTCAGGTTCACAATCGCCAGAGCGCCAACCAGCAGGAAGATCAGGGTGGCAATCGCTGCTGCCAGACCGAAGTCCTGGCCGCCGCCGCCTTCGAAGGCGATACGGTAGGTGTAGCTCACGAGCAGGTCGGTATAGCCTGCTGGCGTCGTGGTGCCAAGGCGGTCCGGGCCGCCGTTGGTCAACAGCTGAATCAGCACGAAGTTGTTAAAGTTAAAGGCGAAGCTGGCAATCATCAGCGGCGTCAGCGGCTTAATGAGCAGCGGCAGCGTAATTTTAAAGAAGTTCTGGAACGGGCCCGCGCCGTCCATCGCCGAGGCTTCGTACAGATCGTCCGGGATAGCCTTCAGCAGGCCCATGCACAGGATCATCATGTACGGATAACCGAGCCAGGTGTTCACGATGATAATCATCGAGCGAGCGGTGGTCGGGTCGCTGAACCAGGCCGGTTTGATGCCGAAAAGGGCGCTCAGCATCATGTTGATTTCACCGAAGCTCTGGTTAAACAGCCCTTTGAAAATCAGAATCGAGATAAACGACGGTACGGCATACGGCAGGATCAGCAGCACGCGGTAAATCGCTTTGCCTTTCAGGGATTCCCACTGGACCAGACAGGCCAGCACCATGCCCACGGCCACGGTCAGGATCACCGTCAGCACCGAGAAGACCACCGTCCAGACGAAGATGGCGAAGAACGGTTTCTGAATGCCTTCGTCGGTAAACACGCGGGTAAAGTTGTCCCAGCCGATGGTGACGGTATAGCCCGGGCTGAGCTTGTCATCACCCCATTTGCCGTCGGCAGTAATGGACTGATAGAAACCAATGTCGTTATTCGGACGATATTTCACGCCGCTCTGGTTGTTGGTCAGCGTGCCGTCGTCCGCCAGGGTATACAGCGGCTGCGTGCCGGAGAACTGGCGCAGCGAGCTCATGGTCACCTTGCTTTCGTCTGGCAGCACGGCGGTGAGCTGGGTCAGCGCCTGACGGTTCTGGGTAATGACGCGCAGGTTGGCACGTTCACCTTCCGGCAGGGCCTGTGCCTCTTTTAAGGCCAGCTTCTGCTCGCCGCCAAATTTGAACGCGTCGGAGACATAGTATTTGCTGTTTGCTTCGTCAGTAAGCGCTAACTTCCACTCGTTACCGTCAGGATACAGGCCGAAGTTAAAGGTCTTGCCTGCCTGATATGAGCGATCCAGCAGGACCTGCTGCGCGCGTTCCTGCGCAAGCTGGTTGGTGCTGCTGTAGTTGGTAAACGCAATGGCGATGGTACAAATCAGCGGGAACAGGACAAACAGCCCCATCCCGGCCACGCCCGGGTAGACATAGCGCCAGGCATAGGCTTTACGATTAGCGAAAATATACAGGCCAGCAGAGCTTAAAATCAGCGTCATGATGGCGAACAGATATTCCCCTTGTACGTACATTAAAACAACAAGGTAACCCACCAGCAGACACAGCAGACCTATCGCTGACCACTTCAGCGCGTCGCTTTGCCACCAGCGTTTCTTTTTAATGACATCCATGGGGTTTTTCCTCTACAACGTTTGATCTTTTCTCCCTCTCCTGGGGGAGAGGGCCGGGGTGGGGGCGTGCGGATAGCGCCAACCCTCACCCTAACCCTCTCCCAAAGGGAGAGGGGACTACGTCATTACTTAGTAATACGACCCTGAGCATCTTTCAGCGCGGCATCGACAGTCTGACGACCGCTTGCTGCGTTGATGACCGCGGTACGGGTGGCGTACCAGAATGCGGCCATCTGTGGGATGTTCGGCATGATTTCGCCTTTCTGGGCGTTATCCATGGTGGCCGCGATACGTGGGTCTTTCGCCAGCTGATCCTGGAAGGATTTCAGCGCGACGGCGCCCAGCGGTTTGTCCTTGTTCACTTCATCCAGACCCTGATCGGTCAGCAGGTAGTTTTCCAGGAACTCTTTCGCCAGCTCTTTGTTCGGGCTGGCGGCGTTGATGCCCGCGCTCAGCACGCCAACGAACGGTTTAGACGGCTTGCCTTTGAAGGTTGGCAGCAGCGCTACGCCGTAGTTGACTTTGCTCTTGTCGATGTTGGTCCAGGCCCACGGACCGTTGATGGTCATCGCGGTTTCGCCTTTGTTGAACGCCGCTTCCGCGATGGAGTAGTCGGTATCCGCGTTCATGTGTTTGT
This sequence comes from Enterobacter sp. BNK-29, assembly GCF_048684785.1. Classification (NCBI taxonomy): domain Bacteria; kingdom Pseudomonadati; phylum Pseudomonadota; class Gammaproteobacteria; order Enterobacterales; family Enterobacteriaceae; genus Enterobacter; species Enterobacter sp. BNK-29. Next base: position 2,323,932 of record NZ_JBLQTU010000001.1, read on the forward strand.
TCTTGATCAGATCCACCAGGAAGGTCAGACCCGCTTTCGCGCCAGCGTTGTCCACGCCCACGTCTTTCACGTCATATTTGCCGTTTTCAAACTTGAACGCGTAACCGCCGTCTGCAGCAATCAGCGGCCAGGTGAAGTACGGCTCTTGCAGGTTGAACATCAGGGCGGATTTACCTTTCGCCTTCAGCTCTTTATCCAGTTTCGGGATCTCTTCCCAGGTTTTCGGTGGGTTTGGTACGAGGTCTTTGTTGTAAATCAGAGACAGGGCTTCAACCGCGATTGGGTAAGCGATCAGCTTGCCGTTATAGCGAACGGCATCCCAGGTGAACGGGAACAGCTTGTCCTGGAAGGCTTTATCTGGCGTCACTTCTGCCAGCAGGCCAGACTGCGCGTAACCCCCGAAACGGTCATGCGCCCAGAAGATGATGTCCGGGCCGTCGCCGGTTGCTGCAACCTGCGGGAACTTCTCTTCCAGCTTGTCCGGGTGTTCTACGGTAACTTTGATGCCGGTATCTTTTTCGAATTTTTTGCCCACTTCGGCCAGGCCGTTATAGCCCTTGTCGCCGTTAATCCAGATAACCAGCTTGCCTTCTTCAATTTTGGCGAGCGCTGGGGCGGAAACCATCATTGCTGCAAGGGCGGACAATGCGAAAACGCGTGCGCCAGTCTTGATATTCATATCTGCCATCCTTTTTGGTGATGTGCTCGTGGATACATAAGGTGGTTCAACGTGACTCAGTCTCCTTATTTGACATCCTCTTTCCATCCTCCCAACCCCTACGCCCCACCCCCCGTTTGTGTGATCTCCGTTGCATAAATTTAAGTTATGAGTGCTGGCGCACATAAAAACCCACCGAATTTTGCAGGCGGCTTCACGAATTTTGCCTCAGCCCGCCCGCGGCGGTCGCAGAGCCTGCTCCCTCATCCTCCCGCCTCCTCCCCCATAAAAAAGGCGGGGGGTGGAGGATTCGGGAAAGTAATGGATACCCCATAGTGAACTTATCTTGAATGTTTCTGTCGGTGACAGGTTGTAACGAAGGGAGAAGGGCATGGCGAGCGTACAGCTGCGTAATGTAACGAAAGCCTGGGGTGACGTTGTGGTGTCGAAAGACATCAATCTGGACATCAACGAAGGCGAATTCGTGGTGTTTGTTGGCCCATCAGGCTGTGGTAAATCTACTCTGCTGCGTATGATTGCCGGTCTTGAAACGATTACCAGCGGCGACCTGCTGATTGGTGATACCCGAATGAACGACATCCCGCCTGCCGAACGTGGCGTCGGTATGGTGTTCCAGTCTTATGCACTCTATCCACACCTTTCCGTTGCCGAAAATATGTCCTTTGGCCTGAAGCTGGCCGGCGCGAAGAAAGAAGTCATTAACCAGCGCGTGACGCAGGTGGCGGAAGTGTTACAGCTGGCCCACCTGCTGGAGCGTAAACCAAAAGCGCTTTCCGGTGGTCAGCGTCAGCGTGTGGCGATTGGCCGTACCCTGGTGGCCGAACCGCGCGTGTTCCTGCTCGATGAACCTCTCTCTAACCTGGATGCCGCCCTGCGCGTCCAGATGCGAATTGAAATCTCCCGTCTGCACAAGCGTCTTGGCCGCACGATGATTTACGTCACTCACGATCAGGTGGAAGCGATGACCCTCGCCGACAAAATCGTGGTGCTGGATGCCGGCCGCGTGGCGCAGGTGGGTAAACCGCTGGAGCTTTATCACTATCCGGCAGACCGCTTTGTTGCGGGCTTCATTGGCTCGCCAAAGATGAACTTCCTGCCCGTCAAAGTGACCGCGACAGCCATTGAACAGGTACAGGTGGAGCTGCCAAACCGCCAGCAGGTCTGGCTGCCGGTCGACAGCGCCAACGTACAGGTCGGGGCAAACATGTCCCTTGGTATTCGTCCTGAACACCTGCTGCCGAGCCACATCGCTGATGTGACCCTGGAAGGTGACGTTCAGGTCGTCGAACAGCTTGGTCACGAAACACAGATTCATATCCAGATCCCCGCCATCCGTCAGAACCTGGTCTACCGCCAGAACGACGTGGTGTTGGTAGAAGAGGGTGCCACATTCGCTATCGGCTTGCCGCCAGAGCGTTGCCATCTGTTCCGTGAGGATGGCACTGCATGTCGTCGGTTGCACAAAGAGCCAGGCGTTTAAGCAATCCCAAAAGAAGACACGAAACCGACAGGTGAAGTGTTCAAAGAAAAGCAATGATCTCAGGAGATAGAATGATGATTACTCTGCGCAAACAAGTCCCTCTGGCAATCGCCATTGCGGCAGGCATCCTGTCTGCCCAGGCAGGCGCCGTGGACTTTAAAGGTTATGCTCGTTCCGGTATTGGCTGGACCGGGAGTGGCGGTGAGCAGCAATGCTTCCAGGCAACAGGTGCTCAAAGTAAATACCGTCTCGGTAACGAATGTGAGACCTACGCTGAACTGAAACTGGGCCAGGAAGTGTGGAAAGAGGGCGATAAGAGCTTCTACTTCGACACCAACGTCGCGTATTCCGTTTCTCAGCAGAACGACTGGGAATCCACCAGCCCGGCCTTCCGTGAAGCTAACGTGCAGGGTAAAAACCTCATTGAAGCACTGCCAGGTTCCACCATCTGGGCCGGTAAGCGCTTCTATCAGCGTCATGACGTTCACATGATCGACTTCTACTACTGGGATATTTCAGGTCCTGGTGCGGGTATCGAAAACATCGACCTGGGCTTCGGTAAGCTCTCTCTGGCCGCAACCCGTTCTTCTGAAGCGGGCGGCTCAGCGACCTTTGCCGATCGTGACGCGCTGGGTAACCGTATTTATGACAACCTGGTACCGAACGATGTCTTCGACGTCCGTTTAGCACAGATGCAGGTCAACGAAGGCGGTACGCTGGAGTTCGGTGTTGATTATGGTCACACCAATATTCCTGATGATTACTACCTGCAGCCTGGCGCGTCTAAAGACGGCTGGATGTTCACTGCTGAACATACCCAGAGCATGCTGAAGGGCTTTAACAAATTTGTGCTGCAGTACGCAACTGACTCTATGACCTCCAACGGCAAGGGCCGTGCGGAAGGTGGTAGCATCAACAACAACGGCGACATGTGGCGTGTGCTGGACCACGGTGCGATCTCTCTGGGCGACTCCTGGGATCTGATGTACGTGGGTATGTACCAGGACATCAACCTGGATAACAACAACGGCACCAAATGGTGGACTGTCGGTGTTCGTCCTATGTACAAATGGACGCCAATCATGAGCACCCTGCTGGAAGTGGGCTACGACAACGTCAAGTCTCAGAAAACTGACGACACTAACAGCCAGTACAAAATCACCCTGGCACAGCAATGGCAGGCTGGCGACAGCATCTGGTCCCGTCCGGCTATCCGTGTCTTCGCAACCTACGCGAAATGGGATGAGAAATGGGGCTACGCGAACGGCGACTCCGGTGCAGGCTATGACTCTGGTATTGCGTACAGCGACACGTCCGCAAAAACCTTCAGCCGCGGCGACTCTGATGAGTGGACCTTCGGTGCCCAGATGGAAATCTGGTGGTAATTCGTTAGACCTGACGTAATGACCTAAAAAGAGGGGCGCAAGCCCCTCTATCCTTAGGGTGCTGCGCGCTATTGCCTGGCCACCGCAGTGCTCACGCTATCAGAGGTAATAACAATGAAAATGAAGAAAAGTCTCGTCGCGCTGTGCCTCTCTGCGGGGCTGATGGCCTGTGTTCCGGCGGTCTCCTTTGCAGACGTGAATTTCGTACCACAAAATACCAGCGCTGCGCCGGCTATCCCGGCGGCGGCCCTCCAGCAGCTGACGTGGACGCCAGTTGATCAATCCAAAACCCAGTCGACACAGCTTTCTACGGGCGGCCAGCAGCTGAACGTGCCGGGTATCACCGGGCCGGTTGCCGCCTACAGCGTACCGGCTAACATTGGTGAGCTAACCCTGACGCTGACCAGCGAAGTGAACAAGCAAACCAGCGTTTTTGCACCAAACGTGCTGATTCTGGATCAGAATCTGACGCCGTCTGCCTTCTTCCCAAGCGAGTACTTTAGTTATCAGGAGCCTGGCGTCATGAGCGCCGACCGTCTGGAAGGCAAAATGCGCCTGACGCCAGCGTTGGGACAGCAGAAGATTTATGTTCTGGTTTTCACGACTGAAAAAGATCTACAGCAGACCACTAAGCTTATCGATCCGGCAAAAGCCTACGCCAAAGGAACGGGTAACTCTGTTCCGGATATCCCGGATCCGTTAGCGCGCCACGTCACCGACGGCCTGCTCAAACTGAAAGTCTCAACTAACAATGCGTCCAGCGTGCTGGTCGGCCCGCTGTTTGGCTCCTCCGGCACCGGCCCTGTCACTGTAGGTAACACTGCTGCACCTGTTTATACCGCGCCAGCTGCCACGGCAGCCGCACCGGTAGCGACCGCAGCGCCTGCCCCGGCGAAGAAAGCCGAGCCGGTACTGAACGACACCGAAGAGTACTTCAACAACGCCATTAAGCAGGCGGTGAAGCGCGGCGATGTCGATAAAGCGCTGAAACTGCTTGATGAAGCCGAACGTTTAGGTTCAACCACTGCCCGTTCCACCTTTATCAGCAGTGTAAAAGGCAAGGGGTAACCGTTTCCCCACAGTGCTGATTTGTTAGTAGTTTGGTGCGCCTGAGTGGGCGCACTTTTTTTCGTAGCCGCCAGGCTGTTGCGCCCATGTTGCGATCGTGATCGTTAAATAACGTTTGGCCCCCCTCAATCCGTGTTTCTGCGATACAATGCCATTACGTTATGTATCGGAGAGTCTGGCATGTCACACCCTGCGCTAACGCAACTGCGTGCGCTGCGCTATTTCGACCAAATACCTGCGCTTGATCCGCAGCAACTGGACTGGTTGTTGCTGGAAGATTCCATGACGAAACGTTTTGAGCAACAGGGTAAAACGGTCACGGTGACCCTGATTCAGGAAGGGTTTGTCTCTGGCGATGAGATCGCCAGCGAGCTGCCGCTGCTGCCGCACGAACCACGCTACTGGCTGCGCGAAATTTTACTCTGTGCTGATGGTGAGCCTTGGCTTGCCGGGCGGACGGTGGTGCCCGAGTCCACCCTTTCCGGGCCAGAGCTGGCGCTGCAACGTCTGGGGAAAACGCCGCTGGGGCGCTACCTTTTCACCTCGTCTGAGCTTACCCGGGATTTTATTGAGATTGGTCGTGATGCCGAACTCTGGGGGCGTCGTTCCCGCCTTCGCCTGAGCGGTAAACCGTTAATTCTGACGGAGCTTTTTTTACCGGCATCACCGTTGTACTAAGAGGAAGAAAAAATGGAGTGGAGCCTGACGCAGAATAAGCTGTTGGCGTATCACCGCTTAATGCGTACCGATAAACCCATTGGCGCGTTACTGCTGCTGTGGCCGACCCTGTGGGCGCTGTGGCTCGCCACGCCGGGCGTGCCGCCGCTGTGGATCCTGGCCGTGTTCGTCGCCGGCGTCTGGCTGATGCGCGCGGCGGGCTGTGTGGTGAATGACTATGCCGATCGTAAATTCGACGGTCATGTTAAGCGTACTGCCGGTCGTCCGTTACCCAGCGGGCAGGTCACCGGGAAAGAAGCCCGCGTGCTGTTCATTGTTCTGGTGCTGCTCTCTTTCCTGTTGGTGTTAACCCTCAACACCATGACCATTCTGCTTTCCGTTGCGGCGCTGGCGTTAGCCTGGGTTTATCCGTTTATGAAGCGCTATACCCACCTGCCTCAGGTGGTGCTGGGCGCAGCGTTTGGCTGGTCGATTCCGATGGCGTTTGCGGCGGTTAGTGAGTCCTTACCGCTCAGCTGCTGGCTGATGTTCCTGGCGAACATTCTCTGGGCCGTGGCGTATGACACGCAATACGCGATGGTAGATCGCGACGATGACCTGAAGATTGGTATCAAATCCACCGCCATCCTCTTTGGTCGTCAGGACAAGCTGATTATCGGTATCCTGCAGGTTGCGGTACTGGCGCTGATGGTTGCGATCGGTCGCCTGAACGGGCTGAACTGGGAGTTTTACTGGTCCGTGCTGGTGGCGGGACTGCTGTTTGCGTACCAGCAAAAGCTGATTGCGAAGCGTGAACGTGACGCCTGTTTTAAAGCGTTTATGAACAATAACTACGTTGGTCTGGTGCTGTTTTTAGGCCTGGCGATGAGCTATTTCTTATAAAAAAGTCGGGTGGCGGCTTCGCCTTACCCGACCCACGAGTTAGCAGGACATGGAGGCCCGGTAAGCGTTAGCGCCACCGGGCTTTTTTTATCGGCGACGCAGCAGCCGGAGCGCGTTCGCCGTCACCAGCACCGTTGCCCCGGTATCCGCCAGCACCGCCAGCCACAGTCCGGTCATGCCAAGCAGGGTCGTCACGAGGAAAATTCCTTTCAGCCCGAGCGCAATGCCGATGTTCTGACGGATGTTGGCCCGCGTCGCCCGCGCCAGGCTAATCATCTGCGCCAGCCCGGTCAGGCGGTTGTGCGTCAATGCCGCGTCAGCCGTTTCCAGCGCCACGTCGGTACCGCTGCCCATCGCTATACCGATGGTGGACGCTTTCATCGCCGGAGCATCGTTAATCCCGTCACCGACCATTGCCAGCGGCGCGCGAGCGTTCAGCTCCGTCACGGCGCTGACCTTATCCGCAGGCAACAATCCGGCTTTAAACTCCAGCCCCAGCTCACCGGCAATCGCTGCCGCCGCGCGAGGGTTATCGCCGGTAAGAATAACGCCCTGCACGCCCAGCTTGTGCAGCGCCGCCACGGCTTCTTTGGCGTCATCGCGCAGGGTATCGCGCAGCGCCAGCATCCCTTTCGCGACGCCGTCCTGCATAACGGTCACGACGGTTTGTCCGGTCTGTTCTAACGCCTCAACCTCTGGATTAGAAGACTTGCCCGCCGCGACAATCAGTACCTTTTTACCTTCAACGATGGCCTCAATCCCTGACCCGACCAGCGCCCGCTGGGCGGTTGCCGGAGGGATGTCCAGCCCGCGCGACTGCGCTTCTCGCACAATCGCCTGCGCCAGCGGGTGAGTGGACCCCTGCTCAACGGCGGCGGCCAGGGTCAGCAGCTCATCTTCACTGATGTCCTGCGGATAGACGCCGGTCACCTGCGGCTTGCCCACGGTCAGCGTACCGGTTTTATCGAAGGCGATATGCTGAACCTGACTCAGCTGCTCCAGCGCCGCGCCGCCCTTAATCAGCGCGCCGCGACGCGCCGCTGCCGCCAGACCTGAGGTAATCGCCGCCGGGGTGGAAATCACCAGCGCGCACGGGCAGCCAATCAGCAGCAGCGTCAGCCCTTTATAAATCCAGCCCTCCCACGGCGCGCCAAAGAACAGCGGCGGGACGACGGTGACCAGCAGGGCAACCAGCATGATGGCAGGGGTATAAATCCGGCTGAAGCGATCGATAAAGCGTTCGACCGGCGCGCGGCGCTCTTCGGCCTCTTCAATCAGCTTCAGGATACGGTCGATGGCGCTGTCGCCCGGCTCGGAAAGCACGGTGAGCTGCACCAGACGGTCGACGCTGGTGGCGCCAGCAGGTACTTTTTCACCCGCGGCACGCTCTACCGGAATGGATTCCCCGGTCAGGGCGCTTTCATCAAAGCTCGCGGTGGCGGTAAGCAGCGCGCCGTCTGCGGGCAGACGCCCCCCTGCGGCCACTTCAATCACGTCGCCCGGGCGCAGCGTGTTGATGGCGACCGTTTCACGCGTGCCGTTTATGACGCGAGTGGCGGTTTCCGGCTTCAGCGCCATCAGCGCGCTGACCCCTTTACGCGCCCGGCTCGCCGCCCAGCCCTCAAGACGTTCGCCGATTAAGAACAGCAGCAGCACCATCGCCGCTTCTGCCGTCGCGCCAATGAACAGCGCGCCGATTGCCGCCACGCTCATCAGCGTTTCGATGGCAAACCAGCTGCCGCTTTTCATCAGGCGAAGCGCCTGACGGGCAATCGGGAACAGGCCGACCAGCGTGGTGGCGATAAACGCCAGATTGCCGAACGGATGGTTAATCTGCTCCAGACCCCAGCTCAGGGCCATCAGGATGATGAGGGTAATGAGCGGCAGGTTTTCTTTCAGGGAGGAGGTTTTTTCAACGGGCGCCGTTTCGCTGCGCAGGGTATAGCCCGCCTGGCTGACGGCGGCTTCAACCTGTCTGCTGACGTCGCTATCGGCGCTAACCAGCAGCTTTTCGGTGGCGAACAGCACCTGAACGTGACTCACGCCCGACACTTGTTTGACGGCGTTTTCCACCTTGCGGGCGCAGGCCGCGCAGTCCATGCCGTTGACGACCCAGCTGAAGCGGTTGCCGCTTTCAGGAAGGGGTTGAGTTGGCGTTTCGCACGCGCCTTCGCAGCAGCAGTCGTCTTTCGACGGAGCCGGGCTGAGCTTAAGTGCCGAGAATTGAGGAACTTTTTTAGGTATTTCTGGAGTCGACATGGCAGTCTCCGGCAATGATAATTTTCTCATTAACCGCAGCATACACTCTGGAGTCGACTCCAGAGTCAAGCGCTATTTAGATATACAGCGAACGCACAATCAGGAAATGCCCGGCAAAGTAACAGGCGGCGGCAATCGCGTTATCCGCCCGGAAGCGGCGGCGATAGTGGCTGCCCAGCCAGACGACATTCCCGATCAGCAGCAGCGCGGCGCCGAAGAACGCGGACATCGCCGGAGCGGTCGGACGGAAGAACCACAGCTCGCCCGCCAGCCACACCATCACCAGCGTCATGGCGATAAAGGTACAGACCGGCAAACGCATCTCTTCCAGACGTGACCAGATCACCGCAATCAGCAGCGCGCCAATCACCAGCAGCACCAGCGGCAGCGGCCAGAAGAAGGAGAGCGTCATCTGGCTGGCAAAGTAGATGGTATAGAGCAGATGAGACAGGAAGAACGCCCCAACGGCGTAGAGCAGGCGCTGGCGCGGCAGCAGGGTTAAGGCATCGCCAATCAGGGATGCACACAGCCCGGCGAGCACCAGATAGCTGACGGCGTTAAACATCGGCGCTTGCCAGGCCAGCAGCAGCAGGAGCAACAGCGTGACCGGTTTAAACAACCAGCGCTGCCAGGTGGGACCGCGGTACGACGCATCGACATAAAGCCATGCGGAAAAACAGACAGCGATAAATGACCAAAGCATATTAACTCCCTGTATCTGTTAAGTCTGAATAATCAGTTTCTGATCCAGTGTAGTGACGCGGGCGGGCGTTTGGCAATGGCGGGGGAGGCAAGGTATCCTGAATTCCGCAAAATCTGATGGGATTGTCGAATGAGCAAGATGCCGCTTTTTTTCATTATCGTGGTGGCGATTATCGTCATTGCCGCCTCGTTCCGTTTCGTGCAGCAGCGCCGCGAGAAGGCGGATAACGATGCCGCGCCGCTGATGCAAAAGCGCGTGGAGGTGATCAACAAACGCGAGAAACCGCTCAACGACCGCCGCTCCCGCCAGCAGCAGGTGACGCCTGCGGGCACAGCAATGCGCTATGAAGCGAGCTTTAAGCCGGAAGCGGGCGGCCTGGAGATGACCTTCCGCCTGGAGGCGCAGCAGTACCATCAGCTGACGGTGGGGGAGAAAGGGACGCTGAGCTACAAAGGGTCGCGGTTTGAAGGGTTTGAACCGGAGCGGTAATTTTCCCCTCTCCCCGGCCCTCTCCCACAGGGAGAGGGTGTAATCGTTCCCCTCTCCCTGTGGGAGAGGGTTAGGGTGAGAGCATCAGGCCGCCCCTTACTTCTTCACCTGCGCCTTAAACTTTTTCATCCACACCAGCAGTTCAAACACGCCGAAAATAAACACGCGCAGCTGCTGCCAGCCCGTCATCTGCGGGCCGTCTTTCGGCAGGCCGTTTTTCAGCATCACCATCTGCAGGGCGTGCATAAACGACGTGAAAATCAGCGCCACGTTAACGAAAATATTCATCGGGCGCGGGAACGGGTGCACAAGATTTAAAATCAAAAATGCCCAGACGCCCAGCATCAGCAAACGTCCCAGGTTAATCAGTAGCGGCATCGGAGCCTCCTTGTGCCTGACGGTGATAAAGACGATAAGCGACCTGGCCGGCGACCTTTTCGCGGTGCAGATCCCAGTGGGCGGGAACCGGCGGCAAACCGTTTTCCACTTCGCTTTCAACGTAAATTAGCGCGTCATCCGCCAGCCAGCCGTTTTGCTCCAGCAGGGATAACGTCTCTTCCAGCAGCCCTTTACGGAACGGCGGATCGACAAACACCACGTTATGCGGCGTACCTTTCTGCGCAAGAAAACTCAGCGTGTTGGTGTTCACGACTTTGGCGTTGCTCGCCTTTAGCGTCGCCAGATTTTGCTGCAGCGTCTGCGCAACGCCGCGCTCCATCTCCAGCAGCGTGGCGCTGGCGGCATAGCGCGACAGCGCTTCCAGGCCGAGCGCGCCGCTTCCGGCGAAGCAGTCCAGGCAGTGGGCGTCTACCATTGACGGGGCCAGCCAGTTAAACAGCGTCTCGCGCACGCGGTCGGTAGTAGGGCGTAAACCGGGGCTGTCCGGCACCGGTAATTTCCGGCCTCGCCACTGACCGCCGATAATACGAATTTGACCGGCCGGGGCGCGGTTGGGTTTCTTCATCTCAGGAAAGCTCTGTTAACAATTGGCCTGCGATTGCGGGCGGTGATGTCAATTAAGTAAAGTGTTAGACTATTTCATCATTTTTTTAGCTTCCATGTATATAGCGCCGCGAGGAGTGTAGTCGCAGATGGCAAAACAAAAAAAACGTGGCTTCTTTTCCTGGCTGGGCTTCGGTGAAAAAGAGCAAGAAACAGAACAGAAAACCGAAGAGCAACAAGCCGTTGAAGAGCAGTCACAGCCTGAAACGCCTGTAGAAACCGCCGCGGTAGTCGAAGCGGAAGAAACGGCGCACAGCAAAGAAGAGATTGAATCCTTTGCACAAGAGGTGGTTGAGGTCACTGAACAGGTTCAGGAGAGCGAGAAGCCAGAACCGATTATCGTTGAGGACATTACCGAAGCGCCACAGGCCGTTATCGAGCATGAAGAGCTGCCGCTGCCGGAAGAGGTGAAAGCCGAAGAGGTGTCTGCCGAAGAGTGGCAGGCGGAAGCGGAAACCGTTGAAATTGTTGAGGCGGTGGAAGAAGAAGCGGCACTTGAGCCAGAGCTTACCGACGAAGAGCTGGAAGCCCAGGCGCTGGCGGCAGAAGCCGCGGAAGAAGCGGTTATCGTCGTGCCGGTAGAAGAGCAGGCCGAAGAAGAGAGCGTCCAGGAGCAGGAAAAACCGACCAAAGAAGGTTTCTTCGCGCGCCTGAAGCGCAGCCTGCTCAAAACCAAAGAAAACTTAGGTTCCGGATTTATCAGTCTGTTCCGCGGCAAGAAGATCGACGACGATCTCTTTGAAGAGCTGGAGGAACAGCTGCTGATTGCGGACGTCGGCGTGGAAACCACCCGTAAGATCATCGCCAATCTGACCGAAGGGGCGAGCCGCAAACAGCTGCGCGACGCCGAAGCGCTGTACGGTCTGCTGAAAGACGAGATGGGTGAAATTCTCGCAAAAGTTGACGAACCGCTTAATATTGAAGGCAAAACGCCATTTGTTATTCTGATGGTTGGCGTGAACGGCGTGGGTAAAACCACCACCATCGGCAAGCTGGCGCGTCAGTTCGAGCAGCAGGGCAAATCGGTGATGCTGGCGGCGGGCGATACCTTCCGCGCGGCAGCGGTTGAGCAGCTGCAGGTTTGGGGCCAGCGCAACAACATTCCGGTGATTGCCCAGCATACCGGCGCGGATTCCGCGTCCGTGATCTTCGATGCCATCCAGGCGGCGAAGGCGCGCAACGTGGACGTGCTGATTGCCGATACCGCAGGGCGTTTGCAGAACAAATCGCACCTGATGGAAGAGTTGAAGAAAATCGTCCGCGTCATGAAGAAGCTGGACGAAGACGCGCCGCATGAAATTATGCTGACCATTGATGCCAGCACCGGACAGAACGCCATCAGTCAGGCGAAGCTGTTCACTGAAGCGGTAGGACTGACCGGGATCGCGCTGACCAAGCTGGACGGTACCGCGAAAGGCGGGGTGATCTTCTCCGTGGCCGACCAGTTCGGCATTCCTATCCGCTACATCGGTGTGGGCGAGCGTATTGAGGATTTGCGTCCGTTTAAGGCGGACGACTTTATTGAGGCATTATTTGCCCGAGAGGACTAACAATGATTCGCTTTGAACACGTCAGCAAGGCCTATCTCGGTGGGAGACAAGCGCTGCAGGGGGTGACATTCCACCTGCAGCCGGGCGAGATGGCATTCCTGACCGGCCATTCCGGCGCGGGGAAAAGTACCCTGCTCAAGCTTATCTGTGGGATCGAGCGGCCAAGCGCCGGGAAAATCTTTTTCGGCGGTCATGAGATCAGCCGCCTGAAAAACCGCGAAGTGCCGTTCCTGCGTCGTCAGATCGGCATGATTTTCCAGGATCACCACCTGCTGATGGATCGCACCGTTTTCGATAACGTGGCCATTCCGCTGATTATTGCCGGCGCCAGCTATGACGATATCCGCCGTCGCGTCTCTGCGGCGCTGGATAAGGTCGGGCTGCTGGACAAAGCGAAGAACTTCCCGATCCAGCTGTCCGGCGGTGAACAGCAGCGCGTGGGCATTGCCCGCGCGGTGGTGAACAAGCCTGCCGTACTGCTGGCGGATGAACCAACCGGTAACCTGGACGATGCTCTGTCAGAAGGGATTTTGCGTCTGTTTGAGGAATTTAACCGCGTAGGAGTCACCGTATTGATGGCGACGCACGATATTGGGCTCATTTCCCGTCGTTCGTACCGCATGCTGACCCTTAGCGACGGGCATTTGCACGGAGGCCACGGTGAATAAGCGTGATGCAATAAACCAGATTCGGCAGTTCGGGAACCGGTTTGACCGTTTCCGTAAGCCGCAGGGCGGTGGTGACGGCAATCGTAATGCGCCGAAGCGCCAGAAGGCCGCGCCAAAACCGGCCTCCCGTAAAACCAACGTGTTCAACGAGCAGGTGCGCTACGCGTTTCACGGCGCGCTGCAGGATCTGAAAAGCAAACCGCTGGCGACGTTCCTGACGGTGATGGTGATCGCCATCTCCCTGACGCTGCCAAGCGTCTGCTATATGGTCTATAAAAATGTCAACCACGCGGCCTCACAGTATTATCCGTCTCCGCAGATCACGGTCTATATGGATAAAGCGCTCGACGATAACGCCGCAGCGCAGGTGGTTGGGCAAATCCAGGCCGAGCAGGGCGTGGAGAAGGTCAACTATCTATCACGTGAAGACGCGCTGGGCGAGTTCCGTAACTGGTCTGGCTTTGGCGGCGCGCTGGATATGCTCGAAGAGAACCCGCTGCCCGCCGTGGCGGTGGTGATCCCGAAGCTGGATTTCCAGGGGACCGATTCGCTTAACACCCTGCGCGATCGCATCACGCGCATTAAGGGCATTGATGAAGTGCGCATGGACGACAGCTGGTTTGCGCGCCTTGCTGCCCTGACCGGGCTGGTAGGACGCGTCGCGGCGATGATTGGCGTGCTGATGGTGGCGGCGGTCTTCCTCGTCATCGGCAACAGCGTGCGCCTGAGCATTTTCGCCCGTCGCGATACCATCAACGTGCAGAAACTGATTGGTGCAACGGATGGTTTCATCCTCCGACCGTTCCTTTACGGCGGTGCACTGCTCGGTTTTTCCGGTGCATTTCTTTCACTGATATTGTCAGAAATTTTGGTGATGCGGCTTTCGTCTGCCGTCACTGAAGTGGCGCAGGTTTTCGGAACGAAGTTTGATATCAGTGGCTTAGGCTTCGATGAGTGCCTGTTGCTGCTGCTAGTTTGTTCGATGATTGGGTGGGTGGCAGCCTGGCTGGCAACCGTTCAACATTTACGTCACTTTACTCCCGACTAATAAAAGCGTGATATAATCTTTCCCTGCACCGAGATGCTCGCTCTGCAGGGAAAGCGTCCCTGTTGTCGCTTCCCCTATTATCATCTCCATGTCACAATTTGTGCGTAATTTATTCACCGTTGCACCTGGAACTTGTGGATAAAATCACTGTCTGATAAAAGAGTGAATGCTAATCTCGTTGCTCAAACGCTTTGGCATGGTTGTTGCCTGACGGGGACGACCAGGACCAGAAGAAACATTGAGAGGAATGAATGACCAAAGAAATGCAAACTTTAGCTTTAGCCCCTGTTGGTAACCTGGAATCTTATATCCGGGCTGCGAACACCTGGCCGATGTTAACGGCCGAGGAAGAAAAGGAGCTTGCTGAAAAGCTGCATTACCAGGGCGATCTGGAAGCAGCGAAAAAGCTGATCCTGTCTCACCTGCGCTTTGTTGTTCACATTGCTCGTAACTATGCGGGCTATGGCCTGCCGCAGGCGGACTTGATTCAGGAAGGCAACATCGGCCTGATGAAGGCTGTGCGTCGCTTTAACCCGGAAGTGGGTGTGCGACTCGTCTCCTTCGCTGTGCACTGGATCAAAGCAGAAATTCATGAATACGTGCTGCGCAACTGGCGTATCGTGAAAGTCGCCACGACAAAAGCGCAACGCAAACTGTTCTTCAACCTGCGTAAAGCCAAGCAGCGTCTGGGCTGGTTCAACCAGGATGAAGTGGAAATGGTGGCGCGCGAGCTGGGCGTAACCAGCAAAGACGTGCGTGAGATGGAATCCCGTATGGCCGCGCAGGACATGACCTTTGATATGTCCTCCGACGACGACGCATCTGACAGCCAGCCAATGGCGCCGGTTCTGTATCTGCAGGATAAAACCTCTAACTTTGCTGACGGCATCGAAGAGGATAACTGGGAAGATCAGGCCGCGAACAAGCTGACCCATGCGATGGAAGGCCTCGACGAGCGTAGCCAGGATATTATCCGCGCCCGCTGGCTGGACGAAGACAACAAGTCCACGCTGCAGGAGCTGGCCGACCGCTACGGCGTTTCTGCGGAACGTGTCCGTCAGCTTGAAAAGAACGCCATGAAAAAACTTCGCGCTGCTATCGAAGCGTAATTTTCGCGAAGTACACCGAGAACCCCTGGATGAAAGTCTGGGGGTTTTGTTTTTTTAGCGCCCGCTCTGGCGAATTCCCTCCCCCTGGCAAACACTTACTGATGCGCTAAGCAGGCGACTTTCTCAGGGGGACAGGGTGAAAAATAACGAACTGAACGACCGGCGTTTACAGGCGACGCCGCGCGGTATCGGCGTGATGTGTAACTTCTATGCTGATAAAGCTGAAAACGCCACGGTGTGGGACGTGGAAGGCAACGAGTACATCGACTTCGCCGCCGGGATCGCGGTGCTGAATACCGGCCATCGCCATCCAAAAGTCATTTCCGCCATTGAAAAACAGCTCCACGCGTTTACCCATACGGCGTACCAGATTGTGCCGTACGAAGGCTATGTCGCGCTTGCCGAGCGCATCAACCAGCGCGTGCCCGTTGACGGTCCGGCCAAAACCGCGTTCTTCTCCACGGGGGCAGAGGCGGTCGAAAACGCGGTCAAAATTGCCCGGGCGTACACCAAACGTCCCGGCCTTATCACCTTCGGCGGCGCGTTCCACGGCCGCACCTTTATGACCATGGCGCTGACCGGCAAAGTTGCGCCGTACAAGCTCGGCTTTGGCCCGTTCCCCGGTTCGGTGTATCACGCGCAGTATCCGAATGAACTGCACGGCGTCAGCACGGCGGAAGCGTTGAAAAGCCTGGAACGTATCTTTAAAGCGGATATCGCCCCCGACCAGGTCGCGGCCATTATTCTCGAACCGGTTCAGGGAGAGGGCGGTTTCAACATTGCGCCAGCTGATTTTATGCAGGCGCTGCGCGCCCTGTGCGACACCCACGGTATTTTGCTGATTGCCGACGAGGTGCAAAGCGGCTTCGCCCGTACCGGCAAGCTGTTCTCGATGGAACACCACTGCGTGAAGCCCGATCTAATCACCATGGCGAAAAGCCTGGCGGGCGGGATGCCGCTTTCGGCGGTTTCAGGCCGTGCGGAGGTGATGGACGCCCCCGCGCCTGGCGGGCTGGGCGGTACCTACGCCGGAAACCCGCTGGCGATTGCGGCGGCACATGCCGTGCTCGACGTGATTGATGAAGAGGATCTCTGCACGCGCTCGGCGCATCTTGGCCACCACCTGGTGGAAGTGCTGAATAAGGCGAAGGAACGCTGCCCGTATATCGCTGACATTCGCGCGCAGGGCTCGATGGTGGCGGTGGAGTTTAACGACCCGCAAACGGGTCAGCCTTCGCCGGAATTTACCCGCCAGGTGCAGGAGCGCGCGTTGCAGGAAGGGCTGCTGCTGCTGAGCTGCGGCGTCTACGGCAACGTCATTCGTTTCCTCTATCCGCTGACTATTCCTGAAGCGCAATTCCGTAAAGCGCTGGACATTATCTCCGCGTCGCTGACACGTTAAAGCCATATGCCCGGCGAAAATCCCTGCCGGGCTTATCATATATTCATTTCAAATTAGCTATTCCAAAATCATAAAAATCGGGTATGTTTTAGCAGAGTATGCTGAAAAAGCGCGGACAGCACACCTATAACTGACATAAAGCGCTGCACAACAACATCACAACAATCGTAATAACCATAATAATGGGGAATCTCAGGATGAACATGAAGGGTAAAGCGTTACTGGCAGGATGTATCGCGTTGGCATTCAGCACCATGGCACAGGCAGACATCAAGGTGGCTGTCGTTGGCGCAATGTCCGGTCCGGTAGCACAGTACGGCGACCAGGAATTTACCGGCGCTGAGCAGGCGGTTGCAGACATTAATGCTAAGGGCGGTATCAAAGGCGAAAAACTGCAGATCGTAAAATATGATGATGCCTGTGACCCGAAACAAGCGGTCGCGGTCGCGAACAAAGTGGTGAACGACGGGATCAAATACGTTATTGGTCACCTGTGCTCTTCCTCTACTCAGCCAGCGTCTGACATCTACGAAGACGAAGGTATTCTGATGATCACCCCGGCAGCGACCGCACCAGAGCTCACCGCGCGCGGCTACAAGCTGACCCTGCGCACCACCGGCCTGGACTCTGACCAGGGCCCAACAGCGGCGAAATACATCGTTGAAAAAGTGAAGCCGAAGCGCATTGCCATCGTTCATGACAAGCAGCAGTACGGTGAAGGTCTGGCACGTTCAGTGCAGGATAACCTCAAGAAAGCGAATGCCGACGTGGTGTTCTTCGACGGCATTACCGCCGGTGAGAAAGACTTCTCCACCCTGGTGGCGCGTCTGAAGAAAGAGAATATTGATTTCGTTTACTACGGTGGCTACCACCCGGAAATGGGCCAGATCCTGCGCCAGGCGCGCGCTGCGGGCCTGAAAACCCAGTTTATGGGGCCGGAAGGCGTAGCGAACGTGTCCCTGTCTAACATTGCGGGTGAATCAGCCGAAGGCCTGCTGGTAACTAAACCGAAGAACTACGACCAGGTCCCTGCGAACAAACCTATCGTAGATGCCATCAAGGCGAAGAAACAGGATCCAAGCGGCGCGTTCGTCTGGACCACCTACGCGGCGCTGCAGTCGCTGCAGGCGGGCCTGAACCAGTCAGCCGATCCGGCTGAGATTGCCACCTGGCTGAAAGCGAATACCGTCGAGACCGTCATGGGGCCACTCTCCTGGGACGCGAAGGGCGACCTGAAGGGCTTTGAGTTCGGCGTGTTTGACTGGCATGCGAACGGCACGGCGACAGACGCCAAATAATTTTCTCGTCGCCTTTCGCGCCGCAGGTGCGTTGGCTGCGTTATTCAACCCCGGTCACTTACTTATGTAAGCTCCCGGGGATTTCATAACTTGCCGCCTTCCTGCGACACGAAATGCTTGGGAAAATGCGGCAGATAATGAATGTAGGCCGGGTAAGGCGCAGCCGCCACCCGGCTTTCTTTTAGCGCTTCTCCCACCCGCTCTCCTGCGCCGTAAACCCTAACGCCTGCATAAACGCCGCCATCACGCCGCGGTCTTCCACGCCCACGTCAGCCATCCACCATGAGGTCACGCTCGGGTTTTCGCGGATCACTTCTTCAATTAAATACTGTCCCACACCGCGACGACGGGTGACGTCACGCACGCGCAGCGAGTCCAGCGCCCCTTCTGTACCGCTCAGGGTCACGCGAACCGCAGCCAGCAGGCGTTCGTTAAAACGCGCGGCATAAATGCGGTGGGTCTCATCAACGCGCAGCGACGAAGGGGAATATTCCGGCCAGATCTTGCCCAGGTCGATATGATCCTGGTCGCTAAAGGTCACCAGACGCACGATAGTCAGTTTCATTAGCCACTTGTCCAAATCAGATTGAGTAGGGGCAGTGTACTCAATTTATTCACCCAGCGGCTTCCTCTTTTTATTCTCATTAACCAGGTGATTAGTTTTTTGGCAACGCGATGGGCAGTTTGAAAACACATGGATCGAAAAATAAGCAGAATTTTAACCTGAACGGTAGTGATTTATTCGGCGCTTTGTACCGTTATTTTATGCTGCAAACTGCACTTTTATTTGTTTATCTCTGCCTGATTTCAGAATATTATCTTTGCTTAATCGCCTGAAAAATAGAGATTTTAGTCTGGTTTTTGACAAAAACCTGCGCTAAACCATTAAAGGCACTGGTAAAAATAGCGTTGTTCATTAAAAGTACAGAATGCTTTTTAACCATAATAAAACAAAATATAAACACGACATCACGAATGGGGATTCAGAGATGAAAAGGAACGCGAAGACGTTAATCGCGGGGATGGTCGCACTGTCGATCTCGCATGCCGCTATGGCAGACGACATTAAAGTTGCGGTAGTGGGGGCGATGTCCGGCCCTGTTGCCCAGTGGGGTGACATGGAGTTCAACGGCGCGCGGCAGGCCATCAAAGACATCAACGCTAAGGGCGGCATCAAAGGCGACAAGCTGGTGGGCGTGGAATATGACGACGCCTGCGATCCGAAACAGGCCGTCGCGGTCGCCAACAAAATCGTCAACGACGGTATTCAGTATGTGATCGGCCACCTGTGCTCATCCTCCACGCAGCCGGCGTCTGATATCTACGAAGACGAAGGCATTCTGATGATCACCCCTGGCGCAACGAACCCGGAACTGACCCAGCGCGGCTACCAGCACATTATGCGTACCGCCGGTTTGGACTCCTCGCAGGGTCCCACCGCCGCCAAATACATCCTCGAGACCGTTAAGCCACAGCGCATTGCCATTATTCATGACAAACAGCAGTACGGCGAAGGCCTGGCGCGCTCCGTGCAGGACGGCCTGAAAAAAGGCGGCGCGAACATCGTCTTCTTCGACGGCATTACCGCCGGTGAGAAAGACTTCTCCGCGCTGATTGCCCGCCTGCAAAAAGAGAATATCGATTTCGTTTACTACGGCGGCTATTACCCGGAGATGGGGCAGATGCTGCGTCAGGCGCGCGCCACCGGTCTGAAAACCCAGTTTATGGGGCCAGAGGGCGTGGGCAATGCCTCCCTGTCAAACATCGCGGGGGATTCTGCCGAAGGCATGCTGGTGACGATGCCAAAACGCTATGACCAGGATCCGGCCAACAAGGCTATCGTGGATGCGCTCAAGGCGCAGAAGAAAGATCCGAGTGGTCCGTACGTCTGGATCACCTACGCGGCCGTACAGTCTCTGGCCACCGCGCTGGATCGCTCCGGCAGCAAAGAACCGCTGGATCTGGTTAAAGATTTAAAAGCACACGGGGCGAACACCGTGATTGGGCCGCTGAACTGGGATGAGAAAGGCGATCTGAAGGGATTTGAGTTTGGTGTCTTTAAGTGGCACGCCGACGGTTCATCCTCGGCCGCCAAATAATTATCCCACCGCCCGGCATGACGGGCGGGTATAAAAAGGTTTGCATATGTCCGAGCAGTTTCTCTATTTCCTGCAGCAGATGTTTAACGGCGTTACGCTGGGAAGCACCTACGCGCTGATCGCCATCGGCTATACGATGGTTTACGGCATTATCGGCATGATCAACTTCGCCCACGGCGAGGTGTACATGATCGGTAGCTACGTCTCCTTTATGATTATCGCCGCTCTGATGATGATGGGCATCGACAGCAGCTGGCTGCTGGTCGCCGCCGGGTTTGTCGGCGCGATTGTGATTGCCAGCGCCTACGGCTGGAGCATTGAGCGCGTGGCCTACCGGCCGGTGCGCAGCTCCAAGCGTTTGATTGCGCTGATTTCCGCGATCGGGATGTCGATCTTCCTGCAAAACTACGTCAGCCTGACCGAAGGCTCGCGCGACGTGGCGCTGCCAAGCCTGTTTAACGGCCAGTGGATCGTGGGGGCCAGCGAAAACTTCGCGGCCTCTATCACCACCATGCAGCTGGTTATCTGGGTCGTGACCTTTATTGCGATGCTCGCCCTGACGCTGTTCATCCGCTACTCGCGTATGGGACGCGCCTGCCGCGCCTGCGCGGAAGACCTGAAGATGGCGAGCCTGCTCGGCATCAACACCGACCGCGTGATTGCCCTGACCTTCGTGATTGGCGCCGCGATGGCGGCGGTGGCGGGTGTCCTGCTCGGCCAGTTCTACGGCGTGATCAACCCGTACATCGGCTTCATGGCTGGGATGAAAGCCTTCACCGCGGCGGTTCTGGGCGGTATCGGCAGTATTCCGGGCGCGATGATCGGTGGCCTGATCCTGGGCGTGGCGGAAGCGCTCTCCTCGGCGTACCTGAGCACGGAGTATAAAGACGTGGTGTCGTTTGCCCTGCTGATTCTGGTTCTGCTGGTGATGCCTACCGGTATTCTGGGCCGTCCGGAGGTAGAGAAAGTATGAAACCGATGCATTTTGCAATGGCGCTGCTCTCTGCCGCCATGTTCTTCGTGCTGGCCAGCGTCTTTATGGGCGTCCAGCTTGAGCTGAATGGTACCAAACTGGTTGTCGATACCGCAGCTGACATCCGCTGGCAGTGGGTATTTATCGGTACGGCCGTGGTGTTCCTGTTCCAGCTGCTGCGTCCGCTGTTCCAGAAGACGCTGAAAAACGTCTCCGGTCCGAAATTCGTGCTGCCGGCAATCGACGGTTCTACGGTTAAGCAGAAGCTGTTCCTCGTGGCGCTGCTGGTGGCCGCCGTGGCGTGGCCGTTTGTGGTGTCTCGCGGCACCGTGGATATCGCCACGCTGACTATGATCTACGTGATTCTCGGCCTCGGTCTGAACGTGGTCGTGGGGCTCTCGGGCCTGCTGGTGCTGGGCTACGGCGGCTTCTACGCCATCGGCGCCTATACCTTCGCGCTGCTGAACCACTATTACGGCCTCGGCTTCTGGACATGCCTGCCGCTGGCGGGGCTGGTCTCTGCCGCCGCCGGTTTCCTGCTTGGCTTCCCGGTACTGCGCCTGCGCGGTGACTACCTGGCGATTGTGACCTTAGGCTTCGGCGAAATCGTCCGTATCCTGCTGCTTAACAACACCGAAGTGACCGGCGGCCCGAACGGCATCAGCCAGATCCCGAAACCGACCTTCTTCGGCCTGGAGTTCAGCCGTACCGCCCGCGAAGGCGGCTGGGATACCTTCAGCAACTTCTTCGGCGTGAAGTATGACCCGTCCGACCGCGTGATCTGGCTCTATCTGGTGGCGCTGCTGCTGGTGGTGATTACCCTGTTCGTGATCAACCGCCTGCCGCGCATGCCGCTGGGCCGCGCGTGGGAAGCGCTGCGTGAAGATGAGATCGCCTGCCGCTCCCTGGGCCTGAACCCGACCCGCATCAAGCTGACCGCGTTCACCATCAGCGCCGCGTTTGCTGGTTTCGCCGGAACGCTGTTTGCCGCGCGTCAGGGCTTCGTTAGCCCGGAATCGTTCACCTTCGCCGAATCCGCCTTTGTGCTGGCAATTGTGGTGCTCGGCGGGATGGGCTCGCAGTTTGCCGTTATCCTCGCGGCCATCCTGCTGGTGGTCTCGCGCGAGCTGATGCGCGACTTTAACGAATACAGCATGCTGATGCTGGGTGGTTTGATGGTGCTGATGATGATCTGGCGTCCGCAGGGTCTGCTGCCGATGACCCGTCCACAGCTGAAGCTGAAGAACGGGCAAGCGAAAGGAGAGCAGGCATGAGTCAGCCATTATTATCCGTTAACGGCCTGATGATGCGTTTTGGCGGCCTGCTGGCGGTCAACAACGTGAATCTGGATCTGCACAAGAAAGAGATTGTCTCGCTGATTGGTCCGAACGGCGCGGGGAAAACCACGGTCTTTAACTGCCTGACCGGCTTCTACAAGCCAACGGGCGGCACCATCATGCTGCGCGATCAGCACCTGGAAGGGCTGCCGGGCCAGCAGATTGCCCGCATGGGCGTGGTGCGTACCTTCCAGCACGTGCGTCTGTTCCGCGAGATGACGGTGATTGAGAACCTGCTGGTGGCACAGCATCAGCAGCTAAAAACCGGGCTGTTCTCCGGCCTGCTGAAAACCCCGGCCTTCCGCCGCGCGCAGGATGAAGCGCTTGACCGCGCCGCCACCTGGCTCGACCGAATTGGCCTGCTGCAGCACGCCAACCGTCAGGCGAGCAACCTGGCCTACGGTGACCAGCGTCGTCTGGAAATCGTGCGCTGCATGGTGACGCAGCCGGAAATCCTGATGCTCGACGAACCGGCGGCAGGGCTCAACCCGAAAGAGACCAAAGAGCTGGACGAGCTGATTGCCGAGCTGCGCGACAGTCACGACACCACCATCCTGCTGATTGAGCACGACATGAAGCTGGTGATGGGCATTTCGGACCGTATCTACGTGGTAAACCAGGGCACGCCGCTGGCAAACGGCACGCCGGAAGAGATCCGCAACAACCCGGACGTGATCCGCGCATACCTTGGTGAGGCATAAGATGGAAAAAGCGATGTTAACGTTCGACAAGGTCAACGCGCACTACGGCAAGATCCAGGCGCTGCACGACGTCAGCCTGCATATCAATCAGGGGGAAATCGTGACCCTGATTGGCGCCAACGGCGCGGGCAAAACCACGCTGCTCGGCACCCTGTGCGGCGACCCGCGCGCCACCAGCGGGCGGATTGTGTTCGATGGTAAAGACATTACCGACTGGCAGACTGCCAGAATCATGCGCGAGGCGGTGGCGATTGTTCCGGAAGGGCGCCGCGTCTTCTCCCGCATGACGGTGGAAGAGAACCTGGCGATGGGCGGTTTCTTCGCTCACCGCGATGAATACCAGACCCGCATCAAGTGGGTATACGAACTCTTCCCGCGCCTGTGGGAGCGCCGCATCCAGCGTGCCGGCACCATGTCCGGCGGTGAGCAGCAGATGCTGGCGATTGGCCGCGCGCTGATGAGCCAGCCGCGCCTGCTGCTGCTGGACGAACCGTCGCTCGGTCTGGCGCCGATCATCATCCAGCAGATTTTCGACACCATCGAGCAGCTGCGCAAAGAGGGGATGACCATCTTCCTCGTCGAGCAGAACGCCAACCAGGCGCTGAAGCTCGCCGACCGCGGCTACGTGCTGGAGAACGGCCGCGTGGTGCTGGAGGATACCGGCGACGCGCTGCTGGCGAACGAAGCGGTGCGGAGCGCGTATCTGGGCGGCTAGGTAAAAGCAAAAAGGCAACGCAAGTTGCCTTTTTTAATGTTTGCTCCCTCTCCCCGTGGGAGAGGGTCGGGGTGAGGGCACCAGACCGCACGAGGTAAAAGCAAAAAGGCAACGCAAGTTGCCTTTTTTAGTGTTTGCTCCCTCTCCCCGTGGGAGAGGGCTGGGGTGAGGGCACCAGACCGCACCCAAACCACACCCCCATCCCCCTTCACACAACCATCATCCCCCTGACGCCTGGCTGTCACTTATCTGTAAACAAACAGTTATTTTTCTGTAATTCGAGCATGTCATGTTACCTCGCGAGCATAAAACGCGTGATATCGCGCATCCGGCACAATAAGAGAGATGACAATGACATCGTTACGACACACAGCTTTGGGTCTGGCACTGGGTCTGGCTTTTGCGACGAACGCAATGGCTGTGACCACCATTCCGTTCTGGCATTCCATGGAAGGGGAGTTGGGTAAAGAAGTTGACTCCCTGGCGCAGCGTTTCAACGACACCCATCCGGATTACAAAATTGTGCCGGTGTACAAAGGCAACTATGAGCAGAGCCTGAGCGCGGGCATCGCCGCCTTCCGTACGGGTAACGCACCGGCCCTGTTACAGGTTTATGAAGTGGGTACCGCCACCATGATGGCCTCCAAAGCCATCAAACCGGTGTATGAAGTGTTCAAAGAAGCGGGCATCAACTTCGACGAGTCGCAGTTCGTGCCGACCGTAGCGGGTTACTACACCGATTCCAAAACCGGCCATCTGCTGTCTCAGCCGTTTAACAGCTCCACGCCGGTGCTCTACTACAACAAAGACGCCTTCAAAAAAGCAGGTTTAGACCCGGAGCAGCCGCCAAAAACCTGGCAGGACCTGGCGGAGTACACCGCGAAGCTGAAAGCGGCGGGGATGAAGTGCGGCTACGCCAGCGGCTGGCAGGGCTGGATCCAGATTGAAAACTTCAGCGCCTGGCACGGCCTGCCGGTTGCGACCAAAAACAACGGCTTCGACGGCACCGACGCGGTACTGGAGTTCAACAAGCCGGAGCAGGTGAAGCATATCGCGCTGCTTGCCGATCTGAACAAGAAGGGCGACTTCAGCTACTTCGGGCGTAAAGACGAATCCACCGAGAAGTTCTACAACGGCGACTGCGCCATTACCACCGCCTCTTCCGGCTCGCTGGCGGATATCCGCCACTACGCCAAATTCAACTACGGCGTGGGCATGATGCCGTACGACGCTGACGTGAAGGGCGCGCCGCAGAACGCCATCATCGGCGGGGCGAGCCTGTGGGTGATGCAGGGTAAAGACAAAGGCACCTACAAAGGCGTAGCCGAGTTCCTCGATTTCCTGGCGAAGCCTGAAAACGCCGCCGAATGGCATCAGAAGACCGGCTACCTGCCGATCACCAAAGCCGCGTACGACCTGACCCGCGAGCAGGGCTTCTACAGCAAGAACCCGGGCGCGGACATCGCAACGCGTCAGATGCTGAACAAGCCGCCGTTGCCGTTCACCAAGGGCCTGCGTCTGGGCAACATGCCGCAGATCCGCACCATCGTGGATGAAGAGCTGGAAAGCGTGTGGACCGGTAAGAAAACGCCACAGCAGGCGCTGGATTCTGCGGTAGAGCGCGGGAATCAGCTGCTGCGCCGCTTTGAGCAGTCGACCAAATCGTAATTCAAACCTGCCCCTCACCCTAACCCTCTCCCAAAGGGGAGAGGGGACTGCGCGGAGCCGTCTTTTCTCCCTCGCCCCTTTGGGGAGAGGGCCGGGGTGAGGGGTGAATACCTACAGAGCAAACCTATGTCATCATCCCGTCCGGTGTTCCGTTCCCGCTGGCTGCCCTATCTTCTGGTCGCGCCGCAGCTGGTCATCACCGTTATCTTCTTTATCTGGCCTGCGGGCGAAGCGCTGTGGTACTCGGTACAAAGCGTCGACCCGTTCGGGCTTTCCAGCCAGTTTGTCGGCCTGGACAACTTCACCGCGCTGTTCCACGACAGCTACTACCTGGACTCCTTCTGGACGACGATGAAGTTCAGCGCGCTGGTGACCGTCAGCGGTCTGGTTGCCTCGCTGTTTTTCGCCGCGCTGGTGGACTACGTGGTGCGCGGCAGCCGTATTTATCAAACCCTGATGCTGCTGCCTTACGCCGTGGCTCCCGCCGTCGCCGCCGTGCTGTGGATTTTCCTGTTTAACCCCGGTCGCGGGCTGATTACCCACTTCCTGGCAGAGTTCGGCTACGACTGGAACCACGCCCAAAACAGCGGCCAGGCGATGTTCCTGGTGGTGTTCGCCTCGGTGTGGAAGCAGATCAGCTATAACTTCCTGTTCTTCTTTGCCGCGCTGCAGTCCATTCCGCGTTCGCTGGTGGAAGCCGCTGCCATCGACGGGGCTGGGCCCATTCGTCGCTTCTTCAGGCTGTCGCTGCCGCTGATCGCCCCGGTGAGTTTCTTCCTGCTGGTGGTTAACCTCGTGTACGCCTTCTTCGACACCTTCCCGGTGATCGACGCGGCGACCGCAGGCGGCCCGGTGCAGGCGACCACGACGCTTATCTATAAGATCTATCGCGAAGGCTTCGCCGGTCTGGATCTCTCCGCCTCTGCCGCGCAGTCGGTTGTGCTGATGTTCCTCGTCATCATCCTCACGGTGGTGCAGTTCCGCTATGTCGAAAGTAAGGTGCGCTACCAATGATTGAGAACCGTCGCGGGCTGACGATTTTCAGCCATACCATGCTGATTTTAGGGATTATCGTCATCCTCTTCCCGCTGTACGTGGCCTTTGTTGCCGCCACGCTGGACACTAAAGCGGTGTTCGACACGCCGATGACGCTGATCCCCGGCGGGCATCTGTTCGAAAACATGAAGACCATCTGGACCCGGGGCGTGGGCGCCAACAGCGCGCCGTTCTGGCTGATGATGCTCAACAGCTTCATCATGGCGTTTGGCATTACGGTCGGCAAAATTACGGTGTCGATGCTTTCGGCCTTCGCCATCGTCTGGTTCCGCTTTCCGCTGCGTAACCTCTTCTTCTGGATGATTTTTATCACCCTGATGCTGCCGGTAGAGGTGCGTATCTTCCCGACGGTGGAGGTGATCGCCAACCTGAAGATGCTCGACAGCTACGCGGGCTTAACCCTGCCGCTGATGGCCTCGGCGACCGCCACCTTCCTGTTCCGCCAGTTCTTTATGACCCTGCCGGACGAGCTGATTGAAGCGGCGCGCATCGACGGCGCGTCGCCGATGCGCTTCTTCCGCGACATCGTGCTGCCGCTGTCGAAAACCAACCTTGCGGCGCTGTTTGTGATCACCTTTATCTACGGCTGGAACCAGTACCTGTGGCCGCTGCTGATTATTCAGGACGTCAACCTCGGCACCGCCGTGGCGGGCATCAAAGGCATGATCGC
Source organism: Enterobacter sp. BNK-29 (assembly GCF_048684785.1). Taxonomy (NCBI): domain Bacteria; kingdom Pseudomonadati; phylum Pseudomonadota; class Gammaproteobacteria; order Enterobacterales; family Enterobacteriaceae; genus Enterobacter; species Enterobacter sp. BNK-29. Next base: position 2,350,851 of record NZ_JBLQTU010000001.1, read on the forward strand.
CACCGGCGAAGGCACCACCCTCTGGAACCAGGTGATGGCGGCGATGCTGCTCACCCTTATCCCACCCGTAGTCATTGTTTTAGCCATGCAGCGCGCGTTTGTCCGCGGCCTGGTCGATAGCGAGAAATAAGATGGCAGGTTTAAAACTTCAGGCAGTAACCAAAAGCTGGGACGGTAAAACCCAGGTGATCCAGCCGCTGACGCTCGACGTGGCGGACGGAGAATTCATCGTGATGGTCGGCCCGTCCGGCTGTGGCAAATCCACCCTGCTGCGCATGGTGGCTGGGCTGGAGCGCGTGACCTCCGGGGATATCTGGATTGATCGTCAGCGCGTCACCGAAATGGAGCCAAAAGACAGGGGCATCGCGATGGTGTTCCAGAACTACGCCCTCTATCCGCACATGAGCGTGGAAGAGAACATGGCCTGGGGGCTGAAAATCCGCGGCATGGGCAAAGGCCATATCGACGAGCGGGTGAAAGAGGCGGCGCGCATTCTCGAGCTGGACGGCCTGCTGAAGCGCCGCCCGCGCGAGCTCTCCGGCGGCCAGCGCCAGCGCGTGGCAATGGGGCGCGCCATCGTGCGCGATCCGGCGGTATTCCTGTTCGACGAGCCGCTGTCTAACCTCGACGCCAAGCTGCGCGTGCAGATGCGTCTTGAGCTGCAGCAGCTGCACCGTCGTCTGAAAACCACCTCTCTGTACGTCACCCACGATCAGGTCGAAGCCATGACCCTCGCCCAGCGCGTAATGGTGATGAACAAAGGCATCGCCGAGCAGGTTGGCACGCCGGTGGAAGTGTACGAGAAACCGGCCACCCGCTTTGTGGCGAGCTTTATCGGCAGCCCGGCAATGAACCTGCTGGAAGGGCGTATCAGCAACACGGGCACGCATTTTGAGCTGGAAAGCGGGATGGCATTGCCGATCAACTGGTACTATCGTGGCTACGCCGGGCGTAAGATGACGCTCGGTATCCGCCCGGAACATATTGGTTTAACCTCTCAGGCGGACGGCGGCGTGCCGCTGGTGATGGACACGCTGGAGATGTTGGGTGCAGATAACCTGGCGCACGGGCGCTGGGGCGAGCAAAAAATGGTGGTGCGCCTGGCGCATCAGGAGCGTCCGAAAGCAGGCAGCACGCTGTGGCTGCACCTGCCGGAAAACCATCTGCACCTGTTTGACAGTGAAACAGGACAACGAGTATGAGCAACTGGCCTTATCCCCACGTCGTCGCCCACCGGGGCGGCGGTAAGCTGGCGCCGGAAAACACCCTGGCGGCGATTGACGTTGGCGCGCGCTACGGTCACACGATGATCGAGTTCGATGCCAAGCTGTCGAAAGACGGCGAAATTTTCCTGCTGCATGACGATAACCTCGAACGCACCAGCAACGGCTGGGGCGTGGCGGGTGAACTGCCGTGGCGCGATCTGCTGAAGGTGGACGCCGGAAGCTGGTACAGCGGCGAATTCAAAGGCGAACCGCTGCCGCTGCTGGCGGAAGTGGCCGATCGCTGTCGCCAGCACGGCATGATGGCCAATATCGAAATCAAACCGACCACCGGCACCGGGCCGCTGACGGGCAAAGTCATTGCCCTGGCCGCGCGCGAGCTGTGGGAAGGGATGACCGCTCCGCTGCTGTCATCATTTGAAATCGATGCGCTGGAGGCCGCACAGGCGGCCGTGCCGGAGCTGCCGCGCGGGCTGCTGCTTGACGAGTGGCGCGAGGACTGGCGCGAGCTGACGGCACGCTTAGCGTGCGTTTCTATCCATCTCAACCACAGGCTGCTGGATGAGGCGCGGGTGAAGATGCTGAAGGACGCGGGCCTGCATATTCTGGTCTACACGGTTAACAAACCCCAGCGCGCAGCCGAACTGCTGCGCTGGGGCGTGGACAGCATCTGTACCGATGCAATCGACCTGATCGGCCCGGACTTTAGTTCTGCGGATTAAGCATACTGCCATTCGACTGCGGCGGCAGCATGTGCTGCTGTCCGCTGCCTGACGACGTCATTCCTCCTAACATCCCGCCGTTTTTATTCGGCAGCGGCTGCTCGCGCACCTGCCCCTGCTGCACGCGCTGGGTGTTGGCGTTCATCTGATTTTGCAGGCTTTGCTGCTGCATCTGGGTCTGCGTTTTAAGCTGCTGATTAAGCATCCCTTTCTGCTGCTGTTGCTGGCTCATCATCTCCGTCTGCATACGCTGCTGGCTCGGGATGACATAACCCTGCTGGTTTGGGTTGTTCATGGTGTTAAGCGGCTGTGCGAGCGCGGCAAACGGGATCAGCGCCGTAAGGATCCATAAGCGTTTCATTGTCATTTCCTCCTTTTGAGGTCTCTCTTAAGTTTACCCCGATTTCACCATGACGATGATTTTTTAGGAGTTGTGAACCAGGCTTAAGCGGGGAATATGGACCCTATCACCTGGAGAACAATAATGATGAAACCAACGTTTTTGCGCTGGGTCGCCATCGCCGCGCTGATGGCAGGCGGTACATTTAGCGTGGCGGCCAACCCGCCAGCGGCGCCTCCGGTCTCTTACGGCGTGGAGGAAGATGTTTTTCATCCCGTGCGGGCAACCCATGGCATGGTGGCGTCAGTGGATGCCCTGGCAACAAAAGTGGGCGTCGATATTCTCAGGCAGGGCGGTAACGCGGTGGATGCTGCGGTCGCTGTCGGCTATGCGCTGGCGGTGACGCATCCGCAGGCGGGGAACCTGGGCGGCGGCGGTTTTATGATGCTGCGCACCAAAGACGGCAAAACCACCGCCATCGATTTCCGAGAAATGGCGCCTTCTCAGGCGTCCCGCGATATGTTCCTCGACGATCAGGGTAACCCTGACAGCAAAAAATCCCTGACTTCGCACCTCGCCACCGGTACGCCGGGCACCGTTGCGGGCTTCTCGCTGGCGCTGGAAAAATACGGCACGATGCCGCTGAACAAGGTGGTGCAGCCTGCCATCAAGCTGGCGCGCGACGGCTTTGTGGTAAACGATGCGCTGGCGGACGATCTCAAGACCTACGGCAGCGAAGTCATTCCGAATCACGAAAACAGCAAGGCCATCTTCTGGAAAGACGGTGAGCCGCTGAAGAAGGGCGACAGGCTGGTGCAGAAGAACCTCGCCAAAAGCCTGGAGCTGATTGCGGAGCACGGCCCGGACGCCTTCTACAAAGGGGCGATTGCCGACCAGATTGCCGAAGAGATGCAGAAGAACGGCGGGCTCATCACCAAAGCGGATCTGGCGGAATACAAGGCGGTGGAGCGCGAGCCAATTAGCGGCACCTATCGCGGCTACGAGGTCTTCTCCATGCCGCCGCCGTCCTCCGGCGGGATCCACATCGTGCAGATCCTCAATATTCTCGAAAACTTCGATATGCACAAGTTCGGCTTCGGCAGCGCGGACGCCATGCAGGTGATGGCGGAAGCGGAAAAACGCGCCTACGCCGACCGGTCGGAATATCTCGGCGATCCGGACTTCGTGAAGGTGCCATGGCAGGCGCTGACCAACAAGGCGTATGCCAAATCCATTGCCGATCAGATCGACATCAACAAGGCCAAACCGTCGAGCGAGATCCGCCCCGGCAAGCTGGCGCCGTATGAAAGCAACCAGACCACCCACTTCTCGGTGGTGGATAAAGACGGTAACGCGGTGGCGGTGACGTACACGCTCAACACCACCTTCGGCACCGGGATTGTGGCGGGCAACAGCGGCATTCTGCTGAACAACGAGATGGATGACTTCTCTGCCAAACCGGGCGTGCCGAACGTCTACGGGCTGGTGGGCGGCGATGCGAATGCGGTAGGGCCGAAGAAACGTCCGCTGTCGTCTATGTCGCCCACCATTGTCGTGAAAGACGGGAAAACCTGGCTGGTAACCGGCAGCCCTGGCGGCAGCCGTATTATCACCACCGTGCTGCAGATGGTGGTGAACAGCATCGACTTTGGGATGAACGTCGCCGAAGCGACCAACGCCCCGCGTTTCCATCACCAGTGGCTGCCGGACGAGCTGCGCGTGGAGAAGGGCTTTAGCCCGGACACCATCAAGCTGCTTGAACAGCGCGGGCAGAAGGTGGCGGTGAAGGAGGCGATGGGCAGCACCCAGAGCATTATGGTCGGGCCGGACGGGGCGCTGTTTGGCGCGTCGGATCCGCGGTCGGTGGATGATTTGTCGGCGGGGTATTGATGGTTTGCCGGGTGGCGGCTTCGCCTTACCCGGCCTACGTTTTTCATTCCCTCTCCCTGTGGGAGAGGGTTAGGGTGAGGGCAACAAACTACTTCATTCGCGCCATATAATACGCGTCAACATACTCGCCGTTGCGCAGGGCATAGCGTTTGCCGGTGCCTTCAATTTCGAACCCGTGTTTTTTGTACACCGCAATTGCCGGTTCGTTATCGACAAATACCGTCAGCTCAATGCGGTCAACGCGCAGCCAGTTATCGCACATATCAATCATGGTGCGCATCAGAGCGCTGGCAACGCCCCGGTTTTGCCACTGCGCGCCGACACAAATCCCAAAATCAGCCACATGGCTGCGGCGCGGGCGTTGCGCGACGACGATGCACAGATGGCCAGCTACATGACCGTCTATGCAGGCGACGAGCTGCTTGATGCCGGCCTGGTCGGATAGCCGTTCTTGCCACATTTGCTCAGAGGGATGAGGAACCTGTAGCGTGTTGTGGTACACCTCCGGCTGGGCGTGGATCTGACGAATGGCGTCATAATCTTTCGGTTCCGCATGGCGTATCACTATCTCACTCATTCCTTATTCCTCAGTCAGTTAAACGTCCCTTCCAACATCAATGACTTTAAAATTTGAGTCAACCGCTATTTTTTGCAAAAAGTATTGGACAAGTGCGAATGAGAATGATTATTATTGCTCTGCATTCAGGAAGACCGCTACGGGAACCTGAAAGCACGACATTGCTCACATTGCTTCCAGTATTACTTTAGCCAGCTTTTAGCTGGCTTTTTTTTTGTTATGGTTAGACTCAGTAACCTTCCAAAAGGACTGAGCCATGACACTACATTGCGCATTTATTGGATTTGGTAAAAGTACGACCCGCTACCACCTGCCGTATGTTCTCAACCGTAAAGACAGCTGGCACGTGGCCCATATCTACCGCCGCCGCGCGAAGCCGGAAGAGCAATCCCCGCAGTATTCTCATATCCATTTCACCAGCGATCTTGATGAAGTTCTTAACGACCCGCTGGTCAAACTGGTTGTCGTCTGCACCCACGCCGACAGCCATTTTGACTATGCGAAACGCGCGCTGGAAGCGGGCAAAAACGTGCTGGTGGAAAAACCGTTCACCCCGACCATCGCCGAAGCAAAAGAGCTGTTCGCGCTGGCGAAAAGTAAAGGCCTGACCGTTACGCCGTATCAGAACCGTCGCTTTGACAGCTGCTTCCTGACGGCAAAAAAGGCGATTGAAAGCGGCAAGCTGGGCGACATTGTGGAAATCGAAAGCCACTTCGATTACTACCGTCCGGTAGCGGAAACCCAACCCGGCCTGCCGCAGGACGGCTCGTTCTATGGTCTGGGCGTGCATACCATGGACCAGATCATCTCCCTGTTTGGCCGACCGGATCATGTCGCATACGACATCCGCAGCCTGCGTAATAAAGCCAACCCGGACGACACCTTTGAAGCGCAGCTGTTCTACGGCGACCTGAAGGCCATCGTCAAAACCAGCCATCTGGTGAAAATCGACTATCCGAAATTTATCGTTCACGGCACCCGAGGCTCGTTCATCAAGTACGGCATCGACCAGCAGGAGACCAGCCTGAAGGCCAACATCATGCCGGGTGAGCCGGGCTTTGCGGCGGATGATTCCGTGGGCATGCTGGTGTACGTGAACGATGAGGGCGTGACGGTGAGAGAAGAGTTGAAACCGGAAATTGGCGACTATGGCCGCGTCTACGATGCGCTGTATGAAACTCTCACAACCGGCGCGCCGAATTACGTCAAGGAATCTGACGTTCTGACCAACCTGGAAATCCTCGAGCGAGCCTTCGAGCAGGCTTCTCCTGCCACGGTAACCCTCGCGAAATAAGCAAAAACGGCTCCTCTGCGCTTGTTCATAATTTTTGAACAGAGGAGTCAATTTTCACCCTCTATGATCCCAGGCGGTTTGCGTCCACACTTACTCCATCGAAACGAACTGAGGGTGAAAACAATGATCTACTTACGCAAAGCAAACGAACGTGGTCACGCGAATCATGGCTGGCTGGACTCATGGCATTCATTCTCGTTTGCCGACTACTACGACCCGAACTTCATGGGCTTCTCCGCACTGCGCGTGATTAACGACGACGTGATTGATGCAGGCCAGGGCTTCGGTACCCACCCGCACAAAGACATGGAAATCCTGACCTATGTGCTGGAAGGGGCGGTGGAACACCAGGACAGCATGGGTAACAAAGAGCAGGTTCCGGCGGGCGAGTTCCAGATTATGAGCGCGGGTACCGGGGTGCGTCACTCCGAGTACAACCCGAGCAAAACGGAAAAACTGCACCTGTATCAAATCTGGATCATTCCAGAAGAGACCGGCATCACGCCGCGCTACGAGCAGCGCCGCTTCGACGCGAAACAGGGCAAACAGCTGGTGCTGTCCCCGGATGCGCGTGAAGGTTCTCTGAAGGTTCATCAGGATATGGAGCTGTACCGCTGGGCGCTGGCGAAAGACGAACAGTCTGTGCACCAGATTGCCGCCAACCGCCGCGTCTGGATCCAGGTGGTGAAAGGTGAAGTGTCCATCAACGGCACCAAAGCGACAACCGCCGATGGCCTGGCCGTCTGGGATGAGCAGGCGCTCTCCGTGCATGCCGACAGCGAAAGTGAAATTCTGCTGTTTGACCTGCCGCCGGTGTAATAAATCATAAATAAATGCCCATCCTTCCCTTTGACAGGGGAAGGATGGGCTTTGTCCGTGATAAACTGAGCAAATCTCTCACTTCAAGATTTCTCAGGACGATGAAAAAGAAACGCCCCGTACTTCAGGATGTCGCCGATCGCGTCGGTGTGACCAAAATGACGGTCAGCCGTTTTTTACGTAACCCGGAACAGGTTTCCGTGGCGTTACGTGGCAAGATTGCCGCTGCCCTTGATGAACTGGGTTATATCCCCAACCGCGCGCCCGATATTCTCTCCAATGCGACCAGCCGTGCGGTGGGCGTCCTGCTTCCTTCCCTGACCAACCAGGTTTTCGCCGAAGTTTTGCGCGGTATTGAAAGCGTCACCGATGCTTTTGGCTATCAGACCATGCTCGCCCACTACGGGTACAAGCCGGAGCTGGAAGAGGAACGTCTTGAATCGATGCTTTCCTGGAACATCGACGGCCTGATTTTAACGGAACGTACCCACACTGCCCGCACGCTTAAAATGATCGAAGTGGCCGGTATCCCGGTGGTGGAGCTGATGGACAGCCAGTCTCCGTGCCTCGACATCGCCGTGGGGTTCGATAACTTCGAAGCGGCGCGCCAGATGACGGCGGCCATCATCGCCCGTGGGCATCGTCATATCGCCTATCTGGGTGCGCGTCTTGATGAACGTACTATCATCAAACAGAAGGGATACGAGCAGGCGATGCTCGACGCGAACTTAACCCCCTACAGCGTGATGGTGGAGCAGTCCTCTTCCTATACGTCGGGTATTGAGCTGATGCGTCAGGCACGACGCGAGTATCCGCAACTGGACGGTATTTTCTGTACCAACGATGACCTTGCGGTTGGCGCGGCGTTTGAGTGTCAGCGTCTGGGGCTCAAGATCCCTGATGATATGGCAATTGCCGGTTTCCACGGCCACGACATCGGCCAGGTGATGGAGCCGCGGCTGGCGAGCGTCCTGACCCCGCGTGAACGTATGGGCCGCATTGGCGCAGAACGCCTGCTGGCGCGTATTCGTGGCGAGACGGTTACCCCAAAAATGTTAGATTTAGGTTTCACCTTGTCACCGGGTGGATCTATTTGAACTGACAAATTTGAAGTAGCTCACACTTATTCACTTCGCGCACGTTTGGATATTGCTTCTCTTTTGCCCCGGCAGGACAATGTTACCGATAACTGTTACCCGTAACAATTGACTGAGGGACACCCTTTGAGCACGACTAATCACGATCACCACGTCTACGTCCTGATGGGCGTTTCCGGTAGCGGGAAATCAGCCGTAGCCAGCGAAGTGGCGCATCAACTCCAGGCTGCGTTCCTTGATGGCGACTTCCTCCATCCGCGCAGCAACATCATGAAAATGGCGTCCGGCGAGCCGCTGAACGACGACGACCGCAAACCGTGGTTGCAGGCGCTGAATGACGCCGCGTTCGCTATGCAGCGTACCAACAAAGTCTCCCTGATCGTCTGCTCTGCACTGAAAAAAACCTACCGCGATCTGCTGCGCGACGGCAACCCGAACCTCTCTTTCATCTACCTGAAAGGAGATTTCGAGGTGATTGAAAGCCGTCTGAAGGCGCGTAAAGGTCACTTCTTCAAAACCCAGATGCTGGTGACGCAGTTCGAAGCGCTGCAGGAGCCGGGTGAAGACGAGAAAGACGTCTTAGTGGTTGATATCGATCAGTCACTGGAAGGTGTTGTTGCCAGCACCATCGAGGTCATTAATAAAAGGCAGTAAGTTTTGAGTACATTAACGCTAGTTTTGACAGCAGTGGGTTCCGTATTGCTGCTGCTGTTTTTAGTGATGAAGGCGCGTATGCACGCCTTTGTTGCTTTGATGGTGGTTTCTATAGGTGCAGGTCTCTTTTCCGGTATGCCGCTCGACAAGATCGCCGCGACGATGGAAAAAGGGATGGGAGGCACGCTGGGCTTCCTGGCGATTGTGGTCGCCCTTGGCGCGATGTTTGGCAAGATTTTGCACGAGACGGGCGCGGTCGACCAGATTGCCGTCAAGATGCTGAAGTCCTTCGGCCACAGCCGCGCGCACTACGCGATTGGTCTGGCTGGCCTGATTTGCGCGCTGCCGCTGTTCTTCGAAGTGGCCGTTGTGCTGCTGATAAGCGTCGCGTTCTCCATGGCGCGCCATACCGGCACTAACCTCGTTAAGCTGGTTATTCCGCTGTTTGCGGGCGTGGCGGCGGCCGCAGCGTTTCTGCTGCCGGGGCCTGCGCCGATGCTGCTGGCTTCCCAGATGCACGCCGACTTTGGCTGGATGATCCTGATTGGCCTGTGCGCGGCAATCCCGGGAATGATTATTGCCGGTCCGCTGTGGGGCAACTTCATCAGCCGTTACGTTGAGCTGCATATTCCGGACGACATCTCCGAGCCGCACCTGGGCGAGGGCAAAATGCCGTCCTTCGGCTTCAGCCTGTCGCTGATCCTGCTCCCGCTGGTTCTCGTGGGTCTGAAAACCATCGCCGCGCGCTTTGTGCCGGTGGGTTCCAGCGCCTATGAATGGTTTGAGTTCATCGGTCACCCGTTCACGGCGATCCTGGTGGCCTGTCTGGTGGCGATTTACGGCCTGGCGATGCGTCAGGGAATGCCGAAAGACCGGGTGATGGAGATCTGCGGTGCCGCGCTGCAGCCGGCGGGTATTATCCTGCTGGTGATCGGTGCCGGCGGCGTGTTCAAGCAGGTGCTGGTGGATTCCGGCGTGGGTCCGGCTCTCGGCGAAGCGCTGACCGGGATGGGCCTGCCGATTGCGGTAACCTGCTTCGTGCTGGCTGCTGCGGTGCGTATCATCCAGGGTTCCGCAACCGTGGCGTGCTTAACCGCCGTGGGTCTGGTGATGCCGGTGATTGAACAGCTGAACTACTCCGGGGCGCAGATGGCCGCGCTGTCTATCTGTATCGCGGGCGGTTCGATTGTGGTCTCTCACGTTAACGACGCGGGCTTCTGGCTGTTCGGGAAATTTACCGGCGCTACCGAAGCGCAAACCCTGAAAACCTGGACGCTGATGGAAACCATCCTCGGCACGACGGGTGCGATTGTCGGGATGATAGCCTTTACGTTGCTGAGCTGAATGCGGTGATTTAACAAGGCTCAAAAATAAGGCCCGGTAGCGTTAGCGCTTACCGGGCCTTTATATTATGCAGAACGCCAGGCCGGGTCAGGTGAAACCACCACCCGGCTTTTTCACATCACTCGCCCTGCGTCGCGCTCTCGATCGTCAAACGCACATCCGACGTAATGAGTTCGGCCAGCATCTGGTACACCTTCAGCGTCTCTTCCGGCTCGGCATCGCCCGTATCGCTGATGTAGCCTTCATCACGCAGCGTCAGGACCAGAGAGCTGAAGACCGCTTTGTCGAAGAACTCCGGGGCGTTAATGCCGTGCAGAACGGACAGGCGCTGTGCCAGCGTCCGGCTCTCTTTCTCCAGCGTACCGCGGTTGATAGACGGGTTCGCACTCAGCAGCCAGAACGTAATGGCGTAGCGCTGCAGCGTTTCGCGCGCGCCGGCCGCCAGCAGTTGCAGGGTACGGGAACGCGACGGATTGATGTGCAGCTCGTCGTTTGAAACGGCGATCAGCCCCTGACGACGCAGCTCTTCCGTCAGTTTGTCCAGTTCGCCCGCTAGCTCATCCTTGCTCCAGCGCAGGAACAGTTCCGCTTTCAGCATCGGATAGAGCGTCTCAACGTGACGCAATAGCTCCTGACGCGAAATACTGCGGTGCTGGGTGATGATAGCCGCCATGAGCGACGGCAGCATCAGCATATGGGTGATGTTGTTGCGGTAGTAAGTCATCAGCACTGCCTGCTCGCGCGGCAGAATGATGATGTCGCCGATCGTGTCCTTTTCGACTTCAAACTTGTTCATCTGCAACGCGTGATCGATAAGCTCACTGGCGGTAGCAGAAGGCACGGTTGAATCAACGGAATACGGCACGTTGCGCATCATGTCCAGATAGCAATCCAGCTGCTCCGTGAGCTGCTCGCGGGTCAGCGAGCGCTGACGCGAAGCCAGAAGCGCCGTACAGCACAGGTTCATGGCGTTAGCCGCACCGGCGTTGTTAATGCGCACCATCAGCTCGGACGCGATGCCGTTGACCGTTGGCGTCAGCCAGGCCGGACGAATCGCTTCGATAGGATCGATGGACTCGCGCCACTCGGGAACGTGATGGTTCAGGTACGTCATCAGCGGCATCGGTTCGCCGAAGTTCACGTAGCCCTGACCGAGATTGCGTAGCTTGCTCAAGCCGCGCAGCATCTGCGGCAGGCTCTCTTTCTCTTTGGTCGCACCGCGCAGCTCTTTGGCGTACGTGCCCACTTCCATCACGTGCTCATAGCCAATGTAGATTGGCACCAGCGTGATTGGACGGGTTCCTCCGCGCAGCATCGCCTGAATGGTCATCGACAGCGTGCCGGTCTTCGGATCGAGCAGACGTCCGGTACGGGAACGACCGCCCTCCACGAAGTACTCCACGGAATAGCCTCGGCTGAACAGCTCGCCCAGATATTCGCGGAACACGGTGGAGTAGAGCTTGTTGCCCTTGAAGGTGCGACGGATAAAGAACGCGCCCAGGCGGCGGAAAATCGGACCTGCTGGCCAGAAATTCAGGTTGATACCGGCAGCAATGTGCGGCGGTACCAGCCCCTGGTGATAGAGCACGTAGGAAAGAAGCAGGTAGTCCATGTGGCTGCGGTGGCAGGGAACATAGACAATCTCATGGCCATCATGCGCCAGCTGGCGTACGCGCTCGGCGTTATGAACGTTGATGCCCTGGTAGAGACGGTTCCAGGTAAAGCCGAGAATACGATCGGACAGGCGAATCATCTCGTAAGAGAAGTTCGCTGCAATCTCTTCCATCAGCGCAATGGCGTTCTGCTGGGCTTTCTCATGCGATATTTTCTTGCTGCGCGCTTCGTCTTCAACGGCGCGGGCAATCGCTTTGGAGGCCAGCAGCTTGTTGAACAGATCCTGACGCGCCGGGAGACGCGGCCCTACGGCAGCCAGGCGCTGGCGGGCGAAGTGCATACGCGCCACGCGCGCCAGTTTTTGCGCGATGATCTTGTCGGTACCGTGCTCGTCCGCCATTCGACGCAGCGAAACGGAAGGGGAGAAACGCACAAAGCTGTCGCGTCCCAGCCAGGAGACCGCGAAGAACTTCTGGATGCCGTTAAGCATGCGCAGCGGCGGGTTCTCTTCACCTTTTTCACGGCCTGGACGACGACCAAACATCACCGACACCGGCACCATCTGCACATCCAGATCGGGGTTGCTGCGGTGCAGGTCGAGATAGTCGTGGAACAGCTTGATGGACTCTTCTTTTGGCGTGTAGTAGGTAAATACGCGCGGTCCACCGTGAATGAACACGTAGCGCGGCAGCAGCGTACCGTCAACTTCAAGCGGTTCAAGCGGGTCAGGTAAGTCATGCGCCAGACACTGGGCGCGAAGCGTCAGTAAGTCTGCCTTCGAGTTATAAGGCAAAACGTACATAATAGGACGCGAGGTATCGAGCCCCAATTCCAGCGCGGGTTCTGCTGGGATAGACTTGCTTTTTACCAGGATGCTTAATGGTAAATTAAGTAATTTGTAGTAAATTCGTGGCCAGCCGGACATAAACGATGTAAAGCCTCTGGTTAATAATGCAATTGCGGCGCAAGGATAACAGAAAGCGCGCAAAATTTCTGTTGTTACCCGTCATACTTCAGGCTGTAGCGAAACGCGCTACAGTTCCTGTTACTGACGCTTTTTTTCATAAAAGGTTCTTTTAATGGCCAATAATACCACTGGGTTAACGCGTATCATCAAAGCCGCCGGCTATTCATGCAAAGGTTTCCGTGCCGCGTGGATCAACGAAGCTGCCTTTCGCCAAGAGGGTGTCGCCGCAATCATCGCGGTGATCATCGCCTGTTTCCTTGATGTTGATGCTATTACCCGCGTACTTCTTATCGGTTCCGTACTTCTGGTGATGATAGTGGAAATTCTTAATAGCGCTATTGAGGCCGTTGTTGATCGCATAGGTTCAGATTTCCACGAGCTTTCTGGCCGCGCAAAAGACATGGGCTCTGCTGCCGTGCTGCTGGCGATTATCACTGCCGTTATCACCTGGGTCACGCTGCTTTGGTCACATTTCCGATGAGCCTCGAGGAATAATTAAGTCCCTGGTTTTTTGTGCAGTTTTTGGTTCCAAAATCGCCTTTGACTGTATATACTCACAGCATAACTGTATATACACCCAGGGGGCGGAATGAAAGCGTTAACGACCAGGCAGCAAGAGGTGTTTGATCTCATCCGGGATCATATCGGCCAGACGGGTATGCCACCCACGCGTGCGGAAATCGCGCAGCGTCTGGGCTTCCGTTCTCCGAATGCTGCTGAAGAACACCTGAAAGCGCTGGCGCGTAAAGGCGTGATTGAGATTGTTTCAGGCGCGTCACGCGGTATCCGCCTGCTGGTGGAAGAAGAGACGGGCATTCCGCTGATAGGCCGTGTTGCTGCCGGTGAGCCTTTACTGGCACAGCAGCATATTGAAGGCCACTACCAGGTCGATCCTGGCATGTTCAAACCGAGCGCTGATTTCCTGCTGCGCGTCAGCGGTATGTCGATGAAAGATATCGGTATTCTTGACGGCGATCTGCTTGCGGTGCACAAAACGCAGGATGTGCGTAACGGCCAGGTGGTTGTCGCGCGTATTGATGATGAAGTCACCGTCAAACGTCTGAAAAAACAGGGGAACACCGTTCAGCTACTGCCTGAAAACAACGAGTTCTCCCCGATTGTGGTCGATCTCCGCGAACACAACTTCTCTATCGAAGGACTGGCGGTTGGGGTCATTCGCAACGGCGAATGGCTGTAACCTCTTCCTGACAGGCTATGGCACCGCTGTAGCCTGCTTCATTCTCGACTCCCGGTATTTTTCATGTCACTGCTGACGGCATCCGATAAGGCATTGTGGCGTCTTGCTCTGCCGATGATTTTCTCCAATATTACCGTTCCCTTGCTGGGTCTGGTCGATACTGCCGTTATTGGCCACCTTGATTCGCCTGTTTATCTTGGCGGCGTGGCGATTGGCGCGACGGCAACCAGCTTCCTGTTTATGCTGCTGCTCTTTTTGCGCATGAGCACCACCGGGCTCACGGCCCAGGCTTATGGTGCAAAAGATCCGCTGCGTCTGGCGCGCGCGCTGGTCCAGCCGCTGATCCTTGCGCTTGGCGCGGGGGCGTTAATCGTTTTATTTCGTACGCCCCTGATCGACCTTGCACTCCATGTTGTCGGCGGCAGCGAGGCGGTACTGGCTCAGGCGCGACGTTTCCTTGAAATCCGCTGGCTCAGCGCGCCCGCCTCGCTGGCAAACCTGGTTCTGCTGGGGTGGCTATTGGGCGTGCAGTACGCCCGTGCGACAGTGATTTTGCTGGTGGTAGGCAACCTTCTTAACATTGTGCTGGATGTCTGGCTGGTAATGGGCCTGCATATGAACGTGCAGGGCGCGGCGCTGGCGACGGCGATTGCCGAGTACGGAACCTTTATTATTGGCCTGTGGATGGTCTGGCGCGTGCTGGCGATGCGCGGCATCTCTCTGGCGCTGCTCAAAACCGCATGGCGCGGCAATATCCGTAAGCTGCTGGCACTTAATCGTGACATCATGCTGCGCTCGCTGCTGCTTCAGCTCTGCTTCGGTGCGCTGACGGTTTTCGGGGCGCGACTGGGGCCAGAAATCGTTGCGGTCAACGCGGTATTGATGACGCTGCTGACCTTTACCGCCTACGCGCTGGACGGTTTTGCCTATGCGGTAGAAGCGCATTCCGGGCAGGCGTACGGCGCGCGCGAAAGCGGGCAGCTGCGGGACGTCTGGCGGGCAGCCTGCCGCCAGTCTGGGCTGGTGGCGCTGGCGTTCGGCCTGGTTTATGCCTGCCTTGGTGAGCAAATCGTCGCGTTGCTTACGTCTATCCCTGCGCTGCGCGAGCTGGCGAGTCACTATCTCATCTGGCAAGTCATCTTACCGGTGGTCGGCGTCTGGTGTTATCTGCTGGACGGCATGTTTATTGGTGCGACTCGCGGAGCGGAAATGCGCAACAGCATGGCGGTCGCTGCGGCCGGGTTTGGCCTGACGCTGCTGACGCTTCCCTGGCTGGGTAATCACGGTTTGTGGCTGGCCCTGGCCGTTTTCCTCTCGCTGAGAGGGATATCGCTGGCTTTTATCTGGCACCGCCACTGGCAAAACGATACCTGGTTCCCTTCACGTCACGATATATCGTGACGGTTAAAGATTCCGAATATGAAATCAACTGCCGAATCCTTAACTACAATAATTATCACGTCCAGCAGAAAAGAACGTAACGGACGTTACGACCCGACGCTTAACTAAGAGGACACGATGATGAATAAAGACGAAATCGGCGGCAACTGGAAGCAGTTCAAAGGTAAAGCGAAAGAACAGTGGGGTAAGCTGACTGATGACGATATGACCGTCATTGAAGGTAAACGCGATCAGCTTGTCGGTAAAATTCAGGAACGTTACGGCTACGCGAAAGACCAGGCGGAAAAAGAAGTAGGCGACTGGGAAAAACGCAACGACTACCGCTGGTAACCGGGCTATACCCGCAAGTACAAGGAAGTACACCCTGAGGGCGGCCATGAGCCGCCTTTTCTTTTGCCGTTAACGCGGTTTTTTCTTCACAAGAATAGAGTGGTCGTGCTGACACGCGTCCTGATGACGACAGGCTTCCACTTCCACGCAGGCAGAGCACAGTCCGTGCGCTTCAATCACGTTATGACGCAGGGCAAAACCCATTTTCGCTGCCAGCGTATGCATAATATCTTCCACGCCTTCCGCAGCTTCTTCTTTCACCACGCCGCAGCGGTCGCAGATAAACATCGCCGATGTATGGGTGGGCTGATCGAACAGATGGCACAACACGTAGCTGTTTGTGGACTCAACTTTATGCACGAATCCTTGTTCCAGCAGGAAATCCAGGGCGCGATACACGGTCGGAGGTTTCGCCTGCGGCTCGCTTTCGCGGAGCAGGTCCAGCAGATCGTAGGCGCTGATAGCACCCTGCTGCAGGCTCATCAGACGTAAGACTTCAAGGCGCTGCGGAGTCAGGCGCACATTGCGTTGCGCACACAGCTTTTCGGCCTGCGCTAACAGCTCTTTTGTGGACTTATCCATTTAGCACCCCGGATGTTATAGGACGGAAACCCCCACTTTATCATGTTCTGGTAAAAACGCCGAGATCCGCCAGTCTGTGCTATACCTGACCCATTGCAAACCGGGAAATAAACAATGAAAAAACCTGACTGTATTCGGCACTGGCGCGACGTTGAAGGCGCGGATGATTCGACCTACCCAGATAGCGATGAGCGTTTTTCTATCGGCGCCCCGTTGGCTCGCAAGCTTGGGCTCGGGCGCATTGGTATCCATCATGAGCGTTTACCGCCCGGGCGCAGGACGTCCTATCCGCACGCGGAAAGCGATGAAGAAGAGTTCGTTTATGTGCTCGAAGGTCATCCAGAAGCGTGGATTAACGGCTATTTATGGAAACTTGAACCGGGCGACAGCGTGGGGTTTCCTGCCGGAACCGGTATCTGCCACAGCTTTATCAACAACACGGACGAAGAGGTGCGGTTACTGGTCGTTGGCGAAGCTAACAAGAAGCACAACCGCATCTACTATCCGCTCAACCCCGTGTATGCCGCTACCCGTGAGGATCGCTGGGTAGACCACCCGCCCCAGTTTTTTGGACCGCATGATGGAAAACCTGGGAAAAAATAATTTCCTCTTCTATAAATATTGAGGGCCGTCACAAAATATAACAGGCCGTAAGGAAGTTTTACTTAGGGATAGAAATAGCGGGTCTTTTACTACTTATTCACAGCAATAGTTCGTTCCTGTTTGGGTGATAACAGACAGGGGTTATTTCATAACAGACTATAACGGGCATACTGTGAAAAAAAATTTTAAATTTTCGGTGGTTAGTATCGCTGTTTCCTTGTTTATGGCAAATCAGGCGGGAGCAGCAAATACCTGGACAGAATCACGGAGTGACGCAATGGGCGGTACCGGCGTTGCGGCTGGGAGCTATGGTAGCGGGGCGTTAATCAACCCCGCGTTGCTGGCAAAGGCAAAACCGGACGATGATGTGACGGTCATTTTGCCGTCCGTTGGCGTACAGGTGACGGATGAGGACAATCTGCAGGACGAGATTGATACCATCAACGACAAAATCAATCACTATAAGGATGTGGTTGACGACCTCACGCCAGGAGACATTATCACCAATCCTTTAGGTTC
The DNA here is from genome assembly GCF_048684785.1 of Enterobacter sp. BNK-29. Taxonomy (NCBI): domain Bacteria; kingdom Pseudomonadati; phylum Pseudomonadota; class Gammaproteobacteria; order Enterobacterales; family Enterobacteriaceae; genus Enterobacter; species Enterobacter sp. BNK-29. Next base: position 2,368,025 of record NZ_JBLQTU010000001.1, read on the forward strand.
CATTAATCAGTTCCAGGGCGCGGCCAAAGATCTGGCCGATGAGCTGGACTATCTCAAGGGCAAAACCGCACGCGCGACGGCAGGTGCAGGGCTTGCCGTGAGTATCCCTAACGATGTGCTTTCCGTGGCCTTTATGGCGAAAGGCTATGCCCATGGCCGGGTGAGCTCGTCTATCGATCAGCAAGATATTGATTATCTGCGCGGTATTCAACGAAGCAAGGTGGTGGCTGCCGGTGTTGCCCTGGACGCTGCGCTGAACGGCACGGATCAGATCACTAAAAATCTCAACTCAACGGCGTCTGGCCGGGCGGCGATTGTGTCCGACTATGGTGTTGCCGTAGCCCGTCAGTTTGACCTTGGCGGCGTCCCGGTTTCCGTAGGCGTGACGCCAAAGCTGCAAAAAACCTGGGTCTATAACTACACCACCTCAATCTACGATTACGACAGTAACAAGTGGAACGACAGCCGCTATCGTACGGACGACACGGGCTTCAACGTCGATGCCGGTATTGCGGCTGATTTCGGCGAACACTGGACGGTCGGCGTGAGCGGTCAAAACCTGATGTCGCGTGATATCGACACCAAAGATATCCGCATCCGCAACGGCCGTACGGGAGAAGTGGTGAGCTATAAAGACACCTATCAGATCCGTCCGCTGGTGACCGCCGGGGCCGCCTGGCACAACGATCTGGTGACGCTGACTGCCGATGGCGACCTGACGGAAACCAAAGGCTTCAAGAGCGAAGATACGTCGCAGTACGTGGGGGTCGGTGCTGAGGTTACGCCGCTCAGCTGGCTGGCGGTGCGTGCGGGTTATCGCGCGGACGTGAAGGGTAACGACAGCAATGTCTTTACCGGCGGTGTCGGTTTCGCGCCGTTCAGTACCGTTCATGTTGACCTGATGGGCCTGTACGGCGAGGACGAAACCTGGGGCGCCGGGGCTCAGCTGAGCATGACGTTCTAAAGTCCACCGGAGGCGCTGCGCCTCCGTCTTTTCTTTGTGCTATAGTAGCGCCCCTTTTCCACCAGATGCTTAAAACTTCGCCATGTCGTCAGAATTACAGACCGCTTTCCCTGCACACCGTTTCTCCATTGCGCCGATGCTCGACTGGACGGACAGACACTGCCGCTATTTCCTGCGCCAGCTCTCCCGCCATACGCTGCTGTACACCGAAATGGTGACCACGGGCGCAATCATTCATGGGAAGGGCGACTATCTGGCCTATAGCGAAGAAGAGCATCCGGTTGCCCTGCAGCTGGGCGGCAGCGATCCGGCCGCGCTGGCGCAGTGCGCGAAGCTGGCAGAAGAACGCGGCTACGACGAGATCAACCTGAACGTTGGCTGCCCGTCCGACCGCGTGCAGAACGGCATGTTTGGCGCCTGTCTGATGGGGAATGCACAGCTGGTAGCGGACTGTATCAAGGCGATGCGCGATGTGGTCTCCATTCCGGTCACGGTCAAAACCCGTATCGGCATTGATGATCAGGACAGCTACGAATTCCTGTGCGACTTCATCAACACGGTATCCGGAAAAGGCGAGTGCGAGATGTTCATCATCCACGCGCGAAAAGCCTGGCTCTCCGGCCTCAGCCCGAAAGAGAACCGTGAGATCCCGCCGCTGGACTATCCGCGCGTGTATCAACTGAAGCGTGACTTCCCGCACCTGACGATGTCCATCAACGGCGGCATCAAGTCGCTGGAAGAGGCCAAAGCGCATCTGGAACATATGGATGGCGTGATGGTCGGCCGCGAGGCGTATCAGAACCCGGGCATTCTGGCGACGGTCGATCGCGAAATCTTTGGTATCGAAGGCGCGGACACCGATCCGGTTGCCGTCGTGCGTGCGATGTACCCTTACATTGAGCGCGAGCTGAGCAATGGCACGTATCTCGGCCATATCACTCGCCATATGCTTGGCCTGTTCCAGGGGATTCCGGGCGCGCGTCAGTGGCGCCGCTACCTGAGCGAGAATGCGCATAAAGCCGGTGCCGATATTGAGGTGCTGGAACATGCGCTGCGACTGGTGGCAGACAAGCGATAACTTTCGCTAAAAGTTCGTCAAATTCACCACGCCCTGCGAACGTTTGCGGGGTGTTTTGCTTTAATAACAACAACTTAATACTGGCATGATTCTTGTAATGCTGACTGCATTACTCGGGAACTCGTGGGAGAGAACCATGCTGGAACTACTTTTTGTGATTGGCTTTTTTGTCATGCTGTTAGCGACAGGCGTTTCGCTGCTCGGCATTCTGGCGGCTATCGTGGTGGCGACGGTGGTCATGTTTATTGGCGGACTGTTTGCGCTGACGATCAAACTGTTGCCGTGGCTACTGCTGGCCATTGCGGTCGTGTGGGTGATTCGGGCGATTAAAGCGCCAAAAGTGCCCAGTTATCAGCGCAATAACCGCTTCCGTTACTAAGGTATTGAGGGGTTCGTCACATACTTGTAACTTTTCCGGCGGCATGGCTTAGAACAGAATAGGATTTAGTTATCGAATCTGTCACTATGACTGCCGTTAAAGAATTCATCGAGCTGTACCCTACATACAGCCGAACTAAAAAAAGAAAGGGCTTCCCACGGGAAGCCCAATTTCTTTTGGGACTCAGGGAATCAACAAGCTCGACCCCTGCGTCGCCCGGCTCTCCAGCACCTCATGCGCGCGCTGCGCATCGGTCAGCGCGAATTTCTGCGCATCTGCCACATCCACTTTGATGACGCCGCTGGCGATCAGCGAGAACAGCTCGTTGCTGGCTTCCTCAAGTTCTTCCCGGTTGGTGATGTATCCTTGCAGGGAAGGGCGCGTCACGTACAGAGAACCTTTCTGGTTCAGTATGCCGAGGTTAACGCCGGTTACCGCGCCTGACGCATTGCCGAAGCTGACCATCAGACCACGGCGCTGCAGACAGTCCAGCGACGCTTCCCACGTGTCTTTCCCCACCGAGTCATACACCACGCGCACTTTTTTGCCGCTGGTAATCTCCTTCAGCCGCTCAACAATGCTCTCTTCACGGTAGTTAATCATCTGCCAGGCGCCCGCCTGGAGCGCGCGCTGCGCTTTTTGTGCATTTCCGACCGTGCCGATCAGCTTCGCGCCCAGTGCTTTTGCCCACTGACAGGCGATGAGCCCGACGCCACCCGCTGCGGCATGGAACAGGAACTGCTCGTCGGGCTTAATTTCATAGGTTTTGCGCAGCAGGTAGTAAACCGTCAGGCCTTTCAGGAACGAGGCCGCCGCCTGCTCAAAGGAAATGGCGTTAGGCAGCAGGGCGGCTTTATCCGCCGGAACGTTGTGGACGGAGCTGTAAGCGCCCAGCGCAGACTGCGCGTACACCACGCGATCGCCCTCTTTAATATGCTTAACCGCGCTGCCCACTTTGACGACGACACCGGCCGCCTCGGTGCCCAGGCCGCTCGGCATTGACGGCGGCGGGTAGAGACCGCCGCGAATATAGGTGTCGATGTAGTTAATGCCGATGGCTTTGTTTTCAACCTGCACTTCGTTTTCGCCAGGCGCGGCAGGTGTGAACTCCACCGCTTTCAGTACGTCTGGCCCACCGTGTTTCTGGAATTCAATGCGCGTTGCCATGCTCCCTCCGTAAGAAAAATATGGTAATCTTTCGACCCACTCTTTATCTCGGTAACTCCATTCACTATGGCAGGAAACAAACCCTTCAACAAACAGACTGAACCTCGCGAGCGTGATTTCCAGGTCGCAGGGTTAAAGGTCCCGCCGCACTCGATTGAAGCGGAACAGTCGGTGTTGGGCGGTTTAATGCTGGATAACGAGCGCTGGGACGACGTCGCCGAGCGCGTCGTGGCGGAAGATTTCTACACCCGCCCGCACCGCCACATCTTTACTGAAATGGCGCGTCTGCAGGAGTCGGGCAGCCCGATCGACCTGATCACGCTCGCGGAATCGCTGGAGCGTCTTGGTCAGCTCGACAGCTGCGGCGGGTTTGCCTATCTGGCGGAACTGTCAAAAAACACGCCTAGTGCGGCGAACATCAGCGCTTATGCCGATATCGTGCGCGAACGTGCCGTCGTCCGCGAGATGATCTCGGTGGCGAATGAGATCGCCGAGGCCGGTTTTGATCCGCAAGGGCGCACCAGCGAAGACCTGCTCGACCTGGCTGAATCCCGCGTCTTTAAAATCGCCGAAAGCCGCGCCAATAAAGACGAAGGCCCAAAAAACATCGCCGATGTCCTCGACGCCACCGTTGCCCGTATCGAACAGCTGTTCCAGCAGCCGCACGACGGTGTAACCGGGGTAAACACCGGCTATGACGATTTGAACAAGAAAACCGCCGGTCTGCAGCCGTCGGATTTGATTATCGTCGCCGCGCGTCCGTCTATGGGTAAAACTACCTTTGCGATGAACCTCGTCGAAAACGCGGCGATGTTGCAGGATAAGCCAGTGCTGATCTTCAGCCTTGAGATGCCCTCCGAGCAGATTATGATGCGTTCTCTGGCGTCGCTGTCGCGCGTAGATCAGACCCGCATTCGTACCGGCCAGCTCGATGATGAAGACTGGGCGCGCATCTCCGGCACCATGGGCATTCTGCTGGAAAAACGTAACATCTATATTGATGACTCGTCCGGCCTGACGCCGACGGAAGTGCGCTCCCGCGCGCGCCGTATCGCCCGTGAACACGGCGGCATCGGCCTCATCATGATCGACTACCTTCAGCTGATGCGCGTCCCGTCGCTTTCCGACAACCGTACGCTTGAAATTGCGGAGATTTCCCGCTCGCTCAAGGCGTTAGCCAAAGAGCTGCACGTACCGGTAGTCGCGCTGTCGCAGCTGAACCGCTCTCTGGAACAACGTGCCGACAAGCGCCCGGTCAACTCTGACCTGCGTGAGTCCGGCTCCATCGAGCAGGATGCCGACTTAATCATGTTCATCTACCGTGATGAGGTTTATCACGAGAACAGCGACCTGAAAGGGATCGCCGAAATTATTATTGGTAAACAACGTAACGGCCCAATCGGGACGGTGCGTCTGACCTTTAACGGACAGTGGTCGCGTTTCGACAACTATGCCGGTCCTCAATATGATGATGAGTAATTTCTAAGGAATTCAAATGCAAGCGGCAACTGTTGTTATTAACCGCCGCGCTCTGCGACACAACCTGCAACGTCTGCGTGAACTGGCGCCTGCCAGCAAGCTCGTTGCAGTCGTGAAAGCGAACGCTTACGGACACGGTCTTCTTGAGACCGCGCGAACGCTCCCCGATGCCGACGCCTTTGGCGTCGCCCGTCTTGAAGAAGCCCTCCGCCTGCGCGCGGGCGGCATTACTCAACCCATACTGCTCCTCGAAGGCTTTTTCGAAGCCAGCGATCTGCCAACCATTGCTGACCAGCATCTGCACACGGCGGTACATAACGAAGAACAGCTAACCGCACTCGAAACCGCCGAACTGGGCGAGCCGGTGACCGTCTGGATGAAGCTCGACACGGGCATGCACCGTCTTGGCGTGCGTCCGGAAAGCGCGGAAGCGTTTTATCAGCGTTTATGCCGGTGCAAAAACGTGCGTCAGCCGGTGAATATCGTCAGCCACTTCGCCCGCGCCGATGAGCCCGAGTGCGGTGCGACCGAGCGCCAGCTGGATATCTTTAACACCTTCTGCGAAGGCAAGCCGGGGATGCGCTCGATTGCGGCATCCGGCGGGATTCTGCTGTGGCCGCAGTCGCATTTCGACTGGGCGCGACCAGGCATTATTCTCTACGGCGTGTCGCCGCTGGAGAACAAACCCTGGGGGCCGGACTTTGGCTTCCAGCCGGTCATGTCGCTGGTCTCTAACCTGATTGCCGTGCGTGACCATAAAGCGGGCGAGCCGGTCGGCTACGGCGGTACCTGGACCAGCGGGCGTGATACCCGTCTCGGCGTGGTGGCGATGGGCTATGGTGACGGCTATCCGCGTGCCGCACCGTCGGGTACGCCGGTTCTGGTCAACGGTCGCGAGGTGAAGATCGTTGGCCGCGTGGCGATGGACATGATTTGTGTCGATCTGGGGCCTGAAGCCCAGGATAAGCCCGGCGACGATGTCGTGATGTGGGGCGAAGGTTTGCCCGTTGAACGCATTGCTGAAATGACGAAAGTGAGTGCTTACGAACTTATCACGCGGCTGACGTCAAGGGTGGCGATGAAGTACATCGACTGAGACTCGCATAGAGTAGTCCAACGGCATAAGCTGCCGTTGGACGCGTAACGCTTATTTCAACACGTTATAGATCGCCTGATTAGTCAAATAATCCGACGCGAGCCCTGACTCCGGACTGAAGCGCGAACCCTGGATGGACGAGAACCGTTTTCCAGTGCTGCCCAGTGAGACATAGCGCTCCCCTCCATCGTTTTCCGAAATGGTGTACACCGTTTTTTGCATCTCGGCGAATAGCGGAGCGTTACGCTGAATGGACTGGTGCAATTCCAGCAGCTGCACTCCATCCAGATTGAGCTTTTTATCCAGCGTGACGCCCCATCTTTGCAGGCAAACTTCTGCAAAATGACGCACGATCGTGCCGGGCTCATGGACCACTTTTTCCCCGCTATTCCCATTGGCCGAAGCATTCCCCACCAGCGTAGCGTGGCGACCAGACATGGGATAAATATGTACTTTTGTCGCGCTATCGGTCTGTGGAATGACGCACGAGAAACCTTTTGACCGCTCATGTCTGGCATAGAAAGCCACATACTCCTTCACGTTGCTGCCCAGAGTGACTTTGTCCGCCTGGAAATTACCCATACCCGGAACCGGATCGACCGCAAAAATATTCACCGGAATCGTCGTTAAAAGGGGATCGGCAAGCATTGCATTGGCAAGCATATGACAGCTAATTCCGCCCCGGCTCCACCCAACAAGGTTCACCTGAGTGGGCAGGATCTGACCCTGGCGGAAGGTTTTGATGATTTGCTGCTGCAGCGCCTGCTGGGTCACTTTACGATCGCCATAGTCATATTTGCGCCACCAAAAGGAACCGGTAACCTCAACGTCCTGAATAGGCACGCCCGCCTTTTTAAGCTGCTCATAGTTTTCTTTTGTGAGCTTCTCACGCTGCCAGTCAACGTGGCCTTTGATAATATTAATCGCATGCTGAACATTCTCGTTCCAGCCGCTGCCCAGAAGCTGGGCACGAAGCTGAGAATATTCTCCGCTTTTGACCCAAAGCTCATCGCTTTGTAGATTGCCGCTCCCCGGGCCATCAAGAATGACCCATTCGGCGAACTCTTTACCCTTGTTATTGGCTGCCAGAGAAGAGATGAGCTCGCCGTTCCAGTAATTAGCATGAGACTCATCAAATTTATTAGATCCAGTACCACAGAAATACACTGTTAGTATTGTCATAAATGACCTCATTGAAATATTAATATGTAGGTGGATGGCACGCGTGCAGTTAAATAATATGTGTCAGCAATTTTTCGGGGAATATGCTATTAAGCCCAGGCTATTTTTGATAATGATAAGGTAGTTCTCAATTAAACATGGCTATGTTTAATGTGTAGTACTGCTTAAGTTTTTGCTTTGGGTATATGACGTTTGCCTTATGCCGAATGCTGTTTTTACAGTTTTGTAATAGCACGCATACTTAATTTCGGAATAAGTTGGTTGAATAACCTAAGAAAATAGATTTCACACGGGGTTATGCTACGATGAATATATTAATGATCGATGAATTACCGATCTTCATTCACGGTATGAAAACAGAGCTGGAACGCGTAATGCCGGAATGCACTGTTTTTGCAGCGAACAATTTTGAAGATGCACACGCAATTTTAACCTCTATGCCGGTCAGCATTATTTTGCTGGATGGTGAAATGAAGTGCCGTGATTTTATCACTAATTTGATGACAAACTGGCCTGAGCTACCGATCGTGGTGATGTTACGAAAAACGACGGATAAGATATTCAACTTCTACATCCGCCAAAGCATTAAGGGCATTTTTACCAAGGATCTCCCTGCCGAGAAAATCAGCCAGATACTTTGCATGGTTTCCTCGGGGGTGGTCTGTTTTCCGGAGCAAGCCGTGGTCCAGCGAGAACAACCCACTGGTGGTTTGCCGATCTACTCCCTGAGTCGTCGGCAGAAGGAAGTTCTTAAGCTGCTGGCGAATGGAGGAACAAATAAGCAGATCAGCCGGCAATTGAATATCAGTGCAGGTACGGTCAAAGTACATCTTGAATCCATCTTTCACCGATTACAGGTCAACAATCGGACACAGGCCGCAATGCTCTATTTTAAATATATGTCTAATTAGCCGCTTTTCAGCAAAGCGAAGGGCTGCAGTCAAAATGCGTTAAAAGAAAAGCGCAACAGACAGACCTCTGTTGCGCTTTGTTTTTTAACGGTACTGAGATTTGAAATAATATATCACCACCACCAGCGTTCCGAAGTCCTGCAATAGCCAGAATGGAAAGCTGTCACTCAGTATATCAGCACCGGTAAGAATAAATTTCATGTTTAAGCTGCTTTCACCAAAAAAACCAAAGGCGAGGGCGGCTAAGCCAATTTTACACATTACCGGCAGGGCATGGACTCTTCGGCTATAGGCGGCAAACAAAATCAGCAGCGATGTTATCAGGTCGACGAAGATAATAAAGGGAAGCACCCAGCCATTCATTATATTAAGCATTTATTCTCCATCGGGTTTGTTGTGGGTTAAATCAGGCGGAGAAAGTGATTCATGTCTGACTTTACTTTTGATGACGCTTGCAACATCAAAAATATCGCGTTGTTCATGCCGGCGAAAAAAGTTTGCCAGCCAGACGATCAGGCCATTACTCATTGCCCCGAGGATATACCCTAAACCAAGCGTGATATCGGCCTGATTAAGGTCTATCTTTAACCAGCGGGCTGCTAATCCACCTAATGCGACGGCCGCGCCCATGCTGATTCCACCAAAAATAATGCCTGCCATAAATCGGCTGTGCTGGTGCAATCGCTGCGGTTGCCAGAAAAACGAGATACTGACGCCGCCAAATAAACCTGAAAAAGCCAGCAAGGCTTCACTGATGAGGGTCGGGAGATAGATGTCAGACATATGTTCATCCTCTGCAAGGATAAATCCCCTCGGAAAAGGGGATTTATTATCGTAACGGGCGCTTATTATTGGCAGGGATCCAGCTCAACAATATGCTGATACTTATCGGTCGTAATAAAGCGCTGCTGCCCTGACAGGCTGTAAATCAGACGCTTGGGAGAGCGATACCCCTTCACGACATCGACATCCGCGCTAAGCCAGGGCTGACTGACAGGAAGAGCGCGATGGCTGTATTTATCGCCACCGATCCATTTTTGATTGGTGGGTTTAAGACCCCAAAGCGATTCGCTTTCACTTCCCGACCAGCCGAGGCGTTTGGCCTCCTCCGAGGTGATATAGCGATCGGGCAGGCGCCCAAAATTTTTTATATGACGAAGCGTTGTCGCCAGATCGGTCACGTTATTGACGGGCACCATACCCTGAGAAGATAAAAAGGCGTTGGCTTCCTTTATTTCCTCTTCGCAGGTTGGCATGGCGGCGGTTGCCTGTAACACGTTGAATAACGAAACAGACAGTACGGCCATTTTCACTACGGATAGTGGTTTCATTGTAATTTTCCTGTTGAATTAACTAAGAAATAGCTTCATTTCCGCCTCGCGGCGTCGGGTAAGCCCGGTCAAAACCTTACCGCCTGCCTTATTCCAGCTTTTGAACTGCAGTGCGGCGCCCTGGATATCGCCTGCGTTGAATTTTTTGAGCAGCGTGGATTTCTTTAAATTGCCCACGCCAAGGTTGAAGGCGAACGAAACCAGCGCGTCGAATTGGTTCTGTGTCGAAGCGTTGTTCAGCAGTTTTTTCACGCCGTCCTCGGTGCGTTTCAGATCTTTGCGCAGCAGATCTTTGGCTTCGCCGGTGGTAATTTTGGTGAGCTTTTCCATCTCCTCTTTGAGGATCAAATGGCCGTAGCCGATGGTCCATAAACCTACGGCATCGCGATAACGCTCCAGCCTCAGCCCTTCAAACTGGCAAATAAGCTGAATGCCCTTGTCACCTGTACGTTCTGGTTGTTTTTGCATTACGGAGTCTCCTCTGCTTTCGGGCGGGGAATCACCTTGTTGGTGTATTCGTCAATCAAACGCATGACGCTTTCCGGTGGCTCAAGTGCGGTAAATTGCATCTCTACATCGACGTGGCGGCTGTCACGCCCGCCTTTGTTATCGCTGGAAGGCGAAAGGCTGACGTGAAAGCGGCCAAATTCGTTTTCACCGGACTGGCGGGAAGGCGCCTGCATGCCTTCCGTGCGGATCGTCAGGTTGACCTTCATCTTTTCCAGCATCAGCCCGCGCGGTGTTGAAAGCGCGACTAAGGGCAGGTCAAAGTAGTGCTTTTCATCCAGCGCCAGCTGTACCGTGCGTGGAATTAACGAACCGTCTTCTGCGGGTTCGAAAAAGGGATCCAGCGCTTTCATATACTGCTGAGCAATCAGTTCGTTGGCCGCAGTGGCCGCGTACTGCATCCCGCGCGTGATATCTTCAAGCGAGATCGGCACGCCGGGAATATCGGCTGGAGGCGCTGGAGGCGTGTTTTCCTGTGCCGGCGGCGTGCCTTCATCCTCTTTGCCCGTCTTGTTTTCCGGCTCCTCATCCTTGCCGCCGCGCAGCCATTTTTTAAAAGACATATTTCGCTCCTGAAAAAAGGGCTACCCGGGTAGCCCCTGCGTTACGGAATCGCACGTATGTCGCGGCGTGGAAGATTATTGCGCGGCGACAGGCTTGGTTTTGGCGTTGGTCAGGTAATCAATCACGCGCTGCAGAGCTTCAGGTGGCTCCTGGCGTTTAATCTGGGTATGAATGGAATATTTCGCGCGTGTATCGGTCGAACGGGTCTGCTCCGATTTATGGGAGACCTTGCCGGTCATTTTCGCTTTGAAAACGCCCCAGCCGATGGACGCTTCCACGGAAGCCTCCGCTTCGGTGCTGCTGGAACTGGCTTCGCTCTGGCTCACTTCCAGCTCAAAGTCGATGGTGCCGTCCTCGATGCAGATGATGGGGTGGGTGACCGCCGCCAGGAGCGGAATACTCATCTTGCGGGTCACGCTGCCTTTATTGACCCCCTGTTCGTCTACCACGGTTTCGTCGTAGTCGAACTCGATCGCGACAGCTTTGCCGTCTTTAATACAGACGGAGAGCAGGAAGTCGGTATAGGCCTTGCTCGCCTGGACCTGTGCTTTGATCATCGCCTGCAGCGGACCGCCGATCATATGTTCCAGCGGCAGGGCGTTAATAACTGAACCAATAAATTGTGAATCCATGATGCGAACTCCTTGAATCAGTGAATGCGCGGTTGCGCAGGAGCCACATTACGGAAAGCGAGAAGGGGAAAATATTGGGTAAATGGCATGGCGAGAGGACGCAAAAAACCTATGCCGATCGCAGGATAATCTTAAGGGGTGGTGTTGAGTGATATTCCGGTTTATTGTTGAAATCCCTGCCTCATCGAATTCCGGAGAACCATCGCGTGTTTCAGAAAGTTGACGCCTATGCCGGCGACCCTATCCTCTCCTTAATGGAGCGTTTCAAAGAAGATCCTCGCAGCGACAAAGTGAACCTCAGCATCGGTCTGTATTACAACGAGGATGGCATCATTCCTCAATTAAAAGCCGTTGCCGAAGCCGAAGCGCGTCTGAACGCTGTTCCACACGGTGCGTCGCTCTATCTGCCGATGGAAGGGTTAAACGCCTACCGCAACACCATCGCTCCGCTGTTATTCGGTGCCGAGCACGCAGTGCTCGCGCAAAAGCGCGTGGCGACCATCCAGACGTTGGGCGGCTCGGGTGCGCTGAAAGTGGGTGCAGACTTCCTGAAAAAATACTTCCCGGATTCAGGCGTGTGGGTCAGTGACCCGACGTGGGAAAACCACGTTGCGATCTTCGAGGGCGCAGGTTTCAAAGTGGCGACCTATCCGTGGTTCGACAGCGAAACGAACGGCGTGCGCGTTGAAGCGCTGCTGGAAAAACTGAACACCCTGCCAGCGCGCAGCATTGTACTGCTGCATCCATGCTGCCATAACCCGACCGGGGCGGATCTCACCAACACCCAGTGGGATGCGGTGATTGAGGTACTGAAGGCCCGCGACCTGATTCCGTTCCTCGACATTGCCTACCAGGGCTTTGGCGCGGGCATGGAAGAAGATGCTTACGCCATCCGCGCCGTGGCCAGCGCAGGTCTGCCAGCTCTGGTCAGCAACTCCTTCTCTAAAATCTTCTCCCTGTACGGTGAACGCGTTGGCGGTCTGTCCGTGGTTTGTGAAGACGCCGAAGCGGCGGGTCGCGTGCTCGGCCAGCTGAAGGCGACGGTGCGCCGTATTTACTCCAGCCCGCCAAACTTTGGTGCGCAGGTGGTGGCGACGGTTCTCGGCGACGAACAGCTGAAAGCGTCCTGGCTTGCCGAAGTGGAAGCGATGCGTAAGCGCATCCTGTCCATGCGTCAGGAGCTGGTTAACGTGCTGAAAGAGACCGTGCCGGGACATAACTTCGACTATCTGCTCAAGCAGCGCGGGATGTTCAGCTATACCGGACTGAGCGCGGCGCAGGTCGATCGCCTGCGCGAAGAGTTCGGCGTTTACCTGATCGCCAGCGGCCGTATGTGCGTGGCGGGACTGAATGCCAGCAACGTTCATCGCGTGGCGCAGGCGTTTACTGCTGTAATGTAAGTACTTACTATTCGCTTCCCCCTCTCCCTGTAGGAGAGGGTCGGGTGAGGGCATCTGGCCGCACAAAACCTTGCCCGGTGGCACTTCGCTTACTGGGCCTACGGGCTGGTTGTTCTCCCTCTCCCTATGGGAGAGGGCTGGGGTGAGGGCATCAGGCCGCACAAAAACCTTGCCCGGCGCTTTGTGATCGTCTTCTTTTTATTCAGCTTCATAAGCAAAAACTCCTTCCCTTCACCTCCCGCTGGGGTTATGGTCGGATAGTTTTTTGACCATTCGCTCAAATTAAAACAATAACAAACTGAATATTCAGGGGAAAATATGCGCAAGATCACACTGGCGCTCAGCGCCGCCTGCTTATTGTTCTCGCTTAATAGCGCCGTCGTCGCGCGAGCTTCTGCCCCGACGCCGCTTTACACCGGCACCACCGCCGCCATTCTTGCCGAGCAGGCGCCCATTCACTGGGTTTCCGTGGCCCAAATCGAAAACAGCCTGATCGGCCGTGCGCCAATGGCCGTGGGCTTTGACATTGACGATACCGTGCTGTTCTCAAGCCCCGGCTTCTGGCGCGGGAAGAAAACGTATTCACCGGACAGCGAAGCGTATCTGAAGAACCCGGAATTCTGGGAAAAAATGAATAACGGCTGGGACGAATTCAGCATCCCGAAAGAGGTTGCCCGTGCGCTTATTGCCATGCACGTGAAGCGCGGTGACAGCATCTACTTTGTCACCGGCCGCAGTCAGACCAAAACCGAAACCGTCTCCAAAACGCTGCAGGATGATTTCCAGATCCCGGCGACCAGCATGAATCCGGTCATTTTTGCCGGTGACAAAGAAGGGCAAAACACCAAAACACAGTGGCTGGAAAAGAAAAATATCAAAGTATTCTACGGCGATTCGGATAACGACATTACCGCCGCACAGGATGTGGGTGCCAGAGGGATCAGGGTGTTACGTGCCTCTAACTCCACGTATCGACCGCTTCCGATGGCCGGAAAGTTTGGCGAAGAGGTGATCGTCAATTCGGAGTATTAAGTACCCGGCAGCGAGTTTGGCTCTTTTTTAATCAAATCTCGCTGCTGCGGGTTTTACCTTTCGTCTTCTTGCTGCACACTTAGAAAGATTCATCTTTCAATACGGAGCAGCACATGTGGTACCAACAGACTCTGACCTTAAGCGCTAAACCACGCGGATTTCACCTGGTGACGGATGAAGTCATCGGGCAACTCCGCGATCTGTCGCGCGTCAGAACGGGTTTGCTGCATCTGCTGCTTCAGCACACGTCCGCCTCTCTCACGCTTAATGAAAATTGCGATCCCACCGTCCGGTCCGACATGGAGCACCATTTCCTGAAGAGCGTCCCGGACAACGCGCCTTACGAGCATGACTATGAGGGGGCGGACGATATGCCTTCGCATATTAAATCCTCCCTGCTGGGCGTATCGTTGATGCTGCCGGTTCACAACGGGCGGCTGCTGTTGGGAACGTGGCAGGGGATCTGGCTGGGAGAGCATCGCATTCACGGTGGTTCGCGTAAAATTATCGCCACGCTACAAGGGGAATAAAGATGACAATTTCGGAGATACTTCAGTACTGCATGAGCAAGCCCGGCGCGGAGCAGAGCGTTCATAGCGACTGGAAAGCCACGCAGATTAAAGTGGGAGATGTCCTGTTTGCGATGGTGAAAGAGGTGGAAGGCCGTCCGGCGGCGTCGCTGAAAACCAGCCCTGAACTGGCGGATTTGCTACGTCAGCAGCATGATGACGTGAGGCCGAGCAAGCACCTCAATAAGGCGCACTGGAGCACCGTCTATCTGGATGGGTCGATTCCAGGCTCGCAGATTTACTACCTGGTGGACGCGTCCTATCAGCAGGCGGTTGAGCTGCTGCCGGAAACCACCCGACAGCAACTCTCCGTGTGACAATTACAGCAACGGTTTAAGGAAGCGCGCGGTGTGCGAGGCTTCGCACTCTGCAACGGTCTCTGGCGTACCGGAGACGAGAATTTCACCGCCGCCGCTGCCGCCTTCCGGGCCGAGATCGACAATCCAGTCCGCAGTTTTAATCACGTCCAGGTTATGCTCGATGACCACGATGGTGTTGCCCTGGTCTCTGAGCTGATGCAGAACCTCGAGCAACTGCTGGATGTCGGCAAAGTGCAGGCCGGTGGTCGGCTCGTCCAGAATGTAGAGCGTCTGACCGGTGCCGCGTTTTGACAGCTCACGCGCCAGCTTCACGCGCTGCGCTTCACCGCCGGACAGCGTGGTGGCGGACTGTCCCAGACGAATGTAGGTCAGGCCCACGTCCATCAGCGTTTGCAGCTTACGCGCCAGCGCAGGGACGGCGTCAAAGAACTCGCGCGCCTCTTCGATGGTCATGTCCAGCACTTCGTGGATGGTCTTGCCTTTGTACTTAATTTCCAGCGTTTCGCGGTTATAGCGCTTGCCTTTGCACTGGTCGCACGGCACGTAGATATCCGGCAGGAAGTGCATCTCAACCTTGATCACGCCGTCGCCCTGGCATGCTTCGCAGCGGCCACCGCGAACGTTAAAGCTGAAACGTCCTGGCGTATAGCCGCGTGAACGCGCTTCCGGCACGCCAGCAAACAGTTCACGTACGGGCGTGAAGACGCCGGTATAGGTTGCCGGGTTAGAGCGCGGAGTACGGCCAATCGGGCTCTGGTCAATGTCGATAACTTTATCGAAATGCTCCAGCCCCTGGATATCGCGGTACGGCGCAGGCTCGGCCAGCGTCGCGCCGTTCAGCGCCGTCTGCGCAATCGGGAACAGCGTATCGTTGATCAGCGTCGATTTACCGGAACCGGACACGCCGGTGATGCAGGTAAACAGGCCAACCGGCAGCGTCAGGGTGACGTCTTTCAGGTTGTTGCCGCGCGCGCCGGTCAGCTTCAGCACTTTTTCCGGATCTGCCGCTACGCGCTGTTTCGGCACTTCAATCTTGCGCTTGCCGCTCATGAACTGACCGGTCAGCGATTCGGGCACCGCCATGATGTCCTTCAGCGTCCCTTCCGCGACCACCTGGCCGCCGTGTACGCCAGCGCCTGGGCCAATGTCGATGACGTGGTCAGCCGCGCGGATCGCATCTTCATCGTGCTCGACCACAATTACCGTGTTGCCGAGGTTGCGCAGGTGAACCAGCGTGCCGAGCAGACGCTCGTTGTCGCGCTGGTGCAGGCCGATGGACGGCTCATCCAGCACGTACATCACGCCGACTAAGCCCGCGCCAATCTGGCTCGCCAGACGAATACGTTGGGCTTCACCACCGGAGAGCGTTTCAGCCGAGCGGGAAAGCGTCAGGTAGTTCAGGCCAACGTTCACCAGGAACTTCAGGCGATCGCCGATCTCTTTCAGCACTTTTTCGGCGATTTTCGCGCGCTGGCCGGAGAGCTTCAGGTTGTTGAAGAAGTCCATCGCATGGCCGATGCTCATGTCTGAGATGGTCGGCAGCGCGGTGTTTTCCACAAACACATGGCGCGCTTCGCGACGCAGACGCGTGCCTTCACAGGTGGCGCAGGAGCGGTTGCTGATGAATTTCGCCAGCTCCTCGCGCACCGCGCTGGATTCGGTCTCTTTGTAGCGGCGCTCCATGTTGTGCAGCACCCCTTCGAACGGGTGGCGGCGCACGGAGGTATCGCCGCGATCGTTCATATACTTGAACTCGATGTTCTCTTTGCCGGAACCGAACAGGATCACTTTGTGCACGTTCGGGCTCAGGCTCGCCCACGGGGCTTCGACGTCGAACTTGTAGTGCTCCGCCAGCGATTTCAGCATCTGGAAGTAGTAGAAGTTACGTTTGTCCCAGCCGCGAATGGCCCCGCCCGCCAGCGACAGCTCCGGGTTCTGGATCACGCGGTCCGGGTCGAAATACTGCTGCACGCCCAGGCCGTCACAGGTCGGGCATGCGCCCGCCGGGTTGTTGAATGAGAACAGGCGCGGTTCCAGCTCGCGCATGCTGTAGCCGCAAATCGGGCAGGCGAAGTTGGCGGAGAAGAGCAGCTCTTCCGCTTTTGGGTCGTCCATGTCGGAGACCACGGCCGTGCCGCCAGAGAGTTCCAGCGCCGTTTCAAATGATTCCGCCAGGCGCGTGGCGAGATCGTCGCGCACCTTAAAGCGGTCAATCACCACTTCGATGGTGTGCTTCTTCTGCAGCTCCAGCTTGGGCGGATCGGACAGGTCGCACACTTCGCCGTCGATACGGGCGCGGATATAGCCCTGGCTTGCCAGGTTTTCCAGCGTTTTGGTGTGCTCGCCCTTACGCTCTTTAATGATCGGTGCCAGCAGCATCAGGCGTTTGCCTTCTGGCTGCGACAGCACGTTATCCACCATCTGGCTCACGGTCTGGGCCGCCAGCGGGACGTCGTGGTCCGGGCAGCGCGGCTCGCCTACGCGGGCATACAGCAGACGCAGGTAGTCATGAATTTCGGTAATAGTACCGACCGTTGAACGCGGGTTATGCGAGGTGGACTTCTGCTCAATAGAGATAGCAGGGGACAACCCTTCAATGTGGTCGACATCCGGTTTTTCCATCAGCGACAGGAACTGACGCGCGTACGCAGAGAGCGATTCAACGTAACGACGCTGTCCTTCGGCATACAAAGTGTCGAAAGCCAGTGAGGATTTGCCAGACCCCGAAAGCCCGGTCACGACAATGAGTTTGTCGCGAGGGATTATGAGGTTGATATTCTTGAGATTGTGGGTGCGGGCGCCCCGAACTTCGATCTTATCCATTCACCTTTCCCGGTTGGAACACGGATTGCCTGATTTGTTTGAAGGACAAACGGCTGTCAGAAACGGCTAATTATGACACAATTTGACCTGTTTGAATATACAGTATTGGAATGCATTTTCTGATTGGCTGTGTAACAATGCCGAGTCCGCGAGAGATTTCTGAACCGACTACGCAACTATGCAAATTGCCGCGTGGAAATGGTACACTCGCGCGTTTACACTATTAAGAAACGTATTCAGGAGACACGAACATGGCCAGCAGAGGCGTAAACAAGGTGATTCTCGTCGGTAATCTGGGCCAGGACCCGGAAGTACGCTACATGCCGAGTGGTGGCGCAGTTGCCAACATTACGCTGGCTACTTCCGAATCCTGGCGTGATAAAGCGACCGGTGAGATGAAAGAGCAGACCGAATGGCACCGCGTTGTGCTGTTTGGCAAACTGGCCGAAGTGGCCGGTGAGTATCTGCGTAAAGGTTCTCAGGTCTATATCGAAGGCCAGCTGCGTACCCGCAAATGGACCGATCAGTCCGGCGCTGAGAAGTACACCACAGAAGTCGTAGTCAATGTGGGCGGCACCATGCAGATGCTGGGTGGCCGTCAGGGCGGTGGCGCACCGGCTGGCGGCGGTCAGAGCCAGCAGCAGGGCGGTTGGGGTCAGCCTCAGCAGCCGCAGGGCGGCAACCAGTTCAGCGGCGGCGCACAGTCTCGTCCGCAGCAGCAGTCTGCTCCGGCGCCGTCTAACGAACCGCCAATGGATTTCGACGACGACATTCCGTTCTGATTTCCGTGTGCTGAAAACAAAAAACCCAGACTATCGTCTGGGTTTTTTTATTCCGTCAGGGATCAGGTAATCACCATCGGCCAGTCTGGCGGCGTGTGGCTCATCGCCTCAACCATCACCACTTTAATATTTTCCCAGACGGCGGCGATATCCAGCAGGGTGATGCCAAGCAGACCCGTTGCAAACCAGCAGGCCGCACCCAGCCCCAGCAGGGTGCTGATGACAGCAAGACCCGCATAGTCAGATTTACGAAACTGAATATTCAGCGTGCTGGCTAAAAACATCAGTACCGCACTCAACAAAGGCCAGCGCAGGAGAACCATGCTGGTAGTAATGGTTGCCATAAAACCCATCCTCTACAAAACAGACGAACTGAATGAAACGGTGTTTCTCGTTACAAAATATGTGTGAACTATATCACGTTTGTTGATTTATTCGCCAGTGTCTGAGCGATCAAAAAAGAGGATTTTATTCTTCAGAAAAGGCGATTGTGCGGGTTGGTTCTGCCTTCGGCGCATGAGGCGGTGGGCACACAGCGCGCCGGAAACGCACATCGGGCAGGTGGTGATACCGCAAATTCGGTTTTTATAAGAGGGGCGTTATTCTCACCCAATCCTGAAAATATTGTGGTGAAGGCTGACTATTTATAAATCAACGAACACAATGCCTCTGAGCAAATAGCATAAAACGACCCGATGAAGTTGTACTTTTTTCATGCTGTCAGACGTTTGGCTTAATCAACGATCGTCTGTTGTGTTATCTTCCCGTCAGCCCTAACGGGCTGGATAATTATTTTCCTTAATTGAAACGGAACGAATACTTACAGTTTAACTTACGGGAAAATATTATCGGCATAACGAAATTTAAGATTTTTAATACTAAAAGTCAGTTGCTAACTTCGCATGATTCATGCAACGTAATCACCTGTTTAACAAAGCATCCGGCCTTCATTACTACAGGCGTACAACATGCAGGGATATAGGGCGGGAAATGAATCGTAGCGCGCGGCGCAAAATGCTCAGGGTGGTAGGGATCATCATGGTAGTTATGCTGCCGGTGATGCTTGCGCTATGGTTTGCCCAGCTACGAGCCGTTTCTGAAACAAGCGCCCAGCTACGCACATTTGCTGAACTGGCTTTAGACAAAACAGAGCTGGTTATTCAACAGGTTGAGCTGGCCAGGGACGAGGCAGTAAAATATCAGGGTGAGCTTTGCACGCCGGGACACCGTCAATATATGCTGAACGTTGTTCGTGGCCGCCTGTTTGTCGCCGATTTAATTTACGCTGAAGGTCAGAATTTTCTTTGTTCGACCGTTTTTACACCGGATCACCCCTACGCCATTCCTGTCGCTAATTACACGCGTAAACCTGACGTCGCTATCTATTATTATCGCGACACCCCATTTTATACTGGCTATAAAATGACATATATGCAGCGCGGAAATTATGTGGTTGTCGTCAACCCGCTTTCATACAGCGAAGTCATGTCCGCGGATCATTCTCTCTCCTGGGGTGTGTACGACACGGTAACCAATGCTTTCTTTTCCGTCAGCCAGAAAGCCAATGTTTCTTTATTAAATTCGATGATTCGGGATAAGGAATCGGTATTTCAAAAAGATAACCGCTTTTATACGATCGTAACATCTCCCAAAAGACCGATTGCGGCCATTGTGTCGACATCGAATAAACGCTTTTATGAAACGCTTTATCACCAGGCGACGTTGACGCTGCCGCTGGGCATGATCTGCAGCATTATTATTTTGCTGGTATGGTCCCGTACCCATCGAGAGCTTAATTCGCCGGGGCGCTTACTGCACCGCGCGCTGAACAAACGACAGCTTTGCGTCCACTATCAGCCGATTATTGATATTAAGAATAACCAGTGTGTGGGTGCGGAGGCGCTGTTACGCTGGCCTGGCTTTAACGGGCAGGTGATGAGCCCGGCTGAGTTTATCCCGCTGGCGGAAAGTGAGGGAATGAGCGAGCGGATTACGGACTATGTCGTTGAGGAGGTGTTCAACGATCTGGGCCATTTCCTGGCCGAGCATCCGCATCTCTATATTTCGATTAACCTGTCGGCCACGGATTTCCACTCCTCGCGGCTGATCGCCATGATTTCCGACAAGGCCCGCCACTACGCCGTCCGTGCGCAGCAAATCAAAATAGAAGTGACGGAACGCGGTTTTATCGATGTGCCAAAAACCACGCCGGTGATTCAGGCTTTCCGTCAGGCGGGTTATGAAGTCGCGATCGATGATTTCGGTACCGGCTACTCGAACCTGCACAATCTCTACTCGCTGAACGTGGATATTCTGAAAATCGATAAATCGTTTATCGATACCTTAACGACCAACAGTACCAGCCACCTGATCGCCGAGCATATTATCGAGATGGCGCAAAGCCTGCGGCTGAAAACCATTGCGGAAGGGGTAGAGACGGCAGAGCAGGTGAGCTGGCTGTTGAAGCGCGGCGTCCAGTTTTGTCAGGGATGGCACTTCGCGAAAGCGATGCCGCCCCAGGAATTTATGACCTGGCAGCAGCAGCCTTTGCACTAAGGGTGATTAATTCAACTGGTGGCGATAGTCGCTCGGCGTGCGGTCAAACTCGCGGCGAAACACGCGGGAAAAGGTTTGTTGCGACACATAGCCAAGGTCCATCGCGATATCAAAAATGGGCCGCTGCGTTGAGCGTAGCGCCTGCGCCGCCAGCAGCAGTCTGCGCTGGCGAATGTACTCGCCCAGCGTTTGATGCATGACCGTGCGGAACATTCTCTGTAAATACCATTTCGAATAGCCCGACTTTTTAGCGACCACATCAATGTTCAACGGTTGGTCGATATGTTCATCAATCCATTCAATAAGCGTCTGAATAATCTGCTGATGCGACATAAGGTTGCCCCTCTGTAGATACAACTATCTCGGTTAATTCGTCGTTTTCTCTGCGGGCGAGTATAATTCCTCAAGTTAACTTGAGGTAAAGAGGTTTTATGGAAAAGAGATTGCCGCGAATTAAAGCGCTGTTAACCCCCGGCGAAGTGGCAAAGCGAAGCGGCGTTGCGGTATCGGCGCTCCACTTCTATGAAAGCAAAGGGTTAATTAAAAGCATCCGCAACGGCGGCAACCAGCGCCGCTATACCCGAGACGTGCTCCGCTACGTGGCGATTATCAAAATTGCGCAACGAATCGGAATTCCCCTGGCCACCATCGGCGAGGCGTTTGGCGTGCTGCCGGAAGGGCATACGCTGAGCCCGAAAGAGTGGAAAGAGCTGTCGTCCCAGTGGCGTGAAGAGCTGGACCGGCGTATTCATACGCTGGTCGTCCTGCGTGATGAGCTGGATGGCTGCATCGGCTGCGGCTGCCTGTCGCGTAGCGATTGTCCGTTGCGTAACCCTGGCGACAGGCTGGGCGAGCAGGGGACGGGGGCGCGGCTGCTGGAAGAGGATTGAGTTTGTGCGGCCGGCAAAAAGCATAATAAAGAACTAAAGCGCCACATAAGGGCGCTTTAGTTTTTCCCGGTCTTTGTCTTTCACTCTATCCCGCTGGTTCACGGGAGGGTTTCCCCCGACGTCAGCACCCCTCAGTGTCGAGCTGGTTGGGGAGGTTCCGGATTGTGCTGACACTTTAATTCTATGCAAGACCCGTTTTTTCGCCAGCCTCACCGACCGTTTTTTAGACGAATTTTTTTCGCGGTGTTGTTCAATTTTCTATAGTTAAAAAGTATGAATAACAGGAGAAAGCCATGCTCACGGTACACCACCTTAACCAGTCGCGCTCGCACCGCGTGATTTGGGCGCTGGAAGAACTCGGCCTGCCTTATGAGATCGTCCACTACCAGCGCGAAAAGAACATGCTGGCGCCGGAGGCTCTCAAAAAGGTGCATCCGTTGGGCAAATCGCCGGTCATCGAAGATAACGGGCTGATCCTTGCGGAGTCTGGCGCCATCCTGGAATACCTGCAGGAAACGTACGATGCCGAGTCGCGGCTTAAGCCTTTGGATCCCGCGCATAAGGTGCAATACCGCTTCTGGCTGCATTACGCCGAAGGATCGCTGATGCCGCTGCTGTTAATGAAGCTGGTCTTCAACAGCCTCGGCAAGCCGCCGGTGCCGTTTGGTATCAGAACCCTGGGCAAAGCGCTGGGGCAGGGGGTGCAGAAAGCGTATCTCAACCGTCAGCTGGAGACCCATGCGCGCTTTATTGAGTCACATCTTGCCGAAAACAGCTGGTTTGCCGGGGATTCGCTCAGCATGGCCGATATCCAGATGAGCTTTCCGATCTTTGCGCTGCTGGCGCGCGGCGGTATCGCTAATCTGCCGCATATTCAGGCATGGAAGACAAAAGTTGAGAACACCCCAGGCTGGCAAAGAACCCTGGAACAGGGTGGCCCATTATCTATCCCGGGCGAGGACTGAAATGTAAACAAATTGCGCATAGACGATAACGTTTGCGCATCCTCTGTTTATTTCTTCAGCGTCATAAGTGAATTTTAGCGAAAAACGAGAAAGTTCAGTTGAAAAGGGCGGGGATTACGCTAGATAATCGTTTGCCTTAATTTGACCACCCGTTTGTAAGCGCGGAGCTAAACGTTTGCTTTTTTTGTGACGCCCTTTCGTCACAAACGCAACACAAGGATTTGACGTTCAGCTGGCAGTGGCGTCTCCACCTCGCTTACGGACTTCCTAAAAAACTCTCAGGGGATGTTTTCTATGTCTACGCCATCTGCGCGTACTGGCGGTTCACTTGACGCCATGTTTAAAATTTCGGCCCGCGGCAGCACCGTGCGCCAGGAAATTGTTGCCGGTTTGACAACGTTTCTGGCGATGGTTTATTCCGTCATCGTTGTGCCGGGCATGCTGGGCAAAGCAGGCTTCCCGCCAGCGGCCGTCTTTGTGGCGACCTGCCTCGTGGCCGGCGTGGGCTCCATCGTGATGGGCCTGTGGGCGAACCTGCCGCTGGCGATTGGTTGCGCCATCTCTCTGACCGCGTTTACCGCGTTCAGCCTGGTGCTGGGTCAGCACATCAGCGTACCGGTTGCGCTGGGGGCCGTGTTCCTGATGGGTGTGCTGTTTACCGTGATTTCGGCGACCGGCATCCGTAGCTGGATTTTGCGCAACCTGCCGCAGGGCGTGGCGCACGGTACCGGCATCGGTATCGGCCTGTTCCTGTTGCTGATCGCCGCCAACGGCGTTGGTCTGGTCATCAAGAACCCGCTGGACGGTCTGCCGGTGGCGCTGGGCCACTTCGCCAGCTTCCCGGTGATCATGTCGCTGATCGGTCTGGCGGTGATTATCGGTCTGGAAAAACTGAAAGTCCCGGGCGGCATTCTGCTAACCATTATCGGCGTTTCTATTGTCGGCCTGATTTTCGATCCGACCGTACACTTCTCCGGTATCTTCGCTATGCCGTCGCTGAGCGATGACAAAGGTAACTCCCTGATTGGCAGCCTGGATATCGTTGGCGCGCTGAACCCGGTGATCCTGCCAAGCGTGCTGGCGCTGGTCATGACCGCCGTGTTTGACGCGACCGGTACCATTCGTGCGGTGGCCGGTCAGGCGAACCTGCTGGATAAAGACGGTCAGATTATTGACGGCGGCAAAGCGCTGACCACTGACTCCCTGAGCAGCGTCTTCTCTGGCCTGGTGGGCGCGGCGCCTGCGGCGGTGTACATCGAGTCCGCAGCGGGTACGGCGGCAGGCGGTAAAACCGGCCTGACGGCGATCACCGTCGGCGTGCTGTTCATGCTGATCCTGTTCCTCTCTCCGCTCTCCTATCTGGTTCCGGCGTATGCGACCGCGCCAGCGCTGATGTACGTTGGCCTGCTGATGCTAAGCAACGTGGCGAAAATCGATTTTGCGGATTTCGTGGACGCTATGTCTGGCCTGATTACCGCGGTCTTCATCGTGCTGACCTGTAACATCGTGACCGGCATTATGATCGGCTTCGCGTCGCTGGTGATTGGTCGTCTGGTCTCCGGTGAGTGGCGCAAGCTGAACGTCGGCACCGTGGTTATCGCTGTTGCGCTGGTAGCGTTCTACGCGGGCGGCTGGGCAATCTAAGTTATCCATTGATGCGAAAACGGGTGGCTCAGGCCGCCCGTTTTTATTTTCAGGACTCATCCTGTTGCCTTTTGCGTTACTCTGGAGAAGATAGAATAAAAGGCACGACGCCTTCCGGAGTACATAAGCAACACAGCAAACAGGGAACGCATGGAAATCTTCTTCACAATACTCATCATGACCCTTGTGGTCTCGCTATCCGGGGTGGTTACACGCGTACTGCCCTTTCAGGTCCCCCTGCCATTAATGCAAATTGCCATCGGCGCGCTGCTGGCGTGGCCGACGTTTGGCCTGCACGTGGAATTTGACCCCGAACTGTTCCTCGTGCTGTTTATCCCGCCGCTGCTGTTTGCCGATGGCTGGAAAACGCCCACGCGCGAATTCCTTGAGCACGGGCGCGAGATCTTCGGCCTGGCGCTGGCGCTGGTGGTGGTTACCGTCGTCGGGATTGGTTTTCTGATCTACTGGGCGGTACCGGGTATTCCATTAATACCGGCTTTCGCGTTGGCCGCCGTGCTGTCGCCAACCGATGCCGTGGCGCTGTCCGGCATTGTGGGTGAAGGCCGAATTCCGAAGAAAATCATGGGGATTTTACAGGGTGAGGCGCTGATGAATGACGCCTCCGGCCTGGTTGCCCTGAAGTTTGCCGTGGCCGTTGCGATGGGCACGATGGTCTTTACCGTCGGCGGCGCGACGCTGGAATTCTTCAAGGTGGCGATTGGCGGTATTCTCGCAGGCTTCGTGGTGAGCTGGCTGTACGGCCGCTCATTGCGCTTCCTCAGCCGCTGGGGCGGCGATGAGCCCGCAACGCAGATCGTACTGCTGTTCCTGCTGCCGTTTGCCTCTTATCTGATTGCCGAACATATCGGCGTGTCGGGCATTCTGGCAGCGGTTGCGGCGGGGATGACCATTACCCGTTCCGGCGTAATGCGCCGCGCGCCGCTGGCCATGCGCCTGCGTGCAAACAGCACCTGGGCCATGCTGGAATTTGTCTTTAACGGCATGGTGTTCCTGCTGTTGGGCCTGCAGCTGCCGGGCATTATGGAATCCTCGCTGGTGGCGGCCGAAGCCGATCCGAACGTTGAGGTCTGGATGCTGTTTACCGACATCGTGCTGATCTACATGGCGCTGATGCTGGTGCGTTTCGGCTGGCTGTGGACGATGAAAAACTTCAGCGTACGTTTCCTGAAGAAAAAGCCGATGGAGTTCGGCTCGTGGACAACGCGTGAGCTGCTGATCGCCTCTTTTGCGGGCGTACGCGGGGCGATCACCCTTGCCGGTGTACTCTCCATTCCGCTGCTGCTGCCCACGGGCGACGTCTTCCCGGCGCGCTACGAGCTGGTCTTCCTGGCGGCGGGCGTGATTCTGTTCTCCCTGTTTGTCGGCGTGATTATGCTGCCGATTTTACTCCAGCATATTGATGCCGGTGATTCGACCCAGCAGCATAAAGAGGAGCGTATTGCGCGGGCGGCCACCGCCGAAGTGGCAATTGTCGCGATTCAGAAGATGGAAGAGCGTCTGGCCGCGGATGCGGAAGAGAACATCGACAATCAGCTGCTGACGGAGGTCAGTTCCCGCGTTATTGGTAACCTGCGCCGCCGCGCGGACGGGCGTAACGATGTGGAAAGCTCGCTGCAGGAGGAAAACCTGGAGCGCCGGTTCCGCCTGGCGGCGCTGCGCTCAGAGCGCGCCGAGCTGTACCATCTGCGCGCCACGCGGCAGATCAGCAACGAAACGCTGCAAAAGCTGCTGCACGATCTGGACCTGCTGGAAGCGCTGTTGATAGAGAATCAGTAGCGCTGTTTTTGCCCGGTGGCGCTGCGCTTACCGGGCCTACCTTCGAACCGTAGGCCGGGTAAGGCGAAGCCGCCACCCGGCACTATTCAGACTGCACCCAAAACCCCTCACAACACTGCAGCCACGCCTGCGCGCTCTGCGATAAATACACCCCTTCACGCCAGATCATCCCCAGCTGCCAGTGCAGGTCGCTCTCCAGCGGGATCCAGCGCAGCGTGTTTTTATCCAGACGCTCGCAAATCGGCTGCGGCAGGATGGCAATCCCCACGCCGGCCTGCACCATCGCCGCCAGGAAATCCCACTGTCCGCTGCGCACCGCTATGCGCGGCTTGACGTTATGCTGGTTAAACAGCGTCATCAGCTGGCGGCTGAGAGCGAAGTCTTCGTTGTAGATCAGCAGAGGGTGCTCGCCGAGCAGTTCAGGTCTCACCGAGTCTAACTTCAGCCAGTCGCCGGAGCGGGGAACCAGCACGCACAGCGGGTGGCTAAAGAGCGGAAGCGTCGCCAGACCGCTCTCTTCCTCAACGGGAAGGGCGGTCATTGCCACGTCGAGCTCGCCGTTGGTAACGGCCTGCTGGACGGTTAACCCACCAAACTCCGAAATCTTCAGCTCAACGCCGGGATAACGCTGGCGAAACAGGCTGATCGGCCCGGCCATCATCATCCCCACCATTGGCGGAATGCCGAGGCGAAGCACACCTTTCTTCAAATGATTGATATCGCCCAGCTCCGCTTCCAGCTGGCGAAATTCCGCCAGAATCGCCAGCCCGCGTTCGAACACCACGCGTCCGGTGTCGGTCAGCAGCAGCTTGCGCCCGTCGCGGATCAGCAGGGTACAGTTCAGTTCATCTTCGAGGTTTTTCAGCATCTTGCTGATGGTGGGCTGGGTAACAAACAACTTCTCCGCTGCGCGGGTAAAACTTTGCTGACGAACCACTTCGACAAAATAGCGCAGCGTTCTTATGTCCATGATTATTCCTCGAAACTATACCTTTGATGATTTTAATTCATTTCAGTCCATACCGTGCGCTCTCTATACTGGCGCCTCGTCTCATTTTTGAGGAAAACCCCCATGGCCGTGGCGTTAAGCCGTGTTACGCCTGCCGTTGTGCAACGACTCCAGGTCCCGGTGCAGGTACTGCTCTACGCGGGACTGTTTGTTTTCGCGGAATATCTTGTCGGCTGGCTGCATCTGCCGCTGCCCGCCAATCTTGTCGGGATGCTGCTGATGCTGACGCTTATTCTGTGCCGCGTGATCCCCCTTAACTGGGTGCGCGCCGGGGCGCGCTGGCTGCTGGCGGAGATGCTGCTGTTCTTTGTTCCGGCGGTGGTGGCGGTGGTGAACTATGCGCAGCTGCTGATGGTGGACGGCTGGCGAATCTTTGCGGTTATCGCGCTGAGTACGCTGATGGTGCTGGGGGCGACCGCCTGGGTGGTGGATAAAGTGTATCGCTTTGAAATCAGCAGGCACAAACATGACTAATTTTCAGATCAGCGTCTTGTGCCTGATTGCGACGCTGGCGATCTACTTTGCCAACAAGCGGCTCTATCGTCGTTTCCATGCCCTGCCGCTGATGCCGCTGGTCTTCACGCCGATCCTGCTGGTGCTGATGCTGGTCTTCGGCCACATCTCCTGGCAGAACTACATTGGCGAATCCCACTGGCTGCTGTGGCTGCTCGGCCCGGCGACCATCGCTTTTGCCGTCCCCGTTTACGACAACCTGGCGATTATCAAACGCCACTGGATGTCGCTCAGCGCGGGCGTCATCACCGCCACGGTGGTCGCGGTGTGTAGCTCCGTCTGGCTGGCGCGGCTGTTTACGCTGCCCGATGAAATTCAGCGCAGCCTGGCCGTGCGTTCGGTAACCACGCCGTTTGCGCTGGCGGCCGCTAAACCGCTCGGCGGGCAACCGGATTTGGTGGCGCTGTTTGTTGTCGTGACGGGTGTGTTCGGTATGGCGGTCGGCGATATGTTGTTCCTGCGCCTGTCGATCCGTGAAGGGATGGCGAAAGGCGCGGGGTTTGGCGCGGCGTCGCACGGGGCGGGCACGGCACGTTCGTATGAGCTGGGGCAGCAGGAGGGCGTTGTCGCGAGCCTGGTGATGATGCTTTCGGGCGTGGTAATGGTGCTGATTGCGCCGCTGGTGGCGTGGGTGATGTTTTAAGCTCCCCGGCCAGAATGACCGGGGAGAAAGGCTTAATGCGCGCGGCCCTGTTCAACGCCCAGGCCGGTTTGAGAACGGATAAACTGGGCGCGGAATTTCTCACGCTCCAGGTTACCCTCCGGCGAATTGTCGGTGGCCGAGAAGAACCAGATGCCGATAAACGCCACGGCGATCGAGAACAGCGCCGGGTATTCATAAGGGAAGATAGCGCTTGCGTGACCGAGGATCTGCACCCAGATGGTCGGGCCCAGAATCATCAGGATCACCGCCGTCAGCAGCCCCAGCCAGCCGCCAATCATCGCGCCACGGGTGGTCAGCTTCGACCAGTACATGGAAAGCAGGATGATCGGGAAGTTACAGCTTGCCGCAATCGAGAAGGCCAGCCCCACCATAAAGGCGATGTTCTGCTTCTCGAACAGAATGCCTAACAGAATCGCCACCACGCCCAGCACCAGCACGGTGATTTTCGAGACCTTCAGCTCGTCGCGCTCGCTCGCGCCTTTGCGGAAGACGTTGGCGTAGAGGTCATGCGACACCGCAGACGCGCCTGCCAGCGTCAGCCCTGCAACCACCGCAAGAATCGTGGCGAAGGCCACGGCGGAGATAAAGCCGAGGAACAGGTTACCGCCCACCGCGTCTGCCAGGTGCACCGCCGCCATGTTGTTACCGCCAATCAGCGCGCCCGCCGCGTCTTTAAACGCCGGGTTCGCCCCCACCAGCATGATCGCGCCAAACCCGATGATAAAGGTCAGGATGTAGAAGTAACCCATGAAACCGGTGGCGTAAAAGACGCTCTTGCGCGCTTCACGCGCATCGCTCACGGTAAAGAAACGCATCAGGATATGCGGCAGGCCCGCGGTACCGAACATCAGGCCGAGACCGAGCGAGAGCGCGGATATCGGGTCTTTCACCAGCCCGCCCGGGCTCATGATCGCTTCCCCTTTCGGGTGGACTGCCATCGCTTCGGTGAACAGGTTATTGAAGCTGAACCCGACGTGCTTCATCACCATAAAGGCCATAAAGCTGGCGCCGAACAGCAGCAATACCGCTTTGATGATCTGCACCCAGGTGGTTGCCAGCATGCCGCCGAACAGGACGTACATCACCATCAGCACGCCAACCAGCACCACCGCGATGTGGTAGTTCAGGCCGAACAGCAGTTCGATCAATTTACCCGCGCCCACCATCTGCGCAATCAGGTACAGCGCCACCACCACCAGCGAACCGCAGGCGGAGAGGGTGCGAATCGGCCCCTGCTTCAGGCGATAGGATGCCACGTCAGCGAAGGTGTAGCGTCCCAGGTTGCGCAAGCGTTCGGCAATCAGGAACAGGATGATCGGCCAGCCGACGAGGAAGCCGAGGGAGTAGATCAGGCCGTCATAGCCGGAGGTGTAGACCAGCGCGGAGATCCCGAGGAAAGAGGCGGCGGACATAAAGTCACCCGCAATTGCCAGCCCGTTCTGGAAGCCGGTAATGTTGCCGCCAGCGGTGTAGTAATCGTTACGGGAGCGCACGCGTTTCGACGCCCAGTAGGTGATGTACAGCGTCAGCAGGACGAAAATCAGGAACATCACAATGGCCTGCCAGTTGGTTGGCTGGCGCTGGACCTCGCCGGTAATGGCATCCGCCGCGTGGGCGGCAAAGGGAAGCGTGGCGGCGAGCGCCGTCAGAACTCTCTTCATGATGCTTTTACCTCTTGCAGTACCGCTTTATTAAGTCGATCGAATTCACCGTTCGCGCGCCAGACGTAGACGCCGGTCAGCAAGAATGAAATCACAATCACGCCAATGCCAATCGGAATACCGCGCGTCACGCTGGTCCCCTCGTGCAGCGGGGTGCCCAGCCAGTGCGGGGCAAAGGCGATCAGCAGAATAAAGCCGACGTAGATAACCAGCATGATGATGGAAAGGATGAAGGCAAACCGTTGCCGCTTATCGACGAGCTCCCTGTAGTGCGCACTATTCTCTATCTGCTGACAAATATCGTTATTCATCACAGAGTCTCCAAAGGTAAGGTAGGTTTGTTTTTAGTCCCCTCTCCCCTTTGGGGAGAGGGTTAGGGTGAGGGGAGGAAGGTGCGGTCTGATGCCCTCACCCCGGCCCTCTCCCACGGGGAGAGGGAGAAAACACTAGGAAGGCATCGCGATGGCCTGCTTCTCTTCGAGCAGTTTTTCCACCACGCCAGGATCCGCGAGCGTTGAGGTATCACCGAGGTTGCTGGTGTCTCCTGCTGCGATTTTGCGCAAGATACGACGCATAATTTTGCCGGAGCGGGTTTTCGGCAGCGAGTCGGTCCAGTGCAGCACGTCCGGCGTCGCCAGCGGGCCAATCTCTTTACGCACCCAGTTGCGCACCTCAGCGTAAAGCTCTGGCGACGGCTCTTCGCCGTGGTTCAGGGTGACATAGGCGTAAATCGCCTGGCCTTTGATGTTGTGCGGAATGCCCACAACCGCCGCTTCGGCAATCTTCGGATGCGAAACCAGCGCCGATTCAATCTCAGCGGTGCCCAGACGGTGGCCGGAGACGTTCAGCACGTCGTCCACGCGCCCGGTTATCCAGTAATAGCCATCTTCGTCACGACGCGCGCCGTCGCCGCTGAAGTACATGTTTTTAAAAGTCGAGAAGTAGGTCTGCTCGAAGCGATCGTGATCGCCGAACAGGGTACGCGCCTGACCCGGCCAGGAGTCAGTGATCACCAGGTTGCCTTCGGTGGCGCCTTCCAGCGGGTTGCCTTCGTTATCCACCAGCGCAGGCTGCACGCCGAAGAACGGACGGGTTGCGGAACCGGCCTTCAGCTGCGTGGCGCCCGGCATCGGGGTGATCATGAAGCCGCCGGTTTCGGTCTGCCACCAGGTGTCCATCACCGGGCATTTCTCGTTGCCGATTTTCTTCCAGTACCACTCCCAGGCTTCCGGGTTGATTGGCTCACCCACGGAACCCAGGATGCGCAATGAAGAGCGGTCAGTGCCTTCGATGGCTTTATCGCCTTCCGCCATTAATGCGCGGATCGCCGTTGGCGCGGTGTAGAGAATGTTGACCTGGTGTTTGTCGACCACCTGACACATACGCGCCGGGGTCGGCCAGTTTGGTACGCCCTCAAACATCAGCGTTGTTGCGCCACAGGCCAGCGGGCCGTACAGCAGATAGCTGTGTCCGGTAACCCAGCCCACGTCGGCGGTACACCAGTAGATGTCGCCCGGATGGTAGTCGAAGACGTATTTGAAGGTGGTGGCCGCATAGACCAGATAGCCGCCGGTGGTGTGCAGCACGCCTTTCGGCTTACCGGTGGAGCCGGAGGTATAAAGAATGAACAGCGGATCTTCTGCGTTCATCTCTTCCGGTTGATGCTGGTCGCTCGCGTTCTCGATCAGGTCGCTCCACCACAGGTCGCGCCCCTCGTTCCAGTCGATTTTGCCGCCGGTACGCTTAAGGACGATGACGTTGCTGACCGTTTTGACGTTCGGGTTTTTCAGCGCTTCGTCGACGTTTTTCTTCAGTGGGATACCGCGCCCTGCGCGCACGCCTTCATCGGCGGTGATCACCAGTTTTGAACTGGAATCGACAATACGGCCCGCAACCGCCTCTGGCGAGAACCCGCCGAAAATCACCGAGTGGATCGCGCCGATACGCGCGCAGGCCAGCATGGCCACCGCCGCTTCAGGCACCATCGGCATATAGATAGCGACCACATCGCCTTTTTTAATGCCCTTTTCCAGCAGGACGTTGGCGAAGCGGCACACGTCGCGGTGCAGCTCTTTGTACGTAATATGCTTGCTTTGCGAGGCGTCATCGCCTTCCCAGATGATGGCCGTCTCATTCCCGCGCTCGGCGAGGTGACGATCGAGGCAGTTCGCCGCCAGGTTCAGGGTGCCATCTTCATACCATTTAATGGAGACATTGCCGGGCGCAAAGGAGGTGTTCTTCACCTTCTGATAAGGTTTGATCCAGTCAAGGATATGGCCCTGCTCACCCCAGAAGGTGTCCGGGGCGGTGATAGATTGCTGATATTTCTCGTGGTACTGCTCCGGGGTGATCAGGCAACGGTCCGCAATATTTGCGGGAATGTCGTGTTTATGTATTTGGCTCATGGCTTTTTTTCTCCTTGTAAGATGTTAATAATATGTCGCAAAAACGTTAATTGTAGGGGCTTTACAAGCTTTGTTTATTATTTGGGCTACAGATCACGCATTGTTTGAAGAGTATGAAAAATGAGCGAATGAAACTTTGAAGGAAAATAATTGATGCTGACGATTATTCACATTTATGTTTAAAAAAGCGTTTTTATAACAAAAGGTTATTTATCAGAATTAGAACAAACTCCCGTCATCGTCGCTTTTGTGAGTGGAACGCGTCGTTCTTTAAGGCTTGCGCAACTGGTCGCGCAAATGATACTCATACGCCGCGTTAAAAAATCCCATAAACCAACGCAACACAATTCATACCCTTTCAGTATGTCTCCCTGTTCATGCAGTTTGAATGAATAAGGCGCTTCATTGAGGAAGTCAGTTTCTATGAAAAACGTTAAAGTCAGCCTTGCCTGGCAGATCTTAATCGCCCTTGTGCTGGGCATCTTGCTGGGCAGTTACCTCCACTATCATAGCGACAGCCGCGAATGGCTGATTGCGAACCTGCTCTCTCCGGCAGGGGATATCTTTATTCATCTGATCAAGATGATTGTGGTGCCGATTGTGATCTCGACGCTGGTGGTCGGTATTGCGGGCGTCGGCGATGCGAAACAGTTAGGCCGTATTGGTGCGAAAACCATTATCTATTTCGAAGTGATCACTACGGTTGCGATTATCCTCGGTATCACGCTGGCGAACGTGTTCCAGCCGGGGTCCGGGATCGATATGTCGCAGCTGGCCACGGTGGATATTTCGAAATACCAAAGTACGACCGCTGACGTGCAGAGCCATGCGCATGGCCTGATGGGCACTATCCTGTCGCTGGTGCCGACCAACATCGTGGCGTCGATGGCGAAGGGCGAGATGCTGCCCATCATCTTCTTCTCGGTGCTGTTTGGTCTGGGGCTCTCTTCTCTGCCGGCGACGCACCGTGAGCCGCTGGTGACCGTGTTCCGCTCTATCTCCGAAACCATGTTCAAAGTGACCCACATGGTGATGCGTTACGCGCCGGTAGGGGTGTTTGCGCTTATCGCGGTGACCGTGGCGAACTTCGGTTTTGCCTCCCTGTGGCCGCTGGCGAAGCTGGTGCTCCTGGTTCACTTCGCCATTCTGTTCTTTGCGCTGGTGGTGCTGGGGATCGTGGCGCGCCTGTGCGGGCTGAGCATCTGGATCCTGATTCGCATCCTGAAAGATGAGCTGATTCTGGCGTACTCCACGGCAAGTTCTGAGAGCGTGCTGCCGCGCATCATTGAGAAGATGGAAGCCTACGGCGCGCCTGCCTCTATTACCAGCTTCGTGGTACCGACCGGCTACTCCTTTAACCTGGACGGTTCGACGCTGTACCAGAGCATCGCCGCTATCTTTATTGCGCAGCTGTACGGCATTGACCTGTCGCTGTGGCAGGAGATCGTGCTGGTGCTGACGCTGATGGTGACGTCCAAAGGTATTGCAGGCGTTCCGGGCGTCTCCTTCGTGGTGCTGCTGGCGACGCTTGGCAGCGTCGGTATTCCGCTGGAAGGTCTGGCGTTTATCGCCGGTGTGGACCGTATCCTCGACATGGCGCGTACGGCGCTGAACGTGGTGGGGAATGCCCTGGCGGTGCTGGTTATCGCCAAGTGGGAACACAAATTCGATCGTAAAAAAGCGCTGGCGTATGAACGCGAGGTGCTGGGTCGTTTTGATAAGACGGCCGACCAGTAACATCCTAAGCCCGGTGGCGCTGCGCTTACCGGGCCTACGGGTTTTGTAGGCCGGGTAAGGCGAAGCCGCCACCCGGCACTTTACTCTCCGCTCAGCGCATCAAACTCTTCGCATCCGGTATCAAACCCTTCAGTACAGCTCAGGTTCAACCAGTACAGCGCTTTCTGTTTATTGGGCGTGATAAAGCCTTTCTCACCCTGCCTGAACAACATCCCTGCCCAGTACTCGGCGTATCCCGTGCGTGAAAGTGCCGAGCTCCGCTTGAACCACGAGGCGGCCTGCACGTCGTCCTGGGCCACTTCAACGCCGTTGGCATAAATCAGCCCCAGCAGCATTTGCGCATCTACCGCAGAGTCGTTGTCGATATCTTCGGCCGCCGTTTGCAGCAGTTTGATGGCCTGAGGATAGTCAGTTTTACCTGCCTGAGTGTTGACCAGCACGCGCGCCAGCATGATCGCGCCGCGTTTGCTGCCCGCGATGGTTGCCTGCTGCGCCAGCGCCTTAGCTTGCGCATAATTTCCCTGGGTAAAGAGGATTTGCGAGAGCAGCCCCATGGCGTCGACATCGCCACCTTTAGCGGCTTTCTCGGCCCACAGCGCAGCCTGCTTGCTGTCACCGGAGCTAAAGTATGTGTCGGCCAAATAATACTGGGCACGGGCGTCACCCGCTTCAGCCTGTTCTTTGTACTGGCTGCCAATCTCGTCGGCACGGACAAGCGATGTAAAAAGTAACAACAACAGAAAAATATGTTTCATGGGTTCTTATCATCGGGGTACACGCCGCGCAGTATAATCGCGGCGACAGAAGAAAAAAATGGGTGCATTAAGACCTCAGCATCCTGCAAGCCGGGCGGAACCTTGGTTCCGCCCGTAGAGGTTAGCCTGCGTTACAGGCTAATTTTGCCGCCACCTCCTGATGTTCACCCTTTATTGAAAACTCGCATAACTTACCTCGAGTAATAAAGGTAAAGATCACTATCGTCAGGCAAATAATAAAGACAATGCCTAACGCAGTTTTTAATGGCGTCATGCCTTTTACTCCTTGTCAAAAAAAGAATAAGAGGCTACTCTCAACTTGTCGGAGTTGAGGGAGTAGCCTCGGGTAAATGAAAATTTCCCGGGGCTTTCTACTTTCTGTCCCTCAACAATGCTCAAGACAGAAAGTCTTAAGCACCCGCCGCACATCTTATCCCTCTGAATTAAAATGCAAAGATGTAATTCTTTTTCGCGAAAATTACATTATTTCTGCGAGCCGCTTTCCAGAATAATAATTGATATATTTGATGAGTTAATCGCAAATAAAAAGGGAGTGAATATCTCACTCCCTTTATTCACTGATGAATTAACGGCTTCAACCCATTGCGCTTTCGCGCAGTCGGGCTTTCAGCTTGTTATATTCGTCGATGACATGCTGTTCTGCAGCGTGCTGATCCGCAATCGGCTCCACGCGTACGGCACAGTATTTATACTCCGGCGTTTTGGTTATCGGGCTTAAGTTCTCCGTGACCAGCTCGTTACAGGCGCCAATCCACCACTGGTAGGTCATATAGACCGCCCCTTTGTTCGGACGATCGCTGACCTGCGCACGGGTAATGATCCGGCCTTTGCGCGAGTTCACCCACACCAGCGCTTCATCCTCAATGCCGAGGCGCGCTGCGTCGGCGGTGTTGATTTGCGCGTAGCCCGGTTCGTCCGCCAGCGCCGCCAGCGCGGCGCAGTTACCCGTCATCGAACGACAGGAGTAGTGGCCCACTTCACGCACGGTGGAGAGCACCATCGGATACTCGTCGGTGAGCTTATCGATCGGCGCGACCCAGTCGCAGGTGAAGAACTGCGCCAGCCCGTTCGGGGTGTCGAACTTCTCTTTAAAGAGGTATGACGTCCCCTGGTCGGCTTCGGACTCATCCCGACACGGCCACTGGATGTATCCCAGCTCACCCATTTTTTCATAGGTTGCCCCATAAAAGTCCGGACACAGACTGCGCAGCTCGTCCCAGATCTCCTGAGTGTTGTTGTAGTGCATCGGGTAGCCCATGCGGGTGGCGATTTCGCTGATGATCTGCCAGTCGGTTTTAAGATCCCACTTCGGCTCGACCGCCTTAAAGAAGCGCTGGAAGCCGCGGTCCGCCGCCGTGTAGACGCCTTCATGCTCGCCCCAGGAGGTCGACGGTAAAATCACATCCGCCGCCGCCGCGGTTTTGGTCATGAAGATATCCTGGACAATCACCAGCTCCAGATCCTCAAACCCTTTGCGCACCGCAGACAGCTCGGCGTCGGTCTGAAGCGGATCTTCACCCATGATGTAGGCCGCACGCACCTCGCCGTGCGCCGCGCGGTGCGGCAGCTCGCTGATGCGATATCCGGTGTGTTCCGGCAGGCTTTCCACGCCCCAGGCCTTCGCGAATTTCTCGCGGTTTTCCGGGAACTTCACGTACTGGTAGCCCGGATAGGTGTCCGGCAGCGCGCCCATATCGCAGGCGCCCTGGACGTTATTCTGCCCACGCACCGGGTTGACGCCGACGTGCGCTTTACCCAGATTGCCGGTCAACATCGCGAGGCTGGTCAGAGAACGCACGGTTTCCACACCCTGATAGAACTGGGTCACGCCCATTCCCCACAGGATGGCGGCGGTTTTCGCCCCGGCATACATCCGTGCCGCCTGGCGGATCTCCTGCGCGCTGACGCCGGTGATTGTTTCCACCGACTCTGGCGTATAGCCTTCGACAATTTTCCGATACTCTTCAAAACCTTCCGTACGGGTCGCGACAAACGCCTGGTCGTACAGATTCTCCTCAATAATGACGTGCCCCATTGCGTTCAACAGCGCGATGTTCGAGCCGTTTTTCAACGCGATGTGCATATCCGCAATGCGCGCGGTTTCAATTTTGCGCGGATCGCAGACGATGATTTTCGCCCCGTTCTGCTTAGCGCGAATAACGTGGTTCGCGACGATAGGGTGAGAATCCGCCGGGTTATAGCCAAAGATGAAGACGAGATCGGTGTTATCTATCTCGTTGATGGCATTACTCATTGCGCCGTTACCGACCGACTGGTGCAGACCTGCAACCGATGGGCCGTGTCAGACGCGAGCGCAGCAGTCGACGTTATTGGTTCCAATAACGGCGCGCGCGAATTTTTGCATCACATAGTTGGTTTCATTCCCCGTCCCGCGTGAGGAGCCGGTGGTCTGAATTGCATCCGGGCCATACTTGGCCTTGATGGCGCTCAGACGCGTGGCGACGTAATCCAGCGCCTCGCTCCAGGAGACGGCTTCCAGCTTGCCGCCGCGCTCGCGGCGGATCATAGGGGTTTTCAGGCGCGGGGTGAGGATTTGGGTATCGTTAATAAAATCCCAGCCGTAGTAACCTTTCAGGCATAGCGTGCCCTGGTTGGTTTTCCCCTGTGCGGCCTCCGCCCGGACGATTTTGCCGTTATCGACCACCAGGTGGATCTTGCAACCTGAGGCACAATAAGGGCAAACCGTGACGACTTTTTTCATCAGTCTGCTCCAGTTAATCGAATCATTCGCACCTACTATGCAGCTTCTATGCCATGTTTTTTGTATGGGTATACTCTGACTTTACGGTCCCTTCGCGGTGAAAACCCTGACAAAAAGCAGCCAATCGTCAAAATTGACGTGTCGACAGGGCAGCGGATGTGACATGGGTTGAATTTCCGTCACTGAAAAAACCATTTGACTGGAGCCGACGGCAGAATGGTTCAGACTTAACATAATCCCCTGACGGAAGCATACGATGAAACCGGCGATCCTGGTGGTTGATGACGATACGGCAGTCTGCGAACTGCTTCAGGACGTGCTGAGCGAGCACGTCTTTAGCGTGCTTGCCTGCCATAACGGCCAGGATGCACTGCGGAAGGTACAGCAGGAGCCGAATATCGCGCTGGTGCTGCTGGATATGATGCTGCCGGATATCAACGGCTTACAGGTTTTGCTGCAGCTGCAAAAGCAGCGCCCGGCGCTACCGGTGATCATGTTAACCGGGCTGGGCAGTGAGTCAGACGTGGTGGTGGGGCTGGAGATGGGGGCCGACGATTATATTGGCAAACCGTTCAACCCGCGCGTGGTGGTCGCCCGCGTTAAAGCGGTATTGCGCCGTACGGGCGTGCTGGCGGCGGAAGTCCCCGCAGCGCCCGTAGCGGGCATTGTTTTTAACGGATGGACGCTTGATACCACCCGCTGTGAGCTGAGCGATCCGCAGCGTAACCCTGTCCCCTTAACCCAGGGCGAGTACGGCTTGCTGCTGGCGCTTACGCAAAATGCCCGTCGGGTGCTGAGCCGTGACAGGCTGCTTGAGCTGACCCACAGCGAAAGCGCGGACGTGTTCGACCGCACGATTGACGTGCTGATCATGCGCCTGCGCCGGAAGATTGAGGCTAACCCGCATCAGCCAGCGCTCATCAAAACCATTCGTGGGCTGGGTTACGTGTTTGCCACCGATGTTTCCCATAGCGAGAAAGCAGCGTAATACTAAGGTTTTATCAGTGCCTCCGTTTTCAATGCGTAACCTTTCCACTCTGATTTTAGACGCCACAATGGTATCGATTTTCGTCCTGTTTCCGGGTCGAGAATTTCTGCAGTGTCATTATGAATGGCGGTGATCACCACAAAATGCGAATACTTTTCCCCTTCCAGGGGGATGATCATGGGTTGGTCAATCGTCAGTGGTTCATTAACGTCATATCGGAGGCCTTTTGCCTGAAAACCCATACGCTGAGCCGCATTTTTTAGATCGAGAAGGGAAAAACCTGTTTGCAGTTTCTCCGCTTCTGTCCCAGGCTCAGCGCGATAGATAATATCTGAGATGATATCTATCTCTCTTATCTCTAGCGAAAAGCGGGTATTGAGCAGGAGCGACAGCGCTGCTGGCCCGCATGAAAAATCGGTCGTCTGGCGAACAATCCCGTCTGTACGCAAGCGCATCCAGCCTTTCATGGTTGCGTTATAGGCCTGCGCATGACAGGCCAGTAATAACAAACATGCCGCTGACCATTTCATCAGAAGTTCCTTGTCATGCTGACGCCGAACGTTGAACCCGTTGTCTCCAGTGGGAAGGAGACTTCAGGCGTAATATTGAAACGCGGTGATAGCAGATAAGAGAAATAAAATGCAAGCGATTCAGACTCCTGGCTGGTGCCTTTCATGGTGCGCCCTTCGTATTTCATATTATCTGACCAGCTATAGGTAAATCTGCTGCCCAACGAACTGACATTATTGAGAGCGAAACCGGTGCCCAGGAATGCCGATGCGGTATCGCCAGCTTTAATTCGCTCCCCACCTTTACTGGTCTCAAACGTTTTTTCGTATGAGATACCGCCAAAAAAGGTTACGGGATCCGTAATCCGCACAAACGTCAGGGATGGCGTCAGGCTCCAGTAGCCTTCGCTGTTATTGAGCGGCTGCTTCCAGGCGTCCAGGTCGGAGACGTATTTTTTGCGCCCGGTCGGCGTATTGACGGCAAGTGAGCCCGTCACGGATGGATGATCATTGTTCTCTTTCAGTAGCAGATACTGGATACCGGCCGATATGTCGCCGATATGGCCCTGAGAGGTATCCCGGGTCCAGGCATTACTCGAAACATCTTCGATTTTTGTGTAGGTCCAGGGTACGTTTAACCAGACGCTAAGCCTGTCGGTAATACCGAATTTTGGCGAAACATAAAAATAAAGCTTTTTAATCGAATAACTGGAAACTTGATAAGGCCCCTGCTGCGGCAATGAGGACATGGATTTCCATGTGCGGTATTTGAAACCGAAATCAACGTCAGTTTCCCCGTGATTAAGCAGAACCGTATAGTCGGAAAGATAACTAATGGGCGCGCTATACTCCTCCTGCTTT
Source organism: Enterobacter sp. BNK-29 (assembly GCF_048684785.1). Classification (NCBI taxonomy): domain Bacteria; kingdom Pseudomonadati; phylum Pseudomonadota; class Gammaproteobacteria; order Enterobacterales; family Enterobacteriaceae; genus Enterobacter; species Enterobacter sp. BNK-29. Next base: position 2,407,938 of record NZ_JBLQTU010000001.1, read on the forward strand.
TTTTCTATGTTAGCTATTCGAATATTATCTTTTCTGACGACGTCGAAATGGGTCACATCCGGGAAGGAAATGGGATACGCGTTATCCTTTCGCACAATGGATGCTGAATGATTGCTATCTGATTTAAGGAACCCCGTGATTCTGTCACCATTTTTAAACGTCACTGCATACTGCTTATCGGTGTCTATCGTTTTTATTTGATCAGCGCTGATCCGCAGACTTGAACCATAGGGCGTGCTGAACACACACACACCATCTTTAAAGGAGACAATATCTCCAGTGATATTGTCTCCGTTGTTCAGTCTGAGAATGTCAGCATGCGCAATCGTAACAAATATAAATGGCGCAACGACGCCAGCCACTCTCGACATCATTTAAATCACCACTTTGTCATGTTGATGTCGCGGTTCCATTTTGTCCAGCGCAGTGCCTGGTTCGATAAGGTCCCATCGGTGTTCACGACACGATAATACTCTTCAACAACCGATGATTTCGCTGCTTCGAAACGGCCTTCAGTACTGCGCGCGTAGCGCCACACATCACCAACGACCGAGTATTTTTTTCCATCGCCGGTATCGGTAATCGTTGTCGGGCCGTTGACGAAGTCCTGGCTGTGCAATACGTAATTTCGACTATCTTCATCGACGCCGAAGTTATGAATCATATTCATATAGTGCATGCCAACAAAATTTGTTCCGGTGATGGTATCAAACCCTTCAAGAGGTTTTTTTATGCTGCCGGAGTCGGTCAACGTCAGACTTGAGTATTTCGGAAACTTTATCCCAGCCCAAGGGTTGGTTGGGGTTGTTGGTTTAGGTATTGGGAACAATGGGTTAGTAACAAGGCCGTTTCCTTTACCATTAATTTGCGATAGTTGCGTGTCACTTAATTCAGTTACTGCGGCATGTGTTATGCCGGAGAATAACAATGCCGTTAGCAGCATAATTCTATGCTTCATGGTTTTTCCTTATGGTAAATTAATGTTGTTATCCTGGTGTATATTCATCTTAAGGGTAAGTGAACATGACCAATGGATAACGCAAGGAAAAACGGCAGATACGGCTTAAACTTTAAATATGATTAATACGAATGGTTGATAATTGATCAGCTTAAATTTTACGCATATATATTGCAGCAGAGATATAGCGCCGCTTGCAGGGTGATTTACGATAGAGTTATATTTCCCTTTACCCTTAATTCAGGTAGGGGCTGAATTATCCTCAAGATACGTTTTCAGCTCTTCCAGCGTTTTTGCGCCGTCAATCGCGTTGGCGGCCAGCAGGCTGGCCCGCGCGCAGGCGTGCGCCAGATAAATGCTCTCCGTGAGCGGGAGCGATTCGTGGCAACCGTATAAAAACCCCGCGCAAAACGCATCGCCCGCGCCAACGCTGCCGACAATCTCTTTCTGCTCCAGCAACCATGATGGGATCCAGCGGCCTTGCTCACCCGGCGCTTCGCCCCATGCGCCTTCCGGACAGTGGATCACCACCCGCTGACGCACGCCTGCCGCCAGCAGCTGCGTCGCGGCATCGGCGATATGGGAGATATTCAGCGCATCGTCGGCGTCGCGCATCTCCAGGCCGCTAAACTCTCCGGCTTCCAGCTCGTTAATCACCAGATAATCCAGATGGCGCAGGGCAGGGAGCACCAGCGGCTGATAGCGCGGGTCGCCCTTGCGGGACACCAGATCGAGCGACGTTTCATACCCCTGGTCGCGCATCTGCGCCAGCAGGCGCGCGCTGCGGGTGCCAAACTCGTCATCGGGCATATCCAGGCTGTCGAGCAGCAGCAGGTAGCCGAGATGGAAGATCTTCATCGATCCGTCTAAGCGATCGAAGGCGGGAAGATCCAGCAGGCGGTTGGCGCCCGGCGAGTGGAAGAAGGTGCGCTGTCCGCTGGGATCGGTCATGACCTGCGACATGGAGGTCGGGGCAACGGTGGTGCGCTGCACGCGCTGGCGGTTGACGTGGTACTGGTCGAGCATCGCCAGAATGTAGTCCCCGTCGGCATCTTCACCAATCAGCCCCACCGCCTGCAGCGGCAGGCCAACGTGCATTTTTGCCAGCGTCAGCAGCACGTTGAGCGGCGCGCCGCCGGTTGAGCGTTCGCTGTGGGTGATTTCCGCCAGCCAGCCGCGCTCCGGCCACTGCACGATCTGATGCACGTGATCCACCAGCATGTTGCCTGCGGCGATGATGCCTTTGCGTTCCATTATGCCTGCCCCGCGCTGCCGAAGATGCGCATCTGTTCGGCGACCGTATCGGTAATCGCCTCTTCTATCCCCAGCAGCAGTTCGGCAAACTCATCGTAAAGCGGCTGGCGGTTCGCCATGCGCTGCTCAACGGCGGCGAGCGCGGCCTGCGACATGCCGGTATAGAAGTTGATTTTATGGATGCCCAGCTCGATGGCGCGGCGGAAGTCGGCATCGCTAATCCCGGAGCCGCCGTGTAAAACCAGCGGCAGCCCCGTCTGCTGGCGAATGGCGTCCAGGCGTGGGAAATCGAGTTTCGGCTCGCCCTTGTATTTGCCGTGCGCGTTGCCGATGGCAACTGCCAGCGCGTCAATGCCGGTTGAATCGACAAATTCTCGCGCCAGCTGCGGGTCGGTAAAGAACGCTTCATCCGCATGCCCGTACAGCGCGCCGCCTTCATCACCACCGACCGCGCCCAGCTCCGCTTCCACCGACACGCCGACCGCGTGGCACATCTTCACCACCTCCCGCGTCTGGCGAATGTTCTCCTCATAGCTTAGCGTAGAGCCGTCAAACATCACCGAGCTGAACCCTAAGCGCAGGGCGCGCACCACCGCCTCGAAATGCAGGCCGTGGTCGAGGTTGAGCACCACGGGAATATCGTGACGGGCGGCCTCGAACTTCACCGCTTCGACAAGCGAATCCAGAGACACGTACTTAAAATGCACTTCGGCGATGTTGATAATAAACGGCGAGCGTTCCTGCTTCGCGGCGGCGAACAGCGCGCGCAGGAAGTGGGAGTCGAGCACGTTAAACGCGCCCAGCGCGTAGCGATGCGCCCTGGCGTGCTCCAGACCGTCGGCAAGAGAGATCAATGGCATCATTTACTCCTTATATCCGAAACAGGTTGTACTCGTTGCACAGCACCAGCAGCGCCGGTTCGTCTTCTTCGATGTTGTTATAGCGGGCAACGGGCTGCAAAAAGTGGTTGTCGTGCTCGTCGTCGTTTACCGATGACACCTCCCCAACCAGCACGTCGCCGAAGCCGCGTTCGCCCCAGAAGCTGTGGTACAGAGTGGGTGTCAGACAGATGCTTTCCCCTGGCATGAGGCGCAGCTGGCTGCCGGGCGCGTGGGTCTGGCGACAGCCGTCGACGGTGACCGTCACGTCGGTGTTTTCCGTCTCTTCATGCGCCCCGGCATTCCATAACTCAATAATCAGATTCCCGCCGCCCCGGTTGATGATGTCTTCCCGCTTGCGCCAGTGAAAATGCATCGGCGTCACCTGACCGTCGCGCACGTGCATAATTTTTTCGGCATAGCACTTTTCATAAGGCACGCCGTTGGGCGAACCGTTGCGCAGGGTAAACAGCGTCAGGCCCTCAGCGGCAAAGCTGTTGCCGCCGAACGCCGTCACGTCCCAGCCGAGCTTGAGGTCGAACACTTCCTGCCAGGCGGCCTGGTCAAGCTGCTGCCATTTTGTGGGCGGGAAGCTGGCAAACGGCGGGAGATGCACGTCGTGCATGGAAAAGAACTGTCGCGTGTGGCCGAGAATTTCATTGATGTCGGAGCGTTTCATGGGGACTCCTTGAAAACAGTTCCCTCTCCCTGCGGGAGAGGGAAAAGGATCATTTAACCGTCCAGCCCTTATACGTGCCGACGTTCTTTTTATCGATCATCGTCACCGGGATCAGCACCGGCGCTTTTGGCGCAGGTTTGCCCTGTAGAATGTCATAGCCGATCTCCACCGCTTTTGCCGCCATCACCTGCGGATCCTGCGCCGGGGTCGCGACAAACAGGGAGTTTTCCCGCTTCAGCGCTTCCTCACCGTCCGGGGAACCATCCACGCCGACGATAAAGAACTCGTTGCGCTGAGCCTGCTTCGCGGCCAGATCGGCACCAATCGCCGTCGGATCGTTAATCGCAAACACGCCGTCGATCTTCGGATTGGCCGCCAGCAGGGAGGTCATGACTTCCAGACCGCCTTCACGACTGCCCTTGGCGTTTTGGTTATCCGAGAGCACCTTGATATCCGGATGTTTTTTGAATTCCGTCTGACAGCCTTCCACGCGGTTTTGCACCGCAGAGACCGGCGGTCCGTTGATGATCACCACGTTGCCTTTGCCTTTCAGGCGATCGGTAATGTACTTACAGGCCATTTCGCCCGCCTGGGTGTTATCGGAGGTGATGGTCGCATCCGCCCCTTCCGCCGCCACGTCAACCGCAACGACCACGATCCCGGCGTCCTTCGCGCGCTTCACCGCCGGGCCGATCCCTTTGGAATCCGCAGCGTTGAGGATGATCATGTCCACCTTCGCGGCAATGAAGTTATCGATCTGCGCCACCTGCTGGCCCAGATCGTAACCGCTGGAGACCAGCGTCACCTTGACGTTATCGCCTGCCAGCTTGCGCGCTTCCAGCTCGGCACCTTTGGTGATCTGCACGAAGAACGGGTTGGCCAGGTCGCCCACCGTCACGCCGATGGACTTCAGATCTTTTGCCTGCACAAACGGCGTTGCGGCAAGCAGCGCGCCAGCACAGAGCGCGGTCACTAACGGTTTCAAACGCATATGGTTTTCCTCGAAGCTGTAGGGTTTTGTTGTTATGCACTTTGATGGTGTCGGGTACGGTATTTGTCGATCAGCACCGCTATGATGATCACCGCCCCTTTGATCACCAGCTGCCAGAAGTAGGAGACGCCCATCAGCGTCATGCCGTTATTGAGGGTGGCGATGATCAGCGCGCCGACCAGCGTGCCGGTGATCGTGCCGATCCCGCCGACGAAGCTGGTGCCGCCGAGGATCACCGCCGCAATCGCATCCAGTTCGTAGCCCGTGCCGAGGTTGCCGTTGGCGCTGTAGAGGCGTGAGGCGCTCATCACGCCGCCAAGCCCTGAGAGCAGGCCGCTCATACCGTAGACGAACAGCAGCACCAGCCAGACCTTAATGCCCGTTAAGCGAGCCGCCTGCATGTTGCCGCCCACCGCATAGATGTGGACGCCGAGCGTGGTGCGGCGCAGGATGAACCAGCAGATAGCAATGACCGCCAGCGCGATTACCACCAGCCACGGGATCGGGCCGAGGTAGTTATTGCCGATCCACTCGAAGCTGATGTTGGAGTTAATGACCGTCGTGCCGTCCGCCAGCAGATACGCCGCGCCGCGCAGCGCCGTATAGGTGCCGAGCGTCACGATAAAGGGCGGCAGCCCGGCAAAGGCCACCAGCGCGCCGTTGAACAGGCCCAGCACCATGCCGAGCATCAGCGCGGCCGGAATGGAGAGCATGGCAAATTCAGGGATAAGCGAGACCACCATCGCCGCTACCGCCGTGGTGCCCAGAATCGAGCCCACGGAGAGGTCAATCCCGCCGGTTAGGATGATGAAGGTCATTCCCGCCGCCAGCACGATATTGATCGACGCCTGACGGGTAATGTTGAGCAGGTTGCTCTCGGTGAAGAAGTTCGGGGCGATAAAGCCAAATACCGCCACAATCAGGATAAGAATCGGCAGGATGCCGACCGTTTGCATCAGATCGCTCATCAGCATTTTTTTGGCGGAGGCGGATTTCGCCACCTGCTGCGGATGGGTTGGAGTTGTCATGATTGCACCGCCTGATGATGAGTGTCGTTCACGCCGGTTGCCAGCGTCATAATGTTTTCCTGAGAGATGTCGCGCCCGTGGAGTTCACCCGCAATGCTGCCTTCCCGCATCACGTACACCCGGTCGCTCATGCCTACCACTTCCGGCAGCTCGCTGGAGATCATTAAAATCGCCACCCCTTTGCGCGCCATCTGGTTCATGATGCGGTAGATCTCGCTTTTCGCGCCGACGTCCACGCCGCGCGTGGGTTCGTCCAGGATCAGAATGCGCGGGCCGATGGCCACCCAGCGGGAGATCAGCAGCTTTTGCTGGTTGCCGCCGGACAGCCCGCCCGCGCGCACCTGCGAATGGGGCACGCGGATGTTGAGCAATGCAATGGCGTCATCGGAAATCGACTGGGCTTTTTTGCGGTTTAGCATGCCGAAGGTGGCGTCGCGCTCCAGCGTCGCCATGGTGATGTTCTCCTGCGCCGCCAGCTCCAGAAACAGCCCCTGCTCCTTGCGGTTTTCGGTGAGAAAACCGATGCCGTTTTCGATGGCCGCACGCGGGGAGTGGATCACCACCGGCTCGCCGTCGACCTCAATCATGCCGCCGGTGGCTTTACGCACGCCGAAGATAAGCTGCGCCAGCTCGGAGCGTCCGGCCCCGACCAGGCCCGCCAGCCCGACGATTTCACCGGAACGCACCTGCAGGCTGCACGGCTGTACTTTTTTACCGTCGGTGAGGTGGTGGACGTTGAGGCGCGGGCTGCCGAGGGGAATATCACGCTCCTTGTTGAACAGGTCGCTTAACGGGCGGCCCACCATCATGCGCACCAGCTCGGAGGCGTTTAGCTTGTCGCGCGTCAGGCTGCCGACGTACTGCCCGTCGCGCAGAACGCTGACGCGGTCAGAAAGTTCATACACTTCCGCCATGCGGTGGCTGATATAGATGATCGCCATCCCTTCATCGCGCAGGCGCAAAATCAGTTCAAACAGGCGGTGGGTTTCCCGCGAGGAGAGGGCGGCGGTGGGTTCATCCATCACCAGAATGCGGCTGTTGCGGTGCAGCGCGCGCGCGATTTCCACCTGCTGCTGCTCGGCGATGGTCAGCTTCATCACCAGGTCGGTAGCATTGAACTGTGCCCCGAGGCGCTCAATCACCGCCTGCGCCTGGGCGGCCATCTCTTTGCGCTGCACCATCCCGCCGCGCGACAGCTCGCTGCCGAGAAAGATATTTTCGGCAACGGTCAGGTTGGGCGCGAGCTGCATCTCCTGATAAATCAGGGTAATGCCTGCGGCCAGCGCATCTTTCGGCCCTTTAATGTGAAACGGCTGACCGTCGATCAGGATCTCGCCGCTTGTGGCGGTATAGGCTCCCGCGAGGATTTTCATCAGCGTGCTTTTTCCCGCGCCGTTTTCGCCCATCAGCGCGTGGATCTCTCCGGGAAAGACAGTCAAATCCACACCCTTGAGCGCGTGGAAACTGCCAAACGTTTTGGCAATGCTGCGCATCTCTAATACCGGGGTTCTGCTCATGGCGGATCTCCTGCGAATGCCGATATCTGCACTTCATCACAGGTGCGTAAATGCAAAATGTCAGAAGCTGTTCATATTTGTCATAGTTATGAATAGCTAATGTAGATCACAGTTATTGAACTACCCTCACCCCGGCCCTCTCCCTGAAAGGGAGAGGGAGCAAATCATTCCCTCGCCCCTTTGGGGAGAGGGTTAGGGTGAGGGCACCAAACCGCACAGGAGCCCAAGCCCATGCCATCACGCCGCCCGCCCTTTTTCGCCAGCGCCCGAGGCCGCCTGCTGATTTTTAATCTGCTGGTGGTCGCCGTGACGCTGATGGTGAGCGGCGTGGCGGTGCTCGGCTTTCGTCACGCCAGTCAAATTCAGGAGCAGGTTCAGCAGCAAACGCTGGACGATATGACCGGCAGCATGAACCTGGCCCGCGATACCGCCAACGTGGCGACGGCGGCGGTGCGGCTTTCACAGGTCGTCGGGGCGCTGGAGTACAAAGGCGAAGCCGAGCGCCTGAAGCAGACGCAAATGGCGCTGCGCCGCTCGCTGGAACAGCTTGCGGATGCGCCGCTGGCGCAGCAGGAGCCGGCGCTGGTGGCGCGCATTATTCAACGAAGCAATGAGCTACAGCAGAGCGTGACGGAGATGCTTGAGCGCGGACAGCGCCGCCATCTGGAGCGTAACGCGCTGCTGAGCTCGCTGTATCAAAGCCAGAGCTACCTGCGTCATCTGCAGGACATCAACCGCCGTTACGACAGCAACGTGCCGGATGCGCAGCAGCTGATGGAGATGGACCGGCTGATTGCCGCCGCCATCGACACCCCTTCGCCGCGTGCGACCGTTCAGCAGCTGGACGCCGTGGCCGCAGCGCTGCCACGGAGTGCCGTACAGCCGGTCGTGAAAGGGGTTCTGCCTGATTTTAATGCCGAGTTAGGCAAGCTCGCCCCGCTGTCGAAGCAGCTGGAAGAGAGCGACCTGGCGATAAGCTGGTATATGTTCCACATTAAGGCGCTGGTGGCGATCCTCAACAGCGACATTAATCAGTACGTCGGACAGGTGGCGCAGGCCTCCCGGCTTCGCACGTCCCAGAGCCATCACGAGCTGCAGTCCATCAGCGTGTTTATCAGCTTCTTCGCCGTGCTGGCGCTGATCATCACCGGGTGCGCCTGCTGGTATATCTACCGCAATCTGGCCTCTAACCTGACGGCGATTTCCCGGGCGATGTCACGCCTTGCTCACGGCGAACAGGACGTGTCCGTTCCCGCCCTCCAGCGGCGCGATGAGCTGGGCGAGCTGGCGCGCGCGTTTAACGTGTTTGCCCGCAATACCGCCTCGCTTGAGCACACCACGCGCCTGCTGAAAGAGAAAACCACGCAGATGGAGATCGACCGCGTTGAACGTCAGGGGCTGGAAGAGGCGCTGCTGCACAGCCAGAAGATGAAGGCGGTCGGACAGCTGACCGGCGGGCTGGCGCATGATTTTAACAACCTGCTGGCGGTGATCATCGGCAGCCTTGAGCTCACCGACCCCGAATCGAAAGACGCGCCGCGCATTACCCGGGCGCTGAAGGCGGCCGAGCGTGGTGCCTTACTGACGCAGCGCCTGCTGGCATTTTCCCGCAAGCAGTCCCTGACGCCGCATGCGGTAGAGATGCTGCCGTTGCTGGAGAACCTCCGGGAACTGATGCGCCACTCCCTGCCTGCCACACTGACCCTGGAGATTGAAGCGCAAACCCCGGCATGGCCCGCGTGGATTGACGTTAGCCAGCTGGAAAACGCCATCATCAACCTGGTGATGAACGCGCGCGATGCGATGGAAGGGCAAAGCGGGGTGATTAAAATCCGGACCTGGAATCAGCGCGTCACCCGCAGCGACGGGCGCAGGCAGGATATGGTGGCGCTGGAGGTGATTGACCGCGGCAGCGGCATGTCGCAGGAGGTGAAATCCCGGGTCTTTGAACCGTTCTTCACCACCAAGCAGACCGGAAGCGGAAGCGGGTTAGGTCTGTCGATGGTCTACGGCTTTGTCCGCCAGTCCGGCGGGCGCGTGGAGATTGAAAGCGCGCCGGGGCAGGGAACGACCGTTCGGCTTCACCTCCCGCGCTCGGTGCAGCCTGCCGCGGCGGATGATGAAGCGCTGTCAGCCACCGCCTCCGTCGATAGCGAGCGGCTGGTCCTGGTGCTGGAAGATGAGGCGGATGTTCGGCAAACCCTGTGCGAGCAGCTGCATCAGCTCGGCTACCTGACGCTGGAAGCGGACAACGGCGAGCAGGCGCTGAATATGCTGGAGGCTTCACCGGATATTGGCATGTTTATCAGCGACCTGATGCTGCCCGGCAGCCTGAGCGGCGCCGAGGTGATTAACCATGTGCGCAGCCATTACCCGGAGCTTCCGGTGCTGCTGATCAGCGGCCAGGATTTACGGCCCGCGCATAACCCTCAGCTGCCGGACGTCCAGCTACTGCGCAAGCCGTTTACGCTGGTGCAGCTGGCGCAGGCACTGCGCAAGGTCATGGTAATTTGAGATTCCTCCGCTACCTCAGTGCTCCGCCGTTCATTATCGTAAGGCCAGTTCACCTGCGAGTCTGGCTTTATGAAACGTTACTCAACTGCTCTGTTATTCGGTCTGCTGTCACTCACCAGCCAACTGGCTCATGCCGATATTGTTGATGATGCTATTGGCAACATTCAGCAGGCGATCAACGATGCCTATAACCCCAGCAGCAGCCGCAGCAATGACGACGACGATCGTTATGACCGCAGTCGTCAAATCGACAGTCGACAATACGACGATCGTCGTCGGCAGCTTGAAGACAGACGCCGCCGTTTAGATGAACGTCAGCGTCAGCTGGATGACGATCGCCGTCGGTTAGAAGAGGATGAGCGTAGGTTAGAAGACGATTACGATCGAGGCTAAGTGCCGCCTGTTGCCCTCACCCCAACCCTCTCCCACGGGAGAGGGAGAAAACCTAACCCAGCACCAGCACCATCCCGTCATAGCCCGCTTCTATGCCCTGCGGCAGCGGGTTATCCATCATCCACGCGTCAAACTGATGGCTGATGTGCGTCAGGATCACCTGCGGGCAGCCAATCGCTTCGTTTAACGCAATCACGGTATTTAAGTCGCAATGGTTTCGCGGCGTTTCCTCGCGCGGTTCATGGCTGCAGTCGATAATTATTGCCTGCGGCTGGTTGTTGAGCAGGAACTTCACCGTTTTTTCCGGCAATCCGGCGGTATCGGAAAGCCAGGCCACGCGGCTGTGGGCCGACTCCAGCAAATACCCGAAGGTCAGTTTTGAATGGTTGAGCGGCAGCGGCGTGACCCGCAGACCCTGAAGCTCAAACATCACAAACGGTTCCACCGTGTGGCTGAAATCCAGAATGCCGGGGTGTTTAAACAGGTCGTCGCATCCGGCGTCGTCCGGCGGACCGTAAACCGGAATCGTCGCCCCCACGCCCCAGCGCAGGGGGAACAGCCCCTGAACGTGATCCATATGGTAATGGGTGAGCAAAAACTGCTGGAAGCTGCCCGCCGGCCAGTCGTCCATCAGGTGCGGAATGCCCGCGTCCAGCATCGTCACCGCATCGTTGAATTTGACTACTGCGCTGCAGGGACGGCGGCGATAGTTGTCCTGCAGGCGCGCCCGGCGACACGCCGCGCAGTCGCAGCCAAAGACCGGCACCAGCTGGGCGCCACCCGTTCCCGTCAACGTGATGGTCAGACTCATAGCGCACCTCTACAGCGGTTTGGTGAATCGGAAATGGCTCTGCGTGTATCCTTCACGAACGTAAAAACGGTGTGCGTCGGTGCGCTTCACGCTGGTGGAAAGTTCGGTCAACTCCGCGCCGGCCTGTCGCGCCACCTCTTCCGCCCAGGCCAGCAGCTGACTTCCGACCTTTAACCCGCGCGCCTGCGGCATCACCACCAGCTCCTGGATCTCGCCGATCCAGCGCGCGTGATGGAGGTGAAACTGCATGTGCAGACCGATCATGCCGATGACCTGCCCGTCCAATTCGGCAAGCTGATAGCGCATGTTGCGATCCTGCAGATTGGCAAGAAACCCGGCGTGGAACGCCTGATGGTCGAACTCTGCCTGCTTCAGTTCGCAGATCAGGGCATAGACAATCTGCGCATCGTCGGCGGTGGCGGGGCGAAGCTGGCAGTCAGGCATGCTGTTTCTCCTTCTGACGGATAAGCGATAAAAAGGTATCGACTGACTGTAGCAAACTTCCGTCGTTATTGAGGATGTGGCAGTCCGACGGGGCATAGCGGGCCGCGCGCTCAAGCCGCAGATCGATCTCACGGGCTGATTCACGCCCCCGACTCTGCAACCGGCTGCGCAGGACGTCCGGCGAAACCTGCAGACAGACCGGCAGCAGGGCCGCCTCATAGCGGGCGCGCGCTTGTGGCAGATGCGCGCGCGAGCCGTTAACCAGCACGTCAAAACCCGCATGCAGCCAGAGGTCGATCTCAATGCCGACACCGTAATAAAAGCCGTTGGCGTGCCAGCTCAGCGCCAGCAGGTTTTGCCCGGCGCGGATGAAAAACTCCTGCTCGCTCAGGGAGATATGGTTTTCACTCCCGGCATTGGCCGCGCGGGTAATATAGCGGTGCGCGACCAGCAGCTGCGGATGTTCCCGCTGCCGTAAGGCGGACAGCAGGCTGTCTTTACCGGAGCCGGAGGGCCCCATTAACCAGATGAGCCTTCCCATCAGAACACCCTTTTTCCCTGACGCCAGACGTGGTCGATGTGAACGTGCTCGCCCTTGCGGTGGGCGAGTACCAGATCCGCGCGTTTACCCTCGGCGATTTCCCCGCGATCCTGAAGATTAAGCGCCGAGGCCGGGTTTTTCGTCACCAGGCGAATCGCCTGCGGCAGCGTAAAGCTGTTGCTCTCGTCGTCGGCAACCCGGAACGCCGCATCCAGCAGGCTGGCGGGGTAGTAGTCGGATGAGAGCATATCCAGCAGACCAAGGGAGGCAAGCTTGCTTGCCGCAACGTTGCCGGAGTGCGATCCGCCGCGCACGATGTTCGGCGCGCCCATAAGCACGTTTATGCCGTGCCTGCGTGAGGCTTCAGCCGCTTCAAACGTGGTGGGAAATTCGGCGATCACGCTGCCAAGCTGGTGGGATTCGCGCACGTGATCGTGCGTGGCATCGTCATGGCTGGCCAGCGCGATATTGCGGTCCCGACACATCGCGGCAATCCTGAGACGGTTTGGCTGCGACCACTGGGCCGCAAGCGCCAGCTGCTCTTCCTCGTAGCGCGCCATCTCCGCATCGCTGAGAGAATATTTGCCCTGATAGTATTCGCGATACTTTTCAATGTTGGCGAACTGGCGCTGCCCCGGCGAGTGGTCCATCAGGGAGACCAGCGAGACCGGCTCGCGCCCGACCAGCTTTTCAAACAGCGGCAGGGTGGTGTGGTGCGGCAGCTCGCAGCGCAGGTGCAGACGGTGCTCGGCGCGGTTGAGGCCGCGTTTTTGCGTCTCCTCCACGGCGTTGATCATCTTCTCGAGATTCTCCAGGCGATCGCCGCCGTCGCGCACGTCACCAATCGCCACCGCGTCCAGCACGGTGGTGATGCCGCTGGCGACCATCAGCGCGTCGTGGCTGCTCATCGCCGAATGGGCGGGCCAGTCCACCTTCGGGCGCGGGGTGAAGAATTTGTCCAGATTATCGGTATGCAGCTCAATCAGCCCCGGCAGCAGCCAGCCGCCTTCGCCGTCCATCGCTTCAGGGGCACGGCTCTGGGTTTCGGCAAAGGCGCGAATAACGCCTTCATGGACTTCAACCGAGCCATCAACGACTTCATTTTCCAGCACCAGTCTGACGTTATTGATAATCATGCGTTTGTCCCCATCGGGTGCAATCTGTCCGCCACGCGGCTGCGTACGGTTTCGTCGTGGAAGATCCCGACGATCGCCGCCCCGCGAGCTTTGGCCTGTTCGATCAGCTCCACCACGGCGGCGCTGTTTTTATCGTCGAGCGAGGCGGTAGGTTCATCCAGAAGTAAAATCGGGTAGTCGACAATAAACCCGCGGGCGATATTGACGCGCTGCTGCTCGCCGCCGGAAAAGGTCGACGGAGCGAGGTGCCACAGGCGCTCCGGCACGTTGAGGCGCGTCAGCAGGCTGGCGGCTTTGGCGGCGCAGGCTTCGCGCGGCACGCCGAGATCCAGCAGCGGCTGCATCACCACGTCCAGGGCGGAGATCCGCGGGATCACCCGCAGAAACTGGCTCACCCAGCCGATCGTCGTGCGGCGCACTTCCAGCACTTTACGCGCGGGGGCCTGCACCAGATCGACCCACTCACCGTTGTGGCGAATGCGGATGTGGCCTTCATCCGGCAGATAGTTGGCGTACAGGGAGCGCAGCAGGGTGGATTTTCCGCTGCCGGAATGGCCGTGCAGCACCACGCATTCACCGCGGCTGACCTCTAACGAGGCGTTTTGCAGCACCGGCAGGCGCACGCCGTTTTGCTGGTGGAGCACAAAGGTCTTACTTACGTTTTCTACGCGGATCATGTTGGCCTCTTAATTCTGCAATACGGACGACACCAGCAGCTGGGTGTACGGATGGTGCGGATCGTCGAGCACCCGGTCGGTGAGCCCACTTTCCACCACCCGGCCCTGCTTCATCACCAGCAGACGGTCCGCCAGCAGGCGCGCAACGCCCAGATCGTGGGTGACAATCACCACCGCAAGGTTCAGCTCCACCACCAGGCCGCGCAGCAGGTCGAGCAGGCGCGCCTGCACGGAGACGTCCAGCCCGCCGGTGGGTTCATCCATAAACACCAGCTTCGGATGGGTGACCAGGTTGCGCGCAATCTGCAGGCGCTGCTGCATCCCGCCGGAGAAGGTTGTCGGCAGGTCGTCGATGCGCGAGGCGGGGATTTCCACATCGATCAGCCAGTGCTGGGCGGTGGCGCGGATGTTGCCGTAGTGGCGCTCGCCGGTGGCCATCAGGCGTTCACCGATGTTGCCCCCGGCGGAGACCTGACGGCGCAGGCCGTCCATCGGGTGCTGATGCACCACGCCCCACTCGGTGCGCAGCAGGCGGCGGCGCTCGGCCTCGTTCATGCCGTACAGCGAAGCGCCCTCATACAAAATGTCGCCTTTCTGCGGCGTCAGGCGTGCGGAGATGGACTTCAGCAGGGTGGTTTTGCCGGAGCCGGACTCGCCGACGATCCCCAGCACTTCGCCCGGCCACAGCTCGAACGACACGTCGCTAAAGCCTTTGCCCGGCGCATACAGGTGAGTCAGGTTATTAACCGAAAGCAGCGGTTTCATTGGCCATTCGCCTCGCTCTGTTGGCGGCAGTAATCGGTGTCGGAGCAGACAAACATCCGTTTGCCCGTATCGTCCAGCACCACTTCGTCCAGATAGCTGTGTTTGGATCCGCAGATGGCGCACGGCTCGTCCCACTCCTGCACCGTAAACGGGTGATCGTCGAAATCCAGGCTTTCGACACGCGTGTAAGGCGGGACGGCGTAGATGCGTTTTTCGCGCCCGGCGCCGAAAAGCTGCAGGGCGGGCATCATGTCCATCTTCGGGTTATCGAATTTTGGGATTGGCGACGGGTCCATCACGTAGCGCCCGTTCACCTTCACCGGGTAGGCGTAGGTGGTGGCGATATGGCCGAAGCGGGCGATATCCTCATACAGCTTCACCTGCATGACGCCGTACTCTTCCAGCGCGTGCATGGTGCGGGTTTCCGTTTCGCGCGGCTCGATAAAGCGCAGCGGCTCCGGGATCGGCACCTGGAAAATCAAAATCTGATCTTCAGTGAGCGGGGTTTCCGGGATGCGGTGTCGGGTCTGGATCAGCGTGGCGTCTTCGGTTTTTTCGGTGGTATTGACGCCGGTGACGCGCTGGAAGAAGCTGCGGATCGACACGGCGTTGGTAGTGTCGTCGGCGCCCTGATCGATGACCTTCAGCACGTCAGCCTCGCCGATTACGCTGGCGGTGATCTGAATACCGCCCGTGCCCCAGCCGTAGGGCATCGGCATTTCGCGGCCGCCGAACGGCACCTGATAGCCCGGAATGGCCACCGCTTTGAGGATGGCGCGGCGGATCATGCGTTTGGTTTGCTCATCCAGATAGGCAAAGTTGTAGCCGCTTAAGTTAGCCATTTTTGCGCTCCCGTTGCAGGCGTTTCAGCAGTTCCAGTTCGGCCTGGAAATCGACGTAGTGCGGCAGCTTGAGGTGCGAGACAAAACCGGCGGCCTCAACGTTATCCGCGTGGGCCAGCACGAACTCTTCGTCCTGCGCCGGGCCTGCAACGTGCTCGCCGTAGTCCGGTGCCTGCAGGGCGCGGTCGACCAGCGCCATGGCCATGGCCTTGCGCTCACCCATGCCGAATACCAGCCCGTAGCCGCGGGTAAAGTGCGGGTCTTCGTTTTCCGGGGCGACGAAACCGTTGACCATTTCACACTCGGTCATCAGCAGTTCGCCGACGTTCACCGCAAAACCCAGCTCTTCCGGCACGATCTCGACGTCGATGTAGCCGCTGCGAATTTCGGCCGCAAACGGGTGGTTGCGCCCGTAGCCGCGCTGGGTGGAGTAGGCCAGCGCCAGCAGATAGCCTTCGTCGCCGCGCATCAGCTGCTGCAGGCGGGACGAGCGCGAGCACGGGTAAACCGGCGGCGTGCGGGTGATGTCATCCGGCTGCGCGCCAGAATCTTCTTCCGCCTTCGCCAGGCCCTGTTTTGCCAGCAGGCTGAAGACGTGCGGAGACGGTTCTTGTTCAGCGTCGGAGGTGCTGAGCGTCGGCGCTTCGCCGTTCGCCAGCAGGGTAAAATCCAGCAGGCGGTGGGTGTAGTCGTACGTGGGGCCAAGCAGCTGGCCGCCGGGGATGTCTTTATAAACGGCAGAAATGCGGCGTTCGAGGCGCATCTCCGCCGTGTTAACCGGCTCGCTTACCGCCAGTCTGGCAAGCGTGGTGCGGTAGGCGCGCAGCAGGAAGATGGCTTCCACGCTGTCGCCGCTGGCCTGCTTCAGGGCCAGCGCCGCCAGCTCGCGATCGGCGATGCCGCCTTCGGTCATCACGCGGTCGACGGCGAGGTTTAGCTGCTGTTCAATCTGGGCGACGCTCAGCTCGGGAAGCCGTTCATCGCCCCGTCGTCTGTGCGCCTGTAGCGCATGGGCGGCGGCGATCGCCTTCTCGCCCCCTTTGACGGCAACGTACATCAGCACACCTCCACGTGGGTGGTCCGCGGGATTGCCAGCAGGCGCTCGCCGCAGGTCAGGATTAGGTCAATGCCCAGCGGGAACGGGTGCGGGCGCTCGGTCAGTTCGTGAATGATGCACTCCGGCAGCTGGGGCGCGACCATGCGCTCGTCGGCGATGCCTGCCCCCGTGAGGCGCAGCATGCGGCCGCCGCTCAGGCTGGAGACCTGCAAAATCAGGGTGGCGCTGGTCTCCGGGGCGACGGCGCTGCCTTCGCTCAGGGCGTTGAGCTGTTCATGGCTGATTTGCTCGTCAGCCACGGCAAAAACCGCCTGCTGGGGCTGATCGACCAGCGGAGCGCTGGTGTGAAAACGCAGGTTCTGGCTGGCGATATCGTTCGACAGCGCGCCCGAAAGCCACACCGGGGTGTCGTTGTCGGCAAGCGTCAGCAGCACGCTGGTGGTCGCCAGATTCAGCGGCAGCCAGCCCTGGGAGAGCTGGTGCAGCGAGACGATCGCGCCCGGCTCGCTCATCGCCTTCAGCAGGCGACGAAAACTGTGTTGGGCATCCTGGACGGCCAGGGTAAAAGCAGGTTGAAGCGTCATGCGTTGTCTCCGCGAACGAGCGTAAAGAAGTCGACCCGGCTGGTATTCACTTCGGCCTGACGTGCGGCAATGCGCGCGGCGCGGTCGGCTTCCAGCGGGGTAATAAGGGTTTCCATTAACGTCTGGAAATAGGGTTGTTCCTGTAAAAGCGCGTCGATCACTGCGCAGCGCTCGGCGTGCGCCTTATCGCGCCCCAGCACGTAGCTATAGCCCAGCGTGCCGCTGTTCAGGCGGATTGCCGCGCGGGTGAGGGTGGCGTCTCCGGCGAAAAAGCGCTCGCCGGTGCCGCCCATGCGCGCCTGGATCTGAACAAGGCCGATCTCCGGGGCGCGAAGGGTGTCGTAGTCTGGCGTCAGGCTGAGCGCGTTTATGCGGGCAGCCAGCGCGGCAGGCTGGCTGTGGGCCAGCACGCGCATCCAGCGCTGTCGGGTTGCGGTGTCGAAGTGCATTCAGTGCTCCATGGTGAATTCGATCATGTCGGCGCGGGTCAGGCTGACGGAGTATTCCGTCGCGTTGATCTCGCCGTCACGGTGGTTGAGGGTGCGTACGCAGAGCAGCGGGGCCATATTGGGGATTTCGAGCACCTTGCTCTCTTTCGCCTGCGCGCGACGGGCGCTGATGCGCGTCTGGGTGCGCTTGAGCGCAATACCTGTCGCATCCTGAAGAAAGTCATGCAGCGAGCCGCTGGAGAAATGCTGGAGCACGGGCCAGAGGGCGAGGTCCGCGAAGTAGTGGTCTATCTGGCATACCGCCACGCCGTTAACGCGACGCAGGGTACGCAGGTGAATGACGTCGTCGCCTTCCTGAATACCCAGCGCGTCCGCCACGTGGCTGGAGGCCGGACGCAATACCGAGAGCAGCTTTTCGCTGGTCGGGTGGCTGCCCTGATCCAGCAGGTTCTGGCTAAAGCGCGCCTGGGCGTTCAGCGGGTAGTCGAACGGGCGCATCAACACCAGCACGCCCACGCCCTGACGGCGCTGGACCCAGCCGCGCTCGACCAGCTGGTCAATGGCGCGACGCAGGGTGTGGCGGTTCACCTCATAGCGGTCGGCAAGCTGCTGCTCGGCGGGCAGGTAGTCCCCGCAGCGGTAGTGCGTGCGCAGCTCGACTTCGAGCTTTGCCGCAATCTCCTGCCAGCGGGTTGGGTAACTGGTCGGATGTCTGGATAAGTGCATAGAAAACAAAGCCTCGCTTCTCAGATGAAGTGCTTACGCAAACGTTGAGAGAGGAAATCCAGCAGGCTGACGGTGACGATGATGAGCACCATCAGGGCGCAGGTTTGCTGGAACTGAAAACCGCGAATCGCTTCCCACAGGGTGACGCCAATCCCGCCTGCGCCCACCATGCCGACCACGGTGGCGGAGCGGACGTTGGACTCAAAGCGGTACAGGGAGTAGGAAATCAGGAGCGGCATAACCTGCGGCAGGACGCCGTAAAGGATCTCTTCGATTTTGTTGGCGCCCGTTGCGCGGATGCCTTCCACCGGGCCGGGCTCAATGGCTTCGACCGCTTCTGAAAGCAGCTTGGAGAGCACGCCGGTGGTGTGGATGAACAGTGCCATCACGCCGGCAAACGGGCCCAGGCCAACGGCGACCACGAACAGCATCGCAAAGACCATTTCATTGATAGCGCGACAGGCGTCCATCAGGCGACGCATCGGCTGGTATATCCACCACGGCACGATGTTTTCGGCGCTCATCAGGCCAAAGGGAATGGAGAGAACGACGGCAAGGGCGGTGCCCCAGACGGCGATTTGCAGGGTGACCGCCATTTCGCTGAGGTAATCCTGCCACTGGCTGAAGTCCGGCGGAAAGAAGTCGGCGGCGAAGGTCGCCATGTTGCCCGCGTCCTTGAAGAGCAGCAGCGGATCCATTTCCGCGCCCTTCCAGGAGATAACCAGCACCGCCAGCAGGATGGCCCAGCTTATGAGCGAGAACCAGCTGCGCTTCGGCGGCGGGAGGGTGATGGTTTGCATGTTGGCTCCTTTGGGCTTAGTCCCCTCTCCCTTGAGGGAGAGGGTTAGGGTGAGGGGGAAATGTGCGCGCTGATGCCCTCACCCCGGCCCTCTCCCACGGGGAGAGGGAGAAAGGCACTACTGCACTGCTTTATTCACGCTGGTCATTGCACCGAGCGCGGCGGTCAGGCGGTCGAGATCGTCCAGCTGGGCCTGAATTTCAGAGACTTTGCTGGTCTTCTCTTCGTCCTTCAGCCCTTTGTTGTCCTTCACGCCCTGCATCTCTTTAAACAGCGCCAGCTGGCGAATCGGGACCAGCTGCAGGTCGCTTGACGGGCGGAACGGTGCCCAGCCCAGGCGCGCCAGAACCGCTTTCTCTTCCGGCGTTTTGCCATAGGTCATAAAGAAGTCGTACACCTTGTCCTTGGTGCTTTCGGACAGGTTTTTACGCCACACGATCGGGTCGCCCGGGATCAGCGGCGATTTCCAGATGACTTTGATTTCCTTCAGCTTGTCCGGCGCGGAAGTTTTCAGCTTGTCGAGGTTCTCGGTGTTGTTGGTA
The DNA here is from genome assembly GCF_048684785.1 of Enterobacter sp. BNK-29. NCBI lineage: Bacteria > Pseudomonadati > Pseudomonadota > Gammaproteobacteria > Enterobacterales > Enterobacteriaceae > Enterobacter > Enterobacter sp. BNK-29. The sequence continues at coordinate 2,427,523 of NZ_JBLQTU010000001.1, forward strand.
GCAACATCCACCTGCTTGTTGGCCACGGCCAGAGCGTTGGTTTCGTGGCTGGCGTTCACCGTGCGCTTGAAGTCGCTGGCGGAGGCGTTGTTTTTGGCGAAGACGTAGTAGCCGGGGACAAGGTAGCCGGAGGTCGAGTTCGGGTCGCCGTTGCCGAAGGTCAGCTCTTTGCGCTTGGCGAGCATGTCGTTGAGGTTGTTGATCGGGCTGTCTTTATTCACGATCAGCACGCTCCAGTAGCCCGGGGAGCCATCTGCCGCGACGGTCTGGGCAAACACCTGGCCGTTCGCGCGATCCACCGCTTCCATGGCGGAGAGGTTGCCGTACCAGGCGATGTCCACTTTATTAAAGCGCATCCCCTGGATGATCCCCGCGTAGTCCGGGGCGAAGAAGGCGTTCACTTTGATCCCCAGCTTAGTTTCCATATCTTTCAGGAACGGTTCCCACTGAGGCTTCAGGTTCTGCTGTGATTCCGTCGAAATAATGCCGAAGTTCAGCGCTTTTTCCTGCTCTTGTGCATACGCCGGGCTTAACAGGGTGCTGAGGCTGAACATGCTGGTAAAGGCCAGCGCGGCAACGGCTTTGTAGCTCATGTACTTTCCTCGGATCGGGTTTAATTAAGCAGCCTGCGCGTTCTCTTCGACGCGGTTAATGCTGCGGTAGAGATGGTCAAAACGTTCGTTATCAAACTGATGGCTCGCGCCATCAAAGAACACATGTCCCTGACGCAGGGCGACAATGCGTTCGCAGTAGCGCAGGGCGTAATCCACCTGATGCAGCGTGACCACCACGGTGATGCCGTCGTTCTGGTTAATGTCGCGCAGAGTTTCCATCACGATGCGGGCGGACTCCGGGTCCAGCGAGGCAATGGGTTCGTCTGCGAGAATGATTTGCGCTTTTTGCATCAGGGCGCGGGCAATGGCGACGCGCTGCTGTTGTCCACCGGACAGGGTGGAGACGCGCTGATGGGCGAAATGCGCCATGCCGACGCGGGTCAGCGCCTGTAAGGCTTCCTGCTTCTGGGAAGGGGAGAACCAGCGCAGACAGGTGCGCCAGAACGGGGTGCTGCCGAGCGCGCCAATCAGCACGTTCTCCAGCACCGTCAGGCGGTTCACCAGGTTGAACTGCTGGAAGATGTAGCCCGTCTGGGCGCGGCTCTTGCGGATATCGCTGGCGAGACGCCCCGCGCGCTGCACGGTATTGCCCAGCAGCTCGACGTGGCTTTCCGGCGTTTTATCGCAGGTGATAAGACCGCTTAAATGACGCAAAAGGGTGGATTTACCGGAACCGGATGGCCCCAGCAGCGCCACCATTTCGCCCTGCTGGACGGTCAGATCAACGGCATGCAGAGCCTTATTATGATTGAAGGTCTTGCTCAGTTTCTCGACGCGGATGACGGTTTGCATGTGCTGGGCCTCACGATAAATGTGGCCTCATGCTGGCGCATCAATGTGACATTTGGGTTAAGTCTGGGTTGCGGGAGTTTGAAGAGTTGAGGGGAATTCGATGACAATCACCGTAGGCCCGGTCAGCGCAGCGCCACCGGGCGCTGTTGCCGGCTGCGCTGCGCTTATCCGGCCTAAGGCGTTTGTTGCTGCTTAACGACGTTAATCATCCACGGCACGCCGTATTTATCGGTGACTTTACCGAAACCGTGTGCCCAGAAGGTTTCCTGCCAGGCCATTTCGATATTCCCGCCCGCGGCGAGGTTGTCGAACCAGCGCTTGCCTTCATTAACGTCCTGAGTGTCGAGTACCAGCGTGAAGCCCGCGTACTGCGCGTTGCTGCCCGGCGGCATCCCGTCGCTCATCATGATATCGCTGCCCGCAATGCGGACATTGGAGTGAGCGATAGCCGAATCCGGAAATTGCATACCGGACGGACAGCCTTCTTCGCTGTTATCGCTTTTTGGCATTTCGCCGAAGGTGATTTTATAGAGAAGCTCTGCGCCGACGGCTTGCTGGTAGAAAGAAGTGGCTTCTGCACAGTTGCCGGCGAACGAGATGTAGGGACTTAACGGCATAATCTTTACCTCACGTAAGAAAAGCTCGTTAAGTGTAGTTCCCGAAAACCCGGTAAGCGAAGCGCCACCGGGCGGGTAAATCAGTTCTTTTTCACGAACTCTGATTTCAGCTTCATCGGACCGAAGCCGTCAATTTTGCAGTCGATATTATGATCGCCTTCAACCAGACGGATATTCTTCACTTTGGTGCCGATCTTCAGCATGGAAGAACTGCCTTTCACTTTCAGATCTTTAATCACGGTTACGCTGTCGCCGTCCGCCAGCAGATTGCCGTTCGCATCTTTTACGACAAGTGCATCAGCATCGTGTGATGGTTCGGCATCATTCCATTCGTGAGCGCATTCCGGGCAGATGAACATGCCATTATCTTCATAGGTGTATTCAGAATTGCATTTTGGGCAGTGTGGGAGTGACATATCGGTATCCTCAAAAAAGTGTAAACGCGCTGGAAAGTGCCAGCTAAATGACGGCAGCGTGCCGAAAAAGGCGGCAAGTATAGCGCAAATCCACACGTTTGTCGGTGACATTGTGAATTAAAAAAATGCAAAAAGCGTATCGGGAGTGACACTTCCTGTCAGTCAGTTAAGCGATGCTTACCTCATTAACACGGTGGGAAGAAATGACGCTAAATATATCGAATATTTTATTGCAGCAAATTGCTACGCTCCTTCATTTCGGATAAGGTGAAGCGACACATTGTTATTTATCTCCTGACTTCGCTGCCATCCATATCTTTTGGCAGGGGCGTATTACCTCTCTTTTTAGGTGGGTAAATAATGATGATATATCCTGAAGTTTCTTAAAATTGGGCTACGCTTTTTTCCTTTGGCCGTCAGGCCAGGAGGGGAGCTATACACGCCATGCAAGGATAGCGAATTATTTCTGATTATCATCAATCAGTTATATTTCGGCGAACATGTTTTCCACACGTGATCATATAAGCCTGAACAACATAATTAATACCAGTGGCTTAATAAAAGTAATAAATTTGCGTTAAGGAAAGGCTTTTATCATGCACACACAGACCATTTTTGAATTAAGCCAGGAAGCTGAGCGTTTGTTACAGCTCGCCCTGCAAAACCTTGATACGTTGAAATCAATGCCGACTGCGATGCTGGAGAGCACCGCGGCTGCTATTACGGGTGAAAAGAACAACGTTTTACCTTTGCATTTTAGCGCGCGCGGTGTCGAAGCGCAGCAGGCGATGCTGAATAATGAATTACGAAAAATAACCCGGCTGGAAATGGTGCTGGCTATTGTGGGCACCATGAAAGCGGGGAAATCGACCACCATTAATGCGATTGTGGGGACCGAAGTATTGCCGAACCGCAATCGTCCGATGACGGCGCTTCCTACCCTGATTCGCCACACGCCGGGCCAGAAGGAGCCGGTGCTGCATTTCTCACATGCCTCGCCCATTGATGAATTGATCCAACTGCTACAGAAAAAGCTATGCGATTACGATCGCGGAAAGCTGGCTCAGCATCTGGAAATTGATAAAGACATGAATACGCTGCTGGAGCGCATTGAAAAAGGAGAAGCTTTTGAAAAGCATCACCTGGGCGCGCAGCCGATATTTCATTGTCTGAAAAGCCTCAACGATCTGGTGAGGCTTTCCCAGGCGTTAGGGGTGGAGTTTCCCTTCTCTGAATATGCCGCCATCGAACATATTCCGGTGATTGAAGTGGAGTTCGTGCATCTTGCGGGTCTGGATGCTCACCTCGGACAGCTGACGCTGCTCGATACGCCCGGGCCGAATGAGGCCGGACAGCCGCATCTGCAAAAAATGCTCAGCGAGCAGTTGTCCCGCGCGTCGGCGGTGCTGGCCGTGATGGATTATACCCAGCTTAAATCCATCTCTGATGAAGAAGTCCGCCAGGCCATTTCCGCGGCGGGAAAATCCGTGCCGCTGTATGCCCTGGTCAATAAGTTCGATCAGAAAGATCGCAATAGCGACGATGAAGAGCAGATCCGGGCGATGATCTCCGGCACCTTAATGAAAGGCAATATTTCGCCTGGCCAGATCTACCCCGTTTCGTCCATGTGGGCCTATCTGGCAAACCGCGCTCGCTACGAGATGAGTAACCACGGACAACTGCCGGATCATCAGGAGCAACCCTGGGTGCAGGACTTTGCCGAAGCGGCGCTTGGGCGGCGCTGGCGTACGGCGGACCTGGACGATATCGACCATATTCGTCATGCTGCCGATTTACTCTGGGAAGATTCGCTTTTCGAACAACCGATACGCAAGCTGATCTACGCCGCCTATGCCAACGCCTCGCTATACGCGCTGCGTTCGGCCTCGCACAAGCTGCTCAACTACGCACAAAATGCCCGGGAGTACCTCGACTTCCGCTATCAGGGGCTGACGGTTGCCTTTGAGGCGCTGGAACTGAATATCGCACGTCTGGAAGAGGATATGGCGCTTCTCCAGACGCGTCAGAGCGTGGTGAGCGATGAGGTGAAACATGAAGTTGAGGAGGCGCTGAACGCTACAGCGGACTTTATGGGAGCGCAAAAAACCGCGCTTAACCAGGCGATTGGCGAGGTGTTCAGCGCTCAGCATATTCTTGATTTGGCTGGCATCGATCGGCAGAACCCTCACGGTGACGAGCTGAAGCAGCTGGTTCTGGACGATGAAGGGCAGGCGCAGATCGCGCTAAGTAAAATCCGCTCCTCCTGCGAACGGGTGATGCTGGATGCACAGACGAAAATCTGCCGGGAGCTGGCGTTACGCTTCGACCAGCTTGAATCTACGCTGGCGCGTTCCCTGAACGAAGCCATGCGCCCCATCGAAACGCGTATTAAAGAGCATCTGAGCCATGCGGGTTTTCGGGCGCGAATCAGTTTCCCGGCGTTTCAGGCTCACCAGCTCAACTTCAACACGCGGGCGCTGTTTAACGATGCGATAGCGCAGGATGACAGCCAGGCAGGCCCGTCATCAGGCGGGAGCAGTATGCGAGAAACGGTCTCTCGCTGGCTCAATAATCCGGGCTGGGGCTGGGATGAGTATGTGGAAACGCGCGCGCGATATGTTATCGATATTGCGCAGCTACATGACAAATTTAAGCAACATATTGAGCTGTTTTGTGAACAAATACGTAAAGCTTTGTCCGCGCAGGTCGATGTCTCTGTTACGGCAGGAATGGCGACGTTCTTTGCAGAATTTTCGCTGTGCCTGACCGGGTTACAGGAAAGCTTGCGTGATAGCCTCGCAGTACGTCAACAGAATGAGCATTCAACCCGAGCGCTCTGCCAGCTGTTGAAGCAGAGTATTACGACTGCGACGTGGATACAGGAAGATACCCGACTGTTACGCGATGATATTCAAACTCTATTCGCGGCAGAGCAACCATGACAACACCACTACTGGACGGTCCCGGGCGAACGCTGGAGTGTATTAATCCAAAATTTATGGTCGATCTGGTGCAGGGAGTGGACGCGGCGCGTCATCCTCACCTGGGACCACAACAGCTTCAGTTTCGTGAGCGTTTGACTCAGGAAATCATGACGCATACCCGGCTACGCCCCTGGGCGATGGCGGGTATGCTCAATGAAAATGCAGCGCTGCGCCTGGGGCTGGCGGAAAAACTGGCCGGCATGCTTGACCCGGGTCATCTCGCGCTGACGCTGATGGCAGAGAAAATGATTGCTTTGCGCCAGCAGACTCACCCGCGCGCCCAGCAGTCCCCGGGGCTGATGCAGCAGTACGCTGAACTCGCCTCTCATTTTACCCAACGCGCCGCCTATAAAGAGAAGGCGCTAACCCAGCGCGGGCTGACGGTGCAGGCGGGTGAGCACAGCGAGCAGATTTTTACCCGCTGGCGGGCCGGGCATTATGATGGCTGGTCATTGGCCGGGCGTTGTTTTATCGTCCTGGAAGAGCTGCGCTGGGGGGCATTTGGTGACGCATGCCGCCTCGCGAATGAAGATGTGGCGGCAATGCTTAAGGATAACCTGCGCAGCATGGCGGCTAACTATCTGGCACAGGGCATCAATGCGTCCCCCACGACCCGCCATTTCTATCACCAGTGGCTGACAACGCCGGCCTCTCCGGGTTTAATCGATCATAAAGACATGCTGGGCTGGCTGGGGGACTGGTGTCAGGCGGATCAACATCCGGTGAGCTGGTCAGTGACGCAAAACTGGCAGACCGTCGCGCTGGGTATGCCAAGGCTCTGTTCGGCAAAACGGCTTGTGGACGGGATGGTGGAAGAGATTTTTGGGTAAATCCCTTACCCCTCACCCTAACCCTCTCCCCGTAGGGGAGAGGGGATGGCCTGATGCGGTGTGTTAATGGCGGAGTTCTACCGCTTTTCTTTCGATATCCTGCTCGGGGGCACTTGCGTAGCGTTTCGCGTACAGCGCGGTGATGATGGGCACCAGAATCGCGGTGACAATCACGCTCGCGGCAACCAGCGCCGTCGCTGAAGCGACGACCGGTTCGAAGGCCGGGTTAATTTGGGCGATAATCACCGGGTTTGCAACAGCAGCCCCCGCGGCTGAAGAGGCGGCGACGCCGGCCGTGCCGTTTCCTCCTCCGATTACGCGGTCGGCAATAATCAGCGGAATACCGGTGATGACGATCACGGCGACACCCAGCACAATGCCCAGCAGGCCGGTATCGAGAATGACCTTCAGGTTGATGGTGTTCCCCAGTGCGAAACCGAAGAACGGGATTAGCACCGGCGTGGCTTTGCTGAAGAAATCACGCAGATCGCGGTCGAGATTGCCAAGGGCGAAACCGACCAGGAAGGGCAGGATTGCGCCGACAAAGTGGTGGGGTTCAAACGAGGCCAGGCCAGCAGACCCCAGGATCAGCATCGTCATCAATGGGCCGGACTCCAGAGACATCAACACAAATGCGCCGGACTCTTCTTTCGTTCCGTACTGGTTCATCAGGCTGGCGTACAATCCGCCGTTGGTCATATCCATCGCCGAGACAATCGCCAGGACCGATAAACCCGCAAAGAACCCGGTCTGAATTCCATTCTCCGGAATGAACATCGCGCATATCATTGCCACCGCCCAGGCTACCGCTATTTTGGTTATCACCAGCGTTCCGGATTTCCGTAATACTGTCCCCGTTGCCCGCAAATTAATGGATGCGCCGATACAAAAAAACCAGACGGCAAGAATGGGAACCGTGCCTGTTATCATGCCTTTTGTGAAACCACCGAAATAGGCTCCGGTATCGGGAGCAAGAGTATTCAGGATGGCGCCCAGCACCAGCGGAACCAGCATCATGCCGCCGGGTATACGTTCTATCGTGGCTTTAATCTTCATAGACAAACCTCACATCGGATCCCGCAGGACGGGTGATAGGTGTTATAAATTAGTCAATAAATTCAATCGATTGCTCGTATTGCTTGCGGTGTTTTTTCGAAATCCCTGCAACAAAATTAAATGCGTGCTCTCAATTAACCTTTTTCTGAAACACATAAAACGCTGAATTCAGATTTATGATGCGATCATTGGAATAACGATTCAATGAAAATAAAACATCGTTTTAGTTATCTTTGTCACATATTCAATGTAAAACCTGAGACCGGTTCCTGTTGGTGAAAATTTATGTAAACCTGATGTGAATTAACGTGGTTTGTTTTTCCGTTAAGAAAGAAATAATGACGCCCGGGAGGATGCTCTTTAGGTGGGGTAAGGAAGTACTTATTTGCACTCCTTGACAAAAATTGGACTGAGTTGACGAGACGCGAAAATATGTGTGAAGTTGATCACAAATATAAACGCTGGTAGGGTAAAAAGGTCATTAACTGCCCAGGCAGGCGTCAACAGGTTCGGTTGTATCGACGTAAAACGTCAATGTAAGTAAACCTGCTACGCTTGAATAAGGCGATTCGCATGGAGCGGATCCCATGGTTCACAGAACGCTAACTGGACTGTGAAACAGACAGGGCCGAGTCAACGAGGATAGCTATGCTGAGAAGGAAAAAGATTAAACCCATCACGCTTCGCGACGTCACCATTATTGATGACGCAAAGCTGCGTAAAGCGATTACCGCAGCCTCGCTCGGTAATGCGATGGAATGGTTCGATTTTGGTGTCTACGGCTTTGTGGCCTATGCGTTAGGTAAAGTGTTTTTCCCCGGGGCCGATCCCAGCCTGCAGATGATTGCCGCACTGGGTACGTTCTCCGTTCCCTTCCTGATTCGCCCGCTGGGCGGTCTGTTCTTCGGTATGCTCGGCGATAAATATGGTCGTCAGAAGATCCTGGCCATCACCATCGTCATTATGTCGATCAGTACATTCTGTATCGGCCTTATACCGTCTTACGCCACCATCGGCATTTGGGCACCCATTCTCCTGCTGATTTGTAAGATGGCGCAGGGCTTCTCCGTCGGCGGTGAATATACCGGTGCCTCGATCTTCGTCGCCGAGTATTCCCCGGACCGTAAGCGCGGTTTTATGGGAAGCTGGCTGGACTTCGGCTCGATTGCCGGGTTTGTCATGGGCGCAGGCGTAGTCGTGCTGATTTCAACCGTGGTGGGTGAAGATAACTTCCTCGACTGGGGCTGGCGTATCCCGTTCTTCCTGGCATTGCCGCTGGGGATAATTGGTCTCTACCTGCGTCATGCGCTGGAAGAGACGCCTGCCTTCCAGCAGCACGTCGATAAACTTGAGCAGGGTGACCGCGAAGGGCTGCAGGATGGTCCGAAGGTGTCGTTTAAAGAGATTGCCACTAAGCACTGGCGCAGCCTGCTGACCTGTATTGGTCTGGTGATTTCGACCAACGTGACCTACTACATGCTGTTGACCTACATGCCGAGCTATCTGTCGCATAACCTGCACTACTCGGAAGATCACGGTGTGCTGATTATTATCGCCATCATGGTGGGTATGCTGTTTGTGCAGCCGATTATGGGCCTGTTGAGTGACCGTTTTGGTCGTCGACCGTTCATTATTCTGGGAAGCGTTGCGCTGTTTGCTCTGGCAATTCCGGCATTCATTCTGATTAACAGTGATGTGCTGGGGCTGATTTTTGCCGGTCTGCTGATGCTGGCGGTGATCCTTAACTGCTTTATCGGGGTGATGGCCTCAACGTTGCCCGCGATGTTCCCGACGCATATTCGCTACAGCGCGCTGGCCGCGGCCTTTAACATCTCGGTGCTGATTGCCGGTCTGACCCCGACGCTTGCCGCCTCGCTGGTCGAGAGCACGCAGAACCTGATGATGCCGGCTTATTACCTGATGGTGATTGCGGTGATTGGTTTGATTACCGGTCTTACCATGAAGGAGACGGCGAATCGCCCTCTGAAAGGCGCAACGCCTGCGGCGTCTGACATCCAGGAAGCGAAAGAGATCCTGCGCGAGCACTACGATAACGTAGAGCAGAAGATTGAGGACATTGACGCAGAGATTGAAGAGCTGCAGAAAAAACGCTCCCGACTGGTGGACCAGCATCCACGCATCAACGAGTAATAAAGAAACCCGCCAACGGCGGGTTTCTTTTATTAGCATCCGGCAGCGATGTAGTCGCCATTGGCGCTGACGGGGATCACCGTCAGGAACAGCACCGTCGCAAACAGGATCAGGACTATCCCTCCGGCTATTTTGACTGCTGGCACCAGCCATCTTAATGAAGCGCTTTCTCCGAACCAGGTCACCGTGCGCTCGCGGGCGTAACGTACAGCCAGGGAAAGCCCCACAATAGAAAGTGCGGTGCCCAAAGACATGGTCATGACCGCGGCCACTCCCCAGGTGACAATGCCCAGCGCGTTCGAAAACATCAGAATCATGATCGCCCCGCTGCACGGGCGTGCGCCAATTGCCAGAATCACGCCCAGACGGGTTTTCCAGTCGCCCTGCGTCAGGTCTGTACCTACGCCGTGATGGCCGCAGCCACAGTGTTCATCGTGCTGATGAAGCGGCTTGATGGCGGAGATAGACATCCTGCGCGGGCGCAGGCTCTTCAGCGCCTGATAAATGACAAAAGCACCGAATGCGCCAATAAGCACTGCGCTTATCTTTTCCACGTACCAGCGGCTGGTACTGATATCCCCGGAGGCGAGGTTAAACCCTACCGCCAGAATAAAGACAAACAGAATGGCGCTGACGCCCTGCATCAGGCTACCCAGGAAGGGGACGACCCGGGCGGCCAGCTCGCTTTCCTTATTGGTGGTCAGATAGGTCGTCACGATGAACTTTCCGTGTCCGGGTCCAATGGCGTGAAGGACACCATAAAGGAAAGCCCCCGTTAACAGCCATAATCCGCCTCTGTACTGGTGGTTATTAAGCTGCAGCAGATACATCACCAGATAGCGGTGCAGCGTAATTTGCGTGGCGAGACACCACTGGATAAAGGCGTTCCAGTGCGCATGCAGGGTAAAACCGGCAAAGAGGAGTGCCAGCAGCATCACCCCTGCTGTAGGGAGACGCCAGTCGCGGGCGAGGCGTTGTGTGGTCATGAGGGTGGGCCTGCACTGAGGAGAATATTTGCCGCTAGTATAGTTGATCTTCTCGCTCAATTCGTGGGATCGCATCGCGATCCGCTCATGATTGTGGATAACTTTGTGCATAAAAGGGTATAAGGCGGGGTTTTGCTGTGGAATGCAGCAGTCAGTCATTTTTCTGTCATTTAGCGGTTGCGGCCAGCTGAGAACTCCCTATAATGCGCCTCCATCGACACGGCGGATGTGAATCACTTCACAAACAACCCGGTCGGTTGAAGAGAAAAATTCTGAAATAACGGGTTGACTCTGAAAGAGGAAAGCGTAATATACGCCACCTCGCAACGGTGAGCGAAAGCCGCGTTGCACTGCTCTTTAACAATTTATCAGACAATCTGTGTGGGCACTCAAAGTGACATGGATTCTTAATGTCTCCGGACAATAAATGAATACCAAGTCTCTGAGTGAACATACGTAATTCATTACGAAGTTTAATTCACGAGCATCAAACTTAAATTGAAGAGTTTGATCATGGCTCAGATTGAACGCTGGCGGCAGGCCTAACACATGCAAGTCGAGCGGTAGCACAGGAGAGCTTGCTCTCCGGGTGACGAGCGGCGGACGGGTGAGTAATGTCTGGGAAACTGCCTGATGGAGGGGGATAACTACTGGAAACGGTAGCTAATACCGCATAACGTCGCAAGACCAAAGAGGGGGACCTTCGGGCCTCTTGCCATCAGATGTGCCCAGATGGGATTAGCTAGTAGGTGGGGTAACGGCTCACCTAGGCGACGATCCCTAGCTGGTCTGAGAGGATGACCAGCCACACTGGAACTGAGACACGGTCCAGACTCCTACGGGAGGCAGCAGTGGGGAATATTGCACAATGGGCGCAAGCCTGATGCAGCCATGCCGCGTGTATGAAGAAGGCCTTCGGGTTGTAAAGTACTTTCAGCGGGGAGGAAGGTGTTGAGGTTAATAACCTCAGCAATTGACGTTACCCGCAGAAGAAGCACCGGCTAACTCCGTGCCAGCAGCCGCGGTAATACGGAGGGTGCAAGCGTTAATCGGAATTACTGGGCGTAAAGCGCACGCAGGCGGTCTGTCAAGTCGGATGTGAAATCCCCGGGCTCAACCTGGGAACTGCATTCGAAACTGGCAGGCTAGAGTCTTGTAGAGGGGGGTAGAATTCCAGGTGTAGCGGTGAAATGCGTAGAGATCTGGAGGAATACCGGTGGCGAAGGCGGCCCCCTGGACAAAGACTGACGCTCAGGTGCGAAAGCGTGGGGAGCAAACAGGATTAGATACCCTGGTAGTCCACGCCGTAAACGATGTCGACTTGGAGGTTGTGCCCTTGAGGCGTGGCTTCCGGAGCTAACGCGTTAAGTCGACCGCCTGGGGAGTACGGCCGCAAGGTTAAAACTCAAATGAATTGACGGGGGCCCGCACAAGCGGTGGAGCATGTGGTTTAATTCGATGCAACGCGAAGAACCTTACCTACTCTTGACATCCAGAGAACTTTCCAGAGATGGATTGGTGCCTTCGGGAACTCTGAGACAGGTGCTGCATGGCTGTCGTCAGCTCGTGTTGTGAAATGTTGGGTTAAGTCCCGCAACGAGCGCAACCCTTATCCTTTGTTGCCAGCGGTTAGGCCGGGAACTCAAAGGAGACTGCCAGTGATAAACTGGAGGAAGGTGGGGATGACGTCAAGTCATCATGGCCCTTACGAGTAGGGCTACACACGTGCTACAATGGCGCATACAAAGAGAAGCGACCTCGCGAGAGCAAGCGGACCTCATAAAGTGCGTCGTAGTCCGGATTGGAGTCTGCAACTCGACTCCATGAAGTCGGAATCGCTAGTAATCGTAGATCAGAATGCTACGGTGAATACGTTCCCGGGCCTTGTACACACCGCCCGTCACACCATGGGAGTGGGTTGCAAAAGAAGTAGGTAGCTTAACCTTCGGGAGGGCGCTTACCACTTTGTGATTCATGACTGGGGTGAAGTCGTAACAAGGTAACCGTAGGGGAACCTGCGGTTGGATCACCTCCTTACCTTAAAGAACCTGCCTTTGCAGTGCTCACACAGATTGTCTGATGAAAAGTAAATAGCAAGGCGTCTTGCGATTGAGACTTACACGTCCCCTTCGTCTAGAGGCCCAGGACACCGCCCTTTCACGGCGGTAACAGGGGTTCGAATCCCCTAGGGGACGCCACTTGCTGGTTCGTGAGTGAAAGTCACCTGCCGTCATATCTCAAAACTCATCTTCGGGTGACGTTTGAGATATTTGCTCTTTAAAAATCTGGATCAAGCTGAAAATTGAAACGACACATCTTTAATGGTGTGTTCGAGTCTCTCAAATTTTCGCAAGTCGATGGTGAATCGAAAGAAACATCTTCGGGTTGTGAGGTTAAGCGACTAAGCGTACACGGTGGATGCCCTGGCAGTCAGAGGCGATGAAGGACGTGCTAATCTGCGAAAAGCGCCGGCGAGGTGATATGAACCTTTGACCCGGCGATGTCCGAATGGGGAAACCCAGTGCAATTCGTTGCACTATCGTTAACTGAATACATAGGTTAACGAGGCGAACCGGGGGAACTGAAACATCTAAGTACCCCGAGGAAAAGAAATCAACCGAGATTCCCCCAGTAGCGGCGAGCGAACGGGGAGCAGCCCAGAGTCTGAATCAGCTTGTGTGTTAGTGGAACGGTCTGGAAAGTCCGGCGATACAGGGTGACAGCCCCGTACACGAAAGCACACAGGCTGTGAACTCGAAGAGTAGGGCGGGACACGTGGTATCCTGTCTGAATATGGGGGGACCATCCTCCAAGGCTAAATACTCCTGACTGACCGATAGTGAACCAGTACCGTGAGGGAAAGGCGAAAAGAACCCCGGCGAGGGGAGTGAAAAAGAACCTGAAACCGTGTACGTACAAGCAGTGGGAGCACCCTTGTGGTGTGACTGCGTACCTTTTGTATAATGGGTCAGCGACTTATATTCTGTAGCAAGGTTAACCGTATAGGGGAGCCGAAGGGAAACCGAGTCTTAACTGGGCGTTAAGTTGCAGGGTATAGACCCGAAACCCGGTGATCTAGCCATGGGCAGGTTGAAGGTTGGGTAACACTAACTGGAGGACCGAACCGACTAATGTTGAAAAATTAGCGGATGACTTGTGGCTGGGGGTGAAAGGCCAATCAAACCGGGAGATAGCTGGTTCTCCCCGAAAGCTATTTAGGTAGCGCCTCGTGAACTCATCTTCGGGGGTAGAGCACTGTTTCGGCTAGGGGGCCATCCCGGCTTACCAACCCGATGCAAACTACGAATACCGAAGAATGTTATCACGGGAGACACACGGCGGGTGCTAACGTCCGTCGTGAAGAGGGAAACAACCCAGACCGCCAGCTAAGGTCCCAAAGTCATGGTTAAGTGGGAAACGATGTGGGAAGGCACAGACAGCCAGGATGTTGGCTTAGAAGCAGCCATCATTTAAAGAAAGCGTAATAGCTCACTGGTCGAGTCGGCCTGCGCGGAAGATGTAACGGGGCTAAACCATGCACCGAAGCTGCGGCAGCGACGCTTATGCGTTGTTGGGTAGGGGAGCGTTCTGTAAGCCGTTGAAGGTGTGCTGTGAGGCATGCTGGAGGTATCAGAAGTGCGAATGCTGACATAAGTAACGATAAAGCGGGTGAAAAGCCCGCTCGCCGGAAGACCAAGGGTTCCTGTCCAACGTTAATCGGGGCAGGGTGAGTCGACCCCTAAGGCGAGGCCGAAAGGCGTAGTCGATGGGAAACAGGTTAATATTCCTGTACTTGGTGTTACTGCGAAGGGGGGACGGAGAAGGCTATGTTAGCCGGGCGACGGTTGTCCCGGTTTAAGCATGTAGGCGGAACGATTAGGTAAATCCGGTCGTTTATTAACGCTGAGGTGTGATGACGAGGCACTACGGTGCTGAAGTAACAAATGCCCTGCTTCCAGGAAAAGCCTCTAAGCATCAGGTAACACGAAATCGTACCCCAAACCGACACAGGTGGTCAGGTAGAGAATACCAAGGCGCTTGAGAGAACTCGGGTGAAGGAACTAGGCAAAATGGTGCCGTAACTTCGGGAGAAGGCACGCTGATATGTAGGTGAAGCCCCTGCGGGTGGAGCTGAAATCAGTCGAAGATACCAGCTGGCTGCAACTGTTTATTAAAAACACAGCACTGTGCAAACACGAAAGTGGACGTATACGGTGTGACGCCTGCCCGGTGCCGGAAGGTTAATTGATGGGGTTAGCGGCAACGCGAAGCTCTTGATCGAAGCCCCGGTAAACGGCGGCCGTAACTATAACGGTCCTAAGGTAGCGAAATTCCTTGTCGGGTAAGTTCCGACCTGCACGAATGGCGTAATGATGGCCAGGCTGTCTCCACCCGAGACTCAGTGAAATTGAACTCGCTGTGAAGATGCAGTGTACCCGCGGCAAGACGGAAAGACCCCGTGAACCTTTACTATAGCTTGACACTGAACACTGGTCCTTGATGTGTAGGATAGGTGGGAGGCTTTGAAGCGTGGACGCCAGTCTGCGTGGAGCCATCCTTGAAATACCACCCTTTAATGGCTGGTGTTCTAACGTAGACCCGTAATCCGGGTTGCGGACAGTGTCTGGTGGGTAGTTTGACTGGGGCGGTCTCCTCCCAAAGAGTAACGGAGGAGCACGAAGGTTAGCTAATCCTGGTCGGACATCAGGAGGTTAGTGCAATGGCATAAGCTAGCTTGACTGCGAGAGTGACGGCTCGAGCAGGTGCGAAAGCAGGTCATAGTGATCCGGTGGTTCTGAATGGAAGGGCCATCGCTCAACGGATAAAAGGTACTCCGGGGATAACAGGCTGATACCGCCCAAGAGTTCATATCGACGGCGGTGTTTGGCACCTCGATGTCGGCTCATCACATCCTGGGGCTGAAGTAGGTCCCAAGGGTATGGCTGTTCGCCATTTAAAGTGGTACGCGAGCTGGGTTTAGAACGTCGTGAGACAGTTCGGTCCCTATCTGCCGTGGGCGCTGGAGAATTGAGGGGGGCTGCTCCTAGTACGAGAGGACCGGAGTGGACGCATCACTGGTGTTCGGGTTGTCATGCCAATGGCACTGCCCGGTAGCTAAATGCGGAAGAGATAAGTGCTGAAAGCATCTAAGCACGAAACTTGCCCCGAGATGAGTTCTCCCTGACCCTTTAAGGGTCCTGAAGGAACGTTGAAGACTACGACGTTGATAGGTCGGGTGTGTAAGCGCAGCGATGCGTTGAGCTAACCGATACTAATGAACCGTGAGGCTTAACCTTACAACGCCGAAGCTGTTTCGGCGAAGAGACAGACAATCAAGTTTCAGCCTGATACAGATTAACAGAATTTGCCTGGCGGCTTTAGCGCGGTGGTCCCACCTGACCCCATGCCGAACTCAGAAGTGAAACGCCGTAGCGCCGATGGTAGTGTGGGGTCTCCCCATGTGAGAGTAGGGAACTGCCAGGCATCAATTAGAAAAACCCCGTACCGAAAGGTGCGGGGTTTTTTGCTTTGCGTCCGGAAAATGTCCGGTGGCGCTGCGCTTGCGTTTTAGTAGGCTGGATAAGGCAAAGCCGCCATCCGGCAACGCAGACCGCACGATCCCACGGCAAAGAGAAACAGGAATACAAAGAAGGGATGTATAAACGCAGAAAAGCAAAAACCCAGCCATAGGCTGGGTTCTTTAAATAGTGGTGCCCGGACTCGGAATCGAACCAAGGACACGGGGATTTTCAATCCCCTGCTCTACCGACTGAGCTATCCGGGCAACGGAGCGCATTAAACCGCAATCACGCTCGATCGTCAACATTATTTCGGGAAAAGCTGTTCAACTGCTTAAGTTTGCGGCAATCTGTCCGCTTTCGCCGTGAAAATGCACAAATCTTCCAGACAGAACCAGTGTAATACGGCAATGCTGATAGCAAGAGGAGGGCAGTATGGCAAATGACTGGCTTGAACTGCGTCAGCATGCAGATACGGGTATTGAGACGATTAAAGCGCATTTCGAAGGGCATGCCTTTGATCCGCACTGGCACGATAGCTATCTGGTAGGGATAACCCTCTCTGGCACGCAGCAGTTTCACTGCCGCCGTGAGCGTCATCGTAGCCAGCCGGGCGACGCATTTCTCCTCGAGCCTGGCGAGATCCACGACGGTGATGCGCCTGTAGAGGGCGGCTTTACCTATTTGACCTTCTATCTTGATGAGCGCTGGCTTACCCGTGCGCTACAGGGGCTTTACGAATCTACTCCAGGGAGTTATTCACTCCACTTTGCCCAAACGCTGACAAGGGAGCCGCAGCTGGTGCGCGCTATCGGTGAGACATTCTCCACCCTGCATAATGACGAGATGAAAATCGTTCAGCAGAGCACAATGGATAATCTGCTCTCCCGGATCACCGCCCACTGCCACTGGCGTAAGAAACTGCCGTCGCAGTTACAAAGCGCTGCCGTGGCGCATCGTGCGCGCGACTATCTCTATGCCCATATCGGTGAGAACGTGGGGCTGTCAGATCTTGCGCGCGAGACGGGCACAGATCGCTTTACCCTGACGCGCTGTTTTAAGCGCGAGTTCAACCTGGCGCCACACGCATGGCTTATTCAGCTGCGTCTGGCAAAGGCCAGACAGCTGCTGGCGCGCGGTGACCAGCCCGTTGATGTGGCTGCCGCAGTGGGATTTGCCGATCAAAGCCATCTGGGGCGTTGGTTTCAGCGTGCTTACCGCATCTCTCCTGCACACTACCGACGGTTGTGCACAAACCTTCCAGACGTTTCCAAAAAATAACGGCACATTCATGGCTCTAATAAAAAGGAGCCACTTGTGAGTTTGATACCCTTTCTGTTGTTCGCATTTGTCGCCTCCATTACGCCGGGGCCGACCAATATTCTCGTGCTGACGAACAGCCAGCACTTTGGCGTAAAAAATACCGTACCTGCTATTCTGGGCGGGTGTATCGCAGCCAGTGCGATTGTGCTGGTATCCGGCGCGGGCGCGGGGGAAGTGCTGCGTCAGTACCCTCTGATACGTCAGATAATGAGCTGGGCAGGCGTGCTGTGGCTAAGCTGGATGAGCTGGCAGCTGTTTCGCGCCCCGGCTGCCCGTCTCTCCGCTAAGAATCGTATCCGATTTACCGCTCGGGCGGCGGCGCTGCTGCAGATCGTGAACCCCAAAACCTGGATGATGGCGCTGGCCGTCGTCAGCCTGTTTGCCCCAGCTGGCAACCATGAATTGCGGGATATTGCGCTAATGGCGCTATGGTTTCTGCTGATCTCGATAGCCTGTTTGATGTGCTGGGCGTGGTTGGGTAAAGCGGTGAACCGAATTTTTCGCACCACCGTGGCGATGGTGCGGTTTCAGCGCCTGATGGCGCTGTGTCTGCTCGTCTCCGCCTGGGCGGGCATGCTGGCTTAGGTCAGCGCTCCACCCATTCTGCATTGGGCAAAGCGTAGAATATCTTCCGCCAGGCGGTGCGCCGTATCCACATCTGCCTGGCTACGGTTCACCAGCATGCGGCTGAGGCAACCTTCCAGCACCAGCTCCATCTGTTTAGCCACCATCGCAGGGTCATCGACTTCCAGAGTGGTCAGCAGCTCGTGGGTGAAGTCATGCGCCGCCCGTTTTTGCTGCTCCGCCAACTGGTGGATAGGATGGCCTGGGTCGGGAAAATAAGTGCAGGCGGCGATGAACAGACAACCCGGGTAGCGGTTGTTGCTGACGCATTCCGTCAGCGCGGTATAGCGCGCCAGCAGCTTTTGCTCCGCGGTCAGTTCTTCATTCAGCATCAGTTGCCTGCGCCAGATATCAACCTGCTGGCTGAGATAGCGCAGGGCATCATAGAGTAGCGCCTCTTTATCCGGCCAGAAGCGCTTAAGTTCATCCAGAGGATAATCGATACGGTCGGCTACCATCTCAAGCGTGGTGCTGGCGATCCCTTGAATCTCAAGTAGTTGCAGGGCTTGTCCCAGTACGTCTTCACGTTGCACGGTTATCTCCTCCGCTATTCCCAACGGTTTGTCCCGTTTAAAGTGTTGTTTACGGTTGGCGATTACGCAAATGCGCGCTAAATGCGGCAGCATCCATAAACCCGGTTACACGCTGCCCCGGCTGCTCCTGGCCCTGTTGATTGAAGAACAGAATGGTTGGCAGCCCGAGTACGTTAAGCTGCTTCAGCAGAGCCTTATCCTGCGCATTATTGGCGGTCACGTTAGCCTGGAGCAAAACGGTCTCTTTCAGGGCGCTTTGCACCTGTGGATCGCTAAAAGTATATTTTTCAAACTCTTTGCAGGCGACACACCAGTCGGCATAGAGATCGAGCATCACCGGTTTGCCTTTCGCCTCTGCCAGAGCGCTGTTAAGTTCATCCACGTTTTTAATCTGGGTGAAGTTCAGATGCGCCTGCGTCTGACCCACCGGTGTGCCGAACGCCCAGTCCTGCAGAGGGCGTACGCTCACCAGCGCGGCAGCCAGCAGCAGGATTTGCACCAGGCGCATCCATGGCTTCTTCGCCCCCAGGCTGACAATAAACGCCCAGGCAAAGAATGCTACGCCGAGCATCGCCCACAGGCGCAAACCCCAGGCGTCGCCGATGATACGCTCAAGGAGGAACACCGGCAGCGCGAGGATGACAAAGCCAAATGCGGTTTTCACCGTCTCCATCCACGGGCCGCTCTTCGGCAGAAGTCGATTACCGAAAACCGTGACCAGAATCAGCGGCAGGCCCATGCCCAGGGCATACAGGTACAACGTTCCGCCGCCGAGCCACATGTTACCGCTCTGGGCGATATAGAGCAGGATGGCGCTCAGCGGCGCGGTGGTGCAGGGAGAGCATATCAGCCCGGCAATGGCACCCATCGCGAACACGCCGCCTGCGGAGCCGCCCTGCTGACGGTTGCTCATCAGCGTTAAGCGCGTTTGCAGCGAGGAGGGCAGCTGTAGCGTGAACAGGCCAAACATTGACAGCGCCAACAGGATAAACACCGCTGACAGGCCAATGAGAACATAAGGGTGCTGGAGTGCGGCCTGGAACTGTAACCCGGCAGCGGCAACCACGAGGCCGAGCGCCGTGTAGGTTAGCGCCATTCCCTGCACGTATATAAAAGCCAGCAGCAGCGCGCGGGCGGTAGAAAGACGCTGTTTGCCGCCCAGCACGATGCCAGAGATGAGCGGATACATCGGCAATACGCACGGCGTAAAGGCAATGCCTATACCAATCAGTAACGCCCACAACGCTGAGAACGGAAGGTCAGCGCTGTCGTTGGTTTTCTCAACCGAGGGGACCGGCGTTACAGCAGCAGTCGCTTTCACTTCGCTAAGTGGCACGACTTTCGTTTCCGGCGGATAGCAGAATCCGGCGTCCGCGCACCCCTGGTAGGTCACCGTCAGCGTTGCACCTTTATCGGCCTGATTCACCGTCACGGGCACGCTTAAGCGCTGGCGGTAGATTTCACTCTTGCCGTAGAACTCGTCCTCGTGCCACTCGCCAGCGGGCAACTGTAATGCACCCACGTTTGCCTGGGCAGGAGTAATGCTCACCTGCTTGCGATAGAGGTAATAGCCCTCTTTCACCTGCCAGGTAAGACTGAGATCGTGCTGGTTTTGCTGAAAGTCGAAAACGAACGCCTGGTCGGCAGGAATAAAGTTCGAACGGCCGGGCGCGTCAAACAACCCGGCAAAAGCTGACGTGCTGCACAGCAGCAGGATCAGCGTAAGGAAGCGTTGAGCCATGAGAGATAGTCGTTATCGCCGTGGACCACTGGCAGCACCAGCAGTTCCGGAGTTTGGTAAGGATGATGAGATTTGAGGCAGTCCAGGAGAGCCTGCTGATTCGCCAGATTGGTTTTGAGCAACATCTGGACTTCATACTCTTGCTCCAGCTTGCCTTCCCAGTAATAAAGGGAGGTGGCACCGGGGAGGAGTGTCACGCAGGCTGCCAGTTTTTCGGCCAGCACTTTGGCGGCGAGATCCTGGGCAGAGGCTTCATCAGGGGCGGTACACAGTACGACAACAGCATCAGGCGTGTTCACAAGTCGACCTCCTCATCACGAAAGGCTTCACTATATCACGCAAGGCGGTTGGTCATTAATGAAACGGGCCGAAGAGCGGCCCGATTTTAACTATTTTTACAACCACTCACCGTTTACAGCACCACGCCGCCAATGATAAAGCCGAGGATCACGCAAAGTGAAATGGCGACCACGCCCGGGATCAGGAACGCGTGGTTAAACACATACTTACCGATACGTGTTGAGCCGGTGTCGTCCATCTCCACCGCCGCCAGCAGGGTTGGGTAGGTTGGCAGAACGAACAGGGCGGAAACCGCCGCGAAAGAGGCAATCGCCGTCAGTGGCGTAACGCCCAGCATCAGTGCCGCAGGCATCAACGCTTTGGTGGTCGCCGCCTGGGAGTAAAGCAGAGTAGCGGCAAAGAACAGCACCACCGCCAGCAGCCACGGGTAGTTATGCAGCAGGTCGCCTGCTACGGTCTGAATGTCGCTGATGTGCGCTTTCACGAAGGTATCACCAAGCCAGGCTACGCCGAGGACGCACACGCAGGCGCTCATACCGGATTTGAAGGTGCTGGCGTTCAGCACTTCGCTGGTATCAATTTTACAGGTGATGCTAATCAGCGTCGCGATGGTCAGCATAAACACCACAATCGCTTCGTTACGCGGCAGGACCGGGTTCTGGATCAGGCCCACGGTGTCGCTGATGGCGGTCGCGTAGAACATCACCGCGACAATACCGATCAGGAACAGCAGCACGGAGCGTTTTGCGTGCGGCTTCAGCTCGAAGACCTGGCTGCCGCGCAGTCTCACTTCGCCCTTGGCAAGGCGTTCCTGGTAAACCGGATCGTCTTTCAGTTCGGCGCCGAGGAAGTTACACAGCACGGCAGTGATCATCACCGCGATCAGCGTCACCGGGATACAGATCGCCAGCAGCGTCAGGTAGCTCACGCCCATCGGCTCAAGGATACCGGCGAAGAAGACCACCGCAGCGGAAATCGGCGAGGCGGTAATCGCAATCTGGGACGCGACGACGGCAATAGAGAGCGGACGAGACGGACGGATACCCTGCTCTTTCGCCACTTCGGTAATCACCGGCAGCGTAGAGAAGGCGGTGTGGCCCGTACCGGCGAGAATGGTCATAAACCAGGTCACCAGCGGGGCAAGGAAGGTAATGTATTTTGGATGGCGGCGCAGCATACGCTCCGCCAGGCTTACCAGGTAGTCCATACCGCCTGCCACCTGCATGGCGGCGATAGCGGCAATAACTGCCATGATGATTTCGATAACGTCGAACGGGATTGCGCCGGGTTTAATCTGAAAGATAAGGGTAAGAACGAGCACCCCGAGACCGCCGGCAAAACCGATGCCGATACCCCCGAGTCTTGCTCCCAAATAAATCGCCAACAAGACGATGACGAGTTCTGCTCCAAACATAAGGACCTGCCTTGCTTATTAACAAGTTGATATTGAATTGTTGTATTTAGGTAACGCCTAAAAAGAAAAAAGGCACGTCACAAGTGACGTGCCTTAAGAAGCCTAGCCAGAACGGTTACTGTTCGCTTTCATCGGTATATCGTTTCGCTTTATATGCCGGGTGCATCAGGTTCTGGGCCGAGAAGATATCGTCCAGCTCAGCTTCGGTCAACAGCCCGCGCTCCAGCACCACTTCACGTACGCTCTTACCGGTTTCGGCGCAAATCTTACCGACGATATCACCGTTGTGGTGACCGATGAACGGGTTGAGGTAGGTGACGATCCCGATGGAGTTGTAGACATAACCCTCACAGACTTCTTTATTCGCCGTGATGCCGTTAATGCATTTTTCCAGCAGGTTGTAGCAGGCGTTGGTCAGGATGTGGATGGATTCAAACATCGCCTGGCCAATCACTGGCTCCATCACGTTCAGCTGCAGCTGACCCGCTTCAGAGGCCATGGTCACGGTCGTATCGTTACCGATGACTTTGAAGCAAACCTGGTTCACCACTTCTGGCACCACCGGGTTCACCTTGGCTGGCATGATGGATGAACCGGCCTGCAGCTCTGGCAGGTTGATTTCATTCAGGCCAGCGCGCGGACCGGAAGAGAGCAGGCGCAGGTCGTTACAGATTTTGGACAGTTTCACCGCCAGGCGTTTCAGGGCGCTGTGTACCATAACGTAGGCGCCGCAGTCGGAGGTGGCTTCAATCAGGTCTTCTGCAGGCACAACCGGCAGGTTAGACACTTCCGCCAGCTTCTGTACCGCCAGCTGCTGATAGCCATCCGGGGTGTTCAGACGGGTACCGATGGCGGTGGCGCCCAGGTTCACTTCCAGCAGCAGCTCGGAGGTGCGCAGCAGGTTTTTGGTCTCTTCGTTCAGCAGTACGTTAAACGCGTGGAATTCCTGGCCGAGGGTCATCGGCACCGCGTCCTGCAGCTGGGTACGACCCATTTTCAGGATGTCCTGGAACTCAACCGCTTTACGCTGGAAGCCATCACCCAGCTGGTTGATCGCATCCACCAGTTTCACCACAGAGGCATACACCGCGATACGGAAGCCGGTAGGGTAGGCGTCGTTGGTAGACTGGCATTTGTTTACGTGGTCGTTCGGGTTCAGGTACTGGTATTCACCTTTCTGGTGACCCATCAGCTCCAGGCCAATGTTTGCCAGTACTTCGTTGGTATTCATGTTGACGGAGGTGCCCGCGCCGCCCTGATAGACGTCAACCGGGAACTGGTCCATGCATTTGCCGTTGTTCAGCACTTCATCGCAGGCTGCGATAATCGCATTTGCCGCGCTTTTAGGAATGGTTTGCAGCTCTTTGTTGGCCAGTGCTGCGGCTTTCTTCACCATCACCATGCCACGGACAAACTCAGGGATGTCGCTGATTTTGCTGTTGCTGATGTAGAAGTTTTCAATCGCTCTCAGAGTGTGGACACCGTAGTAGGCATCCGCTGGAACTTCCCTGGTACCCAACAAGTCTTCTTCGATACGAATGTTGTTTAACATGTGAACCTTCTTTTCAAGCTGCCGATGGATTGTACTAAACACACAGTATTTATGTGGTTTTGAATATTTTCTGACCGACGATTATTCCCTCAATCAGCCAGATGCTCGAGATCATATGCTGATGATAGCGAATTGCCGTAAGCTGGATCACTTATTATCGAGCCGATTCCATGATAATTATTAATCTGTGAAATGGGTCACCGCTTTAAAATTTCCAAAAAAAATATCCGTGCAAACTGATTGAATTTTCGCTAACCGTCACCATCTCATACAAACGCGCGTCGCGAACACATTCAGACAGGGGCCCGATGGCCTCTGCCACACAGGAGATGCCAGTGCGCTGGATACCGTTTATTGCTTTCTTTCTCTATGTTTACATTGAGATTTCCATTTTCATCCAGGTTGCCCATGTGCTGGGCGTCTTGCTGACGCTTATTCTGGTGATTTTCACCTCCGTCATCGGCATGTCGCTGGTGCGTAATCAGGGTTTCAAAAATTTCCTGATAATGCAGCAGAAGATGGCCGCAGGGGAAAGCCCGGCGGAAGAGATGATCAAAAGCGTGTCGTTGATTATTGCGGGGCTGCTGCTGATCCTGCCGGGGTTCTTCACTGACTTCCTCGGCCTGCTGCTGCTTCTGCCGCCGGTGCAAAAACACCTGACCATGAAGCTGCTGCCGCATCTGCGCTTTAGCCGTATGCCGGGCGGCGGGTTCAGCACCGGGCCGGGCGATACCTTTGAAGGGGAGTATCAGCGTAAGGATGAACAGCACGACCGTTTAGATCATAAAGACGATCGGTGATTTTGTTGCCCGGTGGCGCTTCGCCTACCGGGCCTCCGGGAGCGCACCGCGCTTCGGCAAAAACATCCACAGCCCTGCCAGCATGATAATCGCGTACAGACTCTTCCATCCCACCATCGCCAGCAACAGCAGGCAAAGCAAACCCCCGACGACCGCCAGAGCTTTAAAGCGACCTTTCAGCAAACGACATCCCGCCAGCATGCACAGCAGGTAGATCATGATGAAAATGCCGTTGGCGTAGACGATCAGCGCGTCCAGATTAATCTTCAGTGCGTAAATACACAGCGTGCTTACCACGCAGCAGCCCAGTACGGCATTCAGAGCATTCAGCGGAAGCTGGCGTTTAGACAGGCGCGCGAGGCGATTCTCAGGTTTGTCGAGCGCCTGCGACCACACCAGCCGGGCAAAGCTCTGGATATAAATATTGAGGCTGGCAAAACAGGCGAGATAGCCGATGACACAGGCGATCCATAGCGCCTTCACGCCGAACAGTTCCACCACGATACCCGGCAGCGAGGCCGCGGCGGCGAGATCCGCTCCGAACGCGTGGAAGTGTAAGACCAGCACGGTACATGCCCAATAGACCGTACCTGCCAGCAGCAGGCCTATCATCAGCGCGCGGGGGAAATCGCGTTCAGGCTGCTTAAATTCAGAGGCCAGATGGGCAAAGGCTTCCAGGCCAACAAAACACCAGAACATGACGGAGAGCGCGGCGAAAAGCTCGGAATGGTCGACGTCGGTCAGCGCCGGGAAGGGAATTTCCTTGATTGTGATATCGCCCGCCCACCAGATTGCGACAACGAGCGCGACAATCAGCACCGCAACCAGCGTCTGCAGGTTGGCGCTGGAGCTGGCGCCGCGAGAGCCCACCCACCAGACGATCGCCAGCGTACCCAGTTCGGCCAACAATAACTGCTCGTGATGCCAGCCAAACAGCGCCTGACCAAAGCCGGTCGCAATATGCAACGCGGCAGGAAGGCCAACCGGAATGACGGAGAGAAACAGCCAGCCGGTGACACGCTGCAGCCGCGGGCCAAAGGCCAGTCCGACAAAGTGCGCCACGCCGCCCGCGCTGGGGAAATGCCGGCCCAGGATGGCAAACACAATGGCTATCGGGAAAACCAATACAATCAGCGCCGGCCACGCCCACAGGCTGTTATTTCCAGCCACCAGCGCCGCCAGTGCGGGTACGGCAAACACGCCTGTACCTAACAAGGAGGTTGAGAGCAGTCCGACGCCCTGCGCCAGCCCCAGCTCCTGCTTGAGTCCACTCATTCACATCGCCCTGCCAGTACCAAAAGAGAGGCGATGGTAACACTTTCGCAAATTTTTTTTCGACTCCCCCTTGAAGGGGGAAAAAGCTATCCCCATCTCTCAGGGCACTAGTCGGAAAACCGCATGCGGGCCGGCGTCATCCATAACTGATAATGACTTTCTCAAAGGAGAGCTATCAATGAGTATTCGTCCGTTACATGATCGTGTGATCGTCAAACGTAAAGAAGTTGAAACCAAGTCTGCTGGCGGCATCGTTCTGACCGGTTCTGCAGCAGCCAAATCAACGCGTGGCGAAATCATCGCTGTCGGTAAGGGCCGCATCCTGGAAAACGGAACTGTGCAGCCACTGGACGTTAAAGTTGGTGACATCGTAATTTTCAACGATGGCTACGGCGTGAAATCCGAGAAGATCGACAATGAAGAAGTGTTGATCATGTCCGAGAGCGACATTCTGGCAATTGTTGAAGCGTAATTTACGCACGAGAATTTGAGGAAATAAGAACATGGCAGCTAAAGACGTAAAATTCGGTAACGACGCTCGTGTAAAAATGCTCCGCGGCGTAAACGTACTGGCAGATGCAGTTAAAGTGACTCTGGGCCCGAAAGGCCGCAACGTAGTGCTGGATAAATCCTTCGGCGCGCCAACCATCACCAAAGATGGTGTTTCTGTAGCACGTGAAATTGAGCTGGAAGACAAGTTCGAAAACATGGGCGCGCAGATGGTGAAAGAAGTTGCCTCTAAAGCGAACGACGCTGCAGGTGACGGTACCACCACCGCGACCGTACTGGCGCAGGCAATCATCACCGAAGGTCTGAAAGCCGTTGCTGCGGGCATGAACCCAATGGATCTGAAACGTGGTATCGACAAAGCTGTCGCCTCCGCTGTTGAAGAGCTGAAAGCGCTGTCCGTACCGTGCTCTGACTCTAAAGCCATTGCTCAGGTTGGTACTATCTCCGCTAACTCCGACGAAACCGTAGGTAAACTGATCGCTGAAGCGATGGACAAAGTCGGTAAAGAAGGCGTGATCACCGTTGAAGACGGTACCGGTCTGGAAGACGAACTGGACGTGGTTGAAGGTATGCAGTTCGACCGCGGTTACCTGTCCCCATATTTCATCAACAAGCCAGAAACGGGTGCTGTTGAGCTGGAAAGCCCGTTCATCCTGCTGGCTGACAAGAAAATCTCCAACATCCGCGAAATGCTGCCAGTACTGGAAGCCGTTGCGAAAGCAGGCAAGCCTCTGGTTATCATCGCTGAAGACGTTGAAGGCGAAGCGCTGGCGACCCTGGTGGTTAACACCATGCGCGGCATCGTGAAAGTGGCTGCGGTTAAAGCACCTGGCTTCGGCGATCGCCGTAAAGCGATGCTGCAGGATATCGCTACCCTGACCGGCGGTACCGTGATCTCTGAAGAGATCGGTATGGAGCTGGAAAAAGCGACCCTGGAAGACCTGGGCCAGGCGAAACGCGTTGTGATCAACAAAGACACCACCACCATCATCGACGGTGTGGGTGAAGAAGCCGCTATTCAGGGCCGCGTGGGTCAGATCCGTAAGCAGATCGAAGAAGCGACTTCCGATTACGACCGTGAAAAACTGCAGGAGCGCGTAGCGAAACTGGCTGGCGGCGTTGCGGTAATCAAAGTCGGTGCAGCTACCGAAGTTGAAATGAAAGAGAAAAAAGCACGCGTTGACGATGCCCTGCACGCGACCCGTGCTGCGGTAGAAGAAGGCGTGGTTGCTGGTGGTGGTGTTGCGCTGGTGCGTGTTGCCGCTAAACTGGCAGGCCTGACCGCACAGAACGAAGATCAGAACGTGGGTATCAAAGTTGCGCTGCGCGCAATGGAAGCCCCTCTGCGTCAGATCGTTTCTAACGCCGGTGAAGAGCCATCTGTGGTTGCGAACAACGTGAAAGCGGGCGAAGGTAACTACGGTTACAACGCAGCAACTGAAGAATACGGCAACATGATTGACTTCGGTATCCTGGATCCAACGAAAGTAACCCGTTCTGCTCTGCAGTACGCGGCATCTGTCGCTGGCCTGATGATCACCACCGAGTGCATGGTCACCGATATGCCTAAAGGCGATGCACCAGACTTAGGTGCTGCTGGCATGGGCGGCATGGGCGGTATGGGCGGCATGATGTAATCGTGCGTTCTACGTCGTAGAATGTGAAAAACCCCCGGGCAGAAATGCTCGGGGGTTTTTCTTTTGGTCATCTTTTAGGTATAAGATTTACACACGGACAACTACTGTCCAGCTTATTGAAAACGAGGAATAACATGCGCGTAAAAGTCTGTGCAGGGATTGTAGGGGCAGCATTGCTGCTGGCGGGTTGTAGCTCCAGCAATGAGCTGTCGGCAGCGGGCCAGGGCGTTCGCTTTGTGGAAGATAAGCCTGGCAGTGAATGCCAGCTGTTAGGCACGGCAACCGGTGAGCAAAGTAACTGGATGTCAGGTCAGCATGGCGAGGAAGGTGGCTCGATGCGCGGTGCGGCGAATGCCTTGCGTAACCAGGCTGCGGCAATGGGCGGTAACGTGATTTACGGCGTGAGCAGCCCAACGCAGAGTATGCTGTCCAGCTTTGTGCCGACCGCCAGCCAGATGAA
Organism: Enterobacter sp. BNK-29; assembly: GCF_048684785.1. Classification (NCBI taxonomy): domain Bacteria; kingdom Pseudomonadati; phylum Pseudomonadota; class Gammaproteobacteria; order Enterobacterales; family Enterobacteriaceae; genus Enterobacter; species Enterobacter sp. BNK-29. The sequence continues at coordinate 2,455,657 of NZ_JBLQTU010000001.1, forward strand.
CGGCCAGGTCTACAAGTGCCCGAACTGATGGCCTTTTTCCCTCTCCCTGTGGGAGAGGGTTAGGGTGAGGGGAAACTAGCACTGCCGCAGCTGCAAATCCAGCGGCGTCTTGCTCGGCTCTCCGCCAATCTCGCGTGCCAGCTTCGGCACCATATAGCCTGAAACCAGCGTTAACAGTTCGCGCATAATCTGCCGGGCTTCTTCATCCGTCACCATGAAATGGGCCGCGCCCTGAACGCGATCCAGCACGTGCAGGTAATAGGGCATCACGCCCGCATCAAAAAGGGCATTGCTCAGGTCAGCCAGCACACGGGCGCTGTCGTTCACGTCGCGCAGCAGCACGCTCTGGTTCAGCAGCGTCACGCCCGCTTTACGCAGACGCGCCATCGCCGCGCGAAAGTCATCGTCAATTTCGTTCGCGTGGTTGATATGGTTCACCAGCAGCACCTGCAATCTTGACTGCTCCAGGCGTGACACCAGGCCGTCAGTGACACGTGCCGGAATGACAATCGGTAAACGGCTGTGAATACGCAGGCGCTTAACGTGCGGAATGGCTTCAAGCTGGGTCAGCAGCCAGTCGAGCTCATGATCTTTTGCCATCAGCGGGTCACCGCCGGAAAAAATAATCTCATCCAGCTCAGGATGGGCGGCGATATAGTCCAGCGCGACCTGCCAGTTACGTTTATTGCCCTGGTTTTCGGCATAGGGGAAGTGCCGACGGAAGCAATAACGACAATTTACCGCGCAACCGCCTTTTACCAGCAGCAGGGCGCGGTTGAGATACTTGTGCAGTAAACCCGGCACCACGCTGTTCTGCTCTTCCAGCGGATCGGTGCTGTATCCCGGCGCGGTGACAAACTCATCCTGCGAAGTAAGTGTTTGTTTTAATAGCGGATCGTCGGGGTTGCCTTTCTCCATTCGCGCCACAAACGCACGGGGAACGCGCAGGGCGAAAAGGCGCTTTGCCTCGCGGCCTGCAAGCAACTCTGGGTGCTGATCGAGGTCTAAAAGACGCAGCAATTCATCAGGACTGGTGATTACATCGGCAAGTTGCGATAACCAATCTTCTCTGGACGGGGTGTTTAGGGTTACAATATGCGCCATTTTGTGGCTTAGCTACCAGTTAACAAATTTAGAGGGCCTTATGGCAACGTACTATAGCAACGATTTTCGTGCTGGTCTTAAAATCATGATGGACGGCGAACCGTACGCGGTTGAAGCCAGCGAATTCGTTAAACCAGGTAAAGGCCAGGCATTCGCACGCGTTAAGCTGCGCCGTCTGCTGACCGGTACCCGTGTTGAGAAAACCTTCAAGTCTACTGACTCTGCTGAAGGCGCTGATGTTGTTGATATGAACCTGACCTATCTGTACAACGACGGTGAGTTCTATCATTTCATGAACAACTCCACTTTCGAACAGCTGTCTGCTGATGAGAAAGCGGTAGGTGATAGCGCTAAATGGCTGCTGGATCAGGCTGAGTGCATCGTGACCCTGTGGAACGGCCAGCCTATCGCTGTGACCCCACCAAACTTCGTTGAACTGGAAATCGTTGAAACCGATCCAGGTCTGAAAGGTGATACCGCAGGTACTGGTGGTAAACCAGCCAAACTGTCTACCGGCGCAGTGGTTAAAGTTCCACTGTTCGTACAGACTGGCGAAGTGATCAAAGTGGATACCCGCTCCGGCGAATACGTATCCCGCGTGAAGTAATTTACGTCATGATTGAAGGCGCAGCGCCCGCTGCGCCTGATTTTTGCAGGCAGGGATGATGAAACGTACCGTTAAAATTCTGCTTCTGTTAGCGCTTTCCAGCGCTTTGCTTTCCGGCTGTAACACCACCCGTGGGATGGGGCAAGATATCCAGGATCTCGGTCATATCATTTCTCACGCCGCCAGCTAAGTTCGTCTAATTTTCCTAAAAATGCTTCCTTTTCCGTCAACCGGCGGGATCTTGTCTATTCTTAAGTTGCTATACACAAAACAACTTTGGCTATAAAAGGAAGATATTATGGTTAAGAAAACAATTGCAGCGATCTTTTCAGTCCTGGTACTTTCTTCAGTGTTAACTGCCTGTAATACCACGCGTGGCGTCGGTCAGGACATTTCTGAAGGTGGTAGCGCAATCTCTGGTGCGGCAACCAAAGCTCAGCAGTAATTAACATACGGTACGAGACCAGCGGGTTTCGTACCGTCAGCTTTCTGATTCCTGCAGGGATAAGAACGGAGAAAAACGCGTATCCATATGCAATTTCATGCGGATATTGCGTTTATAGGTATACACCGTTTTTCCGTTGATACTCAGGTGAGCGGCAATTTTTTGATTGCTCGCACCGTCCATCCACAATGTCAGCACTTTCTCTTCCTGTCGGGTCAGCAAGGGGGCCGCCGCCGTTGGCCTGTCAGCGCTGGCGCGTGAGATTAATGCGTCGTTGATCGTCGTTGCCACTTCTTCGAGACTGGCGTTTTTCAACAGCGACGACCACACCGGAAACTGTCCGAGCCAGTCGGTCATGCCGCGGTCCTCTCCCGATTGCAGCAAAATAAACGGTAATCGTTCACTGGCGCTCAGCAACGACGAAAGCTGCTGAAAATGATGAATATCCTGCCTGAAGCCGTAAAGATCGGCGATAACCAGCGTGGGTTTCCATTGCAGAATGTGCTCCCTGGCAAGGAACAGATTATTTAACCCGGTCACAACGTAGTGTCCCGGGAACAAACCGGAATGATTGAGCCATGCTTCAAACCCCGTGCGGGTGAAGTGACAACGGTCAATCAAGAGAATTTTGAACATATTTTATTCGCAGTCGGCTAGTGGTTTGGCTTCCTGCCATCAGAAAGCACATCATCATAGAGAAGTCGGATGAGTGCTAAATGCCGGAACTACGCGCCATACTGCGGCTATTTCTTGCCTTAACGTGTTCAGCAAAAAATGATTGAAAAAAAATAGCACGCTAACCACAATATGGGGCGTAATCTCTGCCTTACGGGACGACCCGTAAGCGTTTCTTTCACCGGGGACGGCCCCAACTTGTATTAAGTTAAGGAGCCTGAAATGTCCTGGATCATTCTTTTTATTGCTGGCCTGCTCGAAGTGGTATGGGCAATTGGTCTCAAGTACACCCACGGATTTACCCGCCTGACGCCCAGCGTCATAACCGTCACCGCGATGATCGTGAGTATTGTCCTGTTATCCTGGGCGATGCGCTCGCTGCCTGTGGGAACGGCTTACGCCGTCTGGACGGGCATTGGTGCGGTGGGGGCCGCCATCACCGGCATTCTGCTGCTGGGAGAGTCAGCGAGTCTGGCGCGTATCGCCAGCCTCGCCTTGATTGTGGCCGGGATCGTTGGGCTGAAGCTCAGTACCCATTAATGGGGTTGTTTTACCCAGATAAGTTTTGATACATCAAACCCTTGCCGGGTCGCGACGTCCAGCATCTGCTGTTTCATTTCTGATGAAATAGTTGGCGTGCGGGAAAGTATCCACAGATAGTCGCGATCCGGCCCGCAGACCAGCGCGTGACGGTACTCTCTGTCGAGCGCGATCACGTTATAGCCGCCATAAAACGGGCCGAAGAAAGAGACTTTGAGCGCGGCCCGTCGCGGGTCGCCCGTGAAGTACGCTTTCCCAATCGACTGCTGCCACATCTCCCGATCGGGATTATAGCCCCGGTTGATCACCTGAATACCGCCATCATCCATCGGGCTGTAATTCGCAGTGACCTTCTCCAGGCCCTGTTCAAACCGATGGTCGAGGCGCGCGATTTCATACCATGTTCCAAGGAAGCGTTGTGCATCAAAAGGCGAGACGACGGTAACGCCTGGAGGCGGGGTAGGGGAACTGCAGGCAACCACTAAAAACGCGGCTGTCACCGCGGCGATAACAGGCAGAATGCGCATAGGAGTTTCCTTACTGTTTTTTGTTAAGTGTAGATGACGGCAAGGAAAATGGGGTTTTTGTGCGGTGTGTTTCGCCGGGTGGCCATCCCGTGGATTTTGTAGGCCGGGTAAGCGTTAGCGCCACCCGGCAATGTTTTACTGCAGTGCGTCGAGGATACGGTATGCCGCCTCAACGCGTGCCGGGTTCGGATAGCTTTTATTCGCCAGCATCACAATGCCGAGCTGCTTTTCGGGAATAAACGCCACGTAGCTGCCAAACCCGCCGGTAGAGCCGGTTTTGTGCACCCATGAGGCTTTTACCGGAGGCGCCGGTGGATTCACTTCTCTCGCAGGCAGCGGTGCCAGCGCCACCTTATTGTCGCTACCTTCAACCACGGTTTTTGCATCGACCGGCCAGTTAAGCATTTCCCAGCCTAACCCCTGATACATGGCCCCCACGCGCCAGTAGCGAGACTGCGCCAGGGAAATGCCTTTCCTGAGTGAATTATCCTGAAGGGATTCCGGCTTCATGTTGACCATCACCCAGCTTGCCATATCCTGCACGTTGGTTTTTACGCCATAGGCTTCAGCGTCCAGCATTCCTGGCGAAACGTGTACCGCTTTACCGTCGCGGTATCCCCAGGCGTAATGCGCTTCTTCCGCTTTCGGAACGTTAATCCAGGTATGGTCCAGCTTGAGCGGCTTAAAGACCCGCGTCGTTATGGCCTGCTCATAGCTCATGCCGGAAGGCTTAACCGCCAGCGCGCCAAAAAGACCGATGCTGGCATTGGCGTAAAGACGCGTGGTACCCGGCTTCCACTGCGGCTGCCAGTTTTGATAAAAGCGCAGCAGAGAGGCGTTATCCGTGACCTCATCCGGTACCTGTAACGGCAAACCTCCTGCGGTATAGGTTGCCAGATCCAGCATGCGGATCCCCTGCCAGTGCTTGCCTGTCAGCTCAGGCCAGTATTTTGTAACCGGATCGCCCAGCGATATTTCACCGCGAGCAATGGCATCGCCACCGAGTACGCCGGTGAAGGTTTTACTTATAGAACCCAGTTCGAACAAGGTTTGTGGAGTGACAGGTTTGTTCGCCGCAAAATCGGCTTTACCAAAGGTAAAGTAGTGCGGCTGACCCTCATAAATCACCGCCACCGCCATACCCGGAATGGCCTGCGCTTTCATCAGCGGCGTAACGGTCCGTTCCACCACCTCAGCCAGCTGTTTTTCTGACATCGGGGTAGCCAATACCGAGCAGGAGGTGCTGAGCAGCAGGGCGCAGCAAAGGGATTTAGTCATCATCATTTATCTTCCGTAATAGCAGTTCAAGGGAGTGTCCGGGCCCGTCAGACCGCTGTAGTCTGTTGGATTTGACTATGGCTGACAAACGGTTAAATTTAGCATTAGCTGTTAATTTTTCTAACGGACGAGACCATGACGCGCAGCTATCTCCCTCTAAATTCCCTGCGGGCGTTTGAAGCAGCCGCCAGGCACCTCAGTTTTACGCATGCCGCTATCGAGCTGAATGTCACCCATTCCGCGATTAGCCAGCACGTCAAGGCGCTGGAACAACACCTTAATTGCCAGCTGTTTGTCCGCGTTTCGCGAGGGCTGATGCTGACCACTGAAGGCGAGAATTTGCTGCCGGTGCTGAATGACTCGTTCGATCGCATCGCCGGCATGCTGGATCGTTTTGCCAGCCAGCGCGCTCAGGAGAAGCTCAAAATAGGTGTGGTAGGGACTTTTGCCACGGGTGTTTTATTCTCGCTGCTCGCGGACTTTCGCCGCTGCTATCCGCATATTGATCTTCAGCTTTCCACCCATAACAATCGCGTCGATCCAGCGGCCGAAGGGCTTGATTACACTATTCGCTACGGTGGCGGCGCGTGGCATGGAACCGATGCTGAATTCCTTTGCCCTGCGCCGCTGTCTGCGCTCTGTACACCCGAGATTGCCTCAGTTCTCAAAAGCCCGGCAGATATCCTGAAGTTTACCCTGCTGCGCTCCTACCGGCGCGACGAGTGGGCTGCGTGGATGCAGGCAGCGGGCGAACACTCTCCCTCGCCGACGCACCGGGTGATGGTGTTTGATTCGTCCGTGACCATGCTGGAAGCCGCGCAGGCAGGCGTAGGGATTGCCATTGCGCCTGTCGACATGTTTACCCATTTACTCAGCAGCGAGCGCATCGTGCAGCCGTTTGCAACGCAGATTGACCTCGGCAGCTACTGGCTGACAAGGCTACAGTCACGGACAGAAACGCCCGCAATGCGCGAATTTGCCCAGTGGCTGGTGGGGAAGATGCAGAAATAAAAGGCCCGCCGGATGGCGGGCCAGAAGCGTCAGATGGTGACCACGGCAATCAGCGTCACCACGGTCAGGATGGTCGCCAGACCGTAGAACACCCATTTCCCGCTCGGTACATGAATTTTCAGGTCATGCATCGCATGGTGAATACGGTGCAGGCCACACCACAGCGGCAGGACGATCATCAGGAAGATGAACACGCGGCCGATAAAGCTGCTCGCGAACGCCAGCACGCGCTCGTAGCTCAGCGCATCGCCCGGGAACAGCCCCAGCGGCAGCATAATGCCGACCAGCAGGATGATGACGGGGGCGATGATGGCACTCCACATGCCGCCTGCGCCAAACAGGCCCCAGAAGACCGGCTCGTCAGAACGTTTTGGATTTGGATTGATCACAGGTGTCTCCTTACCAGAACAATGCGACAAACAGAATGACCACAGTGACCAGAATCGTCACTGCCCAGAGCCCTTTAATCACCGGCTCTGGCCCCATTTTCTCGTCTTTTATGATGATGTTTGCCGCTTTTGGCGCCAGCTCAAACCAGGTTTTGGTGTGAAGCAGCGCGGCCGCGAGCACGATCAGGTTCAGAACAACAATGATCGGGTTTTGCAGGAAACCGACAAAGCTGGCCCAGGCTTCCGGGCCATGCTTGAGGGCAAAAACGCCGTACATCAGCTCAAGGCTGAACCAGACCGCCGGTACCGCCGTGCCTTCACGCAGCATGTAGAAGCGATAAAACGGCAGGTTTTTCCACCAGGTGGACGGCACAGGCCGCACATAGGCTTTGCGTTTAGTCGTCATCATGCACTCCTTAGCGTGGTTTCAGGGTAGCGATAAGAAAGTCTTTCGAGCTTTCCACTTTACCCTGTTGAATTGCGGCGGCCGGGTCGACGTGCTTCGGACAAACTTCGGAGCAATAACCCACAAAGGTACAGCTCCAGACGCCGTTCTGGCTGTTAAGCTGCGCCATACGTTCTTTTTTGCCGTGGTCTCGGCTGTCTTCGTTATAGCGGTGCGCCAGGGTAATGGCGGCCGGGCCGATGAACTCCTTGTTCAGGCCAAACTGTGGACAGGCTGCGTAGCACAGGCCGCAGTTGATGCAGCCGGAGAACTGATGGTATTTCGCCATCTGCGCCGGCGTCTGGGTATTCGGCCCCTGATCCGGCGTGCGCGGATTACCGATGATGTACGGCTTAATGGCTTCCAGGCTTTCGATAAAGTGGGTCATATCGACCACCAGATCGCGTTCAATCGGGAAGTTGCCCAGCGCTTCGACCTTAATGCCTTTGGTGTACTCGCGCAGGAAGGTCTTACAGGCCAGCTTCGGCACCTTGTTGACCATCATGCCGCAGGAGCCGCAGATTGCCATGCGGCAGGACCAGCGGTAGCTCAGGTCTGGCGCCAGGTTGTCTTTGATATAGCCGAGCGCATCCAGCAGGGAGGTTTGCTCGTCATAAGGAACTTCATAGAAAGCGCTGTGCGGTGCGGCGTCCACTTCCGGATTGTAGCGCACCACTTCAACTTTCATTTTTTGCATCTCAGCCATTCGCCTTCTCCTTCTTCTCGGCGGCTTCTGCTTCTGCACCGTACACGCGTTTAGCCGGCGGCAGCGTGGTGATTTTCACGTCGCTGTAGTCCAGACGTGTGGTGCCATCTGCATCGCGCCAGGCGAGAGTGTGTTTCAGGAAATTGACGTCGTCACGTTCGGTACAGCCTTCATCCAGACGCTGGTGGGCCCCACGCGACTCTTTACGCGCCAGCGCAGAGTGCGCCATACATTCCGCGACGTTCAGACCGTGGCCCAGCTCGATGGTGTAGAGCAGGTCGGTGTTGAATACGCTTGAGGTATCGGTGATGCGCACGCGCTTGAAGCGCTCCTGCAGTTCCGCCAGCTTGTCGACGGTTTTTTGCATTAGCTCTGGCGTACGGTAAATACCGCAGCCTTCTTCCATCGACAGGCCCATCTCGTCGCGGATCTTAGACCAGTTCTCGTTACCCTCCTGGTTCACCAGACCTTTCAGGCGTTTTTCAACGTCTGCGACCTGCGCATCCAGCGCGGCACCGTTGGCTTCGCCTGCTGTAGCCGCCCGCTCCATCGCGCGCTCGCCCGCCATGCGGCCAAAGACGACCAGCTCTGCCAGTGAGTTAGACCCGAGACGGTTGGCGCCGTGCAGACCCACGGAGGAACACTCGCCGACGGCGAACAGGCCTTTAATTCGGGTTTCGCACTGCTGGTCGGTTTCGATCCCGCCCATGGTGTAGTGCGCGGTTGGACGCACCGGAATCGGCTCTTTCACCGGGTCGACGCCGACGTAAGCTTTCGCCAGCTCGCAGATGAACGGCAGACGTTCCAGCAGTTTCTTCTCGCCAAGGTGACGCAGGTCGAGATAGACCACATCGCCGCGCGGCGTGGAGATGGTGTTGCCTTTGCGCCACTCGTGCCAGAAAGCCTGAGAGACTTTGTCGCGCGGGCCGAGTTCCATGTATTTGTTCTTCGGTTCGCCGAGCGGGGTTTCCGGGCCCATGCCGTAATCCTGCAGATAGCGGTAGCCGTTTTTATTGACCAGAATACCGCCTTCACCGCGGCAGCCTTCCGTCATCAGAATACCGGAGCCCGGCAGGCCGGTTGGGTGATACTGCACGAACTCCATATCCCGCAGCGGTACGCCGTGGCCGAGCGCCATGCCCATGCCGTCACCGGTGACGATGCCGCCGTTGGTGTTGTAGCGATAAACGCGACCCGCCCCGCCCGTCGCCATCACTACCGCGTTGGCGCGGATCTGGACAAGCGTGCCTTCCATCATGTTCATCGCCACCAGGCCACGCGCCTGTCCGTCATCAACCAGAATGTCGAGGACGAAATGTTCATCGAAGCGCTGAATTTGTGGGAACTGAAGGGAGGTCTGGAAGAGGGTGTGCAGCATGTGGAAGCCAGTTTTATCGGCGGCGAACCAGGTGCGTTCAATCTTCATACCGCCAAAGCGGCGAACGTTGACGCTGCCGTCCGGACGGCGGCTCCACGGACATCCCCACTGTTCAAGCTGGGTCATTTCCGTTGGACAATGATGCACAAAGTAGTCAACGACATCCTGTTCGCAAAGCCAGTCGCCCCCTGCAACCGTGTCGTGGAAATGGTATTCAAAGCTGTCATGATCCTGCGCAACGGCGGCGGACCCTCCTTCTGCTGCCACTGTGTGACTACGCATTGGATAGACTTTTGAAATCAATGCGATTTTAGCGTTGGGATTAGCTTGTGCTGCAGCAATCGCAGCACGTAATCCAGCCCCGCCAGCGCCTATTACGGCAAGATCGGCTTGAAAAGTTTGCACGACATTCCTCCAGATTTTTGTTATTTCGCAACGCGACAAACTAAAGGTAGTTCACCCGTCCAAAAGGACGATTGCGAAAGCGTTTCCACTGCTCCTTTATGGGTAAAACAGTATAACCGTGTAGATGTCAGGGAAATTTGACGTGTTCGATTTTTTTGCTGTTCTGTATGGTGATTTATCATGAAGATTGATGAAATACGTCACGAAAAAGTTCACCTAAATGAAATGCGCTTTTTTACTGCGCAAAATTTGTCTCTGCCCCTGCTAACGAGTAGACTTCGTGCCCTTGTCTGAAATCGGAGAACAACTCATGAGCGAAACGGCCACCTGGCAGCCGAGCGCATCCATCCCTAATCTGTTAAAACGCGCTGCAATTATGGCGGAGATCCGCCGTTTCTTTGCCGACCGCGGAGTCCTGGAGGTGGAAACGCCGTGCATGAGTCAGGCAACGGTAACGGATATTCATCTGGTGCCGTTTGAAACCCGTTTTGTTGGCCCCGGCCACTCTCAGGGCATGAATTTGTATCTGATGACCAGCCCGGAATACCACATGAAACGCCTGCTGGCGGCGGGATGTGGTCCGGTGTATCAGCTGTGCCGCAGCTTCCGTAATGAAGAGATGGGGCGTCACCACAACCCGGAATTCACCATGCTGGAGTGGTACCGCCCGCATTATGATATGTACCGCCTGATGAATGAGGTGGACGATCTGCTGCAGCAGGTCCTGGAATGCTCGGAAGCCGAAACGCTCTCCTATCAGCAGGCTTTCCAGCGCCATCTGGAAATCGATCCGCTGTCGGCGGACAAAACCCAGCTGCGCGAAGTGGCGGCAAAACTGGATCTCAGCAACGTGGCGGATACCGAAGAGGATCGCGACACGCTGCTGCAGCTGCTGTTCACCTTCGGCGTAGAACCACAGATTGGCAAGGATCGTCCGACCTTTGTCTATCACTTCCCGGCAAGCCAGGCGTCGCTGGCGCAGATCAGTACCGAAGATCATCGTGTAGCAGAGCGTTTTGAGGTCTATTACAAAGGCATCGAGCTGGCGAACGGCTTCCACGAACTAACGGATGCCCGCGAGCAGCAGCAGCGCTTCGAGCAGGATAACCGCAAGCGCGCCGCGCGCGGTTTGCCGCAGCAGCCTATTGATGTGAATTTGCTTGAAGCATTAAAAGCAGGTCTGCCGGATTGCTCCGGCGTGGCGCTGGGTGTTGACCGTCTGGTGATGCTGGCCCTGGGCGCAGAACAGCTTGGTGATGTGATTGCGTTTACCGTAGATCGCGCCTGACGGCAGTTAACCCTCTCCCGCGGGAGAGGGTTGCACCGCTTATCTTACAAACTTCCCGCCGGGCGCGTACGCGCCGCTGACGTCAGCGTTCTTCCCGTTTTACGCCCGTCCAGGCTTTCCAGGCGCATCTGGAACGGTGGGAACGGCATATCAATACCGTGCTCGCGGAAGCCCGCCAGAATCAGCTGATGGATCTCATGGCGCAGCGGCATACGGTGTCCCATTTCGGCGGCATAAATACGCAGCTCGAAAATCTGGATCCCCTGCTGTAAATCCACAAGGAATACTTCCGGCGCCGGGTTGTCGATTACCAGCGAGCAGCGCTCAGCGGCAGTGTAGAGGATCTGGGTGACCTCTTCGCTGTTGGCGTCCGACGGCGCCGGTACCGTCAGCACCACGCGGGTAACGGAGTCTGACAGCGACCAGTTGATGAACTGCTCGGTGATAAACGCCTTGTTTGGCACGATGATCTCTTTCCGATCCCAGTCGCTGATCGTCGTCGCACGGGTGTTGATCTTCGTGATGCTGCCGGTCAGATCGCGAATCGTTACGGTATCGCCAATACGGATCGGTTTTTCGAACAGAATGATCAGGCCAGAGATGAAGTTGGCGAAGATCTCCTGTAAGCCAAAACCTAACCCTACACCAAGGGCCGCCACCAGCCACTGCAGCTTCGACCACTCAATACCGATCATCGAGAAGCCAACCAGCCCGCCAAACAGCATGATCAGATATTTGGTAATGGTCGTAATCGCATAGCCTGTACCCGGCGTTAAATCCAGATGCTGCAGCAGCGCCAGCTCCAGCAGCGCCGGGAAGTTGCGCACCAGCTGAGTGGTGATGATCAGCACCAGAATGGCAATCAGCACCGCCCCTAAGGTAATCGGCTCCAGGCTTTCAACGCCCTGCACCGTAGACGTTACGTCCCAGAGAGAGATGTTCTCCAGGAAGCCGAATGCGGAGTGGATCTCTGACCACAGGAAGATGACCGAGAGGAGGGCAATCAGCATCAGTATGGAACGAACCAGGCGCAGAGACTGGGTACTGATGGCATCCAGATCCAGCTCGACTTCGTCCGCTTCCGTTGTGCCTTCCGTACTGTTGACGTGGTTTGGCTCTTCCTCACCCCGCGCGCGCTGGGCGAGGATCTCCGCCCGACGATGCTTGGCTCGATCAAAGGCCAGACGGCGGCGCTGGATCAGCATCCAGCGGCGGATCACGTGGTACACCACCAGCAGCAGGAACCAAATGGCCACCGAGGTTTCCAGCCGCGCCAGCAGCGCCTGCGCGGTTGCCAGATAGCCTACCGCTGCTGCCAGCATCGCAAACAGCGGCGCGCTAAGCAGCAGGTTCCAGAGCAGCCGGTTGAACATGTTTTCGCCGCTGCCGGATTTATCGAGATAGAGCGGAATACCCGCGCGTTTCAGGCTGAGCGTAACGATGGCCAGCGCCCCGCATATCAGCATAAAGCAGAGGCGCCCCAGTGAGCCTGAGAACTCCCGGTCGTTGAGATTATCGAACATGATCAGCGCCATAATCAGCGGCACAATCAGCCCGATGCTCATCAGGTAGTAACGCATGGCGCGCGCAACGCGATTACGCGGCCAGCCAAAGTGGGTGATGAACAGGCCATTGGGGCGCGCGAAGGTGGCGCAAATCATGACCACCCACAGCAGCGGCACCGTGGCGGTGACGCCATCGCCAATTGCGACCGCGAGCGGATAGGGCCAGGCTTCCCGCAGGCCATACCCCAGCGTCATCCACAGCACCGGCAGCGGGGAGGCGACAAGAATCGACCAGAATACGGTGCGCAACGTCAGCCAGAAGTGATCCTGGGTGACTTTCCCGACCCTGGAGCTGGAACGCTCCAGGAAGCGGGTGAAATGCCTGCGCGAGTAAATGCTGAAGCCCACCAGAATCAACGCCCCGAGCAGCGGGAAAATGGTCTCTTTGCTGGTAAACATCATCACGCTGGCCTGTCCCAGCTGGCTGACGGTGTCCAGCGAAATCAGACGGCGCAGGTCCTGAACAATCTCAATCGGCCACGAGAATGTCATCGGACGCACGTCGGACGTCCAGAAGAGATAACGGTGCGTAGCCTCGTTCACCTCTTTCAGCGCATCTTCCAGCTGGCTGTTGGAGACTTTTAGCTTGGTCAGCTCCAGAATCAGCGTATCCCCGCCCTGGAGCAGAGAGTTCAGCAGTTCACGCTGGGTACGCAGCTGGGCTTCCAGAATACGGTTTTGCTCGCTGGTCAGGGGCTGTCCGTCAGCCTGACGGATCTGGCGGATTTGCGGCTGCTTATTAAGAAGATCTTCAAAGTGCAGGCGCTGAACGCGCAGCTGGGCCATCTCGGTATCCAGCTGTTGCGGCTTCGGCATTTCCGGCAGGCGCGCGACCTGGGCGCGTAACGCTTCGCCGAGAAGGTTTGATGACCCGAGCCACTGGGACTGCTCGCGCAGGGTGTTGAGCGCCTGGCGAACCTGAAGGGTTTGATTGGTCGCCTGACGCTGCTGGGATGCAACCAGATCCATGCGCTGCGCCTGCTGATTCAGCGCGGCAGAAAGCTCGCGGTTGACCCTGAATTGTTCGTTGATACCGGCAGGCAGGTTTTCACTGTTTTCAGCCAGCAGTTCGGTGCTTTCCAGCGCGCGCTCCGCTTCGCGCTGACGCTGGCTGTTGAGCTGATTGCGCAGGGCCTGGAGATACGCATCCAGCTGCTCGCTCTGCTTCTGAGCGAGTTCAGAGCGCATCCGCGACAGCTCCTGGCGGTTATTGGCGGAGAGCTGCGCCAGCTCCAGCTCATCGACAAGGGCCTTCAGGCGAGCAGATTCTGCCTGCAGGCCCAGATTTTGGGCCTGAGCCTGTGGCGTATTGCCGCTTTGCGTACCCACGCGACGCTCAACTTCATTAAGCTGGCGGCGGGCGTCGGTTTGCTGTTGCGGAAGCTGGCTGAGGGAGTCGGCAATTTCACGCGCTCGCTCCTGCTCCTGCTGGGCAAGGCGGCTCTTTTCCAGAAGCTGGCTGCTGACCTGCAGGATCTCCTGGTTCAGAGCGTCCGAGGTCATGCCTGCGGGCACATCGCGCGGTTCGTCACGCAGATTATTGAGCTGCGCGCGCAGCGTCTGCGAGAGTTTGGGGAAATTGTCGATAACCTGCTGATACTGCTGAGCGCGCTCAAGAGAGCCTTTCCGCTCCTCAAGCGCGTTCAGGGCAGCCTGGAGCGACTCGACGGTCTCTGGCTGAGCGGGTTTGGCCGCTTTTGCCTGCTCCAGTTCCTGGGTTATCTGTTTGGCGTCGGGGGCTGTCGCTGCGTACGCCCCCATGCTGAGGCACCAGGCCATCAGTAGAACGATAATCGGGCGCACGTCAGCGATCCTTCTGTTGTTAGCCTTCGTCTTTTTTGTCGTCAACCAGCGGGCTGGCGTCGTGCTCGGCGTTGATCTCTTCCTGCGGCAGCGGCGCTGGTTCTGCATCCGGCGTCACGAAGGTTTCGGTAGAGACCGCCAGCGGCTGGCCCAGCTTGGTGACCGACAGGCTTTCGAGCTGTTCCGCCAGCTTCACTTTGCCAGGCGCAAACAGGTTGATTACGGTGGAGCCCAGCTTGAAGCGACCCATCTCCTGACCTTTCAGCAGGGCCACAGAGCCTTCCGCTTCACCGGCAGGCCAGGTCCAGCGTTTGATCACGCCTTCGCGCGGTGGGGTGATGGTGCCGGCCCAGACGGTTTCGATGCTGCCTACGATGGTCGCACCGACCAGAATCTGTGCCATAGGGCCAAATTCAGTATCGAACAGACAGATGACGCGCTCGTTACGGGCAAACAGGTTCGGCACGTTCTGCGCGGTCAGGTGGTTTACGGAGAACAGGTCGCCCGGGACGTAAATCATTTCACGCAGGATACCGTTACACGGCATATGCACGCGATGGTAGTCGCGCGGTGACAGATAGGTGGTGGCAAACGTACCGTTGCGGAACAGATCCGCCATCAGGTAGTTACCCGCCAGCAGCGCTTCCAGACTGTAGTTATGGCCCTTCGCCTGCAGGATTTTGTCGTCTTCGATGTTACCCAACTGGCTGATCACGCCGTCTGCCGGCATCACCAGGACGTTAGGGTCGGTGTTCAGCGGGCGCACTTCGTCACGCAGCGGGCGCACGAAGAACTCGTTGAAGGTGCGGTAGCTGGCGGTATCCGGCTTTTGCGCCTCTTTCATATCGACCTTGTAATATTTTACGAAAAGGTCGATGACCAGTTTGGTCAGCCAGCCCGCGCGTTTGCTTGCGCCCCAGCCCGCCAGGCGAGTGAGCCACAGTTTTGGCAGAATGTATTGAAGCGAAAGTTTAAATGCGTTTAACAAGGTAGCCTCCAGGCCATTGTTTTGTCGTTCCTGATCCGGCGTCAAGCCGCCGGAACCTGAAAAAAGGGGACGATTTTAGCGATGCTTAGCTTAGTTGTCAGTTATCAGAATCAGAAAAGTTTTTACGCGTTTTTACGTCTTCCATGCTCTCAAGAATGCGGTGGTAATTCTCGAAGCGGGTTTCCGCGATCTCGCCTTTCTCAACCGCTTCACGGATAGCGCAGCCAGGGTCGTTATCGTGTTTACAGTCGCGGTATTTACAAGCGCCTAAATAATCATGGAATTCGACAAATCCGTTAAAGATTTGTTCCGGCTCAAGGTGCCACAAACCGAACTCACGCACCCCCGGGGAGTCGATCACGTCGCCGCCGTGCGGGAAATGATACAGACGCGAGGCGGTGGTGGTGTGCTGGCCCAGTCCAGAGACGTTGGACACATCGTTGGTCAGTATCTCTTGCTGGAGGCCAAGCAGGTTGTTCAGCAGGCTCGATTTACCCACGCCGGACTGGCCCGCAAAGATGCTGATGCGGTCGGTCAGCGCCTCTTCCAGCGGTTTAAGACCATCTTTGGTGTGGCTGGAGACCATCAGCACGCGGTAACCAATCTTGCGGTAGATATCCATCTGCTCATTCACGAAGGCCATGCCGTCGTCATCCAGCAGATCGATTTTGTTCAACACGATAATCGGTTCAACCTGCAGCGTTTCGCAGGCGACGAGGTATCGGTCGATAATGTTGAGCGAAAGTTCGGGCAAAATCGCCGATACGATAACAATCTGGTTAATGTTGGCAGCAATGGGTTTGACCCCGTCGTAGAAATCGGGACGGGTTAACACGGACGTGCGCTCATGAACCGCTTCAACGATACCTTTTACCGTAACGCCTTCCGCCGCCTCTTTACCCGGTCGCCAGACCACGCGATCGCCGGTAACCAGTGAACGGATGGTGCGACGGATATTGCAACGGTGGATATCCCCGTCGGCGGATTCGACATCGGCATGCATACCGAAACGGCTGATGACTACGCCTTCTGTCGCTTCACCAAACAGGTTGTCGTCATAATCCGGCTTCTCCGAAGTGGTTTTAAGACGGCGCTGGTGGTTGGCGTTTACGCGGCGCTGCTGCCCTTTGGAGAGTTTATTTTTACTCAATCGCGCTGGCTCCTGGTCGCCCGTAAGGGGCAAAACCTCTATGATACACTCTAATTAATACTAGTTAACCTGCTACTGCCGGTTATGCGAGAAGGGTGGAAAATAACATGAGCGCGGATGAAAACAACCTGATTTGGATCGATCTCGAAATGACCGGGCTGGATCCCGAGCGCGATCGCATCATTGAAATTGCAACGCTGGTGACGGACGCTAACCTGAATATCCTGGCTGAAGGGCCAACGATTGCGGTGCATCAGTCCGACGACCAGCTGGCTTTGATGGATGAATGGAACGTGCGCACCCACACCGGCAGTGGCCTGGTGGAGCGCGTGAAGGCGAGCACGTTCGGCGATCGCGAGGCGGAGCTGGCGACGCTTGAGTTCCTGAAACAGTGGGTTCCGGCAGGCAAATCGCCTATCTGTGGGAATAGTATCGGCCAGGATCGCCGTTTCCTGTTTAAGTACATGCCGGAGCTGGAGTCATATTTCCACTACCGCTATCTGGATGTCAGCACCCTGAAAGAGCTGGCGCGTCGCTGGAAGCCTGAAATCCTCGACGGCTTTAAAAAGCAGGGGACCCACCAGGCGATGGACGATATCCGTGAGTCCGTGGCGGAGCTTTCCTACTACCGCGAAAACTTTATTAAGCTGTGATTTTGCGATCCGGCGCCTTGCGTGGCCGGGTTTTTGTCGTTAAATTGTTCAGCTTGCCGATTAATTAAGCATTTGAACTTAATTTCGAAAAAATCGCTTTAAGGGGGGTTGCAGCTAAAAGGATTTCTCGTATAATGCGCCTCCCGTAACGACAGAGAATTACACGTTACGACAGCAACAAAAGCAGTGCAGATTTGCGGGAATAGCTCAGTTGGTAGAGCACGACCTTGCCAAGGTCGGGGTCGCGAGTTCGAGTCTCGTTTCCCGCTCCAAAATTTGAAAGTGCTTCCAAAGCACGGACCACCCAAGCGGGAATAGCTCAGTTGGTAGAGCACGACCTTGCCAAGGTCGGGGTCGCGAGTTCGAGTCTCGTTTCCCGCTCCAAAATTTGAAAGTGCTTTCAAAGCACGGACCACCCAAGCGGGAATAGCTCAGTTGGTAGAGCACGACCTTGCCAAGGTCGGGGTCGCGAGTTCGAGTCTCGTTTCCCGCTCCAAATTCTTCTTAATCTCTAAAATATCCACAGCGAAAAGAGTCGTTGGGGACGTTTTCTATTGTCTCTGAAATATTCTTGTGAACAGAGTTATCCACAGAAACTGTGCTTAACCGAAACAAGGCTAAAGCTTAGCAGGGTGAATAATATCTTTGTAACGCGCTGTATTTAGTAGATAAATTTTCATTTCAAAATGTTATTGAGATCACTTGACCTCTTCTCCAGCCCAGATGGCGCTTGAGTTTGTAATTTTATTCACAGGCTGTGAATAGTTCAGGCATCCCGCGGAAGCCCTTTTTCAATCACCCGCACCAGACGCTGTTTCTTCGGTAGCTGTACCTCGATCGTGCAGGCATTACGCTTCTCTATTTGCTGCGCAATCGCCCATTCTATGTGCTCATCAAGAAGTGGGTGCTCACCTCTTCGGCTTTCAAGCGCCCGAATAATGGCTTCATCCCACGGGGCATTACCCAGCGCGACGGCAACATTACGCAGCCAGCGCAGATGACCGATACGGCGAATGGCCGAACCTTCCGTCACTTTCAGGAACCAGGCTTCGGTCCAGGCGAATAGCTCAACGAGCTGCGGCGCATGCAGCGCCTTACGCGGGCTGAAATCCTCTTCGTCCGTGAGCTGCGAATAGCGGTTCCACGGGCAGATCAGCTGGCAGTCGTCGCAGCCGTAGATGCGGTTGCCAATAAGCGGTCGAAATTCCTCTGGAATGGCTCCTTCCAGTTCGATAGTGAGGTAGGAGATGCAGCGGCGCGCATCAACGGTGTAAGGCTCGACGATGGCACCCGTCGGGCAGATGGTCATGCAGGCCACGCAGCGGCCGCAGCCTTCCTCTACCGGGCCGTCAACCGGCAGCGGTAAATCAATCAGCAGTTCACCGAGGAAGAAGAACGAACCGGCGTCGCGGCTGAGGATAAGTGAGTGCTTACCTGTCCAGCCAAGCCCGGCTTTTTCGGCGATCGGGCGCTCAAGAATAGGCGCAGAATCGACAAAGGGTCTAAAATTCAGCGAAACACAGTGCTGCTGAATAGTTTCCCCGAGTTTTTTTAAACGGTTACGCAAGAGCTTATGGTAATCACGTCCCAGGGCGTACCGGCTGACGTAACCCAGAGAGGGATTTTTTAGCGTGCGCGCAAAGGCCGCGTTGGCAGGCAGATAGTTCATGCGCACGCTGATGACGCGTAATGTGCCCGGTAGAAGCTCGTGAGGGCGGGCGCGCATCATGCCATGACGCGCCATCCATTCCATTTCGCCGTGGTATTGTTTGTCCAGCCAGGCCTGCAGTTTTGGCTCGCTGGCGGAGAGGTCGGTATCGGTAATGCCCACCTTCTGGAAGCCAAGCTCAGCACCCCACTGTTTTATTTTTTGCGCTAATTCATTGAGATCGAGGGGCTGTGACATGACGGACCATACGGTGAAGAAAAACCCCGCAAGTATACCACATTCCATCTGGCATGCGGATGACCTCCGGCGCGCCGAAAAAGAGGCCGCAGACAGCCTCGGGATTACCCTTTATGAACTGATGCTGCGCGCGGGTGAGGCGGCGTTTAACGTTGCCCGCAGCGCGTACCCGCAGGCCGCCCACTGGCTGATTCTGTGCGGTCACGGCAATAACGGCGGCGACGGCTACGTTGTCGCCCGTTTGGCGGTTGCGGCAGGTATCCGCGTGACGTTGCTGGCCCTGGAGAGTGATAAACCGCTGCCGGAAGAGGCCAGCGCGGCGCGGGAGGCGTGGCTTAACGCAGGCGGTGTGATTCATGCGCCTGATATCGTCTGGCCGGAAGAGGTGGATCTGATTGTTGACGGTCTGTTGGGTACCGGGCTACGCAGTGCGCCTCGCGATAACATTGCCGCCCTTATTGAACATGCTAACAGACATTCCGCGCCGGTAGTTGCCCTGGATATTCCCTCTGGCCTGATTGCACAAACCGGCGCGACGCCGGGAGCGGTCATTGAGGCTGCACATACGGTGACCTTCATCGCCCTCAAGCCGGGGCTACTGACCGGTAAAGCACGAGACGTCGTTGGCGTTTTGCACCACCATGCGCTGGGGCTGGAGAGCTGGCTGGCCGGGCAGGAAACGCACCTCGCGCGTTTTGATGCGTCGCAGCTTGCAGCGTGGCTCCCGCCGCGCCGACCAACGTCCCATAAGGGCGATCACGGCAGGTTGGTGATTATTGGCGGCGACCATGGTACGGCAGGTGCAATTCGCATGACCGGCGAAGCGGCTCTGCGCAGCGGTGCCGGATTAGTGCGAGTACTCACTCGCATCGAGAATATTGCGCCTATCGTTACGGCCCGACCGGAGCTGATGGTGCACGAGCTTACGCCCCATGCGCTTGAAGAGAGCCTTGAATGGGCGGATGTAGTGGTGATTGGCCCGGGCCTTGGGCAGCAGGCATGGGGTAAACAGGCCCTGCAAAAGGTCGAGAATTTTCGTAAACCGATGCTGTGGGATGCCGACGCGCTTAACCTTCTGGCAATAAACCCGGATAAGCGTCACAATCGCATTCTGACGCCACACCCCGGCGAAGCCGCGCGCCTGCTTAACTGCAGCGTGGCAGAAATTGAAAGCGATCGCTTACTTTCTGCTCAGCGTCTGGTAAAACGTTACGGAGGTGTTGCTGTTTTGAAAGGGGCAGGAACCGTTGTCGCCAGTGACGAGACGCAGGGCATTATCGATGCCGGAAATGCGGGCATGGCAAGCGGCGGCATGGGCGATGTGCTTTCCGGCATCATTGGCGCATTGCTTGGACAGAAACTTCCCCTTTATGATGCAGCCTGCGCGGGCTGCGTGGCCCACGGTGTCGCGGCGGATAAACTGGCCGCGCGTTACGGTACACGCGGCATGCTGGCCACCGATCTTTTTTGCACGCTGCGGCGTGTTGTTAACCCGGATGTGATTGACGTAGAAAATGACTAATCGAGCGATTCCTTTACCTGATGAACAAGCCACTTTAGAACTCGGCAAGCGCGTGGCGCAGGCCTGTCAGGGGGCAACCGTCATTTATCTGTATGGTGATTTAGGTGCGGGTAAAACCACCTTCAGCCGGGGTTTTTTGCAGGCGTTAGGGCATAACGGGAATGTGAAAAGCCCAACCTACACGCTGGTCGAACCGTACACCCTTGAAAATCTCATGGTGTACCACTTTGATTTATACCGCCTTGCGGATCCTGAGGAGCTGGAATTTATGGGGATTCGTGATTATTTTGCCAACGACGCCATTTGCCTGGTGGAGTGGCCGCAACAAGGTGCGGGTGTGCTGCCTGACCCGGATGTCGAAATTCACTTAGATTACCAGGCACAAGGGCGTGAGGCACGCATCAGTGCTGTTTCCTCATCAGGCAGTTCCTTACTGGCTCGACTGGCCGGTTAAGCGTAGGGATGACGGGATGATAAATCGCGTTAAAGGTTGGTTGTTGGCTGCCACCGTGCTGCTGTGCGCGCAGGCCGGGGCGGCAAACCTCTCAGATATTCAGGTATCAAACGGCGAAAGCCAGGCCCGGATCACGTTCAGTTTTATGGGCGATCCTGAATATGCGTTTTCACAGCCAGACAGCCACAGCGTGGCGCTGGATATCAAACAAACAGGCGTGATCCAGGGGCTACCGCTGCGGTTCAGCGGTAACAATCTGGTGAAAAGTATCCGTTCGGGAACGCCGCAGGATAGCCAGTCGTTACGCCTGGTGGTCGATCTGACCGAAAAGGGCAAAACGAAGGCGGTGAAGCAGCAAAACGGGGCGAGCTATACGGTGGTGTTTACCATCAATGCCGACGCGCCGCCACCGCCTCCACCGCCGCCGGTCGTAGCGAAGCGCGTGGAAGAACCGGTGTATACGCCGCGTCCTTCTGAACCTGCGCGTAATCCGTTTAAATCGCAGAACGACCGCATTACTGCGGCAACCAGCAGCGATACGGTGACGCGCCCTGCGGCCAGCGCGCGACGCGCGACGGTCAGCGGTGACAAAGTGATTATCGCCATTGATGCGGGCCACGGCGGGGAAGATCCGGGGGCGATTGGCCCTGGCGGCACGCGAGAGAAAAACGTCACTATCGCGATCGCGCGTAAACTGCGTTCGCTACTCAATGACGACCCGATGTTTAAAGGCGTGTTGACCCGCGACGGGGATTACTTTATCTCCGTAATGGGACGCTCGGACGTGGCGCGTAAGCAAAACGCGAACTTCCTGGTCTCTATTCATGCGGACGCCGCACCGAATCGTAGCGCGACCGGCGCCTCGGTTTGGGTGCTGTCGAACCGTCGCGCTAACAGCGAAATGGCCAACTGGCTGGAAGAGCACGAGAAGCAGTCTGAACTGTTAGGCGGCGCGGGCGACGTGCTGGCGAACAGCCAGTCCGATCCGTACCTCAGCCAGGCGGTGCTGGATTTACAGTTCGGTCATTCTCAGCGCGTCGGGTATGATGTCGCCACTAACGTATTGAACCAGCTGCAAAGCGTTGGCGTGCTGCATAAGCGCCGTCCAGAACATGCCAGCCTCGGCGTTCTGCGCTCGCCAGATATCCCGTCCATCCTTGTGGAGACGGGCTTTATCAGTAACAACGGTGAAGAGCGTCTGTTGGGAAGCGACAGTTACCAGCAGCAAATTGCCGAAGCGATTTATAACGGTTTACGCAAATATTTTGAGGCGCATCCTCTGCAGTCTGCGCCGCAGAGCGGCTCTGCCCAGACGGCCAGTGCAGCGCTGCCGGGTGAGATGACCGCGACCAACTAAGGAGAATTCATGCCGATTCAGGTTCTACCGCCGCAGCTCGCGAACCAAATCGCCGCCGGTGAGGTGGTGGAACGCCCTGCGTCGGTGGTGAAGGAGCTGGTGGAAAACAGCCTTGATGCGGGTGCCACCCGCATCGATATTGATATCGAACGCGGTGGCGCGAAGCTTATCCGCATTCGCGACAACGGCTGCGGCATTAAAAAAGAGGAGCTGGCGCTGGCGCTGGCTCGTCACGCCACCAGTAAAATCGCCTCTCTGGACGATCTGGAAGCGATTATTAGCCTCGGTTTTCGCGGCGAAGCGCTGGCCAGTATCAGCTCCGTTTCGCGCTTAACGCTGACCTCCCGTACCGCTGAACAGCAGGAAGCCTGGCAGGCTTACGCTGAAGGGCGCGATATGGATGTGACGATCAAACCCGCTGCGCATCCTGTCGGCACGACGCTGGAAGTCCTGGATCTGTTCTACAACACCCCCGCCCGACGCAAGTTTATGCGTACCGAGAAGACCGAGTTCGGCCATATCGACGAGATCATTCGCCGTATTGCGCTGGCCCGTTTCGATGTCACCATCAACCTCAGCCATAACGGTAAGGTGATGCGCCAGTACCGCGCGGTGGCGGAAGGTGGACAGAAAGAGCGTCGCCTGGGCGCTATCTGCGGGACGCCGTTTCTGGAACAGGCTCTGGCCATTGAGTGGCAGCACGGCGACCTGGCTTTACGCGGCTGGGTTGCCGATCCAAATGCGAGCAGTGCTGCGTTCTCTGAGATTCAGTATTGCTACGTGAACGGCCGCATGATGCGCGACCGCCTCATCAATCACGCGATTCGCCAGGCCTGCGAAGACAAACTCGGGGCCGATCAGCAGCCTGCTTTCGTCCTTTATCTGGAAATCGATCCCCATCAGGTGGATGTAAACGTTCATCCAGCCAAGCATGAGGTGCGTTTCCACCAGTCGCGTCTGGTTCACGACTTCATTTATCAGGGCGTGGCCGCCGTGTTGCAGCAGCAGGCAGCGCCAACGCTGCCGCTGGAGAACGACACTCCTGCGCCGCGTCCGCTGCCTGAAAACCGTGTAGCGGCAGGCCGCAACCATTTTGCGGAGCCTGCCGTCGCGCGTGAGCCGGAAGCTCCGCGTTTCTCCCAGGCCGGGAGCGCACCGCGTCCAACGGGCGCGAACTACCCGAATGCACAGCCTGGCTATCAGAAGCAGCAGGGCGCGTTGTACCGCAAGCTGCTGGAAACGCCAGCCGTGGAGCGTAAAGAGCACATTCCCGCCGCTCAGCCTTCTCTGGATGGCCATAGCCAAAGTTTTGGCCGGGTGCTGACGATTATCGCGCCGGATATGGCACTGCTTGAACGTGACGGCAAATTGATGCTTCTGGCACTGCCGGTCGCCGAACGCTGGCTCAAGCAGGTGCAGCTCACGCCAGGTGAAAATGCAGCCTGCGCGCAGCCGCTCTTAATTCCGGTTCGCCTGAAAATATCCCCTAAAGAAACGAGGGTATTGCAGCGCGCAGAGCCGCAGCTGGCGCAAATGGGTATTGAAACTGTGCTCGAACCACAACATGTGACAATTCGTGCAGTGCCTTTACCCTTACGCCAACAAAATTTACAAAACTTGATTCCTGAACTGATAGGCTACCTGGCGCAGCAAACGTCGTTTGATGCCGCCAACACCGCGCAGTGGATCGCCCGCCATCTGGCAAGCGAACACGCGCCGTGGAGTATGGCGCAGGCCATTAGCGTGCTGGCGGAGGTGGAACGCCTCTGTCCGCATCTGGTGAAAACGCCGCCGGGTGGGTTATTACAACCTGTTGATTTACAAACGGCGATGAATGCCCTGAAACATGATTGACGCAAGTAAGGCGAGCCTGCCTAAGGCAATTTTTTTAATGGGCCCAACGGCCTCCGGCAAAACGGCGCTAGCCATTGAGTTGCGTAAAGTTTTGCCTGTAGAGTTGATTAGCGTCGACTCCGCCCTCATCTACCGAGGGATGGACATCGGCACGGCGAAGCCTGACGCAGAAGAGCTGCGTGCAGCACCGCACCGTTTGCTGGATATTCTCGACCCGGCTCAGGCCTATTCCGCAGCGGATTTCCGTCGGGATGCCTTAGCCGAAATGGCCGAGATAACGGCGGCGGGACGTATACCGCTGTTGGTTGGCGGAACCATGCTCTATTTCAAGGCGTTGCTGGAGGGGTTGTCACCTCTGCCATCCGCGGATCCGGAAATAAGAGCGAAAATTGAGCAGCAGGCGGCAGAGCAGGGTTGGGACGTTTTGCATCAGCAACTGGCGGAGATTGACCCGGTTGCAGCAGCACGGATCCATCCAAATGATCCGCAAAGGCTTTCCCGGGCACTGGAAGTTTTTTTCATTTCGGGTAAAACTTTAACGGAACTGACGCAAACGTCAGGAGACGCTCTGCCGTATCAGGTGCATCAGTTCGCCATCGCCCCGGCGAGCCGTGAACTGCTCCATCAGCGAATTGAGCAGCGTTTTCATCAGATGTTAGCTTCAGATTTTGAAGCAGAAGTGCGGGCGCTATTTGCCCGTGGAGATTTGCATACGGACATGCCTTCCATTCGTTGTGTGGGATACCGCCAGATGTGGTCGTATCTTGAAGGTGAGATTTCATACGATGAAATGGTTTATAGAGGTGTTTGCGCCACGAGACAGTTAGCGAAGCGCCAGATCACCTGGTTACGCGGTTGGGAGGGGGTTCACTGGTTAGACAGTGAAAAACCGCAACAGGCGTTAAACGAAGTGATTGAGGTTGTTGGTGATATCGCTCACTGAATGTGTACAATTGAGACGTATCGTGCGCAATTTTTCAGAATCGCAAGGTTCTAAGTACAAAACAAGCATATAAGGAAAAGATAGAATGGCTAAGGGGCAATCTTTACAAGATCCGTTCCTGAACGCATTGCGTCGGGAACGTGTTCCAGTTTCTATTTATTTGGTGAATGGTATTAAGCTGCAAGGTCAGATTGAGTCTTTCGATCAGTTTGTGATTCTGTTGAAAAACACGGTCAGTCAGATGGTCTACAAGCACGCTATTTCTACTGTTGTTCCGTCCCGTCCGGTATCTCATCACAGCAATAACGCTGGCGGCGGCACTGGTAGTAACTACCATCATGGCAGCAGCGCGCAGGGTTCTTCAACGCCGGCGCAGGACAGCGACGAGACCGAATAAGGTTTCGCACTGTTATCCACACGGGGAGCCAGGGATCCTGCGTTCCCCGCTGATCTTTTTAGAGAGGTTTACGCTTGTTTGACCGTTATGATGCCGGTGAGCAGGCGGTGCTGGTACACATCTATTTTTCGCAAGACAAAGATATGGAAGACCTCCAGGAGTTTGAATCTCTGGTCTCTTCCGCCGGTGTCGAAGCAATGCAGGTGATTACCGGTAGCCGTAAAGCGCCGCACCCAAAGTATTTTGTTGGTGAAGGTAAAGCAGTCGAAATTGCGGATGCCGTAAAAGCAACCGGCGCGTCAGTCGTGTTGTTTGATCATGCGCTGTCTCCAGCCCAGGAGCGCAACCTGGAAGCCCTTTGCGAATGCCGTGTTATCGATCGCACGGGTTTGATTTTAGATATTTTTGCTCAGCGTGCACGTACCCACGAAGGGAAACTGCAGGTTGAGCTGGCGCAGCTGCGCCATCTGGCAACGCGTCTGGTGCGTGGCTGGACACACCTTGAAAGACAAAAAGGCGGGATTGGTTTGCGCGGCCCGGGTGAAACCCAGCTCGAAACCGACCGTCGTTTGCTGCGTGGCCGAATTACCCAGATCCTTTCACGTCTGGAACGTGTAGAGAAACAGCGCGAACAGGGGCGTCGGGCGCGAACCAAAGCCGACATCCCGACGGTGTCGCTGGTGGGCTATACCAACGCCGGTAAATCCACCCTGTTTAACCAGATAACCGAGGCCCAGGTTTATGCCGCAGACCAGCTGTTTGCGACCCTGGACCCTACGCTGCGCCGTATTGACGTCGCAGACGTCGGTGAAACGGTGCTGGCGGATACCGTAGGGTTTATCCGCCACCTGCCGCATGACCTGGTGGCGGCGTTTAAAGCCACCCTGCAGGAGACGCGACAGGCGACTCTGCTGCTGCACGTGATTGATGCGGCAGACGTGCGCGTGCAGGAGAACATCGACGCGGTGAACGTGGTGCTCGAAGAGATTGACGCCCACGAGATCCCAACGCTGTTGGTCATGAACAAGATCGATATGCTGGACGATTTCGAACCGCGTATCGACAGAGATGAAGAAAACAAACCGATTCGGGTCTGGCTTTCTGCCCAGACCGGTATTGGTGTGCCACTGCTTTTCCAGGCTTTGACAGAACGTCTTTCCGGTGAGGTAGCTCAGCACACGCTGCGACTGCCGCCACAGGAAGGCAGGCTGCGCAGCCGGTTTTATCAGCTTCAGGCGATAGAAAAAGAGTGGATGGAGGATGACGGCAGCGTGGGGATGCAGGTGCGTATGCCGATCGTTGACTGGCGTCGCCTCTGTAAACAAGAACCTGCGCTGGTCGACTATATCGTCTGATCAGAAAGGGGATGCCTGAATAATTCGCCCTTGCATAACAAATATGGAGCATATACATGGCGTGGAATCAGCCCGGTAATAACGGACAAGACCGCGACCCGTGGGGAAGCAGCAAACCTGGCGGCAACTCTGAGGGAAATGGCAACAAAGGTGGTCGCGAACAGGGGCCGCCGGATCTGGATGATATCTTCCGCAAACTGAGCAAGAAGCTTGGTGGCCTTGGCGGAGGAAAAGGTTCTGGCTCGGGTGGCAATTCCACTCAGAGCTCGCGCCCGCCAATGGGTGGCCGCGTAGTGGGCATCGTGGCCGCTGCGGTAGTCATCATCTGGGCAGCCAGCGGGTTCTACACCATTAAAGAAGCAGAACGCGGCGTAGTCACCCGTTTCGGTAAGTTCAGCCATCTGGTTGAGCCGGGTCTGAACTGGAAGCCGACCTTCATTGACGATGTGACCGCGGTAAACGTGGAATCCGTCCGTGAACTGGCCGCCTCTGGCGTGATGCTGACCTCTGACGAAAACGTGGTGCGCGTTGAGATGAACGTGCAGTACCGCGTGACCGATCCTGAGCGTTATCTGTTTAGCGTGACCAGCGCCGATGACAGCCTGCGTCAGGCGACCGACAGCGCCCTGCGCGGTGTGATCGGTAAATACACCATGGACCGTATTCTGACCGAAGGTCGTACCGTTATTCGTAGCGATACCCAGCGCGAGCTGGAAGAGACCATTCGTCCATACAACATGGGTATTACCCTGCTGGACGTCAACTTCCAGGCTGCGCGTCCGCCGGAAGAGGTGAAAGCCGCATTTGACGATGCGATTGCTGCCCGTGAAAACGAACAGCAGTACATCCGTGAAGCAGAAGCGTACACCAACGAAGTTCAGCCACGCGCTAACGGTCAGGCGCAGCGTATTCTGGAAGAAGCGCGCGCGTATAAAACGCAGACCATCCTGGAAGCTCAGGGTGAAGTGGCCCGCTTCGCGAAGATCCTGCCGGAATATAAAGCGGCACCGGAAATTACCCGTGAGCGTCTCTATATCGAGACCATGGAAAAAGTGCTGAGCCACACCCGCAAAGTGTTGGTTAACGACAGTAAAGGCGGAAACCTGATGGTTCTGCCGCTGGATCAGATGCTGAAAGGCGGTTCTGCACCAGCAGCGAAAGGCGACACCAGCGGAGCGAATAACCTGCTGCGTTTGCCGCCAGCCTCAACAGGCAGCGCCAGCACGAACACAACGCCTTCTTCGAACGATGGTGACATTATGGACCAACGCCGTGCTAACGCGCAGCGTAACGACTACCAGCGTCAGGGGGAATAAGGATGCGTAAGTCAGTTATTGCGATCATCGTCATCGTACTGGTCGCGCTTTATACCTCGATTTTTGTGGTGAAAGAAGGCGAGCGTGGGATTAAGTTCCAGTTCAGCAGCGTCGTGCGTGATGGCGACAAACGCCCGGTGATTTACGAGCCGGGTCTGCACTTCAAGGTGCCGTTCATTCAGTCCGTGAAAACGCTGGATGCGCGTATCCAGACCATGGATAACCAGGCTGACCGTTTCGTGACCAAAGAGAAGAAAGACCTGATTGTTGATTCCTATATCAAATGGCGCATCAGTGATTTCAGCCGTTACTTCCTGGCAACGGGCGGCGGCGACGTTTCTCAGGCAGAAGTGCTGCTGAAACGTAAGTTCTCTGACCGCCTGCGTTCCGAGATTGGTCGTCTGGATGTGAAAGACATCGTGACCGACTCCCGTGGTCGTCTGACCCTGGAAGTTCGCGATGCGCTGAACTCCGGTACAGCGGGCACTGAAGATGAAGTTTCAACGCCGGCAGCAGATGATGCGATTGCCAAAGCGGCCGAACGCGTTCAGGCGGAGACCAACGGTAAAGTGCCGGTGATCAACCCGAACAGTATGGCTGCGCTTGGTATCGAAGTGGTTGACGTGCGTATCAAGCAGATCAACCTGCCAGCGGAAGTGTCCGAGGCGATTTACAACCGTATGCGCGCCGAGCGTGAAGCGGTAGCCCGTCGTCACCGTTCACAGGGCCAGGAAGAGGCTGAGAAGCTGCGTGCAGCAGCGGACTATGAAGTCACCAAGACGCTGGCGGAATCTGAGCGTCAGGGCCGTATCCTGCGCGGTGAAGGCGATGCCGAAGCGGCGAAGCTGTTTGCTGATGCCTTCAGCCAGGATCCTGACTTCTACGCCTTTATCCGTAGCCTGCGCGCTTACGAGAATAGCTTCCAGAGCAACCAGGATGTCATGGTGCTCAGCCCGGACAGCGATTTCTTCCGTTATATGAAGACGCCGACTAACGCAACGCGATAAACTCAGGCTCGTTTGAGTATTCAAACCACCGCTCTCAACGGAGCGGTGGTTTTCTTTTATAAGGAATAAAAATGAATTCAACGATCTGGCTCGCACTGGCCCTGGTCCTGGTGCTGGAAGGTCTTGGACCGATGCTTTATCCGCGCGCCTGGCGCCGAATGATCGCCACGATGAGCCAACTGCCGGATAATATTTTGCGTCGTTTTGGCGGCGGTCTTGTGGTTGCGGGCATCGTGATCTACTACATGTTGAGGAAAACGATTGGCTGATCAAAAAGTAGACGCAATCGGCGTATTTTGAGGTCAAAAAGTGCTGTATATCTGAAAAAGCGATGGTAGAATCCATTTTTAAGCAAACGGTGATTTTGAAAAAAATGGGTAACAACGTCGTCGTACTGGGCACCCAATGGGGTGACGAAGGTAAAGGGAAGATTGTTGATCTTCTGACTGAACGGGCTAAATATGTTGTACGCTACCAGGGCGGTCACAACGCAGGCCATACTCTCGTAATCAACGGTGAAAAAACCGTCCTCCATCTTATTCCATCAGGCATTCTTCGTGATAACGTCACCAGCATCATCGGTAACGGCGTTGTGCTGTCTCCTGCTGCGCTGATGAAAGAGATGAAAGGTCTGGAAGACCGTGGTATCCCTGTTCGTGAGCGTCTGCTGCTCTCCGAAGCCTGCCCGCTGATCCTGGATTATCACGTGGCGCTGGACGTAGCGCGTGAGAAAGCGCGTGGCGCGAAAGCGATCGGCACCACTGGTCGTGGTATCGGCCCGGCTTACGAAGATAAAGTTGCACGTCGCGGTCTGCGCGTGGGTGACCTCTTCGACAAAGCAACCTTCGCTGAAAAACTGAAAGAAGTGATGGAATATCACAACTTCCAGTTGGTGAACTTCTACAAAGCTGACGCTGTTGACTACCAGAAAGTGCTGGATGACGTCATGGCGATCGCTGACATTCTGACCGGTATGGTTGTTGATGTGTCCGATCTGCTGGACCAGGCGCGCAAGCGTGGCGATTTCGTCATGTTCGAAGGTGCGCAGGGTACGCTGCTGGACATCGACCACGGTACCTATCCGTACGTTACCTCCTCTAACACCACTGCAGGTGGCGTGGCGACCGGCTCTGGCCTGGGTCCACGTTATGTAGATTACGTGCTGGGCATCATCAAAGCGTACTCCACTCGCGTGGGTGCGGGTCCATTCCCGACCGAGCTGTTTGATGAAACCGGCGAGTTCCTGTGCAAGCAGGGTAACGAGTTTGGCGCGACCACCGGTCGTCGTCGTCGTACCGGCTGGCTGGATGCGGTTGCAGTGCGTCGTGCAGTGCAGATCAACTCCCTGTCTGGCTTCTGCCTGACCAAGCTGGACGTACTGGACGGCCTGAAAGAAGTGAAAATCTGCGTAGGCTACCGTATGCCAGATGGCCGCGAAGTGACCACCACTCCGCTGGCTGCTGACGACTGGGAAGGAATTGAGCCAATCTACGAAACTATGCCGGGCTGGTCTGAGACCACTTTCGGTGTGAAAGAGCGTAGCGGCCTGCCGCAGGCGGCGCTGGATTACATCAAGCGTATTGAAGAACTGACCGAAGTGCCGATCGATATTATTTCTACCGGCCCGGATCGTACTGAAACGATGATCCTGCGCGACCCGTTCGACGCATAATCTTCGTGACTGCTGGCCTGCGGGGAGACCCGTAGGCCGGATAAGCGTAGCGCCATCCGGCGACCGCTCCTGGATATCCGCTTTTTCGCCCCGTCTGTCAAATAAATTAGCCGCTCACTATCTGGCTGGTTTATCATCATTAATGAATATCTCTGCGGTTTGACCGCGTTTTCCCTTTTTCCTGAGGTTGATGTGCAGTTAACAAGTTTCACCGATTACGGCTTACGTGCGCTGATTTACATGGCGTCGTTACCCGATGGGAAGATGACCAGTATCTCTGAAGTCACAGAGGTCTACGGCGTATCCCGTAATCATATGGTCAAAATAATCAATCAACTTAGTCGTGCCGGATACGTTGCTGCCGTCCGCGGGAAGAATGGTGGGATCCGTCTCGGTAAACCGGCACAGAGTATTCGTGTTGGCGATGTGGTACGTGAACTGGAGCCGCTGTCTCTGGTGAACTGCAGCAGCGAGTTCTGCCACATCACGCCCGCTTGCCGCCTGAAAAAGGCGCTTTCAAAGGCCGTGCAAAGTTTTCTCATGGAACTGGATAACTACACGCTGGCCGATTTGGTTGAAGAGAATCAACCGCTTTATAAATTATTGCTGGTGGAATGAAGAAAATTTCCACCGGAGCTGACAACGGAGGAACCGACATGTCACATGATCCTTTCCAGGAACGCGAAGCCGAAAAATACGCGAATCCTATTCCCAGCCGCGAGTTCATCATTGAACACTTAACAAAACGCGAAAAACCCGCCAATCGTGAAGAACTTGCCGTTGAATTAAACATTGAAGGTGAAGAGCAAATTGAAGCCCTTCGCCGCCGCCTGCGCGCGATGGAGCGTGACGGGCAACTGGTCTTTACCCGCCGCCAGTGCTACGCGCTGCCAGAACGCCTCGATCTGCTGAAAGGGACCGTCATTGGTCACCGCGATGGCTTCGGCTTCCTGCGCGTGGAAGGCCGTAAAGACGATCTGTACCTCTCATCTGAGCAGATGAAAATGTGCATCCACGGCGACCAGATCCTGGCGCAGCCGCTGGGCGCTGACCGTAAAGGTCGCCGCGAAGCGCGCGTGGTACGCGTTCTGGTGCCAAAAACCAGCCAGATCGTCGGCCGCTATTTTACCGACGCGGGCGTGGGCTTCGTGGTGCCGGACGACAGCCGTCTGAGCTTCGACATTCTCATCCCACCTGAAGAGGTGATGGGTGCCCGCATGGGCTTTGTGGTGGTGGTGGAACTCACCCAGCGCCCAACCCGTCGCACCAAAGCGGTAGGTAAAATCGTCGAAGTACTGGGCGATAACATGGGCACCACGATGGCCGTTGATATGGCATTGCGCACCCATGAAATTCCGTACATCTGGCCGAAAGCGGTTGAAGATCAGATTGAAAGCCTGCGCGAAGAAGTGCCGGAAGAGTCCAAAGTGGGCCGCGTGGATCTGCGCTCCCTGCCGCTGGTCACTATCGACGGTGAAGACGCCCGCGACTTTGATGACGCCGTATACTGCGAGAAAAAACGCGGCGGTGGCTGGCGCCTGTGGGTCGCTATCGCTGACGTAAGCTATTACGTCCGTCCGCACACCCCGCTGGATAACGAAGCCCGCAGCCGCGGTACGTCGGTCTACTTCCCGTCGCAGGTCGTGCCGATGCTGCCGGAAGTGCTGTCTAACGGCCTGTGCTCCCTGAACCCGCAGGTTGACCGCCTCTGTATGGTTTGCGAGATGACCATCTCCACCAAAGGGCGCTTAACCGGCTACAAGTTCTACGAAGCGGTGATGAGCTCGCATGCGCGTCTGACCTATACCAAGGTCTGGCATATGCTGCAGGGCGACCAGGATCTGCGCGAACAATACGCGCCGCTGGTCAAACATATCGAAGAGCTGCATAACCTCTACAAAACGCTGGATCAGGCGCGCGAAGAGCGCGGCGGGATCTCGTTTGAGAGCGAAGAAGCGAAATTCATTTTCAACGCCGAACGCCGCATTGAGCGCATCGAGCAGACCCAGCGTAACGACGCGCACAAGCTGATCGAAGAGTGTATGATCCTGGCGAATATCTCGGCGGCACGTTTCGTCGAGAAAGCCAAAGAGCCAGCGCTGTTCCGTATTCACGATAAGCCGACCACGGAAGCCATTACGTCGTTCCGCTCCGTGCTGGCTGAACTGGGTCTGGAACTGCCCGGAGGCAACAAGCCAGAGCCGCGCGATTACGCCGAGCTGCTGGAATCCATTAGCGATCGTCCGGATGCAGAAATGCTGCAGACGATGCTGCTGCGCTCCATGAAGCAGGCGATTTACGATCCGGAAAACCGCGGACACTTCGGCCTGGCGCTGCAGTCTTACGCCCACTTCACCTCGCCGATCCGTCGTTATCCTGACCTCTCTCTGCACCGTGCGATCAAGTATCTGCTGGCGCAGGAGCAGGGCCATAAAGGGAACACCACCGAAACCGGTGGCTACCACTATTCGATGGAAGAGATGCTGCAGCTGGGTCAGCACTGCTCCATGGCCGAACGTCGTGCCGATGAAGCAACACGCGACGTGGCGGACTGGCTGAAGTGTGACTTTATGCTCGATCAGGTCGGTAACGTCTTTAAAGGCGTGATTGCCAGCGTGACCGGCTTTGGTTTCTTCGTTCGTCTGGACGAGCTGTTCATCGACGGTCTGGTGCACGTCTCCAGCCTGGATAACGACTACTACCGATTCGACCAGGTCGGCCAGCGCCTGATTGGCGAATCTGGCGGCCAGACCTATCGTCTGGGCGACCGTGTGGAAGTGAAGGTCGAAGCCGTGAATATGGACGACCGTAAGATCGACTTCAGCCTGATCTCCAGCGAGCGCGCGCCGCGTAACGTCGGTAAAACCGAGCGTGAAAGGGCGAAAAAAACCGGTAACGGTAAACCGGGCGGCGGTAAACGTCGTCAGGCGGGCAAGAAGGTAAACTTCGAGCCGGACAGCGCGTTCCGAGGCGAGAAGAAACAGAAGCCGAAGGCGGCGAAGAAAGAAGCCCGCTCAGCGAAAAAACCTTCCGCGAAAACGCAGAAAATCGCTGCCGCCACCAAAGCGAAGCGCGCGGCCAAGAAAAAGCAGGCGGAGTAAATTCTCCCCTCAACCTGACCCTCTCCCCAGCGGGGGGAGGGGAAATACTTATTACGAGAACCATCAATGAGTGAAATGATTTACGGCATCCACGCGGTGCAGGCCCTTCTCGAGCGCGCACCGGAGCGTTTTCAGGAAGTGTTTATTCTGAAAGGGCGTGAAGATAAGCGTCTGATGCCGCTGATCCACGCGCTGGAAGCGCAGGGCGTGGTGATTCAGCTGGCGAACCGCCAGTTCCTGGATGAGAAAAGCGAAGGTGCGGTGCACCAGGGGATCATTGCCCGCGTGAAGCCGGGTCGTCAGTATCAGGAAAACGATCTGCCGGATCTGATCGCCGAGCTGGATAACCCGTTCTTCCTGATCCTCGACGGCGTTACCGATCCGCACAACCTCGGCGCGTGCCTGCGCAGCGCCGATGCGGCTGGCGTACACGCGGTGATCGTGCCGAAAGATCGCTCCGCGCAGCTGAACGCGACGGCGAAGAAGGTGGCCTGCGGCGCAGCGGAAAACGTTCCGCTGATCCGCGTGACCAACCTGGCGCGCACCATGCGTCTGCTGCAGGAAGAGAATATCTGGATCGTCGGTACCGCCGGTGAAGCGGATCATACTCTGTACCAGAGCAAAATGACCGGCCGTCTGGCGCTGGTGATGGGTGCGGAAGGCGAAGGCATGCGTCGTCTAACCCGCGAGCACTGCGACGAGCTGATCAGCATACCGATGGCGGGCAGCGTGTCGTCCCTGAACGTTTCCGTTGCGACGGGCATCTGCCTGTTTGAAGCGGTGCGTCAGCGCGGAGAATAAACAGCAAGGCCGTCCACAGGACGGCCTTTTGTGTTTTCTCCCTCTTCCCGTGGGAGAGGGCACCAGACGTTGACAACCTCACTCCTCCAGTGACCGCAAATGGTCGTCCTTCCTCAGCGTCATCAGCGCGAAAATACTCACTACCGCCGTCGCCATAACGTAATACGCCGGAATATCCAGGTTGCCCGTCTGCTTAATCAACCCGGTAATGATTAACCCTGCGCATCCCGAGAAAATCGCGTTCGATAAAGAGTAGGCCAGCCCCAGCCCCGTATAGCGCACGCGCGTCGGGAACATCTCAGACAGCATCGCCGGGCCCGGACCCGCCAGCATGCCCACCAGACCGCCCGCAATCAGTACCACACCAGCCTTCACCGCCAGCGTACTCGACTCCGCCTGCAGGATTTTCAGCAGCGGCAGGGCGAGGATCAGCAGCAGCGCGGTGGCGAGAATCATCACCGTGCGGCGGCCGATCCGGTCGCTCAGGATCCCCGACGGAATAATGGTGAGCGCAAACCCAATATTCGAAATCACCGCTATCAGCAGCGCCTGGTTAAACCCGGTGTGCAGCGCCGACTGAAGATAGGTCGGCATAATCACCAGGTAGGTGTACCCCGCCGCAGACCAGACCATTACGCGCCCAATCCCCATCACGATGGCCCGGAGCGTAGCGGCAGTATCCGCCTGAGCGACAGCCGGTTTATCCTGCTGCTGCATAAAGCTTGGCGTCTCTTCCATGCTGACGCGAAGCCAGAGCGCCACAACGCCCATAGGCAGCGCCAGGAAGAACGGAATGCGCCAGCCCCAGTCGTGCAATGCCTCTGGCGTGAGAAGGGCGGAGAGCAGCGCCACGATGCCTGCGCCCGCTAACAGTCCCAGCGCCACCGTAAAGGACTGCCACGCGCCATAGAGCCCACGCTTGCCGCGCGGGGCGAACTCCGTCATTAGCGAGACCGCACCGCCGTACTCGCCGCCCGCGAACAGCCCCTGCAGGATGCGCAGCAGCGTAATAATCAGCGGCGCGGCAATCCCGATGCTGGCGTAGACCGGCACAATGCCGATGGCGGCGGTAGCGAGCGTCATTAGCACCAGCACAATGATTAGCGTCGGCTTACGGCCAATCCGGTCGCCGATCCGGCCAAACACCACCGCACCCAGCGGGCGGAAGAAGAAGGCGATGGCAAACGAGGCGTAGGTGAGGATCAGGCTGGTCAGCCCCGCCTCTCCTTCAAGCTGGAAGAAGTTTTTCGCAATGACGGTCGCCAGAAAACCGTAGACCGCAAACTCATACCACTCGATAAAGTTACCAATGG
The DNA here is from genome assembly GCF_048684785.1 of Enterobacter sp. BNK-29. Lineage (NCBI taxonomy): Bacteria > Pseudomonadati > Pseudomonadota > Gammaproteobacteria > Enterobacterales > Enterobacteriaceae > Enterobacter > Enterobacter sp. BNK-29. Next base: position 2,491,612 of record NZ_JBLQTU010000001.1, read on the forward strand.
AGCCTGCAATTAATGCTCGCTTGTGCGCGTCCGGTTGCATAACGGTCCTCACTGAAAAGGGTAAGAATAAATTATTCAACAAAAGCGGAGTCATGAAATAGTTTATTCTTATGTTCTGTGAGCTATTTCACGAATGATATCAGCGGGATCGTGAACGTGTGACTCCCCTCCCATGCAGCGCGTGCGCGGTCTGTCCATACTTATCGTCATTGCCACTGAAGGAGGGAGACAGCATGCACTGGCAGACCCATACCGTTTTCAATCAACCTGCACCGCTTTCCAACAGCAACCTTTTCCTCTCGGACTGCGCCCTGCGCGATGCAGTTACGCGTGAAGGCGCCGAGTGGGATATCGAACTCCTCGCCAGCATTGGCCAGCAGCTGGGTACGGCGGAATCACTGGAGCTGGGCAGGCTGGCAAACGTTAATCCGCCCGAGCTGTTACGCTATGACGCCACGGGCGAGCGGCTGGACGACGTGCGTTTTCATCCGGCCTGGCATCTGCTGATGCAGGGGCTTTGCGCCAACCGCGTGCATAACCTGGCGTGGGAAGAGGAGGCGCGTAAAGGGGCGTTTGTTGCTCGGGCCGCGCGCTTTGTGCTTCATGCTCAGGTAGAGGCAGGCACGCTTTGCCCGGTCACCATGACGTTCGCCGCCACGCCGCTGCTGCTGCAGGCGCTCCCCAAACTATTTCACGACTGGCTGACGCCGCTGCTCAGCGATCGCTACGATCCGCATCTGGCCCCCGGCGCGCAAAAGCGCGGCCTGCTGATCGGCATGGGGATGACGGAAAAGCAGGGCGGCTCGGACGTGCTCAGCAACACCACCAAAGCGGAAAAATGCAGCGACGGCAGCTACAGGCTGGTGGGGCATAAATGGTTTTTCTCCGTCCCGCAAAGCGATGCGCATCTGGTGCTGGCCCAGGCGAAGGGCGGGCTGTCCTGCTTTTTTGTGCCGCGCTTTTTGCCTGACGGACAGCGCAACGCCGTGCGTCTTGAGCGCCTCAAGGACAAGCTCGGGAACCGCTCCAACGCCAGCAGCGAGGTGGAGTTTCTTGATGCCTCCGGCTGGCTGCTGGGGGAAGAGGGCGAAGGGGTACGGCAGATCCTCAAAATGGGCGGTCTGACGCGCTTTGACTGCGCGCTGGGCAGCCACGGACTGATGCGTCGGGCGCTTTCGGTGGCGCTGTACCATGCCCATCAGCGTCAAACCTTCGGCAAAAATCTCATCGATCAGCCGTTAATGCGCGAGGTATTAAGCCGGATGGCGCTGGTGCTGGAGGGGCACACGGCGCTGCTGTTCCGCCTGGCCCGCGCGTGGGACAAGCGTGCCGACCCGCAAGAGGCCGCCTGGGCGCGGCTGTTTACCCCGGCGGCGAAATTTAGCGTCTGTAAAGCGGGCATCCCGTTTGTCGCTGAGGCGATGGAGGTGCTGGGCGGGATCGGATATTGCGAAGAGAGCGAACTTCCCCGCCTGTACCGCGAGATGCCGGTGAACAGCATCTGGGAAGGGTCAGGTAATATCATGTGTCTGGACGTGCTGCGCGTGCTGGCGAAGCAGCCGGGTATTCATGACCTGCTTGCCGACGAGTTTGCGCAGGTGAAAGGGCAGGACAGACACTTCGATCGCAGCTGGCGACAGCTTCAGCAAAAACTGCGTAAACCGCAGGAGGCGCAGGCGCGGGAGATCGCGCAGCAGCTTTTCTTGCTGGGTGCCGGAAGCCAGATGCTGCGGCACGCATCGCCCCCGGTAGCGCAGGCGTGGTGCCGCATGATGCTTGACACCCGTGGCGGCACGCTGATGAGCGAGCAGGTACAAAGCGACCTGCTGCTGCGTGCGACGGGCAGAGTCGGTTAGCCTTTTAGCTGGAACAGGCTCACCAGCTGAGTCAGGTGCGAACCCTTCTCGCGCAGCGTTTGGGCCGTTTGTTCGCTGCGTGAGATGCGATCGGCATTGATATGCGACGCTTCGCCAATATGGGTCATGGCGAGGTTCACCTGGCCGATCCCGGCGGACTGCTCGCGTGAGGCATGGTTAATCTCGGTGACCAGCTGGCTGATGTTATCGATATGAATGATGATGTCGTCCATCGCCAGGCGCGTCTGTTCAGACAGCGCATGACCCTCACCCACTTTTCTGAGCGTATCGCCAATCAGCTGTTCAATCTCCTTCACCGCGTTAGCGCTGCGTCCCGCCAGCGCGCGAACTTCCTGCGCGACTACCGCAAATCCTTTTCCGTGCTCGCCCGCGCGGGCCGCTTCCACTGCCGCATTCAGCGCCAGAATGTTGGTCTGGAAAGCGATGGATTCGATCACGCGCGTGATGTCTTCGATGCGTTTTGACGCTTCGCGAATGTCGTCCATGGTCGACACCGCGTGGGTGACCGTCTCACCGCCCTGATGAACCGCGAGCGAGGTTTCACCCACCAGCTGCTGCGTTTGCTCCATGTTGGCGGCATTTTGCTGAACGGTGGCGGCCAGCTGCTCCATGCTGGCGGACGTCTCTTCCACGCTGCTGGCCTGCTTGTTGATCTGCTCTGAAATCTCGCCAGTGTCGGCGGCCAGCGCGTTGGTGCCCAAATGGATCTCGCCTGCGGCCTCACGAACCTGCAGCACAATTTTTTGCAGGCCGCCGCCGATGCCGTTTATAGCATCGATCAGCTGGCCGACTTCGTCCTGACGCGTCACGGGCAGGCTGGAACGGAGATCCCCTGCGGCATATTGTCTGGCAAGATGGATCACGTTGCGCAGCGGACGGGTCAGCACGCGGCGGATAATGACCACGAACAGGCCAGCAAAAAGGATGGACAAGACCATGCCGGCCAGCAGGAAGCGATCGCGCATGGCGGTAACGCTTGAGAGCAGCACCGATTTATCCACTTCGCCCACGATAGTCCAGTTCCAGCCCGGCAGCGGGGTATAGGCCATTTTCAGCGTCCGGCCGTCGTCGCTTGTACGCTCCAGCGTGCCGGGTTTGTCACTCAGAAGCTGTTGCTGCGTCGCGCCGTCCCACTTGGGCAGTTTTCCCTCTTCGCCGGCATGGAACAGGTATTGCCCGCGCGTTTTGCCGTTGCTGCGATCCAGCACGAAGAAGTGACCGCTCTCGCCCAGGCGGCGGTTTAGGATTTTCTCGCGCATGACGTTCCAGGAGTGGGTGATGTCCACCCCGACAAAGACGATCGCAATGACCTGCCCTTCGGCGTTTTTAACGGGCTGGTACTGGGTGATGTAGCGTTTGCCAAACAGCAGCGCCAGGCCGCGGTAGACTTCACCTTTGTTGACGGCAGCAAAGGCCGGGCTGGCGTTATCCAGAACGGTACCCATTGCCCGATCGCCGTTCTCTTTGCGCAGGGAAGTGGCTACGCGAACAAAGTCGTTACCGCTGCGTACAAACAGCGTCGAAATGGCTCCCGTACGGTTCAGGAACTCGTCCGAAAGGGTATTATTTTCATGCAGCCCGGTGTCTCCGCCTTTCAGAAGCGGAACGCTAAGTCCGTTAATCGTCTGGGGTTGGGAAGTATCAATGTTCAGGGGCTGCGGTAAAAAGGTGGTAAACAGACGAGTATAGCTCTCAACCTCTTCACTCAGGCTGGTATTAAACATCTGCACCATGTCGACCATGCCGGTGGACTGATTATGCAGATCTTCGACCGCAAGGGCTTCAAGCTGCTGGCTGGCTTTTTGGCTGAGCAGAAAAGTGAATAGCAGAAACAGCGTGGCGACACTGACGCCAGTCAGCAGCGAGAGTTTCGACCCCAGGCCCGCACGGCGGAAAAAGTTGATCATAAATTGCTCATCATTGAAAAGTTATGGTTCTTCAACGGCAGAGCGGGGATTACGTTTACTGTTTTAATGTAACAAAATGTTATTTAATTGTTCTTTATTGGTTTTATATAAGATAAAAAATTTGCAAAAACGAAAAGCCACTAAAAGTAAGTGGCTTTTATCAGGAGGAAGTTTACACGTAGAGAATGGCCTGTACCCGCCAGCGATCGATATGGTTATCTTCCTGCATCTGGATGATGCGATACCATGAAGCACCCTGCTCATCGGCCTTTAATGCCACGACACGTTCAACGTCTTGCGGGCTCCCCGAGATATTATTCACGGAGATCTGGCCAATTTCATTCAGGCCAGTTACACAATCAGCACTGGCGAATTCTGCTGACTGCGCGGTGGTGCTCAGCAGGCCTGCTGAGAGCAACAGTGAGGTCAAAGCAAGAGTTCGTTTCATCGTCAGCTCCATTTCACATATATCCGGTATCCGCCGGGCAATCCTTCGCTAATAAACTCCCTTCCATTGATGCGGGCGTGGAGTTTATTGTGGACAGGAAAATGTCTATGGACGCAAAGCAGTGTAAATCTCGTTCAAAGGAAAACCATTATTTACGGTACAAAATGGCCTGTGAATACCACTGTCCCGTTATGATGGTTTCGTCGATCATAATGATGACGTAATAATCTGCTTTGGCGGCGACGGCCTGTGCTTTTATTGCCGATTCTGCGTCATCCGGAGAGCCGCGAACCAGCGCGGAGATGGTGCCCATTCGTTGTAATCCTTCCGTCTGATTACGACGAATCTCCTGTGGATGATCGGCGACCGGTGGAGCGGGTTGCGGCGTTCCCTGCAGCGCGCTACAGCCACTCAGCAGAAACACCAGCAATAAAGCAGCAAACCTGCGCATAACCATATCTCGTTTCCTGATAGCCATAGTGTAGTTGTCTGTGAATTTAGTTTTGGGGGAATGTTCCCGAAGTGTTATCTGGGACGTATATTTCGAATGAAAATGACGCGAAAGCGTAACCCAGTTCTCAACATTATGAATCATAGATTCGCACAGGGTCGACAATGATTGAAATTGAAATACGCCACCTCGGCGACCATGAAATTTTACACGCGATACCAGCGGGTAAACGTGATAAACCGCTGCCTGTTGTGGTTTTTTATCATGGGTTTACCTCATCGAAGCTGGTTTACAGTTATTTTGCGGTAGCGCTGGCGCAGGCGGGTTTTCGCGTGGTGATGCCAGATGCACCCGACCACGGCGCACGCTTTACGGGTAATGAACAGGCGCGGCTGGGGCAGTTCTGGCACATTCTGCACGGGAGTCTGACCGAGTTTTCCGGGCTGCGCGATGCGCTTTATGAGGCAGGGCTGGTGGCCGACAATCGTCTGGCGGTAGCCGGGGCATCGATGGGCGGTATGACGGCGCTGGGGATTATGACGCATCATCCTGAAGTGAAGTCTGTCGCCTGTCTGATGGGCTCGGGCTACTTTACTTCGCTGGCGAAGACCCTCTTTCCCCCTCAGGATTTAACGGAAATGACCGCGACGCTGGCAGAGTGGGAAGTAACCCGGGCATTGCCGCGCGTGGCCGATCGCCCGCTGCTGCTGTGGCACGGTGACGCGGATGATGTGGTCCCGCCTGAGGGAACCTTCCGCCTGCAGCAGGCGTTAATGAATGAAGGGCTGGACGGTAATCTGACCTGTCTGTGGGAACCGGGCGTCCGCCACCGCATTACGCCAACGGCGCTGGACGCTACGGTGGCGTTTTTCCGCCAGCACCTTTAAACGCCAGGACTTTGATGTCCATATCTTCCCGCTTATGGAGGATCTCTGAGGGGCTATTTTACCGGTAGTATTCCGGAGCCATTCACAAAAAAAAGCCCCCGGGCAGGGGGCAACGTCATCTATGGCTATGTTCTCGTTGTTGGCTTTCCTGGTGCTAGCGTTAAAGCGTTATCGGTAAATATCTGCACTGGCGTGCATGTTGCCGTTGCTGCCGGACTCACGGGTTAACATCACGTGGTAATAGGTTGCGCCCTGCGCATCGGTTTCTGCGTTTAATGCCTGATCTGCTTCACTTTCCGTGGCGAAATTATGATTGATGTAAATTACGCCCAAGCTTTGCACATCATCCATGTTTCTGGCCTGTCGGCTGTCTATCTTGATGGCTGCCATCGCGTTTGCACTGAGCAAAAGCGCCGCCATTATGGCTAATGCGATTTTTTTCATGATATGCGCTCCACGACTACGTGCTGCGAGAGGGGGGATGCTCCTTCTTTAATTCAAATGACCTCTGATTAAAGTGTAATCACTCATCCGGCGGGGATGCGTGACCATTTCTGATGCAGTTGTTCAAAAAAACAACGCTTCCGGGTGTGACCAATTTTAAATCACCCACTTAGACCCGCTTCGCGCTTTGTGCGAATTATTTGTGCAATCAGCTTGAGTTTCCTGGGGCGCGCAAGTATTATGACGCGTCAATTTTTCAGCCGACCTTTAACACGTTCCTTGCCTCCCCGGGCCTCGGCTGACCCAGACAGGAGGCTGAATAATCCGTAAGGAGCAATTCGATGCGTCATTACGAAATCGTTTTTATGGTCCATCCTGACCAGAGCGAACAGGTTCCGGGTATGATCGAGCGTTACTCTGCTGCCATCACTGGTGCAGAAGGTACGATCCACCGTCTGGAAGACTGGGGCCGCCGTCAGCTGGCTTACCCGATCAACAAACTGCACAAAGCACACTACGTTCTGATGAACGTTGAAGCGCCGCAGGAAGTGATCGATGAGCTGGAAACTACCTTCCGCTTCAACGATGCCGTTATCCGCAGCATGGTTATGCGTACCAAAAACGCAGTTACCGAAGCATCTCCGATGGTTAAAGCGAAAGACGAGCGCCGTGAGCGTCGCGATGATTTCGCAAACGAAACCGCAGATGATTCTGATGCTGGGGATTCTGAAGAGTAATTTCTGATGACCAACCGTCTGGCGTTGTCCGGCATCGTATGCAGGGCTCCCCTTCGAAAGGTCAGTCCATCAGGAATTCCGCATTGCCAGTTCGTGCTTGAGCATCGTTCTGTGCAAGAGGAAGCCGGGTTTCACCGGCAGGCGTGGTGCCAAATGCCCGTTATTATTAGCGGACACGAAAACCAGGCCATTACTCACAGTTTAACGGTCGGTAGCGCAGTAATCGTTCAGGGGTTCATCTCTTGCCACAAGGCAAAGAACGGTCTGAGCAAAATGGTTCTGCATGCCGAGCAGATTGATTTGATAGATTCTGGAGACTAGCCATATGGCACGTTATTTCCGTCGTCGCAAGTTCTGCCGTTTCACCGCGGAAGGCGTTCAAGAGATCGACTATAAAGATATCGCAACGCTGAAAAACTACATCACCGAAAGCGGTAAGATTGTCCCAAGCCGTATCACCGGTACTCGTGCAAAATACCAGCGTCAGCTGGCTCGCGCTATCAAACGCGCTCGCTACCTGTCCCTGCTGCCGTACACTGATCGTCATCAGTAATCGGGCACGGTCCATTAATACGACTTTAAGAGGATAAGGTAATGCAAGTTATTCTGCTTGATAAAGTAGCAAACCTGGGCAGCCTGGGTGATCAGGTTAACGTTAAAGCGGGTTACGCACGTAACTTCCTGGTTCCACAGGGTAAAGCTGTTCCAGCTACCAAGAAAAACGTAGAGTTTTTCGAAGCACGTCGCGCTGAACTGGAAGCCAAACTGGCTGACGTTCTGGCGGCTGCTAACGCTCGCGCTGAAGCAATCAACGCACTGGGCACCGTTACCATCGCGTCTAAATCAGGCGACGAAGGTAAACTGTTCGGTTCCATCGGTACCCGCGATATCGCTGATGCAGTTTCTGCAGCAGGCGTTAAAGTGGCTAAGAGCGAAGTTCGTCTGCCGAACGGCGTTCTGCGTACCACTGGTGAGCACGAAGTTGACTTCCAGGTTCACAGCGAAGTGTTCGCTAAACTGGTTGTTAACGTTGTAGCTGAGTAATTTTTTACTCTGCTCACGTTGAAACGCCGGCCTTGTGCCGGCGTTTTGCTTTTAACAGATCCGGGTCTTAACGCGCCCTGATGAAACTGCCGTCTGGCTGGCGGGTAAACAGTACCTGTTGCCCACTTCCCGTATCAATCGTTAACCCTGTCACCACCCCGCTGGCATTCTGGCGAATCTGTACCATCTGACCATTCTGCAGGTTACTGAGCGGTTTACCTGCACCTTCCACCTTCGCCATGGCATACACGTCGGTTGGCGGCAGGTTGTGGTCGCGGAACAGCTGTGCCAGCGTTTTGCCCGGCTCTACGCGATAGGAACGCCACTGTTGCTCAATGCCGGTAGGCTGTTGCGTCTGAGGCTGAGACGGGGCGGCGGCTTGATCCTGCGGCTGTTCATCCTGAATGGGTTCTGGCTCAACCGGCGCGACCTGACCCGGATCGTTAGACGGGGTTACAAGCTGCGTTTGCATCGGCTGTGCGTCAGGCTGCGGCCGCGTCTGCGACTGAATGTCCAGCTGAGCATTGCGGGTGACGGGGGCGGTGTCGACATCATCGCCCCCGGAAGGAAGCAGGAAGCCCACGATCACCATCAGCGCGCCAATGATGATCCCTCTGCGATGCAGAGGAGGCAGCGGGTCCATGATGCGAAAATTGTCCGGCGCCTGCCAGATTTTCGCCAGGGTAGGTTTCAGTTCAAATCGCCCGGGCATGGCACTCCTCCTGCTCCGCGTATTTTTTATCCTGTGCCCCGAAGTATAGTTTGCTAACTGCCTGAACGGCGTAGTAAACCCGACATCCGTGACATCAGTTCGGGATTAATCCTGGTTATCTCTATTGTTTCTGTTTCGTCGCGGTTTGTCACCTTAACTTCAGACAAAGTTTTACCCATAAGGGCATGGCTGATATGCTGCCCGCTACTTTAAATGTGATGGAAGGAAAACCCATGACCACCCCGACTTTTGACACTATCGAAGCGCAGGCAAGTTACGGTATCGGCTTGCAGGTAGGACAGCAGCTGAGCGAATCCGGCCTGGAAGGTCTGTTACCAGAAGCGCTGGTGGCGGGTATCGCTGACGCGCTGGAAGGCAAACAGCCTGCCGTTCCGGTAGACGTTGTGCACCGTGCGCTGCGTGAAATCCACGAACGTGCTGACGCCGTGCGTCGCGCGCGCTTCGAAGAGATGGCGGCCGAAGGTGTGAAATATCTGGAAGAGAACCGCGAGCGTGAAGGCGTGAACAGCACCGAATCCGGTCTGCAGTTCCGCGTGATCAATCAGGGTGACGGCGCAATTCCGGCGCGTACCGACCACGTTCGCGTGCATTACACCGGTAAACTGATCGACGGTACCGTGTTCGACAGCTCCGTGGCGCGCGGCGAACCGGCTGAATTCCCGGTTAACGGTGTGATCGCTGGCTGGATTGAAGCTCTGACCCTGATGCCGGTCGGTTCCAAATGGGAGCTGACTATCCCGCATAACCTGGCCTACGGCGAGCGCGGCGCTGGCGCGTCCATCCCGCCATTCAGCACCCTGGTCTTTGAAGTAGAGCTGCTGGAAATTCTGTAATCGAATTTTCTTATTTCCTCTCCCCGGTTGGGGAGAGGAAAATAGTGCAAAAACCTATAGTTATGGCTCTATCAACATTTTATCTTGCAAACGAAACTGTTGCGTGTATTTTTGTGAGCTGTTTCGCGCTGTATGAGTGATATGACACTCACTTTCAACATATTATTAACATAATATCTAAATCATAGTATTCATCCCGCCGATTCTTACCTAATATCGATAAACCCTTACAAAGGGACGTCATTTTTTTGACGTTTTTAAAGGCCAGAAGAGCCTTAACAACACAGACAGGCATAAACAGGAAAATTACATGGTAGATCAGGTCAAAGTCGCCGCTACAGAAGAGGCGACGTCTGAACAGTCGCTACGGCGCAATCTCACAAACCGTCATATTCAGCTCATTGCGATTGGGGGTGCCATCGGTACCGGGCTGTTTATGGGGTCAGGCAAAACCATCAGTCTCGCCGGGCCGTCGATCATCTTCGTTTATATGATCATCGGTTTTATGCTCTTCTTCGTGATGCGCGCAATGGGTGAACTGCTGCTCTCGAACCTCGAATACAAATCCTTTAGCGACTTCGCTTCTGACCTGCTCGGGCCGTGGGCGGGCTATTTCACCGGCTGGACCTACTGGTTCTGCTGGGTCGTCACCGGTATGGCGGACGTCGTGGCGATTACCGCCTACGCACAGTTCTGGTTCCCGGGGCTGTCGGACTGGGTCGCCTCGCTGGCGGTCATTGTTCTGCTGCTGAGCCTTAACCTCGCCACCGTTAAAATGTTCGGTGAGATGGAGTTCTGGTTCGCGATGATCAAAATCGTGGCGATTGTCGGGCTTATCGTCGTGGGTCTGGTGATGGTGCTCACCCACTTCCAGTCGCCAACGGGCGTTCAGGCGTCGTTTACCCATCTGTGGAATGACGGCGGCTGGTTCCCGAAAGGTATTAGCGGCTTCTTTGCCGGCTTCCAGATCGCGGTATTTGCGTTCGTGGGCATCGAGCTGGTGGGCACGACGGCAGCGGAGACCAAAGATCCCGAGAAGTCTCTCCCGCGCGCGATTAACTCTATTCCGCTGCGTATCATCATGTTCTACGTCTTCGCGCTGATCGTCATTATGTCCGTGACGCCGTGGAGCTCCGTGGTGCCAACTAAGAGCCCGTTCGTTGAGCTGTTCGTGCTGGTAGGCCTGCCTGCCGCCGCGAGCCTGATTAACTTCGTGGTGCTGACCTCTGCGGCATCTTCCGCGAACAGCGGCGTGTTCTCCACCAGCCGTATGCTGTTTGGCCTGGCGCAGGAAGGCGTGGCACCGAGCGCGTTCGCCAAGCTGTCGAAGCGCGCGGTACCGGCAAAAGGGTTGACCTTCTCCTGCATGTGCCTGCTGGGCGGCGTGGTGATGCTCTACGTGAACCCAAGCGTGATTGGCGCGTTCACCATGATTACCACGGTCTCTGCGATCCTGTTTATGTTCGTCTGGACCATCATCCTCTGTTCATACCTGGTGTACCGCAAGAAGCGCCCGCACCTGCATGAAAAATCGATCTACAAGATGCCGCTGGGCAAGCTGATGTGCTGGGTATGCATGGCGTTCTTCGTCTTCGTGCTGGTTCTGCTGACGCTGGAAGATGATACCCGTCAGGCACTCATCGTCACGCCGCTGTGGTTTATCGCGCTGGGGCTGGGCTGGGTGTTTATCGGTAAGAAACGTATGGCAGGCGTAAGGTAAAAGCAAAACGGCAACTTCGGTTGCCGTTTTTAGTTTCTGCACCCTCTCCCCGTGGGAGAGGGCCGGGGTGAGGGCATCAGGCCGCAGCGGCCTTTTTTATTCCCCAGCTAATGCCCGCGGGAACAGAACGTTGTTCTCAAGACTGATGTGTTCCATCAGGTCGTCAATCAACTCGTTAATGCCGTTGTACATCGCTTTCCACGTTGTGCACGCTTCTGGCGGCGGCGTGACATTGTGGGTGGTGTGTTTGATCACTTCCAGCAGTTCACCCGCATCATCATGCTCGCTTTCCATCACGCTGATAGGCCCCATCGCACGGCTTCCCATTCCCTGCTTAATCATCGGGAAAAGGATCTGCTCTTCTTTCATCATATGGCTGGAAAGCTCTTCGTGCAGCAGGGTCAGATACTTTGCCAGGCCGCGCGGTACGGACGGTTTGTCGGCATGGACGCGCTCAACTTTGGTCGCCTGCAGGATCAGTTCCGGCAGCTGTTCACGGTGACGGTCATGGTAACGCACGATGATATGGTCGATGATTTCAGCGAGCGGGGCGGCTCGCCAGTCTTTGTCGACGGTCTGCTCGGCCAGCAGCGCCAGCTCTGATTCAATCACCTCAACGTCCAGCTCCTTGCGTGAGGCCGCACGCGCCAGGGTTTGCTTACCGCCGCAGCAGTAATCCATATCGTATTTACGGAACAGCGCAGAAGCGCGAGGAATGGAGAGCGCCAGCTCGCCAAGGGGTTGGTCGCGAAAGGCCATAGCAGTTACCTCGTCATCAACAATATAAGGTGCATATTAAATGCATCTTTAAGCCAGCGCTATAACCCTTTAGAGGGAAGGGGGAAAGTGAGAAGCAGATCACAAAAAATACCCCGTTTAACTCTCTGAATGGACTTAGGAAAGTGGTTTAGAAACTTTTTAAAGGTGTAGAAACAGTAAACAACCCGCCGCGCCTGCCGATATATCCACGTCAGACAAACCTGCATATAACAAAGGCAACGCATGTTTAAACGTATAAAAGTCATTACCCTTCTGATTTCGGTGCTGCTTGTGCTCGGCATCATGCAAGTGATTTCCGCGGGTATCTTTATCAACGCGCTGAATAACGATAAAGACAATTTCACCGTGTCGCAGCTCTCCAGCAAGAACGTGGCGGAGTTTACCGATGCGTGGATCAGCCTGAACCAGGCGCGCGTGACGCTGAACCGCGGGATGCTGCGTCTGCAAAGCAGCATGGCCTCTCAGATTAACGGTGGGCAGCTTAATGAGCTGGTCAACACGGCGAAAAATCTGCTCGCCGATGCGCAGGTCCATTACGATAAATACTATGCCCTGCCAAATACGCCGGGCCTGGACGAGAACCTGGCTAACCGGCTCGAAGAGCAGTACCGCATTTACTCTGCAACGCTGACGCAAATGAACGTTCTGCTGAGCCAGGGCAATCTGGAAGACATGTTCAAGCAGAATGCGGAGCAAAAGCAGACCGCGATGCAGGCGGTTTACCGTGAATGGCGCGAAGCGCAGGCAACGCTTACCGATAAAGGCATCCAGGACAATGAGAGCGACTACAAGCGCATCCTTTGGATCCTCTCTGCGGTTATGCTGCTGGTGATTGTGGTGATTATCTCCAGCTGGGTAGCCATGCGCCGCGTGCTGCTGCTGCCTCTGGAAGAGGTGATTAACCATATTCGCGCCATTGCGGCAGGGGATTTAACCCAGCCGATTCAGGCTGAAGGTAAGAACGAAATGGCTATCCTGGCGCGTAACGTTCAGGAGATGCAGACCTCGCTGGCGAACACCGTGGGCGTGGTGCGTGAAGGCGCAGATACGATTTACACTGGTGCAGGCGAAATCTCTGCGGGCAGTAACGACCTCTCTTCCCGCACCGAGCAGCAGGCCGCGTCTCTGGAAGAGACGGCAGCCAGCATGGAACAGCTGACGGCAACCGTGAAGCAGAACGCCGATAACGCGCGTCAGGCTTCCCGTCTGGCGCTGGACGCCTCCTCTACGGCGAAGAAGGGCGGGAACGTGGTTGAAGGCGTGGTGCGTACGATGGACGAAATCGCCACCAGCTCCAGTAAAATCGCGCAAATTACTAACGTGATCGACGGTATTGCCTTCCAGACTAACATCCTGGCGCTAAACGCGGCGGTGGAAGCGGCGCGCGCGGGCGAGCAGGGCCGTGGTTTTGCGGTCGTGGCTGGGGAAGTGCGTACTCTCGCTCAGCGCAGCGCCCAGGCGGCGAAAGAGATCAAAGCGCTGATCGATGATTCCGGCGAGCGCGTGAACGCGGGCTCCCAGCTGGTTAACGAAGCCGGGGAGACGATGGCGGAGATCGTCAATGCGGTCACCCGCGTCACCGACATCATGGGCGAAATTGCCTCGGCCTCTGACGAGCAGAGCCGCGGTATTGACCAGGTGGGCCAGGCGGTAGCCGAGATGGACCGCGTGACCCAGCAGAACGCCTCGCTGGTAGAGGAGTCTGCGGCCGCGGCGGCGGCGCTGGAAGATCAGGCTGCACGCCTGAACGAAGCGGTGGCGGTATTCAAAATCACCCGCAATCAGGCGGTCAAAGCGGCGCCGGTGAAAACCTACGTGCCAAAAGCGCAGCCCGCAGCGGCGGCGTCTGAAGGGAACTGGGAAACGTTTTAAGGGCTTGCCCGGTGGCGGTTACGCCTTACCGGGCCTACGGTTTAGTAGGCCCTGCAAGCGCAGCGCCGCCGGGCAATGCTCACATCTCCGACGCCGGAACGACACTCGGTTTTTCCGGCTTCGCTCTTACCGCCATCACCACTCCCACCACCAGCAGCGCGATCCCGCAGGCCGTAAATAGCGGCGGCACGCTCTGGCGCATCAGGAAGGTATAAAGCAGTCCGGCCAGGGTTTCGAAGACAATCAGCGGCCCTAAAATCACCGTTGGCAGCTTCTGGCTGGCAATGTTCCAGCACAGCGCGCCCACCCATGAGCAAAGCACCGCAATCGCCACCATCAGGCCGATAAACACCCAGGGTCTTGGCCCGAAGGGTTGGGCGAAGTCTGGCTGTTGATGGCCTAACCAGATGCACGCGCCGGCATAGCCCACCAGCGAGACGGGCAGCGTAACCAGCGCCTGCGCCGTCGCCCACATCATCGGATGCTTGTCAGGGTTCTCCCGCAGCCAGCGCGCGTTGCGCAGGGCATACCATGCCCAGCACGCCACGGAAATGAACGCCAGCACAATGCCAGAACCGTAACGCCACAGGTCAACATCCGCCTGCCCGTGACGCAGTTCGGCAATATTGACGCATACCAGCCCCACGGCGGTGCATACCAGCGCCGGCGCCATTTTTGACCACGCCAGTTTGCCATCGCGGTGGCTGTAGAGCAGGTTAGCAAAGACGGGGATAACGACCGGCAGCGTGCCGATAATCATGGTAGATACCGGCGCACCGGTACGCTGAATGGCACTCGCAAGGCAAACGTAGTAGATAAGATTGCCCATCATGGTCAGCGCCAGCGCGGTGCCCCAGTCCTGACGGCTGAGCTGACGCAAGCGCGCGCGTCCCAGCCACGCCAGGGGCAGGGCAATCAGCCCCAGCGCCAGATAACGCCCGGTCGACTGCAGTATTGCCGGATACTCGGGCACGATCAGCGGGCCGACAAAAATCAGCCCCCACATCAACCCGGCCAGCAGGGCATACAACACTCCACTAATCATTTTTCCATCCACAGGTATTTACGCTGCATGCAGTGTAAGAGGGGAAAATGCGCGCGTATTGTATGAGGTTGCGCATTAGCGCCGGGTGACCTGCTTCTGGTAGCGCACGGGGGTAATGCCGTAGCGGTGGGTAAACGCGCGGGTTAAATGAGACTGGTCCGTCAGCCCGGTCGCGGCTGCCACTTCGGCGGCGGGCATGCCGTGGGTGAGGAACGCTTTGGCGCGCCAGAGGCGAATGGCCATCAGCATCTGGTGCGGCGTAACGTGAAAATGGGCTTTGAACTGGCGCTGGAAATGGTACGGGCTGAGCGAAACGACGCTGGCCAGCTCGTCCAGCGTCAGGGCGCGCATATAGTTGTCGTGCAGATACTCGCGCACGCGTTCGAAGCGGTGTGCGCCTTCCTGAATCACAGGCGCGTGATGGGCCAGCGGCCGGAAGGTCTCAATCAGGTCCAGCAGTAATCCTTTTTGCGCAAGCGGATCGTCCGTGTGCCACAGGCCGTAAATCAGCCTGCCGATTTGCTGCGAGCGAAGCGGGTCATGGCGCGTGACATCGCTAAACCACCAGTGCCGGAGGCCGGTCACCTCTTCCAGCAGATCGGGTTCGATATAGACCATCCGGTAGCGCCAGCCGCCTTCGGTGGCGGATTCACCGGTATGGATCTCGTCCGGGTTCATGGTGACGACGGATTTTTCCGCCGCGAGATGCTGGATACCGCGATAGCGAAAGCGTTCGGCGCCGGTTTCAATCGTGCCGATCCCGAAGGCTTCATGGGTGTGAGGCTCAAAGGCGTAGTCAGAAATATGCGCGTGATAAAGCTCCAGGCCCGGCAGCTGCGCCAGATGGCGAAAGCGCGCGCTGTCTCTTTCATCATTAAACTGTTCCGGTACGCCTTGCACGTTGAGCCTCCTCGTGGTCATCTTTTCATTATCAGAGATGACCGCAGTTTATGCACTAAACATCTTTGCCCGGACGGTCTTACGGTAATCCCCCGGTGAAACCGTGGTTTTATGCTTAAACTGGCGATTAAAGTGCGCAATATCCTGATATCCAACCGCATTTGCAATCTCCTGAATACACAGGTTGGTGGATTGCAGCATTGTCATGGCGGATTCAATTCTGGTGGTTAATAAATACTGCAGAGGGGACATGTCGGTGGCATTTTTAAAGCGGCGATTAAAGTTGCGCAAACTCATGCCAGCCATATCTGCAAGATTCTGCATGGATATATCCGAGGCGCAGTTGGCTTTTATCCAGATTTGAATTTGAATAATATCTTCATCCGGATGGGGCTTGTTTTCTTCACTGTAACATTGGCGTTCAAACTGGCTACGAATTTCATGGAAAAATGTCCGTTGAGTATGTGTGGCTACACGTTTCCCGTATATTGTTTCTATAAAATGGATCGTCAGATCTGACAGAGCCTTAACGCTTGCGGCGCAGAAAATATTATCGGCCTGAGTGAGAAAATGCTTTGTCTGTAATTTTACGCTGGGGTAGTCGCGCGAGAATTGTTTGAAGTAGTGCCAGTGGGTGGTGGCGGGCTTTCCGTTGAGCAGTCCCGACTCCGCCAGAAAACAGCAGCCCGTTCCGACGGCGGCGATGCGGGTTCCTCGCGCGGCCTGCTCGGTCAGCCATTCCAGAAGTTCAGGCTGTTGTCTGACCACTGCGCGAGGATTGCGCCACAGGGCAGGAAGATAGATAACGTCATAGTGTTTGTCTTCGACAAGGGTGGTATCGGCGGTAATGCTAAAGCCACTGTGCGTCAAGATGGGCTCGCTGTTTATGCCAATGGTATTCACCTTCAGAATATTCTCCGGGCGACAGAGCCTGAAGGGTGACTTCTCCGGTTTGTGCGTGCCTGCGTGGGATGTTGTTTTTTGCTCAGCTAAATAGCTACTGGCTGCCGCTTTCCACATTTCAATCGGAAGACTGAGACCGGAACTTAGCATGCGTTCACATAACACAAATCCTATTTGTGTATTTGTCATTTTTGATTAATACCTGTTTTGACTATTATTTTTGGTAGCTCATCGTTGCCGTGGCCAAAAAAGTCAGCGTTTTGGCTGGATTTTCATATTAGCTTTTGTCGGTGATTTGTAAACTAATATCTGAAATTATCGCACTTACTTAATAAAATAAATCCACGACCACGAGAGAATAAATTATGGTGAAATTACCCGTAATAACGGCTTTTGGTGGCTATGGTCCAGCTGGTCGTAGTTCTTCACATCATGCATTTCGTCGAATGATTATTGAGTCATTATCGGAAGAGGAAAGGCAGGAAACATTATTATCGTTAGCCATTCTGATGGGCGTCCTTAAATATGATAAAGGTGGGTATTGCGATATTTACGGTAAAAGATTCACACCTGCTCAGGCCGCCGCGAGGATAAAAGACGAGGTGCTTGAGGGAACCCTTATCAGAAAAATTACGCGCGACTATTTTGATGTCGATGCTATTGCCAGCCATGCAAAATTGAATATGGTTTCAGGCGAAGAGGGATTCAGTTTTAATATATCTGCCAGGCAATTACCTCAACCCTTACCGGCGGGATGGCACGTTGAAGAATTAGCGGATCGGCGTGTCCGTATTACCGTTCAGGGAGAGATGGATTGCAAAATTGAGGCGTTGCTGCGCACGGAGGTTCAGGCAGCAGGGCTGTTGCCGCAGGGATTCCGCCCGGGCGACCATTACAATTCACAGTTCCATCCGCGGGCGTTGCAGATGGCGATTGTCGGGGCGTCAGACGCCATCAACGCCCTGGGGATCCCGTGGCGAGAGATACAGGCCAAAATCACGCCGGATCAGCTCGGCGTCTATTCGGGCAATATCATGGGGCAGCTCGACGATTATGGCTTTGGCGGAATGCTGCAGTCGCGCCTGAAAGGCCATCGCGTTAGCGCCAAACAGTGCCCGCTGGGCCTGAACAGCATGTGCGCCGATTTCCTCAATGCCTATGTGCTGGGTAGCGTCGGTCATACCAGCGCCACGCTGGGGGCGTGCGCCACGTTTCTGTATAACCTGAATGCGGCAGTCGAAGATATCAAAGCGGGGCGCATTCGCGTAGCCGTCGTTGGCAGCGCCGAAGCGCCGGTTACCTCAGAAGTGATTGAAGGCTTCGATGCCATGGGCGCCCTGGCAACACAGAGCAAGCTTAAGCACATTGATGAAACGGAAACGGCCGACTGGCGCAACAGCAGCCGCCCGTTTGGCAACAGCTGCGGTTTTGTTATCGCAGAATCCAGCCAGTATGTCGTGCTAATGGACGACGAGCTGGCGCTGCAGCTTGGCGCAGAGATCCACGGTTCGGTGGGGAATGTCTTCATCAACGCTGACGGCTTTAAACGTTCTATTGCGTCGCCGGGGCCGGGGAACTACATCACCATGGCGAAAGCCGTAGCCTCTGCGGTATCGATGGCCGGGATGGAGACGGTGCAGAAGGGATCGTTTATTCAGGCGCACGGATCAAGCACGCCGAAGAATTGCGTCTCCGAGGCGGATATTTTTGACCGCGTTGCGCAAGCCTTTTCGATTCGCGACTGGCCGGTGACGGCGGTGAAATCGTATCTCGGCCACTCTCTGGGGCCCGCCAGCGGCGACCAGCTGATCGGCTGCCTCGGCGTATTCCGCTATGGTATTTTGCCGGGAACGAAAAGCGTGTCCCACATCGCGCCGCAGGTGAACAATGCGCGCTTAACCATTCCTCTTCAGGACTGTAAATTAGAGGAAGGCCAGGGACAAATCGCTTTTATTAATTCAAAAGGCTTTGGCGGTAATAATGCCACGGGGGTGGTTTACTCGCCAAAGCTTACCCATCAATGGTTGCGCAAACGCTATGGGGACGCGGTGTTTGCGGATTATCAGCAGCGTAATCGGCAGGTGCGACGTCAGGCTAACGCGTACGACCAGGCGGCGTCGCAGGGTGAACTCAATGTCATTTATCTTTTCGGCCAGCAGGGGATAAATGAGGAAGATATTAAGATTGATATGAATGGCATCACCATTCCTGGATTTGAAAAACCGATAACGTACGCGACGGATAAAGAATACCCGGACTTTTAATCGTTATATCTGTTTTTATTATTAATAAATATGAGCGGGCCGGGTAAGGGAAATCACCCGGCCGCAGGAAAGAACGGTGATACCGTTACAGAATGGCTTTAATGCTCTGCGCCAGCGGCGTCGTTGCGCGCCCGATCAGTTTGCTCAACGTATGGCTATCGTCAAAGAGTCCCCCTTTGGACGCACCCACATCGGAGTCCGCCAGCATATCTGCCAGCCCGGCAGGCAGACCGACGCTTTTCAGCGCGGCGGCAAAATCCGCTTCACTGAGATTCTGATAGGCTACCGGCTTCCCGCTCTGTTTGCTGAGTTCAGCCGCCAGTTCGCTCAGCGTCCAGCCGTGGTCGCCCGCCAGTTCATAGACCTTGCCCGCGTGGCCCTCTTCAGCGATCACTTTCGCTGCCGCCGCGGCATAGTCTGCACGGGTGGCAGAGGCAATTTTGCCTTCGCCTGCCGCACCAATAAACACGCCGTGTTCCAGCGCAGGCGGCGCGCTCGCCAGGTAGTTTTCGGTATACCAGCCATTGCGCAGCAGGGCATAAGGAATGCCGGATGCCGCCAGCGCTTTTTCAGTGGCAACGTGTTCAACGTGCAGGCCCAGCGGGGAGTTGTCCGCATGCAGCAGGCTGGTGTAGGCGATAAATTTCACGCCAGCCGTTTTGGCGGCGTTAATTACGTTCTGGTGCTGGGTCGCGCGCTGGCCGACTTCGCTGGAAGAGATCAGCAGCAGCTTATCCACGCCGCTCAGCGCGGCGGTGAATGCGGCTTCATCCGTGTAGTCCGCCTGACGAACCACAATTCCCTGCTGGCTTAAGGCCTGCGCTTTCGCCGGGTTACGTACGATGGCCACAATCTGGCTGGCCGGTACGGTTTTCAGCAGCTGTTCGATAACGAGATGGCCAAGCTGGCCAGTAGCGCCGGTAATCGCGATCATGATGAATCTCCTTCGTGTTTGTCTGGTGTTGTGGCACACTAGCACCATAGCTAACTTTTAGTAAGTACGTACAAAAAGGTAAGTATGAAAACAACGATACCGACGCTCAGCGAACAAATGCGCGATGGCAATCTTTTCGCCGAACAGTGTCCTTCACGCGAGGTGCTCAAACACGTGACTAGCCGCTGGGGCGTCCTGATTCTGCTGGCCCTGCGCCAGGGTACGCATCGCTTTAGCGATCTGCGCCGTAAAATGGGCGGGGTGAGCGAAAAGATGCTGTCGCAGTCACTCCAGGCGCTGGAGCTGGACGGGTTTGTCGATCGCGTGTCGTATCCGGTGGTGCCGCCGCACGTTGAGTATAGTCTGACGCAGATGGGAATTGAGGTCAGCGAGAAGGTCGCCGCGCTGGCGGACTGGATTGAGGTGAATACGCCGAAGGTGATGGCGAATCGGGACGATCGTGCGGCCTGATGTCTTCACCCTGACCTAAGGCCAGCGTGGGCGACCCCCTCTCCCTTGAGGGAGAGGGTTGGGGTGAGGGGGAACATACGGCTGTGGAGGTCATTCCGTTCACTTTATGTTCCTTGCTACTCTGTAACGACATGACCGGTGAACGTGCCAGGGTGGCTCAATCGCCACCACCCTGGCGACCCGGGCTCCCGGTGGTAAATCGCCGCTTCGCGGTGCCCTCAGCTTATTCCTTCAGGCTATCGGGTCGGGCATGAGCCTGCATCCCTGCAGGCCACACCCTCTCGGCGCATCCCTGCGCCTCGCCCCGGCCTTGCGGAAACGCTTCGGCGATTTACAGCCGGACCAGGGTGTCGCTGCAATTCATTAATTTTTCTGAAGACAAACTCATCGCTTCGAGTTGGAAAATTACTGAGGATCCCTCTCCCACAGGGAGAGGGAACGAACACCAAAAACGGCAACGCATGTTGCCGTTTTGTTTTTACTTACTCAAATCCACCTGATAAATCGCGAACCCGATATCATCCGTCGCGACCTTCTTCATCGGATACTGGGCTTTATCCTTGATAAACGCGGCTGCCTTATCGGACGGCGATGTTTCGAAGCGGATATCCAGTTTCGTATCGCTGTGGATCGGCGCGAGACGCCAGTTGTTGTCCACTGCCGGATGAATTTCGCCCGCCTTCTTCGACTCCGCGCTGATCCACGCCGCCAGCACCGAGCGGTTCTCGTCCGGCGAGGCAAAGGCGATGTGGCTATCTCCCGTACCGGCAAACTTACCGCCATAGGCGCGGTAGTTATTGGTCACGACCAGGAAGGTGGCATTCGTGTCGATCGCCTTGCCGTTGAAGGTCAGGTTTTTGATGCGCTCCGCCTGCGGGTTGATCGCCCGACACTCGCCGTCATATTTCGCCGGCTGGGTGACGTCAATCTGGTAGTTTACGCCGTCGATCACGTCGAAGTTATAGGTACGGAAGCCGTCCCAGTTAATCAGCGACTGCGGCTTACTGCTGTGCGGGTCAATCTGGTTAAACTGTCCGGCAGAGCACTCCAGCCACTCTTTCACCTCCTGGCCCGTCGCTTTTACCACCACCAGCGTGTTCGGGTAGAGGTAGAGATCGGCGGCGTTACGGAAGGTCAGCTGGCCCTTTTCGACTTCAACATAGCTTGCCGGGTCGTTCTTACGCCCGCCCACCTTGAATGGCGCAGCCGCTGACAGAACCGGCAGTTTTGCCAGATCCGGATCGCCCTGCACAAAGTGTTCGGCATAGGCTTTCTGCGCCATGTTGACGACCTGAACGGTCGGGTCGTCCTGCACCAGCGCCAGGAAGCTGTACATGTTGTCGGCGGATTTGCCGATCGGCTTGCTGACAAATTCGCGCGTGGCGTCGTGATCGTGCTTCAGCACGTCGACCAGTTTTTTATCTTCCGCCGCCAGAGATTTTTTAGCCGCAGCGTCGTAAATCGGGCGCGCTTCGGCTTTTGACTGCGTCACCTTCCAGCTGCCGTCGTCGTTGTTCAGCACCAGATCCACCACGCCAAGATGGTCGCCCCACATGCCCGGCATCACCGACGGCACGCCGTTGAGCGTCCCTTTCTCAATGTCTGCCCCTTTGATGCTGGCGAAATCTTTTCCCGGGAAGACCGCGTGGGCGTGGCCGAACAGGATCGCGTCGATGCCCGGAACTTCACTCAGATAGTAAACGGAGTTTTCTGCCATGGCCTGATACGGATCGGCGGAGAGACCCGAGTGGGCGACAACGACCACCAGATCGGCGCCTTTTTCGCGCATTTCCGGCACGTATTTCCGCGCGGTTTCGGTGATGTCTTTAACGGTCACTTTGCCGTCGAGGTTGGCTTTATCCCACGTCATGATCTGCGGCGGCACAAAGCCGATATAGCCGATTTTCAGCGTCTGTTTTTTACCGTCCTGGTCGACGAGGTTGGTCTCTTTAATCAGGTAAGGGGTAAAGAGCGGCTTTTGCGTCTTAACGTCGATGATATTGGCGTTAACGTACGGGAATTTCGCACCGGCGAGCGCATCGTGCAGGTATGTCAGACCGTAGTTGAATTCGTGGTTACCGAGGTTGCCGACGGTGTAATCCAGGGTGTTCATCGCTTTATAAACAGGATGGATCTCGCCTTTTTTCAGCCCCCTGGTCGCCATGTAATCCCCGAGCGGACTGCCCTGAATCAGATCGCCATTGTCGACCAGCACGCTGTTTTTCACTTCGCCACGTGCCGCATCGATCAGGCTTGCCGTGCGTACCAGGCCGAATTTTTCCGTCGGGGTATCTTTGTAGTAATCGAAGTCCATCATGTTGCTGTGCAGATCGGTCGTTTCCAGAATACGCAGATCTACCGTCGCCGCCTGCGCGCTCGCTGCAATCAGCGTCGCCAGAAGCGTTGCACTAAACTTAATCATCAGAGGAGTCCTTTTTTCGATGCGGAGCACAAAAGAGTATGTATCTATAGCTTGTTGCTTACAGAAATGTGAATCCTGACAGAAAAAAGTAACCTGAAACCGGAATTGCTTCACAGATAGCGGAATTGTTCACATTACGATATAACTAAAACAAAGAGTTAACCTCACTGCGTTAACAAAGAGGTGGAAAATGCTAGATAAAATTTGTCAGCTCGCACGGGATGCGGGAGATGCCATCATGCAGGTATATGACGGCAGTAAACCTATGGAGGTGGTCAGCAAAGCCGACGACTCTCCGGTCACGGCGGCGGATATCGCGGCGCATAAGGTGATCCTGAAAGGGTTACAGACCTTAACGCCGGACATCCCCGTTCTGTCAGAAGAAGCGCCGCAAAGCTGGGACGAGCGCCAGCACTGGCAGCGTTACTGGCTGGTCGATCCGCTGGACGGGACAAAAGAGTTCATCAAGCGCAACGGTGAATTCACCGTCAATATCGCCCTGATTGAGAAGGGCAAAGCGGTGCTGGGCGTGGTCTACGCGCCGGTAATGAAGGTGATGTACAGCGCTGCAGAAGGGAAGGCGTGGAAGGAAGAGTGCGGCGTGCGCAAGCAGATCCAGGTGCGCGATGCGCGTCCACCGCTGGTGGTGATTAGCCGCTCGCACAGCGACAGCGAACTGCAGGAGTACCTGCAGCAGCTGGGTGAACACCAAACCACCTCGATTGGCTCATCGCTGAAATTCTGCCTGGTGGCGGAAGGCCACGCGCAGCTCTACCCTCGCTTTGGGCCAACCAACGTCTGGGATACCGCGGCAGGTCATGCCGTTGCCGCGGCCGCCGGGGCGCATGTTCATGACTGGCAGGGCAAGCCGCTGGACTATACCCCGCGTGAATCCTTCCTCAACCCCGGCTTCCGCGTCTCTATCTACTGAGCCAGCAGCTTATGCAGCAGGTCGACAACCTGCTGCACCTCTTCCTGGGTTAACGCGCCGTCTTTCGCCCACTGTACGCGGCCCTCTTTATCCAGCACGATAATCGCGGAGCTCTCTTCCTCCAGCTGCCAGGCCTTACGGGTTACGCCGTTGCTGTCGACGATAAACTGCGACCACGGGTAGAGCTTTTTATTGCTCTCAAGGCTTGAGCGCACAAACATTCCGGAGCCCGGAATGGCGTCGTCGGTGTTAACAATGGTGGTCGTCTGGTAGCGGTCGTGAGGGAATTTTGCGGTCTTGATCGCTTCCACCAGGTTGGCATTTTTCTCTTTTGCGGATGTACGACCGGCAATATGTTGTACAACTCTCACTTTGCCCGCGAGCTGCGCGCTATTCCAGGGTTTGTAGCTAAACTTATCATTGTCGAGAATCAATTCTCCCCGGTCAGCAATGCCGACTGGCGGTACACGTTGTCCTTTTTCAATGTTGTGAGCGGAAGCCCACAGAGGCAGCAGCAGGCAGGCTGCTGCAAGGATATTACGTAGGGTCATGGCGTTTCCTTATTGTTTGCAGGTGATCCGACCACTTGGTCTTGCGCTTTAATCATAAGTGCGATCAATGTGGTTTTCCCGCAATCCCGATGCCAGTTTGCGGGCGAACGCACATATCCATGAAAAAACGACGGCTTATACTGCGCCTGGTCACGCTTTGCAAAGATTATTCTGAATAATTGTAATCAAACGGTAAATAAACTTATGCACACTGGGTAACACCGTAGTTCTGGTCTATAGTCATTGGGCATTAAAATTTGCGCTCAGGACAGTCGGGCCGATTGTGGCACCGCAAGAGCGTATGATTCGCAGGAGATACAAGAATGAAAATTTTCCAACGCTACAACCCGCTTCAGGTGGCGAAGTACGTGAAGATCCTGTTCCGTGGACGGTTGTATATCAAGGATGTTGGCGCTTTTGAGTTTGATAAGGGCAAGATCCTTGTCCCAAAAGTGAAGGACAAACAGCACCTGTCTGTGATGTCCGAAGTCAACCGTCAGGTTATGCGTCTGCAGACTGAGATGGCTTAACCAACGTGCTATGCAGTAGTTAAAAAAACGGCTCCCAATGGGAGCCGTTGATGTTTGTAGGGGCTAGTACTTTACGCCGACACCTTCTCTTCCGCGTCCGGCAGCTTCGGTACCAGTACGGTCGGTTTATTATCGATGCGCGTCACCAGCAGCTGGTCGATGCGGTAGTTATCAATATCCACTACTTCAAACTTGTAGCCGGAGAACTTCACCGAGTCGGTACGTTTCGGGATCTTACGCAGCATAAACATCATAAAGCCGCCAATGGTCTCGTAGTTACCGGACTGCGGGAACTCGTCGATATCCAGCACGCGCATTACGTCTTCAATCGGCGTGCCGCCATCAATCAGCCATGAATTATCGTCACGCTGAACAATCTGCTCTTCCAGCCCCTGGCCAACCAGGTCGCCCATCAGCGTGGTCATCACGTCGTTCAGGGTGATAATACCCACCACCAGCGCGTATTCGTTCATGATAACCGCAAAGTCTTCCCCGGCGGTTTTGAAACTTTCCAGCGCTTCTGAGAGCGTCAGAGTGTCCGGCACAATCAGGGTGTTGCGGATCTGCACGCCGCTGTTAAGCGCCAGGCTCTGGTTTGCCAGCACGCGGTTCAGCAGGTCTTTGGAGTCGACGTAACCGATGATGTGGTCAATATCTTCATTACAGACCAGGAACTTAGAGTGCGGATGCTGCGCCACTTTGTTCTTCAGGCTCTGCTCGTCTTCATGTAAATCGAACCAGATAATGCTTTCACGGCCCGTCATGGAAGACGGTACGGTACGGGATTCCAGTTCGAACACGTTCTCAATCAGCTCGTGCTCTTGCTTGCGCAGCACCCCGGCCAGCGCGCCGGCTTCTACTACCGCATAGATGTCGTCAGAGGTGATGTCGTCTTTACGCACCATAGGCAGCTTAAAGATGCGGAAAATCACGTTCGCCAGGCCGTTGAAGAACCACACCAGCGGACGAAACACGTACAGACAGAAGCGCATCGGGTTGATGATACGCAAAGCCACAGCTTCTGGCGCAATCATACCGATGCGTTTCGGGGTCAGGTCTGCAAAGAGGATGAACAGGCCGGTTACCAGCGAGAAGGAGAGGATAAAGCTGAGCTGTTCGGCCAGTTCAATGGACATGTACTTAACAAACAGACTATAAAACGCCGGGGAAAACGCCGCATCACCCACGATACCGCCGAGAATGGCGACCGCGTTGAGGCCAATCTGCACCACGGTGAAGAACATCCCGGGGTTTTCCTGCATTTTCAGGATGCGGGTGGCATTGATGTTGCCTTCATCGGCAAGCAGCTTCAGTTTGATTTTACGGGACGCGGCCAGCGAGATCTCAGATATCGAGAAAAACGCGCTGACGGCAATCAGACAAAGTATTACTAAAATACTGTTTAACATAGTTTATCCGGCTTTTCGCCAGATCCTCAGAAGGGGAGTTGATACCATTTGTGTGAAAACACATTGAAAATCAGCTCGTAGCGTTGAGCCGATTATTTCAGCGGGTAGTATAGCGTAAAGAGATGTAAATCTGCCAGAGGTCACAATTTGGCGAAGATGGCCGGCGGGGGCGGCTGGTGGATGGATGTTAAGCTATGAGACAACGCTGTCACTTCTTTGAGCGCCACGCGGCTCGCGTGGCGCTGGGTAGGTATCAGGCCAGCTGTGGCGGCAGGCAGACGCCAATGCCCCCGATACCGCAGTAGCCGTACGGGTTTTTATGCAGATACTGCTGGTGATCGTCCTCGGCATAGTAGAACGGTTTCGCGGTGGTGATTTCCGTCGTCACCTCGCGCGTATCGCCCGCTTCACGCATGGCCTGCTGGAAACGCTCAAGGCTGGCGCGCGCGGCGGCATCCTGCTCCGGAGTGAGCGGATAAATAGCCGAACGGTACTGTGTGCCGTGGTCGTTGCCCTGACGCATGCCCTGCGCCGGGTCGTGGTTCTCCCAGAAGACCTGCAGCAGCTGTTCGTAGCTGATTACCGCAGGGTCATAGACCACGCGCACCGCTTCCGCATGCCCGGTTTCGCCGGAGCAGACTTCGCGATAGGTAGGGTTCGGCGTGTAGCCGCCCGTGTAGCCAGCCGCCGTGCTGTAAACGCCGGGCAGCTGCCAGAAGAGGCGCTCAACGCCCCAGAAACAGCCCATGGCGAACAGGGCGATTTCCATTCCCTCCGGCACGTTGGTCATGGAATGGTTATTGACGGCGTGTAAGGTCGCCACGGGCATAGGGGTGTTGCGTCCCGGTAATGCATCAGCTTGTGAAACCAGATGCTTTTTGTCGAATAAACTCACGATGGGGCCTCCCGGGGTGCGATGTTTCAGTTAAGGTTGTCACGAAGCGTTTAATTGAACACAATAAATGCGCTGAATCAGTCTAGATTTAATCATAAGAAATATTTGGGTGTTACACCCATTTTCAACCCGCGATTCGGGTTTTTGGCTACAGGCCGTATTTTGCCGCGGAGCGGTACTTCATTTGCTTCCAGGGTGGAAACAGGGATATTCAGGAGAAAACGTGACAAAAATCCGCCAGTTATGTTTAGTCAGTGTGTTGCTGACAAGCGGGATTGCCAGCGCGGCGAATGTCCGTTTGCAGGTTGAGGGGTTATCCGGGGCGCTACAAAAAAACGTGCGTGCGCAGTTGTCGACCATCCAGAGTGATGAGGTGACGCCGGACCGGCGTTTTCGCGCGCGCGTGGATGACGCCATCCGTGAAGGGCTGAAAGCGCTGGGGTATTACGAACCCACCATTGATTTTGACCTCCGTCCGCCGCCAAAGAAGGGGCGCCAGGTCCTTATTGCCCGCGTTTCGCCGGGCGAGCCGGTACTGATTGGTGGTACGAACGTCATCCTGCGCGGCGGAGCGCGTACCGACCGGGATTACCTGGACCTGCTCAGCACGCGGCCGAAAATCGGTACCGTGCTTAACCACGGTGACTACGACCATTTCAAAAAAGAGCTGACGAACGTTTCCCTGCGTAAGGGCTACTTCGACAGCCAGTTCAATAAAAGCCAGCTGGGGATTGCGCTGGATCGGCGTCAGGCCTTCTGGGATATCGACTACGACAGCGGAGAACGCTACCGCTTTGGCGACGTCACGTTTGAAGGTTCGCAAATTCGTGAAGAGTACCTGCAAAACCTCGTGCCGTTCAAAAAAGGGGATTACTACCAGTCGAGGGACCTGGCGGAACTGAACCGTCGTCTTTCCGCTACCGGCTGGTTTAACTCCGTGGTTGTCGCACCGGAATTTGATAAGTCTCGCAAAACGAAGGTGTTGCCGCTGCATGGCGTTGTTTCGCCGCGCACCGAGAACACCATTGAGACCGGTGTTGGCTACTCGACGGATGTTGGACCACGCGTGAGAACCTCGTGGAAAAAGCCGTGGATGAACTCGTACGGTCACAGCCTGACCACCAGCCTGAGCCTCTCTGCGCCCGAGCAGCAGCTGGATTTCAGCTACAAAATGCCGCTGCTGAAAAATCCGCTTGAGCAATATTACCTTGTGCAGGGCGGTTTTAAGCGCACCGACTTGAACGACACCAAGCAGGACTCTACGACGCTTGCGGTCTCCCGCTTCTGGGATCTCTCCAGCGGCTGGCAGCGCGCCATCAACCTGCGCTGGAGCCTGGACCACTTTACCCAGGCCAATGTTACCAATACCACCATGCTGCTTTATCCGGGCGTGATGATCAGCCGTACCCGCTCGCGCGGGGGGCTGATGCCTACCTGGGGCGACTCGCAGCGCTACTCCATTGATTATTCCAACTCCGCCTGGGGCTCCGACGTGGACTTCTCCGTCCTGCAGGCGCAAAACGTCTGGATCCGCACGCTGTATGACAAACACCGCTTTGTGATGCGCGGCAATCTCGGCTGGATTGAAACGGGAGACTTCGAGCGCGTTCCGCCGGATCTGCGCTTCTTTGCCGGGGGCGACCGCAGCATTCGTGGGTATAAGTACAAATCGATCTCACCTGAGAACGAAAAGGGCCAGCTGACCGGTGCGTCAAAACTGGCGACCGGATCGCTGGAGTATCAGTACAACGTCAGCGGAAAGTGGTGGGGCGCCATGTTTGTTGACGGCGGGGAAGCGGTGAACGATATCCGCCGCAGCGACTTTAAAACCGGCGCGGGCGTGGGCGTACGCTGGCAGTCACCCGTCGGGCCCATCAAGCTCGACTTCGCCGTGCCTGTCGGCGACAAAGAAGAACACGGATTACAGTTTTACATCGGTCTGGGGCCTGAATTATGAGTTTATGGAAGAAAATAAGCCTCGGGGTGCTGATTTTTATCGTGCTGCTGCTCGGTACGGTGGCGTTTCTGGTGGGAACGACGACCGGGCTGCATCTGCTTTTTAACGCTGCGAACCGCTGGGTGCCGGGGCTGGAGATTGGCCAGGTAACGGGCGGCTGGCGCGATCTGCGTCTGAAGAACATCCGCTACGAGCAGCCGGGCGTGGCGGTGAACGCCGGGGAGTTCCACCTGGCGGTGAAGCTGGGCTGCCTGCGTGACAGCAAGCTCTGCGTCAACGATCTGTCGCTTAAAGACGTCAACGTGGCGATAGATTCAAAAAAAATGCCGAAGTCTGCTCCGGTCGAAGAGGAGGACAGCGGCCCGCTGAATCTCTCCACGCCGTACCCGATCGCGCTCTATCGGGTCGCGCTCGATAACGTCAATATCAAAATCGACGACACCACCGTGTCCGTGATGGATTTCACCTCCGGCCTGCGCTGGCAGGAGAAAAACCTCACCCTGACGCCGACGTCCCTGCAGGGCTTGCTGATCGCGCTGCCGAAGGTGGCCGACGTGGCGCAGGAAGAGATCGTCGAGCCGAAGATCCAGAACCCGCAGCCGGAAGAAAAGCCGCTGGGCGAAACGCTGAAAGATCTCTTCTCGAAGCCTGTCCTGCCGGAAATGACCGACGTTCATCTGCCGCTGAACCTTAATATCGAGGAGTTCAAAGGCGAGCAGCTGCGCCTGACCGGCGATACCGATCTGACGGTCTACACCATGCTGCTGAAAGTCAGCAGCATTGACGGCAATATGAAGCTCGACGCGCTGGATATCGACACCAATCAGGGCTCGGTGAATGCGTCGGGGAATGCCCTGCTGCGCGACAACTGGCCGGTGGACATTACGCTTAACAGTGCCCTCAACATCGATCCGCTAAAAGGCGAAAAGGTGAAGGTCAAAGTGGGCGGGGCGCTGCGCGATAAGCTGGACGTCGGGGTGAATCTCTCCGGCCCGGTGGACATGGTCCTGCGCGCGCAAACGCAGCTGGCGGAAGCCGGGCTGCCGCTCAATCTTGAGGTTGTCAGCAAGCAGCTTTCCTGGCCGTTCACCGGCGAAAAGCAGTTCCAGGCCGATGACCTGAAGCTGAAGCTGAGCGGCAAGATGACCGACTACACGCTCTCGTTCCGCACCGCGGTGAAGGGGCAGGGCGTGCCGCCCGCTAACATCGCGCTGGATGCGAAGGGCAACGAACAGCAGGTCAACCTCGACAAGCTGACCGTCGCTGCGCTGGAAGGTAAAACCGAGCTGACCGCGCTGCTCGACTGGCAGCAGGCGATCAGCTGGCGCGGCGAGCTGAAGCTGACGGGCATTAACACCGCCAAAGAGGTGCCGGACTGGCCGTCGAAGCTGGATGGCCTGATTAAAACCCGCGGCAGCCTGTACGGCGGTACGTGGCAGATGGACGTACCGGAAATTAAGCTCACCGGGAACGTGAAGCAGAACAAGGTTAACGTTGAAGGCTCGGTGAAAGGCAACAGCTATCTGCAGTGGGTTATCCCGGGGCTGCACGTGGCGCTGGGCCGCAACACGGCGGATATCAAAGGCGAGCTGGGGGTGAAGGATCTCAATCTGGACGCCACCATCGATGCGCCGAATCTCGACAACGCCCTGCCGGGTCTGGGCGGCACGGCGAAAGGTCTCGTGAAAGTGCGCGGTACGGTGGAGGCGCCGCAGCTGCTGGCGGACATTACCGCCAATAACCTGCGCTGGCAGGAGCTGAGCGTTGCCCGCGTCCGCGTGGAAGGGGATGTGAAATCTACCGATCAGATAGGCGGTAGCCTGAACCTGCGCGTGGAGCGTATTTCTCAGCCGGACGTGAACATTAACCTGGTCACCCTGGACGCCAAAGGGAACGAGAAGCAGCACGACCTCCAGCTGCGCGTGCAGGGCGAGCCGGTCTCCGGCCAGCTTCACCTCACCGGCAGCTTCGACCGCAAGGAAGAACGCTGGAAAGGGACGCTGGACAACACCCGCTTCAATACGCCGGTCGGGCCGCTGGCGCTCTCGCGATCCATTGCCCTCGACTACCGCAACGCCGAGCAGAAGATCAGCATTGGGCCACACTGCTGGACCAACCCGAATGCGGAGCTGTGCGTGCCGCAGACCATCGATGCGGGTGCGGAAGGGCGCGCGCAGATCAACCTCAACCGTTTCGATCTGGCGATGCTGAAGCCGTTTATGCCGGACACAACCCAGGCCAGCGGCGTCTTCAGCGGGAAGGCCGATGTGGCCTGGGACACCACCAAAGAGGGGCTGCCGCAGGGCAGCGTCACGCTGTCCGGGCGTAACGTGAAGGTGACGCAGGAGGTCAACGACGCGCCGCTGCCGGTGGCGTTCGACACCCTGAACCTGAGTGCTGACCTGCATAACAATCGCGCACAGCTGGGGTGGACGATCCGCCTGACCAACAACGGTCAGCTGGACGGGCAGGTCCAGATTACCGATCCGCAGGGACGGCGTAATCTGGGCGGCAACGTCAACATCCGTAACTTCAACCTGGCGATGGTGAACCCGATTTTCGCGCGCGGGGAAAAAGCGGAGGGCATGCTGAACGCTAACCTGCGCCTGGCCGGTAACGTGCAAAGCCCGCAGCTGTTCGGTCAGCTGCGCCTCAGCGGCGTGGATATCGACGGTAACTTCATGCCGTTCGATATGCAGCCCAGCCAGATTGCGATGAACTTCAACGGCATGAGCTCGACGCTGAGCGGCTCGGTATTGACGCAGCAAGGGCAAATCAACCTGAGCGGCGACGCTGACTGGAGCCAGAT
The DNA here is from genome assembly GCF_048684785.1 of Enterobacter sp. BNK-29. Classification (NCBI taxonomy): domain Bacteria; kingdom Pseudomonadati; phylum Pseudomonadota; class Gammaproteobacteria; order Enterobacterales; family Enterobacteriaceae; genus Enterobacter; species Enterobacter sp. BNK-29. The sequence continues at coordinate 2,523,366 of NZ_JBLQTU010000001.1, forward strand.
CGATAACTGGCGCGCTCGTATTGCCGCGAAGGGGAGCAAGGTGCGCATCACCGTACCGCCGATGGTGCGCCTGGACGTTTCGCCTGATGTGGTCTTTGAAGCCACGCCAAGCCTCTTCACGCTTGACGGGCGCGTCGACGTGCCGTGGGCGCGCATCGTGGTTCACGACGTGCCGGAAAGCGCGGTCGGCGTCTCAAGTGATGAAGTTATGCTCAATGAAAATCTGAAACCTGTCGAACAGAAGAGCGCTGGCATACCGATTAATAGTAACCTTATCGTGCAAGTGGGGAATAACGTGCGGTTGGATGCGTTTGGGCTGAAGGCGAGGCTCACGGGCGACCTGAAAGTGGCGCAGGATAAACAAGGGCTTGGCCTGAACGGGCAGATCACTATTCCTGAAGGGCGTTTCCACGCCTATGGTCAGGATCTGATTGTGCGCAAAGGCGAGCTGCTGTTCTCCGGTCCACCGGATCAGCCCCTGTTGAACATCGAAGCGATTCGTAACCCGGAAGCGACGGAAAACGACGTCATTGCTGGCGTTCGCGTCACCGGTTCTGCCGACGAGCCGAAGGCGGAGATCTTCTCTGACCCGGCGATGTCGCAGCAGGAAGCTCTTTCTTATCTGCTGCGTGGACAAGGTCTGGACAGCGGACAAAGCGACAGTGCGGCGATGACCTCGATGTTAGTGGGTCTGGGGGTTGCACAAAGTGGGCAGGTTGTGGGTAAAATCGGCGAGACGTTCGGCGTAAGCAATCTGGCGCTGGACACCCAGGGCGTGGGTGACTCCTCGCAGGTGGTGGTCAGCGGCTATGTACTGCCGGGTCTGCAGGTAAAATATGGTGTGGGGATCTTTGACTCACTGGCAACTCTCACGTTACGCTATCGCCTGATGCCCAAGCTATATCTGGAAGCAGTGTCCGGCGTAGACCAGGCACTTGATCTGCTCTATCAGTTTGAGTTTTAGCAATGCGAATATTTGTCTACGGCAGTTTACGAACCAAGCAAGGCAACAGTCACTGGATGACCAATGCCCTGCTGCTGGGGAATTACAATATCGAGAACTACCAGTTGTACAGCCTGGGCCACTATCCAGGCGCGGTTCCGGGCGAAGGAACAGTACAGGGTGAAGTCTATCGTATTGATAACGCGACGCTTGCCGAACTTGATGCCTTGCGCACCAGGGGCGGTGAATACGCACGCCAGTTGATCCAGACGCCGTACGGAAGTGCGTGGATGTATGTCTACCAGCGTCCGGTCGAAGGGTTAACGCGGATTGTAAGCGGTAACTGGTTAGACAGAGACCAGTACTGAAAAAAACAACGCCACCGTGAGGTGGCGTTGTTTTTTTATTCCTTCAACTCTCTTCTGTATCCCGGCGTCGGGTTAAAAACAGAGGAACGAACAGCATGATGTACGGGGCAATAAGCCATAAAAAACACAAGGCGCGTGAACGGCCATAGTAGTTTATGCACCGCGTATTGCTTGAAATGATGGGCAGGAAAAACAGTAAAAACAGTGGAATCACATAATCGCTTCGATAAGGGATCCATAAGTAAAACAAAAACCAGGCAAGCTGGAATGTCATGATGCAGAGATACTGCCATTTACTGTCTTTACCGTAACAGTCAAACGCCTTTATGTAGCCCATCTTTATGCTTTGAAGAAAGAAACTTAGCATGTATAACGCTCACGATCGCGACGGTCAGGAGTGTGCTCATCAGCAACGCCCCTAAAAAATAGCTGTGGGTGATATCAGTAGCACCCGAGCCTAAAGTATGCAATTTACTATAACCTCTATCTACTGCAACAAAAAGCGTATATAGCCCTATGTTAATAAAGAATTGCAGAAGACAAGAAAAGAAGATATTTCTGGGAATTGTTTTTAATAGAGTGAGTAACGCATAAATAATGCTTGATGATAGCGCGAAGTAAAGTCCGTTAAGTAAACCTGATAGTAATGCGCTATTTATTTGACTGAATATTAAATGATCGCTTCCATAGTACCATGACAGATATTCAACATAAGTACTTCTGCCAAAGACAAAGGAGGCAATAATAAGGACGAATAGGCTTATGACATGGCTTTTCTTACTCATAATTTTGCTCCCTTAGATAGCAGCTCCTTCATCGTTTTACTGGCTTCTAGCTGATCTTTGATTATGGCAAGGTCACGAGTATTGTGGTTATATTTTGCAATAGCGGTTGGTGTACCCTTACCACCATTATCCATAAAGAAGACTATATCCTTACGACCATAAAGAAGGACTTGTGGGATGGGATCACGCCCATAACTCACCGCCTGTGGAAGGGAGTGGATAGACTCTGTCGTGAGGAAGCGAGGAATATTTTCATGCTCAATATTACCTAAAGGCGTGGTGGCAACAAGGGAGCCGATAAAATCGGTCGTATACACTAACGCATCTGTATCCTTGGTCGTTACTTTTGAACCCGTAATATATTTTATCTGTTGCCAAAGGGTAATATCTTTAGGGGTAACCTTAACACCATCCATAAACATATCCTGCTTGCGTTTTAGCTGAATGACAGTACGGTGCACCTGTGTCAAAGAGGGGCTGATTTCCCCAATAGAAGGCATAAAACCATCGCGGGAATACAACCGTTCAATGATAAAATAAATTCCAGTTGGGCGGGCAACATCAATGTTAATGGATGACATATGAATCCTGTAATGAATGGGGATTAATGATCATCATGACAGTATGTTGTGAACAGCCAGTCTATTCAACCACTCCCACTATAAATGATAGGGGTCTTTTTTGTTTTTAATATTCAAAACAAAAGGAATGGGATTATTCTTAAAAATTAAGTTTGTACTACTCTCAACCAGGGAAATAAAAAAGCCCCGACTCGCGGGGCCTTCATTAACAGCAGTAAGAATTACTTCTTAGCAGCGCGTTCGAAAGAGGCGATGATCTCTGCTTTCGCTGCTTCTGCGTTGTCCCAGCCGTCAACTTTAACCCACTTGCCTTTTTCGAGGTCTTTGTAGTGCTCGAAGAAGTGAGTGATCTGCGCTTTCAGCAGCTCTGGCAGGTCGTTCACATCTTTGATGTGATCGTATTCTTTGCTCAGCTTGGTGTGCGGTACCGCAACCAGCTTCGCATCTTCACCGGATTCGTCGGTCATTTTCAGCACGCCAACTGGACGGCAGCGAATGACGGAGCCTGGCTCCAGTGGGTATGGCGTTGGGACCAGCACGTCAACCGGGTCACCGTCCAGAGACAGGGTGTGGTTGATGTAACCGTAGTTGCACGGATAGAACATCGCGGTAGACATGAAACGGTCTACGAACAGGGCGCCGCTCTCTTTGTCCACTTCGTATTTGATCGGATCTGCGTTAGCCGGGATTTCGATAACTACGTAGATGTCTTCTGGCAGTTCTTTACCCGCTGGGACGTTGAGTAAGCTCATGTCGGTGTCCTTTAAAATGGATGGTAAACAAGTGGCAGGTATTATAGCCAACTCGCGCTGAATGTCTCCGCCTGTTTTCGCTTTCTCTCCCCGCTTTCTCCACTTTTCAGACCCTTTTCATGACAGAAAAATCCATAAACTCAGCCGCATTTTTCATGGTGAAATGAAAGCGATTACAAACTTGTGATTAACGTTTTATTCACTTTTCTGAAGTGTGATGTAACGCAATTCGTTACATATTTCATGGGCTATAGTCATTTCGCAGAACATCTTTTAACCAACAATAAACACCCCTACGAGGACGCTCATATGTGGAAGCGCTTACTTCTTGTCACAGCAGTTTCGGCAGCCATGTCGTCTATGGCGATGGCCGCTCCCTTAACCGTAGGTTTTTCGCAGGTCGGCTCTGAATCTGGCTGGCGAGCGGCAGAAACCAACGTTGCCAAAAGCGAGGCTCAGAAACGCGGCATTACCCTGAAAATCGCCGATGGTCAGCAAAAACAAGAGAATCAGATTAAAGCCGTGCGCTCCTTTATCGCCCAGGGCGTGGATGCCATCTTTATTGCACCCGTCGTGGCGACCGGCTGGGAACCCGTCCTGAAGGAAGCGAAAGACGCTGAGATCCCGGTCTTCCTGCTCGACCGTTCCATCGACGTCAAAGACAAATCCCTCTATATGACCACCGTGACCGCCAACAACGTGCTGGAAGGGCAATTGATTGGCGACTGGCTGGTGAAACAGGTCGACGGCAAGCCGTGTAACGTCGTTGAGCTGCAGGGCACCGTCGGCGCGAGCGTGGCCATCGACCGTAAAAAAGGCTTTGCTGAGGCCATCGCTAAAGCGCCAAACATCAAGATTATCCGCTCTCAGTCCGGCGACTTTACGCGCAGTAAAGGTAAAGAGGTCATGGAGAGCTTCATCAAGGCTGAAAACAACGGAAAGAACATCTGCATGGTTTACGCCCACAACGATGACATGGTGATCGGTGCGATTCAGGCGATTAAAGAAGCGGGCCTGAAGCCGGGCAAAGATATCCTCACCGGCTCTATCGACGGCGTGCCGGACATCTACAAAGCGATGATCGACGGCGAAGCCAACGCCAGCGTGGAGCTGACGCCAAACATGGCGGGTCCGGCATTCGACGCGCTGGAGAAATTCAAGAAAGACGGCACGATGCCTGAGAAGGTGACGGTCACCAAGTCCACGCTCTACCTGCCTGACACGGCGAAAGAAGAGTTAGAGAAGAAGAAAAATATGGGCTACTAAGACCCGCGCCCCTCACCCCAGCCCTCTCCCCGGAGGGGAGAGGGAGAAAGGCAGGGCGGAGCTGGATATTAACAATTGGCACGAATAGTCCCCTCTCCCCTCCGGGGAGAGGGTCAGGGTGAGGGGGAAACCATGACCACTGAACAACACCAGGAAATCCTCCGCACAGAGGGCTTAAGCAAATTCTTCCCCGGCGTAAAGGCGCTGGATAACGTTGATTTCAGCCTGCGGCGCGGTGAGATCATGGCGCTGCTGGGCGAGAACGGCGCGGGAAAATCGACGCTGATTAAATCCCTCACCGGGGTTTATCACGCCGATCGCGGCACCATCTGGCTGGAAGGCAACGCCATTTCGCCGAAAAATACCGCCCATGCCCAGCAGCTGGGGATCGGGACGGTGTACCAGGAAGTGAACCTGCTGCCGAATATGTCGGTGGCGGATAATCTGTTTATTGGCCGTGAGCCGCGACGTTTTGGCCTGCTGCGCCGCAAAGAGATGGAGGCGCGGGCGACAAAGCTGATGGAATCGTACGGCTTCTCCCTCGACGTCCGCGAGCCGCTGAACCGCTTTTCCGTGGCGATGCAGCAGATCGTCGCCATCTGTCGCGCGATCGATCTCTCTGCAAAAGTGCTGATCCTCGACGAACCCACCGCCAGCCTAGACACCCAGGAAGTGGAGATGCTCTTTACCCTGATGCGCCAGCTGCGCGATCAGGGCGTCAGCCTGATCTTCGTTACCCACTTCCTCGATCAGGTATATGAGGTAAGCGATCGCATCACGGTGCTGCGCAACGGCAGCTTTGTCGGCTGCCGCGAAACCCGCGAGCTGCCGCAGATCGAACTGGTGAAAATGATGCTGGGCCGCGAGCTGGAAACCAACGCCCTTCAGCGCGCCGGGCGTACGTTGCTGAGCGAGAAACCGGTCGCCGCGTTCAGCGATTACGGCAAGAAAGGGGTGATATCGCCGTTTAATCTGGAAGTCCGCCCGGGCGAAATTGTCGGGCTGGCGGGCCTGCTGGGATCCGGCCGGACCGAAACTGCCGAGGTGATATTCGGGATCAAACCTGCCGACAGCGGCACGGCGCTGATCAAGGGCAAACCGCAATCCTTACGATCGCCGCATCAGGCCTCCTGCCTGGGCGTCGGCTTCTGCCCGGAAGATCGGAAAACGGACGGTATTATTGCCGCGGCCTCGGTGAGGGAAAATATCATCCTGGCGCTGCAGGCCCAGCGCGGCTGGCTGCGTCCGATCCCCCGTAAAGAGCAAAACGCCATCGCCGAGCGCTTTATCCGTCAGTTGGGTATTCGTACCCCGAGCGCGGAACAGCCTATTGAGTTCCTCTCCGGCGGTAACCAGCAGAAGGTTCTCCTCTCCCGCTGGCTGCTGACCAAACCCCAGTTCCTGATCCTCGATGAACCAACCCGCGGCATTGACGTGGGGGCGCACGCCGAAATTATCCGGCTTATCGAAACCCTGTGCGCGGACGGTCTGGCGCTGCTGGTTATTTCGTCCGAGCTGGAGGAGCTGGTGGGATATGCCGATCGCGTCATCATCATGCGCGATCGCAAACAGGTGGCAGAGATCCCGCTGGATAAGCTGTCCGTTCCGGCGATCATGAATGCCATCGCGGCATAAGGAGTAAATCGTGATGCCCCGTTCGCTTTCGCAAACCGGTGAGTCAAAGCGCCGATTCAGCTGGCCAACCGGCACGCCGCAAATCGCAGCGCTGCTGGTGGTTCTGCTGGTTGATAGCCTGGTCGCGCCGCATTTCTTCCAGATTATCGTGCAGGATGGTCGCCTGTTTGGCAGCCCGATAGACATTCTAAACCGTGCCGCGCCGGTGGCGCTGCTGGCTATCGGGATGACGCTGGTCATCGCTACCGGCGGGATTGACCTCTCCGTCGGCGCGGTGATGGCCATCGCCGGGGCCACGGCAGCTTCCATGACCGTGTCCGGACACAGCCTGCCGGTGGTACTGCTGGCGGCCTTAGGCACCGGCGTGCTGGCCGGATTATGGAACGGCATTCTGGTGGCGGTGCTGAAAATTCAGCCCTTTGTCGCCACCCTTATCTTAATGGTGGCCGGGCGCGGCGTGGCGCAGCTGATTACCTCCGGGCAGATAGTCACCTTTAACTCCCCGAGCCTGGCGTGGATCGGGAGCGGCAACCTTCTGTTCTTCCCGACGCCGGTGATCGTTGCCCTGGTCACGCTCATTGTCTTCTGGCTTTTCACCCGAAAAACGGCGCTGGGCATGTTCATTGAAGCCGTCGGGATCAACATCCGCGCCGCGCGCAACGCCGGGGTCAACACCCGCCTGATGGTGATGCTGACCTACGTGCTGAGCGGCGTCTGCGCCGCCATCGCCGGGGTCATCGTCGCGGCGGATATTCGCGGGGCCGATGCCAACAACGCGGGACTCTGGCTGGAGCTGGACGCGATCCTCGCGGTGGTGATCGGCGGCGGGTCGCTGATGGGCGGGCGCTTTAACCTGCTGCTCTCGGTGATTGGTGCGCTGATTATTCAGGGAATGAACACCGGGATCCTGCTTTCGGGGTTTCAGCCGGAACTCAACCAGGTGGTGAAAGCGGTGGTCGTGCTTTGCGTGCTGATCGTCCAGTCGCCGCGCTTTGTCAGCATCATTAAGGGGATCCGTGGCCATGATAAAACGTAATTTACCGTTGATGATCACGCTGGGCGTGTTTGTGCTGGGGTATCTCTACTGCCTCACCCAATTCCCCGGTTTTGCCTCGACGCGCGTGATCTGCAATATCCTGACCGATAACGCCTTTTTAGGTATCATCGCTGTCGGGATGACCTTTGTGATCCTCTCCGGCGGGATCGATCTCTCCGTCGGGTCGGTGATCGCGTTCACGGGCGTGTTCCTCGCGAAGGCGATCGGCTTCTGGGGGATCTCTCCGCTGGTGGCGTTTCCGCTGGTGCTGGCGATGGGCTGCGCGTTCGGCGCCTTTATGGGGCTGCTGATCGACGCGTTAAAAATCCCGGCGTTTATCATTACCCTCGCGGGAATGTTCTTCCTGCGCGGGGTGAGCTATCTGGTCTCGGAAGAGTCGATTCCGATCAACCATCCGGTGTACGACACGCTCTCCAGCCTGGCGTGGAAAATTCCCGGCGGCGGCCGCCTGAGCGCGATGGGGCTGCTGATGCTGGGCGTGGTGGTGATTGGCATCTTCCTCGCCCACCGTACCCGGTTTGGCAATCAGGTTTACGCCATCGGCGGTAACGCCACGTCGGCAAACCTGATGGGGATCTCCACCCGCAGCACCACCATCCGCATCTATATGCTCTCGACCGGCCTGGCGACGCTGGCGGGTATCGTCTTCTCGGTGTATACCCAGGCGGGCTATGCCCTTGCAGGCGTGGGCGTTGAGCTGGATGCGATTGCTTCTGTGGTTATCGGCGGCACGCTGCTGAGCGGTGGGGTCGGTACGGTGCTGGGAACGCTGTTCGGCGTGGCTATCCAGGGGCTGATACAAACCTATATCAACTTTGACGGCACGCTCAGCTCCTGGTGGACGAAGATCGCCATCGGCATATTGCTGTTTATCTTTATTGCCCTGCAGCGCGGTCTTACGGTGCTCTGGGAGAACCGCCAAAGCTCACCTGTTACCCGCGTAAACACATCGGTAACAGAGCGATAACACGCTGAATTTGCTTAAAGTCTAAACATTTTCCGGTAGCGGCCGATACTCTTTTTTTATGCCCAGAAATATCTCGCTACCGGAAATAATATCATGCTTAAAACGCTATCGATTCGTACCGGCTTGCTCTCTTTACTGGCCGTTATGACCCTTCTGCTGCTGATTGTCAGCGGCATTGGCATTTATGCCCTCACACAGAGTTCTTCTTCACTGCAGCGTATTAATCACCTTCAGGGTGAGCAGATGGTGCAGCTTAATTCAGGCTATACGCTGATCCTGCGCGCGCGCAATGAGGCGGGCCAGGCCGTCCGCATGATGGAAATCGGCATGCTGGACGATGCGGCCAAAGCGGTAAAAAACATCAATCAGGAAGTTGCCCTGGCCCAGAAAACGCTGAAAGGCGTGATCGACGGCGGCGTGGCTGACGAGCAGGGGCAACAGCTGCTCGATAAAGTGGCGGCCAGCCTGGCGACGTATAGCCAGCAGGGGATCAACCCGATGCTGAAAACCCTGAATGACCAGAGCGCGGACGGGTACTACGATCTTCTGGAGAAGACGCTGATACCGGTGGCGAAGCAGTTTGATAACGATATGCAGGCGTTTCAGAAATGGAGCGAAGCGCGTGGTCAGGCGGAAGTGAGTGCCGTGCAGGCGAGTAAAACCCGCGTACTGATCCTGATTATCGTCGCAGCGCTGCTGACGGCGGGTATTATCGTGCTCGCGTGGCTGGTGCTGCGCCATATGCTGCTCAAGCCGCTTTCGGCATCGATCGCTCAGCTGGAGAACGTGGCGGCGGGGGATTTAACCCATACGCTGAATGCCCCCGCGAGCCAGGAGTTTAACCGCCTCAACGCGGTGATAGAGGAGATGCGCCAGTCGCTGATGAACTCGGTTATGCGGGTACGCGATGCCAGCTCGCAAATTGACACCGGTAGCCGCGAGCTGACGTTGGGAAACCGCGATCTTGCCGAGCGTACGGAATCCACCGCCACGTCGCTGGAGCAGACGGCGGCCAGCATGGAACAGATCACCGCCACGGTGAAGCTCAACGCCGATAACGCCGAGCAGGCGCACCAGCTGGCGAAGTCGGTGTCCGACACGGCCGATCACGGCAGCGAAATGGTCTGCTACGTAATTGAAAAAATGCGCGATATCTCGGGCAGCTCGGCGCGCATCGCCGACATCCTGAGCGTGATCGACGGTATTGCCTTCCAGACCAATATCCTGGCGCTTAACGCCTCCGTGGAAGCGGCGCGCGCGGGCGAGCAGGGGCGCGGGTTTGCCGTCGTCGCGGGCGAAGTGCGAAACCTTGCCAGCCGCAGCGCCGACGCGGCGAAAGAGATCCGATCGCTTATCAGCGATTCGCAGACCCACGTTAACGAGGGCAGCGAGCTGGCCCAGCAGGCCGGCGAAACGATGGACGAGATCGCAACAGAAGTGCTGCGCATGACCAAACTGATGCGTGAGATTGCGACCGCGTCTCAGGAGCAGAGCCGCGGTATTGAGCAGGTGAATATTGCGGTGAATCAGATGGACGAAACCGCGCAGCAGAATGCGGCGCTGGTGCAGCAATCCTCCGCCGCGACCCGCTCTCTTGAAGAGCAGTCGCGTCAGCTGATGGAAGCCATGTCATCATTCAAAGTGACGACTCAGACCGCTGCATAATATTACCCAGCCCCGGTACGTTCTGTGCCGGGGTTTTATTTTTCCCGGAATTAACTGCCGCAATATTATCGTGAATTTCACCCATTAATATTTCCAGAGAACTGGTTAAGGCTAATGCTTTTTCCGTCGGTTCAAGATATAAACCTTTGCGGAAAAATAACGGTTCATCAAAGAGTTGATTAAAACGCTTTAAGGCCAGGCTCACCGCCGGACGTGACATCTCCAGACGCAAAGAGGCTTTTGCCATGCTGCCGCAGCGGACGATTTCAATAAATACAGGGATAAGATTTAAATCAATGCCGGTATTAGCACGGGAATAATTTTTCATTGCGATTCTGCTCCACGAAATATCTGTCAAACTGTTATGGAAATAATGCAGGAGCAGTGGTGAATATTAAAGCATGTTTTTTATAAACACTTATACGGTAAAATATATAAATGACCAGGGGAGCCAGAACGGCTCCCCTGTAGAGAGGCATTACGCGTCCGGGTACTCACGGATAAAACGTTCAACGTCTTCAACCATGTGGTTGTTGCCGACGAAGAATGAACGGCGCTGGTGAAGGCTTTCCGGCACGATATCCAGAATACGCTCTTTACCGTCGCTCGCCTTGCCGCCCGCCTGTTCGGCGAGGAACGCCATCGGGTTGCACTCGTACAGCAGACGCAGCTTCCCGTCCGGATGGCTGGCGGTGCTTGGGTAGAGGTAGATACCGCCTTTCAGCAGGTTACGGTGGAAATCCGCGACCAGAGAGCCAATATAGCGGGACGTGTACGGGCGCTGGGTTGCTTTATCTTCTTCCTGGCAGAATTTAATGTACTTCTTCACGCCGTTCGGGAATCGGATGTAGTTGCCTTCGTTGATGGAGTAGGTGTTGCCCTTCTCCGGGAAGCGCATGCGTTCCTGGCTCAGGCAGAAAACGCCGAGTGAAGGATCGTACGTAAAGGCGTGAACTCCGCAACCGGTGGTGTACACCAGCATGGTGGAGGAGCCATAAACGACGTAACCGGCAGCAACCTGGTTAATGCCCGGCTGCAGGAAATCTTCTTCGGTCACCGGCGTGCCAACAGGCGTGACGCGGCGGTAGATGGAGAAAATGGTACCGACAGAAACGTTAACGTCGATGTTTGAGGAACCGTCGAGCGGATCCATCAGAACAACGTATTTAGCGTGTTCACACCCTTCGAAAACAACAATTTCATCTTCTTCTTCAGAGGCGATACCCGCAACGATGTCGCGCGCGCGCAGTGCAGCTTTCAATTTTTCATTTGCGAACAGATCGAGCTTCTGTTGAACCTCGCCCTGAACGTTCTCGGCACCGCTGGCACCCAGGATATCGACCAGACCTGCCTTGTTGATATCGCGGTGGATGATCTTAGCGCCCAGCTTTATTGCCGACAGCAAAGCAGTGAGTTCACCGGTAGCATGAGAGAACTCGTGCTGCTTTTCGACAATAAATTCACCTAACGTTTTCATAACACTTTCCCTGCATCTTTGTGAGTAGAGCGATTGTATGTTCACTAAAACGACTAAAGCCCAACAATCTTAACAAACATTCAAATATTAGCGCAGAGGTGAATCGCGCCAGCAACATACGGATTTACCTGAAATGCGTTTCACAGCCGCTAACATGTGAGTAAAATGTGCGCCACATTGAAGAAGGATAGTGACGTATGCGCATTCATATATTGGGGATTTGTGGCACTTTCATGGGCGGACTGGCAATGCTGGCGCGCTCGCTGGGCCATGAAGTGACAGGTTCGGACGCCAATGTGTATCCGCCAATGAGCACACTTCTGGAGAAACAGGGCATCTCGTTAATTCAGGGCTACGATGCCAGCCAGCTGGATCCCGAGCCGGACCTGGTGATCATCGGCAACGCCATGACCCGCGGCAATCCGTGCGTCGAGGCGGTTCTGGAACGCAATATTCCGTTCATGTCCGGCCCGCAGTGGCTGCATGACTTCGTCCTGCGCGACCGCTGGGTGGTTGCCGTTGCCGGTACCCATGGCAAAACCACGACCGCGGGCATGGCGACCTGGATCCTCGAAGCCTGCGGCTACAAGCCGGGCTTCGTGATTGGCGGCGTACCGGGTAATTTCGACGTTTCTGCGCGTCTGGGTGACAGCCCGTTCTTCGTGATCGAAGCCGACGAATACGACTGCGCGTTCTTCGACAAGCGTTCTAAGTTCGTGCATTACTGCCCGCGCACGCTGATCCTCAACAACCTTGAGTTCGACCACGCGGATATTTTTGACGATCTGAAAGCGATTCAGAAACAGTTCCACCACCTGGTGCGCATTGTTCCGGGCCAGGGGCGCATCATCCTGCCGGAAAACGACATCAACCTGAAGCAAACCATGGCCATGGGCTGCTGGAGCGAGCAGGAGCTGGTGGGCGAGCAGGGCCACTGGCAGGCGAAGAAGCTCAACGCCGATGCCTCCGAGTGGGAAGTGCTGCTCGACGGTGAAAAAGTGGGTGAGGTGAAGTGGGGCCTGGTGGGCGAGCACAATATGCACAACGGCCTGATGGCCATTGCTGCGGCGCGTCACGTGGGCGTTTTGCCTGCGGATGCGGCCAATGCGCTGGGCTCGTTCATTAACGCCCGTCGCCGTCTGGAACTGCGCGGTGAAGCCCACGGCGTTACCGTGTATGACGATTTCGCGCACCACCCAACCGCCATTCTGGCAACGCTTGCCGCCCTGCGCGGCAAGGTCGGCGGGACAGCCCGCATTCTGGCGGTGCTGGAACCGCGCTCGAACACCATGAAGATGGGCATCTGCAAAGATGATCTCGCGCCGTCGTTAGGTCGTGCCGATGAGGTCTTCCTGCTGCAGCCGCAGCATATTCCGTGGCAGGTGGCCGAAGTGGCCGACGCCTGCATTCAGCCTGCGCACTGGAGCGCGGATGTGGATGCGCTCGCGGATATGGTGGTGAAAGCCGCTCAGCCTGGCGACCACATTCTGGTGATGAGCAACGGCGGTTTTGGTGGGATCCATCAGAAGCTGCTGGACGGTCTGGCGAAGAAAGCGGAAGCGGCAGCCGCAGAGTAAAAAAAAGCCCGGTGGCGCTTGCGCTTACCGGGCCTACTTTCTTTTCTCCCTCGCCCCTACGGGGTGAGGGAAACAGATTACTCTTCGTTCTCAGACAGCTCGCGCAGATACTGGAAAATCAGGCGCGCAGACTTCGGCGGCTTATTCCCTTCTTTCTCTTTCTGCGCGTTGCGGATCAAGGAACGCAGCTGCTGGCGGTCGGCATCCGGCCACAGGTTCAGCACTTCCGGTACGGCATCATCACCCTGTTCAATCAGGCGATCGCGGATCTGCTCAAGCTTATGGAAAAACGCAACCTGCTGGTTGTGGCGGTTTTTCAGCTTGTCCAGCGCCTGGCGGATCGGATCGACGTCGCGCTGACGCAGCATTTTCCCGATAAGCTGAAGCTGGCGACGACGGCCTTCTTTCTTGATTTTCTGTGCCAGTTCAATGGCATCACGCAGATCCTGGTCGAGCGGGATCTTGTCCAGCGCGTTTTTACCCAGTTCTACCATTTCCGCGCCAAGCTGTTTTAACTCTTCGGCGTCACGTTTAATTTCACTTTTACTGACCCAGATGATCTCATCATCTTCGTCTTCGATGTCATCACCGGGAACGTCGTCGAGCCAGTCTTCGGGCTGCTTAGTCATGTCAGGCTCCTTAAAAAAAGAGGCTAATGTTACCAGTTAAGACGCGCACTGAAAAACGGTTCTCTGTTAGACTTCAGATAACTCTCTCTTACAGTATGGCATTTGCGATGAAAGTAACCTCACAAGTTGAAGCGCAGCGTAAGATTCTTGAAGAAGCCGTCTCCACCGCGCTGATGCTTGCTTCAGAAAAATCAGATGGCGCCGAAGTGGCGGTCAGCAAAACCACCGGCATCAGCGTAAGTACCCGCTATGGTGAAGTGGAGAACGTCGAATTCAACAGCGATGGCGCGCTTGGGATCACGGTGTATCACCAGAATCGCAAAGGCAGCGCGTCATCCACCGATCTCAGCCCGGATGCCATTGCCCGCACGGTGCAGGCTGCGCTGGATATCGCCCGTTATACCTCCCCGGATCCTTACGCAGGCGTGGCGGATAAAGACCTGCTGGCGTTTGACGCGCCGGATCTCGATCTTTTCCACCCGGCGGAAGTGACCCCGGACGAAGCGATCGAACTGGCCGCGCGCGCCGAGCAGGCTTCCCTGCAGGCGGATAAGCGCATCACCAATACCGAAGGCGGCAGCTTCAACAGCCATTACGGCATCAAAGTCTTCGGCAACAGCCACGGCATGCTGCAGGGCTACTGCTCCACCCGCCATTCGCTCTCCAGCTGCGTCATCGCCGAAGAAAATGGTGACATGGAGCGCGACTACGCCTACACGATTGGCCGCGCGCTGGGCGACTTGCAGTCCCCTGAGTGGGTGGGTAAAGAGTGTGCAGAACGCACGCTGTCTCGCCTGTCGCCGCGTAAACTCTCCACCATGAAGGCCCCGGTCATTTTTGCCAACGAAGTGGCGACCGGTCTGTTTGGCCATCTGGTGGGCGCTATCGCGGGCGGCTCGGTTTACCGTAAGTCGACCTTCCTGCTCGACTCGCTGGGCAAGCAGATCCTGCCGGAATGGCTCACCATTGAAGAACATCCGCACCTGCTGAAAGGGCTGGCCTCCACGCCGTTCGACAGCGAAGGCGTGCGCACCGAACGTCGCGATATCATCAAAGACGGTATTCTGACCCAGTGGCTGCTGACCAGCTACTCCGCGCGCAAGCTGGGGCTGAAAAGCACCGGACACGCTGGCGGCATCCACAACTGGCGCATTGCCGGACAGGGCCTGAACTTTGAGCAGATGCTGAAAGAGATGGGCACCGGGCTGGTGGTGACCGAGCTAATGGGCCAGGGCGTAAGCGGCATTACCGGAGACTACTCGCGCGGCGCGGCGGGCTTCTGGGTGGAAAACGGCGAAATCCAGTATCCGGTGAGCGAAATTACTATCGCCGGCAACCTGAAGGACATGTGGCGCAATATCGTTACGGTCGGTAACGATATTGAAACAC
The DNA here is from genome assembly GCF_048684785.1 of Enterobacter sp. BNK-29. Taxonomy (NCBI): domain Bacteria; kingdom Pseudomonadati; phylum Pseudomonadota; class Gammaproteobacteria; order Enterobacterales; family Enterobacteriaceae; genus Enterobacter; species Enterobacter sp. BNK-29. The sequence continues at coordinate 2,538,457 of NZ_JBLQTU010000001.1, forward strand.
GTAGCAATATACAGTGTGGTTCTGTACTTCTGCCGGAAATGAAAATCGCCGGTCAGTAATATCCGTAAAGGCGTTTTAATAATAAAAAAGGAAGTGAGCAATGCGTAAACATCTGTTAGCGATCGTCGCGGCTTCAACGCTGGTTCTTGGCTCTTCTGCGTTTGCTGCCGATCTTGAAGACGACATGGGCATCCTCGGTCAAAACCTGAAGGTGGTGCAGAAAACCGACAATGCGGCTGAAATGAAAGACGCGCTGACCAAAATGCGTGAAGCGGCGCTGGACGCACAAAAAGCGACGCCTCCGAAGCTGGAAAGCAAAGCGGCAGACAGCGCAGAGATGAAAGACTACCGCCACGGCTTTGACGTGTTGGTCGGCCAGATCGACGGCGCGCTGAAGCTGGCTAATGAAGGCAAAGTGAAGGAAGCCCAGGCGGCGGCCGAGCAGTTTGTGACGACCCGCAACACGTATCACAAGAAATACCGTTAACCGATCGCGCATCTGACAAACAACCAGCGGGGGCCAGTGGCTCCCGTTTTTTTTACGCGGTAATAAGTAAACCCTATCGCCATCACATTTTTGCGTCACCGCGCCTGAACGTTTCGTTTCCCCGGCGCGCGTTTTGCCGCTGGAATACGTGATATTCATCACGCAAATACCGGGATTAATTCAGATTCACCGCATTTATGTGGCACAGATCACTGCTGCGGCTCGCCTTTCCACTTCGAAGTGGAAAACAACTCGCTACAAACAATTCCCCCCCAACGTTAGTTTTATTCCAGAGCCATTAACGGGGTAAGACCAGTGATTAACGGAGCGGTAATGAACGACGTTGGGGAACAGGCGGAGCAAACAGAACAGCTCGCGAACACCATGCTGCAGCAGGTTTATGCCCTGCTGGCCCGGAACAACATCATCCCCAATGCGGTACAGGAGCAGATGCTCACCTCCCACGTGCGCGCAATGGCGCACCGGTCCGTGACCGGCGAGCCGCTGCCGGAGGTTGAAGCAGAGCTGTTTGACGAAATTTCACCGGATTCAATGCGGCTCGCCCGTGAAGTGGTCGCGCAGTTTGGCAATCTTCCTGATGAAGAAGCCTGGCTGCTCTCCGTTCACTTTGAAGTCGCGAAAGACAACCTTTAAGGAGCAACACATGGAACAGATTACAGTCGTGATTGGCGATCGCCTGGGTAAAGGTCAGAAAGTGGCTGCCGGTGTGGAAAAAGCAGGTGGACGCGCGGTGGTTGTGCCGGGCATGGCGGCGGACATGAAGCTGGGTGACATGATGAAGGCGGAAAACGCCACCTTCGGCATCTCCTTCTGCGGCAGCGGCGGCGCGGGTGCCATCACTGCCCAAACCAAATATGGCTACAAGGCCAAATACGGCATGCGTTCCGTGGAAGAGGGTGTGACCGCCATCAACGAAGGCTGCAACGTGCTGGGCTTTGGCTTTATGGATAAAGAAGAGCTGGGCGAGCGTCTGGTGCAGGCGTGGCAGAAGAAATACGGCGCATAAGCATGAAAGAACAGTTCACAACCACGGTGAGAGTGAAGGGCAAAGGCGACGCCAAAGCGCGCGCCTTTGCCGACGCGCTCAACCACGTTCAGGCCGCGGTGATGAAAGCCTCACCGCATATCTTACTGCGTATTGAGCCACAGGATGTGCAGGTCGTTCAGGCGCAAGAAGCGGTGCGTAAAGAAGCCTTTCTGTTCTTCTTTCTGCGCCGGGAAAGACGCACCTACAGCGTGGAGCTGGATGTGACCGTCAACGTGACCGCTATCAATCTTGACCAGGTGGATTTCGTCACGCAACGCTGATTATTCATAAAAGGGCAGACTGATGTTCTTAATTATATTAATAAAATCGCTCATCATTGGCGGCCTGGTTGGCGTCGGTGTCGGAGCCGGGGCTGCACGCATGTTTCATGCGCCTACCACTCAGGGTATGGGCGCGTTTCGTACGTTGGGGGAACTGAACTCCTGCGAAGGGGATCCGGCGTCCCACTTCTCCTTTGGGTTAGGTTTCTTCTTTAACGCCTGGGCCTCTTCCGTGGCCGCAGGTGCCTTCACACAGGACGTTGACCACCGCATCATCCCGAACTGGGGTGCTGCTGCACTGATGATCAAAAACCGTAACGTCGGCGAAACGCTGCACGACCCGCGCAAAATGGCAATTGCCTGCGGCGTGATTGGCATGCTCGTCGTCACCTTCCTGAACCTGACCGCCTCCTCCGTTCCGGCAGCGCTTCAGGTCACCGCCGTGAAGGTGCTGGTACCGGCGGCAAACCTGCTGGTGAACACCGTGATGCCGGTGATCTTCTGGCTGGCGGCCATCGACGCGGGTAAAAAATCGGGCTTCTGGGCCACCATCTTTGGCGGCGCGGCGCAGCTGATCATGGGCAACGCCGTACCGGGCCTGGTGCTGGGGATCCTGATCGGGAAAGGCGTGGAAGAGAGCGGCTGGAACCACGTCACCAAAGTGATGATGGCGGCGATCGTCCTGCTCTTCGTGCTGAGCGGCTTCTTCCGCGGCTTCGACATGAAGATGATCGAATCCTTCCATCTGACCGTGCCGAACTGGCTCGACATGATCCACAACTCGCTCAGCGGTAAATAACAGGAGCCTCTAAATGGAACAGAATAAAGGTTTTTGGTATGCCGACTGGTCGTTCCCGATCTTCGTTGGCCTGCTCTCCTCCGGCGTTTTCGCCGGGACGCACATGTACTACCTCTACGGCATCGGCGCGTTTAACGAAGTGGCCTTCGTGGCGATGCTGAAAGCGGGGATCGATACCGGGGTTTACGGCGCGGTGGCGGCGTTCGGCGCGAGCTTCCTGTTCGCCCGTATTATCGAAGGGTCGCTGGTCGGTATTCTCGACATCGGCGGCGCCATCCAGACCGGCGTGGGACTCGGCGTTCCGGCGCTGCTGCTGGGCGCGGGCATCATGTTCCCGGTGACCAACTTCATTGCCGCGCTGATTACCGGCCTGGTGATTGGTCTGGCGATTGGTTACGTCATCATCCTGGCGCGTAAGTTCACCATCAACCAGAGCAACTCCACCTACGGTGCAGACGTGATGATGGGCGCGGGTAACGCCTCCGGCCGCTTCCTCGGGCCGTTGATTATCCTCAGCGCCATGACCGCCTCCATTCCTATCGGCGTCGGTTCCCTGCTGGGTGCGCTGGTGTTCTACATCTGGCAGAAGCCGATCACCGGTGGCGCCATTCTCGGCGCAATGCTGTTGGGCTGGCTGTTCCCGGTCGCCCTTTAATAGCCGCGGGCGCTCAGGCGCCCGCCTTATCAGGAGATCCTCATGTTTGATTTACTCCTGCGCCGTGCGCGCCTTGCCGACGATACCCTGACCGATATCGCCATTCATGACGGGAAGATCGCGGCGCTGGGCGAGATTGACGCTCCCGCGCATAAAACGGTTGAGCTGAACGGCGACGTGTTCGTCAGCGCAGGCTGGATTGACTCTCATGTTCACTGCTACCCGAACTCCCCGATTTACCACGACGAGCCGGACAGCGTGGGCATTGCCACCGGCGTCACCTCCGTGGTGGACGCGGGCAGTACCGGTGCCGACGATGTGGACGATTTCTACGAAATCACCCGTAAAGCCTCTACCGAGGTATTTGCCCTGCTGAACATCTCCCGCGTGGGGCTGATTGCCCAGAACGAGCTGGCCAACATGGCGAATATTGACGCCGACGCGGTGAAGCAGGCGGTGAAGCGCCACCCTGATTTTATCGTCGGCCTGAAGGCGCGTATGAGCAGCAGCGTGGTCGGTGAAAATGGCATCACGCCGCTGGAGCGCGCGAAAGCCATTCAGAAAGAGAACGGCGACCTGCCGCTGATGGTGCACATTGGCAACAACCCGCCGAACCTCGACGAAATTGCCGAGCTGCTGAGCTCCGGCGACATCATCACCCACTGCTATAACGGCAAACCCAACCGCATTCTGACGCCCTCCGGCGAGCTGCGCGCCTCCATCACCTCCGCCCTGAAGCGCGGCGTGCGTCTGGACGTCGGCCACGGCACGGCGAGCTTCAGCTTTGAGGTGGCGAAACGCGCCATCGCGATGGGCATTCTGCCGCATACCATCAGCTCGGATATCTACTGCCGCAACCGCATCAACGGTCCGGTCGGCTCGCTGGCGAGCGTGATGTCGAAGTTTCTCGCTATCGGCATGTCGCTGCCGCAGGTGATTGACTGCGTGACTGCGAACGCCGCCGACGGCCTGCGCCTGGCGCGCAAGGGCCGCATCCAGCCGGGTCTCGACGCCGACCTGACTCTGTTCACGCTCAAACGCCAGCCGACGGTGCTGACGGATGCCGAAAACGACAGCCTGCAGGCTGAACACATTCTGGTGCCGCTTGCCGCGATCCGCGCGGGCAAGGGCTACATGACCGAACAAGGGAGCACGGAACATGCCTTCGATTTATGAGAAGTACAACTTAAAGCAGGTGATCAATACCTCCGGCCGCATGACGGCGCTGGGCGTCTCCACGCCGCGCCCGGAAGTGGTGCAGGCGGCAATGGACGGCATGAATCACTATTTCGAGATGAAGGATCTGGTCAATAAAACCGGGGAATACATCGCGAAGCTGCTGGATGTGGAAGGCGCGACGGTGGTTTCCTGCGCGTCGGCGGGTATAGCCCAGTCGGTGGCGGCGGTGCTGGTCAAAGACAGCGACTGGCTGTTGGAAAACCTGCATGTGACCCCGATTGAGAACAACGAAATCGTCCTGCCGAAAGGCCACAACGTAAACTTTGGCGCGCCGGTGGGCACCATGGTGGCGCTGGGCGGCGGCAAGCTGGTGGAGGCGGGCTACGCCAACGAATGCTCCGCCGATCAGCTGGCGGCGGCGATCACCCCGCGCACGGCGGCGATCCTCTACATCAAATCGCACCACTGCGTGCAGAAAAGCATGCTCAGCGTCGAGCAGGCGGCGGTTGTGGCGCGCAAGCACGATCTCCCGCTGATCGTCGATGCGGCGGCGGAAGAAGATCTGCACGCGTACTACCGATCCGGCGCCGATCTGGTGATCTACAGCGGCGCGAAGGCGATCGAAGGCCCAACCAGCGGTCTGGTGATCGGCAAAACCCAGTACGTTGAGTGGGTGAAGCGCCAGACCGCGGGCATTGGCCGCGCGATGAAGGTGGGTAAAGAGGGCATTCTTGGCCTGACCTGCGCCATCGAGCACTACCTGACGGCGACCAAAGAGAGCGGGGCCGAGATGGTGGCGAAGATGACGCCGTTTATCGAGGCGCTCAACACCCTGAACGGCGTGACCGCGCGCGTGGTCTGGGACAGTGCCGGTCGCGATATCGCCCGCACCGAGATCAAGTTCGACGAAGCCGCAACGGGCGTCGGCACGGGCGATCTGGTGGCGAAGCTGAAACAGGGTGAATACGCCATTTACTTCCGCGGCTACAAGGCCAACGAAGGGATTATCGAGGCGGACGTGCGCAGCGTGAACGCTGACCAGCTGAACATCGTCTACCGCCGCATTAGCGAAGTATTAGGACAGGAGAATAAAGCATGAAACTGACCCCCAACTTTTACCGTGACCGCGTCTGCCTGAACGTGCTGGCAGGATCGAAAGCCAACGCCAGCGCCATTTACGAGGCGGCGGAAGGTCACGTGCTGGTGGGCGTGCTCTCCAAAAATTACCCGGACGTGGCGAGCGCCGTTGCCGATATGCGTGAATACGCTGCGCTGATTGATAATGCGCTCTCCGTTGGGCTGGGCGCGGGCGATCCGAACCAGTCTGCTATGGTGAGCGAGATCTCCCGTCAGGTGCAGCCGCAGCACGTTAACCAGGTCTTTACCGGCGTGGCCACCAGCCGCGCGCTGCTGGGGCAGAATGAGTCGGTGGTCAACGGTCTGGTCTCTCCAACCGGCACCGTCGGGATGGTCAAAATCTCCACCGGACCGCTGAGCAGCAACGCTCCGGACGGCATTGTGCCGGTTGAAACCGCGATTGCCCTGCTGAAGGATTTCGGCGGCAGCTCCATCAAATACTTCCCGATGGGCGGCCTGAAGTGCCGTGACGAGTACAAAGCGGTGGCGGAAGCCTGCGCCCGTCACGACTTCTGGCTGGAGCCGACCGGAGGTATCGATCTGGAAAACTATGAGGAGATCCTGCAGATCGCCCTCGACGCGGGCGTGAGCAAAATCATCCCGCATATCTACAGCTCGATTATCGACAAAGCCAGCGGCGACACGCGCCCGGAAGACGTGCGTACGCTGCTTGCGATGACGAAGAAGCTGGTGAAGTAGTATCTGCCCTCACCCTAACCCTCTCCCTTTGGGAGAGGGCAGGGGTGAGGGAAAACAAACCGCACAAACCTGAAGGAGCCACCATGCATACCCGTACCCTGCTTGTTGCTTCACTCTCAATGTTCGCCACCGCCGCTATCGCCCAGCCGCAGTACGCCTGGGTGGGCACCTACAACCCCAACGGTGAAGGGCTGTACCGCTTTACCGTTGACCCGCAAAGCGGCGCGCTGGCGAATAAAACGCTGGTGAGCAAGCTGCCGAACGCCGCGCAACTGGCCGTCTCGCACGACGGCAAAACGCTGTATCTGGCAAGCGAAGTGGAGCAGGGCGTGGTGCAGGCGCTGCGGGTGGGGGATAACGGCCAGCTGAGCGAGCTGAATCAGGTGGCCTCCGGCGGCGCGGGGCCGGTTTACCTGTCGCTGACGCCGAACGGTCGTCATCTTCTGGTGGCGAACTACGTCAGCGGATCTATCGCAGTGCTGCCCGTTAAAGCAGACGGCAGCCTGGGTGAGGCGACGGATAAGCATCAGGATCAGGGCGAGCCGGGCGCGGCGAAGCCGGAAGCGGCAGCGGAGGGCAGCTTTGCCATCAGCGATCATAACGGCCCCCACGCGCACATGATCGCCGCCGATCCGAGCGGGAAATACGTCTTTTCCACCGATCTTGGGCTGGATCGCCTCTACCAGTACCGTTTTGACGATCGAACAGGGAAGCTGACGCCGAACGATCCGCCGTTTATCAGCGCTTCCTCAAAAGGCGCCGGGCCGCGCCACTTTGTCTTTACGCCAAAAGGCGATGCCCTGTGGCTGATTAACGAAGAGGCGTCTACGCTCACCCATTACACCGTGAACGCCAACGGCACCCTGAAAGAGGGCAAAACGCTCTCAGCCCTGCCGGAAGGTTACAAAGGCACCAGCTTTGCTGCCGGGCTGGCATTAAGCGCCGACGGTAAACAGCTATATGTGGCTAACCGTTTGCATAACAGCATCGGGCACTTTACCGTAACAGCGGAGGGTACGCTGACGCATCAGGACGACGTGTGGACGCGCGGCGACTACCCGCGCACCCTGACGCTCGATAAGCAGGGGCGCTGGCTGTACGTCATGAACCAGCGCAGCGACAACATTACCCGTTTCCGCGTGGCGCAGGACGGCAAATTGAGCTTCGAGCCGGACTATACCCCGGTCGGCAGCCCATCCCAGATGGTCATTTCACCTTAAGCCGTAAGAGGACAAACCCGTGCGATTTCCGAACCAACGTTTAGCGCAACTGTTCGATCTGTTGCAAAACGAGACGCTGCCGCAGGACGAGCTGGCGCAGCGGCTGTCGGTCTCCACGCGAACCGTCCGTGCCGATATCACCGCCCTGAACGCGCTGCTGGCAGGCCACGGCGCGCAGTTTATATTGAGCCGTGGCAGCGGCTATCAGCTCAAAATTGATGATGCCCAGCGCTACCAGCAGCTGCAGGCATCCCACCCGCGCGCGCTGCGTATTCCCCGGACCGGGCCGGAGCGCGTGCACTATCTGGTGGTGCGTTTTCTGACTTCGGCATTTTCTCTTAAGCTTGAGGATCTGGCGGACGAGTGGTTCGTCAGCCGCGCCACGCTGCAAAGCGACATGGCCGAAGTGCGCGAGTGGTTTCACCGCTATAACCTGACGCTGGAAACGCGTCCGCGCCACGGCATGAAGCTGTTTGGCAGCGAGATGTCGACCCGCGCCTGCCTGACCGATCTGCTCTGGGAGCTTGCGCAGCAGGACAGCCTGAACCCGCTGGTGACCGACGTGGCGCTGAATGCAGGCGTGGCGGAGCAGATGGTGCCCGTGCTGCACGAGGCGCTGACGCGTCATCACATCCGTCTGACCGACGAAGGCGAGCTGTTCCTGCGCCTGTACTGCGCGGTGTCGGTGCGGCGCATCAGCGAGGGCTATCCGCTGCCGGAATTCCACGCCGAAGACGTGGAAGAGAACGTGCGCGAGGCGGCGAAAGATATCGCCGTCACTATCCAGCAGCTGGCGGGCAAAGCGCTTTCACCTTCGGAGGAGAGCTGGCTGTGCGTGCACATTGCGGCGCGGCAGATTCAGGAGATTGCCCCGAGCGCAATTAACGCGGACGACGACGAAGCGCTGGTCAACTACATCCTGCGCTATATCAACACCCACTATAACTACAATCTGCTCAGCGACGCGCAGCTGCACGCTGACCTGCTCACGCACATCAAAACCATGATCACCCGCGTGCGGTATCAAATCATGATCCCCAATCCTCTGCTGGATAACATCAAGCAGCACTACCCGATGGCGTGGGATATGACCCTCGCGGCGGTGTCGAGCTGGGGAAAATACACGCCTTATGTGATCAGCGAAAACGAAATCGGCTTCCTGGTGCTGCATATCGGCGTCGGGCTGGAGCGCCACTACAACATCGGCTACCAGCGCCAGCCGCGCGTGCTGCTGGTGTGCGACGCAGGTAATGCCATGGTCCGCATGATTGAAGCGGTGCTGCAGCGCAAGTACCCGCAAATTGAGGTGGCCCGCACGCTCACCCTGCGCGAGTACGAGCTGGCGGAAATGATTAGCGAAGACTTTGTGATCGCCACCGCCCGCGTCAGCGAAAAGTCCAAACCGGTGGTGACGATCGCCCCGTTCCCGACCGACTATCAGTTAGAGCAGATCGGCAAGCTGGTGCTGGTGGACCGCACCCGCCCGTGGATGCTGGATAAATACTTCGACGCGGCCCATTTCCGCATTATCGACAAGCCCGTTGACCAGCAAACGCTGTTTCGCGAGCTGTGCGCGCAGCTTGAAGGCGAGGGGTTTGTCGGCGCGGAGTTCCTGGATTCGGTCGTTGAGCGTGAAGCCATCGTCAGCACCATGCTCGGCGACGGCATCGCGCTCCCGCACTCCCTCGGCCTTTTAGCGCAGAAAACCGTGGTCTATACCGTGCTCGCCCCGCACGGCGTACAGTGGGGCGACGAAACCGCGCACGTCATCTTCCTGCTCGCCATCAGCAAAAGCGAATACGAAGAGGCGATGGCGATTTACGATATCTTCGTCACCTTCCTGCGTGAACGGGCGATGTCGCGGCTCTGTAGCTGCAGTGACTTTGCCGAATTTAAGGCGGTGGCAATGGAGAGTTTGAGTCGGTTTTGAGGTAAGGGCGGACGGACAACATCCGCCTTTGTTCAACGCAGATGATGCACAACCTGGTTGCTGCTGCCGCGCCAAATCAGCGCCGGGTCTTTTAAATCCTGCACGAACTTGCCGTCGACCAGGACGTTAATCTGATCCACCACTTCCATTTGCTGCGCGTTCAGCTCATCCAGCCTGTAGCCTGTCCAGACCCAGATATCTTTTCCCGTACACTCAGCCCGAATGCGTTTTACCAGCTTCAGGATATCCGGCACGTTTTGCGGGTGCAGCGGATCGCCGCCGGAGAGGGAAATCCCCTGGCGTTTGATGCGCGTGTCGTTCAGGTCGTTGACGATCCGGTCTTCCATTTCGGCGGTGAACAGTATGCCGGAATTTAAGCGCCAGGTGCTTTTGTTATAGCAGCCGGGGCATTCGTGGACGCAGCCTGAGACGAACAGGGTGCAGCGGGTGCCGGAGCCGTTGACGATGTCGACGGGGTAGTATTGATGATATCGCATAGAAAATGTCCAGAGAATTTGTGCGCGCTGATGCTCTCACCCCGACCCTCTCCCACAGGGAGAGGGGTAGGGTGAGGGGGAGAACCCTGCGCAGAACTTACCCGATCTGCCCATTCCCCAAATGCTTCACGCGGCGCTTCACCTCTTCCTGCTTGCCGGCGTTAAACGGACGCGCGTCCGGGCTGCCGAGATAGCCGCACACGCGACGGGTCACCGAGACGCGAGCCGCGTCGTGGTTGCCGCATTTCGGGCAGGTGAAGCCTTTGCTCGTACACTCGAACTCACCGGTAAAGCCGCACTCGTAGCACTCGTCGATTGGCGTGTTGGTCCCGTAATACGGCACGTGCTGATAGCTGTAATCCCACACGTCTTCCAGCGCCTTCAGGTTGTGCTGAATGTTCGGGTACTCGCCGTAGCAGATGAAGCCGCCGCTGGCGATCGGTGGGTACGCCGCTTCGAAGTCGATCTTGTCGTACGGATTCACCTTTTTCTCCACGTCGAGGTGGAAGCTGTTGGTGTAATACCCTTTGTCGGTCACGCCTTCCACAATCCCGAACTCGGCGGTGTCCAGACGGCAGAAGCGGTCGCACAGGTTCTCGCTCGGCGTGCTGTAGAGACTAAACCCGTAGCCGGTTTCCTCTTTCCACTGGTCAACCGCGTCGCGCAGGCGCTGAACAATCGCAATGCCTTTCTCACGCAGGGCCTCGCTGTCGTACATATGCGTATCGCCCGCCAGGGCGTTGATGGTCTCGTGAATACCGATGTAGCCCAGCGAAATAGACGCGCGACCGTTTTTGAAGATCTCAGACACGTCATCGTCCGCTTTCAGACGTACGCCGCAGGCCCCTTCCATATAGAGGATTGGCGCCACGCGGGCTTTGACCCCTTCAAGGCGCGCGATGCGGGTCATCAGCGCCTTACGCGCCAGCTGCAGACGCTCGTCCAGCAGCGTCCAGAATTCCGCTTCATTGCCTTTGGCTTCTAGCGCGATGCGCGGCAGGTTCAGGCTGATGACGCCCAGGTTGTTGCGCCCGTCGTGGATCTGCTCGCCGTTTTCATCTTCGTACACGCCGAGGAAGCTGCGGCAGCCCATTGGCGTTTTAAACGAACCGGTCACTTTGACGACCTGATCGTAGTTCAGGATGTCCGGGTACATGCGCTTGCTCGCGCACTCCAGCGCCAGCTGTTTGATGTCGTAGTTCGGATCGCCAAACTTGTGGTTCAGACCGTCGCGGATAGCGAATACCAGTTTCGGGAACACCGCCGTTTTGCGGTTCTTGCCGAGGCCGGAAATGCGGTTGCGCAGGATGGACTGCTGGATCAGGCGTGATTCCCAGCTGGTGCCCAGACCAAACCCGAAGGTCACAAACGGCGTCTGGCCGTTGGCGGTGTGCAGCGTGTTCACTTCATATTCCAGCGACTGGAAGGCATCGTAGCACTCTTTCTCAGTGCGGGAGTGCGCGTAGCCGTCGGCGTCCGGGATCTGCCACTCTTCCGCCGTTTTACGATGCTTGTTGAAGCTTGCCGTCACGAACGGGGCCAGCACTTCATCAATGCGGTTAATCGTGGTGCCGCCGTAAATATGGCTGGCGACCTGGGCGATAATCTGCGCGGTGACGGCGGTGGCCGTGGAGATTGATTTTGGCGGTTCAATCTCGGCGTTACCCATTTTAAAACCGTGGGTCAGCATGCCTTTCAGGTCGATCAGCATGCAGTTGAACATCGGGAAGAACGGCGAATAGTCGAGATCGTGGTAGTGAATTTCACCGCGCTCGTGCGCCGAGACCACATCGCGCGGCAGCAGGTGCTGACGGGCATAGTGTTTGGCGACGATACCGGCCAGCAGGTCGCGCTGGGTCGGGATCACTTTGCTGTCTTTGTTGGCGTTTTCATTGAGCAGGGCGGAGTTGGTCTGCTCCACCAGGCCACGGATCTCCTGGTTCAGACGACCGCGCTTCTCACGCTGCACGTCACGATCGTGACGGTACTCAATGTAGGCACGCGCCAGCTGTTTGTAAGGCCCCGCCATCAGCTGGTTCTCAACCGCGGTCTGGATCTCGTTGATATCGACCTGGCTGCGTTCGTTCATCTGGCTGCTAACGACTTCTGCGACGGTGGCGCAGTAATCTGCGTCATCGACTCCCGCTGCTTTAGCTGCACGCAGAATGGCTTCCTGGATGCGCTCTGATTTAAACGGCACTTTACAGCCATCACGTTTCATCACATGCGGTGTCATGATCACTCCATTTTTTGAAAACAGGTTATCCACAGAGGTGGAGAAGTAATAACCGGGCGTATTCCCCGCCGGGCCAAAGACTTCCCGCGTTCCCAGCTCGTGTTATCCACAATTCCGGCCAGCGTAAGCGCCGTCTTGTTGTTGGAATAGTAGACGATAAATACAAGATGTTGGGTCGGCGTGCATTTTAAGTGCTACATATAGTGATTTGCATCAAACATGTTTGCGATTTATTTGATGCAGAACAAAGTAAAAAGACGAGAGTACAAACGACGGGCGCTTCAGCGATTGTAAAGGCGCGCGAGAAAAATCTGATTAATTATTCAACAAAAACAGTAAAGTAAGCCGGGTGCTGAGCCGCACCCGGCAGAGAAAGTTACTGCTGCAACCACCAGACGGCTTCAAACGGACGGAGCGACGTCGTTTGCGGTGCCGGATAGTTACTCATCAGCACCTGCGACTTATCGCTGAGAGCCTCTGTCTGCCATTCCTGAGGCGTAGGGCTCAGGTTTGCCGCCACCATCAGCGTCTGCCCCTGCCACTGACGGCGGTAGCACCAGAGGTAAGGATGCTCCGGCAGGAGATCCTCATAATCTCCCCACGTCAGCACCGGCAGGGTTTTGCGCAGGCTAATCAGCGACTGGTAGGTGTAGAACACCGAATCCGGGTCGTCGAGCGCCGCGCGGGCGTTCACCGTCTCGTAGTTATCGCAGACGCCAATCCACGGCTCGCCCTCGGTAAAGCCCGCATGGTGCGAAGCGTCCCATTGCATTGGGGTTCGCCCGTTATCGCGGGACTTACTCGCCAGAATCGCCAGCAATTCCTCCGGCTCGCGGCCGTTGGCGCGCAGTTCGGCGAACATGTTCAGGCTCTCCACGTCGCGATAGTCGGTGATGCGGCTGAAGTGCGGGTTGGTCATCCCCAGCTCTTCGCCCTGGTAGATATACGGCGTGCCCTGCATGCCGTGCAGCACCATGCCGAGCATCTTCGCGGCAGCCAAGCGGTGTTCCCCTTCATCACCAAAGCGCGACACGATGCGCGGCTGATCGTGGTTACACCAGAACAGCGCGTTCCAGGCCCTGTTGTGCATCCCCTGCTGCCAGTGGCGGAAGAGGGTTTTCAGCGCCACGAAGTCCGGCTTCGCCTGCGTCCATTTTTCGCCGCCGGGGTAGTCCACCTTCAGATGATGGAAGTTAAAGGTCATCGACAGCTCGCTGCCGTCGAGCGACGCGTACTGCTGGCAGTTCTCCAGCGAGGTCGAGGACATCTCGCCCACCGTCATCAGGTTGCGTGGGGTGAAGACGTCGCGGCTCATCTCCTGCAGATATTCGTGAACGCGCGGCCCGTCGGTGTAGAAGCGGCGGCCGTCTCCGGTGTTGTCGTCCGGGAAATCCTGGTCTTTTGAAATCAGGTTAATCACGTCCAGACGCAAGCCGTCCACGCCGCGATCGGCCCAGAACTCGCACACCTTTTTCAGCTCGGCGCGCACGGCCGGGTTTTCCCAGTTGAGGTCCGCCTGCTCCGGGGCGAACAGGTGCAGGTAATACTGCTCGCTCTCGGCGTGCCAGCGCCAGGCATTGCCGCCAAACTTGGAGCGCCAGTTGTTGGGAAGCTGCTCCGGCGTGCCGTCGCGCCAGATGTAGAACTGGCGGTACGGGCTCGCTTTGTTCAGCGACTCGCGGAACCAGGCGTGCTGCGTGGAGGTGTGGTTAAACACCATGTCCAGGACAATACGGATGCCGCGCTCGTGCGCCCGGGCAACCAGCTCGTCGAAATCATCCAGCGTGCCGTAGGCCGGGTCGATGGCGGTGTAATTCGCCACGTCGTAGCCGTTATCCACCTGCGGGGAGATATAAAACGGCGTCAGCCAGATGGCGTCGATGCCGAGGGTTTTCAGGTAGTCCAGACGCTGCGTCACGCCGCGCAGATCGCCGGTGCCGCTGCCGGTGGTGTCCTGGAAACTCTTTGGGTAAATCTGATAGATGACGCCGTTCTGCCACCAGTGAGGAAGGGTATTCATAGTGCGTTCCTGCAAATGCGAAGGGGCGCAACTGCGCCCCGAAAGAAGAAGTTAAACAATCTGCAGCGAGCCCTGACGGAACTTACGCTGGTAAACCACGGTGGTGAGCGCCATTGGGACGATAATCGCGATGGCCATCGCCAGGGCAAACACCTGCCAGTAAGCGGGCTGGATGGAGAGAATGCCCGGCAGGCCGCCGACGCCAATCCCGTTCGCCATCACGCCGTTCAGACCGCACACCAGGCCAGCCAGACCGGAACCGATCATCGCGCAGAGCATCGGGAAGCGGTACTTCAGGTTGATACCGTACATCGCCGGTTCGGTGACGCCGAGGTAAGCAGAGATGGCTGCCGGAACGGAGATCTCACGCTCGTTGTGCTTGCGGCTGACGATGATGATGCCGGTAACCGCCGACGCCTGTGCAATGTTAGACAGGGCGATAATCGGCCAGACCGGCGTGCCGCCGAGGCTCTGGATCATCTGCATATCAATGGCCAGCGTGGTCTGGTGCACGCCGGTGATCACCAGCGGGGCGTACAGGAAGCCAAACAGCGCGGCTCCAATCGGCGCGAAGCTGCCGGTCATCAGGTGACGCACCGCGAAGGCCACGCCGTCGCCGATCATGCGGCCAAACGGACCGATAAAGGCGTGCGCCAGGAACACCGCCAGGATCAACGAGCAGACCGGCACCACCACCAGATAGAGGTAATCCGGCACGATGCGCTTCAGGCGCGTTTCAATAAAGCCCAGCGCCAGACCCGCCAGCAGGGCCGGAATGACCTGCGCCTGATAGCCCACTTTGGCGATAGTAAACAGGCCGAAGTTCCACACCTCAGGCACCTGCTGACCAAGTAAGTAAGCGTTCATTAACTGTGGAGAGACCAGCGTGACGCCCAGCACGATACCGAGAATCGGCGTGCCGCCCATCTTGCGCACCGCGGACCAGCAAATCCCGACCGGCAGATAGAAGAAGATCGCCTCGCCAATCAGCCACAGAAAATCGTAAACGGTTTTCAGCGCCGGATACATCTGCGCCAGGGTTTTGCCGTCGCTCATCGGCACATCGCCGATGACGTTACGGAAGCCTAAGATTAAGCCCCCGCTGATCAGCGCGGGCAGCAGCGGGAAGAAAATTTCCGCGAAGTGGGAAATCAGCTGCTCGTGCCACTTCATATTCTGGCGCGCGGCCTTCTTCGCCTGCTCTTTATCGGCGGAGGAGTGCCCGGTTGTCGCCAGCAGAGCCTGATAGTAATCGCCCACTTCGGTACCAATAACGACCTGGAACTGCCCGGCGTTGGTGAAGCAGCCTTTGACCATGGAAAGTTCTTCAATGGCCTTCGGGTTGGCTTTGGCCGGATCGTTCAGCACGAAGCGCAGGCGGGTAATGCAATGGCTGACGGTAGCGATGTTTTCGCGGCCGCCGACCAGGACGATCAACTGATCGATATCTGCTTGTTTGACTTTACTCATCATGAAACCTCATGACAGATGGTGAGGGGGGTAATGACCTGAGCGCAAGCCTACTCCTTCAGCGTGACGGCGAAAATGGGAACGTTCCCGAAATCGGGCGAAGATCACAATAAACCGTTGAGCGGGGGTTAAGAAAGGTGGGCAGGAATAACGATCTGACGCGGCTCAGCGCGCCCGTTGATCTGCTCGATCAGCTGCGCGGCGGCCTGTCTGCCGGACTCGGCGTAGCCCGGATCGACGGTAATAATTTCCGGATGCAAAAACTTCATCAGCGGCGTGCTGCCGACGCTCGCCACCTGCAGGTTATCGATGCGCTGCTCCTGCAGATATTTGCTGGCACCCAGCGCCAGGGTATCCGTGGCGCACACCAGCGCGGTAGTCTGCGGCGTCAGAACGCTGGCGGCCTGCTCGTAGCCCTGCTTCATGCCCAGCCCCGGCAGGGAGGCCACGGCGGAGAGATTGTGCTTTTTGCAAAAAGCCAGGTAGGCCTCATGACGGCGCTTGCCGGTGGTGACGTCCGCGTGCGGGACGCCGAGGAAGCTGATGTGGCGATGGCCTTCGTCAAACAGGCGCTGCATCAGGGTGATAATCGCGCCCTCGTCGTCATAGCAGACGGAGGCAAACCCGTGGGCATCGCGCGCCAGCAGCACCAGCGAAGGCTGCCAGGGTTTCAGCATCTCGTCCTTAATGCCGGTAAAACCAAACAGCACCACGCCGTCAATGTTGCGCCGCTGGAGCATGCCCAGATGCTCTTCAACCAGCTGCACAGAGAACTGGCTCTCCATCATGATCGGATCATACCCCTGCTCGTAGAAGGCGGGCAGCATGGTCTGCACGGCGAGGTTTTCAGACAGAGAGTCCAGACGCGAGACAATGATGGCGACGACTTTGTCACTCTGCCCGCGCATGGCGCGCGCGGAGCGGGAAGGGGAAAAACCGTGCTGATTCATGACCGCCTCAACGCGCTCGCGGGTGCGTTCGCTGACGCCGCTTTCGTTGTTCAGCACGCGTGAGACGGTCGATTTCCCCACGCCGCTTAAACGCGCGATGTCTTTAATCGTAAGGCGGTTCTGCATGCTGTATTCCCTGTAACAACGACGATGTAGTGAATTGAGCCTAATGCTATAGCGCGATTTCGCTATGGGCAAAGTCTGGTTTACGTTCGGTTTATTTGCAGGGGGGTATAATACCGCCCGAATCGTCATAAAGGGTATGCCTAAATCCCTGTACTGCGCGGCGACACCCTACTTTTTACTTACCGGAGGCTTCATGGATCCCGATCCCACACCTCTCCTGAACGGGAGAATACGTTCTTTCCGGTAAGCCAGCTTTTGCTGTCTCACCGGCGTGAGGCAGCAACGTCCTAAACGTTCCTGCTTGAAAAATTGAGTGCCTCTCAGGTACGGCTTTGCCACGCCTGAAGGAATTGCTGCGTCCGCATTCGCGGATGCGGAGGAATGACTATGTTTAAAAATATCACCCGGCAGCTGCAGGCCCTGCTGAGCCGCCACCTGCCACACCGTCTTGTTCAGCGCGACCCGCTGCCAAACGCCAAAAACATGGCGGGGGCGGCGATCCCCGCGTCCCTGACCGAACGCTGCCTGAATGTGGCGGCGATGGATGAAAACGAAGTATGGCGCGCGTTCGGCGGACACCCAGAAGGGCTAAACGCGGCCGAAGTGGAAAAAATCCGCGCCGTGCACGGCGATAACCAGATCCCGGCGCAGAAGCCGTCTCCGTGGTGGGTGCACCTGTGGCTTTGCTACCGCAACCCGTTCAACCTGCTGCTGACCGTGCTCGGCCTTATCTCTTACGCGACGGAAGATCTGTTTGCCGCAGGCGTCATTGCCCTGATGGTCGGTATCTCCACGCTGCTGAACTTCATTCAGGAAGCCCGCTCCACCAAAGCGGCGGACGCCCTGAAGGCGATGGTCAGCAACACCGCGACCGTCTCGCGCGTGATTAACGATCTCGGCGAAAACGCCTGGGTGGAGCTGCCTATCGACCAGCTGGTGCCGGGCGATCTGGTGAAGCTGGCCGCGGGGGACATGATCCCGGCGGATTTACGCATCATCCAGGCGCGCGATCTTTTCGTCGCGCAGGCCTCGCTGACCGGGGAATCCCTGCCGGTTGAAAAGGTTGCGCGCAGCCGCGACCCGCAGCAGATGAACCCGCTCGAGTGCGACACCCTGTGCTTTATGGGCACCACGGTGGTCAGCGGCACCGCGCAGGCGATTGTCACCGCCACCGGGGGCGACACCTGGTTTGGTCAGCTTGCCGGGCGCGTCAGCGAGCAGGAGAGCGAGCCGAACGCCTTCCAGAAAGGGATTGGCCGCGTCAGCATGCTGCTGATCCGCTTTATGATGGTGATGACGCCGATCGTGCTGCTGATCAACGGCTACACCAAAGGCGACTGGTGGGAAGCGGCCCTGTTCGCGCTTTCCGTGGCCGTTGGCTTAACGCCTGAAATGCTGCCGATGATTGTCACCTCCACGCTGGCGCGCGGGGCGGTGAAGCTCTCTAAACAGAAAGTGATCGTCAAACATCTCGACGCCATCCAGAACTTTGGCGCGATGGACATCCTCTGCACCGATAAAACCGGCACCCTGACGCAGGACAAAATCGTGCTGGAGAACCACACTGATATCTCCGGCAAAACCAGCGAGCGCGTCCTGCACAGCGCGTGGCTGAACAGCCATTACCAGACCGGGCTGAAAAACCTGCTCGACGTCGCGGTGCTGGAAGGGGTGGACGAGGAGTCCGCCCGCACGCTCTCCGGCCGCTGGCAGAAGGTGGATGAGATCCCGTTCGACTTCGAGCGCCGCCGCATGTCGGTGGTGGTGAGCGAGCAGACGGACGTGCACCAGCTGATCTGCAAAGGGGCGCTGCAGGAGATCCTCAACGTGTCGACGCAGGTTCGCTATAACGGCGACATCGTGCCGCTGGACGACACCATGCTGCGCCGCATCAGGCGCGTCACCGATAACCTGAACCGTCAGGGGCTGCGCGTCGTGGCGGTCGCGAGCAAGTTCCTGCCCGCGCGCGAGGGTGACTATCAGCGTATCGACGAATCCGATCTGATCCTCGAGGGTTACATCGCATTCCTCGATCCGCCGAAAGAGACCACCGCGCCGGCGCTGAAGGCGCTGAAGGCGAGCGGTATTACCGTCAAAATTCTAACCGGCGACAGCGAGCTGGTGGCGGCCAAAGTGTGCCATGAAGTGGGGCTGGACGCGGGCGACGTTGTGGTGGGGAGCGATATTGAGCACCTGTCCGACGATGAGCTGGCGAAGCTTGCCCAGCGTACCACGCTGTTTGCCCGCCTGACGCCGATGCACAAAGAGCGCATCGTCACCCTGCTTAAGCGTGAAGGGCACGTGGTGGGCTTTATGGGCGACGGCATCAACGACGCGCCCGCGCTGCGTGCGGCGGACATCGGTATCTCCGTCGACGGTGCGGTGGATATTGCCCGTGAAGCGGCGGATATCATTCTGCTGGAAAAAAGCCTGATGGTGCTGGAGGAGGGCGTGATCGAAGGGCGCCGCACCTTTGCCAACATGCTCAAGTACATCAAAATGACCGCCAGCTCCAACTTCGGTAACGTCTTCAGCGTGCTGGTGGCGAGCGCGTTTCTGCCGTTCCTGCCGATGCTGCCGCTGCACCTGCTGATCCAGAACCTGATGTACGACGTGTCTCAGGTAGCGATCCCGTTTGATAACGTGGACGACGAGCAGATCCAGAAGCCGCAGCACTGGAACCCGGCGGATCTCGGGCGCTTTATGCTGTTCTTTGGGCCTATCAGCTCCATCTTCGACATCCTGACCTTCTGCCTGATGTGGTTTGTGTTCCACGCCAACACCCCGGAACACCAGACGCTGTTCCAGTCCGGCTGGTTCGTGGTGGGCCTGCTGTCGCAGACGCTGATTGTGCATATGATCCGTACCCGCCGCATTCCGTTCATCCAGAGCCGTGCCGCATGGCCGCTGATTGTGATGACGGGCATTGTGATGGCGCTCGGTATCGCGCTGCCGTTCTCGCCGCTGGCAGGCTACCTACAGCTTCAGGCGCTGCCGCTGAGCTACTTCCCGTGGCTGGTGGCGATCCTCGCGGGCTATATGGTGCTGACGCAGATGGTGAAAGGATTCTATGCGCGTCGGTATGGATGGCAGTAAAAACATACCCTCACCCTAACCCTCTCCCTGGAAGGGAGAGGGGACCGCTCGGTGCGGCCTTTCACCCTCGCCCCTTTGGGGAGAGGGGACTGGCTTTCCTCCCAAATTCAACAACCTGTGATCTCCGTCGGCGCATTCGCTTGACGACAAATTGAGCGCATGTTAACAGAATGTTTTGCCTTTATTTGGCCCGTCAGATAAGGAACATTCATGTTACGGTACAGTCTCTTAACCGCCGGGCTGATGCTCGGCGCCTCTGCGTTTGCCGCCCCGGCAGGGGATCTCCCCTTAATGCCCTGGCCTGCCAAGGTTGAACGCCCGACGACCCAGGGCGCGCTGGTGCTCAGCAACAACGTATCCATTAGCGTCAGCGGGGACGATCTCGGTGACGCCGTCAGCCGCCTGCGCCAGCGCATGGCCCTGCAAACCGGCTGGACGCTACAGCCTCAGACTGAAAAACCAGATAAACCGACCATCCGCATCGCGGTTGCCAAAAAGGTCAAGCCGCAGCCGCTGCCGGACAGCGATGAAAGCTACAGGCTCACGGTGGACGCCAGCGGCGTCGATATCTCCGCCAACACCCGCTTTGGCGCGCTGCGCGCCATGGAAACGCTGCTCCAGCTGATGCAGAACGGGGCGGAAAACACCTCGCTGCCGTGGGTCACCATTGAAGATTCGCCGCGCTTCCCGTGGCGCGGGCTGCTGCTCGACTCGGCGCGTCATTTTATTCCGCTGCCGGATATCAAGCGCCAGATCGACGGCATGGCCGCGGCGAAGCTCAACGTCCTGCACTGGCACTTAACCGACGATCAGGGCTGGCGCTTCAGCTCGAAGCGCTACCCTAAGCTGACGCAGCTTGCCAGCGACGGACTGTTCTACACGCCTGAACAGATGCGCGAGGTGGTGCGTTACGCCGCCGAGCGCGGTATCCGCGTGGTGCCGGAGATCGACATGCCGGGCCACGCCTCGGCGATTGCCGTGGCCTACCCGGAGCTGATGAGCGCCCCGGGGCCTTATGAAATGGAGCGCCACTGGGGCGTGCTGAAGCCGGTGCTGGATCCGACAAAAGACGCAACTTACGCTTTTGCCGACGCGATGGTCAGCGAACTGGCGGCGATCTTCCCCGATCCGTATCTGCATATCGGCGGTGACGAGGTCGACGACAGCCAGTGGAAAGCGAACGCCGCGATCCAGAATTTCATGCGCGACAACAGGCTGGCGGACAGCCACGCGCTGCAGGCGTATTTCAACCGCAAGCTGGAAACGATCCTCGAGAAACACCACCGGCAGATGGTCGGCTGGGACGAGATCTACCATCCTGACCTGCCGAAAAGCATTCTGATCCAGTCCTGGCAGGGGCAGGACGCGCTGGGGCAGGTGGCGCAGAACGGCTACAAGGGCATTCTCTCCACCGGTTTCTATCTCGACCAGCCCCAGTCCACCGCCTATCACTACCGCAACGAAATTGTCCCGCAGGGGCTGAACGGCGTGGATGTGATTACAGACACCGACAGCGTCCAGAGCTGGGCCTTTTCCATGCCGCGCCTGAAGGGCAAGCCGGTGGAGGGGAGCTTCACGCTGGTGAAAGGGGACGCAGGCTGGCGCGGGTTTATTGATTTTGCCGGGAAATCCCGCCGCGCGGTGCAGGATATTGAATGGCGTGACGACAGCCAGGTGACCTTCACCGTCGATACGTGGATGGGCGAGACGCGCCCGGTGGTCTCCGTCGATAACGACAAGCTCACCGGCTATTTCCTGGTGGGGAATACGCGTTACCCAATCAGCGGCACGCGTCTGGACGCGGTGCCGAAAGGCATTCCGCCCGTCGTGCCGGATGTGGCGAATCAGGCCAGCCTGCTCGGCGGGGAAGCCGCGCTGTGGGCGGAAAACGTGGTGGCGCCGGTTCTGGATATCCGCCTGTGGCCGCGCACCTTCGCGGTGGCGGAGCGCCTTTGGTCCGCGCAGGACGTCAACGACGTCGATAACATGTACACTCGCCTGCAGGCGATGGACAGCTGGTCGACGGTGTCGGTCGGGCTGCAGCAGCATACCCAGCAGCAGGTGCAGTTCACGCGCCTTGCCGGTAATGCCGACACGCTGCCGCTGCAGATCCTCGCTCAGGCGGTAGAGCCCGCGCAGTATTACACCCGCCAGCACCTGAAGTTCCAGGCGGGAAATTATCATCAGTTCGAACCGCTCAACCGCTTCGCCGATGCGCTGAACGCCGAAAGCGCCACCGTGCGCCAGATGAACAAATGGGCGGACCGCCTGGTGAGCGATGCGGAAGACGCGGAAAGCGCGGACTCGCTGCGCCACGTCTTTAACCGCTGGCAGAGCAACACCAGCGACGCGCTTGCGTTAAGCGAAAACAGCTATCAGCTGAAGGCGATGAAGCCGGTGATCCAGGAGGTGGATAAGCTGGCCTCCATTGGCCTGAGGCTGACGGATCTGGTGGCGCGCCAGGGCACGCTGGATGATAAAGAGATAGCCTCGATTCAGAGCGAGCTGGATAACGCGGCGAAGGTTCAGGACGAGGTGGTGATTGCGGCGGTCTATCCGCTGGAGACGCTGCTCAGGGCGACGAGGAATCAGTAGCAAGCAACAAAAAAGGCAGCCCGGGCTGCCTTTTTTATCACCAAAGCGAATTAGCGACGTACCGCAATCGCTTCGATTTCAATTTTCACGTCTTTTGGCAGACGGGCCACTTCCACGCAGGAGCGCGCCGGGAAGGTGGCGTTGTGCTCGGTGAAGAACGCTTCGTAAGTGGCGTTAACGGTCGCGAAATCGTTCAGATCTTTCACGAAAACGGTGGTTTTCACGATATCGCCTACTTTCAGTCCGGCAGATTCAACGATAGCCTGCACGTTTTCCAGCGACTGACGCGCCTGTGCCGCGACGTCTTCCGGCACCGCGCCGGTTTTTGGGTTCACCGGGATCTGCCCGGAAGTGATGATCATGCTACCCAGATCAACGCCCTGAACGTAAGGGCCGATAGCCGCTGGTGCATTTTCCGTCGCGAGTACTTTGCTCATGTTTTCTCCAGAATTACAGCGTTAAGAATGTTCCCGGCCATTATAACAGCCGGGATTTCATTACCAACCTCAATTAGTTGGCCAGCACCACATAATGAGAAAACTCTTTTTCGCAGTATTTGCATTTGAGCGCGATGTCATCGGCGCGTTTTTTCACTGCAAAGCTGGAAGAAACCGGCTCAGCGTGACTGATGCAGTTGCTGTTCGGGCAGACCAACACGCTTTCGATACGATCCGGCAGGCTCGGGCGGGATTTGCCGACCACTTCATACTCGTCGATGCGGTTGACGGTGGCGTCCGGCGCGTACAGCGACAGCTGGTTGACCTGCTCGTCGGTCAGGAAGGTGTTCTCGATTTTAATCAGGTCCTTGCGGCCCATCTCGCCCGACGGCAGGTTCAGGCCGATGGTGATGCGCTGGTCGGTTTCGGTCAGTTTGAACAGCGTCAGCAGCTTAAAGCCCACCTGCGCAGGGATGTGGTCAATCACGGTGCCGCGCTTGATGGCTTCAACCTGGAGTTTGTTATCGTGTGTCATGGTCGTTTCCCCTTACAGTGCCAATTCGCGATTCAGAACCAGTGCCAGTAACGCCTGGCGGGCGAAGATGCCGTTTCCGGCCTGCTGGAAGTACCAGGCGTGCGGCGTCTTATCCACGTCTGTGGTGATCTCATCGATGCGCGGCAGCGGATGCAGCACCTTCATATTGTCGCGCGCGCCCTCAAGGTCGCTGGCGCGCAGCACGAACTGTGCCTTCACGTTGGCGTATTCGGACGGGTCCAGACGCTCTTTCTGCACGCGGGTCATGTAGAGAATATCCACGTGGCTCATCACCTCTTCGATGCTGGCGTGCAGGCTCCACTGAATGCCTTTCTCATCCAGCATGTCGAGAATGTACTGCGGCATCGCCAGCGCGTCAGGCGCGATGAAGAAGAAGCGGTTGCCGTTAAATTTCGCCAGCGCC
This sequence comes from Enterobacter sp. BNK-29, assembly GCF_048684785.1. NCBI lineage: Bacteria > Pseudomonadati > Pseudomonadota > Gammaproteobacteria > Enterobacterales > Enterobacteriaceae > Enterobacter > Enterobacter sp. BNK-29. The sequence continues at coordinate 2,562,278 of NZ_JBLQTU010000001.1, forward strand.
TGGGTCAGGGAGTGGACGGTGCGGCCATACTTCAGGTCGCCGACCATGGCGATATTCAGGTTCTCGAGCTTGCCCTGCGTCTCCTGAATGGTGAACAGATCCAGCAGGGTCTGCGTCGGGTGCTGGTTGGCACCGTCACCGGCGTTCAGTACCGGAATGCCGCCGGAAAATTCGGTCGCCAGACGCGCCGCGCCCTCCTGCGGGTGACGCATCACAATCGCGTCGACGTAGGTGCTGATCACTGAAATGGTATCCGCCAGGGTTTCGCCTTTTTTACCCAGCGACGTGTTGCTGCTGTCCGAGAAGCCCACCACGCTTGCGCCCAGGCGGTGCATGGAGGTTTCAAAGGAGAGGCGGGTGCGGGTCGAGGCTTCGAAGAAGCAGCTCGCAATCACCTTGTGCTTCAGCAGCTCCGGTTGCGGATCGGCCTTCAGTTTTGCCGCGGTTTCCAGAACCAGTTCCAGCTCTTCGCGGCTGAGGTCGTTTATGGAAATGATGTGTTTTTGATAAAGCGGATTCATGTTTATCTCCTGACGCCGGGCAAAAAAAAGCCCCTCAAATGAGGGGCTCTGGGAATAGGTTTAGCAACGGGAAGAAAAACGGCAGGCCAGCGTCTGATTTCAGACGCGGTAAGACGTTATGTCGTACACGCTTGACCATGCTTCCTCCCGGCAAATTGTCGGGCATTATACGCAGCTCGCTTTTCGGATCAAGCGATTTAATGCACGCTTTACTCAATGCAAACGGTTCTTTATGAATATTAATGCGTTCTGAGTAAATAATTAATTTGCTTATGCACCAGTGCGGTGCGCTTCACGACGCGGGGAGCGACCCAGACGATACTGCTGCCGGCCACCACGCCTAAAATTTCCGGCAGCTGGTGATAATCCAGAATACGCGCCACCGCGCGGCCATATCCGGCGACGGTATGAACAAGGATAAACTCGCTATTGTGCTCGACGCTGACCACCATTTCGGACACGGTACGCGCGGCGTCGGGGGCAGGGCGCAGCTGGGGATTCAGCGAATAAATCTTTAGCCCTTTGGCATTTCGAATTTTTATGACACCGAGCAATTTAAGCAGACGTGAAACGGTGGACTGGCTGATGGTTTCAAAACCACGCTCCTGCAAATCCCGGCGGATCTCCTCCTGAGAGAGATAGCTCTTTTCTGCGATCAGGCGCTGGCAGACCGTCAGCTGTAGTTGCTCTTTGGGAGAGTACTCTTCGTAATCCATCATAGTTCCCATATCAGTTCCTGAAATAACCGGTGGCACCGCACCGATCCGTAGGCCGGATAAGCGCAGCGCCATCCGGCAAATCACAACAAGGCACCCAGACTTAACGCCACCATAATCACCACCGTTAAAATGCCCAGCAGCGGCGCCACCCATTTCAGATAGCGCACGTAGGGCACGCGGGCGATAGCCAGCCCGCCCATCACGACGGCAGAAGTAGGCGTGACTAGGTTAACGATGCCGGAGGCCGACTGGTAAGCCGTCACCACCAGGTCGCGGTTGACGTTAGCGAAATCGGCAAGCGGCGCCATGATCGGCATCGTCAGAACGGCCAGGCCGGATGAAGAAGGCACAAGAAACGACAGCACGACCTCCAGCCAGTACATCACGTTGATAAACGCTACCGTGGACAACCCGCTGACCAGCCCTTCCGCGCTGTGCAAAATGGTGTGGGTAATCATGCCCTTATCCATGATGACTACGATACCGCGCGCGATGCCGATAATCAGCGCGACGCCCAGCAAATCTCGCGCGCCGTTGATAAACGTCGACGTCAGCTCCTCTTCGCTCATGCGGGCAATCAGGCCGACGATAATCGCGCTGGCGAGAAACACCGCTGAGATCTCTGCCATCCACCAGCCCAGCACCGCCACGCCGTAGATCATCACCGCGAAGGCGAGGGCGAAAATCACCAGGATGATTTTGCGCACCGGGGTGAATTCCAGCGACTGTTCGCCCTTGTCGCCGAGGAAATGGGCGCGGTTCTCTTCCTGCTTATCCGCCACGATCGACAGCGACGGATCCTGGCGCACCTTACGGGCATAGCGCATCACCCACGCCACGCAGATGACCCAGCCGATGACCAGCAGCGCCACGCGCAGGGCGATGCCGTTAGTGAAGGGGATCCCGGCGGCGTTGGCGGCGATCACCGTGGCGAACGGGTTGATGGTGGAGCCGAGCGTGCCGATCCCCGCCCCGAGCAGCACGGTAGAGGCGGCGACAACCGGATCGAACCGGGCGGCCAGCATCACCGGCACCAGCAGGGTGTAGAACGGCAGCGACTCTTCGGCCATGCCGTAAATCGTGCCGCCCGCGGCAAACAGCGCCATCAGGATCGGGATCATCCACTCCTCGCGCCCGCGCAGTCGCGTAGTGACGCGTTCGATCCCGGCGTCAATCGCCCCGGTTTTGGTGACGATCCCGAGAAAACCGCCGATGATCAGGATAAACAGCGCGACGTCGATCGCCCCGGCCTGGCCGGAGACCGGATCGTACAGCCCGGCGATGGGCGCCATCAGGACGGAAACCAGCCCCTGCGGATGTGCCGCCACGTGCGCGTACGTTCCGGCAATCGGGACTTCTTTACCGAGGGTTTCGTTCATCGCCATCTGGTACTGACCGGCGGGGACGACCCAGCTCAGCGCCGCCACAACGGCAATCAGAAAAAAGAGAATGGTGTAAGCGGAGGGAAACTTAAACTTGCCCATGATGTGCTCCTTAAACCCGGCGCACCCCGCGGCGCGCCGGGCGGTGATTAGTCGCCGAGTGTCGCCACCATGACCGCTTTAATGGTGTGCATGCGGTTCTCTGCTTCGTCGAAGACGATGGAGTTCGGTGATTCGAAGACCTCTTCCGTCACTTCCAGCCCCTTCAGGCCGTACGCCATCTCGATCTCGCGGCCCACTTTGGTGTGTTCGTTGTGGAACGCCGGCAGGCAGTGCATAAACTTGACGTTCGGGTTGCCTGTGGCCTTCATCACGTCCGCATTAATTTGATACGGCTTCATCAGGCTGACGCGCTCGGCCCAGGCTTCCTTCGGCTCGCCCATGGAGACCCACACGTCGGTGTAGAGGAAATCGGTCCCCCGCACGCCTTCTTCCACGTCGTCGGTGAGGGTGATGCGCGCGCCCGTCTCTTTCGCGATGGCGCGGCACTGCTCAACCAGCCCGGCTTCCGGCCAGAAGGATTTCGGCGCGACGAGGCGGATATCCATCCCCATCTTGGCCGCGCCGACCATCAGCGAGTTGCCCATGTTGTTGCGCGCGTCGCCGAGATAGGCAAAGCTCAGCTCCGGCAGGGTTTTGCCCGGCGCATGCTCCAGCATGGTCATCAGGTCGGCGAGGATCTGCGTTGGGTGGAACTCGTCGGTCAGGCCGTTCCACACCGGCACGCCCGCGTACTCGCCCAGCTCCTCAACGATGGCCTGGCCATAGCCGCGATATTCGATACCGTCATACATGCGGCCCAGCACGCGGGCGGTGTCCTTCATCGACTCTTTATGGCCGATCTGCGAGCCGCTTGGGCCGAGGTAGGTGACCTGCGCGCCCTGGTCGAACGCGCCCACTTCAAAGGCGCAGCGGGTGCGGGTGGAGGTTTTTTCAAAAATCAGGGCGATGTTTTTCCCGACCAGGGTTTGCTTTTCGCGCCCGGCTTTTTTGGCGGCCTTCAGCTCGATGGCGAGGTCGATCAGGTACTGGATCTCCGCCGGGGTGTAGTCCAGCAGTTTCAGGAAGTTGCGGTTTTTCAGGTTGATGGTCATGGGTAAATCCTTTTTAAAATTTGCTGTTTGATGCCCTCACCCCGGCCCTCTCCCACGGGGAGAGGGTGTAATCGTCCCCTCTCCCTTAGGGAGAGGGTTAGGGTGAGGGGAAAACGACTCAGTTGCGAATCAACGTGCCTTTCTCGCCCGCCAGGATCTCCGCGCCGTCGGCCAGCGCGCCGATCCCGGCAATGCCGTTGCAGGCCTCAACAAACTCGCGGCAGGCGGCCACTTTCGGGCCCATCGATCCGGCGTCGAACTGCATGCCTCTGAGCAGCTCCGGCGTCACCTGCGCCAGCGGGCGCTGGGTCGGCTTGCCCCAGTCGAGGTACACCGCGTCGGCATCGGTCAGGATCAGCAGGGCGTCGGCCTCGATCTGACGCGCCAGCAGGGCGGCGGAGAGGTCTTTGTCGATCACCGCCTCAATGCCGCGATAGCCGTTGGCGTTCTCCACCACCGGCACGCCGCCACCGCCGTTGCAGATCACCAGATGGTCACGCTGGATCAGCGCCGTGATGGCGTCGCTCTCGACGATGCGTTTCGGCTGCGGTGACGGCACCACGCGGCGGACGTAGCTGCCGTCGGCCTTGAACACCCAGCCTTTTTCCGCGGCCAGCGTTTTTGCCTGGGCTTCGCTGTACACCGGGCCGATGTATTTGGTCGGGTTGCTGAAGGCCGGGTCGGCAGCGTCCACTTCCACCTGCGTGAGCAGGACGCTCACCTCGCGCTGCGGCAGATTGTTTTTCAGCGCCTGCTGGAGCATGTAGCCGATCATTCCCTGGCTTTCGGCGCCGAGAACGTCCAGCGGGTAGGGCGTCACTTTGTCGTAGGCGCTGTTCTGCAGCGCCAGCAGCCCGACCTGCGGCCCGTTGCCGTGCACCAGCACCACGCGCCACTGTTCCGTCAGCCCGGCGATGGTGCGGGCGGCCTGCTCGATGTTCTGGCGCTGGATTTCAGCTTCCAGCGGCTCGCCGCGCTTGAGCAGCGCGTTGCCGCCCAGGGCCACAACCAGAGTGGGTTTTCGTTCCATGATGGCTCCTTTAAATTCCGTCGCGTTCCAGCGGGCAGCTCATGCAGCGCGCGCCGCCGCGGCCGCGTCCGAGCTCGTCGCCCGGGATAGGCAGCACGGTGATGCCCGCTTTGTCGTACTTCTCGTTGGTCCAGACGTTGCGCTCGTAGCCGATCACCACGCCCGGGCGGATAGTCAGCACGTTGTTGGCGTCGTTCCACTGCTCGCGTTCGGCTTCAAAGGCGTCGCCGCCGGTAGTGATTAGGCGCACCTGGTTAATGCCGAGCGCATTCTCGATGGCGTGCAGCAGGTCGGTTTCCTGGGTGCGCAGCAGGCCGCCGCGTCCGTCCGGGGTGAGCGTCCAGCACTGGGCGTCCTTGCGCACCACTTCCGGATAGACGGAGAAGGTGTCCACGTCGATGTGGGTCATGACGGTATCGAGGTGCATGCAGGAGCGGTGTTTTGGCAGCTCAACGGCGATCACGCGCTCGGCCTGACGGTGTTTGAACAGGCTGTTGGCGAGAAACTCCACGCCCTGCGGCGTCGTGCGTTCGGACATGCCGATCAGTACCGCCCCTCGGCCAATCACTAATACGTCGCCGCCCTCTAAGGTGGCGTGGTCGTAATTAATATTCTCGTCGCCGAAATACTTAATAAAATCACCGTCGGCAAACGCCGGGTGCCAGCGATATATTGCCCGCAGGTTATTGGTTTCGCGCTGACGGGCCGGTTTCGCCATGGGGTTAATAGACACGCCGTTATAAATCCAGCACGAGGTGTCGCGGGTAAATAAATGGTTCGGCAGCGGCTTCATAATAAAATCATTCGCCGTGTGGGTATCGACCACCATATTTTTAATGGCCGCCGGAATTTCGCCGTAGGTTAATCCGCCGCTCAGCCTGCGCGCCAGTTCGCGGTGCGGCATATCCGCCAGCCAGCCGCGCACGTCGCCGGCAAAGGTCGGTCCGAGGCGATAGTCGGAGATTTGCGTATCCAGCAGCCAGGCTTTCGCTTCTGCAATATCAAGGGTTTGTGTCAGAAGGTCGGTCAACAGCAGGACTTCCACACCCTGCTCGCGCAGCGTGTTTGCAAAGATGTCATGCTCCTCACCCGCCCGCTCAACCGAGAGTACGTCATCAAAAAGCAGCTCCTGACAGTTTGATGGCGTTAAACGTTTCAGACTTAAATTTGGGCGGTGCAGCATAACGCTACGCAATTGACCAATTTCAGAACCGACGTAATGCTTTTCCATAATTATTCCTTTAACTGTTTTTCAGAATAAAAAGGGCATGCGCCATGTGATGTATTTAATTGCATGGCGGCTAAGCTCAATTGATTTCGTGATTCATACTAGGCCGTTAAATAATCCGTATTGTGATATTGCTCACGCGAAATCGGATATTAAGGGGTTTGTTTTCATTTGCATGATTCGCATCAGATAATGATTAATTTAATATTATTGAAGGGTGAATAGCTAAGCAGGATCCGGTGGCATTATTTGAGGTTGTTATTATTTTGTAGATTTTAATCATTTGAAATAAATTGTTATGTGATTGATTTTAAATGATAAAAATAATACGCAAGAATGTCTATGCAATTAACGTAATTAACTATTTTTGACTTAAGAAAAATCAATAAATAATTATGGGTTTTTAGAGCAAATTATCAAAACAGTAAAGTGTGAGGCGGCAACGGGTTTTGTTAATTAGAGAGCATAATCAAGATGTTAGAACAGCCGTGCGTTAAGCGCGGATCGAGGTTATGCATAACCCCTGCATAAATGCCCGGGCAGGGTTAACAGCAAATTAACACCATTCCCGATAAACATGCGCTCGCGCAAACCTCGTCCAAAAAGGGCTGGAATGGCAGCCGGGATTCTCGTATAAAAGATTAAAATGAAACATCGTTTTATATTGAGGGTTGAAACATGATTATCGGCAACATCCACTATCTGCAGTCCTGGCTGCCTGACGATCTGCGCCAGGCGATTGAGCACGTTAAAGCCCACGTCACCGACGCCACGCCGCTCGGGAAACACGACATCAACGGCAACAGCCTGTTTTATCTGGTCTCTGAAGACATGACCCAGCCGTTCGCCGAGCGCCGCGCCGAGTATCACGCGCGCTATCTGGACATCCAGATAATCATGAAGGGCCAGGAGGGGATGACCTTCAGCACCCTGCCGCACGGTACGCCCGACACCGACTGGCTGGCGGACAAAGACATCGCCTTCCTGCCGGAAGGCGAGCAGGAGAAAACCGTGGTGCTGAGCGAAGGGGATTTTGTGGTGTTCTGGCCGGGCGAAGTGCATAAGCCGCTGTGCGCGGTGGGCGCGCCTGCGAAGGTCAGGAAAGTGGTTGTTAAAATGTTGGTTGAGTAACCCTTCCCCCTCACCCTAACCCTCTCCCACGGGGAGAGGGAACTTTTACACCCTCTCCCCGTGGGAGAGGGCCGGGGTGAGGGCACCAGACCGCACCCACGCAATATGTGATCCAGCTTAAATTTCCCGCACTCCCTCTTCCCTTCCCATTTACCTGCGCTTTTTCTGCGTCATAGTATGATCGTTAAAATAATGAACACTGTTCTATAATGTAGAACAAAATGATTCAGCAAGGAGATCTCATGCCGCAGTCCGCGTTGTTCACGGGAATCATTCCCCCTGTCTCCACCATCTTTACCGCCGACGGCCAGTTCGATAAGACGGGCACCGCCGCGCTGATCGACGATCTCATCAAAGCAGGCGTTGACGGCCTGTTCTTCCTGGGCAGCGGCGGCGAGTTCTCCCAGCTCGGCGCCGAAGAGCGTAAAGCAATTGCCCGCTTTGCTATCGATCACGTCGATCGTCGCGTGCCGGTGCTGATCGGCACCGGCGGCACCAACGCCCGGGAAACAATTGAACTGAGCCAGCACGCGCAGCAGGCGGGCGCGGACGGCATCGTAGTGATCAACCCCTACTACTGGAAAGTGTCGGAAGCGAACCTGATCCACTATTTCGAACAGGTGGCCGACAGCGTCACGCTGCCGGTGATGCTTTATAACTTCCCGGCGCTGACCGGGCAGGATCTGACCCCGGTGCTGGTGAAAACCCTGGCCGACTCGCGCAGCAACATCGTCGGCATCAAAGACACCATCGACTCCGTCGCCCACCTGCGCAGCATGATCCATACCGTCAAAGCCGCTCACCCGCACTTCACCGTGCTCTGCGGCTACGATGATCATCTGTTTAATACCCTGCTGCTCGGCGGCGATGGGGCGATCTCGGCGAGCGGTAACTTTGCCCCGCAGGTGTCGGTGAATCTTCTGAAAGCCTGGCGCGACGGGGACGTGGCGAAAGCGGCTGAGTATCATCAAACCTTACTGCAAATTCCGCAGATTTATCAGCTGGATACGCCGTTTGTGAACGTGATTAAAGAGGCGATCGTGCTCTGCGGTCGCCCTGTCTCCACGCACGTGCTGCCGCCCGCCTCCCCGCTGGACGAGCCGCGTAAGGCGCAGCTGAAAACCCTGCTGCAACAGCTCAAGCTTTGCTGAGCCGGACGATAACGATGACCATTGAGAAAATTTTCACCCCACAGGACGACGCGTTTTATGCGGTGATCACCCACGCGGCGGGGCCGCAGGGCGCGCTGCCGCTGACCCCGCAGATGCTGATGGAATCTCCCAGCGGCAACCTGTTCGGCATGACGCAGAACGCCGGGATGGGCTGGGACGCCAACAGGCTGACCGGGAAAGAGGTGCTGATCATCGGCACCCAGGGCGGCATCCGCGCCGGGGACGGACGCCCGGTCGCGCTGGGCTACCACACCGGGCACTGGGAGATCGGCATGCAGATGCAGGCGGCGGCGAAGGAGATCACCCGCAATGGCGGGATCCCGTTCGCGGCCTTCGTCAGCGATCCGTGCGACGGGCGCTCGCAGGGCACGCACGGCATGTTCGATTCCCTTCCGTACCGCAACGATGCGGCGATCGTGTTTCGCCGCCTGATTCGCTCCCTGCCGACGCGCCGGGCGGTGATCGGCGTGGCAACCTGCGATAAAGGGCTGCCCGCCACCATGATTGCGCTGGCCTCAATGCACAATCTGCCGACCATTCTGGTGCCGGGCGGGGCGACGCTGCCGCCGACCGTCGGGGAAGATGCGGGTAAGGTGCAGACCATCGGCGCGCGCTTCGCCAATCACGAACTCTCCCTGCAGGAGGCCGCCGAGCTGGGCTGCCGTGCCTGCGCCTCGCCGGGCGGCGGGTGTCAGTTCCTCGGCACGGCGGGCACCTCGCAGGTGGTCGCGGAGGCGCTGGGCCTGGCGCTGCCGCATTCCGCGCTGGCGCCGTCCGGGCAGGCGGTGTGGCTGGAGATCGCCCGCCAGTCGGCGCGCGCGGTCAGCGAGCTGGATAACCGCGGCATCACCACGCGCGATATCCTCACCGATAAAGCCATCGAAAACGCCATGGTGATCCACGCGGCGTTCGGCGGCTCCACCAATTTACTGCTGCACATTCCGGCCATCGCCCACGCGGCGGGCTGCACGATCCCGGACGTTGAGCACTGGACGCGCGTCAATCGCAGGGTGCCGCGCCTGGTGAGCGTGCTGCCCAACGGCCCGGACTACCACCCGACCGTGCGCGCGTTCCTCGCGGGCGGCGTGCCGGAAGTCATGCTCCACCTGCGCGATCTCGGCCTGCTGCATCTGGACGCCATGACCGTGACCGGCCAGACGGTGGGCGAGAACCTCGACTGGTGGCAGGCATCCGAGCGCCGGGCGCGCTTCCGCCAGTGCCTGCGCGAGCAGGACGGCGTGGATCCGGATGATGTGATCCTGCCGCCGAAGAAGGCAAAAGCGAAGGGACTGACCTCGACGGTCTGCTTCCCGACGGGCAACATCGCGCCGGAAGGTTCGGTGATCAAGGCCACGGCGATCGACCCGTCGGTGGTGGACGAAGATGGCGTGTACCGCCACACTGGCCGGGTGCGGGTGTTTGTTTCGGAAGCGCAGGCGATCGGGGCCATCAAGCGGGAAGAGATTGCGCAGGGCGATATCATGGTGGTGATCGGCGGCGGGCCTTCCGGCACCGGCATGGAAGAGACCTATCAGCTCACCTCCGCGCTGAAGCATATTTCGTGGGGCAAGACGGTGTCGTTAATCACCGATGCGCGCTTCTCCGGCGTGTCGACGGGCGCCTGCTTCGGCCACGTGTCGCCGGAGGCGCTGGCGGGCGGGCCGATAGGCAAGCTGCGCGATAACGACATCATCGAGATTGCGGTGGACCGCCTGACCCTCACGGGCAGCGTGAACTTCATCGGCACGGCGGACAACCCGCTGACGCCGGAGGAGGGCGCGCGCGAGCTGGCACGGCGGCAGGTGCATCCGGACCTGCACGCCCACGACTTTTTGCCGGACGACACCCGGCTGTGGGCAGCCCTACAGTCGGTGAGCGGCGGCACCTGGAAAGGCTGTATTTATGACACCGATAAAATCATTGAGGTAATTAACGCCGGTAAAAAAGCGCTCGGCATCTAATTATTTTCAGAGATAAAACCGTCTGCGGGAAATATTCCGCGGATGGCTTTTCTGTTTCTGTTATTTAATAATATAAACAATAAGTTGAGATATATCGTAGGCGTCACAAAAGCAAAATAACGTAATTCGGAAATAAGATATGACCATTGCTGGTTAATTGAACAGCTCATTACACTCCATTAACACGATGTTGTAATTCAGCACACTACATAAGGGTGTAATTCTGATGACGCAATTAACCATGAAAGACAAAATTGGCTACGGGCTGGGTGACACCGCCTGCGGCTTCGTCTGGCAGGCCACGATGTTCCTGCTGGCCTACTTCTACACCGACGTCTTCGGCCTGTCGGCGGGGATTATGGGCACGCTGTTTTTGGTCTCCCGCGTGCTCGACGCCGTCACCGACCCGCTGATGGGGCTGCTGGTAGACCGCACCCGCACGCGGCACGGCCAGTTCCGCCCGTTCCTGCTGTGGGGCGCCATCCCGTTCGGCATCGTCTGCGTGCTGACCTTCTACACGCCGGACTTCTCCGCGCAGGGCAAGATCATCTACGCCTGCGTGACCTACATTCTCCTGACTCTGGTCTACACCTTCGTTAACGTGCCGTACTGCGCCATGCCGGGCGTCATCACCGCCGACCCGAAAGAGCGTCACGCCCTGCAGTCGTGGCGCTTCTTCCTGGCGGCGGCGGGCTCGCTCGCCATCAGCGGCATCGCGCTGCCGCTGGTCAGTATCATCGGCAAAGGAAACGAGCAGGTAGGCTATTTTGGCGCCATGTGCGTGCTCGGGCTGAGCGGCGTGGTGCTGCTCTACGTCTGCTTCTTCACCACCAAAGAGCGCTACACCTTTGAGGTGCAGCCGGGCTCGTCGGTGGCGAAAGATCTTAAGCTGCTGCTGGGCAACGGCCAGTGGCGCATCATGTGCGCGTTCAAGATGATGGCGACCTGTTCCAACGTGGTGCGCGGCGGGGCGACGCTCTACTTCGTGAAATACGTGATGGATCACCCGGAGATGGCGACCCAGTTCTTACTCTACGGCAGCCTCGCCACCATGTTCGGCTCGCTCTGCTCTTCCCGCCTGCTGGGCCGCTTCGACCGCGTCACCGCCTTCAAGTGGATCATCGTCGCCTACTCTCTGATTAGTCTGCTGATTTTCGTCACCCCGGCCGAGCACATCGCGCTGATTTTTGCCCTCAACATTCTGTTCCTGTTCGTCTTCAACACCACCACGCCGCTGCAGTGGCTGATGGCCTCTGACGTGGTGGACTACGAGGAGAGCCGCAGCGGTCGCCGCCTCGACGGGCTGGTGTTCTCTACCTACCTGTTCAGCCTGAAGATTGGCCTGGCGATTGGCGGGGCGGTGGTGGGCTGGATCCTGGCGTATGTGAACTACTCCGCCAGCAGCAGCGTGCAGCCGGTCGAGGTGCTCACCACCATCAAGATTCTGTTCTGCGTAGTGCCGGTGGTGCTCTACGCGGGCATGTTCATCATGCTGTCGTTCTACAAGCTCACCGACGCCCGCGTGGAGGCTATCAGCCAGCAGCTGATCAAGCACCGCGCGGCGCAGGGCGAGGGCGTTCCCGACGCCGCGACAGCCGCATCCCATTAACCGGAGGCAATATGGAAATCACTAACCCAATCCTGACCGGCTTCAACCCGGACCCGTCCCTGTGCCGCCAGGGCGAGGACTACTACATCGCCACCTCGACCTTCGAGTGGTTCCCGGGCGTGCGCATCTACCACTCCCGCGACCTGAAAAACTGGTCGCTGGTCAGCACGCCGCTGGACCGCGTGTCGATGCTGGACATGAAGGGCAACCCGGACTCCGGCGGCATCTGGGCGCCGTGCCTGAGCTACGCCGACGGCAAATTCTGGCTGCTTTACACCGACGTGAAGATTGTCGACTCACCGTGGAAAAATGGCCGCAACTTCCTCGTTACCGCGCCCTCCATCGAGGGGCCGTGGAGCGAGCCGATCCCGATGGGTAACGGCGGGTTCGACCCGTCCCTGTTTCACGACGACGATGGCCGCAAATACTATATCTACCGCCCGTGGGGGCCGCGCCACCACAGCAACCCGCACAACACCATCGTGATGCAGGAGTTTGACCCGCAGACCGGCACCCTCTCGCCCGAGCGCAAAACGCTGTTTACCGGCACGCCGCTCTGCTACACCGAAGGCGCGCACCTGTATCGCCACGCGGGATGGTATTACCTGATGGTCGCCGAGGGCGGCACCAGCTACGAGCACGCCGTCGTGGTGCTGCGTTCCAAAAATATCGATGGGCCGTACGAGCTGCACCCGGACGTAACGATGATGACCAGCTGGCACCTGCCTGAGAACCCGCTGCAGAAGAGCGGCCACGGCTCGCTGCTGAAGACCCACACCGGAGAGTGGTACATGGCCTACCTCACCAGCCGCCCGCTGCGCCTGCCCGGCGTGCCGCTGCTGGCCTCCGGCGGGCGCGGTTACTGTCCGCTGGGGCGCGAGACCGGTATCGCCCGCATTGAGTGGCGCGACGGCTGGCCGTACGTGGAAGGCGGCAAGCACGCGCAGCTGACCGTGCCCGGCCCGCAGATGGCCGAGCAGCCCGCTACCGTTCAGACGACCTGGCGGGACGATTTTGACGCCAGTTCGCTCGACCCGGAACTGCAGACCCTGCGCATTCCGTTTGACGACACCCTCGGCTCGCTCACCGCCCGCCCTGGCTACTTACGGCTCTACGGCAACGACTCGCTCAACTCGACCTTTACCCAGTCGACCGTGGCGCGCCGCTGGCAGCACTTCACCTTCCGGGCGGAGACGCGGATGCAGTTCTCGCCGGTTCACTTCCAGCAGAGCGCGGGGCTGACCTGCTACTACAACAGCAAAAACTGGAGCTACTGCTTTGTGGACTACGAGGAGGGGCAGGGCAGAACGATCAAGGTGATCCAGCTCGACCACAACGTGCCGTCATGGCCGCTGCATGAGCAGCCCATTCCGGTGCCGGAACATGCGGAGAGCGTCTGGCTGCGGGTGGACGTGGATACGCTGGTCTACCGCTACAGCTACTCGTTCGACGGCGAGACGTGGTACGCCGTGCCGGTCACCTATGAGGCGTGGAAGCTGTCGGACGACTACATCGGCGGGCGCGGCTTCTTCACCGGCGCGTTTGTGGGGCTGCACTGCGAAGACATCAGCGGCGACGGCTGCTACGCGGACTTCGACTACTTCACCTACGAGCCGGTCTAACTGCTCAGGCCGGGTAGCCCAGTGCGCGTGACAGCTCGAGCCCGGCCTGCTGAAGCTGCTCGCGGAAATTAGCCAGCTCCGCATCGTCCACGCGGGAGGTCAGCGTCGACAGGCTCAGGGCGGCGATGACGCGAGATTCATGGTTCCACACCGGCACCGCCACGCAGCGCACGCCCTGCTCGTTCTCTTCGCTATCCAGGGCGTAGCCCTGCTTGCGGGTCTGCGCCAGGGCGCTCATTAAGGCTTCGCGAGACGCGAGGGTGGCGGGCGTAAAGGTAGTGTACTGATAGCCCTCCAGCAGGGCGTTCAGCTCGGCCTCGCCCAGCCAGGCAATCAACACCTTGCCGATAGCGGTGGCGTGAACCGGCAGGCGGCGGCCGATGCGCGAATAGGCGATGGCGGCCAGCTTGCCTTCAATCTTCTCGATATAGACACCTTCACGCCCGTCCAGGATCCCCAGATGGGTGGTCTGCCCGGTCCGCTGGGACAGCTCCGTCAGCCAGCCTTTCGCCTTCTGCCGAATATCGATGGAGCCCACGACAAAATGACCGCGCTCGACCAGCTTCATGCCGAGGCGATACTTGCCGTTTTCCGGGTTCTGATCGATATAGCCATGAAGCTGCAGAGTTTTCAGCAGCGAGTGGAGGGTACTCTTGCTCAGCCCCATCAGTTTGCTGATGTCGGTGATCTTAAGCTCGGTGGCCTGCTCGTTGAACAGGTCGAGGATCTGCAACGCACGTTCAACAGACTGAATAATCGGCATAATGCTGGCATGTCCACGCTGGAATTAAGGCGAAAACGTACCTTTTTCGGGGTGAAAAATCAATGAAATGGAGCCGGTTTGCCCGGCGGCGCTTCGCTTGCACGGGCCTACGGGTTTTGTAGGCCGGGTAAGCGGAGCGACACCCGGCAAGAAGAGCGCACCGATTCATTATCATTGTCAGTACGTTGTTTGACTCAGTTCGGTATAGTCAGGTTTCTTGAAAATTCAACGGCAGAAACCGACTGTACCTTCCATAAGTTGTTTTCTTTAACCATGCAGTCTATGACTACGTGGTCCTGCTTTTTACCGAATGCAATGTATACGTTGACACAGACTGGATCGGTATCCCCGGCTATGGCAGTTACGTTCTGCGGCCAGTCATCGCCGATGTATTGCGCTTTTAAAAATATATCGGCCTCGTAAAACTCTTCGTCTGCATAGCGGGGATCCTGCGCGTGTCGGAGTTTTTTTATTGTTGATGCTGTGACATATTTATCTATTTCGTTTCCATCAGTAATGGGAAATGCATCTTTGTTAATTTGATTAACGTACCAGCTGTTAAATTTTACAGCACGCTCAATCGGGTCAGAGTGGCCCGCCATTGAAGAGGAAGAAAATATGAAGAGAAGCAGTAAGATATTTTTCATATCAGTAGTGCCTGTAAAGGATGATTTTTGGCTGTATCTTCCGATATGTCTGGCCGGGATAAAGGCTGTTCTGTTTAAAATCTGAATACCAGGTACCCGATCCGTCGTAGATACATGCATGCCCATTCTGATGCGCACCTGGTAATGCGTCAATAACTGCGACATCGCCCTCAATGGGTGTGCCATACACCTTGCTGAATCCTGCCTTCTCAAGAGAGCGCCAGAAGTTTTTTGCATCAGCACCATCAATTTTCAAACCTCCGGCACGAATAGCTGCAGCGACGGCGCGAGCGCAGTAACCCGTACTGTTATGATGTGCGTGGCTGCGGGCATATGACACAGCTTCATGCTTATTCCATGACATAAAATAATCCTTATTTTATTAACGAAACGTAGTAATAAGGAAACATTACACCGAATATTTACAATGGTTTGTAATTGATAATGATCTAATATTAACCATCATCAATCTAATAAATAATGGTTAATAAAATCATAACTACATATCATGGTTGATGCTTATCTGAGGATGCGTCAGTAAAATGATCTTTTCTGCGCGTAAACTGGAAATGATTATCTGCTGAAAAATAATTCAGCAGATAGTCACCATCTCAAGGTAAGAGAGAGGCTCACTCCCCAAGCGTCGCCACCATCACCGCCTTAATCGTATGCATCCGGTTTTCCGCCTGGTCGAACACGATGCTCGCCGCCGACTCAAACACCTCGTCCGTCACTTCCATCCCGCCGTGCAGGTCGAACTCCTTCGCCATCTGCTTGCCGAGCGTGGTCTGGTCGTCATGGAACGCCGGCAGACAGTGCAGGAACTTCACGTTCGGGTTGCCGGTCAGGGCCATCATCTGCGCGTTCACCTGATACCCGCGCAGCAGCGCAATCCGCTCCGCCCACTTCTCTTTGGCTTCGCCCATCGACACCCAGACGTCGGTATAGATAAAGTCCGCGCCCTTCACGCCCGCCGCCACGTCTTCCGTCAGGATGATTTTCCCGCCGTGCTTCTCCGCCAGCGCGCTGCACTCCGCCACCAGGCTCTCTTCCGGCCAGCAGGCTTTTGGAGCCACCAGACGCAGATCCAGGCCGGTCAGCGCCGCCGCTTCCAGCATCGAGTTGCCCATGTTGTTGCGCGCGTCGCCCGCGTAGACCAGCGTCATCTCGCTAAACGCCTTGCCCGGCAGGTGCTCCTGCATGGTCAGCAGGTCCGCCAGCAGCTGCGTTGGGTGGAACTCGTTGGTCAGCCCGTTCCACACCGGCACGCCCGCATACTGCGCCAGCGTTTCAACTACTTCCTGGCCGTGGCCGCGATACTGAATGCCGTCGTACATCCGCCCGAGAACCCGTGCGGTGTCCTTAATTGACTCTTTATGCCCAATCTGGCTGCCGCTCGGCCCTAAATAGGTAACGCGCGCGCCCTGGTCAAATGCGGCAACTTCGAAAGAGCAACGGGTACGGGTCGAGTCTTTTTCGAAGATGAGCGCGATGTTTTTACCGGTAAGCTTCTGTACTTCCTTGCCATTTTTTTTATCGGCTTTGAGCTGTGCGGCAAGGGTCAGCAGAGAGGTGAACTGAGCAGGGGTAAAGTCGAGCAATTTCAGAAAGTGTTTCTTGTATAAATCGGACATTTTATCCTCGCATGGCCAATGCCACTTATTGAATTAAAATTCACTTTATATGTGTAATTATTCATTTGCAACCCCGTTTCACAATTCTTTCTTACAAAGGTGGAGGCAAACCCGTCCGTGTGTGAAAATAGAAGTATCTGCCGCACTTTAAAGAGGATTGAGCCATGGCAAACCCGGAACACCTGGAAGAGCAACGCGAAGAGACGCGTCTGATTATTGAAGAACTGCTGGAAGACGGTAGCGATCCGGACGCGCTGTACACCATCGAGCACCATTTCTCTGCGGATGATTTCGACGCGCTGGAAAAACTGGCCGTGGAAGCCTTCAAGCTGGGTTACGAAGTGACCGAGCCGGAAGAGCTGGAAGTGGAAGAGGGCGACACTGTCATCTGCTGCGACATCCTGAGCGAAGGCGCGCTGAAGGCGGAGCTGATCGACGCGCAGGTAGAACAGCTGATGAACCTGGCCGAGAAGTTTGAAGTGGAATACGACGGCTGGGGAACCTACTTCGAAGATCCGAACGGTGAAGACGGCGAAGAAGGCGACGACGAAGATTACGTCGACGAAGACGACGACGGCGTGCGTCACTAAGCGTTTCAGGCGGTGGCGCACGCCACCGCTTTTTCAAGGCAGAACCATGGATTACCCGCAGATACTCGCCCCCGTACTCAACTTTCTCCAGTGCCCGACCCCGCAAGCATGGATTGATAAAGCCCGCGACCCGGCGAACCTGCCGCTGCTGCTCACCGACCACATGGTGTGCGAGCTCAAGGCCGCCCAGACCGCGCTGCTGCTGGTGCGTAAATACGTCGCCGACGAAAGCGGTGCCGACGCGCTGCTCGACTGGCTCAAACCCTACGAACAGTTCACCTTCCGCGACGGCCCGGAGCCGGACTTCATCGCCCTGCATAAGCAGATCGGCAAAAGCGTGATGCCCAAAACCGACGACCCGTGGGGCCAGGCGCTTATCGACAGCATGGTGCTGCTGATTAAAGAGGAGCTGCACCACTTCTGGCAGGTGCGCGAGGCGATGCAGACCCGCGATATTCCGTACGTCAAAATCACCGCCAGCCGCTACGCCAAAGGGATGCTGAAGGAAGTGCGCACCCACGAACCGCTGACGCTGATCGACAAGCTCATCTGCGGTGCCTACATCGAAGCCCGCTCCTGCGAACGCTTCGCCGCGCTGGCCCCGTTCCTCGACGACGACCTGCAGAAGTTCTATCTCTCGCTGCTGCGCTCGGAAGCGCGCCACTATCAGGACTACCTGACGCTGGCCCAGCAGGTGAGCGACGACGATATCTCACCGCGTATACAGCTTTTTGGCGAAATTGAAGCCACACTTATCTCGACACCGGACAACGAGTTTCGCTTCCACAGCGGCGTGCCGGTGTAAACCGGCATAACTCAAGGATAAGGATGCGAGATGAATAAAACGTGGATCCGTACCGTGATGGTTGTTGTGGTGGCCGCTGCCGTGGCGTTCTGGGTGTTCTTCGACAGGCAGCGCGCCCCGGAACGGCAGATGGATAACGCCCTCAACGCGATGCCCGCCTGGCAGGTGATTAAGGAGCAGGAGCCCGCGCTGCATCAGCGCATCCTCGACCAGATGGCCGCCCTGCAAAAAGCGGGCGAGCCGGAGCAGCAGATTATCGACACCATCCAGCCGCAGATCCTGCATCTGCAGATGTCGCGCCTGCAGAACGCCCCGGACGCCAACGTGGTGAACTACATGACCATCAACATGGAGCAGACCGCCGCCATCCAGAAGGTGAGCGACGACGCCTGCTTCCGCTTCCTCTACCCGACGGTGAAGGGCGGCGTGAACCCGATGCGCATTCTGGATAAAGACCTGATGGCGCGGCGCATGCAGGCCGACGCCGACATGATGCGCGCGGCCTACGGCAAAAACCGCCACACCGTGACCCCGGCCGAACGCGAGGCGGCTGTCGAAGACGTGCGGCCGATTATGAAGGAACTTGCCGATAAGTACGGCGAGGACATCCAGCTGCTGCAGATGCCGGAGAAGGCGGCGGGTAAAGAGAAGCTCTCCTGCGATATGGTGCAGGAGATGTGGGCGAAGGTGCTGGCGCTGCCGGAGCAGAAGGCGGCGGGGGTGATTCGGCTGGCGGTGTCTGAGCTGGAGTGACGAAGGACGCTGGTTTTTTGGGCACTTAGCGCGGGTTTAGCGCGTCGTCGCTTGCATGGCGGCGCGCGACAGGTATAATCCACAACGTTTCCGCATCCCCTTCAGTGCCGAAGTGGCGAAATCGGTAGACGCAGTTGATTCAAAATCAACCGTAGAAATACGTGCCGGTTCGAGTCCGGCCTTCGGCACCAAAAGATGCAAATCAAAGTCGCTTAAGGGCGGCTTTTTTTGTGTCTGAAATCTGCACCACACAAGACTTGCCGTAATTTTCTTTTCAACAGAAGTCAATCTACATCAAGTCGCTTGTGAGTGTAGAAACGAGTATATATGCTGGTTCAATAATAGTTTTATACTCACGGCGGCACATGGAAGGAGAGCTTTTATGGCTTTGACAGATATCAAAGTGCGTTCTGCATTTGATGGTATCTGGTGTTTATCCAGAAACATCATTAGCTGATGTTCTTCAAAAGATAGAAGAAGCTGGAAAGCATGTTGCTAATATCGATCCTCGCGAGTATAAGCGCGCTGTAAAAGAGGAGCGAGCGAAAGAGGACATTACCTTTGAGTCAGTTACAAAAGAGTAGCATACAACAAATAATAAATAGTCTGAGGAACACAGTTGACGGTTGCTAAAAAAACAGGAAGATAATTTGTCCCATGTTATCCTTGTTCGGAAATATATTAATATTGCAGTGGTAAGTGGAATTTCTGGATGCCAATAGGGAGAAGGAAATTAGTCCATTTGATTAAGGGAATAGATATTATAGATAGATAGATAAACTTTATATATGCTTTGGAAATAATCTGTGAAAAGTATTGAAAGCTAATAAAGCCAAACTATAGGATGAATTAAATAATGAAGTTAAGAAATATGTCATCTGTTTTCCTAACTATGCATGACTTGCATTTAGATGCAAACGAATTTTTGGACAACTGTAGTGATGAGGAGTTTTTCAAGCTTAGGAGGAAAATTGAAGAAGCTCGAAATACACACCCTATTGCACTATGTAGTGTATGTTATCAAACAGTAGTTTTAAGAGGTAATGCACATAGAACAAAGTTTTTTGTGCATACAAGAAATTCAGCCGATTGTCCTATAAAGACTACAACAAACTTAACTGAAGATGAGTTGCGTGCGCTAAAATACAATGGCCAAAAAGAGGGAGTGGCACATAAAACAAACAAAGAAAAGATAGCACAACTATTATTACTTGATGATTTATTTGAAGATGATGTTAAAGTAGAAGCAACGTTTCGCCAAGAGAATCATGTTGGGATTGCAACGGAATGGCGTAGGCCAGATATAAGTTGCGTATTAAAAAAATCGAATATCCAATTGGTTATTGAACTACAAGTATCTACTACTTTTTTAGATGTAATTATAAATCGCGAGTCATTTTACAGAAGAAATGGAGTATATATATTATGGGTTTTCATAGCATTTGAGCCAGATAAATTCTCAACTTTAGATATAGCATATGGAAATTTTGAAAATGTTTTTGTATTTGATTACGAGGCTAAAGTAGAGGCTGAAAAATTACAGAAACTCATATTGAAATGTTATTATAGAAAGCCGTTCGTTACTGAGTTCAATACAATTTCTTATATATGGGAATGTGAACTAATTGATTTTAATAGTTTGAAATTCAAGGAAGATGCTAAAAAAGTTTATTATAAAGATACAGAATATTTGAAGGAAAAAGCAATGAACGAAATATATAATAGAGAGCAAAAAGTCAAAATAATGCGAGAGCAAGCGGAGTTAGTGCGACAAAATATGAATTGCTTAAATAGAGAGCAGACTATTGAGAAAAATAATGAAATTACAAATAAAAGGGTTGTGAATCCTCAGTATAAAAATAAACAACATAGAGTAAAAGTTTCTTCATTGAATTCATCACAAAATAGAAAAAATAATGAACTGACTCAATGTAGTAGTTGTGGGTTTATTGGGAAAGTAAGAAAAATTGGAATGTCAGAATTATGTGCAAAGTGTTTTCAACCCATTTAGATGTTTATTATTTTGAGGGGGAAGCCATAATTATTATTAATTATGGCTTCATATTATTTTCTAGTGTACGTGCAGTTTTTATCGAGAACCAACACATTTTTGTTCATTTGGATCAATATCAATAAGTTTATATTTTTGATGCTCCTCTAATTGCGTAAATATTTTATTTAAATTTGCAGTGCTTGACTTATCTTTTGTGTCTTTTGATATACACATTATTATCTGTTTATTAGATGATGCAGCATATTTAAGCAAAGCAACCATACTTTCTACATTCATGGCGTGTTGACCTGGTTCATCTAGTATTAAAAAGCCAGGGTGGTTAGCGGAAATATCTAAAAGAGTTAGGTAGAATGCCCATTGGGCCCGAATGAAATCACTTGCAGAAGAACTGAGTCGTATTGTTTGAGTATCGCGACCAGTAATAACTACAGGAAGTAGTCTTGATGGAGGTTTATTTTGAATTGCTATATGATAAATATGATTGCTAGTATAGTTAAAATGTTCAGAACCCAATAATACTTTAAATTTATTTAAAAATAAGGCTATCTTAATATTATCTCTTTCATCTGATGATCTAAGTGAAGATTTATCTTCTTTCAATTTCGTAAACTCTACTACTAGATCTTTTAGATCGGCCTTAATTGCTTTAAATGATACGAGTAGTTTTTTATATTGTTCTATTTTTTGAGATAAAGTTAGTTCGTTTAATATATCAATTCGCAGGGTCGTGTTCTCAAAAGACGAAATATCTTTTCTCAGATTTTTTATTTCATTTTTCTTTAAGGAAATTTCATTGACCAAATAATTACTAATATTGTCGAACTTAGAATCTAGCTCATTATGTTTATTGATATAAGACATATAGAGATTTCTCTGGCTTTTAAGAAAAGCTATGGAATCTCTAAAATTCAATTTTGAATTTGTAACATTTAGCCTCGATTCAATATCAAGTTTATGATCGCAAAGTGGGCATAAGGAGGATGTTTTATCTTCGGGTAGAAACGCATCTAACTTTAGAGCACTATCTAGTCTATCGATCTCAATATCTAATTTATTTATTGATTCTTTGTATTCATCTATTTTTTGTTTCTCTGCAATTCTCTCGATATTCAACGTCCTAAGTTGTCGATTTATTAAAGATATTTCTGATTGCAACTTCCCCTGTGTGTTTTTAATTAACTCTGGTGTCAAAGATGATTTTTTTTCTTTGATTTTTTTTATAGTTAGTGTCAGTTCATTATCTAGTTCAGTTAATTCCCTTTCAAGCGAGACCCATTCTTTTTTATCAGCCGATATCTTACTCAATGATGACATAGAAATATTTTTTAAATCATTGCTTTGGATGTCATTATTGATCCCTTTTAATATGAAGCCTTTTTCGGAGGCTAATTCATCTATTTTTTCATATTTTTTACCCCATAATAATTTAATATTTTTTTCTTCTTGAGTAAGAATATCCTTTTTAAATTCATTCTCTAAACTTTCTAAGTTTAAAAGAAATTCTATTAATTTTTGTTTGGAATCTTTTATTCCAAAATTAGGCATTTGAGCAAAGAAATCAGACCAACCTTTAGTTTGTTCAATTAAAGCGCAAGGAAAGATATTTTGTAGATATAAATGTTTTACCTGATCGGTATTTTCACTATACGTTTTAGGCAATTCAATCCCTAAAAAAATAGTTAGCCATTTATAAAAACCTGAGGCTCTATCATGATCTCCAGGTGTGTGCACTAAATATGAATTAGTAGCTCCATTTTCAGTAATTATAATTTTGTTTTTATTTTCATCAATATTATTTTTTATATATCTTTTTAAAGTTGCGATTCTATTCTTGTGACTAATTTCTAACTCTGCTTTGGATTCAGTAATGATATAAGTTTTTCCTTCATAATCGAATTCTCTAGTTATGCTTTTATCTAGTATTAAGTTACGATTTCCTCCAAGCAGTTGTTCCATACCTAAGCAATAATATATACAAGAAATGATTGTCGATTTACCACTAGAGTTATGTCCAGTAATGATATTCAATCCAGAATCAAAATTATATGAAAAACCATATTCTTCTACTGAACTAAAAACTCTAGCATGAAAGTTTATACTATTTATTTTCATAAGATTACCAAAGCAGTTTGTTGTTTTGTAATTTTTTAATTGTCAGTTTCTTGGTTATTTCTCTGGCTGATAAATTAATATCATTAAATAATTCTTCATTAATCATTTCTTCAACATATGCATTTCCATTATCAGTAATTTTGATCGTCATTTTTCTATTTTTATAATCAATATCAAGTAACTCGTAAGAGTGTAATAGCAATATTATCGGCTTGATTAATATATTTACATTCCAAAGTTGAACATATTCATAATCTAGGTTTTTGGTCTTGTTCATGATATTGTCGAAGGCAAAGCTTATGTATTCTAAATCGACGGATTTACATTTTCCCTTTAAGGCATAATAGATAGTAAATAATACTATTGTAGAATATATCTCGTTTGTATTAGAGCTACTAGCTAAAATTCTTCGCTTATTTAATTTAATTTCTATCATGATTCATCTTCCAAAAAATCCAAATCACAATTAGCGAGCCAAAAAGCAATATCTTTGTTTCTCAATAAGAGTATTTCATCTTTTTGTAAGCCGTGAGGTGATAGGGTCTCGGATAAAATATTCAAGTAATTAAGCTTAATATCTTTATAACCTTTATTTGCCTCAGAGCGGTTATTAAAATATAAAGTCATGTCCTCACCATCAAATACTTGATGTGCGGTAGAGTAGCTAGTTTCAATATTTGGATAGTTAATCATTCTCGCTCTGGCAAAATTATTTCCAGAAAGCAAATTAAGGATGATTTTTTTCTTTTCTTGCTCAACTTTACTTGCAATATGTAATATATTGATCTTTCTATCTATATTGTTTTTATATTTTTTATTCTCTTCTGCACTTTCCCAGTCACGGATGACTGCGTCTATATTTTCTTCTTTTAGCATAAGCAAAGATTCTTTTAATATTGAGCTTCCAAAATCATAATCATTATTATTTTTTGTTTTTAATGAATTATGAATTTCAATAAAACAAGAGGCATTGCTACATCTAATTTTCCCAAACAAACCTTCATCAGGAATGGAAGATATTATACCTACTAATACTAATTGTTGATCAAACTTAATGAAAATACCCGCTCCCGATATTCCTTGTAGAGCGCTAGCCCCCCAGCGACCTGAAGAGTCTTCCATTATACTTTTGTCAATATTTATATAATAATAAAAATCATCAAGTTTTTCTATTTGTTCTTTAGAATATAATGAAGTGGGTTCCTTATTAAGATGGCTTCGGCATCTGGATATTAATTCTAAGTTTGGTGAGGGTAATGGGTTAAAAAAACAGATTTCCTCAAGGTTGTTAATTTCCCCATCCAGAACGAGAAGTGCAATATCACGCTTCTTGCTTTCATTAATATCACCTCTTAATTCATTAACTTTATATATTCGTTTATTTTCATCCTTTATTTGTATTAAATGCTTATTCTTGGAAAGATTATGAATCAACGGTTCAAGAACATGAAATGCTGTTACTAGCATGATTTCATTATTATTTTTAAATATAACAGCACATCCGATAAAATCATCAGATATATAAACAAATGCTGTTACTTTGCATAGATTATTGATCTGGTAGCAAGTCATAAAATGATCTCATTGGTGACAATTTTGAAAATTTCAATATCAAGTTCTGTTTCGTTTATGATTTCGAATTCTGATGCAAACTGATAATTAAAATAAAAATAAATCTTAGAAAATCCATCATTAATAGCATTAATAATTATCTTGATTATTGTTTCTATATCAGGATGATTATAAGGACGACTACCATCGGTAGAAATAATAAATCTATTGCAATTAATTAAACTTAATAATTCCGATGTTGTATTATGTTTACTTCCATGATGAGAAATTTTCACAACATCAATTTTTAATTTTTCAATATTTTGATTTTTAAGTATGGTTTTTAATTCTTTTGAGATTATTTTAGGGTGCGCATCCCCTAACATCAATGCTTTTTTATTTTTATACTCGATAAGACATGCTATAGATGTTGAGTTTAATAAGTCATTAACTGGATTTTTTACAAAATCATGTGGTGCAACTCTAGTGTCAATATTGATTTTCTTTTTATGCACTGATACAAACTCATTGCCGTTATCTTTTTTATTTAATTCTTTCTCTATTTTAATCCATTTTTCTTTTAATAAATTGATATGTTCTAATGTTGGCGATAAAACTGTAAGTTTAATATTACTTAAAGATAACACGTCTCCTGAATATAGTGGTTTGCTATTTAATTTAAGTTTAGATATAAGAACGGATAGTGCAGAGCCGTGATTAAAACCAACTTCATCGTTGTCTTTATATTTTATAAGATCTAATGTATTTCCAAAAAACAAAAAATTTGGATGTAGATCTTCTCTTTGGGCTTTAGATAAAAAATTTAAAAATCCACCGATATGATCATAGTCGATATGCGTAAGTAAATAAAACTCGATATCTTTGATTGGGGGGAGAGAAGGATTACGATTCTTCCTTAAAGTAGATGGAGTACCACTATCAATGAGCATGTGATTCCCCTCCCATGACAACAGAAGTGAGTCGCCCTTACAAGCTTTTAAAATCCCTATTCGCATACCATCCATTGCCCTATGCCCAAGGAGTAAAATTATCATTAAATTTTCTTAATGCTAACATCTTTTGTTCTTTTTTTGAACTGTATGTATTTACACTGGTTTTATATTCAGTTATTAATGTGATGTATTTGGAAGTATTTTAATTATGAGGTTTTTCTCTATTTGTGATTTTATTGTGATAAATTTTCATGTTATTTTTCATGCTAATTTAAGATGTTATTTTTTCATTAATGCAGAAAACATAACAAATTAATTATCGTTTACCACTCGCTGAATGACAAGGATATTGGAAACGCCCCGCGTATCTCGGAGGACTACTATTTCGAGGAGCATCCCGACGATGGTTATGCCCCTTCAAATAACATCTTTTTAAAAGGGGCTACCTGGGCTGCACCGTTGCGCGCTTATCTCGAAACGCTGGGATACACAAAGGAAAAGCGTCGCCTGGGGGATAAGGAAATCTGGTCAAAACCCGATCAGGTAAAAGGGGATATTTTTTATCTGTACTTTAATGCCGCCACGGGTGAAGTTGAGCTGACTAAAGTGATGAATTACTGAACTCACTTACTCCATGTCGATTAGCACCGCCTGATGATCAAGCGGCGTTTTTTCGTAATATCCCATTCAGCCATGTCTCATCCCTGTCTGGGCGGTTATCCTGAGTCGCCCACAGCGAAGCTATCTCTATCCCCCGAACCGCCTTCAGCAACGCCCGCAATCCCTCTTCATCCAAATCCGTAAACCGTCGTTCACCCTGCACCCGTTCACCGTTGCCATACTTAAAGGACACATACCAGACGCCGCCAGGTTTAAGCGTATCCGCAAGCTTCTGCATCACCGCAGGCAGCTCGGAAGAGGGGACATGCAGCAAAGAGGCACAGCACCAGATCCCATCGTACTGCGCTTTACCGTCGATCTCTGAAAATGTCATCAGCTGCACGGGTAGCCCGGTATGTTGCTTTGCCAGCTCCACCATCGCAGAAGAGGCATCAAAAGCATCCACCTGATAACCCATCTCATGAAAGGCTTTTGCGTCCCGGCCTGAACCGCAGCCAGCATCCAGAACCCGGGCACCGTGAGGCAGATGTTGGGTGAAGGCCTCATATAGCGGAGTCATATCGACATTGACCGTGCCATCGAAGAAATCCTGCGCGTGGTTCTGATAGTAGTGAAGTGTCATTAAAACGTTGCCTCGGCTTCCGCGTTGGGTTTCCAGGTATGGATAAGTTTGTCCAGCGCGGCCTGCCAGTTACGCTGAAGAAAGCTTTTTCGTGCTTCAGGACGTTGCCCTGTCTGTAGAACAATCGTCTCATGTAACGGCAGTTTGCTCTGAATAAAATACTCATTGCGTGTGTGTAACCGCTGCAGGAGCCTGAGCTCGGGAATTCGTGCAGATTTACCTTCAACGCCACGGTTACAGCACCGGCAGGCCAGCACTAAGTTCCATACGCCATTAATATTGCTCACTTCATGGCGGGCAGCCCAGGGAATAAAGTGATCGACGTCCGCCAGTTCTGCGTCTCCCGTTACCAGACTGATGGGTTTGAAGCAGTAAAAGCATCGTCCTTTCTGGTATCCATTCAGACTGTCGCGGCAGCTGGTGATGTCTACGCGACGCGCATTTACCCTCGTGAACAACAGCTGATTATCTTCATCAAACTCCACGCCCACAAGGTTACGCGATATTCCCATCGACCATGCCTGTTCCACCAGGTTCCAGCGAGCATTGGTTTCAAAGGCGAGGTTTTTATACTGCAGGCGTTCGCCCAGTAAAAAGAAGTTATCCGTCAGGCGGATCCCATTGTTGGTTTTGCGCTCATCGAGGAAAAAACGTTTATCGATCTCGCCCTGGTTCACGTAGTGAAAGGCATCAATCACGTTGTTAAAGCCAAGGCGCACCGTCGCTTCAATGAGTTGGGCGTGGGTGATTTCACCTCGGTTGAACTTCAGACAGGTTTCCAGGAATTGGCTGCTGCGAGAGGTGATCTGTTTTGGCGCATGCTTCAGGTGCTCGCAAAGATAGCGGCTAAACGGCACGGCAAGCTGGTCGAGCGTAATCAAATCGCTGCCCGTCTTATCCACTTCATACAACGCTGACGCCAGCGCAAATTTGTAAGATGCGACGTTCCTTCCAAAGAGGATCACACCACGCCAGTAGTTCTCAAGCGTCGGATCGGCCTGATAAAATTCCATCGATGAAGTCCTGTTACGGTTGGCTGGGCAGGGCGTTACTAAAGCCTGTAACAGGATCACATAACAAAATCAGGGTGATGTAAATCGTTAATCTATAGATTTGATGAATTTTTGAGAGGGCTGAGAGAAGGGTGTTGAGGCAACCGATGCGGCAATAGTGCCAGGTTCGCAAACGAACAGATATCTGGAGGAGACGAGTTGAAATGATTTTCAGGCCGAAGCGTTGTTGTTTCTCGAATTAAAAAATACCTACCGTTATTTCCTGAATCCCCCTCGCAAATTCCAAATTTACCCCACACCAAACCGCTGTATTTATATTCAGCTCTGTATAATGAACACCAGAAATTACGCCGAACGGCGAAAGGAAGTATCAAAGAATATTTAAAGAAGAATTCGCGATATGAAGGTGCTGCAACACCCCCATACCGCTAACCACAACCAACTTGACAGGAGTTGTATATGGCTGCGACGAATTTTAAGCCAGAGTTTACTGTTTGCAAAACAGAATCAGACGCTTTCACCGGCATGATTGAAAACCGCGAGCTGGTACGCAAAAACAGCGCCCGCCGTCTTCACGGCAACCAGCCCAACGCGGCGCCCGTCCATCCCCGCGCTGAGACGCCGCAGGACAGTGCCGCTTGCTGCGAACTTTATTCCCGCATAGATATGAAATACCTTCTGCTGGGCGGCGAGTGGTTAACCCGTGCAGGCTTTATCAACGGCATGCCCGTGAAAATCCGCGCCATGAAAGACTGTATTGTGATTACGCCGCAACATACAAGAGAATTATGGGGATGCCTGGAGGGTATGAGCGTGGTGAATATCAATAAACAGAAAGTCGCGCAGTGGTTGAAGACGTTTCCGGGAGCGCTGAATGATACAGGTGATGTTCCGGTGATTAAGCGTGGGAGTGGGAAGGCCGTTTAAACTTAAGACTAACTAGTGCGGGCATATGAGCACATGCCCGCACTATGCTAAAAATAACTCAATCATGATCTACCTGTTCTTTAACTGCCTTAACCAGCACAGCATGAAGCTCGCCAACGGTTAAATCGCGTATCACCTGTTCCGAAATGCCTCGTAGCCTGCGAATCAAACGGCAGATACCAAAGTAATCTATGCCCTCGGTACTAAAAAGAAACTCGTTGTCAGTGAGAGAAAAAGTTTTCTCATAGCCATCTTCTTCAGTGACGAGCGTAACGCCAAACGCCTCCTCGCAGTCTTCAATCAGGGCATCGCCATCCATGCCGCAGATATCGAGGTCGGCTTCGATTAGAGTATTCTCATCAATGCGCTTGCGATGATGTCCTGAGGACTGACGTACAACCTCAATGACCTGCGAAAGAGTGGGGTACATTATGTTGGATTCCGTGGGTGAAGAAATGACGTAGACATTGATTAATAGACCGAGTTAACGCCTGGGACTTATTATTGAAGGTACAAAGAAAATCAAAACAATCCACACAAACATCCCAATGATTTTTAGCGGCCAGGGTTCGAATACATCAAGGCACACAATTGCGCCTGTAACTAATAGTGGTCCTCCCAATACTTCCAGTATTCCTTCTAAGATAGATAACTTATGAGGCAATACACGACTCAGTAAAACACAAGTAAGGTGTATGCCTCCTAAAATAATGATTATAGCTAGAGTGCATTCTTTCCAGTTATCAGAGATACCTAAGCAAATGAGGCACAGTGCAATCACAAAAACACACAGTAACGTATTCAGCATGGAAATAATTAACTTACTCATATCATTTTACGCCGCGCATTAAAAATATAAAGAAGCCATGAATATAGCATTCTTGAAAGAATGATAAACGACATTAGCTAATAATGGATTTAATACTTTATTGCGCCTCGCTGATTTCCGTAATAATCAAGTTAGCGGCTTCATGCCTATCCCACGCACTCCACCGCTAAACCTACTTTAACTAAACACCGGCACCCCCAGCCCAACCTTCACCTCCCTCAACGTCGCCTGCGTCACTCCCTGCGCCCGTTCTGTTCCGCGCTTCAGCATCGCCATCAACTCGCCCCTGTCACGCATATACATCGCCCTCCGCTCCCGCATCGGCGCAATCAGCTCCTGCAGGCACGCCTCCAGCTCGTTCTTACACGCCCGGTCACCCAGCCCGCCCGCCTGATAGTGCGCCTTCATCGCCGCCACCTTGTCCTTGTCCGGATGAAACGCGTCGAGATACGTAAACACCACGTTCCCCTCAATCTGCCCCGGGTCGCTCACCTTCAGGTGGTTCGGGTCGGTGTACATGGCGCTGACCGCGCGATGAATAGTCTCTTCGCTGGCCGAAAGGTGCAGCGTGTTGCCCAGCGATTTCGACATCTTGGCGCTGCCGTCGATGCCGGGCAGGCGGCTGGTGTCGCTCAGCATCGCCTTGCAGTGGCGCAGCACTGGTGCAGACAGCAGGCTGTTCATCTTGTGCACAATCTCGTTGGTCTGCTCAATCATCGGCAGCTGGTCGTCGCCGACGGGCACGCATTCGGCCTTAAATGCGGTGATGTCCGCCGCCTGACTGATGGGGTAGGCCATAAACCCGACCGGCAGCGAGCGGGCGAAGCCCTTCTGCGCAATCTCGTTTTTGACCGTCGGGTTACGCTCCACGCGGGCGACGGTGACGATGTTCATATACAGCATCGTCAGCTCGGCGAGGGCGGGCAGGGCGGACTGCAGGCAGATCGTGGTCAGGTTCGGGTCGATGCCGGCGGCGAGGTAGTCGGCCAGCACTTCGGGGATGTTGTCGCGGATCTTCTGCGGGTTGCTGCCGTTGTCGGTGAGCCCCTGAAGGTCGGCAATCAGCACAAACTGGCTGTGCGTCTGCTGCAGCGCCACGCGCTGGCGCAGCGATCCGACGAAGTGGCCAAGGTGCAGCGGGCCGGTTGGGCGGTCGCCGGTGAGGATGGTTTGCGTGTTCATAAAGACTCCTTAATGGGCAGTTGCCGAAAGGGGTCTTAGATGTGAGAAAGCCGCCTTTCGGCGGCTATCTGAAAATGGGGAAAACTACTCCGTGCCGCCTTTAAGAAGGCAGCCACCAGCGGTTTACGGTGAGCACGGCGTGGTTTATGTTCATCTCTTTACCGTACCACGTCCGGCGCGAAAAACAAAAGGGCACGTCATGCTGCAATCTCTCAACCACCTGACCCTCGCGGTCAGCGACCTGCAAAAAAGCGTCACCTTCTGGCACGAGCTGCTGGGGCTGAACCTGCACGCTCGCTGGAATACCGGGGCTTATCTTACCTGCGGCGATCTGTGGGTCTGCCTGTCGTACGACGAGGCGCGCCAGTACGTGCCGCCGCAGGAGAGCGACTACACCCACTACGCGTTTACCGTGGCGGAAGCGGATTTTGAACCATTCTCGCAAAGGCTGGAGCAGGCGGGCGTCACCGTCTGGAAGCAGAACAAAAGCGAGGGGGCGTCGTTCTATTTTCTCGACCCGGACGGGCACAAGCTGGAGCTGCACGTGGGCAGCCTCGCCGCGCGGCTGGCGGCGTGTCGCGAGAAGCCCTATGCGGGCATGGTGTTTACCTCAGACGAGGCTTGAGGCACGCACCTTCAGCCTGCCCGCCAGCGTCACGTGCGTGGCGGCATCTTCCTGATTGCACAGGTACTCCACCGCCAGCCGTCCCAGCTCGCTGTAGGGCAGCTGGATGCTGGTCAGCGGCGGGGTGAGCTGCTCGGAAATCTTCTGGTCGTCGTAGCCCGCCAGCAGCATGTCCTGCGGAATGCGCACGCCGTTCACCGCCAGCGCCTGATAGCAACCGATGGCCAGCCAGTCGCTGGCGCAGAAGATGGCGTCCGGGCGCTCGGCCAGATCCAGCAGGGACGATGTCGCGGTAAAGGACTCGCTGAACTGCCAGTTGGTCTGGCGTACCAGGCCGTCGTCGCACGCTAATCCGGCCTGCTGTAATGCCGCCTGGTAGCCCGCCAGACGCTGGCGCGAGGCCTCCATCCAGCTCTCGCCGGTGATGTGGGCGATGCGCGTGGCCCCGCAGGCGATGAGGTGTTTAGTCACCTGGAAGGCGTTGGCGT
This sequence comes from Enterobacter sp. BNK-29, assembly GCF_048684785.1. Lineage (NCBI taxonomy): Bacteria > Pseudomonadati > Pseudomonadota > Gammaproteobacteria > Enterobacterales > Enterobacteriaceae > Enterobacter > Enterobacter sp. BNK-29. Next base: position 2,593,936 of record NZ_JBLQTU010000001.1, read on the forward strand.
AGTCGTCCGGGATAAACGACGGCAGCAGCGGCGAGCCGGGGTCGCGCTGGTTGAGCAGCACCAGCGGGATGCGGGTGCAGTCCTGGAACGCCGTCATGTCCACCAGCGTGGTGACCGGAGACGCGAGAATAATCCCGATGCAGTTGCGCTTCTCCAGCTGGCGGATGATGTTCAGCGCCAGCTCGATGTCGTCGCCGTAGTCGTAGACGGTGAGCAGGGTCTCGTTGCGCCACGCGGCTTCCCGCGCCTGGCTGATGGCGTCGATAAACGGGTCGAAGCTCTGCATAGAGCTGACCAGCAGGGCGATCTCTTCCTGGTTGCGCGGGGCGTGAACGGCGGGGAGGCGGTCGTAGCCGAGCTCGGTAGCGACGCCAATGACCCGCTGGCGGGTGTCGTCGCTGAGCTTGATGTTGCGGGACTGGTTAAGCACCAGCGATACCGTCGCCTGCGACACCCCTGCCGCCCGCGCAATATCGTTCATCGTCACTTTCGTTTTTCGCTTCATCCGTCCTCTCCCTTTCGCGAATTCGCATCATACCCTAACCGCACGCTTACGCGCCGTCGATCACGTTTCTCATTCATCGAAGCGTGAACTTTGTGAGGGGCGTCGCTTTTCTAAACGCCGTGATTTGCGCATTTATCCTGCAGTTAATATTTATTAGCTAAATATTATCAGTAAGAGGACGCGTAATGAAAGAGCAGTGGAGCAGGGAGCAGGCACAGGCGTGGTATGAGCAAAAAGGCTGGCTGTGCGGGTTTAACTATCTGCCGTCGACGGCGGTGAACTGGACCGATATCTGGCAGGAAGAGACCTTTGATGCCGCCACCATCGAGCGCGAGCTGGGCTGGGCGGCGGAGGCGGGCTACAACACCCTGCGCATCAACCTGCCGTTTATCGTCTGGGAGCATGACCGCGACGGGCTCATGGCGCGCATCGACCGGTTTTTGACGATTGCCGACGGTCGCGGCTTCAGCACCATGCTGACCCTGATGGACGACTGCGGCTTCTCCGGCGACGAGCCGTACCTCGGCCCGCAAAAGCCGCCCGTGCCGGGCAAGCACAACAGCCAGGCGGCGGCGAGCCCGGGGCGCGACAAGGTGTGCGATCCCGACTGCTGGGCAGACATTGAATGCTATATCCGCGACGTTGTCCGCCAGTTCCGCGAGGATAGGCGCGTGCTGCTGTGGGATCTGTATAACGAGCCGGGCAACCGCGGCATTTTTGCGACCGGCACGCAGGAGGTGCAGTACGACGCGAAGCTGGAGACCTGCGCCCACGAATTGATGAAGCTGGCTTTCCAGTGGGTGCGTGAAGAAGATCCGACCCAGCCGCTCACCGTCTGCGCGTGGCGTCTGCCGCCGGAGGAGGAGGGCGAGACGTTCTTCCAGCATCCGCTGGACCAGACCGCGCTGGCGCTCTCGGACGTGGTGAGCTTCCACGCCTACACCCACACGGGGCGGATGACGGCGATTATCCAGCAGCTGCAAAAGCTCGGTCGCCCGCTGTTCTGCACCGAATGGCTGGCGCGCCACGTGGGCAGCACCATCGAAGAGCAGCTCCCGCTGATGTACGCGGCGAAGGTCGCGCCGTACCAGTGGGGGCTGGTGCGCGGCAAAACGCAGACGTGGCTGCCGTGGCCGGTGGTGATGAAGGAGTCCACGGACTACTGCCGCCTCTGGTTCCACGACGTGTTCGAGGAGAACGGCATTCCGTTCTCGCGCCGTGAAATCGCATTAATGCAGCAGCTGCGCAAGATCGCCCCGAAAGTTCAGGGCTAATAATATCGACCCGGCGGACCACCGCCGGGCAACCAGGCAGGCATATAACAATGGCAACGACAATGAAAATACCGTCTCGCGAGTTGTGGTCTTATTTTGGCTATGGTTTAGGTCAGTGTTTTAGCTTTGGTTTAGTGGGTTCGTTTATTAACTATTTTTACACCGACGTGCTGGGGATCTCGGCGCTGGCGGCGAGCACCATCTTCCTGATTGCCCGCGCGTGGGACGCGGTTCACGATCCGCTGTTTGCCAGCATCATGGACACCATTAACAGCCGGTTCGGCAAGTTTCGCCACTTTTTGCTGATCGCGCCGCTGCTGATCACCGGCGTCACGCTGCTGTCGTTCTATAAAATCGAAGCGGACATGACCACCAAAATCCTCTACGCCGGGGTGACCTACATCCTGTGGGGGACGCTGTACGCCATCTCCGATATCCCGTTCTGGTCGATGTCGTCGGTGATGACCAACGACTCCGCCCAGCGCACCCGCGCGGTGACGGCGGCGATGCTCGGGGTGAACGCGGGGATTGCCTGCGCCAACATCTTCTTCCCGAAGCTGGCGGCGTTCTTCGCCCAGTACAGCAACGATAAAGGCTACTTTATGGCGGCGCTGGTGATGATGCTGGTGGGTCTGCCGCTGATGCTCAACGGCTTTATGCAGATCAAAGAGCGCGTGCCGCCGAGCCCGGAGAAGGTGACCATCCGCGACACCTTCCACAACCTGCGCCAGAACAAGCCGCTGTTTATCGTCCTGCTGTCGTTCTTTTTCTGCGTGTTTCATAACGTGGCGGGCGGGCTGTATATCTACTTCTTTATCAACAACCTGGGCGACGGCAGCCTGCAGATGGCGATTGGCGTGATGGGGATCGTGGCGGCGGTGCTGTGCCTGGTCGCCCCGATGCTGACGCGCCGGATGCAGAAGCGGAAGCTGTTTATGATCCTCTGCGGGCTGGACGTGGCGGTGCGCGTGGTGATGTGGTTTGTCGGGTATCAGCAGGTGACGATGCTGTTTATTCTGCTCGGCCTGAGCACGCTGTTCGTGATGATGACCAACATCCTCACCTCGTCGATGATTGCCGACACCATCGAGTACGCGGAGTACCACACCCACAAGCGCTGCGCGGCTATCACCTTCTCCGGCCAGACCTTTACCGGCAAGATGTCGGTGGCGGTGGGCGGCGGGTTAATCGGCGTGTTCCTGACGATGATTGGCTACGTGCCGCAGGCGCAAATTCAGAGCGAAGGCGTGCTGTCGGGGCTGTTCTTCGGGATTTGCCTGCTGCCGGCGATAGGGTCGCTGATCCGAATCGTGTTTATGTCGCGCTTTACCTTTACCGAGGAGAAGCATGCGGAGATTTGTCGGCTGCTGGCGGAGCGGAATGCGTCTGCGAAAGCGCCGGGTGGCGGCTGCGCCTTACCCGGCCTACAGGACCCCGTGAGGCAATAAATCGCACAGGCCGACAAAACCCCAAGGATCCACAAATCGCACGGGACATGTAGGCCTGATAAGCGAAGCGCCATCAGGCTTCGCTTTTAAAGACTTACAGCGACTTCACAAACGCCAGCAGATCTTCGTTGAGCTGGTCCTGGTGGGTCAGCGCGAAGCCGTGCGGCGCGTTGTCGTACACCTTCAGCGTGGCGTTTTTGATCATCTCTGCCGCCAGCTTGCCGGTGCTTTCAAACGGCACGATCTGGTCGTTGCTGCCGTGGATCACCAGCGTTGGTACGTCGAATTTGGCCATAACGCGGTGAGCCCGGGCAGAAGCATGATCCTTCGCTTACGGTGAATTGATTAAGTAGCGCCCGCGCTGCGGGCGTTTCTTAAAAAGCTACTTGATATCATGAAGCAACTTTAATAAAAGGCTATCACCGGTAGATTTAATTTTCTGAAAATAAACAGGCTCAGCTATAGGCGAATCCCATTGGTGTATCTCATCCTTCTTAAACGGGATACATTTCATAGCGGTGTTTTTTAACCGTTTTACGCGAAAGTCATATTCGTCAAAGTTGTCTGGCGTAGTTTTCAGGCTCAGCGATCTGGCATGATTGATTTGCATAGGGCAAATAAGCTGAATGTTTCCAAGCGAGAAAATGTTTACGCCGGTGATAAAGAATCTCGAAGGGATATCTTTATAGTAGCGTGTGTTCCATGTTAAACCATCAAACATCGCTGGCGGGTGAGTATGAGTATCTATGTAATATTGATGTGTACGCCAGTCGCTAATACCGGAAAGGTTCATGGTCATGTTAATGATCATATTGGGGGTGGGGCGGAAAATCATTGTCAGGACAAGCATGCTGACAGGAATAATGATTAGTGTATAAATGATTATTTGCAATAAACTTTTATTTTTCTTTTCGTTTATCAGGATCATTCCTGGGAAAATACCCACAATAATCATCGCGACCGAGAGTGCAAGGAAAATGATAACCTGTAAGAACGTATTACTTTCTTCGTTAAAATCTAGCTGACCCGCGATAAAAATGAGTGGAAAGATTTGTGTAAAAGCAGGGGCAATCAATAACAGAGGCAGCCAGTTCCTGACGGCGTTTTTCTGCAAATATTTTACATCACGCGTATCATCAACATCCTTATATGACTGAACGTTGAACATAAGCTTGTAGCATAAGCCATACGATGCGGCCAGTATTATGACTATTGCTAAGGCAAGAACGATAAAACCATTTATATGCAGAAAAAATTGTAAGCAGAACGCTCCGATAAGCACAACGCACATCACAACGCTATTACCAAAACAGACTGAGGTAAAGCTATGTGTCAAACCTTCATATTTAACAAACTCTTTCTCATGGGCGGTGTAAATTAAGTAAGCAAGAAAAGATGAGATAAAAATGACAAGGCTGAAGCCAAGTAGTGAGACAAGGGTAAACCCAAATATTATTCCTACTGCGCTACTCACGCTCAACGCATCATATAAAATATCAAGCCGGTCAATATTCGCTAGATAGAACCATATAACGCTAAATGTACAGGCTGTGACAAATGAAGAGGATGTTAAAATAGCGATGATAAACTTTCGGGTTAGCCGCTTATGAAACTGGATATTCATCTTATGTAGTCTCCCTTTGAAATAAAGGAATACTAGTCATAAGGGAGAGGGAGTTCTACGCTCAAATTTAGTATGCCCGGAAGTGCATATTCAGGCTGACGCCTTCTGGCGTCAGCCCCGGGATCTTACAGCGACTTCACAAACGCCAGCAGATCTTCGTTGAGCTGGTCCTGGTGGGTGAGCGCGAAGCCGTGCGGCGCGTTGTCGTACACCTTCAGCGTGGCGTTTTTGATCATCTCCGCCGCCAGCTTGCCGGTGCTTTCAAACGGCACGATCTGGTCGTTGCTGCCGTGGATCACCAGCGTCGGCACGTCGATTTTCGCCATATCCGGGCGGAAGTCGGTTTCGCCGAAGGCGGTCACGCAGTCGATGGTGCCCTTCAGCGACGCCAGCAGTGCGATATTCAGCGTCTGGGTCAGGGCACCGGCGGAAACGGTCTGCCCGGCGTTGATGCCATAGAACGGCGTCGCGAAGTCGCTGATGAACTGGGCGCGATCTTTACGCAGTCCGTCGCGAATGCCGTCGAACACGCTCTGATCCACACCCTGCGGGAAGGAGTCGGATTTACCGAAGATTGGCGTCACCGCGCCCAGCAGCGCCAGACCAGCCACGCGCGCGCTGCCGTAGTTGTTGATGTAGCGGGTTACGTCGCCGCCGCCCATGGAGAAGCCCACCAACGTCACGTCCTGCAGGTCCAGGGTGGTGATCAGGTCGTTGATGTCGGACGCAAAGGTGTCGTAGTCGTAGCCGTTCCACGGCTGATCCGAGCGGCCAAAGCCGCGACGGTCAAAGGCGATGGCGCGGAAGCCGCGTTCCGCCAGGTAGTTCAGCTGGCTGTCCCACATGTCGCCGTCCAGCGGCCAGCCGTGGCTGAAGAGAACCGGTTTGCCCGCGCCGCCGTCTTTGTAGTAAATCTGCGTGCCGTCTTTTGCCTTAAACGTTGCCATAGTGTGTTCCTGTGCAGGTGATGGTTATGGTTATACCGGCGCGACCAGATAGCGAATTGCCGGTGATGTTGTGCCCTGATGAAAAGCCAGAACGCGGCTCTGCAGCAGGAGGTCATTCATGGTGTGGCGCTCCTGCTGGCGCAGATGCTCAATCCAGGAGCCCATCAGGAAGGTCTCGATAAACAGGCCGGGACGCTCGATATCCTCGTACACCGCCCAGCTCATCGCCCCGGCGCGGCGGCGCACCCGGCGCAGCTCGTGAACCGCCTCCAGGAAGGCCTTCGTATTCTGCGGGTCGATGATGTACTCGTGCGACACCAGCACCGGGCCGCGCTCGTTCGGCAGGTCAATCTCCACGCCGTCCAGCGGCTGGCCGCTCAGGTCGAGGTTCAGATCCGGATCTTTGCCCAGCTTCCAGCGGAACACCGTCGCGCTCGCCAACACCATTCCCAGCGTGGCGACCACCAGCGATGTCGGGGTGCCGAAACGGGAAGCGATCTGCCCCCAGATGGCGCTGCCTGCGGTCATCGAGCCGAAGAACACCGTCAGGTAGACTGCCAGCGCGCGGGCCTTCACCCAGCGTGCGGCGCTGCGCTGCGCGCCGAGGTTCAGCGTTGAAAGCACCGCAATCCACGCGAAGCCGGTGAAGAACTCAAACAGGTTGAGCAGCCAGACGTGGCGCACGAACGCCAGCGCCAGCATAGTCAGAGCAAAGGTCAGGCTGGCGGCCACCATCAGGCGGTCGGCGTCTAGCCGCTGGCGCAGGCGCGGCAGCAGGATCGCCCCGGCAATCGCCCCCAGGCCAATGCATGCCAGCATCACGCCGTAGCCCGCCGGGCCTAAGCCCAGCTCGCGGCGCGCCACCAGCGGCAGTAGGGCCCAGCCCGCGCTGCCGAAAACGAAGAAGGCCACGGTGCGCACCAGCACGTTGCGCAGCACCGGCGCGGCGTGCACGTAGCGAATCCCGGAGCGCACCGCCGAGAAGAAGTGCTCCGGCGGCAGACGCTGTATGGACGGCGCCGGACGCCAGCGCCACAGCACCCACGCCACGCCGACCACGGAAAGCGCGTTGAGGGCAAACACCATCCACGGCCCGGCGAGCGACAGCAGGAAACCGCCCAGCGCCGGGCCAATTGCCCGGCTGATGTTTACCCCGAGCGAGTTGAGGGCCACGGCGGCGCCCAGCTCCGGCTTGCTCACCAGATCGGGCACCACGGCCTGGAACGGCGGCGAACTCATCGCTGCGCCGACGCTCAGCAGAAACGTCGCCACCAGCAGAACGGCGGGGGTGACGTGTCCGGTGAAGGAGAGCACCGTCAGCCCGGCGGCGGCGATGAACACCCACAGCTGGGAGAAGAGCAGGTATTTACGTCGGTCGACGATGTCCGCCATCACCCCGGACGGCAGGGCGAAGAGGAACATCGGCAGGCTGCTGGCCGCCTGCACCAGCGCGATATCCAGCGGGTCGGCGCTCAGGGTCAGCATGCTCCAGTTGATGCCGACGTCGCTCATCCATGAGCCGACGTTAGAGACCACCGTGGCGATCCACAGCATGCGGAACACCGGCTGGCTCAGCGGCTGCCAGGGCGAAACCGTTGATGCGGGCGTCGTCTCGACGTGTGCGTCGCGAACGTCGTTAACCTGGGTCATGCGAACCTCTCCGCTGTCTTACGCTGCAGCCGCCACTGGCCCGGCCCGGTGAGGGCGAGGGTGGTGAAGATAATCAGCAGCAGCCAGCCAAACTGCCCTTCGGCAATCGACCAGTTCGGGTGGACCACCAGCATTGCCACCAGCAGCACGGCAATAATCGGCAGGCACGCCAGGCGGGTGTACACGCCCGCAATGATAAACAGCGGGCAAATCACCTCGGCGACAATCGCCGGGATCAGGCTGGCCCAGGGCCCGAAGCCGAACGGATCTTCAATGCGCGTCAGCTCGTCGCTGAAGTGCAGCACCTTCGGCAGGCCATGCACGTAGAGCAGCAGCAGGCTGCCGGTCAGGCGCAGGAAGAACAGCCCCAGGTCGACCCGGGGCAGAGCAAAGGTGTTTTTCATCAGAATGCAAAGCAGCTGCAGCCCAGCGCCCCCCAGAAAGCGTTATCGTCGGACACCGGCATCTCTGACGTACGGGCGAAATCATGCTGGTGGCTGTGAACCCCGCACGGGCCGCTGCAGTGGTGGACGGCGCTCATCCCGACGCGGGCGGCCTGCGGCGGCGCGCTGCGGTAGTGGCCCGGCACCTTCACCACCGGGGACCACTCGGGCAGAACCGGAATGGCCGGCGGCGCGAGCGGGCCAAAGCTGCCTGCGGCGTAAACGATATCGCCGTTGACCACCGTCAGGACGGACTCGATGCCCTTGATCTCCTCTTCCGGCACGCGGAAGTAGTCTTTGCTCAGCACGGCCAGGTCGGCGAGCTGGCCGACCTTGATCTGCCCCTTCTGGTTCTGCTCGCTGGAGAACCACGCGCTGCCCTGGGTCCAGAGCATCAGGGCGGTATCGCGGTCCAGACGGGCGCTGTGGTCGTACATCTGCATCCCGCCGACGGTGCGGCCGGAGACCAGCCAGTAGAGCGCGGTCCACGGGTTGTAGCTCGCCACGCGGGTGGCGTCCGTCCCTAAGCCCACCGGCACGCCGGTCTCGAGCATTTTCGCCACCGGCGGCGTGTGGCGGGTAGCTTCGATGCCGTAGCGCTCGGCAAAGTATTCCCCCTGGAAGGCCATGCGGTGCTGCACGGCAATGCCGCCGCCGAGCGCTTTGATGCGGTCGATGTTGGCCTGGGTAACGGTTTCCGCATGGTCGAAGAACCAGTGCAGGCCGTTGAACGGAATGTCGCGGTTCACCTTCTCGAAGACGTCCAGCATGCGGCTGATGGATTCGTTATAGGTGGCGTGCAGGCGGAACGGCCAGCGGTGCTCCACCAGATGGCGCACCACGCGCTCCAGCTCGTCCTCCATGCCCGGCGCGAGGTCCGGGCGTGGCTCGAGGAAGTCTTCAAAATCGGCGGCGGAGAAGACCAGCATCTCACCCGCGCCGTTGTGGCGGAAGAAGTCGCTGCCCTGGCCCGGCGTGAGCATGTCGGTCCATTTTTCAAAGTCTTCCAGCTCGTGGCCCGGACGCTGGGTAAACAGGTTGTAGGCGATGCGGATGGTCATCTGCTTTTTCTCGTGCAGCTCGGCAATCACCTCGTAATCTTCCGGGTAGTTCTGGAAGCCGCCGCCCGCGTCGATGGCGCTGGTCAGCCCCAGACGGTTCAGCTCGCGCATGAACTGGCGGGTGGAGTTGACCTGCTGCTCCAGCGGCAGCTTCGGCCCTTTGGCCAGCGTGGCGTAGAGGATCATGGCGTTCGGACGGGCAATCAGCATCCCGGTCGGGTTGCCGTTGGCGTCGCGCTGGATCTCGCCCCCCGGCGGGTTCGGCGTGTCCTTGGTGTAGCCGACCACCTTCAGCGCGGCGCGGTTGAGCAGGGCGCGGTCGTACAGGTGCAGGATGAAGACCGGGGTATCCGGCGCGGCGTCGTTGATCTCGTCCAGGGTCGGCATGCGGCGCTCGGCAAACTGGAACTCGGTCCAGCCGCCCACCACGCGCACCCACTGGGGCGACGGCGTGCGCAGGGCCTGCTCTTTCAGCATCCGCAGGGCGTCGGCCAGCGACGGCACGCCTTCCCAGCGCAGCTCGAGGTTGTAGTTCAGCCCGCCGCGAATGAGGTGCAGGTGCGAGTCGTTCAGGCCGGGGATGGCGGTGTGGCCTTTTAAGTCGACCACTTTGGTGCCTTCGCAGTGGTGTTGCATCACCTCGGCGACGGTACCCACTTCCAGAAATTTTCCGTCGCGCACGGCAACGGCTTCCGCGACGGGGTTCTCGCGATCGACGGTGTGAAACTGGCCGTTAACCAGAATGAGATCGGCTTTACCGAGGGTAACCATAAACTGCTCCTGACTGAGAGGGGAATGGTCAGGATTATGGGAACCGGTTTCGGCAAAGATCCAGTTATACAATAGGATAGGTATACCAAAGTATAACTATACCTAAGGTTAACTATACGAAGAGATAATTACGCGCAGGGACGGAAAACCGCAGGATGAGGGTGACTTTATCGTCGCGGCGCTCGCGGCGATTTCACCCTTAACCACTGGAAAATGCTATGACCTCTTCAAAGCTCGAAGTGTTAACCCCTGCGAACTGTCAGATCATCTTTATCGATCACCAGCCTCAGATGGCGTTTGGCGTGCAGTCTATTGACCGCCAGGTGCTGAAAAACAACACCGTGGCGCTGGCGAAAGCGGCTAAGGTGTTCAACATTCCAACCATCATCACCACCGTTGAGACCGAAAGCTTCTCCGGTAACACCTATCCGGAGCTGCTGGACGTATTCCCGGGCCAGGACATCCTGGAGCGTACCTCCATGAACTCCTGGGACGACCAGAAGGTGCGCGACGCGCTGCAGGCAAACGGCAAGAAGAAGGTGGTAGTTGCCGGCCTGTGGACCGAAGTGTGCAACAACAGCTTCGCCCTGTGCGCGATGCTGGAAGGCGATTACGAAATTTATATGGTGGCGGACGCGTCCGGCGGCACCTCCAAAGAAGCCCACGACTACGCGATGCAGCGCATGATCCAGGCGGGCGTGATCCCGGTCACCTGGCAGCAGGTGATGCTGGAGTGGCAGCGCGACTGGGCGCGTAAAGAGACCTACACCGCGGTGATGGATATCGTGCGCGAGCACTCCGGCGCGTACGGCATGGGCGTCGATTACGCCTACACCATGGTGCACAAAGCGCCGTCTCGCCAGAAGAGCGAGCACCGCACCTTAGCGCCGGTCCCGGCTCGCTAAGTTCCGCTGGCGGGCTGGTCCCTCATCCGGCTCGCCGCTGCCTCTTTCTCTGGAGTTCACAATGAGTACTGGGCTGATATCCCTTGCGGCAGGCGTGTTGATTGGCCTGATGTATGCCGTGCTGAAGGTGCGTTCCCCCGCGCCGCCCGCGCTGGCGCTGATTGGCCTGCTGGGGATGCTGGCGGGTGAACAGGCGACACGCCATCTGTTATCCCGCGACGGAGCGCCGCCGCCTCCGGTGACCGTTCCGCAGGCCAACTCGCAGACGGGAGCGTCGTCATGAAAGCATGGATAATTTCGCTGGTGTGCGGCGTGGTTGCTGGGGTAACTTACGCTCTGCTCGACGTCCATTCCCCGGCGCCGCCGGTTGTCGCCCTGCTTGGCCTGTTTGGCATGCTGGTGGGCGAACAGCTCATCCCGGTGGGACGGCGTTTACTGAGTCGCGAACCGCTTACCCTCGCCTGGTTTCGTCACGAATGCGTGCCGAAAATCAGCGGCACGGCGTCCCCTGCGCCCGCGAAGGACGATCGCGACGTTTAATGATTTACCAGAGGAAAGACAGCATGACGCTGCCGTGGCGCATTGCCATCATTGATGACGAACGATCCGTCCGCAGCGGGCTGAGTAATCTCCTCGAGTCGGAAGGCTATGCCGCCGATACGTTTGATTCGGCAGAGGTATTTCTGAGCCATCCGCTCGCCCTGTCCGGCGCGGCGCTGGTGATCACCGACATCAAGCTGCGGGGCATGAGCGGCCTGGAGCTGTTTGAAAAGCTGCGGCTGCTGGCCGTACCGCCTCCGCCCGTGCTCTTTATCTCCGGTCATGCTGATGAAAATATGCAGCGGTACGCTCTTAATCTGGGCGCCGCTGCATTTTTGCGTAAGCCTATTAACATCGATATTCTGCTGGATCATATTCAGCGGGAGCTGGCCCGCCGACAATAAGGATCGCGGATGAACGAACACGAGCAGCCTGCATTCTGGCCCGCCCAGGGGAATCTTCACCAGGGGCGGGTTTTTGTCCTTAAAGAGGATGTGATTTTTACCGTGCTGGCGCAGGAGGGCGGAATCGCCTGGATGCACGCGCGACATCCTCACTCCGGCGGCTCGTTCATTATCGCCACCGCGGTGAGCGACGAAGAGGAAGAGCGGGCCACCCGGCTGCTCAAAAACGAGTTTGCGCTGCGCGACGCGCTGCAGGACAGCTGGGCCATTCGCGCCGTCGCGTCCACCCAGTACCGGGGGCGCTTCGCGCTGGTGTACGCCCCGTTTTCGTTTGAGCTGCTGGCGCGGCGCGCGGGCAGGGCGATCTCGGGCATCACGCGCTTTCTTGAGATGGCGATCCAGATCTGCGTTCCCCTGCGCCAGATGCATCTGCAAAACCTGATCCACGGCGATATCAAGCCCGGCAGTATTTTTGTTCATCACGACGCTACCTGCCGCCTGGGCAGCTTTGGCCTTTCCAGCAGTCTCTCCGATGCCATCACCCAGACCCGGCTTGCCGTTTCAGGGGGCACGCCTGCGTATATGTCGCCGGAGCACACCACCCGCACCCAGCGCCCCGTCGACGGCCGGAGCGATCTCTACAGCCTCGGCATGGTGCTGTATGAACTCCTGACCGGACGTCTGCCGTTTGAGCTGGGGGAGGACGAGCAGACCAACTGGGCGCACTATCATATTGCCTCGGCGCCGCTGGCCCCGGACGCGATCCGCCCGGACGTGCCGGGAATGCTGTCGACCATCGTCCTGAAGCTGCTGGAAAAGCACCCCGATAACCGCTACCAGACGGTCGACGGATTGATTGCCGACCTTCGCCGCTGCCAGGCGACGCTGACCTGCGAGGGCGAGCTCGTCGCCTTTACGCCCGGCCAGCAGGACCGCACCCCGGCGATCCATCTGGCGGACTCCCTCTTCGCGACGCACCCGCAGGCGAACGACGTTATTGCGGCGTTTGAGCGGGTGGGGCAGAGCCTGGTGCCGGAGCTGGTGACGATCGGCGGGCCGTCGGGGATCGGCAAATCTTCGATCATCGCGACGGCGCTTAAAACGCTGCAGCAGCGTACGGTGCTGCTGGCGGTGGGCAAAGTCGATCAGTTTTCGCCGTCGCTGCCCTACGGCGTATTAAGCTCCGCGTTCCGCACCCTGACACTGCACCTGCTGGGACTGCCCGCAGAGGACGTGGCGAAGTGGAAAATCCGCCTGTCTCGCGCCCTGGAGGGGCACGAGGCACTGGCCGTCAGCCTCGTGCCCGAGCTGGGCCTGCTGCTTGAGAGCAAGCCGCGCTTCTCGGCGGATACGTTTTCCATTGATGCCCGGGCGCGTTTCAGCCATATGGTACTGGCGCTGGTAAAAACCTTTGCCTCGCAGGGCTGCCCGCTGGTGCTGGTGCTCGACGATCTCCAGTGGAGCGACGCCGCCAGCCTGCATACGCTTAAATACCTGCTGATGAACTGCGGCGCTGTTCCGCTGCTGGTGGTTGCGGCCCACCGGGATATCAGCGCCGTGTCCGACGCCGCCCTGCAGGCGCTGCTGGCAGGCCTGCCGGAAGCGGCGCAAAACGCGAGCGAGATTGTCCCGCAGGCGCTTTCCGTGAAAGCAGTGGCGCGCTGGCTGGCGACGGTATTTCGCACCCGCAGCGCGGCGACGGCCGACCTCGCCACGCTGATCCACGAGAAGACGGGCGGCAACCCGCTCTTTGTGCACGAGTTTTTCCGCCGCATCGTCGATGACGGCCTGGTGGTGCACAACAAATATCAGGACAAGTGGCACTACGATCTGCAGGCGATCCGCGCCAGGCATTACACCGAAAACGTCGTCACACTGGTGCTGGAGCAGCTCGAAGAGCTGCCCGACGAGACGCGCCGCCTGCTGGGCAGCATCGCCTGCCTCGGCGGCACGGGCGAGATGGAGATGATCTGCCGCGTGGTCGGGATGTCGATGGCGGAAATGCGCTATGCGCTGCACCCGGCGGTGATGGCCCAGCTCATCGTGCTGGCGGAAAAAAAGTACGCCTTCACCCATGACCGGGTGCAGGAGGCGGCCTTTGCGCTGCTGGATCGGCATGAGAGAAGCCATATTCACCTGACCACCGCCAGCCTGCTGGCCGACGCCGCGCGTCAGGCGGCGGGGAACGAGCTGCTGTTCCGCGCCGTTCACCACGTGACGGCCGCGCTGGACAGCATCCAGCCCGCCCCGCAGCGGGAGATGTTCCGCGAGCTGAGCCTGCTGGCCGCACGGCGCGCGAAGCGTTCGGGAGATTACCTTTCGGCGCTCGGCTATATCCAGACCGCCAGAGCGCTGGGCAACGCCGGGACGGTGTCGGACTTTATGCTCGACATCGAAGAGGCGGGCTGCGAGTTTGCGCTGGGGCATCTGGAGCGCACCCGCGAGCTGTGTGACGCCATTCTCGGCTCCCCCGGCGGGCTGACCGAAAAGGCGCTGGCGGCCAACCTGCTGGTGGAGGTGTACATTCGCCAGTCGGACAGCCGTCTGGCGCTGGAGGCGGCGCTCTGCTGGCTGGGGATTTTCGGGATCCAGATTAGCCGCTATCCGGAAGATGCCGACTGCGACGAGGCCTGGGCGCTCTTTTGCAACCGCACGGCCGACGCGCCGCAAAACCTGTTTGCCCAGCTGTCGCGGTTGGATAACCCGGAAACCGAAGCGGTGATGAACCTGCTCTACAGCGCCAGCATTTGCGCCAGCTTCATCTGCCCGCGCCTGCACTTTTTGCTGCTCTGCCGCATGATGCACCTGACCCTCGACCACGGCATTACCGGCGCCTCCACCACGGCGATGGCCTGGTTTGGCGTGCTGATTGGCCACCGCTACGCCGAGTATCGCCTCGGGTTCCAGTACGGCACCCTGGCCCGCGAGCTGGTCAATCGCCACGGCTACGACGCCTTTGAAGCCAAAACCCTGCTGCCGCTCGACCAGCTCAGCGTCTGGACCCAGCCTTTATCGTTTACCATCGAGTGCGCGAAAGCCTGCTTTACCTCGGCGGTGACCCACGGGGATATGACGATGGCCTGCTTTGCGGCCTGCCACCAGGTGATTAACTTCCTCTCGCGGGGCGATCACCTGGACGGGGTGTTGACCAGCATCGAGCGCGGCCTGGCGTTCGTGCGTAAAACCCACTTCCAGGACGTGGAGACCATACTGATGGTCCAGCGCGGCTACGTTGAGTTCCTGCGCACGCCTGTCATGGGCACCTGGACCGCGTCGCAGGTGCTGCCGGAGGCGCTGCTTCCCGCGTCGCCGGAGCAGGCGCCGGAGAAGAACTCCACCATGCTGTTCTGGTACTGGCTGTATCGCGGCATGGCGCACTTTACCTGCGGCGAATATGCCGACGCGCAGGCGGATCTCGAGATGGCGGGCTGGTACGCGTGGTCTGCGCCGGGGCACATCCATCTGCTGGATTACCATCTCTACAGCGCCCTGGCGCTGTCACGTCAGCTGACGCCGGAGATCTTCTCGGCGAACCACCGCCGCAGCATCCACGCCCACTACGACAAAATCGCCCTCTGGGCGCGCGTTAATCCCGGCACGTTCGCGGATAAAGAGGCGCTGATCTACGCCGAAATCGTGCGTCTGGACGGGATGAACAGCATTGCGCTCGAGCAGTATGAGAAGGCGGTCCGGCTCTCCCGCGAGGGCGGGTTTAACCCTATCAACGCTCTGGCCCACGAGCTGGCGGGCCGGTTCGCGCTGGCCTGCGGTTACCCGACCGCGTCGGACGCCCACTTCCGCGGCTCGATTGCCGCCTGGGGACGCGCGGGCGCGCAGGCCAAGGTGCGCCAGCTGGAGCAGGATTTCCCGCACCTGCTGGCCTCCGGGCAGGCCAGCGCCTACGACACGGTGGCCTTCGCCCAGAATGAGACCATCCGCGATCTCCAGAGCGTCATCAAAGCCTCCCGCGCGCTGTCGGAAGAGATCAACCTGGAGCGCTTAATCGAAAACCTGATGACCATCCTGCTCGAACGCGCCGGGGCGCAGCGCGGCCTGCTGCTGCGCGTGAGTGAGAGCCTGATTCCGGAGATCGAGGCCAGCGCCTGGACCAGCACCGAGGGCGTGCGGGTGCGGATCCTGAAAGACGTGCCGACGGTGACCGACCTGCCGCTGTCGGTGCTGGCTGCGGTGATCCGCACCGGGCAGGAGATCCGCACCGGCAGGCCGGAGGAGTTCCATCCCTTCAGCCAGGATCCCTATCTGGTGACCTCGGGAGCGGCGGTTATGTGCGTCCCGATGTTCAAGCAGGCGCGGCTGGTGGGCGTGCTCTACCTGGAAAACCGCCTGATGCCGGAGGTCTTCACCGCCGAGCACTCGCGCGTGGTGAGCCTGCTGGGCGCGCAGGCCGCGGTATCCCTGGAGACGGCGCGGCTGTACGCCGAGCTGCTGGCGGAGAACATCCAGCGCCGCCGGGTGGAGAAAGAGCTGCGATCCAGCCAGACCTCGCTGATGCTCGGCGAGCAGATCAGCCACACCGGCAGCTGGCGCTGGGAGCTGGAGCAGGATCTGATGTTTGTCTCGGAAGAGTACGCCCGCATTCTCGGCCTGCCCGAGCGGCAAAAGACGATCTCCATGGCGGAGTTTTTGACCTTCGTCCATGAGGACGATTACGCCCGCATCAGCGCCATCGTCACCCAAAGCGTGCGCGACGGGCTCTCCATGCGCGCGGAGTTTCGCGTTAAGCGTACCGACGGCTCAACGCGCTACATCCTCGGGATTGGCGATCCGGTTGGGGTGGGCAGCGAGGTGAACGAGTATTACGGCATCATCACCGATATCACCAGCCAGCGCGCCGCGGAGGATGCCATGCGGGTCGCGCAGGCGGATCTGGCGCGGGTGTCCCGAGCCACCACCGTCGGACAGCTGACCTCCTCCATCGCCCACGAGATCAACCAGCCGCTGATGTCGATCGTCTCGAACGCCGGGGCGAGCCTGCGCTGGCTCAACCGCGAGCCTGCCCGGCTGGATAAAGTGCGCGAAGGGCTGGAGGAGATCGCCGCAGAAGGCGCGCGGGCGGGGGAGATCATTCGCAGCATTCAGTCCCTGACCCGCAAGCAGGATCCCACCTTCTCGCGCATCGACATGCACTACCTGATCCACCATATCATCACGCTTTCGCGCAGCGAGCTGGAGCAGAGACACATTAGCGTTGATTATCTGTTAAGGGCGCAGGACAGCTTTATCACCGGCGATAGCGTGCAGATCCAGCAGGTGCTGTTGAACCTGGTGATGAATGCGGTAGAGGCGATGGCCGAGGTGAAGGATCGCGCCAGCACCATTACCCTCAGCACCGCCAACGCGGACGGGAAAGTGATCGTTGAGATCGCCGATACCGGGAGCGGCATAGAGCCCGAGCGGCTGGAGCAGATTTTTGACTCGTTCTACTCCACCAAAGCGCAGGGGATGGGGATGGGGCTGACTATCAGCGCCAGCATCATCGAGCGCCACTGCGGGAAGCTGAGCGCGCGCCGCCGGGAGCCGTACGGCACGGTGTTTGCGTTTGCGCTGCCGCTGGCGGCGCAGGAAGGGTAAAGGTTACTCCGCAGGCTGGCTATTGGTCAGGCGCTCAACGGCCCTGACCAGCTCCGCCACGGAGCGCACCTGCATTTTCTCCATCACGCGGCGACGGTGCACCTTAACCGTGATCTCGCTGACGCCCAGCTCGGCGGCAATCTGCTTGTTCAGCATGCCGCTTATCGCCAGCGTCAGCACCTCGTGCTCGCGCGGGGTGAGGGACATGTGGCGCTGCTTCAGGGCGTAGTGCTCTTTATTGCGCTCGGCGTTGTGTTCCGCCAGCTGAAGCGCGGACTCGATGGCGTCGATAAGCGCGGTGGATTCGACGGGCTTGGTGAGAAATTCGTACGCGCCGCCTTTAATGGCACGCACCGACATCGGGATAGTGCCGTGGCCGGTAAGAAAAATAATCGGGATCTCGCGCCCGCTGTCCTTAAGGGCATCAGCCACCTCAAAGCCCGAGATGGCGGGCATTTGCATATCGAGGACCACGCACGACGGGAGCTCTTCAAAGCGGTGTTGAAGAAACGCTTCTGCCGATGAAAAGCCGACGGCGTTCAGGTCCGCCGAATCCAGCAGCCCGATCACGGACTGCCTGACCGCGTCATCGTCATCAACCACATACACAATGTGTTCCATTCACCGCCCCGGTGCTGATTTACATGTCGAGGATGCAAACAATCCCGCTGGTTACGTAAGGGACTGTTTATGCTGACTTTCATCTTAACACATTAACTATCATTATCATTTAACAATATGATAACCGTATGAAGATGAAGTATAGCGATACGTGACCGGGGCGGCTAAGCAACGAAACGCTGATTTTATGCACCCACAAGCTCAATGCGGTTGCCGTCCGGATCCGCAATTACCGCTTCATAGAAGCCGTCCCCGGTCATGCGCGGGGCGCTGAGCAGCGTGCCGTTGGCCTGTGCCCGCCCGGCCATGCTGTCGACCTGCGCTTTGCTGCCGACGTTGATGGCGATATGCGCCCAGCCGATAAACTCCGGGTGCGCAGGGGCGTCGGGCAGATCCGGCAGCGTCATCAGCTCGATGGTCGGCCCGTTATCCAGCGTAATAAAGTGTGATTCGAAACCGGGACGATTTTTACTGACGTAGCGTTCGTTACTGCGGCCACCAAACACCGTTTCCCAGAACTGAACCTGCGCGTTCAGGCTGCGGGTCCAGAGTGCGACATGGGCAATATTCATAAGCTCCCTCGTTATTTGTCTGTGAGGACTTTCACCGGTAAAACAGGCTACACTCTGGTTTTGAGCGCGACAAGCTGAGGAAATAACAATGCACTACACACTGAAAGATAGCGACAAGGAAAAAGCGGAAGGGTCAAACGGCGCGGGCGCTCTGCAGCAAAAACTGCTGGAGTCTCGTTCGATTGTGATCTCCGGTGAGATCAACCAGGAGCTGGCGCAGAAGGTCATCACCCAGATGATCCTGCTGCAAAGCGTCAGCAACGATCCGATCAAGCTGTACATCAACAGCCAGGGCGGCCACGTGGAAGCGGGCGATACCATCCACGACTTCATCAAATTCATCCGCCCGGAAGTGCACGTCATCGGCACCGGCTGGGTGGCGAGCGCCGGGATCACCATCTTCCTGGCGGCGAAGAAAGAGCACCGCTACTCGCTGCCAAACACCCGCTTTATGATCCACCAGCCGCTGGGCGGCGTGCGCGGTCAGGCAACGGATATTGAGATCGAAGCGCGCGAGATCATCCGCATGCTGGATCGCGTGAACAAGCTGATCGCCGACGCCACCGGACAGCCGCTGGAAAAAGTGAAAAAAGACACCGATCGCAACTTCTGGATGTCTCCGGCAGAAGCGCTGGACTACGGCATCGTGGGCAAGCTGATTACCCATTATGACGAGCTGAAGCTGGATTAAGTTTTATCGCCGTGTACGCGTCGGGTGGCGGCTTCGCCTTACCCGACCTACACGCCCTCGTTTGACCCATGACAAGTTCCCCCTCTGTCTTCTTGCCTATAATCGCGCCTGTTTCCCCTCTCACTGGTGCTACCCATGGCGTATCAACTGAACCTGAACTGGCCGGAATTTCTTGAGAAATACTGGCAAAAACAACCCGTAGTGCTGAAAAATGCCTTCCCGAATTTTGTCGACCCGATTACCCCGGACGAGCTGGCAGGGCTGGCGATGGAGCCGGAAGTCGATAGCCGTCTGGTGAGCCATTTCAACGGCAAATGGCAGGCCAGCAATGGTCCGTTTGAGCACTTTGACGATCTGGGCGAAACCGGCTGGTCGCTGCTGGCTCAGGCGGTGAACCACTGGCATATGCCTGCCGCGGAGCTGGTGCGTCCGTTCCGCGTCCTGCCGGACTGGCGTCTGGATGACCTGATGATCTCCTTCTCCGTACCGGGCGGCGGCGTGGGTCCGCATATCGATCAGTACGACGTATTTATCATTCAGGGGATGGGCAGCCGCCGCTGGCGCGTGGGGGACAAGCTGCCGATGCGTCAGTTCTGTCCGCATCCGGCGCTGCTGCATGTCGATCCGTTCGAGCCGATCATTGACGAAGATCTGGCCCCGGGCGATATCCTCTACATCCCGCCAGGATTCCCGCACGACGGCTTTACCCATGAGACGGCGCTTAACTACTCCGTCGGCTTCCGCGGGCCGAACGGTCGCGATCTGATCAGCAGCTTCGCCGATTACGCGCTGGAAAACGATCTGGGCGGCGAGCACTACAGCGATCCGGAGCTGACCTGTCGCGAACATCCGGGCCGCGTGGAGCAGTACGAACTCGATCGCATTCGCCAGATGATGTTCGACATGATTAGCAAGCCGGATGATTTCACAAAATGGTTCGGCAGCTTTGTCTCCACGCCGCGCCACGAGCTGGATATCGCCGCCGCCGAGCCGCCGTACGCGCCGGAAGAGGTGCTGGACGCGCTGCAGGGCGGCGAAACGCTGTCCCGCCTGAGCGGCCTGCGCGTGCTGAACGTCAACGGCAGCTTCTTTATCAACAGCGAACAGCTGGAGACGGTAGACGCGAAAGCGGCGGATGCGCTGTGCCGCTACACCGAACTCGGTCAGGCCGAGCTGGGCGATGCGCTGAATAACCCGGCGTTTGTTGAAGAGCTTACCGGGCTGATTAACCAGGGGTACTGGTACTTCGACGAATAACCTACCTGTTGCCCGGTGGCGCTGCGCTTACCGGGCCTACAGGATCGGTTTTCTCCCTCTCCCTGTGGGAGAGGGGCGGGGTGAGGGCATCAGGCCGCACTACTCCTCCATCGCAATCACAATCGCCTCACCCATCTTCTTCAACGCCTCGCGATTCTTCTCCGTCGGCGGCAGCGCCACGTTGATCCGAAGACAGTTGCGGTACTTCCCGGAGGCGGAAAACAGCGACCCGGCCGCGGCCTGGATCTTCAGCCGACACAGTTGCTTGCTGACGCACACCATGTCGACCTTCTCCGGCAGTTCAATCCACAGCAGGAAGCTTCCCTGCGGGCGCGTGACGCAAATCTCTGCCGGAAAATACTGCCGCACCCAGCAGGTGTAGGTTTCCATATTCTGCTGATAAATCTGGCGCATACGGCGCACGTGGCGATGGTAATGGCCGTCGCGAATAAACGCCGCCACCGCCATCTGCGTACCCGGCACGTTAAACCCGCCCGCGGCGTATTTCATGTGCATCACCCGGTCGTAATAGCGCCCCGGCACAATCCAGCCGACGCGCAGGCCCGGCGCCACGGTTTTGGTAAACGAGCTGCAGAGGATCACGCGGCCGTCGATATCCATCGAGTGAATGGTGCGCGGGCGCGGGTACTCCGCCGCCAGCTCGCCGTAAATGTCATCCTCCACGATCACGATATCGTGCCGCTGGGCGAGCGCCAGCACCTGCTTTTTCCGCGCTTCCGGCATGATAAACCCGAGCGGGTTATTGCAGTTGGGCACCAGAATCACGGCCTTGATCGGCCACTGTTCCAGCGCCAGCTCTAATGCCTCGATGCTGATCCCGGTCTCGGGATCGGTAGGAATTTCAATCGCCTTGATGTCAAACCCGCGCAGCATCTGCATGGTGCCGTGAAACGACGGCGACTCCACCGCCACGATATCCCCCGGCTTGCACACCGAGAGCAGGGCAATCGACAGCGCGCCGTGGCAGCCATTGGTGATGACAATCTCGTTCGCTGCCACGGTGGAGCCGCCGTCCAGCATCAGGCGGGCGATCTGCTCGCGCAGCTCCAGGCGGCCGTCGAGCACGTCATAGCTCAGCATCTCGGCAGGGTTGTGCTGCGCGATGCGGCTCATCTCGCGCCACAGGGGCTTCAGGCTCGGCTGGTTAATATCCGGCGAGCCGCCGCCAAAGGAGATCATCTCTTTGTCGGCGCGGGCGTCCAGCAGCATCATCACCTCATCCCACTGGGTGACGTCCACGGGGCGCTGCACCGGGCGCGTCATGGCCGGAACCGGCGGCTGGGCCTTGCGCTGCGAGACAAAATAGCCGGAGCGCGGCTGAGGGGTGATCAGCTGGAGGTTTTCGAGGATCTGATAGGCCTGCTGTATGGTGCTGATGCTCACGCCGTGCTCCTGGCTCAGCGTGCGCACCGACGGCAGACGTTCGCCGCTGCGATACAGCCCTTGTTCAATGCGTTCTGCCAGAAGGTTGGCCAGATGTTGATAGCGCGTCATGCTGTATCCTTTGTTTTCACCATACAGATTGTAAAACCAGTACAGATTGCCGTAAAAATTGGCATGCAGATACTGTTTTAGCGGATCTGTATGTTAAACAAAAGGTGTTTTTGCATCTGTATTGCACAGGCCGATTTCCAGGATGATAACCCTACTGGTACAGTGAGGAGAGCATCATGGAATTCTATGAGAATCGTTCAAAACGTCCGTTTGTTGTGTTTGTCTGGATCGGCAAAACGATCTGCAACTGGTATCGCATCAACCGCACCCGCCGCATCCTGAGCCAGATGAGCGACGAGCAGCTCAAGGACGTTGGTTTATCCCGCAATGATATTTAAACCTTAGGCCGGGTAAGGCGCAGCCGCCACCCGGCGATTTCAGCTCAACAGCGCAAGCGTCTGCCGCTTCGGCCTTTCCAGCAAATCCAGCGCCTCCTGATACGACCGCACGTTGTTATAGCCCATCACCAGCCCGTAGCGTTTGCCCGACCCGCGATACCACTCCGAAAGCGCATTCACCTGCAGCTGCTGTTCCTGCCAGCAGCGCGCCACTTCCCGGTCACCGCTTCCTCTGGTCAGGAACGCCACGATATGCATCCCGCCGTCATTTTGCTCGGTGAAAAACAGATCGCCATACACCTCGCGCAGGGCGGCAATCATCCAGTCGCGGCGGGTTTGATACAGCGCGCGCATCTTTTTCAGGTGACGGAAAAAATGCCCTTCGTTGAGAAACGCGGTGAGGATCTTTTGCGTCAACACCGGCTGGCCGCTGGTAGTAATGTCCGCGCAATCGGTAAAGGCCCCGACGGTGCTGGCGGGCATCACCACGTAGCCCATGCGCAGCGACGGCATGATGGTTTTACTGAAGGTGCCCATAAAAATCACCCGATCGTGCCGATCGAGACTTTTCAGCGACGGCAGCACCTTGCGGGTGTAGTGAAATTCCCCGTCGTAATCGTCTTCGATAATCCACGCCTCGTTCTGGCTGGCCCAGTCGAGCAGCTGCTGCTTGCGCGGCAGCGAGAGCGTGACCGCCAGCGGGCTCTGGTGCGACGGGGTGACGATGGCAAAACGCGCATCGCGATGGTGACGGAGCAGGTATTCCGTGTCGATGCCGCAGCGATCGACCGGCACCGTGTGCAGGCGCGGCACGATCCGCTTGAGCAGCTGCTGGCCCATAAAATAGCCCGGATCTTCAAACACCACCTTGTCGCTGCGGCTGGCAAGGGTGTCGAGGATCAGCCGCAGGCTGCCGCTATAGCCGCTGGTGATCAGCACCTGTTCGGCGCTGCAGGACAGCCCGCGTGAAATATTAAGATAGCTGGCGATGGCCTGGCGCAGCGGATACCAGCCCAGAACGGGCGGGTTGAGCATCTCCTCCTGGCGCATGGCGCGCGTTGCCTGGCCCGCCAGTAGCAGCCATTTTTTATACGGAAAGCTGTCGAGGGCAGGGATGCCGGGACGCAGAAAACCAGCTCGTTCCCGCTGGCTGATGAGCGATGCCGGAAGCGTGCCGGTGGGCTGTTCCGCTGGGGCACTCTTATCCGGCAACAGCAGGTCCGGGTTGACCCGCGTGCCGCGCGCGCCCTGGCTCACCAGATACCCTTCCCCCGTCAGAATGGCATACGCCGTTTCGACGGTTTTACGCGCCACCTTCAGCTCTTCCGCCAGCACGCGGATGGCAGGCACCTTATCGCCCGGCTTCAGCACGCCGCGCGTGATGTTGTCGCGATAGCGGGAATAAATCTCGTGATAGCCCGGCTTCATGTCCTACCTCGTTTCATGCTTTTTGTATCTTTTTACTATGTCATGAACGGCGTAGATTTGCCTCATCGCATGACATATGCCGCACAAAAAGAGGAAAGACAATGAGCACTCGCGTTAACCACCATAAAGTTACACCCGCCCTCGCCAACGCCCTGTCTGCCCTGAGCATGGAGGTGGCAAAAACCTCCATCGACCCGGCGCTGAAGCACCTGATCGACATTCGCGTATCGCAGCTGAACGGCTGCACCTTCTGCCTGGATATGCACTCGAAAGAGGCCAAAATCGCCGGCGAGCGCGAGCTGCGCCTGTACCATCTGGCGGCCTGGCGCGAGTCCCCGCTGTTCAGCGCCCGCGAGAAAGCCGCGCTGGCCTTCACCGAAGCGCTGACCCAGATTGGCGTTCACGGCGTGAGCGACGCGTTGTACCGCAGCGTGGCGGAGCACTTCTCGGACGTGGAGATTTCAGAGCTGAACTTCGCCATCGTGGCGATCAACGCCTGGAACCGTCTGGGGATCACCTCCCGCATGGCGCCGGGATCGCTGGACGCGGCTTACGGGCTGAACAAGGCTAACCTGGAATAATCCCGCGCTCGCGGATCGTCGCCACCAGCGCCCGCAGGCCTGGCGGGACGTGGCGATGGCCGGGGTAGTACAGGCGCAGTCCGGCAAAGGGCTGCGCCCAGTCGTTTAGGACGCTCACCAGTTCTCCCCGCTCAAGCTCTTCCCGGATATACAGCTCCGGCAAAAATCCCACCCCTAATCCCGCTTTTACGGCGCGGATCGAGGCAAAAAGATCGGACGTCGCAAAGCGCGGCGGGACGGCAAGGGCGTACGTTTCCCCCCGACGCGCCAGCTCCCAGCGGTAGATCCCGCCGTGGGCCATGCGCATGCCGATCCCCTGATGCGAAAGCAGATCGTCCGGCGTCTGCGGAATGCCGTGGCGTGCAAAATAGTCCGGCGTGGCGGTGACCAGCTGGCGGATCTCGCCGGTCAGCGGCACGGCGATCATGTCCTGCGGCACGGACTCCTCAAGGCGGATCCCCGCGTCGTAGCCTTCCGCGACGATGTCGATCATTCGCGCTTCGCTGACGGTCTCTACGCGCATCTTCGGGTAGCGGATCATAAAGTCGATCAGCAGCTGGTCCAGAAACAGGGCGCCGATATGGTTCGGCACGTTCAGACGCAGCGTGCCGGCGGGTTCCCCGGTGTCGCTGTGGATCTCCTCGCTGGCGAGACGGATCTCCTGCAGGGCCGGGCCGATACGCGCCACGTAGCGCTGTCCGGCGTCGGTGAGCGCCACGCTGCGGGTGGTGCGGTTAAAGAGGCGGGTATCAAGACGGCTCTCCAGCCCGGCGATGGCGTTGCTGACCGCCGTGGCGGACATGCCCAGCTCCTGCGCCGCGGCGCGAAAGCTGCCGCGCCGCACGACCGCCATCACCACTTCCAGCTCTGTCAGACCTGAACGATGCATAGATTATCCTGAAAATCGAAACAACCCTTGCAGCATAGCGTGGATTATCGCAACGGAGAAGCCGTGACAGACTGTGCTCACACAGCCTGAGGAGGTTTATATGCACACCATCGAACAGATCTTTATTAACGGCGAATTTGTTACCCCGCACGGCACCGAGTGGTTTGATTTGTACAACCCGGCGACGGCGCAGGTCATCGGCCAGGTTCGTCTGGCGGATGAGGTTGACGCGGAGCGCGCCGTTGCGGCGGCGAAAGCGGCGTTCCCGGCGTGGTCACGGACCACAAAGCCGGAACGCATCGCGGCGCTAAAACGTATGCACGCCGCCGTGGCCGCACGCCACGACGATCTGCTGGAAGCGGTCATTGAAGAGTACGGCGCGCCCGCCTCGCGCTCGGCGTGGATGGCCAGCTATCCGGCGGAGGTGATTGCTCAGGCCATTGAGGCGCTGGAGGCGTTTGAATTTGTCATCCCCGCAGGCGCAGCGACGGTGCAGATGACGCCGCTTGGCGTGGCCGGGCTTATCACACCGTGGAACAGCGACGCCGGGTTTATCTGCGGCAAGCTGGCGGCCGCGCTGGCGGCGGGCTGTACGGCAGTCATCAAGCCGAGCGAAATGAGCGCCCTGCAAACCCGGATTGTCACCGAAGCGCTGCGCGATGCCGCGCTGCCTCCGGGCGTGTTTAACATCGTCACCGGGCGCGGCGAGACGGTAGGTGAGACCATCAGCCGCCATCCCGACGTGGCAAAAATCTCGTTTACCGGCTCGACGAATACCGGCAAGGCGATCCTGCGCAACGCGGCGGAGAGCTTTAAGCGCGTGACCCTGGAGTTAGGCGGTAAATCGCCGACGATCCTGCTGGATGATGTGGATCTGGCGCAGGCGATCCCGCTGGTGATTCAGGCCGGGTTTATGAACAGCGGGCAGGCGTGCGTCGCCGGAACGCGCATTCTGGTGCCGCAGGCGCGCAAGGCGGAGATCGAAACCGCGCTGGCGCAGGCCGTGGCGGCGGTGAAATCGGGCGATCCGCGCGATAGCGCGACGGACGTCGGCCCGATGGTCAGCGAAAAGCAGTGGCAGCGGGTGCAGGGCTATATCCGTAAAGGTATTGAAGAGGGGGCGCGTCTGCTGGCGGGTGGTGAAGGGAGACCGGACGGCACGCGAGACGGCTGGTTTGTGCGCCCGACGCTATTTGCCGACGTGAACAACCAGATGACGGTCGCCCGTGACGAGATTTTCGGCCCGGTGCTGTGCGTAATCCCTTATCAGGACGAGGCGGAGGCTATCGGCATTGCCAACGACACAGAATACGGCCTGAGCGCGATGGTGCTGGGCGGCGATGTGAACCGCGCGCGACGCGTGGCGCAGCAGATTGTTTCCGGTCGCGTGCTGGTGAACACCCTGGCCCATGAGCCGAAAGCGCCGTTCGGCGGGTTTAAGCACTCCGGCGTGGGGCGCGAGATGGGCGAGTGGGGAATTCGGGCGTTTATGGAGCCGAAGTCGATTCTGAGCTAAAACCTGCCCTGTGGCGCTGCGCTTGCCGGGCCTACGTCATCCCACAGGCCGGATAAGCGCAGCGCCATCCGGCACAACGCTTCGCTCTTTGCCGAAGCATCGTTCCTCTCTACCCTGCATTCTCTCCCCAACATCACTACGGAGAGACCATCATGATTGCAGTCATTTTCGAAGCCAAAGCCGCGCCCGCCCATCAGGCGCGCTATCTTCAGCTCGCCGCCGAACTCAAACCTTTGCTGGCGGACATCGACGGCTTTATTGATATCGAACGTTTCCAGAGCTTGACGACCGACGGCAAAATCCTGTCGCTTTCCTGGTGGCGGGATGAAGAGGCCGTCCGCCGCTGGAAGCAGAACGTCTTTCATCAGGCCGCGC
The DNA here is from genome assembly GCF_048684785.1 of Enterobacter sp. BNK-29. Lineage (NCBI taxonomy): Bacteria > Pseudomonadati > Pseudomonadota > Gammaproteobacteria > Enterobacterales > Enterobacteriaceae > Enterobacter > Enterobacter sp. BNK-29. Next base: position 2,620,883 of record NZ_JBLQTU010000001.1, read on the forward strand.
AGGCCGAAGGGCGGGAGTCGATTTTCGAGTACTACCGCATTCGGGTGGCGCAGCTGGTGCGGGAGTACAGTTCCGAAACCGGAGGGCACGCGGATGTATGACGTTCATGTAATTTTTAGCGACAGGCCCGGCGAGCTGGCGCGCTTTGGACAGCTGCTGGGGCGCAACGGCGTGGGGCTGGAGGGCGGCGGCGTATTTGGTACCGATGCCCATTTTCTGGTGGAAGACGGGGAAAAAGCGCGATGCGTGCTGCTCGACGCCGGGTTTACCGTGCAGGCGTTGCGTAAGCCGGTGATCCGGAAACTCAGGCAGGAGCGCCCCGGCGAGCTGGGTGAAATTGCGGCGGCGCTGGCGGCACGCGGCGTGTCTATCCTTACCCAGTACAGCGACCACGCGAATCACCTTATTCTGCTGACGGATGATGATAAGCTGGCCGCAGAGATCACCGAACCTTGGGCAACACATGTTAAAAACGAGCCTACCTCCTGATAACGGCGCGGCGCTGGAACAGGCCGTTGCGGCGGTAGCGGCTGCAATGGCCGATCCGTCGCGCGTAAAGATGCTGTGCGCGCTGATGGACGGGCGGGCGTGGACTGCCACCGAGCTGAGCGCGGCGGCAGACGTTGCGCCGTCGACCGCCAGCGGGCATCTCGCCCGGCTGGTGGAAGGGCAACTGATCGCCTGTCTGTCGCAGGGGCGGCACCGCTATTATCGTCTGGCGGGGCACGACGTGGCGGCGCTGGTCGAGCATATGATGGGGCTCTCCTGGAGCCGCATTACCCCACCGGAAACGACCGCACCGAAGGCCATGCGCGAGGCCCGAACCTGCTACGACCATCTTGCCGGAAGGGTTGCGGTGCAAATCTACGATTTTATGCAGGCGGAAGGCTGGCTGGAGGCTGACGGTTCAGCGCTCACGCCGTATGGCCGGGAGCAGTTTCTGAAGCTTGGCGTTTCGTTAAGCGCTCACCCGCGCCGCAAAGCCTGCTGCGCCTGCCTGGACTGGAGCGAGCGGCGGTTTCATCTGGGCGGTGAGGCGGGCGCAGCGCTGCTCATTTATCTGGAAAGCAAAGGGTGGATCCAGCGGGTGGCGGGATACAGGGAGGTGGTGGTGACGGCTTCAGGTAGGGCTGCTGTTAAGAGACTTTTTAGCCGCTAAACTTCGCTGCGGGCTGGTGCCCTCACTCCGACTCTCTCCCACGGGGAGAGGGAGACGTCGTTTCGCAATTCCTGCTCTTTCGCCTCTCGTTCCTTGATACTTATCCTGATAACTATTATCGTGGCCGCGTGTGACGAGAGGTTTCCCCATGAGCGAAGAAGAACTGTTTAGCCGCAGGCCGATGGGCATGCGGATGGCGATGATCGTGCGCCAGTGGCGTGCGGTAATCGACGACGCCATTCTCGATACCGGGTTAACCCAGTCGAGCTGGACGGTGATGATGCAGCTTCATCAGCTCGGGGATAACGTCTCCGTGAGCGAGCTGGCGGAGGTGCAGGGCATTGAACTGCCGCCGCTGATGCGCACCCTGACACAGCTGGAAAAGCAGGGTTACCTGCTGCGCTCCGTATCGCCTTATGACAAGCGCATCCGGCTTCTGACGCTGACGCCTGAGGGAAAAGCCATATTAAAAAGGCTCACTCAGGTGATTGAGACCTATCAGGCGCGCGTATCGCAAAACATCGCGCCGGAACATATCGACATTTTCAGCGCCACCCTGAATCAATTCGCCTGCAATTTGCGGACAATCCGCGAAGAAGATAACAAGACCGAAAAATAATGACCCCTGAACAAAAGTTTGCCCGCTGGGTAAGGGTGAGTATTGCCTCTTTCCTGCTGATGTTTGTCTACTTTATCGTCGCGGATATCTGGATCCCGCTGACGCCGGACTCCACCGTGATGCGCGTGGTGACGCCGGTTTCTCCGCGCGTCTCCGGCTACGTGGCGGCGGTACATGTCCACAACAACAGCCAGGTGAAGAAAGGCGATCTGCTGTTTGAGCTCGACGACACGCCGTTTCGCAATAAAGTGGAAGCGGCGCAAATCGCGCTTGAGCAGGCACGCCTTTCCAACGACCAGCTGGATGCGCAGATCGCCGCCGCGCAGGCCAGCCTGAAAACCGCCGTTCTGACCGCGCGTAACGATAAAGTGACCTTCGATCGCTACCAGAAGCTGAGCACCCTGCAGAACGTCTCGCAGGCGGATCTGGATAAGGTTCGCACCACCTGGCAGAGCAGCGAGCAGTCCGTAAGCTCCATCCAGGCCAATATCCATAACCTGCGTATTCAGCGCGGCGAGCGGGACGAGCATCGCAACGTGACGCTGCAAAAATACCGCAACGCGCTGGATGAAGCGGAACTCAACCTCGGCTGGACGAAGGTCTACGCCCAGGCGGACGGCACGGTCAGTAACCTGCAGTTAAGTCCGGGCTTTTACGCCTCCTCGGGTTCAGCCGCACTGGCGCTGGTGAACAACCAGACCGATATCGTGGCCGATTTTCGCGAAAAAAGCCTGCGCCATACCCATCAGGGCACCGACGCCGCCGTGGTGTTCGACGCCTTCCCGGGGCACGTTTTCCGCGCCCACGTGACCAGCAGCGACGCGGGTATACTGGCGGGTCAGGAGGCCGTGAACGGCCAGCTGTCCGAGCCGGAAACCTCCAACCGCTGGGTGCGTGACGCCCAGCGCATGCGCATTCACGTTGCGCTGGACGAGGCGCTGCCGAAGCATCTGCCGACCGGCGCGCGCGCGACCGTGCAGCTCTATAACAGCGAGGGGCCGTTTGCGCGCTTTTTCTCCGGGATGCAGATCCACCTGGTGAGCCTGCTTCACTATGTCTATTAGCACCCTGGCGCGGGTGTTTACCCCGCACGGCAACATCGTCTATACGGCAAACGACTTTCGCCAGACCCTGCGCATCGTCTTTGCCGGGATGATTGCGCTGAGCATCTCCAGCTTCTACAACACCAGCTACGGCGTATTTTTCGTGGTCTATCCGATCATGCTGCTGTCGTTGGTGCCGGTGTTTAACCGCCACGTGGCGAAGCAGTTTATCTTCAGCGCCGCGCTAAACTGCGTCGAAATGATCTTCATCATCGGCTATCTGTCGCAATGGCCGGTCATCATGACGCTGGTGGTGTTTGCCCTGTACGTGATGCGCTTTCGCTTTATGAGCAAGGGACCGCTGTTCCTGTTTGGCTCAATGGGCGTGGTGTGCCAGAGCGTGATGCTCAACTTTATGAGCTACCCCACGACCAGCTGGCACACGCTGCTGTTTTCCAACATCGAAGCGAGTGTGATGGCGGTGTGCCTGAGCGCGCTGATGAACTATCTCCTGCCTGACGTGGAGCCCCGCAGGCCGCCGCCGCTGATTGAGAAAGACGATGCGCGCGTGCGCCACGAGTCGCTGCTCTCCGGTACCGTCGCGACGCTGATATTCTTGGTGTTTCAGATTAGCGACTTAAGCGATTCGCTTTCGGCGCTGATGGCGGGGATTTTGATCCTGTTCCCGATGCACTATCGCGGTTCGGTGATGAGCTCTATCTGGCGCGTGGTCGGCGTGGTGCTGGGCTGCCTCTATATTCTGGTGGTGCAGCTGATCCTATACGATCACAGCAGCCATATGCTGTTGATGATGCCCCTGATCGGCCTCGGGCTGGCGTTTGGCGCGCGCCTGCACGTGATGGAAAAGGTGGGCGCGGGCGTGGGGTTTTCCAGCATCACCACCATCGGCATTATGTTCGGGCAGAACATGCACCCGGACACTGACCTGGTGTTCAGCGATCTCTATCGCATCACTTCCGTCACCTTTTCGCTGGTCGCAACGCTGACGATGGTCTTCCTGGTGCACCTGATCCTCAATCGCTTCAAAGCGACGCGCTACGTCATCGCGCCGCCCAAGGTAGATTAATGTCCCAGCACGGCAGGCAGCTGCGAGAGTAAAAACAGGATCAGGCCAATCGTCCCGCCGACCAGCGTGCCGTTGACGCGGATGAACTGCAGATCTTTACCGATGTTCAGCTCAATCTGGCGTGACATGTCTTTGGCGTCCCAGCTTTTGACCGTGTCGCTGATGTGGCGCGTCAGGAAGGCGGCAAAATCCGGCGCGAGGCGGTGCGCGGCCTGCTCCAGATGCTCGTTCAGCGACGCCCGCAGGCTGGCGTCGTTAGACAGCGTTTCGCCAAACCACAGCCCGGCGTTGGCGATGCGGTGCTTCACCCGCGAATCCTCGCTTTGCATATCCGCCTTCAGCCACTGGCGCAGGTCAGCCCACATCTCTCCCAGATAGCGGTTAAACGCCTCATCGTTTTTCAGGTAGTGCTTAATGTTGTCGGCTTTCGCCGCCATTTCCGGATCGTTTTTCAGGTTGTCTATAAGCTTCAGCGTGGCGCGGTCGAACGCCTGGCGGATCTGGTGCGTGCGGTCGTGGCTGATATCGTCCAGCAGCGTGTTCACCGCGTTCGACACCATCTCCGCGCTTTGATCGCCCAGCCACTCGGTGGGCAGCACCATCGCTTTGCGCGGATGCTCGGTCTTCAGCCAGTGGACAATCTGATCGGCAATAAAGTCCCGCGTGCTCTCCCGCTGAATCAGGGTAATCAGACGGTTGATGATCGCATCCAGCAGCACCTGGTGGCGGTTGTTTTTGGTCATGCTCTCCAGCATCACGGCGCTGGTTTCGGTGAAATCAACCTTGTCGATGGCCTTATGCACCGCCCGTTTGAGCAGGCGCTGAATGCGCCCGTCGTCGGTCAGTTCGAGAAAACCGCTCATCACCTGCATTAAATGCAGCCCGACGCGCTGGGCGTTGTCGGGCTTGCTGAACCAGGCGCCGATCATCTGCGCAGGTTCATAGCGGCGAATCAATGCGACCAGCGACTGGGTATCAAGAAACTTCTCCTGCACAAACTGGCCGAGATTGTCGCCGATCCGGTCTTTATTGCGCGGGATAATCGCCGTATGGCGCGAGATAAACGGAATAGGCACCCGGCGGAACAGCGCAACTACGGCAAACCAGTCTGCCAGCGCACCGACCATCGCCGCCTCGGCAATGGCCTTCACGCCGCGCACCCAGAAGGTCTGCGGCAGGAACAGGGTGGTGATAAACGCTGCGGCGGCAACCAGCAGCAGCGACAGCGCCAGCAGCTTGGCGCGTTTGAGTTCAGCTATTTTTTCCATGGGTTAAGGATAGAGGGAAGTTCACCAAAAATGCAAAGCTGGTGTAAAGGGGAGACGCATTCTCAGTGTGAACAAATGGCGTCTATATAAAAAATATATACATCTAAATTATCTATTATTAATTTTTCTATATTTTTTTGTGCTTATTTATTTTTGGACGTAATTTTTTGTGACCGTCGTAGTCATTTTAACGCTCTCATTAGCCATAAGATAAAGGACTATTTATGAAAGGAGACGGTATTGATGACATGGGAGTATAAAGTTTCGACAGGGGTGTTGAGTCATAATGGTGTGTTTGTCGCTAACTGCTACAGCGGAGCGGGTGAATCGAAAGATAAGCCAGAGTGTGAAGGTCAACGAAACAGAGGCCCCATTCCCAGAGGTATTTATTTTATTGCCGGGTGGAATAATCATAAAAGTGCAGAGGCTATTATTCTTGAACCTATAGCGGGGACCAATACCTTTGGTAGAGATCATTTTCAAATTCATGGGGATAAAAAAGGTCAACCGCCAGGCTCAGCATCAGCTGGTTGCATCATTATGAACGGTCAGGACAAGCGCCATATGATTTATGATTCGGGTGACACAATTCTGGTGGTGCGATAATGAAATATATCATTGTGCTCTTATTGTACTTCCCGTTGGCTTTATTTGCCAAAAGTCACACTCCAGAGCAACTTTTGCAGATGATAAACGAGAAAGGTGCCTGGCATGTTGTTGCACAATTATATGCTAATGATAGCGATGAGTCGGAATGGTGGAATCATGTTATCCCAGAGATTAGTAAAGGAAACCAGAAATGGTTAGCTGTCGCGAGTGCTCTTGAGCCGGGCGTGGACGCCAGTACGGCTGAAGACTTAAAAGCAGCGCTTTCTGAAGCTATCCCTCATAATCCTGCAGGCGTTTTAGCCATTTTAAAAGACGATAAACCGTTGCTCACTATTGAACAAGTCTGCGCTTTTGCTAATTTCCCTGAGACGGAAGCAGAGAGTAATAAGCTTTATGTAGATTCAATCAGGGAGATGTTTAAGGTTAACAGTCCGAAGGGGAAAAAATGTCTCGCCGTTATGATCGCCACCGTTGAACACTCTGTTCCATTCGATAAGGATATTTAAATGGCCATTCCGGGATATATGTCATTAACTGACGATGCGGGTAATATTATAAAAGGGAGCGTGAAAGTTACAGACCGTGAAAACCAAATTGAGGTTTTAGGGCTCTATCATAACGTAAGCTATAATTCTGACCTGCATAATGGCAGAGTGTTGAGCAAACCCCAGCATCGCCCTTTTCTCATTGAAAAGGAAATTGATGCCTCCAGCGTTTATCTCTATAAAGCGCTTAGCACGGGCGGTACGCTCAGGAAAGCAACTATCGACCTTTACAGAATCAATGATGCCGGTCAGGAGGAAATCTATTTCACGATAACGCTGGAATCGGTAAAAGTCGTCACGCTGTTTTCATTAATGCATGACGTGAAAGAGACTTATCATGAAAAACAGGGGCATCTTGAGCTTGTTCTGCTTCGTTATGAAAAGATTGCCTGGCATTACCGTGACGGTAATGTTATTCATTCGGATGACTGGGATTATCGGTTAGGTGCATAGAAAACGGCTGATAAGATTCTTTCATATCACCCGCCACAGCACCCACCCGCCAAACCCCATCAGCACCACCCCCGCCGTGCGCTCAATCCACCACAGCGAACGGCTGAGCTTCTGTTGAACCACGGTCAACCCCATCAGCGATACCAGCGCCAGATCCCACACCAGCACTACCATCACCATCCAGACGCCGCAGATCGATTGCTGAAGCAGCGTGACGTCCGGCCCCAGCAAGGCCGTCATCAGCGCCAGATAGAACAGCGCGTTCTTCGGGTTTAACAGCGCCGAACCGAGCCCCAGCAGGATCTGCTTTTGCAGCGATGGAAAGCGCTGGTGGGTTTCATTCAGCGCCAGCGACTGCTGACGGCTGCGAATCAGATGCGATCCGATCCACAGCAGATACAGCGCCCCGCAAAACTCGATCAGCGTAAACAGCCACGCAAACTGGCGCAGCGCGCTCCAGCCGATAATCACCAGCAGGATGTAAAGCCCGTTACCCGCGGCGATGCCGAGGCACAGTCCGGCGCTACCCCGTAGCCGATAGCGCGCGGCGTAGCCCACCAGCAGGAAGAAATCCGGGCCCGGGCTTAGCAGGGCAACAAAATGCGCCAGCGCCAGGGCGAGAAAAGCGGAAGGGAATAACAGTTCCATAGCGACCTCATTTAACAATCCGAGGTCAGAGTACGGCGCTGCAGAACCTATTTATTGTCTGATATTGATCGGCCGGTGGCGTACTGGCGCGGCGTGGCGGCGGTATAGCTGACGAAGGTCTTATGAAAGTGGCTCTGGTCGGCAAAGCCGCTCTGGTAGCCGACGTCGGCAATATCATCCCCGGCGCGCAGCCGCGCCTTGGCGTACTCCACGCGGGAGATGTTGAGAAAGTTGCCCGGCGTCAGGCCGGTGTCCTGTCTGAAGGTGCGGATCAGCGTCTCCTTGCGCAGCGAGAAGCGTTGGGCAAGCTCGTCGAGGGAAGGCGGGCAGGTGAGATCGGAAAGAAACGCCTGCTGAATCTGCTGGCTGGTTGCGCGAAGCGCGTCAGCGTTATCCACGGCGCGGGGAAGGGCAGAAAGCAGCGTTTCCAGTGATGCCGGAGACAGGGTCTCGACAACGTCCAGGTAATGGGCAAACAGGGTTGGGCTACGAATCACCTGTAGCGCCAGCGGAAGCCCGGTGTCGATATAGAGCATATGGTAGCTGCGCGGATTCCCGGCGACGGGGTTGCAGCTGTGCGGCGCACAGGCCGGGATCACGATGAGGTCCCCGGGGTTAAGGATGTACTCTCTGTCATGGCACACGCAGCAGGTCTGGCCCTCCACAATCGCGCCGATGGAGAGCTGAGGGTGACTGTGGCGTTTGTACGCCTGCGTACTCTGCCAGGTGCTGCGCAGCTCAAGGCCTGAGGCGCGGTGAAAAGTCTGGCGGATATGTCGGGTATCGGTCATGGGCGCTCCTTCTGAAGATTTTTTATACCACGTCAGCGAACCGTCCGGCAGCGCTTCATTAAGAACCTTCCGGATATACCCAACTTTACGTCCATAGCCAGTCATGTTGACTACCCTTAATACCCTAAGCGGTAAAACAAGGAGATTCGACATGGCTTATCAGACAGTAAATCCTGCCACTAACCAGCTCATCAAAGAATACCCCTCACATACCGACGCGGATATCGAAGCGGCGCTGAAGGCGGCCGATGCGCTTTATCATTCGGACTGGGCGAAAGGCGACATCAGCCAGCGCCTGCCGGTGCTGCATAAGCTTGCCGATCTGATCGACGAGCGCGTGGAGGATCTGGCTAAAATCGCCAGCCAGGAGATGGGTAAGCTCATCGAACAGAGCCGCGGCGAGGTGAAGCTGTGCGCGCAGATCGCCCGCTACTACGCCGACAACGCGAAGCGGTTCCTGGCCCCGGTGAAGTACGACTCTGAGCTCGGTGAAGCCTGGGTGGAGCATCACCCGATTGGCGTGCTGATGGCCGTTGAGCCGTGGAACTTCCCGTACTACCAGCTGATGCGCGTGCTGGCGCCAAACCTGGCGGCGGGTAACCCGGTGATCGCCAAGCATGCCAGCATCGTGCCGCACTGCGCCGAGACCTTTGCCCATCTGGTGCGCGAGGCGGGCGCGCCGGAAGGGGCGTGGACCAACCTGTTTATCTCGTCCGAGCAGGTGGCGAACATCATTGCTGACGATCGCGTGCAGGGCGCCGCATTAACCGGCTCCGAAAAGGCCGGCAGCGTGGTGGCCGCGCAGGCGGCGAAGCACATCAAGAAATCCACGCTGGAGCTGGGCGGTAACGACGTGTTCGTGGTGCTGGATGACGCAGACCTTGAGAAGGCCGTGAAAATTGGCGTTAACGCGCGGCTCAACAACGCCGGGCAGGTCTGCACCGCGGCGAAGCGCTTTATCCTGCATGAAAAGATTGCGGATGCCTTCCTGAGCAAATTCACCGAGGCGTTTAAGCAGGTGAAGATTGGCGATCCGCTGGACGAAAGCACCACGCTTGGGCCGCTGTCGTCTAAAGATGCGCTCGAAACGCTGACCAGACAGGTTAACGAGGCGGTGAAAAACGGTGCGACGCTGCACTATGGCGGCAAACCGTTACAGCGCGACGGGAGTTTCTTCGAACCGACGATCCTGACGAACATCTCCCGCGATAACCCGGCGTATTTCGAAGAGTTCTTCGGCCCGGTGGCGCAGATGTACGTGGTGAAAAACGACGACGAGGCGGTCGCGCTGGCGAACGACTCCCACTACGGCCTGGGCGGGGCGGTATTCAGCCAGAATATCGAGCGCGCGAAGAAAATGGCGTCGCGCATTGAGACCGGGATGGTGTACATCAACTGGCTCACCGATACCGCGCCAGAGCTGCCGTTCGGCGGCGTGAAGCGCTCCGGCTACGGGCGCGAGCTGTCGGATCTGGGGATCAAAGAGTTTGTGAACCAGAAGCTGGTGGTGGTGCGTAAGTAAGAGATAATAAAAAACCTGCCAGCCGGCAGGTTTTTTTAAGGGATTATTGCACTTCGATCTTGTCCCAGCCGCTTTTGAACATGCAGCTGTCGACTAGCGTATCCCGGCGATATTCGTTCGCGTCTTCAACCGTGTAGCTCGTGGAAATATCCTTTTTCTTGTTCTTTTTGTCCGTTTTTTCCGAGCTGGATCCGGTCACGACGTTATCCGGGGGCAGATCGATCAGCGCCTGCGCTTCGCATTCCGTGAGCTTCTTATTCATTTCCGCATCGCTGACGCCCGGTTTCACCCATTTGTACTGGACGCAGCCGGTGAGCATCAGCGTGAGGCTCAGAACGCAAAGCGCGGTAATGCGGTGTTTCATCAGAAGGTGACTCCACCGCCTACATATGCGCCGTCAATCAGCGTGTGGCCAGGACGACCGTCTTTGCCGTCCACGCTCACGTGGCGGTAGCCCACTTTCAGGGTCACTGGCGTAATTGGCGTCCAGCTTACGCCGCCGTTGGCTTCAACGTAGTTTTTCACGCTGTTGTTCAGGCCTTCTGGCGCCACATAGCCTTCACCGTACACGTGGATGCTGTCGGTCAGAGCAACGTTTACGCCGCCGCCAATCGGGAACGCCACGCCGTTATCGCCTTTTTTCGGGCCGAGGTAGATGGCTTTTGCACCCGCATTCAGCATCACCGGGCCAAGACCCAGGTTGTAGCCTGCGCCCACGCCGCCGGTTTGGGTACCGTCGTCGGTGTTTTTGAGCCAGTTGCTTTCGAGATAAACACCGGATGAGGATTTCCCCATTTCCAGATTGAGGTTGGTAAAGTTTTTACCCTGCTCAACGGTGCCGCCCACCGCCAGTGCGGAACCCGATACGGCAGCAAGAGCAGAAAGAAGAAGGATATTCAGTTTTTTCATGTTTTTTGCCTCGTCATTAAATTCATCTGGGCGCACCTTAACAAGCGATGTTAATGACTGCAAATGTGATATAAATCGCGGTTTTATACTGATATTGTTAACTTTTTTATTGAAGTTGTTGCGATGATGTTTGATTGTCGGGGTGTCAACAGGGGATGTTTTTAGCGTTTAGGAACCGTTTAGTTTTTTGACTAAACATAAACTGAACGAGGTGGGGATAGTGATTTGAGATGAATTAATTGGGTTTCTAATAATTTCCAAAAATGTTTCGCCTGTCACACAAAACAACAAAGCCTTACATTTCGAGCGATGAATATACGTTCAATCGCGCAGGCCGGTTTCCCTTCCATGTCATTTTTCTGACACGTTTATTCTTTACGTTGTTGGCTTCACTAACTGGATGCTAACAATATGAAAAGAAAAATTATTCCTGTACTAATCGGCTGTGCGCTCTCTTTCTCTGGCCTGGCGGCGCAGCCCACTGCTGAGCGCTATGTCGTCAGCTTCCCTGAAGGCTCCCACGTGAGCTACAGCGGCGCGTTTGCCAGCGCGTTTCCGAACGGACTGCCCGTGGGCATTGGCTCCGGCCTGCTGTTTACGGGCAAGCAGGGCGACGCCCTGACCTTTGCGACCGTGACCGATCGCGGTCCAAACGCCGATGCGCCAAAAATGGGTAAAAACGAAGCCAAAATATTTGTCACGCCAGATTTTGCGCCGCTGCTGATGACCATCCGCGTTCAGAACGGCAAAGCGGAGGCTGTCGATGCCCGCCCGCTGCATGATGATAAAGGCGAGATCAACGGTCTGCCGCTGCAAAGCGGCGTGATTGGCTCCACCAATGAAGTGGCGTTCAGCGATACCCTCAAGATCCTGAAGGGTGACAACCGCGGGCTGGACACGGAAGGCATCACGCCGGACGGGAAAGGCGGCTACTGGCTGTGCGACGAATATGGTCCGTTCCTGATTAACGTCGACAGTAAAGGGAAGATCCTGGCGATCCACGGGCCGCAGGCCGCGGAAGGGGAGAAATCCATCGCGGGCGGCCTGCCAAACATTATCAAATGGCGCCAGGCGAACCGGGGCTTTGAAGGCCTGACCCGGATGCCGGACGGGCGTATTATCGCCGCTGTGCAAAGCACGCTGGATATCGATGGTAAGAGCAAAAAGCAGGCGCTGTTTACGCGTCTGGTGAGCTTCGACCCGGCAACCGGGAAAACGGCGATGTACGGTTACCCTATCGACAGCGCGGCCTACAGCAAAAACAGCGACGCCAAAATCGGCGACATCGTGGCGCTCGATGACCAGCACATCCTGCTGATTGAGCAGGGAAGCGATAAAAACGACGGCATGCGTAACCTGGTTTACAAGGTGGATCTCAGCAAGGCGAGCGACCTGACCGCCTTCGACAAGCCGGGCGAGTACCCGGAGTTTGATGATGAGAAAACCCTGGCGCAGCGCGGCATTACCCTTGCGGCTAAAACGCAGGTCGTCGATCTCCGCGCACTGGGCTGGCAGCAGGAGAAGGCCGAAGGGCTGGCGCTGATCGACAGCAAAACGCTTGCGGTGGCGAACGATAACGACTTTGGCGTAAAGGTGGCGATGCAAAACCCGGTCGAGGGCAAGAAGCTCAAGGATTATCGGGTGAACGCGGAAGGCAAGCTGACGCTGGATGATAAACCGGTGGAAACCACGCTCAGCGTGAAGCCGCTGAAAAAGCCGGAGTCGGACAGCGAGCTGTGGATTGTGACGCTGCCGGAAGCGGTGAAATAAGTATCCCCACAAAATAATGCCTGCACAGACGCCCCCTCTCCCTTGAGGGAGAGGGCTGGGGTGAGGGGGAACATACGGCTGTGGTGGTCATTCCGTTTACTTCATGTTCCTTGCTACTCTGTAACGGCATGACCGGTGAACGTGCCAGGGTGGCTCAATCGCCACCACCCTGGCGACCCGGGCTCCCGGCGGTAAATCGCCGCTTCGCGGTGCCCTCAGCTTATTCCTTCAGGCTATCGGGTCGGGCATGAGCCTGCATCCCTGCAGGCCACGCCCTCTCGGTGCATCCCTGCGCCTCGCCCCGGCCTTACGGAAACGCTTCGGCGATTTACAGCCGGACCAGGGCGTCGCTGTAAGTCATTAATTAACCTGAAGCAACGTTCATCGCTTCAGGTTAATAAATTACTGGGCAGAGGGGATGCATGGCTGTTATTTCTTCAGCCCCGCAAACGCCGCCCGTATTTCTTCTTCAGGCAGCTGTATGCCTATAAACACCATCACGCTGTGCGGTACTTCCTCGCCCCAGGGTCTGTCCCAGTCGGCGCTGTACAGGCGCTGCACGCCCTGGAACAGCAGGCGGTTCGGCTCGCCGTCAATCCACAGCATCCCTTTGTAGCGCAGCAGCTTGTCGGCAAACGACAGCAGCAGGTTTTCCATCACCCGCGAAACCTCGCTGATGTCCACCGGGTAGTCCAGCTCGACCACAATCGACGCCACATCGTTTTGCTTATCTCCCATAAAGTGGAAGCGCGGTTTTGCGGTGACGTTCTCTTCCAGCATAAAGCCGTTGGTGTTGAACAGCTGAGACAGATCGATGTCGCCGTGCGTCACCGTGTAAACCGGCGCGCGGGAGTTAATACGCGTCAGGCGCTCGCGCAGTTTTTCGCTTTCGCCCGCCACGTCGGTTTTGGTCAGCAGGATGCGGTCGGCGTAGCCCACCTGAGACTGGGCGATGGTGAACTGGTTCATCTGCTCGTCGGCGTGAACCGCGTCGACCAGGGCAATCACGCCGTCCAGCAGGTAGCGCTGGCAGAGGATCTCGTGAGAGAAAAAGGTCTGAATAATCGGGCCGGGGTCGGCCATGCCGGTGCACTCGATCACCAGGCGGTCAAAGTCGATCTCGCCGCGATCGCGGCTGTCGAGCAGGTCCAGCAGGGCGTCTTCTAATTCGTTGGAGCGGGTGCAGCAGATGCAGCCGTTGGTCAGGGTTTTGATCTGGGTGGCGCGATCGCCGATCAATTGATCGTCAACGGAGACCTCACCGAATTCGTTTTCGATGACGGCGATTTTGAAGCCGTGCTGTTCGTTCAGGATGTGGCGCAGCAGGGTGGTTTTACCGGCGCCGAGAAAACCGGTCAGCAGGGTAACGGCAATCGGGGTCATGGTCTCTCCTTTAGCAGCAGCGGACGCCGCCTTCTCCACTTCCGCCGTAGCGCGCTTCCTGACGCTCGCGGAAGAATTCGGTGTAGGTCATGTACGGCTTATCCGGATGGTTGGTCTTCATGTGCTCAACGTAGTTGTCATAGTCCGGAATGCCAATCAGCATTTTCGCCGCCTGACCGAGGTATTTTTTTGCTTCGCCTAAGTTACCAAACATTGTGGGTTCCAGACAGAAAAAGCCCGGCGATGTGAGTCCGCTGGGCTTATGTTTCCCTCACCCCAGCCCTCTCCCAAAGGGAGAGGGGGAGGATTGCGGATTAATGGTGTGAAGAGGTCTTCACGCCGCCTTCCGGCACCGGCACGTACGGGGTTTCTTTATCCGTACGGCCGTCGGCGTTGCGCACGTTCAGCCAGGTTTTGATGCCGTAGAAGATGATGCTGTACACCACCACCAGGAACAGAATGCTCAGACCCGCGTTGGTGTAGTTGTTCACTACGATATGGTTCATGTTGGCAATCTGCTGCGCGGTCAGGTCCGCGCCGCCTGCGGCAATCTTCTCTTTGTACTGGTTAGCCATGAAGAAGAAGCCTTCCAGCTGCGGGTTGGCGCTGAACAGCTTCAGGCCAAGCGCCCAGGTAGTGCAGAGCAGCAGCCACAGCGCAGGAACAACCGTTACCCAGATGTATTTGGTGCGCTTCATCTTCACGAGGACCACGGTACCCAGCACCAGAGCAACGGCTGCGAGCATCTGGTTAGAGATACCGAACAGCGGCCACAGGCTCTTCACGCCGCCGAGCGGGTCGACAACGCCCTGATACAGCAGGTAGCCCCACAGTCCGACGCAGCCCGCAGTACCCAGAATGCCCGCTACCAGAGAGTCGGTTTTCTTCAGGAACGGCACGAAGTTACCGAGCAGGTCCTGCAGCATGAAGCGGCCCGCACGGGTACCGGCGTCCAGGGCGGTCAGGATGAACAGCGCTTCGAACAAAATACCGAAGTGGTACCAGAAGCCCATGTCCGCCCACGGCAGCACCTTGTGGAACACGTGTGCGATACCGACGGCCAGCGTTGGTGCACCGCCTGCGCGGTTCAGCACGGACGGTTCGCCGATGTCCTTCGCGGTTTGCATAATCTGCTCAGGCGAAATCACGAAGCCCCAGGAGCTGACGGTCGCCGCCGCGTGTGCGCTCGCGTCCTTCAGCTGCGCCATAATCAGCGCCGCGTTGTCACCGCCCATTTCGTGCAGGTTTGGCATGGTGATGCCGAGGCCCGCAGGCGGGGTATTCATCGCGAAGTAGAGACCCGGTTCGATAATGGAGGCTGCAACCAGCGCCATGATCGCCACGAAGGACTCCATCAGCATTGCGCCGTAGCCGATCAGACGCGCATCTTTCTCGTTCGCCAGCAGCTTAGGCGTGGTACCGGACGCAATCAGGGCGTGGAAGCCGGAGACCGCACCGCAGGCGATGGTGATGAACAGGAACGGGAACAGGGCGCCTTTCCACAGCGGGCCGGTGCCGTCGATGTACTGGGTCACTGCCGGCATTTTCAGATCCGGGTTAATCACCAGGATACCGATCGCCAGACCGACGATAACGCCGATTTTGAGGAAGGTCGCGAGGTAGTCACGCGGGGCCAGAATCAGCCAGACCGGCAGCAGCGCGGAGATAAACGCATAGCCAATCAGCGCGAAGGTAATGGTGGTGTCCTTGAAGGTCAGCGCCGGGCCCCAGTACGGGTCGTGCGCAATCACGCCGCCGAAGTAGATGGAGGCCACCAGCAGCACGATGCCAATCACCGACACTTCGCCCACGCGTCCCGGACGCAGGAAGCGCATGTAGATACCCATGAACAGCGCAATCGGCACGGTTGAGCAGACGGTGAAGACACCCCACGGGCTTTCGGCCAGCGCTTTCACCACGATCAGGGCCAGCACCGCGAGGATGATGATCATAATCAGGAAGCAGCCGAACAGGGCGATCGTCCCCGGCACGCGGCCCATCTCTTCTTTGACCATCTCACCCAGAGAGGCGCCGTTACGGCGAGAAGAGATAAACAGCACCATAAAGTCCTGCACCGCACCCGCCAGCACTACGCCGGCGAGCAGCCACAGGGTACCCGGCAGGTAGCCCATCTGCGCGGCCAGCACCGGGCCCACCAGCGGGCCTGCGCCAGCGATAGCGGCAAAGTGGTGACCAAACAGCACGTAGCGGTTGGTTGGCACGTAGTTCAGGCCGTCATTGTTAATGACCGCCGGGGTGGCGCGCGTCGGGTCGAGCTTCATGACCTTCTGCGCGATGTACAAGCTGTAGTAGCGATAAGCAACAAGATAGACGGAAACCGACGCGACCACGATCCACAGGGCGCTTACGTGTTCGCCCCGGCGTAATGCGACAACCGCCAGACAGAAAGCGCCGAGGATCCCGAGTAAGGCCCAGGGCACGTGCTTCAGTAGTTTTTTAGTATCCATAGTAAGACCTGGTTTTTTATGTAAAGAAAAAAGGGTCAGGGTTCGTTGTGAGGAGGTATTGATTAATGCTGGAGCGATCGTGCCAGATCCTCGCGCGTGTAAAGGACGGTAAATGAATGAGTGGTTGAAAGTGCCGGGTGAGCGGTCAAAGGGGGCGACGAGCGGTTCCGGCTCGCCGCCAGGGGGCGAAATTATGTGATTGAGATCACTTGATTATTCGGGTTACGTTCTACCGCCAGATAGTTCTCCAGCGTTCTAATCAGTTTTTCCTTCAGCCAGTTCGGTTCCAGAATCTGAATGTGGGGCAGCCAGTAGAACAGCAGCGGCAGGATCTGGTTTTCGTGCGCCGCCTGGCAGCGCAGCGTGACGCCGCCCTGTTGCTCCTCAAGTACCTCCTGTTCCGGCAGAAGATCGCGGCGCAGGAAGTAATGTGAAATATTATCTTTGATAAATATTTTCACTGCGAAAGTATTTTCTGACACCCAGGGATCGAGGCTTTTCTCCAGCAGCTCAAGGACATTTTCTTCGGGCGTAAAGGTCGTTTTCTGAATATCAAACCAGCTAATCTGGCTCAATGAGAAGGATTTCAGGCGGCTATTTTCGGTGGCTTGTAAATACCATATATTTTTTTTGTTAATGAGTTTGTAGGGATTAATCAGACGGGTTTTCCCCTTATAAACGATCTGACAAACATTATGGTTTTTAATCGATTTCTCGATTTTCGTTAAATGACGGCGAATATCACGTTCTACCGTGTGTTCTGCCTCATTGCCAAGAATAAGAATATGGTTTTCGTCAACGCGCGTTTCGAGCTTCTGCCAGAATTCCGTATTTCTTTCAGGGAAAAAGCTGTCAGCATTCAGGAAGTTAGCAAGGGTGTGATGTAAGCCTTGTCCGCCGGGCGATTGCGCAGAATGGATCAGTCGATATAGCCCGTTACCGGTATGTTCAACAATAGGAGATAGGGCATTTAAATCCCGGTAGACGGTACGCTCGGTAATTTTAAATTTTTCCATTAGCGCACTGCGGTTTACCACACCGTTTAAATGTAGCTCAACCAGAATATCGACCAGACGTTCAGCCGAGCGGCTCCGCGTCGTTTTAGCCATAAGGTCATCCTGTATATTTAGGTATGCGCTGAATGATGCGGATGCACTGACAAAGGGTGTCAGTATTCAGTCACAGAAAATTTCTCTTATGGTTATATAACGGCGTGATTTAGCGGAAACCTTAGGAGTTTTTGTAGAAAGCGGCGCTGGCCGAAGAAAAAGGCCAGCGCGAAGGGGGATCACACGGCGGCTTCCGCCTCCAGCATGACCGGGTGGAAACGGCGCTTGAAGTAGATCAGGCCGTGTCCCGCGTCACTCAGAATGATGTTCTTAACTTCAACAAGGTAGACAAGATGTGTGCCGATGGTTTGCACCTGGCTAATCTCGCCTTCAAGGCTGGCCAGCGCGCCCTTGAGCACCGGCTGCGCCAGCGGCCCTTTATGCCAGCAGGAGAGGGCAAAGCGCTCCTCCATCGTCATACCGGTCATCCCGGCGAAATGGCGAGCCATGATCTCCTGCTCGTGGTTCAGTACGTTAACGCACAGCCTGCCGTTGCCCTGAAATACCGGGTTCATGGCGCTGTTGGCGTTGATGCACACCATAACCGACGGCGGGGTGTCCGTGACCGAACAGACGGCGGTGGCGGTAATGCCGCAGCGGCCCGCCTCGCCCTCGGTGGTGACCACATTAACCGCAGCCGACAGGCTGCTCATTGCGTCGCGAAAACGCAGGCGTTGTTCATCTGAATGCATTGCAACCTCCCGCTGCGCTATTTCAGCAGCTTGTCGAGCATGTTGATATCGCTGTTGTTGTGCAGGTGCGGCACCGTCCAGCCGTGCTGGTCGTACTCGGACATGCAGCGGTCGACCATCGCCATCATCTTGTCCATGTTGCCGGAGCTTTGCGCCTGGCGCAGACACTGCAGGCGGATCTCATCCTGGCTGCCGGAGTAGTTGATTTCGTACAGCTCGTGACGACCGCCAAACTCGCTGCCGATGGCGTCCCACATCAGCTTCAAAATCTTGATGCGTTCGACGTGATCCATACCGTTGGAGCCGCGCACGTATTTCGCCAGATACTGGTCGATCTGCGGGTTGTTCAGATCCCGGGCGCTGGACGGGAGGTAGATCAGACCGGACGTCACGTTACGCTCGATGATGTTCTTGATCTTGGCGTAGGCCATCGGGGCCATCACGCGGTAGGTTTGCAGCGCGGCGTGATCCGGCAGATAAGCACCGTTGACCCACGGGGTGGCTTCGGAGCACATGGAGTCGCTCAGCGCCCAGAACATGTTGCGCCAGGCCACCACTTCGCCGAGATCCGCCTGCACGCCGCGGAACTCCAGGGTACCGGTGCACTCCAGGGATTTCTTCAGCAGGGCGGTGATGAAGTCGAGCTTCACCGCCAGACGCACGCATGCCTGCAGCGGGTACATTCGCGCAAAGCCGCCCTCCATCGTCCAGCGACGGCAGCGGTCGAAATCGCGGTAGATCAGCACGTTTTCCCACGGGATCAGCACGTGATCCATCACCAGGATCGCGTCGTTCTCGTCGAAGCGGCTGGAGAGCGGGTAGTCGTAAGGGGATCCGGTTGCGCCAGCCACCATCTCGTAAGAGGCGCGGGAGATCAGCTTCACGCCTTCGGCATCCATCGGCGCGACGAACATCAGCGCGAAGTCCGGGTTTTCGCCCATCACCTGCGCGGAGCCGAAGCCGATCATGTTGTAGTGGGTCAGCGCCGAGTTGGTTGCCACCACCTTCGCGCCGCTGACGATAATCCCGGCGTCGGTCTCTTTCTCCAGCTTGATGTAGACGTCTTTCACCTCGTCCGCCGGCTTGTGGCGGTCGATCGGCGGGTTAACGATGGCGTGGTTGAAGTACAGGCCGGTTTCCTGAATGCGCGTGTACCAGCTGCGGGCGTTCTGTTCGAACTGGCCGTAGAAGGCCGGGTTGGCGCCGAGCGCGCAGCCGAACGCGGCTTTGTAGTCCGGCGTGCGGCCCATCCAGCCGTAGCTCAGGCGCGACCACTCGGCGATGGCGTCGCGCTGCTGGCGCAGGTCGTCGGCGCTTTTCGCCACGCGGAAGAACTTGTGGGTATAGCCGCCGCTGCCGGTGTCGGTGCCCCAGCAAAGCGTGTCCTGCATCTCCGGCTTGTGCAGCGCGTCGTACATCTGCGCGATGGAGGCCGCCGCGTTGCGAAATGCCGGATGGGTGGTGACGTCTTTGACGCGCTCGCCGTAGATGTAAATCTCGCGGCCGTCCTGCAGGCTCTTTAAATACTCTTCGCCGGTTAACGGACGTTTGGCATCAGCGCGGAAATCTTCAGGCTTCATAGGGACCTCGTATCGGAATAGGGTTGTTAAATTTATGTTTTGCTTTTGTTGTTTAATTGAAGCCTGAGAGGGGCGTAACGTGAAGGGACGATTGGGACAACGGCGGGTACTTTTCGCGAGAGATCGCAGAGTGTGATTTCCCTCACCCTAACCCTCTCCCAAAGGGAGAGGGGACGGTTACTCCCTCTCCCTTTGGGAGAGGGCCGGGGTGAGGGGAACAGGCGATACCGGTACTTTCTGCGCCCGATACGCGCTCGGCGAGCACCCCACTAAGCGGTTAAAAAACCGGGCAAAATAGGCCGGATCCTTAAACCCCAGCTGCCAGGCAATGTCGCTGACCGCGCTGTCGGAGAAGAGCAGCAAGCGTCTGGCCTCCCGCAGCTGGCGGTCGAAGATCAGCCGCTTCGGCGGGCGGTTGGCGAAGCGGCGGCAGATATCGGTCAGGCGGGATTCGGTCAGGTGCAGCTCGCTGGCGTATTCCGGCACCGTCCAGTGCTGGTGGTAGTGGGCATCTATTAGCTGGGTAAAGCGCTGGAACAGCTTCAGCTCGCCGCGCATGCCGCCCGAAGCGTGGTCGTCGAGCTTCGCGTTGCGCAGCAGCAGGGTAAACACCGCCTGCGCCAGCAGGACCAGAGTATGTTCGCGCCCCGGCAGCTGTTCCGTGGATTCCCGGGCAATGAGCTGCCAGTAGTGCTTCAGCGCCGCCAGCTCGTCCGGCCTGTCGGCCAGCGAGAGGCAGATCCCCGGCAGGCCAAACGCTTCACGCGTGCCGGGGTAGAGCACTTCCAGCAGCGGCCAGATGAGATCCTCGCGCACCGTCAGCACGTGTCCGTCGCTGTCGGATTCGGTGATAAACGCGTGCGGCACCGACGGCGGCGTGAGGACGAACAGCGGGGCCTGCACCGAGTAGCGGTGATCGTCGAGCTGGAGCTCAATCTGCCCGGTATCGAGAAAGTGCATCTGAAAATACTGGTCGTGACGGTGCGCCTGCATGTCGCGGCCAAAAAAGGCCGCCATGCGCGCGAACGACTGGTAGTGCACGTCGTCGGTGCCCAGACTTTCGTCGTACTCCTTGCTGATGTCGATGTTGGTAATGGGGCTCTGGCACATGGCGGCTCCCTAGTGGATCTTCTGCGCCGCGACGCCCGGCTCGCGCTCAAGGCTTTCGCGCTGCGTCATCGGGATGCGCGTCAACACCAGCGCGCCGACCACCAGCAGCCCGGCCACGAACCACAGCCCGGAGCTGAAGCTGCCGGTTGCATCACGCAGAATGCCGATCAGCAGCGGGCTAACGGCGGATCCGACGTTGCCGATGGCGTTGATCACCGCCAGCGCCACCGCGCGGGACTGCAGGCTAATCACCCGATCCGGCGTGGTCCAGAATATGGCCATGGCGGTAAAGGATCCGGTTGAGGCCATAATGATGCCAAGCAGCTGGATCAGGCTGTGATCGGTGGCCGAGGCCAGCATCCATCCCGCCGCGGCGAACAGGTACGGCAGGATGGTGTGCTTTTTTCGCTCTTTCAGCCTGTCGGAGCGTCGGCTCCACCAGATCATCCCGAGGATGGTGCAAAACTGCGGGATCGCCGCCAGCAGGCCGATGACGATATTGCTGCTTCCCGTGTTGAAGCTTTGCAGGATCTGCGGCGTCCAGATGTTGATGGCGCTGAGCGTGTTGGTCAGGCAGAAGTAGGCCAGCGTGTAGAGCAGCACCGCCGGGGTCAGCACTTCGCGCAGCGTCGAGCGCGGCGTGACGGATTGGGCAATGGCGACCTCCTGCTCGCGGGCGATCATCGTTTTCAGCGCCTGCTTTTCGTCGTCGTCCAGCCAGGTGGCCTGATCCGGCGTGTCGTTGAGGTAAAACCAGGTCACCACGCCGAGCACCACCGACGGCAGCCCCTCCAGCAGGAACAGCCACTGCCAGCCCTTCAGGTTCCACAGCCCGTCCATCGCCAGAATGTAGCCGGAGAGGATCGAGCCGAGCATCATGGTCACCGGCATGGCGATCATAAACAACGCGTTGGCGCGGGCGCGGTGATAGGCCGGGAACCACCAGGTGAGGTAGACCAAAATTCCCGGCAGGAAGCCCGCTTCGGCAATGCCCACCAGCATGCGCAGGACGTAGAGCGTTTCAGGGCTGGTGGCGAACATGGTGCAGGTGGAGGCGATGCCCCACACCACCATGATCCCGGCGATCCAGCGGCGCGCGCCGATTTTCGCCAGCATGATGTTGCTCGGGATCCCGCACAGCACGTAGGTGACGTAAAACAGCGTCGCGGCCAGGCCAAACATGGTCGACGTAAGGCCCAGATCTTTGCCCATCGTCAGCCCGGCAAAGCCGATGTTGATGCGATCGAGAAACGAAAAGACAAACAGGATAAAGAGAAAGACGATCAGGCGTCGGAACAGCTTGTTAATGGCGCGATGTTCAACAGCTTTATTATCATGGGTTTGCAGGGTAGAGGTCGTCATGGTGCGCTCCAGATCTTACGTTTAGTAGACGGATTTATTGTTATTAACTGACGTAACCGGTTGTTCGATAAAGCGTGCCGCCAGCGCTTCGGCGCTGCGGGCGAGCAGGGTGGTGTCGACGCCGACGGCGACAAACCGCGCGCCAAGCTCGAGGTAGCGTTTCGCCAGCGGCTCGTTCGCCATCAGGATGCCGGGCGCTTTGCCCGCGCTGAGGATCTGCGCGATCGCCTGCTCGATGGCGGCCTGCACCTCCGGGTGCTGCGGATTGCCGGCAAAGCCCATGTCGGCGCTCAGATCCGCCGGGCCGATAAACACGCCGTCGACGCCTTCCACGTCCAGGATCTGCGGCAGGTTTTTCAGCGCCTCGAGGGTTTCAATCTGCACCAGCACGCACATGGCGTCATTGGCCTGCTGCAGGTAATCCGGGATGCGGTTCCAGCGCGAGGCGCGCGCCAGGGCGCTTCCGACGCCGCGAATGCCCGCGGGCGGGTAGCGGGTGGCACGTACCGCCAGCCGCGCTTCGTCGGCGTTTTGCACCATCGGCACCAGCAGGGTTTGTGCGCCCACGTCCAGCAGCTGCTTGATCTGCACCGGGTCGTTCCACGACGGGCGCACTACCGGCTGGCTGGGATAGGGCGCGATGGCCTGTAATTGGGTTAACACGGTCTGCACGCTGTTCGGCGCGTGCTCGCCGTCGATCAGCAGCCAGTCGAAGCCTGCCCCCGCCAGCAGCTCGGCGCTGTAGCTGCTGGTCAGCCCCAGCCATAACCCGATTTGCGGGCGGCCCGCCTCCAGCGCCGTTTTGAATGCGTTTTGCATGGTCCTCTCCTAAACAAAGCGGCAGCTGATGGAGCCCATGTTGCCGTAGTCGACGTGGAAGGTGTCGCCTCTGCTGGCGGGCACCGGGCGGGTAAACGAGCCGCCGAGGATGATTTGCCCCGGCTCAAGCTGCACGTCGTACGGCGCCAGCTTGTTCGCCAGCCACGCCACGCCGTTCGCCGGGTGGTTAAGCACGCCTGCGGCAACGCCGGTCTCTTCGATCACGCCGTTGCGGTAGAGCAGGGCGGAGATCCAGCGCAGATCCAGTTCGTCGGGCTTAATCGGGCGGCCGCCGAGGATCACCCCCGCGTTGGCGGCGTTATCGGAGATGGTGTCGAACACCTTGCGCGGGCGCTGGGTTTCCGGATCAACGTTGTGACAGCGGGCGTCGATCAGCTCCAGCGCGGGGATGACGTAGTCCGTAGCGTTGTAGACGTCGAAGATGGTGCAGTTCGGGCCGCGCAGCGGTTTCGCCAGCACGAAGGCCAGCTCCACTTCGATGCGCGGGACGATGAAGCGATCGACGGGAATGTCGCTGCCGTCGTGGAAGAACATGTCGTCCAGCAGCGCGCCATAGTCCGGCTCGCTAATCTGCGAGCTTGCCTGCATCGCTTTGGAGGTGAGGCCGATCTTGTGGCCCTTCAGCACGCGGCCTTCGGCGATTTTCAGGCTGACCCATTCGCGCTGAACGGCGTAGGCGTCTTCAATGGTGATCTCCGGGTAGTCCAGCGAGATCGCGCGGATCTGCTCCCGGGTTTGTTCCGCCTGATGCAGGCGGTGGGCGATCAGGGTATGGGTGTGTTTGTCGAGCATGGCGATATCCTGTTTTATGTTTTTTTCTCCCTCTCCCCGTGGGAGAGGGACGGGTGAGGGCATCGGGCCGCAGAGATTTCCCCTCACCCTAACCCTCTCCCAAAGGGAGAGGGGACGGTATTACTTAAACAACGCGTGCACGTTGTTTTGTTTGTAATTGAGCGTCGGGTGCAGCTCGTCGAGCTCGAACGACAGCGCCAGATAGCGGTCGGCCATCAGCTCCGCGAAATGTGCCTTGATCAGCGCAAACAGCATCTCCCCGACGGCTTCCCGGCTCTCCAGGCTACGCCCGGAACCAATCTTCAGCGTCATATGCACAAAGGCGTAATCGTGCCTGCCGTCGGCCATCTGCCAGGTGTCCAGCCAGTGGGCGCGGCTGCGGATGCCGCCGATGGGGAAGATGCCCGTGGCGGCGAGCGCCTCGTTGACTTTGGCGAACAGCCCCGGCAGGTCGGCCTGCTCGCGGATGTTGTCGGTACATTCAGCAATAAAGTGCGGCATGGTGGCTCCTTACGCGGGCAGCGGGAAAACGGCGTTAACCTGGCCGGTACCGGAGCTGGCGAACAGCTCGGTGAGGAACTCCACCTTGCCGTCGTACTGGTCCCAGCCGAGCATCCCCAGCAGCATCACCGTGTCGTGCATGTTGCCCTCGCCGTAGCAGTAGTCGGCGTACTCCGGCAGCATGCTGCAAAACTCTTTGAACTGCCCCTCGCGCCACAGCTTCACCACGCGCTCGTCCATCTGACGGTCAAACTCGCGGGTGTAGCTGTTCATCCCTTCCTCCGCGCGCTGGTCGTCGATAAAGCGGTGCGACAGCGAGCCGCTGGCGAGCACCGCCACGGTGCCGTCGTATTTTTCGATGGCGCTGACGATGGCCTCTCCCAGCCTGCGGCTGTCGGCGAAGTCGTGAACCGTGCAGAACGCCGAGATGGAGACTACTTTGAAGTGTTTATCCGCATTCATGTAGCGCATCGGCACCAGCGTGCCGTACTCCAGCTTGAGGCTCGGGATGTTGTGCGCTTTGGCGCGCACGCCGAGCTTCACCGCCTCGTCGGCGATCAGCTGGCCGAGTTCCGGGTTGCCGTCGTAGTCGTAGGTCATGTCGCGGATAAAGTGCGGCAGCTCGTTGCTGGTGTAGACGCCCGCAAAATGGTCCGCACAGTTGATGTGGTACGCGCTGTTCACCAGCCAGTGGGTGTCGAACACGATGATGGTGTCCACGCCCAGCTCGCGGCAGCGCTTGCTGATTTCTTTATGCCCGTCGATGGCCGACTGGCGGCAGCCGTGGTTTTTCCCCGGCAGCTCGGAGAGGTACATCGACGGAACGTGAGTGATTTTTGCCGCTAACGCTAATTTACCCATGGTCAGATCCCCCACTTTGGAATCGGATGGTCGCCCATGGAGATGCAGACGTTCTTCATCTCCGCGAACACCTCGAAGCTGTACTCGCCGCCCTCGCGGCCGGTGCCGGAGGCCTTCACGCCGCCAAACGGCTGGCGCAGGTCGCGCACGTTCTGGGTGTTGACGAACACCATCCCCGCTTCGATATTGCGCGCCAGGCGCAGCACCTTGCTGACGTCCTGGGTCCAGATGTATGACGCCAGGCCGTACTCCACGTCGTTCGCCAGGCGCAGCCCTTCCGCTTCGTCCTTAAACGGCAGCAGGCAGGCCACCGGCCCGAAGATCTCCTCCTGCGCCACGCGCATGCGGTTGTCGACGTCCGCCAGCACGGTCGGGCGCAGGAAGTTGCCGCCCTTCAGGTGCGCAGGCAGATCGGTCGGTTTGTCCGGGCCGCCCGCCAGCAGGGTTGCGCCTTCTTCAATGCCGAGGCGGATGTAGCCGGAAACCTTCTCCCAGTGCTGTTGGCTGATGAGTGCACCGATCTGGGTATTCGGATCGGTCGGATCGCCCACGCGCAGGCGGTTGGCACGCTCGGCAAAGCGCTTCACGAATTCCGGGTAGATGCTCTGCTGGATGAAGATGCGCGAGCCCGCGGTGCAGCGCTCGCCGTTGATCGAGAAGATGGTGAACAGGGCGGCGTCCAGCGCGCGCTCGATGTCGGCGTCTTCAAAAATCAGCACCGGGGATTTGCCGCCCAGCTCCATGGAGTATTTCTTCAGCCCGGCGTTTTTCATGATGTTGCGCCCGGTGGCGGTGCCGCCGGTGAAGGAGACGGCGCGCACGTCGTGATGGCGCACCAGCGCGTCGCCCGCCGTCGCGCCGTAGCCCTGCACCACGTTGAGCACGCCCGCCGGAATGCCAGCCTCCAGCGCCAGCTCGCCCAGACGGTCGGCGGTCAGCGGGGAGAGTTCAGACATTTTCAGCACCGCGGTATTTCCGAGTGCCAGGCACGGCGCAACCTTCCAGGTGGCGGTCATAAAAGGCACGTTCCACGGCGACACCAGCGCGCAGACGCCCACCGGCTGCACCAGGGTGTAGTTGAGCATCTTGTCGTCGACCGGGTAGGTTTTGCCGTTCATCTGCTGGCACACCTCGGCGAAGAACTCGAAGTTGTGCGAGGCGCGCGGAATGAGCACGTTTTTGGTCTGGTGGATCGGCAGGCCGGTGTCGGCGGTTTCCATGGCGGCGATCTCGGGCACGTTCTGGTCGATCAGGTCGCCCAGACGACGCATCAGGCGCGCGCGCTCCTTCATCGGCAGGTTAGCCCATTTCGGGAACGCCTCTTTGGCGGCAGCGACGGCCTGGTGAATTTCAGCTTCACCGCCGGAGGCGACCTCTGCCAGCACCTCGCCGGAAGCCGGGTTGGTGGTGTGGAAGTACTCGCTTCCGGCAACGTTTTTACCGTTGATCCAGTGGTTAATCTTTTTCATTTTGCAGTCTCCTCGCTGACAATTCGGTTCCCCAGGCGTCCCACGCCCTCCACTTCCACTACCACCTCATCGCCCGGCACCACGTCGGACAGCCCCTTCGGCGTGCCGGTGGCGATCATGTCGCCCGGCTGCAGGGTCATAAAATCGCTCAGGTACGCAATCAGGTACGGGATGCTGAAGATCAGATCCGCCGTGGTGCCTTCCTGGCGCAGCTCGCCGTTGACGAAGGTGCGCAGGGCGAGGTTGTGCGGGTCGGGAATCGCCGCTTTCGGCACGATGTGGGGGGAAATGGGCGTTAGCCCGTCGCGGCTTTTTACCCGCAGGTTCGGGCGGTAGTAGTTTTCCAGGTAGTCGCGGATGGCGTAGTCGTTGCAGACCGTATAGCCCGCAACATAGTCCATCGCCTCGGCTTCGCTGACCTTACGCGCGGTTTTACCGATGACCACCACCAGCTCCGCTTCGTAATGCATGTATTCGATATTGTTCGGGCGCACCGACGTCTGGCCGTCACCGTTGAAGGTGTTTGGCGCTTTGATAAATACCAGCGGCTCGGTTGGCGGCTTGAAGTCCAGCTCGCTGGCGTGGTCGGCATAGTTCAGACCGAGGGCAAACAGCGTGGCGTGCGGCGGCGTGCTGTGCGCAATAGTGACGCTACGCTCATCCACCACCGGGTTTTCCAGCGGCGGAAAGCCTTCCGCCAGAATACGCACGCGATCGCCCGGGCGGATCTCAACGCGGCTTTGCGGGGTGCCGAGCAGGATCGCATCGCCGGGATTGAGGGTGGCGAACTCGCTCAGGGCGCTCAGCAGTTCGGCGGCGTTACGCTGAAGATCGGCCGTGCTCCAGTGGTCCGCTTCGCGGCCGTTGATCTCGGTGATGATGGTCAGGTTATCCACGTTATCAACGGCGATCAGCTCGCCGAGCGGGCAAAATCCGTCCCGGCATTTGGCCTTGATGGCCGGGCGGTAGAAGCTCTCTTCCGGCAGGCTCACCTCGTTGGCGAGCGCATATCCCGCGATGTACTCCGCGGCGTCCTCCGCACGCACCCTGCTGGCGGTTTTGCCCACGACCAGCGCCACCGTCGCACCGCTTAATACCGTTTCCCCGTGCGGGAAGGGGATCGGCTCGCCCGCGCGAATCACCGTGTTATGCGGCTTGATAAACCACACCGCCGTTTTCGGCGGCGTGTTGTAGGGCGCTTTTTCAAAGGCCTCACGCCAGGCTTCACGCTGGCTTTGATGGTTGAGGGCGACGGCAAAAACGGTACCTTTCATTCATATACTCCTCACCCCGGCGGTCCGGGTTGTGATTTCATTAATATGTTAATGATCTGGTTTTATGCTTTTGCTGTTTATTTCGCAATCAGAAGTGAAAGATTTGTGATGGGAGTAACAATAAATTTACATTATGTAATTTGTTTATAGTAAAATCAAACAGTTAATAAAATTATTGGGTTTCTGTTAGACTTTTTGACGGAAAACGTGTTGTTTATAAAAACATCTTTTAGTGATTGTTTACTTGTTAATGATGTTAAGGGGAAAGGCTATGCATGATTCATTAACCATCGCGCTGCTGCAGGCGCGGGAAGCGGCGATGTCGTACTTCCGCCCGATCGTGAAGCGCCATAACCTGACCGAGCAGCAGTGGCGCATCGTGCGCGTGCTGGCTGAACATCCGTCGATGGATTTTCACGATCTGGCGTTTCGCACCTGCATCCTGCGCCCGAGCCTGACCGGCATTCTGACGCGGATGGAGCGCGACGGCCTGGTGCTGCGCTTAAAGCCGGTGAACGACCAGCGCAAGCTGTACGTGTCGCTGACCAAAGAGGGGAATGCGCTGTATGAACACGCCCAGGCACAGGTCGAAGAGGCGTATCAGCAGATCGAGGCGGAATACACGCCGGAGAAGATGAAACAGCTGACGGCGCTGCTGGAAGAGTTTATTGAACTCGGAAACCGGCATAACGCAGCGCGGGAAGAAGAGTAAAAACCACAAATTCCAGGATGATTTTCGTAAAGTTTTCCCTTTCCAGGCCGAAAATTCTGTATCTGTCTGAGGAAAGAGAAAACATGTTAAACCGTATCAAGATTGTCACCAGCTTAATGCTGGTTTTAGCGATATTTGGCCTTTTACAACTCACGTCCGGTGGTCTTTTCTTTAATGCCCTTAAGAATGACAAAGAGAATTTCACCGTCCTGCAAACCATTCGCCAGCAACAGTCCACGCTGAACGCCAGCTGGGTAGCGTTGCTGCAAACCCGTAATACCCTGAACCGTGCGGGTATCCGCTACATGATGGATCAGAGCAATATCGGCAGCGGCGCGACCGTTAACGATTTGATGCAAATCGCGTCTACGTCTCTGAAACAGGCGGAAAAAAACTGGGCTGCCTACGAAGCCCTGCCGCGCGATCCGCGTCAAAGCGATGCGGATGCCATGGAGATCAAGCGTAACTATGATATTTACCACGGCGCGCTGGCGGAGCTGATTCAGCTTCTGGGTGCCGGCAAAATCAACGCCTTCTTCGACCAGCCGACCCAGAGTTATCAGGACGGTTTTGAGAAGCAGTACGTGAGCTACCTGCAGCAGAACGACAAGCTGTACCAGACGGCGGTCGAAGACAGCAACAGCTCCTTCAGCCAGGCTATCTGGGTGCTGATCAGCGTCCTGATTGCCGTGCTGGTGGTGATCGTGGCCGTCTGGCTCAACATCAAGCAGACGCTGATCTCTCCGCTGAATCGTCTGATCGACAACATTCGCCATATCGCCAGCGGTGACCTGGTGAAGCGCATTGAGGTTCAGGGCACAAACGAGATGGGTGAACTGGCCGACTCGCTGCGCCATATGCAGGGTGAGCTGGTGCGTACCGTCGGCGACGTGCGTAACGGCGCGAACGCTATCTACAGCGGCGCGAGCGAAATTGCGATGGGCAATAACGACCTCTCTTCCCGTACTGAACAGCAGGCCGCTTCCCTGGAAGAGACCGCTGCCAGCATGGAGCAGCTGACGGCGACCGTTAAGCAGAACGCCGAAAACGCCCGTCAGGCGAGCCATCTTGCGCTGAGCGCCTCTGAAACCGCGCAGAAAGGCGGCAAAGTGGTGGATAACGTGGTGCAGACCATGCGTGATATCGCGGGCAGTTCGCAGAAAATTGCCGACATTATCAGCGTGATCGACGGCATTGCCTTCCAGACCAACATTCTGGCACTGAACGCGGCGGTAGAAGCGGCGCGTGCGGGCGAGCAGGGGCGTGGTTTTGCGGTGGTGGCAGGTGAAGTACGTAACCTGGCCCAGCGCAGCGCCCAGGCGGCTCGCGAGATTAAGAGCCTGATTGAAGACTCCGTGGGCCGCGTGGAAGTAGGTTCAACGCTTGTCGAAAGCGCCGGTGAAACCATGGGTGAGATTGTGAACGCGGTGACCCGCGTAACGGACATCATGGGTGAAATCGCCTCTGCGTCTGACGAGCAGAGCCGCGGTATCGACCAGGTGGGTCTGGCGGTCGCTGAGATGGATCGCGTGACCCAGCAGAACGCCTCGCTGGTTGAGGAATCTGCCGCAGCGGCGGCCGCTCTTGAAGAGCAGGCGAGCCGTCTGACTCAGGCCGTGGCGGTGTTCCGCATTCAGCAGGAGCAGATGAAAGCGCGCGAGTTCGCTGCGGCTAAAGCGGTTTCCACGCCGATGATGGCGCGTAAAACCGCGACGGCCGATTCAGGCGATAACTGGGAAACGTTCTAACCCGGTGCGTTGTGCCGGGTGGCGGCTGCGCCTTACCCGGCCTACGGTTCAGGGTTTTGTAGGCCCGGTAAGCGCAGCGCCACCGGGCGATATTACAGAGGCAGGCGCATGGCGCAGCGCGTTTCAAAGGCGAAACCGTGCGCTGTCTCTTCTTCCCTTTTCTGACGCATTTCAGGCGTCAGCGTCGTCATTTTTTCAAACCCCAGCCGCGCATAGAACGGCGCGTTCCACGGTACGTCTCTGAACGTCGTCAACGTCAGCGCTGTCAGCCCTCTTTTACGGGCATGGTCTGCCACGCAGGCGATGAGCTGCCTGCCGATCCCTTTTCCCTGCCAGTCCAGATCAACCGAGAGTTCGACAATAAACAGTGATGAAGGATGGGCCTCGGCAAGGATAAACCCGACGGGCTGGTCGTTAGCCAGCGCCAGCCAGCTTAGCCCACGTTCGACATACTCAAGGTGCTGCTCAGCGGAAATGACCTCGCCGTCGGCAAGCCAGGCGAGATCCGGGCTTTCACGAAAGCGCTCGCCCGCCGCGCGTTCAATGGCGGGCAGGGCGATAATGTCGTTAGGGGTAGTGGGGCGAATATGAATGTGCATGGCGGGAAGTATAGCCTGACCCGTCGACATTATTCCGAGCAGATCAGCACCGGCGAGTAAAAATTGCTGATCACCAGCGCGTCTTCCGGCGTGCGCTCTATCGTCAGGAGCCTTTTATTGCCCAGCGTCAGGCCTGCGACGTACTTTTCAAAGACCCCGGGCGGCATGGCATCGTGGCTAAAACGCTCCACTTTTTGAATGAC
Source organism: Enterobacter sp. BNK-29 (assembly GCF_048684785.1). Classification (NCBI taxonomy): domain Bacteria; kingdom Pseudomonadati; phylum Pseudomonadota; class Gammaproteobacteria; order Enterobacterales; family Enterobacteriaceae; genus Enterobacter; species Enterobacter sp. BNK-29. The sequence goes on from NZ_JBLQTU010000001.1 coordinate 2,652,009, forward strand.
AATTTCATACAGTTCGCCCTCCACGTGACGCCATTTAAACATCTCCTGGCGGGAAACCTCCCAGCTGCGCGGGGCATTCACCACGCTGCCGTTTAGCGTGATGTACCCCGTTTTGTCAGGGTGAAAACGCATAATGATCTCGCCGTCAAAGGTGAAATCGTGGCTGTCGCGCCGGTCGGAGAAGGTCAGGTTTCCATCGCAGGCTACCGAGAGCGGGGGCGTGTGGAAGTACCAGGCCAGCGCGGCGCCCAGCAGCAGCAGGTTCAGGATCAGAATTAGCCAAACTTTTTTGTGTCTCATATCACCACTCGTAATAGTAAAGCGTACGACAGGCGCTGGCTTTACCCCGCGTGAGGGAACACTGGGAGAGCACCAGCCGCCCTTCGTGGCCGTAGAAAAGCGTTCTCTGAATGTGCATGTAGAAAATCGAATTTTTCAGGCACGGAAGATGGCCGTCCTGCTGAAGAGTCTGCGCCAGCCCAATCGCCTTCTCATGGAACACGTCCGCCAGCGGCGTAAAGGTGTAGACCGGACAGGTGCCGATATGCGTCAGCAGATGGATCTCCCGCTGCGAGTTTTCTGGCTTGATGAGTGCGATCCAGATGCATAGCGCAACGACGACCAGCGTGAGCGCGCCGCAGAACAGCCATTCCGGGCGAATGCGCCTTGCCGGTTTCGCCGTTTCGGCGGTCGGTGGGGCCTCCTCAAGCGGGGTGACCGTGACGTCTGCGCTGAGCATAAAGCCTGTTTTCGGTACGGTAACGATAAACAGCTCGTCAGGTAGCAGGGTCGCCAGCATCTTGCGCAGAATGCTGATGTACTGGTTTAAGGAGTTGTTAGACCCCTGGAGCCCTCGCCGATCCCAGACTTCCTGAAGAAAGGTTTCCCGTTCGACCACGTTCCCATGATGCTGAACCAGCAGCCTCAGGATGGTATTCGCCGTACAGGTGAGGAGCTGCGCATCTTCATCCGGCGCATTGATAAGAGAAACAGAACCGTCCTCGTCGTTATAGACGATGGCGTCAGCAAGCAGGTATTTCATAAGTTCTTGTAATAAAAACAGAGATAACGAATAAAAAGAGAAGGCTTACGCCTTCCGGGCAGCACTGCTGGCTATTTTAACGCCACTGTTACCGATAACATTGATCCAGACAGGATTTTGGGTGGTTTAATAAGTCAGCGTGATAATCACGTCATCAATAAATTCCCCGGTACCGGTTAGCGGCTGTGCCGGGACTTCGCCGAAAACGGTGTAGTTCTGGGTGCCGCCTGCAGGGTTGGTGACCTGCAGCGCATCGCCGCTGCTTTGATCCCCCCAGCGTTGCGTGGCCGCCTCATCCTGCCAGAGCCCGTAGCGCAGGCACTGGCCCTCGCTGTTACAGAGCTGCCGCTGACTACCGCTGGCATGGTTGCCTTTGCCCATGGCAAGGGTGAACGCGATCCCGGCCGGACAGCGCGTGGTGACGGTGGCGGTGGATCGCGTCGGGCGTAGGGTAGCGGTGCTGGTCAGGGTGCCGAAGTTAAGCGGAGTTACGCGCTCGATGTAGCATCCCTGGCTGATTTCGGCCTGCGCGTTGGTGCCGCCCTGCACCTGCTCCCCCTCTGCTGAACCGTCCGAGCAGTTTTGCAGCGCATCCTGACGCATGGCGCTGTGCCAGGCGATGCGCAGATTCATGTTGTAGTTGTAATAGTGGTAGGCCGGAAGCTGGCTTTGCCCTGCCGGAATGGTGGCGATAAGCGGAAAGGTACCGCTGACGTTGGCATTGCTTTCCGCGGCCAGGGTCTGCTGAATCAGGTTCCCACTGCTGGCAGGCCCCAGCTCCTGAGAGCGTGCTGCGCCATTAAGCAGGCGGAAGAGGAGAGTATACTGTTTCCCCTCCTGGTCCCCCGGCGAGATCATCTCAAAGGGCGGGGCGTCTACGCTGCTCAGGCAGACATTGATATATTCCGTTCTGCCCTCGTTGTCGGCCTGGCAGCTAAATTTTACCTCGGTGTTGACGGAGGTTGTGTTGCCCGCCACGACGTTGCCAAAGTTAATGGCGGGCGTTGAGGTTATCCAGCAGGCTGCCGCCATCGCCTTCACGGACAGGACGAGCAGCAATAATAACGGCGCTCTTAATGACACAGTTGTTCTCCGATATTCTGTATTGATGACGCAGTACGCGGCGCCGGAAGCGTGACCCGGCACTCCCCCTCACCGGTCTTCACCACCAGTTCACCCGGCAGGGGCGGATCTTCAAGCCAGATAAAGCCGTCGCGTCCTACGATGGTCGCACCCTGCGGCGTTGACACGACGCTGCCCAGCGGGAGCGGCCTGCGGCGGCTGTCGACCAGTCGGGCCTGAACCGTGACGGCGTGATGGACGTTAAAATCGACTTTTACCGCGCTGCTGTTGCCCGGTCTGGCATGCATATCGGTGACGGGAGCGATCACATCGGCGGGCAGATCGAGCGGGTTAATGCTGATTTTGCTGTTGTGGTAACGCGGCAGGTCGGTCAGCAGGAGATAACCGTCCTCATCCGTTTCACCGGCCGGGCGGTTTTCCAGCATCACCGGTACGTGCCCAATGCCGTGCGTTGACACCAGCGCCATGCCCTGCTGGATATAGCGCAGCGCATGCAGGCTGCCGTCCAGCAGCGTCAGGCTGCCTTCGGCTGAGGCGTACTGGTTGCCCTGGTTAGCACCTTGCTGCAGCCCAACGTGCCATTCGCCCGCCCGGCCCAGATAGCCTACGTCCGCATATCTTTCACGTCGTTCGCCAAAGCCCTGGCCCAGCTCCCAGGACCAGCCGCCGGCCTCATCGTCCGGCTGGTGGCGGTAATCCATGCGCGGTTTATCCCGGCTGGCCTGAACGGAGAGCGTGTCCTCGCGACCCAATGGGACGGAAAGCAGCAGCTGAACGTGACTCGATGAATCCGTAAACGAGCGGGTATAGCTCAGCGTGGTGGAGATATGTGCTGGCAGCGACAGCGACCAGGAGGCGTTGAGGTAACGCTGTGTATTGCCCTGAATGTTCTGCTGTACCCAGCCCGCGCCCACGGTTCCGAAGTGGGGGACGGACTGGCTTACCCAAACGCTGTCGCTGCGTCTGACGGGCGCGGCACCGCTCATTCGGGCGTTGTCGGCGAATCCCGCCCCGGTACGGACGGTGCTGGCAGAAATGCCCGTTCCTCTCCCGTTCCACTGCCAGCCGAGGCCCCACTGAACGCCCTTTCCGTAAGGGCTGTCGCTCACGGCAACGTGCTGGCTGACCACCCCTACGGCGGGAGAGACCAGCCAGTCTGCGCCCGTGCCAACGTTGCGCAGCCTGCGCTGCTGTTCCGTATGCAGCGCCAGCGTCAGGTGATTATTCACCCCATAGCGCCAGCCCGCGTCCAGCAGGGGCGAGGCGGCATAGTCGTTGGAGTGCCGGGCGTAGTTTTCCCGCATCCAGCCGATGTCCAGCGAGCCGCTGCTGAGCCCTTCCGCCAGCATGCCCGGCGCGCCGTAGAGATCGAGCTGTACGGCGCGACGCTGACCGTTGATATCGGTAATGACCACCTCCGCCTGCCCGCTGCCGGTGAAGGAGGGCAGGGTATCCAGCAGAAAGTCTCCCGGCGTGACGCGCTGGCTGCTCTGCTTAAGGCCGTCGATATACAGATCGACCGTGGAAGGCAGCACGGCCGTGTCGCTGTAGCGGCTGCGCGGTTCGGTATTGAGCTGGGGATTGAGCTCAAAATTACGTGCCCAGTGCAGACCGCCAAAGCGTACCTGCCGGCTCCAGCGGGTGCCGGTGGTGATGTTGTCGCCCAGCGCCAGCGTGGTCAGCGAGTCGGTATTATCCCACTGCCAGCGGGTTTCGAGACGGGTGTGGGTAGGCCGACCGGCGCTGTTTTCCTCCCCGGCATGGCTTGAAAAACTGCTGCTGAACGTTCCGGGTAACCCTCCGGACGCGGTCAGCATGGTCTGGGCGTTAAGCTGGCGCTTCCCCTGCGCATCGCTGGCGTAGAGCGCGTATCCGAGCGTATACGCGCTGACGGGCTGCGCATCAGGATAACGGTAAAGCGGTGTGGGCTTTGAGACGGTCAGATGCTGCTGGCCCTCGAACGCCTCTGCCTCTGCGGTAATCGACACCTGCTGGGACAGCACGTCGACATTGACCTTCAGGCCCGGCAGGGACGTCAGCTCAACCCACCCGGCGCGATCGTCCGGGGCGTGAAGCCCCAGCTTTTTCATGTCGCTGCGGCTTATCCATAGCGCATTATCCACCACCCGGCAGGCCCAGAGCTCGCCTCGCGGGGCGTGGTTCACGGTAATGGCCAGCCATTGTACGGTGTCGTTGGGTTCAGCCCGGGCTGACAGCATGAGCGGTAGCCAAAACAGGAGCGCGAGAAGCGAGCGGGCGCAGGGGTATCTGGCTGGCATGGTGGTCATCATTGAGATAGACGCGCAGCGTGCTGAGCGCGTGTCGTGAAGCCTGCTTAAGCGGTAAAAGGGCGGTTTGTCCCGGGAGCACATAGCCCGCCAGGCCTTTAATCGACCCTACAACCTGCCCATCGGCCGTCAGGGCCTCAAGGTGGCTCAGGCGGATGTGGCGGTTTCCGGCGTTAAAGCAGCGGAGGGTGGCCGGCATTTCTGCCTGCTCACAGCTCAGGGCATCGTGGCTGGCTGGCGCGTCCTGGTTCCCGGCAATAAACACCGGAATCGAGTAGCGCAGCAGGAAGTGCACCGCGTTGGGATTGGCGGCACGGGACGTGGCGTCCGGCAGCTCGTCAATGACCAGCCGGTAACTTTGCTCCTGTGCACGGACGCCAGGCTGCATGACGATAATACGCACCAGCTGCTGCTGGCCCGGCGCCAGTGATGTCATCGCCGGGCTGCTGACCACCTCCCCGGTGGCCACCAGAACATCTTTACCGTTTTTTTGCGTCCATTCGTACACCCGAATCTGCGCATGGATGGCCGCTTTCCCACTGTTAGTGAGATAGACCGCCGCTGCCCGCTGATTGCTCTGCAGGTCGAGCGTTACCGGGGCCACCTGAAGCGTGGCGGCCAGCGCGTAGCGCGACAGCAGCGCCAGCATCATGAGCCACAGAATGAAGCAGGGAAGGTAGCGACGCACGATCAGTACTCCAGTTTTAACGTGATATCGTCGCTGTAGGTACCTGCCTGGGCGGTTGTCAGCGCCCCGGCGTCAATCACGCCATACAGCGTTTCCTCCTGTTCCGCACCGTTGCCGGTATCGTCCAGGCCATTCGTGCCGGTGATTTGCGTCTGTTTGCCTTCGTCGGCAAAGAGTTTCCACGCAATCTTCTGCGCGCCCGTTTCGCCGTTTTCCGGCTTCAGCCAGAAGGTACCGTTTTCGCCGTCGTTGCTGGTGGCCGTGAGGGTGAAAGGCGTGCCGTTGGTACAGACGATATCGACCTGCGTTTTGGCCTGGATTTCGCTCGACTCATCGGAGCCGTGACGCGAGAAGTTGAGGTCGTTGGCTTTAAGGGTGCACGACTTCACGACCTCAAGTGATACGTGCATCGTCGCGCTTGCGGTACTGTCTGCGGCGATCGCAGCAGCAGGAAGCAGGAGAACGGAACAACATACAAGGGTGGGAATAATTTTCATGATCTTATTTCCTGACGTGAGTAACAGTGCAATTACAAAGCGAATGACTGAGCGTCCAGCAGGCAGAGTTTTCGATGGAATTCCGCCAGGCTGTGACAACAAAATTTGTTCATCGCGTTACGCTTGTGGGTGTAGATCGTTTTAGGGGACTTATTCATGATTTTTGCGATGCGAACCGGACTGAATCCTTTATGGAGCAACATGCAAACCCGCCTCTCCTGATGCGAGAGCGTGGCGGCGTTTTCGATGGCGAATGTCGTGTCGCTAAAACAGTGGCTTAGCTGCGCAAACGAGAGGTTGTCCGCGACCACTCGGACCCGCTCGTTGCGCAGGCAGGCGTGAACGTCGCAGACCCGCGCGGCATCCGTAAATACCAGCCAGTTCTCTCCAGCGTGTGTATTAAGCAGCCGTTCCTGCAGGTGCAAAAGCCCTTCAGGATTAACGTCATGGATCCAATACATCTCCGGGCGCGGGGTAACGGCCGTCGAGATCATCGAAGTGAGGCCAAGCCATAAAAACGTATTCCCGCTCAGAACGATAACCTGATAACCAGCATTCGGAATGAAAGGGGTCATTTTCTACCCCACAGATAGCCCTGGCCGTAATCGGCCGCGCTGGCGCGGGCCAGCGCGAAATCACCCGCGGTTTCGATGCCTTCGATCAGCACCTTGCTGGCGACGCGCTTGCACTGGCGGGTGAGATGCAGAAACTTTGCCTGCTCGATCCGCCCGTTCCAGAAGGTATGTTTGTCAATTTTGATGCCGCAAAAGCGGATCTGGCTGGTCAGAAGATCGGGAAGAAGGTCTTCGCAGACATCGTCTGCCCACACTTCTATCCCCCACTGATGGAGCGTCGCGATGCATTTCCGCAGCGCCTGGCTTTGCGTATCCTCGAGCTGGACCATCGTATGGAGATCGGTGACCTCGATAGCAAGTCTCTCCGGGCAGGGTGTCTCTTCTTTTAGCCTGTCGAGGAAGTCCGTTTCCAGCAGTAAATCCGATGTCGCATTGAGATAATACTTGTCGCCATCCTTGCAAAACATGGCGTGACGAAGCTGCGCAAAGAAGTGCGCTTTACGCTGCGTCGCGGGCATCGAGCCAAAGTAATCTTCAAGATTGACGTGGGGCTTTGCCGTAGACAATACCTCCCAGGCAATCACATTTTCACTGCGCAGTGCCCGGATGGATTCGAACTTATAGCCGGTTAGCATGATAAAAGTGCGTAACGCTCCGTTGTGATTTCAGGAGTCGCACATTTTATGGATTTGTATTTTGGCGGGATATTTATAGATAAAAATGGCTTATATAAAGTGTTTTTATCTAATTTATAAGCCTGATATAGGATTATTTATTTTCATAAGCGCCCGGCAGTACGCCGGGCGCGACGCGTATTAACCCGCTTTGCTGACGATTTTGATTTCAACCATGCCGATCCCGAGCTCGCGCGGTGAGTGCCCAAGGATATTCCCCTCGTTCGTGGACTGCGGGTCCGGCGGCACGATCACCAGGGTATTGCTGCGCGAAGGATTCTCAAAATGCAGCGTCTGCGTGCTCACGTCGTTCCCGAGCGTCAGCGTCTGCTCCCGATCGCCCACGCGCACGGGGACGGGCTTGTTAGCGTTGGGGCCATACGCTCTGGCGGTTATCACCAGGTCGAACTGTTCCGGCAGCGGGTGGGCGTACTCAATTTTCACCTCGTTGCCCAGCTGCGCGTTGGACCAGCGCCCCCAGGACTCCGGACGCGAGATGCCGCTAAACTGCTTCACTTCCTCGGGTGCGCCGGCCACGTTAAAGATAAAGCTGTCCGCTTTGTAGCGAATATCGTTATCGCTGACTTTAAGCATGTCGATGTTGTGCTGATAGCGCGCGGTATCAATCACCGTATCGTTGAACGCGGTTTTGCCTTTCCACTGGGCTTTATCCACGTGCTGCACGGTTTGCTCCCCGCCAAGCTGACCCTGAGAGACGCACCAGTCGGTAGAAAGCGCCAGCGGCAGCGACCAGAGCTGGCCCATTTTGTAGCACCGGTCGACCCAGACGAAATTATCGCGCGGAGCAAAATCGGCCAGCTGATAGCGCAGCGGCGCGGAATATTCGCTTTCCGGCAGCGGCTCGACGCGCCCCGCCGACACGCGCACCAGCAGCGGCAGATGGAAGCTGCTGCCCGAGAAGGCAATCGTGTTTTTATCCCGATCGACGGTGAAGTCCTTCATCTCTTTCGGGAAGTTCCACAGGCGGATAATGTCTGGCTTCCAGGCGAGGATTTTATCCTTCATGTTGAGGAACACTTCCGACAGGGATTGCCCCGACAGCGTGCTGCGGCCCAGGCCAATAAAGTTGTCGCCGCCCAGAATGTCCAGCACGGTTGCGCCGTTATCCATGGAGTTGCGTTTGGTGGCAATTACCTCCTGCTGCGGCTGGTCGCCGCGCAGGACGAAGAACAGGTTGCTGCGATCCTGCTTGTTGAGCCGATCCCAGGCGCTGTTTTTCATCGCCAGATGGTCAGACGAAACGACGATGACGGTGTTTTTAAACCAGGGCGAGGCTTTGATTTTCTCGACCAGCGCGGCAATGTGCTCCTGACTGCAGGTCACGGCGCTGAAAGACGTGTTGTTTTTGCCGTCGACGTCATAGCTTTTGCGTTTGCAGCTGCGCGAGACGAACCCGTCCGGATGGTGGGTATCCACCGTCAGCGCAAAGAGGGAGAAACGCTTGCCCGCGCGGGAAAGCTCCTCGAATTTCTTCCAGGTTTCGTCGAGTACCGTATCGTCATAGAAGCCCCAGTCGTTGCGGTAGCTCGGATCGGCAACCGTCGTTTTTAACTCTTCTGAGCCATACAGGTGGTCAAAACCGTGGGATTTCAGGAACACGTCTTTTCCGGCAAAGCGCAGGTTTGCCCCCTGCACAAAATAGTTTTCGTAGCCGGAGTTTTTCAGGATATCACCGAGGCAAATATTCTGGGGGAAGAACGTCGACATCGAGGCTGAGGCGTTACCTTCAAAAGGCGCGAACAGCGGGATACCGCACTGGGAGGCAACCATACCGGCAATCGTATAATCCGTGCCGGGAAGCTGCATGGTGTGGCTGAAATCGAGCCCTTCATTTTTCAGCGCACCCAGGTCCGGCGTCAGGTTGGGGAAGGCATCGTTATCAAAGTACGTGCGCTCCAGGCTTTCGCCGTAGATGTAGACCAGATTGAGCTTCGGGTTGGCGATCGTTTTGGACGGTTCTTTGTAGTAAGCCGCGAAATCCGGATCGCCGTCGCGCGACTGGGATTTTACCAGCTCGGTGATCTGATGGAACGCCGGGCTGGCGTCGACGGAGGCCAGCGCCAGGAACAACGCCAGCAGGCTGTAGCCATGATGGTGCGGGTGATGGCGACGTCGGCGCAGCACCCAGGCCAGCGCGCCAAAAATCGTCACCAGCGCGACGATAAGGCCGAGCCCCGGAAGAATGTATTTGCCCACGCCCGCGCCCGTCAGGCTGTTCGTCAGCGTGTAGAGCACCGCATCGTTAATACCGTCACCGGTAAAGTAGTCGCTGGCGTATAAGGTAATGTTTAAAATAATAAAAATGCCGAGTACTACCAGCGTGGCGATAAACCACCAGGTGTGACGGCCGGCTTTCCAGGCGTAAACGCCGACAGAAGCCAGAAAAAGGATAAGAGACATGAATTCTGACAACAGCATATCCTCATGACGCCAGGTGCTTCACTGGCTAACTGTTTATTTTTTGGGTCATACAATGTAATTGCGATGTCGTTAAGCTGCAATTTTAGTGTCACGAAAGTGTGCTGTTGTTAGGATTTGGTTTAGAAAATCGTTTTTATGAAGAAGGTCGCATCCTGACAAACGGACGCTGAGACGGTGGCAACCAGGAAAAACGCTCGTTTAGCGCCGCGTTGCAAGACTATCGCATTAAACGCGGCGTGTTGTGGCAGAAAATGGGGTGGATCAGGAGATGAAATTAACGCCTTGTTTCAGCACCAGATCGCAGGCTTTGGTTTTCACCTGTTTTGCCAGAGAAGAGTTGCCGAGGGTGCTCAGGTTTAGCTGCTGCCCGTTTTGCGCGTTAAGCAGGCCCTGAATGCCGTCCATATAGTTGGTGTCCGCTTTCTGCTCCTGGGTATCCAGACCCAGTTTACCCAGCACCTGGTTTTTCACGTTTTGCGCGTCGGTCACGGAGGCCAGCTTTTGCTTTGCGCAATATTCCAGAATCCCCGCCGCGTTGTTCATCGTGCCCGCGCTAAGGCTCTGAGAGCTGTTGCCCAGCAGGCTGGTGAGGGAAGAGGCGGAGAGTCCACCCTGAGAGCTGCTGCTCTCTTTGGTCAGCTCATTTGCCGCGCTTGACAGGGACTCCTGCCAGGATGCCGCTTGCGCTGCGCCGGTCACCAGCAGGGCGCCTAAAAAGGTGCTGATTAGAATCTGTTTTTTCATCATGGCTCTCTCAAAAAGGTCCGTTTTGGGCCGAAGGGGTTCCAGTATATACCTATGCCCTGGCGGCGATTCCTGGAACTGTCTTAATACTCTTTGCCGGTAACGCGGCTGCGGTAACTTTCCCAGTCGAAGATGACATAAAGACTGTTACCCAGCTTCATGCGGTCCATGACGCGTTCACCCAGCAGGCGGGTCATCTCGTCGATATTGTGGTTCGTCAGCATGCCGGTGGGGCGTTTGGACGAGGAGCGGCGGTCGACAATCTGGTTGATGATCACTTTTTCATAGCGGGATTCTGTCTGAACGCCAATCTCGTCGATGACCAGTAAATCGACATTGCTCAGATCGTTAAGCAGCTGTTCTTCGCTGGTTTCGCGGTTGCTGAAGGTATCTTTCATCGCGGACATGATATCGGCCACGGTGATGATGAGAACCGATTTACCCCGCAGAAGCAGCTCGTTGCAGATGGCGGCTGCAAGGTGGTTTTTTCCGGTACCCGGCTTGCCGCTAAAGATGAAGCTGGCGATATTGCCGTCGAATTCATCCACGTACTGACGGGCGGCGGCAAGGGCGTTCATCTGCCCGCTGGTCTCGATTTTATAGTTATCGAACGAGCAGTTCTGGTGCAGGGGACGTATACCGGAGCGGTTAAAGGTGCGCTGCATTTTCATCGCCCGGTTTTCCCGGGCGAGCGCGGCGGCGCGGATCTCACCTTGCTCTTTTTGCCACGCCAGAAGCTCTTCACCCGTGGTAAACGCGGGCTTCACGTTGGCAGGCATCATTTTTTGCAGACGTTTCATCAGGTCGCCGACGTTCTTCATTTCGCACCTCGGAATCCGCTGGGGATCTGTTTATCCGGTTCGGAAAACGCGTTGATATCGCGTTTGGGCTGGCCGTTGTTGCCGGCGCGGGTAATTTGAAGATGACGCGCGAGCTTTTGCTGCCACTGAATATGGGTGAAGACTTTCCCTTCCGCCTGCCACCAGGCGGTAAACGCGGCGAGCTCTTCCGCGGTGGCCGGCTGGGTTAGCGCAATGCCCCACAGCGCGGCCTGCCGCTGAAAATCCGCATCCGGCTGCCAGCCCGCGTACAGGGCAAATTTTCCCATCGGAACGGTCACGGGGACGTTAACCGGTTCATCAAAGAACTGGTTGTCCAGCGTGATATCGCTCGCCGGGCGTGACAGTTGCGCTTCAATCTCCAGAAGCTGCGCCAGGCGTTCCGGCGTGATTGCGTAGAACGCCGGCGCGTTGTCGGCAAAAACCGCAACCGTGCCGCCTTCGGCATGGGTCAACACACCGCGTGGGTCGCGCATAAAGGCATCAATGCCAGCAATGCTGGTGGTCAGAATTCTGGAGGACATAACGCTTACTCTACTGATTACTACGGGCGTGATATGGGCTTATGGTAGCACAGAGAGAGGAAAGGGAAGGAGGGGATTTCCCCGGTGGCGCTGCGCTTACCGGGGCTACAGTCATAGACCTGATAAGCGCAGCACCATCAGGCATTTATCACGCGATGATATTCAGGGTCACGTCGATGTTGCCGCGGGTCGCGTTAGAGTACGGGCAAACAATGTGCGCCGCATCGACCAGCTTTTTAGCTTCCGCAGGATCCATTCCCTCAACGTGGATGTTCAGTTTTGCCTCGATACCAAAACCGGTTGGCAGCGGTCCAATACCCACTTCGCCTTCAATAAAGGCATCTTTTGGCAGGGTGAATTTGTCGCGTGCGGCCACGAACTTCATCGCGCCCAGGAAGCAGGCAGAGTAGCCCGCAGCAAACAGCTGCTCAGGGTTAGTTACTTCTCCGCCCATGCCGCCCATCTCTTTTGGCACGCCCAGTTTTACGTCCAGTACGCCATCGGAAGATGTCGCGCGGCCGTCACGGCCACCGGTTGCTTTTGCTTTGGCGGTATAAACAACTTTTTCTAAAGACATGGCAGGTTCCTCATCTTGCTTTAATGTGTGCTATTAAATAGCGTGCGATATATACGGGTGATAATCACGCGTAAAGTATAGCTTTACGCGCGGTGTAGCTGTTGTCGCAAAAGTTCGAGCTGCTGTTTGAGCGCTAGCAAAGTGTCGGTATCACACTGCGCCGCGCAGCCCACCGCATGGGGAATACCCAATGCCTGCTGCTGCAGTTCACGTCCCGCTTCACTCAGGGTGACGGCGACCTGACGTTCGTCTTTGCGTGAACGGTGACGGTTGATTAACCCACCGCTTTCCAGCCGTTTTAACAGCGGCGTAAGGGTCGCAGAGTCCAGAAACAGGCGTTCGCCGATGTCCGACACCGTGACGTCATCCTGCTCCCACAGCACCAGCATTACCAGATATTGCGGGTAAGTCAGGTTCAGCGGTGCCAGCAGTTGCCGGTACAGCTTGTTAAGCGCCAGATTTGCCGAATAGAGGGCAAAGCAGAGCTGGTTATCCAGCTTGAGCGCAGCGGTTGCGTCGTTCGTTTTCGCGTTCATGAAATGAATATAGGTAGTGTGCGATTTAATTGCAAGCAATTTTATGGGCAGGTGTAGCGGAGCGCCACCTGAACGGCCATTTTGCGGTAGTGCTGGCGCTGAGCCTGTTCGTCCGCCCCGTCTTCAAACAGGAGCGTGAAGGTGTAACTGTTGGCAACGTAGTGAAAGCTGAAGCTGCTTATCAGGCGGTGAAGATCGCGGGCGTCAACCGTCTGGCTGAAGAGCTGTTTTTCTTTGCCCCGGTGCAGGATGCCCTCCAGCAGGTCGAGCGCGCTACGGTTAACCTGGCGAAGATAGCTCGACTGCTGCATAAAGCGGCCGCGCTGCATGTTTTCCATGCAGATAATCCGGATGTAGTCCGGGTGGTCGGCATGATAGTCAAAGGTGGCTTCAACCAGGTTGACCAGCGCTTCGACGGGGGGCATTCCCGCCAGGCTTAGCGCTTTTTCACTGGCGCGAATCTGGGTGTAAACATGTTCCAGAACCAGGAGATAGAGATTCTCTTTATTCTTAAAATGGTAAACCACCATGCGTTTGGTGGTACCCGCTTTTTCCGCGATCTGCTCCATGCGGGCACCGTTCAATCCATACTCGGCAAAAAGCGCGATGGCGCTCTGAAAAATTTTCTCTTTCAGGCTGGATTCTTCGCCGTGCTCGGGGTGTTCGCTGCCAGGGTTAGCCACATCCTTTCCTTATTTTCACCAAACGGACCTGAAGGATTATCTCCATGGCAGCGAAATAACACAAATATCAAACGCGTGGGCGTTTGCGGTACAGCCACAGCCCGGGGATCGAGAGCCCGATGGAGAGCGCGCCGACGATGGACGAGGCCTTAAGAAAGTTGCTCAGGAGGAGGATCATCTGCGGCTCGGTGTAGCCAAAATGGCTGATTTTCACCGCGGAAATCATCGCCGTATATGCAGATATGCCCGGAAACATTGGGATCACGGCGGCGACGGTGAACACCTTGGGATGCGCCAGATACCAGCGCGACCACTGGATGCCGATACTGCCAACCAGCATGGAGGCCATAAATGTCGACCATTCGATGTTAAATCCTGCGGTCATCATCACCATTCGCGAGCCATGACCAATCGCGCCCAGCAGCGCACACCACCGCAGAGCGCGTTGCGGAACGTTGAACACCATCGCAAAGCCGACGGCAGGAATGGCGGCCAGAAGCATGTCCTGTGCCAGCGCCAGCAGAAAATCTATCACGCCCATCCGCGTAACCCCCAGAGTGTCATGGCCATTACTACGCCGATGCAGGTCGCCAACGTCAGCAGGCTGGCAATAGCCCAGCGTGCCAGACCGGTATTGATGTGTCCTTTAAACATGTCGGCAACGGCGTTGATCAACGGAAAGCCCGGAACAAGCAGAAGCACGCTGGCGGCCATGGCAATCGTCGGGGTAGTGGCAAACTGCGGCAGGCGCAGCAGCAGGCCGGAAACCGTGGTGGCGACAAACGCGGTAATGCAGAAGTTAATTTGCGGATGCAGCTGCCGGTGCGTCAGCAGCTGGCGAACATACATGGCGATACTGCTGGCGAAAAAGGTGACGATCGCGCCGTCCCAGCCGCCTTTATTGAGCTTACAAAAGCAGGCGCAAGACAGCCCTACCATCACCACGACAAGCCATCGCGGATAACGTAATGGCTTAATTTGGCTGAACCGTTTTTCAATCTCCCGAAGATCGAGAAGCTTATGTTCAGCAAGGATGACGATGTGCTGCACTTCGGTCACGACGTGCATGTTAATGCCGCGGTCATGGTTTTTGCGGGTGGAGGTCAGGCACTGACCGTCTTTGATCGTGGTCAGCACGATGGCGTTGGATGAAATAGCGCTTTCAACGCTATCCATACCCAGCGCCAGTCCCAGCCGGGTGGAAAGCTCCTCAACCAGCGCGCTTTCCGCGCCGTGCTGGAGCAGAAAAAGACCGCACTGAATACATAGCCGCGTGATTGCACGCTGCGTTGACCGATCTGCCTGCATGTATTGTCCTGAAGAAGGTGGAAAGTTGCCGGTTGGCCCATAGCGATTACTTTTAGCACAAAGTGCCGTGCCTCTTGCTGTGGGTCAGATCAAGGTTTGTGCAAACAGTTACTGCCCTTAAGTGCGGAAGGGGTGGGGATTAATTCATCATTTTGGTGAATTATTAATATTAAAATATAAGTTATTTATATTTAGTTATTCTAATTTTATATTGTAGTTATTTTAATGACACTGCAATTAAATTTAATTTCGCTTTGTGAGATATTACTACTGTTTAGGCATTTCTTAAACTAAGAATACATCTCATCTTCTGCTTGTATTAACCTGCTTTACACTCAGGGACGAAAAATACTCATACGTTGATGCATTTTAACGTTACTCATCACATGAAGAATGGACACGGAGGGTCTATGTTGTCTGTGCACGGTAAGCATAGCGTTATCATTAGCCGGATACCGGTCATGCAAAACGGGTTAGGGGGCGTGATGACTCGCCATTTCCCCGATTTTGAATTGACCTATTGCAGCTCATTGCAGGAGTTAACACTACTCCAGCTACGCCGCGCTGACGTCATCATTGCCGATATTTCAGGCGAATACTGGAACCCTCGGGGCGCGCTCGAGGAGTATTTCAGTTTATTGAATCAATACCGGAACATTCACTGGATCTTTTTAGTTTCGCGGCCGCTTAACCCTATTGCCGTTGAGCTACTTGTGCGCCCGGAAAGTACGTTGCTTTCTGATATTGAACCCATTGAAGGGCTGGTTAACGCTATTCGGGCAGGTAGCGAACGCGCAGAGCGGGTAAGCCAGGCGTTGTTAACCCCGGAACCTCAAAGTACGGGGGAAGAAGACGAACAGGTTATCGCGCTCACGCACTCCGAACGCAAAGTATTGCGGCTGTTAGGTAAAGGATGGGGGATTAACCAAATCGCCACATTGCTCAAGAAGAGCAATAAAACCGTCAGTGCGCAGAAAAACAGTGCGATGCGACGGCTGTCATTACGCAGTAATGCCGATATGTACGCCTGGATAAACAGTACACAGGGAATGCGAGAGCTGAGTTTGATGTCAGCCTATGGAGAGTTCGAAGAATGGAAAAAACCGATTCAACAAGACATATCGCCGTCGTCGAAAATTGCACGATGAGTGCTGTTGGGCTACAGCATCTTTTTGCGATGCCCGGCCTGAATCATTATCAGCTGCATCTGTTTAGTGAATTTGATAGCTTTAAGGAAGCACTTCAGCACGTCAACTTTTTCTCGCTGATCTATTCATATTCCGATGCGCGAGACGACCGTCGTAGCTGCCTGGCGCACCTGCGGGATTTTGCGTTTACGCATGGTCATATCCAGCGCATTATCCTGGTCGCTGATGAGATGGAAGCAAGATTAATTAGCCATCTTTCCCCATCACGCCTTCACGGTGTGGTCAGTAAATCGCTGACGCTTGAGCGCCTGCAGAAGGAACTCATGGTGTTGCTGAGCGAAACCCTGCGCATCAATGACAATATGATGAATCACTGGTACCAGAGCCAAAGCAGAATGTTAAGCCCAACGGAACGGGCAATATTGCGTTATATGTCTTGCGGCTATTCCATTCCTCAAATCGCGGCACAGCTTGAACGCAATATTAAGACCATCCGGGCGCATAAGTTTAATGCGATGGTGAAGCTGGGGGTGAACTCTGACGTAGGGTTACTCGATGCGGCGGATATTATTACCCACCTTCCGGCAAGCGAACCGCAAAGTTTGGCACTCAGTAAGCCGACCTTTTTATAACCTGCCTGTTACGCGCCAGACAGGCTCTGGCGCAACAATCAGATGCAAACATCAACCCATTTTGCGGAAGTCAGCTCTGCCATTCTGTCAGGTGAAATACGCACGGCACTATGAATTGCGCCTGCTGCGGGCAGGACTTCGGCGTACTGCTTTAGCGAGATATCGCAGTAAACCGCGAGCGGGTTTTCCAGGCCGAACGGGCAGACGCCGCCAACGGGGTGACCGGTGATGGTTACCACTTCATCACTGCTGAGCATGCGCGCTTTTGCACCAAACGTGTCTTTCAGCTTTTTGTTATCCAGGCGCGCATCGCCTTTCGCTACCACCAGTATCACCTCATTTTTCACCTTTAATGACAAGGTTTTGGCGATCTGTCCCGGTTCAACGCGATGGGCGGCAGCAGCCAACGCAACGGTAGCGGTACTCTGACTAAGTTCTATGACGTCTATATCCGGAGCGTTGTCGGCAAAAAACTGCTGTACAGACTGCAAACTCATTGTTTCCTCCTGACAAATATCCTGCGTAATCTGTCATAAGAATTTATGCTCTGTAAATATCTCTTCGGTAACAAATATCCCGAACGGCTGATTTCTGGATCCTCTTCACAATCACGGAAACCGGTTACAGTAACCGGTTGCAGAGCGTGATGCGTCGATTAATACTGAGTACGTAACGTCCCCTGTACCCAATAATAAGAGCAAATTATGAAACCATTCCGTCTGAGCAGTACCCCTGGTCCACAAGCCAGCAAGGTTGTGAAGGTGATTTATGGAACAACGTGCGGCGCAAATGTGCCCGTAACAAACGTCTGACAGGAGATCTGCCATGTCTGCCAACCATGCTGCGTTTAACCTGATATTCCGTTTTGTTGAAAATTACGTGAGCCCGATTGCCGGGCGGATCTCTTCCCAGCGTCATGTGATGGCTATCCGTGATGGGTTTATCTCCGCGATGCCATTTATGATTGTGGGTTCATTTTTGTTAGTGTTCGCATACCCGCCGTTTTCGCCGGATACCACCTGGGGTTTCGCACGAGCCTGGCTGGATATGGCGAAGCAGTTTGAAGGTCAGATTCTGACGCCGTTTGATATGACGATGGGCATTATGTCCATTTATATCTGTGCCGCCATTGCCTACAACCTTGGCAAACACTATGTCAAATCGCACCAGTTAGACCCGTTTATGTGCGCCATGCTGTCGCTGATGGCGTTTCTGCTGGTCGCGGCACCGAAAACCAAAGGCACGCTGCCAGTCGACAGCCTGGGTGGGACGGGCATTTTTACCGCGATTCTGGTGGCGATCTACTGCGTTGAGATGATGCGTTTCCTCAAGGCGCATAACATCGGGATTCGCCTGCCAGACCAGGTACCTCCGATGATCAAAAACTCTTTTGATCTGCTCATCCCGGTGCTGGTAGTGGTGTTGACGCTTTATCCTCTGAGCCTGTTCATTCAGTCTCAGTTCGGCATGCTGATCCCGCAGGCCATTATGTCGGTCTTTAAACCTCTGGTTTCCGCAGCGGATTCCCTGCCTGCGATCCTGCTGGCCGTGTTGATTGGCCATCTGCTGTGGTTTGCCGGGATCCACGGCGCCGCCATCGTTTCCGGGATGCTGCAGATGTTCTGGCTGACCAACCTGGGTGCGAACCAGACCGCGCTGGCCGCCAGCCAGCCTCTGCCGCATATTTTTATGGAGGCGTTCTGGACGTTCTTTATCGTGATTGGCGGGTCGGGCGCCACGATGGGGCTGGTGATTTGCTATCTGCGTAGCCGTTCAGCGCATTTACGCTCTATCGGGCGTTTGAGCGTGGTACCCAGCTTCTTTAACATCAACGAACCCGTCATTTTTGGTACGCCAATTGTGATGAACCCGGTGTTCTTTATTCCGTTCCTGCTGGCACCGATGGTAAATGCGGTGCTGGCCTGGGCGGCGATGACGTTTGACCTGATTGGCCGCGTCATCTCAGTGGTCCCCTGGACGGCACCGGCGCCAATAGGCGCAGCGTGGGCTCTGGGCTGGGATTTCCGCGCGGCTATTCTGGTTGTGGTTCTGGCCTGCGTATCGGCAATCATCTACTTCCCGTTCTTCAAAGTGTACGAGAAACAGCTGCTGGAGCAGGAAGCGGAAGAGGCACAGCGTAACGCGGAAGAGGACAATCAGCAGGTGGCTTAGGTAAAAGCAAAACGGCAACTCAGGTTGCCGTTTTTAGTGTTTGTTCCCTGTCCCTGTGGGTGAGGGCATCAGGCCGGGGCCGACTACTTCAGCGTGCAATCCCCGCACTGCTTAACGTCCGGCAGGCGGTAGCGCTGGCAGCAGGTGCGGCGAACCAGAAGCCCATCACGGAGCACGACAGTACGGAATAACGGGTTGTCGCGACCATCGGAAAGCTGTTTTGCAAAGAAACAGGACTGACGCAGGGCATCAACGTTCTCATCACCAAGCAGAGGCTTCATTTCCGTTAAATACCAGTGGATTAAATAGCCCGTATTGCTCCAGATAAGCTTCGCGTTAATCTCTCCCGTCGCTTCAAGCGCTTCCACCACCGGGATCAGGGCCTGGGTGAGCAGCTGCTCCATGCGCTCCTGAGCCGTCAGGCGTTCCGCGTTCTGGTCTTCGTGCAGATCAATCCAGAAACAGGCCGCACGCCCGGTTTCGTGAAACTCGACGTGGAAATTATCCGGCGAGAGTTCCAGCATGCTCTTCTGGGTTAACAGCGCCAGCATGAGGGGAGGCACCATCAGCCCGATATACCACTGCGCCCAGAGAGAGAGCAGCGGTTTATTCTCCCGCGTAAGGGTGGGCTGATTGCGATAGATATGGTCGGAATAGGTGGCCAACAGCGACTGCAGTTTTGTCGGTTGACGCCACTCTGAGAGCGTCATGGCGTGGTTCGGGTGCGCTTCATCAAGCCGGATAAAGTCCAGCAGGTGGGCGCGCGTCTCCGCAATTTTATCCCGTATTGCATCCGCAAGCGAAGCATTCCCGCTGGTGAGGGGCGCTCGCCAGAGGAGGGGTTCGACGATGTGTGCGGTATGCGTGGCCATAGTATAGATAGAAATCTAAATGATAATGATTGCCAATCCTAACTATTGCTCATACCAATGGCAAGACTTTTGTCCGTGTGACACCGCCGTGATGTTTACGCCGTCTGCAGCTCTTCACTCAACAGAATGTTATTACGCCCCATATGCTTTGCTTCGTAGAGGGCTTTGTCTGCTTTTTCCAGCGCGCCTTCCACGTCTTCATCCTCGAAAATAGCAATACCAATGCTGATGGTGACGTTTGTCGCGACACTCTCGTTAAACAGATGCGGGATTTTCAAATCGTAGACTTTCTGACGGATCCGCTCGGCCGTCTGGCGAGCATGCTCGAGCGAAATATTGGTCAGCAGCACCATAAACTCTTCTCCGCCAAAACGCGCCACAATATCGCGAGAACGCACGGCGTCGCGGATTGCCGCAGAGACGCGCTTCAGCGCCTGGTCGCCCATCATATGGCCATAATGATCGTTATAGGCTTTAAAGTGGTCGATATCCATCAGCAGAACAAAGTGCTCGCCATTTTCTACCGTCGGCAGGTTCTCCAGACGGCTTTGCAGACCGCGACGATTATAGAGTCCGGTAAGCGGGTCCATCATGCTGAGATCGGTAAGGGTTTCTCGCTCTTCCAACAGGCGAGAGAGCAATTCCTGAGCGAAACGATCGTTACGCGTTTGCAAAATGTTATGAATAGCTATTGCCACCACAGGAAGTGCGAAAGAATAGGTCATTCTCAGCCATATATCGTGATCGCTTAGCCACAGGCAGACAATAAAGGTGGGCAATGAGTGCAGCGTAAATGCTTTGATATTACTGGCGAATGCCAGCGTTCCGATAAAAAGTACCGTTAATAGGGCGATTAACAAATACGTTGCATGGTCGTGGGTAATTAAGGCGAATTTAGACACAATTTGCCAGGCCCACAAAATACCGAAGATCCCTGAAACAACGGGAATATTTATCTTCCGCGCGCGCTTTCTCCAGTGCCAGACGAACAGGCCGGTGCTGATGGAGAAAATAGCAATAAGTGGGGCAGATAACAGGCGTACAGAATTGAGCGGATTTGTTACCGAGAACACTGCCGAGGTTGCGTTCAGAAATAAAAATAAACGTAACGACAATTGATATTTTCTGTGAACCAAAGACCGCCAGGATTGTGATGTCATAGTCGTGCGTTTTTATTAAAATTTAATTAAAACAAATAAGTAGATGCTGTTTCGCAATAAAACATGCAAAAAACTCAAAGAGTAATTATCAGAAAATCTTTAGATGTTGTTAACAGGTGTGCAATTTATCACCTTAGGCAATTCCTGTCATTACGGGAAAGGTAAAGGTCGATGGATTTTGATTCATTCAGCTGACAAATGATAATGTGTATCATATGATATTGGTTATCATTATCGTTGTGAGAGGGCAGATCATGTTGAACAGGGCGCTTGGCAGTGGTTGGGGGGTATTGCTACCGGGAGCCATTCTCGGCGGGTTGATGTTTGCCGATCTCTCCCTTGATACCTGGAAAGCGATCATTGTGTCAGGACTGTTAGTCACGTCAGGCATGATCTGGCATAAGCAGCTGCGCCACTTTGTTTTACTTCCATCATGCGTAGCACTGGTCAGTGGAATTCTGGTGATACTGATGAGTTTGAAATAACAGGGAAGACAAGAGGAACTTCAGAAGGGATGTAAGATTATTGGTGCGAGGGGGGGACTCGAACCCCCACATCCTAAGGACACTAACACCTGAAGCTAGCGCGTCTACCAATTCCGCCACCTTCGCACAGTCATCTTACTATTGTTGATATCGCCTCGTTGGTGCGAGGGGGGGACTCGAACCCCCACATCCGTAAGGACACTAACACCTGAAGCTAGCGCGTCTACCAATTCCGCCACCTTCGCCCAGTGCGAGCAATATCATTGTGATTTATGGTGCGAGGGGGGGACTCGAACCCCCACATCCGTAAGGACACTAACACCTGAAGCTAGCGCGTCTACCAATTCCGCCACCTTCGCATACCATCGATACTGTAAAAGTATCGTAACCACGGAGGCGCATTCTAGATGTTTTCAGCTTTACGTCAACAGAAAAGTGCGCGCGACGCCTTGATTGCTGCAAAAATGGCCGATGCGGGCGCCATGCGGAGCCGGATGGCGCTTGCGCCTATCCGGCCTGCTGGAGTGGAGATTACTTTTTGGCCTGGCGCGTCATGACGGTACGGTAGACCTTAAAGCGGCCAGTCTGCGCGATCACTTCGTGGAAGCCGAAGGTTTCGTCCAGCACTTTCGGGTACGCCAGGAAGGCGTTCGCGACAATACGCAGCTCGCCGCCGCTGTTGAGGTGACGGGTTGCGCCGCGGATCAGCGTTTGCGCGGCTTCCAGGCTGGTCTCCATACCGTCGTGGAACGGTGGGTTGGAGATGATCATGTCGAAGCGACCGGTGACGTCGGAGAAGACGTTGCTGGCAATCACCTCGCCTTCAATGCCGTTTGCGGCAAGCGTTGCGCGGCTGGCTTCTACCGCCGGGGCGCTCACGTCACACAGGGTTAAGCGGACTTTTGGTGAATGGCTGGCGAGCACGGTAGAGAGCACGCCCGCGCCGCAGCCCACGTCCAGCACTTTGCCTTTGGTGTGCGGCGTCAGGGTGGAGAGCAGCAGCTTGCTGCCCGTATCCAGCGCGTCGCGGCTGAAGACGCCCGGCAGGGTTTTGATGGTCAGGCCGTCGAGCTGGTACTCGTCCCAGTAAGCCTGTGGATCGAACGTTGTCTGTTTTTCCAGACGGCCATGGTACAGACCGCAGCGGCGTGCGCTGTCGACTTTATTCAGCGGCGCGTAGCCTTCCAGCATCTGTTCAGCGCTACGCACGCCGCTGCGGTTCTCACCCACCACGAAAATATCGCAGCCGACCGGCAGTAGGGAGAGCAGGTTCATCAGCTGGAACTGGGCTTCCTGCTTGTTCTTCGGCCAGTAGTAAATCAGCGTATCGCAGTCGGCGATATCGCTCTGCTCCGCCACCAGGCTAAAGCGCGCGCGCTCGCCCATCTGGCGGCTCAGCACCTGCCAGTGGTGGTAGTATTGGGTGTGGGCACGGCTTTCAGCACAGTCGAAACGCGCAGGCAGGTCATCCTGCATATCTCCGGCAAACAGAATACGGCTTTCTTCGAAATCATCACTGTGACGCAGCAAGACTTCACTTGCCGGGGTAAATGCAGACATGAATTGTTCCTCAATAAACTCAGGCGGGGATTATAGTAGGTAGATGGCGCACTTTCGACACATTTGCTATATTTGCGCGCCTGAGAGACAGGAGTTTTCCCTATGACATCCCGACGAGACCGGCAGTTGCAGCAGCTGGGCATTACCCAGTGGGCTTTGCGTCGCCCGACGGCGTTGCAGGGCGAAATCGCCATTTCCATCCCTGCGCACGTACGCCTGGTGATGGTGGCGGAAGAACTGCCTGCCCTGAGTGAACCCCTGATCGATGATGTCCTTCGCAGCCTGAAGATGACGGCCGACCAGGTTTTACAGCTGACGCCAGAGCGTGTCGCGATGCTTCCTCCTGATAGCCGCTGTAACAGCTGGCGTATCGGAGAGACAAACGAGTTCCCTCTCCTGGGGAGCCAGATCTGCACGCCAGCGCTGGACGAACTGAAAGCCAACCCAAAAGCGCGCAGCGCGCTATGGCAACAAATCTGCGAATATGAACACGATTTCTTCCCTCACGACGCCTGACCTGACCACAGCGTTTGCGATTGAAACACGCGCCCACGCCTTTCCGTGGAGCGAAAAAACCTTCGCCAGCAATCAGGGCGAACGGTATCTGAACTTCCGTCTGGACGTTGACGGCACCATGGCCGCCTTCGCGATCACGCAGGTTGTTCTTGATGAAGCGACGCTGTTTAATATTGCGGTTGATCCCGCGTTCCAGCGCCGTGGGCTGGGAAGAGAACTGCTCGAACACCTCATTCGCGAGCTCGAAACCCGTGACGTTTTCACCCTGTGGCTGGAGGTGCGCGCGTCGAATGTCGCCGCCATCGCGCTCTATGAAAGCTTAGGCTTTAACGAGGCGACAATCCGCCGTAACTACTACCCCACCGCAGAGGGACGTGAAGACGCCATCATAATGGCTCTGCCGATTGGATAACGAATATAAGGTTGTAACGATGAAATGGGACTGGATTTTCTTTGATGCCGACGAAACGCTGTTTACGTTCGATTCGTTTGGCGGCCTGCAGCGGATGTTTCTCGACTATAGCGTGACCTTCACCGCTGAAGATTTTCAGGACTATCAGGCGGTAAACAAGCCGCTGTGGGTGGATTACCAGAACGGTGCCATCACCGCGTTACAACTTCAGCACCAGCGCTTTGACGTCTGGGCGGAACGCTTAAAGGTCAGTCCGGGGACGCTGAACGATGCGTTTCTGAACGCGATGGCCGATATCTGTGCGCCACTGCCGGGTGCGGTTTCCCTGCTGAACGCGTTGAAAGGCAAGGTCAAACTGGGGATCATCACCAACGGTTTTACCGCCCTGCAGCAGATCCGCCTCGAGCGCACCGGCCTGC
Organism: Enterobacter sp. BNK-29; assembly: GCF_048684785.1. Taxonomy (NCBI): domain Bacteria; kingdom Pseudomonadati; phylum Pseudomonadota; class Gammaproteobacteria; order Enterobacterales; family Enterobacteriaceae; genus Enterobacter; species Enterobacter sp. BNK-29. Next base: position 2,675,885 of record NZ_JBLQTU010000001.1, read on the forward strand.
GCGATCATTTCGACGCGCTGGTGATCTCGGAAGAGGTGGGCGTACCTAAACCGGATCCGCGTATTTTCGACTACGCGCTGGCGCAGGCCGGTCATCCCGACCGCGATCGCGTCCTGATGGTGGGTGATACGGCAGAGTCAGATATCCTGGGCGGCATGAAGTCAGGTTTGTCGACCGTCTGGCTCAACGCGCATGGCCGCGTGAAGCCTGAAGGCATCGAGCCGACCTGGACCGTGACGTCGTTGAACGAACTGGAGCAACTCCTGTGTAAACAATGATTGCCTGCCCCCCATTGATGGGTAAAATAGCCGCAATTTTGTATTCCATGATGCGTGGCATGCTGCCGCGCTTATAAAAGAAGATTTAATTATGACGTTGTCTCCTTATCTGCAAGAGGTGGCCAAGCGCCGCACTTTTGCCATTATCTCCCACCCGGATGCCGGTAAAACGACCATCACTGAGAAGGTGTTGCTGTTTGGACAGGCAATCCAGACTGCCGGTACCGTGAAGGGCCGTGGCTCCAGCCAGCACGCAAAATCTGACTGGATGGAGATGGAAAAGCAGCGTGGTATTTCGATTACCACCTCCGTGATGCAGTTCCCGTATCACGACTGCCTCGTGAACCTGCTGGATACCCCGGGCCACGAAGACTTCTCCGAAGATACCTACCGTACCCTGACGGCGGTGGACTGCTGTCTGATGGTGATCGACGCCGCGAAAGGTGTAGAAGACAGGACCCGCAAGCTGATGGAAGTCACCCGTCTGCGCGATACGCCGATCCTCACCTTCATGAACAAACTCGACCGCGACATCCGTGACCCGATGGAAGTGATGGACGAAGTGGAAAGCGAGCTGAAAATCGCCTGTGCGCCCATCACCTGGCCAATTGGCTGCGGTAAGCTGTTCAAAGGGGTGTATCACCTCTATAAAGACGAAACCTACCTGTATCAGACCGGTAAAGGCCACACCATTCAGGAAGTTCGCGTGGTGAAAGGTCTGGATAACCCTGAGCTGGACGTGGCAGTCGGCGAAGAGCTGGCCGCGCAGCTGCGCGACGAGCTGGAGCTGGTCAAAGGCGCGTCTCACGAATTCGACAAAGAGCTGTTCCTGAGCGGTGAAATCACCCCGGTCTTCTTCGGTACCGCGCTGGGTAACTTCGGCGTTGACCATATGCTGGACGGTCTGGTGGAGTGGGCGCCGCGCCCGATGCCGCGTAACACCGACACCCGTGAAGTGGAAGCGCAGGAAGAGAAATTCACCGGCTTCGTGTTCAAAATTCAGGCCAACATGGACCCGAAACACCGCGACCGCGTGGCCTTTATGCGCGTGGTGTCCGGTAAGTATGAAAAGGGCATGAAGCTGCGCCAGGTGCGTACCGGTAAAGACGTGGTGATTTCCGACGCGTTGACCTTTATGGCGGGTGACCGTTCGCACGTTGAAGAGGCGTATCCGGGCGACATCATCGGTCTGCACAACCACGGCACTATTCAGATCGGCGATACGTTCACCCAGGGTGAAATGATGAAGTTCACCGGTATTCCGAACTTCGCACCGGAGCTGTTCCGTCGTATCCGTCTGCGCGATCCGCTGAAGCAGAAACAGCTGCTGAAAGGCCTGGTTCAGCTCTCCGAAGAGGGCGCCGTGCAGGTGTTCCGCCCAATCGCGAACAACGACCTGATCGTTGGTGCGGTCGGCGTGCTGCAGTTCGACGTGGTTGTCGCGCGTCTGAAGAGCGAGTACAACGTGGAAGCGATTTACGAGTCTGTGAACGTCGCGACCGCGCGCTGGGTTGAGTGTTCTGACGTGAAGAAATTCGAAGAATTTAAGCGTAAGAACGAAATTCAGCTGGCGCTGGATGGCGGCGATAACCTGACCTATATCGCGCCAACCATGGTGAACCTGAACCTGACGCAGGAACGTTATCCTGACGTTCAGTTCCGTAAAACCCGCGAGCACTAATCCCCTCTCAGAGCACGGCTCCCGCCGTGCTCTTCTTTAATTCCTGTCTTATTAATCCCTTGCGGAATGTTCTTAATTCAACGCAATTTCACGCTATTCGCGCGTTTTTTACCCAATTCTGAAAGCGGCTCTGTGAGAGTGATCTATATTTAACTCAGTGTTTAACACCGGGTGTGGATAAATTAACTGTTCAATGCATGACTTTAGGTTATCCATTTTGCCCGTGTGTTTATTCGCAATATATAAAACTACTAAGGAAGTATGTAGCCCGAATAACGGGTAAACACAGGAATAGATCGATGAATATGACAAGACTGAAGATTTCGAAAACTCTGCTGGCTGTAACCCTGGGTAGCGTTCTGGTGAGCGGTTCCGCTCTGGCGGAAAGCAGCACAATGGATAAAGCCCAGTCCACGGCCGATAACGCAGGGCAAAAAATCGATAGCTCTATGAATAAAGTCGGCAACTTCATGGACGACAGCTCAATCACAGCAAAAGTGAAAGCCGCACTGGTGGATGATGAATCCATCAAAAGTACCGATATTTCCGTTAAGACCGACAAGAAAGTGGTCACGCTGAGCGGCTTCGTGGAAAGCCAGGCTCAGGCCGAACAGGCGGTGAAAGTCGCGAAGGGCGTTGAAGGCGTTGCGTCCGTCAGCGATAAGCTGCACGTACGTGACGGTAAAAACGCGTCGGTGAAAGGTTATGCCGGTGATGCCGCTACTACCAGCGAAATCAAAGCTAAACTTTTAGCAGATGACATCGTGCCGTCCCGTAAGGTGAAAGTGGAAACCACCGATGGTGTGGTTCAGCTTTCCGGTACGGTAGATTCGCAGGCGCAAAGTGAACGCGCCGAGTCCATCGCGAAAGCGATTGACGGTGTGAAAAGCGTTAAAAACGATCTGAAAACGAAGTAAATCTGGACCATTCGCCCGTCTGGTTAAAACCTGCGGGCGAAATAAGAACGACTCTGGAAAAACGCCGGTGAGTGACCTGAGCGCTCACGTTTAGCGGCCGACATTAACTATGGTAAAGGAGAAGCTTATGTTTCGTTGGGGCATTATATTTCTGGTTATCGCGTTAATTGCCGCCGCATTGGGCTTTGGTGGACTGGCAGGTACAGCGGCATGGGCAGCTAAGATTGTGTTCGTTGTAGGTATTATTCTGTTCCTGGTCAGCCTGTTTACGGGTCGTAGACGTCCGTAGCAAACGCAATATTCCTTCAACAAAATAAAGCCAGTCACTGCGACTGGCTTTTTCTTATTTGCGTAACAGGTCGGGTGCGTTACTGTGGTGTTATAAAATAATCAAAACAGGAAAGCAGAGGTGGGGCAACGAATTCCCGTTACGCTCGGCAATATTGCGCCGCTGACGTTAAAGCCGTTTCGCGCAGGACAACTCGCGCTGGTTTGCGAGGGGGGAGGACAGCGCGGCATTTTCACCGCCGGCGTGTTGGATGAATTTATGCGCGCGCAGTTCAACCCTTTTGACCTTTACTTCGGCACCTCTGCCGGGGCGCAGAACCTCTCTGCCTATGTCTGTAACCAGCCCGGCTACGCGCGAAAGGTCATCATGCGCTACACCACGGCGAAAGAATTTTTTAATCCGGTGCGCTTTGTGCGCGGCGGCAACCTGATCGATCTCGACTGGCTGCTGGAGTCGACCTCCAGCCAGATGCCGCTGGCCATGGATACCGCTGCCCGTCTGTTTGATAGCGGCAAAGAGTTCTGGATGTGCGCCAGCCGGGGCGATGACTATTCGCCGGGCTATTTTTCTCCTCAGAAGGAGAACTGGCTGGACATCATCCGCGCCTCCAGCGCGATCCCCGGCTTTTATCGTACGGGAGCCCTGCTGGACGGCATTAGCTATCTGGACGGGGGGATCAGTGACGCGGTGCCGGTGCAGGAAGCCGCCCGGCGCGGGGCGAAAACCATTGTGGTGATCCGTACCGTACCGTCGCAAATGTATTACACGCCGCAGTGGTTCAAACGGATGGAGCGTTGGTTGGGCGACAGCAGCCTGCAGCCGCTGGTGAACATCGCGAAGCAGCATGAAACCACCTACGGCGCGATGCAGCGCTTCATTGAAAAACCGCCGGGTAAGCTGCGTATTTTCGAAATCTATCCGCCTAAGCCGCTGCTGAGCATGGCCCTGGGCAGCCGCGTCCCTGCGCTGCGCATGGATTACAAAACGGGGCGGCTGTGCGGGCGTTACTTCCTGGCGACGGTGGGGAAAATGCTGGCGGAGCAACCGCCGCTTCATCGCCATAAACGCATTATTTTGCCGCCTGCGATTGTCGCCAACGACGCCCTGACGACGCCGCTGGTGGATATTCCGCAGGCGAATGACGCTTTACTGGATAACGAGGATCTGGCGTGACGCTCCGCTTTATCGATACCCACTGCCACTTTGATTTCCCGCCGTTTACGGGGGATGAAGCGCAAAGCATTGCGAAAGCGGCAGAGGCAGGCGTTCAGGCCATCATTGTGCCATCAGTGGAAGCGGCCTATTTTTCCCGGGTGCTGGATCTTTCCACGCGGCACTCCGCGCTCTATGCCGCGCTCGGCCTGCATCCGATTGTGATTGAGCGGCATCTTGATGAGCACATTGAGAGGCTTGATGAGGTCGTGCAAACCGCAGGAGACAAACTTGTCGCCATCGGTGAGATCGGCCTCGATCTTTATCGCGAGGATCCGCAGTTTGAGCGCCAGCAGACGATCCTCGACGCGCAGCTCAGGCTGGCGAAGCACCACGATCTGCCGGTGATCCTTCACTCAAGACGCACGCACGATAAGCTGGCGATGCACCTGAAACGCATCGATCTGCCGCGCAGGGGCGTCGTGCACGGTTTCTCCGGCAGCCTGCAGCAGGCGCAGCGTTTTATTGAACTGGGCTATAAAATCGGCGTCGGTGGCACCATCACCTATCCGCGCGCCAGTAAAACCCGGGACGTGATGGCACAGCTGCCGCTGTCGGCGCTTCTGCTGGAAACCGACGCGCCGGATATGCCGCTGAATGGTTTTCAGGGCCAGCCGAATCGCCCGGAACAGGCGGCGCGCGTGTTTACCACCCTGTGTGAACTGCGAAAAGAGCCTGAAGAGGTGATTGCCGATGCGCTGCTGGAAAATACCCGTTCGGTATTTGGCATCACGCTATAGGTAAAGCGCCGGACGGATCACCCTTATCTTCTGTTTTTCCAGCGCCAGCGCCAGCGGTTCAACGTCCTCGGGCGTGGCGCTGCGCCATGAGGCCGCCTCACCGTAAACGCCATGCGCATGAAATGCGTTGATGCGCACCGGCACATTTCCAAGCCCGTGGATAAAGGTCGTTAGCGGTTTGAGGTGTTCCAGAAAATCACACTGCTCCGGAATCACCAGCAGGCGGAGTTCCGTCAAACGGTGACGATCTGCCAGCCAGCGGATGCTCTGCTTAATCTGCGGGTTTTCGCGCCCGGTCAGGAAGCGGTGATGCTCGTTCCCCCACGCCTTCAGATCCAGCATTGCGCCATCCAGTACCGGCAGCAGCTTTTGCCAGCCGGTTTCGCTTAACAGACCGTTGCTGTCTACCAGGCAGGTGAGGTGGCGCAGGGCGGGATCGGCTTTGATCGCGGTGAACAGGGCGATCAAAAACGGCAATTGCGTTGTGGCTTCACCGCCGCTCACGGTGATCCCTTCGATAAAGGGGGAGGATTTGCGGACCTGGGTGAGGATCTCTTCCACGCTGAAGCGGTGCGCCATAGGCGTTGCCTGCTGCTGGCACAGGTGCAGGCAGGTGTCGCACTGCTGGCAGTCACTCTCCTGCCACCAGACGCGTCCGGCCTGAATAGTCAGCGCGTCGTGCGGGCAGTGGGGCACACAGTCCCCGCAGTCGTTGCAGCGGCCGATCGTCCACGGGTTGTGGCAGGTTTTACAGCGCAGGTTGCAGCCCTGCAGGAACAGCGCCAGGCGGCTGCCCGGCCCGTCCACGCAGGAAAAAGGAATAACCTGACTAACTAAAGCGCATCTGCTGTTCATGGCTAACCACGCGCGGCTGACGTTCCAGAATTCGGGTATTGCGTGCAGCTTCTTCCCCCAGCCAGGTAGTATTGGTGCGCGATCCGGCTTCCCGGTATTTCTCCAGATCCGACAAACGAACCATGTAGCCGGTCACGCGTACCAGATCGTTACCCGCTACGTTGGCGGTAAATTCACGCATACCGGCCCTGAACGCGCCCAGGCTAAGCTGAACCACCGCCTGCGGATTGCGTTTGACCGTCTCCTCCAGGGTGAGAATATCGCTGATTCCGGAGTGATAGTGTTTGTGATGCGGCGCAACGGCCAGCAGATGGCTGACAGGATCCGGCTCATCGCCGTAGGGCAGGCGCGCGCCCGGCGTGGTGCCCGAATCGGAGCTGATCCCCGACTGCGCGTGCAGCATCGCGCGATGCTTCCAGCCGTGCTTCACCGGCGTGTTTTCAACAAATGCCGCAAGCTGTTCGCTGATGCGATAGCCCAGCGCGTTGGCCTGCTCGTCTTTTCCGTAACGGCCTTTAATGCCCTCCTTTTCACAGAGCGTATTCACCGCTTCCGCCAGGCCGTACATGCCAAACATGGGCACAAACCGATCCGCATCAATCAGCTCCTCTTTGACCAGGAAGCTATTCTCAAAGAAGCCAGATTGCTCGTACAGGAAACCGCAGCGTGCATCGATGATGGCAATTTGCTGCTGGCAGTAGTGCGGGAGCGTGCGGGTGAAGAAGTCCTCAATGGATGTGCTGCGTTCAGCAATGGCTTTGAGGTTGAGGCGCACCAGAGTGCTGCCACCGCCAGCAAGCGGCAGGGAGTTGTAACAGCTCACCACTCCGTAACGGCCTTTTGTGAAAATTTTATCATTCATCGGGCCGTTAGAAATATGCGGTTTGCTGCATTCACATATGTTTTTTGCCACCTCAAGCAGCAGGTCGTCCGGGGTGATATCGGGATCGTAAATAAAGGTCAGGTTCGGTGCGACCTGCTTCAGCTCTGCATCGGCACGCAGAATGGCACGGGTGATGGAGCCGTCAGCAGGCCCGATGTTTGCGTGCATAAACGCGTCCGGCAGCGTACGGTCGAGATAGCGCCAGAAACGTTTTATTCGGCTATCGATCTCTTCTTGTGTTAGAATTCTAACATATGGAGTTAATATCGCATCAAGCTGACCGAGATAGACCGGCATCGATGTGACGGACGGAACATGATGGTAGAGGATGGTTAACAGCGAGAGGGCATCGTCAAGATCTTTCGCGCCTTCCAGCTCCAGCCACTCTGAACCGTTAGCCAGAAATTTTGCGTAATCCGGCAGAACGTAACGGGGTTTGTAAGGCGCATGGCCTTCGAACATGTCGCAGATAACCCCCTCGTCCAGCGCGGCTCGTGCGGCCTCAGGAAGTGCCGGGTAAGGCAGGTTGTTTTCCGCTTCCAGCGCCAGAAAATGACGTTTTTGTCCCGGGGTTAACACCGGGCTTGTCACAATGTGCTGGCAACGTTGTTGCAGTGCGTCGGGGCTGGAGTGGGGCATATTCGCTTCCTTGAGTGTTCTGCGGATGATGAACGGATTGTAGGAAGCCAGCCTGTCTGGGCTTTTGATCCGACAGGGGGTATCGCTGCTTTAGTCGGCAATTTACGCGCTAAAGTTTGAAGAAGATCTCATTACAGTAATGCAAATTTGTATGCAGTTTTCATTAACTGTGATGAATGTCGAAGTGTGGATGCGGGTGAATGTTAGAATACTCACAGACCCGCAAGGTAAAATTTATACGGCACTGCCGTTGGAGAATGTTATGACCGATTTAACTGCAAGCAGCCTGCGCGCGTTGAAACTGATGGACCTGACCACCCTGAACGATGACGACACCAATGAAAAAGTCATCGCCCTGTGCCATCAGGCGAAAACGCCGGTGGGTAACACCGCAGCCATCTGTATCTACCCGCGCTTTATCCCGATTGCCCGTAAGACGCTGAAAGAGCAGGGTACGCCGGACGTGCGTATTGCAACCGTAACTAACTTCCCGCATGGCAACGACGATATCGAGATTGCGCTGGCAGAAACCCGCGCGGCGATTGCCTACGGCGCAGACGAAGTTGACGTGGTGTTCCCGTACCGCGCGCTGATCGCCGGCAACGAGCAGGTCGGTTTTGACCTGGTGAAAGCCTGTAAAGACGCGTGCGCGGCGGCAAACGTGCTGCTGAAAGTGATCATCGAAACCGGCGAGCTGAAAGAAGAAGCGCTGATTCGTAAGGCGTCAGAAATCTCCATCAAAGCCGGTGCGGATTTCATTAAAACCTCTACCGGTAAAGTGCCGGTGAATGCGACCCCGGAAAGCGCGCGCATCATGATGGAAGTGATCCGCGACATGGGCGTGTCCAAAACCGTTGGTTTCAAACCTGCGGGCGGCGTGCGTACCGCCGAAGACGCTCAGCAGTTCCTGGCGATTGCCGACGAGCTGTTTGGCGCCGACTGGGCCGATTCCCGTCACTACCGCTTCGGTGCGTCCAGCCTGCTGGCTAGCCTGCTGAAAGCGCTGGGTCACGGCGACGGTAAGAGCGCAAGCAGCTACTGATTGCCAGACAATGCCGGATGACGCTTAGCTTATCCGGCCTAAAGAATCGTAGGGCGGGTAAGCGTAGCGCCACCCGCCACAACTCCCCCGATTCCGCATGGAGGTTACCGTGTTTCTCGCACAAGAAATTATTCGTAAAAAACGTGATGGTCATGCATTAAGCGATGAAGAGATCCGCTTCTTCATCAACGGCATTCGTGATAACACCGTCTCAGAAGGGCAGATTGCGGCTCTGGCGATGACCATTTTCTTCCACGATATGTCGATGCCTGAGCGCGTGTCGCTGACCATGGCGATGCGAGATTCAGGAACCGTTCTGGACTGGAAAAGCCTCAACCTTAACGGCCCGATTGTGGATAAACACTCTACCGGCGGCGTGGGTGACGTGACGTCTCTGATGCTCGGCCCCATGGTGGCAGCCTGCGGCGGTTACATCCCGATGATCTCCGGGCGCGGCCTGGGCCACACCGGCGGTACGCTCGACAAACTGGAAGCCATTCCGGGCTTCGATATCTTCCCGGACGACAACCGCTTCCGCGACATTATTAAAGACGTTGGTGTGGCGATTATCGGCCAGACCAGCTCTCTTGCTCCGGCAGACAAGCGTTTCTACGCGACCCGCGACATCACCGCGACCGTTGACTCCATCCCGCTGATCACCGCCTCTATCCTGGCGAAGAAACTGGCAGAAGGGCTGGACGCGCTGGTGATGGACGTGAAGGTCGGCAGCGGCGCGTTTATGCCAACCTATGAACTTTCTGCTGCGCTTGCCGAAGCGATCGTTGGGGTCTCCAACGGCGCGGGCGTGCGCACCACCGCGCTGCTCACCGACATGAACCAGGTACTGGCCTCCAGCGCCGGTAACGCCGTCGAAGTACGTGAAGCGGTGCAGTTCCTGACCGGTGAATACCGCAACCCGCGTCTGTTCGACGTCACCATGGCGCTGTGCGTTGAGATGTTAATCTCCGGCAAGCTGGCCAAAGACGATGCGGAAGCGTGCGCGAAGCTGCAGGCGGTGCTGGACAACGGCAAAGCGGCAGAGATCTTTGGCCGCATGGTTGCAGCCCAGAAAGGCCCGACCGATTTCGTCGAAAACTACGCGAAATACCTGCCAACCGCGACGCTTAGCAAAGCGGTGTATGCCGATAGCGAAGGGTTTGTCTCTGCGATGGACACCCGTGCCCTCGGCATGGCGGTGGTCTCGATGGGCGGCGGCCGTCGTCAGGCATCGGACACCATTGATTACAGCGTCGGCTTTACCGATATGGCCCGTCTGGGCGACAGCGTTGACGGTCAACGTCCGCTGGCTGTGATTCACGCGAAAGACGAAGCCAGCTGGCAGGAAGCGGCTAAAGCGGTGAAAGCGGCAATTACGCTTGACGATAAAGCGCCAGAAACCACACCGACTGTCTATCGCCGTATCACCGAATAGCGGTATACTGATCTGATCGATAATTTTTGAAGCACTACGTACGGAGAACAATTATGAAACGTGCATTTATTATGGTGCTGGACTCATTCGGCATCGGCGCAACCGAAGATGCAGAACGTTTTGGTGACGTGGGTTCCGATACCATGGGTCACATCGCGGAAGCCTGTGCGAAAGGCGAAGCGGATAACGGTCGTAAAGGCCCTCTGACTCTACCTAACCTGACCCGCCTCGGTCTGGTGAAAGCGCATGAAGGTTCTACCGGTAAAATCGCAGCCGGTATGGACGGCAACGCGGAAGTCGTGGGCGCCTACGCCTGGGCTCACGAGCTCTCCTCCGGTAAAGACACCCCGTCTGGCCACTGGGAAATCGCCGGTGTGCCTGTGCTGTTCGACTGGGGTTACTTCTCCGATCACGAGAACAGCTTCCCGCAGGAGCTGCTCGATAAGCTGGTGAAGCGCGCCAACCTGCCGGGCTACCTCGGCAACTGCCACTCTTCCGGTACAGTGATTCTGGATCAGCTCGGCGAAGAGCACATGAAAACCGGCAAGCCGATTTTCTACACCTCCGCTGACTCCGTGTTCCAGATTGCCTGCCACGAAGAGACGTTTGGCCTGGATAAACTCTACGAGCTGTGCGAAATCGCCCGTGAAGAGCTGACCGAAGGCGGCTACAACATTGGCCGCGTGATCGCGCGTCCGTTTATCGGCGACAAAGCGGGTAACTTCCAGCGTACCGGTAACCGTCATGACCTGGCCGTTGAGCCACCGGCACCGACCGTACTGCAGAAGCTGGTTGAAGAGAAAGACGGCCACGTGGTTTCCGTGGGGAAAATCGCGGATATCTACGCCAACTGCGGCATCACCAAAAAAGTGAAAGCCACCGGTCTGGACGCGCTGTTTGATGCCACCATCAAAGAGATGAAAGAAGCGGGCGACAAGACTATCGTCTTCACCAACTTCGTGGACTTCGACTCCTCCTGGGGCCACCGTCGCGACGTAGCGGGCTATGCAGCGGGTCTTGAGCTGTTCGACCGTCGTCTGCCGGAGCTGATGGAGCTGGTGGGTGAAGATGACATTCTGATCCTGACCGCGGACCACGGCTGTGACCCAACCTGGACCGGTACCGACCACACCCGTGAGCACATTCCGGTGCTGGTGTACGGCCCGAAAGTGAAGCCGGGCTCGCTCGGTCACCGTGAAACCTTTGCGGACATCGGCCAGACCTTGGCGAAATACTTTGGTACGTCTGACATGGAATATGGCAAGGCCATGTTCTAAACGGATTGGGTGCGGCCTGATGCCCTCACCCCGACCCTCTCCCACAGGGAGAGGGAGAACAGAATGTAGGCCGGGCCAGGCGTAGCCGCCACCCGGCAAAAACAACAATGTAAAAGGAACTGAAGATGGCAACTCCTCACATTAACGCAGAAATGGGTGATTTCGCTGACGTCGTATTGATGCCGGGCGACCCGCTGCGCGCGAAGCACATTGCAGAAACTTTCCTGGAAGACGTGCGTGAAGTGAACAACGTTCGCGGCATGCTGGGCTTCACCGGTACCTATAAAGGCCGCAAAATTTCCGTTATGGGCCACGGCATGGGTATCCCATCCTGCTCTATCTACACCAAAGAGCTGATCACCGACTTCGGCGTGAAGAAAATCATCCGCGTAGGCTCCTGCGGCGCGGTGCGCATGGACGTTAAGCTGCGAGACATCGTTATCGGTATGGGTGCCTGCACCGATTCCAAAGTTAACCGCATGCGTTTCAAAGACCATGACTTCGCGGCGATTGCTGACTTCGGCATGGTGCGTGACGCGGTTGACGCGGCAAAAGCGCTGGGCGTTGAAGCGCGCGTGGGTAACATCTTCTCTGCTGACCTGTTCTATGCCCCAGACGGCGGCGAGATGTTCGACGTGATGGAGAAATACGGCATTCTGGGCGTGGAAATGGAAGCGGCGGGTATTTACGGCGTCGCGGCTGAGTTTGGTGCGAAAGCGCTGACCATCTGCACCGTGTCTGACCACATCCGTACCCACGAGCAGACCACCGCTGCCGAGCGTCAGACTACCTTTAACGACATGATCAAAATCGCGCTGGAATCCGTTCTGCTGGGCGATAAAGAGTAATTCTGTCTCTTCCCTCCCTCTCCCTGTGGGAGAGGGCCGGGGTGAGGGCATTAGACCGCACTAACGCACGGCCCGTGCAATCCACGCCGACAGCTCCCGCAGCTCTTTCTCCTGCTCCGGGAAATCTCCGATCAACGCGTCGCATTCCTGCTGCAGCATATCTGCCCTGTACAAACAGCCCTGCAAACGTGCCGCCAGCGCCTCTAACGGTGCCGGGTTCAGGCTATCGGTAAACACCTGCGTGCGGGTGATATGGCCTTTCTCCACATCAAAATGCAGCTCCACGCCGCCCCAGGTAAAACGCTCGTCCAGCAGATGGGAAAACGCAGGAGCCTGACCGAAGTTCCACTCCCAGCTGCTCTGGCGGGCGAAGGTTTCGGCGAAGTTGGGCAGGTCCGGGGTTTTGTCAGGGGAGATGACTTCTGCTTCCACGCGCTCGCCGTAATGTTCAAAGAACGCGTCACGGATGGCATCGCAAATCTGCTCGTGCGTGATCCCCGGCAGCAGTTCCACCAGATTTGCCACGCGGCCGCGCACGGAGGTAATTCCTTTGGCCTGGAGCTTTTTCTTATCCGGATTCAGGTAGTTCGCCAGACGGCTCAGATCGGCGTTCAGCAACAGGGTGCCGTGGTGGAAGCCGCGATCCATCGTTTCGCGGTAGGCGGAGCCGGAGACCTTCCGGTCGCCCTCGGGGGTTTTCACCACCAGATCGTTACGCCCGGACGCTTCTGCCGTCACGCCGAGTGAATTGAGCGCGTTGAGGACGATGGACGTTGAGATGGTTTTATCGTATTCCGGTTTGCCCGCCATAAAGGTAAAGCAGGTATTGCCCAGATCGTGAAACACCGCGCCGCCGCCGCTGCTTCTACGTGCGAGGCGGACGTTGTCCTCTTCCATACGCCGGGTGTTGCACTCTTTCCACGGGTTTTGCGCGCGGCCGATGACCACCGTATCGGCGTTACGCCAGAGAAACAGTACGCGCTGGGTAGCGGGCATCTGGCGGAAGATGCACTCTTCTACCGCGAGATTAAACCAGGGATCGTAAGAGTCAGAGATAAGCAGGCGTAACGTCGTCATGGCAAAGTTCCTTTTCCGAATCGTTCGCCTACTTTATCACTAATCTTTCTTCTCGCTCTCTTCGTCTTCGGGGACGGATTTGCTGGCGGTCAGCAGGAACGGGGATTGCTGCCAGCGCGAGCGCTTGCCGCGAAGCAGGGTGCGCGCCAGCACAACGCCGATGGCGAGTGAAAGCAGCAGCATCAGGCGCAGAATATTGGTGGTATTATCGACCTGTTTGGCTTCAGTAGGCAGGGTGTGGGTATCGAGGGTCAGGCGCAGATAGCCCAGCGGGCCATTCTTCCCCTGAATAGGTTCGACAATCTGCTGGTTAAAGTAGCCCCCGGCTTTTTTCCCGTCCAGCGCCAGCCTGTCGCGCACGTCGACGTGCTCGCCCGCGCGGGCAATCAGGTTGCCTTGCTCATCATAGACGCCAGCATCAAGAATGCGGCTGTTCTCCGTGAGCAGGCGTAAAACCTGGCCTATCCGCTTATCGTCCGGCGTTTCGGTACGCATGGACGGTGCGACGTTGAGCGTCACCTGGCGCGCCAGCGTGCGGGCCAGCTCTTCAAACTGCGGGTTGCGTTGCCGTTGATGGTTCTGGCTAAACCACGATGCCCCTTGCATCAGCACCACTAATAGTGCGAGACAGGAAAGGACAATCACGGCGCGATGAAGCCGGAATTTCAGTTTTGCGCGAGCCATATTCCACCTGCTGAAAATTTACGGCTTAATGTTGCCAGAAGTGATGGTTACAGGGTAGCCTCATGCGTTATTTTCCCTCTGCAACCTTCCGGCGCGAACGAAATTACAGGAGCTTTAATGCCGAACATTACCTGGTGTGACCTGCCAACGGATGTCTCTTTATGGCCAGGATTGCCGCTCTCTTTAAGTGGCGATGAGGTGATGCCTCTGGATTACCACGCCGGTCGTAGCGGCTGGCTCCTCTATGGACGCGGTCTGGATAAGCAACGCCTGACTCAGTATCAAACCAAACTGGGGGCCGCGATGGTCATCGTTGCTGCCTGGTGCGTGGAAGATTACCAGGTTATTCGCCTGGCGGGTTCCCTGACGCAGCGCGCAACGCGTCTGGCGCATGACGCCGGGCTGGACGTCGCGCCGCTGGGCAAAATTCCGCATCTGAAAACCCCGGGCCTGCTGGTCATGGACATGGACTCAACCGCCATTCAGATCGAGTGTATTGACGAGATTGCGAAGCTGGCGGGCAGCGGCGAGCTGGTGGCGGAAGTCACCGAACGTGCGATGCGCGGCGAGCTGGACTTCACCGCCAGCCTGCGCCAGCGCGTGGCGACCCTGAAAGGGGCCGATGCCAACATTCTGCGTCAGGTGCGCGACGTGCTGCCGCTGATGCCAGGGCTGACGCAGCTGGTGCTGAAGCTGCAGTCCCTCGGTTGGAAGGTGGCGATCGCCTCCGGTGGCTTCACCTTCTTCGCGGATTACCTGCGGGAAAAACTGCATTTGACCACCGTGGTGGCCAATGAGCTGGAGATCATGGACGGCAAGCTGACCGGCCAGGTGATCGGCGATATCGTGGATGCCCAGTACAAAGCCAATACGCTGACGCGTCTGGCGGAAAAATATGAAATTCCGGTCGTCCAGACCGTCGCCATCGGCGATGGCGCGAACGATCTGCCGATGATCAAAGCCGCCGGTCTGGGCATTGCCTACCACGCCAAGCCAAAAGTGAATGAAAAGACGGAAGTCACTATCCGTCACGCTGACCTGATGGGGGTGTTCTGCATTCTCTCCGGCAGCATTAATCAGAAATAACGGTCTGCTTCGTAGGCCGGGTAAGCGTAAGCGACGCCCGGCACGCAGGCCGCACAGAAATAACGAGGTAAACCGTGGCGAAAGCTCCAAAACGCGCATTTGTCTGTAATGAATGTGGTGCGGATTATCCGCGCTGGCAGGGGCAATGCAGCGCCTGTCATGCCTGGAACACCATCACCGAAGTGCGTGGTGTGGCGGCTTCGCCGAGCGTGGCCCGCAATGAACGCCTGAGCGGCTATGCCGGTAACGCGGGCGTGGCGAAGGTGCAAAAACTTTCGGACATCAGCCTCGAAGAGCTGCCGCGCTTCTCCACCGGGTTCAAAGAGTTTGACCGCGTGCTCGGCGGTGGCGTGGTGCCGGGCAGTGCGATCCTGATCGGCGGTAACCCGGGGGCGGGTAAATCGACCCTGCTGCTGCAAACGCTCTGCAAGCTCGCTGAACAGATGAAAACCCTGTACGTCACGGGCGAAGAGTCACTGCAGCAGGTGGCGATGCGCGCGCACCGTCTGGGCCTGCCGACCGGCAACCTGAACATGCTCTCCGAAACCAGCATCGAGCAGATCTGCATGATTGCCGAAGAAGAGCAGCCGAAGCTGATGGTGATCGACTCCATTCAGGTGATGCATATGGCGGACATTCAGTCTTCGCCGGGCAGCGTCGCGCAGGTGCGTGAAACCGCGGCTTACCTGACGCGCTTTGCCAAAACGCGCGGCGTGGCGATTGTGATGGTCGGCCACGTGACCAAAGACGGCTCGCTGGCCGGGCCGAAGGTGCTTGAACACTGTATCGACTGCTCCGTAATGCTCGATGGCGACGCGGATTCCCGCTTCCGTACCCTGCGCAGCCACAAGAACCGCTTTGGGGCGGTGAACGAACTGGGCGTGTTTGCCATGACCGAACAGGGGCTGCGCGAAGTCAGCAACCCCTCGGCCATCTTCCTGAGCCGCGGCGATGAGATCACCTCCGGCAGCTCGGTGATGGTGCTGTGGGAAGGGACGCGTCCACTGCTTGTCGAAATTCAGGCGCTGGTGGACGTGTCGATGATGGGCAACCCGCGGCGCGTGGCGGTCGGTCTGGAACAGAACCGTCTGGCGATCCTGCTGGCGGTGCTGCACCGTCACGGCGGGCTGCAGATGGCGGATCAGGACGTCTTCGTTAACGTGGTCGGCGGCGTCAAAGTTACGGAGACCAGCGCAGACCTGGCGCTGCTGCTGGCGATGGTCTCCAGCCTGCGCGACAGACCGCTGCCGCAGGATCTGGTCGTCTTCGGCGAAGTGGGCCTCGCCGGGGAAATCCGTCCGGTACCCAGCGGCCAGGAGCGTATCTCCGAGGCGGCAAAACACGGTTTCCGCCGGGCGATCGTTCCCGCCGCCAACGTGCCGAAAAAGATCCCGGAAGGGATGCAGGTATTTGGCGTGAAAAAACTCGCTGATGCGTTAAATGTCTTTGACGACTTATAATTACGTAAATTTGATTTTGCAGGAGGCACCGTAATTTATGTCATCATTTGACTACATCAAGACCGCAATCCGCCAGAAGGGCTGCACGCTGCAGCAGGTGGCGGACGCCAGCGGCATGACCAAAGGCTACCTGAGCCAGCTGCTGAACGCCAAAATCAAAAGCCCCAGCGCGCAGAAGCTGGAAGCGCTGCATCGCTTTCTGGGGCTGGAGTTCCCGCGTATGCAAAAGAACATCGGCGTGGTGTTCGGCAAGTTTTACCCCCTGCATACCGGACATATCTATCTGATCCAGCGCGCCTGTAGCCAGGTTGACGAGCTGCATATCATCATGGGATACGACGAAACCCGTGACCGTCAGCTGTTTGAAGACAGCGCCATGTCGCAGCAGCCGACCGTGCCGGACCGCCTGCGCTGGCTGCTCCAGACCTTTAAGTATCAGAAAAATATTCGTATTCATGCCTTTAACGAAGAGGGTATGGAGCCGTATCCGCACGGCTGGGACGTGTGGAGCAACGGCATCAAAGCGTTTATGGAAGAGAAGGGCATTGCGCCGAACTGGATCTACACCTCTGAAGAATCCGACGCGCCGCAGTTCCGCGAGCATCTGGGCATCGAGACGGTGCTGATCGACCCGAAACGCACCTTTATGAATATCAGCGGGGCGCAGATCCGCGAAAACCCGTTCCGCTACTGGGATTACATTCCGACCGAAGTGAAGCCGTTCTTCGTGCGTACCGTCGCGATCCTGGGCGGCGAGTCGAGCGGGAAATCAACGCTGGTCAACAAGCTGGCGAACATCTTCAACACCACCAGCGCGTGGGAGTACGGCCGCGATTATGTCTTCTCACATCTCGGCGGCGACGAGATGGCGCTGCAGTATTCCGACTACGACAAAATCGCGCTCGGTCATGCCCAGTACATTGATTTTGCGGTCAAATACGCCAACAAAGTGGCGTTTATCGATACCGATTTCGTGACCACGCAGGCGTTCTGTAAAAAATACGAAGGGCGCGAGCACCCGTTCGTGCAGGCGCTGATTGACGAATACCGCTTTGACCTGGTGATCCTGCTGGAGAACAACACCCCGTGGGTCGCTGACGGCATGCGCAGCCTCGGCAGCTCCGTGGACAGAAGGGAATTCCAGTCCATGCTGGTGGAGATGCTCAACGAAAACAACGTTGAGTTTGTCCATGTGGAAGAGTCGGACTACGACTCCCGCTTCCTGCGCTGCGTCGAGCTGGTGAAGGAGATGATGGGGGAGCAGGGGTAAAAACTTCCCCCTCACCCTAACCCTCTCCCTGTGGGAGAGGGCCGGGGTGAGGGCATCAAGCCACTCAGAACTCAACCACCACTTTCCCCCGCATATGCCCCTCCAGCACTTTACGGTGCGCCTCGGTAATGCTTTCCACGCTCAGCCCGTGCAGCGTTTCGCTGAGCGAACTTTCCACCACGCCGTTATCCACCAGCTTTGCCACCTCATTGAGGATCTCACCCTGACGCGCCATATCCGCGGTCTGGTACATGCTGCGGGTGTACATAAATTCCCAGTGCAGGGCGGCGGATTTGGACTTCAGCTTGTCCTGGTTCAGCGGACGTTCATTCTCAACGATGGAGCAGATATGCCCCTGCGGCGCAATCAGTTCGCTGACCGCATCCCAGTGCCCGTCGGTGTCGTTGAGGATGAAAATGTAATCCACAAAGGTGAGCCCGTGTTTCGCCAGCTCGTCTTTCAGGTCGCGGTAGTTGACGACAACGTCAGCCCCGCGATCGCGACACCAGCGGGCGGAATCTTCTCTTGATGCCGTCGCGATGATTTTCACCTTGCTGTTGTGCTTTGCAAAGGGGATCGCCAGCGATCCTACTCCGCCCGCGCCGCCGATGATCAGCAGCGATTTATCCGCCCCGGCATCCTGAATGTTCAGCCGTTCAAACAGACCTTCCCACGCGGTGAGAGCGGTCAACGGCAGCGCGGCGGCAGCCGCCCAGCCGAGGCTGGCAGGCTTGCGCCCGACAATGCGCGCATCGATCAGCTGATGCGTGGTATTGCTGCCCGGCCGGGTGATGTCGCCCGCGTACCACACCTCGTCACCCGGTTTGAATCCGGTGACGCCAGCCCCCACGGCTTTGACGATCCCGCTGGCATCCCACCCGAGGATGCGCGGCTCATTCAGCCCGTTCCTGGCAATGCCTGCGTGGACTTTGGTATCGACCGGGTTAACGGAGACGGCCTTCACCTCCACCAGCAGATCGTGCTCGCCGGGCTGCGGCATTGGCGGGGTGATTTCAATGAAGGTGGACGGATTTTCTGGGTTAACGGCAATGGCTTTAACAGACATGGTGTGCTCCTCAATGGAATGCGTTTTGTTGAGGCTAGTCTATAAAGTGGCCAGCTGCGTGATAAGATGGACAATCAAGAACTCAGCGTTCGTACAGGGTGAACAATCATGTTTAAACAGCTGCACGATATGGCGCTTTTCGCGCTGGTGGCGGAGATGGGAAGCTTTACCGCGGCGGCGCAGAAAGCCGAACTGCCGAAATCGAGCGTTAGCCAGCGAATTAGCCAGCTGGAGCAGCAGGTGGGTATCCGCCTGCTGAACCGCACCACGCGCAGGATCAGCCTCACGTTTGCGGGCGAGCACTATCTGGTGCACTGTCGCGAGATGCTGGCGGCCAGCGAGCGGGCGGAGTACGCCATTCAGCGGCTGCGCGAAAACCCCAGCGGGCGGCTGCGCATCACCTGTCCGGCGGGGATAGGGGCGACGCTGCTGGCGCACATGAATGCCGAGTTCCAGCTTCGCTATCCTGACGTTTCGCTGGATGTGTCGATTTCTGATGATGTGGTGGATCTGGTCGAGGCCGGTTTTGACGTAGCGCTGCGCACCGGTAAGCCGCAGGACTCCTCCCTGATTGGCCGGATGATCGGGCACTGCCCGCGTTATATGCTGGCGTCGCCTAACTATCTGGCGCGTCGGGAGCCGCTGACGCATCCCCGTCAGCTGGTGGAACACCGCTGCATTACGCACCGGGCGTGGTCGGAGTGGCTTCTGCGAAGCGAGAGCGAGGATTACCGCTACCTGCCGGATAACGCGCACATGACCGATAATCTGGTATACGCCCGCGAGTGTGCGATTGCCGGTGCGGGGATCACGCTCTTACCCGCATTTCTGCTGGAAGATAAAATTGAAAAAGGTGCGCTGGTTCAGGTGCTGCCGGAGTGGAATGTTGAAGGTAACGATCTGTGGCTGGCGTATCCAAGCCGCAAGCTGAACTCGCCTGCGCTGATGAGCTATATCGAGTTTGCGATGCAGTTTGACGAGGTGAAGCGGTATTACGTGGGCAAATAAAAAAGCCTGGTGGCGCTCACTCTTACCCGGTCTACAAACTGTACGGCCTGATGCCCTCACCCAGGCCCTCTCCTTGGGGCTGAGGGTTCCCCATAAAATAATGCCAGCACGGACGACCCCCTCTCCCTTGAGGGAGAGGGGTGGGGTGAGGGGGAACATACGGCTCTGGTGGTCGTTCCGTTCACTTTATGTTCCTTGCTACTCTGTAACGACATGACCTGTGAACGTGCCATGGCGGCTCAATCGCCGCCGCCCTGGCGACCCGGGCTCCCGGCGGTAAATCGCCGCTTCGCGGTGCCCTCGGCTTATTCCTTCCGGCTTGTCGGGTACGGGCGGAGGCAACGTCCATGTAAAGCCCGCCCTCTCGGCGCATCCCTGCGCCTCGCCCCGGCCTGCAGGAAACGCCTCAGCGATTTACAGCCGGACCAGGGTGTCGCTGCAATCCATTTATTTTACTAAAGAAATGTTTATCGCTTCGAGTTGGGAAATTACTGGATCCCTCTCCCACGGGGAGAGGGTACAAACATAAAAAACGGCAACCGAGGTTGCCGTTTTGCTTTTATTTCGCGATACGCTTGTACTTAATACGCTTCGGCTCCAGCGCGTCGGCGCCCAGCGTGCGTTTCTTATACTCTTCGTATTCGGTGAAGTTACCTTCGAAGAACTCCACTTTACCTTCGTCCTGGTAGTCCAGGATGTGGGTCGCGATACGGTCCAGGAACCAGCGGTCGTGCGAGATAACCATCGCGCAGCCCGGGAATTCCAGCAGGGCGTTTTCCAGCGCGCGCAGGGTTTCGATATCCAGGTCGTTGGTTGGTTCATCGAGCAGCAGAACGTTACCGCCCACCTGCAGCAGCTTCGCCAGGTGCAGACGACCGCGCTCACCGCCGGACAGCTCGCCCACGCGTTTGCCCTGGTCGGTGCCTTTGAAGTTAAAGCGGCCAACATAGGCGCGGCTTGGCATCTCGGTGTTGCCGATACGCATGATATCCAGACCGCCGGAGACTTCTTCCCACACGGTTTTGCTGTTATCCATCGCGTCACGGAACTGGTCAACGGAGGCCAGCTTCACGGTTTCACCCAGGGTGATAGAGCCGCTGTCAGGCTGTTCCTGGCCGGACATCATGCGGAACAGGGTCGATTTACCCGCGCCGTTCGGACCGATGATGCCAACGATAGCGCCTTTCGGTACGGAGAAGGTCAGGTCGTCGATCAGCAGACGGTCGCCGTAGGACTTACGCAGGTTGGTAACTTCAACCACTTTATCCCCAAGACGTGCTCCAGGTGGAATAAACAGTTCGTTGGTTTCGTTACGTTTCTGGTATTCGGTGTTGTTCAGCTCTTCGAAGCGTGCCAGACGGGCTTTGCCCTTAGACTGACGGCCTTTCGCGCCCTGACGAACCCACTCCAGCTCTTTCTCGATAGACTTACGACGCGCCGCTTCCTGAGAAGCTTCCTGCGCCAGACGCTGATCTTTCTGCTCCAGCCAGGAAGAGTAGTTGCCTTCCCACGGAATACCTTCGCCGCGGTCCAGCTCCAGGATCCAGCCAGCGACGTTGTCGAGGAAGTAACGGTCGTGGGTAATCGCCACAACGGTGCCTTCGAAGTCGTGCAGGAAGCGCTCCAGCCACGCCACGGATTCTGCATCCAGGTGGTTAGTCGGTTCGTCGAGCAGCAGCATGTCTGGTTTTTCCAGCAGCAGGCGGCACAGCGCCACGCGGCGGCGTTCACCCCCGGAGAGGTTAGCGATTTTCGCATCCCAGTCCGGCAGACGGAGGGCATCAGCCGCGCGCTCCAGCTGCACGTTCAGGTTGTGACCGTCGTGCGCCTGGATGATCTCTTCATACTTGCCCTGCTGCGCGGCCAGCTTGTCGAAGTCCGCATCCGGCTCAGCGTATTTGGCATACACTTCATCCAGACCTTTCAGCGCGTTAACCACTTCGGATACCGCTTCTTCAACGGATTCGCGAACGGTGTGTTCCGGGTTCAGCTGAGGTTCCTGCGGCAGGTAACCAATCTTGATGCCAGGCTGCGGACGGGCTTCACCTTCGATGTCTGTATCAATGCCGGCCATGATGCGCAGCAGGGTGGACTTACCGGCACCGTTGAGACCCAGAACACCGATTTTTGCGCCCGGGAAGAAGCTCAGCGAGATATTTTTAAGAATATGACGTTTCGGCGGGACAACTTTGCCGACACGATGCATGGTATAAACGAATTGAGCCACGTTGGACTTCGCCTCTTTTATCGTAATGAGAAGGAATTTCAGCCTCGAAGTGTAGCCTTTTTCACGTCCTAATCCCAGCCAGGAACGTCGGGAGTGTTAAAACGCGCAAGAAAGGTAAAAAAGTGTCCATGACGTGGCGCGTTGAAGGATGCCTGGTTAGCATAAGTTAATTAGACTTTGACGTGGCAAGACGCTGCAATTGACGAAAAAACAATGAGGAAGAGCTTGTGGAAAAAGCCAAACGGGTGGTCTGGCGTCTGCTGGCTGCCAGCGTATGCGTAATGGCGGTAAGCCAGGCGGTGCATGCCGATTCACTGGATGAACAACGTAACCGCTACGCCCAGATTAAACAGGCGTGGGACAACAAGCAGATGGATACCGTGCAGGCGCTGATGCCGACGCTAAAGGATTATCCGCTGTATCCGTATCTGGAGTATCGCCAGATTACGGACGACCTGATGAACCAGCCTACCGTCACCGTGAATAACTTCATTCAGGCGAACCCGACCCTGCCGCCTGCCCGAAATCTCCAGTCTCGCTTTGTGAATGAGCTGGCGCGTCGCGAAGACTGGCGCGGCCTGCTGGCGTTTAGCCCTGAGAAGCCGAATGCCACCGAAGCCCAGTGTAACTATTACTACGCAAAATGGGCGACCGGCCAGCAGGAAGAGGCCTGGACCGGAGCGAAAGAGCTCTGGCTGACCGGAAAAAACCAGCCGAACGCCTGTGATTCCCTGTTTAGCGCGTGGCGTGCTTCCGGCAAGCAGGATCCCCTGTCCTACCTTGAGCGCATCCGTCTGGCGATGAAAGCCGGTAACACGCGTCTGGTGACCACGCTGGCGGGGCAGATGCCGTCCGATTACCAGACGATCTCCACGGCGGTTATCTCGCTGGCAAACGATCCAAACAGCGTGCTGACCTTTGCCCGCAGTACGGGCGCGACCGATTTCACCCGCCAGATGGCGGCGGTGGCCTTTGCCAGCGTGGCGCGTGACGATGTGGAAAACGCGCGGCTGATGATCCCGCAGCTGGTGCAGGCGCAGCAGCTCAATGAGGAGCAAACCCAGGAGCTGCGCGACATCGTGGCGTGGCGACTGATGGGTACCGATGTGACCGATGAACAGGCGCGCTGGCGTGACGATGCGATTATGCGTTCGAATTCTACGTCGCTGGTGGAACGCCGCGTGCGCATGGCGCTGGGCACGGGCGATCGTCGCGGGCTCAATACCTGGCTCGCGCGTTTGCCAATGGAGGCCAAAGAGAAAGACGAATGGCGCTACTGGCAGGCCGATCTGCTGATGGAGCGCGGCCGTGATGATGAAGCCAAAGAGATCCTCCATACGCTGATGCAGCAGCGCGGGTTTTACCCAATGGCTGCCGCGCAGCGTCTGGGCGAGGAATACACCTTCCGTATAGATAAAGCGCCTGCCAACGCGAACCCGGCGCTGACGCAGGGGCCAGAAATGGCGCGCGTTCGCGAGCTGATGTACTGGAATATGGATAACACCGCGCGCAGCGAGTGGGCGAATCTGGTGACCAGCCGCACCACCGATGAGAAAGCCCAGCTTGCCCGCTATGCGTTTGATAATCACTGGTGGGATCTCAGCGTGCAGGCGACGATCGCCGGCAAGCTTTGGGATCATCTGGAAGAGCGTTTCCCGCTGGCGTACAAAGATCTTTTCGATCGCTATACCAGCGGCAAAGATATCCCGCAAAGCTACGCGATGGCGATTGCCCGTCAGGAGAGCGCCTGGAACCCGAAAGTCCGCTCCCCGGTGGGCGCCAGCGGCCTGATGCAGATTATGCCAGGCACGGCGACGCACACGGTGAAGATGTTTAATATTCCGGGGTACAGCAGCCCGTCACAGCTCCTCGATCCGGATACTAACATCAACATCGGTACCAGCTATCTCCAGTACGTGTATCAGCAGTTCGGCAATAACCGTATCTTCTCTTCGGCGGCGTATAACGCGGGTCCTGGGCGCGTGCGCACCTGGCTCGGCAACAGCGCCGGACGCATCGACGCCGTAGCGTTTGTTGAGAGCATCCCGTTCTCGGAAACGCGCGGCTACGTGAAGAACGTGCTGGCCTATGACGCCTACTATCGCTACTTCATGGGGCAGAAAGATACCCTGATGAGCGATGCCGAGTGGCAGAGACGTTACTGATCGGCGTGGGTTGTGTTATGCTGTACTCGCTAATGAGTACAAGAGGCAGCATAACATGACCCAGCATTCCCCGTATTCCTCGGCAATGGCCGAACAGCGTCATCTGGAGTGGCTTCGTTTTGTGGAGCTGCTGCGTCAGTCTTACGAGCAGGATTTGCACTTGCCCCTTATGCAGCTGATGCTCACGCCGGACGAGCGTGAGGCGCTGGGCACGCGCGTGCGGATCATTGAAGAGCTGCTGCGCGGCGAGATGAGCCAGCGCGAGCTGAAAAATGAGCTCGGGGCGGGCATAGCAACCATCACCCGCGGCTCGAACAGCCTGAAGTCTGCGCCGGTTGAGCTGCGCCAGTGGCTGGAAGCGGTATTGCTGAAAAACGCCGGATGACGGCTACGCCTTATCCGGCCTGGAAACTTACCGATAAATCGCGTTATGGAACGGGCTTAACGCCAGAATCACCGCCTGGTGGTAAACGCCTGAACGCGTCAGCGCGCCTGCGGTAAAGACGCCAATTGCCCCTTCTTTACGGCCAATCTCATCGATGCCGGTGTACTGCGACATCACCGGCCCGAGCGCTTCACCCGCACGGACTTTTTCCAGAATGATCTCCGGCAGCGGCAGGGTGGCCGAACGCGCTTCACCTCGCTGCTCGCGGCTTTCGATGACAACCCAGCTAAAGGTTGCGCCTTCGTCGATACCTGCTTCAATCGCTACCCAAAAGTCAGCATTCGGTGCGGCAGCCTTAGCGTTTGCCACGCGATTTCGTGCGCCAGCGCGCGTTTCCTCGCTGCCAAACGGCTGTTCAGGAACGCCACTCTCGACGCCGATGGCCTCAATATGGCAGGATCCTGCGCCGAAGATCTCGTCAAATGCCCTTAGAATTGCCTGAATTTTGGCAGGATTAGTGGTAGCAGAGACAACATGGTGCATAATTAAGCTCGATTCAAAAAAAACTCATCGCAGTATAACGGAAAAAAAGCATGTTACAGGTATACCTTGTTCGCCACGGTGAAACGCAGTGGAACGCCGAGCGACGTATTCAAGGCCAGTCAGACAGTCCTCTCACCGAGAAGGGTGTGCAGCAAGCGTGGCAGGTGGCGGAACGCGCCAGAACGCTGGGCATTACCCACGTGATTACCAGCGATTTAGGTCGCACACAGCAGACGGCGCGCATCATCGCAGATGCCTGCGGCTGTGACGTCATGCTGGAGCCGCGCCTGCGCGAGCTGGATATGGGCGTGCTGGAAAAACGCCATATCGATACGCTGACGGAAGCGGAGGAGGGCTGGCGCCGCACGCTGGTGAACGGTACCGAAGATGGCCGTATTCCTGAAGGCGAATCCATGCAGGAGCTCAGCGTACGCATGCATGCCGCCCTGGCGGAATGCCTGAAGCTGCCGGCGGGAAGCCGTCCGCTGCTGGTGAGTCACGGGATTGCGCTGGGTTGCCTGGTGAGCACCATTCTGGGGTTACCGGCTTACGCTGAGCGCCGTTTGCGTCTGCGCAACTGCTCCATTTCCCGGATTGATTATCAGGAAAGCGCGTGGCTGGCGTCGGGCTGGGTAGTGGAGATGGCAGGGGACATTTCGCATCTTGATGCCCCTGCGCTTGACGAACTGCAGCGTTAACGACGTATTGGAATCAAGAATTCCATACGCAGATTGATGGGGCCTTCTTCCGGTTTGGCATCCTGCGCCGGGTAGTAGCGCTCAATGTCCTGACCTTTACGGCGATTCAGATTCAGCATCGGCATGCAGGTTCCGTAAACGGTCAGGATAAACTCCTGAACCCCCGTTCCCAGCCCTTCATAGGCGAACATCACGTATTCGCCGCCTTCCAGCACGACAGGCTTCGAACCCTGAATATACCCGTTGGCCATCTCTGGCGTCAGCGCGGTGGTGTAGAACACCTCCTGCTCGTCGTCTTTTTCCTGGCTTGGGTGCGTTTCGTTGAGGCCATACAGGATTGGCGGGATCGTCGGCGCGTGGCTCAGGAAGTCGCGCCAGAACTGGACGCGCATCTGATGACGGAACTCAGAAATCTGCTCCAGTGAACAGGAGTAGCTTTGCGTCGTGCCGATCAGATGGGTTTCCGGCAGCGCGACAATTTCATATTTCGGCATCGCGAACTCGCCCAGACGCAGCGGCGGACGCATGCCAAACGAGCTCCAGTCAGGCGAGCGACGATACAGCGCTGGCGTCAACGAGAACTGTTTTTTAAAGGCGCGGGTGAAGGTCTGCTGCGAATCGAAACGATATTGCAGGGCAATATCCAGAATCGGCCGCGCGGTCAGGCGCAATGCCACCGCAGATTTTGATAAACGACGTGCGCGAATATAGGCCCCGATAGCATGACCGGTGACATCCTTGAACATCCTTTGCAGATGCCACTTGGAATAGCCTGCTTTAGCCGCCACATTATCCAGTGACAAAGGCTGGTCGAGATGACCTTCCAGCCAGGTGAGCAGGTCGCGAATAATTCCAGCCTGATCCATATACTATCCTCATCCTTAAAACAGCAGGTGCCTGATAACAGGTTAGCGGATAATAGCATTTTTTGATGTTTTAGCATTCAGTGTTTTTTTTGCGCATTCATGCTTTTTAGAGCACATTACAGGCAGATATATTCTAATCCTGTGATCTTGCTACATTTTTGTCTAAAGTGTTGAATAATCGCTCAGTGTAATTTTAAAGAATGGTAACAATATGAAATACAAGACTTTGATCTTCACCGCGTTGATGCTGATGGTCGGGCGCGTGGCGCAGGCAGAACAGATTGGCTCCGTCGATACCGTGTTCAAAATGTTCGGCCCTGACCACAAAATTGTGGTGGAGGCGTTTGACGATCCGGACGTGAAAAACGTCACCTGCTACGTCAGCCGCGCGAAAACGGGCGGTATCAAAGGCGGGCTGGGACTGGCGGAAGATACCTCCGATGCGGCGATTTCTTGTCAGCAGGTGGGGCCGGTTGAGTTGAGCGATAAAATTAAAAACGGCAAAGCGCAGGGCGACGTGGTATTCCAGAAACGGACTTCGCTGGTGTTCAAAAAACTGCAGGTGGTGCGTTTCTATGATGCCAAACGCAACACCCTGGCGTACCTTGCCTACTCTGACAAAGTGGTGGAAGGCTCGCCGAAAAACGCAATCAGCGCGGTGCCGATTATGCCATGGCGGGAATAAAAAAACGGCGCATTTGCGCCGTTTTTTAATGCGTTAACTGCGGGATTACTCCTGCAGATCGCCGCAGAAACGATACCCTTCGCCGTGGATCGTGGCGATGATTTCCGGCGTATCTGGCGTAGATTCGAAATGCTTACGAATACGACGAATGGTCACGTCTACGGTACGGTCGTGTGGTTTCAGCTCACGGCCGGTCATTTTCTTCAGCAGCTCTGCACGGGACTGAATTTTGCCCGGGTTTTCGCAGAAGTGCAGCATCGCGCGGAATTCACTGCGCGGCAGTTTATACTGCTCACCGTTCGGGCTAATCAACGAACGGCTATTGATATCAAGTTCCCAGCCGTTGAATTTGTAGCTGTCTACGCTACGACGCTCTTCGCTGACCGTACCCAGGTTCATGGTGCGGGACAGCAGGTTGCGTGCACGAATGGTTAACTCGCGAGGATTGAACGGCTTGGTGATGTAGTCATCCGCACCGATTTCCAGGCCAAGAATTTTATCAACTTCGTTATCACGGCCCGTCAGGAACATTAACGCGACGTTCGCCTGCTCGCGCAGTTCGCGCGCCAGAAGAAGACCGTTTTTGCCCGGCAGGTTAATATCCATGATCACCAGGTTGATATCATTTTCAGAAAGGATCTGATGCATCTCTGCGCCATCGGTCGCTTCAAAGACATCGTAGCCTTCTGCTTCGAAAATGCTCTTTAACGTGTTGCGTGTTACCAACTCGTCTTCAACGATAAGAATGTGCGGGGTCTGCATGTTTGCTACCTAAATTGCCAACTAAATCGAAACAGGAAGTACAAAAGTCCCTGACCTGCCTGATGCATGTCGCAAATTAACATGATCGGCTTAACGTGACTAAAGTACGTAATTGCGTTCTTGATGCACTTTCCATCAACGTCAACAACATCATTAGCTTGGTCTTGGGTACTTTCCCTTTGGACCCGACAGTGTCAAAAACGGCTGTCATCCTAACCATTTTAACAGCAACATAACAGGCTAAGTGACACCAGACACCCAATAAAACTACGCTTCGTTGACATATATCAAGTTCAATTGTAGCACGTTAACAGTTTGATGAAATCATCGTAGCGGAATGCTAGCCTTTGTCACAATTTTTCAATAAACCAACTAGTTGCGGACATTGATTTATAAACGAAGCGAATCCAATCAGAATAGGGTATTCATATTGCTATTATCATTATAAAACATAGGGATAATAGTGTTCTGTTAACATTCTAACTGATTGTTCAGACAAGGAATAGTTTAGCGTTTTTAATTTGTTATGAAACGCTATTTCGGTGATTTGTGTTGCAATTTTGTAAATTCGCGCTGCGTAATATGTTGAAGTGCATCACATTTTTACCCGCTAACTGATTAAAAAGAGAGCATAAATGCATCTGTCGATTGTACTGGTTGCCCCAGCCAGAGCCGAAAATATAGGCGCTGCCGCGCGTGCCATGAAGACCATGGGGTTCACCGATTTACGTATCGTGGACAGCACTGCCCACCTGGAGCCTGCGGCTCGTTGGGTAGCGCACGGATCGGGCGATATCCTCGATAATATAACCACTTACGCTACGCTTGCTGACGCGCTGCACGACATTTCGTTTACCGTTGCGACCACCGCGCGCAGCCGTGCGAAGTTCCATTACTATGCCACGCCAGCGGAGCTGGTGCCGATGCTGAGTGAGAAAAGCCAGTGGCTGGATAAAGCCGCCCTGGTGTTTGGTCGCGAAGATTCAGGATTAACCAACGAAGAGCTGGAGCTGGCGGACGTTCTTACCGGTGCGCCGATGGTCGCCGATTATCCCTCCCTGAATTTAGGCCAGGCGGTCATGGTCTACTGCTATCAATTAGCCTCCCTAATACAAATCCCCCAACCTCCGGCAGAAGGGGCAAATGAAAATCAGCTGGCTGCGCTGCGCGCTCGCGTTGAGCAACTGTTGTCTCAGCTGGGGGTGGCGGACGATCAGAAAATGGCTGACTGGCTGCAGCAGCGTTTGGGCCGTCTTGAGCAGCGGGACACCGCAATGCTGCACCGTTTGCTGCACGATATTGAAAAAAAATTGGCGGAGTAAAATCCTGTCATAAGTTTTTAATATGGCGAATAAGTCTGTCCGGAAGGGTTGCTATTGGGCGAATCGGATGAAAATAAATCTGCAAACAGCGGGAGGTGAGAGTCTCCCGAATTGTGATCAAATTAAAAATTCGTTGACTTAAGGTGCCCGATCCTTTAACCCTAAAAGAATACAGGACAGACAGATAATAATGACAGAGTACACAACATCCATGAAACGCATCAGCATCACCACCATTACTACAACCATCATCATTACCACAGGTAACGATGCGGGCTGACGCGTACAGGAAAAACAAAAAAAAGCCCGCACCTGAACAGTGCGGGCTTTTTTTTCGGCTAAAGGAAACGAGGTAGAACCATGCGAGTGTTGAAGTTCGGCGGTACATCAGTGGCAAATGCAGAACGTTTTCTGCGTGTTGCCGATATCCTGGAAAGTAACGCCAGGCAGGGGCAGGTTGCTACCGTGCTCTCTGCCCCGGCAAAAATCACGAACCATCTGGTGGCGATGATTGAAAAAACCATCGGTGGCCAGGATGCACTCCCGAACATCAGCGACGCAGAGCGTATCTTCGCTGACTTACTGCAAGGGCTGGCAGAGGCGCTGCCTGGCTTCCCGCACGCTCAGCTGAAGTCCTTCGTTGAGCAGGAATTCGCGCAAATCAAACACGTCCTGCACGGCATTAGCCTTCTCGGCCAGTGCCCGGACAGCGTCAACGCGGCGCTGATCTGCCGGGGCGAAAAACTCTCTATCGCTATCATGGCCGGCGTGCTGGAAGCGCGCGGCCGTAGCGTGACGGTGATCGATCCGGTTGAAAAACTGCTGGCGGTGGGCCACTACCTCGAATCCACCGTTGATATTGCCGAATCAACCCGCCGTATCGCCGCCAGCAAAATCCCGCCTGACCATATGATCCTGATGGCAGGCTTCACCGCCGGTAACGAGAAAGGCGAGCTGGTGGTGCTGGGCCGTAACGGCTCCGACTACTCCGCCGCCGTGCTGGCCGCCTGTTTACGTGCGGACTGTTGTGAAATCTGGACTGACGTCGACGGCGTTTATACCTGCGACCCGCGCCAGGTTCCGGACGCCAGGCTGCTGAAGTCGATGTCGTACCAGGAAGCGATGGAGCTTTCCTACTTCGGCGCCAAAGTGCTTCACCCGCGTACCATCTCCCCGATTGCCCAGTTCCAGATCCCTTGCCTGATTAAAAACACCGGTAACCCGCAGGCGCCGGGTACGCTGATTGGCGCGAGTACCGATGAAGACGGTTTGCCGGTCAAAGGCATCTCCAACCTCAACAACATGGCGATGTTCAGCGTCTCCGGTCCGGGGATGAAGGGAATGGTCGGCATGGCGGCGCGCGTCTTTGCTGCTATGTCCCGCAACGGTATCTCGGTGGTGTTGATTACCCAGTCCTCTTCCGAATACAGCATCAGCTTCTGCGTGCCGCAGGCCGACTGCCTGCGCGCCCGCCGCGCGCTGGAGGAAGAGTTCTATCTGGAGCTGAAAGAAGAGCTGCTGGAGCCGCTCGCCATTCAGGAACGCCTGGCGATCATCTCCGTGGTCGGCGACGGCATGCGCACGCTGCGCGGTATCTCCGCCAAGTTCTTTGCCGCGCTGGCGCGCGCCAATATCAATATCGTGGCGATTGCCCAGGGCTCGTCAGAGCGTTCAATTTCTGTTGTCGTGGACAACGATGACGCCACCACCGGCGTACGCGTGGTTCACCAGATGCTGTTCAACACCGATCAGGTTATCGAGCTGTTCCTGATTGGCGTCGGCGGGGTGGGCGGCGCGCTGCTGGAGCAGGTGAAGCGTCAGCAGGAGTGGCTGAAGAAGAAACATATCGATCTGCGCGTCTGCGGGATTGCCAACTCCAGAGCGTTGCTGACTAACGTTCACGGTCTGAACCTGGAAAACTGGCAGGCCGAGATGAACGAGGCGAAAGAGCCGTTCAACCTGGGCCGCCTGATCCGTCTGGTGAAAGAGTATCATCTGCTTAACCCGGTGATCGTCGACTGTACCTCTAACCAGGCGGTGGCCGACCAGTACGCCGACTTCCTGCGCGAAGGGTTCCACGTGGTGACGCCGAACAAAAAGGCCAACACCTCGTCGATGGATTACTATCACCAGCTGCGTCTGGCGGCGAGCAAGTCGCGCCGTAAGTTCCTGTACGACACCAACGTGGGCGCGGGCCTGCCGGTTATCGAGAACCTGCAGAACCTTCTTAACGCGGGCGACGAACTGCAGCGTTTCTCCGGCATTCTCTCCGGCTCGCTGTCGTTTATCTTCGGCAAGCTGGATGAAGGCATGAGCCTGTCGGATGCGACCCGCGCCGCGCGCGAGCTGGGCTATACCGAGCCGGATCCGCGTGACGACCTTTCCGGTATGGACGTGGCGCGCAAGCTGCTGATCCTCGCGCGTGAAACGGGCCGTGAGCTTGAGCTTTCCGATATCGTGATTGAACCGGTCTTGCCGGCAGAATTTGACAGCAGCGGTGATGTCGCTGCATTCATGGCAAATTTGCCGCAGCTTGACGATGCTTTTGCCGCTCGTGTGGCGAAAGCCCGTGATGAAGGTAAGGTATTGCGCTATGTTGGCAACATTGAAGAAGATGGCGTGTGCCGGGTGAAGATTGCCGAAGTGGATGGCAACGACCCGCTGTACAAAGTTAAAAACGGCGAAAACGCCCTCGCGTTTTACAGCCACTATTATCAGCCACTGCCGCTGGTGCTTCGCGGCTATGGCGCAGGGAACGATGTTACGGCGGCGGGTGTGTTTGCCGATCTGCTGCGTACCCTGTCATGGAAGTTAGGAGTTTAACATGGTCAAAGTTTATGCCCCGGCTTCCAGCGCGAATATGAGCGTCGGATTTGACGTGCTGGGCGCGGCGGTGACGCCGGTGGATGGTTCACTGCTGGGCGATACGGTCACGGTGGAAGCGGCAGACAGCTTCAGCCTGAAGAACGTGGGCCGCTTCGCCAGCAAACTGCCGTCTGAGCCGCGCGAGAATATCGTCTATCAGTGCTGGGAACGCTTCTGTCAGGAGATCGGTAAAAACGTGCCGGTTGCCATGACGCTGGAAAAAAGTATGCCGATTGGCTCGGGTCTGGGTTCCAGCGCCTGCTCGGTAGTCGCCGCGCTGGTGGCGATGAACGAGCACTGCGGTAAGCCGCTGAACAACAACCGCCTGCTGGGGTTGATGGGCGAGCTGGAAGGGCGCATCTCCGGCAGCATTCACTATGACAACGTGGCGCCGTGCTTCCTCGGCGGCATGCAGCTGATGATCGAAGAAAATGGCATCATCAGCCAGCAGGTGCCAGGGTTTGATGAGTGGCTGTGGGTGCTGGCCTATCCGGGCATTAAGGTCTCTACCGCGGAAGCGCGTGCGATCCTGCCCGCGCAGTATCGTCGTCAGGACTGTATCGCTCACGGGCGTCATCTGGCGGGCTTTATTCATGCCTGCTACACCCGTCAGCCGCAGCTGGCGGCGAAGCTGATGAAGGATGTCATTGCCGAGCCGTACCGCACGAAGCTGCTGCCTGGCTTTAACGAGGCGCGACAGGCATCGATGGATATCGGCGCGCAGGCGTGCGGCATCTCCGGCTCCGGCCCGACGCTGTTCGCCCTGTGCGACAAGCCTGACACCGCGCAGCGCGTGGCGGACTGGCTCTCTAAACACTACCTGCAAAATCAGGAAGGCTTTGTTCATATTTGCCGTCTGGACACGGCTGGCGCACGAGTACTGGGATAATTAATGAAACTCTATAACCTTAAAGATCATAACGAGCAGGTCAGCTTCGCGCAGGCGGTAACTCAGGGGCTAGGCAAAAATCAGGGGCTGTTCTTCCCGCATGACCTGCCGGAATTCCAGCTGACCGACATCGACGAGCTGCTGAAACAGGACTTCGTCACCCGCAGCACCAAAATTCTGTCTGCGTTTATCGGCGACGAAATTCCGCAGGAGCTGCTGGAAGAGCGCGTGCGTGCGGCGTTCGCTTTCCCGGCGCCGGTTAAGCAGGTTGAGCCTGACGTTGGCTGCCTGGAGCTGTTCCACGGCCCGACGCTGGCGTTTAAAGACTTCGGCGGCCGCTTTATGGCGCAGATGCTGACCCACATCAGCGGCGACAAACCGGTGACCATCCTGACCGCGACATCCGGCGATACCGGTGCGGCGGTGGCGCATGCCTTCTACGGCCTGAAAAACGTCCGCGTGGTGATCCTCTATCCGAAAGGCAAAATCAGCCCGCTGCAGGAAAAACTGTTCTGTACGCTCGGCGGCAACATTGAAACCGTGGCAATTGACGGCGATTTCGATGCCTGCCAGGCGCTGGTCAAGCAGGCCTTCGACGACGAAGAGCTGAAGGTGGCTCTGGGTCTCAACTCTGCCAACTCCATCAACATCAGCCGTCTGCTGGCGCAGATCTGCTACTACTTCGAAGCGGTGGCGCAGCTGCCGCAGGAAGCGCGCAACCAGCTGGTGATCTCCGTGCCGAGCGGTAACTTCGGTGACCTGACGGCAGGTCTGCTGGCGAAATCCTTGGGTCTGCCGGTGAAACGCTTTATCGCGGCGACCAACGCCAACGACACCGTGCCGCGCTTCCTGAAAGACGGGAAGTGGGCGCCGAACGCCACGCAGGCGACGCTCTCCAACGCGATGGATGTGTCACAGCCGAACAACTGGCCGCGCGTGGAAGAGCTGTTCCGCCGTAAGATCTGGCGTTTGGGTGACCTGGGTTACGCCGCGGTGACGGATGAAACCACCAAAGAGACCATGCGCGAGATGAAAGCGGTGGGGTATATCTCTGAACCGCACGCGGCAATTGCCTACCGCGCGCTGCGCGACCAGCTTAACCCGGGTGAATATGGCCTGTTCCTGGGCACCGCGCATCCGGCGAAGTTCAAAGAGAGCGTGGAAGCGATCCTGGGCGAAACGCTGCCGCTGCCGAAAGAGCTGGCCGAGCGCGCCGACCTGCCTCTGCTGTCACATGAGCTGCCGGCAGATTTTGCCGCGCTGCGTAAGCTGATGATGACGCGTGCGTGATTGTGTTACCCGGTGGCGGCTACGCCTTACCGGGCCTATAACGACCACGACGACCTAATCGTAGGCCGGGTAAGGCGAAGCCGCCACCCGGCTTTTTTATGGAGAAATTAAGGAGAGAAAAAGCAGGAAAAAAGCAGAAATTCCCAATAAATGCGGTCACTTAGCGTTTAGGATTGCAGAGAATAACATCCCCCGTTCCCCTCGCGTAATCTCCTTACATCGGCCCACGTTGGGCAAGAAGAATAAGGAGTCACCTGTGTCTACACTGAAACCTGCACTCATCGCGCTTTCACTGGTGCTGGCCGCCCCCATGGCGGTTCAGGCATCTGAAATTACCCTCGTACCGGCGGTCAAACTGCAGATTGGCGACCAGGACAACAACGGTCATTACTGGGACGGCGGCCGCTGGCGCGACCACGACTGGTGGAAGGCGCATTATGACTGGCGTGATAACCACTGGCGTCCACATGATGAGCATCGTAAACACGACGATCGTCACGATGACCATCACCACGATGACCACCGTGACGATCGCGGCCCGGACTGGAAACACCATTAATGCAAAACCCGCCAGCTGGCGGGGTTTGTTTTTACTGCTCGTGGCGCTTAAACACCAGCTCGCCTTTCCCCGACGACGACTCGTCAAAGAAATAGCCTTCGCTGTTAAAGGCGGTCAGCTGCTCTGGCTTCGTCAGGCGGTTCTGGATGATGTAGCGGCTCATCAGGCCGCGCGCTTTCTTGGCGTAGAAGCTGATCACTTTGAACTTACCGTTCTTCTCGTCGAGGAACACCGGTTTGATAATCTCCGCATCCAGCTTTTTCGGCTTCACCGACTTGTAGTATTCATCGGATGCCAGGTTTATCACCACGTTATCGCCCTGGGCGTGCAGCGCCGCGTTCAGTTTGTCGGTAATGATATCGCCCCAGAAATGGTACAGATCTTTGCCTTTGGCATTTTCCAGGCGAATCCCCATCTCCAGACGATACGGCTGCATCAGATCCAGCGGGCGCAGTACGCCGTACAGACCCGACAGCATGCGCAGATGCTGCTGGGCAAAATCGAAATCGGCTTCGCTAAAATCTTCCGCCTGCAGGCCGGTGTAGACGTCACCTTTAAACGCCAGAATCGCCTGGCGAGCGTTCGCCGGGGTGAAATCCGGGCGCCACTCGTGAAAGCGGGTCGCGTTAAGATCGGCCAGCTTGTCGCTGATGCTCATCAGCGAGGCGATTTGCGGCGCAGAGAGCTTGCGCGCTTCGCGGATCAGCTGTTGCGAGTAGTCCAGCAGTTCAGGCCGGGTATAGCGCTCGGTGGCGAGCGGGCTCTGGTAGTCGAGCGTTTTTGCAGGTGAAATCAGAATCAGCATATCCAGTCCTTGCAGGAAATTTAGAGCGACTTTAGCAAAAAATCGCCCTGAATTGATCGATAGCTGTTATTGCCGCGGCAAATCATCCCACGTGCCGGGGGCAAGCTGCGCCTTAACGTCGGGATAGCGGGCGGGATCAAATACCGGAGGAACGCCGAGTTTGCGCTGACGCAGATAGTCTCTGGCAATCAGGGTCACAACGGGTGAGAGCAGCAGGATAGCGGTGAGGTTCGTGATCGCCATCAGCGCCATAATGATATCGGCCAGCTGCCAGAC
This sequence comes from Enterobacter sp. BNK-29, assembly GCF_048684785.1. Lineage (NCBI taxonomy): Bacteria > Pseudomonadati > Pseudomonadota > Gammaproteobacteria > Enterobacterales > Enterobacteriaceae > Enterobacter > Enterobacter sp. BNK-29. The sequence continues at coordinate 2,711,966 of NZ_JBLQTU010000001.1, forward strand.
CAGCGGCATACTGAGGAAGGAGCCAGCGATGATCATCAATATGACCGCGAGACGCAGGGCTCCGATTGCGGCGCGGGAGTCGAGTTTCAGGAAAATAAGGTTATTTTCGGCGTAGAGGTAATTCACCACAATCGAGCTGAAGGCAAACAGCACCAGGACGAGCGAGACAAATCCTGCTCCCCAGCCGCCGGTCAGGTTCACCAGCGCCTGCTGGAGAAGCTGTATCCCGGCGGTACCAGAAGAATGCGGGACGGGGCCTGCCAGCAGCAAAATCATGGCGCTGGCGGAGCAGATGATAATGGTATCGGTAAAGACGCCAATCATCTGCACAATGCCCTGTGCGGCGGGGTGCGGCGGCCAGGAAGAGGCGGCAGCGGCCGCGTTGGGGGTTGACCCCATTCCGGCTTCATTGGAGAACATGCCCCGCTGAAAACCCGCCATCAGCGCCTGGCTGAAGGTGTAGCCCAGCGCCCCGGAGGCCACCTCGCGCCAGCCAAAAGCGCTTTTGACGATGGTCGCAATCACGCCCGGCACCTGGTCGATATGCAGTGCGGCGACGAACAGACTCGCGGCAATCCAAAGCAGCGCCATAACGGGAACCAGCCACTGCATCAGGCGGGCGATGCCCCTGAGACCGGCAGAAATAGTGAGCAGAACGACGAGGGCTAAAGCAATACCGGCGACCCACTCCGGGCAGGAGAAGGCATAGCGCAGGGCATTGGCGACAGAATTTGCCTGGACGGTATTAAAAATAAGGCCGTACGCGAGCAGTAAAAAAAGCGAGAACAGAACGCCCATCCAGCGCATCCCTAAGCCACGCGCCATGTACCAGGCAGGACCGCCGCGAAACTGGCCGTTTTTATCTTTCTCTTTATACAGCTGGGCGAGCGAACTTTCGGCAAAGGAGGTGGCCATCCCGAGTAGCGCCGTCACCCACATCCAGAAGACCGCGCCTGGCCCACCGGCGCTGATGGCCAGCGCAACGCCCGCCAGATTCCCGCTGCCGAGGCGTGCCGCCAGGCTGGTACAGAGTGCCTGGAACGACGTTAATCCGCCCGGCTGGGGCGTAACGCTGTTTTTCAGACTTCTGCCAAACTTGCGAATATAACGAAACTGGATAAACCCACTGCGTAGCGTAAACCAAATACCTGCTCCCAGAAGCAGGTAAATCATTATCGAACCCCACAGGACTTCGTTAATAAAGAAAAAGAAATCAGGCATTAACGTCCCTCTTGTTGATGCCAAAGTGAATATGTAAGCGCTACCACTGATTGGGCATGCTGTTGCTTAGCAGCCTGTTAATCTTCCGAGTTTACCATACTCTGCCTAAGCGCACTGTCTGCGGTTGCGCTGCCTCTCACTCGTGTTATCATCAGGGCAGACCGGTTACATCCCCCTAACAAGTAAACCTGTCATTTTTCCGCTGCAGGCATGCTGTCGGTAGCGTGAATTATCCAGGGCACGTTAAAAGAGAAACACTATCATGACGGATAAATTGACCTCCCTTCGTCAGTTCACCACTGTCGTAGCTGACACCGGAGATATCGCGGCAATGAAGCTGTACCAGCCGCAGGATGCCACAACCAACCCTTCTCTGATCCTTAACGCCGCACAGATCCCTGAGTATCGCAAACTGATTGACGACGCAGTGACCTGGGCGAAAGCACAGAGCAACGACCGCGCGCAGCAGGTTGTGGACGCTACCGACAAGCTGGCAGTGAACATCGGTCTGGAAATCCTGAAACTGGTTCCTGGCCGTATCTCTACCGAAGTGGATGCACGTCTCTCCTACGACACCGAAGCGTCTATCGCCAAAGCGAAACGTCTGATCAAAATGTACAACGATGCTGGCATCAGCAACGACCGTATCCTGATCAAACTGGCTTCTACCTGGCAGGGTATCCGCGCGGCAGAGCAACTGGAAAAAGACGGTATCAACTGTAACCTGACCCTGCTGTTCTCCTTCGCGCAGGCGCGCGCATGTGCAGAAGCGGGCGTATACCTGATTTCTCCGTTCGTGGGCCGTATTCTGGACTGGTACAAAGCCAACACCGATAAGAAAGAGTACGCACCGGCTGAAGATCCAGGCGTGGTTTCTGTTACTGAAATCTACGAATACTACAAACAGCACGGCTATGAGACCGTGGTTATGGGCGCAAGCTTCCGTAACGTCGGTGAAATCATCGAGCTGGCTGGCTGTGACCGCCTGACCATCGCCCCTGCGCTGCTGAAAGAGCTGGCAGAAAGCGAAGGTACCATCGAGCGTAAGCTGTCCTACACCGGTGAAGTGAAAGCACGCCCAGAGCGCATCACTGAATCCGAGTTCCTGTGGCAGCACAACCAGGATCCAATGGCTGTAGACAAACTGGCGGACGGTATCCGTAAGTTTGCTGTTGACCAGGGCAAACTGGAAAAAATGATCGGCGACCTGCTGTAATCATTCTGCGTGACCGGGCTCCCGGTCACGCGACTTCTTTCGTACCCTGTCTGAATCTCCTCTCTGCGTGTATCATTCCCTTTAATCAGTACTTTTTGAATGGAATGGATATGAATACCTTACGCATCGGCTTAGTGTCGATTTCTGACCGCGCCTCCAGCGGCGTTTACCAGGATAAAGGCATCCCTGCTCTGGAAGAGTGGCTTGGCAGCGCGCTGACCACCCCCTTTGACATTCAGACCCGCCTGATCCCTGACGAACAGCCGATCATCGAGCAGACGCTCTGCGAGCTGGTGGATGAGATGAGCTGCCACCTTGTTCTGACGACGGGCGGAACCGGCCCCGCGCGCCGCGACGTGACGCCGGACGCAACGCTGGCGATCGCCGATCGTGAAATGCCGGGCTTCGGCGAACAGATGCGCCAGATCAGTCTACACTTTGTCCCGACGGCCATTCTTTCCCGCCAGGTGGGAGTGATCCGCAAGCAGGCGTTGATTCTGAACCTGCCGGGGCAGCCGAAGTCGATCAAAGAGACGCTGGAAGGGCTGAAGGCGGAAGATGGCAGCGTCCTCGTTCACGGCATCTTTGCAAGTGTACCGTATTGTATACAGCTGCTTGACGGCCCCTATGTGGAAACCGATGAGAAAGTAGTAGCAGCTTTTCGCCCGAAAAACGCACGCCGCGAAACAATCTCCTGAAATTAACCAATATGTGGCATTAGCTGAAGCGGCGATAGCGTGGTAAAGCTTTTACGGTATAGTAATTTTTTCTTTACGATTGCTGTAAAAATAAATCCACAATACACGCAAATGGTTCGCTATGTCACATAACACCCGCCCTCTGAATCGACAGGACTACAAAACTCTCACGCTCGCGGCCTTAGGCGGCGCGCTGGAATTTTACGACTTCATCATCTTTGTTTTCTTCGCCGCCGTGGTGGGAGAGCTCTTCTTCCCGGCGGATATCCCGGAATGGCTGCGTCAGGTGCAAACCTTCGGCATTTTTGCTGCCGGATATCTGGCGCGTCCGCTGGGCGGCATTATCATGGCCCACTTTGGCGATCTGGTCGGGCGCAAGAAGATGTTTACCCTTAGCATTCTGCTGATGGCCGTACCGACGCTGGCCATTGGTCTGCTGCCCACCTATGCCTCGATGGGCATTCTTGCTCCGTTGCTGCTGTTGCTGATGCGCGTCCTTCAGGGCGCGGCGATTGGCGGTGAAGTGCCGGGCGCATGGGTGTTTGTCGCGGAGCATGTTCCGGCGCGCCGCATTGGTATCGCCTGCGGAACCTTAACCGCGGGGTTAACGGTAGGGATTTTGCTCGGTTCCGTCGTCGCAACAATTGTAAACACCAGCATGACGCAGCAGGCCGTGCACGACTGGGGCTGGCGTATTCCGTTCCTGCTGGGCGGGGCGTTTGGTCTGGTCGCGATGTACCTGCGCCGCTGGCTGCAGGAGACGCCGATTTTCCTCGAAATGCAGCAGCGCAAAGCGCTGGCGCAGGAGCTGCCGGTGAAGGCGGTCGTGGTACGCCATAAAAAAGCGGTGGTGGTGTCGATTCTGCTCACCTGGCTGCTCTCGGCGGGCATTGTGGTGGTGATATTGATGTCTCCGGTGTGGCTGCAAAAGCAGTACGGTTTCGCTCCTGCCGTGACGCTACAGGCGAACAGTATCGCGACAATCATGCTCTGCTTTGGCTGTCTCGCCGCCGGGCTGGCGGCAGATCGTTTCGGTGCCAGCGTTACCTTTATCGTCGGTAGCCTGTTACTGGCCGCATCAAGCTGGGCGTTTTACCATCTGGCGGGCAGCAATCCTGAACAGCTGTTCCTGCTGTACGGCACTGTAGGGCTGTGCGTGGGCGTTGTCGGGGCGGTACCGTACGTGATGGTCCGCGCATTCCCGCCGGAAGTTCGTTTCACCGGGATCTCGTTCTCTTACAACGTCTCATATGCCATTTTCGGCGGGCTGACGCCGATTGCGGTGACGGTGCTGATGGGCGTGTCGCCGATGGCGCCAGCCTGGTATGTACTCGCGCTCTCGCTGATGGGGCTGGTATTAGGATTTTGGCTTCGTCAGGCGGGGGGATGTCGTGCCCGCGAGGCGGGCACGACAGAGGGATCAGTGTTTTTCACCAATCGGTAGAATGGTGCGGTCAAACTGCTCGTTCAGCACTTCACCCATTGCGAGGTAGATAGCGCTTGCGCCGCAAACCAGACCAATCCAGCCTGCAACATGAACGATGCCTTCGTTATCCACCAGGTGACCAATCGCCAGCAGGGCGAACAGTACGGTCAGGCTCAGGAAAACGAACTGCAGCATGCGGTTACCTTTCAGGGTACCGAAGAACATGAACAGGGTGAAGACGCCCCACAGGCCCAGGTAAACGCCCAGGAAGTGGGCGTTTGCCGCGTCTGCCATGCCCATTTTAGGCAGCAGCAGAATGGCAACCAGGGTCAGCCAGAAAGAACCGTAAGAGGTGAAGGCGGTTAAGCCGAAGGTATTGCCTTTCTTATATTCCAGCAGGCCCGCGAAGATTTGCGCGATACCGCCGTAAAAAATGCCCATCGCCAGGATGATGCCATCCATCGGGAACATCCCGATATTGTGCAGGTTCAGCAGGATAGTGGTCATGCCAAAACCCATCAGGCCCAGCGGAGCCGGATTAGCCAACTTAGTGTTGCCCATAAGTCCTCAAAAAAATCATCATTAATATGGTGAAATGGTTAAACCCGCGTCAGTTCTCCCTGACTGGGCGCGGCATCATAATGGGCGCAATCGATGGCGTCTATGATCTCATCAGGGTGAAATTAAAATTTTTTTTATGCTTGCCCCTTGATGGATGCCGTCGCGACCCCATCTTGTAGTCAACCGCAGTGTGTGGACCTGAAAAAAATCAAATCTGGGCAGTTGAAAAAGCACGTTCTGCCCTTATTACAGGTACACAACCACATGTTGACTGAATTTTTAGTGGAGACGTTTAGATGGGTAAAATTATTGGTATCGACCTGGGTACTACCAACTCTTGTGTAGCGATTATGGATGGCACTACTGCACGCGTGCTGGAGAACGCCGAGGGCGATCGCACCACGCCTTCTATCATTGCTTATACCCAGGATGGTGAAACTCTGGTTGGTCAGCCGGCTAAACGTCAGGCAGTGACAAACCCGCAAAACACCCTGTTTGCGATTAAACGCCTGATCGGCCGCCGCTTCCAGGACGAAGAAGTTCAGCGTGACGTTTCCATCATGCCTTACAAAATCATCGCGGCCGATAACGGCGATGCATGGCTTGATGTGAAAGGCACCAAAACTGCACCACCGCAGATTTCTGCTGAAGTGCTGAAAAAAATGAAGAAAACCGCTGAAGATTACCTGGGTGAGCCGGTAACTGAAGCTGTTATCACCGTTCCTGCGTACTTCAACGATGCTCAGCGTCAGGCAACCAAAGATGCTGGCCGTATCGCAGGTCTGGAAGTAAAACGTATCATCAACGAACCAACCGCTGCTGCACTGGCTTACGGTCTGGATAAAGAAGTTGGCAACCGCACTATCGCGGTTTACGACCTGGGTGGTGGTACTTTCGATATCTCTATTATCGAAATCGACGAAGTTGACGGCGAAAAAACCTTCGAAGTTCTGGCAACTAACGGTGATACCCACCTGGGTGGTGAAGACTTCGATACCCGTCTGATCAACTACCTCGTTGACGAGTTCAAGAAAGATCAGGGCATTGACCTGCGTAACGATCCGCTGGCCATGCAGCGCCTGAAAGAAGCCGCTGAGAAAGCGAAGATCGAGCTGTCTTCCGCTCAGCAGACCGACGTTAACCTGCCGTACATCACCGCAGACGCGACCGGTCCTAAACACATGAACATCAAAGTGACCCGTGCGAAACTGGAAAGCCTGGTAGAAGACCTGGTGAACCGTTCTATCGAGCCGCTGAAAGTTGCTCTGCAGGACGCTGGCCTGTCCGTATCCGATATCCAGGACGTTATCCTGGTCGGTGGTCAGACCCGTATGCCAATGGTTCAGAAGAAAGTGGCTGAGTTCTTTGGTAAAGAGCCACGTAAAGACGTTAACCCGGACGAAGCGGTTGCAATCGGTGCTGCGGTTCAGGGGGGCGTACTGACCGGTGAAGTTAAAGACGTACTGCTGCTGGACGTTACCCCGCTGTCTCTGGGTATCGAAACCATGGGCGGTGTGATGACTGCGCTCATCAACAAAAACACCACCATCCCAACGAAACACAGCCAGGTGTTCTCTACCGCTGAAGACAACCAGTCTGCGGTAACCATCCATGTGATTCAGGGTGAGCGTAAGCGTGCGGCGGATAACAAATCTCTGGGTCAGTTCAACCTGGACGGTATTAACCCGGCGCCGCGCGGCATGCCGCAGATCGAAGTGACCTTCGACATCGATGCTGACGGTATCCTGCACGTGTCTGCGAAAGACAAAAACAGCGGTAAAGAGCAGAAGATCACCATCAAGGCATCTTCTGGCCTGAACGAAGCGGAAATCGAAAAAATGGTTCGTGATGCCGAAGCTAACGCGGAATCCGACCGTAAGTTCGAAGAGCTGGTTCAGACCCGCAACCAGGGTGACCATCTGCTGCACAGCACCCGTAAGCAGGTTGAAGAAGCAGGCGATAAACTGCCAGCGGAAGACAAGACTGCTATCGAAGCTGCACTGAGCGCGCTGGAATCCTCACTGAAAGGTGAAGACAAAGCGGACATCGAAGCGAAGATGCAGGAACTGGCGCAGGCTTCTCAGAAGCTGATGGAAATCGCTCAGCAGCAGCACGCTCAACAGCAGGCGGGCGCTGACGCTTCGGCGAACAACGCGAAAGACGACGACGTTGTCGACGCTGAGTTCGAAGAAGTTAAAGATAAAAAATAATCGCCCTGATGCAGGGTAATTAATCGGCACGGGCGTAGGAGAATTCTCCACGCCCGTGCTCGCATGTTAAGGGGCTTAAAAAAACCAATGGCAAAGCAAGACTATTACGAGATTTTAGGCGTTCCGAAAACTGCGGAAGAGCGTGAAATCAAAAAGGCGTACAAGCGCCTGGCCATGAAATTCCACCCGGACCGTAATCAGGGTGACAAAGAGGCTGAAGCCAAATTTAAAGAGATCAAAGAAGCCTACGAAGTCCTGACCGATGCACAGAAACGTGCGGCCTATGACCAGTACGGTCACGCAGCCTTTGAACAGGGCGGCATGGGCGGCGGTGGATTCGGCGGCGGCGGCTTTGGCGGCGGCGCTGACTTCAGCGATATCTTTGGCGATGTATTCGGCGACATCTTCGGCGGCGGCCGTGGTCGTCAGCGCGCGGCGCGCGGCGCGGACCTGCGCTACAACATGGAGCTGACGCTGGAAGAGGCCGTTCGCGGTGTCACCAAAGAGATCCGTATTCCGACGCTGGAAGAGTGTGACGTTTGCCACGGCAGCGGCGCGAAAGCGGGCACACAGCCTCAGACCTGTCCAACCTGTCACGGCTCTGGTCAGGTACAGATGCGCCAGGGCTTCTTCGCGGTACAGCAGGCCTGTCCTCACTGTCACGGTCGCGGCACGCTGATTAAAGATCCATGCACCAAATGCCACGGGCATGGTCGCGTTGAGAAAACCAAAACTCTGTCCGTTAAGATCCCGGCTGGCGTCGATACGGGCGACCGAATCCGTCTGGCAGGTGAGGGCGAAGCAGGGGAGCACGGCGCACCGGCGGGCGATCTGTACGTTCAGGTGCAGGTGAAACAGCACGCTATTTTCGAGCGTGAAGGTAATAACCTGTACTGCGAAGTGCCGATCAACTTCGCGATGGCGGCACTCGGCGGTGAAATCGAAGTGCCTACGCTGGACGGTCGCGTGAACCTGAAAGTGCCTGGGGAAACCCAGACCGGCAAGCTGTTCCGCATGCGCGGGAAAGGCGTTAAATCCGTTCGCGGTGGTGCCCAGGGCGACCTGCTGTGCCGCGTCGTCGTGGAAACGCCGGTTGGCCTGAACGACAAGCAGAAACAACTGCTGAAAGAACTGCAGGAGAGCTTTGGCGGCCCAACGGGTGAGAAAAACAGCCCGCGTTCCAAAAGCTTCTTCGATGGCGTCAAAAAATTCTTCGATGATTTGACCCGCTAATTCGTTAGCTGATTTTCATCTTCTAAAAGCCCGGAAGCGATTCCGGGCTTTTTTATTTGCGCGTATAGCTCGGTTAAACTGAGTCTATACTCAACATTAATCTGTTTTTGCCGAGCTATTTGGCTTGGTATTATGGTTTTATCGAGGTATTGTTGTAAAAGAGAGAACTTAAATGAAATTACTACACCGTTTCTTTAGCAGTGAGGCGTCCGGTGGCGTGATCCTGATTATTGCCGCAGCGGCCGCGATGGTGCTGGCTAACCTTGGCATCACGCAGGATCTCTACCATGCATTTCTGGAAACGCCCGTTGAGCTGAAGGTCGGGGCGCTGGAAATTAACAAGAACATGCTGCTGTGGATCAACGATGCGCTAATGGCGGTATTCTTCCTGCTGGTGGGTCTTGAGGTTAAGCGTGAGCTGGTTCTGGGCTCGCTTGCCAGCCGCCAGCGCGCGGCGTTTCCTGTGATCGCAGCCATCGGCGGAATGGTCGTTCCGGCATTGCTCTTCCTGGCGTTCACCTGGCAGGATCCTGTTGCGCGTGACGGCTGGGCGATCCCGGCCGCGACGGATATCGCCTTTGCGCTCGGTGTCTTAGCCTTGCTCGGTAGCCGCGTGCCGGTGGCCCTGAAAATCTTCCTGATGGCGCTGGCGATCATCGATGACCTGGGCGCCATTGTGATTATCGCGCTGTTCTACACCAGCGATCTGTCGATCCTGTCCCTGAGCGTCGCCGCCGGGGCGATTGCGGTGCTGGCGCTGCTGAACATCTTCAATGTTCGCCGCATCGGTATCTATATCCTGGTGGGGATGGTGCTGTGGACGGCGGTGCTGAAATCCGGCGTGCACGCCACGCTGGCAGGCGTGATTGTGGGCTTCTTCGTGCCGCTTAAGCCGCAGGACGGCAAGTCGCCTGCCAAACAGCTGGAGCATGTGCTGCACCCGTGGGTTGCCTTTATGATCCTGCCGCTGTTTGCGTTTGCCAACGCGGGCGTTTCCCTCGGCGGCGTGACGCTGGACGGGCTGACGTCCGTGCTGCCGCTGGGCATCATTGCCGGGCTGTTTATCGGTAAGCCGCTGGGTATTAGCCTCTTCTGCTGGCTGGCGACGAAGCTGAAGCTGGCGTCATTGCCGCACGGCACAACTTTTGGCCAAATTATGGCCGTCGGCGTGCTGTGTGGAATCGGGTTTACGATGTCGATCTTTATTTCGACGCTGGCGTTTGGTACGCATGCGCCTGAGCTTATCGTCTGGGCTAAACTCGGCATTCTCATCGGGTCATTACTGGCCGCGGTAATCGGTTATACCTTGTTGAAGATGAAGTTGTCCGGACAGGCCGTCCAGGCATAACGGAACACCGGGAGGAGGCGATCCTTCTCCCGATACACACTCAGGGAGAGAAGACGAGATGTCTCATTTAAATTACAACCATCTGTACTACTTCTGGCACGTCTACAAACAGGGCTCGGTGGTGGGGGCGGCAGAGGCGCTATACCTGACTCCGCAAACCATCACCGGGCAAATCAAGGCCCTGGAAGAGCGCCTGCAGGGCAAGCTGTTCAAGCGTAAGGGGCGTGGGATTGAACCCAGCGAACTGGGTGAACTGGTGTTCCGCTATGCGGACAAAATGTTCACCCTGAGCCAGGAGATGCTGGATATCGTCAACTATCGCAAAGAGTCGAACCTGCTCTTTGACGTGGGCGTGGCGGATGCACTGTCCAAGCGGCTGGTGAGCGGCGTGCTGGATGCGGCGGTAGTCGAAGACGAGCAAATCCACCTGCGCTGCTTTGAATCCACCCACGAGATGCTGCTGGAACAGCTGAGCCAGCACAAGCTGGACATGATTATCTCGGACTGCCCGATTGACTCCACCCAGCAGGAAGGGCTGTTCTCGGTGAAGATTGGCGAATGTGGCGTGAGCTTCTGGTGCATTAACCCGCCGCCGGAGAAACCGTTCCCCGCGTGCCTTGAAGAGCGCCGTCTGCTGGTGCCGGGAAGACGTTCCATGCTCGGACGCAAGCTGCTGAACTGGTTTAACTCGCAGGGGCTGAAGGTAGAAATCCTCGGTGAGTTCGACGATGCGGCGCTGATGAAAGCCTTTGGCGAAGCGCATAATGCGATCTTCGTTGCGCCGACGCTGTACGCGCACGATCTCTATTCAGACGACAAGATTACGGAGATAGGCAGAGTGGATAACGTGATGGAGGAGTATCACGCCATATTTGCCGAAAGAATGATTCAGCACCCGGCGGTGCAGCGAATCTGCAATCGTGACTACTCGGCGCTGTTTACGCCACCGGCAATCTGAAGGCATAAAAAAACCCGCGTTAAGCGGGTTCTTTAAACAAGCAACAACAAGTAGCGATTAAGCCAGTTTGTTGATCTGCGCGGTCAGGTTTGCTTTATGACGCGCTGCTTTGTTTTTGTGGATCAGACCTTTAGCAGCCTGACGATCCACGATTGGTTGCATTTCGTTAAATGCGTTCTGCGCTGCAGCTTTGTCGCCTGCTTCGATTGCTGCGTATACTTTCTTGATGAAAGTACGCATCATAGAGCGACGGCTTGCGTTGTGCTTACGAGCCTTTTCAGACTGAACGGCACGTTTCTTAGCTGATTTGATATTAGCCAAGTCCAACTCCCAAATATGTTCTATGTGGACAATTCAAAGGCCGAGGAATATGCCCTCTTTGCCTTCTTTTGTCAATGGATTTGTGCAAATAAGCGCCGTTAATTAGCGACGCTACGTTACGTAGTGATGGCGCAGGATTCTACCAGCTTGTCTTCCCTGAATACAGCCTTTCGGCATAAAAATCGCAGTTCAGGAGCAGATTTTTTCGCTGCGAAAGGTCAGCCTGATGAAATCATTACGGCTTTCTGTTTTGCGCGAACAATCGCCGGTTAACCTTAACCGCTGTACAAGGTATACTTTGGCGATTTTCACTGTTTTGAGCCAGACATGAAGCTGATACGCGGCATACATAATCTCAGCAGCGCGCCACACGGGTGCGTGCTGACTATTGGTAATTTCGACGGCGTGCATCGTGGTCATCAGGCGCTGTTGCAGGGATTGCGTAAAGAAGGGGAGGCCCGCGGCCTGCCCGTTGTAGTGATGATTTTCGAGCCGCAGCCGCTGGAGCTGTTCGCGGGCGATAAATCTCCCGCCCGACTCACTCGCCTGCGCGAGAAATTGCGCTATCTGGCGGAGTCCGGCGTGGACTATGTATTGTGTTTACGTTTCGATCGTCGCTTTGCCGCGCTGACAGCACAAAATTTCGTCAGCGACCTGCTGGTTAAGCGTCTTGGCGTACAGTTTCTCGCCGTGGGCGATGATTTCCGCTTTGGCGCTGGTCGTCAGGGCGATTTCTTGCTATTACAGAAGGCTGGTCTGGAGTACGGATTTGACGTCACCAGCGCGATGACCTTCTGCGAAGGCGGCGTGCGCGTCAGCAGCACGGCGGTGCGTCAGGCGCTGGCTAATGATGACCTGGACACGGCAGAAACCCTGCTGGGGCATCCGTTCACCATCTCTGGCCGCGTGGTCCATGGCGATGCGCTGGGGCGCACGATAGGCTTCCCGACGGCGAATATACCGCTGCGTCGTCAGGTTTCCCCGGTTAAAGGGGTGTATGCGGTGGAAGTGGCAGGACTGGGCGATAAGCCGTTCTACGGCGTCGCCAACATTGGCACGCGTCCGACCGTCGCCGGTGTGCGTCAACAGTTAGAAGTGCACCTGCTGGACGTTGTAATGGACCTCTATGGTCGCCATATAGATGTGATACTGCGTAAAAAAATACGCAACGAGCAGCGATTTGGTTCGCTGGATGAACTAAAAGCGCAAATTGCGCGAGATGAATTGACGGCCCGCGAGTTTTTTGGGCTTTGAACCCGGCTTAACTGCCTACGTGATAAATACGGAACCGAGAATCTGATGAGTGACTATAAATCAACCCTGAATTTGCCGGAAACAGGGTTCCCGATGCGCGGCGATCTCGCCAAGCGCGAACCGGGAATGCTGGCGCGTTGGACCGATGATGACCTGTACGGCATCATTCGTGCAGCCAAAAAAGGCAAAAAAACCTTCATTCTGCATGATGGCCCTCCATATGCGAATGGCAGCATTCATATTGGTCACTCGGTTAACAAGATTCTGAAAGACATTATCGTGAAGTCCAAAGGCCTCACGGGATATGACTCGCCTTACGTTCCTGGCTGGGACTGCCACGGTCTGCCAATCGAGCTGAAAGTGGAGCAAGAGTTTGGCAAACCGGGTGAGAAGTTCACCGCCGCCGAGTTCCGTGCGAAGTGCCGCGAATACGCAGCCACGCAGGTTGACGGTCAGCGCGCTGACTTCATCCGTCTGGGCGTGCTGGGCGACTGGTCGCACCCGTACCTGACCATGGACTTCAAAACTGAAGCCAACATCATCCGTGCGCTGGGTAAAATCATCGGTAACGGCCACCTGCACAAAGGCGCTAAGCCGGTGCACTGGTGCGTGGACTGCCGCTCTGCGCTGGCAGAAGCGGAAGTTGAGTATTACGACAAAACCTCTCCATCTATCGACGTGGCGTTCTATGCCGTCGATCAGGATGCGGTGAAAGCTAAATTTGGCGTCTCCTCGGTAAACGGCCCGATCTCTTTGGTGATCTGGACAACCACCCCGTGGACCCTGCCAGCGAACCGTGCGATCTCCCTGTCCGGTGAGTTCGAATACGCGCTGGTGCAGATTGACGGTCAGGCGGTTATCCTGGCGAAAGATCTGGTTGAGAGCGTGCTGAAGCGCGCGCATATCACCGACTACACCGTGCTGGGCACCGTGAAAGGCGACACGCTGGAGCTGATGCGCTTCAAGCACCCGTTCCTGGACTTCGACGTTCCGGCGATCCTGGGCGACCACGTGACGCTGGAAGCGGGTACCGGTGCGGTACATACCGCCGGTGGCCACGGTCCTGACGACTACAACATCAGCCTGAAGTACGGTCTGGAAATCGCTAACCCGGTTGGCCCGGACGGATCTTACCTGCCAGGCACCTATCCGGCGCTGGACGGTATCAACGTCTTCAAAGCGAACGACATCATCGTCGACATGCTGCGCACCAGCGGCGCGCTGCTGCACGTTGAAAAAATGCAGCACAGCTATCCGTGCTGCTGGCGTCACAAGACCCCGATCATCTTCCGTGCGACCCCGCAGTGGTTCGTCAGCATGGATCAGAAAGACCTGCGCGAGCAGTCTCTGAAAGAGATCAAAGGCGTGCAGTGGATCCCTGACTGGGGCCAGGCGCGTATCGAATCCATGGTGGCTAACCGTCCTGACTGGTGTATCTCCCGTCAGCGTACCTGGGGCGTGCCGATGTCTCTGTTCGTACATAAAGAGACGCAGGAGCTGCACCCGAACACCCTGGAACTGATGGAAGAAGTGGCGAAGCGCGTCGAAGTTGACGGCATTCAGGCGTGGTGGGATCTCGACTCCCGCGACATCCTGGGCGCTGACGCAGACAACTACGAGAAAGTACCGGATACCCTGGACGTGTGGTTCGACTCCGGGTCTACCCACTCCTCCGTGGTTGACGTGCGTCCGGAATTTGCCGGTCACGCTGCCGATATGTATCTGGAAGGGTCTGACCAACACCGCGGCTGGTTCATGTCATCTCTGATGATCTCCACCGCCATGAAGGGTAAAGCGCCTTACCGTCAGGTACTGACTCACGGCTTCACCGTGGATGGTCAGGGCCGTAAGATGTCCAAATCTATCGGTAACACCGTTTCTCCGCAGGATGTGATGAACAAGCTGGGCGCAGACATTCTTCGTCTGTGGGTGGCCTCTACCGATTACACCGGCGAAATGGCGGTGTCCGACGAGATCCTGAAGCGTGCTGCCGACAGCTATCGTCGTATCCGTAACACCGCGCGCTTCCTGCTGGCGAACCTGAACGGGTTCGATCCGGCAAAAGACATGGTGAAACCGGAAGAGATGGTGGTGCTGGACCGCTGGGCGGTAGGCTGCGCGAAAGCGGCGCAGGAGGATATCCTGAAAGCCTATGAGTCTTACGACTTCCACGAAGTGGTGCAGCGCCTGATGCGCTTCTGCTCCATCGAGATGGGCTCGTTCTACCTCGACATCATCAAAGACCGCCAGTACACCGCGAAAGCGGACAGCGTGGCGCGTCGTAGCTGCCAGACCGCGCTGTTCCACATCGCAGAAGCGCTGGTTCGCTGGATGGCGCCGATCATGTCCTTCACCGCGGACGAAATCTGGGGCTACCTGCCGGGCGACCGTGAGAAGTATGTGTTCACGGGCGAGTGGTACGAAGGTCTGTTCGATCTCTCCAGCACCGAAGCGATGAACGATGCCTTCTGGGATGAGCTGCTGAAAGTGCGTGGTGAAGTGAACAAGGTTATCGAGCAGGCGCGTGCGGACAAGAAAGTCGGCGGCTCTCTGGAAGCGGCAGTTACGCTGTATGCCGAACCGGAGCTGGCGGCGAAGCTGACGGCGCTGGGCGATGAATTACGATTTGTCCTGTTGACCTCCGGTGCGAAAGTTGCGGATTATGCCGATGCTTCTGCTGATGCTCAGCAGAGCGAACTGCTCAAAGGACTGAAAGTCGCGCTGAGCAAAGCCGACGGTGAGAAATGCCCGCGTTGCTGGCATTACACCACCGATGTTGGCCAGGTGGCGGAACACGCAGACATCTGCGGACGCTGTGTAAGCAACGTCGCCGGTGACGGCGAAAAACGTAAGTTTGCCTGATGAGTAAAACTCTCTGTTCAACAGGACTGCGCTGGCTGTGGCTGGTTGTGGTGGTGCTGATTATCGATCTGGGCAGCAAGTTCCTGATCCTCCAGAATTTCGCTCTGGGAGAGACGGTCCCGCTGTTCCCGTCGCTTAACCTGCACTACGCGCGTAACTACGGCGCAGCGTTTAGTTTCCTTGCCGACAGCGGTGGCTGGCAGCGCTGGTTCTTTGCGGGTATCGCTCTCGGTATCTGCGTGATCCTCGCGGTGCTGATGTACCGCTCGAAGGCCACGCAAAAGCTGAATAACATTGCCTACGCGCTGATCATTGGCGGCGCGCTGGGCAACCTGTTTGACCGCCTGTGGCACGGCTTTGTGGTCGATATGATCGATTTCTACGTCGGCGACTGGCACTTCGCGACCTTTAACCTCGCCGATAGCGCAATTTGCATCGGCGCGGCGTTAATCGTGCTGGAAGGCTTCTTGCCTAAACCGGCTGCGAAAGAGCAGGCGTAACACACTCGCCCGGTGGCGTAATGCTACCGGGCAAAACAAGCGAGCAATTTGCATGTCTAAATCCGTACAGAGCAACAGCGCGGTTCTCGTTCACTTCACGCTGAAGCTGGATGACGGCTCCACGGCCGAATCCACCCGCAATAACGGCAAACCGGCCCTGTTTCGTCTTGGCGATACCTCCCTGTCTGAAGGTCTTGAGCAGCAGCTTCTGGGCCTGAAAGAGGGAGAGAAAAAAGCCTTTTCGCTGGAGCCGGATGCCGCGTTTGGCGTGCCGAGTCCCGATCTTATCCAGTATTTCTCGCGCCGCGAGTTTATGGACGCGGGTGAACCGGAGATCGGAGCGATTATGCTCTTTACCGCTATGGACGGCAGCGAAATGCCTGGCGTGATCCGCGAAATCAACGGCGACTCTATTACCGTTGACTTCAATCATCCGCTTGCCGGGCGTACCGTTCATTTTGATGTTGAAGTGCTGGAAATCGATCCTGCACTGGAGGCCTGAAATGCAGATCCTGTTGGCTAACCCGCGCGGCTTCTGCGCCGGTGTAGACCGCGCTATCAGCATTGTTGAAAACGCGCTGGAAATTTACGGCGCGCCGATTTATGTGCGTCACGAAGTGGTGCATAACCGCTACGTGGTCGACAGCCTGCGCGAGCGCGGTGCCATCTTCATTGAGCAGATCAGCGAAGTGCCGGACGGTGCGATCCTGATCTTCTCCGCGCACGGCGTCTCGCAGGCGGTACGTAACGAAGCGAAAAGCCGCGATCTGACCGTATTCGATGCCACCTGTCCGCTGGTGACAAAAGTGCATATGGAAGTGGCGCGCGCCAGCCGCCGCGGTGAAGAGTCTATTCTGATTGGCCATGCCGGTCATCCGGAAGTCGAAGGCACCATGGGCCAGTATAGTAACCCGGAAGGGGGGATGTATCTGGTTGAGTCGCCTGAAGATGTCTTTACGCTGAACGTGAAAAATGAAGCCCGTCTGTCGTTTATGACCCAGACGACGCTCTCCGTTGACGATACCTCAGACGTGATTGACGCGCTGCGTCAGCGCTTCCCGAAAATCGTCGGTCCGCGTAAGGATGATATCTGCTACGCTACCACTAACCGTCAGGAAGCGGTGCGCGCACTGGCTGAACAGGCGGATGTGGTGCTGGTGGTCGGCTCCAAAAACTCCTCTAACTCTAACCGTCTGGCCGAACTGGCGCAGCGTATGGGGAAAGCGGCGTTTCTGATCGACGACGCAACGGACATTCAGGAAGCGTGGGTCAAAAATGCAGCCTGTGTTGGAGTGACCGCCGGCGCTTCCGCGCCGGACATCCTGGTGCAGAACGTGATTACCCGCCTGCAGGAGCTGGGCGGCGGCGAAGCGGTGCCGCTGGAAGGACGTGAAGAGAACATCGTTTTCGAAGTCCCGAAAGAACTGCGCATCGACGCCCGCGAAGTCGAATAGTCCTTTTTCTGATGAAAGGCCAGCACCTCCTGTGCTGGCCTTTTTTTTACCCGTTACTTTATCGTGACGACAAAATCATGTCTTTTACTGATATTTAAGTCGGTTTCACGTTAAATTCTAATTATTGGTGTTTTCAGTTGGCAGTGCTTCTCAAGGCTGGTTAATCTGAAAACGGTTTACATCATTTTAACGTAAGAGAATAACTATGCATGATGCACAGATCCGTGTCGCCATTGCGGGCGCGGGTGGACGTATGGGCCGTCAGCTTATTCAGGCGGCACTTCAGATGGATGGCGTCGCGCTTGGCGCGGCACTGGAGCGTGAAGGTTCGTCGCTTCTGGGGACCGATGCCGGTGAGCTGGCAGGCGCTGGCCACACGGGCGTTACCGTGCAAAGCAGCCTGGAGGCTGTAAAAGATGACTTCGATGTATTCATCGATTTTACCCGCCCGGAAGGGACGCTCGCGCATCTGGCGTTTTGTCGCCAGCACGGCAAGGGGATGGTGATTGGCACCACCGGTTTTGACGATGCGGGTAAGCAGGCTATCCAGGATGCATCAAAAGAAATTGCGATTGTCTTCGCCGCAAACTTCAGCGTGGGCGTTAACGTCATGCTGAAGCTGCTGGAGAAGGCCGCGAAGGTGATGGGCAACTATACCGATATTGAGATCGTAGAAGCTCACCATCGTTATAAAGTTGATGCGCCATCGGGTACGGCGCTGGCGATGGGCGAAGCGATTGCTCATGCACTTGATAAAGATTTAAAAGACTGCGCGGTTTACACCCGCGAAGGTTATACCGGCGAACGCGTGCCGGGCACCATTGGTTTTGCAACCGTGCGAGCGGGTGACATCGTCGGCGAACACACGGCGATGTTCGCCGATATTGGCGAGCGCGTCGAAATTACGCATAAAGCCTCCAGCCGAATGACGTTCGCCAACGGTGCGGTACGTTCCGCTTTGTGGCTGAAAAACAAGAAAAACGGCCTTTTTGATATGCGAGACGTGCTCGATCTCAATAATTTGTAAGCATTATTACCCATCGTGATGTGGTTATTGCAGTCGTAATTGTTTGATTGCATAGGGCAATATTTTATTGCCCTTTTATTTTATCTGTTTCATAGCATATTTTTTCTTAATGCTCTAAATATCTATATCTTATAGCGTTTTAACGTTACTGAAATGTAAATTTTGACCATTTGGTCCACTTTATAGTGCTGCGCTAGCTAACTTTTCATTAAACCAGGCGCGCAAGCGTTTTCCGCAGTGATTTACCTGATCTTTTTGTCGCTTAAGCCGCATTCCACTCGTCAGGCTTGCAAAAGAGCAAACAAAATATCCGTTTTAAGTTGACTTTTACCCACCAAATCCCCAGAATGCCGCCGTTTGCCAAAAATCCGCTGGCAACACATTTGCATTGATCCATGACATGCTATGAATTAATATGCAAATAAAGTGAGTGAATATTCTCTGGAGGGTGTTTTGATTAAGTCAGCGCTATTGGTTCTGGAAGACGGAACCCAGTTTATCGGTCGGGCCATAGGGGCAACGGGTTCGGCGGTTGGGGAAGTCGTTTTCAATACTTCAATGACCGGTTATCAAGAAATCCTCACTGATCCTTCCTATTCTCGCCAAATCGTTACTCTTACTTATCCTCATATCGGCAATGTCGGCACCAATGCGGCTGACGAAGAATCTTCTCAGGTACATGCGCAAGGCCTGGTCATCCGCGACCTGCCGCTGATTGCCAGCAACTTCCGCAATACCGAAGACCTCTCTTCTTACCTGAAGCGCCATAACATCGTGGCGATTGCCGATATCGATACCCGTAAGTTAACGCGTCTGCTGCGCGAGAAGGGTGCACAGAACGGCTGCATCATCGCGGGTGATAACCTCGATGCGACGCTGGCGCTGGAAAAAGCGAAAGCCTTCCCGGGCCTGAACGGCATGGACCTGGCGAAAGAAGTGACGACCGCTGAAGCCTACAGCTGGACTCAGGGTAGCTGGACGCTGGAAGGCGACCTGCCGGAAGCGAAAAAAGAGAGCGAGCTGCCGTTCCACGTGGTGGCCTACGATTTCGGCGCCAAGCGCAACATCCTTCGCATGCTGGTTGACCGCGGCTGCCGCCTGACGGTAGTTCCGGCACAAACGTCTGCCGAAGACGTGCTGAAGATGAATCCGGACGGTATTTTCCTGTCTAACGGTCCTGGCGACCCGGCGCCGTGCGATTACGCCATCGCCGCTATCAAGTCCTTCCTGGAAACCGACATCCCGGTATTCGGCATCTGCCTTGGCCATCAGCTGCTGGCGCTGGCGAGCGGTGCGAACACCGTTAAGATGAAGTTCGGCCACCACGGTGGTAACCACCCGGTGAAAGACATCGACAATAACACGGTGATGATCACCGCGCAGAACCACGGCTTTGCCGTCGATGAAGCCTCTATGCCGGCTAACCTGCGCGTGACCCATAAGTCGCTGTTCGATGGCACCCTGCAGGGCATTCATCGTACCGATAAGCCAGCATTCAGCTTCCAGGGTCACCCGGAAGCCAGCCCGGGCCCACACGATGCCGCGCCGCTGTTCGATCACTTCATCGAACTTATCGAGCAATACCGTAAGACAGCTAAATAATCAGGAGCCGAGAAGACAATGCCAAAACGTACAGACATAAAAAGCATCCTGATCCTTGGCGCTGGCCCGATCGTGATCGGCCAGGCCTGCGAATTCGACTACTCCGGCGCGCAGGCGTGTAAAGCCCTGCGTGAAGAGGGTTACCGCGTAATCCTGGTAAACTCTAACCCGGCAACCATCATGACCGACCCGGAAATGGCCGATGCAACCTACATCGAGCCGATTCACTGGGAAGTGGTGCGTAAAATCATCGAGAAAGAGCGTCCGGACGCGGTGCTGCCAACCATGGGCGGCCAGACGGCGCTGAACTGTGCGCTGGAGCTGGAGCGTCAGGGCGTGCTGGAAGAGTTCGGCGTGACCATGATTGGTGCGACCGCCGACGCGATTGATAAAGCAGAAGACCGTCGCCGCTTCGACGTGGCGATGAAGAAAATCGGCCTCGACACCGCGCGTTCCGGTATCGCACACAACATGGAAGAAGCGCTGGCCGTTGCGGCTGACGTGGGCTATCCGTGCATCATCCGCCCATCGTTCACCATGGGCGGCACCGGCGGCGGTATCGCCTACAACCGCGAAGAGTTCGAAGAGATTTGCGAACGCGGTCTGGATCTCTCCCCAACCAAAGAGTTGCTGATTGATGAATCGCTGATTGGCTGGAAAGAGTACGAGATGGAAGTGGTGCGTGATAAAAACGACAACTGCATCATCGTCTGCTCCATCGAAAACTTCGATGCGATGGGTATCCACACCGGCGACTCCATCACCGTTGCGCCAGCCCAGACCCTGACCGACAAAGAGTATCAAATCATGCGTAACGCCTCGATGGCGGTACTGCGTGAAATCGGCGTGGAAACCGGCGGTTCTAACGTGCAGTTCTCGGTGAACCCGAAAACCGGCCGTCTGATTGTTATCGAAATGAACCCGCGCGTGTCCCGTTCCTCCGCGCTGGCCTCTAAAGCGACCGGCTTCCCGATTGCGAAAGTGGCGGCGAAGCTGGCGGTGGGCTACACCCTAGACGAGCTGATGAACGACATCACCGGTGGCCGCACGCCTGCGTCCTTCGAGCCGTCTATCGACTACGTTGTCACCAAAATTCCTCGCTTCAACTTCGAGAAATTCGCAGGCGCGAACGACCGTCTCACCACCCAGATGAAATCTGTCGGTGAAGTGATGGCGATTGGCCGCACGCAGCAGGAATCCCTGCAGAAAGCGCTGCGCGGCCTCGAAGTGGGCGCGACCGGCTTCGACCCGAAAGTGAGCCTGGACGACCCGGAAGCGCTGACCAAAATTCGCCGCGAGCTGAAAGACGCGGGCGCAGAGCGTATCTGGTATATCGCAGATGCCTTCCGTGCGGGCCTGTCCGTCGACGGCGTGTTCAACCTGACCAACATCGACCGCTGGTTCCTGGTGCAGATTGAAGAGTTGGTGCGTCTGGAAGAACAGGTCGCTGAGCTGGGCATCACCGGCCTGGACGCTGACTTCCTGCGCGTGCTGAAGCGTAAAGGCTTCGCCGATGCGCGTCTGGCTAAGCTGGCGGGCGTGCGTGAAGCGGAAATCCGCAAGCTGCGCGACCAGTACGACCTGCACCCGGTCTACAAGCGCGTGGACACCTGTGCGGCTGAATTCTCGACCGACACCGCCTACATGTACTCGACCTATGAAGACGAGTGCGAAGCGAACCCGTCCGTCGACCGCGACAAGATTATGGTGCTGGGCGGCGGTCCAAACCGTATCGGCCAGGGCATCGAGTTCGACTACTGCTGCGTACACGCCTCGCTGGCGCTGCGCGAAGACGGTTACGAGACCATCATGGTCAACTGTAACCCGGAAACCGTCTCTACCGACTACGACACCTCTGACCGCCTCTACTTCGAGCCGGTTACCCTGGAAGACGTGCTGGAAATCGTGCGCATCGAGAAACCAAAAGGCGTTATCGTGCAGTACGGCGGCCAGACCCCGCTGAAGCTGGCGCGCGCGCTGGAAGCAGCAGGCGTGCCGGTTATCGGCACCAGCCCGGACGCGATTGACCGTGCGGAAGACCGCGAGCGTTTCCAACAGGCGGTTGACCGTCTGAAGCTGAAACAGCCGGCGAACGCCACCGTGACCGCCATTGAAATGGCCGTTGAGAAGGCGAAAGAGATTGGCTACCCGCTGGTGGTGCGTCCTTCGTACGTGCTGGGCGGCCGCGCGATGGAAATCGTGTATGACGAAGCCGACCTGCGTCGCTACTTCCAGACCGCGGTGAGCGTCTCCAACGATGCGCCAGTGCTGCTCGACCGCTTCCTCGACGACGCGGTGGAAGTGGATGTGGACGCCATCTGCGACGGCGAAATGGTGCTGATTGGCGGCATCATGGAGCATATCGAGCAGGCTGGCGTGCACTCCGGCGACTCCGCCTGTTCTCTGCCGGCGTACACGCTGAGCCAGGAGATTCAGGACGTGATGCGCCAGCAGGTACAGAAGCTGGCCTTCGAGCTGCAGGTTCGCGGTCTGATGAACGTCCAGTTCGCGGTGAAAGACAATGAAGTCTACCTGATTGAAGTCAACCCGCGTGCGGCGCGTACCGTACCGTTCGTCTCCAAAGCCACCGGCGTACCGCTGGCGAAAGTGGCGGCGCGCGTGATGGCGGGTCAGACGCTGGCGCAGCAGGGCGTGACCAAAGAGATCATTCCACCGTACTACTCGGTGAAAGAAGTGGTGCTGCCGTTCAACAAATTCCCGGGCGTTGACCCGCTGTTAGGGCCAGAAATGCGCTCTACCGGGGAAGTCATGGGCGTGGGCCGCACCTTCGCAGAAGCGTTCGCAAAGGCGCAGCTGGGCAGTAGCTCCACCATGAGAAAATCAGGCCGTGCGCTGCTCTCCGTTCGCGAAGGCGACAAAGAGCGCGTGGTTGACCTGGCCGCCAAGCTGCTGAAACAGGGCTTCGAGCTGGACGCGACCCACGGTACCGCGATTGTGCTGGGCGAAGCCGGCATCAACCCGCGTCTGGTGAACAAGGTGCATGAAGGTCGTCCGCACATTCAGGATCGTATAAAGAATGGCGAATACACCTACATCATCAATACCACCGCAGGCCGCCAGGCGATTGAAGACTCCAAGCTGATTCGCCGCAGCGCGCTGCAGTACAAAGTGCACTACGACACCACCCTGAACGGCGGTTTCGCGACGGCCATGGCGCTGAACGCGGATGCCACCGAGAAGGTGATTTCGGTTCAGGAAATGCACGCGCAGATTAGCAAGTAAGTAAAAATGCCCGGTGCCGTTCGGCTGCCGGGCATTCCCCCATCTTCAGAACCTTCTGGTTTTTCACCCGCATTCAGTCAGTTAGCCTAAAATAGTTAGGTCGATAACGAAATTCAACTGAGAGCAGGGGAAAACACCATGCAAAATAAATTACTGATCGCTTCCGTTCTGGCTGCCACGACAATGTTTACCGTTGCGGGCTGTTCGTCTAATCAGGCCGTAAAAACCACCGATGGCAAAACCATTGTCACCGACGGCAAACCTCAGGTGGATGACGATACCGGTCTGGTGTCGTATAAAAACGCCGAAACCGGTCAAACCGAGCAGATCAATCGTGACCAGGTGAAATCCATGGGCGAGCTGGATAACTAATTCAGAATTCTGACGTAAGCCCGTCAATAATATTCACTATTAGCCTGTTGAATTACTGACTACACTCTTTTGTTAAAAGAAAGCAGTAACAACAGGCTAATCAATGATTCTGATAATTTATGCCCATCCTTATCCGCAGCACTCGCATGCGAATAAGCGGATGCTTGAGCAGGTAAGGACGCTTGATAACGTAGAGATACGTTCCCTCTATCAACTTTATCCCGATTTTAATATCGATATCGCCGCCGAACAGGAGGCGCTTTCCCGTGCCGATCTGATTATCTGGCAGCATCCCATGCAGTGGTACAGCACGCCTCCGCTCCTGAAGCTGTGGATTGATAAAGTCTTCTCCCACGGTTGGGCGTATGGCCACAACGGCAATGCGCTAAAAGGAAAAAGCCTGATGTGGGCGGTCACCACCGGCGGCGGTGAAAGCCATTTTGATATCGGTTCCTTCCCGGGTTTTGACGTTCTGGCGCAGCCGCTGCAGGCGACTGCGCTCTATTGCGGTCTGAACTGGCTCCCGCCGTTTGCGATGCACTGCACGTTTGTTTGCGACGATGAAACGCTGCAGGCGCAGGCTCGCCATTATAAACAACGCTTACTTGAGTGGCAGGAGACGCACCATGGATAGCCATACGCTGATACAGGCGCTGATTTACCTCGGCGCGGCGGCGCTGATTGTACCCGTGGCGGTACGCCTGGGGCTGGGCTCGGTGCTCGGCTACCTGATTGCGGGCTGCGTCATTGGGCCGTGGGGCTTTCGGCTGGTCACGGATGCCGAGGCGATTCTCCATTTCGCTGAAATCGGCGTGGTGCTGATGCTGTTTGTGATTGGCCTGGAGCTCGACCCGCAGCGGCTGTGGAAGCTTCGCGCATCGGTATTTGGCGGCGGCGCGCTGCAGATGGTGGCCTGCGGCCTGCTGCTGGGCGGGTTCTGCATCCTGTTGGGTATGGACTGGAAAGTGGCAGAGCTCATCGGCATGACGCTGGCGCTCTCCTCCACAGCCATTGCCATGCAGGCGATGAACGAGCGAAATCTGACGGTCTCCCAGATGGGACGCAGCGCGTTCTCGGTGCTGCTGTTCCAGGACATTGCCGCTATTCCGCTGGTGGCGATGATCCCGCTGCTGGCGGCTAGCGGTTCCTCTACCACGCTGGGCGCTTTTGCGCTGTCGGCGCTGAAGGTGGCGGGCGCGCTGGCGCTGGTGGTGCTGCTTGGCCGCTACGTGACCCGCCCGCTGCTGCGGTTTGTTGCCCGCTCTGGCCTGCGCGAAGTGTTCAGCGCCGTGGCGCTGTTCCTGGTGTTTGGCTTCGGTCTGCTGCTGGAGGAGGCCGGGCTGTCGATGGCGATGGGGGCGTTCCTCGCAGGCGTTCTGCTGGCGAGCTCTGAATACCGTCACGCGCTGGAAAGCGATATCGAGCCGTTCAAAGGACTGCTGCTGGGGCTGTTTTTCATCGGCGTCGGGATGTCCGTCGATTTCGGCACGCTGGTGACGCACCCGCTGCGGATCGTCATCCTGCTCGTCGGCTTCCTGGTCATTAAAATGGTGATGCTGTGGCTGATTGCTCGCCCACTGAAGGTGCCGGGCAGGCAGCGCCGCTGGTTCGCCGTGCTGCTGGGGCAGGGGAGTGAATTTGCGTTCGTGGTCTTTGGCGCCGCGCAGATGGCAAACGTGCTCGATCCCGAGTGGGCGAAGGCGCTGACGCTGGCGGTGGCACTGTCGATGGCGGCGACGCCGGTGCTGCTGGTGGTGCTGACGCGCCTGGAAAAATCGGGCAGCGAGCAGGAGCGCGAGGCCGACGAGATCGACGAGGAGCAGCCGCGCGTCATCATCGCCGGATTTGGCCGCTACGGGCAGATCGTGGGTCGTTTACTGCTGTCGAGCGGAGTGAAAATGGTCATCCTCGATCACGATCCCGACCATGTCGATACCCTGCGTAAATTTGATATGAAGGTGTTTTACGGGGATGCAACCCGCGTCGATCTGCTGGAATCCGCCGGGGCGGCAAAAGCCGAGGTGTTGATTAACGCGATTGACGATCCGGAAACCAGCATGCAGATGGTCGAGCTGGTAAAAGAGCATTTCCCGGCGCTGACCATAATTTCCCGCGCGCGCGATGTGGATCACTACATCCGGCTGCGGCAGGCGGGCGTAGAGGCGCCAGAGCGTGAAACCTTCGAAGGTGCGCTGAAGTCTGGCCGCATGGCGCTGGAAAATCTGGGGCTCGGCGCGTATGAAGCGCGCGAACGGGCGGACCTGTTCCGCCGCTTTAATACCGAGATGGTTGAAGAGATGGCGGCGATGGCCGGCAGTACGGCCACCGAGCGCGCGGCGGTGTTCAAACGCACCAGCGCGATGCTGACGGAAATCATTAACGAGGACCGTAACCACCTGTCGCTGATCCAGCGCCATGGCTGGCAGGGTACGGAAGAGGGCAAGCATACCGGCGATCCGGCTGACGAGCCCGAGAGTAAACCTTCCGCGTGAAGTGGAGTTGCCAGCAATATTAAAAAATTTCTTTATCTTTACCCTGCCGCCAGTCGACGAAAGATTAAGCTTTCCGTATAGTGGCGGCAATTTTTTGCATCCGGGAAATTTTCAATGATCAGTCTGATTGCAGCGCTGGCGGTGGACCGCGTTATCGGTATGGAAAATGCCATGCCGTGGAACCTGCCTGCCGATCTCGCATGGTTTAAACGTACTACGTTAAACAAGCCGGTAGTGATGGGCCGCCTGACCTGGGAGTCGATTGGTCGTCCATTGCCGGGCCGTAAGAATATCGTTATCAGCAGCCAGCCGGGCACTGACGATCGCGTCGAATGGGTAAAATCAGTAGACGAGGCGATTGCTGCATGCGGCAATGCCGAAGAGATCATGGTGATTGGCGGTGGGCGCGTGTACGAGCAGTTCCTGCCAAAAGCGCAGAAGCTGTATCTGACCCACATCGATGCAGAAGTGGAAGGGGATACCCATTTCCCGGACTACGATCCGGACGAGTGGGAATCGGTATTCAGCGAATTCCACGACGCGGATGCACAGAACTCCCACAGCTACTGCTTCGAGATTCTGGAACGTCGTTAAGTGATTTTCCCTCTCCCGGCCGGGAGAGGGGATAACGTATCAGGAGGCAACGGCCTCACTTTCCCCTAAGTCCAGCTGTCGGTTGGACGGCTGCACAAAGTAAGCTTTATCTTCCCAGCGTAAGCAGGTTAACTCTCCGCCCCAGCAGCATCCGGTATCCAGACCGTAAATCCCTTCCGGTGTACCTTTTCCTTCCAGCGCAGCCCAGTGGCCAAATACCACGCTGTACTCGCTGGTCACCGGTCCCGGAATGGCAAACCACGGTTTCAGCGGAGCAGGTGCGCTTTCCGGCGTCTCTTTGGAATACATGTCCAGCTGTCCGTTCGGGAAGCAGAAACGCATGCGGGTGAACGCGTTGGTGATAAAGCGCAGACGGGCCAGACCGCTGAGATCCTCGCTCCAGTGGTTCGGCATATCGCCGTACATGGCATCGAGGAAGAAAGGATACGAGTCGCTCGCCAGCACCGCCTCAACGTCACGCGCGCAGGTTTTCGCCGTCTCAAGATCCCATTGTGGCGTGATCCCAGCATGCGCCATGACCAGCTTTTTCTCTTCGTCGATCTGCAGCAGGGGCTGACGGCGCAGCCAGTTAATCAGATCGTCTGCGTCCGGCGCATCCAGCAGTGGGGTGAGGCGATCTTTAGGTTTGTTGCGGCTGATCCCGGCGAAAACCGCCAGCAGATGCAGATCGTGATTGCCCAGCACCATGCGGACGCTGTCGCCCAGCGATTTGACGAAACGTAATACTTCAAGGGAGCCGGGGCCACGCGCGACTAAATCGCCCGTCAGCCAGAGCGTGTCCTGTCCTGGCGTAAAGTCGACCTGTTTTAACAATGCGATCAGTTCATCGTAGCAACCGTGAACGTCGCCAATCAGATATGTAGACATTAGATTAATGAATGAGTGTGGTTACGGCGAGACGGAACACAGGAATGGCAACGCGGAAATCATTGCCATCGACGTCGACCATTTCATAATGGCCTTGCATAGTACCCATCGGCGTTTCAATCACCGCGCCGCTGGTGTACTGGTACTCTTCGCCAGGGGCGATGTGGGGCTGTTCACCAACCACACCTTCGCCCTGAACTTCGATTTCGCGGCCATTGCCATTAGTGATAAGCCAGTAGCGCCCGCGCAGCTGCACGGGCATCCGCCCCAGATTGCGAATGGTCACGGTGTAAGCGAAAACAAAACGTTCTTCGTCCGGTGAGGACTGTGATTCAACATAGACGCTTTGTACATGGACACATACGCGGGGCGAATCAATCATGGCTTAACTCTCCTTCGGCGGCGCATTATCGCTGATGTAATTAGCCAGCTTGCAGTACTGCTCTACGGAAATATTCTCCGCACGCATTGCCGGGTCGATCCCCAGCTCGGCTAACACCTCAACGGTAAACGAATTGCTCAGGCTGTTACGGATCGTTTTACGGCGCTGGTTAAAGGCTTCTGTGGTAATGCGGCTCAGTACGCGCAGATCTTTAACCGGATACGGTTTCGTCTTGTGCGGCACGAGGCGCACAACCGCTGAATCCACTTTCGGTGGTGGTGTGAACGCTGACGGCGGTACTTCGAGTACCGGGATCACGTTGCAGTAATACTGTGCCATCACGCTTAAACGACCATACGCTTTACTGTTCGGGCCTGCAACCAGACGGTTAACAACCTCTTTTTGCAACATGAAGTGCATGTCGGCAATGGCATCAGTATAGCTAAAGAGGTGGAACATGAGCGGCGTGGAGATGTTGTACGGCAGGTTGCCGAAGACGCGCAGCGGCTGACCCATTTTTTCCGACAGCTCGCCAAAGTTCATGGTCATGGCGTCCTGCTGATAGATGGTCAGCTTCGGCCCGAGGAACGGGTGCGTTTGCAGGCGTGCGGCCAGATCGCGGTCCAGTTCGATGACGGTCAGCTCGTCGAGGCGTTCGCCTACCGGCTCGGTCAGCGCGGCAAGGCCCGGGCCGATTTCGACCATCGCCTGACCTTTTTGCGGATTAATAGCCGAGACAATGCTTTCGATCACGAACTGATCGTTAAGGAAGTTTTGCCCGAAACGTTTACGGGCTAAGTGGCCCTGATGGACTCGATTAGTCATTGAGTATTAACAATCATTTTGATGGCGAGATTAAGCGCCGTAATAAAACTGCCGACATCCGCTTTCCCCTGGCCTGCCAGATCCAGCGCAGTACCGTGGTCAACGGACGTTCGAATAAAGGGTAAACCGAGGGTGATATTCACCCCGCGGCCAAAGCCCTGGTATTTTAGCACGGGCAGACCCTGATCGTGGTACATCGCGAGCACGGCGTCGGCATTATCCAGGTATTTCGGCTGGAAAAGGGTATCTGCAGGCAGCGGCCCGCTGAGGTTCATCCCCTTCGCCCGCATTTCGTTGAGTACCGGAATGATGGTGTCGATCTCTTCGGTGCCCATGTGCCCGCCTTCACCGGCGTGCGGATTGAGGCCACAAACCAGCACGTGCGGCTGCGGGATCCCAAACTTTGTCTGCAGATCGTGATGCAAAATCCCGATGATCTCGCGCAGGAGTTCAGGGGTGATCGCGTCAGGAATGGCTTTGATCGGCAGATGGGTGGTCACCAGCGCAACGCGCATCTCCTCCGTCGCCAGCATCATCACCACTTTCGGGCTGTGCGAGCGCTCTTCGAAGAACTCCGTATGCCCGGTAAAGGGTATACCCGCTTCGTTGATGACGCCTTTGTGGACGGGGCCGGTGATCAGAGCGGCAAATTCGCCCTTCAGGCAACCGTCGCAGGCGCGCGCAAGGGTTTCAACGACATAGTGACCGTTTTCCGTGCTGAGCTGGCCCGGGATGACCGGCGTACGAAGGGGAACTGAAAGAAGGGTGAGCGTACCGGCTTGCTGGGGTGCAGGCTGTTGGCCTTCAACGTAAGGGATGAGCGTTAAAGGCAGACCGAGCAGCGTTGCCCGGTCTTGTAACAGTGTTGCATCGGCGCAGACAACCAGTTCTACCGGCCAGCTGCGCTGGGCGAGCTGGACAACGAGGTCAGGCCCAATCCCGGCGGGTTCGCCGGGCGTGATAACAACACGATGCTGTTTCATTAGTTGCTCAGAACTTTCACGTAAGCGCTGGCGCGTTGTTCCTGCATCCAGGTTGCTGCTTCTTCAGAGAACTTACGGTTAAACAGCATACGGTAGGCTCTGTCTTTCTGTGCCGCATCCGTTTTATCAACGTTACGGGTGTCCATCAGCTCGATCAGATGCCAGCCGAATGAAGAGTGGACCGGCGCGCTGATCTGGCCTTTGTTCAGCTTCATCAACGCATCGCGGAAGGCAGGATCGTAGATATCCGCAGACGCCCAGCCCAGATCGCCGCCCTGGTTAGCAGAGCCTGGATCCTGAGAGAACTCTTTTGCTGCTTTCGCAAATGAGGTTTTACCGCTCTTAATGTCAGCTGCGATCTGTTCCAGCTTCACACGCGCCTGATCGTCAGTCATGATCGGTGACGGCTTCAGAAGAATGTGGCGAGCATGAACTTCGGTGACGGAGATATTTTGGCTCTGGCCGCGCAGATCGTTCACCTTCAGAATGTGGAAGCCCACGCCTGAACGGATAGGACCGACGATATCCCCTTTCTTCGCCGTGCTCAGCGCCTGGGCAAAAATGGATGGCAGCTCCTGAATACGGCCCCAGCCCATCTGGCCGCCTTTCAGCGCCTGTTGATCAGCGGAGTAGGTGATCGCCAGCTTGCCAAAGTCGCCGCCGTTACGCGCCTGTTCAACAATAGAACGCGCCTGGCTTTCGGCTTCCGCAGCCTGATCGGACGTTGGGTTTTCTGGCAGTGGGATCAGAATGTGGCTCAGGTTCAGCTCTGTGCTCGCATCGTTCTGGTTACCCACCTGTTTTGCCAGCGCGTCAACTTCCTGAGGCAGGATGGTAACGCGGCGACGCACTTCGTTGTTACGCACTTCCGAAATCAGCATCTCTTTACGGATCTGGTTACGGTAGGTGGCGTAGCTGATGCCGTCATAGGCCAGGCGGCTGCGCATCTGGTCTAAAGACATATTGTTCTGCTTCGCGATGTTAGCGATCGCCTGATCGAGCTGCTCGTCAGTGACCTTCAAACCCATTTTCTGCCCCATCTGCAGAACGATCTGATCCATGATCAGACGCTCCAGGATCTGGTGGCGCAGCGTGGCGTCATCCGGAAGCTGTTGACCGGCTTCGCCCGAATTGAGCTTCACCGATTTCATCAGACCGTCAACGTCACTTTCAAGCACGACGCCGTTGTTAACCACAGCAGCGACTTTATCAACAACCTGGGGGGCCGCGAAGCTGGTATTCGCAACCATAGCGACACCGAGCAGCAGCGTTTTCCAGTTCTTCATACTTTTTCCATTTCAATTAACCGCAAAGCGGATTACGTTGCAAATCAAGCACATTACAAGGCGCTACTGTACGGCAGAATATTCGAGCGCAGCATTTTCTGCGTACCCAGACCGTAGTTGGAACTCAGGCCGCGTAACTCGAAGTTAAAGCCAATCACGTTATCGTATTTGCTCTGATTGTTTTGAGTATCCCAGCCGTTAAGCTTGCGTTCGTAGCCGACACGCAGCGCGTAACAGCAGGAGTTATATTGCAGACCCACCATCTGGTCAGCAGCTTTATTGGCGTTAGTGTCGAAGTAGTATGCGCCTACGATTGACCAGCGGTCGGCGATTGGCCAACTCGCTGCGCCACCCACCTGCGAAATACCGTCTTTATAACGTTCAGAGCCAGCATAAGATGGCAATGTTGCCTGAATATATTCCGGGCTGGCGTAACGATACGTCAACTGGACCATACGGTCTTCATCGCGACGGTACTCAATAGCCGCGCTACTTGTGGCAATATTATCGAGGCGAGTGTCATATTGCACACCACCGCGCAGACCCCAACGATCGGTCATACGCCAGTAAGTATCTCCCGCCCAGACCAGCGATCCCGTTTTGTTATCTTTCTCCCAGTTAATGTTGTCATCACCGGTGCGTGACTCGGTGAAATAGTAGATTTGACCAACAGAAACGTTAAAACGTTCAACGGCAGCATCATCATAAACACGTGTTGTGACGCCGGTCGTTAACTGGTTAGCAGACGCGATGCGGTCAAGACCGCCGTAAGTACGGTCACGGAACAGGCCGCTGTAGTCAGACTGCAGTAAAGAGGAGTCGTAGTTCTGGATTTTGCTCTGGTCGCGGTATGGCACGTACAAATACTGCATACGCGGTTCAAGCGTTTGGGTATAACCATCCGCCAGCAGAGCCATATCACGTTCGAAGATCAGCTTCCCGTCCATTTTGAACTGCGGAAGCGTTCGGTTGACCGACTCCTCAAGGTTGGCATTTCTACTGGCATTGTAATTATCGATATTTTTTTGCTGATAGTGAGTCGCCATCAGCTTGGCTTCGGTATTCAGGCTCGCCCAGTCGTTAGACCACGGCAGATTGATCGTCGGCTCAAGGTGAACACGCGTCGCTTCAGGCATGTCCGAATCCGTGTTAACGAAATGTACCGCCTGAGCGTAAACTCGGGTGTCGAATGGACCCACATCATTCTGATACCAGTTAACGTCCAGCTGTGGCTCTGCCCCATAGGTAGGCGTGGACTGGTCAGAAAATACCTGGAATTGCTTGGTCGAGACGGTTGCGTCAAAGTTCTGTACCGCATAGCCTACGCTGAATTTCTGCGTGGCATAGCCATCGGTACTTGAGCCGTATTTGGACGAGAAGTCATTAAAATAAGACGAATCGCTAACTTTGGTGTAGTCAACATTAAAGCGCCATACCTTATCCATTACCCCGGCATGCTGCCAGTAGAATAACCAGCGGTGCTTGTCGCCTTCGGTCGGATGCTCGTCCTGGAAGACTTTATCCGACGGCAGATAATCCAGCTCCATCAGACCCGCACCGGCGTGGGTCAGATAGCGGAACTCGTTCTCCCACATGATGTTGCCGCGCTTGTGGATATAGTGCGGCGTGATCGTCGCATCCATGTTTGGCGCGATGTTCCAGTAATACGGCAGGTAGAACTCAAAGTAGTTCGACGTGCTGTATTTGGCATTCGGGATCAGGAAACCGGAGCGACGTTTGTCACCGACGGGAAGCTGCAGATAAGGGCTGTAGAATATGGGAACAGGGCCCAGCTTAAAGCGGGCGTTCCAGATCTCTGCGACCTGCTCTTCGCGGTCATGGATAACCTCGCTCCCGACCACGCTCCAGGTATTTGAACCCGGCAGACATGACGTGAACGTACCGTTTTCCAGGATCGTATAGCGGTTTTCACCGCGCTGTTTCATCAGGTCAGCGTCACCGCGCCCCTGGCGACCCACCATCTGGTAATCACCTTTCCAGACGTTAGTATCTTTAGTATTCAGGTTTGACCAGGCTTTCGGACCTTTCAGGATGACCTGATTGTCGTCATAGTGCACATTACCCAGCGCATCCACCGTTCGTACCGGCTCGGCCGCACCTTCCGGCTGCTTCTGGTGCAATTGCACTTCGTCTGCCTGCAGGCGGCTATTGCCCTGGTTAATATCGACATTGCCCGTAAACGTGGCATTGTCAGGGTAAGTCCCTTTCGAACTGTCGGCAGTAATGGTTACCGGCAAGCTATTTGTATCGCCACTCACCAGTGGGCGATTATAACTTGGGACGCCAAGCATACACTGCGAGGCGAGATCGGCCGCCAGCCCCTGTTGACTGTACAGGGCGGAGCCAATCATTGTGGCCAGGAGGGTGGGGATACGTTTTTTCATACGTTGTATTTTATTGTTCCGTCATCAGTGGCTACGGCTTACAAACGCTCAGAGACTATCTTACTCATCTGCGCAGTACCAGCGTTAATCCTGCCCGTTTGCGTGCCAGAGTGTTAGGCTCGCTATCGAATGACGAGTATGATAAAGCAAATTATAGGCGATGTCCTTCAATTGACCGTGACTTGAACACAGTGATGATGACGTTGCGTCGGCCAGGAATATGACTATCCGGGGAGTATATGCAGTATTGGGGTAAAATAATCGGCGTTGCGTTCGCCATCATCATGGGTGCCGGGTTCTGGGGAATTGTGCTTGGGCTTATTATCGGCCATATGTTTGATAAGGCTCGCAGCCGCAAAATGGCCTGGTTTGCCAATCAGCGCGAGCGTCAGTCACTCTTTTTCTCCACCACCTTTGAGGTCATGGGACACTTAACCAAATCCAAAGGGCGTGTCACAGAAGCCGATATTCAGATTGCCAGCGTTTTTATGGATCGCATGAACCTGCACGGCGACTCCCGTCTGGCAGCGCAAAATGCGTTTCGCATCGGTAAGTCGGATAATTATCCGCTTCGCGAAAAAATGCGTCAGTTTCGCAGCATCTGCTTTGGACGTTTTGATTTAATTCGGATGTTTCTGGAAATTCAAATCCAGGCGGCCTTCGCAGACGGCTCACTTCACCCTAATGAACGTGACGTGCTGTACGTCATTGCGGAAGAGCTGGGCATCTCCCGCATGCAGTTCGACCAGTTCCTGCGCATGATGCAGGGCGGGGCGCAGTTTGGCGGCGGCTATCATCAGCAGTCGTCCGGCGGTGCCTGGCAGCAGGCGCAGCGTGGTCCGACGCTGGAAGACGCCTGCAACGTGCTTGGCGTTAAGCCCTCTGACGATCAGACCACGATTAAACGTGCCTATCGCAAGCTCATGAGCGAACACCATCCGGACAAACTGGTCGCGAAAGGCTTACCGCCAGAAATGATGGAGATGGCGAAGCAAAAAGCGCAGGAAATCCAGAAGGCGTACGAGCTCATTAAAGAGAAGAAAGGTTTCAAATAAAAAAAGCCCGACGATGTCGGGCTTTTTTTTAGAAGTCCACCGGGGCTTTAAACGTCATCGCGTTACCGAATGCCGGATGGGTAATGGTGAGCGTCTGCGCGTGCAGCTGCAGACGTGGCGCTAAGGACAGCGCTTCAGGCGGCGCGTAGAAGCGGTCGCCCAGAATCGGATGACCCAAGGCGAGCATATGCACGCGCAGCTGGTGTGAACGTCCGGTAATCGGCTTAAGCAGGACGCGCGCGGTACTATCCGGCGCGTACTCCAGCACTTCGTACTCGGTCTGCGCGGCCTTGCCGGTTTCGTAACACACCTTCTGCTTAGGCCGGTTCGGCCAGTCGCAGATCAGCGGTAAATCCACCAGGCCTTCCGCCTGCGCGGGGTGGCCCCAGACGCGGGCGACATACTGCTTTTTCGGCTCGCGCTCGCGGAACTGGCGCTTTAACTCGCGTTCCGCCGCTTTGTTCAGCGCTACCACAATCACGCCGCTGGTGGCCATATCCAGGCGATGGACTGACTCCGCCTGCGGATAATCACGCTGAATGCGCGTCATCACGCTGTCTTTGTGCTCGTCCAGACGCCCCGGCACGGACAACAGGCCGCTAGGCTTGTTGACCACCATAATGTGTTCATCCTGATACAGAATGACCAGCCAGGGATCCTGCGGCGGATTGTAAGGCTCCATCACCATCTTGCGCTCCGTTTACTGATGCGTCACAACGATAAGACGCAGGGCATCCAGACGCCAGCCAGCCTGATTCAGGCTTTCCAGCACCTGCTGACGGTTGCTTTCAATCGCCGCCAGCTCGTCATCACGGATGTTCGGGTTGACGGCTTTTAACGCCTCCAGACGGGACAGCTCCGCAGACAGTTTCTCGTCTGCTTCACTGCGCGCGGCGTCAATCAGCGCTCTGGCCGCTTTTTCAATCTGGGTTTCGCCCAGTTGCAGAATCGCGTGCACATCCTGCTGTACCGCGTTCACCAGCTTGCTGCCCGTATGGCGGTTTACCGCGCTCAGCTGTCGGTTGAAGCTTTCGAATTCAACCTGTCCTGCCAGGTTCGTGCCGTTTTTGTCCAGCAGCAGGCGGACGGGCGTTGGCGGCAGGAAGCGGGTGAGCTGCAGCTGTTTCGGCGCCTGCGCTTCCACAACGTAGATCAGCTCCACCAGCAGGGTGCCCACCGGCAGCGCCTTGTTTTTCAACAGGGAGATGGTGCTGCTGCCGGTATCGCCGGAGAGGATCAGGTCCAGACCGTTGCGGATCAGCGGGTGTTCCCAGGTGATAAACTGGGCGTCTTCGCGGGACAGCGCCACGTCACGCTCAAAGGTGATGGTACAGCCATCTTCCGGCAGGCCCGGGAAATCCGGAACCAGCATATGATCGGACGGGGTCAGGACAATCAGGTTCTCGCCGCGATCGTCCTGGTTGATGCCGACGATGTCGAACAGGTTCATGGAGAAGCTGATCAGGCTGGTGTCATCATCTTGCTCTTCAATGCTCTCGGCAAGCGCCTGCGCTTTTTCACCGCCGTTGGAGTGGATCTCCAGCAGGCGGTCGCGGCCCTGCTCCAGCTGCGCTTTCAGCGCGTCGTGCTTCTCACGGCAGGACTTGATCAGCTCATCAAACCCTTCCGCGTTTTCCGGCGCGGCCAGGTAGCCGATCAGATCGCCATGCACTTGATCATAAATGGTGCGGCCCGTCGGGCAGGTATGTTCAAACGCGTCCAGACCTTCGTGGAACCAGCGTACCAGCACGGACTGCGCGGTTTTTTCGAGATACGGCACGTGGATCTGAATATCACGCGCCTGACCGATACGATCCAGACGGCCGATACGCTGCTCCAGCAGATCCGGGTTAAACGGCAGATCGAACATCACCAGGTTGCTGGCGAACTGGAAGTTACGGCCTTCAGAGCCGATTTCCGAGCACAGCAGAACCTGTGCGCCGCTGTCCTCTTCCCCGAACCACGCCGCGGCGCGGTCGCGCTCGACGATGGACATGCCTTCGTGGAACACGGCGGCGCGAATGCCTTCACGCTCGCGCAGAACCTGCTCTAGCTGCAGCGCGGTGGCCGCTTTGGCGCAGATCACCAGCACTTTCTGGGAGCGGTGCGCGGTCAGGTAGCCCATCAGCCACTCCACGCGCGGATCGAAGTTCCACCAGGTGCCGGTATCGCCTTCAAATTCCTGGTAGATTTGTTCCGGATAAAGCATGTCGCGGGCGCGCTCTTCCTGGGTTTTGCGCGCCCCCATAATGCCGGAGACTTTAATCGCCGTCTGATACTGCGTCGGCAGCGGCAGCTTAATCGTATGCAGCTCGCGTTTCGGGAAGCCTTTGACGCCGTTACGGGTGTTACGGAACAGCACGCGGCTGGTGCCGTGGCGATCCATCAGCATGTCGATCAGCTCTTTACGCGCGGATTCCGCGTTGTCGCTGTCGCTGTTCGCAGCCTGCAAAAGCGGCTCGATATCCTGCTCGCCAATCAGATCGCTCAGGGTGTTGAGTTCGTCATCAGAAAGACGCTTGCCCGCCAGCAGCATGGCGACGGCATCCGCGACCGGGCGGTAGTTATTCTGTTCTTCCACGAACTGCGCAAAGTCGTGGAAACGGTTTGGATCGAGCAGGCGCAGACGGGCGAAGTGGCTTTCCAGACCCAGCTGCTCCGGCGTTGCGGTCAGCAGCAGAACGCCAGGCACGCGCTCGGCAAGCTGCTCGATAGCCATGTATTCGCGGCTCGGCGCGTCTTCGCTCCAGACCAGATGGTGCGCCTCGTCAACTACCATAATGTCCCACTCGGCATCGCACAGGTGCTCAAGACGCTGCTTGCTGCGGCGCACGAAGTCCAGGGAGCAAATGACCAGCTGTTCGGTTTCAAACGGGTTGTCGGCGTCGTGCTGCGCTTCGGCATAGCGTTCATCGTCGAACAGGGAGAAACGCAGGTTAAAGCGGCGCAGCATTTCAACCAGCCACTGGTGCTGCAGGGTTTCTGGCACCACGATCAGCACGCGTTCTGCAGCGCCGGAAAGCAGCTGTTGATGCAGGATCATGCCCGCTTCGATGGTTTTACCCAGGCCCACTTCATCTGCCAGCAGCACGCGCGGCGCGTGACGACGGCCCACGTCGTGGGCGATGTTCAGCTGGTGGGGGATCAGGCTGGTGCGCTGGCCGCGCAGGCCGCTCCACGGCATGCGGTACTGTTCACTCTGGAACTTACGCGCACGATAGCGCAGGGAGAAGCGATCCATACGGTCGATTTGCCCGGCAAACAGGCGGTCCTGCGGCTTACTGAACACCAGCTTGCTGTCGAGCAGCACTTCGCGCAGGACGACATTGGTCTCGTCGGTGTCCAGACGAGTCCCGATGTAGGCGAGCAGTCCATTCTCTTCTTTTACGTCTTCAATCTTGAGCTGCCAGCCGTCATGGCTGGTCACGGTGTCACCCGGATTAAACATCACGCGGGTTACAGGGGAGTCATTGCGAGCGTACAGACGGTTTTCACCGGTGGCAGGGAAGAGGAGGGTAACCATACGCGTATCGATAGCTACGACGGTTCCTAATCCAAGTTCGCTTTCTGTATCGCTGATCCAGCGTTGACCAAGTGTAAAAGGCATAGTTGTTCGGCTCTAATCTTTAATTGCAGGCAATAGTTCGACTACCGTCAAAAAAGACGGTCATCGAAAAATGGGTCCGGGAATGGAAAGGGCGCTATGGTACTGGATGGCAGCCATTTCGTCACGCGTCAAAATAGGCCAAGTTGCCCTGTCACTAGTGTAGCAAAATCATCGTCGATGAAGGGCAAAATTCCGTCGGCAACCGGCTGAAGCTGACGCGTCAGATAGTGTTCGTAATCCAGAGGAGAATGCTGATAATCCACGGGTTCCGGGCCGCTAGTGGTCCAGACGTATTTAATGGTTCCCCGGTTTTGATACTGCGGCGCGCGGCCACGGCGGACGTTTTCTTCATCCGCCAGACGCGCGGCGCGTACGTGCGGAGGAACGTTGCGCTGGTACTCCGCCAGCGGGCGGCGCAGGCGCTTGCGGTATGCCAGCTGCGCGTCAAGTTCGCCCGCCATCAGGCTGGCTATCGTCTCGCGCACGTAGTCCTGATACGGCTCATTGCGAAACACCCGCAGATAGAGCGTCTGCTGGAACTGCTGCGCCAGCGGCGTCCAGTCGGTACGTACTGTTTCCAGCCCTTTAAAAACCATCCGCTGCGCGTCGCCTTCCTGAATCAGTCCGGCGTAGCGCTTCTTGCTGCCCTGATCGGTGCCGCGAATGGTGGGCATTAAAAAGCGGGCGAAATGGGTTTCAAATTCCAGCTCCAGCGCGCTGGTTAACCGCTCTTTCTGCAAATGTTCCTGCCACCAGTCGTTCACGAAGGCGACCAGCGCTTTGCCGATTTGCGCGGCGTCGTCTTCTGAATGCGCGCCCTTAAGCCACACAAAGGTGGAGTCCGTGTCGCCGTAGATGACGTCATAGCCCCGGGACTCAATCAGCGCTTTGGTCTGGCGCATGATCTCGTGCCCGCGCATGGTGATCGAGGAGGCCAGACGCGGATCAAAGAAGCGGCAGGCGCTGGTGCCCAGCACGCCGTAAAAGGCGTTCATAATGATTTTCAGCGCCTGTGATAGCGGCTTGTTGCCGTGGCGCTTGGCCTCATCGCGGCCGTGCCAGATGTTTCCCACGATTTCAGGCAGACAGTGTTTTTCCCGCGAGAAGCGTGCGCCGAGGAAACCTTCCGTGCTGTGCTCATCATCCGGCTGGGCCATGCCCTCAACCAGCCCGACGGGATCGATCAGGAAGGTGCGGATAATCGACGGGTAGAGGCTTTTGTAGTCCAGCACCAGCACCGAGTCATACAAACCTGGCTGGGAGTCCATGACGTATCCGCCGGGGCTGGCCTGCGGCGGCACGTCCCCGAGGTTGGGGGCGACGTATCCCGCCCGGTGCATGCGCGGAAAATAGAGGTGGCTAAAGGCCGCTACGGAGCCGCCGTGCCTGTCTGCCGCCAGGCCGTTTACCGTCGCGCGCTCCAGCAGGAACGGCATAATCTCGGTTTTGTGGAAAATCTGCGTGACCAGCTCGCAGTCTTTCAGGTTATAGGTGGCAAGCGCCGGTTTATCTTCATTAAAGCGCCGGTCGATCTCGTCCATTCTGTCCCAGGGGTTGTCGATGGATTTACCTTCGCCAAGCAGCTCCTGCGCGACGGCTTCCAGAGAGAAAGAGGAGAAATTC
This sequence comes from Enterobacter sp. BNK-29, assembly GCF_048684785.1. NCBI lineage: Bacteria > Pseudomonadati > Pseudomonadota > Gammaproteobacteria > Enterobacterales > Enterobacteriaceae > Enterobacter > Enterobacter sp. BNK-29. The sequence continues at coordinate 2,751,612 of NZ_JBLQTU010000001.1, forward strand.
CAGAAGGCGGACTTAAGCGCCTCGATGCCGTCGATAATCAGGCGACCGTTAGCCTGCGCGAAGAAAACGCCGTTCTTAAAACCGTGCTCACGCCATTCCAGCTCGCTGTTTCCGCGCCCCAGCATCAGCGGGATGCGGTAGCGCTCGGCGTGCTTTTGCAGCACGCGCAGGTCGAACTGCACCACGTTCCAGCCGATCAGGACGTCGGGGTCGTTGTCGGCAAACCACTGGTTAAGCTTCTCCAGCAGCTGCGGGCGGCTGTTGACGTACTCAAGCCGGAAATCCAGCGCGGAGGCATCGCCATTCGGCGGCCCGAGCATATAGACAACCCGATCGCCGCAGCCTTCCAGACCGATGCAGTACAGTTCGCCGTGGCGGGTAGTTTCGATATCCAGTGAGACCCACTTCAGCGGCGGGCGGTAGTGCGGATTGGGCTTCAGGCGCGCGTTAACGAGGCTGCCGCTATGCTCGGTGCCGTCGACCCAGACGGGGGCGGTAATAAACCGCTCCATCAGAAAGCGTTCCGGTGGGCGGATATCGGCTTCGTAGAGCGTCACGCCCGCCTCGCGGAGCAGCTTTTCATAGCGCATCAGCTGTCGATGGGCGCGACAGTAGAGGCCGTAAACCGGCTGGCGGTGGAAATCTTTCAGTTCAAGCGGGGTGATGCGCCAGCCGTTTTCGCCGCGCAGCAGCTGTTTCACCTTCTCGACGTGGGCTTCAGGAATAAAGGCAACGGATTCCTGCGGCGGCAGCGTAACGTGTAGCGGACCGCTGTCGGTTGCCAGCCAGAACGCGACCTCGGTGCCCTGAGGGGTATCCCGCCAGTGTCGGGTCAGTAAAAAGCCTTCTTGCGCCTGCGCCACGCCGTTATCCCAGAAAACAAAACCAGGCCTGATTATAGCCTGGTTAAGATTTTAATGCTGGGTTTATATACAGTTTACTGCCCGTAATAGGCCTTCGCGCCGTGCTTGCGCAGGTAATGCTTATCCAGCAGGGTTTGCTGCATATCCGGCAGCTGCGGCGCCAGCTGGCGACAGAAGATCCCCATATAGGCGACCTCTTCGAGCACGATGGCGTTATGCACCGCGTCTTCCGCGTTTTTACCCCAGGCAAACGGGCCGTGGGAGTGCACCAGCACGCCGGGCATCTGCGCCGCATCGATCCCCTGTTTTTCGAAGGTTTCGACAATCACGTTCCCCGTTTCCCACTCGTACTCACCGCCGATCTCCGCATCGGTCATCAGACGCGTGCAGGGAATGGTGCCGTAAAAGTAGTCCGCGTGGGTGGTGCCGGTCGCCGGGATGGACTGGCCCGCCTGCGCCCAGATGGTGGCGTGGCGCGAATGGGTATGCACAATGCCGCCGATGGTCGGGAATGAGCGGTACAGCAGGCGGTGAGTCGGCGTATCGGAGGACGGCTTTTTCTTCCCTTCGACCACTTCGCCGGTCTCAAGGCTGACCACGACCATATCGTCTGCGGTCATCACCGTGTAATCCACGCCGGAAGGCTTAATCACCAACACGCCTTTTTCCCGGTCAACGGCGCTGACGTTGCCCCATGTCAGGGTGACCAGATTGTGTTTCGGCAGCGCCAGGTTGGCTTCGAGCACCTGACGTTTGAGATCGTCTAACATTGTTGTCTCCTGCCGGATGGCGCTTCGCTTATCCGGCCTACAGAACCGTAGGCCCGGTGAGCACAGCGTCACCGGGCATTCCGTACTTAGCGTTTTGAACCGTAATAGACTTCGTTCCAGCGCAGCGCGTCTTTGAAGGCAGGCAGGCGGGTATCGTTATCAATCACGGTCAGCTCGATGTCGTGCAGCTCGGCGAACTGACGCATGTCGTTCAGATCCAGCGCGTGGCTGAACACCGTGTGGTGCGCGCCGCCGGCCAGGATCCAGGCCTCAGAGGCGGTTGGCAGGTCAGGCTGTGCTTTCCACAGAGCGTTGGCCACCGGCAGTTTCGGCAGGGAGTGCGGCGTTTCAACCGCATCGACGCAGTTCACCAGCAGGCGGAAGCGATCGCCGAGGTCGATCAGGCTGGCGTTGATGGCCGGGCCCGTACGGGTGTTGAAGATCAGACGCGCCGGATCGGCTTTACCGCCGATGCCGAGGTACTGCACGTCGAGGATCGGTTTCTCTTCCACGGCGATCGTCGGGCACACTTCCAGCATGTGGGAGCCGAGCACCAGGTCGTTGCCGTTTTCGAAGTGATAGGTGTAGTCCTCCATAAAGGAGGTGCCGCCCTGCAGACCGGTTGACATCACCTTCATGATGCGAAGCAGAGCGGCAGTTTTCCAGTCGCCTTCGCCCGCAAAGCCGTAACCCTGCTGCATCAGACGTTGAACCGCCAGACCCGGCAGCTGTTTCAGGCCGTGGAGGTCTTCAAAGGTGGTGGTAAAGGCGTGGAAGCCGCCCTGTTCCAGGAAGCGCTTCATGCCCAGCTCGATGCGCGCCGCGTCCAGCACGTTCTGGCGCTTGTCGCCGTTGATTTGTGCCGCAGGCGTCAGGCGGTAGCTGCTTTCGTACTCGTCCACCAGCGCGCTCACGTCGCCGTCGCTGATTTCATTCACCACCTGCACCAGGTCGCCCACGGCCCAGGTATTCACAGAGAAGCCGAACTTGATCTGCGCGGCGACTTTATCGCCGTCGGTGACCGCCACTTCACGCATGTTGTCGCCGAAACGCACTACTTTCAGATGGCGGGTATCCTGTTTGGATACTGCCTGGCGCATCCAGGAGCCGATACGCTGTTGCGCCTTGCCATCCTGCCAGTGGCCGGTGACCACCGCGTGCTGCTGGCGCATACGCGCGCCGATGAAGCCGAACTCGCGGCCGCCGTGCGCGGTCTGGTTCAGGTTCATAAAGTCCATGTCGATGTTGTCCCACGGCAGGGAGGCGTTGAACTGGGTATGGAACTGCAGCAGCGGCTTGTTGAGGATAGACAGGCCGTTGATCCACATTTTGGCGGGTGAGAAGGTGTGCAGCCACACCACCAGACCGGCGCATTTATCGTCGTAGTTCGCGTCGCGGCATATATGGGTGATCTCATCCGGCGTCGTGCCCAGCGGTTTCAGCACCAGTTTGCACGGCAGTTTGGCTTCCGCGTTCAGCGCGTTAACGACGTGCTCCGCGTGTTTCGTCACCTGCTGCAGCGCTTCCGGTCCGTACAGATGCTGGCTGCCAATCACAAACCACACTTCATAGTTATTAAAAATGGTCATCATCGTGTCCTTAATGGGTCAGGGTTGCCGTAGTGTCCGCGGTGCTTTTGGCCGGGGCGGCGACAGGGAGATAGTGAAGTTCGGCGCTTTTTGCCCATTGCTGGTAGCGCTGATAAAGCTGTTCAAAGCGCTGTGCCTGCTGGGCGCGCGGCTGGAGCGTGTTTTCGACGGCGCTCGCCATATGCTGCTGCGCAGTCGGGATGTCGGCATGAACGCCTGCGGCCACGGCGGTGAAAATCGCCGCGCCCAGCGCGCAGCACTGATCGGAGGCCACAATCTGCAGCGGACGGTTCAGCACGTCGCAGCAGGCCTGCATGATCACCGGGTTTTTACGGGCGATGCCGCCCAGCGCCATCACGTTGTTCACGTCGATGCCCTGCCCGGTGAAGCACTCCATAATGGCGCGGGCACCGAAGGCCGTTGCGGCAATCAGACCGCCGAACAGCGCAGGGGCGTCGGTCGCCAGGTTGAGATCCGCGATCACCCCTTTCAGGCGCTGGTTGGCAAACGGCGTTCGGCGGCCGTTAAACCAGTCCAGCACCACCGGGAGGTGATCGAGAGACGGATTTTTTGCCCAGGCTTCGGTGAGCTGCGGCAGAAGCTGCTTTTTGCTGTCGGCTATCTGGGTTTTCAGTTCAGGATGCGCCGCCGCCAGCTGGTCCAGCGGCCAGCCGAGCACGCGGCCAAACCAGGCATAGATATCGCCAAACGCGGACTGACCGGCTTCCAGACCGATAAAGTCCGGCACCACGCTGCCGTCAACCTGGCCGCAGATGCCTTTCACCGCGCGGTCGCCGACGGTGCCTTTATCCGCCGTCAGGATGTCGCAGGTTGAGGTTCCGATGACTTTGACCAGCGTGTTTGGCTGTGCGCCCGCGCCCACGGCGCCCATATGGCAGTCAAAGGCGCCGCCGGAGATGGCCACGTTCTGAGGCAGGCCGAGGCGCGTCGCCCACTCTTCGCAGAGGGTGCCGACCGGAATATCGGCGGTGAAGGTGTCGGTAAACAGCGGGTACGTCAGACTCTTGTTGACGATCGGATCGAGCTCGTCGAAGAACGCGGCCGGAGGCAGACCGCCCCAGCTTTCGTGCCACAGGGATTTATGCCCGGCGCTGCAGCGGCCGCGGCGGATATCCTGCGGGCGAGTGGTGCCGGAGAGCAGGGCAGGCACCCAGTCGCACAGCTCAACCCATGACGCCGCAGCCTGCGCAACGGCTGCGTCGGCACGGGTGACGTGGAGTATCTTCGCCCAGAACCATTCGCTGGAATAAATCCCGCCGATGTAGCGCGAGTAGTCTGTTTTGCCCGGCTGATGGCACAGGCGGGTGATGGCTTCGGCCTCTTCCACGGCGGTGTGGTCTTTCCACAGCACGAACATGGCGTTCGGGTTGTCGGCAAACTCCGGGCGCAGCGCCAGCACGCGGCCTTCGGCATCCACAGGGGCAGGCGTGGAGCCGGTGCTGTCGACGCCAATCCCGACAATCTCAGCCCGCTGGGCGCCGGTCAGTTCGGCCAGGACGGTTTTGATCGCCGCTTCCATCGACTCGATATAGTCACGCGGATGGTGACGGAACTGGTTGTTAGGCGCATCGCAGTAGCGCCCCTCTTGCCAGCGCGGGTACCACTCAACGCTGGTTGCTATCTCCTGGCCGGACGTACAGTCCACTGCCAGCGCGCGAACCGAATCGCTGCCAAAATCGAGGCCAATCGCAATTGCCATGGTGTTGCTCCATCGAAAAAACAGGTATGGAAGAACATTAGAGACTGGGGAAAAAAGTCGTCAGGCAGGATCCGCTAATCTTATGGACTAAATTGCTGTTACAACGGAAAGTGTGACGCCGTGCAAATATTCAATGTGGACATTTCTGCCGCACTTATAGACACTTTTGTTACTGGTTATCTGCCTGCTCTGGCGGAGAAATCAGGGGGAAAGGCTGAAACATGGCGGACGTAAAAGCGGCGTGATGCTTTTTGGATCTTTTCGCGGGCCATTTTAAAGCTGCTTTTAGTGATATGGACAATTGGTTTCCTTCAGGACCCTTGGGAGAACTGAATCTATGGCCGAAACGCAAAACGATCCCCTGCTGCCGGGATACTCGTTTAACGCGCACCTTGTGGCGGGACTGACCCCTATCGAGGCTGAGGGATACCTCGACTTTTACGTCGACCGACCGCTCGGCATGAAAGGGTATATCCTCAATCTGACCGTGCGAGGAGAAGGGATCATCAAGAACGGTGACCAGCAGTTTGTCTGCCGCCCCGGCGATATCCTGCTGTTCCCGCCGGGGGAGATCCACCACTATGGCCGTCATCCCGATGCCAAAGAGTGGTATCACCAGTGGGTCTATTTCCGTCCGCGCGCCTACTGGCAGGAATGGCTTTCGTGGCCAGCTATTTTTGCGCACACCGGTTTTTATCGCCCGGATGAGGTTCATCTGGCGCAGTTTCGCGAGCTTTTTGCGCAGATTATCGAGGCGGGACAGGCCGGTGGTCGTTACGCTGAACTGCTGGCGATTAACCTGCTCGAACAGCTGCTGCTTCGCCGCATGGAGGCGATTAACGAGTCGCTTAACCCCCCGCTGGACAACCGCGTTCGCGACGCCTGCCAGTATATCAGCGACCACCTGGCCGATAGCCAGTTTGATATCGCCAGCGTTGCTCAGCACGTCTGCCTGTCGCCGTCGCGGCTGTCGCATCTGTTCCGCCAGCAGCTTGGGGTCAGCGTGCTGAGCTGGCGCGAGGATCAGCGCATCAGCCAGGCAAAGCTGCTGCTCAGCACCACCCGGATGCCGATTGCCACCGTCGGACGCAACGTGGGCTTCGAGGATCAGCTCTATTTCTCCCGGGTATTTAAAAAATGCACCGGTGCCAGCCCGAGCGAATTCCGCGCGGGATGTGAATAAACGGTAAAAAAAGATAAACAAACAGGTGAATGCAGAAAGCAACCTGTAAACTATTCAGACAATTGTTGCCTTGACGCGGTGCGGGGCGCTAAGCAGAATCGCTGATTCGTTTTCTGACCGGAATAGTTATGCAGGCATTGCTGGAACACTTTATTACCCAGTCCGTTATGTACTCTCTCATCGCCGTGGCGCTGGTGGCGTTTCTGGAATCGCTGGCGCTGGTTGGGCTGATCCTGCCCGGCACCGTCATGATGGCCGGGCTTGGGGCGCTGATTGGCAGCGGCGAGGTTAATTTCTGGCAGGCGTGGCTGGCCGGGATTATCGGCTGCCTGCTCGGCGACTGGATCTCCTTCTGGCTGGGCTGGCGCTTTAAGAAGCCGCTGCACCGCTGGTCGTTCATGAAAAAGAACAAAGCCCTGCTGGATAAAACCGAGCATGCGCTGCATCAGCACAGCATGTTTACCATCCTCGTCGGCCGCTTTGTCGGGCCAACGCGTCCGCTGGTGCCGATGGTGGCGGGGATGCTGGATCTGCCCGTCGCGAAATTCGTGGTGCCGAACATTATCGGCTGCGTCTTCTGGCCGCCGTTCTACTTCCTGCCGGGGATCCTGGCCGGCGCGGCCATCGATATTCCTGACGGTATGCAAAGCGGCGAGTTTAAGTGGCTGCTGCTGGGCACGGCTGTGCTGCTATGGCTGGCGGCATGGCTCTGCTGGCGGCTGTGGCGCAGCGCGAAAGCCAGCGTCGATCGTCTGACGCGCTATCTTCCGCGCACTCGTCTTTTGTGGTTGGCCCCGCTGACGCTGGGCGTGGCCGTGGTGGCCCTGGTCGCGCTGATTCGCCACCCGCTGATGCCGGTGTACGGCGAGATTTTATTAAAAGTGGTGAGCCGTTAACGACGATTTCCCTCTCCCCGTGGGAGAGGGCCAGGGTGAGGGCATCAGACGGCACGAATGCCCAACAGTGAAGACGCCCCCGCTTTACCGCTCAGCAGTTCTTCAGTTTTTCCATCCCACAAAATACGCCCTTCGGCAATCACTACCGATCGCGGGGCGATGCGGGCAGCATCCTCAATACTGTGTGAAACCATCAGCATCGTCAGCTGCTGGCGCTGGCAGACGTCCTGCACCAGGGCGAGCATCTCCTGGCGCAGCGCGGGATCGAGCGCCGAGAACGGCTCATCCAGCAGCAGGATCGGCTGCTCGCGGACCAGACATCGCGCCAGCGCCACGCGCTGACGCTGGCCGCCGGAAAGCTCGCCCGGCAGCCTGTCGATGAACTCGTTGATCCCCATCTGGGCGGCAATGATCTCCAGCTTCTGGCGCTGGGCATCGTTCAGCCTGAGTCCCGGATGCATTCCCAGCGCGATGTTTTGCCGCACCGTCAGGTGGGTAAACAGGTTGTTTTCCTGAAACAGCATTGAGACCGGACGTTTTGCGGGCGGCGTGTAGGTATGATCTTGATTGTTAATGACGATCGCACCGCTTGCCGGCTGCAGAAAACCCGCAATCAGATTAAGCAGCGTGCTTTTTCCCGCGCCGCTTGGGCCAAGCACGGCGATCATCTCTCCCTGGCGCACGGAGAGCGTGAAGCGCATCGGCAGATGCTGGTAAAGCCAGGTTACATCAGTCAGTTTTAACATCACGCCCCGGAAGTTTTTCGATAACGGTAAATAAGGCAAAGCACAGCAGCAGCAGTAACAGCGCGGTGACCGCGCCGTCCTGACTGCGATAAGAGCCGATCTGCTGATAGAGCCAGTATGGCAGCGTGCGGAAATCGTCATTGCCAAAGAGAGCCACCACGCCAAAATCCCCAATCGACAATACGCAGGCAAACGCCAGCGCCTGCGCCAGCGGGCGTTTTAGCGCGCGGAGCTCGACCACCTTCAGCCGCTGCCAGCCCTGCATACCCAGCGACTGGCACAGCAAACCGTAGCGGCTGTTGACGTCGCGCATCGGGTTTTCCAGCACCTTAAGCGCGTAAGGGATGGCCATCAGGGCGTTGGTAAAAATCACAATGCCATCGGCGCTTTCCGGTAGGCCGACGGTGCTGTTGAACAGTAAAAAGAAGCCCGTCGCCAGCACGATGCCCGGCATCGCCAGAATCAGCATGCCCGTCAGCTCCAGCATTTGCCCGGCCTTACGGGCCTGACGCGCGTAGAGTTCGCGGCTGCTCCACAGCAGCATCATGGTCAGCATGACGCACAGTAACCCTGCCGCCAGCGCGATACGCAGCGAGGTCCATGTCGCCTGCCAGAGTACGGGCTGTTGCAGGACGGAGATGAGATTGAGGTTCAGTCCGTCAACGATAACGGCCATCAGCGGCGGCAGCAGAAGCAGGAGCGCCAGCGCGATCAGAATAAAATCGGTAACGCGGCTGTGCAGGCTGTCCTGCGGATCGCGCCAGCCGGTTATTTGATTACTGCCAGCGGGAATGGCTTTACTCAGCCGCTGGCTCAACAGCACCAGCACAAGGCAGCACGCCATCTGCACCATCGCCAGCAGCGCGGCGCGACCGGGATCGTAGTCGTAACTCAGCGCCTGGTAAATCGCCAGCTCAATGGTGGTGGCCTGCGGCCCGCCGCCGAGCGACAGCACGGTGGCAAAGCTGGCAAAGCAGAGCATAAAGATTAACGCCGCGACGGGCGGGATCTGGCGGCGCAGCCACGGCCATTCGACAAAGCGGAAGAACGACACGCCGCGCATGCCGAGCTGGGCAGCAACCTGGCGCTGCTCGCCGGGAATGTTCTCCAGCGCCTGCAAGAAGAGGCGCGTTGCCATCGGCATATTAAAAAACACGTGCGCCAGCAGAATGCCCTGCAGGCCGTAAGGAGAGAATGACCATTCCAGACCAAGCTGGCCGAACAGCGAAGCCAGCCAGCCCTGGCGACCGTAAACGCTGAGGATGCCAAATACCGCCACCAGCACGGGCAGGATCAGCGTCATGGCGCACAGGCGCAGCAGTGCCAGCCTGCCGGGAAAACGCCTCCGATACAGGGCGCGCGCCAGGAAAATGGCCGGGATCGCCGACAGCAGGGCAGAGAGAGACGCCTGCCAGAAGGAGAACCGGATCACGTGCCAGAGGTAGCTGTCGTGCCAGAGGGCGAGCAGGTCGCTCTCTGGCGCGTTGAACCACAGTGCAAGAAAAGCCCCCAGGCTGAGCGCCACCATCACTGTGGCGGCGAGCAGCCCGGGAAGTAACCAGCCGGGAATCAACGGCTGACGGCGCGTTGCCATTCACTTACCCATACTGCACGCTGCGCGGCGACCTGCTGCGGCGTAAACTCCAGCGAGGTGTTTGGTTTGGTCAGCTGCTCGAAACCTGCGGGCAGGGTAACGTTAGTGACCGGATACATCCAGTTACCAGCCGGGATGGCATTCTGGAACCCCGGTGAAACCATAAACTTCAGGAACTTCTCGGCCAGCTCCGGCTGTTTGCTGGCGGCGGTACGCGCGGCGACTTCCACCTGCAGATAGTGCCCTTCAGCAAAATTAGCGGCAGCATAGTTATCTTTCTTCTCGGCGATGATGTGGTAGGCCGGAGAGGTGGTGTAGCTCAGCACCAGGTCGCTTTCGCCTTTCAGGAATAGGCCATAGGCTTCGCTCCAGCCCTTGGTCACGGTGACGGTTTTGGCGGCCAGTTTCTGCCACGCCTCCGGCGCTTTATCCCCGTAGACCTTTTGCATCCACAGCAGCAGGCCCAGGCCCGGCGTGCTGGTGCGCGGATCTTCATAAATCACGCGCCATTTCTGGTCACTTTCCACCAGCTCTTTCAGGCTCTTCGGCGGGTTTTTCAGCTTATTTTTGTCGTAAACAAAAGCAAAGTAGCCATAGTCGAACGGCACAAAGGTGTCGTTTTTCCAGCCGCCCGGCACGTTAACGGCATCTGCCGCTACGCCGCTTTTGGCAAACAGTTTAGTTTGCGAGGCGGCTTCCAGCAGGTTGTTATCCAGCCCGAGCACCACGTCGGCCTTGCTGTTTTTCCCTTCCATGCGCAGACGGTTGAGCAGCGACACGCCATCTTCCAGCGCCACGAACTTCAGCTCGCAGTTACAGTCCGCTTCAAAGGCTTTTTTAACCACCGGGCCAGGGCCCCAGTCGGCAGAGAAGGAGTCATAGGTGTAGACCGTCAGGACGGGCCTGGCAAAAGCAGGCAGCGCAAACAGCGCCAGCAGGGGAAGAACTTTTTTTAACACTTTGCACCTCAAGGTTGAGTGGCAAAGGATTTTGAGCAACAGCCTCAAATCCCTTCGCCGGCGTTATCCGGATCAGGTTCGACGGGTATTATCTCAGCGCACATCTTTGATGCAGCACCCCGTTGAGAACGGCGCTATTGTAATGATTTGGTGAATATTACGAAAGCGTTATGGCTCCGGCGGCGCAAACCAGGCGGATTTAAAATCAAACCAGCCCAGGGTATTCATCCGCAGGCCGCGCATGCTGCGCTGGCCATGGATCATCAGCCAGTGGTGGATCAAGGGTACGATCGCCTGCTCGGCCAGCAGCTGCTGGCACCACGCTGCAAGATTCATTTCGCCCGCGCGCCACAGGGCGGCATCCTGCTGCCAGTCACGGTTGATGCAGTGCTGGATCAGCGGGACTTCATACAAATGCGAGAAAAGGGAAAAATCGAGCGGCAGGGTAAAGTTGGCGCTGTTGAGCCAGATATCACTGGCGATCTCCCCCTGATGCCATTCGTCATAGTCCACTTCCCTGACCTCTAACCTGACCCCCTCGGCTGCCAGCAGTCGGGTCATGATTCTGGCGATAAAACGATGCTCCACGTGCTCGCGGTAGTAGGTCAGGGTGATGGACTCCAGCCCTGCGGGTTTGTCGCAGTGAACCGGGCGGGCGTGGTGCCAGCGCGGAAGCAGGCCGTACGCTGGGAACCAGTATGTCTGGTACTGCTCTTCCGCATGGTAAATCAGATTGGAAGGGGACAAAACGTGGCTGATCCACTTGCGGACGGCCTGGTTTGCCCCACGGTGGGTGCGGCGGTCAAACAGGAGATAGTAACATCCCTCCTCGAGGCGACTCTCCACGGCTTTTTCTCCCGTGGTGGGGCCTTCCAGCGTCAGCCCGCAGCTCAGGTCTTCATTGAGATCCGGCAATACCCAGACGTTCACTTCGTCGATCAGCGCCCGATAGCCAAAGTAGTCGTCGAACGCGCGGATTTTCAGCTGGTTGCTGTTATTGCGGGACACGGAATAAGGCCCGGTGCCAATCGGCAGGCTGGCAAAGTTGTTCATTGATTCCCACTCGCCGGGCAAAATCATCGACGGCACGTAGCCCAGCAGCCAGGGAAGCCACTTATCCTGCTGCGACAGCTCAATATCCAGCGTCCAGGCCGTGGGGGAGTGGACGCGGGAGATATGCGAGTAGAGCGGGAGCCTGCGGGCACGTTCCAGAGAGGCGATGACGTCGTGCATTTCCAGCTCGCGGCCGTGGTGAAAGTGGATGCCGGGGCGTAAAAAGAAGCGCCAGTGGCGCGGAGAAAGCTGCTGCCAGTGGTGCGCGATATCCGCTTCCAGTTCCCCGTTTTCCTCATTTATGCGCGTCAGGCCGCTGAAGATTTGCCGGGCCATGTGGGTTTCTGAGCGGCGTAAGGCCGTGCCGGGCAACAGATTTTTCATCGGACGGTAGTAGAGCACCCGCAGAATGTGTCGGCCCTGACGAAAGCTGCGCCCGAGATGGGAAACCAGCATCTGGCGCACGGCGGCTTTGTCGCCCACCAGCTGCACCAGCTGATCGATGCGATCCTGCTCGAGCAGATCTTCCGCGCGCTGCTGCTGCAGCGCCAGCCCGGTATAGAGGAAAGTCAGCCGCGAGCGTTTGCCGCGTCCCGCCTCCGCTTCCCAGCTTAACCAGCCCTGCTGCTGCATGGTGTTGAGCAGCGTGCGCATATGGCGGCGGGAGCAGCTAAGCAGGTCAGCCAGCTCGTTGAGCGTGGTCTCCTGCGATTGCCCCTCGCAGCACTGCCAGAGGCGGATAAACTGTTGTTGCAGACGACCGGAAGGCATAAAAGGGGAACTCCTGACAAAAAACCAGCAATTTATTTATCCCTATATTAGGCCAATAATTCTCCCCGATGAAGCGAGGAGGTAAATTATGAAGAGGTCTACCGCACGTCAGTTCTATCAGCAGTACTTTTCAGCGACAAAAGGAGCGTCCTGGCTGGCCCGCCGGTGTGCAGAGCAACGGCTGAAAACGTTAGAAGAATTGATGCAGTGGGACGTTACAGCCCCGACCTCTTCCCGCTAACTCGCCTCGATCATGTGTGACTGAGTATTGGTGCTTATCACCCGCCAGCAAAATGTTTTTGCTGGCTTTTTTCGTTTACTATTCACCCAATTTCGATTCGCTTTCACAAGGACTTGCGCATGCTGTGGTTGATGACGATGGGGCGACGCCTGAACGGCGTGTATGCCGCTTTTATGCTGGTGGCCTTTATGATGGGCGTGGCGGGGGCGCTGCAGGCGCCGACGCTGAGCCTGTTTCTCAGCCGCGAGGTGGGGGCGCAGCCGTTTTGGGTTGGCCTGTTTTACACTGTTAACGCCATTGCCGGGATCCTGGTCAGCCTCGCGCTGGCGAAACGATCGGACAGCCAGGGCGATCGCCGCAGGCTGATCCTCTTTTGCTGCGCCATGGCCGTGGGTAACGCGCTGCTCTTTGCCTTCAACCGTCATTATCTGACGCTCATTACCTGCGGCGTGCTGCTGGCTTCGCTGGCGAACACCGCCATGCCGCAGCTGTTCGCGCTGGCCCGTGAATATGCGGATAACTCGGCGCGTGAAGTGGTGATGTTCAGCTCGGTGATGCGCGCCCAGCTTTCGCTGGCGTGGGTCATTGGCCCGCCGCTGGCCTTCATGCTGGCGTTGAACTACGGCTTTACCACCATGTTTTCCATCGCCGCCGGGATTTTTGTCATCAGCCTGGCGCTGATTGCCTTCGCGCTGCCGTCCGTGGCGCGAGTCGAACAGACGACGGATAAACCTGTCACCGAAGTGAGCGGCTGGCAGGACAAAAACGTCCGCATGCTGTTTATTGCCTCCACGCTGATGTGGACCTGCAACACCATGTACATCATCGATATGCCGCTGTGGATCAGCAGCGATCTGGGCCTTCCGGACAAGCTTGCGGGGATCTTAATGGGCACTGCCGCCGGGCTGGAAATCCCGGCAATGATTCTGGCGGGTTACTACGTTAAGCGTTTTGGAAAGCGCAGGATGATGATCGTCGCCGTGGCGGCCGGAGTGCTGTTCTACGCGGGGCTGATCCTTTTCCATTCGCGGGAAGCGTTGCTGGCGCTGCAGCTGTTTAACGCCGTGTTTATTGGGATTGTTGCCGGGATCGGCATGCTCTGGTTTCAGGATCTCATGCCCGGCCGTGCCGGCTCGGCGACCACGCTTTTTACCAACAGCATTTCAACCGGGGTGATTCTGGCGGGCGTGATTCAGGGGGCGCTGGCGCAAAGCTACGGGCATGCGTCTGTCTACTGGATGATTGCGGCGCTATCCGTCGTGACGCTTCTGCTGACCTGCCGCGTAAAAGACGTGTGATCGGATGAACGAAACGGAGCCCAGGAACGCCGGGCTCTGCGAACCGTTTTATTCTGAATACTGATATTTACGTTGCGCGCGTAGCGTCAGGTACATATGGACTAGGCCCATGAAGCCGTGTGCCCAGAAATATGTCTCGATAAAGACCGTCAGGAATTTATGCAAATCTAAGACGGATTCCGTGACGGACGAAACCGGCCCGAGCGTGGCGTTCAGCACGAACCAGGCCGCGCCGCAGAGTGCAACGCCCAGCAGCGCCAGCACGCCCAGACCTTGCACCGTTGCCGCCATACCGCCAGCATGCGCGTCAGGAAGCTGACGCTGCGCGAGGGTGCGAATATCGTCAACAATTCCGCGAAAATCCAGCGCCAGCCAGGCGAAGTAATACTTAAATCCGCGCTGGGTTAACATCCATGCCATCATGGCAATGCCACAAAAAATTAAACCAAATCCGGAGATAACATGGATCCAGGTGACAATTCCGTTCAGCCCGGATTCGTGGAGGGCTTCACTTTCGGTGAAATTAGAATTGATAATCTGGGCCAGGACCAGTACGGCCACAAGAATGTGCAGTATGCGAAGAAAAGGCGTTTCTTTATGGGGAAGCGTATCACGTAATGTTGGTTTCATCGCATTTTACCTCAATAATGAGAGAGCTGATGCGATGCAGTGTGACGCAGATTAATTAACGAAACCTTAACGATCGGTTGCGTCACACTGTATTTATGCGTTTCGATTAGAGGGCAGGATCAATATGCGTCATCACGTTCAGCACATTGAATTTTTGCATCACGTTATTTCTGGCATTCACTGCAATCTGATGTCCTTCTTTTACGCTTAATTCGCCGTTTACTTCCAGATGAACATCGACAAGGGCTAAATCACCCATCTTGCGGGTTTTTAAATCATGGAGTCCGGTGACGCCCTCGGTTGCGAGAAGACACGTTTTGATGTCGTGCTCAAGCTCGGGCTCCAGCGAACGGTCCATCAGATCGTGCAGGGCATCGGCTGAAAATTTGTAACCCATGTGGGCGATGAATACTCCGACAATCAGGGCCGCAATGAGGTCCATCGCGTGAAATCCCACTAAATTCCCGGCAATGCCGATGGCGACAACCACTGACGACGCTGCGTCAGAACGGGCATGCCAGGCATTGGCTATCAGCAGCGAGGACTGAATACGTTTTCCCGTGGCAAACATGTATCTGAACAGGCTTTCCTTTACCACCAGCGCCAGAATCGCCACCCACAACGCGGCCCCTTTCACCAGCTGATGCGTCTCGGGGTGAAGCAGTTTATTCCCTGCGGACCAGAGCATCCCGACCCCCACAAGCAGCAGAATAGCGCCAATAATGAGCTTTGCACCGTTTTCGAAACGCAGATGACCGTAATGATGATCGATATCAGAAGCTTTCTGACTCTTTTTATTCGCAATCAAAACGACAAAGTCGGAGGATAAATCGGAAAGAGAATGAATCCCATCAGCAATTAAACCCTGTGAGCCGGAAAATATTCCTGCAACTATCTGAAAGGCGGTGAGTAAACTATTTATTATTACGCTTACTAATGTGCATTTATGTATTTCCCGAGAACGGATATGAGACTCATTGCCATTTTTCTTTTCCATGATTATTTCCGCTGTCAGCTGATTGAGCGGTTATTCTGCGCAGGAAACATTAAATTGACATTAAATATAACGTCATTAGTGGCTGGGTTTGGAAGTATTTACAGAAGGAGGCGGATATCGGGATAAAACGCGGCCTGCAGAATGGACTGCAGGCCGGAGAATTATTTCATAAATGCAGGTTGTTTGTTTTCGTAAGCGGCAATCGCCGCGTCGTGCTGGAGAGTTAAACCAATGCTGTCCAGACCTTTCAGCATGCAGTGACGGCGGAAGGCATCAATGCTGAAGCTGTAGGTCTTATCCCCGGCTTTCACCACTTCGGCTTCCAGATCCACTTCAAACGAAATGCCCGGATTCGCCTTAACCAGCGCGAACAACTCATCGACCTGTTCATCGCTCAGCGTGACGGGCAGCAGCTGGTTGTTGAAGCTGTTGCCGTAGAAGATATCCGCGAAGCTAGGGGCAATGACCACTTTAAAACCGTAGTCGGTGAGCGCCCACGGTGCGTGTTCACGGGATGAGCCGCAGCCAAAGTTTTCGCGTGCCAGCAAAATGGAGGCGCCTTTGTATTCCGGGAAGTTCAGAACGAATTCCGGATTAGGCACTTCTCCCTTATCGTCCAGGAAACGCCAGTCGTTAAACAGATGGGCGCCGAAACCGGTACGCGTCACTTTCTGCAGAAACTGTTTTGGAATAATAGCGTCTGTATCGACGTTAGCGGAGTCCAGCGGGACAACACGGCCCGTATGTTGGGTAAATTTCTCTGCCATGATTGTCTCCTTATTTCAGGCTGCGAATATCGGCGAAATGGCCGGTGACTGCCGCAGCGGCGGCCATTGCCGGGCTGACCAGATGGGTGCGCCCACCGCGGCCCTGACGGCCTTCAAAGTTACGGTTGCTGGTGGAGGCGCAGCGCTCACCCGGATTCAGGCGATCGTTGTTCATGGCCAGACACATGGAGCAGCCGGGCAGGCGCCACTCGAAGCCAGCTTCGATAAAGATCTTATCCAGACCTTCGGCTTCCGCCTGGGCTTTCACCGGGCCGGAGCCAGGTACCACCAGCGCCTGCACGCCTGGTGCCACTTTGCGGCCTTTGGCAATCTCGGCGGCGGCACGCAAATCCTCGATACGGGAGTTGGTGCAGGAACCGATAAAGACTTTATCAATGGTCACATCGGTCAACGGCACGCCGGGCTTCAGTCCCATATAGGCCAGCGCTTTTTCGGCACTGGCGCGCTCGACCGGATCGGTAAAGGATGCCGGGTCCGGGATATTGTCGTTGACGGAAATTACCTGGCCCGGGTTGGTGCCCCAGGTCACCTGAGGCGCAATCTCTTCTGCCTGCAGCGTGACGACGGTGTCAAAGGCTGCGCCATCGTCGGTTTTCAGGGTTTTCCAGTAAGCTACCGCGTCGTCAAAATTCTGACCTTTCGGCGCGTGCAGACGACCCTTCACGTAGTTGAAGGTGGTTTCGTCCGGCGCGACCAGACCGGCTTTTGCGCCCATCTCAATGGCCATATTGCACAGGGTCATGCGCCCCTCCATGCTCAGCGCCTGGATGGCTTCCCCGCAGAACTCGACAACATGACCGGTGCCGCCCGCGCTGCCGGTTTTACCGATGATGGCCAGCACGATATCTTTTGCGGTAATACCCGGTGCGGCTTTACCCTTCACTTCAATCTTCATGGTTTTGGCGCGGCCCTGTTTCAGGGTCTGCGTTGCCAGCACATGTTCCACCTCGGAAGTGCCAATCCCGAACGCCAGAGCGCCAAACGCGCCGTGGGTCGCGGTATGGGAGTCCCCGCAGACGATGGTCATGCCCGGCAGGGTGATCCCTTGCTCAGGCCCCATCACGTGGACGATGCCCTGGTACGGATGGTTCAGGTCGTAAAGCTCAACGCCAAACTCGTTGCAGTTCTTAATCAGCTCCTGCATCTGGATACGCGCCATCTCACCCGAGGCATTAATGTCTTTGGTCTGGGTGGATACGTTGTGATCCATCGTCGCGAAGGTTTTACCCGGCTGACGTACCGGGCGCTTGTGCGCCCGCAGGCCGTCAAATGCCTGAGGAGAGGTCACTTCGTGCACCAGATGACGGTCAATGTACAGCAGCGGGGTTTCGTTTGGCGCCTCGTACACAACGTGCGCATCAAACAACTTTTCATATAACGTCTTAGCCATGATTACACCCCTTCAGCGACATAGCGGGCAATGATGTCGCCCATTTCATCGGTACTGACTGCCGCCGTGCCGCATGCTAAATCGCCGGTACGGACGCCTTCTTCTAACGCCCGGTTAATGGCGTTCTCAATTGCGGTTGCCGCATCGCCTGCATCCAGGCTGTAGCGCAGCAGCAGGGCCAGGGAGAGGATCTGCGCAATCGGGTTAGCAATATTTTTGCCGGCAATATCCGGCGCGGAGCCGCCCGCAGGCTCGTACAGGCCAAAGCCTTCTTCATTCAGGCTTGCGGAGGGCAGCATGCCCATCGAGCCGGTGATCATCGCGCACTCGTCAGAGAGAATATCGCCGAACAGGTTGGAGCACAGCAGCACGTCAAACTGGGAAGGATCTTTAATCAGCTGCATGGTCGCGTTGTCGATATACATGTGCGACAGCGCGACGTCCGGGTACTGCTTAGCGACTTCACTGACGATCTCGCGCCACAAAATGGAAGACTGCAGCACGTTTGCTTTATCAATGGAGGTCACTTTATGGCGGCGTTTGCGCGCCGACTCGAACGCGATATGGGCGATACGTTCGATTTCGAAACGGTGATACACCTCGGTGTCGAACGCTTTCTCGTGTTGTCCGCTGCCTTCGCGGCCTTTTGGCTGACCGAAGTAGATCCCGCCGGTCAGTTCACGCACGCACAGAATGTCGAAACCGTTGGCGGCGATATCCGCGCGCAGCGGGCAGAACTCTTCCAGACCCTGATACAGCTTCGCCGGACGCAGGTTGCTGAACAGCTTGAAATGTTTACGCAGCGGCAGCAGCGCGCCGCGCTCTGGCTGCTCTGCCGGCGGCAGGTGTTCCCATTTCGGGCCACCGACGGAACCAAACAGCACGGCATCGGCATTTTCGCAGCCTTCCACGGTCGCTTTTGGCAGCGGCGTACCGTGGTTATCAATTGCAATACCGCCCACGTCGTAGTGGCTGGTGGTGATTTTCATCGCAAAACGCGCGCGAACGGCTTCCAGTACTTTCAGCGCCTGTGCCATTACTTCCGGACCAATACCGTCGCCCGGCAACACAGCAATATGGTAATTCTTCGACATTACACGGTTTCCTTGTTGTTCTCTTTATTCTGAGCTTTGCGTTGCAACTCTTTTTCGACTTCGGCGGCGCGCCAGATGTTGTTCAGAACATGCACCATCGCTTTCGCGGAGGATTCAACAATATCGGTCGCCAGGCCCACGCCATGGAAGCGGCGGCCATTGTGGGTAACAACAATGTCGACCTGACCCAGTGCATCTTTGCCGTGGCCCTTGGCCGTCAGGTCATACTTCACCAGCTCAACGTCGTACTCGGTGACGCGATTAATCGCCTGGTAGATGGCATCGACAGGGCCGTTACCGTTAGCGGCCTCTGCTTTAATTTCATCCCCGCAGGCCAGTTTGACCGAGGCGGTGGCGATGTCGCTGGAGCCGGACTGCACGTTGAAGTAATCCAGACGGAAGTGCTCCGGCTCTTCCTGCTGCTTGTTAATAAAGGCCAGCGCTTCCAGGTCATAGTCGAACACCTGGCCTTTTTTGTCGGCCAGTTTCAGGAACGCGTCGTACAGCTGGTCCATGTTGTAATCGCTGTCCTTATAACCCATCTCTTCCATACGATGTTTAACCGCCGCGCGACCGGAACGGGAGGTCAGGTTCAACTGCACCTGATTCAGGCCGATGGATTCCGGGGTCATGATTTCGTAGTTTTCACGATTCTTCAGGACGCCATCCTGGTGAATACCGGAGGAGTGCGCGAAGGCGCCGGTACCGACAATTGCTTTGTTAGCCGGAATGGGCATGTTGCAAATCTGGCTGACGGTCTGGCTGGTGCGCCAGATTTCGTTGTGATTAATGCGGGTGTGCACGTCCATGATGTCTTTGCGCACTTTGATCGCCATGATCACTTCTTCCAGCGAACAGTTGCCCGCGCGTTCGCCGATACCGTTCATCGCGCCTTCTACCTGACGCGCGCCAGCGTGGACGGCGGCGATAGCATTGCCTACGGCCAGACCCAAATCATCGTGGGTGTGGACGGAGATAATTGCTTTATCAATATTCGGCACGCGGTCATACAGGCCGGTGATGATGTTGGAGAACTCAAACGGCATGGTGTAGCCGACGGTGTCCGGGATGTTGATGGTTTTCGCGCCCGCGTTGATGGCGGCTTCCACAACGCGCGCCAGGTCTTCGATTGGCGTACGGCCCGCATCTTCACAGGAGAACTCAACGTCATCGGTATAGTTGCGTGCGCGTTTAACCATGTAGACCGCGCGCTCAATCACCTCATCCAGCGTGCTGCGCAATTTGGTTGCGATGTGCATAGGTGAGGTAGCAATAAAGGTGTGGATACGGAACGCTTCGGCGACCTTCAGCGACTCGGCGGCGACGTCGATGTCTTTCTCTACGCAGCGCGCCAGGGCACAGACGCGGCTGTTTTTAATGGTGCGCGCAATGGTCTGTACGGATTCGAAATCACCCGGGGAAGAGACAGGGAAACCGACTTCCATCACGTCGACACCCATACGTTCGAGAGCCAGCGCGATCTGCAGTTTCTCTTTTACACTCAGGCTTGCCTGTAATGCCTGTTCACCGTCACGTAAAGTAGTATCGAAAATAATGACTTGCTGGCTCATGGGTTAGGTCCTTGTCAGTCTTAGGGCGCCTTGCTACGAGCATAAAAAAACCCGCGCAGTGGCGCGGGTTTTTAGTCTTACTGGTGACGATTCAACGCTGAATTTCGCCCGCCAGTCTACCGCGCACAGTGGATGCGTTTAGTAGTAGTAGACCGGTGAAACGAATGGTGCGTGTCATGAATCGTGCTCCGTTAAATTCAATATGCTTTTAGTGGTACTGGATACGGCTGTTCATGTCAACCCCTGAGGATGAAAACGGGCCCGACAGACGGAATCAACAGGATATTCACTTTAGCTAATTGTGCTGGTTTTAGCTTTTCCTGCCCGACTAATTGTCTAATTTTGGACTTAAGAAAAGAGTTGCAGAAACAAATAAATATAATTGTTTAAAAATGAGTGAAATGTCTTGAAGAGGATGCTTTGTGCTTAAAGAGTTTGGATATCATTAAGTTATAAATGCAGTGAATCTATTTCTGAGTGCTAAAAAACGAACAGAGATAACAGGTTGTTAACTAATTGTAGGGACATAGCAATAACAGTTTAATAATACTTAAGTCATCATTAACCTGATGGCAATTGTATATTTGTTTGGTTTATGGTTTCATTCAGATCCTAAAGTCAAACATATCATTTTCGCTCATTAATTTTCGTTAATATAGAGTCTTTATATATTCCGAATTTTAAATAATTCTCTTTCGCTGATCGTATTTGCATGATAAATCATATTTTTCGAGATTATTGCAGTACGTTGGCAAAGGAGTGTAGCGTGACAGTGGAGTCAGAAGTGCCAGAAAATAATATTAAACAGTCTCAAGCTACTGATGGGATTAAACCGCAGTTACGCACGGTGGATCTGAATCTTCTGACGGTGTTTGATGCGGTCATGCAGGAACAGAATATCACCCGCGCGGCTCAAGCGTTGGGGATGTCACAACCTGCGGTGAGTAATGCCGTTGCCAGGCTTAAGCTCATGTTTAACGACGAATTATTTGTTCGCTACGGGAGGGGGATCCAGCCTACGGCACGCGCATTCCAGCTGTTCGGCTCCATCCGCCAGGCGTTACAACTGGTCCAAAATGAGCTGCCGGGATCGGGCTTTGAACCGTTAAGCAGCGAGCGCGTATTTCATCTTTGTGTCTGCAGCCCATTAGATAATTATTTAACGTCAATTATCTATAATAAAGTTGAAGAGATCGCACCAAATATCCATCTTGTTTTTAAATCATCCCTGAATCAAAACACGGAACATCAGTTACGCTATCAGGAGATCGAATTCGTTCTCGGATATGAAGAGTTCCGTCGTCCGGAATTTTCCTGCGTGCCGCTGTTTAAAGATGAAATGGTTCTGGTCGCCAGTAAAAAACACCCGCGCCTGAATTCTCCGCTGCGAGAAAACGATGTTTATAACGAGCAGCACGCCGTTGTTGCGCTCGACAGATATGCTTCCTTTAGCCTGCCGTGGTATGACACTGCGGATAAACAGGCGAGCGTGGCTTATCAGGGCATGGCCATGGTCAGCGTATTAAACGTGGTTTCCCAGACACAGCTGGTGGCAATTGCGCCGCGCTGGCTGGCAGAAGAGTTTTCTGACCCTTTAAATCTGCAAATTTTGCCTCTGCCGCTCAAGCTAAATAGCCGTACCTGTTATCTTTCCTGGCATGAAGCCGCGGGTCGGGATAAAGGACATCAGTGGATGGAAGAGTTGCTGGTTGGCATCTGCCGCCGGTAAACGCATCAGGATAAATCGCATCGGTTTATGTGATTTATCCTGAGTTTTTCTAGATACTTGCTATTTTGTTCTGTGAAGCTTTTTTTCGGGCTGCTCTCCGGCGCGCAAAAATAGATGATTTCCTGCATTGTCGCGGTTTTCAGCGATGATTTATCATCCCATCCTCTATTCCCAGAGGAATTAACCATATCTTCTGATAACGGCTGCTTTTTCTGCTTTACGCACCGTTTATCTCACCGGGTTTGCTAATTGCCTGCCTCATAACGAGCGGTTAAGGTAAAGAACACTCTGCAAAATATAAGATTGGTTTATCCCAATCGTAAGACGGTGCGGAAATGAATTCGGCAGTCCGTCTATAACAAAATGCCTGGAGGCAAAGCATGGAGATGTTGTCTGGCGCGGAAATGGTCGTTCGGTCGCTGATCGATCAGGGCGTAAAGCAAGTGTTCGGCTACCCTGGCGGTGCGGTCCTCGATATTTATGATGCGCTGCATACGGTTGGGGGCATTGACCATGTTCTGGTACGTCACGAGCAGGCGGCGGTACACATGGCTGACGGCCTGGCACGTGCGACGGGTGAAGTGGGCGTGGTATTAGTCACGTCCGGCCCCGGCGCGACAAACGCCATTACCGGCATTGCGACGGCCTATATGGACTCCATTCCGCTGGTGATCCTCTCCGGGCAGGTGGCAACCTCACTGATTGGCTACGATGCGTTTCAGGAGTGCGACATGGTCGGGATTTCGCGTCCCGTTGTGAAGCACAGCTTCCTGGTCAAGCAAACAGAAGACATTCCCGGCATACTGAAAAAAGCCTTCTGGCTGGCGGCGAGCGGACGCCCGGGACCGGTGGTGGTCGATCTGCCTAAAGATATTCTCAACCCGGCAAACAAGCTGCCTTATGTCTGGCCGGAATCGGTCAGCATGCGCTCTTATAACCCCACAACGCAGGGGCATAAAGGTCAGATCAAGCGAGCGTTGCAAACGCTTCTGGCCGCCAAAAAACCGGTGGTCTATGTCGGTGGCGGGGCGATCAACTCTGCCTGTGAAGCCCAGCTTCGTGAACTGATTGAAAAGCTTAACCTTCCCGTTGCGTCGTCGCTGATGGGGCTGGGGGCGTTCCCTGCCACCCATCGTCAGGCGCTGGGGATGCTGGGTATGCACGGTACCTATGAAGCCAACATGACAATGCATCATTCCGATGTGATCTTTGCCGTCGGCGTGCGCTTTGACGATCGCACCACCAACAACCTGGCGAAGTATTGTCCGAACGCCACCGTGCTGCACATTGATATCGATCCAACGTCAATTTCAAAAACGGTGTCGGCCGATGTGCCGATCGTCGGCGATGCCCGTCAGGTTCTGGAGCAAATGCTGGACCTGCTGACCCAGGAGAGTGCAACCCAGCCGCTGGATGAGATCCGCGACTGGTGGCAGCAGATTGAACAGTGGCGCGCGCGTCAGTGCCTGAAATATGACACGCAAAGTGAAAACATTAAGCCGCAGGCGGTCATTGAAGCGGTGTGGCGACTGACGAAAGGTGAGGCGTACGTGACCTCAGACGTGGGGCAGCATCAGATGTTTGCCGCCCTGTATTACCCGTTTGATAAACCGCGACACTGGATCAACTCCGGTGGTTTAGGAACCATGGGCTTTGGTCTGCCTGCCGCGCTGGGCGTGAAGCTGGCGCTGCCGAATGAAACCGTCGTCTGCGTGACGGGGGACGGCAGTATTCAGATGAACATTCAGGAGCTGTCTACCGCGCTGCAGTATGAACTGCCGGTACTGGTGCTGAACCTGAATAACGGGTATCTCGGTATGGTCAAGCAGTGGCAGGATATGATCTACTCTGGCCGCCACTCCCAGTCCTACATGAAATCGCTGCCGGATTTTGTTCGTCTTGCTGAAGCTTATGGCCACGTAGGCATGCGGGTGACCGATCCGGCTGAGCTGGAAACGAAGCTCGCACAGGCGCTTGAGCACGTTAAAAACAACCGCCTCGTCTTTATGGATGTGATTGTTGATGGAACCGAGCACGTTTATCCGATGCATATTCGTGGTGGTGGTATGGATGAAATGTGGTTAAGCAAAACGGAGAGAACCTGATATGCGCCGGATATTATCTGTTTTACTGGAAAACGAGTCTGGCGCACTGTCGCGCGTCATTGGCCTTTTTGCGCAGCGCGGCTATAACATTGAAAGCCTGACCGTTGCCCCGACGGAAGATCCGACGCTGTCGCGCATGACGATCCAAACCGTCGGCGATGCCAAAGTGCTTGAGCAAATTGAAAAACAGCTGCATAAGCTGGTCGACGTACTGCGCGTGAGCGAGCTGGGGCAGGGGGCCTACGTTGAACGTGAGGTCATGCTGGTGAAAATCCAGGCCAGCGGCTACGGGCGTGATGAAGTCAAACGCAATGCGGATATTTTCCGCGGACAGATTATCGACGTCACGCCTTCTCTTTATACGGTTCAGCTGGTCGGGACAAGCGACAAGCTGGATGCTTTCCTGGCGTCCGTACGGGATGTCGCAAAAATTGTCGAGGTCGCGAGATCGGGGGTTGTGGGTCTGTCACGCGGCGAGAAAATCATGCGTTAGTTGTCAAAAAGGTTCGCCTCTTTCTGCCCGGTCACCAAAGCCGGGCTTTTTTTTGCGTAATCAGCCGACAACGCAGATAAAAGCGGTTGCCGCGAAGGCTTTTCTGCGTTTAGATGTTAAAAGATTTAACCATAACCTTGACAGGGCCATGGACTCTTTTCTTTTTTTAAGGGGCAATTGTGAAACTGGATGAAATCGCCCGGCTAGCCGGCGTGTCACGAACAACGGCCAGCTATGTGATTAACGGTAAAGCAAAGCAGTACCGTGTCAGCGACAAGACCGTTGAAAAAGTTATGGCGGTGGTTCGTGAGCATAACTACCATCCGAATGCTGTCGCAGCCGGTCTGCGTGCCGGGCGTACCCGCTCTATTGGTCTGGTGATCCCTGACCTGGAAAACACCAGCTATACCCGTATCGCCAACTATCTTGAACGTCAGGCGCGCCAGCGCGGCTATCAGTTGCTGATTGCCTGCTCGGAAGACCAGCCCGACAACGAGATGCGCTGCATTGAGCATCTGCTCCAGCGCCAGGTGGATGCAATCATCGTGTCGACCTCCTTGCCGCCAGAGCATCCGTTCTACCAGCGCTGGGCGAACGACCCGTTCCCAATCGTTGCGCTGGATCGCGCGCTCGATCGCGAGCATTTCACCAGCGTCGTAGGTGCGGATCAGGATGATGCAGAAATGCTGGCCGCAGAGCTGAGAACATTCCCCGCTGAGACAGTGCTGTATCTTGGCGCGTTGCCCGAGCTTTCCGTGAGCTTCCTGCGCGAGCAGGGATTCAGAACCGCCTGGAAAGACGATCCGCGCGAGGTTCACTACCTCTATGCCAATAGCTACGAGCGTGAAGCCGCGGCACAGCTGTTTGAGAAATGGCTGGAAACGCACCCGATGCCTCAGGCGCTGTTCACCACCTCGTTTGCTCTGTTGCAGGGCGTCATGGATGTGACCTTACGCCGTGAAGGTAAACTGCCGTCCGATCTGGCGATTGCCACGTTCGGGGATAACGAGCTGCTCGACTTCCTCCAGTGCCCGGTGCTGGCGGTAGCACAGCGTCACCGCGATGTGGCTGAACGCGTGCTGGAGATTGTGCTGGCAAGCCTGGATGAGCCGCGCAAACCGAAGCCGGGCCTGACGCGGATCAAACGTAATCTCTACCATCGCGGAATTTTAAGCCGCCAAAAATGAAATGACTGGGGCAGCGAAATCTGCCCCATTTTGTTGCGATAATTCGTGCGCATAATTCCCGGAGAGAAATTAGGATAATTCTTGAGAGATCCTAATCGCCTATTTTCTTAATTCATTCTGGCTTTTAAATTGGCCCTTTAAAGAACGTCCGGGCGATTTTAAACAGCTATCTTTGTATTAATTTGTTACAAACCCTCTTCGGCCGATGAATATTCAGACGTTTTTCCTCCTCCTTTGCCAGCTTACGTGGCAACCGCCGCGCTTACCGGGTGCCCGAGTGAATCTGGCGCTGTTATCCCCTGAGAATCTGTCATAAAATGCTGCCCGCGTCGCAAACTGACACTTTATATTTATCTGCGATGATATTGAGTGAGCTTTAACGCTAGTGTGCATATTCGGTTTTTTTCTTACAAATATTCATAACGTTAATTTTGCCTCGCCAGTTGTGCAGTTATTAACCAGGACTGTTTATCTCTGTAAATAGAGGGCTTTCGGGTCCTTATAGGGAGAGTCCTGGCTTGACAAGCTTTTCCCTCGCTCCGTAAACTCCTTTAGGTGGGAATTTGTGGGTTAAAGTGGTGAGGAGGGGTGAGACTGGCATGTTCCGTGGAGCTGCGTTAGTCAATCTCGACAGCAAAGGGCGTTTATCGGTACCAACCCGATACCGCGACCAGCTGATTGAGAAAGCTGCGGGTCAAATGGTTTGCACCATTGACATTAACTCCCCCTGCCTGCTGCTTTACCCCTTGCCTGAATGGGAAATTATTGAGCAAAAGCTGTCGCGACTGTCGAGCATGAACCCGCAGGAACGCCGCGTGCAGCGGCTTTTATTGGGACATGCCAGTGAATGTCAGATGGATAACGCAGGGCGATTACTGATTGCGCCTGTGTTGCGGCAACATGCCGGTCTGACAAAAGAAGTGATGCTGGTCGGGCAGTTCAACAAGTTTGAACTGTGGGATGAAACGACCTGGTATCAACAGGTCAAGGAAGATATCGACGCTGAGCAGTCTGATTCCGCGACATTATCGGAACGGCTGCAGGACTTGTCTCTATAAATATGATGGAAAATTACAAACATAAAACGGTGTTACTGGACGAGGCCGTTAACGGTCTGAATATTCGTCCGGATGGCATCTACATTGATGGCACGTTTGGTCGCGGTGGTCACTCACGTTTGATTCTCTCCCAGCTTGGAGAGGAAGGACGTCTGCTGGCAATCGATCGCGATCCGCAGGCAATTGCCGTTGCACAGACCATCAATGATCCACGCTTTTCCATCGTGCATGGACCTTTCTCTGCGCTCGCGGAATATGTTGCCGAGCGCGGCCTGACGGGCAAGATCGACGGGATTCTTCTCGATCTTGGCGTCTCTTCACCCCAACTTGATGATGCTGAACGTGGTTTCTCCTTTATGCGTGATGGTCCGCTGGACATGCGTATGGACCCGACGCGCGGTCAGTCTGCCGCTGAGTGGTTACAGACCGCAGACGAAGCAGATATTGCATGGGTCATCAAAACGTTTGGCGAAGAGCGCTTTGGCAAACGTATTGCGCGCGCCATCGTTGAGCGCAATCGCATTGAGCCAATGACCCGCACCAAAGAGCTGGCTGAGGTGATCGCGGCGGCGACACCGGTGAAGGATAAGCACAAACATCCCGCGACCCGTACCTTCCAGGCGGTTCGCATCTGGGTAAACAGTGAACTGGAGGAAATAGAGCTGGCGCTAAAAAGCTCGCTCGACGTGCTGGCCCCGGGTGGGCGGTTATCCATCATCAGCTTCCATTCGCTGGAAGACCGTATTGTGAAACGCTTTATGCGTGAACAAAGCCGCGGTCCACAGGTGCCAGCGGGGCTGCCGATGACGGAAGAACAACTCAGGAAGCTGGGTGGCCGTCAGTTGCGAGCATTAGGCAAGTTGATGCCGGGCGAAGAAGAAGTGGCAGAGAATCCACGCGCCCGTAGTTCAGTGCTGCGTGTTGCAGAGAGGACGAACGCATGATCGGCAGAGTGACAGAGACCCTAAGCAAAGTTAAGGATTCGTTAGGAAGCAACGAGCGCCATGCCTTGCCTGGCGTGATCGGCGACGATCTTTTGCGGTTTGGGAAACTGCCACTCTGTCTGTTCATTTGCATCATTGTCACGGCAGTTACGGTGGTGACCACCGCCCACCATACACGTTTATTGACTGCGCAACGCGAGCAGATGGTACTGGAACGCGATGCGCTGGATATTGAATGGCGAAATCTGATCCTTGAAGAAAACGCGCTCGGCGATCACAGCCGGGTTGAACGGATCGCAACGGAAAAGCTGCAACTGCAGCATGTTGATCCTTCGCAGGAAAATATCGTAGTACAAAAATAAGGGAAAACGCGACGCATGAAAGCAGCGGCAAAAACGCTAAAACCAAAACGTCAGGAAGAACAGGCCAACTTTGTCAGTTGGCGTTTTGCGTTGCTTTGCGGCTGCATTTTACTCGCTCTGGGTTTTCTGCTGGGACGCGTGGCCTGGCTGCAAATCATCGCCCCTGACATGCTGGTGCGCCAGGGCGACATGCGCTCCCTGCGCGTCCAGGAAGTGTCGACATCCCGCGGGATGATCACCGACCGTTCGGGTCGTCCGCTGGCGGTGAGCGTGCCGGTGAAGGCGATCTGGGCCGATCCTAAAGAACTGCATGATGCTGGCGGGATCTCGCTTGATAACCGCTGGAAGGCCCTTGCGGATGCGCTGAAGATGCCGCTTGACCAGTTAGCTTCACGCGTGAATACCAACCCGAGAGGGCGGTTTATCTATCTGGCGCGTCAGGTGAACCCTGACATGGCGGATTACATCAAAAAATTGAAGCTGCCGGGGATCCATCTACGTGAAGAATCCCGTCGTTACTATCCTTCAGGCGAAGTGACTGCTCACCTCATTGGCTTTACTAACGTGGATAGCCAGGGGATTGAAGGCGTTGAAAAAAGCTTTGATAAATGGCTGACCGGCCAGCCGGGCGAACGCATTGTGCGTAAAGACCGCTACGGTCGCGTGATCGAGGATATTTCCTCTACGGACAGCCAGGCCGCACACAACCTTGCGCTGAGTATCGATGAGCGGCTACAGGCGCTGGTTTACCGCGAGCTGAACAACGCCGTGGCCTTTAACAAAGCGGAATCGGGCAGTGCCGTGTTAGTCGACGTCAACACGGGTGAAGTGCTGGCGATGGCCAATAGCCCTTCCTACAACCCTAACAATCTCACCGGTACGCAGAAGGATGTTATGCGTAACCGTACCATCACCGACGTGTTCGAACCGGGTTCGACCGTTAAGCCGATGGTGGTCATGACTGCACTTCAGCGCGGTATCGTCAATGAAAATACCGTACTGAATACCATTCCATACCGAATTAACGGCCACGAAATCAAAGACGTGGCGCGCTACAGCGAATTGACCCTGACCGGGGTGTTACAGAAGTCGAGTAACGTCGGTGTTTCAAAGCTGGCGTTAGCGATGCCGTCCTCAGCGTTAGTAGAGACTTACTCACGTTTTGGGCTTGGAAAGGCGACCAATTTGGGGTTGGTCGGAGAACGCAGTGGCTTATATCCTCAAAAACAACGGTGGTCTGACATAGAGAGGGCCACCTTCTCTTTCGGCTACGGGCTAATGGTGACACCGTTACAGTTAGCGCGAGTCTACGCAACGATCGGCAGCTATGGCGTTTATCGTCCGCTGTCGATTACCAAAGTTGATCCACCGGTTCCCGGCGAGCGTATCTTCCCGGAATCAACCGTCCGTACTGTTGTTCATATGATGGAAAGCGTAGCGCTGCCCGGTGGCGGCGGCGTGAAGGCGGCAATCAAAGGTTATCGCATCGCCATCAAGACCGGTACGGCGAAAAAAGTAGGGCCGGACGGCCGCTATATCAATAAATACATTGCCTATACCGCAGGCGTCGCGCCTGCAAGCAATCCGCGTTTTGCGCTGGTGGTCGTGATAAACGATCCACAGGCGGGTAAATACTACGGCGGCGCCGTCTCCGCGCCTGTGTTCGGGGCTATCATGGGCGGCGTGTTACGCACCATGAACATCGAACCGGATGCGCTGGCGACGGGCGAAAAAAGTGAATTTGTAATTAATCAAGGCGAGGGTACAGGTG
Organism: Enterobacter sp. BNK-29; assembly: GCF_048684785.1. Lineage (NCBI taxonomy): Bacteria > Pseudomonadati > Pseudomonadota > Gammaproteobacteria > Enterobacterales > Enterobacteriaceae > Enterobacter > Enterobacter sp. BNK-29. Next base: position 2,781,414 of record NZ_JBLQTU010000001.1, read on the forward strand.
GCAGATCGTAATTTGCGCGACCTTCTCGCTCCGTGGGTGCCAAATGCACCGGAGCGAGCACTGCGAGAGATGGTACTGGACAGCCGCGTGGCTGCTTCTGGCGATCTTTTTGTGGCGGTGGTCGGTCATCAGGCGGACGGGCGTCGTTATATCCCGCAGGCGATTGCGCAAGGTGTGGCTGCCATTATTGCTGAGGCCAAAGATGAGAGAACCGACGGTGAGATCCGTGAAATGCACGGGGTGCCGGTCATCTATCTCAGCCAGTTAAACGAGCGTCTTTCCGCGCTGGCGGGGCGTTTTTATCACGAACCTTCCGACCAGCTGCGCCTGGTTGGCGTGACGGGTACCAACGGTAAAACCACTACCACTCAACTGATGGCGCAGTGGGCCCAGCTGCTGGGTGAAACCGGTGCGGTGATGGGTACCGTGGGTAACGGCCTGCTGGGCAAAGTGAGCCCGACGGAAAACACCACCGGCTCGGCGGTAGACGTACAGCATGTGCTTGCCGGTCTGGCAGGGCAGGGGGCAACCTTTGCTGCGATGGAAGTCTCTTCGCACGGTCTGGTTCAGCACCGCGTCGCGGCGCTGAAATTTGCTGCTTCCGTGTTTACCAACCTGAGCCGCGATCATCTTGATTATCACGGTGATATGGAGCATTACGAAGCCGCGAAATGGCTGCTGTTCTCTACTCACCATTACGGACAAGCCATCATCAACGCCGACGATGAAGTGGGCCGCCGCTGGCTGGCGAAACTGCCGGATGCGGTTGCGGTGTCGATGGAAGACCATATCAATCCGAACTGCCACGGCCGCTGGCTGAAGGCGGTTGAGGTGAATTATCACGACAGCGGGGCGACAATCCGCTTTGCCTCTTCCTGGGGTGAAGGTGAAATTGAAAGCCGCCTGATGGGCGCGTTTAACGTCAGCAACCTGCTGCTGGCGCTGGCAACGCTGCTGGCGCTGGGTTATCCGATGGCTGAACTGCTGAAAACCTCAGCGCGTCTGCAGCCGGTTTGCGGCCGTATGGAAGTGTTCAGCGCGCCGGGCAAACCGACCGTTGTGGTTGATTATGCCCACACGCCGGATGCGCTGGAAAAAGCGCTGGAGGCGGCGCGCCTGCACTGTGTCGGTAAGCTCTGGTGCGTGTTTGGCTGCGGCGGCGATCGCGATAAAGGCAAACGTCCGCTGATGGGGGCTATTGCCGAGCAGTTCGCAGATATTCCGGTTGTGACCGATGACAACCCGCGTACCGAAGAGCCGCGCGCCATCATTAATGACATTCTGGCGGGCATGCTGGACGCGGGCCGCGCTCGCGTGGTGGAAGGCCGTGCGGAAGCCGTGACCAACACCATCATGCAGGCGCGGGAGAATGATGTTGTCCTGCTGGCGGGTAAAGGCCATGAAGATTATCAAATCGTTGGCAATCGCCGTCTGGACTACTCGGACCGCGTAACGGCAGCACGCCTGCTGGGAGTCGTGGCATGATTAGCATCACGTTAAGCCAGGCCGCTGCTATTCTGCAGGGCGACCTGCACGGGCAAGACCTGACCATTGATGCCGTAACGACGGACACCCGCAAAATCACCGCAGGCTGTCTGTTTGTGGCGCTGAAAGGCGAGCGTTTTGACGCGCATGATTTCGCAGAACAGGCCAAAGAGAACGGTGCCGGTGCGCTGCTCGTCAGTCGCAGGCTCGATATCAATCTGCCACAAATTGTGGTGAAAGATACGCGTCTTGCGTTCGGTGAGCTGGCCGCCTGGGTTCGTCAGCAGGTCCCTACTCGCGTTGTCGCCTTGACCGGTTCATCAGGCAAGACGTCGGTGAAAGAGATGACGGCGGCGATCCTCAGCCAGTGCGGGAATACGCTTTATACCGCGGGCAACCTCAATAATGACATCGGCGTGCCGATGACATTACTCCGTCTGACTAAAGAACACGAATTTGCGGTGATCGAGTTAGGGGCGAACCACCAGGGCGAAATCACCTGGACCGTGAGCCTGACTCGCCCGGAAGCCGCGCTGGTGAATAACCTCGCGGCGGCGCATCTGGAAGGTTTTGGCTCGCTGGAAGGCGTAGCGAAAGCCAAAGGTGAGATTTACACCGGCCTGCCGGATGACGGTATCGCCATCCTGAACGCCGACAACAACGACTGGCTGAACTGGCAAAGCATCATTGGTTCGCGTAAAACCTGGCGCTTCTCGCCGAATGCGGCCAACAGTGATTTTACCGCGACCAATATCCACGTGACGTCGCACGGTACGGAGTTCACCCTCACCACCCCAACGGGTGGCATTGATGTGCTGCTGCCGCTGCCGGGTCGCCATAACATCGCCAATGCGCTTGCGGCGGCGGCGTTGTCGACGGCGGTGGGCGCGTCGCATGAAGCGATTAAAACCGGGCTGGCGAACCTGAAAGCCGTGCCGGGGCGTCTGTTCCCGATTCAGCTTTCGGAAAACAAGCTGCTGCTGGATGACTCCTACAACGCGAACGTTGGCTCAATGACGGCGGCGGTGCAGGTGTTATCTGAAATGCCGGGCTACCGCATCATGGTGGTGGGCGATATGGCAGAGCTGGGCGACGAAAGCGAAGCCTGCCATAACCAGGTCGGTGAAGCGGCGAAAGCGGCGGGGCTGGACTGCGTGCTGAGCGCAGGAAAACTGAGCCAGGCGATTAGCCATGCCAGCGGCGTTGGCGAGCATTTTGCTAACAAAACCGCGTTGATAGCGCGCCTTAAGGCGTTGATTACAGAAAAACAAATTGTGACTGTGTTAGTGAAAGGTTCACGTAGTGCCGCCATGGAAGAGGTTGTGCACGCATTACAGGAGAACGGGACATGTTAGTTTGGCTGGCCGAACATTTGGTCAAATATTATTCAGGCTTTAACGTCTTTTCGTATCTGACGTTTCGCGCCATCGTCAGCCTGCTGACTGCGCTGTTCATCTCATTGTGGATGGGCCCGCGCATGATTGCCCGTCTGCAAAAACTCTCTTTCGGCCAGGTTGTGCGTAACGACGGTCCGGAATCGCACTTCAGCAAGCGCGGCACGCCGACCATGGGCGGGATCATGATCCTGACCGCCATCGTCGTTTCCGTGCTGCTGTGGGCGTATCCCTCCAACCCGTACGTCTGGTGCGTTCTGACGGTACTGGTGGGTTACGGGATCATCGGTTTTGTGGATGATTACCGCAAAGTCGTTCGCAAAGATACTAAAGGCCTGATCGCGCGCTGGAAGTATTTCTGGATGTCGGTGATCGCGCTGGGCGTGGCTTTCGCGCTGTATCTGGCAGGCAAAGACACGCCAGCTACCGAGCTGGTCGTGCCGTTCTTTAAAGACGTGATGCCGCAGCTGGGGCTGTTCTACATCCTTCTGGCCTACTTTGTGATTGTCGGTACCGGCAACGCCGTTAACCTGACCGACGGTCTGGATGGCCTGGCCATTATGCCAACCGTCTTTGTGGCCGCCGGTTTTGCGCTGGTGGCGTGGGCGACCGGTAACATGAACTTTGCGAACTACCTGCACATCCCTTATCTGCGCCATGCGGGTGAGCTGGTGATCGTCTGTACGGCGATTGTCGGCGCGGGGCTGGGCTTCCTGTGGTTCAACACCTATCCGGCGCAGGTCTTTATGGGTGACGTCGGTTCTCTGGCTTTGGGCGGTGCGCTCGGCATTATCGCCGTACTGCTGCGTCAGGAGTTCCTGCTGGTGATCATGGGCGGCGTGTTTGTGGTTGAAACCTTGTCGGTGATTTTGCAGGTCGGTTCCTTCAAGCTGCGCGGTCAGCGTATCTTCCGTATGGCGCCGATCCACCACCACTATGAACTGAAAGGCTGGCCGGAGCCGCGCGTGATTGTGCGCTTCTGGATTATTTCGCTGATGCTGGTGCTGATTGGCCTGGCAACGCTGAAGGTACGTTAATCATGGCAGATTACCAGGGCAAAAAAGTCGTTATCATCGGGTTGGGCCTCACGGGGCTCTCCTGCGTGGACTTTTTCCTCGCACGCGGCGTGACGCCACGCGTGATGGATACGCGTGTCTCTCCGCCGGGTCTGGACAAACTGCCGGAACAGGTTGAACGCCACCTTGGTGGTCTGAATGATGACTGGCTACTGGCAGCCGATTTGATTGTCGCAAGCCCAGGTATGGCGCTGGCGCACCCTTCGCTGAGCGCTGCCGCGGATGCGGGCGTTGAGATTGTCGGCGATATCGAACTGTTCTGCCGCGAAGCGCAGGCGCCCGTTATCGCCATTACCGGTTCTAACGGTAAAAGCACCGTCACCACCCTGGTGGGTGAAATGGCGAAAGCGGCGGGAATGAACGTCGGCGTTGGCGGTAACATTGGTTTACCCGCTCTGATGCTGCTGGACAAAGGCTGCGAGCTGTATGTTCTCGAGCTTTCCAGCTTCCAGCTGGAAACCACCTCCAGCCTGCATGCTGCGGCTGCGACGATCCTCAACGTGACTGAAGATCATATGGACAGGTATCCATTTGGTCTGCAGCAGTATCGTGCCGCCAAGCTCCGCGTTTATGAAAATGCCAAAGTCTGCGTTGTTAATGCCGATGACGCGCTAACCATGCCGGTTCGTGGCGCAGACGATCGCTGTATTAGCTTCGGTATCACGATGGGCGATTACCACCTGAACCGTCAGCTGGGCGAGACCTGGCTGCGCGTGAAGGGTGAGAAAGTGCTGAACGTGAAAGAGATGAAGCTCTCAGGTCAGCACAACTATACCAATGCCCTGGCGGCGCTGGCTCTGGCGGATGCAGTAGGGCTGCCGCGCTCCTCCAGCCTGAAAGCGTTAACCACGTTTTCTGGTCTGGCGCACCGTTTCCAGCTGGCGCTGGAACACAACGGCGTGCGCTGGATCAACGACTCCAAAGCCACCAACGTGGGTAGCACCGAGGCCGCGCTCAATGGTCTGCACGTTGAAGGCACCCTGCATTTACTGCTGGGCGGCGACGGTAAATCAGCTGATTTCTCCTCCCTGAAGCCGTATCTCGCCGGAGATAACATCCGCCTGTACTGCTTCGGCCGTGACGGCAGCGAGCTGGCTGAACTGCGCCCTGAGGTTGCCGAGCAAACCGAAACCATGGAACAGGCGATGCGGCTGATTGCCCCTCGCGTGAAGCCAGGCGATATGGTGCTGCTCTCTCCGGCCTGTGCCAGTCTCGATCAATTCAAGAATTTCGAACAGCGTGGTGATGTCTTTACCCGCCTGGCGAAGGAGTTAGGCTAATGCGTTTATCTCTCCCTCGCCTGAAAATGCCGCGCCTGCCAGGATTTGGGATCCTGGCATGGGTGTTTGCGGCGCTCAAAGGCTGGGTGATGGGCTCTCGTCAAAAAGATAACGACAGCCTGGTCATGTACGATCGCACGCTGTTCTGGCTCACGATGGGGCTGGCGGCGGTCGGCTTTATTATGGTGACGTCAGCCTCAATGCCTGTCGGGCAGCGTCTGGCGAACGATCCTTTCCTGTTTGCCAAGCGTGATGGTCTTTACATCATCCTGGCGTTCTGCCTGGCGCTGGTGACCTTGCGTCTGCCAATGGAGTTCTGGCAGCGGCACAGTACGGCGATGCTGATCGCCTCGATTATTATGCTGCTGATCGTTCTGGTGGTGGGGAGCTCTGTTAACGGGGCATCACGCTGGATCGCCTTTGGCCCGCTGCGCATTCAGCCTGCGGAATTTACCAAGCTCTCCCTGTTCTGCTACCTGGCTAACTACCTGGTGCGTAAGGTTGATGAAGTGCGTAACAACCTGCGCGGCTTCTTAAAACCGATGGGCGTGATTCTGGTGCTGGCGGTATTACTGCTGGCGCAGCCTGACCTCGGTACCGTTGTCGTGCTTTTCGTTACCACTCTGGCGATGCTGTTCCTGGCGGGCGCGAAGCTGTGGCAGTTCATCGCTATCATCGGGATGGGGATTTCAGCGGTTGTGCTGCTGATCCTCGCCGAGCCTTACCGTATTCGCCGTGTGACCTCGTTCTGGAACCCGTGGGAAGATCCGTTCGGCAGCGGTTATCAGCTGACGCAGTCGCTGATGGCCTTTGGTCGCGGTGAAGTCTGGGGGCAGGGGCTGGGTAACTCGGTACAGAAACTGGAGTATTTACCGGAAGCGCATACTGACTTCATCTTCTCCATTATTGCGGAAGAACTGGGTTATATCGGTGTGGTATTAGCGCTATTAATGGTATTCTTCGTCGCTTTCCGTGCTATGTCCATCGGGCGGAAAGCGCTGGAGATCGATCACCGCTTCTCAGGATTCTTAGCCTGCTCAATTGGTATCTGGTTTAGCTTCCAGGCATTGGTTAACGTCGGGGCCGCAGCGGGTATGCTGCCGACCAAAGGTCTGACGTTGCCGTTGATCAGTTATGGTGGTTCCAGTCTGTTGATTATGTCGACGGCCATCATGTTTTTGTTGCGCATAGATTATGAAACGCGTCTGGAAAAAGCCCAGGCGTTTACACGAGGTTCACGATGAATCAACCGAAGCGGTTAATGGTGATGGCAGGCGGTACCGGTGGACACGTGTTCCCGGGACTGGCGGTTGCGCACCATTTAATGGATCAGGGCTGGCAGGTACGCTGGCTGGGAACCGCAGACCGCATGGAGGCCGACCTGGTGCCGAAGCACGGTATCGAGATCGACTTCATTCGTATTTCCGGCCTTCGGGGCAAGGGCCTCAAGGCAATGCTGCTGGCACCGGTGCGTATTTTTAACGCCTGGCGTCAGGCGCGCACCATCATGAAGCGCTTTAAGCCAGATGTGGTGCTGGGCATGGGCGGCTATGTCTCGGGTCCTGGCGGGCTGGCGGCATGGTCGTTAGGCATTCCCGTTGTTCTGCATGAACAGAACGGTATTGCCGGACTGACCAACAAGTGGCTGGCGAAAATCGCTACCAAAGTTATGCAGGCGTTTCCCGGCGCGTTCCCGAAAGCGGACGTGGTGGGTAACCCGGTGCGTGTGGACGTGCTGGCGCTGCCGCTGCCGGATGCTCGCCTGACGGGCCGTGAAGGGCCGGTTCGTGTACTGGTCGTCGGCGGCTCTCAGGGCGCACGCATTTTAAACCAGACGATGCCGCAGGTTGCCGCAAAGCTGGGGGATACCGTGACGATCTGGCACCAGAGCGGAAAAGGCGCTCAGCAGACCGTTGAGCAAGCGTACGCAGACGAAGGCCAGCCGCAGCATAAAGTCACAGAATTTATCGACGACATGGCGGCAGCGTATGCCTGGGCCGATGTCGTGGTCTGTCGTTCAGGCGCGCTGACGGTGAGCGAGATCGCCGCCGCGGGTCTGCCGGCCCTGTTTGTGCCGTTCCAGCACAAAGACAGACAGCAGTACTGGAATGCGCTGCCGCTTGAGAAAGCCGGTGCCGCGAAGATTTTTGAGCAGCCACAATTTACCGCCGACGCGGTCGCCACCACCCTGGCGGGCTGGAACAGAGACGCACTGCTGGAGATGGCGCAACGCGCGCGCGCGGCCGCTATCCCTGATGCGACGGAACGGGTGGCAAAAGAAGTGAGCCTGGCAGCCCAGGCTTAACCCTCGCAGCGCGTGTTGCGCTGCACGAATTTTAAGTAGTCGATGGCGTTTAGAGAATGAATACACAACAACTGGCAAAACTGCGTTCAATCGTGCCCGAGATGCGTCGCGTCCGGCACATTCACTTTGTTGGCATCGGTGGTGCTGGCATGGGCGGTATTGCCGAAGTGTTAGCTAACGAAGGTTATCAGATCAGCGGGTCTGACCTGGCGCCAAACCCTGTAACGCAGCAGCTGGCGTCGCTTGGGGCGACTATCTATTTCAACCATCGCCCGGAAAACGTGCGCGATGCGAGCGTGGTGGTGGTCTCAAGCGCCATCTCCTCTGACAACCCGGAAATCGTTGCCGCGCACGAAGCGCGCATTCCGGTGATCCGCCGTGCAGAAATGCTGGCGGAACTGATGCGTTTCCGTCACGGCATCGCCATTGCCGGGACTCACGGTAAAACCACGACCACGGCGATGGTCTCCAGTATTTATGCGGAAGCGGGTCTCGACCCGACGTTCGTCAACGGCGGTCTGGTCAAAGCAGCGGGCGTACATGCGCGTCTGGGCCACAGTCGTTATCTGATTGCTGAAGCGGATGAGAGCGACGCGTCGTTCCTGCACCTGCAGCCGATGGTGGCGATTGTCACTAACATCGAAGCTGACCATATGGATACCTACCAGGGCGACTTCGAGAACTTAAAGCAGACCTTCATCAACTTCCTGCACAACCTGCCGTTCTATGGACGCGCGGTGATGTGCGTAGACGATCCGGTGATCCGCGAGCTGCTGCCGCGCGTGGGTCGTCAAATCACCACTTACGGCTTCAGCGAAGACGCTGACGTCCGCGTGGAAGAGTACAAACAGATTGGTGCGCAGGGGCATTTCACCCTGGCGCGTCAGGACAAAGAGCTGCTGCACGTCACGCTGAATGCGCCAGGTCGCCATAACGCCCTCAATGCCGCAGCGGCTGTGGCCGTCGCGACGGAAGAAGGCATTGATGATGATGCCATTCTGCGCGCGCTGGAAAGCTTCCAGGGCACCGGTCGTCGCTTCGACTTCCTTGGTGAATTCCCGCTGGACGCCGTTAACGGTAAAGCCGGCACAGCGATGCTGGTGGACGACTACGGCCACCATCCGACCGAAGTGGACGCCACCATTAAAGCCGCGCGTGCAGGCTGGCCTGACAAAAATCTGGTGATGATCTTCCAGCCGCACCGCTTCACGCGTACGCGCGATCTGTACGACGATTTCGCCAGCGTCCTGTCACAGGTAGACACCCTGTTAATGCTGGACGTGTACGCCGCAGGCGAGACGCCGATTCCGGGTGCTGACAGCCGTTCCCTGTGTCGTACCATCCGTGGACGCGGTAAAGTTGACCCTATTCTGGTTTCTGACCCTGCACAGGTGGCGGAAATTCTGGCACCGGTCCTGACGGGTAACGATTTGATTCTGATTCAGGGCGCGGGAAATATCGGCAAAATCGCCCGTACCTTAGCTGAAATCAAACTGAAGCCGCAAACCCAGGAGGATGAGCATCATGGCTGATAAGATTGCTGTCCTGTCTGGCGGCACCTCCGCCGAGCGCGAGGTTTCCCTGAATTCCGGCGCGGCTGTGCTGGCGGGCCTGCGTGAAGGTGGCGTCAATGCGCACCTGGTTGACCCAAAAGAGGTCGACGTGACGCAATTAAAAGCTATGGGCTTCGATAAAGTCTTTATCGCTTTGCATGGTCGCGGCGGTGAAGACGGCACCCTGCAGGGGCTTCTGGATTTGATCGGCATGCCGTACACCGGCAGCGGCGTGATGGCCTCCGCTATCTCTATGGATAAACTGCGCAGCAAGCTTCTGTGGCAGGGCGCGGGGTTACCCGTTGCGCCATGGGTAGCACTGACGCGTCGCGAATTTGAATTGGGCCTGCCGGATAGCGTTAATACACGCATTGCTGAACTGGGCTTACCGGTTATTGTAAAGCCCAGCCGGGAAGGCTCCAGCGTGGGAATGTCCAAAGTCGACAAAGCTGAAGATCTTTCGTCCGCTTTAGCACTGGCATTTCAACATGATGAAGAAGTTCTGATTGAAAAATGGCTCAGCGGGCCGGAATTTACCGTCGCGATGCTTGGCGAAGAAATTTTACCGTCAATTCGTATCCAACCGGCCGGAACCTTCTATGATTATGAGGCGAAGTATCTCTCTGATGAGACGCAATATTTCTGCCCTTGTGGTCTTGAAGCTGAGCGTGAAGCCGATTTACAGTCCCTGGTGCTTAAAGCCTGGCATGTTCTCGGTTGTCAGGGCTGGGGTCGCATCGACGTGATGCAGGACAGTGACGGACAATTTTATCTGCTGGAAGCGAACACCTCTCCGGGAATGACCAGCCACAGCCTTGTGCCGATGGCCGCGCGTCAGGCGGGGATGAGCTTCTCGCAGTTAGTCGTACGCATTCTGGACCAGGCGGGCTGATATGTCTCAGGCTGCATTGAACACGCGCAACCGCGATGACGAGGACGAATACGCCTCTTCACGCCGCAGTAATGGAACGCGTCTTGCAGGCATCATTTTCCTGCTCGGGGTGCTGTGCACCGTGTTTATCAGCGGCTGGATGGTCCTGGGCTGGATGGAAGATGCGCAGCGGTTGCCGCTTTCTAAGCTGGTGGTCACCGGTGAGCGTCACTACACGCGTAACGACGATATTCGCCAGTCAATACTGGCACTGGGCTCGCCTGGCACCTTTATGACGCAGGACGTCAATATTATCCAGAGCCAGATAGAACGTCTGCCATGGATAAAACAGGCGAGCGTAAGAAAGCAATGGCCTGATGAATTGAAGATTCATCTGGTTGAATATGTGCCCATTGCGCGTTGGAATGATCAGCACATGGTTGACGCAGACGGAAATTCCTTCAGCGTCCCGGCCGATCGTGTCAACAAGCAAAATTTACCGATGTTGTATGGCCCGGAAGGTAGTGAAAACGAAGTATTACAGGGTTTTCGCGAAATGGGTCAGGTGCTGGCGAAGGACAGGTTTACGTTAAAAGATGCAGCCATGACGGCGCGCCGTTCCTGGCAGCTGACGTTAACAAACGGCATTAAGCTCAACCTGGGACGCGGCGACACAATGAAGCGTCTGGCGCGTTTTGTCGAACTTTACCCGGTTTTACAGCAGCAGGCACAGACTGACGGCAAACGGATAAGCTACGTTGATTTGCGCTATGACTCAGGCGCAGCAGTCGGTTGGGTACCGGCTCCGGTCGAGGAACCTAATCAGCAACAGAATCAGGCACAGGTACAGGCAGAACAACAATGATCAAGGCGACGGACAGAAAACTGGTAGTTGGACTGGAGATTGGCACCGCGAAGGTTGCCGCTTTAGTAGGGGAAGTTCTGCCCGACGGTATGGTCAATATCATTGGCGTAGGCAGTTGCCCGTCCCGTGGTATGGATAAAGGTGGGGTAAACGATCTTGAATCGGTGGTGAAATGCGTTCAGCGCGCCATCGATCAGGCTGAACTGATGGCAGATTGCCAGATTTCTTCTGTCTATCTAGCCCTTTCTGGTAAGCATATTAGCTGCCAGAACGAAATCGGCATGGTGCCGATTTCCGAAGAAGAAGTGACGCAGGAAGACGTTGAAAACGTCGTGCACACGGCGAAATCCGTGCGTGTCCGCGACGAGCATCGCGTGCTGCATGTCATTCCGCAGGAATATGCGATTGACTACCAGGAAGGGATCAAGAACCCGGTCGGTCTTTCTGGCGTACGTATGCAGGCAAAAGTGCACCTGATCACATGTCACAACGATATGGCGAAGAACATTGTAAAAGCCGTTGAACGTTGTGGCCTGAAAGTTGACCAACTTATTTTCGCGGGTCTGGCGGCAAGTTATTCCGTACTGACCGAAGATGAACGTGAACTAGGTGTCTGTGTGGTCGATATTGGTGGTGGTACAATGGACATCGCCGTGTATACCGGCGGTGCGTTGCGCCACACGAAAGTGATCCCTTATGCCGGGAACGTTGTGACCAGCGATATTGCTTACGCTTTTGGTACGCCGCCGAGCGATGCAGAAGCGATTAAAGTGCGCCACGGCTGTGCGCTGGGGTCTATCGTTGGCAAAGATGAGAGCGTTGAAGTGCCGAGCGTCGGTGGTCGTCCACCGCGTAGCCTGCAGCGCCAGACGTTGGCAGAGGTCATTGAGCCGCGCTATACCGAGCTGCTCAACCTGGTCAACGAAGAGATTTTACAGTTACAGGAACAGCTTCGTCAGCAGGGCGTTAAACATCATCTTGCGGCGGGGATTGTATTAACCGGCGGCGCAGCGCAAATTGAAGGTCTTGCGGCCTGTGCTCAGCGCGTATTCCATACGCAGGTGCGTATTGGTGCGCCGCTGAATATCACCGGTTTAACGGATTATGCTCAGGAGCCGTATTATTCAACGGCTGTGGGCCTGCTTCACTACGGGAAGGAATCTCATCTCAGTGGTGAAGCAGAAGTGGAAAAACGCGTCTCAGTGGGGTCGTGGGTCAAACGACTGAACAACTGGTTGCGAAAAGAGTTTTAATTTTTTTAAGAGACCGGAGAGAATTAGCGGTCTCGGGCGACAGGCACAACGGAGAGAGAAATTATGTTTGAACCTATGGAACTGACCAACGACGCGGTGATTAAAGTCATCGGCGTCGGTGGCGGCGGCGGTAACGCCGTAGAGCATATGGTGCGTGAACGCATTGAAGGTGTTGAATTCTTCGCAGTTAACACCGATGCGCAGGCACTGCGTAAGACGGCTGTAGGCCAGACTATCCAGATCGGCGGTGGTATCACCAAAGGGCTGGGAGCAGGGGCTAACCCGGAAGTCGGGCGTAATGCGGCTGAAGAAGATCGTGAAGCGCTGCGCGCTGCACTGGAAGGTGCGGACATGGTCTTCATCGCAGCAGGCATGGGTGGCGGTACCGGTACCGGCGCAGCACCTGTTGTGGCTGAAGTGGCAAAAGATTTAGGTATCCTGACCGTTGCTGTCGTGACCAAGCCTTTCAACTTTGAAGGCAAGAAGCGTATGGCCTTCGCGGAGCAGGGTATCACCGAGCTGTCCAAGCATGTGGACTCGCTGATCACCATCCCGAACGACAAACTGTTGAAAGTTCTGGGTCGCGGTATTTCCCTGCTGGACGCATTCGGTGCAGCAAACGACGTGCTGAAAGGCGCGGTTCAGGGTATCGCTGAACTGATTACCCGTCCTGGCCTGATGAACGTTGACTTTGCAGACGTTCGCACCGTGATGTCCGAAATGGGCTACGCGATGATGGGCTCTGGCGTGGCGAGTGGTGAAGACCGTGCAGAAGAAGCGGCTGAAATGGCTATCTCTTCTCCACTGCTGGAAGATATCGATCTGTCTGGTGCGCGCGGCGTGCTGGTCAACATTACCGCTGGCTTTGACCTGCGTCTGGATGAGTTCGAAACCGTGGGTAACACTATCCGTGCGTTCGCCTCTGACAACGCTACCGTGGTAATCGGTACTTCCCTTGACCCTGAAATGAACGACGAGCTGCGTGTTACTGTTGTTGCGACCGGTATCGGTATGGACAAACGTCCTGAGATCACCTTAGTGACCAACAAGCAGACTCAGCAACCGGTAATGGATCGTTACCAGCAGCACGGTATGTCTCCTCTGACTCAGGAGCAGAAACCGGCCGCAAAAGTGGTGAACGACCCAACGCCGCAAACGGCGAAAGAGCCAGATTATCTGGATATCCCGGCGTTCCTGCGTAAGCAAGCTGACTAAGAATTGGCTGGAATTAGGGGATTTGCGCTCTTTGTGCTAAACTGGCCCACCGTTAGTGATATACACTCTCGGTTGGATAGTTAATTTGGCGAGATTATACGATGATCAAACAAAGGACACTTAAACGTATCGTTCAGGCGACTGGTGTCGGTTTACATACCGGCAAGAAAGTCACGCTGACGTTACGCCCTGCGCCGGCCAATACCGGGGTCATCTATCGTCGCACCGACTTGAATCCACCGGTAGATTTTCCGGCCGATGCCAAATCTGTGCGTGATACTATGCTCTGTACTTGTCTGGTGAACGAGCATGACGTGCGGATTTCTACCGTAGAGCACCTGAACGCCGCCCTGGCGGGTCTGGGTATCGACAACATTATTGTTGAAGTCGATGCGCCAGAAATCCCGATTATGGATGGCAGTGCTGCACCGTTCGTCTATCTGTTGCTGGATGCCGGCATCGAAGAACTGAACTGCGCGAAGAAATTTGTACGCATCAAAGAGACCGTTCGCGTCGAAGATGGCGACAAGTGGGCTGAATTCAAACCGTACAATGGTTTCTCGTTGGACTTTACCATCGACTTTAACCATCCGGCGATTGATTCCAGCACCCAACGCTATGCGATGAACTTCTCTGCTGATGCGTTTATGCGCCAGATCAGCCGAGCCCGTACATTTGGCTTCATGCGTGATATCGAATATCTGCAGTCCCGCGGCCTGTGCCTGGGCGGCAGCTTCGATTGTGCCATCGTTGTTGACGATTATCGCGTACTGAACGAAGACGGCCTGCGTTTCGAAGATGAATTCGTTCGTCACAAAATGCTGGATGCTATCGGCGACCTGTTCATGTGTGGTCACAACATCATTGGTGCATTTACCGCGTTCAAATCCGGTCATGCGCTGAACAACAAACTGTTGCAGGCCGTCCTGGCAAAACAGGAAGCCTGGGAATATGTGACCTTCGAAGACGAAGCTGAACTGCCGCTGGCTTTCAAAGCACCAAGCATGGTTCTGGCGTAACGGTTTATCCCGTTTCGTAAAAAACTCGACTGGTTAACCTGGTACTCTCTCCGACCAGGAAGACCAGTCGTTTTTATTTTTATCCCTCTTCGTTTGCCCCAGCGTTATCTCTCGTTTGTCTCACGCAGAAAATGTGTGCGTTAGCTGCATTCTTGACCGTTTTTACCCGCGGCGGCACCTCATTCCTGCTGATGTATATTGGCTTTAGTGGTACTATCTGGGCGCTAAAAAGAATAACTGAACTCAGCCTCTGCAAGGCTGGCTTATTGGGTGGAGCAGGTGAGCGGAATACTGACGCGCTGGCGACAATTTGGCAGACGTTACTTCTGGCCGCATCTCTTATTAGGGATGGTCGCGGCGAGTTTCGGCTTGCCTGCGCTCAGCAACAGTGCCGAAGCGGCGACGCCCGCAAAAACCTCCACTACCAAACACGATCTCAACTCGCGGGTTAACTTCACTAACCTCGCGTGGCTTGAAGCCAACCGCCGCCCAAACTTCTCCGTCGATTACTGGCACCAGCACGCTATCCGCACGGTTATCCGCCATCTGTCCTTCGCGATGGCGCCGCAGGCCATGCCTGTTGCGGAAGAGGCGCTGCCGGTGCAGGCTCAGCATCTTGCCCTGCTGGACACGCTCAACGCGCTGCTCACGCAGGACAGCCAGCCGCCGGTCATGGTTCGCCAGACAACGCAGCGTGCGTTGGTTTCACCTGTTTCATTCTCTGTTTCAACCTGGATTAGCCAGGCCCACGGCATTCGCGCCGGGCCGCAGCGCCTCAGCTAAATTAACTTTTTCAATACCTTAATTTATCTGCCCACACTGGGGCGTTTGAGAATTTATTATGCTAATCAAATTGTTAACTAAAGTTTTTGGTAGTCGTAACGATCGTACCCTGCGCCGTATGCGTAAAGCTGTTGCCGTCATTAACGGTATGGAACCGGCGATGGAGAAGCTCTCTGATGACGAGCTGAAAGCGAAAACGGCGGAATTCCGCGCGCGTCTGGAAAAAGGTGAAACCTTAGAAAGCCTGATCCCGGAAGCGTTTGCTGTCGTGCGCGAAGCGAGTAAGCGCGTATTCGGCATGCGTCACTTCGACGTCCAGCTGCTGGGTGGTATGGTGCTCAACGAGCGCTGCATCGCGGAAATGCGTACCGGTGAAGGTAAAACCCTGACCGCAACGCTGCCGGCTTACCTGAACGCGCTGACCGGTAAAGGCGTTCACGTCGTTACCGTCAACGACTATCTGGCGCAGCGTGACGCCGAAAACAACCGCCCACTGTTCGAATTCCTCGGTATGACCGTCGGTATCAACATGTCCGGCCTGCCTGCGCCAGCCAAGCGCGAAGCGTATAACGCGGACATCACCTACGGCACCAACAACGAATACGGCTTCGACTACCTGCGTGACAACATGGCGTTCAGCCCGGAAGAGCGCGTCCAGCGTAAGCTGCACTATGCGCTGGTGGATGAGGTTGACTCCATCCTGATCGATGAAGCGCGTACCCCGCTGATCATCTCCGGCCCGGCTGAAGACAGCTCCGAGATGTACCGTAAGGTCGACAAAATTATTCCACACCTGCTGCGTCAGGAGAAAGAGGACTCGGATACCTTCCAGGGTGAAGGCCACTTCTCCGTAGATGAAAAAGCGCGCCAGGTGAACC
Source organism: Enterobacter sp. BNK-29 (assembly GCF_048684785.1). Classification (NCBI taxonomy): domain Bacteria; kingdom Pseudomonadati; phylum Pseudomonadota; class Gammaproteobacteria; order Enterobacterales; family Enterobacteriaceae; genus Enterobacter; species Enterobacter sp. BNK-29. The sequence goes on from NZ_JBLQTU010000001.1 coordinate 2,797,391, forward strand.
TGACCGAACGTGGTCTGGTGAAAATTGAAGAGCTGCTGGTGGCTGAAGGCATCATGGAAGAGGGCGAGTCCCTGTACTCCCCGAGCAACATCATGCTGATGCATCACGTGACCGCTGCACTGCGCGCCCACGCGCTGTTCACCCGCGACGTCGATTACATTGTTAAAGACGGCGAAGTGATCATCGTCGATGAACACACCGGCCGTACCATGCAGGGACGTCGCTGGTCTGACGGTCTGCACCAGGCTGTGGAAGCCAAAGAAGGTGTGGATATTCAGAATGAAAACCAGACGCTGGCGTCTATCACCTTCCAGAACTATTTCCGTCTGTACGAGAAGCTGGCGGGGATGACCGGTACTGCTGATACCGAAGCGTTTGAATTCAGCTCCATCTACAAGCTGGATACCGTGGTCGTTCCAACCAACCGTCCAATGATCCGTAAGGATATGCCGGACCTGGTGTACATGACCGAAGCGGAAAAAATTCAGGCGATCATCGAAGATATTCGCGACCGTACTGCGAATGGTCAGCCGGTTCTGGTGGGGACCATCTCCATCGAGAAATCCGAAGTGGTTTCTCACGAGCTGACTAAAGCGGGTATCAAACACAACGTTCTGAACGCCAAATTCCACGCCAAAGAAGCGGACATTGTTGCGCAGGCGGGTTATCCGGCTGCCGTAACCATTGCCACCAACATGGCGGGTCGTGGTACCGATATTATGCTGGGCGGTAGCTGGCAGGCTGAAGTGGCGGAGCTGGAAAACCCAACGCCAGAACAGATTGCCCAGATCAAAGCCGACTGGCAGGTTCGTCATGATGCCGTTCTGGCGTCCGGCGGTCTGCACATCATCGGTACAGAGCGTCACGAGTCTCGTCGTATCGATAACCAGCTGCGTGGCCGTGCGGGTCGTCAGGGTGATGCCGGTTCATCCCGCTTCTACCTGTCTATGGAAGATGCGCTGATGCGTATTTTCGCCTCTGACCGCGTGTCCGGCATGATGCGTAAGCTGGGGATGAAGCCAGGCGAAGCCATTGAGCACCCGTGGGTGACTAAAGCGATCGCTAACGCGCAGCGTAAAGTGGAAAGCCGCAACTTTGATATTCGTAAGCAGCTGCTGGAATATGATGATGTGGCTAACGATCAGCGTCGTGCGATCTACACCCAGCGTAACGAACTGCTGGACGTGTCTGACGTGAGCGAAACCATCAACAGCATTCGTGAAGATGTGTTTAAAGCCACCATCGACGCGCATATTCCACCGCAGTCTCTGGAAGAGATGTGGGATATCGAAGGCCTGCAGGAACGTCTGAAAAATGACTTTGACCTCGATCTGCCAATCAAAGAGTGGCTGGATAAAGAGCCTGAGCTGCACGAAGAGACCCTTCGTGAACGTATCTTTGAAACCGCGCTGGACGTCTACAAGCGTAAGGAAGAGGTTGTTGGCGCTGAAATGATGCGTCACTTCGAAAAAGGCGTGATGCTGCAGACGCTGGACTCCCTGTGGAAAGAGCACCTGGCGGCGATGGACTACCTGCGTCAGGGTATCCACCTGCGTGGCTATGCGCAGAAAGATCCGAAGCAGGAATACAAGCGTGAATCCTTCTCCATGTTTGCCTCTATGCTGGAGTCACTGAAGTACGAAGTGATCAGCACCCTGAGCAAGGTTCAGGTGCGTATGCCGGAAGAAGTGGAAGCGATGGAGCAGCAGCGTCGTGAAGAAGCCGAGCGTCTGGCACAGATGCAACAGCTGAGTCATCAGACCGACGACAGCGAAGCCGCAGCGGCGATCGCCGCGCAGACCGGCGATCGTAAAGTGGGTCGTAACGATCCGTGCCCGTGTGGTTCCGGTAAAAAGTACAAGGCGTGCCACGGCCGTCTGAGCTAAGTTCATAAAAAAACAAAAAGGCGCAGAAATCTGCGCCTTTTTTATGGAAGTGACAATATGAAAATACTGCAAATTGCCGTCGGGATTATTCGCAACCCGCAAAACCAAATCTTTATCACCCAGCGCGCTGCCGACGCCCATATGGCGAACAAGTGGGAGTTTCCGGGCGGTAAAATCGAGTCAGGTGAAACGCCGGAAGAGGCGCTGGTTCGGGAGCTTCAGGAAGAGGTGGGGATCACGCCGCTTGGCGCAACGCTGTTTGATAAGCTTGAGTACCAGTTTCCTGACAGGCACATCACGCTGTGGTTCTGGCTGGTGGAAAACTGGGAAGGTGAACCCTGGGGAAAAGAGGGACAGCCGGGGTGCTGGGTGGAACTTCAGGCAAGTGATGCCGAAAAATTCCCGCCAGCTAATGAGCCCGTGATCCTGCGGTTAGTCGCACAACCGTAGGCCTGCCAGGCGAAGCGCCAGCAGGCTTTATAGATTACTGCTGGGTTTCGCTCCAGTCATCGCTGTCCGAGAGATCGCCTTCGCTTGGAATGCGTTTCTCTTCCGCCGCCCATTCGCCCAGGTCAATGAGCTGACAGCGCTTGCAGCAGAATGGGCGGAACGGACTGACTTCGCCCCAGACAACGGTTTTGCCACAGGTTGGGCAGCTTACGGTGGTGACATCAGACATCGGCACTCCTTAACAACAGGCCAGTTCAAAATCGAGACGTTCCGGCACGGTGCCATTTTCACTGTCCAGCGGCATAAAGCGAATCGCAAAGCGGCTTTTATGCCCGGAAATCTGCGGGTAAAGCTGTTCGCCAAGAGACAGGTTGAGACGCAGAAGATCGGCATCATCACCGTTATCCTGGAAGAAACCATTCAGGCTGGTTTGCTTGCGGAACGGCGCAGAGTTACGGATCAGATCGAGGATCAGCGACAGCGTCTGGTGCATTGGCTCCAGGCTTGCCAGCCAGCTGTTCACCTGCGCGTCACGCTGCGCCTGTGGCATATGTAACCACATATGCAGCGTCGGCAGGTCGAAGCTGCAGCAGCCGCCAGGAATGCTCAGACGCTGGCGCACCAGGCCAATCAGGCGGTCTTCACGCAAAAACTGCCCGACGCGCGGCGCGGCCATCAGGACGGCGCTACTGCTTTTCAACTGCTGGCGGAGCGCGTCGATACGGCTCTGATCTACGCCGGGGACCTCTGTCCATGCCTGCAATTTACGCTGCTGGCGCTCCAGCTCTTTGAGTAATTCTGTGCGGACATCGCCGCGTTCAATCACATCCAGCAGATCGCCTACGTTGCGGAAGAAGTGCAGCGCCGTGGCATGATCGTTAACAGGCAGATGTTGTGAAAGTTGTTGAATGAGGAATTCGATGCGCAGCCAGGTGCGCATTTTTTCGTTGAGCGGATGCTCAAAAAGGATGTGTGTCGACATTATGGTTTTTCCTGTGCAACGGCCTGCGCGGCGAACGTCAAATACTGCGCGTGCAGACGGGCAACATCCGATGCAATGGCATCTGGTGCGCCGTTATTATCAATAACATCATCCGCCACGGCAAGGCGCTGAGCGCGCGTAGCCTGAGCGGCAAGAATTTGTTCAGCATGCTCCCGCGAGACGCGATCGCGCCCCATGGTTCTCTGGATTTGCGTTTCGGGTGCGACATCAATCACCAGCACACGATCGGCTTTCTTCTGCAGCTGATTTTCAACCAGTAGCGGAACCACCCACAGGACATAGGGCGAGCGGGCTGCGGCTATCTGACGCTGAGTTTCCTGGTGGATGATGGGGTGGAGCAGGGCATTAAGCCAGGCTTTTTCTGCAGAATCAGAAAAAATGCATTCGCGAAGCTGACGGCGATTCAGTGTGCCATCGGCATTGATGACTGTCTGACCAAAATGTTCTGCGATGACCTTTAGCGCGGGTGTATTGGGCTCTACCACCTGGCGGGCAATGATATCGGCATCAATAATCGTGATACCCAAACGAGAGAACGCGTCCGCAACGGTACTTTTGCCACTACCGATGCCGCCGGTTAATGCGACGATATACCCCATTAATTCAAATCCTGGGAATTATTCATTATTAAAATCAGTTGATTAAAACTCTTAGGTGCGCCAGCAACTGTTTGGTCCTGTTTACCGGCTTTTTACCAGGTAAATTTATAGGATTGTAGCGTAAAAAAAGAGAATTTCGCAGTCTTGCGGAGCAGGTATTAGTGCGTATGATAACGTCACTGGAGTTGTGCTTTTAACATATTTGCCTCTAACCCCAGGAATCCGCACATGCGTATCGAAGAAGATCTGAAGTTAGGTTTCAAAGACGTTCTTATCCGCCCTAAACGCTCTACACTGAAAAGTCGCTCAGACGTTGAACTCGAACGTCAATTCACCTTTAAGCATTCCGGTCAGATCTGGTCTGGCGTGCCGATCATCGCAGCCAACATGGATACTGTGGGAACCTTTGAGATGGCAACCGCCCTGGCACAGTTCGACATTCTTACAGCCGTGCACAAACATTACAGCCCTGAAGAGTGGAATGCGTTTGTTGCGTCCGTGTCTGCTGACGTGGTGAAGCATGTGATGGTTTCTACCGGGACTTCAGATGCGGATTTCGAGAAGACCAAACAGATCCTGAACGCTAACCCGGCGCTCAACTTCGTTTGTATTGACGTTGCGAACGGTTACTCCGAGCACTTCGTGCAGTTCGTCAGCAAGGCGCGTGAGGCCTGGCCGACGAAAACCATCATCGCGGGCAACGTGGTGACCGGTGAAATGTGTGAAGAGCTGATCCTTTCCGGTGCAGATATCGTGAAAGTGGGTATTGGCCCGGGCTCTGTGTGCACCACACGCGTCAAAACCGGCGTCGGTTATCCGCAGCTTTCCGCCGTCATTGAATGCGCCGATGCGGCGCACGGTCTGGGCGGTCAGATCATCAGCGATGGCGGCTGTACCATGCCGGGCGACGTTGCGAAAGCCTTCGGCGGCGGCGCTGACTTCGTGATGCTCGGCGGTATGCTGGCAGGCCACGAAGAGAGCGGTGGTACCGTTGTTGAAGAGAACGGCGAGAAATTTATGCTGTTCTACGGCATGAGCTCTGAATCCGCGATGACCCGTCACGTCGGTGGCGTGGCAAAATACCGTGCGGCGGAAGGTAAAACCGTGAAGCTGCCTCTGCGCGGCCCGGTTGAATACACCGCGCGCGATATCCTCGGCGGCCTGCGCTCGGCCTGTACCTACGTTGGGGCATCCCGCCTGAAAGAGCTGACTAAACGTACGACGTTTATTCGCGTTCAGGAACAGGAAAACCGCGTATTCAACAGCCTGTAATGGCTTCTGCTGGCGCATGTCCGTGCGCCAGCGCTGTTCAGCACTACCCCGCGCTCATCGCATCCCCCAGATGGAAAATCGGCAGATACATTGCCACTACCAGCGTGCCGATGATGACCCCTGTCACAATCAGAAGCAATGGCTCGAGAAGTGCCGCCAGATTATCTGCCCGTTGAAAGGTCTGTTCCGTGTGGTGCCGGGCGAGGTTTGCCAGCATGATGTCCAGCGCACCTGACATTTCACCGGTTCGTAAAAGCTGAATACACAGCGGGGTAAAGATGGCCGCTTTCTGAAAGGATGACCAGACGGGGAGACCTTTTTCAATGTCCTCCCGAACGCTGTGGAGTATCCCCCGCCAGTAACAACTTTCAACGGTCTCCTCTGCGCTCTCCAGACCCTGTAAAAAGGGGATACCTGCATGCTGCGTGAGTGACAGCACGGTAAAGATGTGTCCCAGTTTTTGGCCTTTTGCCAGCGCGCCCATCACGGGCATGTGCATCAGCATGCGCTGCCAGCGAGGGTTGTGCCGCAGTGCCCAGGCGGCGGCTAAGGGCGTTAATAACGCGGCGAACAACGCGAGGGCATAGGACTGGATAAATGCGGCCATCCCCATGACCATTTGCGTCAGCATCGGGAGCGGCGTGTTAAACGTTTTGTAGATCGCGGCAAACTCGGGCAAGACAAGGATGACCATCGCCAGCACCACGAGTACGGCCAGCGTCAGGACGATCGCCGGATAGCGCAGGGCCTTTTTCACCTTCTCTCTGAGCTGCTGCTGCGCTTTTTGCTGCTGCGCGAGCTGGCGACAGCACTCCTCCAGTTTCCCTGTGAGCTCACCGGTTTTCACCATAGAGACATGCAGTGGGCTAAACACCGCTGGCCACTTTTTTAGCGACTCAGAAAAGGGGGAACCCTCACTGAGCTCATCGGCAATACTTTGCAGCAGCGCCTGCCACGGTTTTAACGGGTGTTGCTCTGCCAGCATCTGCAGGCTGTGGGACAACGTCAGCCCCGCCTGCAGAAGCGTTGCGAGCTGGCGAAACATCTCGCAGCAGTGATGCGGCCGCCAGCGGTGTCGCTGAGCGCATCGGGTCAGCGCAAGAGGATGGAGATTGCTACGCATCAGCCTGGTGAAGGCGGCAGTGCGGTCTGTGGCCCAGAGTGTTCCGCTTCGGGGTTCACCTTCTTTGGTGAGCGCTCGCCAGCGCCAGAGCTGATTAGCAGCCATCCGGCATTCCCAGCACGCGCACCAGCTCTTCGATCGTGGTCAGCCCTTGCTCGACGGCCATGCAGCCGTGCTCAAAAAGAGAAGTCATTCCCGCCTGCCGGGCGCTCGACTCTATCACTTCGATTCCTGCCCCGCTGGCAATGGCCTGACGCAGGGCATTGTCGATCGCCAGCACTTCAAAAATGGCCACGCGGCCATAAAAACCGTGATAACAGCGATCGCAGCCGGTGGGCTGCCAGCGTGGAAGCGGTCTGGACCATACGGCGCGCGGTAATTCAGCATGCTCGCTGGCTTCCCGACGACAGTGCGGACACAAACGCCGGACCAGCCGCTGGGCAATCACCATCGACAGCGCGGAAGATATCATCCAGCGCGCGACGCCCATCTGCTCCAGGCGAATCAGGGTTTCCGTCGTCGAGTTTGTGTGCAGCGTTGACAGCACCAGATGACCGGTCTGAGCGGCATTAATGGCAATTTCTGCCGTTTCGCCGTCACGGATTTCGCCGACCATAATGATGTCTGGATCCTGACGCAGCAGCGCCCTCAGCACGCTCTGGAATGTTAAACCCGCCCGGGGATTAATCTGCGTCTGGTTTAATCCCGCAAGGGGGATCTCAATGGGATCCTCCACGCTACAGATGTTGACGTCGGGGGTGTTACGCGCCTGCAGCGCGCTGTACAGCGTCACGGTTTTGCCGCTGCCGGTAGGGCCGGTAACCAGAATCAGCCCCTGCGGCTGGTGGAGAACCTCATTGAAACAGGCCAGTTGTTCTGCGCTCATACCAAGCGCTTTCGGCTCAAGAGCCTGCTGAACCTGATGCAGCAGACGCAGCACAATTTTCTCACCACCGCTGCAGGGAAGCGTTGCGATCCGAAACGAGACCGGCGCGTTTGCCAGCTCAATCGTAAACTGACCGTCCTGAGGTAAACGACGTTCTGCAATATCCAGATTACCCAGCACCTTTAAACGAGCGCTGAACAGGCTGGCCAGCGAGGCGGAAAGCGGAGGCTGTGGGCAAAGAACCCCGTCGATGCGTAAACGGATCTGGCATGCGTGCTCCATCGGTTCGATATGAATGTCGGAGGCGCGCTGGCTGATTGCCTGCTGCAGCGTGTGATTGAGGATATCCACCGTCGAGTGTGTTTGCGAAACGACGGGCAGATGCGATTGTGACGTTAGCTGCCGATGTTTTTCCATGCGCTCAGCGCTCCAGCACTCAATATCAATCCGTTTCTGGGTCGCGAAGCGCAGCGCCTCCATGAGCTCAGCCGCGGGGCTGCCCACGACGGCGATGCTGACCATGTCACTGTCGCTGGTGAGCAGCAGAGCGTGATGGCGATGACAAAGCGCCACGAGTTGATCGGTATTCATTATCCGCTCCTCAGTTATTGTCGAAGCGGAAAACGTCTTCGCAGGCCTGTTTCAGGGCGCTGTCCGCGCTGATGTTGCAGTCGCGCGTCCAGCCCGTCATACCGTTGCCGTCGCTCCACCGTGGCGTCATGGTTACCGTCAGCCCGTTAAGACTCTCCTGCCCTGTTAAGGTCACGGTCCCTTTCGCTACGCTCATTCCTGAAACGTAGCGTGTCGTGGTGGGGGAAGGGATACCGTTACTGCCGGCGTCGCAGCTCTCCACGCCACCGTGATCCAGTGCGCAAAGCTCAATGGCCGTGCGGTAGGGAACGAAGGTTTGCAGCATATCGGTCAGCGCCGCCTTGCGCAGGTAGTTCTGATAGGCGGGAACGCCGATGGCGCTCAGAATCGCAATGATGCCAATGACCACCATCAGCTCAATGAGGGTGAAGCCTTGTTGTCTGTTCATATCTGCTCCTTATGCAAAGTGGCGCTACTTTGTCAGCGGGAAAGAGCAGAAACGAGAGGGAAAAAGGGAACGGGAAGGAGGCTTCCGAGAATTTTTTCAGTGTTGCAGGGCAGAACAGCGGATCTGCGAGCGGGGCTGAAATTCCCCTCTCCGGGTGGAGAGGGGAGAATGCGTTATTTGAAGCGCATTGAGAGGTCGAGGGCGCGAACGTGTTTGGTCAGCGCTCCGACGGATATGTAATCCACGCCGGTTTCGGCGAATTCACGGATCGTTTCGAAAGTGACGTTCCCGGACACTTCAAGCTGGGCCCGGCCGTTAGTCAGTTTTACCGCCTCGCGCATCTGCTCTGTTTCGAAGTTATCGAGCATGATGATATCGGCCCCGGCCTTAATCGCCTGCTCCAGCTCTTCCAGGCTTTCGACTTCTACCTCGACAGGCACATCCGGGTGCAGCCAGAAGGCTTTCTCCACCGCCTGACGCACGGAGCCAGAGGCAATAATGTGGTTCTCTTTAATCAGGAAGGCGTCGGATAAGCCCAGGCGATGGTTAGCGCCGCCGCCGCAGAGCACCGCATACTTCAGCGCGGTACGCAGGCCCGGCAGCGTTTTGCGGGTATCCAGCAGCTGGGTGCGGGTACCGGCCAGCAGGTCAACGTAGCGACGCACTTCACTGGCCACGCCAGAAAGCGTTTGTACAAAATTGAGCGCGGTACGTTCGCCGGTCAGCAAGACGCGGGAAGGACCGTCCAGTTCAAACAGCGGCTGGTTTGCCGTAATTGCATCGCCGTCTTCAACGTGCCAGATAATCTGCACATCATCACCCGCCAGCTGGGTAAAGACCTCTTCAACCCAACGCTTGCCGCAAAAAACACCGTCTTCACGGGTGATAATGACCGCGTGCGAGCGCGTCTCTTTTGGCAACAATTGTGCGGTAATATCCTTATCAGCGTTAACGTCACCGCCCAGATCTTCTTTCAAAGCATGGGAGACGCTTGCCGGAATATCCATATTAATACGTTCCAGAAGCGCTTCACGTCGGTGGTCGGGGTTGTAGCGGCGAGGCGGCATGATAAAACTCCAAATTGGTAACGAATCATAATATTGAAACATGCTACTCTGAACCGAGTCATTGCACCATACAGAAGGAGTTCCAGCATGTTGTTAGAAAACGGATGGCTGGTGGATGCGCGGCACGTGCCCTCGCCGCACCACGATTGCCGCCCGGAGGATGAAAAGCCCACACTGCTGGTGGTTCATAATATTAGTCTCCCGCCGGGTGAATTTGGCGGCCCGTGGATCGATGCGTTATTCACGGGAACGATTGATCCCGATGCTCATCCCTTCTTTGCTGAAATTGCACATCTGCGCGTATCGGCTCACTGCCTGATTCGTCGCGATGGTGAAGTGGTTCAGTATGTTCCCTTTGATAAGCGCGCCTGGCATGCCGGCGTGTCGATGTATCACGGGCGCGAACGGTGCAACGATTTTTCTATCGGGATCGAACTGGAAGGAACGGATACGACGCCTTACACCGATTCACAGTATCAACGGCTAGCGGCAGTGACCCGCACGCTTATCGGACTCTACCCGGCTATCGCCGACAATATCACGGGACACAGTGATATAGCCCCGGAGAGAAAAACCGATCCCGGCCCGGCCTTTGACTGGCCCCGGTTTCGCGCCATGCTCACCGCGTCGTCAGAATAAGGAGATACCATGACGTTGTTTACCATGCTGCTGGTTATCATCGCTGAACGCCTGTTCAAGCTCGGCGAGCACTGGCATCTGGATCACCGGCTGGAGGTATTATTCCGCCGTATCAAACATTTTTCCATGCTGCGCACGCTGCTGATGATGGCAGGGGTGATGGTCATTACGTTCCTGCTCCTGCGCTCGCTGTATGGACTCTTTTTCAACGTGCCGCTGCTGGTGGTGTGGATCCTGCTTGGCGTGCTGTGCATTGGCGCAGGCAAGGTGCGTTTACACTATCACGCATACCTGAAAGCCGCCTCCCGTGACGATGCCCATGCGCGCGGTGCCATGGCGAGCGAGCTGACGATGATCCACGGCGTGCCGCCGGACTGCGACGAGCGCGAATTCCTGCGCGAGCTGCAAAACGCGCTGCTGTGGATTAACTTCCGTTACTATCTTGCGCCGCTGTTCTGGTTTGTAGTGGGTGGCCCGCTGGGGCCGATGCTGCTGATGGGGTATGCGTTCCTGCGCGCCTGGCAGACCTGGCTTGCCCGTTATCTGACGCCGCATGAACGCCTGCAGTCCGGTATTGACGCCATCCTGCACGTGCTCGACTGGCTCCCGGTGCGTCTGGTCGGCGTGGTGTACGCGTTAATTGGTCATGGTGAAAAAGCGCTGCCCGCATGGTTCGCCTCGCTTGCCGATCGCCATACGTCGCAGTACCAGGTGCTAACGCGTCTGGCGCAGTTCTCGCTGGCGCGTGAGCCGCATACCGACAAGATTGAAACGCCGAAAGCCGCTGTCTCCATGGCGAAGAAAACGTCGTTTGTGGTGGTGGTGATCGTGGCGCTGCTGACGATTTACGGCACGCTGGTGTAGGCCAGCGCGCCGCAAAGGCTAAAGCGTATCCGCGGGCGGGATGCCGAAATCAGGCATCCCGTTTTCATTCCAGCGGACGAGCTTCAGGCGGGTATGGCGGTTCGGATCGTACAGCGGGTCGCCCTCAATTTCGGTGTAATTCCGCGCGTGATACACCAGCACATCTTCCCCTTCCGGCGTTTGCGTAAAGCTGTTGTGGCCCGGGCCGTACTGGCGATTTTCATAGCTGGTAACGAACACCGGACGCGGGGATTTGTGCCAGTTTGCCGGGTTTTGCGGATCGGCATTCAGGTCTATCCACAGTAGACCCATGCAGTAGTTCTCGTCGGTGGCGCTGGCGGAATAGCTGATAAACAGCCGATCGCTGTGAACCAGCACCGCCGGGCCTTCGTTGACCCAAAACCCGCGACGCTCCCAGTCATACTCCGGCTGGCTGAGCATCACCGGCTCGCCTTTCAGCGTCCACGGGTTCTCCATTTCACAGAGATAAAGATTGGAGTTGCCGGTGATGTCCGGCGCTTTTTGCGCCCACAGATACCAGCGTTTCCCCTGATGAACAAAGGTGGTGGCGTCCAGAGCGAAGGTATCGAAAGGCGTTTTGATTTGCCCTTTCTCCACCCACGTGCCGGCGAGCGGATCGCCGTCGGCACATTCAATGGCGAACATACGGTGCTGGAACATTCCGAGCGCGTCGAGCGCCTGGGTGTGCGTCGCAGCAAAATAGATGTACCACTTCCCGTCAATGTGATGCAGTTCCGGCGCCCAGATCAGCTGGCTCATCGGGCCGGTGTCGGGCTTGCGCCAGACCACCACTTCTTCAGCATTACGTAAGCCTTCCAGAGACTCTGCGCGGCGGATCGCCAGCCTGTCGTACTCCGGCACGGAGGCGATAAAATAGTACTGCCCCTGGTGGCGTAAAATGTACGGATCGGCGCGTTGTTCAATAAACGGGTTTGGCCAGGTTTGCATTCGGCTTTCCTTATTTTGTCTCAGCGACTTTGAGTTCCTGATAATCGTTCAGCTCGCGGTAGTTATTGCGACGCTTTTCCAGATCGGACTGGATCTGCTTCATGGTTTCGCGGTCCACTTTCAGCAGGCGCACCACGCCCGCGGTAATCAAGTATCCAATGCCGGGAATGACGGTAAAGAGCAGCACGATCCCATTAATGGCGTTCGCGCTCTGCGCTTTTGCGCCCGCGTCATAGCCGTACCAGGAGAGCAGGAAGCCGACCATCGCCCCGGCAATCGCCAGCCCCAGCTTCAGGAAGAAGATGTTGCCGGAGAAGCTGATCCCCGTGATGCGCTTACCGGTCTTCCACTCGCCGTAGTCGTCCACGTCGGCCATCAGCGACCAGTGCAGCGGAGACGGGATCTGGTGCAGGATGTTCAGCAGGAAGTAGAGCACCACGATGGTGACGGTGGCTTTCGGGTCGAAGAAATAAAAGGCGGTTGAGAAAATCGCCAGCACAATATTGGTCCAGAAGAAGACCTTCAGCTTACACCAGCGGTCGGTCAGCACTTTTGCCAGCACGCTGCCGAGCATCATGCCGACTACGCCCAGGCTGATAAACAGCGTGGCGAAGTGGGTGCTCTGGCCCATCACCCAGGTGACGTAATACATGGTGGCCGCCATGCGGATAAAGCCCGGGCAGACGTTGCACAGGGTCAGGAGCAGAATGCGTACCCACTGGTCGTTCTTCCACACGTCTTTGAGATCGTTTTTCAGCTCGTCGTTGGTCTGTACCGCCGGACGCACGCGCTCGCGCACGGTGGCGAAGCAGAACAGGAACATGCAGGTTCCAATCAGCGCCAGGACGGTCATCGCCATCTGGTAACCTTTGGCTTTGTTATCCCCGCCAAACCAGTCTGCCATCGGCAGCAGCGTTAATGAGAGCAGCAGCGTGGCGATGCCGACCAGCACGAAGCGATACGATTGGCAGGCCACGCGCTCTTTTGGATCGTTGGTGATCACCCCGCCCAGCGAGCAGTAGGGAATGTTGATGGCCGTATAGGTCAAAGAGAGCAGGAAGTAGGTGACAAACGCATAGATAACTTTGCTGTTATAGCTCCACTCCGGCGTGGTGAACATCAGAATGCTGAACAGCGCGTAGGGGAAGGCGATCCACAGCAGCCATGGACGAAACCGGCCATATTTGCTGCGGGTACGGTCAGCAATCGCGCCCATGATCGGGTCCGTTACGGCGTCAATCACGCGCACGGAAAGCAGCAGCACGCCGACCAGCGCAGGGGCGAGGCCAAAAATATCCGTATAAAAATAGTTAACAAACAGCATGATGGCGCCGAAGATGATATTGCATCCCGCGTCGCCCATCCCATAGCCGATCTTTTCTTTTACTGACAGTGTGTTGTTATCCATCGACAGCTCTCCGGTTTACGGTATGGAGAGAATTATTCGCTGGCAAAGGAATATATGCGTTGCAGTATCAGGGCGGTGATATGGATAAATGCGCTGTGGGCGTGAAAGTGTGAGGGAGGTAACAACGCGCGGCACCCGCAAAAGCAGGCGCCGCGGAGAGAGGCTTAGTGTGCTTTCATAGCATTACGGCTTTTCTGACTGAAGAGATAGCCTACGCCAAGGATCGCAATCCAGACCGGGATCAGGTAGACGGAAATCGCCATACCCGGGGTGATCAGCATGATCACCAGCACGGCCGCCATGAACAGCAGGCACACCCAGTTGCCCAGCGGGTAAAGCAGGGCAGGGAAGCGGGTGGTGACGCCCTGCTGCTCCTTGGCGCGGCGGAACTTCATGTGCGCCAGGCTGATCATCGCCCAGTTGATGACCAGGGCAGAGACCACCAGCGCCATCAGCAGGCCAAACGCCGATTCCGGAGCCATGTAGTTAATGAGCACGCACAGCGCGGTCACAACCGCCGAAACCAGAATCGTGTTTACCGGCACGCCGCGTTTATCGACGTTGAGCAGCGCTTTTGGCGCGTTGCCCTGCTGGGCCAGGCCGAACAGCATGCGGCTGTTGCAGTACACGCAGCTGTTGTAAACGGAGAGCGCTGCGGTCAGTACCACGATGTTCAGGGCGTTGGCGACAAAGGTGTCGCCCAGCTCGTGGAAGATCAATACAAACGGGCTGGTGTCAGCGGTCACGCGCGTCCACGGCAGCAGGGAGAGCAGCACGGCCAGCGAGCCCACATAGAAGATCAGGATACGGTAGATAACCTGGTTAGTGGCTTTTGGAATGCTCTGCTCCGGGTTGTCGGCTTCAGCGGCGGTGATGCCCACCAGCTCCAGACCGCCGAAGGAGAACATGATAATGGCCATCATCATCACCAGACCGGTCATGCCGTGAGGCAGGAATCCGCCCTGTTCCCAGAGGTTGCGCACGGTTGCCTGCGGGCCGCCGTTGCCGCTGAACAGCAGCCAGCCGCCAAAGATAATCATCGCCACCACGGCAATAACCTTAATGATGGCAAACCAGAACTCCATCTCACCGAACACTTTTACGTTGGTCAGGTTAATGGCGTTAATAATGACGAAGAAAGCGGCTGCGGAAGCCCAGGTTGGGATCTCGGGATACCAGAACTGAATGTATTTCCCGACGGCGGTAAGCTCGGCCATGGCAACCAGAACGTACAGCACCCAGTAGTTCCAGCCCGAGGCGAAACCGGCAAAGCTGCCCCAGTATTTATAAGCAAAGTGGCTGAAGGAGCCTGCGACCGGCTCTTCAACGACCATTTCACCCAGCTGGCGCATAATCAGAAAGGCAATAAAGCCGGCAATCGCGTAACCCAAAATAATGCCGGGACCGGCCGACTGGATAACGGATGCGCTGCCCAGAAACAGGCCGGTACCAATCGCACCGCCCAGTGCGATGAGCTGTATATGGCGGTTTTTAAGCCCGCGCTTTAGCTGATCGCCGTGCTGTTGAGCTTCCATTTGAAACCTCGTGTGTGGTTGTTATGTTCACGCTGTGCGTGTGTAATTATGAAAATCCATATTCTGTATTTATTTCTTTACGGCTAACGAGACCGAAAAAAGCGGACATGACTTCCGTAAGCGCAAGAATAGTGGTAAGTGCCTGCGAATGCACCTGCTTTATGAAGGGGTGATGACGACTTGAATAAAAAGAAAGCATTTGTAAATCGGCCCGCTTATTCTTCCTAACCCAACCTATAGAATAGAAATGCTCCGTAAGTGGGCGAATTTTCATTATTTGCCTTGTTGAATCGCTTCAGATTGCAAAAACCCTCGTTTCATTATGGTTAAAACTCCCTCTTTGGGAGTAATCAACTCATTTGTGCAAAGTTACATTTCTGAAACGTTATTTCTGTAAGGTTGTTAAAATGTGCAGGGTTTACTGATTTCAATCAAAACCAATATGGACAGAAGGTGAATACTTTGTTACTTTAGCGATACGAAATAGAAATTGGTAAGACCAATTGACTCCGGGCAAAAAGGCGTAAGACAGGGAATATGGCCTACAGCAAAATTCGCCAACCAAAACTATCTGATGTGATTGAGCAGCAGCTGGAGTTTTTAATCCTCGAAGGGACTCTGCGCCCGGGTGAGAAACTTCCGCCAGAACGCGAGCTGGCAAAACAGTTCGACGTTTCACGTCCCTCTCTGCGTGAGGCGATTCAACGTCTCGAAGCAAAGGGCTTGCTGCTTCGTCGCCAGGGCGGCGGAACCTTTGTGCAAAACAGCCTGTGGCAGAGCTTCAGCGATCCGCTGGTAGAACTTCTCTCTGACCACCCAGAATCCCAGTTTGATCTGCTTGAGACCCGTCACGCGCTTGAAGGTATTGCGGCCTATTACGCCGCCCTTCGCAGCACTGATGAAGATCGCGTACGTATCCGCGAACTGCATCAGGCCATTGAACGGGCACAGCAGTCCGGCGATTTAGACGCCGAGTCCAGCGCCGTCGTCCAGTATCAAATTGCCGTCACCGAAGCGGCCCACAACGTGGTGCTCCTCCATCTGCTACGCTGCATGGAGCCCATGCTGGCCCAGAACGTTCGTCAGAATTTTGAATTGTTGTATGCCCGTCGGGACATGCTCCCACTGGTAAGCAACCATCGCACCCGAGTATTCGAGGCGATAATGGCCGGGGAACCGGAGCAGGCGCGCGAAGCGTCGCACCGCCATCTGGCTTTCATTGAGGAAATCTTGCTGGACCGCAGCCGTGAACAATCGCGTCGCGAACGTTCATTACGCCGCATACAGCAACGAAAGGATTAAGCGCCAGGTACTTTTAGAGCGCGGCAACTAAACGCAGAACCTGTCTTATTGTGTTTTCTGGCGAAAATACAATGGGACAGGTTCCAGACAAATCAACGTATTAGATAGATAAGGAATACCCCCATGTCAGAACGTCTCCAAAATGACGTGGATCCGATCGAAACTCGCGACTGGCTACAGGCGATCGAATCGGTCATCCGTGAAGAAGGTGTTGAGCGCGCTCAGTATCTGATTGATCAGCTGCTTTCTGAAGCCCGCAAAGGCGGCGTGAAGGTTGCTTCAGGTGCAGGGGCTAGCAACTACGTAAACACGATTGCCGTCGAAGACGAACCGGAATACCCGGGCAATCTGGATCTGGAACGTCGTATCCGTTCTGCAATCCGCTGGAACGCCATCATGACCGTTCTGCGCGCATCCAAGAAAGACCTGGAACTGGGTGGCCACATGGCGTCCTTCCAGTCTTCTGCGACCGTTTACGAAGTGTGCTTCAACCACTTCTTCCGTGCAGCGAACGAGAAAGACGGCGGCGATCTGGTGTACTTCCAGGGCCACATCTCTCCGGGCATCTATGCACGTGCATTCCTGGAAGGTCGTCTGACTGAAGAGCAGATGAACAACTTCCGTCAGGAAGTACACGGTAAAGGTCTGTCTTCTTACCCGCACCCTAAACTGATGCCTGAATTCTGGCAGTTCCCGACCGTATCTATGGGTCTGGGCCCAATCGGTGCGATCTATCAGGCTAAATTCCTGAAATACCTGGAACACCGTGGTCTGAAAGACACCTCTGAGCAGACCGTTTACGCCTTCCTGGGCGACGGCGAAATGGATGAGCCAGAATCCAAAGGTGCGATCACCATCGCAACCCGTGAGAAGCTGGACAACCTGTGCTTCATCATCAACTGTAACCTGCAGCGTCTGGATGGTCCGGTAACCGGTAACGGCAAGATCATCAACGAACTGGAAGGCATCTTCGCTGGTGCTGGCTGGAACGTGATCAAAGTCATGTGGGGCGGTCGTTGGGATGAGCTGCTGCGTAAAGACACCAGCGGTAAACTGATCCAGCTGATGAACGAAACCGTTGACGGTGACTACCAGACCTTCAAATCCAAAGACGGTGCCTACGTTCGTGAGCACTTCTTCGGCAAATATCCTGAAACCGCAGCACTGGTTGCAGACTGGACTGATGAGCAGATCTGGGCTCTGAACCGCGGTGGTCACGATCCGAAGAAAGTCTACGCTGCACTGAAAAAAGCGCGTGAAACCAAAGGTAAAGCGACTGTAATCCTGGCCCATACCATCAAAGGTTACGGCATGGGTGATACCGCAGAAGGTAAAAACATCGCTCACCAGGTTAAGAAAATGAATATGGACGGCGTGCGTTATATCCGCGACCGTTTCAACGTTCCAGTGACCGATGAGCAGGTAGAAAACCTGTCTTACATCACCTTCCCGGAAGGTTCTGAAGAGCACAAGTACCTGCACGAACGTCGTCAGGCGCTGAAAGGCTACCTGCCAGCTCGTCAGCCTAACTTCACCGAGAAGCTGGAACTGCCAGCGCTGGAAGACTTCTCTCAGCTGCTGGAAGAGCAGAACAAAGAGATCTCCACCACTATCGCTTTCGTTCGTGCCCTGAACGTGATGCTGAAGAACAAGTCGATCAAAGATCGTCTGGTTCCAATCATCGCCGACGAAGCGCGTACTTTCGGTATGGAAGGTCTGTTCCGTCAGATCGGTATCTACAGCCCGAACGGCCAGCAGTACACTCCGCAGGACCGTGAGCAGGTTGCATACTACAAAGAAGACGAGAAAGGTCAGATCCTGCAGGAAGGTATCAACGAGCTGGGCGCAGGCGCATCCTGGCTGGCTGCTGCGACCTCTTACAGCACCAACAACCTGCCGATGATCCCGTTCTACATCTACTACTCCATGTTCGGGTTCCAGCGTATCGGTGACCTGTGCTGGCAGGCAGGCGACCAGCAGGCTCGCGGCTTCCTGGTAGGCGGTACCTCCGGTCGTACGACTCTGAACGGTGAAGGTCTGCAGCACGAAGATGGCCACAGCCACATTCAGTCTCTGACTATCCCTAACTGTATCTCTTACGATCCGTCTTACGCGTACGAAGTGGCAGTCATCATGCATGACGGTCTGCAGCGCATGTACGGTGAAGCGCAAGAGAACATTTACTACTACATCACCACCCTGAACGAAAACTACCACATGCCGGCAATGCCAGCAGGTGCCGAGGAAGGTATCCGTAAAGGTATCTACAAACTCGAAACCATCGAAGGTAGCAAAGGTAAAGTTCAGCTGCTGGGCTCCGGTTCTATCCTGCGTCACGTACGTGAAGCAGCGCAGATCCTGGCGAAAGACTACGGCGTGGGTTCCGACGTGTACTCTGTGACCTCCTTCACTGAACTGGCGCGTGATGGCCAGGATTGTGAGCGCTGGAACATGCTGCACCCACTGGAAACTCCACGTGTTCCGTACATCGCTCAGGTGATGAACGACGCGCCAGCGGTGGCGTCTACTGACTATATGAAACTGTTCGCAGAGCAGGTTCGTACTTACGTTCCAGCTGATGATTATCGCGTACTGGGTACTGACGGCTTCGGTCGTTCTGACAGCCGCGAAAACCTGCGTCACCACTTCGAAGTTGATGCTTCTTACGTGGTTGTAGCAGCACTGGGCGAACTGGCTAAACGTGGCGAAATCGATAAGAAAGTGGTTGCGGACGCAATCACCAAATTCAACATCGATGCAGAAAAAGTTAACCCGCGTCTGGCGTAAGAGGTAAAAGAATAATGGCTATCGAAATCAATGTACCGGACATCGGGGCTGATGAAGTTGAAATCACCGAGATCCTGGTCAAAGTAGGCGACAAGGTTGAAGCTGAACAGTCGCTGATCACCGTAGAAGGCGATAAAGCCTCTATGGAAGTCCCGTCTCCTCAGGCTGGCATCGTTAAAGAGATCAAAGTCTCTGTTGGCGATAAAACCGAGACTGGCAAACTGATCATGATTTTCGATTCCGCCGACGGTGCAGCAGCTGCTGCACCTGCGCAGGAAGAGAAGAAAGAAGCCGCTCCGGCCGCCGCTGCTCCAGCAGCTGCCGCAGCAGCAAAAGAAGTGAACGTGCCTGACATCGGCGGTGACGAAGTTGAAGTCACTGAAATCCTGGTGAAAGTGGGCGACACCGTTGCGGCTGAGCAGTCACTGATCACCGTAGAAGGCGACAAAGCCTCTATGGAAGTGCCGGCTCCGTTCGCGGGTACCGTTAAAGAGATCAAGATCAATACCGGCGATAAAGTGTCTACCGGGTCGCTTATCATGATCTTCGAAGTGGCGGGTTCAGAAGGCGCTGCAGCGCCTGCGCAGGCCGCTGCTCCGGCTCCGGCTGCTGCACCAGCAGCTGCTGGCGGCGCGAAAGACGTTAACGTACCGGACATCGGCGGTGACGAAGTTGAAGTGACCGAAGTGATGGTGAAAGTGGGCGACAAAGTTGCCGCTGAACAGTCACTGATCACCGTAGAAGGCGACAAAGCTTCTATGGAAGTGCCTGCGCCGTTCGCGGGTACCGTTAAAGAGATCAAAATCAGCACCGGCGACAAAGTGTCTACCGGCTCTCTGATCATGGTCTTCGAAGTGGAAGGCGCTGCGCCTGCCGCAGCTCCGGCAGCCGCGGCTGCTCCAGCACCGGCTGCTGCACCGGCTCAGGCTGCTAAACCAGCCGCTGCCCCTGCTGCTAAAGCAGAAAAATCTGAGTTCGCTGAAAACGACGCTTACGTCCACGCTACCCCGCTGATTCGTCGCCTGGCGCGCGAGTTCGGTGTGAACCTGGCGAAAGTGAAAGGAACCGGCCGTAAGGGTCGTATCCTGCGCGAAGACGTTCAGACCTACGTGAAAGACGCGGTGAAACGCGCCGAAGCTGCACCTGCTGCAGCCGCTGGCGGCGGTATCCCGGGCATGCTGCCATGGCCGAAAGTGGACTTCAGCAAGTTCGGCGAAATCGAAGAAGTGGAGCTGGGCCGCATCCAGAAAATCTCTGGTGCTAACCTGAGCCGTAACTGGGTGATGATCCCGCACGTTACGCACTTCGACAAAACCGATATCACCGATCTGGAAGCGTTCCGTAAACAGCAGAACGCTGAAGCTGAGAAGCGCAAACTGGACGTGAAATTCACCCCAGTGGTCTTCATCATGAAAGCCGTTGCCGCTGCTCTTGAGCAGATGCCACGCTTCAACAGCTCCCTGTCCGAAGACGGCCAGAAGCTGACGCTGAAGAAATACATCAACATCGGTGTTGCGGTTGATACGCCAAATGGTCTGGTTGTTCCGGTCTTCAAAGACGTGAACAAGAAGAGCATCACTGAGCTGTCCCGTGAACTGACCGTGATCTCCAAGAAAGCGCGTGATGGTAAGCTGACTGCCGGCGAAATGCAGGGCGGCTGCTTCACTATCTCCAGCATCGGCGGCCTGGGTACCACCCACTTCGCACCGATTGTTAACGCGCCGGAAGTGGCTATCCTCGGTGTGTCCAAGTCCGCGATGGAGCCGGTGTGGAACGGCAAAGAGTTCGTGCCGCGTCTGATGATGCCAATCTCTCTGTCCTTCGACCACCGCGTGATCGACGGTGCTGATGGTGCGCGCTTCATCACCATCATCAACAACATGCTGAGCGACATTCGCCGCCTGGTGATGTAATCGAAAAGCCGGCCAGTCGGCCGGCTTTTTTCTGATAATCTCATGGTGTTTGTGAGGTTATTGGCGAAAGCGACAATTCGTGAGCCGTTTGTTGTTTCAAAATTGTTAACAATTTTGTAAACTGCGGGCGGATAGAACGACCCGGTGGACGACGGGTATAAATTAAGAGGTCATGATGAGCACAGAAATCAAAACTCAGGTCGTAGTACTTGGGGCAGGCCCGGCAGGTTACTCCGCAGCATTCCGTGCAGCGGATTTAGGTCTGGAAACCGTCATCGTAGAACGTTACAGCACCCTCGGCGGTGTTTGTCTGAACGTCGGCTGTATCCCTTCTAAAGCGCTGCTGCACGTAGCGAAAGTTATCGAAGAAGCCAAAGCGCTGGCTGAACACGGTATCGTCTTCGGCGAGCCGAAAACCGATATCGACAAAATTCGTACCTGGAAAGAGAAAGTTATCACTCAGCTGACCGGCGGTCTGGCGGGTATGGCCAAAGGCCGTAAAGTGAAAGTGGTAAACGGTCTGGGTAAATTCACCGGTGCGAACACCCTGGAAGTGGAAGGCGAAAACGGCAAAACCGTGATCAACTTCGACAACGCGATCATCGCGGCAGGCTCTCGCCCAATCGAACTGCCATTCATTCCGCATGAAGATCCGCGCGTGTGGGATTCCACCGATGCGCTGGAGCTGAAAACCGTTCCTAAGCGTCTGCTGGTCATGGGCGGCGGTATCATCGGTCTGGAAATGGGTACCGTGTACCATGCGCTGGGTTCAGAGATCGACGTGGTTGAAATGTTCGACCAGGTTATCCCGGCTGCCGACAAAGACATCGTTAAAGTCTTCACCAAACGCATCAGCAAGAAATTCAATCTGATGCTGGAAACCAAAGTGACTGCCGTTGAAGCGAAAGAAGACGGTATTTACGTTTCCATGGAAGGCAAAAAAGCCCCATCCGAACCGCAGCGTTACGACGCCGTGCTGGTGGCTATCGGCCGTGTGCCGAACGGTAAAAACCTCGACGCGGGCAAAGCTGGCGTGGAAGTGGACGACCGTGGCTTTATCCGCGTTGACAAGCAGCTGCGCACTAACGTGCCGCACATCTTTGCTATCGGCGATATCGTCGGTCAGCCAATGCTGGCGCACAAAGGTGTTCACGAAGGTCACGTTGCCGCTGAAGTTATCGCCGGCATGAAGCACTACTTCGATCCGAAAGTCATTCCATCTATTGCGTACACTGAGCCAGAAGTGGCATGGGTCGGTCTGACTGAGAAAGAAGCGAAAGAGAAAGGCATCAGCTACGAAACCGCCACCTTCCCGTGGGCTGCTTCTGGCCGTGCTATCGCTTCCGACTGCGCTGACGGTATGACCAAACTGATCTTCGACAAAGAGACTCACCGCGTCATCGGTGGCGCGATTGTCGGTACCAACGGCGGCGAGCTGCTGGGTGAAATCGGTCTGGCTATCGAAATGGGCTGTGACGCTGAAGACATCGCGCTGACCATCCACGCTCACCCGACTCTGCACGAGTCCGTGGGCCTGGCGGCAGAAGTGTTTGAAGGCAGCATCACCGACCTGCCAAACGCGAAAGCGAAGAAGAAATAAGTTTCTTCAGATGAAAAAAAGCGGCCAATGGCCGCTTTTTTTTATGCGCTGCGTTTAGGGGGCCACAGGCTGCCAGGTTTTATCAGGGCTATAGGCGGCTAGCGCCCGGGCTTTCTGCTCTGAATCGCTGCCGAGATCGGACTGATACACCTTGTCGTCCTGATTTATCACAAAGCTCATGACGCCCGTCTGACCGTAGCTGACCGGCCAGGCCACCATCGCGAAACCGTGATTGTCCGGCAGGATGCGGAAGCGATAGCCGTGATAGCCGGTACCCGGCTCTTTCGGGCTAAATGCCGGGCCGAGCGGGCTGGGCGCTTCGCCGGGCGAGGCTGGCCAGTACAAACCGTCTTTTTTGCTCTTCGAGCTGACAATCTTCTGCGCGTATTTCTGGTTCATCGCAAAATAGCTTTGCTGCGCATCAACATAGGCATGCAAGGCTTCAATGGCGGCGAGCTCGTTACGCCCGATTTCGCGGGTGAGGATCTCTTCAGCCCCTTCTTTGATGTCGAACTGCCAGCCTGCAGAGGTTTTGATCACCGGGATGGGAAGCTGCCAGCCGCTGTCTCCGACAACCAGATGCGCCGTATCTCCCTCGACAACCGTGGTATGACGGACGTTCCAGTCGCGCAGGAAGCGATCGACAGCATCCGGATCAACGCCCTCAGGGGGCAGAAAATCGCGCCAGTTCTCTCCGAGCAGGTTGGTCATCGCGCTCTCATTTTGCTCACTGATGGCTTTGGTCAGCGCATCGGTTGCCTGAGCGGGTGTGCTAAAGGACTGCTGCGCCATCACCGAGGCCGAAAGCATGAATAACACCATTCCGCTGAGTAGTTTACGTTTCATGTCGGTTCCCTTAGCGATGTCGAATTTCACGGCGTTCAGCACGTCCACCAGACGCCTGACGTGGCTGCTGCTGGCGCGCAGCGAGCTGTCGGCTTTGCGCACCGCGCTGCTGCTGCGCCTGCCAGTTCGCCGAGCGGCTGTCGTTACCGCTCAGCGCATTGGCCCGCGGCTGGCTGTTTCGCTGCTGGAGAGTGCGCTGCTGCGCGGGCTGCGAAACCCGCTTCTCTTGTCTCTGCGCGGTGGTCTGGCGATTTTCTCGCTGCTGCGCGGTGCTCCGCTTCGCTGTCTGCGGTTTGGTGTCGTAGCCGCGGTAGTTATTGCGCTGCGAAATCTGCTTCAGCTGTTCGCCTGAGGCCTGACGCTGCACCTCTTTCGTTCCGGTTCGCGCCGTCTGGGGGAAGGTTTTGCCCGTGGATTTCTCCATCTGGCTCAGCGCGGCCTGACGCTGGCTATCGCGATTAACCGGTTTTTGCTGCGTTGAGCTGAGCCCTGTCGCCGCGTTAGTGGAGTGGAAGCGAGTGTTGAGCTGGTTAGTCGGATAGGGCACGCCTTCCCGATAGGCCGGGTTGTGCTGCCAGGTGCGGTTGGCATCCGTCAGGCGCTGTCCGCTGATTTTATTGAAGTTCTCAACGTTGATATTGATATTGTTATCACCGTTGCGGTTATAGCCGCCGTGATTATCCCAGTCGCCATGGTGATGATCCCAGTCATCGTCATCATCCCAGTCGATGCTGCTGAAGATGGCATAGGTTGTGGCGACGCCCAGGCTGAAGCCTAAACCGTTTACGAAGCTGTTGCTAAACTGCTCCCCGGGCGTAGGCGGCAGATAGGTGGGCGGATAGGCGGCGTTGGGCCAGGTCCCGTAAACCGTATTGGGGTTATAGGTGGGGACGTAAACAACCTGCGGGTCGGCAGATTCAATTTTGATTACCGTTGGGGCGGGCGCGGACGTCGTGGTTGTCGTCGCCTCGGTGGTGCTGGTTTTCGCTGGCGCCGGTTTTGTCACGGTGGTGACCGTCTGCTGGGGCGTGGATTGTAAAGCGCCGGCCTTCTGTGCCAGCGCGCGCAGGCGCTGAACGGAATCCATCACGTCCTTCGGCTGCGCGAGAAACGCATCACCCAGATTTTGTACCCACGGCGGGTTTTCACCCATCAGGGACATAAGCTGAGGAAACGCGACCAGCGATTTTACGCTGGGATCCCAGGGCTGGCTGGCAACGGCCTGAATCGCGGCGTCCCCTTCCATTTTAGGGTTGTCTTTGGACCACTGCGCGGCCTGGATCACGTTGGCGGGATAGGTCGACGCCATTAAAATTTGCGACAGCAGGGCATCCGGATAGAGCGCGATGGGAGCAACCCATTGATCGATTTGCGCGGCAGTGTAGGCTGGCGCGACAGCAGGGGCGAGCTGGGCTGCGGCAGGCGCAGGTGTCGCCGGTTGTTGTGCGACGGGAGCCGGCGCAGCGGGCTCCGTGGCGCGGCCTTTGACAAACATGACGCCCGAGGCGGCAAACAGCCCGGCACTGCACACAAGGACGAGCAGATGTGGCTTAAAGGGCAACTTCATAAAATGACTCCAACGAGACAAGCGCTGTGCCGTGAGGCGTTACGGTTGGCGTGAGTATTATTCACCCGTCTTTTACTGTTTTGACTTTTATTGGGAAGCGTCCGGGACGTCCGGATAAAGAGTGTGAGTATTTATTACACAATTATATCTGATGAAGAAAAAACTGAAGCGTCACGGTGCCGAAGATACCGCAAAAAGATGCCCTGAATCCCCGCTACACCATGCTTAACGATTCAGCAAATTTTTTAATGTTGCTTTTTTGTAAACGGATTAACACTGTGCAGAAATCCTGCTATGCTGCCCGACGCGGTATCGGGCATTTACCCTACAAACTGCTGTCTCACAGGAGCGTGAAGAGAACGCCCGCCGCATATGACAATGAGAGCGAGGAGAACCGTCGTGCTAGAAGAATACCGTAAGCACGTAGCAGAACGTGCCGCCGAGGGAATTGTACCCAAACCTTTAGATGCAACCCAAATGGCCGCGCTCGTCGAGCTGCTGAAGAACCCGCCTAAGGGCGAAGAAGAATTCCTGTTAGATCTGCTGATCAACCGCGTACCGCCTGGCGTAGATGAAGCTGCCTACGTAAAAGCCGGATTCCTTGCTGCTATCGCCAAAGGCGAAGCCACCTCCCCACTGGTTACTCCTGAAAAAGCCATTGAACTGCTCGGCACCATGCAGGGTGGTTACAACATTCACCCGCTGATTGACGCGCTGGATAACGACAAGCTGGCACCGATTGCCGCTAAAGCGCTCTCTTCCACGCTGCTGATGTTCGATAACTTCTACGACGTAGAAGAAAAAGCCAAAGCAGGCAACGTCTATGCGAAGCAGGTGATGCAGTCCTGGGCTGATGCCGAATGGTTCCTGAACCGCCCAGCGCTGGCTGAAAAAATCACCGTTACCGTCTTTAAAGTGACCGGTGAAACCAACACCGATGACCTCTCTCCGGCACCGGACGCGTGGTCTCGCCCGGATATCCCTCTGCATGCCCTGGCGATGCTGAAAAACGCCCGTGAAGGTATTGAGCCGGATCAGCCGGGCAGCGTCGGGCCGATCAAACAGATCGAAGCCCTGCAGAAAAAAGGGTTCCCGCTGGCCTATGTGGGTGACGTTGTAGGTACCGGTTCTTCCCGTAAGTCCGCAACCAACTCCGTGCTGTGGTTCATGGGCGACGACATTCCGCACGTGCCGAACAAGCGCGGCGGCGGCCTGTGCCTCGGCGGCAAAATTGCGCCAATCTTCTTCAACACCATGGAAGATGCGGGCGCACTGCCGATCGAAGTGGACGTTTCTAACCTGAACATGGGCGACGTGATTGACGTTTACCCGTACAAAGGCGAAGTGCGCAACCACGAAACCAACGAGCTGCTGGCAAGCTTCGAGCTGAAAACCGACGTGCTGATCGACGAAGTGCGCGCCGGTGGCCGTATCCCGCTGATCATCGGCCGTGGCCTGACCACCAAAGCGCGCGAAGCGCTGGGTCTGCCGCACTCAGACGTGTTCCGTCAGGCGAAAGACGTGGCGGAAAGCGACCGCGGCTACTCGCTGGCGCAGAAAATGGTGGGCCGCGCGTGCGGCGTAGCCGGTATTCGTCCTGGCGCGTACTGCGAGCCTAAGATGACCTCCGTGGGCTCTCAGGACACCACTGGCCCAATGACCCGTGACGAACTGAAAGACCTGGCGTGCCTGGGCTTCTCTTCTGATCTGGTGATGCAGTCCTTCTGCCACACGGCGGCCTATCCGAAGCCGGTTGACGTGACCACGCACCACACGCTGCCAGACTTCATCATGAACCGCGGCGGCGTTTCCCTGCGTCCGGGTGACGGCGTAATCCACTCCTGGCTGAACCGCATGCTGCTGCCGGATACCGTGGGTACCGGCGGTGACTCCCATACCCGTTTCCCAATCGGTATCTCCTTCCCGGCGGGCTCCGGTCTGGTGGCGTTTGCTGCTGCGACTGGCGTGATGCCGCTGGATATGCCGGAATCGGTGCTGGTGCGCTTCAAAGGTAAAATGCAGCCGGGTATCACCCTGCGCGACCTGGTTCACGCGATCCCGCTGTATGCGATTAAACAGGGCCTGCTGACCGTTGAGAAGAAAGGGAAGAAAAACATCTTCTCTGGCCGCATTCTGGAAATTGAAGGTCTGCCGGATCTGAAAGTGGAGCAGGCGTTCGAGCTGACCGATGCTTCCGCCGAGCGTTCTGCGGCGGGCTGTACCATCAAGCTGAACAAAGAGCCGATTATTGAGTATCTGAACTCTAACATCGTGCTGCTGAAGTGGATGATTGCAGAAGGCTACGGCGACCGTCGTACGCTGGAGCGTCGTATCCAGGGCATGGAAAAATGGCTGGCCGATCCGCAGCTGCTGGAAGCCGATGCTGACGCAGAGTACGCGGCGGTGATCGACATCGATCTGGCGGATATCAAAGAGCCAATCCTGTGTGCACCGAACGATCCGGACGACGCGCGTCCGCTGTCTGAGGTTCAGGGCGAGAAGATCGACGAAGTGTTCATCGGATCCTGTATGACCAACATCGGTCACTTCCGTGCTGCCGGTAAGCTGCTGGATACCCACAAAGGCCAGCTGCCAACCCGTCTGTGGGTGGCGCCGCCAACCCGTATGGACGCGGCTCAGCTGACCGAAGAGGGCTACTACAGCGTGTTTGGTAAGAGCGGTGCGCGTATCGAAATCCCTGGCTGTTCCCTGTGTATGGGCAACCAGGCGCGCGTAGCTGACGGTGCGACGGTGGTTTCCACCTCTACCCGTAACTTCCCGAACCGTTTAGGTACCGGAGCGAACGTCTTCCTGGCCTCTGCGGAGCTGGCGGCGGTTGCGGCGCTGATTGGCAAACTGCCAACGCCGGAAGAGTACCAGACCTTTGTGGCTCAGGTGGATAAGACCGCGGTGGATACCTATCGCTATCTGAACTTCGACCAGCTTTCTCAGTACACCGAGAAGGCCGACGGGGTTATCTTCCAGACGGCGGTATAAACAGCAAAACCGTCTCTACGAGACGGTTTTTAGTGTTTGCACCCTCTCCCACGGGAGAGGGACGGGGTGAGGGCATCAGGCCGCAGGGTCTTGCTCTCACCTTTTTATTTTCATTCCTCCCACCTCTCCCGCTTTTTTTCTTCCTCGCTGCTGCGATAATTACCGTAATGGCTTTGCAGAGGAAAACACTATGGATTACGAATTTCTGCGCGACATCACCGGAGTGGTGAAAGTGCGTATGTCGATGGGCCACGAAGCCGTTGGACACTGGTTTAACGAAGAGGTGAAAGAAAATCTCGCACTTCTTGATGAGGTTGAACAGGCGGCAAATACGGTGAAAGGCAGTGAACGATCCTGGCAGCGCGCCGGGCATGAATATACGCTGTGGATGGACGGTGAAGAGGTCATGGTGCGTGCCAACCAGCTCGAGTTTTCAGGTGACGAGATGGAAGAGGGGATGAGCTATTACGACGAAGAAAGCCTGTCGATGTGCGGCGTAGAGGATTTCCTTCAGGTGGTAAACGCCTACCGTGACTTTATGAAACAGAAATAACAGACCGGAGCATCCCTGCTCCGGCTTGCTCTTACACGGCCGGAATATTGCGGCCGTAGTAAATCTCGCGCATCTCTTTCCAGAGCAGGTCAGTAATCGCCTTACGCTCTTCTTCGCTCAAATCTTCCGGCTTCGTATGGAACATGTAGTGCTTAAGGTCAAATTCCTTAAGTAACATCTTGGTATGGAAGATGTTTTCCTGATACACGTTCACGTCCATCATGTCGTACAGCGATTTCATGTCCTCGGACATAAAGTTCTGGATGGAGTTGATCTCGTGGTCGATGAAATGCTTCATGCCGTTGATATCGCGGGTAAAACCACGCACGCGATAATCAATGGTGACGATGTCCGATTCCAGCTGGTGGATTAAATAGTTCAGCGCGTTCAGCGGTGAAATCACGCCGCAGGTCGATACTTCAATATCGGCGCGGAACGTGCACAGCCCGCCTTCCGGGTGACTCTCCGGGTAGGTGTGCACGCAGATATGGCTTTTATCCAGGTGGGCCACGACCACTTCCGGCAGCGGGCCCGGATGTTCAGTTTTGTCGATAAGCTTCGGGTCGACCGGCTCTTCGCTGACCAGAATGGTCACGCTGGCGCCCTGAGGTTCATAATCCTGTCGGGCGATGTTCAGGATGTTTGCGCCGATAATGGAACAGGTTTCTGACAGGATCTCGGTCAGACGGTTGGCGTTGTAGAGTTCGTCGATATAGGCGATGTAACCATCGCGTTCTTCCGCTGTTTTGGCATAGCAGATATCGTAAATACAAAAACTCAGGCTTTTCGTCAGGTTGTTAAAGCCATGCAGTTTAAGCTTTTTCAATTAGCTCACCCCCTTAGTGGATAATGCGTCTTGCAGGTACTGCGGCAGCGCGAACGCTGCGGTATGAATAGCCGGATTGTAGTATCGGCACTGAAGACCGGCCTGATGGAAGCGGGCCTGAATAATTTCGGTGGAGAGATGGCGTAATACGTCGTTATCGGTCGCCCAGGCAAAGGTCATGATCCCGCCGTAGTACGTCGGAATGGCCGCCTGATAGAAGCTGACGTCATCGAAATAGGTGCTCAGCTTACGATGGCTGTCGAGCGCTTCATCCTGCTGCAGGAAGCAGACGCCATTTTGTGCGACGAAGATCCCGCCCGGGTTCAGGCAGCGCTTGCAGCCTTCGTAGAAGGAGGAGGTAAACAGCGACGCGCCGGGGCCGATAGGGTCGGTGCAGTCGGAGATAATGACGTCAAAGGTCTGCGAGGTCTGGTTAACAAAGTTAACGCCGTCGTCAATCACCAGGCTAAAGCGCGGATCGTCATAGCTACCGGCATTGTGGTTGGGCAGATACTGGCGGCAGAAAGAGACGACGCCCGCATCGATTTCCACCATGGTGATGGTTTCAATGGAACGATGGCGGGACACTTCACGCAGCATTGCGCCGTCGCCGCCGCCGATAATCAGGACATGCTTCGCGTGACCGTGCGCCAGCAGCGGGACGTGGGTCATCATTTCGTGATAGATAAACTCGTCGCGCTCGGTGGTTTGCACCACGCCGTCCAGCGCCATCACGCGGCCAAAGGCGGCGTTTTCGAAGATGATGAGATCCTGGTGATCGGTTTTCTCATGATAGAGCACGTTATCAACGGCAAAGTACTGACCAAACTGGTCATGCAGTGTTTCATGCCACAACGTGTGGTCGGCCATACGCGGACTCCTCCTTTGTTAACATCCGTTACGCTCACAAAAAATGAGCGAAACATGATAGCTAACTATAACCGTGGTTGCACGGCTATAGGTTCAACAGGGGGCGTCGGGAAGGTTATTTGACGTAGGCGAGCAGGCTGAGTGAGTCGCGAGCCAGCGCTTTGCATTTTTTGGCAGTGGGAATACCAATACCGCTCAAGTCACGGTAGCTGTCTTCGCCGAGCGCCTTCATGTCGAAGCTGTCGTAGTTGCTGAGATCCCACTGGTTTTGCTGGGCAAAAAAGACCAGCGCGCGGCGAATCTGCCCGTTGGGTAAATTCTGGTAGCCACAATCATTTTTCAGGAATACAAAAACCGCCGTTAAATCGGCCATATCTTCCGCTTCATTTTCACTTAGCGCATAGCTGTTCGCACACATTGCCATCAGGCTTCCGAACAAAATTGTCCTGAAAAACGTCTTCATTGCTTCTACCACTTCTTCACGGAAAATTAACGTTAGCATACTTGATGCCGGTGCGACGATCTTTATTATTGCCGCTTGACTTGACCTTCCGGTAAGGGGAGGGTTTATGCTCAAAAGATCGCCTGCTGGAAATAAGGAAATGAACATGCAACGTCGTGATTTTTTAAAATATTCCGCTGTGCTGGGGGCTGCCAGCGCATTACCTCTCTGGAGCCGCGCGGTTTTCGCGGCCGACAGGCCTGCCTTACCCATCCCTGACTTAGTGACCGCTGACGCCCGCAGCCGTATCCAGCTTGTGGTTCAGGCCGGTAAAACGACGTTCGGCGAGCACCACGCCACGACGTGGGGCTATAACGGCAATTTGCTCGGTCCGGCGCTTCAGCTACGTAAAGGGAAAACGGTGACGGTGGATATCCACAACACGCTCGCCGAAGAGACGACGCTGCACTGGCACGGGCTGGAAGTGCCGGGCGAGGTGGACGGTGGGCCGCAGGGCATCATCAAAGCGGGCGGTACGCGCAGCGTCACCTTTACGCCCGATCAGCGCGCGGCGACCTGCTGGTTCCATCCGCATCAGCATGGTAAAACGGGCCATCAGGTGGCGATGGGGCTGGCGGGGCTGGTGCTGATTGAAGACGACGAAAGCCGCCTGCTGCGCCTGCCGAAGCAGTGGGGCATCGACGACGTACCGGTGATTGTGCAGGACAAGAAATTCAACGCTGACGGGCAAATTGACTACCAGCTGGACGTGATGAGCGCGGCGGTAGGCTGGTTTGGCGACACGCTGCTGACCAACGGCGCCATTTACCCTCAGCACGCCGCGCCGAAAGGCTGGCTGCGCCTGCGCCTGCTCAACGGCTGTAACGCGCGCTCGCTGAATTTCGCCGCCAGCGATAAACGCCCGCTGTATGTGGTAGCCAGCGACGGCGGGCTGCTGCCGGAGCCGGTGAAGGTGAGCGAGCTGCCGATGCTCATGGGCGAACGCTTTGAGGTGCTGGTGGATATCAGCGACGGCAAGCCGTTTGACCTCGTGACGCTGCCGGTGAGCCAGATGGGGATGGCGGTCGCACCGTTTGATAAGCCGCATCCGGTGCTGCGTATTCAGCCGCTGCTGGTGGCCGCTTCCGGCACGCTGCCTGATACGTTAACCACTTTGCCAGCCCTTCCGTCGCTGGAGGGACTTACGCAGCGCAGGCTGCAGCTCTCCATGAACCCGATGCTCGATATGATGGGCATGCAGGCGCTGATGGCGAAATATGGCGATAAGGCGATGGCGGGGATGCAGCACGGCCAGATGATGGGACACATGAATATGGACCACGGCAAAATGGGCGGCATGGGGAATATGAATCACGGCGACCACGGCTTTGATTTCCACAACGCCAACATGATCAACGGCAAAGCGTTCGACATGAATACGCCGATGTTTGCTGCGACAAAAGGGCAGTTTGAGCGCTGGGTAATTTCAGGCGAAGGGGACATGATGCTGCACCCGTTCCATATCCACGGCACACAGTTCCGCATTCTCACAGAGAACGGTAAAGCGCCGGATGCGCATCGCGCGGGCTGGAAAGATACGGTGAGAGTGGAGGGCGGCGTCAGCGAGGTGCTGGTGAAGTTTGACCATGAGGCGCCGAAAGAGTTTGCCTATATGGCGCACTGCCACCTGCTGGAGCATGAAGATACGGGGATGATGCTCGGCTTTACCGTATAAAAAAAGCCGGGTGGCGGCTTCACCTTACCCGGCCTGGATTTCGCAGGTGCGGCCTGATGCCCTCACCCTGGCCCTCTCCCACGGGGAGAGGGAACAAACACAAAAACGGCAACCGAGGTTGCCGTTTTGCATCTTTCCGTAGGCCGGGTAAGGCGTAGCCGCCACCCGGCTTTTTCAGTTACTTGTTTTCGTCAGGCAACGCATACGCGACGATATAGTCGCCCATCTTCGTGCCAAACGAACCGTGACCGCCGGCAGAGATGACAACGTACTGCTTGCCATTCACTTCATAGGTCATCGGCGTGGCCTGTCCACCCGCTGGCAGACGGCCCTGCCACAGTTTTTCACCGTTGGTCATGTTGTACGCGCGCAGGTAGTTATCTGCGGTTGCCGCGATGAACAGCACGTTACCGGCGGTGGAAATTGGGCCACCCAGCATTGGCATACCCATATTGAACGGCACCGGAACAGGCATCGGGAACGGCATGCTGTCCTGTGGCGTACCAATACGTTTTTTCCATACGATCTGGTTGGTTTTCAGATCCAGGCCGGAGATATAACCCCAGGCAGGCTGTTTACACGGCAGACCAAACGGCGACAGGAACGGGTTCAGCGTAACGCCAAACGGCACGCCGTACTGCGGCTGAATGCCGGCTTCGGTACCGCTGCCTTTCGCGTCTTTCGGCTGCTCCATTGGGTTGCCCGGACCGCGTGGGATCAGACGGGAAACGAACGGCAGCGCCATCGGGTTGGCGATCGCCACCTGACGGTTAGGGTCAACGGAAATACCGCCCCACTCGAACATCCCCAGGTTACCCGGGAAGACCAGCGTGCCCTGCTCAGACGGCGGCGTGAAGATGCCTTCATAGCGCAGCTGGTGGAACATCACGCGGCACACCAGCTGGTCAAACATGGTGGCGCCCCACATGTCCGCACCGCTGAGGTCTTTCTTCGGACGGAAGCTCAGGTCAGAGAACGGCTGGGTTTTGCTGACGTAATCGCCTTTCGCCGCGCCCTGCGGAACCGGTTTTTCCGGTGCTGGCACAACCAGCTTACCGTTGCTGCGATCCAGCACGAAGATGTTGCCCGTCTTGGCCGGCGCGTAAATCACCGGAACGGTTTTGCCATCAACGGTAATATCCGCCAGCGTCGGCTGGGACGGCATATCCATATCCCACAGATCGTGGTGAACGGTCTGGTAGCTCCATGCCAGCTTACCGGTGGTCGCGTTCAGCGCCACGATAGCGCTCGCATAACGCTCCTGCTCCGGCGTGCGGTTACCGCCCCAGATATCTGGCGTGGTCACGCCCATTGGCAGATAGACCAGGTCCAGCTTCGCGTCATACGCCGCTGGCGCCCAGGAGTTTGGCGAGTTAAAGGTAAAGGTGTGCTCGTCCGACGGGATCGCGTTTGGATCTTTCGCGCCCGGGTCGAAGGCCCACAGCAGTTTACCGGTGTTCACGTCGAAACCACGGATAACGCCGGAGGTTTCACGCGTGGAGAAGTTATCCGTTACCGAACCGGCAATCACGATGGTTTTATCGGTGATGATTGGCGGCGAGGTTGGCTCATACAGACCCGGCGTGGTGTCCGGCATGTTGGTCTGCAGGTTCAGGATACCTTTGTTGGCAAAGGTTTCGCACAGCTTGCCCGTTTCGGCATTGATGGCGAACAGACGGCCATCGTTCACCGGCAGCATAATGCGGCGAGGACAGTCGGCAATGACCTCCGGGCTGGCATTATCGGCGCGCGCTTCGTGGTAAGAGACGCCGCGGCAGGTGACGTGCTGGAAGGACGGGTTGGAGTTCAGCTGCGGATCGAAGTGCCATTTCTCTTTACCGGTGGCCGCGTCGAGCGCGAACAGACGCTGGTGCGCCGTACACAGATAAAGCATGTTGCCGACTTTAATCGGCGTCACTTCGTTGGTCAGCTCGCCCGGATCGTTCGGCATCTTCACATCGCCGGTACGGAATACCCAGGCTTCCTTCAGGTTTTTAACGTTGTCCGCGTTGATCTGCTTCAGCGGAGAGTAGCGTTGACCTTCCTGATTACGACCATATGCAGGCCAGTCGCCGTCAGCGACCTGCGAGATAGCTGCCGCAGGCGTGGATTCTGCGTTCAGCGTACCGTTGATCTCCTGCGGGTCATTAAAGCCGGCCCAGGTCAGAATGCCGCCGGTAATCAGCAGGGCAACAACCAGGCCCGCCACCGCACCGCTGGACGGCACAATCAGGCGACGCCAGACGAACGGCAGGATCAGCCAGATACCGAAGAAGACCAGGATGTCGCTGCGCGGCGTCAGTGCCCAGAAGTCAAAACCGACTTCCCAGACGCCCCAGATCATGGTGGCAAGGAGGAGGGCGGCATACAGCCACAGTGCAGATTGTTTTCTACGCAACAGCAGGACGGTTACGGCAACCATAACCAGACCCGCAATCGGGTAGTACCAGGAGCCGCCTAAAGCGACCAGCCAGACGCCACCGATTAACAGATACAGCGCGCAGAAGGCTGCGAATGCGGCTGTTAATGTCACCAGTAGACGCGGCTGTTTAGAGTTTGTTTCAGCCATAGAAAGTGTACTCGTCAGTTTTTGTTAATAATTTGCTAGCAACTAATTATAGGTATTAACAAGTGTGATCGGAATCACAATATTTGCTTTTTATAACTCATACGCCAGGGTTATCCATTTGCTGATATAATGGCTGGCTTGCGTATCAGTGCTGGATATTAACTCATCCGTATTGAGAGATTTTCACTAAAATCATTTGGTTAGTAATATGAAACATACTGTTGAAGTGATGATCCCGGAAGCCGAGATCAAAGCGCGTATCGCCGAACTGGGTCGTCAAATCACCGAACATTACAAGGACAGCGGCAGCGAAATGGTGCTGGTCGGTCTGTTGCGCGGCTCTTTCATGTTCATGGCAGACCTGTGCCGTGAAGTGCATGTGCCCCATGAGGTCGATTTTATGACCGCCTCCAGCTACGGCAGCGGCATGTCCACTACCCGTGATGTGAAAATCCTGAAAGATCTGGATGAAGATATTCGTGGCAAAGATGTGTTGATCGTTGAGGACATCATCGACTCCGGCAACACGCTGTCAAAAGTGCGCGAGATCCTGAGCCTGCGCGAGCCAAAATCTCTGGCGATTTGTACGCTGCTGGATAAACCTGACCGTCGTGAAGTGCAGGTGCCGGTAGAGTTCGTGGGCTTCTCGATTCCTGACGAATTCGTCGTCGGTTACGGCATTGACTACGCGCAGCGCTATCGTCATCTGCCGTATGTGGGGAAAGTGGTACTGCTGGACGAGTAATCGAGGGCTAATGCCCTCATCCCGGCCCTCTCCCACAGGGAGAGGGAGAAAATCCCCGGCTTTATTTATGATTTACATGCTTAAGCTGAAGGTTGGCAATTCCCGAACGATAACGCTGCTCCAGCGTTTCGCGGTTGGTGGCGGTCACTTCCAGATTGCGCAGCAGGCCATCGTGAATACCGTACGCCCAGCCGTGGATAGAGACCTTCTGCCCGCGTTTCCACGCTGATTGCATGATCGTTGAGTGGCCCAGGTTATATACCTGTTCCATCACGTTGAGTTCGCAAAGGGTATCCATGCGACGCTCCTGCGGCATTTCGCCCAGCAGTGAGCTATGTTTGAACCAGATATCGCGGATGTGCAGTAGCCAGTTATCAATGAGCCCCAGTTCCGTGTTTTCAACCGCCGCCTGCACGCCGCCGCAGCCATAATGGCCGCAGATGATGATGTGCTCGACTTCCAGCACGTCAACGGCATACTGAACAACAGAAAGACAGTTGAGATCGGTGTGAATCACGAGATTGGCGACATTGCGGTGAACAAACAGTTCGCCGGGTTCAAGGCCGGTCAGGCGCTCCGCCGGTACGCGGCTGTCGGAACATCCAATCCACAGAAAGCGTGGGTTCTGAGCCTGCGCGAGTTTTCCAAAAAATCCGGGGTCTTCCTCCACCAGCATTTTTGACCATAGTGCATTGTTGCTGATGAGTGTATCTATGTTGTTCATGGAGGTTAGCGACCTGTAACCGAGTTATTGCGTTGCGCTACTATAGGGTAACCCGACTTTTAATGAAACCACACAACGTGTGTAAGAACTGAAGGTAAGTTAATTTCATGGCAATTGCACTGGAGCTTGAGCAGCTTAAAAAAACCTATCCGGGTGGCGTTCAGGCGCTACGCGGAATAGATCTGAAAGTAGAGGCCGGTGATTTTTACGCGCTTCTGGGGCCGAACGGGGCGGGGAAATCGACCACCATTGGGATTATCAGCTCGCTGGTCAATAAAACGTCCGGCCGGGTGAGCGTCTTTGGGTACGACCTGCAAAAAGATGTGGTGAACGCCAAGCGCCAGCTGGGGCTGGTTCCGCAGGAGTTCAACTTCAACCCGTTCGAGACGGTGCAGCAGATTGTCGTTAACCAGGCGGGCTATTACGGCGTTGAGCGTAAAGAGGCCCTCGAGCGTAGCGAAAAATACCTTAAGCAGCTCGATCTGTGGGAAAAGCGTAACGAACGCGCGCGCATGTTGTCCGGCGGGATGAAGCGCCGCCTGATGATCGCCCGTGCGCTGATGCATGAGCCAAAGCTGCTGATCCTCGATGAGCCGACTGCAGGTGTTGATATCGAACTTCGTCGTTCCATGTGGGGCTTCCTGAAAGATCTCAACGATAAAGGCACCACCATTATTCTTACCACCCACTACCTGGAAGAGGCTGAAATGCTGTGCCGCAACATCGGCATCATTCAGCACGGCGAGCTGGTGGAGAACACCTCGATGAAGAATCTGCTCTCCAAGCTGAAATCCGAAACCTTCATTCTCGATCTGGCGGCGAAAAGCGCGCTGCCAAAACTTGAAGGCTACAACTATCGTCTGGTGGATACCTCGACGCTGGAAGTGGAAGTGCTGCGCGAGCAGGGGATTAACAGCGTATTCTCACAGCTGAGCGCGCAGGGGATTCAGGTTTTAAGTATGCGTAACAAAGCGAACCGACTGGAAGAGCTGTTTGTCTCTCTGGTACATGACAAACAAGGAGACAAGGCATGACGCATCTTTACTGGGTCGCGCTGAAAAGTATCTGGGCGAAAGAGATCAACCGCTTTATGCGTATCTGGGTGCAAACCCTGGTGCCGCCGGTCATCACGATGACGCTCTATTTCATCATCTTCGGTAACCTGATTGGTTCCCGGATTGGTGAAATGCACGGCTTTACCTATATGCAGTTTATCGTGCCGGGCCTGATTATGATGGCGGTGATCACCAACGCCTATGCCAACGTGGCGTCGTCATTCTTCAGCGCCAAGTTCCAGCGCAATATTGAAGAGCTGCTGGTCGCGCCGGTGCCGACGCACGTCATTATCGCGGGCTATGTTGGCGGCGGCGTGGCGCGCGGGCTGTGTGTGGGGATCCTGGTCACGGCGATTTCGCTGTTCTTCGTGCCGTTCCAGGTCCACTCGTGGCTGTTTGTCGCGCTGACGCTGCTCCTGACGGCGATCCTGTTCTCGCTGGCCGGTCTGCTGAACGCCGTGTTCGCCAAAACGTTTGACGACATCAGCCTGATCCCGACCTTCGTGCTGACGCCGCTGACCTATCTCGGCGGGGTGTTCTACTCCCTGACGCTGCTGCCACCGTTCTGGCAGGCGCTGTCGCACCTGAACCCGATTGTCTACATGATCAGCGGGTTCCGCTTTGGCTTCCTCGGCATCACCGATGTGCCGCTGTTTACCACGGTGGCGGTGCTGGTGGTGTTTATCATCGCCTTCTACCTGCTCTGCTGGTCGCTGATCCAGCGCGGACGCGGGCTGCGCAGCTAATCTTTTGCCCGGCGACGTTCTGTTTGCCGGGCACTTTCTTTGACAGTTATCACCGTAAGCTAACCTTCACTCCGCTAAACTACTTGCCTGCTAAGGAGGGAGTTATGCTGGGATGGGTTATCACCTGCCACGATGAACAGGCGCAGGAAATGCTGGATAAGCTTGAAGCCAGATTTGGCCCGCTGGTGCAATGCCGGGCGGTAAACTACTGGCGCGGGTTGAGCACCAACATGCTGAGCCGCATGATGTGCGATGCCCTGCATGAAACTGACACCGGAGATGGCGTGATTTTTCTTACCGATAAATCGGGCGCGGCGCCTTACCGCGCAGCCGCGTTGCTGAGCCATAAGCACGCGTGCTGTGAAGTGATCTCGGGTATTAACTTCTCCCTGCTGGCGTTAATGTATCCGCAGCGTGGATACTTAAGCAGCGCTGAGTTTCGCCAGGCCATCGTGGCGCAGGGCGTTCCGGGCGTCAGCAGCTTGTGGCATCAGCAGCAAAAAAATCCTCCCTTCGTCCTGCTCCACGATTTGTATAAGAATTAAACGTTGGTATTGATGTCTCATTTGTTACAATAGCGGCAGTTTTCCGCACCGATTAAGACACCATGCTACCGCGCATTCTTTTCTTGCTATTGATGCTCATTTCCGGCGTCAGCTCAGCCAGTTTACTCAGCCAGCACACGCTGCCTGCCCAGTACATGCAAACCACCGAAGACGCGGCGATCTGGGCGCAGGTGGGGAACAGCGTGATCAACGTCGGTAACGTGCGTGCCGGGCAGATCCTGGCCGTTGTGCCTGCGGCGGCGGACTACTACGAATTTCGCTTCGGTTTTGGCACGGGGTTTATCGACAAGGGGCACCTGGAGCCTGTTCAGGGGAAACAGCGCGTCGAGGACAGCCTCGGGGATCTCAATAAGCCCCTGAGCAATCAGAACCTCATTACCTGGAAAGACACGCCGGTGTATAACGCGCCGTCGAGCGGCAGCGCGCCTTTCGGCACGTTAAGCGCCAATCTGCGCTATCCAATACTGAATAAACTGAAGGACCGTCTGAATCAGACCTGGTTCCAGATCCGCATCGGCAATCGTCTGGCGTGGATCAGCAGCCTGGATGCGCAGGAAGATAACGGACTTCCGGTTCTGACCTACCATCATATTCTGCGTGATGAAGAGAACACCCGTTTTCGACATACGTCCACGACCACCAGCGTACGTGCGTTCAACAACCAGATGGCCTGGCTACGCGATCAGGGCTATACCACCCTGACGATGTACCAGCTTGAAGGGTACGTGCGTAACAAAATGAACCTGCCTGCAAAATCGGTGGTGATTACCTTTGACGACGGCCTGAAATCCGTCAGCCGCTATGCCTATCCAGTGCTGAAAGAGTACGGCTTCAAGGCTACCGCGTTTATTATCTCTTCCCGCATAAAAGGCCATCCGCAGAAGTGGGATCCAAAATCGCTGCAGTTTATGAGCGTGCAGGAGATTAAGGGGATTCAGGATGTGTTCGATATTCAGTCTCACACCCACTTCCTGCACCGCGTGGATGGGTATAAACACCCGATTTTACTGAGCCGCAGCTATCACGTGATTTTGTTTGATTTTGAACGCTCGCGTCGCGCGCTGGCGCAGTTTAATCCACGCGTGCTCTATCTTTCCTATCCGTTTGGCGGCTACGACAATAAAGCGATAAAGGCGGCGAATGACGCCGGTTTTCATCTGGCGGTGACGACGGTGAAAGGGAAGGTGAAGCCGGGGGATAATCCGTTCTTACTGAAACGCCTGTACATCTTAAGAACGGATTCGCTGGAGACAATGTCGCGGCTGATCAGCAATCAGCCGCAGGGATAGTGCTTAAGCAACCTGAACCGGAATCGCCTTCGCGGTACGTTTCATGTCGTTGTCGCCTTCAAAGTAGGCAACTTTCGGCTGCCAGCGGCGTGCTTCTTCATCAGACATCATCACGAAGCTGGCGATAATCACAATATCGCCCACGTCCGCGCAGTGCGCTGCCGCGCCGTTAACGGAGATGATTTTAGACCCGCGCTCGGCGGCGATGGCGTAGGTTGAGAAACGTTTGCCGTTGTTAACGTTCCAGATATCAATCGCTTCGTTTTCAAGGATGCCCGCAGCATCAAGGAAATCCTGGTCGATGGCGCAGGAGCCTTCATAGTGCAGGTCGGCCTGGGTGACTTTCACACGGTGAAGCTTACCTTGCAGCATTTTGCGAATCATTACGTTTACCTTTCATCTTCCGGGTAGAGAAACCTACGCCAGTTCAACCACTTTGTTGTCGATTAGGCGGGCCTGACCAAGCCATGCCGCCACCAGAATGACCGCACGTTTGCTGGTCTGTGTAAGCTCCAGAAGCGTGTCGGCATCGCGAATTTGAATATCATCAGCGCGGAAGCCTTTATCGTTCAGCGCCTGTTCAGCCAGAGCAATAATCTCTTCGGCCGTTAACTCTTTCGCCAGCAGCTGTTCTGCCATGGTGTTCATGACCTTGCTTAAGCCCGGCGCGATTTTACGCTGGTCGGCGGTCAGGTAGCCATTTCGCGAGCTGAGCGCCAGACCGTCTTTCGCGCGTACAATCGGTACGCCGACAATCTCGATATCGTAGCCCATGTCCGCAACCATCTTGCGGATCAGCGCCAGCTGCTGGAAATCTTTCTCACCGAAGCAGGCAACGTCCGGCTGCACCAGGTTGAACAGCTTGCTGACGATGGTCGATACGCCGCGGAAATGACCCGGGCGGCTTGCGCCTTCCAGCATGGTGGAAATGCCCGGTACGTCAACGTAAGTGGCCTCATCGGTACCCTGAGGATAGACATCCGCCGGTGCCGGAGAGAAGACAATATCCGCATGGCGTTTTTTGAGCTTCTCGCAATCTTCCTGCAGGGTGCGCGGATAGCGTGCCAGATCGTCGGCGCGGTCAAACTGCATTGGGTTAACGAAGATACTGACCACCACGATATCTGCACGGGCTCTTGCTTCGTCAACCAGCTTCATATGGCCGTCATGCAGGTTGCCCATGGTCGGGACCAGTGCGATACGTTTACCTTCCTGACGCGCGCGGCGGATATGCTGGCGAAGCAGCGGCAGGGTTTCAATGATTAGCACAACGAGACTCCTTAATGGAAACTGTGTTCTTCACCCGGGTAAACACCGGATTCAACGTCGGCAATATACTGCCTGACCGCAGCGCGCATGTCGCCCGCTTCGGTGAGGAAATTTTTGGCAAACTTCGGAATATGCCCGCCGGTGATGCCAAAGGCGTCGTGCATCACCAGGATCTGACCGTCGGTCACGTTGCCTGCACCGATACCAATCACCGGAATGGACAGCGCGTCGGTGATGCGTTTCGCCAGCTCAACCGGCACGCACTCCAGCACCAGCAGCTGGGCGCCTGCGGCTTCCAGCGCCAGAGCATCATCGAGCAGCGTCTGGGCTGCATCGCCGCGGCCCTGTACTTTATATCCACCAAAGATGTTGACGGACTGCGGCGTCAAGCCCAAATGGCCGCACACCGGCACGGCGCGCTCGGTGAGCATCTTCACCGTATCCACCAGCCAGGCGCCGCCTTCAATTTTGACCATGTTAGCGCCAGCACGCATGACCGCTGCCGCGTTTTCGAATGCCTGCTCCGGCGTGGCATAGGCCATAAACGGCAGATCGGAAAGCAGCAGGCAGGCTGGAGCCCCGCGGCGCACCGCACGCGTATGGTAAGCGATATCCTCAACCGTGACCGGCAGGGTGGAATCATGTCCTTGTACCGTCATCCCTAACGA
Organism: Enterobacter sp. BNK-29; assembly: GCF_048684785.1. Classification (NCBI taxonomy): domain Bacteria; kingdom Pseudomonadati; phylum Pseudomonadota; class Gammaproteobacteria; order Enterobacterales; family Enterobacteriaceae; genus Enterobacter; species Enterobacter sp. BNK-29. The sequence continues at coordinate 2,839,200 of NZ_JBLQTU010000001.1, forward strand.
ATCTCCGACCAGCATGACGTTGATACCCTCTTCGGCAAAGAGTTTGGCGAAGCTGTAGTCATACGCGGTGATGGTGGCGAAGCGTTTTTTTTCCTGTTTGCATTTCTGCAGTAAGGAGATGGTGGTTGGTTTCATACTGTTTCCTGATAGCCCAAAAGCGAATCTTTGCGCATTCTAACAGTAACATTCGGGGGAACAATGATTTTAGGTAACCGATTAGCCACAATTATTTTGAGGTTAATCGGCAGAGGAACCGGATCACCAGCGGGTGGGTCTTTCCGCGTTGAGGTTGTCCAGAATGGTCCTGAGTGGGATGCCATCCGGGAAGATGAGATCGGGGGCGACTTCAAACAGCGGCCAGAGCATAAACCCGCGATTTTTCATGTCGTAATGCGGAACGGTGAGACGTTCAGTGTTAATGGTCTCGTGACCAAACAGCATAATGTCGAGGTCCAGCGTGCGCGGTCCCCAGCGCTCGGCTTTGCGTACGCGGCCCTGCTGCAGTTCGATGCGCTGGGTATTGTCCAGCAGCGTTTCGGCATTCAGAGCGGTTTCCAGCACCACGGCGGCGTTCAGATAATCAGGCTGATCCTGCGGCCCCAGCGGCGGGGTACGGTAGAAAGAGGAGACCGCCACGATCTTGCTTTGCGGGATCTCCCCCAGCGCCTGTACGGCAGCGTTCACCTGCTCCAGCGGAGAGGCTAAATTGCTGCCGATGGCGATATACGCAAGGGTCATGCTGTCCCTTCACGACGCGGCGCGCGTTTGCGCGGACGACGATGGCGGCGACGCGGTTCCGGCTCTTCATCCAGCCCGGTGAGCATATCTTTTTGCTCCGGCGGGGCGGAGACCTGGAATTCAGCCCACCACTGCGCCAGGCGCTGCAGCTCCTGGTTGCGTTCAATTTCAGCACGCAGCGACAGCAGATCGAAGGCGGCGCGGAATTTTGGATGCTCCATCAGCTTCCAGGCGCGTTTGCCCTGACGACGGGACATGCGCAGCTGAAGCTGCCAGATATCGCGCACCAGCGTGGTAATGCGTTTTGGAATAGCGAGCGTACGGCACCCTTCGTCCAGCACGTCGTTTGCGGCCAGCGCGAAGGCATCATAGTAGGCAAGCCCGCTCTCCTGGGTAATTCGCTGGGCCGTTTCCAGCAGCGGATACCAGAACATCGCCGCAAACAGGAACGCCGGATTGACGCGCATGTCGTTGCGAATACGGGTATCGGTATTTTTCAGCACCTGCGCAATCATCCGCTCCATTGGGCTGTCACCGCTTTCGGTGAAGTAGCGGGTAATGGTCGGGAACAGGGGCTGGAAAAGGTTGTATTCGCGCAGCAGATTGTAGGTTTCAAAGCCGTGGCCAGCCTGCAGCAGCTTCAGCGCCTCTTCGAAAAGGCGGGCAGGCGGCACGTCGTTAATCAGCGTCGCCAGACGCGGGATCGGCTCTGCCGTTTCCGGGCTGATGCGCATATTGAGCTTGGCGGCGAAACGCACGGCGCGCAGCATACGCACGGGATCTTCGCGATAGCGCGTTTCCGGCGTGCCGATCAGACGGATCAGACCTTCTTTCAGGTCCTGCATGCCGCCGACGTAATCGCGCACGGTGAAATCCGCCACGCTGTAATAAAGGCTGTTGATGGTGAAGTCGCGACGCTGGGCATCTTCTTCGATAGAGCCGAAGATATTGTCGCGCAGCAGCATGCCGTTCTGGCCGCGCTGTGACGTGGTGCGATCGGATGCGCCCGCTTCGTGGTGGCCGCGGAAGGTCGCCACTTCGATAATTTCCGGCCCAAACATCACGTGAGCCAGACGGAAACGGCGGCCAACGAGACGGCAGTTGCGGAATAATTTGCGCACCTGCTCAGGCGTGGCGCTGGTCGTCACGTCGAAATCTTTTGGTTTTTTGCCCAGCAGTAAATCACGTACTCCACCGCCCACGAGATAGGCCTCGTAGCCCGCTTTATTCAGACGATAGAGCACCTTGAGGGCATTTTCACTGATATCTTTGCGGGAAATAGTGTGCTGCTCACGCGGAATAACCGACATGTGTGGCTGTGCAATAGCATCGTTCGCCATGCTCTCTTCGCGGCTTAGCACTTTACGGCAAAAATTAGCGACTCGGGTAAAAATGGTACACCTCGTAGTGTGTTTTGTTATGAAAAAAGCGGCTAATCATAGCTCAGCGCAACGCATTTGAGAATGCTGGATTTTTGGCACTGCCGCGAGCGTCCAGTTGGCAACGGCCATTTTCAGCAGTTCGTCAATACGCAGATCCTGCCATTCATTGGTTACATTCTGGTTGAGAAATCGCAGCGCGTCGATCAAAACAGGACGCGGATCGCCGTCTGGCAGGGCCGGAGCGTGGTTCTGCTTTGACAATTTAAAGCCCTGTGCATTGACCGCCAGCGGCAGATGAATGTAGTCCGGGGCCGTCCAGCCAAACTGGTGATACAGCGATATTTGTCGCACGGTCGGTTCGACCAGATCCGCCCCGCGCACAATTTCCGTCACGCCCTGGAAACGATCGTCGACGACCACCGCCAGGTTATAGGCAAACAGGCCGTCACGGCGATGAATAATAAAATCCTCACGCGCCAGACGTTCATCGGCATGAATCTCACCGGAGAGGAGATCGGTAAAGCGCGTCACCGGGGAGCGCTGTTTTATACGCACGGCGGCATTTTCCGGAGGAAGATTAAGCGTGCGGCAGTGGCCGTCATAGACGCCACCCACGCTCTGGATACGCGCGCGGGTGCAGGTGCAGTTATAGGAAAGCCCCCGATCGCGAAGCCAGGCCAGACGTTCCCGATAGGCCTCGTGACGTTTTGACTGCCAGAGCACCTCGTCATCCCAGTGAAGACCGTAATGTTCCAGCTGACGCAGAATCGTCTCTGCAGCACCGGGAACTTCACGCGGGGGGTCTATATCTTCAATGCGGACAAGCCATTTTCCCTGGCGGGCGCGAGCCTGCAGGTAGCTGCCGAGCGCGGCAATTAATGAGCCGAAGTGTAATTCACCGGAAGGAGATGGCGCGAAGCGCCCAATATAGTGTGATTCAGACATATCAACAGTAACAAGGCGGGAGAGACTCCCGCCTTTGGAGTGTGTAAACAGCGCTGGTATTAACCGGCCATCTGTTTTTCGCGGATTTCGGCCAGCGTTTTACAGTCGATGCACAGATCGGCGGTTGGACGCGCTTCCAGGCGACGAATGCCAATTTCAACACCGCAGGATTCGCAGTAGCCAAAATCTTCGTCTTCGACTTTTTTCAGCGTTTTCTCGATCTTTTTGATCAGTTTGCGTTCGCGGTCACGGTTACGCAGTTCGAGGCTGAACTCTTCTTCCTGAGCGGCACGGTCTACCGGATCCGGGAAGTTAGCAGCTTCATCCTGCATATGAGTAACGGTGCGATCGACTTCATCCCTGAGTTGATTACGCCATGCTTCAAGAATACGCTTGAAGTGCGACAGCTGGGCTTCGTTCATATACTCTTCGCCCGGCTTCTCTTGATACGGCTCCACCCCAGCGATGGCGAGAATACTCAGGGACGATGTTTTACGGTTTTGCCCTTCTTGCATGTTGCTTCTCCTTAACACGCACTATCGATCCCCGTGTTGGGGGAAAAATCAGGTCGCTATAAATAGCAGATGCTTTTCCGTATGGCAATTATCTAAACGTAACACTTGACAAGCCTGTGAGGAAAAGCGTATTTGCGCACGCGGCCAGAACACTTATTCGTCAATGTCTAATCCCTTATAAGACAATGGGAAGAGACGATCTCAGAGTCATATTATCGGCAGAAAGTTCCGCTTTATAAGCGAAAACCTCTACCCCCTGCTTTTGTGCCTCATTCAACAATTGCGCGTATTTAGGATCAATATGGCGGGCAGGTGAGAAACGTTCAATGGCTGAATGCAACACCGCAAACAGCAATACGGCGCGTTTGCCCGCCGCCGCAACACTCATTAGCTCTCGCAGATGCTTCTGGCCACGTAGCGTTACCGCATCCGGGAAGTAGCCATTTTCCTGTTCCGCTAACGTCACTGATTTTACTTCAATATAGCACTCGGGCCTGTCTTCCGCCTGTAACATGAAGTCAATTCTGCTGCCTTCATCGCCATATTTCACTTCACTTTTATGCGTGCCATATCCCACCAGTTCGGGAATGGTGCCAAGGGTCAGCGCTTCCTTAACCAGCTGATTTGCGCGCTGGGTATTAACGCAAATAAATGCCCCGTTTTGTGTTTCGGTCACTTCCCAGGTATGGGCATATTTGCGTTTACTATTTTCTGATGTGGAATACCAGACCCTGTCACCCGGCGTTGCACACCCCGTCATGGCGCCGGTATTGGGGCAGTGCAGGGTGAGCTGAATCCCTTCGGGGGTGATCACGTCGGCGAGGAAGCGTTTGTAGCGTTGGATAAGCGTAGCGTGCTGCAGGGGAGGACTAAACTTCATCGGAATTCCTTTCGGTGTTGCCCAGCGTCCAGCGCTGTAGCGGCGTATAGCGGGTGCGTCCCTGTGCAAAGACGGATTCGTAAAGCGCGAATGCGTTGACCGGAAAGGCCCAGTGAAAACCCGGCGGCGGGATGGCAACGGCCTGACCGGCATCGCGCAGCAGCGTGATATGTGGATGAAACGGCTGTGGGCTCTGATAACAACCGCTGCGCGCCGCCTGGGCACGCAGCATATTCGCCAGCTGCAATAATCCGCGCGGCGGCTGGCGCGTTCCCAGCCACACCACGCGCGAACGCAGCCACTGGCCCGCGTCGTCGAGGTGCAGCGTAAATTCCGGCTGGGCAATACGCCCGGCCATTGCGGCTAACGCCCGCTGTTTTTCGGCACTGACGTCGCCCAAAAAGGCCAGCGTCAGGTGCAGGTTGGCAGCCGCGACAGGGCGGCCCGCTTCAGGCGGAAAGCAATCGGCGCGCCAGCGAACAATTTGACGCTGTATTGTGGTGGGCAATTCAATGGCAAAAAACAGCCGTTTCGACTCAGGCATACGGAGGACTCGGTAATGATATGCGCCGATGCTACAATGTACGCCGACTAATGTTAACCCTCTGGAGCTGTTAGTGTCCTCATTGCCGGTCGCCGTCATTCTTCCTGAGCTTCTCGCTGCCTTACACCATGCCCCGCAGGTTTTGCTGAATGCCCCTACGGGCGCGGGCAAGTCCACCTGGCTGCCGCTGCAGATTCTGAAAGACGCAAATATCAGCGGGAAAATTATCCTGCTGGAGCCGCGCAGGCTGGCCGCGCGCAACGTGGCGCAGCGTCTGGCGGAACTGCTGAATGAAAAACCGGGCGAAACGGTAGGTTACAGGATGCGTGCCGAGACCTGCGTTGGTCCGACCACGCGTCTTGAAGTGGTCACCGAGGGTATTCTCACCCGCATGCTGCAAAACGATCCGGAGCTGACCGGCGTCGGGCTGGTGATCCTGGATGAGTTCCACGAGCGCAGCCTGCAGGCGGATCTGGCCCTCGCGCTGTTGCTGGACGTGCAGCAGGGGCTGCGCGACGATCTCCGGCTGCTTATTATGTCGGCCACGCTGGATAACGAGCGGCTACGACAGGCATTACCCGATGCGCCGGTCATCAGCTCGGAAGGGCGGGCGTTTCCGGTTGAACGCCGCTATCAGCCGCTTCCCTCCCATCAGCGTTTTGACGAGGCCGTCGCCATTGCCACCGCTGAGCTGCTGCGCCAGGAAGCCGGTTCCCTGCTGCTGTTTTTGCCGGGCGTCGGTGAAATCCAGCGCGTGCAGGATCAGCTTTCTACCCGCGTAGGCGCCGACGTGCTGCTTTGCCCGCTCTACGGCGCGTTGTCGCTACAGGATCAGCGTAAAGCCATCCTTCCGGCCCCGGCGGGGCAGCGCAAGGTGGTGCTGGCAACCAACATTGCTGAAACCAGTTTGACCATTGAAGGGATTCGCCTGGTGGTGGATAGCGCGCAGGAGCGGGTGGCAAGCTTTGATCCGCGTACCGGGCTGACTAAACTCCTGACGCAGCGCATCAGCCAGGCGTCGATGGTGCAGCGCGCGGGCCGCGCGGGGCGTCTTGAGCCGGGCATATGCCTGCATTTGACCAGCGCGGAGCAGGCTGAACGCGCCGCACAGCAAAGCACGCCGGAAATTTTACAAAGCGATTTGTCTGGTCTGGTGATGGATCTGCTCCAGTGGGGCTGCCCGAACCCTGAGCAGCTCACCTGGCTTAATCCTCCCCCTGTCGTAAACCTCACCGCTGCGCGCACGTTGCTGACCCAGCTCGGCGCGCTGGAAGGCGAGCGTCTGACGGCGCGCGGCCAGAAAATGGCGGCGCTGGGCAACGATCCGCGTCTGGCCGCGATGCTGGTGGCCGCACAAGGGGATGATGAAATTGCCACGGCGGCAAAACTGGCGGCTATTCTTGAGGAGCCGCCTCGCGGTGGCAGCAGCGATCTGGGGCAGGCGTTTTCGCGCAGCCAGGGGAACTGGCAGCAGCGGGCGCAGCAGTTGTGTAAACGCCTGAATAGCCGGGGAGGTGCGCCTGACAGCGATAAGATTGCCTTCCTGCTGGCCCAGGCCTTCCCGGACAGGATTGCGCGTCGGCGCGGGCTGGACGGTCGCTACCAGCTGGCAAACGGCATGGGGGCGATGCTGGACAGCGATGATGCGCTGACGCGCCACGAATGGCTGATCGCCCCGCTGCTGCTGCAGGGCAGCCATTCTCCGGATGCGCGTATCCTGCAGGCGATTGCCGTAGAGATTGACGCCCTGACGCGTGCCTGTCCGCAGCTGCTTCAGCAATCTGATACCGTGGAATGGGATGACGCCCAGGGCACGCTGAAGGCCTTTCGTCGCAGCCAGATTGGTAAATTGACGTTAGGAACGAAGCCGCTGGCGAAGCCGTCGGAAGACGAGCTTCACCAGGCGATGCTGAACGGAATTCGGGAAAAAGGGTTGAGCGCCCTGAACTGGACGCCGGAAGCGGAGCAATACCGCATTCGTCTGCACTGCGCCGCGAAGTGGCTACCGGAATACGGTTGGCCTGCGGTGGATGACGAGACGCTGCTCGCTACGCTTGAGCGCTGGCTACTGCCGCAAATGAGCGGCGTACACTCTCTGCGAGCCCTTAAGGCGCTTGATGTTAAGACCGCGTTACAGAATTTACTGGACTGGTCATTACGTCAACGTCTGGATAGTGAACTGCCAGGGCATTACACTGTGCCGACCGGAAGCCGGATTGCCATCCGTTATCATGAGGATAATCCGCCGGCGCTGGCGGTTCGGATGCAGGAGATGTTTGGTGAAGCTACCACGCCGTCCATTGCGGAAGGGCGTGTGCCGTTAGTGCTTGAGCTGCTGTCGCCTGCGCATCGTCCATTACAAATCACCCGAGATTTGGGGGCGTTCTGGGCGGGAAGCTACCGTGAAGTGCAGAAAGAGATGAAGGGGCGATATCCCAAACATGTCTGGCCGGACGATCCGGCGAATACGGCGCCGACGCGGCGAACGAAGAAATATTCGTAAAAGGGGAGTGCGGCCTGATGCCCTCACCCCGGCCCTCTCCCACGGGGAGAGGGAGAAAACAAATTTTGAGAGATTTCTTCTTTCACAGGCCTGTGAAAGAAAAGAAAATCTGGCCTTTGCGCCTGAAAGTTGCGGAGAAAAAGCATGGCGGGGAATGACCGCGAGCCAATAGGACGTAAGGGAAAACCAACGCGTCCGGCGAAAGAAAAGGTAAGCCGTCGTCGCCTCAGAGATGAGGACTATGACGATGACTATGAAGACGATTATGAGGATGAAGAACCGATGCCGCGTAATGGAAAAGGCAAAGGGCGTAAGCCTCGGGGCAAACGCGGCTGGTTCTGGCTGCTGCTGAAGCTGTTTATTGTTTTTGTCGTGCTGATGGCGATTTACGGCGTGTATCTGGATCAGAAGATCCGCAGCCGTATCGACGGTAAAGTCTGGCAGCTACCTGCGGCAGTGTATGGCCGTATGGTGAACCTTGAGCCAGATATGTCCATCACCAAAAACGAGATGGTCAAACTGCTGGAAGCCACCCAGTATCGTCAGGTGTCTAAAATGACCCGTCCTGGCGAATTTACCGTGCAATCCAACAGCATTGAGATGATCCGTCGTCCGTTTGATTTCCCGGACAGCAAAGAGGGGCAGGTGCGCGCGCGTCTGACCTTTGACGGCGATCGTCTGGACACCATCGAGAACATGGATAACAACCGTCAGTTCGGTTTCTTCCGCCTCGATCCGCGTCTGATCACCATGCTTTCGTCAGCAAACGGCGAGCAGCGCCTGTTCGTGGCGCGTAACGGCTTCCCGGATCTGCTGGTTGATACCCTGCTGGCAACCGAAGACCGTCACTTCTACGAGCACGATGGCATCAGCCTCTACTCGATTGGTCGTGCGGTACTGGCTAACCTGACTGCCGGTCGCACCGTGCAGGGGGCGAGTACGCTGACCCAGCAGCTGGTGAAAAACCTGTTCCTCTCCAGCGAACGCTCTTACTGGCGTAAAGCGAACGAAGCCTACATGGCCGTGCTGATGGATGCGCGCTACAGCAAGGATCGTATCCTTGAGCTGTACATGAACGAGGTGTACCTCGGTCAGAGCGGCGATAACGAAATCCGCGGCTTCCCGCTGGCGAGCCTGTACTACTTTGGCCGTCCGGTGGAAGAGCTGAGCCTGGACCAGCAGGCGCTGCTGGTGGGCATGGTGAAAGGGGCGTCCATCTATAACCCGTGGCGTAACCCGAAACTGGCGCTGGAACGTCGTAACCTCGTTCTGCGTCTGCTGCAACAGCAGCAGGTGATTGACCAGGAGCTGTACGACATGCTGAGCGCGCGTCCGCTCGGCGTTCAGCCGCGCGGTGGCGTGATTTCGCCTCAGCCTGCGTTTATGCAGCTGGTTCGTCAGGAGCTGCAAAGCAAGCTCGGTGATAAGGTCAAAGATCTCTCCGGCGTGAAGATCTTCACCACCTTTGACTCCGTGGCGCAGGATGCGGCGGAAAAAGCGGCCGTTGAGGGCATTCCGGCGCTGAAGAAACAGCGCAAGCTGAGCGATCTGGAAACCGCGATGGTGGTGGTTGACCGTAACTCCGGTGAAGTTCGCGCCATGGTGGGCGGTGCCGAGCCGCAGTTTGCAGGCTACAACCGCGCCATGCAGGCGCGTCGCTCAATCGGCTCTCTGGCAAAACCGGCAACCTACCTCACAGCCCTGAGCCAGCCAAATCAGTATCGCCTGAATACCTGGATTGCGGATGCGCCGATCTCCCTGCGCCAGCCTAACGGCCAGGTCTGGTCACCGCAGAACGATGATAAACAGTTCAGCGGCCAGGTCATGCTGGTGGATGCGTTGACCCGTTCCATGAACGTACCAACGGTGAACCTGGGCATGTCGCTGGGACTGCCGGCGATTGTCGATACCTGGCAAAAACTGGGCGTGTCGAAAGATCAGCTGCACCCGGTGCCGGCGATGATCCTCGGCGCGCTTAACCTGACGCCGATCGAAGTGGCGCAGGCGTTCCAGACCATTGCCAGCGGGGGCAACCGCGCGCCGCTGTCTGCCCTGCGCTCAGTGATTGCCGAAGATGGCTCCGTGCTGTATCAGAGCTTCCCACAGGCGGAGCGTGCCGTTCCTGCTCAGGCCGCCTATATGACGCTGTGGACGATGCAGCAGGTCGTGCAGCGCGGTACCGGCCGTCAGCTGGGCGCGAAGTATCCGGGTCTGCATCTGGCGGGTAAAACCGGGACCACCAACAACAACGTCGATACCTGGTTTGCCGGTATTGATGGCCGTGAAGTGGTGATCACCTGGGTAGGCCGCGACAACAACCAGCCGACCAAGCTGTACGGTGCGAGCGGGGCGATGTCGATTTACCAGCGCTATCTGGCAAATCAGTCTCCTGTGCCGCTGAATCTGGTTGCGCCGGAAGATATCGTCGATATGGGCGTGGACAGCTCCGGTAACTTCGTCTGCGGCGGCGGAATGCGTACGCTGCCTGTCTGGACCGCAAACCCGGACTCGCTGTGCCAGCAAAGCCAGCCAGAACAGCCAACGGGTAACCCGTTCGACCAGTCTTCTCAGCCACAGCAGCCGCAGCAGCAGAATGAGAAGAAAGACAGCGACGGTGTCGCGGGCTGGATTAAAGACATGTTCGGCGGTAACTAAGCTTTTAAAGCCCTCTTCCCTGGAAGGGGGCTTTTTTACCCGTACACCTCATTTCGTTAACCCTCGCTTTAACTCTGATTAACCCTTCGTTTTCTCTTGATGATTTCTTAAACCCTTAATTCTCATAGGGCCGCTTACTGCTTGCTATGCAACCAGCGTTTCGCATATTATTCTGGCGCTCATAATAATAATTCTCGTTTACGTTATCATTCACTTTCACATCAGAGATTCAACATGGCGCTTTCCAATACTGCTCAGCCAATGAATACGTCGCTGCGTAAGCTCGCGGTCGTCGTCGCCACAGCGGTTGCCGGCATGTCTGCTTATGCTCACGCGGCCGAAACCCCGAAAAAAGAAGAAACCATTACGGTAACCGCAGCTCCTGCGGCACAGGAAAGTGCCTGGGGGCCAGCTGCGACCATCGCCGCACGGCAATCCGCTACCGGGACCAAAACGGATACCCCTATTCAAAAGGTTCCGCAGTCTATTTCTGTCGTCACGGCCGAAGAGATGGCGCTGCATCAGCCGCGCTCGGTGAAAGAAGCCCTGAGCTATACGCCGGGCGTTGCGGTAGGCACGCGCGGTGCGTCTAACACCTATGACTATTTGATCATTCGCGGCTTCGCGGCCGATGGCCAGACGCAGAATAACTACCTCGACGGCATGAAAATGCAGGGGAACTTCTATAACGACGCGGTGATTGATCCTTATATGCTGGAGCGCGCCGAAATCATGCGCGGTCCGGTTTCCGTTCTGTACGGCAAAAGCAGCCCGGGCGGTTTGCTGAACATGGTCAGTAAGCGCCCAACAACCGAGCCGCTGAAAGAGATCCAGTTCAAAGTCGGCACGGATAGCCTGTTCCAGACCGGGTTTGACTTTAGCGATGCGATCGACGACGACGGCGTTTACTCTTATCGCTTAACGGGCGTTGCGCGTTCTAATAACGCTCAGCAGGAGCGAGCGGAAGAGCAGCGTTACGCCATCGCGCCATCGTTCTCCTGGCGTCCGGATGATAAAACCACTTTCACGTTCCTCTCCTACTTCCAGAACGAGCCTGAAACGGGCTACTACGGCTGGCTGCCAAAAGAGGGAACGGTGGAGCCGCTGCCGAACGGCGATCGTCTGCCGACGAACTTCAACGAAGGCGCGAAGAACAATACCTATTCCCGTAACCAGAAAATGGTGGGATATAGCTTCGACCACGAGTTCAACGATACCTTTACCGTGCGTCAGAACCTGCGCTTTGCCGAGAACAAAACCTCGCAAAACAGCGTATACGGTTATGGCGTCTGTACCGATCCGGCAAACAGCGGCAACAAACAGTGTGCCGCGCTAGCGCCATCGGACAAAGGCCATTATCTGGCGCGTAAATACGTTGTCGATAACGAAAAGCTGCAGAACTTTACCGTTGATACCCAGCTGCAGAGCAAATTCTCAACCGGCGAGGTGGACCACGTCCTGCTGACCGGCGTTGACTTTATGCGCATGCGAAATGACATCAACTCCTGGTTCGGTTACGACGACTCTGTTCCGCTGCTGGATCTCTACAATCCGGTGAACAGCGATTTTGATTTCGGCTCAAAAGATCCCGCGACCTCCGGTCCATATCAGATCCTCAACCGTCAGAAACAGACGGGGCTGTACGTTCAGGATCAGGCTCAGTGGGATAAAGTGCTGGTAACCCTGGGCGGCCGTTATGACTGGGCCGATCAGGAATCCTACAACCGCGTGACGAACACCACCTCCAAACGTGATGATACCCAGTTCACCTGGCGCGGTGGCGTTAACTATCTGTTTGATAACGGCGTAACTCCGTACTTTAGCTACAGCGAATCGTTTGAACCGGCTTCGCAGACCGATGCCCAGGGCAAGCTGTTCTCGCCGTCTAAAGGCAAACAGTACGAAGCGGGCGTGAAATACGTGCCGAACGATCGTCCGATCGTCGTCACCGGTGCGTTGTACCAGTTGACCAAAACCAACAACCTGATGGCGGACCCGGCGGGCTCCTTCTTCTCGGTTCAGGGCGGTGAAATCCGCGCGCGTGGCGTAGAACTGGAAGCGAAAGCGGCCCTCTCTGCGAGCGTCAACCTGGTGGGGTCTTATACCTACACCGATGCGGAATACACCACGGACACCACCTACAAAGGCAACACGCCTGCTCAGGTGCCAAAACACATGGCATCGCTGTGGGGCGATTACACCCTGTTTGACGGTGCGCTGTCTGGTCTGACGCTGGGTACCGGCGTGCGTTACACGGGCTCAAGCTATGGCGATCCGGCGAACTCCTTCAAGGTGGGCAGCTACACCGTTGTCGATGCGCTGGTCAGATACGATCTGGCACGCGTTGGCATGGCTGGCTCAAACGTGGCGCTGCACGTGAACAACCTGTTCGATCGTGAGTACGTTGCCAGCTGCTTCAATACCTACGGCTGCTTCTGGGGTGCTGAACGTCAGGTTGTTGCCACCGCGACCTTCCGCTTCTAATCTCTCTTCGGGCACGGTTCGCCGTGCCCTTTTTATTTAAGTTGGCTGATATGCAGGATATTCAAACGCAACCCGACACCACCTTTACGCTCAACCATCTCTCCTTTCGCGTACCCGGGCGCACGCTGCTGCATCCGCTCTCTCTGACGTTTCCGGCCGGTAAAGTGACGGGCCTGATTGGTCACAACGGTTCCGGTAAATCCACGCTGCTCAAGATGCTGGGGCGCCATCAGCCGCCTTCAGAAGGCGATATTCTGCTGGATGACCAACCGCTGGAGAGCTGGAGCAGTAAAGCCTTTGCCCGCAAAGTGGCCTATCTGCCGCAGCAGCTGCCGCAGGCGGAAGGGATGACGGTGCGTGAGCTGGTGGCGATTGGGCGTTATCCGTGGCACGGTGCGCTTGGGCGCTTCGGCGTCGCCGACAGAGAGAAGGTGGAAGAGGCGATTGCGCTGGTCGGGCTAAAACCGCTGGCGCACCGTCTGGTGGATAGCCTGTCCGGCGGCGAACGTCAGCGCGCGTGGATTGCGATGCTGGTGGCGCAGGACAGCCGCTGCCTGCTGCTGGATGAACCGACCTCTGCGCTGGATATCGCCCATCAGGTCGACGTCCTGGCGCTGGTGCATCGCCTGAGCCAGCAGCGTGGCCTGACGGTCATTGCGGTTCTGCACGATATCAACATGGCCGCGCGCTATTGTGACTACCTCGTCGCGCTGCGCGGGGGCGAGATGATTGCCCAGGGGACACCGGCAGAGCTGATGCGCAGCGAAACGCTGGAACATATTTACGGTATTCCGATGGGTATTCTGCCTCACCCGGCCGGGGCTGCACCGGTGAGCTTTGTCTACTGATGCTGAATAACACACGCATTAGCCGCCGTCGCCTGCTGACGGCGATGGCGCTCTCGCCGCTGCTGTTAAAAATGAATACGGCGCGTGCCGCCGCCGTCGATCCGCACCGTATTGTGGCCCTGGAGTGGCTGCCGGTCGAACTGATGATGGCGCTCGGCGTCACGCCCTATGGCGTGGCGGACATTCCTAACTATAACCTCTGGGTGAACGAGCCAAAGCTGCCGGACTCGGTAATCGACGTCGGCCTGCGAACGGAGCCAAACCTTGAGCTGCTCACCCAGATGAAACCCTCGTTCCTGTTCTGGTCCGCGGGCTACGGCCCGTCAGAGGAGACTATGGCGCGCATTGCGCCGGGGCGTGGATTTGCTTTCAGCGACGGTAAAAAACCGCTGGCCGTGGCGAAAAACTCGATTAACGAGATGGCGCATTTCCTCAACCGCGAAGCGGAGGCCAAAAAGCATCTCGACGAATTTGATGCCCTGATCGACTCCCTGAAGCCGCGCTTTGCTCTACGGGGCGATCGTCCGCTGCTGATGGTGACGCTGCTGGATGCCCGCCATATGCTGGTCTTCGGTAAAAACTGTCTGTTCCAGGAGGTGCTGGACAGCTTCGGCATTCGCAATGCCTGGGAAGGGGAGATGACCTTCTGGGGCAGTACCGCCGTGGGTATCGACCGCCTGGCGGCGTTTCGCGATGTGGACGTGCTCTGTTTCGACCACGGTAATGAACGCGACATGCAAACCCTGATGGCGACCCCGCTCTGGCAGGCGATGCCGTTTGTACGAGAGAAGCGCTTCCAGCGCGCCCCGGCGGTCTGGTTCTACGGTGCGACGCTGTCGGCCATGCATTTTGCCCGCGTGCTGGATAACGCCCTGGGAGGTAAAGCATGAGTACGCGTATCGCCCGCTTCCCGGCGCTGCTGTTATCCCTGCTTTTTCTGGTTGCGCTGGCATTAACCGGGTTCAACCTCTCCGCGGCCTTACCACGCACGCAGTGGGGGGCCGCTCTGGCCTCGCCGGATATCGACAATATTCAGCAGATGCTGTTCCACTACAGCCTGCTGCCGCGTCTGGCGATCTCCCTTTTGGTCGGGGCAGGTTTAGGGCTGGTGGGCGTATTGTTCCAGCAGGTGTTGCGTAACCCGCTGGCAGAGCCAACCACGCTCGGCGTCGCGACCGGCGCGCAGCTTGGGATCACCATCACCACGCTGTGGGCGCTGCCGGGAGCGTTAACCTCGCAGTTTGCGGCACTCGCGGGAGCGTGCGTGGTGGGTGCGCTGGTCTTTGGCGTGGCCTGGGGCAAGCGCCTTTCTCCTGTGACGCTTATTCTGGCCGGGCTGGTGGTGAGCCTGTACTGCGGGGCGATTAACCAGCTGCTGGTGCTGTTCCATCACGATCGGCTGCAAAGCATGTTTCTGTGGAGTACCGGCACGCTCACCCAGACCGACTGGAACGTTGTCCTGCACCTGTGGCCGCAGCTGGCTGGCGGCGTCGTGCTGACGCTGCTGCTCCTGCGCCCTCTGACGCTCATGGGGCTGGATGATGGCGTGGCGCGTAACCTGGGGCTGGCGCTGTCGCTGGCTCGTCTGGCGGCGCTGACGCTGGCGATTGTATTGAGTGCCCTGCTGGTAAACGCGGTCGGCATCATCGGGTTTATCGGCCTGTTTGCGCCGCTGCTGGCGAAAATGCTCGGGGCGCGTCGCCTGCTGGCGCGTCTGATGCTGGCGCCGCTGATTGGGGCGCTGATCCTCTGGCTTTCCGATCAGCTTGTTCTCTGGCTGGCGCAGGTCTGGAGGGAAGTCTCCACCGGCTCTGTGACCGCGCTTATCGGGGCGCCGCTGCTGCTGTGGCTGCTCCCGCGCCTGCGCAGCATGAGCGCACCGGCGATGGACGCGGGCGATAAAGTCTACGCTGAACGTCGGTCGGTGCTGTGGTTTAGCCTTGCCGGTCTGGCGGTGCTGATTATCGCTTCGTTTGCGGCGCTCTCATTCGGACGCGATGCGTCGGGCTGGCACTGGGCAACGGGTGATTTACTCAATGAACTGGTGCAGTGGCGCTGGCCGCGTATCTTCGCTGCGCTGATCGCAGGGGTGATGCTGGCGGTGGCGGGGTGCATTATTCAGCGTCTGACCGGCAACCCGATGGCAAGCCCGGAAGTGCTCGGGATCAGCTCTGGCGCCGCCTTTGGCGTTGTGCTGATGCTGTTCTTTGTGCCGGGGAATGCGTTTGGCTGGCTGATGCCTGCAGGCAGTATCGGCGCGGCAGTCACGCTGATGATTATCCTTATTGCCGCCGGTCGCGGCGGATTTTCACCGCACCGCATGCTGCTGGCCGGGATGGCGCTCAGCACCGCGTTTACCATGCTGCTGATGATGCTGCAGGCCAGCGGCGATCCGCGTATGGCGAAGATCCTGACCTGGATTTCCGGCTCAACCTACAACGCCACCGGCAGCCAGGTGGTCTGGTCCGGGATCGCGATGCTCGTACTGCTGGCGATGGTGCCGCTGTGCCGCCGCTGGATGACCATTCTGCCGCTCGGCGGCGAAACCGCGCGCGCGGTGGGAATGGCGCTGACGCCAGCGCGCGTGGCCCTGCTGCTGCTGGCGGCGTGCCTGACGGCTGTGGCAACCCTGACGATTGGACCGCTGAGTTTTGTCGGGCTAATGGCGCCGCACATTGCCAGAATGATGGGGTTCCGCCGGACGATGCCGCATATCGTCATGTCGGCCCTGACGGGCGGGGTGATGCTGGTGTTTGCGGACTGGTGCGGAAGAATGGTGCTGTTCCCGTATCAGATCCCGGCGGGTCTGCTGTCGACCTTTATCGGTGCGCCGTACTTTATTTATCTGTTGAGAAAGCAGAGTCGGTAATCAGGTGCGGCCTGATGCCCTCACCCCGGCCCTCTCCCACGGGGAGAGGGAGAACATCGTAGGCCGGGTAAGCGTTAGCGCCACCCGGCAATGCCCTTACAGCTTCGCAAACACCTTGCGCGCCGCGTCGATGGTGTTGTTGATATCTTCTTCGCTGTGCGCCACGGACATAAAGCCCGCTTCGAACGCGGACGGCGCCAGGTACACGCCTTCGTCCAGCATCAGGTGGAAGAAGCTCTTGAAGCGTTCAACGTCGCACTTCACCACGTCCTGATAGCAGGTCACAGTTTTCGCATCGGTGAAGAAAATCCCGAACATGCCGCCCACGTGGTTGACCACCAGAGGGATACCGGCCTCTTCTGCCGCTTCCAGCAGACCGTTTGCCAGCTGCGAGGTCAGGTCGGTCAGGGTTTCGTGAATGCCTGGCTGTGCCACTTCGGTCAGGCAGGCAAAGCCCGCCGCCATGGCGATGGGGTTACCGGAGAGCGTGCCCGCCTGGTAAACCGGACCTGTTGGCGCCAGGGCTTCCATCACGTCCTTACGACCACCGAATGCGCCGACCGGCATGCCGCCGCCGATGATTTTGCCGAGGCAGGTCAGATCCGGCACGACGTCGTAGTAAGACTGGGCACCCGCCAGCGCCACGCGGAAGCCGGTCATGACTTCATCGATGATCAGCAGCGCGCCGAACTCGTCGCACAGGGCGCGCAGGCCCGGCAGGAAGTCAGGCTGCGGTGGGATACAGTTCATGTTGCCGGCAACCGGCTCAACGATGATGCAGGCGATCTCCTGCGGATATTGCTCGAACGCCGCGCGAACGGTAGCAAGATCGTTGTAGGTGCAGGTCAGGGTGTGCTTCGCGAAATCTGCCGGTACGCCAGGCGAATTCGGCTGGCCGAGCGTCAGCGCGCCGGAACCGGCTTTCACCAGCAGGCAGTCCGCATGACCGTGGTAGCAGCCTTCGAACTTGATGATTTTATCGCGACCGGTAAAACCGCGCGCCAGGCGGATGGCGCTCATGGTGGCTTCGGTACCGGAGTTCACCATACGCACCATGTCCATGGTAGGCACCAGCTCGGTCACCAGCTCCGCCATTTTCACTTCCATTTCGGTTGGCGCACCGAAGCTCAGGCCGCGCTGGGCGGCTTCAATCACCGCGTTACGAATGGCAGGGTGGTTGTGCCCCAGCACCATCGGTCCCCAGGAACCTACATAATCGATATAGGCTTTGCCATCGACATCATACAGATACGCGCCGTCAGCACGTTCGATAAACAGCGGCGTACCGCCCACGCCGGTGAAGGCGCGCACGGGTGAGTTCACGCCACCCGGAATAAGCTCGCGGGCTGCACTGTAGAGGTTTTCAGACTTGCTCATGGCGTCGTTCCTGGTTCGAATAAAATGGTTAAGCCCACTATTCTATGTGATTCGGGGAAGGTTATGAAATTTTTAGCCTGGCAATGCTTTAAGATTTGTTAAGTAATTTTCAGGAGACGGTGGGGCCGTCTCTGGTAAAATCCTTGCGGCTTTTTGTGTGACAAATAAGAACAGGACATGAAATCAGATTCTCCGTCTTTTGAAGAACAACAGTTTACGCGCGCCCAGCACCGAATCAGCATTCGGCGGCTGCTCAATCGCGATAAAACGCCGCTGGCTATCCTGCTGGCCGCTGCCGTGGTGGGCACTCTCGCGGGCCTGGTTGGCGTGGCGTTTGAAAAAGCGGTTAATGCCGTACTCAACTGGCGAGTGGGCACCGTGGCCGGTTTCGCCGACAGCGAATGGCTGGTCTGGGTGTGGGCATTCGGGCTGTCCGCGCTGTTTGCCATGGTGGGGTATTTTCTGGTGCGTAAATTCGCGCCGGAAGCGGGGGGATCGGGCATCCCTGAAATTGAGGGCGCGCTCGAGGAGCTGCGTCCGGTGCGCTGGTGGCGGGTGATTCCGGTTAAGTTCATCGGCGGCATGGGGACTCTGGGCGCGGGAATGG
Organism: Enterobacter sp. BNK-29; assembly: GCF_048684785.1. Taxonomy (NCBI): domain Bacteria; kingdom Pseudomonadati; phylum Pseudomonadota; class Gammaproteobacteria; order Enterobacterales; family Enterobacteriaceae; genus Enterobacter; species Enterobacter sp. BNK-29. The sequence continues at coordinate 2,857,547 of NZ_JBLQTU010000001.1, forward strand.
TGCTTGGACGGGAAGGACCCACGGTACAGCTGGGGGGAACGTCGGCCGCATGGTGGGCGATCTGTTTCGGATGCGAAGCGCCGAAGCGCGCCATACGCTGCTGGCAACCGGCGCGGCGGCGGGGCTTTCCGCTGCGTTTAACGCGCCGCTGGCGGGCATTTTGTTCATTATTGAAGAGATGCGCGCGCAGTTCCGCTACAACCTGATCTCGATTAAAGCGGTGTTTACCGGCGTCATTATGTCAAGCATCGTGTTTCGCATCTTTAATGGCGAGGGCGCGGTCATAGAGGTGGGTAAACTGACCAACGCGCCGGTCAACACCCTGTGGCTTTACCTGATCCTCGGCATGATTTTTGGCGTGGTGGGGCCGCTGTTTAACACCTTTATCCTGCGCGCTCAGGATATGTTCCAGCGCATTCACGGCGGGAACACCACGAAATGGGTGCTGATGGGCGGTCTGCTGGGCGGAATGTGCGGCGTGCTCGGGTTTATCGAGCCGAATGCCGCAGGCGGCGGGTTTGGGCTGATTCCCATTGCGGCGGCGGGGAATTTCAGCGTGGGTCTGCTGCTGTTTATGTTTATTTCCCGGGTTATCACGACGGTACTGTGCTTCTCTTCCGGCGCGCCCGGGGGGATTTTTGCCCCGATGCTGGCGCTGGGTACGCTGCTCGGGACCGCATTTGGTATGGCGGCTGAAGTGGGCTTTCCCGCCTATCACCTTGAAGCCGGGACCTTTGCGGTGGCCGGAATGGGGGCGCTGCTGGCCGCGTCCCTGCGTGCGCCCTTGACCGGGATCGTGCTGGTGCTGGAGATGACGGACAATTACCAGCTCATTTTGCCAATGATCATTACCTGCCTCGGCGCGACACTATTAGCCCAGTTCCTGGGGGGAAAACCGTTATACTCCACCATCCTCGCGCGTACCCTGGCGAAACAAGAGGCTGAACGGGCCGCCACGCAGAATACTTGAATGAATTACCAGGGTATTAGATAATGAGACAAAGAATTGGGTGAATTTTACCCAATAGCAGTATTCATGGGAGCATAAGATGAGTGATGACGTAGTAGCTGTACCGCTCGAATTTACCGAAGCAGCAGCCAACAAAGTGAAAGTCCTGATTGCCGACGAAGAAAATCCGGATCTGAAACTGCGTGTCTATATTACCGGTGGCGGCTGCAGCGGCTTCCAGTATGGTTTTACCTTTGACGATCAGGTTAACGATGGCGATATGACTATCGAGAAACAGGGCGTCGCGCTGGTGGTTGACCCGATGAGCCTGCAATATCTGGTGGGTGGTTCGGTGGATTACACCGAGGGTCTGGAAGGTTCACGCTTTGTGGTCACTAACCCGAATGCGACAAGCACCTGCGGGTGTGGATCTTCGTTCAGCATCTAACGGAGCGCGGCTGATGCCGTTACTCCGTCCCTCTCCCACAGGGAGAGGGCGTAAATACTCAAAACGGTAACCTTGCGGTTACCGTTTTGCTTTTACCTGCCATTATCATCCAGCGCAAACGTCGGCAGCTTCAGGTGCCAGCGTATCGCCGCTAAGCGTATCACCAGCGTCACGACCATCCCCAGCATCGCGGCATTTTCCAGCGGGAGGGCAAAGGTGTAGTACGCGGTAGCATGAACAATCCCGCCCACAATGCAGGCCGTCGCGTAAATTTCAGTACGCAGGATCATCGGCACTTCACGCGCCAGAATGTCGCGAATGATCCCTCCGCCCACGCCGGTTAATACGCCCATGCAGATTGCCACCATCGGACCGGTTCCCGCATTAAACGCCTTGTTGACGCCAATACCGACAAACACGGCCAGACCCACGGCATCCAGTACCGGCAATATCCACTTGGGTAAGCGGCGGGGCTGGCGAACCAGCACAATGGTTAACAGGCAGGTGACCATCGCGACCACCAGATCGGTAGGATCTTTCACCCAAAACACCGGCCCATTTGCCAGCGCCATATCGCGGATAGTCCCGCCGCCGACGGCGGTCACGACGCCCAGCACCAGCACGCCAAACGGATCCATGCGTAGTTTTCCAGCGAGCAGAACGCCGGAGATAGCAAAAACGGCTGTGCCAAGAATATCCAGCCAATAAACGAGCATCGTTAAATCCTCGAAAAGGGTCTTATGTTAGTGACTCTCTGCCAGCGCGGCACAGAGCTGTTTTGCGGCGAGGATAATACGCGGGCTGGCGCGTTCAAACCAGTCGCTGTTGAGCGGGATCACCGGAATTTTTAACTGCCTTTGCCAGAATTGTTCAATTTTAGGAATCTCGCTCGCATTTCCGACCACGACGATGGCCTGCGGCTGGCGCGCCAGCACCTGCTCGCGGCTCACCTGCGGCCACGGTACCCGGCTGGCAGCAAAGATGTTTTCACCGCCGCAGACTTCCAGCACCTGGTTCTGAATCGACCCTTTTCCGGTGGTAAACAGCGGCTGGCTGCCAAACTGCAGGAAGATGCGCTTTTTAACAGGGGTATCGTATCGGGATTTCAGCGCGGCATAGTCGCTCAGCATCTGTTTCGCCGCAGCCTCGGCTTTTTTGGGCGTCGGGCTATAGGGGGCCAGGGCGCGTAGCGCCTGAGCAACTTGCTCAATGCTGACGGCATCAATCCACATGACCTTTATGCCAAGCGAGGTTAGCTGGTTGACCTGCCGCTCGGCGTTGCCGCCTCGCCAGGCCAGCACGAGATCCGGTTTAAGCGCCACGATGCGCTCAAGGTTCATGCCCTGCCAGGTTGCCACCTGTTCAATACCCGCGGCTTGCGGCGGGTAATCCGAATAGCTACTCACGCCAACGGGTGTGATCCCGGCGGCAAACGCCAGTTCCGTATTCGCGGGAGAGAGAGTAATCACGCGCGGTAACGCATAGAGCCACAGCGGGGCGAGAAGAAGCAGGGCGGCCAGCGCCCTGACGGTATGTTTAGCCACGTGCCAGATTCTGCACCAGGCGCTCCACCATTACGGTGGACTGTTTTGCCGCAACGGCCAGGAACTCGTCGAAGCTGATGTGTGACTGCTGGTCTGCCACGTCAGAGATGGCGCGAACTACCACGAAGGGTACGCTGAAGTTATGGCAGACATGAGCGATCGCGGTCGCTTCCATCTCAACGGCAACCGCCTGAGGGAAGTTATGACGGATTTTCGCCAGCCCAACGGAGCCGTTGATGAAGGCATCACCGCTGACAATCAGACCACGTACCGCGTTGAGGTTGAGTTCTGCGATGCAGGTCTCTGCCGCCGCAATCAGCTTGTCGTCAGCTTTAAAACCAGCAGGGCAGCCCGGGAGCTGGCCGTACTCGTAACCGAACGCGGTGACGTCGGCATCGTGGTAACGCGCTTCGTCGGAGACAACGATATCGCCCACTTTCAGCGTCGGCGCCAGGCCGCCCGCAGAGCCGGTATTCACGATCACGTCCGGCTTGCAGCGCTCAAGCAGCAGGGTTGCACCCAGCGCAGCAGCCACTTTACCGATGCCTGATTTCAGCAGAGCCACGTCAACACCGTTCAGCTGGCCGGTGTAGATCTCACAACCTCCCAGAGAGAGGGTCTGACGGTTCTCAATTTTGTCACGCAGCAGCGTAACTTCTTCTTCCATTGCACCAATAATGCCGATTTTCATAGATTTACTCGCGATGTGCCTTGTTAAGATGCATAGTCTATCATGCGGTTAAGGGGAAACGCATTCTCACGCGGGGGAGCACATGTCACCAATCGATTTTCGTACCAAAATTAACTGGCACCGACGTTTCCGTTCGCCGCAGGGCGACAAGAGCGAACATGAGATCCTGCGTATCTTCGAGAGCGATCGCGGGCGGATCGTTAACTCGCCTGCCATCCGCCGTCTGCAGCAAAAAACTCAGGTGTTCCCGCTAGAGCGTAACGCCGCGGTGCGTACCCGCTTAACGCACTCCATGGAAGTGCAGCAGGTCGGGCGCTACATTGCCAAAGAGATTTTGAGCCGTCTCAAAGAGCAGCGTTTACTGGAAACCTACGGTCTGGACGAACTGACGGGGCCCTTCGAGAGCATCGTTGAGATGGCCTGCCTGATGCATGACATCGGCAACCCGCCTTTCGGCCACTTTGGTGAGGCGGCGATCAATGACTGGTTTAAGCAGCGGCTTTATCCTTCGGATGCGGTAAGCCAGCCCCTCAGCGATGACCGCTGCACCGTACGCGATTTACGCCTGCGTGAAGGTGAAGAGCGGCTGAACGATCTGCGCCGCAAAGTGCGCCAGGATTTGTGTCACTTCGAGGGCAACGCGCAGGGGATCCGGCTGGTCCATTCACTGATGCGCATGAACCTGACCTGGGCACAGGTCGGCTGCATTCTGAAATATACGCGCCCCGCGTGGTGGATGGGGGATACGCCCGCGTCCCACAGCTATTTAATGAAAAAACCGGGCTATTACCTTTCCGAAGAGGCCTATATTGAACGGTTACGTAAAGAACTTTCATTGACGCCAAACGGCCGCTTTCCATTGACCTGGATTATGGAAGCCGCGGATGATATTTCCTATTGCGTGGCCGATCTGGAAGATGCCGTGGAGAAAAGAATCTTCAGCGTCGAGGAGCTTTATCAACATCTTTATGCGGCCTGGGGTACCCATGAAAAAGGCTCGCTGTTTGCGCAGGTGGTCGAAAATGCCTGGGAAAAATCGCGCTCAAATACTTTAAGCCGCAGTACGGAAGACCAGTTCTTTATGTATTTGCGGGTCAATACATTAAATAAACTGGTGCCGTATGCGGCGTCGCGTTTTATTGATAATTTGCCGCTCATTTTCAGCGGGGAATTCAACCACGCGCTGCTGGAAGATGACAGTAGTTTCAGTCAACTCCTTGAGCTTTATAAACATGTGGCGATGCGGCATGTATTCAGCCATCCGGATGTCGAGCAGTTAGAGCTGCAGGGCTATCGGGTAATCAGTGGGTTACTGGAAATTTATTCCCCGTTGCTTCAGCTGTCGGTCGATGAATTCAGCGAACTGGTGGAACACGAGCGCGTGCGCAGAATACCCATCGAATCGCGGCTTTATCAGAAACTTTCTACCCGGCATCGTCTGGCGTATGTCGAAGCGATTGGCAAGCTGGAACGCAACTCTCCCGAATGGCCGGTGATGGAATATTATTATCGCTGCCGTCTTATCCAGGACTATATCAGCGGCATGACGGATTTGTATGCCTGGGATGAATACCGCAAGCTGATGGCGGTGGAATAATTCCGGAGTTTTGTAAAGACGGCCAATAAATTTTTACCTTTTCCATAAACTTATCGCCGGAACTAAGCGGTATAAAACGAATCTGAGTTACACAGCAATTTTGCGTTACCTGTAAATCGAGATTGAGAAACATGAAAAAAACCACATTAGCAATGAGTGCACTGGCTCTGAGTTTAGGTTTAGCGCTGTCTCCTCTGACTGCTACTGCAGCCGAGACCGCGTCGTCGGCAGCAACCGCGCAGCAGATGCCAAGCCTGGCACCGATGCTCGAAAAAGTGATGCCATCGGTGGTGAGTATTAACGTTGAGGGCAGCACGACCGTCAATACGCCGCGTATGCCGCGTAACTTCCAGCAGTTCTTCGGCGACAACTCGCCGTTCTGCCAGGACGGTTCGCCATTCCAGAGCTCTCCGTTCTGTCAGGGCGGCGGTGCCGGGGATGACAGCCAGGGCGGCGGCCAGCAGCAGAAATTCATGGCGCTTGGCTCGGGGGTAATTATTGATGCGGCGAAAGGCTACGTCGTCACTAACAACCACGTTGTCGATAACGCGAACAGCATTAAGGTTCAGCTGAGCGATGGCCGCAAGTTTGACGCCAAAGTGGTGGGTAAAGACCCGCGCTCCGACATTGCGCTGATCCAGATTCAGGATCCGAAAAACCTGACGGCGATTAAAATTGCCGACTCTGACGCGCTGCGCGTGGGCGACTATACCGTGGCGATCGGTAACCCGTTCGGTCTGGGTGAAACCGTGACATCCGGTATCGTCTCTGCGCTGGGCCGTAGCGGCCTCAACGCTGAGAACTACGAAAACTTCATCCAGACGGATGCGGCGATCAACCGCGGTAACTCCGGCGGTGCGCTGGTGAACCTGAACGGTGAGCTGATCGGTATCAACACCGCTATCCTGGCACCGGACGGCGGCAACATCGGTATCGGTTTTGCTATTCCAAGTAACATGGTGAAAAACCTGACCTCGCAGATGGTGCAGTATGGCCAGGTGAAACGCGGCGAGCTGGGTATCCTCGGTACGGAGCTGAACTCCGAACTGGCTAAGGCGATGAAAGTTGACGCTCAGCGCGGGGCATTCGTCAGCCAGGTGATGCCGAATTCCTCTGCGGCGAAAGCGGGCATTAAAGCGGGGGATGTGATCACCTCCCTGAACGGTAAACCGATCAGCAGCTTTGCTGCCCTGCGTGCCGAAGTGGGCTCGATGCCGATTGGCAGTAAAGTGACCCTCGGCCTGCTGCGCGACGGTAAGCCGGTTAACGTGAGCCTGGAGCTGCAGCAGAGCAGCCAGAATCAGGTGGATTCCAGCACCATCTTCAGCGGTATTGAAGGTGCCGAGATGAGCAATAAAGGCGCAGACAAAGGCGTGGTGGTGAACAACGTGAAAGCGAATTCACCGGCAGCCCGTATCGGCCTGAAAAAAGGCGATGTGATCATGGGCGCTAACCAGCAGCCGGTGAAAAATATCGCTGAACTGCGCAAAATTCTCGACAGCAAGCCTTCCGTGCTGGCGCTGAATATCCAGCGTGGTGATACCTCTCTTTATCTGCTGATGCAGTAATCCTCTGAAGCCCCTGTTCGCAGGGGCTTTCTCGTTTCTGTGATTCTTGCCACAACTCCATACTTCTCCCTCTCTCTTTGTGCATTCGCACAATGCAGCCGTCGCTGAACTTCCCTATGCTTGAGCTCTGCTCACGGGAGGGTTACATGGCTGGCTGGCATCTTGATACCAAAATGGCGCAGGATATCGTGGCGCGCACCATGCGCATCATTGATACCAATATCAACGTAATGGATGCCCGCGGGCGCATTATTGGCAGCGGCGATCGCGAGCGTATTGGGGAATTGCACGAAGGTGCGCTGCTGGTGCTTTCCCAGGGGCGGGTCGTGGATATCGACGATGCGGTAGCGAAACACCTGCACGGCGTACGCCAGGGCATTAATTTACCGCTGCGCCTTGAAGGCGAAATTGTGGGGGTAATCGGCCTCACCGGCGAGCCCGAGTCACTGCGAAAATACGGCGAGCTGGTCTGTATGACGGCTGAGATGATGCTGGAGCAGTCGCGCCTGATGCACCTGCTTGCCCAGGACAGCCGCCTGCGTGAAGAGCTGGTGATGAACCTTATTCAGGCGGAAGAGCATACGCCGGCGCTCAGCGAATGGGCGCAGCGTCTGGGGATTGATCTCAACCAGCCGCGCGTGGTGGCGGTCATTGAGGTCGATAGCGGCCAGCTTGGCGTGGACAGCGCGATGGCCGAGCTGCAGCAGCTGCAAAATGCGCTGGCGACGCCGGAGCGCGATAACCTGGTGGCGATCGTTTCTCTGACGGAAATGGTGGTCCTCAAACCGGCGCTCAATGCGTTCGGCCGCTGGGATGCAGACGATCATCGTCGTCGCGTGGAGCTGCTGATCTCCCGGATGGAGGAGAATGGTCAGCTGCGTTTTCGCGTTGCGCTGGGCAACTACTTTACCGGGCCGGGCAGTATCGCCCGCTCCTGGCGTACCGCGCGCACCACCATGATGGTGGGCAAGCAGCGGATGCCGGAGAGCCGCAGCTATTTCTATCAGGATCTGATGCTGCCGGTGCTGCTCGACAGCCTGCGCGGGGGCTGGCAGGCCAATGAGCTGGCTCGACCATTAGCGCGTCTGAAAGCCATGGACAACAACGGCCTGCTGCGCCGGACGCTGCAGGCGTGGTTCCGCCATAACGTGCAGCCGCTGGCGACCTCAAAGGCGCTGTTTATTCACCGCAATACGCTTGAGTATCGGTTAAACCGGATTTCAGAGTTGACGGGGCTGGATCTGGGAAACTTTGACGACAGGCTGCTGCTGTATGTGGCGCTGCAGCTGGACGAGCAGCGATGATGTTGTTTGCCGGGTGGCGGCTTCGCCTTACCCGGCCTACATGATGATTTTCTCCCTCTCCCTGTGGGAGAGGGCCGGGGTGAGGGCATCAGGCCGCACCCAACTTATTTGTTGCGAGTTAATTTCTCAAGATCCGCTTCAATCTCGCTGATCTTATTTGTTACAACGCTTTCAAGGTGACGCAGATCGTCAAGGATCTTACGCTTGAGATCGACTTCGGTGCGGTCGCGCTGGCAGATCTGATCGAGTTCATCGATCACATAGCGCAGGTTAGGGCTGATTTCCTGTACTTCTTTGTAGCCCTGTCCTACACCGTCAGCCACAACGGTCTTACGCTGGCGTGGATATTTAAACTTCACGCTTTTGGCGAAAAACTCTCCTTTGTCCTTGTGAAAATAGATTTTCAGAATATCGTTATTGGCTTCCTGACGGAGGCTGTAACGATCAATTTCATCAGGATTGGTAATGCCCAGACTTTTCAGATTATCGTACATAGCGGTACCCTTGATCTCAACATAACCTTTGAATAATTAACGAAAAAATCTATTTTCGCCACCCTCAGATATAAAAAAAGCGGGGTTGCCCCCGCTTTTTGTTATACCCGATTAATCGATGGTGCGCAGCAATTCGTTGATGCCCACTTTACCGCGCGTTTTCGCATCCACTTTCTTCACGATAACCGCACAGTACAGGCTGTATTTGCCATCTTTTGACGGCAGGTTGCCGGAAACCACCACGGAGCCCGCCGGAACGCGACCGTAGTGAACTTCACCGGTTTCACGGTCGTAAATACGGGTGCTCTGACCGATGTAAACGCCCATGGAGATCACGGAGCCTTCTTCAACGATCACGCCTTCAACCACTTCAGAGCGCGCGCCGATGAAGCAGTTGTCTTCGATGATGGTCGGGTTAGCCTGCAGTGGCTCCAGAACACCACCGATGCCCACGCCGCCGGACAGATGAACGTTTTTACCGATCTGCGCGCATGAACCGACGGTCGCCCAGGTGTCAACCATGGTGCCTTCGTCAACGTAGGCACCGATGTTCACGTAGGATGGCATCAGCACGGTGTTGCGCGCGATGAATGCGCCCTGACGCACTGCCGCAGGCGGTACCACGCGGAAGCCTTCTTTTTGAAAACGAGCTTCGTCGTAGTCAGCGAATTTCATTGGCACTTTATCGAAGTAGCGGCTTTCTGCTCCGTCGATAACCTGGTTATCGTTGATACGGAAAGAGAGCAGCACGGCTTTCTTCAGCCATTGATGAGTGACCCACTGACCGTCGATTTTTTCTGCCACGCGCAGCGCGCCGGAATCCAGAAGGGAAATCACCTGGTTTACCGCTTCACGGGTCACGGTATCCACATTTGCCGGGGTAATCTCGGCGCGACGCTCAAAAGCGGACTCAATAACGTTCTGTAACTGCTGCATTGTTTACTCTTTCCATTTCACTAAAAAACATATCACCCTTTATCGTTTGGATTGAGGGCTGCTGTCAACCGTTGTTGCACTTCAAGCTGCAGGTCATTATTAAGGGCACGCCGGTCCGCTGTAGCGATTATAAATAAATCTTCTACTCGCTCGCCAATCGTTGTAATTCGGGCCCCATGGAGCGAAATTCCCAGATCGGCAAAAACCTGGCCGACGCGAGCAAGCAGCCCCGGCTGGTCGAGCGCGATCAGCTCCAGGAACGATTTACGGTCGGTGTGGGTCGGCAGGAAATTGACCTCGGTATCGACGGTAAAGTGGCGCAATTTCGCCGGCTGGCGACGCGGCTGCGGGGGCTGCCAGCTGCGCTGGGTAATCGCCTGTTCCAGACCAAAACGTATCCCTTCATGCCTGTCCGACGACAGTGGGCTGCCGTCCGGCTCAAGCACGATAAAGGTGTCCATCGCCATGCCGTCGCGGGTGGTGAAAATCTGCGCGTCGTGAACGCTCAGGTTACGCCTGTCCAGCTCGGCGCAGACCGCAGCAAACAGGTAAGGTCGGTCCGGGCTCCAGATGAAAATCTCCGTCCCGCCGCGGGTGGCCTGCGGGCTCAGCAGGATCATCGGCTGGGACAGATCGTGCTTGAGCAGATGCCGCGCGTGCCACGCAAGCTGGTTTGGGCTATGGCGGACAAAATAGTTGGCGCGGCAGCGGGCCCAAATCTGATGCAGTGCCTCTTCATCAATATTATCCATCCGCAGCAGCGCCAGCGCCTGGAGCTGGTGATGACGCACGCGCTCGCGCATGTCCGGGGTGTTTTGCATCCCGCGACGAAGCTGTTTTTCGGTGGCGAAGTACAGCTCGCGCAACAGGCTCTGCTTCCAGCTGTTCCACAGGGTCTCGTTGGTGGCGCAGATATCGGCCACCGTCAGGCAGACCAGATAGCGCAGACGGTTTTCCGTCTGAACCTCTTCCGCGAACTGCTTGATCACTTCCGGATCCTGAATGTCACGACGCTGCGCGGTGACTGACATCAGCAGGTGATGGCGCACCAGCCAGGCCACCAGCTGCGTTTCACGCGAGTTCAGGCCGTGCAGTTCGGCAAATTTCAGCACGTCCTGTGCGCCCAGCACCGAATGGTCACCGCCGCGACCTTTGGCGATATCGTGGAACAGGGCGGCAATCAGGATCAGCTCCGGATGGGTCAGGCGCGGCCACAGCTCCACGCAGAGCGGGTGGCGGGAGCGCGTCTCTTCTTTCGCAAAGCTTTCCAGCTTGAGCATCACGCGGATCGTGTGTTCATCCACCGTGTAGGCGTGGAATAGATCGAACTGCATTTGCCCGACAATGTGCGACCACTGCGGCATATAGGCCCACAGCACGCTGTGGCGGTGCATTGGCAGCAGGCCGCGGCTGACGGCGCCCGGGTGGCGGAGCATGCTCAGGAACAGCGAACGCGCTTCCGGGATATAGCACAGCGGCTGCGTCAGATGACGGCGCGCATGGCGCAGATGGCGCAGGGTGGTGGAGTAGATACCGGTGATGGTGCTGTTACGCACCATGGTATAGAACATCCGCAGAATCGCTTCCGGCTCGCGGATGAACAGCGTTTCGTCGCGCAGATCGATAAGCGTGCCGCGCAGCTGGAATTCGTCATCAATCGGGCGCGGTTTTTCGTCCGCCGTCAGAGCCAGAATGGCCTCGTCGAACAGCTGCAACAGCATCTGGTTCAGCTCGGTCACCCGGCGGGTGACGCGGAAGAAATCCTTCATCATGTGCTCAACCGGCTCGTTGCCTTCGCCCTGATAATTCAGGCGCTGAGCCACGCTGAGCTGGCGGTCAAACAGCAGGCGGTTATCGTAGCGGGTGACTTCCAGATGCAGGGCAAACCGGATGCGCCACAGCAGGTGCAGGCACTCGTTCAGCTCGTTACGCTCGGCCTCGGTTAAAAAGCCGAAGCCGACCATCTCGTCCATCGAGGTGGCGCCAAAATGGCGGCGGGCGACCCACTGCAGGGTGTGGATGTCGCGCAGGCCGCCGGGGCTGCTTTTAATATCGGGTTCAAGATTATAGCTGGTGCCGTGGTAGCGCTGGTGGCGCTGATTTTGCTCCTCGACCTTCGCGGCGAAGAACTTTTCTGACGGCCAGAAGCCGTCGCTGAAGATGTGTTTTTGCAGCTCCAGGAACAGCGCGACGTCACCAATCAGCAGGCGGGTTTCAATCAGGTTGGTGGCGACGGTCAGGTCCGATAACCCTTCCAGCAGACACTCTTCCAGGGTGCGCACGCTGTGGCCGACTTCCAGCTTTACGTCCCAGAGCAGCGTCAGCAGTTCGCCGATTTTTTGCGCCTGTTCGTCCGGCAGCTTTTTGCGGCTTAAGATCAGCAGATCGATATCGGAAAGCGGATGCAGCTCGCCGCGGCCATAGCCCCCGACGGCAACCAGCGCAACATCACTGATTTGCCCAAATCCGTAATCGATCCACAGGCGCTGCAGCAGCTGGTCGATAAATTCGGTGCGCGCTTCAATGAGCTGCTCGGCCGACACGCCTGCGTCGAACGCGCTGCCCAGCCAGCGATGGAAAACATCCATATGGGCTTTAATATGCGCGCAGGTCAGCTCGTGCGACGGCCAGACGCCCGGGTTATCGGGCTGGTCGGGGAGGGTGGGAAGTGCTGTGTTAGCATACTGTTCGGGTAAAAGATTACTCATCGTGCGCCACCCATAAGAAAAAGCTATAGCCATTAAAAAAGCCGGCATTTGCCGGCTTTTTTATCATTCATCGTGCGTCAGTATCGCCGGGATGGTGTCATCCTTGCGCAACGTCATAATTTCGCAGCCGTTGTCTGTTACCACAATAGTATGCTCGTACTGCGCAGACAAGCTTCTGTCTTTGGTTTTCACCGTCCAGCCGTCTTTCATGGTACGGATACGGTAGTCACCCGCGTTGACCATCGGCTCAATGGTAAAGGTCATGCCTTTTTGCAGCACCACGCCGCCGTCATCTGCATCATAGTGCAGGACCTGCGGTTCTTCATGGAAGACGCGACCAATGCCGTGACCGCAGTACTCGCGCACCACGGAGAAACCTTCTGCTTCCACAAACTTCTGGATTGCCGCACCGAGGGTACGCAGGCGAATACCCGGTTTAACCATTTTCAGCGCCAGATAGAGGCTCTCTTGCGTCACTTTGCACAGACGCTCGCCAAGAATAGTCGGCTTGCCAACGATGAACATTTTTGAGGTGTCACCGTGGTATTCGTCTTTAATGACGGTCACGTCGATGTTGACGATGTCGCCATCTTTCAGCAGTTTTTCGTCATCCGGAATGCCGTGACACACCACTTCATTAATAGAGATGCAGACGGATTTCGGGAAACCGTGGTAGCCGAGGCAGGCGGAAACCGCGTGCTGCTCGTTCACGATATAGTCGTTACAGATACGGTCCAGTTCACCGGTGCTGACGCCCGGCTTCACGAACGGCTCGATCATTTCCAGCACTTCCGCGGCCAGACGACCGGCGACGCGCATCTTTTCAATTTCTTCAGGTGTCTTAATAGAGATAGCCATGTAATCTGTCCATCGGTGTCGATTTTTTCGACAATACTAGTCTAAGTGTCGTCAATGGTATCAGTCAGGCACGCCCCGTGCCAAATTGAGAATCATTAACAGCACACTCCGCCAACAACTGTTGGTTTCTGGTCGTGTTTTGTGGTATAAAGCGCGCCGGACTTCCGATCCATCTCAGATACACAGGCTGGACGGAAGCGACAAATCTCACTTTGTGTAACAACACACACGTATCGGCACATATTCCGGGGTGCCCTTCGGGGTCGGTAATATGGGATACGTGGAGGCATAACCCCAACTTTCAATATAGAGGTTTTAAACATGGCAACTGTTTCCATGCGCGACATGCTCAAGGCTGGTGTTCACTTTGGTCACCAGACCCGTTACTGGAACCCGAAAATGAAGCCTTTCATCTTCGGCGCGCGTAACAAAGTTCACATCATCAACCTTGAGAAAACTGTACCAATGTTCAACGAAGCCCTGGCTGAGCTGAACAAGATCTCTTCCCGTAAAGGTAAGATTCTGTTCGTTGGTACTAAGCGCGCTGCAAGCGAAGCTGTGAAAGATGCTGCTAACAGCTGCGACCAGTTCTTCGTGAACCATCGCTGGTTGGGCGGCATGCTGACCAACTGGAAAACTGTTCGTCAGTCCATCAAACGCCTGAAAGATCTGGAAACCCAGTCTCAGGACGGTACTTTCGACAAGCTGACTAAGAAAGAAGCGCTGATGCGCACTCGTGAACTGGACAAGCTGGAAAACAGCCTGGGCGGTATCAAAGATATGGGCGGCCTGCCAGACGCGCTGTTCGTAATCGATGCAGACCACGAGCACATCGCAATCAAAGAAGCTAACAACCTGGGTATCCCGGTATTCGCTATCGTTGATACCAACTCCGATCCGGACGGTGTTGACTTCGTTATCCCGGGTAACGACGACGCAATCCGTGCTGTTAGCCTGTACCTGAGCGCTGTAGCTGCTACCGTTCGTGAAGGCCGTTCCCAGGATCTGGCTTCTCAGGCGGAAGAAAGCTTCGTAGAAGCTGAATAATAAGGTTTTACCCCTTATTAGTACCGTGTATGAATAGGGGCCCATTACCGGCCCCTTTTTTCAATTTACACTGTTTGGCCCCCGGCCGGGCAGTTCACATCTCCCGAGGATTTAAGAATGGCTGAAATTACCGCATCCCTGGTAAAAGAGCTGCGCGAGCGTACTGGCGCAGGCATGATGGATTGCAAAAAAGCGCTGACTGAAGCGAACGGCGACATCGAGCTGGCAATCGAAAACATGCGTAAATCCGGTGCGATCAAAGCAGCTAAAAAAGCAGGCAACGTTGCTGCTGACGGCGTGATCATCACTAAGATCGACGGCAACTACGGCATCATTCTGGAAGTTAACTGCCAGACTGACTTCGTTGCTAAAGATGGCGGTTTCCAGGCATTTGCTAACAAAGTCCTGGACGCAGCTGTTGCTGGTAAAATCACTGACGTTGAAGTTCTGAAAGCACAGTTCGAAGAAGAACGTGTTGCGCTGGTTGCTAAAATCGGTGAGAACATCAACATCCGTCGCGTATCTTCTCTGGAAGGCGACGTTCTGGGCTCTTACCAGCACGGTGCACGTATCGGCGTTCTGGTTGCGGCTAAAGGCGCTGACGAAGAGCTGGTTAAACAGCTGGCAATGCACATCGCTGCAAGCAAACCAGAATTCGTTAAGCCAGAAGACGTGTCTGCTGAAGTGGTAGAGAAAGAGTACCAGGTTCAGCTGGACATCGCGATGCAGTCTGGTAAGCCAAAAGAAATCGCAGAGAAAATGGTTGAAGGCCGCATGAAGAAATTCACCGGCGAAGTTTCTCTGACTGGCCAGCCATTCGTAATGGACCCAAGCAAGTCTGTTGCTCAGCTGCTGAAAGAGCACAACGCTGACGTAACTGGCTTCATCCGCTTCGAAGTGGGCGAAGGCATCGAGAAAGTTGAGACTGACTTCGCAGCAGAAGTTGCTGCAATGTCCAAGCAGTCTTAATGATTGAAAAGGAGCCGCCTGAGGGCGGCTTCTTTTTGTCACCCGTCACAGGAAATCAGACAGGCTCCAGTATCGCTGTGCTGATTTGCGGCATATCATGTCGCCAGAATTAACCCCCATCTTAATCGTTGACAGTCTCAGGAAAGAAACATGGCTACCAATGCAAAACCCGTGTACAAACGCATTCTGCTTAAGCTGAGTGGCGAAGCGCTGCAGGGATCGGAAGGCTTCGGTATTGACGCAAGCATCCTTGATCGCATGGCACAGGAAATCAAAGAACTGGTCGAACTGGGTATCCAGGTTGGCGTGGTCATTGGCGGTGGCAACCTTTTCCGTGGTGCTGGTCTGGCGAAAGCGGGGATGAACCGCGTAGTGGGCGACCACATGGGTATGCTGGCAACCGTCATGAATGGCCTGGCAATGCGTGATGCACTGCATCGCGCCTATGTGAATGCCCGCCTGATGTCCGCGATTCCGCTGAATGGCGTTTGCGATAATTACAGCTGGGCAGAGGCCATCAGCCTGCTGCGCAATAACCGCGTGGTGATCCTCTCCGCCGGTACGGGTAACCCGTTCTTTACAACCGATTCCGCTGCCTGCCTGCGCGGTATCGAGATCGAAGCCGATGTGGTACTGAAAGCGACCAAAGTAGACGGCGTGTTTACTGCCGATCCGGCAAAAGATCCTTCTGCCACCATGTACGATCAGCTGAGCTACAGCGAAGTGCTGGATAAAGAGCTGAAAGTGATGGATCTTGCCGCCTTCACGCTGGCTCGCGACCACAAACTGCCGATCCGTGTCTTCAACATGAACAAGCCTGGCGCACTGCGTCGCGTGGTCATGGGCGAAAAAGAAGGCACTTTGATCACGGAATAATTTCCGTTGACGATAAATACAGGTAAGATTCCGCTTTATTTTGTAGTGGTATCTTACCCGGACGCGCCTTTGGCGTTGTCATGAATTAAACGCGACTATACTTAGCACACCTGTAGCGCTGTGCTGGCGGATAGTCTGCCTGAGACAAGTTTTCAAGGATTCGTAACGTGATTAACGACATCAGAAAAGATGCTGAAGTACGCATGGACAAATGCGTAGAAGCGTTCAAAAACCAAATCAGCAAAATCCGTACTGGCCGTGCTTCCCCAAGCCTGCTGGATGGCATCATCGTAGAATATTACGGTACGCCAACCCCTCTGCGCCAGCTGGCGAGCGTGACGGTTGAAGATACCCGTACGCTGAAAATCAACGTCTTCGACCGCTCTATGAGCCCGGCCGTTGAGAAAGCGATTATGGCCTCTGACCTTGGACTGAACCCAAGCTCTGCGGGCGCAGACATCCGTGTTCCACTGCCTCCGCTGACGGAAGAGCGTCGTAAAGATCTTATCAAAGTGGTTCGTGGCGAAGCTGAGCAGGGTCGTGTATCCGTGCGTAACGTCCGTCGCGACGCGAACGATAAAGTGAAAGCGCTGCTGAAAGAAAAAGAGATCAGCGAAGATGACGATCGCCGTTCTCAGGACGACATTCAGAAAATGACCGACGCGGCCATCAAGAAAATTGATGCGGCGCTGGCAGAAAAAGAAGCGGAACTGATGCAGTTCTGATTTCTGTCGTACACTGATAAACGCCGTTCAGAAGGACTTCGGGTCTTGCTGGCGGCGTTTTGCTTTTATCTGGTCTAACTTTTTTCGGGCATCTCATGAAGCATTTAACACTCCTCGGCTCAACCGGCTCTATCGGTTGCAGCACTCTCGACGTCGTTCGCCATAATCCTGAACTTTACACCGTGACAGCGCTGGTGGCCGGTAAGAATGTGCAGCGAATGGCCGAGCAGTGCCTGGAGTTTGCGCCCCGCTATGCGGTGATGGATGACGAAGAGAGCGCGCGTCTGCTGAAAGCACAGCTGCGTGAAAAGTGCAGTCGAACCGAGGTACTGAGTGGCCAGCAGGCTGCCTGCGAGATGGCGGCGCTGGATGAGGTGGATCAGGTCATGGCGGCCATTGTCGGCGCGGCAGGGCTGCTGCCGACGCTTGCTGCGATTGATGCCGGTAAGGATGTTTTGCTGGCCAATAAAGAGTCGCTGGTCACCTGCGGACGCCTGTTTATGGATGCGGTGAAGCAGCGCGGCGCGCGTCTTTTGCCGGTCGACAGCGAGCACAACGCGATTTTTCAGAGTTTACCGCAACCTTTTCAACAGAACCTGGGGTACGCTGACCTGGAGCAGAATGGCGTGGTGTCTATTCTGCTTACCGGGTCTGGTGGCCCGTTCCGTGAAACGCCACTGTCTGAACTGCGTACGATGACGCCGGATCAGGCGTGCCGTCATCCGAACTGGTCGATGGGGCGTAAAATCTCCGTTGATTCTGCCACCATGATGAACAAAGGTCTGGAATACATTGAAGCACGCTGGCTGTTTAATGCGTCAGCGAAACAGATGGAAGTACTGATTCACCCGCAATCGGTGATTCACTCGATGGTGCGTTATCAGGATGGCAGCGTGCTGGCACAGCTGGGCCAGCCGGACATGCGTACGCCGATTGCCCATTCAATGGCGTGGCCAAATCGAGTGAAATCCGGCGTGAAGCCGCTTGATTTCTGCAAGCTAAGTTCCCTGACGTTCAGTGAACCAGACTACGAACGCTACCCTTGTCTGAAGCTTGCGATGAATGCCTTTGACCAGGGGCAGGCGGCGACGACGGCACTTAATGCAGCCAATGAAATTACCGTTGAGGCATTTCTGAATCAGCAAATTCGTTTTACCGATATCGCGTCGTTAAATTTATCGGTGCTGGAGATGATGGATTTGCGCGAACCACAAAGCGTGGAAGAGGTGCTGGCGGTGGATGCAGCTTCGCGTAATATTGCGCGCCAACAGGTGACACGTCTCGCAAGCTGGTGATAAAGCAAGCACTAGTCGTCGTGCTATTTGTTAGCGTTGGGCTTCAGTGATATAGTCTGCGCCACCTGATCGCAGGTATTTGACTTAATGTGGTCAGGTGAGCCGTGGTTTGACACGGCTTTTTTATGTATAGGCTTCAGTATTCCTGAGTACCGTTAAATCCTTTTCAGGGACAAAAAACGCGTTATGTTGTCTGCGAATCAACCAATAAGCGAAAATTTGCCAGCTCATGGCTGCCGTCATGTAGCAATCATTATGGATGGCAATGGCCGCTGGGCGAAAAGACAAGGGAAGATACGAGCCTTTGGGCATAAAGCGGGGGCGAAATCCGTTCGCCGCGCCGTTTCTTTTGCCGCCAACAACGGCATTGATGCGTTAACGCTCTATGCTTTTAGCAGTGAAAACTGGAATCGACCTCTGCAGGAAGTGACTGCGTTGATGGAATTGTTTGTGTGGGCGCTAGACAGCGAAGTAAAAAGCCTGCACCGCCATAACGTCCGCCTGCGTATCATTGGCGATACCAGTCGTTTCAACTCACGTTTGCAGGAACGGATTCGTAAAGCAGAAGCGCTGACGGAAAATAATACCGGTCTTACGCTGAATATTGCGGCGAATTACGGCGGACGCTGGGATATTATCCAGGGCGTTCGGCATCTGGCCGAACAGGTTCAGGAAGGGCTGTTGAGACCCGACCAAATTGATGAAGAGGCGCTGAGCAAGCAAATCTGCATGAATGAACAGGCACCTGTGGATTTGGTAATTAGGACAGGGGGAGAACATCGCATAAGTAACTTTTTGATATGGCAAATTGCCTATGCCGAACTTTACTTTACAGATGTTCTTTGGCCCGATTTTGATGAACAAGACTTTGAAGGTGCGCTGCATGCCTTTGCCAATCGAGAGCGTCGTTTCGGCGGCACCGAGCCTGGTGGCGACAAAGCCTGATGGGGGTAGCTTTTGCTGAAGTATCGCCTGATTTCCGCTTTTGTATTAATACCTATTGTCATTGCGGCGCTGTTTTTACTGCCCCCGGTGGGATTCGCTATTGTCACGCTGGTGGTGTGCATGCTCGCCGCGTGGGAATGGGGACAGTTTAGCGGCTTTACCTCGCGCACTCAGCGAGTATGGCTTGCGGTACTTTGTGGCTTTATCCTGGCCATAATGCTGTTTACGTTGCCTGAATATCACCATGATATTCATCAGCCCCTGGTTGCCGGTTCCTTGTGGATATCGTTGGCCTGGTGGGTTGCCGCGCTGTTGCTGGTTCTTTTTTATCCGGGTTCAGCGGCATTATGGCGTAATTCAAAAGTGCTGCGACTGATTTTTGGCTTGCTCACAATTATTCCTTTTTTCTGGGGTATGGTTGCGTTGCGAGCCTGGCACTACGACGAAAACCACTACAGCGGTGCGATCTGGCTGCTTTATGTGATGATTCTGGTCTGGGGGGCTGACTCCGGGGCCTATATGTTTGGTAAACTGTTTGGCAAACATAAGCTGGCACCGAAGGTGTCTCCGGGCAAAACCTGGCAAGGATTCATCGGCGGCCTGTTTACGGCAGCGATCATCTCCTGGGGCTACGGCGTCTGGGCGAATCTTGAAGTGGCACCGTCAATACTGCTGGTGTGCTCGATTTTTGCTGCGCTTGCCTCCGTGCTCGGTGATTTAACCGAAAGTATGTTTAAGCGTGAAGCAGGGATTAAGGACAGCGGACACCTGATTCCAGGGCATGGCGGTATACTGGATCGCATTGATAGCCTGACAGCGGCTGTTCCAGTGTTTGCGTGTTTGCTTTTACTGGTATTCGGGACGATTTAACGGAAGGTTTTATGCTGAGCATTCTCTGGAATCTGGCGGCGTTCATTGTTGCACTGGGTGTACTGATTACCGTGCATGAATTTGGCCATTTCTGGGTTGCTCGCCGCTGTGGCGTGCGCGTAGAGCGATTTTCCATCGGCTTTGGGAAATCACTCTGGACGCGCACCGACCGCCACGGCACGGAATTTGTCATCGCCCTTATCCCGCTGGGCGGCTACGTCAAAATGCTCGACGAACGCGTCGAGCCTGTCGCTCCTGAGCTGCGACACAGCGCATTCAACAATAAAACCGTTGGACAACGCGCCGCCATCATTGCTGCCGGACCGGTAGCCAACTTCATCTTTGCGATTTTCGCTTACTGGCTGGTGTTTATCATCGGCGTCCCGGGCGTACGTCCGGTGGTGGGTGAAATTGCCCCCAATTCCATCGCGGCGAGTGCGCAAATTACATCCGGGATGGAACTTAAAGCGATTGATGGCATCGAAACCCCTGATTGGGATGCCGTGCGACTGCAGCTGGTAGCTAAAATTGGCGATCCGCAGACCACCATCAGCGTATCGCCGTTTGGTTCAGATACGCGTCAGGACAAAGTACTCGATTTACGTCACTGGCGTTTCGAGCCAGACAAAGAAGATCCCGTCGCTGCGCTGGGCATTCGTCCACGCGGCGCGCAGATCGAGCCGGTATTAGCCGAAGTACAGGCAAATTCGGCGGCGAGCAAAGCGGGTTTGCAAGCGGGCGACAGGATCGTTAAAGTCGATGGTCAACCATTAACAGAGTGGATGACCTTTGTTACTCTGGTGCGCGACAATCCGGGAACGTCTCTCGCGCTGGAAGTTGAAAGGCAGGGCAGTCCGCTTTCGCTGACGCTGATCCCGGATACGAAGTCGGTCGGCAAAAAGGCAGAAGGGTTCGCAGGCGTTGTGCCGAAAGTGATCCCGCTGCCAGATGAGTACAAGACAATACGCCAGTATGGGCCGTTCAGCGCCATCCTTGAAGCCACGGATAAAACATGGCAACTGATGAAGCTGACGGTCAACATGTTGGGGAAATTGATAACCGGTGATGTGAAACTGAACAACCTCAGTGGGCCAATTTCGATTGCTCAGGGGGCTGGGATGTCAGCGGAATTCGGGGTGATTTACTATCTCATGTTCCTCGCGCTCATTAGCGTGAACCTTGGGATAATCAACCTGTTCCCGCTTCCCGTTTTAGACGGGGGTCATCTGCTGTTTTTGGCGATTGAAAAGCTAAAAGGCGGACCGGTATCCGAGCGAGTTCAAGACTTTAGTTATCGCATTGGCTCGATTTTGCTGGTGCTGTTAATGGGGCTTGCACTTTTCAATGATTTCTCTCGGTTGTAAGAGAGTGTTAGGAAGAACGCATAATAACGATGGCGATGAAAAAGTTGCTCATAGCGTCGCTGCTGTTTAGCAGCGCCACCGTATACGGTGCTGACGGGTTCGTAGTGAAAGACATTCATTTCGAAGGCCTCCAGCGTGTCGCCGTTGGTGCGGCCCTCCTCAGTATGCCTGTACGCCCCGGCGATACGGTTAATGATGATGATATCAGTAACACCATCCGTGCTCTGTTTGCCACCGGCAACTTTGAGGACGTCCGCGTCCTGCGCGATGGTGATACGCTGCTGGTACAGGTAAAAGAACGTCCGACGATCGCCAGTATCACTTTCTCCGGTAACAAGTCGGTGAAAGATGACATGCTCAAGCAGAACCTTGAAGCATCCGGTGTTCGTGTGGGTGAATCCCTGGACCGCACAACTCTTTCAGACATTGAAAAAGGTCTGGAAGACTTCTACTACAGCGTCGGTAAATACAGTGCCAGCGTGAAAGCGGTTGTTACTCCGCTGCCGCGCAATCGTGTTGACCTGAAGCTGGTCTTCCAGGAAGGTGTTTCTGCGAAGATCCAGCAGATCAACATTGTCGGCAACCACGCGTTCAGCACCGACGAACTGATCTCCACCTTCCAGCTGCGCGATGAAGTGCCATGGTGGAACGTGGTAGGCGATCGCAAATACCAGAAACAGAAACTGGCGGGCGACCTTGAAACCCTGCGCAGCTACTATCTCGATCGTGGCTATGCACGTTTCAACATCGACTCGACTCAGGTCAGTCTGACTCCGGACAAGAAAGGCATCTACATTACGGTTAACATCACTGAAGGCGAACAGTACAAGCTTTCTGGTGTTGAAGTGAGTGGTAACCTTGCGGGGCATTCTGCTGAAATCGAATCGCTGACCAAAATTCAGCCGGGCGATCTGTATAGCGGTTCTAAAGTAACCAAAATGGAAGACAGCATTAAGAAGCTGCTCGGCCGCTATGGTTATGCCTATCCGCGCGTACAGACTCAGCCGGAAATCAATGACGCGGATAAAACCGTTAAGCTGCACGTGAATGTGGATGCGGGCAACCGTTTCTACGTGCGTAAGATCCGCTTCGTTGGTAACGACACCTCCAAAGATTCCGTTCTGCGCCGCGAAATGCGTCAGATGGAAGGCGCATGGTTGGGTAGCGACCTCGTTGATCAGGGTAAAGAGCGTCTGAACCGTCTGGGCTATTTTGAAACGGTGGATACCGATACCCAGCGCGTACCGGGCAGCCCGGATCAGGTTGACGTCGTTTATAAAGTGAAAGAGCGCAACACCGGTAGCTTCAACTTCGGTGTGGGTTACGGTACTGAAAGCGGCGTCAGCTTCCAGGTCGGCGTGCAGCAGGATAACTGGCTGGGTACAGGTTACTCTGTCGGTATTAACGGCACCAAAAACGACTACCAGACCTACTCTGAGTTCTCTGTGACTAACCCATACTTCACCGTAGACGGTGTGAGCCTGGGCGGTCGTATCTTCTATAACGACTTTAAAGCAGATGACGCGGACCTGTCTTCATACACCAACAAGAGTTACGGTGTAGACGGTACGCTTGGCTTCCCGGTTAACGAATACAACACCCTGCGTGCAGGCTTGGGCTATGTGCATAACGACCTGTCCAACATGCAACCGCAGGTGGCGATGTGGCGTTATCTGGACTCTATCGGCCAGTCAACCAGTAAAAATGGTAATGACAATGGCTTCGCGGCGGATGACTTCACCTTTAACTACGGCTGGACCTATAACCGTCTCGACCGTGGTTACTTCCCAACGGAAGGTTCTCGCGTCAACCTGAACGGTAAAGTTACCGTGCCGGGTTCCGATAACGAGTTCTATAAGGTTACGCTGGATACCGCGTCCTACTTCCCGATCGATGACGATCACAAGTGGGTGGTTCTGGGTCGTACCCGTTGGGGCTATGGTGATGGTCTGGGTGGCAAAGAACTGCCGTTCTATGAAAACTTCTATGCGGGTGGCTCCAGCACCGTTCGTGGTTTCCAGTCCAACAACATTGGTCCTAAAGCGGTTTACTACGGCGGAAACGACAAAGATAACTGTTATAAGTCTTCCTCGTCCGAAGTCTGTAGCTCCAATGACGCGGTGGGCGGTAACGCCATGGCCGTTGCCAGCCTGGAGTTCATCACGCCAACGCCGTTTATCAGTGATAAATACGCGAACTCGGTCCGTACGTCCTTCTTCTGGGATGCCGGTACCGTATGGGATACCAACTGGCAGAATACTGCCCAGATGCGCGCAGAAGGCATTCCTGACTACAGCGATCCGAGCAATATTCGCATGTCTGCCGGTATCGCATTACAATGGATGTCACCGCTGGGGCCGTTGGTCTTCTCCTACGCCCAGCCGTTTAAGAAATATGATGGAGATAAGTCGGAGCAATTCCAGTTTAACATTGGTAAAACCTGGTAATAATCCGCTGCAAAGGAATGCGTTGGCAGTGTAGCGCTGACAACTGGCGATCGGTAACTCGGTCGCCTTGCCACGCAAAGAACGGTACCTTCTGGTGCCAATGGGATGGTAAGGAGTTAATTGTGAAAAAGTGGTTATTAGCTGCAGGTCTCGGTTTAGCGATGGCAACTTCTGCTCAGGCAGCAGACAAAATTGCAATCGTCAACATGGGTAATTTGTTCCAGCAGGTTGCACAGAAAACGGGTGTTTCTGCAACTCTGGAAAACGAATTCAAAGGCCGTGCAAGCGAACTGCAGGGTATGGAAAACGATCTTCAGTCCAAAATGCAGCGTCTGCAGCGTGATGGTTCTACCATGAAAGCAAGCGACCGCAGCAAGCTGGAAAAAGACGTAATGGCTCAGCGCCAGGCGTTCTCTCAGAAAGCGCAGGCTTTCGAGCAGGATCGTCAGCGTCGTTCTAACGAAGAACGCGGCAAGCTGGTGACTCGCATTCAGACCGCTGTTAAATCAGTGGCTGCCGATCAGAACATCGATCTGGTTGTTGATGCGAACGCTGTAGCTTTCAACGGCAGCGATGTTAAAGACATCACCGCTGATGTTCTGAAACAGGTTAAATAAGTAATGCCTTCAATTCGACTGGCTGATTTAGCTCAGCAGTTGGATGCAGAATTACACGGTGATGGCGATATCGTCATCACCGCTGTTGCGTCCATGCAATCTGCTAAAGCTGGCACGATTACCTTCATGGTAAGCCCTAAGTACCGTGAGCAACTGGCTCAATGCCAGGCGTCAGCTGTTGTTCTGACGCAGGACGATCTTCCATTTGCCACTGTAAGCGCGCTGGTAGTGAAAAACCCCTACCTGACGTATGCACGCATGGCTCAAATTCTTGATACTACGCCGCAGCCGGCCCAGGACATTGCTGCCAGTGCAGCGATTGACGCGACGGCCAGGCTTGGTAGCAACGTCGCCGTTGGCGCAAATGCGGTTATCGAATCCGGCGTTGTGCTGGGCGATAACGTCGTCATTGGCCCGGGCTGCTTCGTTGGGAAAAATACGAAAATCGGCGCCGGGACCCGTTTATGGGCCAATGTGTCCGTTTATCATGATGTTGAAATTGGCGAAAATTGCCTTGTCCAGTCCAGCACCGTAATTGGTTCTGATGGCTTTGGTTACGCTAACGATCGCGGTAACTGGGTTAAGATCCCGCAGCTTGGTCGCGTTATTATTGGCGATCGCGTAGAGATCGGCGCCTGTACCACCATTGACCGTGGCGCGCTTGACGACACGATCATTGGCAATGGTGTTATCATCGATAACCAGTGCCAGATTGCGCATAACGTTGTGATTGGCGACAATACCGCGGTTGCGGGTGGCGTCATCATGGCTGGCAGCCTGAAAATTGGCCGTTATTGCATGATTGGCGGTGCGAGCGTGATTAATGGCCATATGGAAATATGCGACAAGGTCACTGTGACGGGAATGGGCATGGTAATGCGTCCTATCACTGAACCTGGCGTCTATTCCTCAGGTATTCCGCTACAACCCAACAAGGTATGGCGTAAAACAGCAGCTCTGGTGATGAATATTGATGATATGAGCAAGCGCCTCAAGTCTCTTGAGCGTAAGATCGATCAACAAGATTAAGCGTCATCCGTTGAACGCTATTTTTCCCGGCCTGTCGGCTTTCTATTAAACCGGCAGGCCGTGTTATTATTGTTATCAGTACATTTTGACAGGAAGAGTATTTTGACTACTGACACTCATACTCTGCATATTGAAGAGATTTTAGAACTTCTGCCGCACCGCTACCCGTTTCTGCTGGTAGACCGTGTGCTGGATTTTGAAGAAGGTCGTTTTCTGCGCGCAGTGAAAAATGTTTCCGTGAACGAGCCGTTCTTCCAGGGGCACTTCCCTGGTAAGCCTATCTTCCCGGGTGTGTTGATTCTGGAAGCGATGGCTCAGGCTACCGGTATTCTGGCGTTTAAAAGCGTCGGCAAACTGGAGCCAGGTGAGCTGTATTACTTCGCGGGTATTGATGAAGCGCGCTTTAAGCGCCCTGTCGTGCCTGGTGATCAGATGATCATGGAAGTCACTTTTGAAAAAACGCGTCGTGGCCTGACTCGCTTCAAAGGCGTAGCGCTGGTTGACGGCAAAGTTGTTTGCGAAGCGACGATGATGTGTGCTCGTAGCCGGGAGTCCTGATACGTGATTGATAAATCCGCCTTTATTCATCCTACCGCTATTGTGGAAACCGGTGCCATCATTGGCGCTAACGTCCACATTGGCCCGTTTTGTATTGTTGGACCCCATGTCGAAATTGGTGAGGGTACAGTACTGAAATCTCACGTTGTCGTGAATGGTCACACGACCATTGGCTGCAATAACGAGATCTATCAGTTCGCTTCCATCGGCGAGGTTAACCAGGATCTGAAATATGCTGGTGAGTCGACCCGTCTGGAAATTGGCGATCGTAACCGTATTCGCGAAAGCGTCACTATTCATCGTGGAACAGTACAGGGTGGTGGATTGACGAAGGTGGGCAGCGATAACCTGTTTATGGTTAATGCGCATATCGCGCACGACTGTACCGTGGGTGACCGCTGTATTCTTGCCAACAACGCAACGCTGGCAGGACACGTATCGGTTGATGACTTCGCAATTATTGGCGGCATGACCGCAGTCCATCAGTTCTGCATCATTGGTGCGCACGTGATGGTTGGCGGATGCTCCGGTGTGGCGCAGGACGTCCCACCGTATGTGATTGCGCAGGGCAACCATGCCACGCCGTTTGGCGTGAACATCGAAGGCCTCAAGCGTCGTGGTTTTAGTCGCGAAGCGATTACTGCCATCCGCAACGCGTACAAACTGCTGTACCGTAGCGGTAAAACGCTGGAAGAGGCGAAGCCGGAAATTGCCGAGCTGGCGAATAAGCACCCGGAAGTGAACGCGTTCATGGAATTCTTTGACCGTTCAACAAGGGGTCTGATTCGTTAATGGTCGACAGTCGTCCGCTTACGATAGCCCTGGTCGCCGGAGAAACCTCCGGCGATATTCTTGGTGCCGGTCTCATCCGCGCGCTTAAGGCGCGTGTACCCAATGCTCGCTTTGTCGGCGTTGCTGGCCCGCTGATGCAGGCCGAAGGCTGTGAAGCCTGGTATGAAATGGAAGAGCTCGCCGTGATGGGCATCGTTGAGGTGCTGGGACGGCTACGCCGTTTGCTGCACATCCGCGCCGATCTCACCCGTCGTTTTACCGAACTCAAACCCGATGTGTTTGTCGGTATCGATGCGCCTGATTTCAACATTACCCTCGAAGGGAATCTGAAAAAGCAGGGCATTAAAACCATTCACTACGTCAGTCCGTCCGTCTGGGCGTGGCGACAGAAACGCGTTTTCAAAATCGGACGGTCCACCAACCTGGTGCTGGCTTTCCTGCCTTTCGAAAAAGCGTTTTACGACAGATTTAATGTTCCGTGCCGTTTTATCGGCCATACCATGGCGGATGCGATGCCATTGGATCCGGATAAAAACGCGGCGCGCGACGCGCTGGGCATCCCGCATGATGTGCACTGTCTGGCACTGCTGCCAGGCAGCCGTGGTGCAGAAGTTGAGATGCTGAGCGCCGATTTCCTCAAAACAGCGCAAATTCTTCGCCAGACCTATCCGGATCTTGAAGTGGTTATTCCGCTGGTAAATGCCAAACGCCGCGAGCAGTTTGAGCGCATCAAAGCGGAAGTCGCCCCGGATCTTCACGTCCGCCTTCTGGACGGGAAAGGGCGGGAAGCGATGTATGCGAGCGATGCCGCGCTGCTGGCCTCCGGTACGGCGGCGCTGGAATGCATGCTGGCGAAATGCCCGATGGTGGTCGGCTATCGCATGAAGCCGTTCACTTTCTGGCTGGCAAAGCGTCTGGTTAAAACGGATTATGTCTCCCTGCCAAACCTGCTTGCCGGGCGCGAGCTGGTGAAAGAGCTGCTGCAGGATGAGTGCCAGCCGCAGGCGCTTGCCGATGCACTGCTGCCGCTGCTCGCCAACGGCAAGACCAGCCACCAGATGCACGATACCTTCCGCGAACTGCATCAACTGATCCGCTGTAATGCTGATGAGCAAGCGGCGGATGCGGTGCTGGAGCTAGCAAAATGATGGAATTTGTTTATCCTCACACTCGCCTTGTGGCGGGCGTGGACGAAGTGGGTCGTGGCCCGTTGGTCGGGGCCGTGGTGACCGCCGCGGTGATCCTCGATCCGGATCGCCCGATTATCGGGCTGAACGACTCTAAAAAATTGTCAGAAAAGCGCCGTCTGGCGCTGTTTAGTGAGATCCAGGAGAAGGCGCTGGCCTGGAGCCTGGGGCGCGCTGAACCGCATGAAATAGACGAGCTGAATATTTTGCATGCCACGATGCTGGCGATGCAGCGTGCGGTCGCGGGTTTGAAAATTTCCCCGGAATATGTCCTGATTGACGGCAACCGCTGTCCTGCATTGCCCATGCCTTCAATGGCGGTCGTCAAAGGCGATAGCCGGGTCGCAGAAATTAGCGCAGCTTCTATTATTGCCAAAGTGACGCGCGACGCCGAAATGGCCGCGCTGGACCTCACATATCCTCAGTATGGTTTCGCCCAGCATAAGGGGTATCCCACACCTTTCCATCTGGAAAGGCTGGCTGAACATGGCGCAACCGAACACCACCGGCGCAGTTTCGGCCCGGTGAAGCGCGCGCTGGGACGGGTGTCCTGAATCAATACGCAAGCAATTAAGTAACGCGGAATCTGAAGATGGCTGAACCACGTTTCGTACACCTGCGGGTGCATAGCGACTACTCCATGATCGATGGGCTGGCGAAGACCGGGCCGCTGGTAAAAAAGGCGGCCTCCCTTGGCATGCCCGCGCTGGCGATCACCGATTTTACCAACCTGTGTGGCCTGGTGAAGTTCTACGGAACGGCGCACGGCGCGGGGATAAAGCCCATCGTCGGGGCGGATTTTCATGTTCAGAGCGATCTCATCGGCGATGAAATGACGCAAATCTCCGTGCTGGCGATGAACAACACGGGCTATCAAAACCTTACTCTGCTTATCTCAAAAGCCTATCAGCGCGGATATGGTGCGCTGGGCCCGTGGATTGACAGGGACTGGCTGGCTGAGCTGAACGAAGGGCTGCTGCTGATCTCCGGTGGCCGTATGGGCGATGTCGGTAAATGCCTGCTGCGCGGCAATAGCGCGCTGGTGGATCAATGCGTTTCGTTCTATGAAGAGTATTTCCCGGATCGTTATTATCTGGAGCTGATCCGCACCGGTCGTCAGGACGAAGAGAACTATCTGCATGCGGCGGTCGCACTTGCGGAAGAACGCGGTCTGCCTGTTGTCGCGACAAACGATGTGCGGTTCCTCGAGCCGGGAGATTTTGACGCCCACGAAATTCGTGTGGCGATCCACGATGGCTTCACGCTCGACGATCCGAAACGACCGCGTAATTACTCCGCTCAACAGTACATGCGCAGCGAGGAGGAGATGTGTGAACTCTTCTCCGATATCCCTGAAGCGCTGGAAAACAGCGTAGAAATCGCCAAGCGCTGTAACGTTACCGTCCGCCTCGGCGAATACTTCCTGCCGCAGTTCCCGACGGGTGATATGACCACGGAAGATTTCCTGGTCGTGAAATCAAAAGAAGGTCTGGAAGAGCGTCTGGAATTCCTGTTCCCGGATGAGGCCGTTCGCAAAGAGAAGCGGCCGCCGTACGATGAGCGCCTGGATATTGAACTCCAGGTAATCAACCAGATGGGCTTCCCGGGCTACTTCCTGATCGTAATGGAGTTTATCCAGTGGTCGAAGGATAACGGCGTACCGGTCGGACCGGGACGAGGCTCCGGTGCAGGCTCGCTTGTGGCCTATGCGCTTAAAATTACCGACCTCGATCCGCTAGAGTTCGACCTGCTGTTCGAACGTTTCCTTAACCCGGAACGTGTTTCCATGCCCGACTTTGACGTCGACTTCTGCATGGAGAAACGCGACCAGGTGATCGAACACGTCGCCGATATGTACGGCCGTGATGCGGTTTCGCAGATTATTACGTTCGGTACGATGGCGGCAAAGGCGGTTATCCGCGACGTCGGCCGCGTGCTGGGCCACCCGTACGGGTTTGTCGATCGTATTTCTAAGCTGGTGCCGCCCGATCCGGGCATGACGCTGGCAAAAGCGTTTGAAGCCGAACCTCAGCTGCCGGAAATATACGAAGCTGACGAAGAAGTGAAAGCGCTGATCGACATGGCGCGCAAGCTGGAAGGCGTCACGCGTAACGCCGGCAAACATGCGGGGGGCGTGGTTATCGCGCCGACCAAAATTACCGACTTCGCGCCGCTCTACTGCGATGAAGCGGGTGAGCATCCGGTTACTCAGTTTGATAAGAACGACGTGGAATACGCCGGGCTGGTGAAGTTTGACTTCCTCGGCCTGCGTACGCTGACGATCATCGACTGGGCGCTGAAGATGATCAACCCGCGCCGGGAAAAGCAGGGCCTTGAGCCGATAGACATTGCCGCCATCCCGCTGGATGACAAGAAAAGTTTCGACATGCTGCAGCGCTCGGAGACGACAGCCGTCTTCCAGCTTGAATCCCGCGGCATGAAAGACCTGATTAAACGTCTGCAGCCCGACTGCTTCGAAGATATGATCGCTCTGGTCGCCCTGTTCCGTCCGGGCCCGCTGCAGTCAGGGATGGTAGATAACTTTATCGACCGTAAGCACGGTCGCGAAGAGATTTCTTACCCGGACGTTCAGTGGCAGCATGAAAGCCTGAAGCCGGTACTGGAACCAACCTACGGCATTATCCTGTATCAGGAACAGGTCATGCAGATTGCCCAGGTGCTTTCCGGCTATACGCTCGGCGGCGCGGACATGCTGCGTCGTGCGATGGGTAAGAAAAAGCCGGAAGAGATGGCTAAGCAGCGTTCCATCTTTGAAGACGGGGCGAAGAAAAACGGCGTTGACGGCGAGCTGGCGATGAAAATCTTCGACCTGGTGGAGAAATTCGCCGGGTACGGATTTAACAAATCCCACTCCGCCGCCTATGCTTTGGTGTCGTATCAAACGCTGTGGCTGAAAGCGCACTATCCTGCTGAATTTATGGCGGCGGTAATGACGGCCGATATGGACAACACCGAGAAGGTGGTTGGCCTGGTGGACGAGTGCTGGCGCATGGGGCTGAAGATCCTGCCGCCGGATATTAACTCAGGGCTCTACCACTTCCACGTCAACGACGACGGAGAGATCGTTTACGGGATCGGCGCGATCAAAGGCGTGGGCGAAGGTCCGATCGAGGCGATCATCGAAGCGCGTAACAACGGCGGGTATTTCCGTGAGCTGTTCGATCTTTGCGCCCGTACCGACACCAAAAAACTGAACCGTCGCGTGCTGGAAAAACTGATCATGTCCGGCGCGTTTGACAGGCTGGGGCCGCACCGCGCCGCGCTGATGAATTCCCTCGGCGACGCGCTGAAAGCGGCGGATCAGCATGCAAAAGCAGAAGCCATTGGTCAGGCGGATATGTTCGGGGTACTGGCGGAAGAGCCGGAGCAGATCGAGCAATCTTATTCCAACTGCCAGCCGTGGCCAGAACAGGTGGTACTGGATGGGGAGCGTGAGACGTTAGGCTTGTACCTGACGGGGCACCCGATCAACCAGTACATCAAAGAAATTGAGCGTTATGTCGGCGGCCACAGGCTTAAAGACATGCATCCGACAGAACGTGGTAAAATCACCACGGCTGCGGGGCTCGTGATTGCCGCAAGGGTTATGGTCACCAAGCGCGGCAATCGTATCGGCATCTGTACGCTGGATGACCGTTCCGGGCGTCTGGAGGTGATGTTGTTCACCGACGCGCTGGATAAATACCAGCAATTGCTGGAAAAAGACCGCATACTTATCGTCAGCGGACAGGTCAGCTTTGATGACTTCAGTGGGGGGCTTAAAATGACCGCCCGCGAAGTGATGGACATTGACGAAGCC
Source organism: Enterobacter sp. BNK-29 (assembly GCF_048684785.1). NCBI lineage: Bacteria > Pseudomonadati > Pseudomonadota > Gammaproteobacteria > Enterobacterales > Enterobacteriaceae > Enterobacter > Enterobacter sp. BNK-29. The sequence continues at coordinate 2,889,185 of NZ_JBLQTU010000001.1, forward strand.
CGGGAAAAATATGCTCGCGGGCTTGCTATCTCGCTGACGGACAGGCAAATTGATGACCAGCTTTTAAACCGACTCCGTCAGTCTCTGGAACCCCACCGCTCGGGGACAATTCCAGTACATCTCTACTATCAGAGGGCGGATGCACGCGCGCGGTTGCGCTTTGGTGCAACGTGGCGTGTCTCTCCGAGCGATCGTTTACTGAACGATCTCCGTGGCCTCATTGGTTCGGAGCAGGTGGAACTGGAGTTTGACTAATACAGGAATACTATGAGTCTGAATTTCCTTGATTTCGAACAGCCGATTGCTGAGCTGGAAGCGAAAATCGATTCTCTGACAGCGGTAAGCCGTCAGGATGAAAAACTGGATATTAACATCGACGAAGAAGTGCATCGTCTGCGCGAGAAAAGCGTAGAGCTGACGCGCAAAATCTTTGCCGATCTCGGCGCATGGCAGGTGGCCCAGCTGGCTCGCCATCCACAGCGTCCGTACACCCTGGATTATGTCCGCCTGGCGTTTGACGAATTTGACGAACTGGCAGGCGATCGCGCATACGCTGACGATAAAGCTATCGTTGGCGGTATCGCGCGTCTGGACGGACGCCCGGTGATGATCATTGGTCATCAGAAAGGTCGTGAAACCAAAGAGAAAATCCGTCGTAACTTTGGTATGCCAGCACCAGAAGGCTACCGTAAAGCCCTGCGTCTGATGGAGATGGCTGAGCGTTTCAACATGCCAATCATCACCTTCATCGACACCCCGGGTGCATACCCTGGCGTGGGCGCGGAAGAGCGCGGTCAGTCTGAAGCCATCGCGCGCAACCTGCGCGAGATGTCTCGCCTGAAGGTGCCGGTCATCTGTACCGTTATCGGTGAGGGTGGTTCCGGCGGTGCGCTGGCGATTGGCGTGGGTGATAAAGTGAATATGCTGCAGTACAGCACCTATTCCGTTATCTCTCCGGAAGGCTGCGCGTCCATTCTGTGGAAAAGCGCCGACAAAGCGCCGCTGGCTGCAGAAGCCATGGGTATCATTGCGCCACGCCTGAAAGAGCTTAAACTGATCGACTCCATCATCCCGGAACCGCTGGGTGGTGCGCATCGTAAGCCGGAAGTAATGGCGGCTTCTCTGAAAGCGCAGCTGCTGGCTGACCTGGCGGATCTGGACGTGCTGAGCAAAGAAGATCTGCTCAACCGTCGTTACCAGCGTCTGATGACCTACGGTTACGCGTAAGCTTCACAATTATCTGAAAAGCCGCACAATGTTGCGGCTTTTTTTATACCTGCGGTTTAGCCGGACTATGCTTAGCTAATGTTTTTTAAGGAGGAAGCCCATGAATATCATTGCCATTATGGGGCCGCACGGCGTCTTTTATAAAGACGAGCCAATTAAGGAGCTGGAGCAAGCCCTGCAGTCGCGCGGGTATCAGCTAATCTGGCCGCACAACAGCGCCGACCTGCTGAAGTTCATCGAGCATAACCCGCGTATTTGCGGCGTGATCTTCGACTGGGACGAATACGATCTCGAACTGTGCAGCGACATCAACAAGCTAAACGAATACCTCCCTCTCTATGCGTTTATTAATACCCACTCAACCATGGACGTCAGCGCCAACGATATGCGTATGGCGCTGTGGTTCTTTGAATATTCGCTCGGCGTGGCTGAAGATATTGCGACCCGAATTCAGCAATATACGAATGAATATCTCGATAACATCACTCCGCCGTTTACTCGCGCGCTCTTCACCTACGTGAAGGAGGGCAAATATACCTTCTGTACGCCAGGGCATATGGCGGGAACGGCCTATCAAAAAAGCCCGGTGGGCTGCCTGTTCTATGATTTCTTCGGTGGCAACACGCTGAAAGCGGACGTGTCGATTTCAGTCACCGAACTAGGCTCTCTGCTGGATCATACCGGCCCGCATCTTGAAGCCGAAGAGTATATCGCCCGCACCTTTGGCGCCGAACAGAGCTATATGGTGACCAACGGCACGTCGACCTCGAACAAAATCGTCGGGATGTACGCTGCGCCTGCTGGCAGCACCTTGCTGATTGACCGTAACTGCCATAAATCGCTGGCACACCTGCTGATGATGAGCGACGTCGTACCGCTCTGGCTGTCGCCCACGCGTAACGCGCTCGGTATTCTTGGCGGTATTCCGCGCCGGGAGTTCACCCATGACGCCATTGAAAGTAAGGTCGCGGCAATTCCTGGCGCAAGCTGGCCTGTTCATGCGGTCATCACTAACTCCACCTACGACGGTCTGCTGTACAACACGAACTGGATCAAAAAGACGCTGGACGTGCCGTCGATCCACTTCGATTCTGCATGGGTGCCATACACTAATTTCCATCCGATTTACGCCGGAAAAAGCGGTATGAGCGGTGAACGCGTGCCGGGGAAAGTGTTCTTCGAAACGCAGTCGACCCATAAAATGCTCGCGGCGTTTTCCCAGGCTTCGCTTATTCACATCAAAGGCGAGTACGACGAAGACACATTCAACGAAGCCTTTATGATGCATACCACCACCTCACCGAGCTACCCGCTGGTGGCCTCCATAGAAACGGCGGCGGCGATGCTGCGCGGCAATCCGGGTAAGCGTCTCATCAATCGTTCGGTGGAGCGCGCGCTGCATTTCCGCAAAGAGGTTCAGCGGCTGAAAGATGAAGCCGACGGCTGGTTCTTTGATATCTGGCAGCCGGAAGAGATTGATGAAGCAGAATGCTGGCCCGTCTCGCCCGGCGAAGACTGGCATGGCTTCCGGGATGCCGATAGCGACCATATGTTCCTCGACCCGGTCAAAGTGACGATCCTGACGCCGGGCATGGATGAGCAGGGCAAGATGAGCGATGAAGGTATTCCGGCCGCGCTGGTCGCGAAATTTCTTGATGAACGTGGCGTAGTGGTGGAGAAAACCGGCCCCTATAACCTGCTTTTTCTGTTCAGTATTGGTATTGATAAAACCCGGGCGATGGGGCTGTTGCGCGGCCTGATGGAGTTTAAGCGCGCCTACGATCTCAACCTGCGGGTGAAGAACATGCTGCCGGATCTCTACGCGGAGGATCCTGACTTCTATCGTAATATGCGCATTCAGGATCTGGCCCAGGGGATCCACAGGCTGATCCGTCAGCACGATCTGCCGCGTCTGATGCTTCAGGCGTTCGATGTCTTACCGGAGATGAAGTTTACCCCGCACAAGGCATGGCAGCGCCAGGTGAAAGGGGAGGTCGAAACCGTCGAGCTGGAAAACCTGGTCGGGCGCGTATCGGCTAACATGATCCTGCCTTACCCTCCGGGCGTTCCGCTCCTGATGCCGGGAGAGATGATTACCGAAGAGAGTCGGGCGGTGCTCGATTTCCTGCTGATGCTCTGTTCGGTAGGGCGTCACTATCCCGGTTTTGAGACCGATATCCACGGTGCGAAGCGCGACGAGAACGGCGTTTACTGGGTGCGAGTCCTAAAATAAGGGTGACCGCTTGCCAGGCGCGGGTTTTCGGTTGTAACGTTCAGGCATCATAAAAAGGAGAAGCTATGCTGGGTTTAAAACAGGTTCATCATATTGCGATCATTGCGACCGACTACGCGAAAAGTAAGGCCTTCTACTGCGACATCCTCGGCTTTACGCTCATGAGCGAGGCCTACCGCGAGGAGCGTGACTCCTGGAAGGGCGACCTGGCGTTAAACGGGCAATATGTGATTGAGCTGTTCTCTTTTCCTTTTCCGCCTGCGCGTCCGTCCCGCCCGGAAGCCTGTGGCCTGCGTCATCTTGCCTTCAGCGTCGATGACCTGGATAGCGCAGTAAAGCATCTGGAAGCGCACGGCGTGACGTGCGAAGCGATACGCGTCGATCCGTTCACCGACAAGCGGTTTACCTTTTTCAACGACCCGGACGGCCTGCCGCTGGAGCTTTATCAGCAGTAATGGTTGTCCTGTGTGATAATGCCCGCTCAGTTCGGGCATTTTTTATGTGTAATCTCCTATGACCTTACCCGCTATCGCACAAGCCGTTTCACCGTACCGCCAGCTGCTGGTGGGGTTTAGCGGTGGCCTGGATTCTACCGTGTTGCTGCATCGCCTTAAGCTTTGGCGCGATCGGGAACCTGACGTCCAGCTTCGGGCGATGCATATTCACCACGGAATAAGTCCTCACGCAGAGGCGTGGGTGGCGCACTGCGAAGCCTTATGTGCGGCCTGGGCGATCCCGCTCATCGTTGAGCGCGTCACGCTTGCGGAGGAGGGGCTGGGCATCGAAGCGCAGGCGCGGAAAGCACGCTATGCCGCGTTTGCCGGGGCATTACGTGCTGGAGAAGCGCTGGTCACGGCCCAGCATCTTGATGACCAGTGTGAAACCTTTTTTCTGGCGCTTAAGCGGGGAAGCGGGCCGGCGGGACTTTCTGCCATGCCGGCGCGTTCTGAATTTGCCGGCACAACGTTACTGCGTCCGCTGCTAGGCGAGACGCGTGCCTCGCTGGAAGCCTGGGCGCAAGAACATCAGCTGAACTGGATCGAAGATGAGAGTAACCAGGATGACGGCTATGACCGTAACTTCCTGCGCCTGCGCGTCCTCCCGCTTTTAGGCGAGCGCTGGCCGCATTTCGCCGACGCGACGGCAAGAAGCGCCATGCTGTGCGCCGAACAGGAGTTGTTGCTGGATGAGCTGCTGAGCGACGAGCTGGCTGGGCTGATTTCTGCCGACGGGGCGTTGGCAATCGCACCGATGAAAGCGATGAGTCCGGTACGTCGCGCCGCGCTGCTACGACGCTGGCTAGCCTTTCATCGCGCCGCGATGCCGTCGCGGACAATGCTGAGCCGTATCTGGGACGAAGTCTCACTGGCGCGGGATGATGCTTCCCCGTGCGTCCACCTGAACGGTTTTGAGGTTAGACGCTATAAGGGGGAGCTCTGGTGGATAAAATCCATGCCCTCTCTGACCGATGTGGTGCTCGACTGGCTTTCTCCTGATGCACCGCTGATATTGCCCTGTGAGGCAGGATGCGTCTCTCTCCAGTCATCTGGTCATGTGCGGCTGCCGAAGCCCGGAGAACCGGTCACCGTGCGCTTTAAGGCTGGCGGCATGCTGCATATTGTCGGGCGCAACGGGGGACGGAAGCTGAAGAAAATATGGCAGGAGTGTAACGTACCGCCGTGGCTGCGCGATACCACGCCGCTACTGTTCTACGGTGAAACGCTTATCGCTGCGGCAGGGGTTTTCATCACGGAAGAGGGGTGGTCAGAAGAGGGGGTCCGTTTTGAGTGGCAAAAAGCGTAACGGGCAGCCAGGCTGCCCGTTAGTGTCATCAGGATTCGCTCACCACGACGGTGCCGATTTGCGGGTGGCTGAAGCTGGCTATTTTGTCCAGACGCAGCTCACGCGTCGCACCGGCGTCTTCCACTATCAGGTATTCCACATTCTTTCGTGAAACCAGATCGCTGGCTTTCGCCTTCAACACTTCGCCATCTTTTAGCTCCAGCGTCAGTAATAAATGATGCTGGCAGGCGAGTTCGAGGTTGTCATAGTCATCACAATTGATGGGTTGATAAGTATCATTCATCGACATAATCGCTCACCAGTAAATTCGCCGCAGCATACGCTGCTTTTTCCCTGACCGACTCTGAAAGGCTCTCATCAGAGGCCACTTCATTAAGCACCTTCAATACACAGCCCAACGCGTCCGGGACATACCCCAGATCTCCGCTGGCGATTTCCGCATACCGTTTGCGAATTAACTCACAATAATTATTCACATCCCCTCCCGCCAGCGCACTGACTTACTGTGAGATATCATTAAGCCTACGAAGATAAACTCGGTTTAGCAAGGTGACTATACCATACTCATTTAAGCAATATCAGAGCCTTGATAGCGGTGTATTTAACACCCTGTAACAGCCTTTTGCCGCGGTTTTCGCTACAATGTGCGCCTGATTCGAATGGAGTTCTCTCATGGCGCTGAAAGCGACAATTTATAAAGCAGTGGTTAATGTGGCCGATCTGGATCGAAACCAGTTCCTCGACGCGTCGCTTACGCTGGCACGCCACCCCTCCGAAACTCAGGAGCGTATGATGCTGCGCCTGCTGGCGTGGATTAAGTATGCCGACGAGCGTCTGCAGTTTACCCGTGGGTTAAGCGCAGAAGACGAGCCTGAAGCCTGGCTGCGCAACGATCATCTGGGTATCGATTTGTGGATCGAACTCGGCCTGCCGGACGAGCGCAGAATTAAGAAGGCCTGCACCCAGTCCGCTGAAGTGGCCTTATTCGCGTATAATCAGCGCGCTGCGGAGATCTGGTGGCAGCAAAACAAGAGCAAGTGCGGACAGTTTAAAAATCTCACGGTCTGGTATCTGGATGATGAGCAGCTGGCGCAGTTGAGCGAATTTGCCAGCCGGACTATGGTTTTGCAGGCGACGATTCAGGATGGCGCCATCTGGCTCTCTGATTCTCAGAATAATCTGGAAATTCATTTAACGGCGTGGCAACCCGCGTCATGATCGTCTTGTCCCGAAACGTCAGCATCCCTGACAACGAGCTGGAGATCACCGCCATCCGTGCGCAGGGGGCAGGCGGGCAGCACGTCAACAAGGCGTCGACGGCTATCCATTTGCGTTTTGACATTCGGGCCTCAAGCCTGCCAGAGTATTATAAAGAAAGCCTGCTTGCCGCCAGCCATCACCTGATCACCAGCGATGGCGTGATTGTGATCAAAGCCCAGGAGTACCGCAGCCAGGAGCTCAACCGGGAAGCGGCGGTAGCCAGGCTGGTGGCGGTCATTAAAGAGTTAACGACGGTACAAAAAAGCCGCCGGGCAACGCGGCCAACCCGCGCATCGAAAGAGCGTCGGTTGTCCTCGAAGGCCCAAAAATCCACAGTGAAAGCACTACGCGGTAAAGTTCGTCGCCCGACAGAGTGACGAAAGGGAACACACTTTTCATAAGGAATTCATTGTGAAAAAAGTATTATGGTCAGCGCTGGCAGCGAGTACGCTGTTTGCGCTTTTTGGGTGTAACAACCGCTCCGAAACGCAGGTTTTACAACCCACGCAAACGGAAGAATTAAAACCAATGCAGCAGAGCTGGCGCGGCGTATTGCCTTGCGCGGACTGCGAAGGCATTGAAACGTCTCTGTTCCTGCAAAAAGACGGCACCTGGGTGATGAACCAGCGCTATCAGGGCGCAAAAGAGCCTTCTTCTTTTGCAACTTATGGAACATGGGCGCGTACGGCTGAGAAGCTGGTCCTGACGGACACCACCGGTGAGAAAACCTTTTTCCGCGCCAAAGGTGAGGGGATGGAGATGCTTGACCGCGAAGGCAACCCGATTGAATCCCAGTTCAACTACACGCTTGCGCCGGTAAAAGCGGCTCTGCCTGCCACGCCGATGGCAATGCGGGGGATGTACTTCTATATGGCGGATGCGGCGATCTTTACCGACTGCGCAACCGGCAGGAAGGTTAGCGTGGCAAACAATGCGCAGCTTGAACGTGATTACGCAGTGGCACGCGGTAATGACAGCAAGCCGGTACTGCTGACGGTTGACGGTCACTTTACGCTGGAGCCAAACCCGGATAGCGGGGAGATGGTGAAAACGCTGGTGGCAGATAAAGACGCGAAGTTTGTTGCGGGTAAAGACTGTAACAGTAAATAAGCTGACGCTGAGCCATTAAAAAACCCCGCCTGAGCGGGGTTTTTTGTTTAGCCTTTGATGGCTTTCACCAGGTAATCAAGAATGTCGCCGGTCTTGATCATCTGTTTTTCGCCGCTGCGACGGTATTTGTATTCAATCTCATCGCTGTCGAGGTTACGGTCGCCGATGACGACGGTGTGTGGGATACCGATCAGTTCCATATCGGCGAACATCACGCCTGGACGCTCTTTACGGTCATCCATCAGCACTTCGATACCCTGAGCGCGCAGCTCGGCATACAGCTTCTCGGCCAGCTCCTGCACGCGGTAAGACTTGTGCATGTTCATTGGCAGGATAGCCACCTGGAACGGCGCAATATTGTCCGGCCAGACGATGCCGCGTTCGTCGTAGTTCTGCTCAATTGCCGCAGCCACCACGCGCGTCACCCCGATACCGTAGCACCCCATGGTCAGGATCTGGTTACGGCCATCTTCACCCTGAACAGCGGCGTTCAGCGCCCGAGAGTATTTATCGCCCAGCTGGAAGATGTGACCGACTTCGATGCCGCGCTTAATCATCAGGGTACCCTGACCGTCCGGGCTTGGATCGCCTGCAACCACGTTACGGATGTCAGCCACTTCCGGCGTCGCCACGTCGCGATCCCAGTTGATGCCGAAGTAGTGTTTACCGTCGATGTTCGCACCTGCAGAGAAGTCGCTCATTGCAGCAACCGTGCGGTCAATAACAACCGGCACCGGCAGATTGACTGGACCCAGTGAACCTGGACCCGCATTCACCACGGCGCGGATTTCCGCTTCCGTTGCGAAGGTCAGCGGGCTGGCTACCTGCGGCAGCTTCTCTGCTTTCACTTCGTTCAGCTCATGATCGCCACGCACCAGCAGGGCAACCAGCGGATAAGCGCTACCTTCGGTAGATTTCACCAGCAGGGTTTTCACGGTTTTTTCGACTGGCAGATTGAACTGCTCAACCAGCTCGGCGATGGTTTTCGCGTTTGGCGTATCAACCAGCGTCATCTCTTGCGTTGCCGCGCCGCGTGGTTCTTTTGGTGCCAGCGCTTCTGCAAATTCGATGTTCGCCGCGTAGTCTGAAGAGTCAGAGAAGATCACATCGTCTTCACCGCTCTGCGCCAGTACCTGGAACTCATGGGATGCGCTACCGCCGATGGAGCCGGTATCAGCCTGCACAGCGCGGAAATCCAGACCCATGCGGGAGAAGATTTTGCTGTACGCCGCGTACATTGCGTCGTAAGTCTCTTGCAGTGATTCCTGAGAGGTATGGAAAGAGTAAGCATCTTTCATCAGGAATTCGCGAGAGCGCATGACGCCGAAACGTGGGCGAACTTCGTCACGGAACTTGGTCTGGATCTGGAAGAAGTTCAGCGGCAGCTGTTTGTAAGAGCTCAGCTCGTTACGAATCAGGTCGGTAATGACTTCTTCATGCGTTGGGCCGAGAACGAAAGGACGCTCGCCGCGATCGACAAAGCGCAGCAGTTCAGGACCATATTGCTCCCAACGGCCGCTCTCCTGCCACAGGTCAGCGGGCTGAACCACAGGCATGGACACCTCGATAGCACCGGCGTTGTTCATCTCTTCACGCACGATGTTTTCGACTTTTTTCAGGACGCGCACGCCGGTCGGTAGCCAGGTGTATAACCCGGAGGCCAGCTTGCGGATCATCCCGGCGCGCAGCATCAGCTGATGGCTGATCACTTCGGCGTCGGCAGGCGTCTCCTTCAGAGTGGAGAGCAGATATTGGCTAGTACGCATGTTGTTACGGTTCCATTTCGACGATTGGAACAGGCTGAAACACCAGCCTGACACAAAAAAAGTGGTTTAGTTTACCAGTGTGGCAAAGATGCCAAAAGAGAGGAGAACAAAATTACCTGGGTTCAAGGGCAAACACTTCAAAACCTGCACCGGTGACGCGCCAGCGAACGTTGAAATCAAGCAGCCAGACGGCGTACGTTTTTCCTTCTTCCTCTTCTTTACGGTAGGCCGGACGCGGGTCCTGTGCCAGAACTTCAGTGATGAAATCCCGTAAGCGAGGATAGCGTTTCTCCAGATGACCGAGCTGCACGGTTATCTCTGGCGTAAAATAAACAGGCATGTCCGCCTGCGGTGCGTCCTGAGCATAACTTGCACGCGCGTCCGGGAGCGCTTCGGCGAAGGGCAAATAGGGTTTGATGTCGATTACCGGCGTGCCGTCTACCAGGTCCAGACTACCTAACTCCAGTATCACCCGATCTTTCTGGCAGCGTATGCCTTTCAGTTCAACCAGCGACATTCCAACCGGGTTTGGGCGGAAGGTAGAGCGAGTCGCAAACACGCCCATTCTAGCATTTCCGCCAAGACGAGGAGGACGCACGGTAGGCCGCCAGCCGCCTTCCATCGTCTGGTGAAACACGAACACCACCCATAAATGGCTGAAAGCCTCGAGCCCGCGTACCGCATCGGCCTGATTGTAAGGCGCAATCAGGTGAAGCTCACCGCTTCCGCTGGTGACCAGACCGGGCTGGCGGGGGACGGCGAACTTCTCTTTATAAGGAGAGTGGATAACGCCTATCTGCTCGAACTGAAATGCACTCATTTCGCCGTGATGTTCAGCGCAGAACCGATGCAAACCGCCTGACGATAGCAGCCCGGCGTGCCGCTGGTGACTTCGCAGCTGTGCAGCAGAACCGCGTTGGCTTTCATTTTTGCGGCATTAATCTGCATACGTTTACGCGCTGTCGGAATATTCGGTGGTGAGTCCTGATTGGTCGCCTGACAGGATTCACCGCTCACTTCGCCCAGTTCACGGAACGGTTTACCGACGAGTTCGTCTGCTTTCGTGATAATGCGAACCGGTGCAGGGCGAACCACTTTCGGTTTCGTAGGCTCTGTTTTTGGCGGGGTTGCCGTGCTTTGAACAGGTTCAACGGGAGATCTGCTTAGCATAGAACAGCCGCTCAGCATGAGTGCTAAAAGACAGATCGGTAAAGCACGCATAATAGTTCCTCAATGGATAATCAAAACGTCAGATATTGAATCAGTTGACTGCACAAATGACAAGACGGGCATAAGCCCGTCCTGATGATATTACACTGAGGTGAGATTACCAGCCTTTAACAGCGCCGCCGTTAAACACTTTGTTGGCTTCCTGGTAAACTTCATCAGACTGATAAGCCTGAATGAATTTCTTCACGTTTTCCGCGTCCTTGTTGTCTTCGCGAGTCACGATCAGGTTAACGTACGGGGAGTCTTTATCTTCTACGAAGATACCGTCTTTGGCTGGCGTCAGGCCAATCTGGCTGGCGTAAGTGGTGTTGATAACGGCCAGGGCAATCTGCGCATCGTCCAGAGAACGCGGCAGCTGCGGTGCTTCCAGTTCAACAATTTTCAGATTTTTCGGGTTCTCGGTGACATCCAGAACGGTTGGCAGCAGGCCAACACCGTCTTTCAGTTTGATCAGGCCCACTTTCTGCAGCAGCAGCAGGGAACGGCCAAGGTTGGTTGGGTCGTTAGGCACGGCAACCTGAGAGCCCGGCTGCAGCTCGTCCAGTGATTTAATTTTCTTAGAGTAACCGGCAATTGGATAAACGAAGGTGTTACCAACACCCACCAGTTTATAGCCGCGATCTTTGATCTGCTGATCCAGGTAAGGCTTATGCTGGAAGGCGTTAGCGTCGATATCGCCTTTGCTCAGCGCTTCGTTCGGCAGAACGTAATCGTTGAAGGTCACCAGCTCAACGTCCAGGCCATACTTCTCTTTCGCCACTTTCTGAGCAACTTCAGCAACCTGCTGTTCTGCACCCACGATAACGCCCACTTTAATGTGGTTTGGATCTTTTTCGTCCTGACCGCAACCCACCAGTGCCAGAGAGCCGATCAGCGCGCCTACTGCTGCAAAGGTCTTTAATTTAAACGCCATGTTTTATCCTTAACTCGTAGAGTTTGTGTTGTGTGTAACGTTATTTGTGAGTAACGGTCCGGACGATGCGATCGCCAGAGAACTGGATTAAATAAACCAGAACAACCAGCAATACCAGAACGGTATTCATCACGGTAGCGTTATATCCAATATAGCCGTACTGGTAACCAATCTGGCCTAAACCGCCAGCGCCAACTGCGCCACCCATTGCGGAATAACCGACCAGCGTGATGAGCGTGATGGTTGCCGCGTTCACCAGGCCCGGCAGTGCTTCCGGGAGCAGAACTTTGCGGACGATCTGCATCGGCGTTGCGCCCATCGCGCGTGAGGCTTCGATCAAACCGGTTGGGATCTCCAGCAGGGCGTTTTCCACCATACGGGCGATAAACGGCGCAGCCCCCACGGTCAGCGGAACGATAGCTGCCTGCAGGCCGATAGACGTTCCGACGATCACGCGGGTAAACGGAATCATCCACACCAGTAGAATAATGAAGGGGATAGAACGGAAGATGTTCACCAGCGCAGAGAGCGTACGGTACAGCTTCGCGTTCTCAATGATTTGACCCGGACGCGTCACGTACAGCAATACGCCGACCGGCAGGCCAATCACAAAACCAAAGAAGCCAGAGACAAAGGTCATTGCCAGCGTTTCCCAAACGCCGCGAACCAGCAGCCACATCATCGGCTCAGACATAACCCAGTACCTCTACTTTTACGTGGTGTTCTTGCAGCCAGGCAATCGCGGCCTGGGTTTCTTCTTGTGTGCCGTGCATTTCTGTCAGCATGATGCCGAACTTCACGCCACCGGCGTAATCCATCTGCGCGCTGATGATGTTGTTGTTCACGTTAAAGCGACGCGCGGTTTCGGAAAGCAGGGGAGCGTCAACGGACTGACCGGTGAACTCCATGCGCAGCATCGGGACGCTGTCTGCTGCGGGTTCGGTTTTCAAACGCTCCAGATAGTCTTCCGGAATATCCAGATGCAGCGTGGACTGGATGAACTGCTGTGCCAGCGGCGTCTTCGGATGCGAGAACACTTCACTTACCGTGTCCTGCTCGATCAGTTCACCGTTGCTGATGACCGCCACGCAGTCGCAGATGCGTTTCACCACGTCCATCTCATGCGTAATAAGGAGGATCGTCAGGCCCAGGCGACGGTTAATGTCTTTCAGCAGTTCCAGAATCGAACGCGTGGTTGCCGGATCCAGTGCGCTGGTGGCTTCATCACACAGAAGTACCTTAGGGTTGCTTGCCAGCGCGCGGGCAATGGCCACACGCTGTTTTTGCCCACCGGACAGATTTGCCGGGTAGCTATCATGCTTGTCGCCCAGACCCACGAGGTCGAGCAGCTCGGTAACGCGACGCTTCACTTCTTCTTTCGGCGTATTATCCAGCTCAAGCGGCAGGGCAACGTTGCCGAACACGGTGCGGGAAGCCAGCAGGTTAAAGTGCTGGAAGATCATGCCAATCTGACGACGCGCTTTGGTGAGTTCTTTCTCTGAGAGGGCGGTAAGTTCCTGGCCGCCAACTTCTACGCTGCCCTGGGTTGGGCGCTCAAGCAGGTTAACACAACGAATCAGCGTGCTTTTACCTGCACCCGATGCGCCAATGACGCCATAAATTTGACCAGCAGGAACATGCAGGCTGACGTTGTTCAGCGCCTGAATGGTTCGGTTCCCCTGCTGGAACACTTTGGTGATATTGGAAAGTTTAATCATTAGATTATTTTTATCGTATGTAAGTTAGCCGTGGCATTTTCTTCTGCCAGATACGGGTGATGACCGTAAACAAAACGGATGTTAAGGCATCCAGACGTCTAAATCAATCCAACTCTGTACGATGAGCACTTTATTGCGCTGCGATTCATGAGATACTAGTCGAACATGCCTTTTTCAGGAGCAAACCGGTGGCAAAATCAGTACCCGCAATTTTTCTCGATCGTGACGGCACTATTAATGTGGATCACGGTTATGTCCATGAGATTGATGAGTTCGAGTTTATCGAGGGCGTAATAGATGCCATGCGCCAGCTGAAAGAGATGGGTTATGCGCTGGTGGTTGTGACGAACCAGTCCGGTATTGCACGCGGTAAATTCACCGAAGCGCAGTTCGAGACGCTGACGGAATGGATGGACTGGTCATTGGCCGACCGCGGTGTGGATCTCGACGGCATCTACTATTGTCCGCACCACCCGCAGGGAACGGTAGAAGCGTATCGCCAGACCTGTGACTGCCGTAAGCCGCATCCGGGGATGTTCATCTCTGCACAGGAGTTCCTGCACATTGATATGTCTGCTTCTTACATGGTGGGCGATAAACTGGAAGATATGCAGGCGGCAGCGGCAGCGGGTGTAGGAACCAAAATATTAGTTCGCACCGGTAAGCCAGTGACGCCAGAAGCAGAAAATGCAGCGGATTGGGTGATTAATAGTCTGGCCGACCTGCCAAAAGAGATTAAAAAGCACCAAAAATAGCCTTTTTGGTGAAAAGGTGAGCGGTTGAAATAAAAATGCATTTTTCCGCTTGTCATTCCTCGGCGGCCCCCTATAATGCGCCTCCATCGACACGGCGGATGTGAATCACTTCACAGACAACCCGGTCGGTTGAAGAGAAAAAATCCTGAAATAACGGGTTGACTCTGAAAGAGGAAAGCGTAATATACGCCACCTCGCAACGGTGAGCGAAAGCCGCGTTGCACTGCTCTTTAACAATTTATCAGACAATCTGTGTGGGCACTCAAAGTGACATGGATTCTTAATGTCTCCGGACAATAAATGAATACCAAGTCTCTGAGTGAACATACGTAATTCATTACGAAGTTTAATTCACGAGCATCAAACTTAAATTGAAGAGTTTGATCATGGCTCAGATTGAACGCTGGCGGCAGGCCTAACACATGCAAGTCGAGCGGTAGCACAGGAGAGCTTGCTCTCCGGGTGACGAGCGGCGGACGGGTGAGTAATGTCTGGGAAACTGCCTGATGGAGGGGGATAACTACTGGAAACGGTAGCTAATACCGCATAACGTCGCAAGACCAAAGAGGGGGACCTTCGGGCCTCTTGCCATCAGATGTGCCCAGATGGGATTAGCTAGTAGGTGGGGTAACGGCTCACCTAGGCGACGATCCCTAGCTGGTCTGAGAGGATGACCAGCCACACTGGAACTGAGACACGGTCCAGACTCCTACGGGAGGCAGCAGTGGGGAATATTGCACAATGGGCGCAAGCCTGATGCAGCCATGCCGCGTGTATGAAGAAGGCCTTCGGGTTGTAAAGTACTTTCAGCGGGGAGGAAGGTGTTGAGGTTAATAACCTCAGCAATTGACGTTACCCGCAGAAGAAGCACCGGCTAACTCCGTGCCAGCAGCCGCGGTAATACGGAGGGTGCAAGCGTTAATCGGAATTACTGGGCGTAAAGCGCACGCAGGCGGTCTGTCAAGTCGGATGTGAAATCCCCGGGCTCAACCTGGGAACTGCATTCGAAACTGGCAGGCTAGAGTCTTGTAGAGGGGGGTAGAATTCCAGGTGTAGCGGTGAAATGCGTAGAGATCTGGAGGAATACCGGTGGCGAAGGCGGCCCCCTGGACAAAGACTGACGCTCAGGTGCGAAAGCGTGGGGAGCAAACAGGATTAGATACCCTGGTAGTCCACGCCGTAAACGATGTCGACTTGGAGGTTGTGCCCTTGAGGCGTGGCTTCCGGAGCTAACGCGTTAAGTCGACCGCCTGGGGAGTACGGCCGCAAGGTTAAAACTCAAATGAATTGACGGGGGCCCGCACAAGCGGTGGAGCATGTGGTTTAATTCGATGCAACGCGAAGAACCTTACCTACTCTTGACATCCAGAGAACTTTCCAGAGATGGATTGGTGCCTTCGGGAACTCTGAGACAGGTGCTGCATGGCTGTCGTCAGCTCGTGTTGTGAAATGTTGGGTTAAGTCCCGCAACGAGCGCAACCCTTATCCTTTGTTGCCAGCGGTCCGGCCGGGAACTCAAAGGAGACTGCCAGTGATAAACTGGAGGAAGGTGGGGATGACGTCAAGTCATCATGGCCCTTACGAGTAGGGCTACACACGTGCTACAATGGCGCATACAAAGAGAAGCGACCTCGCGAGAGCAAGCGGACCTCATAAAGTGCGTCGTAGTCCGGATTGGAGTCTGCAACTCGACTCCATGAAGTCGGAATCGCTAGTAATCGTAGATCAGAATGCTACGGTGAATACGTTCCCGGGCCTTGTACACACCGCCCGTCACACCATGGGAGTGGGTTGCAAAAGAAGTAGGTAGCTTAACCTTCGGGAGGGCGCTTACCACTTTGTGATTCATGACTGGGGTGAAGTCGTAACAAGGTAACCGTAGGGGAACCTGCGGTTGGATCACCTCCTTACCTTAAAGAACCTGCCTTTGTAGTGCTCACACAGATTGTCTGATGAAAAACAGCAGTAAAAATCTCTGCAGGCTTGTAGCTCAGGTGGTTAGAGCGCACCCCTGATAAGGGTGAGGTCGGTGGTTCAAGTCCACTCAGGCCTACCAAACTCCTTTTAAAGGATGAGCGGTACAGAGATTATAAACGATGGGGCTATAGCTCAGCTGGGAGAGCGCCTGCTTTGCACGCAGGAGGTCTGCGGTTCGATCCCGCATAGCTCCACCATCTTTTACTGCGAACACAAGAAAACTTCAGAGTGAACCTGAAAAGGTGCACTGCGAAGTTTTGCTCTTTAAAAATCTGGATCAAGCTGAAAATTGAAACGACACATCTTAATGGTGTGTTCGAGTCTCTCAAATTTTCGCAAGTCGATGATGAATCGAAAGAAACATCTTCGGGTTGTGAGGTTAAGCGACTAAGCGTACACGGTGGATGCCCTGGCAGTCAGAGGCGATGAAGGACGTGCTAATCTGCGAAAAGCGCCGGCGAGGTGATATGAACCTTTGACCCGGCGATGTCCGAATGGGGAAACCCAGTGTGATTCGTCACACTATCGTTAACTGAATACATAGGTTAACGAGGCGAACCGGGGGAACTGAAACATCTAAGTACCCCGAGGAAAAGAAATCAACCGAGATTCCCCCAGTAGCGGCGAGCGAACGGGGAGCAGCCCAGAGTCTGAATCAGCTTGTGTGTTAGTGGAAGCGTCTGGAAAGTCGCACGGTACAGGGTGACAGTCCCGTACACGAAAGCACACAGGCTGTGAACTCGAAGAGTAGGGCGGGACACGTGGTATCCTGTCTGAATATGGGGGGACCATCCTCCAAGGCTAAATACTCCTGACTGACCGATAGTGAACCAGTACCGTGAGGGAAAGGCGAAAAGAACCCCGGCGAGGGGAGTGAAAAAGAACCTGAAACCGTGTACGTACAAGCAGTGGGAGCACCCTTGTGGTGTGACTGCGTACCTTTTGTATAATGGGTCAGCGACTTATATTCTGTAGCAAGGTTAACCGTATAGGGGAGCCGAAGGGAAACCGAGTCTTAACTGGGCGTTAAGTTGCAGGGTATAGACCCGAAACCCGGTGATCTAGCCATGGGCAGGTTGAAGGTTGGGTAACACTAACTGGAGGACCGAACCGACTAATGTTGAAAAATTAGCGGATGACTTGTGGCTGGGGGTGAAAGGCCAATCAAACCGGGAGATAGCTGGTTCTCCCCGAAAGCTATTTAGGTAGCGCCTCGTGAACTCATCTTCGGGGGTAGAGCACTGTTTCGGCTAGGGGGCCATCCCGGCTTACCAACCCGATGCAAACTACGAATACCGAAGAATGTTATCACGGGAGACACACGGCGGGTGCTAACGTCCGTCGTGAAGAGGGAAACAACCCAGACCGCCAGCTAAGGTCCCAAAGTCATGGTTAAGTGGGAAACGATGTGGGAAGGCACAGACAGCCAGGATGTTGGCTTAGAAGCAGCCATCATTTAAAGAAAGCGTAATAGCTCACTGGTCGAGTCGGCCTGCGCGGAAGATGTAACGGGGCTAAACCATGCACCGAAGCTGCGGCAGCGACACTTAGGTGTTGTTGGGTAGGGGAGCGTTCTGTAAGCCGTTGAAGGTGTGCTGTGAGGCATGCTGGAGGTATCAGAAGTGCGAATGCTGACATAAGTAACGATAAAGCGGGTGAAAAGCCCGCTCGCCGGAAGACCAAGGGTTCCTGTCCAACGTTAATCGGGGCAGGGTGAGTCGACCCCTAAGGCGAGGCCGAAAGGCGTAGTCGATGGGAAACAGGTTAATATTCCTGTACTTGGTGTTACTGCGAAGGGGGGACGGAGAAGGCTATGTTAGCCGGGCGACGGTTGTCCCGGTTTAAGCATGTAGGCGGGGGTTCCAGGTAAATCCGGTACCTTTTAACGCTGAGGTGTGATGACGAGGCACTACGGTGCTGAAGTAACAAATGCCCTGCTTCCAGGAAAAGCCTCTAAGCATCAGGTAACATCAAATCGTACCCCAAACCGACACAGGTGGTCAGGTAGAGAATACCAAGGCGCTTGAGAGAACTCGGGTGAAGGAACTAGGCAAAATGGTGCCGTAACTTCGGGAGAAGGCACGCTGATATGTAGGTGAAGCCCCTGCGGGTGGAGCTGAAATCAGTCGAAGATACCAGCTGGCTGCAACTGTTTATTAAAAACACAGCACTGTGCAAACACGAAAGTGGACGTATACGGTGTGACGCCTGCCCGGTGCCGGAAGGTTAATTGATGGGGTTAGCGGCAACGCGAAGCTCTTGATCGAAGCCCCGGTAAACGGCGGCCGTAACTATAACGGTCCTAAGGTAGCGAAATTCCTTGTCGGGTAAGTTCCGACCTGCACGAATGGCGTAATGATGGCCAGGCTGTCTCCACCCGAGACTCAGTGAAATTGAACTCGCTGTGAAGATGCAGTGTACCCGCGGCAAGACGGAAAGACCCCGTGAACCTTTACTATAGCTTGACACTGAACACTGGTCCTTGATGTGTAGGATAGGTGGGAGGCTTTGAAGCGTGGACGCCAGTCTGCGTGGAGCCAACCTTGAAATACCACCCTTTAATGGCTGGTGTTCTAACGTAGACCCGTAATCCGGGTTGCGGACAGTGTCTGGTGGGTAGTTTGACTGGGGCGGTCTCCTCCCAAAGAGTAACGGAGGAGCACGAAGGTTAGCTAATCCTGGTCGGACATCAGGAGGTTAGTGCAATGGCATAAGCTAGCTTGACTGCGAGAGTGACGGCTCGAGCAGGTGCGAAAGCAGGTCATAGTGATCCGGTGGTTCTGAATGGAAGGGCCATCGCTCAACGGATAAAAGGTACTCCGGGGATAACAGGCTGATACCGCCCAAGAGTTCATATCGACGGCGGTGTTTGGCACCTCGATGTCGGCTCATCACATCCTGGGGCTGAAGTAGGTCCCAAGGGTATGGCTGTTCGCCATTTAAAGTGGTACGCGAGCTGGGTTTAGAACGTCGTGAGACAGTTCGGTCCCTATCTGCCGTGGGCGCTGGAGAATTGAGGGGGGCTGCTCCTAGTACGAGAGGACCGGAGTGGACGCATCACTGGTGTTCGGGTTGTCATGCCAATGGCACTGCCCGGTAGCTAAATGCGGAAAAGATAAGTGCTGAAAGCATCTAAGCACGAAACTTGCCCCGAGATGAGTTCTCCCTGACTCTTTAAGGGTCCTGAAGGAACGTTGAAGACTACGACGTTGATAGGTCGGGTGTGTAAGCGCAGCGATGCGTTGAGCTAACCGATACTAATGAACCGTGAGGCTTAACCTTACAACGCCGAAGCTGTTTCGGCGAAGAGACGACGCAATCAAATTTCAGCTCTGATACAGATTTAACAGAATTTGCCTGGCGGCTTTAGCGCGGTGGTCCCACCTGACCCCATGCCGAACTCAGAAGTGAAACGCCGTAGCGCCGATGGTAGTGTGGGGTCTCCCCATGTGAGAGTAGGGAACTGCCAGGCATCAAATTAAGTAGTAAGCCGGTGCATAAATCCGGTGGTTACAGCAGTCTTCGGTGGAGCGGTAGTTCAGTCGGTTAGAATACCTGCCTGTCACGCAGGGGGTCGCGGGTTCGAGTCCCGTCCGTTCCGCCACTTATTAAAAGCCCTGAGCTCACGCTCAGGGCTTTTTTCTTATCTGTCGTTTAATTATTGCGAAATTAGCAAAAATCCTCTGCGTTTTGCGCTCTTTTTCTCTATAACAACGCCAGCGATAATCTTCCTCAGTTTACGAACATAATGATTGAGGAATAGTATGACTCTCCCTGCATTTGGTCTGGGCACTTTCCGCCTGAAAGACGACGTTGTTATCGCATCGGTTAAAACCGCACTCGAACTGGGTTATCGTGCAGTTGATACGGCACAGATCTATGAAAATGAAGCTGCCGTTGGACAAGCTCTCGAAGAGAGTGGTGTGCCGCGTAACGAACTGTTTATCACCACGAAAATCTGGATTGAGAATCTCAGCAAAGATAAGCTGATCCCTAGTCTGAAAGAGAGCCTGAAAAAACTGCGTACTGACTACGTAGATCTGACGCTGATCCACTGGCCATCACCGAATGATGCCGTCTCAGTAGAAGAATTCATGCAGGCGCTGCTGGAAGCGAAAAAACAGGGCTTAACCCGTGAAATTGGGATCTCCAACTTCACGATTCCGCTGATGGAAAAAGCCATTGCCGCTGTTGGCGCAGAAAATATTGCGACCAACCAGATTGAGCTGTCTCCATACCTGCAAAACCGCAAAGTCGTGGACTGGGCAAAACAGCACGGGATCCACATCACCTCATACATGACGCTGGCCTATGGTAAAGCGCTGAAAGATGAAGTGATTACGCGTATCGCAGAGAAACATAACGCCACTGCTGCGCAGGTGATTCTGGCATGGGCAATGGGTGAAGGTTATGCCGTGATTCCATCTTCAACTAAGCGTGAAAACCTGGCCAGCAACCTGTTAGCAACGGATCTTCAGCTGGATGCTGACGATAAAAAAGCGATCGCAGCACTGGAGTGCAACGATCGCCTGGTAAGCCCGGAAGGTTTAGCTCCTGACTGGGATTAAGATTGACCCGCCCTCTGTAACCTGAACCCTCACACAGCTCCTCCGGGAGCTGTTTTTATATGTTCACTCAGGAAGTCAATAAAGGCACGAATGCGCGTGCTTACCGCTCTGTCACTGTAATACACTGCGCTAAAAGGCATTTCGACCGGCAGACGTTTGTCGGCCATCAGCTCCACCAGTTCACCCCGCGCTATCTCCTTATCAATCATATAGTCTGATAAACAGGCGATCCCGTTCCCTTCCAGGCACAGCTGTTTTAGCGTCTCTCCGCTGTTTGACGATAATCCGCAGGTAATTTCATAAAGTTGACCATCATGGCAGGCAACAGGCCAGGTGTTCAGCGACACCGGCTCCGTAAAGCCCAGGCACAGGTGCTGCTTCAGTTCTTCAACCGTCTCTGGTTTCCCATGCTCGGCAATATACTCCGGTGATGCGATAATTTTGCGGTAGCTAGCAAACAGAGGGCGGGCGCGCAAGCTTGAATCTGTCAGTGTTCCCGCCCGGATAGCCACATCCACTTTCCGCTCGATGAGGTTGATAAACGTCTCTGAGGAGACCAGTGAAAGCGTCATCTCCGGATAGCGTTCGCGGAAAGGTTTGATCAGCGGCATCAGAAAGTGAAGCACCACCGGCGTGGCCGCATCAATGCGCAGCAATCCACGCGGCGTGCTGCGGGTCTCCATAATCTCCGTCTCCGCTGCGGCCATCTCCTGCAGTACCGACTGCACGCGGCGGAAGTAACGCTCACCTTCTTCCGTCAGGCTCAGCTGCCGCGTCGTACGGTTGAGCAGACTCACTCCAAGCTTCATCTCCAGTTTTTTTACCGAACGGCTGATGGCCGAATTAGCCTGTCCCAGCAGTTCGGCCGCGCGGCTAAAGCTGCCGCTTTCAACGACGGCGACAAAGATTGTCAGCTCTTCCGATGTTGCTTTCATTGTTGCACCACCTGCAAAATTCTATTGAGATTTTGACCATTTTTGTTATTTAAGCACTGGCGCATACTGCCTGTCATCTTAATCCTGATGATACGGAGTATTTTATGCCACTGGCGCTACTTGCCCTGACGATCAGTGCCTTTGCAATCGGCACGACCGAATTTGTTATCGTGGGCCTGGTTCCCACTATTGCTAACCAGCTTGCGATCTCGTTGCCCTCTGCGGGGTTGCTGGTATCAATCTACGCCCTGGGCGTCGCCGTCGGTGCGCCAGTGCTGACGGCCCTGACCGGACGTTTTCCGCGTAAGCAGCTGTTAGTCGCGCTGATGGTGCTGTTCACCGCCGGCAACGTTCTGGCCTGGCAGGCGCCGGACTACACCACTCTGGTGATTGCCCGTCTGTTAACCGGCCTTGCACACGGCGTGTTCTTCTCGATTGGTTCCACCATTGCAACCAGCCTAGTGCCCAAAGAGAAAGCGGCTTCAGCTATTGCGATCATGTTTGGTGGGCTGACCGTCGCGCTCGTTACGGGCGTACCGCTGGGAACGTTTATCGGACAACACTTCGGCTGGCGTGAAACGTTTCTGGCCGTCTCCTTACTGGGCGTCATCGCCCTGGTGACCAGCCTGCTGCTGGTACCGTCGAATATCCCAGGCCGGGCGAGCGCCAGCCTGCGCGATCAGCTGAAGGTGCTTACGCATCCGCGTTTGCTGATCATCTACGCGGTAACTGCATTGGGTTATGGTGGGGTATTCACCGCCTTTACCTTCCTGGCGCCGATGATGCAGGACCTGGCGGGCTTCTCACCCAATGCCGTGAGCTGGATTTTGCTGGGATACGGTATTTCCGTTGCCATTGGCAATATCTGGGGCGGCAAGCTTGCGGATAAGCATGGTGCGGTACCGGCACTGAAATTCATCTTCGCCGCCCTGGTTGTTCTGCTGATGATTTTCCAGTTCACGGCTTCGGTACACTACGCCGCGCTGGTCACCGTGCTGGTCATGGGGATCTTTGCCTTTGGTAATGTCCCCGGCCTTCAGGTTTACGTTGTCCAGAAAGCCGAGCTCTATACGCCAAATGCGGTGGATGTGGCGTCCGGGCTGAACATTGCCGCATTTAATATCGGCATTGCGCTGGGCTCCATCATTGGTGGGCAAACCGTAGCGCATGTTGGATTAGCCCAGACCCCATGGATTGGCGCGATGATTGTCCTGGTGGCCTTCCTGCTGATTGGCCTGAGTGGACGTCTCGATAAGCCAGCCAGGGTCGCGCTGGGTTAACATCAGTAAGTGCTTGCTTACAATACTGGAAAGCGGTTTCTCAGAAATTGCGTTGAAAGTATGACCTAAAGTCCCTATAACATTAGAACCAGTCCGTTTTCCGGGCTGGTTCATGTTACAGAGGCTGTTTCCAAAAGTGCGAAAAAATACCTATGCCATGCGTTATGTTGCCGGAATGCCCGCGGAGAGGATCTTGCCTCCGGGGTCATTTGCGAGCATAAGCCAGGCATTACCCGCCGGCACACCGTTAAGCAGCGATGAGAAAATCCGTGTACTGGTGTGGAATATCTTTAAGCAGCAGCGTGCCGAATGGTTATCGGTGCTCAAGAATTTTGGAAAAGATGCCCATCTGGTTCTGCTTCAGGAGGCACAAACCACCCCTGAACTGGTACGCTTTGCCACCACGAACTATCTTGCCGCCGACCAGGTGCCTGCGTTTGTCCTGCCGCAACACCCATCAGGTGTGATGACGCTTTCAGCAGCACATCCGGTCTATTGCTGTCCACTGCGCGAACGTGAACCTATCCTGCGTCTGGCAAAATCGGCGCTGGTGACGGTCTATCCGCTGCCGGATACCCGAATGCTGATGGTCGTAAATATCCATGCGGTAAATTTCAGTCTGGGCGTGGATGTCTACAGTAAGCAGCTACTTCCGATCGGCGATCAGATTGCCCATCACAGCGGGCCCATCATTATGGCCGGCGATTTCAATGCCTGGAGCCGTCCGCGCATGAATGCGCTGTATCGCTTTGCGCGCGAAATGTCGCTGCGTGAAGTTCGTTTTAGCGATGACCAGCGCAAAAAAGCCTTTGGTCGTCCTCTCGATTTTGTCTTCTATCGTGGTTTGAGCGTGCACGACGCTTCTGTGCTGGTGACGCGCGCCTCGGATCATAATCCTCTACTAGTCGAATTCAGTCCCGGCAAACCTGATAAATAATGGTGTGTCAGGTCTGCCGTGGGGCAGGCCTGCGCGGGTGCTGCCCTTTATTTTTCACTCACAAAGGACAGTACGATGACAACAACACGCTCCCATCATGACAATGTAGAAAAACAGTTTGGTTCTCAGGCAAGTGCCTATCTGAGCAGCGCCGTGCATGCTTCTGGCCGCGATCTGGTGCGTCTCGGTGAACGTCTGGCGGCGTTTCCGCACGCGCACGTGCTGGATTTAGGCTGCGGGGCAGGGCATGCCAGCTTTACGGCTGCGCAGCAGGTCGCTCACGTTACCGCGTATGACTTATCCAGCCAGATGCTGGACGTTGTTGCCGGGGCGGCGAAAGCGAAGGGACTGGACAACATCGATACGCAACAGGGCTATGCCGAATCCTTACCGTTCGATGATGCGTCGTTTGAGGTTGTTATCAGCCGTTATTCCGCTCACCACTGGCACGATGTCGGCCAGGCATTGCGCGAGGTCAAACGTGTTCTGAAGCCGGGCGGCACCTTCATCATTATGGATGTGATGTCTCCCGGACACCCGGTGCGCAATATCTGGCTGCAGACGGTAGAAGCGCTGCGCGATACCTCACACGTGCAAAACTACGCCAGCGGAGAGTGGTTGTCGCTTATCACTGAAGCGGGGCTGATCGCGCGCGCGTTGATTACAGACCGCTTACCGCTGGAGTTCAGCTCCTGGATCGCGCGTATGCGCACCCCGGAAGCATTAAGCCAGGCGATCAGGCTCTATCAGGAGAGTGCGTCCGCGGAGGTAAAGGCATACTTTGAACTGCAGGCCGATGGATCGTTTACCAGCGATACCATCATGGCCGAAGCGCAAAAAGCGGAATAAATAAAAAAGGCACCGAGGGGAATCGGTGCCTTTTTATCTTTCGATCGTGTTATCAGGAGTCTGGCGTCGCGCTGTTCTTCACAAACAGCGTCAGCTGGTCGCCAGGTTTCAGATTGTCAGTATCATTGTTCCAGCGCATCACATCCTTGATGTTTACGCCGTGTCGTTTTGCGATACTGGACAGTGAATCACCCTTCCGCACGCGATAGGTAATGCTATCGCTGTTGCTGGCGAGACGCTGTGCGCTGCTACCTGCGCCTACCGTCAGAGTCTGACCCACTTTCAGGCCGGAGCTGCGCAGATTATTCCATTGCTGCAGATCTTTCGCATTCACGCCAAGACGTGACGCAATGCCCGAAAGCGTATCTCCTGAACGAACCTTATAGCTGCGGCTGTTAACTGATGATGCATCCGCGATCAGCGTTGACTGAACGGCGGCGATTTCACCAGAAGCTAAAGACTCGCGTAACTGCTCGGCATGTTTCTGCGGAACCATTACATACTGCGGGCCACTTGCCCCCAGGGTTGAGCCTTTAACGCCAGCATTAAAGGTTTTCAATTTACTTACCGACATACCCGTCATATCAGCAACCTGTTGAATATCAACCGGATTGCTGAGGCGAACACGCGCCAGTGCACGACTTTCGTCTGGTGTTGGCAGTTGTACACCGTAACGCTTGCTATTCTTGAGAATATCGCTCAATGCCAGCATTTTCGGTACGTAAATCTTTGTTTCCTGTGGCAGTGAGAGCGACCAAAAATCGGTGGATTTACCCCGTGCTTTATTCGCTTTCATTGCCTTCAGTACACGACCTTCGCCACTATTATACGCTGCGACCGTTAACAGCCAGTCGCCGTCAAACATCTTGTTCAGACGTTGCATCATGTCGAGAGCGGCTGTCGTTGAAGCGACAACATCGCGACGCGCATCATAGTTGCGGGTCTGTTTCAGACCATAGTTTCGCCCGGTGCTCGGAATGATCTGCCAAATGCCTGCGGCATTGGCGCCAGACGTCGCGTGTGGGTCAAAAGCGCTCTCCACTATGGGTAGGAGTACCAGCTCCATAGGCATGTTACGTTTCTTAACTTGCCCGGCTATCCAGTACATATACGGCTCTGCCCGTAACGTTACATCGTGGAGATAGCTCTTATTACTTAAATACTTCTGTTTCTGTTCGCGAATCCGGGGATTTTCCGGAATTCCCATCTTTAGCTCGTCGCCAATAGAGGTCCACAAGTCTTGATCCTGCGCGTAAGATGTTCCATCGTCCATCCATCGCGCCGAACTTGCAAACTTCCCTGCTTCCCCTTGACCAGCCGCAGAAAGGCTCTGTGCGTGCTGTTGTACGTTGCTGCCGTTTTGCGACTGGCAACCTACAAGCAGGACAGAGGCGAGTAATATCGCTTTTGCCTTCATGTGTGTGTCAATAGTTGCTTAAAAGACGAGCGATGATAACGGCGAAATTTTGAAAAGGCAACCCGCAATTATCTGAAGTTATCTTTCTTTGACCTTAACCATGCAAATCGTTGTTCTGGTTGTTGCAAATTTGTTTCTTGGTTAATTTTATTAATTAAATCAATATCATCTGTTCGTAAAAATAAATTAATTTGGCGCTCGTTTTTCAGAATTACGGGGAGTGTTTTTTGGTTTTTTGCACGTAACTCCTTCACTTTGTGATAATAATCCTGAATCGCTCGATCCTCGGGTAAGAGGCTCACGGCAAACTTCATATTTCCTAATGTATACTCATGGGCGCAACAAACGAGCGTCTCATCGGGTAGCGCGTTAATCTTCTGTAAAGACTGATACATTTGAGCTGGCGTACCTTCGAACAGTCTTCCGCAGCCTCCGGAGAACAGCGTATCGCCGCAAAAAAGATAAGGCTTACTGTAGAAACACAGATGTCCCAAAGTGTGACCTGGTGTAGCAAATACGGAAAACTCCCACTCGCGTATGAGGATATTTTCGCCTTCTTCGACTACATGCGTGATTCCCTTATCTTGTGCTTCTGCCGGTCCGTAAACCACAAGATGCGGAAAATGGGTGCGCAGTTCAGGCACGCCGCCAGTGTGATCGTTATGATGATGCGTTAACAAAACGGCTTCTGGCTGCCAGCCGTTCTCTTTTATGGCGTGCAGAACAGGGGCGGACTCTCCGGGATCGACAATGACGCATCGGCGATCGTCGTCAACCAAAACCCAGATGTAATTGTCCTGAAACGCTGGAATACTGATAAGATTCATACATTACCTCTTAGAGCGTGGCGGGTGTTTTGATGAAACCGGCAAGGATACCTCAGACTGTCGCAGCACCGGAACGTTGGGCGGAATTGCCCTGGGGTGAATACTATCGCGAAGCGTTAGAACAGCAGCTGAAGCCCTGGCTCGCGAAAATGTATGGCTTTCACCTGCTTAAGATTGGCAATCTCAGCGCGGAAATCAATACCGAAAGCTGCGCTATCTCGCATCAGGTTAACGTCTCTCTCGGCGGATCGCCGGTTCAGGTGAAGGCAGACCCGCTGCATCTGCCGTTTGCGGAAAAATCCGTCGATGCGTGTTTGCTTGCACATACGCTACCCTGGTGCAGCGATCCGCATCGTCTGCTTCGCGAAGCCGATCGCGTGCTGATTGATGACGGCTGGCTGGTACTTAGCGGATTCAATCCACTAAGCCTGATGGGCCTGCGTAAGCTGGTACCGGTGCTACGCCGGACTCCACCTTACAACAGCCGGATGTTCACCATGATGCGCCAGCTCGACTGGCTTTCGCTGCTGAACTTTGAGGTGCTCTGCTACGGAGGTTTTCAGGTGCTGCCCTGGGCGCGGCAGGGGGGCGTGGTACTGAGCACCCATCTCCCCGCATTGGGCTGTTTGCAGTTTATCGTTGCGCGTAAGCGAACTATTCCCCTTACGCTTAACCCCATGAAGCAGAGCAAGTCGAAAACGCCCATCCGCCAGACCGTCGGCGCCACGCGGCAGTACAAAAAAACCGATTAGGCGTCGGGCTGATAGCCCGCATCTTCATGTGCGGGATTGGATGCCGCAGCACGCGCCAGTTCGTCGCAGCGTTCGTTTTCCGGATGGCCTGCGTGGCCTTTAACCCACTCCCACTTAATCTGGTGCTGGCCCAGCGCAGCATCAAGACGTTTCCAGAGATCGACGTTCTTGACCGGCTTCTTATCGGCGGTTTTCCAGCCGCGTTTTTTCCAGTTATGGATCCACTGGGTGATCCCCTGACGCACGTACTGGCTGTCGGTGCTTAACACCACGTCACAATGTTCTTTTAACGCCTCCAGCGCCACGATGGCCGCCATCAACTCCATCCGGTTGTTGGTGGTCAGAAAATAGCCTTCGCTAAAGGTTTTTTCGTGCTGGCGATAGCGCATAATCGCGCCGTAGCCGCCGGGCCCTGGGTTACCGAGACAAGATCCATCGGTGAAAATTTCTACCTGTTTACGCATCTCTGGTAGACTTCCTGTATTCGAAACGTTCAGTTAAACGATAAGTCTGACATAAATGACCGCTATGAGCACTGCAATTACTCGCCAGATTGTCCTCGATACCGAAACCACCGGTATGAACCAGATCGGCGCGCACTACGAAGGGCATAAGATCATCGAGATCGGCGCCGTTGAAGTGGTGAACCGTCGTCTTACGGGGAACAACTTCCACGTCTACCTCAAACCCGATCGGCTGGTGGATCCTGAAGCGTTCGGCGTTCACGGTATTGCCGATGAGTTCTTGCTGGATAAGCCGACTTTTGGGGATGTCGCTGACGAGTTCCTGGAATATATCAAGGGCGCCGAGCTTGTTATCCATAACGCATCGTTCGATATCGGCTTTATGGATTATGAATTCAGCAAGCTTAATCGTGATATTCCGAAGACGAACACCTTCTGTAAGGTGACGGACAGCCTGGCGCTGGCAAGGAAGATGTTCCCCGGCAAGCGTAACAGCCTGGATGCACTCTGCTCGCGCTACGAGATAGACAATACCAAGCGAACGCTCCACGGGGCGTTGCTCGATGCCCAGATCCTGGCCGATGTCTATCTGACGATGACCGGCGGGCAGACGTCAATGAAGTTCAGTATGGAAAATGAATCCCAGCAGACGCAAGGCGAAGCGGGCATTCAGCGTGTTGTTCGTCAGGCCAGTCGCTTGCGGGTTGTTTTAGCCAGTGATGAAGAGCTTCTTAACCACGAATCCCGGCTTGATCTGGTACAGAAGAAGGGCGGCAGCTGTATGTGGCGCGCCTGAAAAAACGCCTGAATGCCTGTAAAACCATCGTTTGGGCGATTTTTGCAGCAAACGATTCAAAACGTGAGAAAAAGCGTTGACGAGATCGGAGGCGCACCGTAATATGCGCCTCGTTCCCCAAACGGGAACAGTGGAGCGGTAGTTCAGTCGGTTAGAATACCTGCCTGTCACGCAGGGGGTCGCGGGTTCGAGTCCCGTCCGTTCCGCCACTATTCAGAAGGCCTGAATCAGAAATGATTCAGGCCTTCGTCGTTTCAGCCTTCTGTAATCTCATCCTCTCACTTATTGTTAACATAAAGTTAATATGCGTGGTGCAATTTATTAACAATTGCACGGGTGTAGTGCATTATTTGCACTATGGTTGTGCATTTCTCCATCGATCCTTTCCTCTCACCTCGTTCAGAATATTTCTCTCTGTAAAAATAATTCACGCAGAATCATTTGGTTAACTCCTGCTTTCCAAAAATATACCGAACCAATTACGTATTGGTTTGGTTATTGCTTAATCATTAGCACGATAAGCTTCATTCCATATCAATAACTTATCGTTAATAAAAATAAAGCAATGATGAAAGCGAGCGAACCAATATGGAAAAATCGTCACGGTTTCTGGCAAATTCCAGCACCGCGCTTGAGCAGCTGCGCGGGCTTATCAACCAGCATGAGTCAACACCAGGCATACCGCTGCCCACGGAACGTGAGCTGTCGGACACTCTCGGCGTAGGACGACGTGAAGTGCGTCGCGCGCTGGACGTGCTGGAAGAAGAGGGGCGCATCTGGCGTAAGCAGGGCAAAGGGACCTTTATTGGCCCGGCGGCACCTGTTGAACCGCTGGCCCTTCAGGGATTGGTTCAGCAGACCAACCTTCTGGAAGTGATGGAAGCTCGTCTACAGCTCGAACCCGGCTTAGCCCGGCTTGCGGCACTGCGTGCCACCAGGGAAAACCTCGCGCTCATGCAGCGCATGCTGGAACGCATCGACAAGGTCAGCCCGGATGACCGCGATCTCAACGAACTCTGGGACAGCGCCTTTCACCGGGCAATTGCCGAGGCGGCGGGCAACCGTCTGATGCTCGGCCTGTTTGATGCCATTGATGCCGTTCGGCGCGAACCGGGCTGGCAGCATCTGCGCGAATTAGCCCGCACGCCCGAACGTGTCGACAGCTATAACGACCACCACCATAAGATCATGTCTGCGATTATCCATCGCCAGCCTAATGAAGCCGCGGCCGCCATGCGCGAACACCTGCTCAGCCTGCAAACCGCCCTGATTCAGGCGATCCACCTTGAGGACGACTTCACGCCATGACGACAATACCCTTTAAGGACGCCACGCCCGTATTGCGGGTGCAAAACCTCAACGTTACGTTTGCTGGCTCGCCGGCTAGCGTGCTTGATGGTATCTCGCTGACCGTCAGGGCGGGCGAAACGCTGGCGCTGGTGGGAGAGTCCGGCTGCGGGAAAAGTATCACCTCACTGGCGCTGATGGGGTTACTGCCCGCCAGCGCGCAGATTGTCAGCGGCGAGATGCAGT
This sequence comes from Enterobacter sp. BNK-29, assembly GCF_048684785.1. Lineage (NCBI taxonomy): Bacteria > Pseudomonadati > Pseudomonadota > Gammaproteobacteria > Enterobacterales > Enterobacteriaceae > Enterobacter > Enterobacter sp. BNK-29. The sequence goes on from NZ_JBLQTU010000001.1 coordinate 2,919,535, forward strand.
TTCGCCGCCACGATTTGCGAAAGCTCTCACCGCGGGAATATGCCGACCTGCGCGGCAGCGAGCTGGCGATGATTTTCCAGGAGCCGATGACCTCGCTCAATCCGGCGTTTACGCTGGGGGATCAGCTTAGCGAAGCGGTTATGCGGCACCAGAACGTCTCGCGCGCAGAGGCGATGAAGGTCGCGCTGCAGATCCTCGAGAAGGTACAGATCCCGGCGGCAGAGATGCGCCTGAAAGCATATCCCCACCAGCTTTCCGGCGGCATGCGCCAGCGGGTGATGATTGCGATGGCGCTGATTAACCATCCCAAACTGCTGATTGCCGACGAGCCCACCACTGCGCTCGACGTCACCATCCAGGCGCAAATCCTCGCCTTGCTCAACGCCTTAAAAGAGGAAACCGGCACGGCGGTGCTGATGATCACCCACGATTTAGGCGTCGTAGCAGAAGTCGCCCAGCAGGTAGCGGTGATGTATGCCGGACAGGCGGTGGAGCAGGGGAGCGTGGAGGCCATCTTTGCCGACCCGCAGCATCCGTACACCATCGGCCTGATGGGCTCGATTCCTTCACTTGGCGCACGCAAGGGCCAGCTCTCCACCATTCCCGGATCGGTCCCGCTCCCGGAAGCCATGCCGAAAGGCTGCCGTTTTGCCACCCGCTGTCCGTTTGCGCAGTCGCGCTGCCATGCTGAAAAACCGCAGCTCACCGCGCTCGGCGCGGGCCATCAGGTCGCCTGCTTCCGCGTGCCGCTCGAACAGCACATTGCCCTGGGAGAAATCGCATGACCACGCCCATTCTTGAAGCCCGTGACCTCAGCAAGCTTTTTCCCGGCCCCAAAAAGCTCTTTACCCCGGCACGGTTTGTCACGGCGGTCGATCGCGTTTCGCTTGCCGTGATGCCGGGCGAAACGCTGGCGATCGTCGGCGAGTCCGGCTCCGGGAAATCTACCCTCGGTCGTCTGCTGCTGCGCCTGCTGGCCGCCAGCGAAGGGCGGGTGTTTTACCAGGGGGAGGAGATCACGCATGCATCGGGTGCGCGCCTCAATCAGCTCCGGCGCGAGCTGCAGATTATTTTTCAGGATCCCTTCGCCTCGCTCAACCCGCGCATGACGGTGGAGCAGATCGTCGGGGAGCCGCTGTGGCTGCATCAGAACATGAAAAAAGCGGATCGCCAGTATCGCGTTGCCGAGCTGCTTAAAACCGTTGGCCTGCCTGCCGCCTGGGCCGGGCGCTATCCGCACGAGTTTTCCGGCGGGCAGCGCCAGCGTATCGGCATTGCGCGCGCGCTGGCCTCGGGACCGAAGCTGCTGCTGGGCGATGAGCCGGTGTCCGCGCTGGACGTCTCCGTTCAGGCGCAGGTGGTCAACCTGCTGGAAAGCCTGAAGCACCAGCTGGGGCTGACGATGGTGATTGTCGCCCACGGCCTGGCGGTGATCCGCCATATGAGCGACCGCGTGGCGGTCATGTATCTCGGGCAAATCGTCGAGCTTGCCACCGTCGACGAGATTTTTGACGCGCCGCTGCACCCCTATACGCAGGCATTGATCGCCTCGGCACCGCAGATGCATCCGGGCGTTGAACGCGACGCGCCGCTGCTGCAGGGGGATCTGCCCAACCCGGCCAGCCCGCCGTCCGGCTGCCGTTTCCACACCCGCTGCCCGTACGTCACCGATGAATGCCGCCAGGTTGAGCCGATCAATCAGGTGCTCGACGGTGGACGTCAGGTTGCCTGTCACCGCTGGCAGGAGATCAACCGCGATCGCAGCATTATTCAGATCGCACCGCCATCCGCCGCCTTTCTGCGCCGCCGCGCGCTGTTTGAACACGCGGCCACTCACTCGTCCCTTCCTTCAAGGAACTCATGATAATGACAATGCGTAATTCTCTTTTGACCGTACTGGGAAGTGTTATGTTGCTTGGCGCGGCGCTGCCCGCCCATGCTGAAAGCGTGCTGCGGATCGGCCTGGGCGCTGACCCGGACATGCTCGACCCGCATCTGGCGCGCACCTACTATGGCCGCTTCGTCTTTGCCTCCCTGTGCGACAGGCTGGTGGACGTGGATGAAAATCTGAAGGTCGTCCCCGGCCTGGCTAAAGACTGGGCGTGGAGTGACGACGGTAAAACCCTGACGCTCAATCTGCGCGAAGGCGTCACCTTCCACGACGGTGAGAAATTCGATGCCGCCGCGGCAAAATACAATCTCGACCGCGCCCTGACCCTGAAAGGCTCTCTGCGTAAAAGCGAGATCTCATCCGTTGAATCGGTCGAGGTCACCGGCCCGATGCAGATTGCGCTGCACCTGAAGACCCCCGATGCCGCGTTGCTGATGCAGCTCACCGACCGTGCGGGCGCGATGATGGCCCCCGAGGCGGCGAAAAAGCCTGACTTTGCCGCCCACCCGGTCTGCTCCGGCCCGTACAAGTTCGACAGCCGCGTGTCCCAGGACCGCATCGTGCTGACCCGCTTCGACAACTACTGGAACAAAGGCGCCTACCACTTCGACAAAATCATCTATCTGCCGATCCCGGATGCCTCCGTGCGCCTCGCGAACCTGCGCGCGGGCGATCTCGACCTGACCGAAGGCATCGCCGCCAGCGACGTTAAAACCGTCGAAGCCGACAGCAAGCTGGCGCTGGCGAAGGTGACGGGCCTGGGCTATCAGGGCATCACCTTCAACATCAACAACGGCAAGGTGCCGGCCAACGATCCGTTCAAGGACGCCCGCGTGCGCGAGGCGTTTTCTCAGGCCATCGACCGCGATGCGTTAAATCAGGTGGTCTTTGAAGGGCTCTATACCCCGGCCAACCAGGCGTTTTCCCCGGTCAGCCCGTATCACGTTAACCTGCCGGTCCCGCCGCGTGACGTCGACAAAGCCAAAGCGCTGCTGAAGGCGGCAGGCGTCACCGCGCCGCTGACCGTCAACCTGCTGGTGCCAAACAACCCAACCTCACAGCAGGTGGGCCAGGTGCTGCAGGCGATGGTCGCCGAGGCCGGATTTAACCTGAACCTGCAGATGACCGAATTCGCCACGCTGCTCGATCGCCAGCAGAGCGGTGACTATCAGCTGAGCTTCTCCGGCTGGTCGGGACGCCCGGATCCGGACGGCAGCATCTACGGCTTTATCAACAGCAAAGGCACCCTTAACGACGGCCGCTACAGCAACGCGCAGGTCGATGAGTGGTTGACCCAGGCGCGCCAGAGCACCGACCAGGCCGCACGCCAGCCGCTGTACGACAAGGTAGTGAAGCAGCTGCAAACCGACATGCCGATTGCCTACCTCTACTTCGAGCCGCGCATTTTCGGTCTGAACAAAAGCGTGCAGGGCTTTAAGCCGTACCCGGACGGCATCGTGCGTCTGGCGGGTTTAACGCTGGCGAAATAAAGGTCCTGAGGAGAACCCATGCTGGAACTGATTTGCAAACGTCTGTTGCTGGCTATACCAACCCTGCTGCTGGTGAGCATGATGGTGTTCGGACTGCAAAAGCTGCTGCCCGGCGATCCGCTGATCGCCATGGCCGGGGAGGAGCGCGATCCGGCGGTCATCGCTCAGCTGCGCGCGGAGCTGAACCTCGATGCGCCGATCCCCGTGCAGTATTTCCACTGGCTGACGCGGGCGCTGCAGGGCGATCTGGGCGTCTCCTTACGCACGCACGAACCGGTGACGCAGCTGATCGCCAGCAAGCTGCCGGTCACGCTGGAGCTGTCCCTGCTGGCGATGATTATTGCGCTGGTGTTTGGCATCAGCATGGGGATCCTCGCGGCGGTGAACAAAAACAGCTGGGTCGATCACGGGGCGAACTTCGTGGCGATCTCGGGGATCTCGATCCCGCACTTCTGGCTGGGGATCCTGCTGATTCTGGTCTTTTCGGTGAACCTGCAGTGGCTACCCGCGTCCGGCTACGTGCCGTTCAGTGAAGATCCGCTTCAGAACCTGCGCACGCTGCTGCTGCCCGCGTCCGTGCTCGGAACCGGCCTCGCGGCGACGCTGATGCGTCATACCCGCGCCTCAATGATTGCGGTGCTGAAGGCGGATTACATCCGCACCGCGCGCGCTAAGGGGCTGCTGCCAAAGGCGGTGATCCTGAAGCACGCGTTTCGCAACGCGCTGGTACCGGTCATCACCCTCACCACGCTGCTGTTCGGCGAGCTGCTGGGCGGCGCGGTGTTGACCGAGCAGGTCTTCACCATTCCGGGGTTCGGCAAGATGATCGTCGACTCGGTATTTAACCGTGACTACGCGGTGGTGCAGGGCGTGGTGCTGATCGTGGCGATCGGCTTCCTGATGCTCAACCTGCTGGCCGACGTGCTCTACGTCCTTATCAACCCGAAAATGCGAGGTTAACCATGGCGGAACTGACGACGCAAACCGTTACGCCCGCGCTTCCGCGCGCGCAGAACCGGGTGCTGAAGAAATTCCTCGCCAACAAAAGCGCGGTGATTGGCGCGGTGGTGGTGGGGTTCTTTGTGCTGGTGGCGCTGCTGGCGCCGTGGATCGCCCCGTTCGACCCGGTTAAAGCTAACTTCCTGGCGGTGCGCAAAGCGCCGTCGGCGATGTACTGGTTCGGCACCGACGAGCTGGGGCGCGACATTTTATCCCGCATTATCTGGGGGGCGCGCACCTCGTTGATGGCGGGCTGTATGTCGGTCGTTATCGCGGTGGTCATCGGCGTGCCGCTGGGTCTGGTGGCGGGTTACTTCCAGAAGATGTGGGACGGAGTGATCTCGCGGTTTATCGAGGCGCTGCTGGCCTGTCCGTTCCTGATCATGGCGATCGCGCTGGGGGCATTTTTGGGCCCGAGCCTGACCAACGCGATGATCGCCATCGGTCTTTCGGCGATGCCGATCTTCGCCCGCCTGACGCGCGGTCAGGTGATCGCTATTCGCAACGAAGAGTATATCGACGGCGCGCGGGCGATTGGCCTGCCGGATCGCTGGATCATCATTAAATATGTCCTGCCGAACGTGATGTCGCCGATCCTCGTGCAGGCCACGCTGGCGATTGCCTCGGCGATTATCGCCGAAGCCAGCCTGTCGTTTTTAGGGCTGGGGCAGCAGCCGCCCAATCCGTCATGGGGCTCCATGCTCAACACCGCGAAAGGGTTTCTGGAGCAGGCGCCGTGGATGTCCGTTTTCCCCGGCGTGGCGATTTTCCTCGCCGTGCAGGGCTTTAATTTACTCGGCGACGGGCTGCGCGACGCGCTTGATCCGCGCCACGACTAAGGAGTCATGATGACCAAAGCGCTTGATTTTACGTCCGGTTACGCTTCACGCCGCCCGCCAATGATGGGCCGTAACGCCGTTGCCACGTCGCAGCCGCTGGCGGCGCAGGCGGGAATGAAAATGCTGCAGCTGGGCGGCAACGCCGTGGATGCGGCCATTGCCGCCGCGATGGCGCTGACGGTGGTTGAGCCGACCGGCAACGGGATCGGCAGCGACGCCTTTGCCATCGTCTGGGACGGCGAAAAGCTCCACGGCCTGAACGCGTCCGGTCGTTCACCTGCGAGCTGGCATGCGGATCTCTTTGCCGGAAAAACCGCGGTGCCGGAAATTGGCTGGGACGCGGTGACCGTGCCGGGCGCGGTCTCCGGCTGGGTTGCGCTGGCGGAACGCTTCGGCACGCTGCCGCTGACCACGCTGGCGCAGCCAGCCATTGACTACGCGCGCAACGGTTTCCCGGTCTCCCCGCTGATTGGCCATCTCTGGCAGCGCGGCTATAGCAAGCTGAAAGATCAGCCGGGCTTCAGCGCCTGCTTCGCGCCGGAAGGCCGCGCCCCGCGCGTGGGGGAAATCTTCCGTAACCCGGCGCAGGCAAACTCGCTGGAGCTGATTGCCCGCACCAACGGTGAAGCCTTTTACCGCGGCGAGCTGGCGCAGAAAATTGCCGCTTTCGCCAAAGAACACGGCGCGCACCTGACGGCTGAAGATCTGGCAAACCACCGCGTGGACTGGGTAGAGCTGCTGTCGCGCGACTTCGCGGGCGGTTCGGTGCAGGAATTGCCGCCAAACGGCCAGGGGATCGCCACGCTGATTGCGCTCGGTATTCTGGAGCAGTGCGGCATTGAGAAGCATCATCCGGATTCAGTGCAGTCCCTGCACCTGTCCATTGAGGCGATGAAGCTGGCGCTGGCGGATCTCGACCGCTACGTGGCGGATGAAGACCATATGGCGTTCGCGGCGAAAGAGCTGCTGAGCGACCATTATCTGAAATCGCGCGCGGCGCTTATCAATCACGAGCACGCCTCTGATTTTGTCTACGGTTCCCCGACGCAGAGCGGCACGGTCTACATCAGCACCGCCGACGCCAGCGGGATGATGGTCTCGTTTATTCAGTCCAACTATATGGGCTTCGGTTCAGGCATTGTGGTGCCGGATACGGGGATCAGCCTGCAAAACCGGGGCTGTGGGTTTGTGCTGGATCCCAATCACCCGAACGCGCTGGCGGGCAGCAAGCGACCGTTCCATACCATCATTCCGGGCTTTGCGATGGACGGCAACGGCCAGCCGCTGATGTCTTTCGGCGTGATGGGTGGCCCGATGCAGGCGCAAGGGCACATGCAGATGGCGCTGCGCATTATGCTGCACGGGCAAAATCCACAGGCGGCAATTGATGCCCCGCGCTGGCGCGTGGTGCAGGGCAGGGAGGTGATCGTTGAATCGACCTTCGATCGCAATACTATCGCCGCGCTGCGCGAGCGGGGGCATCAGATCGTGGTGGAAGATCCGCTTCAGGATTACAACTTCGGCGGGGCGCAGGTGATTTATCGCCTGCCGGAAGGACACTACGTGGCCGCGACGGAAAGCCGTAAAGACGGGCAGGCGCTGGTGAGTTAATTAACGCCCGGTGGCGCTGCGCTTACCGGGCCTACGCTGTGCATTTGTCGCTTTTGTAGGCCGGGTAAGGCGCAGCCGCCACCCGGCTTTTATTCACCCAATGCTAAACGGATCCGCATCCTGCCATGCCGGAAACTTCTCGCGATACTCCTGCAGCGCCGTCAGCGACAGCTCCGCATCAATGCGCGTCGCCTGATGCGGCTCGGCGGTGGCAATGATCTCGCCCTGCGGATTCACCACCCGGCTGTCGCCGCGGTAGTGATGCCCGTTGCCGTCGGTTCCCACGCGGTTGCAACCCACCACGTACGCCTGGTTCTCAATCGCGCGCGCCACCAGCAGCGACTGCCAGTGCAGGGAGCGCGGTGCAGGCCAGTTGGCAACATACAGCGCCAGGTCGTAATCGTTGCGGTTGCGCGACCACACCGGGAAGCGCAGGTCGTAGCAGACCAGCGGCAAAATACGCCAGCCGCGCCACTCGAACACCACGCGCTCGTGACCCGCTTCATAGTGATGATGCTCATCCGCCATGCGGAACAGGTGGCGTTTATCGTAAAAATGCACTTTCCCTTCCGGCTCCACCAGCAGGAAGCGGTTCACCGGCCCGCGATCCGTTTGCAGTGCGGCGCTCCCGGCGATCAGCGCGTTGGTCTGCTGCGCTTTGGCATGCATCCAGGCGACCACCTCATCCTGCGGCATTGACTGTTGTGCCGCTTCCATGGCGAAGCCGGTTGTGAACATCTCCGGCAGGACAATCACATCACGCCCGGTAATCTCTTCCAGTTGACGATCAAAGTGGCGCAGGTTGGCGGGGCCATCCATCCACACTAAAGGTTGCTGCAAAATCGAAATCTTCAAACCAGGCACGATACAGACTCCTCAAACGACCACTTTTTGACACTGTAGCACGACATAACGAGAAAATGTGGCAATAAAAAACCCCGCGCGAGGCGGGGTTTGTATAAGCGAAACGGGTTATGCCGCTTCAGGCTTGCGGTGCTTCTCCGGCAGCTTTACCGGCTGCGTCGCCAGCTCGTCCGGCTCGAAATCATCCACGTTAATGCTGCGCAGACGGCTCTCTTCGGCTTTCACCAGCAGAGCGGCTTCATCTTTATTGATAATGCCGCCGGCCAGCGCCTGTTTTGCCAGTTCGTCCAGACGGGTAAACGGCAGGTTTTTGCCCAGCTGTTTACAGATTTTCTGGTGGATCGGATCGGCAGCCATCACGTCCAGCAGCGCCTCTTCCAGCAGACCCACCGGGTTATGCGGCGTCGGCGTCAGATACTGACCACGACCGATACGGGAGCGGGTTGCGCTCGGTACCTGCAGGATCTTCGCCACCTTGTGGTCCAGCTTGTCGGACGGCGCCAGATGGTGACGACCGGTCGGGAAGATCACCGCGCGCAGAGCGCCCGCCACGAAGCGGTTCGGGAAGTTCGCCAGCAGGTCGTCAATCGCCTGTTCAGCCTGATACATCGCATCCTGCACGCCCCAGTGCACCAGCGGCAGATCCGCTTCCTGACGGCCTTCGTCGTCGTAACGCTTCAGGACCGCAGAGGCCAGGAAAATCTGGCTCAGCACATCACCCAGACGAGCAGAGATACGCTCGCGACGCTTCAGGCTACCGCCCAGCACCGCCATGGAGACGTCAGACAGCAGAGCCAGGTTGGCGCTCAGACGGTTCAGATGCTGGTAGTAACGTTTGGTCGCATCGCCGGTCGGCGTCGCGCTGGTAAGACCGCGCGTCAGGCCCAGCCAGAAGCTGCGCACCTTGTTGCTGCCCACGTGACCGATATGTTTGAAGAGCAGCTTATCGAAGGCATCCACGTCGTTGTTCTGCGCGGCAGCCATCTCTTCCAGCACGTACGGATGGCAGCGAATCGCGCCCTGACCGAAGATCATCATGCTGCGGGTCAGGATGTTTGCCCCTTCCACGGTGATGGCAATCGGTGCGCCCTGATAGCCGCGCGCCAGGAAGTTGCCTTCGCCGAGCATAATGCCTTTACCGCCCGCGATATCCATCGCGTCAATGATCGACTGCTGCGCGCGGTGGGTACAGTGGTACTTCACAATCGCGGACAGCACGGCCGGTTTTTCGCCCAGCATAATGCCGTAGGTAATCAGAGTAGCAGCGGCATCCATCACGTAGGCATTGCCCGCGATACGCGCCAGCGGCTCTTCGATACCTTCCATCTTGCCGATGGAGATTTTGAACTGACGGCGGATGTGGGCGTAAGCGCCAATCCCCATCGCGACCGACTTCAGACCGCCGGTTGAGTTCGACGGCAGGGTAATGCCGCGGCCCACGGACAGACATTCCACCAGCATACGCCAGCCCTGACCGGCCATTTTCGGGCCACCGATGATGTAGTCAATCGGCACAAAGATGTCCTGACCGCGGGTCGGACCGTTCTGGAACGGCACGTTCAGCGGGAAGTGACGGCGACCAATTTCAACGCCTGGGGTAGAGGTTGGGATCAGCGCGCAGGTAATGCCCAGATCTTCTTCGCCGCCGAGCAGTTTTTCCGGGTCAGAGAGCTTAAAGGCCAGACCCAGCACGGTGGCGATTGGCGCCAGGGTGATATAACGCTTGTTCCAGGTCAGGCGCATGCCCAGCACCTGCTCGCCCTGCCATTCGCCCATGCAGACCACGCCGGTGTCCGGGATCGCGCCCGCATCGGAACCTGCTTCCGGGCTGGTCAGCGCGAAGCAAGGGATTTCCTGACCGCGTGCCAGACGCGGCAGGTAGTGATTTTTCTGCTCTTCGGTACCGTAATGCTGCAGCAGTTCGCCCGGGCCTAAGGAGTTAGGCACGCCAACGGTAATCGCCAGGATCCCGGAGACGCCTGCCAGCTTTTGCAGGACGCGAGCCTGAGCGTAAGCGGAGAATTCCAGTCCGCCGTACTCTTTCTTGATGATCATCGCAAAGAAGCGATGCTCTTTCAGATACGCCCACAGCTCTGGCGGCAGGTCGGCCATTTCATGGGTGATGGCAAAGTCGTTGGCCATACGGCACGCTTCTTCCACCGGGCCGTCAATAAAGGCCTGTTCTTCAGCGGTCAGGCGCGGCTGCGGATAGTTATGCAGCTTTTTCCAGTCCGGGTTGCCCTGGAACAGGTCGCCTTCCCACCAGGTGGTGCCCGCATCAATCGCTTCTTTCTCGGTGCGCGACATTGGCGGCATCACTTTGCGGAAGCCTTTGAACACCGGCGCAGAGATCATTGATTTACGCATCGGCGCCAGGTTAAACGGCAGAAGAATGATGGCAAGAGGGACTAAAAGCCAGATATTCCAGAGGCCTGCGACGCCAAGCGCAGCCGTCCAGGCCAGAAGAATCAGGCTGCTCAGGAATAAACTTACGCGGTGATAGAACAACACACCGAGCAGAACAACGGTTGCGAGAATGCTCAAAATCATCATAAAGAAAAGCTCCCTTGCTTGTAGGAGGTCTGACCACTTGTGATGATATGGTTGTAGTTGATGTTATTTCCTTTAGCAATGTGTTTACAAAATAATTACAACCTGGTTCACATTGTTCGCGTTTTAGCCGGCACAAAAAATCAAAACGCCGGACGTTTCGCATGGCTTTAGCTTCTCGCTTTTCCCGCTATCCGGTACACTCCACTGTGTTATTTCATCAATACTGAAGGATTATCCTCATGTACCAGGATCTTATTCGTAACGAACTGAACGAAGCGGCGGAAACGCTGGCGAACTTTCTGAAAGATGATGCCAATATTCACGCTATTCAGCGCGCAGCGGTCCTGCTGGCCGACAGCTTCAAAGCCGGTGGCAAAGTGCTTTCCTGCGGTAACGGCGGTTCCCACTGTGACGCTATGCATTTCGCAGAAGAGCTGACCGGACGCTATCGCGAAAACCGCCCGGGCTACCCGGCGATTGCGATTTCCGACGTGAGCCACATCTCCTGCGTAGGCAACGACTTCGGTTACGACCACATCTTCTCCCGCTACGTTGAAGCGGTAGGCCGTGAAGGCGACGTGCTGCTGGGGATTTCTACCTCCGGCAACTCCGGCAACGTGATCAAAGCGATCGCCGCCGCGCGTGAAAAAGGGATGAAAGTCATCACCCTGACCGGTAAAGATGGCGGTAAGATGGACGGTACGGCGGATGTTGAAATTCGCGTTCCGCACTTCGGTTATGCTGACCGTATTCAGGAAATTCACATCAAAGTGATCCACATCCTGATTCAGCTGATCGAAAAAGAGATGGTTAAGTAAGACTTCGCTGGGGGCACTCTTGCCCCCGCTGTTGTGGAGGTGTTGTATGTGCGAACTGCTCGGGATGAGCGCCAATGTGCCAACCGATATCTGCTTTAGCTTCACCGGGCTGGTTCAGCGCGGTGGAGGAACCGGGCCGCATAAAGACGGCTGGGGCATCACCTTCTACGAAGGCAAAGGGTGTCGCACGTTCAAAGATCCACAGCCCAGCTTTAACTCACCGATTGCCAAACTGGTGCAGGACTACCCGATCAAGTCCCGCTCGGTAATCGCCCACATCCGTCAGGCTAACCGTGGCGAAGTGGCGCTGGAAAACACCCATCCGTTTACCCGCGAGCTGTGGGGCCGTAACTGGACCTATGCGCACAACGGGCAGCTTACGGGCTATAAGTCGCTGGAGACGGGCAATTTCCGCCCGGTCGGCGAGACGGACAGCGAAAAAGCCTTCTGCTGGCTGCTGCACAAGCTGACGGAGCGCTATCCCCGCACGCCCGGCAACATGACTGCCGTGTTCAAATACATCGCGACGCTGGCATCTGAACTGCGTGAAAAAGGCGTGTTCAATATGCTGCTCTCTGACGGCCGCTATGTGATGGCGTTCTGCTCGACGAATCTGTTCTGGATCACCCGCCGTGCGCCGTTTGGCGTCGCGACGCTGCTCGATCAGGATGTGGAGATAGACTTTCAGAAGGAGACCACACCGAACGATGTGGTCACTGTTATCGCAACGCAGCCGCTGACGGGCAACGAAACCTGGCAAAAGATTATGCCAGGCGAGTGGGTGCTATTTTGTCTCGGGGACCGTGTAATTTGACGCCAGCTGCGGGTGGACGACTTCGTGGCTCAGCGGTTTGCTGACCACGTAACGGCCATCGACGATAGAGACCACCGGTGGCATGTGGGTCTGCTCAAAGTAGTCGTAACCCGGCTTCAGCTGTTTCCAGAAATCCGCGTAGTATGAGTACTTGTGACGCGCCATGTTGGCGTCCGTCATGCGGAACGGATAGATGCTGACCTGTACGTTAGGCTGCCCAAAGACCAGCGCGCCCGTCACGAACTGGAAAATCTCATCAATGCCGGAGTCGGTCATCGCATAACAGCCGATAGACACGCAGGCACCGTGGATCATCAGATATTTACCTTCATAACCGTGTGCACGGTCATAGGCATTCGGGAAGCCGATGTTAATGGCTTTATAGAAGCGGCTGTCAGGCTTGAGCTGGCTGCGCTGAACGTTGTAGAACCCTTCCGGACTTTTGAAATCGCCCTGACGCTGTTTTGGCCCCAGTCCGCCGGAGTAGTTACAAATTTTGTAACTATCAAGCAGCTGATATGTCTCGCCCATTTTCACAAACAGATCGAGAGTGCGCTCTTCCTTGAAGATCTGAATATAAACCGGCGATCCCATTAACTGCTGTTTATATTCCTTGCTGACCGGCGTCGTTGAGCTATTACTGCTGAGCAGTCCGGCAAACGACATGCACGGCATCAGAAGCATCGCAATGAACAATGCGATTTTACGCATACTACTAGTTCCTTGATAAAACCATGACCAACTTGCCAGGACGGCAAAAGAGACCCGAAATCAGATTATTCTGTTAGGAGCGCTCACATTAGCACCGCTATAGATTTTCGCAAGAGCCGGGCGGTGAGTTTACAAATTAGTTTTACTTTATAAACCATCAAAATTGCGATGGCTCCAGGAACTTTGCGCATTAGCTCGCAATTTGGCGCGCGCGCCGGCGGATTCCCTGCCCGCGGGAAGGGGAAAATGTTACACTTTGCGCCCACTGGATTGTTGTTCATGGAAACCTGCTAACCACATGTTTAAAATTAAAAAAGGACTTGAACTGCCGATTGCAGGCGTGCCAGCGCAGCACGTTTCGACAGGCGCAAGTGTCCGTCATGTCGCCATTGTGGGCGAAGACTACCTGGGTATGCGTCCTTCAATGCTGGTACAGGAGGGCGATCGCGTTATCAAAGGACAGACGCTCTTTGAGGACAAAAAAAATCCCGGCGTGATGTTCACAGCCCCCGCGAGCGGCACCGTTGTGGCCATCAACCGTGGCGAACGGCGCGTTCTGCAGTCGGTGGTTATCCGCATTGAGGGCGATGACAAGCGTGAATTTGCCCATTACGACGCCGCAGAGCTCGCGTCGCTAAACCGTGACGCCGTTCAGGAGCAGCTCCTGGCGTCCGGTTTATGGACCGCGCTTCGTACGCGCCCCTTCAGCAAATCCCCTGTTCCGGGCACGGAACCGGCCGCGATTTTCGTCACGGCCATCGACACCAACCCGCTCAGCGTGGACCCGGAACCGGTTATCCTGGCACAGCGAAAAGCTTTTGATGCAGGACTCACTATTCTAACCCGCCTCACGCCCGGAAAAGTGCACGTTTGCCAGGCTGGCGGCGGCAAGCTTGGCGGCCATCCGCTGGGGCAGGTCACGTTTAATGAATTTTCTGGCCCGCATCCGGCGGGGCTGGCCGGGACGCACATCCATTTCCTTGAGCCAGTCAGCCTGACGAAACAGGTCTGGCACCTTAACTATCAGGACGTCATCGCCATCGGTAAGCTCTTTACTACGGGTGAACTCTGCGCTGAACGGGTAATTGCCATCGGCGGACCGCAGGCTGCAAACCCGCGCCTGGTGAAAACGCTGCTGGGCGCTGACATCAACGAACTGCTGGTGGGGGAAACGAAAGAGGGCGAAAACCGCCTGATTTCCGGCTCGGTCCTCAGCGGCCGCCATGCTGCCAATGCGCATGCGTACCTGGGACGCTTCCATTTGCAGGTCAGCATTGTGCAGGAAGGGCGGGAGAAAGAGCTGTTTGGCTGGGTTCTGCCAGGCGCAGAAAAATACTCCGTCACCCGAACAACGTTGGGCCACTTCCTGCGTAATAAGCTGTTTAGCTTCTCAACCAGCACGCACGGCGGCGAGCGCGCCATGGTCCCGATTGGCAACTACGAGCGCGTCATGCCGCTGGATATTCTGCCCACCGTGCTGTTGCGCGATCTCCTTGCCGGTGATACCGACGGCGCGCAGGCGCTGGGCTGTCTGGAGCTTGACGAAGAAGATCTGGCGCTCTGTACCTATGTCTGTCCGGGCAAATACGAATATGGACCGGTATTGCGCGAGGTGTTAACCCGCATTGAGCAGGAAGGATAACCGATGGGCTTAAAACACCTCTTTGAAAAAATTGAGCCGCACTTTACCGAAGGGAAGCTCAAAAAGTACTACCCGTTATATGAAGCAACGACGACCATTTTCTACACGCCGGGCCTTGTGACGAAAGGGGCGGCGCACGTTCGGGATGCTATCGACCTGAAACGCATGATGATCCTGGTGTGGTTTGCGGTCTTCCCCGCGATGTTCTGGGGAATGTACAACGTTGGCCTGCAGACCATTCCGGCGCTGCACCACATGTACGATGCACAGCAGCTGGCGCAGATGATCCAGTCCGACTGGCACTACCGTCTGGCCCAGTCGTTAGGGGTGAGCTTCGCCGCAGACGCGGGCTGGCTGAGCATGATGACGCTGGGCGCGGTGTTCTTCCTGCCGATTTACATCACGGTATTTGTCGTGGGCGGCTTCTGGGAAGTGCTGTTTGCCATTATCCGTAAACATGAGATCAACGAAGGCTTCTTCGTGACCTCTATTCTGTTTGCCCTGATTGTTCCCCCGACGCTACCGCTCTGGCAGGCGGCGCTTGGCATCAGCTTCGGCGTGGTGATAGCCAAAGAGATCTTCGGCGGCACCGGGCGGAACTTCCTCAACCCGGCGCTGGCGGGACGCGCGTTTCTGTTCTTTGCTTATCCGGCGCAAATCTCGGGCGACCTCGTGTGGACGGCGGCAGACGGTTTTTCCGGCGCGACGCCGCTTTCACAGTGGGCGGCGCACGGCGGCGAAACGCTGGTTAACAACGCAACGGGTCAGCCAGTCACCTGGTTTGATGCCTTTATTGGCAACATTCCGGGCTCCATCGGAGAAGTCTCCACGCTGATGATTTTGCTTGGCGGCGCGATCATTCTTTTTGGTCGCGTGGCCTCCTGGCGGATCGTTGCGGGCGTGATGATCGGCATGGTGCTGACCGCCACCCTGTTCAACGTTATCGGTTCGACCACCAACCCGATGTTCTCGATGCCGTGGTACTGGCATCTGGTGCTGGGTGGCTTCGCGTTCGGCATGATGTTCATGGCGACGGACCCCGTCTCTGCCTCGTTTACAGACAAAGGCAAATGGAGCTACGGCGTGCTCATTGGCGCGATGTGCGTTCTGATCCGCGTGGTCAACCCGGCGTATCCGGAAGGGATGATGTTGGCCATTCTGTTTGCCAACCTGTTTGCGCCGCTGTTCGATTACCTGGTGGTGCGGGCCAACATTAAGCGGAGGAAGGCGCGTGGCTGAGGTTAAAAATAACGACAGCATCAGCAAAACGCTGCTGGTGGTGCTGGTGCTCTGTCTGGTCTGTTCTATTGTCGTGGCCGGTTCTGCCGTGGGGTTAAAACCCCTGCAGCAGGAGCAACGTGCGCTGGATAAACAGCGCAACATCCTTGCCGTCGCCGGGCTGATGCAGGAAGGAATGAGCGCAGACGACGTTTCGGCCGTCTTTGCTGAACGTATTTCGGCGCGACTGGTGGATTTAAAAACGGGTGAACTGCTGGATAAAGACCCGGCAAAATTCAACCAGGCGCTGGCGCTTAAAGATCCGCAGATGAGCCTGACGCTGGAGGCATCGCAAGATCCCGCCGGGATTAAGCGTCGCAGCAACCTGGCCGAAATCTATCTGGTTCGCGACCCCCAAAAACGTATTCAGGAAGTGGTACTGCCTGTTTACGGTAACGGTCTGTGGTCAATGATGTATGCCTTTGTGGCCCTTGATACCGATGGGCGCACCGTAAAAGGCATTACGTATTACGACCAGGGCGAAACGCCGGGGCTGGGTGGCGAAGTTGAAAACCCTAACTGGCGGGCACAGTTTGTCGGCAAGAAAGTGCTCGACGATAACGGCCTGCCTGCGCTGAAGGTGATGAAAGGGGCGGCACGTCCCGGTGACGACTACGCCGTTGACGGGCTTTCCGGCGCCACGCTCACCTCAAAAGGCGTGCAGCACAGTTTTGATTTCTGGATGGGCGAGCTGGGCTTTGGTCCTTTCCTGAAAAACGTAAGTGAAGGAGCGCTGAACAATGGCTGATACCAGTGAACTGAAAGAAGTTAAAAAGGTGCTCATTGGCCCACTGTTAGCCAATAACCCGATCACGCTCCAGGTGCTGGGTGTCTGTTCTGCTCTGGCGGTGACGACCAAGCTGGAAACGGCGGTGGTGATGACGCTGGCGGTAACGCTGGTCACGGCGTTCTCCAGCATGTTTATCTCGATGATCCGCCACCACATACCCAATAGCGTGAGGATCATCGTGCAGATGGCGATCATCGCCTCGCTGGTGATCGTGGTCGATCAGCTGCTGCGCGCCTTCGCCTATGAAACCTCCAAACAGCTCTCGGTGTTTGTCGGGCTGATTATCACCAACTGTATCGTCATGGGGCGTGCGGAAGCCTACGCCATGAAAATGCCGCCGCTGGCGAGCTTTATGGACGGCATCGGCAACGGCCTGGGCTACGGCGCGATCCTGCTGACCGTGGGGTTCCTGCGTGAGCTGATTGGCAGCGGCAAGCTGTTTGGCATCACGGTGCTGGACACGGTGCAGAACGGCGGCTGGTATCTGCCAAACGGCCTGTTCCTGCTGGCCCCTAGCGCGTTTTTCATTATCGGTTTGTTGATCTGGCTGATTCGTACGCTGAAGCCAGAACAACAGGAAAAGGAGTAACCGACGATGGCTCATTACCTGAGTTTGTTTGTGCGGGCGGTGTTTGTTGAAAACATGGCGCTCGCGTTTTTCCTCGGCATGTGTACGTTCCTTGCGGTTTCCAAAAAAGTGTCGACGGCATTTGGTCTCGGTATCGCGGTCACCGTGGTGCTCGGCCTATCTGTACCGATTAACAATCTGGTGTACAACTTTGTGCTGCGGGACGGCGCGCTGGTGGAAGGGGTTGATCTCAGCTTCCTGAACTTCATCACCTTTATCGGGGTGATCGCGGCGCTGGTGCAAATCCTCGAGATGATCCTCGATAAGTATTTCCCGTCGCTCTACAACGCGCTGGGGATCTTCCTGCCGCTGATCGCGGTGAACTGTGCCATCTTTGGCGGCGTCTCGTTTATGGTGCAGCGTGATTACAACTTCAGCGAATCCGTAGTGTACGGTTTTGGTTCCGGCATCGGCTGGATGCTGGCGATTGTCACCATGGCGGGGATCCGCGAGAAAATGAAGTATGCCAACGTGCCTGCGGGTCTGCGTGGCTTGGGGATCACCTTTATCACCACCGGGCTGATGGCGCTGGGCTTTATGTCCTTCTCCGGTGTGCAGCTATAAGGGCAAACAGATGGAAATTATCCTTGGCGTGGTGATGTTCACGCTGATTGTACTGGTGCTGTCAGGGCTTATTCTGGCGGCGCGCGCGAAGCTGGTGAATTCCGGTGACGTGGTGATTGATATTAACGACGAGCCGCAGAATCAGATCCGCACGCCGGCGGGAGACAAGCTGCTCAACACGCTCTCCGGTAACGGCATTTTTGTCTCCTCAGCCTGCGGCGGCGGCGGTTCCTGCGGGCAGTGCCGCGTGACGGTAAAAGAGGGCGGTGGCGATATTCTGCCAACCGAGCTGGCGCATATCACAAAGCGTGAGGCAAAAGAGGGTTGTCGTCTGGCCTGCCAGGTCGCGGTGCGTCAGAACATGAAGATAGAGCTGCCGGAAGAGATCTTCGGCGTCAAAAAATGGGAGTGCGAGGTTATCTCTAATGATAACAAAGCCACCTTTATTAAAGAGCTGAAGCTGCGGGTGCCGGAAGGCGAGCATGTCCCGTTCCGCGCCGGAGGATACATTCAGATTGAGTGCCCGGAGCACGCTGTGGCCTATGCGGACTTTGACGTGCCGCATGAGTACCGCGCCGACTGGGACAAATTCAATCTCTTCCGCTTTGTATCTGAGGTGAAAGAGCCGACGCTGCGCGCCTACTCGATGGCCAACTACCCGGAAGAGAAGGGCATCATCATGCTCAACGTGCGTATCGCCACGCCGCCATCGAATGTGCCGGATGCACCGCCGGGCGTCATGTCGTCATACATCTGGTCCCTGAAGCCTGGCGATAAGGTGACGATCTCCGGCCCGTTCGGGGAGTTCTTCGCGAAAGATACCGACGCGGAAATGGTCTTTATCGGCGGCGGTGCCGGTATGGCCCCGATGCGCTCGCACATCTTTGACCAGCTCAAGCGGCTGGGTAGCCAGCGTAAGATCAGCTTCTGGTACGGGGCGCGCTCGCTGCGCGAGATGTTCTATGAAGATGAGTTTGAACAGCTGGCGCGTGAAAACCCGAACTTCACCTTCCATGTGGCGCTTTCCGATCCGCAGCCGGAAGATAACTGGACGGGCTATACGGGGTTCATCCACAACGTGCTGTATGAAAACTACCTCAAACAGCACCCGGCGCCTGAGGACTGCGAGTTCTATATGTGTGGTCCGCCGATGATGAACGCCGCCGTGATTAAGATGCTGAAAGATCTCGGTGTCGAAGATGAGAACATCTTGCTCGATGACTTTGGAGGCTGATGATGCTGACGTTTCTGGCAACCTTTGTGGTGTTTGTGCTTGTCATCTTCGGCATGTCGTTAGGCTGGATCGTTAAGCGGAAAAGCATTCAGGGCAGCTGCGGCGGTATTTCCTCTATTGGGATGGAAAAGGTTTGCGACTGCCCGGAACCGTGCGATGCGCGGAAGAAAAGGATGGCCCGCGAACAGCAGCGCATTATTTAATTTTTTTGTAGGCCGGGTAAGGCAAAGCCGCCACCCGGCGTTCTCACATCTGCTTCTCAACCCTCATTTGTTTACTGTATACTTATCCAGTGATGAGTGAGGGCTTACTATGCGCAAAATAATCCATGTCGATATGGACTGCTTTTTTGCCGCAGTGGAGATGCGTGACAACCCGGCGCTGCGGGATATTCCCATCGCCATTGGCGGCAGCCGCGTTCAGCGTGGTGTCATCAGCACCGCCAACTATCCTGCGCGCAAATTTGGCGTGCGCAGCGCGATGCCGACGGCGATGGCCTTAAAGCTTTGCCCTCATCTCACGCTTCTGCCCGGCCGTTTTGAAGCCTATAAAGAGGCTTCCCTTCATATTCGGGAAATCTTCTCCCGCTATACTTCTTTGATAGAGCCGCTGTCGCTGGACGAAGCCTATCTGGATGTGACCGACAGCGTGCACTGCCACGGCTCCGCCACGCTGATGGCGCAGGAGATCCGCCAGACGATTTTCAACGAGCTGAATCTGACGGCGTCTGCGGGCGTCGCGCCCGTTAAATTCCTTGCCAAAATCGCCTCCGATTTAAATAAGCCCAACGGTCAGTACGTCATCACGCCTGACGAGGTGCCGGCGTTTTTGAAAACGCTGCCGCTCGGCAAAATCCCTGGCGTGGGAAAAGTTTCCGCCGCAAAGCTGGAAAGCATGGGGCTACGCACCTGCGAAGACGTGCAGCGAAGCGATCTCGCTATGCTGCTCAAGCGCTTCGGGAAGTTTGGCCGCGTGCTGTGGGAGCGCAGCCAGGGGATTGACGATCGCGATGTGAACAGCGAGCGGCTACGAAAATCCGTCGGCGTTGAGCGCACCCTCAGTGAAGATATTCATGACTGGTCCGAATGCGAAACCATTATCACGGAACAGCTTTACCCTGAGCTGGAACGACGCTTAAGCAAGGTGAAGCCGGACCTGCTCATTGCCCGTCAGGGTATCAAATTAAAATTCAACGACTTCCAGCAGACCACGCAGGAACACGTCTGGCCGCGTCTGAATAAAGACGATCTTATCGCGACGGCGAAAAAGGCATGGGAAGAGCGCCGGGGCGGGCGAGGGGTCAGGCTGGTGGGATTACACGTCACGCTGCTGGATCCGCAGTTAGAGCGACAGCTGGTTCTGGGATTGTAAAAAAGCCCGGTGGCGCTACGCTTACCGGGCCTACGTTTTTCACCCTCTCCCTGTGGGAGAGGGATGGAGTGAGGGTATTACTTCGCAGGGATCGCTTTCAGCAGTTCAGTCAGCAGCGTCCAGTAGTGACCGACGCTTTCGATATGAACCTGCTCATCCGGCGAGTGCGGGCCGGTAATGGTTGGCCCGATGGACACCATGTCCATGTCCGGATACGGTTTCTTGAACAGGCCACATTCCAGACCGGCGTGGATCACCTGAATGTTCGGGGTGCTGTTGAACAGACGCTGATAGGTTTCACGCACCAGCGCCATCACCGGAGAACTTGCATCCGGCTGCCAGCCCGGGTAGCTGCCTTTTGCAGACGTTTTCGCGCCCGCCAGCGTGCCCAGAGATTCCAGCATGCTCACCACGTACTCTTTACCGCTGTCGATCAGAGAGCGGATCAGGCAGATGATTTCCGCGCTGTCGTCGCTCATGGTCACCACGCCCACGTTCAGTGAGGTTTCCACCACGCCTTTCGCCACGTCAGAGTTGCGGATCACGCCGTTTGGCGTTGCGTTCAGCAGCTGAACGAAGGTGTCACGAGACTGTGCGGTCAGCGCGGCTTTATCTGTAGAAACAGATTCCAGCACCACGGTCAGGTTTTTCTCTTTCGCCGACAGTTCGTTCTTCAGGATATCCAGGTATACGGTGGAGAGTTTTTTCAGCTCGTCGGCTTTTGCCGCTGGAACCGCTACGGTGGCGAACGCTTCGCGCGGAATCGCGTTACGCAGGGTACCGCCGTTGAAGTCCACCAGACGCAAATCCAGCTCGGCCGCATGGCCTGCCAGGAAGCGCGCCAGCAGCTTGTTGGCGTTACCCAGACCCAGGTGAATATCGCCGCCGGAGTGGCCGCCTTTCAGCCCTTTCAGCGTCAGCTTGAAGGTCTGGAAGCCAGCAGGAATCGCTTCGCGCGACAGCGGCAGGGTAGAGATGAAATCAATCCCGCCCGCGCAGCCCATATAGATCTCACCTTCTTCTTCAGAGTCGGTGTTGATCAGGATGTCCGCCTGCAGCCAGTTCGCCTGCAGACCGAACGCGCCGTCCATGCCCGCTTCTTCGGTCATGGTCAGCAGCACTTCCAGCGGACCGTGCTCAACGCTGTCGTCGGCCAGCACGGCCAGCGCAGAGGCCATACCGATGCCGTTATCCGCGCCCAGCGTGGTGCCGCGTGCTTTCACCCAGTCGCCGTCGATGTACGGTTGAATCGGGTCTTTGGTGAAGTCGTGAACGGTGTCGTTGTTCTTCTGTGGCACCATGTCCAGGTGCGCCTGCAGCACAACCGGTTTGCGGTTTTCCATCCCTGCGGTAGCCGGTTTGCGGATCAGAATGTTGCCAACCTGGTCACGTTCAGCATGCAGACCTTTTTCCTTCGCCCAACCCATAATATGTTCGGCAAGCTGTTCTTCATGGTAGGAAGGGTGTGGAATGGAGCAGATTTTCGCAAAAATATCCCACAGCGGCTGCGGAGATAATTGAGACAGTTCAGACACGATAAGTCTCCTTGTCGAGGCGCTGCAAACAGGGTTGCAGGTCACAGGGTTAGCAGGTTAATAGTTACCACAAGTCAGGCTTGCGAGATGAAACTGAGAATACCACTTTCTCTGCTGGCTGGTAGCATAAAGCATGTAAAAACTCAGGCAGAGGGCGCTAAACACTGGTTTTTAGTGCGTCAGATCTCTATAATCTCGCGCAACCTATTTCCCCCTCGAACACTTTTTAAGCCGTATAAAAACAGGCTGGGACACTTCACATGAGCGAAAAATACGTCGTCACCTGGGACATGTTGCAGATTCACGCACGCAAACTGGCTGCGCGTCTGATGCCTTCCGAACAGTGGAAAGGCATTATTGCCGTCAGCCGTGGCGGTCTGGTACCGGGGGCGCTGCTGGCACGTGAGCTGGGTATTCGTCATGTCGATACCGTTTGCATCTCCAGCTATGACCATGACAACCAGCGCGAGCTGACCGTGCTGAAACGTGCGGAAGGCGACGGCGAAGGTTTCATCGTTATTGATGACCTGGTGGATACCGGCGGTACTGCGGTTGCTATCCGCGAAATGTATCCGAAAGCACATTTCGTCACTATCTTCGCGAAGCCTGCTGGCCGCCCGCTGGTTGACGATTACGTGATTGATATCCCGCAGGATACCTGGATTGAACAGCCATGGGATATGGGCGTGGTCTTCGTACCGCCTATTTCAGGCCGTTAATACCAGTACGTAACTTTACACGCCCGACTATGTCGGGCGTTGTTCTTTTTGGCCTGCCGCGCGTTACAATAGTCTTCATATGACGTATTCATGGAGGCAACGCAATGACGCAGGCGAATCTCACCGAGACTCTCTTCAAACCCCGTTTCAAACACCCTGAAACGTCGACGCTGGTGCGTCGCTTTAATCCGGGTACCCAGCCTGCCGTCCAGTCCGCGTTAGACGGTAAAAACGTGCCTCACTGGTATCGCATGATTAACCGCTTGATGTGGATCTGGCGCGGTATTGACCCCCGTGAAATCCTTGATGTGCAGGCACGTATCGTGATGAGTGAATCTGAACGGACCGACAGCGAGCTTTACGATACGGTGGTGGGCTACCGTGGCGGAAACTGGATCTACGAGTGGTCTAAACAGGCGATGCTCTGGCAGCAAAAAGCCAGCCAGGAAGAGGACGCCACGCGCAGCGGCAAGCACTGGCTGCATGCGGCCAATCTCTACGCCATCGCCGCGTATCCGCATCTAAAAGGTGATGAGCTGGCAGAGCAGGCCCAGGCGCTGGCGAACCGTGCTTATGAAGAGGCGGCGCAGCGTTTGCCGGGCCAAATGCGCGAGCTTGAGTTCAGCATTCCAGGTGGCGCACCCGTCACCGGGTTCCTGCATATGCCGGAAGGCGACGGCCCGTTCCCGACCGTCCTCATGTGCGGCGGGCTGGATTCGCTGCAAATTGATTATTACAGCCTGTATGAGCGTTACTTCGCACCAAAAGGGATCGCGATGCTGACGCTTGATATGCCTTCAATTGGTTTTTCATCCAAATGGAAACTGACTCAGGATTCCAGCCTGCTGCACCAGCATGCGCTCAAAGCGCTGGAAAACATTCCGTGGGTTGACCACACCCGCGTGGCGGCATTCGGCTTCCGTTTTGGCGCGAACGTCGCGGTGCGTCTGGCTTACCTTGAATCTTCTCGTCTGAAAGCCGTTGCCTGCCTCGGCCCGGTCGTACACGCTCTGCTCAGCGATCCCGCACGCCAGGGGAGCGTACCTGAAATGTACCTTGATGTACTGGCCAGCCGCCTTGGCATGCATGATGCATCAGACGAAGCGCTGCGCGTTGAGCTCAATCGTTACTCGTTAAAAACGCAGGGGCTGCTGGGACGTCGCTGCCCAACGCCGATGCTGTCTGGGTTCTGGAAAAACGACCCGTTCAGCCCGGAAGAAGAGTCACGATTAATCACTTCGTCATCTGCGGATGGCAAATTGCTTGAAGTGCCGTTCAGCCCGGTCTATCAGAATTTCGACAAATCGCTGAAAGAGATTACGCGCTGGATCGCTCAGAGATTGTGTTAATAGATTGCTAAATTTCGCTGGTTTGGTAAAACAGTGGCTTCACAAAAGGAGATCGCAATGACGTTACCGAGTGGACACCCGAAAAGTAGACTGATTAAGAAGTTTATGGCTCTCGGCCCGTATATTCGAGAAGAGCAGTGTGAAGAGAATCGCTTTTTTTTCGACTGCCTGGCTGTATGCGTCAACGTGAAGCCTGCACCCGAAAAACGTGAATTCTGGGGCTGGTGGATGGAAATGGAAGCAGAGGAAAAACGCTTTACGTATAGCTACCAGTTTGGCCTGTTTAATAAAGACGGCAACTGGCAGGCCACCACGATTAAAGATCAGGAAGTGATTGACCGCCTGGAATATACGCTAAAAGAGTTTCACGATAAGGCACGCGCGCTGCTGGCTACTTTGGATCTCAAGTTCGAACCCGCGGATGACTTTTCCAGCGAAGCGGTGAAGCTGACTGCCTGATGGTGTCACAGCGCCGGGTGGCGGCTTCGCCTTACCCGGCCTACAAATTCTCCCTCTCACCGTGGGAGAGGGCACCAGACCGCATGAATCCCCGATAATAAAAAAAACCGGCATCAAGCCGGTTTTTTTTATTTCACATCATCAGAACTGGTAGGTCATACCCAGTGCAACGATGTCATCGCTGCTCACGCCCAGTTTATTTTTGTCGTCAATCTGGTTGATTTTATAATCAACAAAGGTGGACATATTTTTGTTGAAGTAATAGGTCGCGCCAACGTCAATATATTTCACCAGATCCTCGTCGCCAATACCTTCAATATCTTTGCCTTTAGACTGGACATAGCCCAGGGACGGGCGCAGACCAAAGTCGAACTGATATTGCGCGACAACCTCAAAGTTCTGCGCTTTATTTGCAAACCCGCCGGAAATTGGCGTCATATTGCGGGTTTCAGAATACATTGCAGCCAGATAGATATCGTTCGCATCATATTTCAGACCGGTTGCCCAGGCTTCTGCTTTCTGGCCCTGGCCACGCGCCAGCAGGTTCTGAGCGTTGGTGCGGTCAGAGTTGGTGTAGGCGCCGCTGACGGCGAAATCGCTGCCGCCGAAGTCATAGGTCAGAGAGGTACCAAAACCGTCACCGTTCTGTTTCTTGGCGTCACGGTTTTCGTTTTTGCCCTGGTACTGCAGCGTCATGTCCAGACCGTCAACCGCGCCGAAGAAGTCGGTATTGCGGTAGGTCGCCAGGCCGGTAGCACGCTTGGTCATGAAGTTATCGGTCTGTGCGGAAGAGTCACCGCCGAATTCAGGGAACATATCGGTCCATGCTTCGACGTCATACAGGGCACCCAGGTTACGGCCGTAATCCAGTGAACCAAAGTTTTTCAGCTTAAGGCCAGCAAACGCCAGACGCGTCTTCTGAGAGGAGTCGCTCTCAGCTTTGTTACCTGCAAATTCAGATTCCCAACGGCCATAGCCCGTCAGCTGATCGTTAATCTGCGTTTCGCCTTTAAAACCGAAACGAACGTAAGTCTGATCGCCATCTTTGGTGGCATCATCGCTGATGTAGTGCATGGCTTTCACTTTGCCGTACACGTCCAGCTTATTACCATTTTTATTATAAACTTCAGCTGCGTGAACGGATGCAGAAGCCACTACGCCCATAACCATTAATGCCAGAGTGCTCTTTTTCATTTTCGATCCTGTCTTATAAACGCGCTAAAAAATTCGCTGGACGATAAGCTCATGCTTAAGTCCCGTGAAAAAACAGGAAGGGTTTTATCGTTCTGGAATGAAACTTTTATGACAAACTAAGAATAATTTTAAAAAACTGTGATTTATTATTTCGGTAATAAAAGTGTCAAATTCTCCCGCTACGCTTCCTGATCCCGCGCAACAAAGTGTTTCGCGATGTGCTAAGGCAGTTGGCAACGGGGCTGACTCCTGCTAAAACGTTCGTTCGACATTACTTTCCCTTATCGTTGAACGGCAGAGAATCATGAGTGACAGCCAGACGCTGGTGGTAAAACTCGGTACCAGTGTTTTAACAGGCGGATCGCGCCGCCTAAATCGCGCCCACATTGTTGAGCTTGTACGTCAGTGCGCTCAGCTACATGCCGCAGGGCATCGTATTGTGATTGTGACCTCCGGGGCGATTGCCGCCGGGCGTGAACACCTGGGTTACCCCGAACTCCCCGCGACGATCGCTTCCAAGCAGCTGCTGGCCGCCGTGGGGCAAAGCCGACTCATTCAACTCTGGGAACAGCTGTTCTCCATCTATGGCATTCACGTCGGGCAGATGCTGCTGACGCGTGCAGATATGGAAGACAGAGAGCGCTTCCTGAACGCCCGCGATACCCTGCGCGCGCTGCTGGACAACAATATTGTTCCGGTCATTAACGAGAACGATGCCGTTGCCACCGCTGAAATCAAAGTGGGTGATAACGATAACCTCTCGGCGCTGGCCGCGATTCTGGCCGGTGCCGATAAATTACTGCTGCTGACCGATCAGCAGGGGCTGTTCACCGCCGATCCGCGCTCCAACCCGGAAGCCGAGCTGATTACCGACGTTCAAGGCATCGACGATGCGCTGCGCGCCATCGCCGGTGACAGCGTTTCAGGCCTCGGAACGGGCGGTATGGGGACCAAGCTGCAGGCCGCTGACGTAGCGTGCCGCGCCGGTATCGACACCATCATTGCAGCGGGCAGCCGCCCCGGCGTGATTGGCGACGTAATGGAAGGCATCTCCGTCGGCACCCGCTTCCACGCCCAGGAATCCCCGCTGGAAAACCGCAAGCGCTGGATATTTGGCGCGCCTCCTGCTGGCGAACTCGTCGTCGATGAAGGGGCTACCGCCGCGATTCTGGAACGAGGAAGTTCATTACTTCCTAAAGGAATTAAAAGCGTGACAGGCAACTTCTCTCGTGGTGAAGTGATCCGTATCCGTAACCTCGAAGGCCGCGACATCGCCCACGGCGTAAGCCGCTATAACAGCGATGCCCTGCGCCGCATCGCGGGTCACCACTCGCAGCAGATCGACGCCATTCTGGGCTATGAATATGGTCCGGTTGCCGTGCATCGCGATGACATGATTATTCGTTAAGGAGCCAGAACATGCTGGAACAAATGGGCGCCGCCGCGAAGGCTGCCTCTTACAAACTAGCGCTCCTTTCCAGCCGCGAGAAAAACCGCGTGCTGGAAAAAATCGCTGATTATCTGGAAGCACAGTCCCAGGAAATTTTGCTCGCCAACGAGCAGGATTTACTGGAGGCGCGTCGTAACGGCTTGAGCGAAGCGATGCTCGACCGTCTGGCGCTGACGCCGGCACGCCTCAAAGGCATCGCCGACGATGTGCGTCAGGTCTGCAATCTGGCCGACCCGGTCGGGCAGGTGATCGACGGTGGGCTGCTCGACAGCGGTTTACGCCTTGAGCGCCGCCGCGTGCCGCTCGGCGTCATCGGCGTTATTTATGAAGCCCGTCCAAACGTGACGGTGGATGTTGCGTCCCTGTGCCTGAAAACCGGTAACGCCGCTATTCTGCGCGGTGGGAAAGAGACATGGCGCACCAACGCCGCGACGGTGAAAGTCATTCAGCAGGCGCTGGAAGAGTGCGGCTTACCGGCGGGTGCCGTACAGGCGATCGAGAGCCCGGACCGCGCGCTGGTCAACGAAATGCTGCGCATGGACAAATACATCGACATGCTCATCCCACGCGGTGGCGCGGGCCTGCACAAGCTGTGCCGCGAGCAGTCGACGATTCCGGTGATCACCGGCGGTATCGGCGTGTGTCATATTGTTGTCGACGACAGCGCTGAGATTGAACCGGCGCTGAAGATTATCGTGAACGCGAAAACCCAGCGTCCAAGCACCTGTAACACCGTTGAAACGCTGCTGGTGCATCAGGACATTGCGAACTCCTTCCTGCCGGCCCTGAGCAAACAGATGGCAGAGAGCGGCGTGACGCTGCATGCTGACGCCAGCGCGCTCGCACTGCTTCAGGATGGCCCGGCTAACGTTGTTCCCGTAAAAGCGGAGCAGTACGACGACGAGTTCCTGTCACTGGATCTGAACGTGAAAATCGTTGCCGATCTCGACGACGCCATTGCGCACATCCGTGAACACGGCACGCAGCATTCTGACGCCATCCTGACGCGCACCCTGCGCAATGCCGATCGCTTCGTGAACGAAGTGGACTCCTCTGCGGTCTATGTGAATGCCTCCACCCGCTTCACCGACGGCGGCCAGTTCGGCCTCGGCGCTGAGGTGGCGGTCAGCACGCAGAAACTGCACGCGCGCGGTCCGATGGGGCTGGAAGCGCTGACCACGTACAAGTGGATCGGCTTCGGTGATGATACGATTCGTGCGTAAATAATCACGGGTGATGCAAAAGTAGCCGTTTGATTCAAAAGGGCATTGACGCATCACCCGGATAGATCTAACCTTTTGCCCCGTGGTTACCCTCGTAACCGGCCTCTCAGGGCCGATATAGCTCAGTTGGTAGAGCAGCGCATTCGTAATGCGAAGGTCGTAGGTTCGACTCCTATTATCGGCACCATTTCAAACTCTTCCCAAATATACCGAAATCAACTAAAAGCCCGTATACTACGCTTTCTGGCCGCATCTTATCTCCTGATATCAACTTGCCGCCACGCGCAATCACGACATCGTGACGATCATCCTGAATGAGGACCGGGTGATTCCGGCGATATTTGAGGCCATGATCGGCGAGGGAGTCTATACCGATAGCTGGCGCAAGCGGGCACTGCCCGCGTCAGCACACTGCAGGCACTCAATAAGCCATACCCTGGGTGATGTTCTGGCGGAGCCTGCCGCGTTGTGCTTCGGAATGGGCCAGGAAACCGGGCAACGCGCGTTGCTGATATTGCTGTCGTACACGCTTATCTATTACAAGCAGCCAGAGAGCAGGATTCGGTGACGCTTAACCGTCTCTCAGATACTGGCGCACCGCGCTTGTCTTTCCCCATTTGTTCACTCAGCACTGGACAGCTTAAGCAAGTGGGAAGCGATCCCCCAACGGAGGGTCATATCCTCCCCTCCGCCCGCCTCCAGCACGGTATAACTCGCGTTCGGTTGTGCGTAGCGGTTGAAATGATCGATGTTTCCCTCTTTAAGCAACGCAAGCATACCCTGCATGACATGTCCGTGAGTGACAACACAGAACGTCTGATGCGTTGTGGTTGCCATCTTCTTGTGCAAAAAATGGATAATACGCTGAGAAGCGTGGGCAAGCGACTCGCCGCCAGGAGGACAAAACGCGGCATTCTGTGAAAATAACGCGAGAAACTGACTCGGATATTCCTGCTCTAATTGTGCCTTCGTCATGCCTTCATATTGACCAAATGACTGTTCTTTTAGGGCCTCTTCGATCACCAGCGGGCACTGAAAATGGCCCGCCAGTGCCTGACCCATTTTCCACGCACGTCCAAGAGGTGAAGTAAAGACACATTCCACCGGATAAGCAGCATCCGTTAAAGCCGTCAGTAATGCCGATGTTTCCAGCGTGCCGCGGGCAGTCAACGGGCTATCCTTGTGTCCCTGGATAACACCGTGCTGATTCCATTCTGTTTCTGCATGCCGCACTAAAATCACTTTCATCAGAAATTACAATTGCTCCAGTAGCTGGCCTGCATCCACAAGAGGCAATGATGGCAAGGCATGCCATGCATTCCAGATTGACCCAATGATATCCTCTTCACGGTAGTCCGAAACGGTACCCTGAACGAGCTGTTCAAGCCATTCAAGCGTATTCGTATAACGAGCAAGATCTGTACAGGCGGTTTTCCAGAGAACATTCTCCAGCATTAGCATTAACAACTCTTCGTCTTTATTGATATCAAATTCAACCACTGGAAGTTGCTTAAGCGTGCACAGCGTCTTCACCAGCTTATCACTTTGTGACAGCGTGGCCCTGGGGATTGCAATCGGTAATGTGCTCATTTTCAACTGAGGAAGCATTTCACTCAGTGTTTGCAGGAAAAGCACCTTATCCACGCCGGCAAAGCTAATGCCGCCTAAGAGCCAGGGTGTAATAGCCCGGCGTATAGCATAAAATTCACGGACAGCTTTCTTGGCAATAACTAAATCATTTACGCTAAGAGCATTAATATGCGAGAAAATTTCACGCCCTTCATTACCATGCTCACCTTCAATATTAATCTTCTCATGGACTATCTGGCTACGTATTGCTTCTGGAGCGAGACCGGAGTTCTCCAGTACGTCAATATAGGCCTGACTTTCCTCACTGGTCCCTTCCATCAGTGCCACCAGCGTGACGAAGGTCGGCAAATGAAAATGAGCCGCTTTGAGTAACATGGCCATTGTAGCCTCAGTGCAGAGATGAGGACTGGTAGATTCAATTTCCTCGTCGCTCATCCCAAAACCCAGTAACGACCGGCGCAGTAATTTTTCATGACCGACTTCATCAAAGAAGAAGTCACGGATCGCCATCGTCAGGTCGTCATTACCATAGTCGCGCAAAGATGCGGTAAGTACCCGTTCTGCAGCCCGAGTGACATGGTAATATTCAACGGACCAGCGCTTTAACGCCGCGTCGTCTATAGTTTTGGTGAATACTTTGCGGCTAAATTCATCCTGTTCAAAAGCAGGTAAAACAATATTGTAATAATAATTCTCAATCTCACAGATAAACGCCTTGCCTGAAATGACGTCATTTACAGATTGAGCGTCAGAAAGTAGATGTTGCTCATCGAGCATAGAGAGAAAATCATTAACCGTATATGGCTGCATTGCCGAACCCAGCCTTTCATTCAGCGCTGGAACATTAATATCAGCATCCGTCAAATGTTTAAGAATATC
The DNA here is from genome assembly GCF_048684785.1 of Enterobacter sp. BNK-29. Classification (NCBI taxonomy): domain Bacteria; kingdom Pseudomonadati; phylum Pseudomonadota; class Gammaproteobacteria; order Enterobacterales; family Enterobacteriaceae; genus Enterobacter; species Enterobacter sp. BNK-29. The sequence continues at coordinate 2,950,030 of NZ_JBLQTU010000001.1, forward strand.
TCCGGCGGCCTGGGCCATTATTTCATTCTCAAAATCAATGGTGAAACTCTCGCTGGGAGTAATAAAAATAACTTGCTGGCGATCGAGTCGATAGGTGATATCTTTTGCGAGGCATGGATTGTTTTGATAAATCATAAAGAAACCCTCAAAAAAAGTAAAGGCACTCTATCGAAACAGAGTGCCTGGTTTGATCTATTACAGACGAGCGTTCATAACTGGAATAACACGACGAGTAACTTTCATGTTAGTCTCCTTGTTGAAGGTTAATAATCCTCGAAGAGGGCCTGTTTTCATACACCGATTTTCGGGTTAAATACCCAAAACTAATAAATAAAACGGTCACAAATCTTATAACGTTCCAGAAACGTGAAACCTGCATTCGCTGGCTCATATTTAGCAACAACAGGCATTCCTTTTTCCATCCACTGCGTCATTTCTTCGGTGGAGTATTTTCTTGTCGTCTGCCTCGGTGAATCGTAAAGCAAGCCGTGAAGCTGTACCAGTTCATCGAAATCCTGACGAGCCATCCCAGACTGTTGCTGATAAGGCCATGATTGATGTTCAATAATAGAATAATGCCCATCCCAGCGTACCGCGTGGTATTGCTCATGCAGCCATGCCAGAAGAGGAGGCATTGACTCATGGATTTCCTGTTGCCAAAAATCAGCCAGCAATAATAACGGCGCTTCAAGTTTAGCCTGTTTTAATAAGTTGCTTAAAGAATCCCATTCCTCTCTTTTTATCAGATTAAACGTCAGCTTTACATCCATCATGTCACGCAATGTGAATTTTTTAGTCACACCATCACGGAAAGTAAATTCAGCAATCAATAATACAACTAATCTCATTGCTTCTGTCAAGACGTATAATTGATTAAAATATAAATTTGAAAAATTTGACACAGGAAATGCATTAAAATGAATCTCAACATATACATCATCAAGAGCACGTTCGCCAGCATTATTCCTCAGTCGAAACTTGGCAGAACTTGCAATGCTGTTATTCGTTTTCCGCACCCAGACAAACATTTCTTTGAAGCCAAGAGACAATAGATAATCATGTGCCTCGATAAAATCTTTTTCATTTTTATATAAGATATCAACATCGCGAGATTCACGCTGAAATCCTTGAGGATAAAAATGCTTAAAGCTTTCCCCTTTAAGGGTTATCAAAGAATCAGACTTACATTTCTGTGTTAGTCTTGCAAGTAATTTCTCATGCAGCAAGCTTTTTTTACGATAAATATCCAGTCTTTTTTGTGCCCATGAAGAAAGTGTATTTTCTTTGCACCAAAATTCAAGCCAGGCATAAAGTAATTTATTTCGATACAGCTCTTCCCAGTGTTCTTCACCGATAGACGGTAATACAGCATCGCGACCAGAAATAAGATACTGACTGAAATAATCGTAGAAGCTCAATAATTCTTTATTAAATTTCATAGACAGACTCCCTGTGTGATTTCAGTGCCCATAAGGTAACGGGAACAGTTAACACTAACTCAACGACTGCTGTGAGTAGATAGACCTGCCGTACCCCCATCCGCCAGGCTATATACCCACCAATCAAGGTCGCGACAGGGATCCCACTTTTAACAAGAGCCCCTGAGATACCTAGTGTGGTCCCATAGCTGGCAGGATCAGAACAGAGCTGGCGTAATGTTCGAAATGAGACCGCTGAAATCACTATCGATAGTGATTCGATGAACATTGAAATCACCAGTACAGGGTAGCTGTTTAGTTCATAAACAAGAAAATAGAGCAGTGCGTTGATGAGCATTGACGCAACCAGAAGCCCCAGCAGCATTGAGGGCCTTTTACTGATAAAACCTAACAGCCATGCCCCGACAATGCCCCCCACCCCTGCTGCTGTAATGATACTCCCGGTATCAAGAGCACTCAGCTTTAACTCATGGGTAGCGTAAAAAACCATCAATGTTGCTGGCACAGTTTCGACAGCATTCACGAGCAAAATAATAAATGAGAGATGCATCAAAGCACGGTTCGCTCTGAATGCCTTAATTCCTTCCTTAACACGTACGAAAAACAGCGAATACCAGGGCTGGTGCACGCCTTCCCTTTTTTCATAACGTGGGGTAATCAGCGACACCCCAAAAGAGAAACCAATTAGCAGAAACAGCGTCCACTGCAAAGACCAGGTTAGCGCCCACCCCATTGCAAGGGGAATAACGACGGTAACAATTTGTTCAAACAGTGATGTTCTCGTATTAAAATCGCCCCATTTTTCTTTTGGCAGCACATCATAAGCAGTACGGCTAGTCCCTGCAGAGACGCTGTAGGCAACAGCCGACATAATAAATAGCGCAACATAAAGCGCCTGTATAGGTAACCAATTGTTATAGACCAGGACCATCAACCCCAGCGGGAGTATATGGAGATAAAGACTCCAGCGCATAATGACCCCCGCCCCCCAGGAATCAATTGATGCCCCAACAATAATACCAACCACAATATAAGGAACGTATTCCATCGCACGGTAAGTGGCAAAGACATCAGCATCGGCAATTTGCTGAGCAAGAAAAATGGGAATCAGCACCGAGAGGCCGACAGCGATAATTTTGGAATAGGTAAATTGCAAGATTAGCCGGGTCATGAAGATACCTCCTGCACCGGGCAAGAAGCATTCAGAACTTTGATGGCTCCCTCTACCGTCTGGTAAATAGCTTCTCTGGCCAGTGCCAGCCATTGAGGATCCGACGGGAAAAATACCTCGCGAAATTCCTCTCGAACCTTGTCGTATTGTGGTCCGGAACTGATCTGCCGTTGCCATAACCAGTTCTCACGCTGCATCGCGATCATGACTTCCAGCGCTGGACTGGTACCTAACTCCAGAACATAACCTTCTGCCCGCCCGCCAGGAAAAAGGCTATCGACATAGCCGGTCAGCGTGCCCTGGAGTAGAGAGGAAACCGCATTATGGCTGGCGTAATTAATGGCCTGAGCGAGAACTGGCTCTTTGCCGATACCCCGTCCACCTTCACGGATGATACTTAGTTGTCCCTTTTCACCCAGCCCCGTATGAATATCGAGCACCAGAAAATGACGGAACTGGCGGGATAATGTCAGGCATACTTCGCGTACAGCTATCTGGCTCGGCGTGATCTTATCCCCGCCATAAAAGAGTCCTTCAGGGTGATGATACTGCCCGCTGGTGATCACCGACTGTACACGTTGAAGCCCGTCGTGTGTAATCCATTCAAGCAACTTTGATCGAAGCTGCGACTGGTCGGGCAGCTCAGAGCCAGCAGGACATATTATTTCACGCGCGCGATCATAATCCCTGTTGCGCTGGGGAACAGACCCACCAATAAAATTTCTGTTGAGATCGATATTTGTCTCATTCACTCGCCGAAGCTCATGCATACCCCAGGGATTGACGGCATGCACCAGGCAAATCGCAATATGTTTTGGCGTTGGGAAATCCCTGAGAAGGGTTTCCTGTATAAGTGCACCAGGTAGTCCCTCAACGCCATGCACACCAGAAAAAACAACAATGCAGGTGTTCGCCTGAAGATCACCGAGCACCGTATACGTTAAATGAAGAGCACTACCGTCTTGCCCCAGTGTCACGGGGATCTGTGTTACTTCTACTCCACGTTGCTGCGCAAGACGACTAAATTGCGCTCTGCTTTCGGTATACATGCTCATGTTACATCACTCCATCAGGCCACATTATCGATATCAGATTTATCAAAGGTCAGATGATAGAGCTCTTCGTAATACATAACGAAAAGCTTGTAGACATTATCAATATGCGAAAGGATCTTCTCTTCATCTTCAGGAAGATTCGCTGTTTTGACCAACACATCCCAGACAAAGTCGACATGATCATCATCATCGTCATGATCAACATGTGCGCGTTGACCTCTGACATACTCTTTGCCCATAACCTGCTCAATATTGTCAATAATATCGGGTTGCGTTTTTTCAGATGCTGATTCAATAAAATACGAACTGCAGAGTGATGCTAACGGGCGACCTTCATGTTCAAGACCGTAATAGAAATATCCCTGAAGCAACTTTGTGGATAAAAGTGGCTCGGTTGAATAAATCTCATCTGGTGACACACCAACTTTTTTCAAATCAGCAGCAAACATGGAGTCATGTAGCATTTCATCACCCGTATACTCGCACCAGCGTTTGGCAAGTCGCGGATCGGTTTTTGTAAAATAATGAATAGTTAAACCATCAATCGTGCGCTTCATCCGTAAACGCAGAATTATTTCAATTAAATTACGTTTGTAATATTCGAGATTAATATTTTTGGCGTCTTTCTGGTGTGATGCGCCAGGCACAGTAGTAAGAAATTTATTTACACGATCTGCAATAAATTTATCGACCCGCTGTCTGAATTCACTATGATTATTACTCATAAAACCCCTCAGTCGTGTTACGCATTGAACTGTTGAATGGAACGTGTTTACCTTTACCTGCAAGCCAGTCATCAAGTCCATCACCCCGCATTAATGCAAACTCCAGCGAGTAACTGTGATGAATCAAGTTGGTACAAATAATCATGAATGCAACATTGCTGAGGTGGATATCAAGCTTGTGAAGCTTGTTCTCCAGTTCCCTCACGGATAACGCTTTACCCGCGGGCATGCCATGCAAAAGCCACTGTTCAATGTCAGCAAGCAATAGGTTAGCCTCTTTCGGAAACGGGCAAGTGCTGACTGAAGATCGTAGTTCTTCCAGCGCAGTGGGCCAGTTGAAATCATTCTCAGAAAAGCGTGATGTTTTTCCATCCAAATAATCAGCAAGTTGTGCCGATTTATTTTCATGAAAGTTATCAACAATCTCCTGAAAAAAATTGTGGCGTTCCTCTGAACTAAACAGTATTCCAGATTCCCTGATAATATCAGCGGGCTCATCTGTGGTATGGACAAATTTAAATAAACGATTATGACTCTTCAAAATCGCTCGTAACTGCTCTGGCTTATGTAATTCTGGTAAAGAACTTCCCTTCAGGGACTGAAGGCGTACCGTGCCCGGCAACTCACGCTTCTGGCTATTATCACGAAATACAACCATAGTGCAGTCGTCACTGGTAAGCAGCTTTTCATTAAGAAAAATTCGGTCCAGTGAAAACTGATTCAGTTGATAACGCCAATCTTCTCGCATTGTCCAGTGATTATAGCGAAACTCTCGCCATGTAATCGGCGTAAAGTTTTGGCGCTGCAAATAATCAAGGGCATCCTGACATTTTCTTGCCATGAATGCATCGGGTTTGAATACCAGAACAGCAATATTTTGCAAAAAAGAGACGGTATTTTCACCAAAAACCTTCCGCGCGTCACTCCAGGCTTCCCTGAAGTATACATCTCGAGAATAAAATGTTTTTTTCTCGGGCATGACAGTTAAACCTTCCCAACTATCATGACCAACCTCATCAATAATATCTTCACCGGTATTATACATTAAGGACATCACTTACCTCCGACTGAACCAGGAAATAAGAATCTCAGATGCTGAGGTTATCGTCGCTAAATCTGCAGCAAAGGAAAAACGAATGAATTTGTGTCCATTATAAGGGTCGAAATCAACACCCGGAGTGATGGCAACTCCCGTTTCCTCAAGTAACTGTTTACAGAAAGCCACACTGTCATGGGTTAAATGTGATACATCAGCGTAGATATAAAAAGCCCCCTGAGGGTAGGTAATGTTGTGTAATCCACACTCTTTCAATGCTGCATACAGGATATCTCTTTTTTGTTGATATCCGGATACATATTCGTCCATAAGCTGATACGCTTTAAAAGCGTGAATGGCGCCCACTTGGCTCAGCGTTGAGGTAGCGATAAACAGATTCTGGATCAGTCGTTCAACGGTTCGCAGCCAGTTATCCGGTACAATCATCCAGCCAATGCGCCAGCCTGTCATCGAGAAGTATTTTGAAAAACTATTGACCACAATCGCTTTCTCGGAATATTGACGTGCGCTGGTTGCTTTAGTACCGAAAGTAATACCATGATATATTTCGTCTGAAATCAGAGTAATAGCGTTACTGTCACAATACACCGCCAGTTCATCCAGCACAGCAGCGTCATACATGGTACCGGTAGGATTATTCGGTGATGAAACAATGATTCCGTCTACCGGCTCCGTCAGGTCCCTGAGATGACGCGCAGTAATCAAATAATCAGTCTCCGCGGTGACGTGAATATCAACCGGGATTAAATCTAGTGCTAATAAAATGTTGCGATAACAGGGGTAGCCCGGAACCGGTACAGCAACCCGAGCCCCTTTGTCAAAGCCTGACAAAAATGCCAGGATAAACGCAGCCGATGAGCCCGGGGTGACAATAATGTTTTCAGCTGGGACTGAGATCCCGTAAAAATCAGCATAATGCTGAGAAATATTTTCACGCAGTGCACTCAGCCCTGCAGCGACCGTATAACCCAGCGTCTGTTGCGGTAATGCGATTTTTAATGCCTCAATGACGGGGGCCGGGGCGGAGGTACCAGGTTGCCCCACCTCGAGGTGCCATACGATCTTGCCGTGGGCCTCGCGTTCGGCAGCTGCCTGCATAACGTCCATAACAACAAAAGGTGAGATATCTGAACGTTGGGATAAAGATTTCACGCCTGGTTCTCCTGTAATACGTATTCAGCACTATTGCACGACTCCTCGTTGATATAACGCGCAAGGATCGCGGCCCGATCGGCGATGACCTTTCTGGTCCAGGCCGAAATATGTGGGGTCATGTCGACATTATCGAGTTGCCTAAAATCTGCCGCTGATGGTCTTAATTCCTGGTCTCCTTTTTGAGGATAAAACTGCCATACATCGATGACAGCTCGGCCGATTTTTCTGTCGTGGCAGGCTGCGGCCAGGGCCTCATAATTTACACATTCAGCCCGGGCGATATTAATGAGTAATGTATCCGGCTCCATCATAGTGATGGCGTGCTGGTCAATAATATTTTGGGTATCTTTATCAACACCACAAGCGACAATTACGACATCACATCCTCGGATAAAGTCATCCCGTTCAGTTCGTGGGAAAAACAAAACTGAACCTGAGGTTTCGTATGGATAGCGCGTCAGGCAGCGACAGGATGAGCCAAAGAACGAAAAAACCTCAATCACCTTGCGACCAATTCTCCCACCACCGATAACACCAACAGTGAGTTCATTGAGTTGTTTTCGCGCAATGCCTCCCAGCCGTGAACAATCCCGCCAGTCATAGCTGGATTTAAACCTTTCCCCAATACTATCCAGTTCTCGGAAATATGAGATGACGTAACTGAGAATATATTCCGATACGGCCATCTCGTGTGCTGCACAAGTTAAAACCTCAACATTCTCAGGTAATTGTGAAAAATTAATTTTATCAACGCCAATTCCCGGAACAAGAACCTTTTTAAGACTGCTGGTTACAAAACGCTGGTCAAATACCATGGATACTAAAATATCTGTATTCTGACAATGAGAGGCAATCTCCGCGTCTGTCGCAGACTCATCCAAAAAGGTCATAACGTGCTTTTCTGCACACAAATGCATCTGGCGGCTCAAGTAGCAGGCCATATTTCCAAAGAAAAAAATTTTCACTCGCTCTCCAAAAATCATTATATGACTTTGAATCGGCTGTATAGCTGTGCTCTCGCATTAGCATCAGAAAGATGCAATATACAGATCATCCGGTCTGACAGTGTCAGGTTGGCGGAGAAAAACTCATTCACAACAGCATCACGGCATTGTGGCATTTGTTGATAGAAATCATCAGGCACTTCACCACTTGCGTTATATATCACACCATTTTTTTTATTATATTTAAATCCAGGATGCAGATAGTTAGCCAGTTGTATAGAGAAGTCAGCCAGTTCGTTATCATTGCTCAGTAATATCTGCGGAAAGAAAGCAGAATTTTTAATATCTGAAAAAGAAGCAAGTATTTTGAAAGAACGAGGGTTAACGGTTTTCAAAATAATATACTCATAATCCAGACCTATTTTTTGAGACAATGTCGAAAAGAGACTTTGCAATATGGAATAAGTGACGCGAGTTCCATGTTGTTTTTCCGATATCAGCAATGTGTAAAGCATGATACATGTTTTACCGGCGATCTCAGCGACGTTGCAGCTTAAAAAACCACAACATTCATTTGTCTCTTTTGTATAGCAAAATAAGCACAGATCAGTCCTGGCAATGGTTTCAGGCTTGGCCATAAAGTAACTGTTAACCTTATGCTGTGGCATTGCCAACGCCAGCTCTCTTACCGCCTTCTCAATGTAGTCTGCTCCTGGCTTTTCAGGCCCAAATATGTCGACGTACACCGATCCTCTTTGCATCATTTCGTAGAGCCCAGCACTGCTGGAGCTCTCGCGGGCATGAGATACTTTCATTACGATGCAACCATTACATCTGCTGTGGTAAGCAAACCGTAGGATCTGCGTGGTCAATTTTTTGTAGTTCAGGTGCAACCTGCTGAAGATGATCCAGTACCAGGCCCAGGCGACGCACACGTTCTTTGGCAACCGGCGCACCAACGCTGTCATAAGGATGGGATTGAGCGCTCGCGCCGACTTTCAGATACATCGGGGCAGCAATCTGAGCCAGTTCACCCACTTCATAGAAACGCAGATACCCACCTTTTGATGCATAGACATCAATCGGAATATCAATCACCAGGTCCGGGTTGAAACGTCGTATTTCGTACATCGTAGCGAGAGAAAGATCATGGGCTGTAGTAATACTGTCAGCCCCCGCATCAGCCATCAGACGAGCAATAATAGCGTTGGTTACCATGCAATGTGAGGACGTTTTAAACTTCATATTTGCAGGTAGGATCTCTTTTTTACGAAGCTCATTAAGAATAAACAGCACACCCGGATCGTAAACGATGAGGCCACGGCAGCCCAGCTCACTCAAGCGCAGCGCTTCTTCAATGGAGTGCGAAATGGCATCATTGTTATTGAGCTGGCGACCCTGTTCCATTCCGAACTCGGTACGGTAAAAAGAGGACTTTACATCATATTCCGGGCGCGGTCCCAGACCGAAGAGCATGCCATAGTTATTTTCATGACACAGTTGTAGCATTTCTTTAATTTCACGGTCGGAACGCAAAAAAGAGCCATGCGTTTCATTAAACCGGGTACAATAGATTTCGCTTTCGCGCAGTGCCGAGACTATTGTTTCCAGCATCATCAGATTATTGACTGCAGGTATTTCTACACCATATTGCCCCCCCTTCGGAAATGAACGCCCCGAAGGCTCTAAGGTCACATCATCAGAAAAAGGAAAACCATTATCACGGAGAATAGTCCGCGCTTTATCAGCACTACGTTTTAAGCTCATATTTAATCCTTCCTGTATGAAAACTAATGTGTGAATGCAACTTCGTTAAAAATGAAATCAAGAGAAAACAGATTCTTAGTTAAAAGGTTAAGGGCTTTCTTTCTAATTGTATTTTTATGGCACTCATTCAGATAGTGCAGCGTTGACTTCCCGTCAACTCTTGCCAGCATCAGTACTGGAATGAGTGCCGCTATCCGTTTCTCAAGTCCCGTACGATCTTCCCAGTTCACTTTTTGCAGATATGACGTAGCAAGCAGTCTGGACATCAAGATAAAACGGGCATCCCCTAACCGATAAAATTTTAATAGCAAATGATTAATACAAAATGCGATATCAAAAGCCGGATCAGCATAACAGGCACATTCTGCATCTAAAAAAACGGGTTTCGAATCACGATTAAGAATATTTTTTGGACTCAAATCCCCATGTATCACCGAGATACGATTCGCCAGAACCGACTCGCCAATCTCAACGAGGCGTTCACTCATGTCTGGAAATGTGTCGATCAGTGCAAAGATATATGGCTCAATGCGCGTCGCACGTAAAATGTCAGCACTATTAAACTCTCTGGCATAATTCTGGCTACCTGCCGTCATCTCGTGAAAAATGGCAATTTGCTCACCTAATTGTTGAACAAATAGCAAGTCGAACCGCCCAGAGAACAGCTGCCTTTGCCAGACTTCAGCTTCAGTAACGTCTATGTACTGCGTCACTAACAGCGGTTTTTTTTCATCAAAATAATAAACGTGAGGAACACTTTCCGCTGACACACGGCTGGCCATTTCCAGCCATAAATTTTCATAAAATGCTCGTTTTAGCGGGGCTGACCAGTTCTTCTGAACCCGTAATGTTGCTAAAGGCTGTTTAATAACATAACGCTTAAGATTATTCCCTTGCAGGCAATCCATAAGCCATACATCGGAGGAAACGCCTCCCTGAAGTCGTCTTACATTTTGGCTGGAAAACAATTCAATGCCAGTGTCATTCATTAACTCAAGCACGTAATCAACTTCATCAGAATCAATTTCTACAATTCCCCCAGCATGGGGAAATGGCATATCGGTATCCATTAGAGCCATAACATTGTCCGGTTGGATTTTGGCGTTTGTTATTTACAAGCTGTATCAGTGAGCGAATTTGAATCTACAAGGTGATATTTAACATGTAAAGCATTTTATTTACATTTCTTTAAAATGCAAAAAAAACTTAAGAATTGTCTTATGCCAAAAATAGTAGGGGGCTAATGCAGCCTGCTGTTTTTTATGATTTTTTTAAAAGATATATTTTGGTCATAATTTTTAATTATGAAATTAAATGTGAACATAATCACTTTAACTCTGGTGTTAATGGGACCCTCCTAATTTTCATAGGTATTAATCTTTTGACTAATAGCCTTTTTCTTTTAGCATTCTTTTGGCAAACATTTCCCATATGAACTTACTTATCTAACCGCAAGTTACAACGAGACCAATAGCCATGGTGAAAACAGCTATCACTGCATTAATAGCACGTAAGGTCTGGAGTTCTTCAGGCTTGCCCGCGCTTGAGATTGAGGTTTTTATTGATAAACGGATCTCAGCCAGAGCTATTACGCAGTCGGGTCTGTCAGGTGGTTATGTTGACCCAATATTAAATAGCGAAAACATATGCGCCAACTTACATAAAATGCTGGATTGTAAAATCCAATACATTGACAAAATACTCACCCCGCAGTTGATGGGACAGCGTATCGACGACCAACTTATCATTGACTCTATTTTGAGCTTAAGTACACAAAATAATAAACTCTCGCATGCTGACACTGCAGCAATTTCTATTGCGGTTGCGGACCTTGCTGCCAGGTACTATGCCATTCCGTTATGGAAATACATTCAACAAGAATATATTGAACCCGTTATGCCGTTGCCAGAAATTGAAATATTCGGCGGTGGTGCTCATGCATCTTATGCTTCAACAGTACAGGATGTAATGGTGATTGCCCCCGGCGCAGAAAACTATCAGCATGCACTCTGCATCGGGGCAGAAATATTTCAGCGTATTAAAAATCAGCTGGTGAAGGCAGGAAAACCCACAGGGCTCTGTGAAAAAGGGGGACTTTGGCCAAGCTACGACCATTTTCGCCATGCTTTAGAGATGGTAAGCGAAGCCATTGCGCATTCGGGTCTTACGGCTGGTAAAGATATTGGCATAGCAATCGATTTCGCAGCAGATGGTTTTTACGAGACAGGCCATTACTGGCTGAACGGAAATGAAGGTTGCGGTCAGACTTCAGATGACTACATTGCAACATTGACTTCGTTGATCAAAGAATTTCCGATCATGTCACTTGAAGACCCGCTGGCGGTAGAAGACAGGGCGGGATATCGTAAGTTGATGCAGCTGTCAGGCAAGCAAGTACAAATTATCAGCGACGATCTGTTGGATTCCGATCCGCGACTGGTGCAGTCCGAGGATGCAGCTTTACTGTGCAATGCCATCATGATCAAGCCGGCAAAGTCTGGCACCTTAACAAAGACGATTTCAGCGTTAAGTCATGCGCGAAGCAAAGGCTGGGGAGCCATCATGGCAGGGCGCTCTATTGACAGCGAGGATACAGCTGTAATGCACCTTGCGGTAGGCTTGGGGGTTGGTCAGTTCAAAATCGGTTCGCTGGCACGCGCTGAGCGGAGCGCAAAATTCAATGAGGGGATCCGCATCGCAGAAGCATCACGCGACCTTGTATTTGCTGGGGCAAAAGAGTTGCCAAAAGGCATGTAGTGAATTACTTATTTGTAAATGACCTGTCGCAGCTACCCAGGCAGCATATTTACATTGTCAAACACAGGAGAGGCGCATACTTTCCACCTATTACACTTGCGTTAAATTTTGTCTATACGCAGTTAATGGAGCTGAACGTTGGGTGCTGCAGGATCAGTTTTCCTTCAGCGCGCAGGGGGATCAATACACCGCGCAGCCGGTCTGTTGTTCAGGTGGAACTCTACATTAATTACAAAAAGGATACAGGAAATCAGCCATGGCACATGATAGCGCTCATGCTGCACCTCCCCCGTTACGCCTAAGTCGGCTATTAAAAATGCACGGCCCAGCTCGGCAATTAGTTCCTCAAAAGCATATTCCTCTGATTCGAAGCAGGTAGGGTGAATAAGATTTAAGTTGTGCGCCGCTCCCGCCCAGTGAACCAGCTCATGTAGTGTCGTGGCGTAGAAATTATCTGCCTTTTTGAAGCGAAACCGAGCCGATAAGACGGTCTCATCCGCCGCAGGCCGGTAAAACGCCGAGCGTACTCTTTCCATAATTTCGCACCGGTACGCTTTATCAGGGCCACCACCTGCGATAGCGGGTCAAATGTAATGTGCGTCTGCGGAAGCGCATCGAGAAGCAGGACGTCCTATAATGCTTCCTGATTCGCCAGACCTCGGGCAATGACTATCGAGATACCGTACAAGTGCCATATTTGACCGTTACAGATATCCTTCATGCCAGGAGAGCATGCGGATTAATGAACAGTTGTTCGTATCGGGAAGTAAGTAATATTGTTCTTAGCCGATCGCTGTAGTGAGAAAGACTTCAAGAGCCGAGAAGATTTGTACGGTCTGTGAACGCATAAAAAAACAAGATGGGGGCACAAAAGGGGGCACTTATAAAGATGAAACAAGAAAAAGCGTATCTTTATCAATGGTTTTGTGTTGTTTGTTATGCTCCTATTATCGACCATCTTTTAAAACCGCCTTCGGCGTATCAGCCATTAAGTTCCTCCGACAGCCCCGACAAACCATCACACATCTCCTGCAGCTCATTAAACATTCTTGCTACGTGGAAACCATCGCACACGGAATGATGGACCTGCACCGCCATAGGCAACAACACTTTTCCATCCTGTTCGTAGTATTTTCCAAACGTGAACATCGGGGAAAAGAAGTTCTTCATGTGCGCAATGTTCATCGTAAAGTTCGTAAACGTTACCCAGGGAATAGACGATACGAAAAAGACATTTTCCCGTGACTCTTCCTTAGGCCAGTAAGAAAGGTTGCTGCCATAGCGGGCAACGTCTTCCGCATAGGTGTTCTGGAAGTGCTGAATATTGCCGTCGAAGTGGCTCCACAGTGACGAAAAGGTCTCTGTTTCAGGATGGAAAATGGTATAGCTGGGATGAATTTCATTCCATATGACAAGCTCATCGTCCTTCATGGCCATACGGAATTCCGGATGCCGGTTCATGATTTTAGAGAGGAGGGAAATAATCGTCGGGTAAAACTTCCAGCCGACCTCTTTGATATGTTTTCGCAGCGCGGTGATGTCGATCAGAACCGTTTGGTTAATGGTACACTCAGCAAATGACTGGAATACTTCAAAATGCTCCTTCCTGGCCCAGCGAGATAAATCAACAGGTGTATAGGCCGGGGCTGTTTTTTTCATTGTTTAACCTTTGATTATCAATCGACTAAAGGGTTTTAGGCCAGAAAAAGCCGCGCAACCATTTCAACCGTATCTAATCTTCCTGTCAATCTCAGCCTGGGGTTTTCCGAACAGGTATCCCTGGACGAGATCGCAGCCAAGCGCCTGAAGACGTTCAAGCTGCGCTTCGGTTTCAACACCTTCTGCAATGACCCTCATATTGAGGCTCTTCGCCATGCCGGTTATCAATTTAACGATATTAAGGGCATCATCCTGCGTGGATATCGGGTTCACGAAGGATTTGTCGATTTTAATTTTATCAAAATTCAGTTCACTCAGACGTGAGAGCGACGAATAACCCGTTCCGAAATCATCGATTGAAATTCTTACACCCAGCGTTCTCAGCTTTTTGAGAATAGTGAGCGGCGTGTTGCTGTCGCTGAAGAGCGATGACTCCGTAACCTCTAATTCAAGACGGTTTGCCGGAAGTCCTGTCTCCTTCAGGATGGACTGTACCATCGCCGTAAAGGATTTCGTGCCCAGCTGAACGGGTGAGACGTTCACAGAGATCCTTGCCGGAACCGCCCAGGAAACCGCTTCCCGGCAGGCAAGCTCCAGTACGGTTTTGCCGATCTGATTGATCATCCCCGTTTTCTCCGCGACGGAAATAAAGTAATCAGGTGACAGGATCCCCTTCACCGGGTGTATCCAGCGAATAAGGGCTTCATAGCCGTAAATTTCATTGCTGAATGAATCGACAATAGGCTGGTAATAAACAACGAATTCATGGTTATCGATCGCCAGTGCCATATCATGTTCAAGGGTTCGGCTTTCCTGTAACTTTTGCAGCATCCACTGACGGAAGACTTTTATCTGCTGTGAACCCTCTTTTTTGGCTTCGTAGAGCGCCAGATCGGCAAATTTATAAAGATAGTCAGAGCGCCGTTCATTATCAGATAAAACAATACCCACGCAGGTGGCGATTTTTATCAGCTGGTTATTAATCGTATAGGGCTGGCTGATATGTTCGCTGATTTCTTTGGCACGCGAAACGGCTGCTGCTTCAGTGAGGCCGCTGGACAGCAGGGCAAACTCGTCTCCGCCCAAACGGTAAAACGTATCAGTGGCGCTGCTCATTGAGGTGAGGCGTCGGGATACCTGATTCAACAGCAAATCTCCGGCATCATGGCCATAGGTATCGTTAACCTCTTTGAAGCGGTCTAAATCAAATAACATCACCGTGACGGGGATATGGTTTTTATCTGCCTGAAGATTAATTTTGTTGAGATCGTCCCAGAAGAAGAGGCGGTTTTTCATGCCGGTGAGGGAGTCATGATAAACATCATATTCCAGCTTTGAGTTCTGAATTTGCAGCTTTTCTTTTGATATCTGCAGTTCGTCAGCAAGGCTTTTAACCTGCATGTGCGCTTTGAGAATGTTTTTATTCTGGTAGATCATTAAGAAACCCAGAATAAAGCTTAATATCACCAGCAGTAATGAAAGTGCCGAGTAAATATAGTAAAGGATCTGTATTTTATGGTTGGATTCATTAACCGTGTTAATATCTTTCGTCAGTGCCGTGGCTGAAAGCTGGCTAAGAGGTGCATCGAGATCATGCATATTTGTCAGGTATGCCTGTAACTCTGGGTGGCTCATTTTTTCAAGATGGCTATCCAGATAGGTCAGTATTTTCTCTAAGCGCAAAGCAAGCTCCTGATGCGCTTTATCGCTGTCAATATAGCGACCTAAATCTCCACCCTTCATTAAATCGCTCTGGCTGAGCATAATTTCGAGACGCATGCGGACCTGGTCTATCGTAACGTCATCGGTATCGGTTGCGTATAGACCAAGCCATGATTCAAAACGGTAATACTCTGATACCAGTTGTGCCACGGACCAGGACTCAGTGTATTGAGTCAGTTTTTGCAATTCCTGCTGTCGATCGTAAACAAGGAATGCAATATATCCTGTCGTGATAAAAAGAGAAAAAATGATACCAACCAGTATCCTGTTCATTATGTTCTCCTGAACGACTACTCAATCTTCATTTTGCTAACCTGCCATGCTGAACGCGAGTAATAAATTTGATTATTCAACTCAGGAAGACTGTCATAGGGGTATACAATGAAAGATGGGCCTTTATCGCGAATGCGCATATATTCGCCATTGATCTTTAAGGCAAGTATGGCGTTGTATTTTTTAAAGTCGCTGAGAGGGATCACGGTAGAGTAATCATTGAGCGCAATAACATTAACGTTAGTTCCCTTCGCACCCACATACTCCATGAGTTTGTTCATTGGAACACCCTCAAACTTCGTACGACCATTATACCAGGGAGATGTCGTCTCGAAACTCACTACTCCGAGTTTTTCAAGGCTGGCGAGATCAAACACTGCTTTTCCATTTTCATTGGTATTTTCTATATTACCGTAAATCGTTAAAATGGGTTTACCAACTGGTTTTGGCAGTTCGCCCGCCCAGGTTACACTTTGTACGAGACAGCATAACAGCAGTAGGGTTAATCGCATTTTGACCTCCACCTTTTGAACATAAGTATAAGAATTATAATTTAGATATCACACGAGTTTATATATTTTGTTGAGGAGTAAGGGGTTTTATCTTTTTTGTTGATATAAACTCATTTTAATCAATGAGTTAGGTGTTGTGGGTGGCAGGGGGTTTGATACTCGAGCGACGCTTAACTTTTTGATAAAAGCTAAAATTGCGGGCATAAATGCTATTCTGTTTAAAAAATAATCGCTTTAATTGATGGGTATTAACTTCCGCGACAATTTTAGGATGTCCTTGGCTTTTTGGGGTGCGAATCTGGAGACTAAATACGCACCCCGGTTGTGTCCGCCGTTCCTGGATGACGACGATAAGCGAGGACACGGCCATTCTGATGGTGCGTGTCCCATATCGCTTGCCTTACTTCATGTCATCCTGGATGGCTGACGCCGACTTCCCCCCTTTCGCCATGCTGGAAAACACTGCGTCCCGGTAGATCCACGCATGAACGAGGGCGGCAGAGAGATGGACCAGCACCACAGCAAAAAGCAACTTTGCCAGAAGGCTATGGGCGTCGTGACACCAGGCATACAGTGCTGGACTGTTCGGGGCAATCGCCGGCAGGTTGACGCCATTAAACATCACAATCGGCAGCCCCGCTGCCGACAGTTGCGCCCAGCCCAGCAGCGGCATTGCCAGCATTAACCCATACAGCATCCAGTGTGATGCCTTTGCTGCAAGCACCTGCCAGACGGGCAAATCAGCGGGAAGTGGGGGCGCCCGGCTAAGGAGCCGGTTGACCATACGCACCAGTGCCAGCAGTAAAATGGCGACACCCAGCGGCCGGTGCAGGTCGATTAACCAAATCCGGTGATGTAACGACGTCATCATCGCGGCACCGATGAAAAGTATGGCCAGGATCATCACCGCCATCAGCCAGTGCAGGCTTCGCGCCAGGATATTGAAATGCTGCGGCGCGTGCTCTCGCATATCTTTATTCGAGCTCATTTTACCTCCTGCTTTTGCACGGCTTCGGTGGCCTTGCCGTAGCCGATTTCCCGCTCACGGCGACTGAAAGAGTGGGAATAGGCAGCGGAACGGGCGTTTAAGATGGGATCATCAGACACCGCAACGCCTGCAGGAACAATCGAAGGGTCAAAGTTAACGTCGCGGCACGCGCCCTCGGATTGTGCTTCGACGCGCGTCACTTCCAGCGTGCCGGCCACCATCTTTTTGCGATCGTCCGGCCATGGCTGGGAAGGGTCATCCACCGGATCGCCCCGCTGTGCGAGCTGCAAAACGTAATCCCAATAGAGTGGCTTCTGCGCCAGGCGCTGACGCAGGTTTTCGAACAGGAAGTTGTCATCGGCTTTCTGTCGTTGTTCATCGCTCATCGAAAGGAAAGGCTCGTGCGGACGCATCATCCAGCGAACGGCCTGGCGATCCCCTTGCGTCTTCACAAGATAAAAGGCGTTAATGCTGTAAAACGTCGCCCCCGCGAAGCTGCCGGGCGCGGGTTTTTGTGCCGCCCATTTAAGGTATTTCTCCGCCTCCGGGTACGCTTTCAAAAAGTTTGCGAGACGCTGTGGATCCGGTTTGCCAGTGGCTGCATCGACAGCCGTGGCTTTTCGCAAGGCCAGAAAACCTTCCGGACTGTGCGTGGCGAAGAAAGGCTCGTTGTTCATCGCCATCCGCCATTGTTGCTTGTCATCTGTCTTCAGCAGCAGCGCCATGCTCAGGGTTTTGGTCGTACTATCCGGGGCATGGGGATCGCCAGTACCAATAGAGAATCGGCCCACCACGGGCACTTCCTGCTGTGAGAAGAGGCGGGAAGTTGAAAGAGAATTTGCCGAGCCGTTTGGCGTAAAGGTGCCAGCAAAGCAGATGCCTTTTCCATGCGCGCGGCGAAAACCCGGCGGGAAGGGTTTCGGTGTTTCACCCACCAGTGCCTGGCTGACCGTGCGTGAACCAAGCCAGCCCGCCGTCCATGCAAAAGCAAATGCCAGCGTACCGGCGACAACGGCGATCGATGCCAGCGCGCCCCAGGTTTTTTTGGATCTCAAATCCAGTTTCGACATAGACGTTTTTCCATAACAAAATATCTTCACATGTCATGCACAACGTATTGCGCGTGACATGTGTTAATACAGTGGCGAATATGGCTTGAGTATAAAAATTAAGGGGCGTAAAGAAAGAATATCACGAAAAGTTTAAACCTTTTCGCCGTCACAAAGGAGGGCTACTTATCACAACGGTAATTGTGGCAGGACAGGTTCTTACTGAGAAATAGTGACGAAATATGTAATTTAAAGTTTTCCATTTCTCAAGCGAGAACGTGTAAGGTTTGTTGTTCCTGACGAATTAGATTCATTGATGTAAATCAGATTATCTCTTTCATTCGCCACTTATCGTGTGCACACCCTTCCTTAAAACGAATCAAAAAATGAAAAAAAGACCATTCTTGATGGTGCTTTGCGCTGTGTGCTGCTTTTTTGTTGCGGACATCGCTATGGCAAAAAACAGTTCAGTTTCCAGTGAACAGGTTAAAGAGAACATTATTGCAGAGTCGATCGCATCTTATCCCGGAGTATGCGCCTGTCCTTTTAACCAGGCCAGAAACGGAAGCGCCTGCGGCAGACGCAGCGCATGGAGTAAAGCGGGAGGCTATGCTCCCATTTGTTATAAAAATGAAGTTACGGATGAGATGGTAAAGCAGTGGCGCGAAAATAATAGCTAACCCGCCTCCAGCATCCCAAAGCTCACAATCCGCGCGCGGCCCAGCTCTTTCGCCCGGTACAAGGCCACATCCGCAGCGCGCAGCAGGTTGTCAGTCTGGGCATGTTGCGGGTAGCTGGCAATGCCAATCGACACATCCACCGGCCCAATCTCGGTCAGCCCGTAGCGAATCGACAGCTCATGTACGCCGGTGTAAATCTTCTGCGCGCAGGCGTACGCTTCTGCCTCATCGGCACCGGGAAGCAGCACCAGAAACTCCTCGCCCCCGTAGCGGAATGCGAGCCCGTTGTCATGTGCGGCCCGCTGGACAATTGACGCCACGCTTTTAATCACCTGATCGCCCGCTTCATGGCCGAAGCGGTCATTGATGCTCTTGAAGTGATCGATGTCGATCATCATGCAGCTTAACGGCTCGCCGGTGCGCAACGCCTGTGCCGTTTGGGTTTGCAGGGTATCTTCCAGATGATGACGATTACGCAGGCCGGTGAGCGGGTCGAATAAGGCTTTTTCCAGCAGCGCGTCGCGCAGGCGTTGGTTGGCCAGTGCCAGCCCGAGCGCTTCGGCCATCAGTTCCAGATACGCGCGGGAAGGGGCGTTGTCCGCCGTGATGTTCTGGAAAGAGAGCAGGCCAATGGCCTCGCCCAGGGCGATAAGCGGCACGCACAGCGAGCTTTCCCCCTGGGACGACGGCAGATGGTAGCAGGCGATATCCGGCTCGCCGTTTACCGGCGGGTGGCTCTGTCCGCGGCGCACAGCCCAGCACTCGTCAGGGTGGAAGCTCGTCTCTTCCCCAACCGGTGAAAGCCATTGCGCGACGCAGCGCATCTGCCACGGCTCCCGGTCAAGGACGTAAAGTCGGCCCGCGATCCCCGGTGCGATATTAGGCGCAAACAGCTCCGCCACGTTAATCACATCGTTAAAGTTCTCACACCCCTGCAGCCGCTGGGTCATGCGCGCCAGCAGCTCGCGGATGGCCCAGTCGGCATCGCGCTCTTTTTCCAGACGCTGTCGCGCCAGGCCGTTTTCGCGGAAGATGCGGATGGCCTGGGCCATATCGCCAATCTCATCAATCTGGTTGAAATTGGGCGTTTCAACCGCGTAATCCTGGGACGCCAGGCGGTGCACCACGTCGCTCAGGCGCACCACGGGACGCAGCACGCGGCGCTTCAATATAAAGCCGAGAACAAACAAGAACAGCAGGGCGGTCAGGCCGACCATCAGCTCAGACGCGGTACGCAGCGCTTTCGATTTTTTTGTCGCGTCCTGAACGGAGGCGATGACGCGTTTGTCGAGTATCTGGCGGAAGTGATCGATCTGGTTCTGCGCGCGCTCCAGCTCCTGCTCATAGGGCGCACCGTAGAGCAGCGCAACGGCCTGCGCGTCTTCTCCTCGCTCAAGGCTGGAAAGGGCGGTTTGCTGCTCGTCCTGCAGCTCATCGACGATCTTTATTCCTTCATGCAGCAGGGCCAGTTCTTCATCCGATGCGCCGTTATCCTGCAACTTTTCAAGCCGAAGCTCGATGCTCTTCAGGCTGTTTTCTGCCTGGTTATATTCCTTGAGAACCTGAGGATCTTTTTTAATGACGTACAGCCGCGCTAAATCAGACTGGGCCCAGATATCGGTTTCGATATCTTCCGTGAGCTGATCAAATTTCTGCCGTTGTTCAACGGCCTGACGCTCGAGGGTATCAGCACTGGACGCCATCAGCATGATAATGCCGGAGGCGATGGTCAGGCAGACCGTGGCCCCATAGGCCCAGTTTGTTATCGTCGCGATTCGCACCTGATGATCCTTTTACGACATGAGTAGGATGGCGTTCTTCAAATTATAGAAAACGTCTGATTTAAGGCGAAAAAAAAGGCGGCACAGCGCCGCCTGGTGTGGTCTATATCGTCACATCCTCACAATTCTGGAGGATTTTTTCCTTCTTCGATGAAGTCGGGGTCCAGCTCTTCGGCGTTACCTTCGTGATCGCGCCCTGAGAAGAGATTCCAGCAGGCGATAAACAGCGCGGCAATGAGCGGCCCAATCACAAAGCCGTTAATGCCGTACAGCTCCATGCCGCCTAGGGTAGAGATGAGAATCAGGTAGTCCGGCATTTTAGTGTCTTTCCCGACCAGCAGCGGGCGCAGGATATTGTCTACCAGCCCGACGATAATCACGAAGAAGCCGACAATAAACAGCCCTTGCCAAAGCTGATGGGTGGCGAACAGGAATATGGCGGCGGGAACCCAGACAATCGCCGAGCCGATGGCGGGCACCAGCGAGAGGAAGGCCATCAGCGCGCCCCAGAGCACGCTGCCGTCAATACCGGCAATCGCAAACGCAATCCCGCCAAGTATGCCCTGAACCACCGCCACCGCCGCCGTACCTTTTACCGTGGCACGCGACACGCCGACGAATTTGGCGAAGAGGTGCTGCTTGGCGAAATCGGACAGCGGCAGGGAGTCGAGGATCTGGCGCACCAGATACGGGCCGTCTTTCAGCAGGAAGAACAGCAGATAAAGCATGATGCCGAAGCTTATCGCAAAGCCAAACGTGCCCTTGCCAATCAGAAACGCGCTGCCGGCGAGATACTGCCCGCCCTGCAGGGCGACGTCAGAGAGTTTTTTCTGGATCTGCGCGGCGTTGGTCAGGTTGTGATCCGCCAGGAAGCCGCTGGCCCAGTCAGGCAGATGGTTAAAGATGCTCGCTACCACTTCCGGGAACTGGGTGTTGTTCTCCTGAAGCTTCGTGTAAACCACGTTCAGCTCAATGGCGAGCGAGGAGAGGATCACCATCAACGGGATAAAGACGATCAGGCAGATAATGCCGATGGTCAACAGCGAGGCAAGCCCGTTGCGATCCCCCAGCGCGGCGCGCAGCCTGTTTTTTACCGGGTTGAAGATGACGGTCAGAATCGCGGCCCAGAGTATCGCGGAGAAGTAGGGCGACAGCACGTCGAAGAAGGCCCAGGTCACAAGGGCAAGAATAAAGATAAAGAAACCTTTGGTCAGTCCGTTAAAGCGCATCAGTCAGTCCTGGTTACTAAGAAACTGTGTCGACTATAGAACTGATTGTGAGAATTACCAACCTTGCGCCGGCTGGCGGCTGCGCCTTACCCGTCCTGCGGGCAGTGTTGCGGTATGAATCCGCTCTTCGCGGATACCACTTTCGACTGACCGAAGATCGCCTTTTCCCGCACCATGCTGTAAGTATCTGCTTGCGGAGGTGCTTATGGCCTGGCGTCCGATTCTCTATGTGATCCTCACAACCCACCCCAGACTCAGCGCGCGGCGCGCCCGTTTGCGTCTGGTCATCTAGCTTTTTATTAACAATCGCGGTATAACACACCTTCTTTGGATGTTTAGATGTCCATACGTATAGAAGGTAATATGCAAACACAACAAGAAAATGGGCAGCTTAAGCGCACCATGAAAACACGCCACCTGATTATGCTCTCGCTGGGTGGCGTGATTGGGACAGGGTTATTCTTCAATACCGGATACATCATTTCAACCACCGGAGCGGCGGGCACGCTGCTGGCGTACCTGATAGGCGCGCTGGTGGTCTGGCTGGTGATGCAGTGTCTGGGCGAGCTTTCCGTGGCGATGCCGGAAACCGGCGCGTTCCACGTCTATGCCGCCCGCTATCTTGGCCCGGCGACGGGCTACACCGTGGCGTGGCTCTACTGGCTCACCTGGACGGTGGCGCTCGGCTCGAGCTTCACCGCCGCGGGCTTTTGCATGCAGTACTGGTTCCCCCAGGTGCCCGTCTGGGCCTGGTGCGTGGTCTTCTGCGTGGTGATTTTTGGCCTGAACGTCATCTCGACGCGCTTCTTTGCTGAAGGCGAATTCTGGTTCTCCCTGGTGAAAGTCATCACTATCATCGCCTTTATTATCCTTGGCGGGGCGGCGGTCTTTGGCTTTATTCCTATGCAGGACGATTCCCCCGCGCCGGGCTTAAGCAACATCACCGCCGAAGGCTGGTTCCCGCACGGCGGCCTGCCGATCCTGATGACCATGGTGGCGGTGAACTTTGCCTTCTCCGGGACGGAGCTCATCGGCATCGCGGCGGGCGAAACGGAAAATCCGCACAAGGTGATTCCGGTTGCGATCCGCACCACCATCGCGCGCCTGATTATCTTCTTTATCGGCACCGTGTTTGTGCTGGCGGCGCTGATCCCGATGCAGCAGGCGGGCGTGGAAAAGAGCCCGTTCGTGCTGGTGTTTGAAAAGGTCGGTATTCCTTACGCGGCTGACATCGTTAACTTCGTGATCCTGACGGCGATCCTCTCGGCGGCGAACTCGGGTCTGTATGCCTCCGGGCGCATGCTGTGGTCGCTGTCGAATGAGAAAACGCTGCCGCGCTGCTTTGCCCGCGTGAACAAAAACGGCGTGCCGCTGACGGCGCTCTCGGTCTCTATGCTCGGCGGCGTGCTGGCGCTGTTCTCAAGCGTCGTGGCCCCGGACACGGTGTTTGTCGCGCTCTCGGCGATTTCTGGCTTTGCGGTGGTGGCGGTGTGGATCAGCATCTGCGCGTCGCACTTCGTTTTCCGTCGTCGCCATTTGCAGTCCGGCCAGCCGCTCTCTGCGCTGCAGTACCGCGCGCCGTGGTATCCGCTGGTGCCGGTGCTCGGTTTTATCCTCTGCGTGGTGGCCTGTGTCGGCCTGTGGTTTGACCCGAGCCAGCGCATTGCCCTTTATTGCGGGCTTCCGTTTGTCGCCCTGTGTTATGGTGCGTACTACCTGACCCGAAATATGACATCGCAGGAGCCTGAACATGTCGCAGAATAACCCGCTTACCGCCATCCTTGAAAAACAGCCGTTTGTGGTGCTGGATGGCGCGATGGCGACGGAGCTGGAAGCGCGCGGCTGTAACCTGGCAGACAGCCTCTGGTCAGCCAAAGTGCTGGTGGAAAACCCGGAACTCATTCGCGAAGTGCATCTCGATTACTACCGCGCGGGCGCGCAGGTGGCGATCACCGCCAGCTATCAGGCCACGCCTGCGGGGTTTGCGGCGCGCGGTCTGGACGAAGCGCAGTCCCGCGCGCTGATCGGCAAAAGCGTGGAGCTGGCGCGTAAGGCGCGCGAAGCGTATCTGGCTGAAAACCCGCACGCGGGCACGCTGCTGGTGGCGGGATCCGTTGGGCCGTATGGCGCGTATCTGGCGGATGGCTCAGAGTATCGCGGCGACTACGTGCGCAGCGCCGGGGAGTTTACTGCCTTCCACCGCCCGCGCGTGGAAGCGCTGCTGGATGCGGGCGCTGACCTGCTGGCCTGCGAAACGCTGCCTTCGTTTGTGGAGATTAAGGCGCTGGCGGCGCTTCTGGCCGAGTCCCCCCGCGCCCGGGCGTGGTTCTCCTTTACCCTGCGGGACAGTGAACACCTGAGCGACGGTACGCCGCTGCGTGAGGTGGTCAGCGCGCTGGCAAACTCTCCGCAGATTGTCGCGCTGGGTATTAACTGCATCGCACTGGAAAACACCACGGCGGCGCTGAAGCATCTGCAAAGCCTGACGTCGCTGCCGCTGGTGGTCTATCCGAACTCGGGCGAGCATTATGATGCGGTAACCAAGACCTGGCATCACCACGGTGAAGCGTGCGAGACGCTGGCGGGGTATCTGCCGCAGTGGTTGGAAGTCGGGGCCAAATTAATCGGTGGATGCTGTCGCACCACGCCGAAAGATATTGCTGAGCTGAACGCGCAGCGCTGAGTGCATAGCCGTGTGGCGGCTACGCCTTACCCGGCCTACATCTAGGTTTCGTGCGCCTGATGCCCTCACCCTGACCCTCTCCCACGGGGAGAGGGAAAAAAAATCAAAAACAGCAACATGCGTTGTTTCAGAATGATTGAAGGCTTTCAGCGATGCTCTGGTCCGGCTGTAAATCGCTGAGGCGTTTCCTGCAGGCCGGGGCGAGGCGCAGGGATGCGCCGAGAGGGCGGGCTTTACAGGGACGTTACCTCCGCCCGTCCCCGATAAGCCGGAGGGAATAAGCCGAGGGCACCGCGTAGCGGCGATTTACCGCCGGGAGCCCGGGTCGCCAGGGTGGTGGCGACTGAGCCACCCTGGCACGTTCACAGGTCATGCCATTACAGAGTAGCAAGGAACATAAAGTGAACGGAATGACCACTACCGCCTTATGTTCCCCTCACCCTAACCCTCTTCCCAAAGGGGAGATGAGAAAAAAACAACCGCACAAAATCAACTATCCTTTCCCGCTTTTTATCTAAAAACGAATCGTTATGAGCGATTCATTTTTATTCCTTTATCAAAATTCCCGCGCCGGAAATACTGCCCTCATAACAACAAGGGGAGCAGGCACTATGGCAATTTCATCGCGAATCACACTTCTCGGCGCACTGGCGCTGTGGGCATTTCAGGCGCAGGCGGTGGACGTCACCGTCGCGTATCAAACCTCTGCGGAACCGGCGAAAGTCGCGCAGGCGGACAACACCTTTGCCAAAGAGAGCGGCGCGAAAGTCGACTGGCGCAAGTTTGACAGCGGGGCGTCCGTGGTGCGTGCGTTAGCCTCCGGCGACGTGCAGATCGGCAATATCGGTTCCAGCCCGCTGGCGGTTGCGGCCAGCCAGCAGGTGCCGATTGAGGTTTTCCTGCTCGCCTCGCAGCTCGGTAACTCTGAAGCGCTGGTGGTGAAGAAAAACATCACTAAACCGGAAGATCTGATCGGCAAACGCATCGCCGTACCGTTTATCTCAACGACCCACTACAGCCTGCTGGCGGCGCTCAAACACTGGGGCATCAAGCCGGGTCAGGTACAAATCATCAACCTGCAGCCGCCGGCGATTATCGCCGCCTGGCAGCGCGGGGATATTGACGTTGCTTACGTCTGGGCTCCGGCAGTGAACGAACTGGAAAAAGACGGCACCGTGCTGACCGACTCAGAAAAAGTGGGCCAGTGGGGCGCGCCAACCCTCGACGTGTGGGTCGTGCGCAAAGACTTCGCCGAGAAACATCCTGAGGTAGTGAAAGCCTTCGCCAAAAGCGCGATTGACGCCCAGCAGCCGTACATCTCTAACCCGGATGAATGGCTGAAGCAGCCCGCCAACCTGGAAAAACTCTCCCGCCTGAGCGGCGTGCCGGAAGCGGACGTGCCGGGGCTGGTGAAAGGCAATACCTATCTGACCCCCGCGCAGCAGGTGCAGCAGCTGACCGGGCCGGTAAACAAAGCGATTGTGGATACCGCCACCTTCCTGAAAGAGCAGGGCAAAGTGCCTGCGGTAGCGGCGGATTACAGCCAGTACGTGACCGATCGTTTTGTGAAATAAGGAGTCCGCCATGCTGAATATTACGAACCTGTACGCCGATTACGGTGGGAAACCCGCGCTGGAGGACATCAACCTGACGCTGGACAGCGGTGAGCTGCTGGTGGTGCTGGGCCCGTCCGGGTGCGGAAAAACCACGCTGCTGAATCTGATCGCCGGGTTTGTCCCTTATCAGCATGGCACCATCCAACTGGAAGGCAAAAAGGTGGAAGGCCCGGGCGCCGAGCGCGGCGTGGTCTTCCAGAACGAAGGATTGCTTCCCTGGCGCAACGTGCAGGAAAACGTGGCGTTTGGGCTACAGCTTGCGGGCGTCAATCGCGAACGGCGGCTGGAAACGGCGCGGACGATGCTGAAAAAAGTGGGGCTGGAAGGGGCGGAAAAACGCTTTATCTGGCAGCTTTCCGGCGGTCAGCGGCAGCGCGTGGGTATTGCCCGCGCGCTGGCCGCGAATCCGCAGCTGTTGCTGCTGGACGAGCCGTTCGGAGCGCTGGATGCCTTCACCCGCGAGCAGATGCAAACCCTGCTGCTGCGCCTGTGGCACGAGACGGGCAAGCAGGTGCTGTTGATTACCCACGATATCGAAGAGGCGGTGTTTATGGCGACGGAGCTGGTGCTGCTCTCGCCGGGGCCGGGCCGCGTGCTGGAGCGTTTGCCGCTGGATTTCGCCCGCCGCTACGTCGCGGGAGAACCCGTGCGCAGCATCAAATCCGATCCGCTGTTTATCGAACAGCGTGAATACGTTTTAAGCCGCGTGTTTGAACAACGGGAGGCTTTCTCATGAGCATCGTCTTCAGTGAAAAAACGCGCCGCACGCGTCTGGCGCTGCGCTGGCCTTTCTCGCGCCAAATCACGTTGAGCGTCGGTACGCTGCTGGTGCTGCTGGCGGTGTGGTGGGCGGTTGCTGCCCAGCAGTGGGTCAGCCCGCTGTTTCTGCCGCCGCCGGGCCAGGTGCTGGCCAAACTCATTACCATCGCCGGGCCGCAGGGCTTTATGGATGCCACGCTGTGGCAGCACTTAGGTGCAAGTCTGGCGCGTATTCTGGTGGCGCTTCTGACAGCGGTAATTATCGGGATACCGGTCGGGATCGCGATGGGCTTAAGCCCGACGGTGCGCGGTATTCTCGATCCGCTGATCGAGCTTTACCGCCCGGTGCCGCCGCTGGCCTATCTGCCGCTGATGGTGATCTGGTTTGGCATCGGTGAAACGTCAAAAATCCTGCTGATTTATCTGGCGATTTTCGCCCCGGTTGCCATGTCGGCGCTGGCGGGCGTGAAGAGCGCCCAGCAGGTGCGGATCCGCGCGGCGCAGTCGCTGGGGGCCAGCCGCACGCAGGTGCTGCTGTTCGTGATTTTACCGGGCGCGCTGCCGGAAATTTTAACCGGGCTGCGCATCGGCCTCGGCGTGGGCTGGTCCACGCTGGTGGCGGCAGAGCTGATTGCGGCCACGCGCGGCCTTGGGTTTATGGTGCAGTCGGCGGGAGAGTTTCTTGCGACTGACGTGGTGCTGGCAGGGATCGCGGTGATCGCCGCGATCGCCTTCGGATTAGAACTGGGGCTGCGCGCGTTACAGCGTCGCCTGACGCCCTGGCATGGAGAAATACAATGAGTGAACGTCTGACCATTACCCCGCTGGGGCCGTACATTGGCGCGCAGGTGTCGGGCCTGGATGTGACCCGTCCGCTGAGCGATAACCAGTTCGAGCAGCTGTACCACGCGGTGCTGCGCCATCAGGTTGTTTTCCTGCGCGAACAGGCGATCACCCCGCAGCAGCAGCGCGCGCTGGCCCTGCGCTTTGGCGATCTGCATATCCACCCCGTCTATCCGCATGCGGAAGGCGTGGAGGAGATTATCGTTCTGGACACCCACAACGATAACCCGCCGGACAACGACAACTGGCACACCGACGTGACCTTTATCGAGACGCCGCCCGCCGGGGCGATTCTGGCGGCGAAGCTGCTGCCGGAAACCGGCGGCGATACGCTGTGGACCAGCGGGATTGCGGCGTATGAGGCGCTCTCCGCACCGTTCCGGACGCTGCTGAGCGGGCTGCGGGCGGAGCACGACTTCAAAAAATCGTTCCAGGAGTACAAGTACCGTAAAACGGAAGAGGAACATCAGCGCTGGCAGGAGGCGGTTGCGAAGCATCCACCGCTGCTGCACCCGGTGGTGCGGACCCATCCGGTCACGGGCAAGCAGGCGCTGTTCGTGAACGAAGGGTTCACGACGCGCATTGTGGACGTGACGGAGAAAGAGAGCGAGGCACTGTTAAGCTTCCTGTTCGCGCATATCACCAAGCCGGAGTTTCAGGTCCGCTGGCGCTGGCAGGAGAATGACCTGGCGATCTGGGATAACCGCGTAACGCAGCACTATGCCAATGCGGACTATCTTCCGCAGCGCCGGATTATGCAGCGGGCGACGATTTTGGGGGATAAGCCGTTCTACCGCCCTTGATTACACGTAGGCCGGGTAAGGCATAGCCGCCACCCGGCAATTGTGCACTGTTCTTGCCGGGTGGCGCTGCGCTTACCCGGCCTACAAAAAACCGCACATTTAAAGGTGCGCCTCAATATACCGCTGATACCGGTTCGCCTTCAGGTAACACAAATCCACCAGCACCAGTCCGTCGACGCAGTCGTTAAACGCCGGGTCGCTGCCAAAATCAATAAACTGCACGCCGCCGGGTTCACACAGCTCGGAATACTGCTTGTAGAGCGGCGGAATGCCGCAGCCCAGATTGCCGAGCAGGGATTTCAGCTTCGTCAGGTCGTCCACGTAATCCACGCCGCCAAACTGCGCGAGTACGTCCGGCAGCGATGCGGGATAAGGCTGACGTGACGCGGCCAGCGGATGCGTTGCCGGGAACCA
This sequence comes from Enterobacter sp. BNK-29, assembly GCF_048684785.1. Lineage (NCBI taxonomy): Bacteria > Pseudomonadati > Pseudomonadota > Gammaproteobacteria > Enterobacterales > Enterobacteriaceae > Enterobacter > Enterobacter sp. BNK-29. The sequence goes on from NZ_JBLQTU010000001.1 coordinate 2,979,111, forward strand.
CAGGCGGTAAAAGGCCACCAGCAGATCCCGCGCGGCAGGCGGTAAGCCACCGGAAATCGAGACCGGGCCAAACAGGTAGCGATAGTTCGGATAACGCGCCAGGTAGGCTCCAATGCCGGACCATAAATAGTCCAGGCCGCGGCGACCCCAGTAGCGCGGCTGAATAAAGCTGCGCCCCAGCTCAATGCCGTGCTCCAGCACGTCCTGCATTTTGTCGTCGTAGTGGAACAGGCTATAGCTGTACAACCCCTCCAGACCGCGACGTTCAACCTGTCTGGCGGTCGGCATAAAGCGGTACGCGCCGACGATCTCCAGATTCTCATCATCCCAGAGGATCAGGTGCAGATAATCATCATCGTAGCAGTCTGTGTCACGGCGTTTGCCGCTCCCTTCCTCGACCGCGCGAAAGGCAATCTCGCGCAGGCGGCCCAGCTCGCGCAGCAGCGGGGCGTCTTCCTGCCCGTTGCGCTGCCATAGATAGATGGTTTTACCGTCGCTGGTATTGCCCAGACATTCGGCCTGCGCCAGCGCGCGTTTCAGGGTGGCGCGGTCTTCCGGACGGGCAATCGCGCACTGGGTTTTAAAGATGCCAGGCAATCCCTTGCCAAGACGCATCACGTGCTGACGGCACTGTTCGGCCATCTCACGCGACGAAAGGGTGGTGCTGTGCCAGTGATGCCAGGCAATCTGCTGGCCGATTTTAATCGGCAGCTGGCTGTGGCGGCGGCGGAACATCTGCTGCATGAGCAGCAGCATTGACAGCGTCGGGGAGACCAGCGTGCTGGCATAGAAGAGCAGGCTGTTATGCGCCTGAATATGCACCGGCAGCAGCGGGGCGCGCAGCTTGCTGGCGAGTTTGATAAAGCCAGAGTGCCACTTTTTGTCGCGAATGCCTTTGCGCGTGGGGCGGGAAACTTCTCCGGCCGGGAAGAAGATCAGCACTCCTGCGTTTTGCAGATGCTGTTCCATCTGCACCAGGGACGATTTCGCCGTCCTGCCGCCCATATTATCCACCGGAATAAACAGCGAGCTGAGGGGCTCAAGGTGGGTCAGCATCCTGTTGGTGACGACTTTAACATCGCGTCGCACGCGGGAAACGGCGTACATCAGCGCCAGACCGTCCAGCGTACCCGTCGGGTGGTTGGCAATAATGACCAGCGGGCCATGTTCGGGGATTTGTTCAAGATCGCGGGCGGAAACGGTGCAGAGAATATCAAGGTGTTCCAGAACTTGCTCCACCATATCCAGTCCTTTCAGGTGGCGGTGTGCTGCTGCAAATTGCTGAAATTCGTCTTCGTAAAACAGTCTTTTTAACAGACTTTTTTGCCAGGGTGCAGGCCTCGCCTGAGGCCAAAGATCGTCGAGAACGCTATCGAGGCTAAACATGGTTACTCCTCCTGCCGTCTTGCGAAGACAGTAGAAGGCGCAGATGTCGGTTGTATTGCAGTTTGGTGAAGATTAGCACAGAGAGCAGGCCGGGTAAGGCGAAGCCGCCACCCGGCGCTAAAGCGGATTAACGCAGAATTTTCTTCTCGGCCAGATCCAGCGCGAAGTAGCTGAAGATCAGATCCGCGCCTGCGCGTTTGATGGCGCCGAGGCTTTCGAGGACCACTTTCTCTTCGTCAATCGCACCGGCCAGCGCGGCGAATTTGATCATCGCGTATTCGCCGCTGACCTGGTAAGCGCCCAGCGGCAGCTCGGTGCGCTCGCGGATGTCGCGCAGGATGTCGAGGTACGCGCCCGCTGGTTTCACCATCAGGCAGTCTGCACCCTGGGCTTCATCGAGCAGGGATTCACGAATCGCCTCGCGGCGGTTCAGCGGGTTCATCTGATAGGTTTTACGATCGCCTTTCAGCGCCGTGCCGGCCGCTTCACGGAACGGGCCGTAGAAGGAGGAGGCAAATTTGGTGGAGTAAGACATGATGGCGGTGTCGGTAAAGCCCGCTGCGTCGAGCGCCTGACGGATCGCCTGAACCTGTCCGTCCATTGCCGCAGAGGGCGCGATGAAGTCCGCACCCGCAGCGGCAGCCACGACCGCCTGTTTGCCGAGGTTCAGCAGGGTGGCATCGTTATCGACACCGTGATCGCACAGCACGCCGCAGTGGCCGTGAGAGGTATATTCGCAGAAGCAGGTGTCTGACATTACCACCATTTCCGGCACGGTCTCTTTGCAGATGCGCGACATGCGGGCGACGAGGCCATCTTCTTTCCACGCGTCGCTGCCGGTGGCATCGGTATGGTGAGAGATGCCGAAGGTCATCACCGAGCGGATCCCCGCGTTGGCGATGCGTTCAATCTCACGCGCCAGATATTTCTCCGGAATGCGCATTACGCCCGGCATGGCTTCGATGGCTTTGTAGTCATCGATCTCTTCTTCGACAAAAATCGGCAACACCAGATCGTTTAAGGTCAGGGTTGTCTCTTCAAACATAGCGCGCAGTGCAGGTGACTTGCGCAGGCGGCGGGGACGTGCAATTAAATCGGTCATGGTATGCCTGATGTTTGTGGAACAAAGAAGGCTAGTGTACCTCAAAGTGAAGACAGGTGTTTTGGTAAAAGTGGGCATTTTATTTTTGTAAAATGTGATGGGTCTGGCTTTCTGGCATCAATATATAATGCAGGGCAGTATAACGCCGAAATGGAGATGAGTTATTCATATTGTTTTTATATTAAATAGAAAACATCATTGAAAATGATTCATTATATATTTTTATATGTGTCTTATTGTTGTGTCTGTATTTTAATGCTTTGTTTTTATAATATTTATCTGTAGTGACAGATGCTTCCTCGGTTTTGATGTGTTATTAGTCTGGATACGGACTTAATGGAAACATTCATTGAACCTTTTCGAAATGAAAATGCATAATTCCCTCCGCAATTAAACATTGCAAAATCATTGATGGACAAACTTGCTTACGTCCCTGAGGAGGGATGACCCAATGCAAACATGGAAAAAGAAACTCGTTGTATCTCAACTTGCATTAGCCTGCACCCTGGCTATCGCTTCTCAGGCAAATGCGAAGGATATTTCCGGTACGACATATAATACATTCGGATACGATAATACCGCTTCCACCCCCTGGTATTATGGCTATGCCGACTGGGATTACTCAGGCGCTACCCATGACGGTGATATTTATCCGGTGATTAATAAAAGCACCGTGAATGGTGTTATTTCAACATACTATCTGGATGATGGCATCAATGGTCGGGCGAATGCGTTAAGCATTTCCAACAGTACCATTAATGGCATGATTACCTCTAAGTGTATGACCCCCCCGTGTGCTGATGGCGTGGATACCGATGGCACCAACCATTCTCAATACGATCGTTTTAGCCTGACCGTAGATAATTCCACCATTAACGATACCTATGAGCATTATGCGTATGATGTCGTGAACGGGGAAAATACGGAAAGACACTATCTGGACACGTATAATCTGGGTAATGCGATCACCCTGGATGTGGAGTCCGATATTGTTATCCAGAACAATTCCCACATTGCCGGTATTACCCTGACGCAGGGTTATCAGGAGTCGGATAACACTCCTTACGACGGTGTTGAAGGCGTAGCCAACAGCAGCAAAGTATTTACCGACACGCTGGTGGTGAAAGATTCCGTTCTGACCTCAGGCGCGTACCGCGATCTGGGGACCAACGGGTTCTACGGTCAAACCGCGAAGCCGAGCGACTACGGTGAAACGAATGCCACGGCGGCGGATGATGCGGCGCTGATCGTTGCCGCTAGCGCGTCTGATAACGCGATGCAGACCACTGCCACGTTCGATCACTCCACCGTTACTGGCGATATTTTGTTCTCCAGCACCTTCGACAACAACTTCTATCCGAACGGCGATCCGGCTACGGATACCACTGCAGACGGTGTCTATAACCCAACCACCAACGGCTGGGATGGTACCGATAAGCTGGATGTTACTCTGACCAACGGCAGCAAATGGGTCGGTGCAGCACAGTCCAGCGTCGAGGCTATCGGCACAGCGCAGATGTATGGTCTGGGCTACAGCAACGTAGACTGGAGTAGCTTATCCCCTAACAGCATTTGGCCGGATTCCGTTTATGACAGTAACGGACACGTTACGGGTGAAGCGGTGTATCAGAGCGGGCTGTTTAACATCGCGCTGGATAACGGCTCTGAGTGGGATACCCGCAAGCTTTCTAATATCGACACGCTGACGGTAAACAACCAGTCTCAGGTTAACGTTGAAGACTCTGGCCTGCTGGCGGACTCCATCACCCTGACCAATGCTTCATCAATGAATATTGGAGACAGCGGCGCCGTGGCGACCGACCATCTGTATCTGGACAGCTATAGCCGTGCGGCACTGACGGAAGAAACGGCCCAACTGTATGCCAACACCATCACCGTGGATAACGGTGCTGAGCTGGCGCTGGGGCTGGGTCAGGTTGATACGCACAATATGGAACTGACCGATGGCGGGGTGCTTAACGTTGCCAGCCGTGATTACGTCCTGAACAGCGATTTGAACAACGCACGCTATATCACTAACGATAAGTACAATGTCGATTACGACTACGGTGTTGTGGCGATTAACTCAGACGGCCATCTGTCAGTGAACGGTAACGTTGCGGGTAACTACCAGGTGCGCATCGACGATGCGACCGGTGCCGGTTCCGTTGCCGATTACAAAAACAAAGAGATTATTCGCGTCTATGACAATAACGCGGATACCACAGCCAGCTTCACTGCCGCAAACAAAGCCGATTTAGGCGCTTACACCTACCAGGCGCAGCAGCAGGGTGATTCCGTTGTCCTTCAGCAGAAAGAGTTGACCGATTCTGCCAACATGGCGCTGAGCATCCCTTCTGCCAACACCAATATCTGGAATCTGCAGCAGGATACCGTCGGCACGCGTCTGACCAACAGCCGTCACGGCCTGGCGGATAACGGCGGGGCGTGGGTGAGCTACTTCGGTGGCAACTTCGACGGTGACAATGGCGTTATCAGCTACGATCAGGACGTGAGCGGCATTATGGTGGGTGTGGACACCCTGATTGACGGTAATAACGCGAAATGGATCGTCGGTGGTGCGGCAGGTTTCGCGAAGGGTGATACCAGCGATCGTACCGGCCAGGTCGATCAGGATAGCCAGAGTGCGATGATCTATGCGTCAGCGAAGTTCATGAACGATCTGTTCCTCGACAGCTCCCTGAGCTACACCCGCTTCAACAGCGATCTCTCCGCCAACATGAGCAATGGTCAGTACGTTGACGGCAATACCACGAATGATGCTGTTGGTTTTGGGCTGAAGCTGGGTTATGACTGGAAGCCAAACCTCTCTGGCTACGTTACGCCATATGCAGCCGTCTCTGGCCTGTTCCAGTCTGGCGATGATTATCGTCTGAGTAATGGCATGCGCGTTGATGGACAATCTTACGATAGCCTGCGTTATGAACTCGGCGTTGATACGGGTTACACCTTCAACTACGGCGGCGAACAGGCTCTGACGCCTTACTTCAAACTGGCCTACGTCTATGACGACGCCGATAACAATGCCGATATTAACGGTGACAGCATTGATAACGGCGTGAAAGGCTCCGCTGTGCGGGTAGGGCTGGGCACCCAGTTCAGCTTCACGAAGAACTTCAGTGCGTACACCGATGCCACTTATCTGGGCGGCGGCGACGTTGATCAGAACTGGGGCGCAAATCTGGGCGTGAAATATACCTGGTAATGAATAAAAGCGGGGGAGTGGTTATCTCCCCCGCTTTTTATAGAAGCAATAAAAATAATATTGGACCGACAAATACGGATGACTTGAGGTCTGCATGAACGTTAATGCGAAACCGCTTTCTGAATTACGCCGGCTCGAACAGCATTTAACAGCGGCCAGTACTCCTTTTACATGTGCGCCCCAGCAATTAATTACGTCAGACGAATGGAATGAGCCTTGTACGATCGTATTACAAACCGGCGTTATTGAGGTTTATCGAACTTCTGATGAACTGCTGGTAGGGATTGCGACTGCCCCTTTTATATTCGGGCTGTCTACGGTGGTGATTAATCACTCTCATGAATACAGGGTGATTGCTAAAACGGCCTGTACCGGTTTTTATTTGCCCACGGAAACCACCCGTCAACTCATCCAGCAGTATTCACTCTGGAAAGAGGCCTTCTGCTGGTTATCCTGGATAACTTACATTCTTGAGAAACGCGATAAGCAGCTGGTGGGAAATAACTCCTATCACCAGATCCGCTCGATGCTGCTGAATATGGCGGAATGGGATGAAACGCTGCGTTCAAAAATCGGTGTGATGAATCATATTCAACAGAGCACACGAATTTCACGCTCCGTTGTTGCCGAGGTGCTTGCCGCCCTGAGGCAGGGAAACTATATCAACATGAGCCGGGGCAAGCTGGTCAGCATCAACCGCTTGCCCACGGAATATTAAAATTAGTTAGAAGCGGTGAGAACCTGGGCTTTATTGGCGCTCAGTTCAGCCACTAAGTTATTAATCCCGTCACTCATATTGACGAAACGCGTATGCGGGGAGCGGGTGACCACCACAAATGCGCCCACGTTTGACTGCGGGATCATGGCCATATAGGTGATGAATCCACCGCCGCCGCCGGTTTTCTGAATAATACCCGGACGGCCATTTTTCGGTGCCATATAGACCCAGCCCATACCGAGCGCGTCGGCTTTACCCGGCACGTCCATCCCGATGACGCGTTGCAGCTGAGTGCGCTGATAAATCAGGGTCTGCATGCGATCGGCCTGGCTGCTGCGAGCGTAGAAATCTGAGGAAAGGAACTGCTGCATCCAGCGCATCATGTCGCCAGGCGTGGAATAGACCCCGCCGCTGCCCACGGCCGCGAGCGTGTTATTACAGGGGCTAGCGCCTTTCTCCGCCACCATCAGGCGACGACACTGATCCGGGGACGGGGTAAAGGTGGTGTCTTTCATACCCAGCGGACGGGTTATCTGCTCTTCAAACAGCTGCGTGTAGGGTTTGCCAGCCGCCGTCGAAAGGGCGTCCGCCAGCAGGTCAAAGGCCAGGTTTGAATAAGAGGCCTGCGAACCCGGCGCCGCCTTCAGCGTGGCGGTACTCAGGTAGCTCCAGCGCTGGTCGCGCGTTGGCCAGACAAATACGTCACGGTGCGCTGCCCCGCCAGGCTGCTCGCGCGGCAGGGCGCTGGTGTGGGTGGCAAGGTTCACAAGCCGAATCGGCGTACCCTGATAGGTTGGAACCCGGGCGCCTGGAGGCGCGTATTTGCTGAGCGGGTCGTCGAGTTTCACCACGCCCTGATCGAGCAGTTTCACCAGCATTTCGCTGGTCATCAGCTTGGTTAAGGACGCGATGCGGATAACGGAATCCAGCTGCGGGTGAACGTTATTTCCTGGGCGCGTTTCGCCAAAGCTGCGGAACACACGCTGGTTGCCGTCGATGACGACCATCGCCATCCCGGTCGCGCCGCTGCCGTAATAGATAAGGTTCGCGTAGCGATCGGCAATATCTGAAGCTAAAACGGGCGCCGTCAGCGGTTGGGCTGCCTGGGCGGTAGAAAAGCTCACCGCACACAGCGCGGCAAAAGAGAGCAGACAACGTTTCAACGAAAAGCATCCATGAAGTGAATGAAGAAAGTAATGGGTATTTATACTACTAATCGGTACCGCGCAATGCCCCGAATTGCATAACGATAGCGAGAAAAACGTAACCATGGGTAAATATGAACAATTTACTTACGAGCCATCTCCCATTTTGTGACATCGGGCTTATGATAGGCACCAGTGTCACTCAATCTTACGGAGAACGGTATGTCTGAGAAGCGTGTGGTTATGGTTGTCGATATGCAGAACGGGGTATTTGAAACCCCTCGTCATCAGCGCGAAAAATGTGTCTCTCTGATCAACCAGCTTACGCAGGCAGCCGACAAGGTCATTTTTATTCAGCATACCGAGGCAGGGGGCCTGGAAGAGGGAAGTGAAGGGTTTGCGCTACTGCCTGAACTCCATCAGCCAGCTGACGCGCTATATGTGACCAAAACCGCCTGTGATGCCTTCTATAACACCGTGCTTGAGGCGCTGCTGCGTGAGCAGGGCATTCGCGAGTTTGTCATCTGCGGCTGCGCCACCGATTACTGCGTCGATGCGACGATCAAGAACGGCGTCAGCCGGGGTTATCACATCACCGTGGCGGAAGATGCCCATACTACCGCCAATCGCCCGGCGGCAGATGCGCGGATCCTGATTAACCACCACAACGACGTCTGGCGTAACTTCATCGCGCCGGCGAATCCTCTCGCGGTGAAACGCACCGAAACAATTCTCGAAAACTGGAAAGCGAACTAATAATCAACCCTCGGGTCTGACCTTTTTGCCTGAGTCGGGAGGCTGGCTCGGGCAGGTTTTTCGTGTGGTAACGTGTTGTGCACAGCAACAGCCATAACAACAAGAAGGAAGCATTATGTTTAAGTCTTTTTTCCCAAAGCCGGGGCCTTTTTTCCTGTCGGCATTTATTTGGGCACTCATCGCTGTCATTTTCTGGCAGGCGGGCGGCGGCGCATGGCTGACGCGCATCACGGGAGCAACGGGCGAGGTGCCGATTAGCGCGGCGCGCTTCTGGTCGCTCAGCTATCTGCTGTTTTACGCCTACTACACGGTGTGCGTAGGGCTGTTTGCCCTGTTCTGGTTTATGTATTCTCCGCACCGCTGGCAGTACTGGTCTATCCTCGGCACATCGCTAATTATCTTTGTCACCTGGTTCCTCGTGGAGGTGGGTGTGGCGGTGAACGCCTGGTATGCGCCGTTCTACGATCTGATCCAGACCGCGCTGAGCTCGCCGCATAAGGTGACCATCAACCAGTTCTATCATGAAGTCGGCGTCTTCCTCGGTATCGCCCTTATTGCGGTGATCATCGGCGTGATGAACAACTTCTTCGTTAGCCACTACGTTTTCCGCTGGCGTACCGCGATGAACGAACATTATATGGCGCACTGGCAGCACCTGCGGCATATCGAAGGTGCAGCACAGCGTGTGCAGGAAGACACCATGCGTTTTGCCTCCACCCTTGAAGACATGGGCGTCAGCTTTATCAACGCCATCATGACGCTGATCGCCTTCCTGCCCGTGCTGGTAACGCTCTCTGCGCACGTGCCGGATCTGCCGATTGTCGGCCATATTCCTTATGGTCTGGTGATTGCCGCGATCGTTTGGTCGCTGATGGGTACGGGCCTGCTGGCGGTCGTCGGGATCAAACTGCCGGGCCTGGAGTTTAAAAATCAACGCGTCGAAGCCGCTTACCGTAAAGAGCTGGTTTACGGTGAAGATGATGCTAACCGCGCCTCGCCGCCGACCGTCCGCGAGCTGTTTGGCGCCGTGCGTCGTAACTATTTCCGACTCTACTTCCACTATATGTATTTCAACATCGCGCGTATTTTGTATCTGCAGGTGGATAACGTTTTCGGTTTGTTCCTGCTGTTCCCGTCGATTGTTGCGGGTACGATTACGCTCGGTCTGATGACGCAGATCACCAACGTTTTCGGTCAGGTTCGCGGGTCGTTCCAGTACCTGATCAGCTCCTGGACCACCCTGGTAGAACTGATGTCCATCTACAAACGTCTGCGCAGTTTTGAACGTGAGCTGGACGATCGTGACCTGCAGGAAGTCACCAACACATTTAGCTAATACAGGAAGTTGCTATGTCTTTTGCCGTACCGCGCGCGTTACCGTTGTCCTTGCTGGCCGCTCTTGTGCTGGCAGGCTGTGCCGAAAAAGGGGCCGCTCCGCTCAAAAAGGGGGAGAAGCCCGTCGATGTGGCGAGCGTTGTGCGGCAGAAAATGCCCGCCAGCGTGAAGGATCGCAACGCGTGGGCAGATGCGCTGGCAAAAACCTTTGAAAGCCAAAAGATCGCGCCGACCGAGGAGAATATCTGCTCGGTGCTGGCGGTGGCGCAGCAGGAGTCGATGTACCAGTCAGACCCGGTCGTGCCGGGCCTGAACAAAATTGCCTGGAAAGAGATCGACCGCCGCGCGGAGTCCATGCATATCCCGGTTTTCCTTGTGCATACCGCGCTTAAAATCACCTCGCCGAACGGCAAAAGCTACAGCGAACGGCTGGACGCGGTGAAAACCGAAAAACAGCTCAGCGCCATCTTTGATGATTTCATCAGTATGGTCCCGATGGGGCAGAAGCTGTTTGGCTCGCTGAACCCGGTACACACTGGTGGCCCGATGCAGGTGAGCATTGCGTTCGCGGAGAAGCATACTGACGGCTACCCGTGGAAAATCGACGGTACGGTGCGTCAGGAGGTCTTCTCCCTGCGCGGTGGGCTGTGGTTCGGCACGTATCATCTGCTGAACTATCCGGCGAACTACAATGAGCCGCTGTACCGCTTTGCCGACTTTAACGCGGGCTGGTATGCCAGCCGTAATGCGGCATTCCAGAGTGCGGTCAGCCGCGCAAGCGGCGTCAAGCTGGCGCTGGACGGCGATCTCATCGCTTACGGCAGCAGCGAGGCGGGAAGCACCGAGCTGGCAGTACGGAAATTATCGAACACGCTTGGCTTGAGCAACAGCGACATTCGCCGTCAGCTAGAGAAAGGCGACAGCCTGGCCTTTGAGAAAACGGATCTGTACAACAAGGTGTTTGCGCTTGCGGAGCAGAAAAGTGGGAAAACGTTACCGAGGGCGATCCTGCCGGGGATCCAGCTGGAAAGCCCGAAGATCACGCGTAACCTGACAACCGCATGGTTCGCAAAACGCGTGGACGATCGCCGGGCGCGCTGTATGGGGCTTTAACGGCGACGGCGAAAGCGCAACACTAACGCCACAACGCCCAGAATCATACATCCCGCGAGGAAGGGGATCAGGCCGAACAGGGTGCTTACGCCAAAGCCAATCTCAACTCGCGGGCGTCCGTTATCCTGCACCTGCATCAGGTGTTCATAAACGCCTGGCGCATGGACCAGCATGTTGAGCAGCTGGGAACCGGCCCAGAAGCAGAACAGGACAAACAGGGCATAAGCAATATTACCCGCCGTGGAGGTTTTTGGTTTGCCGCCAAAAATCGGTTTCGACAATGTAAAGTCAGCCATGTTGACCTCCCGTGGTATCACTCTGTTTTAATACGCGTCTTACGGGGTGAGTTTGACAGGTCATCGCATTTGTCAATATCAGAATCGTGGTAATTTGCGCTCAGGAATTCTCCTGGATTGTCGATTTCTGCAGCACATCACAATTTCATCACTTAAGTGAAATTGCGTCGCGTTTCAGAATTTCCGTATCTGCCACAGACCTGGCCGTAAAACTGTGAGAGGATGTCTTTTTTTCCTGCCGGAGTTGTTATGAAGCTCACGTCCAAACTACGCCGTGACTGGCACTACTACGCCTTTGCCATCGGGCTGATCTTTATTCTTAACGGTGTCGTGGGCCTGTTGGGTTTTGAAGCTAAAGGATGGCAAACCTATGCCGTCGGGCTGGTGACCTGGGTGATAAGTTTCTGGCTGGCGGGGCTGATTATCCGCCGTCGTCCTGAAGAGACGACAGCGGATGACGCGGAGTCGGCGAAGAGCGCCGATTAACCGTTTACGGAACTTTTAAGCGCGCTGTCGGCGGCGTGACGCTCCAGCGCCAGTTCGATCAGGCGGGTGATCAGTTCCGGGTAGCTCAGGCCGCTGGCCTGCCACAGTTTTGGATACATGCTGATGTTAGTGAACCCCGGCAGCGTGTTGATTTCATTGATCACCACTTCGTTTTCGGGCGTCAGGAACACATCCACGCGCGCCATGCCGCAGCAGCCGAGCGTCTGATAAGCGCAAATGGCGATCGCCCGGATCTTATCGTTAATCGCCGGATCGATATCCGCAGGAACGACAACCTGCGCGCCTTTGTCATCAATGTATTTGGTGTCGTACGAGTAGAAGTCGCTGTTTAACACCACTTCGCCGCAGGCGCTCGCCTGTGGGAAATCGTTGCCCAGCACGGCGCACTCAATTTCACGGCCTTTGATACCCTGCTCAACCACCACTTTATGGTCGAACTCAAACGCCAGACGGACGGCCTGCGTGAACTCTGCTTCGCTGGTGACTTTGCTGACGCCCACGGAGGAGCCCTGGTTCGCCGGCTTCACAAACAGCGGCAGACCCAGCTCTCCGCTAATTTGTGCGAAGCTGTGCTTGTCGCGGTTGGCGCGGGTGAGGGTCACGAATGGCGCAATATTCAGCCCGGCATCGCGCAGCAGGCGTTTGGTGACGTCTTTGTCCATGCACGCGGCAGAGCCGAGTACGTCCGAGCCGACGAACGGCAGGTTGGCCATGCGCATCATCCCCTGCAGGGAGCCATCTTCGCCCAGGGTGCCGTGAACGATAGGGAAGACAACGTCGATCTGAGCGAGAGCCTGCGCGTTGCCGGCGTCGATGAGCTGCCCCTTCACGACGCCGGGTACGGTGGCGACGCTCACTTCCGAAGGATTAAGGGCGATATGCGCCGGATCGTGAGCATTCAGCAGATACTGGCTGGCATCGTTAACGTGCCACTGACCCTGTTTATCAATGCCCAGCAGCACCACGTCGAAACGGCTTTTATCGATCGCATCAACGATATTTTTGGCCGATTGCAATGACACTTCGTGCTCCGCTGATTTTCCCCCAAAGACAATACCTACGCGCTGCTTAGCCATCTCACTCTCTTCCAGTCTGACGAAAAGCCAATAACATACCACGATGCCCGGCGGGTTTCGCGGCCTTCTGCCATAATGTTTTGGGGAATGTTAAGGGGGGAGAGTGAAAGGAAAAACGCTGCTGACCGTATTCATCATTGTGGCCGTTGCAACGGTGGGTTACCGCTGGTTGCCGCCTTACTATAACCCTTTCATGCCGCTGACGCTTGACGACCCGCCGGGCCGAATCACCCAGTATAAGCTTCGGCGTCTAACCCCCGAGGCGTGCGCGAGCCTGCTTTCGCAGGCTAACCAAAGAGATCTCATCCGCACCCAGCCGGTGGCCGACAGCGGCGGCGCGTGCCCGCTTAACAACGTCGTGAGCGTGCGTGATTTCGGCCCGGTCGGCCTGAACAGCAGCTTTCTTGCCAGCTGTCCGCTGGCGCTCAGCTCTGCGCTGTTTATCAGCCAGCAGGCCCGGCCGCTGACAAAACGCTATACGGGCAGCGACCTGGCGCGTATCGACCACCTCGGCAGCTATGCCTGCCGCAATATTTATCACCGCCCTGACGCGCGACGCAGCGAGCATGCCACGGCGGAGGCGCTGGATATCGCCGCCTTTCGGCTGGCGAACGGGGAGCGCGTCACGGTGCTGAACGGCTGGAAGGCGGCAGCAACGCAGCCATGGCTGAAGGCCATGCTGGCGGCAAGCTGCGGCTACTACGGAAACGGCCTCGGGCCGGAGTATAACGCGGCGCATGCCAACCATTTTCATCTGGGAATGCGCGGTTTCGGACTCTGTCGGTGAAGCATAATATTCCGCCAGAAAATGGATGAATTGTGACTTATTTCACAAATATGATGACTGGGAAGATAAAACACCAAAGTCAGTCAGGCCGCATCTCTGGTGCGACGTCAAAACGCGTAACTTGCTAATCTGTAGGCGAATTCGCCTAAAAATGAAGACTATTTCTTTATGGAATCCTGGAAAGTTAATCTCATCTCGGTCTGGTTCGGCTGCTTCTTTACCGGGCTGGCCATCAGCCAGATCCTGCCGTTCCTGCCGCTGTACGTCTCGCAGCTGGGGGTGACCTCGCATGAAGCGCTCTCCATGTGGTCCGGCCTGACGTTCAGCGTCACGTTTCTGGTCTCCGCCATTGTGTCACCGATGTGGGGCAGCCTGGCGGATCGGAAAGGCCGAAAACTGATGCTGCTGCGCGCCTCGCTCGGGATGGCGATTGCCATTCTGCTGCAGGCCTTCGCCACCAACGTCTGGCAGCTGTTTTTTCTGCGTGCGGTGATGGGGCTGACGTCCGGGTACATTCCGAATGCCATGGCGCTGGTCGCCTCTCAGGTGCCGCGCGAGCGTAGCGGCTGGGCGCTGAGTACGCTCTCCACGGCACAGATCAGCGGCGTCATCGGCGGTCCGCTGCTGGGCGGCTTTCTGGCGGACCACGTCGGGCTGCGCGCCGTATTTATCATCACCGCGATCCTGCTGGTGGTCAGTTTTCTGGTCACGCTCTTTCTTATCAAAGAGGGGGGCCGCCCGGTTATCAGTAAATCTGAACGCCTGAGCGGCAAGGCCGTCTTCGCCTCGCTGCCCTATCCGGGACTGATGATCAGCCTGTTTGTGACCACTATGGTTATCCAGCTTTGTAACGGTTCGGTCGGTCCGATTCTGGCGCTGTTTATCAAGTCGATGGAGCCGGATAGCACAAATATCGCTTTTCTGAGCGGCATGATTGCCGCCGTGCCGGGCGTATCCGCCCTGATTTCCGCGCCGCGTCTGGGAAAACTGGGTGACAGGATCGGCACGGCGCGCATCCTGATGGCGACGCTGATCTTTGCGGTCGTGCTCTTCTTCGCGATGTCGTTTGTCACCTCTCCGCTTCAGCTTGGCGTGTTGCGATTTCTGCTCGGTTTTGCTGATGGCGCAATGTTGCCTGCGGTACAGACCCTGCTGGTTAAATATTCCAGCGACCAGGTGACGGGGCGTATCTTTGGATATAACCAGTCATTTATGTATCTGGGGAATGTTGCCGGTCCGCTTATTGGCGCATCCGTTTCCGCGATGGCCGGTTTTCGTTGGGTATTTGCCGCCACGGCGATTGTCGTTTTAATCAATATTATCCAGCTGGCTATTGCGCTGCGTCGCCGCAGACAAATGGCGGAAGCGAAATCGTCGAGATAATCGTTTCGTTGATGTATTATATATTCTTATAGTAGCCGCATTTTTATATAACAAAATGCGGCGTTTTTTATAGAAAAACGTTTCGCTCACCGCGGCGGTTCTTTATTTTTATTCCTGCATCACTTTTGCATACCATAATAAATTTCTTCTCTTTGCATTATGGATTCAGAATGCTAACTTCAGACAAAACTGAAAAAGGAACTGGCACGATGAAAAATCTCATTGCTGAATTGCTGGTCAAACTGGCACAAAAGGAAGAGGAGTCAAAAGAGCTGGTTGCTCAGGTCGAAGCGCTGGAAATTGTGGTCACCGCGCTGCTGCGACAAATGGCGAAAACCGATCAACAGGCGTTGATTGAGAGCGTGGAAGGCGCGCTGGACAGCGTCAGGCCTGAATCGCAGGTTCCGGTTGAGGATGCCGAGATGCTCCACCAGTACGTAAAGAAGCTGTTAAGGCATCCGCGCACCTAAACCGTCACAGGACGTAACGACGTGTCATAGAATTGTCATGCAGGATGCCTATAGTCGCTCTGTTTTTATTTTTATGTATTTGTACATGGAGAAAATAAATTGAAACAGAGCGCACTTTTCATCGCATTACTTCCCCTGTTAATTACCCCTGCCGTTTATGCCGATACTGCCCAAACCAGCGTGCTGGATAATCGCGCGGCAAAAGGGGATATCACCCAGCCTGGCGGCGCACGCCGTTTATCAGAAGATCAAACTGCCGCTATTCGCGCTTCGCTGAATGATAAGCCGGCGAAAAATATTATTCTGCTTATTGGCGATGGAATGGGGGATTCCGAAATCACGGCGGCGCGAAATTATGCCGAGGGTGCGGGCGGCTTTTTTAAAGGTATCGACGCATTACCGCTGACCGGACAATATACCCATTACGCGCTGGATAAAAAAACCGGTAAACCGGATTACGTCACGGACTCGGCGGCCTCTGCTACGGCGTGGTCCACCGGCGTGAAAACCTATAATGGCGCGCT
Organism: Enterobacter sp. BNK-29; assembly: GCF_048684785.1. Lineage (NCBI taxonomy): Bacteria > Pseudomonadati > Pseudomonadota > Gammaproteobacteria > Enterobacterales > Enterobacteriaceae > Enterobacter > Enterobacter sp. BNK-29. Next base: position 2,994,935 of record NZ_JBLQTU010000001.1, read on the forward strand.
GGGTGTGGATATTCACGAAAAAGATCACCAAACCCTTCTGGAGATGGCAAAAGCGGCGGGCCTTGCGACCGGCAACGTCTCCACCGCTGAACTTCAGGATGCAACGCCTGCGGCGCTGGTGGCGCACGTGACCTCGCGTAAATGCTACGGTCCGTCAGTGACTAGCGAAAAATGCCCGACGAACGCGCTGGAAAAAGGCGGCAAAGGCTCGATTACGGAACAGCTGCTGAACGCGCGTCCTGACGTGACCCTGGGCGGCGGCGCGAAAACCTTCGCAGAAACCGCGACGGCGGGCGAGTGGCAGGGCAAAACGCTGCGCGAGCAGGCGCAGGCCCGCGGCTATCAGCTGGTGAGTGACGCCAGTTCGCTGGCAGCCATCACCGAGGCGAACCAGGACAAGCCGCTGCTGGGGCTATTCTCTGACGGCAACATGCCCGTGCGCTGGGAAGGACCAAAAGCCTCTTATCACGGCAATATCGATAAACCTGCCGTAACCTGTACGCCTAACCCGAAACGCACGGACAGCGTACCGACGCTGGCGGCGATGACCGATAAAGCCATCTCTCTGCTGAGCAAGAGCGAAAAAGGGTTCTTCCTGCAGGTGGAAGGCGCGTCGATCGATAAGCAGGATCATGCGGCGAATCCGTGCGGCCAGATTGGCGAAACCGTCGATCTGGACGAAGCGGTGCAGAAGGCGCTTGAGTTCGCGAAAAAAGACGGCAACACCCTGGTGATCGTCACCGCGGATCATGCGCACGCCAGCCAGATCATTCCGGCAGATACCAAAGCCCCGGGCCTGACGCAGGCGCTGAATACCAAAGATGGCGCCGTTATGGTGTTGAGCTACGGCAACTCTGAAGAAGAGTCCATGGAGCACACCGGCACCCAGCTGCGCATTGCAGCCTACGGTCCGCACGCGGCAAACGTGGTAGGCCTGACCGATCAAACGGATCTGTTCTACACCATGAAGGCGGCGCTGGGTCTTAAATGATAAAATCCCGGCGGAAATCACATCTGTCGGGTGGTTTTTTTCCTGTCACGAACCAGACTTACAGGGAATGTTCACAAAAGGATGGTGCAATGAAAACAACATTACTGGTTACTCTGCTCTCTGGCCTGTTCCTGATCGCATCTGCGAACGCGGAAGAGAAGACGCTAACGCCTCAACAACAGCGTATGACCACCTGTAATCAACAGGCGACGTCTCAGAGTCTGAAGGGAGATGCTCGCAAGACCTACATGAGCGACTGCCTTAAAAACGGCGCCGCGAAGCCGGCTGAAAAAAGCCTGACGCCGCAGCAGCAAAAAATGCGCGAGTGTAATGCGAAAGCAACCGAACAGTCCCTTAAAGGGGACGACCGCAGCAAGTTCATGAGCGCGTGCCTGAAGAAAAAAGTGTAGTCCAAACGGGTGAGCGGCTCCGGCGGCTCACCCGAAATTTCATACTTTCCCCGCAGACCCCCTCTCTATAATTTGGGAAAATGTTTCAGAATATTCCCAAAAATGATGAATGATGAAACGTATTACAACAAAAAGCGCATTCGGGAAGAGTGGAATTTAACCCTTTCTCAGGATGACCCTCACCGCGCCGGCATTCAGTTTGCCCGGCGAGTGCGGCTGGCGCGCGCCGTCGGGCTGGCGGCAATGTTTTTCCCCGTTGCGGGGATGCTGGTCACCCATTTTTTACCCGGCGGCTGGTGGCTTTTACTGGTCGGGTGGTCGTTCGTCTGGCCCCATTTTGCCTGGCAGCTGTCCTGCCGTGCCGCTTCGCCCCATCAGCAGGAAATTTTCAATCTTAAAATCGATGCCATTATTGCCGGGCTCTGGATCGGGGTGATGGGGATGAATGCGTTACCCACGGCAGCGCTGGTGATGATGGTAGGGATGAATATGATGGGCTCCGGGGGCTGTCGCCTGTTTATCCCGGGGATTGCGTTGACCCTGCTCTCCGCGCTGGTGACGCTGCCACTCGTCGGGAAGGTGGCCGTCTTTAACCCCGACCTTGTGGAGTGGGGCTTAACGTTACCCGTACTCGTGCTGTATCCCATGCTGTTTGCCTGGCTCAGCCACCGAACCGCCGTCAGGCTTGCGGAACATAAGCAGCGGCTGGAAATGATGAGCACCCGCGACGGGATGACCGGGGTCTTCAACCGCCGACACTGGGAAATGCTGCTGCGAAATGAATTTGAGCATTGTCGGCGCGAGCACAGCACCGCCACGATACTGCTGATTGATATCGACCACTTTAAAAACATCAACGACACCTGGGGGCACGACGTGGGCGACGAGGCGATCGTTGCGATTACGCGTCAGCTCCAGCGGTCGGTACGGTCAGGCGATGCGATCGGCAGGTTTGGCGGGGATGAGTTTGCGGTGATTATGTCGCAGACCGCGGCGGAAAGCGCCATCGCCGTGATGTCGCGGCTGCATGAGCGGCTGGAAAAGCTGACGTTACCGTGCGCGCCAAAAGAAGCGCTGCGCATCAGCGTAGGCGTTGCCCCCTGGGGGCCGCAGTTTGGACATTATCGGGAGTGGCTAAAGGCGGCTGACGTGGCGCTGTATAAGGCGAAAAATGCCGGGCGCGGCCGCACCGAAGTGGCCGCCTGACGCCCGGTCAGAAATCAGGATTTACTCAGCTTCTCTGATTTTTCCATGCATTTTGCCATCGCTTCAATGACGGCCGAGCGGAACCCGCGCTCTTCCAGCACCCGCACCGCTTCGATGGTGGTACCGCCCGGAGAGCAGACCATATCTTTCAGTTCACCCGGATGTTTGCCGGTTTCCAGCACCATTTTGGCGGAGCCCATGACGGCTTGCGCGGCGAACTTATACGCCTGCGCGCGCGGCATTCCGCCAAGCACGGCGGCGTCGGCCATCGCTTCTAAAAACATGAAAACATAGGCAGGTGCTGAGCCACTCACGCCCACCACCGGATGGATCATCGATTCCGCAATCACTTCTGCTTCACCGAAGCAGCGGAAAATATTCAGCACGTCGGCCACCTCTTCCGTGGTCACCAGCGCGTTAGGCGTGACGGAGGTCATGCCGGCATTGACCAGCGACGGTGTGTTCGGCATCGCGCGGACGATTTTACGATCGTGACCCAGCGCGCGCGCCAGCTGATCGAGCGTGACGCCTGCGGCAATCGACACGACCAGCGTCTCTTTATTCAGGCTGGAGGTGATATCGCTCAGCACTTTGATCATGATGTTTGGCTTGACGGCACCAAAGACGATATCGGCGACCTGGGCGACTTCCTGCGCGCTTTCGGCGGCGTTGATCCCGTATTGATCGCGCAGTGCGGCGACCTTGTCCGGTGACGGGGTATAGACCCAAATCTGACCCGGCAGCACCTGCCCGCTGGCGATCAGACCGCCCAGGATGGCTTTGCCCATGTTACCGCAGCCGATAAACCCGATTTTCTTGTCCATCACGATTCTCCGTCATTATGCGTTGTTTTCTCTGATTGATAGCTTAACAACGAAATGCAGGCGACAATAGTCGGCAGACTCATTATGGGGAGACAATATGGCGATTTGGGTTGATGCGGACGCGTGTCCGAACGTGATTAAAGAGATTTTATTTCGCGCCGCCGAGCGCGTTCAGATGCCGCTGACGCTGGTGGCGAACCAGAATATTCGCGTACCGCCTTCGCGGTTCATCCGCTCCTTGCGCGTGCCGGCCGGGTTCGACGTGGCGGATAACGAAATTGTTCGTCTGTGCAGCGCGGAGGATCTGGTGATCACGGCGGATATTCCGCTGGCTGCCGAAGTGCTGGAGAAAGGGGCGGCGGCGCTCAATCCGCGCGGGGAGCGTTACTCGCCTTCGACCATTCGGGAAAAGCTCACCATGCGCGATTTTATGGATACGATGCGGGCCAGCGGCGTGCAGACCGGTGGACCGGACAGCCTGTCCCAGCGCGACCGTCAGCAGTTCGCTGCCGAGCTGGATAAATGGCTGCTGGAAGTGAAGCGCCGTACAGCGTAATGATAATTATTGTCAATTTGTGGTACAGTGTGACCTCCACAGGGTTGTCATCCCGTACCGCTTTGCAGTAAAGTAATCGCAACATCTTCTGCAATTATTTCTTTACACTCTTCAGCCATTCGGCATCAAGGGGAACACCTGGCATGACCCAACCCATCTTTTTAGTTGGCCCCCGCGGCTGTGGGAAAACCACCGTTGGCCTGGAGCTGGCACGCGTGTGTCATCGCCAGTTTGTTGATACCGACCACTGGCTGCAAACCGAGGCCGGAAAAACCATCGCTGAGATCGTTGAGCAAGAGGGATGGGAGAGCTTTCGCGCGCGCGAAACCGCCGCGCTGAAAGCGGTCACTATCCCGTCTGCCGTGATCGCGACCGGCGGTGGCATTGTTCTGGCGGAGTGTAATCGCCACTTTATGCGCGAAAAGGGGATTGTGATTTATCTCAGCGCGCCGGTGTCGGCTCTGGTAGGGCGGCTGGAAGCCTTTCCGGAAGAGGGGCAACGCCCCGCGCTGACCTCCAGGCCGCTCAACGAAGAGGTGAGCGAAGTGCTGGCCGAACGCGATGCGTTATACCGCGAAGCGGCTCACCACGTGGTGGATGCGTCAGCCTCTCCCGAAGACGTTGTGATTCAGATTATTACCGCCCTGCGTTTGGCTTGTGCCAGCTAACCGGCGTCTATACTTATAGCTCAGACATAAAAAAAGGATGAGCTATGCCAACCAGACCTCCCTATCCGCGTGAAGCACGTATTGTTACCGTTGAAAAAGGCCAGACGGGTCATACCGTGACCTGGTATCAACTGCGTGCCGATCACCCCAAACCGGACTCGCTGATCAGTGAACACGAGACTGAACAGGAAGCGCTGGATGCGAAACGGCGCTATGAAGATCCCGATAAAACCTGACCCTTTTCCTAAACGTTCCAGTATCGTGCCTGAATCACACTTTTTACTCATCGGGAAAGTTAAGCAGGAGTTAATATTTAGTTATTACAAGTAACTCCGGTATCGGCAGGCGATCTTTACATTTCGATGTCGGGATCACCTGCTACGCTTGGTGCTGTTTTGTTGAAAAAATGAACTGTGCAGCGTAGTGAGCCTGTACCTGTGTGCACGATGTTGGAGTAATGGAAGGCGATCAAGATGAAGGCAACGTTGGCGATCCTCACCATTGGTGTGGTCCCTGTAAGCGAAGTGTTACCGCTCTTAACCGAGCATGTATCTGAACAACAGATAACGCATCTTAGCCTGCTGGGGAAGATGAGTCGGGAAGAGGTCATGGAAGACTACGCTGTCGAGGCGGGGGAGGATCCCCTGGCGACGTTATTAAGCGACGGTAAACTGGCGCATGTTTCACGTCAGAAAATCGAGCGCTCGCTGCAGGGCGTAATAGAAGTGCTCGATAATCAAGGTTATGACGTTATTTTGCTGATGAGTACCGCGCCCATTAAGGGCCTCACGGCGCGTAATGCGATTTTGCTGGAGCCGATGCGGATCATTCCACCGCTGGTGGCCTCCATCGTGGATGGTCATCAGGTGGGGGTGATTGTGCCCATTGAGGAGCTTATGGATAACCAGGAGGCAAAGTGGCACGTGCTGGAAAAAGTGCCCTTGTATGCGCTGGCAAATCCGTTCTGGGACAGTGAGGCAAAACTTATTGCTGCCGGGAAGGAACTGCTGGAAAGAGGAGCAGATGTCTTGATTCTGGACTGCCTCGGTTTCCATCAGCATCATCGTGATCTGCTGCAAAAAGCGCTGGATGTCCCCGTGCTGTTATCCAACGTTCTGATGGCTCGCCTGGCCTCGGAACTCCTCATGTAATGATTTTGCGTGACAGGTGATGAGCATGGCCCCTATAGTGAATTTTTATCTATAAATATAAGGGCCAGTTCATGCTTCAAAGTAACGAATACTTTTCCGGTAAAGTGAAATCCATTGGTTTTACCAGCAGCAGCACTGGTCGCGCCAGTGTCGGCGTTATGGCGGAAGGGGAATACACCTTTGGCACGGCGGAAGCTGAAGAAATGACGGTCGTCAGCGGGGCGCTGAACGTCTTACTGCCGGGTGAAACGGAATGGAAAGTTTACGCTGCCGGGCAAGTTTTCAACGTCCCTGGCCACAGCGAGTTTCATTTGCAGGTCGCTGAACCTACCTCTTATCTGTGCCGCTACCTGAAATAAAAAATAAGCCGGGTGGCGCTAACGCTTACCCGGCCTGCGTTTTGCCTGTTATCTCTGCGCTTCGCCGCCGAGACCTTCCACCAGATTCTGAATCAACGCGGCCAGCTCGCCGGTCATCAGGATGAAGTCCGCGTCAAAGCGCTGGGCGTAATCTTCCCTGTCGATATCTTCGTTCTGATCGCGCAGCTCGTCGCAGAACTTCAGACGCTTCACGGAGCCGTCGTCGCACATTACGAACTGAATGCGCTGCTGCCAGTCGAGCGCCAGTTTAGTGACCACTTTACCCGCTTCGATGTGTACAGCGATCTCGTCGCTCACCAGATCCTGCTTCTTCGCGCGGATCACGCCGCCATCTTCCAGCAGGGCTTTCAGCTCGGCTTCATCAAGGATCTGGAAACCCTGAGCCGCAGCGCCGCTGCGTACCCATTCGGTTAACGTCAGCTCGATCGGCGTTTCCAGCGCCAGCGGAACGACCGGTAAAGATCCGATGCTTTTACGCAGCAGGGCCAGCGTATCTTCTGCTTTCTTGGCGCTGGCACAGTCCACCATGATCAGGCCGTTGACGGTGTCGATCCACATCATGGTCTGGCTGAAGCGGCTGAAGGCGCGCGGCAGCAGGGAGTGCAGCACTTCGTCTTTCAGCGAATCTTTTTCGGTCTTTTTCAGCTTGCGGCCCTGTTCGGCTTCCAGCTTGAAAATTTTCGCTTCGAGCGCCTGCTTAACCACCGGCGTCGGCAGGATTTTCTCTTCTTTACGGGCGCAGACGATGATTTGACCCGTGCTGCTGGCGTGGGTCAGTGCATCGCTTTGTGAACCCATTGGCGGAACCCAGCCGGTTTTCGCCATATCCTGGCTACCGCAAGGGGAAAAGGTATAAGCGGCTAACTGTTTTTCCATCTCTTCTGCACGCAGCGAAACGTCGCGGCTGAGACGGTAAACCATCAAATTTTTGAACCACAGCATGATAATTTCCACGGCCTTGTCGTTAAATCAGCGGGCATGATAACGAATTGTCGCATCGCTTGCATTGCTAATCGGGGAGCGTGCTTCTACTCTGTTGATAATCAAAATAATGAGGAGAGTCTTGTGCGTATTGGGATCGATTTGGGCGGCACCAAAACAGAAGTCATCGCACTGAGCGAGCAGGGGGAGCAGCTGTTCCGCCACCGTCTGCCGACGCCGCGCGATGATTATCACCAGACTATCGAGACGATTGCCAGCCTGGTTGAGATGGCAGAGCAGGCGACAGGGCAAACCGGCAGCGTCGGGATGGGGATCCCGGGGTCGATCTCGCCGTATACCGGGGTGGTTAAAAATGCCAACTCCACCTGGCTCAACGGTCAGCCGTTTGATAAGGATTTGAGCCAGCGTCTGAACCGGGAAGTGCGTCTGGCCAACGATGCCAACTGCCTGGCGGTCTCTGAGGCCATCGACGGCGCGGCGGCCGGTGCCCACACCGTGTTTGCCGTGATCGTCGGTACCGGCTGCGGCGCGGGCGTGGCGTTCGGCGGGCGCGCCCATATTGGCGGCAACGGCACCGCGGGCGAGTGGGGACACAACCCGCTGCCGTGGATGGACGAAGACGAGCTTAAATACCGCGCTGAAGTGCCGTGCTACTGCGGAAAGCAGGGCTGTATTGAGACGTTTATCTCCGGCACCGGTTTTGCGACCGACTACCACCGTCTGAGCGGCCATCCGCTAAAGGGCAACGAAATCATGCGTCTGGTCGAAGAACAGGATCCGGTCGCCGAGCTGGCCCTTAGCCGCTACGAAATGCGGCTGGCGAAATCCCTGGCGCACGTGGTGAATATTCTCGATCCGGACGTGATTGTACTCGGCGGCGGCATGAGCAACGTTGACCGGCTGTACGCCACGGTACCGAACCTGGTGAAACAGTGGGTGTTCGGCGGCGAGTGTGAAACCCCGATCCGCAAAGCTGTCCACGGTGACTCCAGCGGCGTGCGCGGCGCGGCGTGGTTATGGCCAGAATAAACCTTTATTCCCTCTCCCTGTGGGCTGAGGAATCCCCAGTAATTTTTTAAACTGGAAGCGACCTACGTTGCATCAGGAAAATGAATAACTTACAGCGATACCCTGGTCCGGCTGTAAATCGCTGAGGTGTTTCCTGCAGGCCGGGGCGAGGCGCATGGATGCGCCGAGAGGGCGGGCTTTACAGGGATGTTACCTCCGCCCGTACCCGATAAGCCGGAAGGAATAAGCCGAAGGCACCGCGAAGCGGCGATTTACCGCCGGGAGCCCGGGTTGCCAGGGTGGTGGCGATTGAGCCACCCTGGCACGTTCACCGGTCATGTCGTTACAAAGCAGCAAGGAACATAAAGTGAACGGAATGACCACTATAGCCGTATATTCCCCTCACCCTAACCCTCTCCCCGGAGGGGCGAGGGGATTGTTCTCTGCTCGCATTATTTTGTGGGGATCCCTCAGCCCTGTGGGAGAGGGCCAGGGTGAGGGCATCAGATCGCACCATCCCCCCATTTATTCCACCGCAAACACCTTATCCAGCCTGCTGTACCCCAGCCCGTTGATCTTCTTCACCTTGATCTGCACCGGAATGCGCTCTTTCATCGCCTCTACGTGGCTGATCACGCCGATGGTTTTCCCGGTGGCGTTCAGCGCGTCGAGCGCATCCAGCGCGGTATCCAGCGTTTCACTGTCGAGCGTGCCGAAGCCTTCATCCAGGAACAGGGAATCGATCCGCGTTTTATGACTCACCAGATCGGAAAGGGCCAGCGCCAGCGCCAGGCTGACCAGGAAGCTCTCGCCGCCCGAGAGCGTGCGGGTATCGCGAACCGCATCCGCCTGCCAGGTATCGACCACTTCCAGCTCCAGCGCGTCGCTGGCCTTGCGCTGCAGCAGATAACGCCCGTGCAGACGGTTAAGCTGCTGGTTAGCAAGCCAGACGAGATTATCCAGCGTCAGCCCCTGTGCGAATTTACGGAACTTGTCGCCGGTGCTGGAGCCGATCAGCGCGTTCAGATAACCCCAGTCGTCCGCCTCGCGCGCGGCCTCTTCAATTTGCTGCATCAACGCCAGCTGGTGCTGACGGTTATCGCTGTCCTGCTTAAGCTGCTGGCGGATCTCGCCCTGATGCGTCGTGTTCTCGCGAAGTCGTTGCGCCAGCTGCTGCAGCTGGCTTTGCAGCGCAGGGGCATCTGCATTGAGACCTTCCGGCCGCAGCGCCAGATGAGATTGCAGCTGCTGATTAGCCTGGCCGGAAAGGGCCGAGGCCTGCTGTATCTGGCTTTCCAGCGACTGCTTCAGCTGTTCGAGGCGACGAATAGCGTCGTCATCCAGCAGCGCGGCAAGGAACGTGTCCCGATCGGCAAAGCAGCTCGCTGCGAGCGCCGCGGTGAACTGTGCCTGCGACTGAAGCAGGCGCTCTTGCTCCAGCTTTTCCTGCTGCTGCTGCGCGCTGAGCTGGCTTTGTAGCGACACGCATTCGTCGTGAACGTCGCGCCAGCCGTCAGGAATGGCCGGTTCGGCCTCTTCGCCGTTCGTTTCCGGAAGCGTGTCGAGCAGCGGCTTCAGCGCGTTTATGCGTTCCAGAAGCGCGCCGTGCTGCGTTTGTTTCTCCTGCCACTGCGCGAATTCCGCTTCGCGGGCGTGCAGCCAGGCGGCTTCATTACCGTCTTCAGGTACGTTAAGCGATAGCGAAAGCAGGGTGTTTTCCAGCGCCTGGCGCGCGGCCGTCAGCTGCTGCTGATACTGTCGCTCCTGCACTTCCTGCTCGTTTAGCTGGTTTTGCAGGGTCAGACGCTGGCTGAGCTGATAAAGCTGGCGCTCGTACTGTTCCTGCTCGTTCATCCATGGCGTGATATCTTCCTGAATATTCAACGCGATGTTCAGGTAAGTGCAGGCTTCCATCCACTCTTTAGTGAGCGCTTGCTCTTCCTGAGAGAGAGTCTGCGCTTCGTCCGTCTCGCGCTGGATCTGCTGCGTCAGGGCATTAACTTGTCCCAGCACCAGCAGGCCTTCCTCTTTAAGCGCGGCGACCTCTTTTTCCAGGTCATCGCGGCGGCGCTGGTTATCCGTCAGCTCAAGCGACTGGTATTGCGCAACGGCGGGATGCTCGCTGGAGCCGCACAGCGGACAGGGTTTGCCTGCCTCAAGCTGCGAACGATAATGTTCCAGCTTTTTGATCGTCGCTTCGGTTTCGCACAGGGCCTTGAGGTCCAGATAGTGCTGGTGTTTCTCTTTGTACTGCTGGCGGCGCAGCGTCAGCGTTTCATTGAGTTTATTTTGATCGGCCTGGGCCTTCTGCACGCTTTCACCGCTCTGGCGCAGGCGTTTTTGCAGCGGCTGATAGCGGGCATGCAGCGACGTCAGACGCTGGCGCAGCGTGCGTGACCGGGACTGCTGCTCCATGGCCGCGCTGACCTCATCCGCCGTCAGCGTCAGCGAATTTTCCGGCATCTCAGCCAGCCTGTTGCGTAATTCACCCATCCGCGCAGCAAGCGAGGCTAACTGCGTTTTGTCGCGGTTAAGCTGAGAGAACTGGGCACGCCAGCCGGCAATCTCCTGCCCCAGCAGGCGATAGCGTTCGTGCTCCGCCAGCCACTGCGCCAGCGCCGTCTGCTCGGTCTGAAGCTGCTCATGATTACGCTGGGCGGTATGACGGATCCGCGCGCGCAGCGCGGTTTTGGCTTGTAAGCGAGTATTTACTTCGAGAATTCGCTGCTGGGTTTGCGTCAGGCGCGCGGTTTGCTCCTGCTGGTGCTCCCAAAGCGGTCGAAGCTGGGCGGCAGGCAGAGCAAGCTGGAGCTTTGCCAGCTCTGGCGCAGCGTTCGTCAGCGCCTGTTGCGCCTGCTGCTGCATCGCGGTGACGCGCTGTTGCTCAAGTACGAGCTCATCATGGCGCGTAAGCCACTGAAAATCTTTCTGCTGGCTTTGCTGCTGAACCAGCAGGGTTTTCTCTTCGTCAGTAAGCGCCTGCAAACTTTGCTGCAACTGCTGCTGTTGCTCTTCGCTCAACAGCACGACGCCCGCCACCTGCGCCTCGCATTTTTCAAGCACGCTGCGGGCGGCTTTGTGCTTCTCAAACACCATGGCGGAAATCTGGCCGTAGATCTCGGTGCCGGTCAGCTCTTCCAGCAGCTCGGCGCGATCGCTCGGCCTGGCATTAAGGAAGGCGGCAAACTGCCCCTGTGAGAGCAGCATGGAGCGGGTAAAGCGGCCATAGTCCAGCCCGGTGAGCGCGGCGGTTTGCTCCAGTTTATCCGTCACTTTGTCGGCCAGGATTTTGCCATCTTCGCAGCGCGCCAGCTCCACGCGCGGCGCCTGCAGGTTTCCGTCCGGCTGGTTGCGCGCGCGGTTCTGGCTCCAGAATGCGCGATAGGCGGTGCCTTTTACCTCGAACTCCACTTCCGCCAGGCACTCGGCGGTGTCGCGCGTCATCAGGTCGTTTTGCGCCTGAGAAACCTTCTGCAGTCGCGGCGTTTCGTGATAAAGCGCCAGACAGATGGCGTCAAGCAGGGTGGTTTTACCTGCCCCGGTCGCGCCGGTGATGGCAAACAGACCGTTGCTGGCAAAGGGCTCCGCGGTAAAGTCAATTTTCCACTCGCCCTTGAGGGAGTTGAGATTTTTCAGGCGCAGGCTCAAAATTTTCATGCGTTTTCTTCCTCATTATTGAGCGCATGCAGGGTATGGCTGAACAGTTCGCTGAGTCTTGCGCGCTTCGCGTCGTCAATTTCCTCCTGCGAGAGCCTGCGTTCAAACACCTCTTCAACCCGAAGCTCACTGAGCGTTTCGCGTTGAGCGCTTAACAGAATTTTCTCGCGCTGCTCGCGGCTGCGGCGTACCAGTAAGACCTCGACGGGTAAATCTTCCGTTAGCGCCTGAATTTTACGCTGCATATCGTGCAGGTAGTCGTCGGTGGTGATTTCGATATCCAGCCAGACGGGCGGGTTAAGCGCCGCGCCACGCCACTGCTCAAGCTGGGCGGTAATGGCGTCAAGATCGCCCTTCAGCACCGCCAGCGGCTGGGTGACGGGCACCTCCAGCGTCTCGACGGCGTGAAGTTTCCCTTCGGAGAAGCTCACCAGATGGACGGATTTGGCCTTGCCCGTTTCGTCAAAGCTGAGCGAAATTGGCGAGCCGCAGTAGCGGATGTGCTCGCTGCCGCCGACGATCTGCGCCCGGTGAATGTGTCCGAGCGCAATGTAGTCGGCTGGCGGGAAGTTCTGCGCCGGAAAGGCGTCCAGCGTGCCGATATAGATCTCACGTACCGCGTCACTTTTACTCGCCCCGACGGTGGTGAGATGCCCCGTCGCAATCACCGGAATCGGCTGGTTGCCGCGCAGGGCGCATGCATCGGCGTGCTGCTGGTGATAATAGTCGGTGATGGCCTGTGATAGATGCTGCTGCTTTTCCGCACCCGACAGCCCCGCCTGGCTTTGCACGATGTCGCGCGGCCGTAAAAAGGGAATGGGGCACAGCACCGCCCCCGGCGTGCCGTCGCGTTTTTTCAGGATCTGCGGGGCGTGCCCGGCGCTGGCGACGACGGTGGTATTGAGAAATGCCAGGATGTCGCGGGATTCATTGAGGGTCGCGACGGAATCATGGTTGCCGGCGACAATCACCAGATGACAGCCGGTTTGCTGCAAATTCACCACGAAGCGGTTGTACAGTTCACGCGCATAGCTGGGGGGCGAGCCGGTATCAAAGATGTCACCCGCCACAATAATCGCGTCCACCTCGTGCGTCCGGGCCGTTTCCAGCAGCCAGTTCAGGAAGGCTTCATGTTCAGCCGCACGGCTTTTGCTGTAAAAATTTTGACCCAGATGCCAGTCCGAGGTGTGAAGTATGCGCATAGCAGATCCGTGGCAAAAAAGAGAAAGCAGGATTATAAACGTTCAGAGACGGGAAAATAACCGCTGTAATAAAACAACGGTTTGCCCCTTATCGTGGTACTGTTTTTCATAAATCTGTCATAAATCTGACGCATAATGGCGCCGAATTACAAACTTGTAACTTAAATAAGATAAGACAGGGCAAAGTATGGCGAGACGTATTCTGGTCGTAGAAGATGAAGCTCCAATTCGTGAAATGGTGTGCTTCGTGCTCGAGCAAAACGGCTTCCAGCCGGTTGAAGCGGAAGATTATGACAGCGCAGTGAACCAGCTGAATGAACCCTGGCCCGATCTGATTCTGCTGGACTGGATGTTGCCCGGCGGCTCCGGACTGCAGTTTATCAAACACCTGAAGCGTGAAGCGCTGACCCGCGACATCCCGGTTGTGATGCTCACGGCGCGCGGAGAAGAAGAGGATCGCGTTCGCGGTCTGGAGACCGGCGCGGACGATTACATTACTAAACCGTTCTCTCCAAAAGAGCTGGTTGCCCGCATTAAAGCCGTGATGCGCCGAATTTCGCCGATGGCGGTGGAAGAGGTGATAGAGATGCAGGGGCTGAGCCTTGACCCCACCTCACACCGCGTGATGACCGGTGAAAATCCCCTCGACATGGGGCCTACTGAATTTAAACTCCTGCACTTCTTTATGACCCACCCGGAACGCGTTTACAGCCGCGAGCAGTTGCTGAATAACGTCTGGGGAACTAACGTGTATGTCGAAGACCGGACGGTTGACGTACATATTCGCCGCCTGCGAAAAGCACTGGAACTGAGCGGCCACGATCGCATGGTGCAGACGGTCCGCGGCACGGGTTATCGTTTTTCTACCCGTTTCTGAACAATGACAGGAGTGTGACGCGTGCTGGAACGTCTGTCATGGAAAAGGCTCGTCTTTGAACTGATCTTATGCTGTATTCCGGCCTTCCTTCTGGGGGCCTTTCTTGGACACCTGCCGTGGTTTCTGCTGGCGTCGGTCACCGGGCTGCTGATCTGGCATTTCTGGAACCTGCTGCGCCTCTCCTGGTGGCTGTGGGTTGACCGAAGTATGACGCCGCCGCCGGGAAGCGGCAGCTGGGAGCCGCTGCTGTACGGTCTGCATCAGATGCAGATGCGTAATAAAAAGCGCCGCCGCGAGCTGGGAAGCCTGATTAAGCGTTTTCGCAGCGGTGCAGAGTCGCTGCCGGATGCCGTTATTCTCACAACCGAAGAAGGGACGATCTTCTGGTGTAACGGCCTTGCGCAACAGCTGCTGGGCCTGCGCTGGCCCGACGACAATGGTCAGAATATCCTCAACCTTCTGCGCTATCCCGAGTTCACGCTGTATCTGAAAAAGCGTGATTTTACCCGCCCGCACAATCTGAAGCTCAATAATGGTCGCCATCTGGAAATCCGCGTGATGCCCTACAGCGATAAGCAGTGGCTGATGGTGGCGCGCGATGTCACCCAGATGCACCAGCTGGAAGGGGCGCGTCGCAACTTCTTCGCCAACGTCAGTCACGAACTGCGTACCCCGTTGACCGTGCTTCAGGGATACCTGGAGATGATGCAGGAGCAAACGCTTGAAGGCGCGCCGCGTGAAAAAGCGCTGCACACCATGCGCGAGCAAACGCACCGGATGGAAGGGCTGGTGAAGCAGCTGCTGACGCTCTCGAAGATTGAAGCGGCGCCGACGCTCGCGCTAAATGACACCATTGATGTGCCGATGATGCTGCGGGTCGTTGAGCGTGAAGCGCAGACGCTAAGCCACAAAAAGCATCACCTGACCTTTGAGGTCGACAATACGCTGAAGGTGCTGGGCAGCGAAGATGAACTGCGTAGCGCCATTTCCAACCTGGTGTATAACGCGGTGAATCATACGCCGGAGGGGACGAATATCGTGGTGCGCTGGCATCATGCCCCAACGGGGGCTGAGTTTAGCGTGGAAGACAACGGGCCGGGGATTGCGCCTGAGCATATTCCGCGTCTGACCGAGCGCTTTTACCGTGTGGATAAAGCGCGATCCCGGCAGACTGGCGGAAGCGGCCTGGGGCTGGCAATTGTGAAACACGCGGTGAATCACCATGAAAGCCGTCTCGATATTCAGAGTACGCTGGGTAAAGGAACCCGCTTCAGTTTCGTAATTCCGGAACGATTAATTGCCAAAAAGATCGCCTGACGGCAGGCGTGTCATTTTACCTTTCCACGGGCCAGCGTCTGCTGGCCCGTTTGCTTTGCAGTCAAGCGAAACGCGGGTGAATTTTATACGGTTGACCGTTTTTTGTTCGCATGATTAGCCATGGGTTTTTCTTATAAATAGCGTATTGTTCTGACGTGTATTTTCATGCTGGCATATTGTTCTGGTTTTACGATCCCACCTTGCCTTTAAACGTTATAAGCGTTTAAATTGCGCCCCAGATACTGTCAGACCGACTGTATTTGCGTGGTAAATCGAAAAACTATTCTTCTCCACGCCAGGACGGGAGCATTTCCCGCTGAAATTGAGCAAATTTTCGGCTGTATCGTCCCGTCAGGGATATCGAAAATCTCAATGTTTTCAACACCACATCCACAGGCAGTAAGGTTTTATGACCCATCACTTAAAATCGCGTGACATCATCGCGCTGGGCTTTATGACATTTGCGCTGTTCGTTGGCGCAGGCAACATCATTTTCCCTCCAATGGTTGGCTTACAGGCGGGTGAACACGTCTGGACCGCCGCGTTTGGTTTCCTGATTACTGCCGTGGGTCTGCCGGTGCTGACCGTCGTCGCGCTGGCGAAAGTCGGCGGCGGTGTGGATAGCCTCAGCACCCCGATTGGCAAAGTTGCAGGTGTTCTGCTGGCAACCGTCTGCTATCTGGCCGTTGGCCCGCTGTTTGCGACCCCGCGTACGGCAACCGTGTCCTTCGAAGTGGGTATTGCTCCCCTGACCGGTGACGGTGCGATGCCGCTGTTTATCTATAGCCTGATCTACTTCGCAATCGTGATTCTGGTTTCCCTCTATCCGGGCAAGCTGCTGGATACCGTGGGTAACTTCCTGGCTCCGCTGAAAATTGTGGCGCTGATTGTTCTGGCGGTAGCCGCGATTGTCTGGCCAGCGGGCCCGATTAGCGACGCGATGGACGCCTATAAAAACGCCGCGTTCTCTAACGGCTTTGTGAACGGCTATCTGACGATGGATACGCTGGGCGCGATGGTGTTTGGTATCGTTATTGTTAACGCCGCGCGTTCCCGCGGTGTGACCGAAGCGCGTCTGCTGACCCGCTATACCATCTGGGCTGGCCTGATGGCCGGCGTGGGGCTGACGCTGCTGTATCTGGCACTGTTCCGTCTGGGCTCCGACAGCGCCATGCTGGTTGAGCAGAACGCCAACGGTGCGGCTATCCTGCACGCCTACGTTCAGCACACCTTCGGCGGTGCGGGCAGTATGCTGCTGGCAGCGCTCATCTTCCTGGCCTGTCTGGTGACGGCGGTTGGCCTGACCTGCGCCTGCGCAGAGTTCTTTGCACAGTATCTGCCGCTCTCTTACCGCACCCTGGTGTTTATCCTCGGTATCTTCTCTATGGCGGTGTCCAACCTCGGTCTGAGCCACCTGATTCAGGTCTCGATTCCGGTGCTGACGGCGATTTACCCGCCGTGTATCGTGCTGGTGGTGCTGAGCTTTACTCGCCCGTGGTGGAACAACTCTTCACGAATTATTGCGCCAGCCATGTTTATCAGCCTGATTTTTGGTATCCTTGACGGGATTAAAGCATCAGCTTTCGCGCACATACTGCCGGCATGGACACAGCGTCTGCCGCTGTCCGAGCAGGGGCTGGCCTGGTTGATGCCTACCGTTGTTGCACTGGTTCTGGCGATTATCTGGGATCGTGCTGCAGGGCGTCAGGTCGCATCGAACGCTCATTAATCAACGGCAACAAACTGTTTAACCACGGGGCTTAAGGCCCCGTGGTTTTTTGTTTTTTTCGTGTTGAATGGCAAGATTTAAATGGAAAGCACTAACAAACTTAAACGTGGATTGAGCACGCGCCACATCCGCTTTATGGCGCTGGGCTCGGCTATCGGCACCGGTCTTTTTTATGGCTCGGCAGATGCCATCAAAATGGCCGGTCCCAGCGTTCTGCTGGCGTACATCATCGGCGGCGTGGCGGCGTATATCATCATGCGCGCCCTCGGCGAAATGTCGGTTCACAACCCGTCCGCCAGCTCCTTCTCCCGCTACGCGCAGGAAAACCTCGGCCCGCTGGCCGGGTTTATTACCGGCTGGACCTACTGCTTTGAAATCCTGATTGTGGCAATTGCCGACGTGACGGCGTTTGGCATCTATATGGGCGTCTGGTTCCCGGCGGTGCCGCACTGGATTTGGGTGCTGAGCGTGGTGCTGATCATTTGCGCCGTCAACCTGATGAGCGTGAAGGTGTTCGGCGAGTTGGAGTTCTGGTTCTCCTTCTTCAAGGTCGCCACCATCATCATCATGATCGTGGCCGGTTTCGGCATCATCATCTGGGGAATCGGCAACGGCGGGCAGCCGACCGGTATTCACAACCTCTGGAGCAACGGTGGCTTCTTCAGCAACGGCTGGCTCGGGATGGTCATGTCGCTGCAGATGGTGATGTTCGCCTACGGCGGTATCGAGATTATCGGTATTACCGCCGGGGAAGCGAAAGATCCGGAGAAATCCATTCCGCGCGCCATCAACTCGGTGCCGATGCGTATTCTGGTGTTCTACGTGGGTACGCTGTTCGTGATTATGTCTATCTACCCGTGGAATCAGGTCGGCACCAACGGCAGCCCGTTTGTTCTCACCTTCCAGCATATGGGTATTGCCTTTGCGGCCAGCATTCTGAACTTTGTGGTGCTCACCGCGTCGCTCTCCGCGATTAACAGTGACGTCTTTGGCGTGGGCCGTATGCTGCACGGTATGGCGGAGCAGGGCAGCGCGCCGAAGGTGTTCGCCAAAACCTCACGCCGCGGCACGCCGTGGGTAACCGTTGTGGTGATGACCGTGGCGCTGCTGTTCTCGGTTTACCTGAACTACATCATGCCGGAGAACGTCTTCCTGGTGATCGCATCGCTGGCGACCTTCGCGACGGTGTGGGTGTGGATTATGATCCTGCTGTCGCAGATTGCGTTCCGCCGTCGTCTGTCGCCGGATGAGGCAAAAGCGCTGAAGTTCAAAGTTCCGGGCGGCGTTGCGACGACCGTCGTCGGGCTGATCTTCCTGGTGTTTATCATTGGCCTGATTGGCTACCATCCGGATACCCGCATTTCCCTGTACGTGGGCTGCGCGTGGATCGTCCTGCTGCTGGTGGGCTGGGTGTTTAAATGCCGCCGCGACCGTCAGCTGGCGGAAGCGCAGTAATATTTGTATTACTTGTTCCGTGGAAGGGGATTGCCAGGCAATTTTTAACCTGAAGCGATGCATGTGGTTTCAGGAAAGTGAATGGCTTACAGCGATGCCCTGGTCCGGCTGTAAATCGCCGAAGCGTTTCCGTAAGGCCGGGGCGAGGCGCAGGGATGCGCCGAGAGGGCGTGGCCTGCATGGATGCAGGCTCATGCCCGACCCGATAGCCTGAAGGAATAAGCTGAGGGCACCGCGAAGCGGCGATTTACCGCCGGGAGCCCGGGTCGCCAGGGTGGTGGCGACTGAGCCACCCTGGCACGTTCACAGGCCATGGCATTCCAGAGTAGCAAGGAACATGAAGTGAACGGAATTACCCCAATAGCCGCATGTTTCCCCCTCACCCCAGCCCTCTCCCTCAAGGGAGAGGGAGCCGTCCGTGCGGGCATTATTACCTCCTCCCCCGTCCTCCTCCCCCAATAAATCACGTCATGGTGAGCTATCCTTAACCACCCTGTGGCAAGGTGACGTCAATTTCATCAAAGGGGATTCGTGATGTTAAACGCCTGGCACCTTCCGGTTGCCCCATTTGTTAAGCAAAACAAAGACAACCTTGTGATTACGCTCTGGCTGGCGGGGGAAAATCAGCCTGAACGCGTGACGCTCCGCGCCGAAATAGATAACGAAGAGACCGGGCTGAAAATGCACAGGCTGCGCAGCCAGCCGCAGCCGGGGATCACGGCGTGGCGGGCGAATATCGACCTGAGCAGCGGGCAGCCGCGCCGTCGCTACAGCTTTAAGCTTTTGTGGAATAACCGCCAGCTGTGGTTTACCCCGCAGGGGTTTAGCCGTTTCCCGCCCGCACGGCTGGAGCAGTTCGCGGTCGATTACCCGGATAACGGCCCGCAGTGGGTTAACGATCAGGTGTTTTACCAGATTTTCCCGGACCGTTTTGCGCGCAGCGAAAAACGCACCGCCGACCAGGATAAGATCTATCACCACCATGCGGCGGGCCACGACATTATCCTGAAAGCGTGGGATGAGCCGTTAACCGCGCAGGCGGGCGGATCCACCTTTTACGGCGGCGATCTCGACGGCATCAGCGAAAAGCTGCCGTACCTGAAAAAGCTCGGCGTGACGGCGCTGTATCTCAACCCGGTGTTTAAAGCCCCGAGCGTGCACAAATACGATACCGAAGATTATCGCCACGTTGACGCGCAGTTTGGCGGTGACGAGGCGCTGCTGCGCCTGCGTAAGAACACCCAAAACGAAGGTATGCGCCTGATTCTGGACGGCGTGTTCAACCACAGCGGAGATTCGCACGCCTGGTTTGACCGTCATAACCAGTCGATGGGCGGGGCATGTCATAACCCGGAGTCGCCGCAGCGCGACTGGTACAGCTTTAACGAGGAGGGCCGCGCGCTGGACTGGCTGGGTTACGCCAGCTTGCCGAAGCTGGATTTCCAGTCGCCAACGCTCGTGAATGAAATCTACGGCGGTGAAGACAGCATCGTCCGTCACTGGCTGAAGGCGCCGTGGAATATGGACGGCTGGCGTCTGGACGTAGTGCATATGCTCGGCGAAGCGGGCGGGGCGCGGAATAACCTTCAGCACGTCGCCGGGATTACGCGTTCGGCAAAAGCGGCCCAGCCGGAGGCGTTCGTCTTTGGCGAGCACTTTGGCGACGCGCGCCAGTGGCTGCAGAACGATGCGGAAGATGCGGCGATGAACTATCGCGGCTTTACCTTCCCGCTGTGGGGATTCCTCGCTAACACTGATATCTCCTACGATCCGAATCATATCGACGCTGAAACCTGCATGGCGTGGATGGAGAACTATCGTGCCGGTCTGTCTCATCAGCAGCAGCTGCGGATGTTCAACCAGCTCGATAGCCACGATACCGCCCGCTTTAAATCCCTGCTCGGCAAGGATGTGGCGCGTCTGCCGCTGGCGGTGACCTGGCTCTTCACCTGGCCGGGCGTGCCGTGCATCTATTATGGAGACGAAGTGGGGCTGGACGGCAACAACGATCCGTTCTGCCGCAAAACCTTCCCGTGGGAGCCAGAGAAGCAGGACAAGGTGCTGTTCAGCCTGTATCGGCGGCTGGCGAAGCTGCGTAAGCAGAGTCTCGCCCTGCGCTACGGCGGCTGTCAGGTGGTGTACGCCCACGATAACGTGGTGGTGTTTGCTCGCGTCTACAATCAGCAGCGCGTGCTGGTGGCCATTAACCGGGGCGAAGCCTGCGAAGTGGTGCTGGATGATTCACCGCTGCTGAAGGTGGCGGCGTGGAAGAATAAAGAGGGCAAGGCGACGATACAGGACGGCGTGCTGGCGCTGCCTGCGGTATCCGCGACGATCTGGTTCGGCAGCTAAGACCTGCTAATGTTTCCACCTTTTAAGATGGCGCAAATGCAACTATTTGTGTCAATCTTAACGGATCGTTTACGGTGAAGGTGGAAACATGGACGAGCTTTACATCCTTGGCTGTTTGTTCCTGGTATTTGCGCTGGTGGTGGCACCCGTGCTTGCGGTTATCGGCTTTAACCGAAGTACGGCGGCTCGACAGGAGATCGCCCGGCTACGCCAGCGCATTGAGGCGCTTGAGCAGCGCGGCGCGAATGAGATAGCGCCAGAGCCGGTGCAGTCTGCCGCTCCGGCGGTCGTGACCGCGCCGGTGGTTGAAGATGCTCCCGCGCCTGTCGACCCCTGGCGTTCCGATACTCCCGCAGCCGTGGCAGAACCCGCTCCGGCCCCGACGCCTGCGGTAAAAAAGCCTTCTGCCTTTGGCGGTATACTGACGTCGCTGGCGCGCTGGTTTATGCAGGGTAACCCGCTGGCGAAGCTTGGGATCCTGCTTCTCTTCCTCGGTCTTTCATTCCTGCTGCGCTATACCGTTGAACATTCCCTGTTCCCGCTTGAGCTGCGCCTCGTGGCAACGGCGCTGTTTGCCATCGTTCTGCTGGCGGTGGGGTGGCGGCTGCGGCATAAGCAGCGTGTCTATGCGCTGATCCTCCAGGGCGGGGCGACGGGCGTGCTCTACCTGACGGTGTTTGGCGCATTCCGGCTCTGGCAAATGCTGCCGATGACGCTGGCCTTTGCGCTTCTGGTGGTGATTTGCGCCGCGAGCGTTGGGCTGGCCGTGTTGCAGAAAGCGCTGAGCCTTGCCATGCTGGCGAGCCTCGGCGGGTATCTTGCGCCGCTGCTGCTGTCTACCGGGGGCGGCAGCTTTGTGGCGCTGTTCTCTTTCTATCTCCTGCTTTCCATCGGCATTCTCGCTATCAGCATCTGGCAGCACTGGCGCGAGCTGAACCTGCTCGGGCTGCTGTTTACGTTCGGCGTGGGCGGCCTGTGGGGGCTGAATGACTACCAGCCTGAAGACTATTGGGTCTGCCAGCTGTTCCTGATTGCCAATACGCTGATATTCGGCGTCCTGAGCGTGGCGCTGTCGCTGCGGGCGCAGGAGAAAGGGAAGCAAATTATTGACGGCGTGCTGCTGTTTGCCCCGCCGCTGATCGGTTTCGGTATGCAGTACGGCATGACCCGGCACTGGGAATATGGACCGGCCCTGAGCGCGCTGGGCTACGGCGCATTTTATCTTACCCTCGCGTTCCTTGCGCTGCGGCGCTATCCCTCTATCGGGCGACCTCTGGTCATGGCGGCGCTGGCAATCGGCGGCGGATTTGCCACGCTCGCCATTCCGCTGGCTCTGTCGGCGCGCTGGACGGCGATGGCCTGGGCGCTGGAAGGGCTGGGTATCCTCTGGCTGGGCGTACAGCAGAACCAGCGTCGCATGAGCTATAGCGGGACGGCGCTGCTGGTGCTGGCGCTCGGCAGCGCACTGTGGGCGCAAACGAACGGCGTTACGTCCCTGAGCCTGCTGCTGATCTTCACCATCCTCAGCCTTTGCTGGCTGGCTGCGGCCTGGCTGTGGCGGACTCTCTTTCTGCCGGTCAGCTGGGCGCTGCTGGCAGGCGGGCTGCTGTTCTGGCTCGTGGCGCTATTGGGTGCATCGCGGCTGGCATTGACGAAGGAATTACCGATTCTGGCGGGCGTGCTGGCGCTGACGGCGGCGTCGGTCTGGGGCTGGCGGCAGGCGGCTGCTCGTCTGGCGTGGCGGGAGCTGGATGCCAGCAAATGGCTGCTGTGGCCGGTTATGCTGCTGATGGTGGGTTATCAGCTCTGGCACCAGCAGATCGTTGCCGCCGGGTGGTCAAATCTCGCCTGGTGCGTTGCGCTTCCTGCCGCGCTGATGCTGCTGCGGCGCGACGGTGACAGACTCCTGCCGCGCATCGCGATGGGGCTGCATTTGTCGCTGTTCTGGATGATTTTGCTGGCGCTGGCGGCTGAGCTTTACTGGTTTGCCCGGTCGCTGCCGTGGGGCATGGCGGCCTGGGGCAGCGGAGTAGCGATGGCAGCAGGCGGCGGGGTAATTATGGGGCTCTCTGCAGCCGTACGGCGTCGCGGGTGGCCGTTCCGGGTGTGGCCTGCGCTCTACGCCTGCCTGGCGCCGATCCCCGCGGTCGTGGCGCTGCTGGTACTGCTGGTGGTGACCAATTTCCAGGACGGCGTTGTCTATCGTCAGACCTGGCTGCCGCTGATAAACCCGCTTGAGGAAGGCGCGGCGTTCGCATTGCTGGGGCTGGTCGTCTTTTATCGGGCGGTGGATCGCTACTACCCGGTGTGGCTCTCGCAGGCCCGCCCGTGGCCTGCCGTTGCGCTGATGGCGTTTGGCTTCTGGTGGCTTAACGGTGCGCTGATGCGCGCCCTGGCCTGGTACGGCGACGTGGCCTGGAATATGGCATCGCTATGGGATTCGTGGCTTATCCAGACCAGTTTTGCCCTGTTCTGGATGCTGAGCGCGCTGGTGGTCATGATCCATGCCACCCGTCGGGCGTCCCGGCAGGAGTGGCTCTGCGGTGCCGTGCTGCTGGGCGTGGTGATGGTTAAACTGATGCTGGTGGACAGCGCGGGCGGAGGCGGTTTGTCGCGCGCGGTGGCGTTTATCGGCGTGGCGATACTGGTTCTGATCGTGGGGTATTTCTCACCGCTACCGCCCAAAACAGGAGATGAAAAATGAAATGGATGAAAGCGGTAGCCTGTACCGCGCTGCTGGCGCTTTCCGGCCCGGCGTTTTGCGACGAGGGACAAACGGAATCGCCCCGGGACTATGCCTTTGGTCTTTCACTGGATACGTCTGTTCCTTCCCAGTGGTATCGGGTGCTGCTGCCGCTCGCTGTCTATGAGCAAAGCACGTCGCCGGATCTGCATGATGTCCGCGTCTTTAACCAGTCGGGCGAGCCGGTTCCCTTCAGCCTGGTCAGCGCGACGCGTCCGCAGACGCCAGCGCAATCCACCGCGCTGCGCCTCTTCCCGCTGGACGCCTCGCCGCTTGCGGCTTCGCGAGGATCCGGTGATAGCGATAAGATCCTGCTTCGTTCCCGAAACGGCGTTGAGATTGTGCTGGAGGGGCAAAAAGCCGCCGCAGCCGGGCAACATTATCTGCTGACCCTGCCGGAGCAGGCTACGGGGGAGATGGCCATATCCCAGCTGCAGCTGCTCTGGAATACCCCTCAGACGCCGTGGCAGGGAACGGCGTCGGTCTATTACAGCGAGGATCTTAAGCGCTGGTATACCCTGCGTGAGGATATGCCATTGCTGGACGTCGTCAGCGGTCAGGATCGTCTTAAGCTCGATCGGATCGATACCGATACGGTTTTATCTCCCGATGCGAATCGCTATCTCATGGTGGTGCTGAACGCGCAGAGCCAGGGGCTAACCTTGACCGGCGTAAACGCAATCAGCACACCTGCGCAGGCGGCCCCGGAAGCTATCGACCTTGAGGGGGAAGGGGAGCAGCTATCGACAAGCGAAGCTCAGTGGCACTGGGCGCGCCCGCAGCCGCTGAGTGCTGTCAGCATCTCACTGAATGGCGATGGCGTCCTTCCCGTGGAGATCGCGTGGCGGAGTACGGAAAAAGACGCATGGCATTCTCTCAAGAAAGAAGTCCTTTACCGTCTTGAGGGAAAAGCGTCGCCACCGGTTTCGCTTAACGGGGGCCTGGTGCAGGCCGTGAAAATCACGACGCTGAATGCGCGTCTGCCAGAATACCTGCCGAGCGTCACGGGACATCGCGACCGCTATGACCTGGTGTTCAACGCGCAGGGGAAAGCGCCGTACGTGCTCGCCTGGGGCAACGGCGCCGCGAAGCCTGCCAGCGTCGAGCCCGGCATGCTGATCCCGGCCGACCTGCGCAAGACCTATGACATGGCGAACCTGCCGCAGGCCGACATTCTGGATGATGTCGCCTTAGGCGGCCAGGAGCGTCTGACTGCTACCTCTGCGGCCGAGCGGGAGAGCAGGATGAACACGCTTCTGGTATGGGGCGTGCTGATTGCGGGGGTGATTCTGCTGGCGGGCATGGCCTGGCGAATCTGGCGAGAGACGCAGCGTAAGGCATAAAAAAAGGCCCGCATAAGCGGGCCTTTTTCGTAAACCGTGCCGATTACAGGCTGGATACGTTCTCAGACAGGTATTTAGCCACGCCGTCTGGAGACGCGTTCATGCCTTCTTTACCTTTTTCCCACTGAGCCGGGCACACTTCGCCGTGCTCTTCGTGGAACTGCAGCGCGTCAACCATGCGCAGCATTTCGTCGATGTTACGACCCAGCGGCAGATCGTTCACAACCTGGTGACGAACGATGCCGTTAGCGTCGATCAGGAAGGAACCACGCAGCGCAACGCCAGCGTCCGGATGCTCGATACCGTAAGCCTGCTGGATTTCGCGTTTGATGTCCGCAACCATTGCGTATTTCACCGCACCGATGCCGCCTTTGTCGACAGGGGTGTTACGCCATGCGTTGTGTACAAATTCAGAGTCGAAGGAGACGCCAACAACTTCCACGCCACGCTTCTGGAATTCTTCATAACGTTTGTCGAATGCGATCAGCTCAGACGGGCAAACGAAAGTGAAGTCCATTGGCCAGAAGAACAGAACGGTCGCTTTACCGTTGGTGTGCTGTTTGAAGTTGAAGTTTTCAACGATTTCACCGTTGCCCAGAACTGCTGCAGCTGTAAAATCCGGAGCCGGACGAGTTACCAGAACCATATGATTCTCCTGTAGATACTAAGGTTATTTGGAACGCAACGCGAGCCAGTATAGAGAGTGTTCATGGATAAGACAAAGAGGTGGTGACAATCGTTCCGCCAGCTTTTACCTATCAATGTGAATTCTGTCAGAGCTGTTTGTTTTTCGCCTGCACCATCATGCGCGGGTAAAACTGCCAGAAACGCGCTTCCAGCGCATCGTAATGTTCATCCAGGTCATACCAGGAGTCACGCAGCGCATCCAGTCGCGGGCGGCGGCTCGCCATCCCGTTCAGCACGTTCTGGATGAAATCCATCTCGCGATAGCGCTCCAGCCAGCGTTCCGACCATAAATAGTTGTTCAGATTCACAAAGCGCGGCGGCGAGTCGGGCAGAATGATCGACACCTGCTGGTGGGCATAGCGCACAAACGCCGGTAAGGGCATCTCCGGCGATAGCCGTTCCCAGTGGCGCGACAGAAAGTGATCCCACATCACGTCGAGCGTGATCGGCGCAACGCGGCGCGTTTCAGGGCGAAACCACGCTTTGGCTTCCGTCACTTCCGGCAGCTTATCCGTCAGCGCGTCGATGCGGCGGTGCATGAAAATTCCGTCGACAACCTCCGGGGAATAGTCCTCAGCGGGGTTGCCGCGTACGAAATCGGCCAGCAAATTGCCGGACAGTGAGCTGTCAGCGAGGTGAGCGAGATGCAGGTGAGCGAGAAAATTCATGCGTTTTATTTGTCCGGGGGCGGCTAGTTGTTGCAGCAAAAGGGTGTGAGCACTAGACTATGCCGCCTGTTTTTAAGTCACGAGTATACGTCATGCGCGTCGCCGATTTCTCCTTTGAACTACCTGAATCCCTGATTGCTCACTATCCCATGCCTGAGCGCAGCAGCTGTCGCTTACTGTCACTCGATGGGCCAACGGGCGAGCTGACGCACGGTACTTTCACCGATTTGCTCGACAAGCTCAACCCTGGCGATCTGCTGGTCTTTAACAATACCCGCGTGATCCCGGCGCGCCTGTTTGGTCGTAAAGCCAGCGGCGGCAAGATTGAAGTGCTGGTCGAACGTATGCTCGATGATAAACGTATTCTGGCACATATTCGCGCGTCTAAGGCGCCGAAGCCGGGCGCTGAACTGCTGCTGGGCGATGATGAGAGCATCAAAGCGACCATGACCGCGCGCCACGATGCGCTGTTTGAGGTGGAGTTCAACGACGAGCGCACGGTGCTCGATATCCTGAACGCCATCGGCCACATGCCGCTGCCGCCGTATATTGAGCGTCCGGACGAAGAGGCCGACCGCGAGCTGTACCAGACCGTCTACAGCCAGAAGCCGGGTGCCGTCGCTGCGCCGACCGCGGGCCTGCATTTTGATGAGCCGCTGCTGGAGAAACTGCGCGCGAAGGGCGTGGAGATGGCGTTCGTGACGCTGCACGTCGGGGCGGGAACCTTCCAGCCGGTGCGCGTGGACAGCATTGAAGATCACATCATGCACTCTGAGTATGCCGAAGTGCCTCAGGATGTTGTGGACGCGGTGCTGGCGGCGAAAGCGCGCGGTAGCCGCGTCGTGGCGGTCGGTACAACGTCCGTGCGCTCACTCGAGAGCGCCGCGCAGGCCGCAAAGAGCGATCTTATCGAGCCGTTCTTTGGCGACACACAGATCTTTATCTATCCGGGCTATCAGTACAAAGTGATTGACGCGCTGGTGACCAACTTCCATCTGCCTGAATCGACGCTGATTATGCTGGTGTCGGCATTTGCCGGTTATCAGCATACGATGGCGGCCTACAAGTCTGCGGTAGAACAAAAATATCGCTTTTTTAGCTACGGGGACGCGATGTTTATCACGTACAATCCGCTGGCTTTGAATGAGCGTGTCGGGGAATAAGTCCGCGGCACCGTTTTACAACGTTGGACTGTTTTTCTGACGTCGGAGAAAAAATGAAATTTGAACTCGATACCACCGATGGCCGCGCGCGTCGCGGTCGCCTGGTGTTTGATCGCGGCGTGGTGGAAACCCCCGCGTTTATGCCTGTGGGCACGTACGGCACCGTAAAAGGGATGACGCCGGAAGAAGTAGAAGCCACTGGCGCACAGATTATCCTCGGCAACACCTTCCACCTGTGGCTGCGTCCGGGTCAGGAGATCATGAAGCTCCACGGCGACCTGCACGATTTCATGCAGTGGAAAGGTCCAATCCTGACCGACTCCGGCGGCTTCCAGGTCTTCAGCCTGGGCGATATCCGCAAGATCACCGAGCAGGGCGTACACTTCCGTAACCCGATCAACGGCGATCCGATTTTCCTCGATCCCGAAAAATCGATGGAGATTCAGTACGATCTCGGCTCTGACATCGTGATGATCTTCGACGAATGTACGCCGTATCCTGCTGACTGGGACTACGCAAAACGCTCCATGGAGATGTCTCTGCGCTGGGCGAAGCGTAGCCGTGACCGTTTTGACTCCCTGCAGAACAAAAATGCGCTGTTCGGCATTATCCAGGGCAGCGTTTACGAAGATTTACGCGATATCTCTGTTAAAGGTCTGGTAGAGATAGGTTTTGATGGCTACGCTGTCGGCGGTTTGGCTGTGGGTGAGCCGAAGGAAGACATGCACCGCATTCTGGAGCATGTCTGCCCGCAAATCCCGGCGGATAAACCACGATACCTGATGGGCGTGGGTAAACCAGAAGATCTGGTTGAAGGCGTACGCCGCGGCATTGATATGTTCGACTGCGTCATGCCAACCCGCAACGCGCGTAACGGCCATTTGTTCGTTACCGATGGCGTGGTGAAAATCCGTAACGCGAAGCATAAGAGTGACACCAGCCCGCTCGATTCCGAGTGCGATTGCTATACCTGTCGCAATTATTCTCGCGCGTATCTGCATCATCTCGATCGTTGCAACGAGATTTTGGGCGCGCGTCTCAATACCATTCATAATCTTCGTTATTATCAGCGCTTAATGGCTGGTTTACGTAAGGCTATCGAAGAGGGTAAATTAGAGAGCTTCGTGACCGATTTCTACCAACGTCAGGGGCGGGATGTTCCACCGTTGAACGTTGATTAATTTTAATAATGAGGGAATTTGAATGAGCTTTTTTATTTCTGATGCGGTAGCGGCAACAGGTGCTCCAGCGCAGGGCAGCCCGATGTCTCTGATTCTGATGCTGGTTGTGTTCGGTCTGATCTTCTACTTCATGATCCTGCGTCCACAGCAGAAGCGCACCAAAGAGCACAAAAACCTTATGAACTCCATTGCGAAAGGCGATGAAGTACTGACTAACGGTGGTCTGGTGGGTCGCGTAACCAAAGTGGCTGAAAATGGCTACATTGCTATCGCCCTGAACGACACCACTGAAGTGGTCATCAAACGTGACTTCGTAGCTGCCGTTCTGCCGAAAGGCACCATGAAGGCGCTGTAATCCCAACTTTTCCCAAAGGGAACTGCCGTGTTAAACCGTTATCCTTTGTGGAAGTACATCATGCTGGTCGTCGTGATTCTCGTCGGCCTGCTGTACGCGCTTCCCAACCTGTATGGTGAGGATCCGGCTGTTCAAATCACTGGCGCGCGCGGTGTCGCCGCCAGTGAGCAAACGCTGATCCAGGTCCAGAAAACGTTACAAGAAGAAAAAATTACCGCTAAGTCTGTGGCTCTGGAAGAGGGTGCAATTCTTGCTCGCTTCGACACCACCGACACGCAGCTCCGCGCTCGCGAAGCGCTGATGGGCGTGCTGGGTGACAAATACGTCGTGGCGCTTAACCTTGCCCCTGCAACCCCGCGTTGGCTGGCTGCGATGAAAGCAGAGCCAATGAAACTCGGCCTTGACCTGCGTGGCGGCGTTCACTTCCTGATGGAAGTGGATATGGATACCGCGCTTGGCAAGCTGCAGGAGCAGAATATCGACAGCCTGCGCAGCGATCTGCGTGATAAAGGCATCGCTTACACCACCGTGCGTAAAGAAGATAACTACGGCATGAGCATCACGTTCCGCGACAGCGCGGCGCGCGATCAGGCTGTAGATTACCTGACCCAACGTCACCGTGACCTGGTAATCACCTCTCAGGGCAGCAACCAGCTGCGCGCGGTGATGACCGATGCGCGTCTGAAAGAAGCGCGTGAATATGCCGTTCAGCAGAACATCAACATTCTGCGCAACCGTGTAAACCAGCTGGGCGTGGCCGAGCCGCTGGTACAGCGTCAGGGTGCTGACCGTATCGTGGTTGAACTGCCGGGTATCCAGGATACCGCGCGTGCGAAAGAGATTCTGGGTGCGACCGCAACCCTGGAATTCCGTCTGGTGAACTCCAACGTCGATCAGTCCGCTGCCGCCGCAGGGCGTATTCCGGGTGACTCCGAAGTGAAACAGACCCGCGAAGGTCAGCCAGTTGTGCTGTACAAACGCGTGATTCTGACCGGTGACCACATCACCGACTCCACGTCGAGCCAGGACGAATACAACCAGCCGCAGGTTAACATCTCGCTGGATAGCGCGGGTGGTAACATCATGTCTAACTTCACCAAGGACAACATCGGTAAACCGATGGCGACCCTGTTCGTGGAGTACAAAGACAGCGGTAAGAAAGATGCAAACGGTCGTGCGGTGCTGGTGAAAGAGGAAGAGGTGATTAACATCGCCAACATCCAGTCTCGTCTGGGTAACAGCTTCCGTATTACCGGTATCAACAACCCGAACGAAGCGCGTCAGCTCTCCCTGCTGCTGCGTGCCGGTGCGCTGATTGCGCCAATTCAGATTGTTG
Source organism: Enterobacter sp. BNK-29 (assembly GCF_048684785.1). Lineage (NCBI taxonomy): Bacteria > Pseudomonadati > Pseudomonadota > Gammaproteobacteria > Enterobacterales > Enterobacteriaceae > Enterobacter > Enterobacter sp. BNK-29. The sequence continues at coordinate 3,025,136 of NZ_JBLQTU010000001.1, forward strand.
AAGAACGTACCATTGGTCCAACGCTGGGTATGCAAAACATTCAGCAGGGTCTGGAAGCGTGTCTGGCCGGTCTGGTGGTCTCTATCCTCTTCATGATCTTCTTCTATAAGAAGTTTGGTCTGATTGCGACCTCCGCGCTGATTGCCAACCTGGTGCTGATCATCGGCATTATGTCCCTGCTGCCGGGGGCGACGCTGACCATGCCGGGGATTGCGGGTATCGTTCTTACCCTTGCGGTGGCGGTCGACGCCAACGTACTGATTAACGAACGTATCAAAGAAGAGTTGAGCAACGGTCGCTCTATTCAGCAGGCGATTGACGAAGGCTATAAAGGGGCGTTCAGCTCCATCTTCGATGCGAACGTAACAACACTGATTAAGGTTCTTATCCTGTATGCAGTGGGTACTGGCGCGATCAAAGGCTTTGCGATTACAACCGGTATCGGTGTTGCAACGTCGATGTTTACCGCTATTGTCGGCACCCGTGCCATCGTGAACCTGCTGTACGGCGGCAAGCGCGTCAAAAAGCTGTCTATCTGAGGAGTGCGTTGTGGCACAGGAATATACTGTTGAACAATTAAACCACGGCCGTAAAGTCTGGGACTTTATGCGCTGGGACTACTGGGCCTTCGGCATTTCAGGTTTTCTGCTGATTCTGTCCATCGTCATTATGGGCGTGAAAGGCTTTAACTGGGGGCTGGATTTCACCGGCGGTACGGTCATCGAGATCTCCCTGGAAAAACCGGTCGATATGGACCAGATGCGTTTGTCTCTGCAGAAAGCGGGCTTTGAAGAGCCGCTGCTGCAGAACTTCGGCAGCAGCCGCGACATCATGGTGCGTATGCCACCGGTGCACGATGCCAACGGCAGCCAGGAGCTGGGCAGCAAGGTTGTTAGCGTGATTAACGAAACAACCAGCCAGAACGCGGCGGTCAAGCGTATTGAGTTCGTCGGCCCAAGCGTGGGTGCTGACCTGGCGCAGACCGGCGCAATGGCGCTGCTGGTGGCGCTGATCTCCATTCTGGTATACGTCGGTTTCCGCTTTGAGTGGCGACTGGCGGCCGGTGTGGTTATCGCTCTGGCGCACGATGTGGTGATCACCATGGGCATACTGTCGCTGTTCCACATTGAGATTGACCTGACGATTGTGGCATCCCTGATGTCCGTTATCGGTTACTCACTGAACGACAGTATCGTGGTATCTGACCGTATCCGTGAAAACTTCCGTAAGATCCGTCGCGGTACGCCGTACGAAATCTTTAACGTGTCGTTGACCCAGACGCTGCACCGTACCTTGATCACATCCGGTACCACCCTGATGGTGATCCTGATGCTGTTCCTCTTCGGTGGTCCGGTACTGGAAGGCTTCTCGCTGACCATGCTGATCGGTGTCACCATCGGTACGGCGTCGTCTATCTACGTCGCATCCGCTCTGGCACTGAAACTCGGCATGAAGCGCGAGCACCTGCTCCAGCAGAAAGTCGAGAAAGAAGGGGCGGATCAGCCGTCCATTCTGCCGTAAGGCGACGTTTAGCGCGTTATCGAAATCCCGGTCTGTTGACCGGGATTTTTTTTATCTGCTCCTGACAAACACTCCTGACAGTATGCTGTCAGGAGCCCTGTCGTAGACTCCTTCTGAACCCAAACAACAGGCAGGAGGATGTATGAAAAGCGTCATTAACTGGTTTGAAATTCCGGTCGCGGATATGGATCGCGCCATCAAATTTTATGAGCCGGTGATGCAGCTCGCGCTGCGTCGCGAGAAAATGGACTGTGCGGAGCTGGCCGTTTTCCCGCATGAGGATCCGTATACCGGCGGGGCGCTGGCAAAATTTGACGGCGTTACACCGTCTTTGCAGGGCGCTATTATTTACCTGCATACTGACAATCTGGCGGCTACGCTCGATCGCATCGCCTCCGCGGGCGGCGAGTGCGTGTTTGGCCCGCTGGAACTGCCGCATGGCATTGGCACTATCGCATTATTTACCGACAGCGAGGGTAACCGCGTCGGCCTCCATCAACCTGCCTGAGAGCGGAATAAGATATGACCCGACGCGCTGACCGTTTGTTTCAGATTGTGCAGATCCTGCGGGGCAGGCGTCTGACAACGGCAGCGCATCTGGCGGACCGGCTTGGCGTATCCGAGCGCACAGTCTACCGCGATATCCGCGACCTGTCGCTTTCCGGCGTGCCGGTGGAAGGTGAGGCGGGGAGCGGATATCGGCTGATGTCGGGTTTTGACCTGCCGCCGCTGATGCTGACAAATAAGGAGTCAGAGGCGCTGATCGTCGCGATTCGCCTGCTCAAAACCTGGGGAGGGGAATCGCTGTCGCGCGAGCTGGAGTCGGCTCAGGAGAAGGTGCTGGCTATCCTGCCTGAGGAGAGTCGTCGAAAGGCGGAGCAGACGCGGATCTACGCCCCGGATTTTTGCATGCAAAGCCACTCCCGCAGCGATTTTGACAGGATCCATCAGGCGATTTCCGCCCAGCGCGTGCTGGCGCTGCATTACCGTGATGAAGCCGGGCAGCTCTCAAACCGCGAGGTTCAGCCGCTGGGCTTGTTCTTCTGGGGAGAGCGCTGGCTGCTGGCGGCGTGGTGCGAACGGCGCGATGACTATCGCTGTTTCCGGCTCGACCGCTGTCTCAACATTGTGCAGACGGAGAGGCGGTTTAGCGAGAGTGCGGACAGGTCTCTGGCGGATTTTTTGCGGAAGGTTCAGCAGTAAAAAGCCAGCTCTTGAGCTGGTTTTTTTTGCCCGGCGGCGAGGTAAAAGCAAAACGGCAACGTATGTTGCCGTTTTTAGTATTTGTTCCCTCTCCCTGTAGGAGAGGGGCAGGGTGTGGGCATCAGCCCGCACAGTCCCGCACAGGTTAGAAGTTATAACCCACAACCAGGTAACCACCCCAGCCGGTAGAGCGGACGCTGAAGTCGCCGTTGCCGAAGTTCAGGCTCGCGTCGTCGTTCCACTGACCACCGTTGTGCCAGTAACGCGCAACAACAGAGTAGTGCCAGTGATCGTAGTTCAGCGCCAGGATGTGGCTGGAGGCGATGGAGTCGTTGGTGCGCGCTTTCTTACCGTTCAGGTCGCGGAAGTCGTTGTCGCCCAGATCTGAACCCCAGTCAAAGTTGGTGAAGCCGATATAGCTCAGGTTACCGCCCCACAGCTGGGTAATTGGCACAAAGTATTTCACTTTGAAACGGTAGCCATCCCACTCGTTTTCGTTCGCGGCACCGTAGTTCTGCCACTGGTACTTAGCATACACGTTCAGAGACAGGCTCATTGGCAGGCCGGTATCGATGTCCGTACCCAGACCCATATACCAGGTGCTCTGACGACCGGACTTGTTGCGGCCCATGTCGTAGATGTAGTTGTTCGCGAAGTACCACTCTTTGAACGGACCAAACGCCAGGCTGGTACCGGTCAGTTTATCAATAGAGAAGCGAGGTTCAATTTCCATGAACAGTGGGGAACCGTGGTTCCAGATACCTTTCGCGTCGGTGTTACCGCCGAAGAATACCGGTGCATCCATATAGCCGTAGAAATCAAACCAGTCTTTCTTGGCGAACGCTTCGTACTCCAGGTAGGTATCGTTGCGGATCTGAGGCCCGAAACGGGTGTGGTAGCTGCCGACTACGTTAACGCTCTGGTGCCACCAGTCGGAGAGGTATTGTGGTTTATCGTTTTCCGCTGCGTTAACAGTGAAAGAGGAAGAAAGTGCCAGCACGGCGCCAGCTGCGAGTAATGTTTTTTTCATAATCATGCCACTGATTGAAATTCCCTTCCGGGAGTGAAAAATGCGCGAATTGCGTTTCTAAATATTTCGTGTTTCTGCGGTGCCTATTATAGGAATCCCTGCTCACAAAAATATGTGTTGTTTCACATATCTCTCACACGCGTAATCGATTGCGTTCACGTTTGCGTACTTTAAACGGCCGGGATTGTAGCGGCAATCATTTATGTTGCCAATCCATACGAAATGTAAATGTTAGCGGAGTGACATTGCACTCCGCTGAAGGGAGGGTTATTGCGCGGCGGGCTGGATATCGTGAATGCGGATGAAACCTAACCGATCCGGAGTCAGTCCGTTAAGCTGCAGCGGAATGTCAACGTCGCTCGGAGCCAGCACGCTGGCCGGTGCGGTGAACAGCTGACTGTTAACATTCACCTCCTGGTAGCTCTCAGTGGTGCCCTGGATCTGTCCCCATTCGACGGTGCCGCTAAAGGCAGGCAACGGATCGTTGGATTCACCCTGAATGCGTAATGTTGCACGAGTACCATCGGCATTCGCTGCAACATTCACCAGAGACATCTTTAACGTGCCAATCTGGCTGTTCAGGCGCGCGGGCGTGTTGGCTCCCGGCAGCAGATAGACGCCGCTGCTGGACTTCGCATTCAGCGCATTTTGCTGGGTGATCTTCACGGTCTCTTTGTTCAGTTTGTCCATCGCCGCATTGAGCGTGTTCACGCTCTGTTTCATCTGACGGACTTCGGTTTGCTGTGCACAGGCGCTAAGGGTGAAGAGGCTCCCCACCAGCAAAATTTTAAGGTAACGTCTTGTCATTGCGTTTATTTCCTTGAAATAACGGATCGCCTTAATGGTAGCCAGCCTCGACGTGTCAGACATAGATCCTTTGTCTCAAAAAGCTCTTCCTTTGTTGTCAGGCCAGATCAGGGTAAAATGAAAATTAGTTAACCACATAACAGGGATACCGTATGCATTGCCCATTCTGCTCCGCTGTGGATACCAAAGTCATCGACTCTCGTCTTGTGGGCGAAGGGTCATCCGTACGCCGTCGTCGGCAGTGTCTGGTGTGCAACGAGCGTTTCACGACCTTTGAGGTTGCAGAGCTGGTAATGCCGCGCGTGGTGAAAAGCAACGACGTGCGCGAGCCGTTTAACGAAGAGAAACTGCGCAGCGGGATGCTGAAGGCCCTGGAAAAACGCCCTGTCAGCGCGGACGACGTTGAGATGGCGTTAAACCACATAAAATCTTACCTTCGTGGTTTGGGTGAGCGTGAAGTGCCGAGCAAAATGATCGGCAACCTGGTGATGGAGCAGCTGAAAAAGCTCGATAAGGTCGCCTATATCCGCTTCGCCTCGGTCTACCGCAGCTTCGAAGACATCAAAGAGTTTGGCGAAGAGATCGCCCGCTTACAGGATTAAGCTCATGCAGGATGAGATTTACATGGCGAGAGCCATGAAGCTGGCGCAGTGCGGTCGTTTTACCACCCATCCCAACCCGAACGTCGGGTGCGTTATCGTTAAAGATGGCGAGATCGTAGGGGAAGGATTTCACTATCGTGCCGGCGAGCCGCATGCCGAGGTCCATGCGTTGCGCATGGCCGGTGAGAAGGCGCGCGGCGCCACAGCCTACGTCACGCTGGAGCCCTGCAGCCATCACGGACGTACGCCGCCGTGCTGCGAAGCGCTGATCGCGGCGGGCGTTTCACGCGTGGTCGCCTCGATGCAGGACCCGAATCCTCAGGTTGCCGGACGCGGTCTGTATCGCCTGCAGCAGGAAGGCATCGACGTCAGCCATGGGCTGATGATGCAGGACGCGGAAGCGATCAACAAAGGCTTTCTGAAGCGCATGCGCACGGGGTTCCCGTATATTCAGCTCAAGCTGGGCGCCTCGCTGGACGGTCGTACGGCGATGGCAAACGGCGAAAGCCAGTGGGTAACCTCACCACAGGCAAGGCGCGATGTGCAACGTCTGCGCGCGCAAAGCCATGCTATTCTCACCAGCAGTGAAACCGTTCTGGCTGACGATCCGGCCATGACCGTGCGCTGGGACGAGCTGAATGCCGATACTCAGGCGCTGTACCCGCAGGAGAACCTGCGTCAGCCGCTGCGTATTATCATTGATAGCCAGAACCGCGTGACGCCGGAGCACCGTATTGTCCAGCAGCCGGGTGAAACCTGGATTGCCCGCACTAAAGAAGATACACGCGAATGGCCGGAAGGCGTGCGCAGTATTATGGTGCCGGAGCATAACGGTCATCTGGATCTGGTGGTGCTGATGATGCTGCTCGGCAAGCAGCAGGTGAACAGCATATGGGTTGAAGCGGGGCCAACGCTCGCCGGTGCGCTTTTACAGGCCGGGCTGGTGGATGAACTGATTGTTTACGTTGCGCCTAAACTGTTAGGGCACGATGCGCGCGGCCTGTTTGTGCTGCCTGGCCTTGAAAAACTGGTCGACGCACCGCAACTCAAATTCAGCGAGATTCGTCCGGTGGGTCCGGATGTCTGCCTCCATTTAACGACAGCGTAATTGCTCCTGAAATAGGGAAGCAGTGCGCAAAGTATTATGATAAAATCCGCCCCCCTGCGGGGCCAAATGAACCCGTAAAGGAAGAGTATGAACATTATTGAAGCTGCTGTAGCTACCCCGGACGCTCGCGTCGCCATCACCATTGCGCGTTTCAACAACTTCATCAACGACAGCCTGCTGGAAGGTGCGATTGACGCCCTGAAACGTATCGGCCAGGTTAAAGATGACAACATTACCGTTGTTTGGGTTCCAGGCGCTTACGAACTGCCACTGGCGGCGGGCGCGCTGGCGAAAACCGGTAAATACGACGCGGTGATTGCGCTGGGTACCGTTATTCGTGGCGGCACTGCGCACTTCGAATACGTTGCGGGCGGTGCAAGCAACGGTCTGGCACACGTTGCGCAGGATGCTGAAATCCCTGTCGCGTTCGGCGTGCTGACTACCGAAAGTATTGAACAAGCCATCGAACGTGCTGGCACCAAAGCCGGTAACAAAGGTGCAGAAGCTGCACTGACCGCGCTTGAAATGATCAATGTATTGAAAGCCATCAAGGCCTGATTTTTTTGTAAGGGGAATTCCGTGAAACCTGCTGCTCGTCGCCGCGCCCGTGAATGTGCCGTCCAGGCACTTTACTCCTGGCAGTTGTCCCAGAACGACATCGCTGATGTTGAATACCAGTTCCTGTCAGAACAGGACGTGAAAGACGTTGACGTTCTGTACTTCCGTGAACTGCTGTCGGGAGTGGCGACTAATAGCGCGTATCTCGATGGTCTGATGAAGCCTTACCTGTCCCGTCTGCTCGAAGAGCTGGGTCAGGTAGAAAAAGCAGTGTTGCGTATTGCGCTGTTTGAGCTGTCTAAACGTGATGATGTGCCGTACAAAGTGGCCATCAACGAAGCGATCGAACTGGCGAAAACCTTCGGCGCTGAAGACAGCCATAAGTTTGTAAACGGCGTACTTGATAAAGCAGCACCTGCGATCCGTCCCCACAAAAAGTGATCCGCAAACCGGAGTCCTGCATTGCCTGACGGGCAGTGTGGCTCCGGTTTTTTCTTTTATTTGCTGAGGCATAACGTATGGCATGCGGCGAATTCTCCCTGATTGCCCGTTATTTCGACCGTGTCAGAACCTCTCGTCTTGATGTTGAAACCGGCATTGGCGATGACTGTGCACTTCTCAATATTCCCGAAAAACAGACGCTGGCAATCAGCACCGACACCCTGGTGTGCGGCCGTCATTTCTTACCGGATATCGATCCTGCCGATCTGGCGTATAAAGCTCTGGCGGTTAACGTCAGCGATCTGGCGGCGATGGGTGCCGATCCCGCGTGGCTGACGCTGGCTCTGACGCTGCCTGAGGTAGATGAAGCCTGGCTGGAAGCCTTTAGCGATGCGCTGTTTGAGCAGCTTAGATATTACGATATGCAGCTGATTGGCGGCGACACGACTGCCGGTCCGCTGTCGATGACGCTGGCGATCCACGGCTACGTGCCGCTCGGCCGCGCGCTGAAGCGCTCGGGTGCAAAACCGGGCGACTGGATCTACGTAACCGGTACGCCGGGCGACAGCGCGGCCGGGCTGGCGATCCTGCAGAACCGTTTAGCGGTTGAAGACGCTGACGATGCGGCGTATCTGGTGAAACGCCACCTGCGGCCAACGCCGCGTATTTTGCACGGCCAGGCGCTGCGCGAGCGGGCAAGCTCGGCTATCGATCTCTCTGACGGGCTGATCTCGGACCTTGGGCATATCCTGAAGGCCAGCGGCGTCGGCGCGCGCGTTGACCTGGATCTGTTCCCCCTGTCTGAGCAACTGCTTCGCCATGTAGAGCCTGAGCAAGCCTTGCGCTGGGCGCTGGCCGGTGGCGAAGACTACGAACTGTGCTTCACGGTGCCTGAGCTCAACCGTGGAACGCTGGACGTGGCGTTAGCGCATCTCGGCGCGAAATTTACCTGCATCGGTCAGATCATGCCTGAGAGCGAAGGGCTGAAGTTTGTCCGTGAAGGTGCGCCGGTAACGCTCGACTGGAAAGGGTACGATCACTTCGCGTGAGTTTGTGCGCTCTGTATTGCCGGGTGGCGCTGCGCTTACCCGGCCTACAAATAGGGTGCGATCGTAGGCCGGGTAAGGCGAAGCCGCCACCCGGCAACTGTTTACTTAAACCCCACCACCGGATGCTGCTGATACGGCGTCTCCAGCTCGGCAATCTGCTCCGGCGTCAGCGTGATATCCACCGCATTCAGCAGCTCATCCAGCTGTTCTTCCCGCGAGGTTCCAATAATCGGCGACGCGACCCCGCGCTTGCCCAGCAGCCACGCCAGCGCCACCTGGGCGCGGGTTGCACCGGTATCGTCAGCGATCCCGGCTAAACGTTCGGCAATCAGTGCATCGCTGGCTTCTGTACCGGAATAAAGATTTTTTCCTACTTCATCCGATACCAGGCGAGCCGTGGTTTCCCCCATGGGCGGGTCAGGCGGCCGCGCGCCAGCGGGCTCCACGGGATCACCGCCACGCCCTCCTGATGGCACAGCGGCAGCATCTCGCGCTCTTCTTCACGATAGATCAGATTGTAGTGATCCTGCATGGTGACAAAGCGCGCCCAGCCATGCTGCGCCTGGAGATCCAGCGCCTGGGCAAACTGCGACGCGTGCATAGACGACGCGCCGATGTAGCGCGCTTTCCCGGCTTTCACCACGTCATTCAGCGCTTCAAGGGTCTCTTCAATGGGCGTGTTGTAATCCCAGCGGTGGATCTGCAGCAGGTCGACGTAATCCATGTTCAGGCGTCTGAGGCTGTCATCAATGGAGCGCAGGATCTGCGCGCGAGAAAGGCCCTCCGCCAGATCGCCCACCGGGTAGTAGACCTTGGTGGCGACGACGATGTCATCACGACGGGCAAAATCGCGCAGGGCGCGGCCGACAATCTCCTCGCTGCTGCCGTCGGAGTAGCTGTTGGCGGTGTCAAAGAAGTTAATGCCGCCCTCGATGGCGCGTTTGATAATCGGACGGCTGCTCTCTTCCGGCAGCGTCCAGGCGTGGTTTCCCCGATCGGGCTCGCCAAAGGTCATGCATCCCAGACAAAGTCGGGAAACCTTAAGGTCCGTTTTTCCTAATGTTGTGTATTGCACGGTTCCGCTCCTGCTGTTTAAACACCAGGTTTAAGCATAGCAGGAGCGGAAAGGGGGAAGGGGTCAGTCCAGCCAGGCGCGGATTTTGGCTTCGATACCGGCGGCGTCCAGGCCAATAGCCGCACGGGCTTCATCCTGGGTACCCTGAGGAATGAAATGATCCGGCAGGCCGAGGTTCAGCACCGGCACGGCTTTACGGTTCGCCATCAGCACCTCGTTCACGCCGCTGCCCGCGCCGCCCATGATGGCGTTTTCTTCCAGCGTGACCAGCACGCCATGCGTCTCAGCCATACTCAGGATCAGAGAGTCGTCGAGCGGCTTCACAAAGCGCATGTCCACCAGGGTGGCATTCAGCGCTTCAGCCGCTTTAGCCGCCTCTGGCATCAGCGTACCGAAGTTCAGGATCGCCACTTTTTCACCGCGACGCTTCACCAGACCTTTACCGATCGGCAGTTTTTCCAGCGGCTGAAGCTCAACGCCTACCGCATTGCCGCGCGGGTAGCGAACGGCGCTTGGGCCATCCTGATAGTGGTAGCCGGTAAACAGCATCTGACGACATTCGTTCTCGTCGCTTGGCGTCATGACAACCATATCCGGAATACAGCGCAGGAACGACAGATCAAACGCGCCCTGGTGGGTCTGGCCGTCGGCACCGACGATGCCCGCACGATCGATAGCAAACAGTACCGGCAGCTTCTGAATCGCCACGTCGTGGATCACCTGATCGTAGGCGCGCTGCAGAAAGGTGGAGTAGATAGCGACAACCGGTTTGTAGCCGCCAATGGCGAGGCCCGCTGCAAACGTCACCGCATGCTGCTCGGCAATGGCAACGTCAAAATACTGGTCAGGGTATTTTCTGGAGAACTCCACCATGCCGGAGCCTTCACGCATGGCAGGCGTCACCGCCATCAGCTTGTTGTCTTTGGCTGCGGTTTCGCACAGCCAGTCGCCGAAGATTTTGGAATAGCTCGGCATGCCGCCGCTGCTTTTTGGCAGACAGCCGCTCGACGGGTCAAATTTCGGTACCGCGTGGAAGGTGATCGGATCTTTTTCCGCCGGTTCGTAACCGCGCCCTTTTTTGGTCATGATGTGCAGGAACTGCGGGCCTTTCAGGTCGCGCATGTTCTTGAGCGTGGTCACCAGGCCCAGCACGTCATGGCCGTCAACCGGGCCAATATAGTTAAAGCCCAGCTCTTCAAACAGGGTGCCCGGCACGACCATGCCTTTGATGTGTTCTTCGGTACGCTTGAGCAGCTCTTTAATCGGCGGTACGCCGGAGAAGACTTTCTTGCCGCCTTCGCGCAGCGAGGAGTAAAGCTTGCCGGAGAGCAGCTGGGCCAGATGGTTGTTCAGCGCGCCGACGTTCTCGGAGATCGACATTTCGTTATCGTTAAGGATAACCAGCATGTCCGGCTTGATGTCGCCCGCGTGGTTCATGGCTTCGAAAGCCATCCCTGCGGTGATGGCGCCGTCGCCAATCACGCAGACGGTGCGGCGCTGCTTGTTCTCTTTCTCGGCGGCAACGGCAATCCCGATGCCCGCAGAAATGGAGGTGGAGGAGTGGCCGACGCTCAGCACGTCGTACTCGCTCTCACCGCGCCACGGGAACGGGTGCAGGCCGCCTTTCTGACGAATGGTGCCAATTTTATCGCGACGTCCGGTCAGAATTTTGTGCGGATAAGCCTGGTGGCCCACGTCCCAGATGAGCTGATCGAACGGCGTGTTATAGACGTAGTGCAGCGCCACGGTCAGCTCTACCGTGCCAAGCCCGGAGGCGAAATGGCCGCTGGAGCGGCTTACGCTGTCGAGCAGGTAGCGACGCAGCTCGTCGCACAGCTTCGGCAGGCTCTCTTTCGGCAGCAGACGTAGCTCCTGGGTGGAGTCAACTAACGCCAGTGTCGGGTATTTGGCAATATCAAAACTCATCAAAGGCTCATCGAGATATATAGTTTATTTATCACGCTGGATTATATAGTCCGCTAGCGCTTCCAGTGCCGAGGTATCCAGCGATTGCGCGGCCAGTTCATTTAGCGACTGGCGGGCATCGTCAATCAGATCCCGGGCTTTACGTTGGGCTTGCTCAAGGCCCAGCAGGGCGGGGTAGGTACTTTTGCCAAGCTGCTGGTCCGCACCCTGACGTTTACCCAATGTTGCAGTATCGCCCACCACATCCAGAATGTCATCCTGAACCTGGAATGCCAGACCGATACTTTCTGCGTATCTGTCCAGAATTGGCAGGGCTTTGCGCCCTTGTTCACCTGCGCTCAGCGCGCCCAGGCGAACAGCGGAACGAATCAACGCCCCGGTTTTATGGCGGTGAATACGCTCCAGCTGTTCCAGATTAACCTGACGTCCTTCCGCTTCAAGATCCAGCGCCTGTCCGCCGCACATGCCGGCCACGCCGCTGGCCATTGCCAGCTCGGAGATCATCGCCAGGCGGTCGCGGTCGGCCACTTCCGCCATCGGCGCATCGCTCAAAATCGAGAATGCCAGCGTTTGCAGGGCATCACCCGCCAGGATGGCATTCGCTTCGCCAAACTTGATATGGCAGGTGGGTTGACCCCGACGCAAATCGTCGTCGTCCATGGCAGGGAGATCGTCGTGGATCAGAGAGTAGGCGTGGATGCACTCCACGGCGGCTGCCGGGGCGTCCAGCGTGTTGTCGCTGATGCCAAACATATTGCCCGTGGCGTACACCAGGAACGGGCGCAGGCGCTTTCCACCCAAGAGTGCGCCATAGTGCATGGCTTCAACCAGTGGAGTGTTCTGAAAAGGCTGTGGCGCAATAAAACGGCGCAGGGCGTCGTTGGCGCGTACGACACGCGCCTGAAGCTCATTGGCAAAATCCATTTACTCGGCGTCCGGTGTAAAAGGCGTGGTTTTCGCGTCTTCGCTGTCGGAAAGCAGGATCTGCACGCGCTGCTCGGCCTGCTGCAGTTTGACCTGCCCCTGGCGCGCCAGCTGCACGCCACGCTCGAATTCGTTGAGCGCCTCTTCCAGCGGGAGATCGCCGCTCTCAAGACGGGTAACGATTTGCTCCAGTTCATTCAGCGCAGTTTCGAAACTGGCCGGTGCGTCGTTCTTCTTCGGCATAGTGAATTGACTCTTATATTCTCAGCCCCGACATGGTAACGGACTCAGGGCAATTATCAAATAACGCGCAATGTGCACAGGAGCGGCGCGATGGTGGTATACTTGCGCGCCTGGATGCAGCCACGGGTGTGGGCTGCTGTACTCTTTCCATTACAAGCCTTAATACGCTTGCCTAAGAAACATTGCCGCCATGAAGTTTATCATTAAATTGTTCCCTGAAATCACCATCAAAAGCCAATCTGTGCGTTTGCGCTTTATTAAAATTCTCACCGGGAACATTCGTAACGTATTAAAGCACTACGACGAAACCCTCGCCGTGGTGCGCCACTGGGACCACGTTGAGGTCCGTGCGAAAGACGAAAACAAACGTCAGGATATTCGCGACGCGCTGACCCGTATACCGGGTATTCACCATATCCTGGAAGTGGAAGATGTTCCGTTCAGCGATATGCACGACATCTTCGAGAAAGCGCTGGTCCAGTACCGCGACCAGATCGAAGGCAAAACCTTCTGCGTGCGCGTGAAGCGTCGCGGCAAGCACGAGTTCAGCTCCATTGAAGTGGAACGTTACGTCGGCGGCGGTTTGAACCAGCACGTTGAAACGGCGCGCGTACGTCTGACCAACCCGGACGTGACCGTGAACCTGGAGATCGAAAACGATCGCCTGCTGCTGGTGAAAGGGCGCTATGAAGGTATCGGCGGCTTCCCGATTGGCACCCAGGAAGACGTATTGTCCCTGATCTCCGGCGGCTTCGACTCCGGCGTCTCCAGCTATATGCTGATGCGTCGCGGCTGCCGTGTGCACTATTGCTTCTTCAACCTGGGCGGCGCGGCGCACGAAATCGGCGTACGTCAGGTGGCGCATTATCTGTGGAACCGCTTCGGCAGCTCCCACCGCGTGCGTTTCGTGGCGATCAACTTCGAACCTGTGGTCGGCGAAATCCTCGAAAAAGTGGACGACGGCCAGATGGGCGTGGTGCTGAAACGCATGATGGTGCGTGCGGCATCCAAAGTTGCCGAGCGCTACGGCGTGCAGGCGCTGGTCACCGGTGAAGCGCTGGGCCAGGTATCCAGCCAGACGCTGACCAACCTGCGTCTGATCGACAACGTGTCTGATACGCTGATCCTGCGTCCGCTGATCTCCCATGATAAAGAGCACATCATCGATCTGGCGCGCGAAATCGGCACCGAAGATTTTGCCCGCACCATGCCGGAATACTGCGGCGTGATCTCAAAAAGCCCAACGGTGAAGGCGGTGAAGGCGAAGATCGAAGCGGAAGAAGAGAACTTCGATTTCAGCATTCTGGAAAAAGTGGTGGAGGAAGCCTCCAACATCGACATCCGCGAGATTGCCCAGCAGACCGAGCAGGAAGTCGTTGAAGTTGAAACCGTGAGCGGTTTTGGTGCCAGCGATGTGATTGTGGATATTCGTTCTATTGATGAACAGGACGCCAGCCCGCTGAACGTCGAAGGCGTGGAGGTGGTTTCTCTGCCGTTCTACAAGCTGAGCACGAAGTTTGGCGATCTCGACAAGAGCAAAACCTATCTGCTGTGGTGCGAACGCGGGGTGATGAGCCGCCTGCAGGCGCTGTATCTGCGCGAGCAGGGCTTTGCGAACGTGAAGGTGTATCGCCCGTAGTTTCTAGCCGGGGAGTGCGGCCTGATGCCCTCACCCCGGCCCTCTCCCACAGGGAAAGGGAGAACACCTATTCGTAATAATTATAAATCCCCGCAGGCATCACCAGCGATGACGCTACCTCGTACGCTTTCTCGCGCCCGACCAGCAGGTCAATAATCTTTAAGCCAAAATCAATCGCGGTGCCTGGCCCCTGGCTGGTCAGCAGGTTGACGCGCGGATCCCAGACGACGCGTTTATCCACCCAGTGCTCTTCCGGGATCGTATCCTTAAGCCCCGGGAAACCGGTCATGTTGCCAATGGGGAAGATTTCGTGCGGAATCAGAACCGTTCCGGCGGCGGCACAGATTGCCGCGACGATGCGGCCGGATAAATGAAACTGACGCACGGTCTCGACCAGCAGCGGGCTGTCGCGAAAACATTCCGCGCCTTTCAAGCCGCCGGGCAGCACGATGATGTCGTAATCGCCGTCAGCCACCTGAACAAGGGGGGCATCCGCAAGGATTTTTACCCCGCGCGAGCAGGTGATTGCCAGATTACCGTCGCTGGCGACGCTGGCGACGCTGGCGGTGGTGACCTTAATGCCGCCGCGCACCATCAAATCAATGGTGGTGACCGCTTCCATCTCTTCGCTACCAGGGGCGAGGCAGATCAGTGCTGACGCGCTCATATTCACTCTCCTTACGTTTAACCAGGTCATACAGACGGGCGTTTTCCGGCACGGCGATACCGTGCGCGCGGGCGCGTTTTAACAGATAGCCGGTGATGTAGTCGATCTCCGTGTGGCGTAATGCCCGAACATCCTGCAGCATTGAGGAGATGTTTTCTGCCGTGCTCTCAATGACCTGCTCGACATAGCAGCGCAAATCGTCGGCCGAGGTATGCAGGCCTTCCCGCTCAACGACCGCCGCGACTTCCGCACACAGCATGGCAACGTCCTGCGGATGATTTTTCAGCTCTCCGTTCGGGCAGTTCCACAGCGCCGTCAGCGGATTGATTACGCAGTTTACCGCCAGCTTGCGCCACAGCTGAGGGCGGATGTTGTTGTGCCAGGCGACGTCCGGCAGCACCTTCTGCAGCACATCGGCAAGATAGCTGTAATCTCCATCCTGAGTTCTGGCGGGCCCGATGTGCGTCACGCCGCTGGCGACATGCACGATGATGTTGCCGTCGCGACGCGCAGCGTGCGTGGTTGTCGCCATCAGCAGGGGCTGCGGGACGTTTTTCAGCTCATCAAGCGTCCCCATGCCGTTATGCAGCAGCAGAATGGGGGAAGTGGAGGGGAGCTGCGCGGCCAGCGTTTTTACCGCGTCTGAGACCTGCCACGCTTTGAGCGTCACCAGTAAAAGGTCGCTTTGCGCCAGGAAATCAGGATCGTTCGCGGTGAGGGATTCGTTAAAGATGCTTCCGTCTTCACCAATCAGGTTTACACTGCAATAGGGCTGGGGCACGCGCAGCCAGCCCTGAACCTCATGTCCGTGCTTGCACAGCGCGGTCAGCCACAGCTGACCAAGCGCTCCGCATCCGAGCACCGTAATTTTCATTGTTCCTCCTCACCTGCAACTGCGCCAGGTGTTACAGCTTAATTATACAGCTAAGCTTCTGTTGAGTTATGCCTCGTAGCGGGTATTATGCAACGCAACAAAAGTGAAGGGAGAAGAAAAGATGCCATCTTTCGATATTGTTTCCGAAGTTGATATCCAGGAAGTTCGCAACGGCGTTGAGAACGCAACCCGCGAAGTTGAGTCACGTTTCGATTTTCGCGGCGTTGAGGCGTCGTTTGAGCTGAACGACGCAAATAAGACCATTAAGGTGCTGAGCGAGTCTGATTTCCAGGTGAATCAGCTGCTCGACATTCTGCGCGCCAAGCTGTTAAAACGCGGCATCGAAGGGACGTCTCTGGACGTGCCGGAAGAGTTTGTGCACAGCGGTAAAAACTGGTTTGTTGAAGCCAAGCTGAAGCAGGGCATCGAGAGCGCGGTGCAGAAGAAGATCGTTAAGCTCATTAAAGACAGCAAGCTGAAGGTGCAGGCGCAGATCCAGGGCGAAGAAATTCGCGTGACCGGTAAGTCTCGTGATGACCTCCAGTCCGTAATGGCGCTGGTGCGCGGCGGCGATCTGGGGCAACCGTTCCAGTTTAAAAACTTCCGCGATTAATATAAAAAAGCCCGGTTTAACCGGGCTTTTTTTACGCTTTGAGTGCCTGCTCGACTTCGAAGCGGTTGGTCATTTTACTGTCTATTTTGACGTAAGCGCTGCGCTCTTCCGGGACGATGAGCACTTCTGTCACACCCTCTTTGGCTTCCAGACGCTGCTTCAGCATATCGCTGATTTCCACATCATCCGGGATTTCCACGCGCAGGCTGCTCACGTAGCGCGGCTCTTTCATGGTGCTGGCGACCAGCAGCCAGACTGTTGCCAATAGCGCACCGGCGAGGAACACGGTTTGTGAATCAAACAGGCCGTCCACCCAGCCGCCGAGCGAGCCGCCGATCGCCACGCCGAGAAACTGGCTGGTGGAGTAGATGCCCATCGCGGTGCCTTTATATCCGGCCGGGGACTCTTTGCTGATCAGCGACGGCAGCAGCGCTTCCATCAGGTTAAAGGCCAGGAAGAACAGCTGTACGCCGGCAATCAGCTCCCAGAAGTGCGGACCGGCACCCCAGAGCACAATTTCGGCAATCAGCAGGACCGCCACGCAGCCCACGAAGACGCGCTTCATTTTGCGCTTCACTTCGGCGTAGATGATGAACGGCACGACGGAGACAAACGAAATCAGCATCGTGACCAGATAGATTTTCCAGTGCTCAGCCGCAGGGAAACCCGCAGCGGCAAGCTGGCCGGGCAGGGCGACAAAGGTCGACATCAGCAGGATGTGCAGACACATAATGCCAAAGTTCAGCTTGAGCAGGCGCGGTTCGACAATCACTTTGCTGAAGCAGCCTTTTACCATCCCCGATTCACGGTTCAGAACGTGGTTCTTGCTGTCCGGCACGACCCACAGGGTTAAGGCAATACCGATGGTCGCCAGCACGGCAATCATCCAGAACAGGGCGTGCAGACCCAACGTGTGCGTAATGATGGGGCCCAGCACCATGGCAATCGCAAACGTCACGCCAAAGCTCACGCCGATGAACGCCATCGCTTTGGTGCGGTTCTGCTCGCGGGTTAAGTCGGACAGCAGCGCCATCACCGCGGCGGCAATCGCGCCGGAGCCCTGCAGGGCGCGGCCGAGAATAATCCCCCAGATGGAGTGGGAGAGGGCGGCAATCACGCTTCCGAGCACAAAGACCAGCAGCCCGCCGACGATCAGCGGCTTTCGGCCCACCCGATCAGACAGCAGGCCAAAGGGGATCTGGAAAACCGCCTGCGCCAGGCCGTAGATGCCGATCGCGAGTCCAATCAGCGCCTCGCTGGCCCCCTGCAGCGCCATACCGTACGTGGTCAGAACAGGCAGGACCATAAACATGCCAAGCATCCGTAGCGAGAAGACAGTCCCTAAGCCCCAGGTCGCGCGTAGCTCGCCTGGCGTCATTTTATAATCGTTCATTACCACCTCAGTTCAAAAGCAGGCCATAGTGTAGTGCGGGGAAGGGGCGGGGTAAATAAAGGGTTATTTAACAAATATTACATGCGTTATTAGTAGATTCAGTGAATAAAAAAGGGTGCCGAAGCACCCTTTTATTGACCTGTTTGGCTTACCAGACGTAAGTCAGCAGGTTGTGTGAATCTGGCACCATGAAGTCCACGGACATCATCACGGACAGCGAGGTGATGGCCACAATCGAGAACACAAACAGCTTGCGCGCCCAGACTTTGTCATCTTCCACTTTGTAACCGCGCAGCGCCATACCGAGCCACCAGACGCTCACCGCGGCCGCTACCGCCAGATATTTATATCCAGCGTAACCACCCAGAGAGAGCATCAGCGTTGCCACGGCAAAGGCGATGATGTACAGCGTGATGTGGTTCTTGGCAACCGAAATGCCCTTCACGACCGGCAGAACCGGGATGTTCGCTGCCTGATAATCCTTAAAGCGGAAAATCGCGATGGCATAGGAGTGCGGCATCTGCCACAGGCTAAAGATAGCCAGCAGGATCAGCGCACCGCTGTCGAACTCGTTCGTGACCGCGCAGTAGCCAATCACCGGCGGTGCAGCGCCGGAGAGAGAACCAATCAGCGTGCCGTAGACGGAGTGGCGTTTCATATACAGGCTGTAGACGCCCACATACACCACGAACCCCATCACCCCCAGCCAGCAGGCCAGCGGGTTAGCACCAAACCACAGCAGCATAAAGCCAGCAATACCCAGCAAGGTGGCGTACACCAGCGAGACGGAAGGGGCGATCAGGCCTTTCACCAGCACCCGATTTTTGGTCCTTTCCATCTTCTTGTCGATATCCATGTCGATGTAGTTGTTAAATACACAACCGGACGCAACAACCAGTGACACACCGACCAGCGTGTAGATAAAGAGGGTGTAATCAATGCTGCCCTTAGAGGCCAGCAGGAACCCTCCGATCACGGAGATCAGGTTGCCAAAGATGATGCCTGGTTTCGTTACTTGCAGGTATTGCTTAAACATACTCGCCGCTCTTAGTGAACCATCATGTTGTAGTTGAGGTTCCACATAATCCAGATGGAACCGACTACCAGGATAGCGATGATAATCACGGTAAAGATAAAGGCGGTCATATTCCAGCCTTCATCGGACTTGGTGTTCATGTGCAGGAAGCAAACCAGATGCACCAGAATCTGAATCACCGCGGTCACCAGGATTGCACCCAGAATAACCGGCTTAGACGCAGAACCGCTCATCACCATCCAGAACGGGATCACCGTCAGGATGATCGACAGGATGAAACCTGTCATGTAGGTTTTTACGCTACCGTGGGAAGCGCCATGATCGTTTGAATGACTCATTACATCGCCCCCATCAGATAAACAACAGAGAACACACAGATCCACACCACGTCCAGGAAGTGCCAGAACAGGCTCAGGCACATGATACGGGTACGGTTAGTGCTGGTCAGGCCGCGACGGGATACCTGGAACATCAGTACCGCCATCCAGATCAGACCAGAGGTGACGTGCAGACCGTGGGTACCGACCAGCGCGAAGAACGCTGACAGGAAGCCACTGCGATCCGGACCGAAACCTTCCAGAATCAGGTGATGGAATTCATAGATTTCCATCCCGATAAATCCAGCACCAAACAGCCAGGTCAACGCCAGCCAGGACACAACCTGGCTCTTGTTGTTTTTGTACATGGCGATAGCCGCCATGCCGTAGGTGATGGAGCTGAATAACAGCAGTGCGGTTTCAACCAGAACGAACGGCAGTTCAAAGATGTCCTTGCCAGCCGGGCCGCCCGCCGTGCCGTTCACCAGAACGGCATAGGTCGCGAACAGACAGCAGAACAGAATGCAGTCGCTCATCAGGTAGATCCAGAAACCGAAGACTTTGGTCGGTCCTGTATCGTGGTGCGCATGCTCATGCGCGTGGGCAGTTGAGTGCGCCAGAGTATCAGTTGCCATTTTTCAGCCCCGCTTTAGAAATCTCGTCGAAATGCTGATTTTCCAGCTTCTCAACTTCACGGACTGGTACGTAGTAGTCCACGTCCTCGTCAAAGCTCTTCACAATCCAGCTGATTACGATGCCGGCGAAGCCAACAATCGCCATCCACCAGATGTGCCAGATCATTGCGAAACCAAATACCGTTGCGAAGGCGGCAATCACAATGCCCGCACCGCTGTTTTTCGGCATGTGGATTTCTTCGTAATGAGCAGGTTGCTTGTACGCTTCACCTTTTTCTTTCATTTCCCAGAATGCGTCGCGTTCATGAACCTGCGGCACGATGGCAAAGTTATAGAAAGGAGGTGGAGAAGAGGTTGCCCACTCCAGCGTACGGCCACCCCATGGGTCACCGGTCAGGTCACGGTTCTGGTCGCGGTCGCGAATAGACACGTAGAACTGAATCAGCTGAGACGCGATACCACAGGCAATCAGCACGGCACCGCCCGCTGCAACCATCAGCATTGGGTGGAACTGCGGATCGATCTGCTGGCTCAGACGACGGGTCATACCCATGAAGCCCAGCACGTACAGCGGCATAAATGCTACGAAGAAGCCGATGATCCAGAACCAGAACGCGCGTTTACCCCATTTTTCGTTCAGCGTGAAGCCGAACGCTTTTGGCCACCAGTAGGTTACGCCAGCGAAGCAGCCGAAGACCACGCCACCGATGATAACGTTATGGAAGTGCGCGATCAGGAACAGGCTGTTGTGCAGAACGAAGTCAGCGCCTGGTACCGCCAGCAGTACGCCGGTCATCCCACCTACGGAGAAGGTCACGATGAAGCCGATAGTCCACAGCATCGCTGAGTGGAACACGATGCGGCCCTGGTACATGGTGAACAGCCAGTTGAAGATCTTCACCCCGGTAGGGATGGCGATAATCATGGTGGTAATACCGAAGAAGGCGTTTACGTTCGCGCCCGCACCCATGGTGAAGAAGTGGTGCAGCCAAACGATGAACGACAGAACGGTAATACACACGGTTGCCCACACCAGAGAGGTGTAACCAAACAGACGTTTACGCGAGAAGGTTGCCGCGATTTCGGAGAACACACCGAACACAGGCAGAACCAGAATGTACACTTCCGGGTGACCCCAGGCCCAAATCAGGTTGATGTACATCATCATGTTGCCACCCATATCATTCGTGAAGAAATGGGTGCCCAGGTAGCGGTCCAGGGTCAGCAGCGCGATGGTGACGGTCAGAATTGGGAAGGAGGCAATAATCAGGATGTTGGCGCACAGAGATGCCCAGGTAAATACCGGCATCTTGAACATGGTCATGCCAGGGGCACGCATCTTGATAATGGTCACGAAGAAGTTGATACCGGTCAGGGTAGTACCGACACCGGAGAGCTGAAGCGCCCAAATCCAGTAGTCGACGCCAACGCCCGGACTGTACTCAATTCCTGACAGCGGCGGGTAAGCCAGCCAGCCGGTCTGCGCGAATTCGCCCACACCCAGTGACAGGTTAACCAGGATAACGCCGACAACCGTGAACCAGAAGCTCAGGTTGTTCAGGAACGGGAACGCCACGTCGCGCGCGCCGATTTGCAGCGGAACGACAACGTTCATCAGACCGATAACCAGCGGCATCGCCACGAAGAAGATCATGATAACGCCGTGGGCGGTAAAGATCTGATCGTAGTGGTGCGGTGGCAGGAAGCCGGCTTCACCCGCAGAAGCGAGTGCCTGCTGGCTACGCATCATGATCGCATCCGCAAAGCCACGAATTAACATGACGATACCGACGATGCAGTACATGATACCGAGTTTTTTGTGGTCAACCGAAGTCAGCCACTCGTTCCACAGGTAGCTCCACTTACCGAAGTAAGTGATCAGGGCCAGTAAGGCCGCGCCACCAATGATAATTGCAGCCACCGTAACCACGATAATCGGTTCATGGTAGGGCACTGCATCCAGTGTCAATTTTCCGAACATTTTCTTCCTCGGCCCCTTAGTGAGCGGTTTCCGCGTGGCTCATGTCCATGCCTTCCATACCTTCGTGCGCGCTGTGCTCGCCTTCAGGCTGGGTCATGTCCATGCTCTTGCCGTGATCCATAAATTTGCCAATAACGTCTTTGAACAAATCTGGTTTCACATTAGAGAAGTACTCCACCTTGTTATATTCGCTTGGTGCAGCCACTTTTTCGAACGCCGCCATGTCAGACATGGTGTTTGGAGACTGCTTCGCTTTTTCAACCCACTGGTCGAAAGCGGCACGGTCTGGCGTCGCAATAGCTTTGAACTTCATACCTGAGAAGCCCGGGCCGCTATAGCTGGCGGAGATACCATCATAGGTGCCTGCTTCATTCGCGATCAGGTGCAGGTTGGTCTGCATACCGGCCATCGCGTAAATCTGGCTACCCAGACGTGGGATGAAGAAGGAGTTCATTACGGAGTTGGAGGTCACTTTGAACTGAACCGGAGTGTTCGCCGGGAAGGCGATTTCATTCACGGTAGCAATACCCTGCTCTGGATAGATGAAGAACCATTTCCAGTCCATGGAGACCACTTCAATGGTAATAGGTTTCTCATCGTGAACCAGCGGTTTGCTTGGCTCAAGTGCGTGAGTGGTTTTCCAGGTCAGTACGGCAAGGAACAGGATGATCAGAATAGGAACCGTCCAGACCACAGCTTCCACTTTATTGGAGTGTGACCAGTTAGGGCTATACTTCGCATCTTTATTGCTCGCACGATACTTCCAGGCGAAACCAACAGCCATCAAAATGGCAGGAATAACCACAATCAACATCAGGCCAAAAGCCGTCAATATCAGTGAACGTTGTTCCAGTCCAATCTGTCCTTTGGGGTCTAGTAGTGCAGAATCGCAGCCACTGAGTAATACAGTGCCCGCGAATAATGACAACCATCCCAAACTTTTATTGTATTTCCCGAGTCTCATTTAACGACCTCAATTCCACGGAGTCTGGTGGCGTTTAAAGTGTGCGGGCATTTTACGGGAAGGTTACATTACTGTAAACATCATTAGGCCTGTGTCAGGAAGGTGTTACCGGGTTCTGCCGCACGTGTCACAAGTGTTGCAAATTATGTCGGTTTTTATGACCGAAGCCGCACGGCATGGGCTTTATAACGAAAGGACCCCCAAGCATACCCTAAAAGGGGCAATTGGTATAACCATTGTTAAAAATAAACAAAAAATTAACAATTAATTATCAATAAAAAGACATCTGAAAAACGAAAAATCAAACTCTCTTATGCTGAATCGTTTAATGAAAAATAGTGTTTTGGAATGGGAGCCAATAATTTCCAAATCCTATCCCGCACAAATCAACAAATATTTTTTTTGCGGTTGGCGGCTATTTCACCGTTATAATTTCAGTTAGTGATTACAACGGGAAATAACCTTTCGCATTTTTCTTCAGGTCATCTGCGTTTTACGCAACGCCATGAAATCGAGCAGACCTCCGATCAGGATCCCGGCGCTAGCCAGCAGGGCGCCTGCGTCCAGCAGAAGGGCTTCGAAAGGGAGTGCCAGAGATGTGCTGGCATTGATAATAAGCACCACAAGCCAGAGCGCCAGAGCGATGCAGCCCGCCATTAACAGACGTAGCGCAAAACGGTAGGCGCGGCGATATTCGGTGCGCGGCATAAAATGTTCTGTCCGCTGGGTATATTCCAGCGTCTGACGGCAGACCAGCAGCAATAAAATTCCCGGCACGGCAGCCACGACCGAGAAGAGATAAAATGTTGGCCAGCCGTGGGCTTCCACGAACCAGCCGGCAATCGGGCCAACGTACACCCGGCCAACGGCGGAGAGCGCCGAGAGCAGCGCGAACTGGGTAGCGGAAAACGACTTATTGCACAGGGTCATCAGCAGGGCGACAAACGCCGCTGTTCCCATGCCGCCGCAGAGGTTTTCGAAGAACACCGCCGCGGCCATGCTGATCGTATGTTTGTCGGTAATCGACAGCAGCCAGTAGCCTGCGTTAGAGGCGCCCTGAAGGATGCCGAAAATCAGCAGCGCGCGAAACAGCGTCAGGCGCTGCATCAGCACGCCGCCATAAAGCGCGCCGACAATCGTCGCAAACAGCCCCAGCGTTTTATTCACCACGCCCACTTCACCGGCGTCAAAACCGACGCCCCGGATCAGGAAGGTGGTGGTCAAACTCATGGCAAAGGCATCGCCCAGCTTATAAAGGACGATGAGCAGCAGGATCAGCCAGGCGTTGTTGCGGCCAAAGAAGTCACGAAGCGGTTCGGCGACGGCCTGCTCCAGCGAGCTGGGTACCGGGATAACGTCACTCGGTTCGGGCGCGAACAGCGTCGCAATAATGCAGGGGATCAGCAGGGCGGCCATCAGCCAGTACATGCCCTGCCAGCCGAGGTAGCGGTCGGCGAGCCACAGCGCCAGCCCGCCGGAGACCAGCATCCCGAGGCGATAGCCCAGCACGCTGATTGCCGCACCGGCGCCGCGCTCTTCCGCAGGTAACACGTCCGTCTTCCAGGCGTCGAACACGATATCCTGAGAGGCGGAACAGAAGGCAATCACCACCGCAAGCGCGGCCATCCAGCGAAGCTGGGTGGTGGGTTCAAGAAAACCCATCGCCGCAATGGCCAGCAGCAGCAGGATCTGCGTCATCACTAACCAGCCACGTCGACGCCCGAGGAAAGGCGGCGTATAGCGATCCATGACCGGAGACCAGAGGAACTTAAAGACATAGGCCTGGCCGACAAGCGAGAAGAAACCAATCGTTTTAAGATCGATGTTCTCAACCGTCATCCATGCCTGAAGCGTACCGGAGGTGAGCGCGAGGGGTAAACCCGAGGCGAAGCCGAGGATCAGCAGGATAGCTGATTTCGGTTGCTGGAAAATGCGTAAGTAATGGCTGGACATGTTTTTATAAAACTGACCCGGTGATACACCGGGTCAGAGAGCGGGATTAACGCGCGTTCTGCTTGATGAAGTCGTGAATGCTGGTGTCCTGCGCCATATCGGCGATGGTGTCGGTCAGCACGCTGTTCACGGCGTTAGCTATGTTCTGGTTAGAAGCCTGGAAGGCACCTTCAACAGAGTAGCTGGCGCGGTAGTTTTTGGTCATCTTGTTGCCATTCTTCGCGGTGGCAATGATGGCGATATCCGCTTTGGTCGCGATGTTGTAGCGCACGTTGCCCTGAGACACGTCAGCGTACAGGTTGTTCACGATGATCTGCAGATCGACCGCGCCGCTTGGGCCAATCATATAGCCGCGAGCGGTCATCTGTTTCTCCAGCACTTCCTGGAGCAGGAAGCGCAGGTCGCGGGACGCGGTGAGAGTAACCTGCTGGTTATCGCGGGTCACTTTTGCCAGCGCCTGATCCTGACGCTGATCGGCACCGTTAATGCTCACGGTGACGCCCATCAGGCTTGGGTCCTGCTGAGGCAGGGTGATTTTTGGTGAGACATCAATAGTGGTTGGCGGAGTAGCGCAGCCTGCCAGCATAAAAAGGGCTACCAACGGAAAGAAGAGTTTTTTTAACATTTTCGGGTTCTCAACGAATCGTAAGCATATAAAGAGAAAAATTGCCGCCATCATAACATCGCCAACGGCGAGGGGAAGTGGTCAACGCATGTAAATTCATCGCCTTGTCCGAAAACTGACCAGATCACCCTTTTTCCCAATCCGTGTATGACAAAACGTATGAGTCTCACAGTGAACTTCATTCGTTTGAATGAGAAAATCAGACGAAAGCTAAATATTTGTTGTCAAGGTGTAATGGAAACGGTAAAAGCGGCTAACATTTAAAGGGATGGGTGACATCCTGGCGTTGTCGGAGGAGTAATTTCATGATGATACGTGAGCATATAGAAGATAAATTAAGGGCAGCGTTCAACCCTGTGTTCCTCGAAGTCGTCGACGAAAGCTATCGTCATAACGTGCCGGCAGGTTCTGAAAGCCACTTTAAAGTGGTTCTGGTTAGCGATCGCTTCACGGGAGAACGTTTCCTGAATCGACACCGCTTGATCTACAGCACCTTGACGGAAGAACTCTCCACGACCGTGCATGCGCTGGCACTGCATACCTACACCATTAAGGAATGGGAAGGCCTGCAGGATACGGTTTTCGCATCGCCGCCCTGTCGCGGTGCAGGCACTATCGCCTGATAAATCGGATTTGCAACGGCTGGAGCTTTTCCAGTATGTTGCTTACAGATTTCCTCAAAACGGCCTCCGGGCCGTTTTGTTTTGTTTGAGTTTTGAGCGAATGGTGCGATTTTAAGGCTAAAAATAGCCTTAAAGTGTGAAAAAAGCCGCAGCAACATGCCCCAACCGTTCTCGACTCACCTAAGTGATGCCGCTATAATGCCGCGTCTTATTGAATGTCTTCGGGATGATTCTGGCGACAGGGAATGTGAATCTGCACTAAGAGAGCATCCCGGTATAACAGACAGATTCAGAGTTGACCGAGCACTGTGATTTTTTTGAGGTAACAAGATGCAAGTTTCAGTTGAAACCACTCAAGGCCTTGGCCGCCGTGTAACGATTACTATCGCTGCTGACAGCATCGAAACTGCTGTGAAAAGCGAGCTGGTCAACGTAGCAAAAAAAGTACGTATTGACGGCTTCCGCAAGGGCAAAGTACCAATGAATGTTGTTGCTCAGCGTTATGGCGCTTCCGTGCGTCAGGATGTGCTGGGTGAACTGATGAGCCGTAACTTTATTGATGCGATCATCAAAGAAAAAATCAATCCGGCCGGTGCGCCGAACTACGTTCCAGGCGAATACAAACTGGGCGAAGACTTCACCTACTCCGTAGAGTTCGAAGTGTACCCGGAAGTTGAGCTGAAAGGTCTGGAATCTATCGAAGTTGAAAAACCAGTTGTTTCCGTGACTGACGAAGACGTTGACGGCATGCTGGATACCCTGCGCAAGCAGCAGGCGAACTGGAAAGAAAAAGAAGGCGCTGTTGACGCTGAAGACCGTGTCACCATCGACTTCACCGGTTCTGTAGACGGCGAAGAGTTCGAAGGCGGTAAAGCGTCTGACTTCGTACTGGCAATGGGCCAGGGTCGTATGATCCCAGGCTTCGAAGACGGTATCAAAGGCCACAAGGCTGGCGAAGAGTTCACCATCGACGTGACCTTCCCGGAAGAATACCACGCTGAAAACCTGAAAGGGAAAGCAGCGAAGTTCGCTATCAACCTGAAGAAAGTTGAAGAGCGCGAACTGCCAGAACTGACTGAAGAATTCATCAAGCGTTTCGGCGTGGAAGATGGTTCCGTAGCGGGTCTGCGTACCGAAGTGCGTAAGAACATGGAACGCGAACTGAACGGCGCGGTGCGTAACCGTGTGAAATCTCAGGCGATCGAAGGTCTGGTGAAAGCCAACGAAATCGACGTTCCTGCTGCCCTGATCGACAGCGAAATCGACGTTCTGCGCCGTCAGGCTGCACAGCGTTTCGGTGGCAACCAGCAGCAAGCGATGGAACTGCCACGCGAGCTGTTCGAAGAGCAAGCGAAACGCCGCGTTGTTGTTGGCCTGCTGCTGGGCGAAGTGATTCGTACCCACGAGCTGAAAGCTGACGAAGAGCGTGTGAAAGGCCTGATCGAAGAGATGGCTTCTGCATACGAAGATCCATCAGAAGTGATCGAGTTCTACGGTAAGAACAAAGAGCTGATGGACAACATGCGCAACGTTGCCCTGGAAGAGCAGGCTGTTGAAGCGGTACTGGCGAAAGCGAAAGTGACCGAAAAAGCGACCTCTTTCAACGAACTGATGAACCAGCAGGCGTAATTTCGCCCCAACGGTTTAAAGTTTGAACAGAAAACCCGTTGCCTTGCGGCAGCGGGTTTTTTTTATCGCAGCGATAGCCCAGGAAGAGTGCTAAAACGCCCTTTCGGTGTTAGCGTAACAACAAAAGGTTGTTATGCTTGAAATAGGGCACTGTGAACCCCATAAGTACGTAATCATGATGAATGAGACTGGCTGATAATCCGTCCGTAAGGTTACAATCAGTACAGCAGGTGTTTTCAATTTTGATCCAGGAGACGGAAATGTCATACAGTGGCGAACGAGATAACTTTGCACCCCATATGGCTCTGGTGCCAATGGTTATTGAACAGACCTCACGTGGTGAGCGTTCTTTTGATATCTATTCCCGTCTGCTCAAGGAACGCGTTATCTTTCTGACCGGCCAGGTGGAAGACCACATGGCTAACCTGATCGTGGCGCAGATGCTGTTTCTGGAAGCGGAAAACCCGGAAAAAGACATTTACCTGTACATTAACTCCCCGGGTGGCGTGATTACAGCAGGTATGTCCATTTATGACACCATGCAATTCATCAAGCCTGATGTAAGCACTATCTGTATGGGTCAGGCTGCATCTATGGGCGCGTTCCTGTTAACAGCAGGGGCGAAAGGTAAGCGTTTCTGCTTGCCAAATTCCCGCGTGATGATTCACCAGCCGCTGGGCGGTTACCAGGGGCAGGCGACGGATATCGAAATCCACGCCCGTGAAATTCTGAAAGTAAAAGCGCGCATGAATGAACTTATGGCGCAGCATACGGGTCAACCACTCGAGCAGATCGAGCGCGATACCGAGCGCGATCGCTTCCTCTCTGCTCCAGAGGCAGTTGAGTACGGCTTAGTCGACTCCGTGTTGACCCATCGTAATTGATGCCCGCGACGCGAGTGTGCCGCTATACTAAGGTAGGGCGGCACGCTGCTGATTGCAGCTTGCGTCTTAGAATGGCATTTGCGTCGTCATGTGCGGCACAAAGAACTTAAAAAGAGGTTTGGACTCATGACAGATAAACGCAAAGATGGTTCGGGCAAACTGCTGTACTGCTCTTTTTGCGGCAAAAGCCAGCATGAAGTGCGTAAACTGATTGCCGGGCCGTCCGTGTATATCTGCGACGAATGTGTCGATTTATGTAACGACATCATTCGCGAAGAGATTAAAGAAGTCGCACCGCACCGTGAGCGCAGCGCGCTGCCAACGCCGCATGAAATTCGTCATCACCTTGACGACTACGTCATCGGACAAGAGCAGGCCAAGAAAGTGCTGGCAGTAGCGGTCTATAACCACTACAAACGTCTGCGTAACGGCGACACCAGCAATGGCGTAGAACTGGGTAAAAGTAACATTCTGCTGATCGGCCCAACCGGTTCCGGTAAAACGCTGCTGGCTGAAACCCTGGCGCGCCTGCTTGATGTTCCGTTCACGATGGCGGATGCCACCACCCTGACCGAGGCCGGTTATGTGGGTGAGGACGTCGAAAACATCATTCAGAAACTGCTGCAGAAGTGCGATTATGACGTACAGAAAGCCCAGCGCGGGATTGTTTACATCGATGAGATCGACAAGATTTCCCGTAAATCAGACAACCCGTCCATTACCCGTGACGTATCGGGTGAAGGCGTACAGCAGGCGCTGCTGAAGCTAATCGAAGGTACGGTTGCCGCCGTTCCGCCACAGGGTGGTCGTAAACATCCGCAGCAGGAGTTCCTGCAGGTTGATACCTCCAAAATCCTGTTCATCTGTGGTGGCGCGTTTGCTGGTCTGGACAAAGTCATCTCCCACCGTGTTGAAACCGGCTCCGGCATTGGTTTTGGCGCAACGGTGAAGTCGACATCGGAAAAACCAAACGAAGGCGAACTGCTGTCTCAGGTTGAACCGGAAGATCTGATCAAATTCGGTCTGATCCCTGAATTCATCGGCCGTCTGCCGGTTGTGGCAACGCTGAATGAGCTGAGCGAAGACGCGCTGATTCAGATCCTGAAAGAGCCGAAAAATGCGCTGACCAAGCAGTATCAGGCGCTGTTCAATCTGGAAGGTGTTGATCTGGAATTCCGCGACGAAGCGCTGGATGCTATTGCCAAGAAAGCGATGGTTCGTAAAACCGGTGCCCGTGGTCTGCGTTCAATTGTCGAAGCGGCACTGCTCGACACCATGTACGATCTGCCTTCGATGGAAGACGTTGAGAAAGTGGTGATTGACGAGTCCGTGATTAGCGGCCAAACCAAGCCGCTGCTGATTTACGGCAAACCGGAAGCGCAGCAGGCATCTGGCGAATAATTAACCAAATCATACAAGCAGTTAATCAAAAAGGGGGGATTTTATCTCCCCTTTACTTTTTCCGTATTCATAGCGTTGAATGTGTGGGAAACATCCCCATATACTGGATACATGTTAATGGTTATGTGAAGCACAGTGACATGACCAGCTTACCTGGCGGACACTAACTAAGAGAGAGCTCTATGAATCCTGAGCGTTCTGAACGCATTGAAATCCCCGTATTGCCGTTGCGCGATGTGGTGGTTTATCCGCACATGGTCATACCCTTATTTGTAGGGCGGGAAAAATCTATCCGTTGCCTCGAAGCCGCCATGGATCATGATAAAAAAATCATGCTGGTAGCTCAGAAAGAAGCATCAACGGATGAGCCGGGTGTAAACGATCTTTTCACCGTCGGGACCGTGGCCTCTATTTTGCAGATGCTGAAGCTGCCTGACGGCACCGTAAAGGTGCTGGTAGAAGGCCTGCAGCGTGCGCGTATTACCACTCTGTCAGATGACGGCGAGCACTTCTCTGCGAAGGCAGAGTACCTTGATTCGCCTGAGCTTGATGAGCGTGAACAGGAAGTGCTGGTTCGCACCGCGATTAGCCAGTTTGAAGGCTATATCAAGCTGAACAAGAAAATTCCACCAGAAGTGCTGACGTCGCTGAACAGCATCGACGATCCTGCGCGTCTGGCGGACACCATCGCTGCACATATGCCGCTGAAGCTGGCTGACAAACAGTCCGTGCTGGAAATGTCCGACGTTAACGAACGTCTGGAATACCTGATGGCGATGATGGAGTCTGAAATCGATCTGCTGCAGGTTGAGAAGCGCATTCGCAACCGCGTGAAAAAGCAGATGGAGAAATCTCAGCGCGAGTACTATCTGAATGAGCAAATGAAGGCCATTCAGAAAGAACTGGGCGAGATGGACGACGCGCCGGACGAAAACGAAGCGCTGAAGCGTAAGATCGACGCGGCGAAGATGCCGAAAGAGGCGAAAGAGAAGGCTGAAGCAGAACTGCAGAAGCTGAAAATGATGTCTCCAATGTCGGCTGAAGCGACCGTTGTACGCGGCTACATTGAGTGGATGGTGCAGGTTCCGTGGAACGCCCGCAGCAAGGTCAAAAAAGACCTGCGTCAGGCGCAGGAAATCCTGGATACCGATCACTACGGTCTGGAACGCGTGAAAGACCGCATTCTTGAGTACCTCGCGGTACAAAGCCGTGTAAACAAAATCAAGGGCCCAATTCTGTGTCTGGTTGGACCGCCGGGGGTAGGTAAAACCTCTCTGGGTCAGTCCATCGCCAAAGCGACCGGACGTAAGTATATCCGTATGGCGCTGGGGGGCGTACGCGATGAAGCGGAAATCCGCGGTCACCGCCGTACCTACATCGGTTCTATGCCGGGTAAACTGATCCAGAAGATGGCGAAAGTGGGGGTTAAAAACCCGCTGTTCCTGCTCGATGAGATCGACAAGATGTCGTCGGACATGCGCGGTGACCCTGCGTCTGCACTGCTGGAAGTGCTTGATCCAGAACAGAACGTGGCGTTCAGCGATCACTACCTGGAAGTGGACTACGACCTGAGCGATGTGATGTTCGTGGCGACCTCCAACTCCATGAACATTCCGGCCCCGCTGCTGGACCGTATGGAAGTGATCCGTCTCTCCGGTTATACCGAAGATGAGAAGCTGAACATCGCTAAGCAGCACCTGCTGCCGAAACAGATTGAGCGTAACGCGCTGAAAGCCAACGAGCTGACCGTCGAGGACAGCGCGATTGTCGGCATCATTCGCTACTACACCCGTGAAGCGGGCGTGCGTAGCCTTGAGCGTGAAATCTCTAAACTGTGTCGTAAAGCGGTGAAACAGCTGCTGCTGGATAAGAGCCTGAAACACATTGTGATTAACGGCGACAATCTGCATGCGTACCTGGGCGTTCAGCGCTTTGACTACGGTCGCGCGGACAACGAAAACCGCGTTGGTCAGGTAACTGGCCTGGCATGGACGGAAGTGGGCGGCGATCTGCTGACCATCGAAACCGCCTGCGTGCCGGGTAAAGGTAAACTGACCTACACCGGCTCGCTGGGTGAAGTGATGCAGGAATCCATCCAGGCGGCGCTGACCGTGGTGCGCGCGCGCGCGGAGAAACTGGGTATCAACCCTGATTTCTACGAAAAACGCGACATCCACGTGCACGTTCCTGAAGGTGCGACGCCGAAAGATGGCCCAAGCGCGGGTATTGCCATGTGTACTGCTCTGGTTTCCTGCCTGACAGGGAACCCGGTGCGTGCCGATGTGGCAATGACCGGTGAAATCACGCTGCGTGGTCAGGTTCTGCCGATTGGTGGTTTAAAAGAAAAACTGCTGGCGGCACACCGCGGTGGGATCAAAACCGTATTGATCCCTTACGAAAACAAACGCGATCTGGAAGAGATTCCAGACAACGTGATTGCCGACCTGCAGATCCATCCTGTGAAGCGAATTGAGGAAGTTCTCAGTCTCGCATTGCAGAATGAACCCTCCGGAATGCAGGTTGTAACCGCAAAATAGTGACCTCGCGCAAAGAGCGTCAATAAAAACAAGGCTGGTAAGTCATTTCGCACTTGCCAGCCTTTTTTTGTATAGCTAATTTAGATTGCTGATTAGGTCAGCCATCAACAACGGGTGTTGTAAGGTCATGGCAGGCCTGATATAACTGCTGCGCGGTCGCGTTGTGAAGGATTCAGGCGCGATATAAATTATAAAGAGAGGAAGAGAACAGTGAATAAATCTCAACTGATTGACAAAATTGCTGCGGGTGCTGATATTTCTAAAGCTGCAGCTGGACGTGCGTTAGATGCTTTAATTGCTTCTGTTACTGAATCTCTGCAGGCTGGGGACGACGTTGCACTGGTAGGTTTCGGTACTTTTGCTGTTAAAGAGCGTGCTGCCCGTACTGGCCGCAACCCTCAGACCGGTAAAGAGATCACCATTGCTGCTGCTAAAGTGCCGGGTTTCCGTGCAGGTAAAGCGCTGAAAGACGCAGTAAACTGATTGCTTTCCCGTTTCAGGGAAGCCGGAAAGTACAAGGGCGCATCATTTGATGTGCCTTTTTTGTTTGTCCAGACCTGATTTGTGCGAGTTTATGCGAGTTGTGGGCTGACAATCGCCCCGTTTTCTTGTCACAATACGCCTTCACGCGCGACGGGCAGGATTTTCCGTCAGCGTCAGGTAACCAGTCACCTACAGCGGAGTGTTGTTACACCATGATGGACAGCTTACGCACGGCTGCTAACAGTCTCGTGCTCAAGATTATTTTCGGTATCATTATCGTGTCGTTCATATTGACCGGCGTGAGCAGTTACCTTATTGGCGGTGGCGCAAACTACGCCGCAAAAGTGAATGGCCAGGAAATCAGCCGTGGTCAGTTCGAGAATGCTTTTGCCGGTGAACGTAACCGTATGCAGCAACAGCTGGGCGACCAATTCTCTGAACTGGCGGCGAACGAAGGGTACATGAAGACCCTGCGCCAACAGACACTGAACCGTCTTATCGACGAAGCGCTGCTTGATCAGTATGCCAAAAAACTGGGCCTTGGCATCAGCGATGAGCAGGTGAAAAAAGCCATCTTCTCCACGCAAGCCTTCCAGTCTAACGGTAAATTCGACAACGCGCGTTACAACAGCATCGTCAATCAGATGGGTATGACGGCCGACCAGTACGCTCAGGCGCTGCGTAACCAGCTGACCACCCAGCAGCTCATCAATGCCGTTGTGGGCACCGATTTCATGCTCAAAGGTGAAACGGACGAACTGGCCGCGCTGGTGGCGCAGCAGCGTGTTGTACGCGAAGCGACTATCGATGTTAACGCCCTGGCGGCGAAACAGCAGGTGAGCGATGCTGACGTTAACGCTTACTACGAGCAGAACAAGAACTCCTTTGTTTCTCCAGAGCAGTTCCGCGTGAGCTATATCAAGCTGGATGCGGCCGCGCTGCAGGAAACCGCGTCTGATGCTGAAATCCAGTCTTACTACGATCAGCATCAGGATCAGTTCACTCAGCCGCAGCGTAACCGCTACAGCGTGATTCAGACGAAAACTGAGGCCGATGCTAAAGCGGCGCTGGATGAGCTGAACAAAGGCGCTGATTTCGCGACCGTTGCGAAAGCGAAATCCACCGACATTATCTCTGCAAAAAACGGCGGTGATATGGGCTGGCTGGAAGACGCGACCACCCCTGACGAGCTGAAAAATGCCGGTCTGAAAGAGAAAGGTCAGCTTTCAGGCGTTATTAAGTCTTCCGTTGGTTTCCTGGTCGTGCGTCTGGACGACATCACCGCGGCGAAAACCAAGCCGCTGGCTGACGTTCGCGATGATATCGCGGCGAAAGTGAAACAGGAAAAAGCGCTGGATGCCTATTACGCGCTGCAGCAGAAGGTGAGCGATGCTGCCAGCAACGACAACGAATCTCTGGCAGGTGCAGAGCAGGCGGCGGGCGTGAAGGCGGTTGAGACGGGCTGGTTTGGTCGTGACAACCTGCCGGAAGAGCTGAACTTCAAACCGGTTTCTGATGCTATCTTCAACGGTGGTCTGGTGGGTGAGAACGGCACGCCGGGCAGTAACTCTGACATCATTACCGTCGACGGCGATCGTGCGTTTGTGTTGCGCGTCAGCGAACACAAGCCAGAAGCGGTCAAACCGCTGGCGGAAGTGAAGGATCAGGTTGTCGCTCAGGTTAAGCACAACAAAGCGGAACAGCAGGCGAAGCTGGATGCTGAGAAGATTCTGTCCGATCTGAAAGCGGGTAAAGAAGACGCGCTGAAAGCGGCTGGCCTGAGCTTCGGTGAAGCGAAAACGCTGAGCCGTACCGGCCAGGACCCAATCAGCCAGGCCGCGTTTGGTCTGACGCTGCCTGCGAAGGACAAGCCAAGCTTCGGTACCACCACCGATACGCAGGGTAACGTCGTTCTGCTGGCGCTGGATGAAGTGAAAGCCGGTACCCTGCCAGAAGCGCAGAAGAAAGCTATGGTTCAGGGAATTACCCAGAACAATGCCCAGATTGCCTTCGAAGCCATGATGAGTAACCTGCGCAAAGAAGCCAAAATCAAGCTGGGTGATGTGATGACTCAGCAGCAGTAATTACGTGTCTGCTCGCAGATTTTCGTAACGCTCTGCAAAAACTAAAGGCCGCTTTCGCGGCCTTTTCCATTTCTGCAATCTGCTGTTTGTGCCGGTTATAACTCGCGGCTATTGTGACCTGGCTGTCAACAAACAAGGAGATAACAGCATGAAATGTGGAATCAAAGCACTGTTAATTACGCTGGCTATTGCCACCACCGGGATGAGTGCGGGTGCGATGGCGTCGGCCCCCGCCGCCAAAACACAAGCTACCCAGAACAGGTCCGACGCGGCAGCGCCGGTGCAAGGGCAAACCAAAGCGACAGACGCCGGTAAAAGTGCGGATGATGACGGTACGCGGGTCAGTATCAATTCGGCCTCAGCGGAAGATCTCGCCCGTGCGATGAATGGCGTGGGCCTGAAAAAAGCGCAGGCCATCGTCAGCTACCGCGAAGAGTATGGTCCTTTCAAAACGGTCGACGATCTCAAGCAGGTGCCGGGCATGGGCAGCGCGCTGGTTGAGCGCAACCTCTCACACCTGACGTTGTAATTACGCAATTTCTTGCACTGCGGCAAAATTTTGCCAGGATAAAGAGGTCATACCAGTTATGACCTCTCTTCCTACAATAACAGTAAAGGCTATTGCGCTATGCAGACAAAAATCAAAGTACGCGGTTTTCATCTCGACGTTTATCAGCATGTGAACAATGCTCGCTATCTTGAGTTTCTTGAAGAAGCGCGCTGGGACGGGCTGGAAAATAGCGAAAGCTTTCAGTGGCTGACCGCGCACAACATCGCGTTCGTGGTCGTCAATATCAACATCAACTACCGCCGTCCGGCCGTGCTGGGTGATGTGCTCACGGTCATCAGCCAGGTGCAGCAGATCAATGGCAAAAGCGGGGTCTTAAGCCAGGTGGTGACGCTCGATCCAGAAGGGCAGGTGGTCGCAGATGCGTTGATCACCTTTGTCTGTATCGATCTGAAAACGCAGAAAGCGCTACCGCTGGAAGGGGAATTGCGGGAAAAGCTGGAGTTGATGATCGCTTAGAAAGTTTGTCTTTTATAAAAGACAAAAGGATTTTTCAGGGATAGAATAATGGACAGGGACTATGTCGTTGAACGCTACCGGACCCGTGACGGAAAAGTACCGTTTGAGGAGTGGGTAGCCAGAATGAATCGAAGGGATCCGGATATGGTTTTCCGGATCCTTATGCGGATTAACCGCGCGATAAAACGTAATTTTGGCGATTACAGGTATCTCAGGGAAGGTGTTTGGGAGATGCGAGTCGACAGTGGCCCCGGCTACAGAATCTATTTTTCAGTAGAGAATCGGCAGGTTTTATTGTTACTGATCGGTGGTGACAAAAAGAGCCAAAAAGCGGATATCAAACTGGCAATAGATTACTGGAAAGATCATCAAACAAAAGGACATTCCTATGAGCGCCAATGAACGAAAATATTCGAGTTCCGTTAGCCACCATGATGCTGTTGTGAAAATGCTGCGAGAGAATCCTTCCTACGCTCAGCGTTATTTGCAAACAGCCCTGGAAGAGATCTATGAAGATCAGGGGATCCCCGCCTATCTCATTGCACTCCGTCAGGTCATTGAAGCGCGAGGCGGTATCGGAGAAATTTCTGCCAAAGCAGGTCTGTCCCGTCAGCAGCTATACCGAACCCTATCAGACAACGGCAACCCAACGCTGACAACGCTGATGAAAGTCACCCGTGCTGCCGGTGTGAAACTGTTCGACAGCACGGTCAAGTAGCCCTATTTAAGTCCGGTTTTTTTCTGCATCGCGGCCATCACGCCAGATTTATCGGCAAGATAGTGGTTTAGCCCGTTAGCGCGCAGATTACAGGCCGCACACTGGCCGCAACCGTCGCCTTTGATACCGTTATAGCAGGTGAGCGTTTCGCTGCGAACAAGGTCCAGCTTGCCCCAGTAGTCCGCCAGCGCCCAGGTTTCGGCTTTATCCAGCCACATGAGCGGAGTTTCAAAGCGCGTCTCTTTCGCCATCCCCAGATTTACGGCGTGGTTTAACGCTTTCACGAACTCATCGCGACAGTCCGGGTAGCCGGAGAAGTCGGTCTCGCACACGCCCGTGATCACCGCTTCGGCCTTTACCTGATAGGCATAGATCGCCGTCAGGGTCAGGAAGAGGATATTACGGCCCGGCACGAAGGTATTCGGAATGCCGCTGGCATCGGGTTCATAGTCTGGCACAGGAATACTGTCGCGGGTGAGGCTGCTCACGGCCAGTTCATTTAACAGCGTAACGTCCAGCACCTTGTGCGCGCGTGCGCCCAGTTTCAGGGCTAGTTCACGAGCAACGTCGATTTCAGCGCGATGACGCTGACCATAATCGAAAGTGACACAGTGAACTTCATCGTACTGATGAAGGGCCTGGACCAGGCAGGTAGTAGAGTCTTGTCCTCCGCTGAACACGACGACGGCACGTTTCATAAATCATCTCGACTGTTACGGTAAAAACGTTATGTTACCGTCTGACCACGACGGCGACCAGCTTCTTCACGATTTGGGAGCGGGCAGCCAGGCTTCGGTAAAGTCAAACCAGCCGCGGGTGTTGAGGCGTATACCATTCACGCCAGGCGGAGC
Source organism: Enterobacter sp. BNK-29 (assembly GCF_048684785.1). Lineage (NCBI taxonomy): Bacteria > Pseudomonadati > Pseudomonadota > Gammaproteobacteria > Enterobacterales > Enterobacteriaceae > Enterobacter > Enterobacter sp. BNK-29. Next base: position 3,062,557 of record NZ_JBLQTU010000001.1, read on the forward strand.
ACTGATTTGGTATTGATAATTAAAGAGTGGCGTCAGCACCGCACTCTCCATTAACCGGTTAAAGATGGCTTGCAGTCCCGCGTGTCTATCCCGAGCCTGGGCCTGAGTCTGTACCGCATCCAGCGTGGCTTGCAGATGAGCGTAAGCCGGAGCGCTAAGAACGTGCGGCCAGAGGGCATCGCAGCGCAGCCACTGTTCAAGCGTATATTCCGGCGCTTCGCCAATCAGCCTGTCCCCCATCATGATGTCTGCATCGGCAAGCTCCAGGCATCCGTCCCACGTCTTGGCGTCGTGAAAGATGACGGTCAGTTGACACCCCTGCAGCGCCAGGTATGCCTTCAACTGGCTGGCCATGGTGTGAAGCTCAACAGGGAGATGGTAAACCAGCGTCAACGTTTCAGGGAGGGTTACGTCCGATAAATCAGGCCATTCGGGGATTGCCCAGTCGGGAAGCAGTTCCTGGGTGGGCGTGATGAGCCCTTCGTTTAGCGGAAGTGTGTGAAGAAGCCTGGAGAGATGAATGATATTGATAAGCCGCTTTGCCTGGATCTCACTCAGGCGCGCGCTCTGTTTAAGCGTGAGGTAGCAGAACCCCAGGCTGGTGCTGCTGCTTACCAGCCGCAGACTTTCCAGCTCGTCAGCTTCGCCGATCGCGATTTGCACCGGGTGACGACAGCTGGTGCCCAGGCTGTAATCAAAAAGCTGGGGAGTGATCCAGTATTCGATGGCTTTGAGCAGCGGATGGCTCAGGTGATACTGCTCATGGCTTTCCAGACGAACCAGGTCGGGCTCAAAGGCGGCCAGCCGAAAGGGGCCACTGCCAACCGCAGGATGGTCGGGATGCGCCAGACGGCTACAGTAGGTTGCCAGCCTGTGCGGCAGCCAGTAGTCCGGTTGATGCAGCGTAAACGTCAGACACTGAGGATGCGTTGTTTCAATACATAAGACGCTCTGAAACAGAGTGCGCAGGGCGGGAAGCGTCAACAGCGCTGTCAGACTTCGCTGGAGTTGCGCCGTTTCTATTTTATCGCCGTTATGCCAGTGAAGGGTGGAGCGAATGTAGAAATGCCAGCGCAGGCCGTCATCAGAGACATCCCAGTGATGCGCCAGATCGCCCGCGGGTTCACTGCTGTTACCGTTAAAACGCGTCAGGCCTGAGAACACCTCTCCCGCCAGATGCTGCTCTGCCCGGCCCGGTAAAAAACCCGGCTGAAGCGGTTCCAGCGAGCGATAGTAGGGGATGCGCAGCGTCGGCGTGTCGTTTTGCCACTGCCCGCCCAAAAAAGGATGCAGTAATGAACGCAGCGCTTCAGGGGCAAGCTGGGCCAGTTCCAACGCGTTATGCTGCTGCCCGCTTTTCAGCGCCTCTTCCATCATCGCATTGCGCAGTGACTCCGGGGCGACATGGAACGTTAGCTCACCGCGCTTACCGCGGCCAGACTGCGCTCGCCAGCTGAGCCAGCCCGCCTCCTGGGCCTGGCGCAGTAAGGTTCGGACATGCCGCTCGCTACAAAAACAGCGGGCGGCCAGCTCGCTGATGGTGACCTGTTGCGTTGCACCCTGAGAAGGCTGCCAGAGGCGGTGATACTGGTTGAGTCGATTGAGCTGGCGCATAAGAAACCCGGAACAATAATTTTCATCTATTCACTATTACTTCCGTATATCTCACACGATACTGTTGCACAAGTTAACCGCATCACATTTCGGGAGTAATCATGGCTCAGCTCGCTGCATTTGATATGGACGGTACGCTGTTAATGCCGGATCACCGTTTAGGGGAAAAAACCCTGAACACGCTGAAGCGCCTGCGCGAGCGTGATGTCACCCTGACGTTTGCCACCGGGCGCCATGTGTTGGAGATGCGCCATTTGCTGGGCGCGTTTTCCCTCGACGCCTTTCTGATCACCGGCAACGGGACGCGAATTCACTCCGTAGAAGGAGATGTGCTGCACCGGCAGGATCTCAACCCGGAAGTCGCGGATATCGTGCTGCACAGCACCTGGGACACGCAGGCCAGCGTCCACGTCTTTAACGATCGGGGCTGGTTCACCGGAAGCGAAATCCCGGAATTATTGCATGCGCATGTTTACAGCGGTTTCAAATACCAGCTTATCGATCTGCGTCGGATCCCCGCCCATGCGGTAACCAAGATCTGCTTCTGCGGCGATCACGACGATCTGTGCCGCTTAAGGATTCAGCTGAATGAGGCGCTGGGCGACCGGGCGCACCTGACCTTCTCGGCGGTGGATTGTCTGGAAGTGCTGCCGGTGGGCTGTAACAAAGGCTCCGCTCTGGCGGTGCTGAGCGACCACCTGGGCTTAACGCTGCAGGAGTGTATGGCGTTTGGTGACGCCATGAACGACCGCGAAATGCTCGGTAGCGTAGGTCGCGGTCTGATCATGGGGAATGCGATGGCGCAGCTGAAAGCTGAACTTCCTCATCTGCCGGTTATTGGCCACTGCCGCAATGAAGCAGTGTCCCATTTTTTGACGCATTGGCTGGACAACAACAATCTCCCGTATTCCCCCGAATAGTGAGACCCTTCCAGCAAGCCAGACTTCGGTCTGGCTTTTTTTATTTCACCAGGTCTGCAATCTGCGCTTTCCACGGGGCGATGTCGCCGATGTTGGCCTGCACCCACTCCGCGTTGTAGTAGGTCTCGAGATAACGCTCGCCGCTGTCGCACAGCAGCGTGACGATGGAACCGGTGCGGCCTTCTTCGCGCATACGTGCGGCAAGCTGCAGTGCGCCCCACATATTTGTGCCCGTCGATGCACCCACTTTGCGGCCCAGCTGCGTTTCCAGCCAGTGCGCCGTTGCCACGCTTGCGGCATCTGGCACGCGCATCATCTCATCCACGACGTCGGGGATGAAAGAGGGCTCCACGCGCGGGCGGCCAATACCTTCAATTTTACTGCCCACCGGGCTGCGCAGTTCCGCATTGCGGTTTTGCCAGTAGTCGAGGAACACGGAGTTCTGCGGGTCAACCACCATTAGTTGGGTATCGTAGCCCTGACAGCGGATGTAGCGCCCAATCGTGGCTGACGTGCCGCCGGTACCGGCGCTCATGACGATATAGGACGGAACCGGATGCGGTTCGTGGGTCATCTGGCGGAAAATACTGTCGGCAATGTTGTTATTGCCGCGCCAGTCCGTCGCGCGCTCGGCGAAGGTGAACTGGTCCATATAGTGACCGTTCAGCTCGCGGGCCAGCATTTCGGAGGCGGCGTAGATTTCGCAGGCGCTTTCCACGAAGTGGCAGCGTCCGCCGTAAAATTCGATCTGTTCGATTTTGCGTTTTGCGGTGCAGGACGGCATTACCGCGATAAAAGGCAGGCCCAGCAGGCGGGCGAAATAGGCTTCGGACACCGCCGTTGAACCGGACGAAGATTCAATAATAGTGGTGCCTTCTTTAATCCAGCCGTTACATAAACCGTATAAAAACAGCGAGCGCGCCAGGCGATGCTTCAGGCTACCGGTGGGATGGGTGCTTTCATCCTTCAGATAGAGCTGAATGCCGTCAAATCCCGGCAGGGAAAGGCGAATCAGGTGCGTATCCGCCGAGCGCTGATAGTCGGCATTGATTTCGCTGATCGCATGTTTAACCCAGGTGCTATTCATCATCGTTATCCGTTTGTCATTTTGTGCCTAGGATAGCGAAAAGCACAGAAAAAATTGTTGCTATCTGGCCTTTAAAATAGAATGAAGAGAGAAAAATTTTCTCTGTGAGGTGGGTATGCTAGATAAAATTGACCGCAAGCTCCTTTCATTGCTGCAAAATGACTGTACCCTCTCTTTGCAGGCGCTGGCAGATGCCGTTAATCTGACCACCACCCCGTGCTGGAAGCGCCTAAAGAAGCTGGAAGATGACGGCATTCTTCTGGGGCGCGTCGCGTTGTTAGATCCCGAAAAGCTGGGGCTTGGGCTGACGGCATTTGTGCTGATAAAAACCCAGCATCACAGCAGCGAGTGGTATTGCCGCTTCGTTACTCAGGTGTCTGAGATGCCCGAAGTGCTCGGTTTCTGGCGTATGGCCGGAGAGTATGATTACCTGATGCGCGTCCAGGTGGCCGACATGAAGCGCTATGATGATTTCTACAAGCGGCTGGTGAACAGCGTCCCGGGTTTGTCGGACGTCACCTCAAGCTTCGCCATGGAACAGATTAAATACACCACAGCATTACCCATTGAATAACTTCGTAAAATACCTTCAGGAACAAACCGCGTGCGATTATTTGCCCAATTAAGCTGGTACTTTCGTCGGGAGTGGCAACGCTACCTCGGTGCAGTCGCCCTGCTTATTATTATTGCCATCCTGCAGCTGATCCCGCCGAAAGTGGTGGGGTACGTCGTGGATGGCGTCACCGAACAGCATTACACCACCGCACGGGTGTTGATGTGGGTCGGCACGCTGGTGCTGACGGCGGTCATTGTTTATCTGCTGCGCTACGTCTGGCGCGTGCTGCTGTTTGGTGCGTCCTATCAGCTGGCCGTTGAGCTGCGTGAAGATTTTTACCGCCAGCTGAGCCGACAGCATCCCGAATTTTATCTTCGTCATCGCACCGGGGATCTCATCGCCCGCGCGACGAACGACGTCGATCGTGTGGTCTTTGCCGCCGGGGAAGGGGTGCTGACGCTGGTGGACTCGCTGGTGATGGGCTGTGCGGTGCTGATCGTGATGTCCACGCAGATCAGCTGGCAGCTGACCCTGCTCGCCCTGCTGCCGATGCCGATCATGGCGCTGGCGATCAATCGCTATGGTGAACAGCTGCACGAGCGCTTCAAGCTGGCGCAGGCGGCGTTTTCATCTCTGAACGATCGCACCCAGGAGAGCATGACCAGCATCCGCATGATCAAAGCGTTTGGTCTGGAAGACCGGCAGTCTGCGCTGTTTGCCGCCGATGCGGCAGACACGGGGTCGAAAAACATGCGCGTCGCGCGTATCGACGCCCGTTTTGACCCGACGATTTATATCGCAATCGGCATGGCAAATATGCTGGCCATTGGCGGCGGAAGCTGGATGGTGGTGCAGGGCACGCTTACCCTGGGGCAATTGACCAGCTTTGCGATGTATCTGGGTCTCATGATCTGGCCGATGCTGGCGCTGGCCTGGATGTTTAACATCGTGGAGCGTGGGAGCGCCGCCTACAGCCGCATTCGCGCCATGCTGGCCGAAGCGCCGGTGGTCATCGACGGTAGCGAAGCCTTACCGGAAGGGCGCGGCGTCATGACCGTCGACGTCCGCAAGTTTGTCTACCCGCATACGGAGCATCCGGTGCTGGAGAACGTCAGCTTTACCCTGCAGCCAGGGCAAATGTTGGGCATCTGCGGCCCGACGGGATCCGGCAAAAGTACCGTGCTCTCTCTGCTGCAGCGCCACTTTGACGTCACCGAGGGCGATATCCGCTTCCACGATATTCCCCTGACCAGACTGCTGCTGGACGAGTGGCGCGGTCGCCTGGCGGTCGTCAGCCAGACGCCGTTTTTATTTTCGGACACCGTGGCCAACAACATTGCCCTGGGACGCCCCGGTGCGACGCAGGACGAGATTGAACATGTGGCGCGTCTGGCCAGCGTACATGATGATATTTTGCGTCTGCCGCAGGGGTACGAAACGGAAGTCGGGGAACGCGGCGTTATGCTGTCCGGCGGGCAAAAGCAGCGTATATCGATTGCCCGCGCGCTGCTGCTGAATGCTGAAATCCTGATCCTGGATGATGCGCTTTCCGCCGTGGACGGCCGTACCGAGCATCAGATCCTGCATAACCTGCGCCAGTGGGGCGACGGACGCACGGTGATAATCAGCGCCCACCGCTTGTCGGCGCTCACTGAAGCCAGCGAAATTGTGGTCTTACAGCACGGGCACATTGCGCAGCGCGGGCAGCATGAAACGCTTGCCGAGCAGCCGGGCTGGTATCGCGATATGTACCGCTATCAACAGCTTGAGGCGGCGCTGGACGATGCGCCTGAGCAGGATGAGGAGGCCGCCAATGCGTAAGCTCGGAACGATGTGGCCGACGCTCAAACGTCTGCTGGCCTACGGCTCGCCGTGGCGTAAACCGCTCTCCGTGGCCGTGCTTCTACTCTGGATTGCGGCGATTGCTGAAGTGAGCGGTCCGCTGCTCATCAGCTATTTTATCGACAACATGGTCGCCAAAAGCTACCTTCCGCTGGGGCTGGTGGCGGGCTTAGGCGTGGCCTACGTGGGCCTGCAGCTGGCGGCGGCAGGGCTGCACTATGCGCAGTCGCTGCTGTTTAACCGTGCAGCCGTGGGCGTCGTTCAGCAGCTGCGTACGGATGTGATGGACGCGGCGCTTCGCCAGCCGCTTAGCGAGTTTGATATCCAGCCGGTCGGGCAGGTGATTTCGCGCGTGACCAACGATACCGAGGTGATCCGCGATCTGTACGTTACCGTGGTCGCGACGGTGTTACGCAGCGCGGCGCTGATTGGCGCGATGCTGGTGGCGATGTTCAGCCTCGACTGGCGCATGGCGCTGGTGGCGATCACCATCTTCCCGGCGGTGCTGATTGTCATGGTCATTTACCAGCGCTACAGCACGCCAATCGTGCGTCGGGTGCGTGCTTACCTGGCCGACATCAACGATGGCTTCAACGAAGTGATCAACGGCATGAGCGTCATCCAGCAGTTCCGCCAGCAGGCGCGCTTTGGCGAACGCATGGGGGAAGCCAGCCGTTCGCACTACATGGCACGTATGCAGACGCTGCGGCTTGATGGTTTCCTGCTGCGTCCGCTGCTGAGCCTTTTCTCGGCGCTGGTGCTTTGCGGGCTGCTGATGCTCTTCGGGCTGAGCTCAAACGGTACGATTGAAGTGGGCGTGCTGTACGCGTTTATCAGCTATCTCGGGCGTCTTAACGAGCCGCTGATCGAGCTTACCACCCAGCAATCGATGCTGCAGCAGGCGGTTGTCGCCGGTGAGCGCGTGTTTGAGCTGATGGACAGGCCGCGGCAGGCCTACGGCAATGACGAGCGGCCTCTGCAAAGCGGGACTATTGCCTTTGATAGCGTCTCGTTTGCCTATCGTGAAGACCGGCTGGTGCTGCAGGACATCACGCTTGACGTTCCGTCGCGTGGTTTCGTGGCGCTGGTGGGGCATACCGGCAGCGGTAAGAGCACGCTTGCCAGCCTGTTGATGGGCTATTACCCGGTCACGCACGGCGAAATCCGCCTCGACGGGCGCCCGCTCGCGTCTCTCAGCCACACCGTGTTGCGTAAAGGCGTTGCGATGGTGCAGCAGGATCCGGTCGTGCTGGCCGATACCTTCTACGCGAACGTGACCCTGGGGCGAGACTACTCCCAGGAGCAGGTCTGGGACGTGCTGGAAAAAGTGCAGCTGGCAGAGCTGGCGCGCGGGTTTAGCGATGGGATCAATACCAAACTGGGCGAGCAGGGGAACAATCTCTCCGTCGGGCAAAAGCAGCTCCTGGCGCTGGCGCGGGTGCTGATTGAAACCCCGCAAATTCTGATTCTGGATGAAGCGACGGCCAGTATTGACTCCGGTACCGAGCAGGCCATCCAGCAGGCGCTGGCCGCGGTCCGCGACCATACGACGCTAGTGGTGATTGCCCACCGTCTTTCCACTATCGTCGATGCCGATACCATTCTGGTGCTACATCGCGGACAGGCAGTTGAACGCGGTACGCACCGTGAACTGCTGGAAGCAAAAGGCCGCTACTGGCAGATGTACCAGCTGCAGCTGGCGGGCGAAGAGCTGGCGGCCAGCGTGCGCGATGAAGAGTCGCTTAGCGCCTGATGCACCAAAATGAGGCGCCGCGCTAACAGTCATTCCTGTTGGTGCAAAACTGAAACGCACCCTGCACCGGCATGGTGCGTTTTTTTTCGCCTGTTCGTTTATTACGGCCGCGTAATGCTCTGTGCGCCGCCGTTCCCCCTCGTTTTCATTTCTGGCACATCCCTTGCAATACCTTCTGCGTAAGCTACGGCCATTACCGAATTCTGACTGGAGGGGATCTATGAAGCTGGTTACGGTTGTAATCAAACCATTCAAACTCGAAGACGTGCGTGAAGCATTGTCTTCAATGGGTATTCAGGGACTGACTGTCACCGAAGTGAAAGGCTTTGGTCGTCAGAAGGGTCATGCCGAGCTTTATCGCGGGGCGGAATACAGCGTTAACTTTCTGCCAAAAGTAAAAATTGATGTCGCGATTGCTGACGATCAGCTTGATGAAGTCATTGATGTCATTAGCAAAGCGGCCTATACCGGCAAAATTGGCGACGGCAAAATTTTCGTTGCCGAACTGCAGCGCGTCATTCGCATCCGTACCGGCGAATCTGACGAAGCGGCATTGTAAATAACGCCTGGCACACAGTGATAGGGATCGAGAAAATGAAGATAGCAACACTTAAAACGGGTCTGGGTTCGCTGGCACTGCTGCCGGGCCTGGCGCTGGCTGCTACCCCTGCGGTGGTCGACAAAGCCGATAACGCCTTTATGATGATCAGCACCGCGCTGGTGCTGTTCATGTCAATTCCGGGCATTGCGCTGTTCTACGGCGGTCTGATCCGTGGCAAAAACGTTCTCTCCATGCTGACGCAGGTTGCCGTGACGTTTGCACTGGTCTGCGTGCTGTGGGTGGTTTACGGTTACTCGCTGGCGTTCGGTACGGGCAACGCGTTCTTTGGTAACTTCGACTGGGTGATGCTGAAAAATATTGAGCTGACCGCGCTGATGGGCAGTTTCTATCAGTACATCCACGTTGCGTTCCAGGGCTCCTTCGCCTGTATTACCGTCGGGCTGATTGTGGGCGCGCTCGCCGAGCGTATCCGTTTCTCTGCCGTGCTGATCTTCGTGGTGGTCTGGATGACGCTCTCCTATGTGCCGATTGCGCACATGGTCTGGGGGGGCGGTTTGCTGGCAACGCACGGCGCGCTGGACTTCGCGGGCGGTACCGTTGTACACATCAACGCCGCGGTAGCGGGCCTGGTGGGTGCCTACCTGATTGGCAAACGCGTGGGCTTCGGTAAAGAAGCGTTCAAACCGCACAACCTGCCGATGGTGTTTACCGGTACTGCTATCCTCTACTTTGGCTGGTTTGGCTTCAACGCCGGCTCGGCAAGTGCAGCAAACGAAATCGCCGCGCTGGCCTTCGTGAACACCGTTGTGGCCACGGCGGGTGCAATCCTCTCCTGGGTATTTGGCGAGTGGGCCGTACGCGGTAAACCGTCACTGCTGGGTGCCTGTTCGGGGGCCATTGCCGGTCTGGTTGGCATTACGCCAGCGTGTGGTTATGTCGGCGTGGGTGGCGCGCTGCTGGTCGGCCTGGTCTCCGGTCTGGCGGGTCTGTGGGGCGTGACCGCACTGAAACGTGTGCTGCGCGTTGACGACCCATGCGATGTGTTTGGTGTTCACGGCGTGTGCGGCATCGTGGGTTGTATCATGACCGGTATCTTCGCCGCGAAATCGCTCGGTGGCGTGGGCTACGCAGAAGGCGTGACCATGGTTCATCAGGTGCTGGTGCAGCTGGAAAGTATTGCTATCACCGTTGTCTGGTCTGCCGTTGTGGCCTTCATTGGCTATAAGCTGGCGGATATGACGGTGGGTCTGCGCGTACCGGAAGAGCAGGAACGCGAAGGTCTGGACGTCAATAGCCACGGCGAGAATGCGTATAACGCCTGATAAACAGCAAAACGGCAACTTCGGTTGCCGTTTTAAGTATGTATTCCCTCTCCCGGAGGGAGAGGGGCAGGGTGAGGGCATCAGGCCGTACACAATCACCCGCGATTACGCATTACCCCTTCCTGCACCGTAGACGCGACCAGCACGCCGTCCTGAGTATAAAACTCCCCGCGCACAAATCCGCGCGCGCTCGACGCTGACGTACTCTCCACGCTGTAAAGCAGCCACTCATTCATGTTGAACGGACGGTGGAACCACATGGAGTGATCGATCGTCGCGACCTGCATCCCTTTTTCAAGGAAACCAACCCCGTGCGGCTGCAGCGCCACCGGCAGGAAGTTGAAATCTGACGCATAGCCCAGCAGATACTGATGCACGCGGAAATCTTCCGGCACGGTCCCGTTGGCCCGGATCCAGACCTGGCGCTTCGGTTCGGCGGTATGGCCTTTCATCGGGTTGTGGAACTCAACCGGGCGGATCTCCAGCGGCTTATCGCAGAGAAACTTCTCTTTGACCTGCGGCGGAAGCAGATGCGCCAGCGCGCGAGCGATATCCGTCTCTGACTTTAAAGAGTCGGGTGACGGAGCCGTGGGCATCACTTTTTGATGTTCGTAGCCGGGTTCCGGCGCCTGGAAAGAGGCGGTCATGTAAAAGATCGGCTTGCCGCTCTGAATGGCCGCTACGCGGCGCGCGCTGAAGCTGTTGCCGTCTCGCAGGACTTCAACGTCATATACAATCGGTTTTGCGCTATCGCCAGGGCGTAAGAAGTAGCTGTGGAATGAATGCACCAGACGGTCTGCCGGGACAGTCTCCTTTGCTGCGTACAGTGCCTGTCCGACGACTTGCCCCCCGAAGACCTGGCGTAAGCCGAGATCTTCGCTCTGTCCGCGAAAGAGTCCTTCCTCAATTTTTTCCAGATTCAGTAATGTCAGCAGATTGTTCAGTGCCTGACTCATAGTTGTCCTCAATAAACGCCGTAGCGAAAGATAGGCAGAGTATAACGCAGAAATGAAAGTGGTCCGATGGGTAGAATAATCTGAATATCGGCACGTTTTCAGGCATAAATCGGTGATCTGTGCCACACTTGGATACGTTATGTGATTGAAACGACATCGGATGGGATCGATCCCGCTGGTGCATTGATAAGGAGACTTCAATGAAACTCGTGCCCATGCTAAGTGGTGTAGCTATTGCGGTGGCGTTGTCCGCCTGTGCCGGTAAGAGTGCCCAGGTGCCGGTACCAGCAGCCGACCCGAACGGGATTAATACCCTTTCACAGCAATCCATTCAGCAGCCTAATGTTTCCGGTACCATCTGGATTAAACAGAAAGTTGCGCTGCCGCCGGATGCGGTATTAACCGTAACGCTGTCTGATGCTTCTCTGGCCGACGCACCGTCGAAAGTTGTGGCCCAGCGTGCCGTTCGTACTGAAGGCAAGCAGGCGCCGTTTAGCTTCGTGTTGCCGTATAACCCGTCGGACGTGCAGCCTAACGCCCGTATCCTGCTGAGCGCAGCGGTAACCATTAACGGCAAGCTGGTGTTTATCACCGATACGGTCCAGGAAGCGATCAACAACGGTGGGACAAAAATCGACCTGAACCTGGTGCCGGTGCAGCAGACCGAAGTGCCGGTCGCACCGCAGACCAATCAGCCGTCCCTGCCAACCCCACCGACTCAGATGTAATTTCTTCATTTCCCCTCTCCTCCGGGAGAGGGGTCAATACACCCAGCGAAACTTCTGCAAATCGATCTGACCCGACCCTGACACCTGCACACCCTCTGAAAGTAACGCCTGACGCTGACGCTGAAGATCCGGCCCGGTGAGCGAAATGGCGCCATGACGATTCACCACCCGATGCCAGGGAAGCGTACTGCCTTCCGGCAGCCGTTTCAGGACGCCGCCAACCTGTCGCGCCGCGCGCGGGGAACCGGCCAGACGTGCGACATCACCATAGGTGGTGACGTAGCCTTCCGGGATTGAGGCCACGATTTGCCATACGCGCTGTGGAAAGGAGTCGTGTTCGTCCATACCTTTACCTGTGGAGAGTGTCTGGAAAGCTATGGTAAACGAAGATCTTCATGATTGCTGCGCCTGTTTGCGCAAGAAACCAGCATCCGGTTGCTGGTCGCTTGCAATTGGGTCTTAGCACAGGGATAATGCGCCAGCGCGTTGGTTATCAACGCTCTCAATGGGGGCTCTGTTGGTTCTCCCGCAACGCTACTCTGTTCACCAGGTCAGGTCCGGAAGGAAGCAGCCAGGGCAGACGACGTGTGTGCCGGGATGTAGCTGGCAGGGCCCCCACCCATTTGTGGCCTCATAAGATTCTTCAGCTTCACCTCTCCCTCAAATCATTACTCCACAATAAAACTACGCCTATATTGTGTAATATATATTTCATTGCACTGAAATATTATTGTCATAAACCTGTAATAATAGACTGTCATTTTATAATCGGACGATTATTTTCTTCCATAACTCAAAAAAATATATATCTGGATAACATTGTTAAGTTCGTGTATTAAATAAAGTACTTATTCCGAAGGGAAGTGACAAACATGGCTACAGCGGTGTTAAACGTTAAGATTGATGACGCGCTAAAAGAAAGACTTCGCCACTATGCGGAAGTCAATAACGAGAATTTAAGCGTGACGACAGAGAAACTGCTGCTGCTGGCGTTCGAAGCAGTAGAAGAGGCGGGAGTATCGGAAGAGGATATTGATAATCAGCATACGGAAGAAGAGAGTGTTTCTCCATTTACTCCTAAAGAAATCAAGGCTCTACGTAAAATTCTGAAGAAGAGAAAATGAAACAACAACTGTCAACCGCCAGTGACTACAACGAGGCCTGCGATCTGTTGCGTTCAGGCTACGTGAAGCATGTACGTCTTGGCTGGAATGTTGGAAGCGATGAGTTCTTTCGAATTGCGTCTGACTGGTGTGATACCGGTGCAAAAATTAAGAAAGACGGTGATAACTTCGTTATTTCACTAAAAGGCTTTCCTATTCCTCCTCAGCATTAAACCCTGACCAGTGAAAACTGCTGACTGCATATATTACAGTCAGCAGTTTTTATTTTATGACCTGCTTCAAATATTTTAATATTAGATCACGCTGCGTTTTAACGATGGCACGTTTTTATTCAGGGCGAGCCATAACGGTTTGATCCTCAGCAACGCCTGCTCAAGCTCTGTCGATTCCAGCGAGAAGGGCATACGTAAATAGCGGTCAAACGCCCCTGATAAACCAAATCGCGTCCCGGTTCCCAGGTTAATCCCGATTATTTCTGCCCGCGCTGCAAGCTGTGTCGCCAGCATGCCCGGAAGCTCTATCCAGTAAGAGAGCCCGCCTTCCGCCTCGTGGAATTTCCACTCCGGGAAATGTTCGCGCAGCAGGTCACCACATCTATCGCGCCGTTCCGCCAGCATCTTCCGGCGAGCGGGCAGAAACGTCTCGCTGTTGTTAATAAGCCACTGCATTGCCAGCTGTTCCAGCAGCGGCGAGCCTAAATCCAGAGTATCCCGCGTCTGGGCAAGGGTGGCGATGATGCGCGATGAGGCGCGGATCCAGCCGAGACGCAGCCCTCCCCAGAAGCTTTTTCCGGCAGAGCCTAAGGTGATGACGGTGGCCTGCGGGTTAAAGGCGGCCAGCGGCGGCGGGGGAGGCGCATCAAACCAGAGATCCACCATCGTTTCATCCACCACCAGCGCCGTGCGGGTTTGGGCTGCAATATCCGTGATGGCATGACGGGTGGGGATATCCATACAGCGCCCGGTCGGATTATGAAAATCTGGCATCAGGTAGGCCAGGCGCGGCGCCGTCTGGGCAAGCGTTGCGGCAAAGCCATCCATATCCCAGCCGGTTTCCGGCAGCGACACCCCGACTGGCCGACACTGCGCCCCCTGAATGGCGGCAATCGCCAGCGGATAGGTGGGATGATCGACCACGACGCGGTCCCCCGGCCCGGTCATCATCCGCAGTACCAGCGCAAAGCCGCTGACTGCGCCATTAACGACCATCACTTCGTCTGCACGGGTGGGAAGACCCCGCGTGGTGTAGCGCGCAGCGATGGCCTCCCGCAGCGTCGGCAGCCCAAGCTGATCGTAGCCCGTCAGCGAGAGATGCGGGGTAATGGCCGTGAGCGCATGGGCATAAGCCTGATGGATCTCCGGCCCGGCATTCAGGGCGGCAGTAGAGAGATCCAGTGCGGCGCTCGCCGCTGAAAGGGTAGGAACGGCGCGCGTGTCAGGAAGAATGACCCGCGACCCGCTGCCGTGGCGGCTTTCAAGGTACCCCTCCTCGCGCAGGTGGGCGAGGGCGCTGCTGACGGTGGTCCGGCTCACGTCCAGCGCCGTGGCCAGCTCACGCTCGCCCGGCAGCCGCGTATTCAAAGCCAGACGTCCATCGAGGATTAACAAACGCAGCGCGTCGGCCAGCTGTCGCCAGAGCGGGGTGCGGGATGAGGCTTGCTGCCAGTGGCCTAAAAGGCGTACCAGAGACTGGCTTCCGAAGCGACGTGATGACATATGCAGTCCACTATTTGAAAACTGGACATTAATCATAGTGCCATTTTAGGTCAGGATGAAAGCCTGGTTCACTGGAGAAGATAAAAATGGTACGTCGTCTGCTACAACTCTATGTCGGTTTAGGACTGTATGGCCTTTCCACCGCGATGTTTATTCGTTCCGATTTGGGTGTCGATCCCTGGGATGTGTTTCACCTCGGGGTGGGGATGCAGCTGGGGATGACTATCGGGACGGTGATCATTGTGACCGGCGCTGCGGTGCTGCTGCTGTGGATCCCGCTGCGCCAGATGCCGGGCCTTGGCACGATCAGCAACGTGATTTGTATCGGCCTGGCGGCGGATGCCAGCATGGCGCTTATTCCGGAACTGGATTCGCTAGCCGTTCGAATCGCTTTCCTGGTGTCGGGCATCGTGATGAACGCGATTGCGACAAGCATGTACATCGGGGCCGGTTTCGGGCCTGGCCCGCGCGACGGCCTGATGACCGGCATTCACGCCCGGCTGGGGTGGTCCATTCGCAGCGTGCGTACCTCAATTGAAGTGTCCGTTCTGCTGATTGGGTGCGTGCTTGGCGGCACGTTTGGGGTGGGAACCGTACTGTATGCTCTGACCATTGGCCCGCTTATCCAGCTCTGTCTGCCCTGGTTCCGCCAGAAGCCACGCATTGCGGAAATACCCCAGCCGGAGCGGGTTGTTTAATTTTGCGAAGCGCTCACATGTTTTAACGGCGTCGCTGTGCCAGAATAGACGCTTCGAAAATCGCGATGCCAGAAAGCATGAAAGCAATCACTCTCTATGATGTCGCCCTCCTTGCGGGGGTTTCTTATCAGACCGTTTCCCGCGTCATTAACGACGCGGAACATGTATCTGCCCGCACGCGAGAAAAGGTGCAGCAGGCGATGGCGGAGCTGCACTACGTTCCTAACCTTCGGGCGCAGCAGCTGGCGGGGAAACGCACCCGTACGCTGGGACTCATCACCACCGACCTGGCCCTGCACGCGCCTTCGCAAATTGTGTCGGCGGTCAAATCGCGTGCGGCGGAACAGGGGGCGAGCGTCCTGATTTCCATGGTGGAGCAACCTCTGCAGTGTCAGGCCGCGCTTCAGACGCTGCTGGCACAGCGGGTGGACGCGCTGCTGGTGAATGTGCCGCTTGACGATCCGCACGCTGAAGAACTCAGGGCGCTGGCGTCGCCCGTCCCGGTGCTGTTCCTCGATGTGGCGCCCTCAGCGCGGGTAAACAGCCTCGTGTTTAACGCAGAGCAGGGGGCGCGTCTGGGCGTTGAGCATCTGCTTTCGCTGGGGCACCAGCGCATTGCCCTGCTGAGCGGGCCGGAAAGCTCGGTCTCTGCGCGGGCGCGCCTGACGGGCTGGAAAGCGACGCTGGCGCAGGCGGGTCTTAACGCAGCGGCTGTGGCCTATGGTGACTGGAGCGCGGCCAGCGGCTATGAGAAGGGACACGTGCTGCTGTCGGGTGCGGCATTACCGGAGGCGATTCTGGTGGCGAACGATCAGATGGCGCTCGGGGTGATGCGCGCCTGCGCGGAAAGAGGGATCGCGATCCCTGGCCAGCTTTCGGTGGTTGGGTTTGACGATACTGCCGACAGCGCCTGGTTTTCCCCGCCGCTGACGACCATTCGTCAGGCGTTTCGCGAGGCGGGCGAACGCAGCGTGGAGTGGCTGCTGGCACCTTCCGGGGGAGAATCGTGCCGGCAGGTTCAGCTGCCGGTGACGCTGGTTACCCGTCATTCCAGCGCGCGCCGCAATCCGAAGCAGGCCGAACGCGAGGATCTGGCGCAGCAGCTCAGAAGCCTGGCACTGCTTGCCGAGCAGATTGCCCGCAAATAAAACTTTGTGATCGGACTCGCTACCCCGCGATTGAACGCTTTACCGTTGCCCGGTGCCAGGGCATGTTAACCAAAATTGTGAGCGCTTCGCAAAGAGGTTACTATGTCCACCACTTCACCGCTGACCCTCAGCGCCATTCTGGCCCGTCGGGACTGGGAAAATCCTGGCGTCACCCAGTGGAACCGTCTGGCCGCACACGCGCCGTTGCACAGCTGGCGTAATGAGCCCTCTGCCAGAGAGGACGCTGGATCCATCAGCAGGCACTCTCTCAACGGGCTATGGCGGTTTAGCTATTTTTCTGCGCCGGAGCGGGTTCCTCAGGCATGGGTAACCGAAGATTGCGCCGATGCCGTTGCGATGCCCGTGCCGTCTAACTGGCAGATGCAGGGGTTCGACACGCCCATCTATACCAATGTCACCTATCCCATTCCCGTTAACCCGCCTTTCGTGCCGCAGGAAAACCCGACTGGTTGTTACTCGCTCACATTTGAGGTGGATGACGCCTGGCTTCATAGCGGGCAGACCCGCATCATCTTCGACGGCGTGAACTCGGCGTTCCATCTGTGGTGCAACGGTCAGTGGATGGGCTATTCCCAGGACAGCCGATTGCCCGCTGAATTTGACCTCTCGGCGGCATTACGCCCCGGGCAGAACCGCCTGGCGGTCATGGTATTGCGCTGGTGCGACGGCAGCTATCTTGAAGATCAGGACATGTGGCGCATGAGCGGCATCTTCCGCGATGTGACCTTGCTGCATAAACCGGAGACGCAGATTGCCGATTATCACGTAGTGACGGACCTGAATGCGGAGCTGGACCGCGCGGTGCTGAAGGTGGATGTCGCGCTGGCAGGCGCTGGCTTTGCGGACTGCGAGGTGGTCATTACCCTGTGGCGCACGGGTGAAAAATGCGCCAGCGTTTCCCGGCGTCCAGGATCGGCCATCGTCGACGAGCGCGGCAGCTGGGCAGAGCGCTTAACGGCGGCGATCCCCGTTGACCAGCCCGCGCTCTGGAGCGCTGAAACGCCAGAACTGTATCGCCTGACGATTGCGCTTCTTAACCCGCTGGGTGAGGTGCTGGAGGTTGAGGCGTGCGACGTGGGCTTCCGCCGCGTTGAGATTAGCAATGGCCTGCTGAAGCTTAACGGTAAACCGCTGCTGATCCGCGGGGTTAACCGGCACGAGCATCACCCGGAAAACGGCCAGGTGATGGACGAAGCGACCATGCGCCGCGATATCGAAATCATGAAGCAGCACAACTTCAACGCCGTGCGCTGCTCGCACTACCCGAACCATCCCATGTGGTACAGGCTTTGCGACCGCTACGGGCTGTACGTCGTTGACGAAGCCAATATCGAAACGCACGGCATGGTGCCGATGAGCCGCCTTGCTGACGATCCGCGCTGGCTGCCCGCCATGAGCGAGCGCGTGACCCGCATGGTGCAGCGCGATCGTAATCATCCCTCGATTATCATCTGGTCCCTGGGCAATGAGTCTGGGCACGGCGCGAATCACGATGCGCTGTACCGCTGGCTGAAAACCACCGATCCTACGCGTCCGGTGCAGTATGAAGGCGGCGGCGCGAACACGGCGGCGACCGATATTGTCTGTCCGATGTACGCCCGGGTCGATCGGGATCAGCCCTTCCCGGCAGTGCCTAAATGGTCAATCAAGAAATGGATCGGCATGCCGGACGAAACGCGCCCGCTGATCCTCTGTGAATACGCCCACGCGATGGGAAATAGCTTCGGCGGGTTTGCGAAATACTGGGAAGCGTTTCGCAGCCATCCTCGCCTGCAGGGCGGGTTTGTCTGGGACTGGGTCGATCAGGCCCTGACGAAACGGGATGAAAAGGGCAACGCGTTCTGGGCCTACGGCGGAGACTTCGGGGATAAGCCGAACGATCGGCAGTTTTGTCTTAACGGGCTGGTGTTCCCCGATCGCACGCCGCATCCGGCGCTGTACGAGGCGCAGCGTGCCCAGCAGTTCTTTACCTTTACGCGGGTCAGCACCTCTCCGCTGGTGATTGAGGTGCAAAGCGGCTACCTGTTCCGCCACACCGATAACGAAGTGCTGAACTGGACGGTTGCCCGGGACGGGGACGTGCTGGCCGCGGGCGAGGTGACGCTCTCGATGGCGCCTGAAGGCACCCAGCGTCTGGAGATTGACCTGCCGGAGCTGAACGCCGGGCCGGGTGAGGTCTGGCTGAACGTTGAAGTGCGCCAGCCGCGGGCAACGCCGTGGTCTCCGGCTGGTCATCGCTGCGCGTGGGAGCAGTGGCCGCTTCCGGCTCCGCTCTTTATTGCTCCGCCAGTCCCGGCGGGCGAGCCGCCGGTGTTAACGCAAAACGATCGCATCCTGGAGATCGCCCATCGTCAACAGCGCTGGCAGTTCGATCGCGCAACCGGAAACCTGTCCCAATGGTGGCGAAACGGCGTTGAAACGCTCCTTTCACCTCTGACGGACAACGTCAGCCGCGCGCCGCTGGATAATGACATTGGCGTGAGTGAAGCGACGCAGATCGATCCGAACGCCTGGGTTGAACGCTGGAAAGCGTCGGGCATGTACGAACTCACCTCGCGCGTTCTGCACTGTGAGGCACAGCAGCACGCAGGCGACGTGGTGGTCACAACCCAACACGTACTTGAGTATCGCGGCAAAGCCCTGTTCATGACCCGTAAAGTCTGGCGGGTGGACGATCGGGGCGTTCTGCATGGCGATATTCAGGTCGATATGGCATCTGATATCCCTGAACCCGCGCGCGTTGGCCTGAGCGTTCATCTTGCCGAAACGCCGGAAAACGTTCACTGGCTGGGTCTGGGGCCGCATGAAAACTACCCGGACAGAAAGCTGGCGGCGCAGCAGGGGCGCTGGACGTTACCTCTCGAGGCCATGCACACGCCGTATATCTTCCCGACGGAAAATGGTTTGCGCTGCGATACCCGGGAGCTTGTGGTGGGAACGCATCAGCTGAATGGCCGGTTCCATTTCTCGGTGAGCCGCTACGGCCAGCAGCAGCTGCGTGAGACAACCCATCATCATCTGCTGCGCGAAGAGCCGGGATGCTGGCTCAATCTCGATGCGTTTCATATGGGCGTGGGCGGCGACGACTCCTGGAGTCCCAGCGTCTCGCCGGAATTCCTCCTGCAGACACGCCAGCTTCGCTATACCTTCAGCTGGCAGCAGAACCCTTAACTGACCATGAAGATGCGGCCACAGAGCGTGGCCGCAGTCTTACGCCAGAATGCCGCTCAGGCCATGCAGGCTCATGTAAATCCCTACTACGGTAATCAGCGCAGCGGAGATCCACGGCGCTTTACGGGAGAATTCGCTAAACCCGGGCCAGCGTTTGGTCGCGTGCTTGAGGCTTAAGGCGGCAATCGCGCCGGAAGCGACCAGCGTTAACGCCAGACCTATACTGAAGCTGAACACCAGCGTTGCGCCAAGGGCGAAATGCTTCAGCTGCAGACAGATCAGCAGCACGGTGATGGACGCCGGACAGGGAATAAGCCCGCCGGTCAGGCCAAACATCACGATCTGTCCGGTGGTGACATTTTGACCGCTGAAGCGCCGGTTAATATCCTGCGCGTGAGCGCGCTGGTGGGCATCCTGCCACTCTTCTTCAACCAGCGAGTGTTCGTGGTGATGATGATGATCATGATGGTGGTCATGGTCATGGTCATGGTGGTGGTGATCATGATGATGATCGTGCGGCTGGCTCTCTTTCCAGGTTCGCCACGCCATCCACAGTGCGATCGCAACGATCAGCACCCCGGAGATCAGCTGAAACCAGGGTTCGGACGTGTGTGCATCCCAGCCCCGACCAAACCATAATCCCGCCATCGCAACGAGCCAGACCACCGCCGTATGGGAGAGGGTTGCCGCCAGGCCGAGCAGCACCGCCTGTTTCAGCGTGCCGCGGATGGCAACAATAAAGGCGGCCATCATTGTTTTTGAATGGCCCGGTTCCAGGCCATGTAGCGCACCGAGCAGGATAGCGCTGGGAAGAAACAGCCAGGCATTGCCCTGCTGAAGGAGTGAAGCAAAATCGGTCATGGGAAATTCCGGAGTGGAAAGCGTGCGGAGATACTACTCCCCCCCAGTAGTTCAATACTACCCCCCAGTAGAAAAATACTCAGGGGGAGTAGAGCGTGATATGCTTTAAAAGCCAAAAAATAAGGGATACAGAGATGTCACATACCGTTCGAGACAAGAAGATGTTACTGACTCGCCTGAAGAAAATTCAGGGACAGAGCACCGCGCTGGAAAAAATGCTCAACAGCGATCACGAATGCGCCGAGGTGTTACAGCAGCTGGCGGCGATCCGCGGGGCGGTTAATGGCATGATGATGCAGGTGATCGAAGGGCATTTAACCGATCATGTGGTGAAAGAGCCTGAAGAAGCACAGCGTGAAGCCGATCTTGGCGTGGTGTTGCGGGTGATGAAATCCTATCTTAAGTAGAATGCATGCCGAGGTTATTTTCTGCCCAAAGAATAAATTCCGTCTTTGGCAGCGCTTTACTGTAAAACCATCCCTGACCGTACTGCACGCCGTGGCGGTGTAGCCAGGCGAGCTGCCCTGCGGTTTCGACGCCCTCCGCCACCATCGCCAGCTTCAGCGACTTCGCTATTTCAATGATGTGCGGCGTCACGTTTTTATACTCCAGCGCATCCACGAACGATTTATCAATTTTTAGCGTGTCGACGTCCAGATCCTGCAGATAGCTCAGGCTGGAATAGCCCGTGCCAAAATCATCAATATAGACAGGGTGGCCCGAACGACGGAATGCGGCGATAGCCGGTGCGCTAATTTTGGGATCGGCAAAGCCGCGCTCGGTGAGCTCAAGGGCGATTTGTCGGGGATGGATTTGCCACTTATTCAGGAGCTGACTCAGCAGAGGCGGCAGGATGCCGGAGGTTAAATCGGCAGGGGCGAGGTTAATGGAGATATGCTGATCCGGATAGCGTTGCAGCCAGTGGCCCATATCTTCAAACACCTTTTCGATGACTAACTGCGTCAGCTGCGAGATGAGCCCCGTTTGCTCGGCAAGGGGGACAAAGATATCAGGCGACAGACTGCTTCCGTCTGGCTGCGGCCAGCGCGTTAGCGCTTCAGCGCCCACAATTTTTCCGCTACACAGCGCCACGATGGGTTGATAGTGCACCACAAAATCCCGGCTGTTAATGGCGTCAAGCAGGCGATTGCGCGGCGACTGGATACGCCGCAGGATCCGCAGGACAAACAGTGCGGCGAGCAGGCTTATCAACATGCCGAACGGTAACCAGAAAAGAAGCTGCCGGTGCCAGGTTTCAGCGAGCGGTTTGAGCGTTGCCCATGCGACGACGGTAAATCCAAGCTCAGGTACAGACTTCATGACGTACATTGAACCGTTGTACTGCACGCTTTTCACACCCCGCTCCTGAACCATGTCGCGGATGTGAGAGTCGAGCTTGCTGCTGCTGGCAAATATGCGGTGCGTTGCGCTTCCTACCAGGGCGGCATCAATCGCTATCTCGCCGAAAGGGATCACGTCCACCAGCGAGGCAGGATCGATCATGACAAGGTAGTGGCCTTTTCCCAGCACCGTCATATAGCGGTTAAACCCAAGATCGTTTTGCGTGGTCAGCCACGCGCTGTAACCATCTTCGGTAATGCGCATTGGAGGAGGGAAAGGGGACGCATGGCTGGTTTGCTCCAGGGAGGAGCAGAGCGGTCGAAGGTTGTCGATATATATCACTTCCTGGACATATCGCCACGAGAAAGCGACCCGGCGCATTTCCCGCAATTGCAAGGGGCTACACGGCACTCCCTCAAAAGCCTGCAGGTGATCGAGCGCTTCTTTTGCCTGATCCACAACCCTGTCGGTGCGTACCAGCACGCGGGAGGCATAGTTATCCAGCGCATCGGCGAATTTATCTTCCGCCTGGCGGTGGGCCAGCCAGATGCTCAGGCAAATGGGGACCAGCACAGAAAAGATAAGTACGCCAGTCACCAGACTGACCAGATGTCGGGTTTTCATGCTGTCGTGTCCTTCCTCGTATACCCGTTCCTGGGCATTGAGTTCCCTGCCTGAAGAGAAAGATTTTACCGCGAAATGATATAGTTATAGCACGAGGTTGGCATGGTTTTCATTTTATCTCAGGCGACCAGAAAATATCGTCAGAAGAGAGGGGTTGTTTTTTCAACCTCGCCTGGATATTATTTTGTTATGTTATAACAAAACATAAAGGATTTACGATGAAACCCGATATCCACCCAGCCTATCGCACCGTGGTATTCCACGACACCAGCGCTAATGAATACTTTAAAGTCGGCTCAACCATTAAAACCGACCGCGAAATTGAACTCGACGGTGAAACGTATCCGTACATCACCATCGAGGTTTCTTCAAAATCGCACCCGTTTTATACCGGTAAGCAAAAAACGTTCTCCACGGACGGCAGCGCAGCGCGCTTCCGCAAGCGTTTTGGCGGTTTTCTCAATGCGAAGCGGGGCTAACCATGCAGGTACTTAACTCATTACGCAGTGCAAAGCAGCGTCACCCGGATTGCCAGATAGTCAAACGCAAGGGACGCTTGTACGTGATTTGCAAATCTAATCCGCGCTTTAAGGCGGTTCAGGGACGTAAAAAAAGACGCTAAACGCGCGTTTCTCGCCAGCTTTCCAGGGATCTTTTCTGTTTGCCATCGGCAGTAAAATTGTCGGTGGCAAGCCAGCTTTCAAAGGCGCTCGCCAGCGCAGGCCACTCTTTGTCGAGAATCGAAAACCAGTCGGTATCCCGGTTACGGCCTTTTATGACCAGCGCCTGACGAAAGCGCCCCTCAAACTGAAAGCCCAGACGCAGCGCCGCTTTGCGGGAAGGCTCGTTCAGGCTATTGCACTTCCACTCATAGCGCCGGTACCCCAGGGTATCGAACACGTACCGCATCAGCAGATACTGCGCTTCTGTCGACCCTGGCGTGCGGCTTAACAGAGGAGAAAAGTGAACGTGCCCCACTTCCACGACCCCGTTTTTAGGATCGATCCGCATCAGGGACAGCGTCCCGACAGGAGACTGGGTCCGGTTATCCATAACGGTAAAGTGGATGGGATCGGATAACTCACTTACGCTCGCCACCCAGTCGGCAAACTCCTCTGCGGTGGCATCGGGTTCACGCAGCAGCCACGTCCAGCTGCGGGTATCTTCGGCCAGTGAATAGGCGGAGAACAACGCGTGGGCATGCTCCACGCGCAGCGGCTCAAGCCGACAATAGTGACCCTGAAGGACCACCCGGGACGGGTACTGACGAGGCTGCCAGTCGATAAGGGCTTCGCCTACGGGCTGTCCAAACGCATTGAATGTATTCATCTTTATTTCCATGACGTTGAAAAGATCTCCAGATTAGTGAATTGCTGGTTCCTTAAAAAGAACCACCAGGCTATGTTTTTCTGGTACCACAAGGAGGGAAGATGAATATACCGGGTGATGAGCTTTACGCTTTGTTCCATGCTGCGCTGAAAAAGCGTGGGCAAGAGACGCTTCAGCGTGCGCTCTATCTTGCTTTGCGGGAGGCCATACTGGGCGGAAGGCTTCGGTCCGGCAGCCAGCTGCCCGGTTCACGAACGCTGGCGCAGCAGATCTCGGTTTCCCGAAACACGGTCAATGCGGCGCTGGACCAGCTCACGCTCGAAGGCTATTTGCTGCGTAACCGTCAGGGTACGCGGGTGGGGCAATTCACTCATCGTACGATTGCCCGGGCATTGCCGGATCCTGACGTCAGGCTGACAAAACGGGTCGCCCTGCTGCCCGCGCCCGTGCCGCGCGACACCCCGGTGATGGCGTTTACGCCGGGAACGCCTGCCATTAACTACTTCCCCTTGCCGCTGTGGCGGCGATTGTACGATCGCGTCCTGCGCGAGGAGGGGAGTGCCCTGTTAGGCTATGGCGACCCGGCCGGCGAGCCGTCGCTGCGTGCCGCGATTGCCCGGCATCTCGCCCTGTCCCGCGGTATCGACTGCGACGCCAGCCAGATTGTGATAACCGAAGGAGCACTTGAGGGCGTCAACCTCTGCACGATGCTGTTAAGCGAGCCTGGCGATGTCGCCTGGGTAGAAAACCCCGGCTATAGCGGGGCAAAGAGTGCGTTTGTTAAAACCGGCCTGGCAATGACGGGAATACCGGTTGATGACGAGGGAATGTGCTGGGAAGGGCTGGATGCGCCTGCGCCCTCAATGATTTTTACCTCTCCTTCGCATCAGTTCCCTTACGGGAGCGTGCTCAGCGCGCGGCGGCGGCTGGCGCTGCTGGAGCTGGCCCGGCAGCACAACGCGTGGATCATTGAAGACGATTACGACAGCGAGTTCCGCTATGCCGGTGAGCCCGTACCGGCGATGCTGGGAATGGTCAACAATGCCCCCGTTGTGTATCTGGGGACGTTCAGTAAAACGCTGTTTCCCTCGCTCAGAATGGGGTTCATGGTGCTACCGCCAGCGCTGGCGAAAGCGGCTCGCCCGGCCATCGGCTCGCTGTTGCGCGGGGGGCATCGTGCGGAGCAGCGTACCCTGGCGCTGTTTATTGAAGAAGGCCATTACGCTCGTCATCTTGCCGCCATGCGTAGGCTCTACCGTAAGCGCTACCGCCAGCTGCGGGAGGTGCTGGGCGCAGAGCTGTATTCTCCGCACCGCATTCTGGCAGGCGAAGGGGGAATGCATCTGGCGCTGGCGATAGACGGTATTGACGACCAGAGGCTGGTGGAGCAGGCGAGGGCGTTTCAGCTGGCACCCGCTGCGCTGAGCGGGTACTACCTGGAGGCGAAGCAGGGGCAAACCGGTCTGGTTTTAGGTTACGGCAATACCTCTGCTTCTCAGTTTGCGCCGGGGATCCGACGTCTGCAGACGTTAATTACGCAGCAGCAGGGCGGGAAAGGGTAAAGACATCATAGAAAGAGAGCTGACCTTTGGTGGAGACCATTTTCTGCAGCTTCTCTTTTTGCCCGGCTTCAACCGCCGGAGAGTGCATAATGTTTTCGATCAGCTCTTCTGGCACGTAACGCGTGTTGTACCATTCGCCGTTATAGCAGACCCGAAAATCGAGCACGTCGATATCTTCGTAACGGTAGCGCGGATTCACGTCGAAAAAGAAAAAGGCGTTAAAGACGACAAACAGTACAACCAGCAGCCAGACGGAGTCCACCAGCGTTTCGGACTTCAGCATCACAATCAGCGTCGCCAGCCAGGCGGCATACATGGCGACAAACAGTCCAGGATGTTTGCGAATAAAGCTAATGCTAAAGCGCGGGCGATTGTCGCGCTTTTCGCGGAGGTTGAGATCGTCGATGGTGGCGGTAAGCAGGCGCTGTATCTCGGTCATTTTTTGCCTTCATGAGAGTTGACAATACAGGGTGTCTGCCAATTTTAGGGGAGCCATCAGGCTGAAAAAAGTAACAGTCTGGCGCTAAAAGACTATAACAGTTGACTCCCCGCAACCTCACAGCGTTTTGATGATTTTTGCCGGGTTGCCGCCAACGACGACGTTAGCCGGGACGTCTTTCGTCACGACGGCGCCGGAGGCCACCACCACATTATCACCAATGGTAACGCCGGGGTTAATGACCGCCCGGCCACCAATCCAGACGTTATTGCCAATATTGACGGGTTTTCCAAACTCCACGCCGCTGTTTCGTTCTTCCGCGTCCAGGGGATGGGTAGCCGTATAAATATGAACACCCGGCGCGAGCATGCAGTTATCGCCAATATGAACAGGGCAGACATCCAGCATCACGCAGTCGAAGTTAGCATAAAAGTTTTTGCCCAGATAAATGTTATATCCGTAGTCGCAGCGGAAGCTCGGCTCTATATAAGCTCCTGCGCTTTGTCCCAGAAGTTCCGCCAGAATGTTCTGTCGTTCTGTTTTTTCATCAGGCGCAGTGTGGTTATAGCGGTAAACCAGATGGCGGGCCCGCAGTCGGTCAGCCCGTAACGTCTCATCGCCGGGGCGGTAATGTTCACCGGCAATCATTTTCTGTTTTTCTAAGCTCATTGGAAACCTCTGTGGATGTTATTACCGAAGGGTAATCGGAACAGGCCAGAAGGGGAACGTTCCCGAAAAGCCGATGTGACTGTCGTCACAACATTGCTGCTGATGAACACGTTTTACACGGAGACCTGGCTTACGCACAGGGAGCATAACGGGACAGGTAAATACTCAGAACGAGGCGTAGAACTCTACAGACACCCTTCAAAGATTAACGGACAAATTTCCACACAGAAGTAGGGATTTTGTCATACAGTTTATTCATTGTCAGTTCAGCAAGACGATGGTCAGCGGCTGAATAAAATACCGCCAGCTCATTATCAGAAAGCTCGTATTTATTCTTTTCAATGACGCGCTCAAGCGTGTCAATTGACTGACAACGTCGTAAGCGCATCAAATAATCGATTTTTGTGAGTGGTTTATCAGACATAAATTCACCTTAGTAATTGTAATAATTTTAACAGGAAAGACTCACCGGGTTAGCTCTGCTCACGTTGACGAAACAGCGGAATAGCCGATTTCCCGATTTACGCCATTTTTGCAAATCCTGAGCGTTAATGCCGTAACTGCTGAACAACATAAAGGTGTCGTCCAGGTATTCATCAATTTGCTCAATGAGCTTATTATCTTCATTGTACTTAATTTTATAATTAAGTGCGAAGGTTGCGATATGCTCTATCAGCTCATTCAACTGTAAATTGATGGCAGACGTTGGGTCGTTTACCCAGCCATGGTTGCTTTCATCAAGATTGGCAAGGCAGTCATGGTACAAGGATTCGCAGAGAAATTTCAACTGCGCGATATCATGCCTTTTTGGCGAGTACTCGTCCATAGCGCATCCCCTTCTGAGTGATTTCTTACTCACCGAACATCATTGTCGGGATGGATACAACTGACTTAGCTACATGAGTGCTGTGTTCCTGATAACCTAACTATAAGCCACTCCTTCCTGGATTTCACCGCGCTATTACGAAAAATTACAAATAAAACCGCAGCCTGGGAGCGTGTACGCAAATGGTCACCCTGGACTCAACGTTTTTATCCAAATTAACGACGGGGTTTTATCGCTTCCTTACGTTTCATCATCTTAGCAAAAATGATGAGAAAAGTTCAGATTCAGACTTATCTTTGCAAGAACTTCTTATTAGGAATATTCCTAATACCTTAAGCGGGGAAATGAAATTAAAAAAATCCTGAATTCACCGATTAAGTTATCAGTTAATTATGATATGTCTATTTAAGATGGCAGAAAATAAATAGAGCCACAATAAGCGTAATTTATGATTTTTTCAGAAAATGAAAAAGGCCGCTAATGCGGCCTTTTTATCATGTGGAACCGGTATCAGTGAGGTTCTACCGAATGACTGTGTTCAACATCTTCATTCTTGCGGCTAAAGCGGCGGCGAACCACCACGAAGAACACCGGTACGAAGAAGATAGCCAGTACGGTCGCGGTAACCATACCGCCCATCACGCCTGTACCTACCGCGTTCTGCGCGCCGGAGCCTGCACCGGAGCTGATAACCAACGGCAGTACGCCGAGGATGAACGCCAGCGACGTCATCAGGATTGGACGCAGACGCATACGAACCGCTTCAAGCGTCGCCTCAATAAGGCCTTTGCCTTCTTTTTCCATCAGATCTTTGGCGAATTCAACGATTAGTATCGCGTTCTTCGCCGACAAGCCAATGGTTGTCAGCAGGCCTACCTGGAAGTAAACGTCGTTGGTCAGTCCACGGAACGTTGCCGCAAGCAGCGCACCGATAACCCCCAGTGGAACCACCAGCATAACGGAGAACGGAATCGACCAGCTCTCGTACAGTGCCGCCAGGCACAGGAAGACCACAATCAGTGAAATGGCGTACAGGGCAGGGGCCTGGTTACCGGACAGACGTTCCTGATAGGACATACCGGTCCAGTCATAGCCGATACCCGCAGGCAGTTTGCTTGCCAGTTCTTCCATCAGGTTCATGGCTTCACCGGTGCTTCGGCCCGGAGCAGCCTGACCCAGGATCTCCATCGATGGCAGACCGTTATAGCGTTCCAGACGCGGTGAACCGTATTCCCAGCGTGAGGTTGAGAACGCCGAGAACGGAACCATCTGACCATTGCTGCCGCGCACGAACCAGCTGTTGATATCGTTCGGCAACATACGGTACTGCGCCTCGGACATCACGTACACTTTCTTCACACGACCGCGGTCGATGAAGTCGTTAACGTAGCTACCGCCCCAGGCTGCGCCCAGCGTGGTGTTGATGTCACTGATGGATACGCCCAGCGCCTGGGCTTTCTCCTGGTCGATATCGATCTTGTACTGTGGCGTATCTTCCAGGCCGTTTGGACGCACGCCGACCAGCAGGTCAGGGTGTTTAGCGACTTCACCAAACAGCTGGTTACGCGCCTGCGTCAGTTTTTCGTGACCCAGACCGCCCTGGTCAATCAGCTGGAAGTCGAAGCCGGTCGCCGTACCCAGTTCAACAATCGCTGGCAGGTTAAAGGCGAAGACCATCGCATCTTTAATCTGCGAGAAGGTGCCCATTGCACGGCCGGTGATGGCTTCAACCTTGTTCTTTTCGCCCGGACGTTCAGACCAGTCTTTCAGAGAAACGAAGGCAATACCGGTGTTCTGACCACGACCCGCAAAGCCAAAGCCGTTAACCGCAAACACGGACTCAACGTTGTCTTTCTCTTTGGTGAGATAGTAGTCCGTCACTTCATCCAGCACTTTCTGGGTACGCTCTTGCGAGGCGCCCGCCGGAAGCTGTGCCATCGTCAGGAACACGCCCTGGTCTTCATCTGGCAGGAACGAGCTTGGCAGACGAACGAACAGGAAGGCCATGCCCACCACGATGATGATATAGAGCAGCAGGTAACGACCGGTGCTGCGCAGGATGTTGCCCACGCTGTCGGTGTAGTGGTGCGTGCTCTTATCGAACATGCGGTTAAACCAGCCGAAGAAGCCTTTATGCTCGCCGTGACCGCCTTTCTGAATCGGCTTCAGCATGGTGGCACACAGGGCAGGTGTCAGGATCAACGCCACCAGCACCGACAGCGCCATCGCGGAAACGATGGTAATAGAGAACTGACGGTAAATCGCACCGGTAGAGCCCCCGAAGAAGGCCATCGGGATAAATACCGCAGACAGCACCATCGCGATACCGACCAGTGCGCCCTGGATCTGGCCCATTGATTTACGGGTTGCTTCCTTCGGCGGCAGACCTTCCTCCGCCATCACACGCTCGACGTTCTCGACCACGACGATGGCGTCATCCACCAGCAGGCCGATGGCGAGCACCATCCCGAACATCGTCAGGGTGTTTATCGAGTAGCCAAATATCGACAGGATCGCAAAGGTCCCGAGCAGAACAACCGGCACGGCAATCGTTGGGATAAGCGTCGCGCGGAAGTTTTGCAGGAACAGGTACATCACCAGGAATACCAGGATGATCGCCTCAACCAGCGTCTTAACCACTTCGTGAATCGAGATTTTGACGAACGGCGTGGTGTCGTACGGGTAAACGATTTTCAGACCTGACGGGAAGAACGGTTCCATCTTCTTCAGCTCTGCGCGGATCGCCGTGGCGGTGTCCAGGGCGTTAGCGCCTGTCGCCAGTTTGATACCCAGACCGGAAGCCGGTTTACCGTTAAACTTCGCGATGATGTCGTAGTTCTCACCGCCCAGCTCAACTTTCGCCACGTCGCGCAGGCGAACCTGCGAACCGTCCTGATTCACTTTCAGCAGAATTTTGCTGAACTCATCGGCAGAGGTCAGACGGGTCTGCGCGATGATCGAGGCGTTAAGCTGCTGGCCTTTCACCGGCGGCGTACCGCCTAACTGACCGGCCGCTACCTGGGCGTTCTGCGCTTTAATCGCGCTGATCACGTCAACCGGCGTCAGCTGGAAGTTGTTCAGCTTGTTTGGATCCATCCAGATACGCATCGCGTACTGGGAACCGAACAGCTGCACGTCACCCACGCCGGAAGTACGGCTGATGGCGTCCTTCATGTTGGCGCCCACGTAGTCGGAAATATCCTCCTGCGTCATGGTGCCGTTGGTGTTGATAACGCCGACAACCATCAGGAAGCTACTGGACGATTTCTCGACGCTCACACCCTGCTGTTGTACTTCCTGCGGCAGCAAAGGCATTGCCAGCTGCAGTTTGTTCTGCACCTGAACCTGCGCAATGTCAGCATCCGTACCTGACTGGAAGGTCAGGGTGATCTGAACCGTACCGGTGGAGTCACTGTTTGAGGACATGTACATCAGGTTATCGATACCGTTCATATTCTGTTCGATAACCTGGGTAACGGTGTCCTGCACCGTTTTCGCATCAGCCCCCGGGTAGGTTGCGGAAATTGTCACCGCCGGTGGCGCAATCGTTGGATATTGCGCGACAGGCAGCTTCAGGATCGCAAGTCCCCCGGCCAGCATGATGATAATGGCGATCACCCACGCAAATATGGGGCGATCGATAAAGAAATTAGGCATGTCTTAACGGCTCCTGTTTAAGTTAAGACTTGGTTTGTTCTGACTGGCCAGCGGCCGAAGCTTGTTGTTTATCGTCAGATTTCACTTCCTGTGCTTTAACCTGCGCGCCAGGACGAACTTTTTGCAAACCAGTAACAATCACGCGATCGCCATCTTTCAGACCTTCCGTCACCAGCCATTTATCACCAATCGCCTGGGTGGCGGTGATATTGCGCGTTTCGACTTTGTCATCAGCCCCAACAACCAGCGCGCTCGCATCGCCGCGTGGCGTACGGGTCACACCCTGCTGTGGAACCAGAAGTGCGGTTGGATTCGTTCCTTCTTCCAGACGCGCGCGAACGAACATACCTGGCAGCAGATTTTTGTCAGGGTTCGGGAAAATCGCACGTAAGGTGATGGAACCGGTAGTCTGGTCGACCGTCACGTCAGAGAATTCCAGGGTACCTTCCTGCGGGAACTTAATACCGTCGTTGGTAATCAGCTCCACCTTGGCCTTGCCGTTTTCCTGTTTCAGGGTGCCGTTTGCCAGCTCCTGTTTCAGGCGCAGGAAATCGTTGCTGGACTGCGTCACGTCAACGTAGATCGGATCGAGCTGCTGCACGGTCGCCAGCGCATTGGTCTGACCGTTCTGCACCAGCGCCCCTTCCGTGACGGAAGACTTACCAATACGACCGCTGATAGGGGAGGTCACTTTGGTATAGGCCAGGTTAATGCGCGCGGTTTCGACGGCCGCTTTGGCTGCCACCACGGCCGCGTTAGCCTGCTGTGCATCGGCCAGAGCGGTATCGTAATCCTGTTGGCTGATGTACTTGGTACCGAGCAGCTTTTGGTAGCGGTTCAACGTCAGCTGAGCAATTTTGGCTGCGGCTTGTGCTTTCGCCAGGTCGCCTTTCGCACTTTCATAAGAGGCCTGATAGGTTGCTGGATCAATCTGATACAGAGACTCACCGGCTTTCACATCACCACCTTCGGTGAAGTTACGCTTCAGGATAATGCCGCTAACCTGAGGACGCACTTCCGCAATGCGGTAAGCATTGGTACGGCCTGGTAATTCGGTGGTGATTTGCAGAGGTTCAGATTTGAGCGTCACGACGCCTACTTCTGGCGCCTGCTGAGCTCCTTGTTGAGCTGGTTTGTCGTCACATCCTGTTAGCGCTAAGCTGCCTGAGAGCATCAGAACGACCGCCAGAGGCGTTAACCCTCTGTTTTTGTTCATATGTAAACCTCGAGTGTCCGATTTCAAATTGATCAAGGGTCCTGAGTCTAAAAACCCATTGCTGCGTTTATATTATCGTCATGCTATGGTACATACATTCACAAATGTATGTAAATCTGACTCCTGTAAATTCACCCACCTATGGCACGAAAAACTAAACAACAAGCGCTGGAAACCCGACAACACATTCTGGATGTAGCAATACGTTTGTTCTCGCAGCAGGGTGTTTCATCCACCTCGCTGGCGCAGATTGCTCAGGCTGCCGGTGTGACGCGAGGAGCGATTTACTGGCATTTTAAAGATAAGTCAGATCTGTTCAGTGAAATCTGGGAGCTTTCAGAGTCCAGCATTAGCGATCTCGAGAGTGAGTATCGGGCAAAATTCCCTGACGATCCACTCTCAGTATTGAGAGAAATATTAGTATATATCCTTGAAGCAACGGTAGTTGAAGAACGTCGCAGATTAATGATGGAGATTATTTTTCATAAATGCGAGTTCGTGGGCGAGATGGCGGTGGTGCAGCAGGCACAGCGCAGCCTTAGCCTGGAGAGCTATGATCGTATTGAACAGAATCTTAACCTCTGTATGCAGGCAAAACTATTACCGGCCAATCTTTTGACCCGACGGGCGGCAATCCTGATGCGCAGCTACATTTCAGGTCTGATGGAAAACTGGCTTTTCGCGCCGCAATCCTTTGACCTCAAAGAGGAAGCCCGCAGCTACGTGGCGATTTTACTGGAAATGCTACAGCTCTGCCCCACGCTGCGCAGCGACGCGCCTTCGCTAACGGCCTGATCCCTTTCCAGGATTTATCTCAGAGGATAACGTTCGCGCTATTCTGCTTTCAGCGAGCGTGATATTCTTCACGCCGGACTATTTTCGGTCATCTTCTGACATCATTCACAACTATGCTGCCCATCAATCGCTCGCAACATCCTGTTTTTGCATTGCTCTTTGCGATGCTGTTTTTCTTCGCCACGGCGCCGCTGACCTGGGCCCGCGCCGATAACAGCAACGATATTCCCTCGCGCGGCGATGTTCAGTCGCAGCTCGACACGCTGAATAAACAAAAAGATCTCTCCCCTCAGGATAAACTCGTCCAGCAGGACCTGACGGAAACGCTGGAAACGCTGGATAAAATTGAACGCGTCAAAGCGGAAACCGTCCAGCTTCGTCAGAAGGTGGCGCAGGCGCCTGAAAACATGCGTAAGGCCACCGACGCGCTGAATGCCCTCAGCGATGTGGATAACGACGACGAGACGCGCAAGACGCTCTCGACGCTCTCTTTACGCCAGCTGGAGTCCCGCGTCGCACAACTGCTCGACGACCTGCAAACCGCGCAGTCGGATCTCGCAACCTATAACAGCCAGCTTGTCTCGCTGCAGACCCAGCCCGAGCGCGTGCAAAACGCGATGTACGCCGCGTCTCAGCAGCTGCAGCAGATCCGCAACCGTCTGAACGGCACGACGGTCGGCGAAGGCACGCTGCGCCCGACGCAGCAAACCCTGCTGCTGGTTCAGCAGACCTTGCTCAACGCACAGATTGAACAGCAGCGTAAAAGCCTTGAAGGGAATACGGTGCTGCAGGACACGCTTCAGAAACAGCGTGATTACGTCACTGCGAATATTAACCGCCTGGAACACCAGCTTCAGCTGTTGCAGGAGGCGGTAAACAGCAAACGCCTGACCCTGACGGAAAAAACCGCCCAGGAGGCCGTATCGCCTGACGAAACCGCCCGCATTCAGGCGAATCCGCTGGTGAAACAGGAGCTCGAGGCCAACCACCAGCTTAGCCAGCGCCTGATACTGGCGACGGAAAACGGCAACTCGCTGGTTCAGCAAAATATCAAAGTGAAGAACTGGCTGGATCGTGCGCTGCAGGCTGAGCGCAACATCAAAGAGCAGATTGCGGTCCTGAAGGGCAGCCTCCTGCTGTCGCGTATTCTCTACCAGCAGCAGCAGACGCTCCCGTCCGCCGATGAGCTGGAGGACATGACCAACCGCATTGCGGATTTACGTCTGGAACAGTTTGACGTCAACCAGCAGCGCGATGCCCTTTTCCAGAGCGATGCCTTTGTCGCCAAAATTGAAGAGGGGCATTCCAGCGACGTGAACCCGGAAGTGCACGACGCGCTGCTCCAGGTCGTCGATATGCGTCGCGAGCTGCTGGACCAGCTCAACAAACAGCTTGGCAACCAGCTGATGATGGCCATTAACCTGCAAATCAACCAGCAGCAGCTGGTGAGCGTCTCGAAAAGTCTGCAGGAGATCCTGACCCAGCAGATTTTCTGGGTAAACAGCAACAAGCCGATGGACTGGGACTGGGTTAAATCCTTCCCGGAGACGCTGAAAACGCAGATTAAGAGCATGAAGATCACCGTAAACTGGGAGAAAGCCTGGCCTGCGGTGACGATTGCCCTGCTGGCGGGATTACCGCTGCTGCTGATTGCCGGTCTGATCCGCTGGCGTCTGGGCTGGCTGAAAAAATATCAGGCGAAGCTGGCCTCCGAAGTGGGTCAGCTGCGCAACGATAGCCAGCTCCATACGCCAAAAGCGATTCTCATCGATCTCATCCGCGCCCTGCCGGTGTGTCTGATTATTCTGGCCGTGGGCCTGATTCTGCTCACCATGCAGCTCAACGTCAGCGACCTGCTGTGGGCGTTCAGTAAAAAACTGGCGCTGTTCTGGCTGGTGTTTGGCGTGTGCTGGAAGGTGCTGGAAAAAGACGGCGTGGCGGTGCGTCATTTCAACATGCCAGCGCAGCTGACCAGCCACTGGCGTCGTCAGATTGTGCGCATCAGCCTGGCGCTCCTGCCGCTGCACTTCTGGTCGGTTGTCTCTGAGCTTTCTCCGCTGCATCTGATGGATGACGTGCTGGGCCAGCTGGTCATCCTGTTGAACCTGCTGCTGATTGCGATCCTGATGTGGCCGATGTGCCGCGACAGCTGGCGTGATAAAGAGTCCCACAATATTCGCCTGGCCACCGTGACGGTGCTGGCGATCATTCCGCTGGCGCTGATGGTGCTGACGGCAACGGGCTACTTCTATACCACGCTGCGCCTGTCCGGGCGCTGGATTGAAACGGTCTATCTGGTGATCGTCTGGAACTTGCTCTATCAGACCGTGCTGCGCGGCCTGAGCGTGGCGGCTCGCCGCATTGCCTATCGCCGTGCCATCGCGCGTCGTCAGCATCAGGTGAAAGAAGGAGCCGAGGGCGCGGAGCCGCAGGAAGAGCCGACTATCGCGCTGGAGCAGGTTAACCAGCAGACGCTGCGCATCACCATGCTGGTGATGATCGCCCTGTTTGCGGTGATGTTCTGGGCTATCTGGTCCGATCTTATTACCGTTTTCGCCTATCTCGACAGTATTACCCTCTGGCAATACAACGGTACCGAAGCGGGCGCGGCGGTCATGAAAAGCGTGACCATGGGCAGCCTGCTGTTTGCGCTGGTGTCGTCGGTGGTGGCCTGGGCGCTGATTCGCAACCTGCCAGGCCTGCTTGAAGTGCTGCTCCTGTCACGTCTGAATCTTCGCCAGGGGGCGTCCTACGCCATTACCACGATCCTCAACTACGTGATCATTATTGTCGGGGCGATGACGGTCTTTGGCTCGCTTGGCGTCTCGTGGGATAAACTGCAGTGGCTGGCGGCCGCCCTCTCGGTCGGTCTTGGTTTTGGCCTGCAGGAGATCTTCGGTAACTTCGTGTCCGGCCTGATCATCCTGTTCGAACGTCCGGTACGAATCGGCGATACCGTCACCATCGGCACTTTCTCCGGTACGGTCAGCAAGATCCGTATTCGTGCCACCACCATCACCGACTTCGATCGTAAAGAGGTGATCATCCCGAACAAAGCGTTCGTGACCGAGCGCCTGATCAACTGGTCGCTCTCCGATACGGTGACGCGCGTGGTGATCCGCCTGGGCGTAGCCTATGGATCGGATCTGGAGAAGGTGAAAGAGGTGCTGCTCAAGGCTGCGTCAGAACATCCGAAAGTGATGCACGATCCGGCTCCGGCGGTCTTCTTCACCACCTTTGGGCCGAGCACGCTGGATCACGAGCTGCGTTTATACGTGCGCGAGCTGCGCGACCGCAGCTACACGGTGGATGAGCTTAACCGCTCTATCGATCGTTTGTGCCGTGAAAACGATATTAATATCGCCTTCAACCAGCTTGAGGTTCACCTGCGCAACGAGAAGGGTGATGAGCATACGGAAGTGAAGCGCGACATTAAGGGTGACGATCCTACGCCTGCATAATCTAATTTCCCTCTGCCCTCAGGGGCGAGGGAACGATTTTCCCCCTCTCCCTCAGGGAGAGGGCCGGGGTGAGGGTAATTTACCTTCAAAATCCCGCCGTACAATCTCCAGCGCCTTAAGCACCGTTTCGGCGGGGATCTCATGATTCTCCAGCAGCATAATCAAATCGACGGCCAGCTTGACCTCATCGGGTGCATTTTCCAGCGACATTGGTGTGGCTCCTGTTAACGGGTCAAACGTTCTATGACGCGCTCAATCTCATCCCGCGCCTGACGGCAGCGGACGATACGTCCTTCCAGCGCGCTAATCTCGCGCATCAATAGCTGCTGCTCTTCCAGCGTTTCGCTGTTGTTCAGCCGCGTCTCGCGCTCGCGCTTCATCTCAAACAGCCGGCGCTCAAACTCCTGGTTCTCCAGCCGCTTGCGCTGCCATTTACCGAGCCCCGGCGAGGCGCTGTCCCAGGCGCGCAGCGGCCAGGCGGCTATTTCGCGATGCAGAGCGGTGATCTGTTCAGTGAGATGCTCCGCAAGCCACGCCACCTGTTCCTGCTGTTCACTCTCAACCGCATGGCGAAGCTCGTCGAGGTTCGTCTGCGCTTCCGCCAGGTAATCCTGAATGACGGTGCTGCGGGTACGAAAAAGCTGCCGGTCAAAGCGCGGTTTCAGCGTGGCGTGCCCCATCAGCGGTGTAGCCTGCTCCCGCAGAGCAATGAGCTGATTTTGCAGCCTCTCAAGAAGCAGTGCTGTTTTCAAGGCGCTCTCCAGTGGTAAAGTAGCCGTTCAGTTTGATAACGATTCGCATTATGAAGCGTACTATTTTAATCATCATTGGCTGGCTCGCGGTAGTGCTTGGCACGCTGGGCGTATTTTTACCTTTGCTGCCGACCACGCCGTTTATCCTGCTGGCGGCCTGGTGCTTCGCCCGCTCGTCGCCGCGTTTTCACCACTGGCTGCTCTATCGCTCATGGTTTGGCGGCTATCTGCGGCACTGGCAAAAACACCGGGCCATGCCACCCGGCGCGAAGCCGCGCGCGATCGCGGTGACCCTCATCACCTTCGCTATTTCATTATGGCTGGTGAAAATGATGTGGGTACGTATTCTTCTGCTGGCGATCCTCTCCTGCCTGCTTATCTTCATGTGGCGGATCCCCGTGGTTGATGAAAAGCAACAAAAGCACTGAAGCCTTATCATGACTGTTGCAATTATTGCGCACAGCCAGTAAATTCGACCGTTTTCGAGCACAGGTGCGCCTGGTCAAAGGTTAAACAATTGTTGCCTTGGCCGACTCGTTGCGCGCTGTGAGTAACACTGTTTCATTTAGGCAAAACCGATGACCGCAACTGCACAGCAGCTTGAATATCTGAAAAACAGCATCAAAAGCATCCAGGACTATCCAAAGCCTGGCATTCTTTTCCGTGATGTCACCAGCTTGCTGGAAGACCCGAAAGCGTACGCGCTCAGCATTGAACTGCTGGTCGAGCGTTATAAAAACGCCGGGATCACCAAAGTAGTAGGTACCGAAGCCCGTGGCTTCCTGTTTGGCGCACCGGTTGCGCTGGCGATGGGCGTGGGTTTTGTGCCGGTGCGTAAGCCGCGCAAACTGCCGCGTGAAACCATTGCTGAGAGCTATGAACTGGAGTACGGCACCGATCAGCTGGAGATCCACGTTGATGCGATCAAGCCTGGCGACAAAGTGCTGGTGGTCGACGATCTGCTGGCAACCGGCGGTACCATTGAAGCGACCGTGAAGCTGATCCGTCGTCTGGGTGGTGAAGTGACCGACGCGGCATTCATCATCAACCTGTTCGATCTCGGCGGTGAACAGCGCCTGGAAAAACAGGGCATCACCAGCTACAGCCTGGTGCCTTTCCCGGGTCATTAATCCCGGTTTTCACAACCTCGCTCAATGGGTGAGGTTGTGATAGCATTCCCCTCCATAAATTCACCTTCCAGCGTTGCAGAGCCTGCCCATGAGTTATCAGGTGTTAGCCCGTAAATGGCGACCACAAACCTTTGCTGACGTTGTCGGTCAGGAACATGTGCTGACGGCCCTGGCGAACGGCTTGTCGCTAGGTCGCATCCATCACGCCTATCTTTTCTCCGGCACCCGCGGCGTCGGTAAGACCTCTATTGCCCGTTTGCTGGCAAAAGGTCTCAACTGCGAAACCGGGATCACCGCCACGCCGTGCGGCGTATGTGATAACTGCCGCGAGATCGAGCAGGGGCGTTTTGTCGATCTGATCGAGATCGACGCCGCCTCGCGCACCAAAGTGGAAGATACCCGCGATCTGCTCGATAACGTGCAGTACGCCCCGGCGCGCGGCCGCTTCAAGGTCTACCTGATCGATGAAGTGCACATGCTGTCGCGCCACAGCTTTAACGCCCTGCTGAAAACGCTGGAAGAGCCGCCCGCGCACGTGAAGTTCCTGCTGGCGACCACCGATCCGCAAAAGCTGCCGGTCACCATCCTGTCGCGCTGCCTGCAGTTCCACCTGAAGGCGCTGGACGTTGAGCAGATCCGCGCGCAGCTTGCGCACATTCTTGATGAAGAGAAAATTGTCCACGAACCGCGCGCCCTGCAGCTGCTGGCCCGCGCGGCGGACGGCAGCCTGCGTGATGCGCTCAGCCTGACCGACCAGGCGATTGCCAGCGGTGACGGCAAGCTCTCCACCGAGGCGGTCAGCACCATGCTCGGCACGCTGGATGACGATCAGGCGCTGTCGCTTATCGAGGCGATGATCGCCGCCAACGGCGAACGCGTGATGTCGCAGGTGAATGCCGCCGCTGCCCGGGGTATCGAATGGGAAGGACTGCTGGTTGAGATGCTCAGCCTGCTGCACCGCGTGGCGATGCTGCAGCTTTCTCCGTCCGCCATCGGCGCGGATATGGCCGCTATCGAACAGCGGATGCGTGAACTTGCCCGCACCGTGCCGCCTGCCGACGTGCAGCTGTACTACCAGACGCTGCTGATTGGCCGCAAAGAGTTACCGTTCGCGCCGGATCCACGGATGGGCGTTGAAATGACGCTGCTGCGCGCGCTGGCGTTCCACCCGCGCATGCCGTTGCCGGAGCCGGAAGCGCCGCGGCAGTCTTTCGCGCCGGTCGCCCCTACGGCGGTGATGTCGCCGCAGCAGGTGCCGCCGCAGCCGACACCGCCGCCGCAGCAAAACGTGCCGCTGTCGGATGCCACCAGTTCGGTGCTTGCCGCACGCAGCCAGCTGCAGCGTGCGCAGGGAGTAACCAAACCAAAAAAGAGTGAACCGGCAGCGCCAGCAAGAGCGCGGCCGGTGAACAACGCCGCGCTTGAACGACTGGCCTCGGTAACGGAGCGCGTACAGTCGCGTCCGGCACCGTCCGCGCTCGAGCAGAAAGCCCCGGTGAAAGAAGAGGCTTACCGCTGGAAGGCAACCACCATCACTGAAACGGTGAAGGAAGAGGTCGCCACGCCGAAAGCGCTGAAAAAGGCGCTGGAGCATGAGAAAACGCCGGAGCTTTCCGCGAAGCTTGCCGAAGAGTCCATTGCCCGCGACGCCTGGGCCGCCGAGGTCAGCAAACTCCAGCTGCCGAAGCTGGTCGAGCAGGTCGCGCTGAATGCCTGGAAAGAGCAGGACGGCAATCAGGTGCGTTTGCACCTGCGTCCGGGTCAGCGGCACCTCAATTCCCCTGGCGCGCAAAAGGCGCTGGCGGAGGCGCTCGCCGCATTACAGGGCGCGCCGGTTGAATTGACTATCATTGAAGATGATAATCCGGCAGTGAAAACGCCGCTCGAGTGGCGCCAGGCCATTTATGAAGAAAAGCTCGCGCAGGCGCGCGAGGCGATTATTGCGGATAACAACATTCAGACCCTGCGCCGGTTCTTCGACGCCGATCTGGATGAAGAGAGTATTCGCCCCATTTGATCGTGAGTCTGACTTACGGTTGTAATCCTTAAACGTGAAAAAGAGAGAAGCCTATGTTTGGTGGAAAAGGCGGTCTGGGTGGCCTGATGAAGCAGGCTCAGCAGATGCAGGAAAAAATGCAGAAGATGCAGGAAGAGATCGCTCAGCTGGAAGTCACGGGTGAGTCCGGTGCCGGTCTGGTCAAGGTGACCATCAACGGTGCGCACAACTGCCGTCGCGTGGAAATCGACCCGAGCCTGCTCGAAGACGACAAAGAGATGCTGGAAGATCTGGTTGCAGCCGCGTTTAACGATGCCGCTCGCCGTATCGACGAAACTCAGAAAGAGAAAATGGCCTCTGTTTCCAGCGGTATGCAGCTGCCGCCTGGCTTCAAGATGCCATTCTGATGCAAACCAGTCCGCTGCTCACGCAGTTAATGGAAGCACTGCGCTGCCTGCCGGGCGTTGGCCCGAAGTCGGCGCAGCGCATGGCGTTTACGCTATTGCAGCGCGACCGCAGCGGCGGGATGCGCCTGGCGCAGGCTTTAACCCGCGCCATGTCAGAAATTGGTCACTGTGCGGATTGCCGCACCTTTACCGAGCAGGACGTGTGTAACATCTGTACGAACCCGCGTCGTCAGGAAAACGGTCAGATTTGCGTGGTGGAGAGTCCCGCGGACATCTACGCCATCGAACAAACCGGGCAGTTTTCCGGCCGCTACTTCGTGCTGATGGGGCATCTCTCCCCGCTGGACGGTATTGGCCCGGATGATATCGGTCTTGACCGCCTTGAACAGCGTCTTGAGTCCGAAACCATCAAAGAGGTGATCCTCGCCACCAACCCGACGGTGGAAGGGGAGGCAACCGCTAACTACATCGCCGAACTGTGCTCGCAGTACGGCGTTGACGCCAGCCGCATCGCCCACGGCGTGCCGGTGGGCGGCGAGCTGGAAATGGTCGACGGCACCACGCTGTCGCACTCTCTGGCCGGGCGACACAAGATTATTTTCTGACCAAATGGAGGCTGCGCGCGCGGCCTCCGCTTGAAAATTTCCCCCCTTATCCCCATCTCTCACTCAACGTTTTAAAACCCCATTAAATGGCATTGTTGAGGTCGACATAGATGAAAGGACAAGAAACCCGTGGTTTCCAGTCAGAAGTAAAACAGCTTCTGCACCTGATGATCCATTCCCTGTATTCCAACAAAGAAATTTTCCTGCGTGAGCTGATTTCCAACGCCTCGGACGCGGCGGACAAGCTGCGCTTCCGCGCGCTGTCTAACCCGGACCTGTACGAAGGCGACGGCGAGCTGCGCGTGCGCGTCTCGTTCAATAAAGAGAACCGCACCCTGACCATCGCCGATAACGGCATCGGGATGAACCGCGACGAGGTGATCGACCACCTCGGCACCATCGCCAAATCCGGCACCAAAGCGTTCCTCGAGTCCATGGGCTCTGACCAGGCGAAAGACAGCCAGCTCATCGGCCAGTTCGGCGTCGGCTTCTACTCGGCGTTTATCGTGGCCGACAAAGTCACCGTGCGCACCCGTGCGGCAGGCGACAGCGCCGAGAACGGCGTGCTGTGGGAATCCAAAGGGGAAGGCGAGTACACCGTTGATGACATCACCAAGGCGGATCGCGGGACCGAAATCACCCTGCACCTGCGCGAAGGGGAAGACGATTTCCTGAACGACTGGCGCGTGCGCTCCATCATCAGCAAATATTCCGATCACATCGCGCTGCCGGTTGAGATTGAAAAACAGGAAGAGAAAGACGGTGAAACCGTGGTCTCCTGGGAGAAGATCAACAAGGCGCAGGCGCTGTGGACGCGCAACAAGTCTGAAATTAAAGACGACGAATACAACGAGTTCTACAAGCACATCGCCCACGACTTTACCGATCCGCTGACCTGGAGCCACAACCGCGTGGAAGGTAAGCAGGAGTACACCAGCCTGCTGTACATCCCGGCACAGGCGCCGTGGGACATGTGGAACCGCGATCACAAGCACGGCCTGAAGCTGTACGTGCAGCGCGTGTTCATCATGGACGACGCCGAGCAGTTCATGCCGAACTACCTGCGCTTTGTGCGCGGTCTGATAGATTCCAACGATCTGCCGCTGAACGTTTCGCGTGAAATTCTGCAGGACAGCACCGTCACCCGTAACCTGCGCAACGCCCTGACCAAACGTGCGCTGCAGATGCTGGAAAAACTGGCGAAAGACGATGCGGAAAAATATCAGACCTTCTGGAAACAGTTCGGCCTGGTGCTGAAAGAAGGCCCGGCAGAAGACACCGCGAACGTTGAAACGATCGCCAAACTGCTGCGCTTCGCCTCTACGCACACCGACTCCTCCGCGCAGACCGTGTCGCTGGAAGAGTACGTCTCCCGCATGAAAGAAGGGCAGGAGAAGATCTACTACATCACCGCCGACAGCTACGCGGCGGCGAAGAGCAGCCCGCACCTGGAGCTGCTGCGTAAGAAAGGCATCGAAGTGCTGCTGCTTTCTGACCGCATCGACGAGTGGATGATGAACTACCTGACCGAGTTCGACGGTAAATCCTTCCAGTCCGTAGCCAAAGCGGACGAATCCATCGACAAGCTGGCGGATGAAGTTGACGAAAGCGCGAAAGAAGCCGAGAAGGCGCTGGAGCCGTTCGTTGAGCGCGTGAAAACCCTGCTGGGCGAGCGCGTGAAAGAGGTGCGCTTCACGCACCGTCTGACCGACACCCCGGCGATTGTCACCACCGATGCGGACGAAATGAGCACCCAGATGGCGAAGCTGTTCGCGGCGGCGGGCCAGGCGATGCCGGAAGTGAAATATATCTTTGAGCTTAATCCGGATCATCCACTGGTGAAACGCGCGGCGGATACCCAGGACGACGCCCGCTTTGCCGAGTGGGTTGAGCTGCTGTTGGATCAGTCCCTGCTGGCCGAGCGCGGCACGCTGGAAGATCCTAACCTGTTCATTAAACGTGTGAATGCGCTGCTGCTGGCGTAATTGACCAAGCCTCCCCTGGTCTTCTCCCTCTCCCGTGGGAGAGGGCCGGGGTGAGGGCACCAGACCGCATTAACCCAAATAATCTCCCCTCGTTAACCGTTTCAGCCTTCCCGCCTTCCTTGAGCGATGCCCGTTCTGGTGGTATTGTTTAGCGCTTTTGAAAAATTGAAACGACTTTTGAGGGGATTTTCGCAATGCGTATTATTCTGCTTGGCGCTCCGGGCGCGGGTAAAGGAACTCAGGCTCAGTTCATCATGGAGAAATACGGTATTCCGCAAATCTCCACCGGTGACATGCTGCGCGCCGCTGTAAAATCTGGCTCCGAGCTGGGTAAACAAGCGAAAGACATCATGGACGCAGGCAAGCTGGTGACCGACGAGCTGGTTATTGCTCTGGTCAAAGAGCGCATTGCTCAGGAAGACTGCCGTAACGGTTTCCTGCTGGACGGCTTCCCACGCACCATTCCTCAGGCTGACGCCATGAAAGAAGCGGGCATCAACGTGGACTACGTTCTGGAGTTCGACGTGCCGGACGAGCTGATCGTTGACCGTATCGTTGGCCGTCGCGTACACGCTGCTTCTGGCCGCGTTTACCACATCAAATTCAACCCACCTAAGGTTGAAGGCAAAGACGACGTGACCGGCGAAGAGCTGACCACCCGTAAAGACGATCAGGAAGAGACCGTGCGTAAACGCCTGGTGGAATACCATCAGATGACCGCGCCGCTGATCGGCTACTACACCAAAGAAGCGCAGGCGGGTAACACCAAATACGCCAAAGTTGACGGCACCAAAGCCGTGGCTGACGTACGTGCAGAGCTGGAAAAAATCCTCGGCTAATCGCGCGCCTCTCACCCGGGCTCCCGGGTGAGAAATATTCTCATCTTACCTATTACAGCAATGGGTTTCGTTTAAACGCATTTCCGCTACAATTGACAACCTATCAAATGGTTAAGAGGCGTGAATGAGTCAGGCGAAAACCGGCATCCTGCTTGCCAATCTGGGCACTCCAGAAGCACCTACATCAGACGCGGTAAAACGCTACCTGCGACAATTTTTAAGCGACACGCGCGTCGTGGATTTCCCGAGACTGCTGTGGTGGCCGCTGCTGCGTGGCGTCATTCTGCCGATTCGTTCTCCGCGCGTCGCCAAACTCTATCAGTCCGTCTGGATGGAAGAGGGCTCGCCGCTGATGGTTTACAGCCGTCGTCAGGAAAAAGCGCTGGCCGCCCGCCTGCCTGATATGCCCGTCGCGCTCGGCATGAGCTACGGAAAACCGTCCCTGCAAAGCGCGGTGGAATCACTGCTGGCGCAGGGCGTGGACCATATCGTCGTGCTGGCGCTCTACCCGCAGTACTCCTGCTCGACGGTGGCCGCCGTCTGGGACGAGCTGGCCCGCATTCTGGCGATCCGCCGCCGCATTCCGGGCGT
Source organism: Enterobacter sp. BNK-29 (assembly GCF_048684785.1). NCBI lineage: Bacteria > Pseudomonadati > Pseudomonadota > Gammaproteobacteria > Enterobacterales > Enterobacteriaceae > Enterobacter > Enterobacter sp. BNK-29. The sequence continues at coordinate 3,106,859 of NZ_JBLQTU010000001.1, forward strand.
GACCTTTATTCGCGACTACGCGGATAACGATCTCTACATCAAGGCGCTTGCCAACAGCGCGCGCGCGTCGTTTGAAAAGCACGGCGAGCCGGATCTGCTGCTCCTTTCCTATCACGGTATCCCACAGCGTTTCGCCAATGAAGGGGATGATTATCCGCAGCGCTGCCGCGATACCACGCGCGAGCTGGTCTCCGCCCTTGGCCTGCCGCCGGAGAAGGTGATGATGACCTTCCAGTCGCGCTTCGGCCGCGAGCCGTGGCTGACGCCGTACACCGATGAAACCCTCAAAATGCTGGGTGAGAAGGGCGTGAAGCACATTCAGGTGATGTCGCCGGGCTTCTCGGCCGACTGTCTGGAAACGCTGGAGGAGATCGCGGTGCAAAACCGGGAATTTTTCCTTGAGGCTGGCGGCGAAAAGTACGAGTACATTCCGGCGCTTAACGACTCGCCTGAGCATATCGACATGATGGTCTCGCTGGTAACGAACAGCCGCTGATCGCACTCCGGGCCGGGTTTGTGCTACCATTCCCGGCCCATATTCTTCGTACAGTTCAGACCATGAAATTTCCCGGTAAACGCAAATCCAAACACTACTTCCCCGTCGATGCCCGCGATCCGCTCCTGCAGCAAATCCAGCCTGAAAACGAAACCAGCGCGGCATGGGTCGTCGGTATCGATCAGACGCTGGTGGACATTGAAGCGAAAGTGGATGATGCGTTTGTCGCCCGTTACGGTCTGAGCGCCGGTCACTCGCTGGTGATTGAGGACGACGTTGCCGAAGCGCTGTACCAGGAGCTGGTGCGCGAAAACCTGATTACCCATCAGTTCGCCGGTGGCACCATCGGCAATACCATGCATAACTACTCCGTGCTGGCCGACGACCGCTCGGTGCTGCTCGGCGTGATGTGCAGCAATATTGAAATCGGTGGCTATGCCTACCGCTATCTCTGCAACACCTCCAGCCGTACCGATCTGAACTACCTTCAGGGCGTCGACGGGCCTATTGGCCGCTGCTTTACGCTGATTAGCGATTCCGGCGAGCGCACTTTTGCCATCAGCCCGGGTCATATGAACAAGCTGCGCGCCGAGAGTATTCCGGAAGAGGTGATTGCGGGCGCCTCGGCGCTGGTGCTGACCTCCTACCTGGTGCGCTGTAAGCCGGGCGAGCCGATGCCGGAAGCGACCATGAAAGCGATCGAGTACGCGAAGAAATACAACGTGCCTGTCGTTCTGACGCTGGGCACGAAATTCGTTATCGCCGATAACCCGGAGTGGTGGCAGGCGTTCCTGAAAGAGCACGTCTCGATTCTGGCGATGAACGAAGAAGAGGCCGAAGCGCTGACCGGCGAAAGCGATCCGCTGCTGGCGTCTGACAAAGCGCTGGACTGGGTAGATCTGGTGCTTTGCACCGCCGGCCCGGTTGGGCTGTACATGGCGGGCTTCACGGAAGAAGAGAGCAAGCGCAAAACCCAGCACCCGCTGCTGCCCGGTGCGATTGCCGAGTTCAACCAGTACGAGTTCAGCCGCGGCATGCGCTACAAAGATTGCGTGAATCCGCTGCGTATATACTCTCATATCGCGCCATATATGGGCGGACCGGAGAAGATCATGAACACCAACGGTGCGGGCGACGGCGCGCTGGCCGCACTGCTGCACGACATCACCGCGAACGCCTACCATAAAACCAACGTGCCGAACTCCAGCAAGCACAAGTTCAGCTGGCTGACCTATTCCTCGCTGGCGCAGGTGTGTAAATATGCCAACCGCGTGAGCTATCAGGTACTGAATCAGCATTCTCCGCGCTTAACGCGCGGTCTGCCTGAAAGAGAAGACAGCCTCGAAGAGGCCTACTGGGACAGATAAAAGCAAAACGGCAACCTGGGGTTGCCGTTTTTAGTGTTCGTTCCCTCTCCCTGTGGGAGAGGGTCAGGGTGAGGGCATCAGGCCGCACCAAAATTAACCCGTCACAGCCTCTTCAACCGGCGGTTTCTCCAGCAGCATCAGCATCGTATTCGCAATCTCGCGCTCGCCCATCACCACCTTATTCGCACCGCGCTCGGTAATATACTCCACCTCGTCATCATAATGCGCCCGGGCGATAATCTCAATCGTTGGGCACTTCTCGCGCGCGGAAGCCACGATCTCGCCTGCTTCATAGCCGTTAGGTATGGTCAGCAGCAGCCAGCGCGCGCAGTCCAGGTGCGCCAGATTCATGATCTCTTCGTTTGCCGCATTGCCTAGTACTGCACGAATGCCGCGCTCGCGCAGCTCGTCGACGCGGGTGCGGGAGGTCTCAATCACCACCAGCGGGATCCCTTGCGCCATAAGCTTCTCACCGAGCAGGCTGCCCACGCGGCCAAAGCCGACCAGCAGGGCGTGATTGCAAATATCCACCGGGATCTGCTTCTCTTCTTCGATGGCCTCTTCGAGCGTCTGTTCTTCCAGCGTTTCGGTTTTATCGAGGTATTTTTCCAGCAGGGCAAACAGCACCGGGTTCAGCATAATCGACAGAATCGCCCCCGCCAGCACCAGGTTTTGTCCCGCCTGCGGCAGCAGGTTCAGGGCCATGCCCAGGCCGGCCAGAATAAAGGCGAACTCACCGATCTGCGCCAGGCTGGCGGCGATGGTCAACGCCGTGCGCGGAGAGTGGCCGAACATCCGTACCAGGAAGAAGGCGGCAAGCGACTTACCAAAGATGATGATTGCCAGCGTGCCCAGCACGGCCAGGGGTTGATGAATCAGGACCATCGGGTCAAACAGCATCCCGACGGAGACGAAGAACAGCACGGCGAAGGCATCGCGCAGCGGCAGAGTGTCGTGCGCCGCGCGGTGGCTCAGCTCGGACTCGTTCAGCACCATCCCGGCGAAGAACGCGCCCAGGGCAAAGGAGACATCAAACAGCTCTACGGCACCAAAAGCGATACCCAGCGCCAGCGCCAGCACGGAGAGGGTGAACAGCTCGCGGGAGCCGGTTGCCGCGCTGCGGGACATGATCCACGGCACCAGACGGCGCCCCACCAGCATCATGATGGCGATAAACGCCACCACCTTACCGATGGTGATACTCATATCCAGCGCCAGCGAGGCCAGGCCGACGTTGTCTTTTTCCATCATCCCGGCGACGGCTGGCAGCAGCACCAGCGTCAGGACCATGACCAGGTCTTCCACAATCAGCCAGCCTATCGCGATTTGCCCGCGCTGGCTGTCTATCAGCTGTCTCTCTTCAAGCGCGCGCAGCAGCACCACCGTGCTGGCGGTTGAGAGACACAGCCCAAATACGATACCGGTCATTAACGACCAGCCCAGTACCGCCGAAAGCGCCATTCCCAGCAGCGTCGCCACCCCAATCTGGGCGATCGCTCCCGGTATGGCGATCGACTTTACCGCCATCAGATCCTTCAGGGAGAAGTGCAGGCCGACGCCAAACATCAGCAGAATCACGCCCAATTCCGCCAGCTCAGGGGCCAGCTTGGTATCCGCCACGAAGCCTGGCGTAAAGGGTCCCGCCAGTACACCCGCTAACAGATAGCCGACAAGAGGAGAAATACGCAGCTTATTGGCAATCATGCCGAGGATAAAAGCGAGCACAAGTCCACCAACAATGGTGGTGATAAGCGGTGTGGCGTGGTGCATTCCGTCTCCTTTCGTTGTAGGTGTTCCTTTTTGGCGAAAACCAAAAAACCGAGTAATAGTTTATGACAATTTTTACCCTTATGTTTATGAATTATTGTTGAAGTTTGAATAAAACAGCAATATGCACGTAAAAAAGCGCGTTTTGATAAATTCAGCGAGGGGAAGAAGAAGAAACCCTTATGGCATCAGGGTATCAGGTAGCCAAAGTTAAACTTTGGCTACCCGTAATTTAGGCTTTATGACGGTTATCAGGCAGGAATATGGTCAACATCCCAAGAAGCGGCAGGAAAGCGCAGATTTTATAAACCAGGAAGATGCTTGTGTGATCCGCCACCATCCCTAACACCGCCGCGCCAAGCCCGCCCATGCCGAAGGCGAAACCGAAAAAGAGCCCGGAAACCATACCGATACGGCCAGGCAGCAGCTCCTGGGCATAGACCAGAATGGCGGAAAAGGCGGATGCGAGGATAAAACCAATGATCACGGTTAAAATCCCCGTCCATTCAAGGCTGGCGTACGGCAAAATAAGGGTAAACGGCGCCACGCCGAGGATAGAGCCCCAAATGACATATTTACGCCCAATCTTATCCCCCACAGGCCCGCCAATAACCGTACCGGCCGCGACGGCGAACAGGAAGGCAAACAGGTGGATCTGCGCATTCTGTACCGATAATCCGAATTTTTGCATCAGATAAAAGGTGTAATAGCTGCTGATGCTCGCCATATAGAAGTATTTCGAGAAAATCAGTACCAGCAGCACGGAAACCGCCAGGATAACCTTGTTGCGCGGCAGGGGATTGATAACCTTCGCTTTAGGTTTACCTTTATTCACGCGATGCTGAGCGGCATACCAGCGACTGATCTGCGCCAGCACGATAATCGCCAGCATTGCGGCCAGCACAAACCAGGCCACGTTGCCTTTGCCGTAAGGGGCAATAATCACCGCGGCCAGCAGCGGGCCGAGAGAGCTACCAAAGTTACCGCCCACCTGGAAGAGAGACTGCGCCAGACCGTGACGTCCCCCGGAGGCCATGCGCGCCACGCGGGAAGACTCCGGATGGAAAACGGACGAGCCGGTACCCACCAGCGCGGCGGCAATCAGCACGGCTTCAAAGCTCCCCGCCATGGCCAGCAGCACCAGCCCGCTTAGGGTGAAGCACATGCCAATCGGCAGCGACCACGGCATCGGATATTTATCCGTCCAGTAGCCCACCACCGGCTGCAGCAGTGAGGAAGCCAGCTGGAAGGTCAGGGTGATCATCCCGATCTGCACGAAGGTGAGTGAGAACTCGGACTGCAGCAGCGGATAAATGGCCAGAATCAACGACTGGATCATGTCGTTGAGCAGGTGCGAGAGACTGATTGCGCCTAAGACTTTAAAGGAGGTGCGCGACGCCGGCGCGCCCGGAACGGGCTGGGTTGATTCACTGATTGCCATAGAGAGAAGTACCACGTTTTTCGTTATTAGATATGCAGGGTGTAATTATTATCCGACTAACATACCCGCCCGGGACATTTGAAGAAAGTCGCAATTCTGAAAACTTATTTGTCTATTCTTGTTAGTCACTGTAATTTTTGCCTTTGTCTATTGGTCAGGGAGAGAGAAGATGAAGTTAATGAAGCGGGGCGTCGCGCTGGCGCTCATCGCCGCATGGGGCCTGGTAAGCCTGCCCGCGCAGGCGTATGAAAAAGACAAAACCTATAAAATCACCATCCTGCATACCAACGATCACCACGGTCATTTCTGGCGCAGCGAATACGGCGAATATGGACTGTCGGCACAAAAAACGCTGGTGGACGGCATTCGCAAAGAGGTGGCGGCCCAGGGGGGCAGCGTGCTGCTGCTGTCGGGTGGTGATATCAATACCGGCGTGCCGGAATCCGATTTACAGGACGCGGAACCTGATTTTCGCGGCATGAACCTGATTGGCTACGACGCGATGGCCGTGGGTAACCACGAATTCGATAATCCGCTGACCGTGCTGCGTCAGCAGGAAAAATGGGCCAAATTCCCCTTCCTCTCCGCCAATATTTACCAGAAAAGCACCGGCGAACGCCTGTTTAAGCCGTGGGCGCTGTTTAAGCGTCAGGACCTGAAGATTGCGGTCATCGGCTTAACCACCGACGATACGGCGAAAATTGGTAACCCCGAGTTCTTTACCGATATCGAATTCCGTAAACCGGCAGACGAAGCGAAGCTGGTAATTCAGGAGCTGCAGCAAAACGAGAAGCCGGACGTGATTATCGCCACCACGCACATGGGGCACTACGACAACGGCGAGCACGGCTCTAACGCGCCCGGCGACGTGGAAATGGCGCGCAGCCTGCCTGCGGGCTCGCTGGCAATGATTGTGGGCGGTCACTCACAGGATCCGGTGTGCATGGCCTCGGAGAACAAAAAGCAGGTGGACTACGTGCCGGGCACGCCGTGCGCGCCGGACCGTCAGAACGGGATCTGGATTGTTCAGGCGCACGAGTGGGGAAAATACGTCGGCCGGGCGGATTTCGAGTTCCGTAACGGCGAGATGAAGCTGGTGCACTATCAGCTCATCCCGGTCAACCTGAAGAAGAAAGTCACCTACCCGGACGGGAAAAGTGAGCGCGTACTCTACACGCCAGAGATCGCTGAAAACCAGCAGATGCTCTCCCTCCTGACGCCGTTCCAGAGCAAAGGCAAGGCGCAGCTGGACGTGAAAATCGGCACGCTGAACGGTCGTCTGGAGGGGGACCGCAGTAAAGTTCGCTTCGTGCAGACCAACATGGGCCACCTGGTGCTGGCGGCGCAAATGGCGCGCACCGGCGCTGACTTCGGCGTGATGAGCGGCGGCGGTATTCGTGACTCTATCGAAGGCGGAAACATCACCTATAAAGATGTCCTGAAGGTGCAGCCGTTCGGCAACGTGGTGGTCTATGCGGACATGAGCGGGAAAGAGGTGATCGACTACCTGACCGCCGTGGCGCAGATGAAGCCGGATTCCGGGGCCTATCCGCAGTTTGCCAACGTCAGCTTTGTGGCGAAAGACGGCAAGCTTAACGACCTGAAGATCAAAGGCGAACCGGTTGATCCGGCTAAGACTTACCGTCTGGCGACGTTAAGCTTTAATGCCTCCGGCGGCGACGGCTATCCGCATATCGATAACAAACCTGGATACGTGAATACCGGCTTTATCGATGCGGAAGTGCTGAAGCAGTTTATCGAGCAGAATTCGCCGATTGACGTGAATGCGTATGAGCCGAACGGTGAGGTGAGCTGGCAGTAGTGGTGTGCGGCCTGATGCCCTCATCCCAACCCTCTCCCACAGGGAGAGGGCGCGAACACAAAAAACGGTAACGCCTGTTACCGTTTTGCTTTTACCTCGTAGCCGCCACCCGGCTTTTTCTTTTACTCCCGGCGCGCAATATCCGCAAACTTCGCGTCCAGCATTTTCGCCAGGTCGCCCGCCGCCAGCTCAATATCCAGCCCGCGTTTGCCGCCGGATATAAAGATGGTTTCAAACTCCTGTGAAGGGGCATCAATCAGCGTCGGCAGGCGTTTTTTCTGCCCGAGCGGACTGATCCCGCCCACCAGATAGCCCGTGGTGCGCTGCGCCACCATCGGATCCGCCATATCCACCTTCTTCGCCCCCAGGGCTTTGGCGACTTTCTTCAGATCCAGCTGCCCCGCCACCGGAGTAACCGCGACGGCGAGGTGTTTCATATCGCCATTCACCGCCACCAGCAGCGTTTTATAAACCTGGTCAGCATTCAGCCCCAGCTTGCGCACCACTTCATCACCAAAGTTAGTTTCATTCGGATCGTGATCGTAAGTGTGGATCCGGAAAGAAATGTTGTTTTTTTCGAGTAATTTAACGGCGGGAGTCATAGCTATCCTTCTTACGACAGACAAATCATGCCCACAGCATACGCCTGACGTTTGTCTAAAAAATAGCACCATCTTGCGCAATAGTATTGGCAGTGATGGTCACTTTGAGCGACAATCGGCTCAACCGAAGGTCTCCTTCGGCATAATAAAAACGATGAAATTCCTCTTTGACGGGCCAATAGAAATATTGGCCATTTTTTTATTTCAACAGTGACGGCAAATTCCCTTCTCCGTACAAATGTAACGCCCCAACCGCCACCACGTAATGCCCCGCGGGCAAAGCGTGCAGCGTCTGCCGCCAGGCTTTGTTGCGCGCGTTCATCAGCACATCATACAGAGATTCGCTGAAGGTCGACGGTAACGCCAGCTTACCGTCCTCAGGCGGCGCGTCCAGCCACCAGCCAATCATGGTCTGCAGCAGGCGCGCGTTGGTGTGCCAGTGGGTCAACGTATCATCCAGCAGCATCAGGCCGTCGTCGGGAAGCTGCCGCAGAAGCGCAATCTGGCTGTCCGTCCCTTCCAGCTCGATGACGGGCAGGCTGCGTGCCCTTGCCGCGTTCAGCAGCTGGTAATCAATGCCGTAGTCACCGCGCAGTCCCAGACGCTGCGCCTGCGTGGCCTGTAGCACCATCGCAATTTGCCAGAGCGGCAGGGTGTCAATCATGGAGAGCGACACGCCGGTTTCATCCGCAACGCGCGTAAGTTCGGCAAGCCGGGTACCATCCAGACGTTCCGCCAGGCTGAGATCGCTTTCCAGCCCGGCAAACGGCGACTCCTGACCCGAAATGTCCGCCTCAACGACCAGCGCGTCGGCGTGTTTCAGCAGTTTAATCAGCCCGGGTGGCAGGGGAGACATATCCTGCGTACCCATATGAATACTGCCGACCAGATGCAGGTGCTGCCCGCCGGGGAGAGAGATATCCAGACCGGGCCAGGCATAACGGCGAGGAAAGAGGGCGCGAAACGATGCTTTTATACGATTAAACAGACCCATACGCGCTCCATGAATGGAAAGGTTCATGCTAGCGCGTACGGGTACAAGGTTCAATCCTTCGGTTTAAAGCGCAGCAGACGGTTGGCGTTGCTCACCACGGTTATGGAGGAGAGTGCCATCGCCGCGCCCGCGACCACCGGGTTAAGCAGCGTGCCGGTCAGCGGCCATAAAATCCCGGCCGCGATTGGGATACCGAGGGTGTTATAGACGAACGCTCCCAGCAGGTTCTGCTTCATGTTGCGCAGCGTGGCTTTTGAAATGGCCAGCGCGTCGGCAACGCCCATCAGGCTGTGGCGCATCAACGTAATCGCAGCGGTTTCGATGGCGACATCGCTCCCGCCGCCCATGGCAATCCCCACGTCCGCCTGGGCCAGCGCCGGGGCATCGTTGATGCCGTCGCCGACCATCGCCACCTGACGGCCCTGACTTTGCAGCTTCTTGATGGCGTCCGCTTTACCGTCCGGCAGCACGCCTGCAATGACCTCATCAATTCCGGCTTCTTTCGCGATGGCGTTGGCAGTGGTCGGGTTATCCCCGGTCAGCATCACCAGACGGTAGCCCGCGCGGTGCAGGCGCTGCAGGGCGTCCACGCTGTCCTGGCGAAGCGGATCGCGCACGGCCAGCAGCGCGGCGGCTTTGCCATCCACCGCAAGCAGAACCGGCGTAGCGCCCTGAGACGCCTGCGCCTTCAGCTCGCTTTCCAGCGCGGCGGTATCAATACCGTTTTCATTAAGCAATGCCTGGTTGCCCAGCAGCAGCGCGTGGCCTTCTGCTTCACCGCTGACGCCGAGCCCGCGCAGGGTGCGGAAATTGCTGACCTGCGGCAGGGCAGAAGCATTGGCTTTATCGAGAATGGCGCGCGCCAGGGGATGGCTGGATCCTTGCTCCAGCGCGGCGGCGAGGCGCAGCGCCTCCTCTTGCGCAATGCCTGCGGTAGTGACGGCTACCACCTGCGGTTTGCCTTCGGTCAGCGTGCCGGTTTTATCAAACACCAGCGTGTCCAGGGTGCTGGCCCGCTGCAGCGCGTCGGCATCCCGCACCAGTACGCCAAATTCGGCCGCGCGGCCTACGCCGGAGATAATCGACATCGGGGTTGCCAGGCCAAGGGCGCAAGGACAGGCGATGATCAGCACCGTGGTGGCAATCACCAGGGTGTAAACAATCTGCGGTGCCGGGCCGAAGAAATACCAGATAGCCGCGCTCAGCAGGGCAATGCCGACCACCACCGGCACAAAAATGGCCGAGATTCTGTCGGCAAGCTGGCCAATTTCCGGCTTGCTGCTCTGGGCCTGACGCACCATGCGGATAATACGCGACAGCGTCGTGTGGCTGCCGACGGCGCTGGCGGTAAACAGCACGCTGCCGTCCTGCACCACCGTACCCGCATGAACGGCGTCGCCGTCTGATTTCTGCTGGGGAATGGGCTCGCCGGTCAGCATCGCTTCATCCAGCCAGGCTTCGCCCTGGGTTATCTTGCCGTCAACGGGAACGCGATCGCCCGTCGTCAGGCGCAGCGTCATGCCGGGCTGAACTTCCGCCAGCGGGACGCTTTTCTCTCCCTCGTCCGTGACCACGCGGGCCGTCGGCGGGGTTAAATCGAGCAATCTTTCCAGCGCTTTCGAGGAGCGCTGACGGGCGCGGGCTTCCAGCATATGGCCCAGGTTAATCAGGCCGATAATCATCGCACTCGCTTCATAGTAGAGATGGCGAGCCTCCATCGGGAACCACTGGGGCCAGACGTTCACGCTCATCGAATAGAGCCACGCCGCGCCGGTACCGAGCGCCACCAGCGTATCCATCGTCGCGGTGCGGTTTTTCAGGCTCTTCCAGGCGCTGGTATAGAAATGCCCGCCTGCAAACACCATCACCGCAAGGGTAATCAGACCAATCACCAGCCACAGCGTGCGGTTGTCAGCGGTGACCATCATGTTGTCACCCATCATGCCCCACACCATCACCGGAATACCCACCAGCAGGGCGACAATCGCCTGCCAGCGGAAGCGCTTCATGGTGGCGATAGCCGTTTCCTGCTGGCGCTCGCGGCGTTCGGCATCATCTTCGATGGCCTCCGCGCCGTAGCCCGCTTTTTCAACGGCCTGCACTAAATCTGCGGCGGAGGCGCTGCCCATCACCAGCGCAGTGCGCTCCGCGAGGTTTACCCGTGCCTGCGCGACGCCCGGTATGGCCTGCAAGGCGTTTTGTACCCGGGAGACGCAGCTGGCGCAGCTCATGCCGTTGATCAGCAGCTGTTGGCTGTCGTCAATATCATCAGCTGCCGGAAGCTCAGGAGTGGCCGCTGTCAGCGCTTCCGACGGGGATGATGACTCTGCCAGCGGTTTAGCCTTTGGGTGGCTTAACTCCGCCCCGTAACCGGCCTGCTTGATGGTATCAATCAGCGCATCCGCGCTGGCGCTGCCGGTGACGGCTGCATGATCGATAGTCACGTCAGCGCTTTCAACGTCAGGGCGCTGTTCCAGGCTTTCTTTAACGCGTTTGACGCAGTGGCCGCAGGAGAGGCCGACCAGCGTCAGGTCGATAGTGTGAGACATAGTAAAACTCCCGTATAATGATCTGGTCAGTTGTTGACCGATACAGTGCTTTTCACTGACTGTTATAAAGGTTAAACCTTCCATCAAGGGGAAGGTCAAGGGGGAAATGTGAATATCAGTGACGTGGCAAAAAAAACTGGCTTAACCAGCAAGGCAATCCGCTTTTATGAAGAGAAGGGGCTGGTAACGCCACCGCTGCGCAGCGAAAACGGCTATCGCAGCTATATGAAACTGCATATTGATGAGCTGACGCTGCTGCGCCAGGCAAGACAGGTCGGTTTTAACCTGGAAGAGTGCGGCGAGCTGGTTAACCTGTTCAACGATCCGAAGCGTCACAGCGCCGACGTGAAAAAACGCACGCTGGAAAAAGTGGCCGAGATCGAACGCCATATTCTCGAGCTGCAGGCGATGCGCGAACAGCTGCTACAGCTCGCGGAATCCTGTCCGGGGGATGACAGCGCCGACTGCCCGATTATCGATAATCTTGCCGGCTGCTGTCATCGTAAGGCTTCTGCTTAGCAGGCTTTCACCCGCAGGGTAATGCCTTCCACCGCAATGACCTCAACCCGCGTGCCGGCGCTGAGGTCGTCGTCGGCGACCACCGGCCACGAGCTGTCGCCCACGCGCATGTGCCCGCGCCCGTTCACCAGCGCGGTGTCGAGCGTAAAACGCTTGCCGACAATCTGCTGCCCGCGCTGGTTAAGGTGCGCGTCCAGCGGCTTCTGCTCGTTAACCCGCCGGTTTAGCCAGCGCCACCACAGCCACGCGGCCACCAGCGTCAGCACGGCAAATAGCGCGCCCTGCCACGCCCAGTCCAGCGGAAGGATCCAGACCAGAAGGCCAGTAATGACGGCGGCGACACCGCTCCAGAGCAGGTAGCCGTTGCCGCCCAGCATCTCCGCCGCCAGCAATAAGCCGCCGAGGCTTAGCCAGAAGGCATGAGGATGTGCAGCGATCAGCTCAATCATTTTTTACGCTCGTTTCCGCTGTCTTTAATCAGTTCGGCAATACCGGCGATAGAGCCCATCAGGCTGCTGGCCTCCAGCGGCATCATCACCACTTTGCTATTGTTCGCCGAGCCGATCTGTTTCAGCGCGTCGGTATATTTTTGCGCGACAAAGTAGTTCACGGCCTGGATATCACCGGCGGCAATCGCCTCGGACACCATCTGGGTGGCGCGGGCTTCCGCTTCTGCCGAGCGTTCACGCGCTTCCGCCTGTAAAAACGCGGACTGACGGTCGCCTTCCGCTTTCAGGATCTGCGACTGTTTTTCCCCTTCCGCTTTGAGGATCTCCGCCTGACGCACCCCTTCTGCTTCCAGAATGTAGGCGCGCTTGGTTCGCTCGGCCTTCATCTGGGCGTTCATGGAGGCGATCAGCTCCGCCGGCGGGCGCACGTCGCGGATCTCGATACGGGTGACCTTGATCCCCCACGGGTTGGTTGCCTCATCGACAATATGCAGCAGGCGGGTATTGATGCTGTCGCGCTGGGAAAGCATCTCGTCCAGCTCCATCGAGCCGAGCACGGTACGGATGTTGGTCATCGTCAGGTTGACGATCGCCAGCTCCAGGTTGCTGACCTCATAGGCCGCTTTCGGCGCATCAATCACCTGAATAAAACAGACGGCGTCGATGGTAACGTTGGCGTTATCCTTGGAGATGATCTCCTGAGAAGGAATGTCCAGTACCTGTTCCATCATGTTGATCTTGCGACCGATTCTGTCCATGAACGGAACAATCAGGCTTAAGCCTGGCTGGAGGGTATTGGTGTAGCGACCGAAACGCTCGACGGTCCACTGATAGCCCTGAGGGACAATTTTGACGCCTGCGCCCACGATAACCAGCGCAACGAAAATAAGGACAGGAACAACGATAAGCATAAAAACCTCCTGTTTTGCATGCTGTGACGAGTGAAAGTGTGTATTTATTGCTCGTAAGTATAGGTAAAGTCAGAGATGAATCCATCACCCGCTTCGACAATGGCTTTGGATAATCCCTGGTAGTACTTCTCCAGCCCCAGCGCTTCGATACGCTGGATCTGTTCGCGGATAGGGGCGCAGAACAGAACGGCATTCCCCGCTTCTACGCGTTTGTTATTCGGTGGAAGATCGCCCGCGATGGCCTTGAACCACGTCCTGATACCCTGCTTTAAATTATGCGGCGCTTTAGTCAGGTTATCCATGCCCGTCAGGACCTGCAGGGTGGGAAACTCATCGGCCAGCACGGCGGTTTTCATGCGCGCAAAGAACTGGCTGAACAATTCAAACGATCCCAGATCGGTCACGCGCGGTTTGGTCGTTTTGCCGTTCTTATTGCCGATTTTCCCTGCGGCTGACGCTGCGGCCGGAACCGCATTCACCTTTTCCAGCTCCAGCCCGAATAACAAATTACAGTGCGCACGGCGCTCTCTCAGCGGGTAGGACATCAGCACGTCAATGAATTGGGTGGCCTTTACATCGGCAAGATCGTGGTTGATAAGCCACTGGGTACGAGAAAATTCAGCCGGAGAGACGAACCAGTCGGGTACTTCATTGAAACGTTTTGATTTTCCCTTGCCGTCAAATTCCAGGAAGTGTGTCCCGTTGTCGAAGGCGAAATAGCAGTTTTTGAAACTGCCAATCGTGGTGTTCACGATGAGCGCCTTCTTTACAAAATCCACCACCTCTGCACCAATGACAAAACGCGTGAGTTCCGAAGATTTGATGACTTCCATTAATGTTTCGACATCAGGAACACCAGGCTTCAGGGAAGGAAACTCATAAAAGATATGTGCCATGCTGCTTACTTCCTGTAGTGATGGTGGAGACAAATGACAAACAAAAAGTTTAACACTTGCTTTAGCGTGAGGCTATTCGCTCTGTGCGCACGAAAGGATTATGCTACAGGCGGTTATTACACGAAGCGGTTAACGGAAGCGTAATGAACGATAAAAAAGAACTATTACATCTCAGGGATATCGGATTTCGTGCTGGAGAAAACATTATTCTTCAGCACGTCGGGTTTAGCCTATCGCCGGGCGAGTTTAAATTAATCACGGGTCCTTCAGGCTGCGGTAAAAGCACGCTGCTGAAAATTGTAGCCTCACTCCTCAGCCCGACTGAGGGCACCCTTCTGTTTGAAGGACAGGATATCGCAACACTGTCCCCGGAAAACTATCGCCAGCAGGTCTCCTACTGCGTGCAAACCCCCGCGCTTTTTGGCGACACGGTCTACGACAACCTGATTTTCCCTTGGCAAATCCGCAATAAAACGCCGGAGCCGGAAAAGTTTATCAGCGATCTGGCCCGCTTTGGCCTGGCGCAGGAGACGTTAACCAAATCCATCACCGCGCTGTCGGGCGGAGAAAAGCAGCGCGTCTCGCTGATCCGCAACCTGCAGTTTTTACCGAAGGTGCTTTTGCTGGACGAAATTACCAGCGCGCTCGATGACGTCAACAAGCGCAACGTTAACGAGATTATTCATCGCTACGCCCGGGAGCAGAATATTGCCGTGCTGTGGGTGACGCACGACGCTAACGAAATAACCCATGCGGATGACGTGATTATGCTTCAGCCGCACGGCGGGAAAATGCAGGAGGCTAACCGTGGGTGAGCATAACATTACCAATGAATCCCTGGCGTTTTCGATGGTGCTGGTGCTGATTGCGATTGTGGTCAGCTACCGGGAAAAGCTGGGACTGGAAAAAGATATTGTGTGGAGTATCTGCCGCGCGGTGGTTCAGCTCATTATCGTCGGCTATGTGCTGAAGTATATTTTCAACGTCAACCACGCGGTGCTGACGCTGCTGATGGTGCTCTTTATCTGTTTCAACGCGGCGTGGAATGCGAAAAAACGCAGTAAATACATTGATAAGGCGTTTATCTCGTCGTTTATCGCCATTACCACCGGGACGGCGCTCACGCTGGCGGTGCTGGTGCTCTCCGGCTCGATTGCCTTTACGCCGATGCAGGTTATCCCCATCTCGGGAATGATTGCGGGGAACGCCATGGTGGCCGTTGGGCTCTGTTATAACAATCTCGGCCAGCGTTTCAGCAGTGAACAGCAGCAGCTGCAGGAGAAGTTAAGCCTTGGGGCAACGCCTAAAGTGGCCTCGGCGCGGCTGATTCGTGAGAGCATTCGCTCATCGCTGATCCCAACTGTAGATTCAGCCAAAACGGTGGGGCTGGTGAGCCTGCCGGGCATGATGTCGGGGCTGATTTTTGCCGGCATCGATCCGGTAAAAGCGATTAAGTATCAGATCATGGTGACGTTTATGCTGCTTTCCACGGCAAGCCTGTCAACCATCATTGCCTGCTACCTGACCTATCGGAAGTTCTACAATTCACGGCATCAGCTTGTGGTGACGCAGTTGAAAAACGTGCGCTGATTGTGCCGGGCGGCACTGCGTTTGCCCGGCCTACGATTCGTGCTTTTGTAGGCCCGGTAAGGCGAAGCCGCCACCGGGCAAAGTGCATCAATATAACAACGCGTAAAGCTGACGACGATACTTCGACGCCAGCGCGTCTCCGGTGCCCAGCGCGGCCAGAATTTCCTGGAACATCTTACGCGCCTGACCGTCTGCGGCTGCCAGGTCTTTTTGCAGGTGGCTGAACAGCAGCTCCAGCGCCTCTTCGTTACGCCCCACCTGGTGCAGCTGCAGCGCCAGCTGGCTTGCCAGCGCAGCGTCGGCCGGATTGTCGGCAACCTGCTGCTGCAGCTGCTGAATTTCCGGGGTGTCCGCGGCCTGTTTCAGCAGCTCAATCTGCGCGACCAGACCCTGATAGCGGGTGTCCTGATCCTGCAGCGGAACCGTTTTGAGTACGGCTTCCGCGTCTTCTGAACGGTGCAGGGCGATCTGCGTTTCCGCCAGCAGCAGGCCGATCTGGCTGTTCTGATTCGACAGCTGCCACGCCTCTTTGAGCAGCGGCAGCGCCTCGTCGTATTTACCTTCCTGCATCATCGCCATGCCTTCCTGCGCTTTCAGCTCTTCTTCGCGCGGCAGCACTTTATCCAGCAGGGCGCGAATCGCCTCTTCCGGCTGCGGCCCCTGGAAACCGTCAACGGGCTGACCGTTCTGGAACAGATAGACGGTAGGAATGGCGCGCAGACCAAACTGAGACGCCACCATCGGCTCGGCGTCACAGTCCAGTTTGGCGAGAATGAACTGACCGTTGTACTGGGCGGCAAGGCTTTCCAGCACCGGCGTCAGCTGCAGGCAGTGTTGGCTGCGTTCAGACCAGAAGTAGAACAGGACCGGTTTGGTCATCGACTGTTCAAGGGTCTGTTGCAGGTTAGCTTCTGTAATATTGACGATATTCTGTACGGACATGCGGCTTTCTCTTTTGTCGGTTTGTTCTTTACATGGGGATGAGCGTCGTCGCTTCAACTCAACCGTGCAAAATTTTGTCCATCACCCGGCCCGGCAGCAGGCGCTTTAACCAGCCTACGGCGTGGGTGACCAGCGTTACCGGATAGCGCATTTTGGGATGTTCACTCTCAAAAGCATGGCGCACTTTGGCCACCACCGCCTCTGGCCCGAGGGTAAAACGTGCGGCAATGCCGGGGTTCTCGACCGGTTTATCCGCCTGGGTCTGGTTCACGTTTTCGGTAAAGCGGGTGCGGATCGGGCCGGGCTCAATCAGGCTGACCTTAATGCCGCTGTGGCGCAGCTCCATGCGCAGGGCGTCGGACCAGGCCTCCAGCGCATATTTGCTGGCGGCGTAGGCGCCGCGGCCCGGGGTGGAAATCAGCCCCATCACTGACGATGTCATCACGATGCGCCCTTCACCGTGCGGCAGCATCGCGGGGAGCAGACGCATGGTGAGCTGATGCACGCCGAAGAAGTTGGTCGAAAACTGTTTCTCCAGCGTTTCGCGGGAGAGCGTATCCAGCGGGCCATACACCCCGTAGCCGGCATTGTTAAAGAGCCCGTACAGACGATTGTCGGTCAGCGCGATCACTTCATCGGCGGCGCGTTCAACGCTCTCCGGCGAGTCCATATCCAGCAGCACGCCGGTAAAGCCCAGCCCGTTCATGCGTTCGACATCGTCGGGTTTGCGACACGCCGCCAGCACCCGAAACCCCTGGCGCTTCAGTTCGAGCGCGCTTTCCAGGCCGATTCCACTGGAACATCCTGTAATTAAGACCGATTTTTGCATAACTTTACCTGTCAGGATCTCCGCTTAATCAGGAGTCATGTTTAACTAAAGGAGCCAGCCGCGTTGCCATCCAGTCGGCAATAAACGGCTGAGCATCGCGATTGGGGTGGATCCCGTCGTCTTGCATCCACTGGGGTTTGAGATAGACCTCTTCCATGAAAAATGGCAGCAGCGGAATATCAAACTCTTTGGCAAGCTTAGGGTAGATCGCGCTAAAGACTTCATTATACCGACGACCGTAGTTGGCGGGCAGGCGAATTTGCATCAGCAGCGGCTGGGCGTTTGCCGCTTTGATATCCTGCAAAATGGTGCGCAGCGTTTGCTCGGTTTGCTGAGGCTGGAAACCGCGCAATCCATCGTTACCGCCAAGCTCCACCAGCACCCAGCGCGGCTGATGCTGTTTGAGCAGCGCAGGCAGGCGCGACAGGCCCTGCTGCGAGGTATCGCCGCTGATGCTGGCGTTGATTACCGACGTCTTGCTCTGCCATTTGTCGTTGAGCAGAGCGGGCCAGGCCGCGCTGGCCGCCATGCGATAGCCTGCGCTGAGGCTGTCGCCGAGAACCAGTAACGTGTCCGCTGCCGCCGCGCGGAAGGTCATCAGAATCAAAAACAGGAAGGGCAAATGCCAGCGGAAAACAGTGTTGAAGTTCATCATCTTAAGAAGTCCGTCGGTCAGGGGGAACACGAGCTTTCCATCCTTACTGGAGTTGAACTCGTTGTCAAACGCGCTGAAACCATCGCGCTGATTGGCGAATCCGGTTCCGGCAAGTCCACGCTGCTGGCGATTTTGGCCGGTCTGGACGACGGCAGCAGCGGCGAGGTCCACCTGGTCGGGCAACCGCAGCACCAGCTTGATGAAGAGGCCCGGGCCGCGCTGCGCGCGCGTCACGTTGGTTTTGTCTTTCAGTCCTTTATGCTGATCCCCACTCTGAACGCGCTGGAAAACGTCGAACTCCCGGCGCTGCTTCGCGGTGAAAACAGCCGTGAAAGCCGGGCGCACGCGAAGGCGCTGCTGGAGCAGCTCGGTCTGGGCAAGCGTCTCGACCACCTTCCCGCACAGCTTTCCGGCGGTGAGCAGCAGCGCGTGGCGCTGGCGCGGGCGTTTAACGGTCGTCCCGAAGTCCTGTTTGCCGATGAGCCCACCGGTAACCTTGACCGTAAAACCGGCGACAAAATTGCCGACCAGCTGTTTTCGCTCAACCGCGAGCATGGCACCACGCTGATCCTCGTAACCCACGATCCGCAGCTCGCCGCCCGCTGCGATCGCCGCCTGCGGCTGGTGAACGGTATTCTTCAGGAGGAGGCATGATTACCCGCTGGTTCTGGCGCGAGTGGCGCTCGCCCTCGCTGCTGATTGTCTGGCTGGCGCTAAGCCTGGCGGTGGCCTGCGTGCTGGCGCTCGGCAGCGTCAGCGACCGCATGGAAAAAGGGCTTAGCCAGCAGAGCCGGGAGTTTATGGCGGGTGACCGGGCGCTGCAAAGCTCCCGCCCTGTGCCGTCGGGCTGGATTGCAGAGGCGCGTAAACAAGGGCTGAAGGTGGGGGAGCAGATAAGCTTCCAGACCATGACCTTTGCGGGCGACACGCCTCAGCTCGCCAGCGTTAAAGCCGTCGATGATATCTACCCGATGTACGGCGAACTGCAGACCAGCCCGCCCGGGCTGAAGCCCAAGCCCGGCACGGTGCTGCTGGCATCACGTCTGATGGCGCTTCTGAACCTGAAACCCGGCGACAGTATCGACGTCGGTGACGCCACGCTGAAAATCGCCGGGGAAGTGGTGCAGGAGCCCGATTCCGGCTTTAACCCCTTCCAGCTCGCGCCGCGCCTGCTGATGAATACCGCGGATGTCGCGGCAACCCATGCTGTACAGCCGGGCAGCCGCGTCACCTGGCGCTATAAGTTTGGCGGCACGCCTGCCCAGCTTGACGCGTACGAAAAATGGCTTCTGCCGCAGCTCAAACCAGAGCACCGCTGGTACGGGCTGGAGCAGGACGAAGGAGCGCTCGGTAAATCTCTTGAGCGTTCTCAGCAGTTCCTGCTGCTTTCGGCACTGTTGACCCTGCTGCTGGCGGTGGCGGCGGTTGCCGTGGCGATGGGGCATTACTGCCGCAGCCGCTACGACCTGGTGGCAATCCTCAAAACCCTGGGGGCGGGCAGGGCGCAGCTGCGCAAGCTGATTGTCGGCCAGTGGCTGATGCTGCTGATTCTGTCCGCGCTGACCGGCGGAATAATGGGGCTGCTGTTTGAAAAACTGCTGATGGTGATGCTGAAGCCGGTGCTCCCGGCCGCCTTGCCGCCGGCCAGCCTCTGGCCGTGGCTGTGGGCGATGGGCGCAATGACGGTGATTTCGCTGCTGGTGGGGCTACGCCCCTATCGCCTGCTGCTCGCGACGCAGCCGCTGCGCGTGCTTCGCAACGATGTGGTGGCGAACGTCTGGCCGCTGAAGTTCTATCTTCCGGTGATTATTGCCGTGGCGGTGGGGCTGCTGGCGTGGCTGATGGGGGGCAGCACGCTGCTGTGGGCGGTACTGGCCGGGGCGGTTGTGCTGGCGCTGCTGTGCGGCGTGCTGGGCTGGATACTGCTCAACGTCCTGAAGCGGCTCACGGTGAAATCGCTGCCCGTGCGCCTGGCGGTCAACCGCCTGCTGCATCAGCCGTGGTCAACGCTCAGCCAGCTGTCGGCGTTTTCGCTGTCGTTTATGCTGCTGGCGCTGCTGTTAGTGCTGCGCGGCGATCTGCTGGATCGCTGGCAGCAGCAGCTTCCCCCGGAAAGCCCGAACTATTTCCTGATCAACATTGCCCCTGAGCAGGTCACGCCGCTGAAGGGCTTCCTGTCGGAGCATCACATTATCCCTGAGTCGTTCTATCCCATCGTGCGCGCGCGTCTGACGCAGATCAACGGTCAGCCAACGGAGGGGAATAAGGACGAGTCGCTGAACCGCGAGCTGAACCTGACCTGGCAGGATAAACGCCCTGACCACAACCCGATAACCGCCGGCACCTGGCCGCCGAAAGCGGGGGAAGTCTCGATGGAAGAGGGGCTGGCGACGCGGCTGAACGTGAAGCTCGGGGACAGCGTGACCTTTACCGGCGATACCCAGGATTTTACCGCGAAAGTCACCAGCCTGCGTAAAGTGGACTGGGAAAGCCTACGGCCAAACTTCTTCTTTATCTTCCCGCCGGGCGCGCTGGACGGGCAGCCGCAGAGCTGGCTGACAAGCTTCCGCTGGGAAAACGGCAACGGCATGCTAACCCAGCTCAACCGGGAGTTTCCGACGGTCAGCCTGCTGGATATTGGCGCGATCCTGAAGCAGGTAGGGCAGGTACTGGAGCAGGTGAGCCGCGCGCTGGAGGTCATGGTGGTGCTGGTGACGATCTGCGGCGTGCTGTTGCTGCTGGCTCAGGTACAAGTGGGCATGCGCCAGCGCCATCAGGAGCTGGTGGTCTACCGCACGCTGGGGGCCGGAAAGCGACTGCTGCGGATGACGCTATGGAGCGAGTTTGCGCTGCTGGGGCTGGTGGCGGGTCTGGTAGCGGCCATTGGCGCAGAGACGGCGCTGGCGGTGCTGCAGACAAAGGTTTTCGACTTCCCGTGGGAGCCTGACTGGCGTCTCTGGTTGATCCTGCCTCTCAGCGGCGCGGTGTTGCTTTCTCTCTGCGGAGGCTGGCTCGGCACGCGGCTGTTAAAGGGGAAAGCCCTGTTCCGTCAGTTTGCGAGTTGATTTAGAACCGTGATAGTTGCGCGCCGGGTTTTAATGCCGGTGCGCAGTGTTTAAATAGCACAAAGTGATAATACCCACTCATTTAGTAGCACAAAACATTAAAAAACCGACCACACAGCCCGATTATTTCCAGTTAATATTCACCCGCTAAATATTTAGCAGCGTGTCTATTAAGGAAAAATAATGACTATAAAAAAATCAGCGCTGGCGGCAACGATCGGCGCGGCAGTGGCATTGACTACCTTCGCTTCTCAGGCAGAAATCACCGTTCTTAAGCAGGATCCTCAGGCGGGTAACCCGCTGAGCCGCCTGAACTTCACCGTTGGCGGCAGTATTCGTCCTCAGTTCCAGAACATGACCGGCGACGACGGTAAAAACAGCTACAAGCGTAACGGCTTTGACGGCGGCACCCGTTTCCGTTTCGCGGCTGATTACTACCTGTTTGATGACATCAGCTGGATCAGCTACTACGAGCTGGGTGTCAATATTCCTGCGCAGTTTAACTGGGATCACCATTACGCCGACGGCGCACACGACACCACGCGTCGTATGCTCTACACCGGTCTGAAGAGCGACACCTGGGGTACGCTGACCTTCGGTCAACAGAACAGCGTTTACTATGATGTGGTGGGCGCGAAAACCGATATCTGGGACTACGACATGATCGGTCAGGCGCCAGGTAACGGGATCAATGGCGATTACGACGGATCTTACCGTTCACGCCAGATGCTGAAATATAAGAAAACCGTGGGTGATGCCGATATTTATGCATCCTACCTGTTTGAAGACAGCGAATACCTGCCGGGCAACGGCCTGCGCTACAAGCGTAAAGGCGGCGGTTCACTGGGTCTGGATTACCACCTGACCACCGACCTGACCTGGGGCGCGGCGTGGAACTACACCCGCGCGGACATGCGTAACCCGGACAACGGCGACAGCAAAACCTACGACCAGAACATCCTCGGTACCGCGCTGAGCTGGACGCCGGACAACTGGACCTTCTCCGCTGGCGGCGGCTGGTACCAGAACTTCCTGACCACCAAAAAAGTGTCTGTTAACGACTACTTCGCCGGTGATGCATGGGGTATTGAATACTTTGCGGGCTACAAGTTCCCAATCGGTCAGTACGCGGTTAAATCCATCCAGCCTTACTTCATGGGTGACCGTATTGAGTACGTGAACGGCCGTAACTACCAGCGCATCGACAACGGCGTGGGTATCAGCTTCCAGCTGGATTACGGTTTCCGCGTGGATTACGAACACGTGTTCACCTCCAGCACCGACAACCTGGGCGACATGAACCTGGTGCGTCTGCGTTACGACTTCTAAGTCGTCTTGTAGGGTGCGGCCTGATGCCCTCACCCTGACCCTCTCCCACGGGGAGAGGGAACAAACATTAAAAACGGCAACCCTGGTTGCCGTTTTGCTTTTACCTCGCCACCCGGCTTTGTTTTAGCGATTAAGCCAGTCAGCGACCTCGCCATACGTCCCGCGATACACAATCTTCACCGCCTTTTTCTCCAGCTGATAGCCGTACATCGGGTCGTAATAGTCCTTCAGCAGCGGCGCGAGCCAGCTGAAGTGCGCCTCTGTGCTGCCGGAGCGTTGCTGTTCCAGCAGCGCGGAATCTAACAGCGCGGTGAATTCTGCATACCGCTGCAGCCCCAGACGGCGGCGAATGGCGAACAGGCCGTGATGCAGATACTCGCTGTACTCCTTCCAGCCCGCGTCTTCACCGTAGGCGGCAGAAAAATCCGCCCACATGTGGTCGAAATACTCTTCGCGCAGGCGCTCAAGGCGGACGTCAAACGGGTCTTCGACGACAACGATAGGGGCTTCAACCATGCGGTCGCGCAGGCACTCCGGCAGGTGGTTGGAGCCAATCATCCGGCCTTCATCTTCCAGCACCCAGCGCGCGGCGTCTTTTTTCAGGAGCTCAGCCGCAAGGTGATTTTCAAAGCTGGCCTGGGAAAGCTGCGGCGTGAGCGTGCGGCCAAACGACGAACCACGATGGTGCGCCAGCCCTTCCAGATCGATTCCCTGAGCGTGCTGTTTCACCAGCAGGGTTTTACCGTTTCCGGTACAGCCGCCAATAAGCACCATCGGCTTTTGTGACTGCTCGATGGTCACCTGAATCGCCGTCTGACGCAGGGCCTTATAGCCGCCGCGGATCAGCGGGTAGTCGACGCCCGCCTCTTTCAGCCAGGCCTGAGAGATATGCGAGCGCTGGCCGCCGCGCGCGCAGCAGAGAAAGCCCTCAGGATGGGCAAGGCTGGCCTCGCGCCAGGCGTTGATGCGTGCCTCACGCGTCTCGCCGCTCACCAGCTGATGGCCGAGCGCCAGCGCGGCCTCGGGGCCCTGGCGCTTATAGCAGGTGCCGACGGCGGCGCGCTCGTCGTCGTTCATTAAGGGCAGGTTGATCGCCGCAGGCATCGCGCCCTGGGCAAATTCGATCGGCGCGCGAACGTCAATTAAAGGGGTATCAGACGCGAGGATCGCGCGATAGTCCGTTCCATCGTTCATGGTTATTCCAGAAGAAAACTCAGCAGCAATGGGCGGGGATTGTACGCCGGGGAAGGGGAAGGTCAACTCCCCGGCGCAGATGTCTTACTTGAGCTTTGACTGTGCCCAGACAATACCGCTCGCATATTCCGGCGGCAGGAGCGGGATCATGGCTTCCAGGGTGGCGCTCAGACGGCCCGTGTCGCTGTCGTTCAGGTTCAGGTGACCGACCTTACGACCCGCGCGGACCTCTTTGTCATACCAGTGCAGATGCACGAGCGGCAGCTTCAGCCAGTCGTAGTTCAGATCGGTGCCGATCAGGTTGATCATCACCGACGGGCTGTTCACCACCGGCTGCGGCAGCGGCAGGTCGGCGATCGCGCGCAGGTGCAGCTCGAACTGGCTGATGGACGCGCCGTTTTGCGTCCAGTGCCCGCTGTTGTGCACGCGCGGCGCAAGTTCGTTGATCAGCAGACCGGACGGGGTGATAAAGCACTCCATCGCCATGACGCCCACATACCCGAGTTCGTGCATGATGGCAGAGAGCATATCTTCCGCCTGCGCCTGCTGGTCAGCATTGGCGTGCGGGAAGGCGACGCTGGTGCGCAGAATGCCGTCCTGATGCAGGTTATGCGTCAGCGGATAAAAGACGGTATGCCCGTCGTGCCCGCGCGCGCCAACCAGCGACACTTCACCGCTAAAGTTGATGCCCTGCTCAACGATGCACTCGCCGTAGCAATCGTCCGGCAGTTCTGCCGTTTCATCTGCACGCAGGCGCCACTGGCCGCGGCCGTCGTAACCGCCCACGCGGCGCTTCACGATTGCCAGCTCGCCCAGCATCGCGAAAACGTCATTCCACTCGCTTTTATCGGACAGGAGCTGCCACGGCGCGGTCGGCAGACCGAGCTTGTCGAACAGCTGCTTTTGCGTCAGACGGTCGGCGATGATCGGGAACACGTCGCGGTTAACGAAGGCGTTATGACGCGCCAGCTCGCGGGTCAGAGCCGTTTCCGGCCAGCGTTCGATCTCGGCGGTGATCACACTCTGGTGGAACGGTACGGCTTCCGGTTCGGCGTCCAGCCCGACGGGCCAGACGGCAATACCCAGCGGCTCACCGGCCTGACGCAGCATGCGGCCTAGCTGGCCGTTACCGAGGACGCAAACCTGCTTCATGCCGCACCCCGCGGGTCCGGATTGTCCAGCACCTCGTCGGTCTGGGCTTTACGCCACTCCGCCAGACGCTGGTGTAATGCTTTATCGTGCGTCGCAAGAATTTGTGCCGCCAGCAGGGCGGCATTGGCAGCACCCGCTTTACCAATCGCCAGCGTGCCGACAGGAATACCGCGCGGCATCTGGACGATGGAGTAGAGGCTATCCACACCGCTTAACGCGGCGCTTTGGACCGGAACGCCCAGTACCGGCACCAGGGTTTTAGCGGCAATCATGCCTGGCAGATGTGCTGCGCCGCCCGCACCGGCAACGATCACCTCATAACCGTTCTCTTCGGCGCTTTCGGCGAAGCTGAACAGTTTGTCCGGCGTACGGTGCGCGGAGACCACTTCAACGTGGTGCGGAACATTCAGGATTTCAAAGATTTCGGCGGCGAACTGCATGGTAGCCCAGTCGCTTTTGGACCCCATCACGATGGCGACACGCGCCGGATTATTGCGGGAAGACATGCGTCTTAAAACTCCTGTGGTGCGAAACACACTGCTTTCGAGGGCACAGAGAATAGCATGTTATACGGGCAAGGAAAACGGTTGCGCGGTTAAAAGGCGAGCAGTTATGGCGAGAAAGCGATAACAAAAAAGACCGCACGATGGCGGTCTTTTTTGTGATGTTACTGAAGATCCCCTGCGGGCAGGTTCTCGTTGTCGAACGCGCGGCTGACATCGATATGATTCACCATGCTGGTGTCGGCATTCGAGCCCGATTTTGGCACGGAGAAGCGATTCTCCGCGGCCTGTGCGCCAGTGGACACCACGACTGCCAGCAGCAGGGTACTTACGATGCTGATGTTTTTCATTCTCTGTTCCTTCCTCATCGTATTGTCGCTGTCGCACGTCTTAGCTGGCGGCACGGCAATCAGGATTTTTATTTAGTCAGTTCCGCGGTCATGTACACGCGGTTGTTGACCTTCGCGCTCGTGATTTTATAAGAGGCATTCTGCTCGGCGGCCTGAGCGGCAATTTTCGCTTCTGCGCGGTCAAGGGTAGAGGCGGTTGCGCTCACGCTTTGAGCGAAAGAACCGAAAGAAACCAGGGAAAGAGCGGCAACTGCAACGAAAGTTTTGATGGATTTCATGGTCGTATTCCTTAAGTATTTTATCTGGGATAGGGCGTGTTGCCCTGATGTGATAAATAATAGGCCGACCACGGGCTGATTAAAATCGAAACAATTTGCCGATATTGTTCAAAAAAATAGAATGATGGTGTGAGGGGTTAAAACGGAAACGCGATCAGCTCCACGCCCTCTGGCGTGACTTTGACCATGGAGCCTTCGGTGTGCCAGGCACCCAACACCACGCGATGGGCCGCTTCGCCGTTGGCGATAAGGGAATGGACGTCAGGACGGTGCGTATGACCGTGGATCAACCACTGAACGCCATGCTTTTCCATCACGCTCACCACGGCCTGCGGGTTCACGTCCATGATGGTCATGGATTTGCTGCTGTTGGCGGCTTTACTGCCCGCGCGCATTCTGGCTGCGATGCGGTTGCGGATAAACAGCGGCAGCGCAAGGAACACCTTTTGGATCCAAGGGGTGTGGACTTTGGCGCGAAACGCCAGGTACCCGGTATCGTCGGTGCAGAGCGTGTCGCCGTGCATGATCAGGACCCTGCGGCCATAGAGGTCGAGCACCTGCTCTTCCGGCAGCAGCGTCATGCCGCTTTCGCGGGCGTAGCGCTTGCCGATCAGGAAATCACGGTTGCCGTGAATGAAGTAGCAGGGAACGCCGGAATCCACGAGCGCGTGAATGGCGTCTGCCATTTCACGGTGCAGCGGGTTAGGGTCGTCGTCGCCAATCCAGGCTTCAAAGAGGTCGCCCAGGATGTACAGCGCATCGGCGCTTTTCGCTTCACCGCGTAAAAAACGCAGAAAACCGGCGGTTATCGCCGGTTCTTCTGTTTGCAGATGCAGATCCGCAATAAAGAGTGTCGCCACGAATTACTCGCTGACGGTCACGCTTGTAATCACAACGTCTTCTTTAGGAACGTCCTGGTGCATACCGCTGCGGCCAGTAGCGACGGCTTTGATCTTGTCAACCACGTCCATACCTTCAACCACTTCTGCGAATACGCAGTAGCCCCAACCCTGCAGGCTTTCGCCGGAGAAGTTCAGGAAGTCGTTATCAGCCACGTTGATGAAGAACTGCGCGGTGGCAGAGTGCGGAGCCTGAGTACGGGCCATTGCCAGCGTACCGCGGGTGTTTTTCAGACCGTTGTTCGCTTCGTTTTTGATCGCTTCTTTGGTCTCTTTCTGGTTCATGCCAGGTTCGAAACCGCCGCCCTGGATCATAAAGCCGTTGATCACGCGGTGGAAAATGGTGTTGTTGTAGAAACCTTCGCGGCAGTAGTCCAGGAAGTTTTTAACTGTTTCAGGCGCTTTGTCATCAAAGGTTTTGATTACGATATCGCCATGATTAGTGTGGAAAGTAACCATTTTTGCATCCTGTTCCGTTATTGTGGTACGTCGACCCGCGTTCGGGTCATCTATAGGGGCTTGTTATAGCATAACCACAGGATGCGATCACCTTGCATTGTGTGCTGCTTCGGGTTTGAATTACGGGTAGAATAGCCGGTTTTCAACCACACACGTGTTTACATGGAATCTTCGATGTTAAAAATCTTTAATACAATGACGCGCCAGAAAGAGGAATTTAAACCTATCCATGCCGGGGAAGTCGGCATGTACGTGTGTGGTATTACGGTTTACGATCTCTGTCACATTGGCCATGGCCGTACCTTTGTCGCCTTCGACGTGGTGTCACGCTACCTGCGTTTTCTGGGCTACACCCTGAAATACGTGCGTAATATCACCGACATCGACGACAAAATCATCAAGCGCGCTAATGAAAACGGCGAAAGCTTTGTTGCGCTGGTCGATCGCATGATCGTCGAAATGCACAAAGATTTCGACGCCCTGAATATTCAGCGCCCGGACAGCGAGCCGCGCGCGACCCACCATATTCACGAAATCATCGAGATCACCGAAAAGCTGATCGCACGCGGCCACGCGTACGTTGCGGACAACGGTGACGTGATGTTCTCGGTGCCGACGGACCCAACCTACGGTTCGCTTTCCCGTCAGGATCTGGACCAGCTTCAGGCCGGCGCGCGCGTTGACGTGGTTGACGTGAAGCGTAACCCGATGGACTTCGTGCTGTGGAAAATGTCCAAAGAGGGCGAGCCAAGCTGGCCATCCCCGTGGGGCGAAGGCCGCCCGGGCTGGCACATTGAATGTTCCGCGATGAACTGCAAGCAGCTGGGCAAGCACTTCGACATTCACGGCGGCGGTTCGGATCTGATGTTCCCGCACCATGAAAATGAAATCGCGCAGTCCACCTGCGCCCACGGCGGCGAGTACGTGAACTACTGGATGCACTCCGGGATGGTAATGGTTGACCGCGAGAAGATGTCTAAATCGCTGGGTAACTTCTTCACCGTGCGCGACGTGCTGAAATATTACGACGCTGAAACCGTGCGCTACTTCCTGATGTCCGGCCACTATCGCAGCCAGCTGAACTACAGCGAAGAGAACCTGAAACAGGCGCGCTCGGCACTGGAGCGTCTGTACACCGCGCTGCGCGGTACCGACAGGTCTGTTCCTGCTGCAGGCGGCGAAGCGTTCGAAGCACGCTTTGTTGAGGTGATGAACGACGACTTCAACACCCCGGAAGCCTACTCCGTGCTGTTCGACATGGCGCGCGAAGTAAACCGCCTGAAGTCAGAAGATATGGCCGCGGCAAATGCGCTGGCGTCCCATCTGCGTAAGCTCTCCTCCGTGCTCGGCCTGCTGGAGCAGGATCCGGACGCGTTCCTGCAGAGCGGTGCGCAGGCGGACGACGGTGAAGTGGCGGAAATTGAAGCGTTGATCAAAGCGCGTCTGGAAGCGCGTCAGGCAAAAGACTGGGCGGCGGCAGATGCGGCGCGCAACCGTCTGACCGAGATGGGCATCATTCTGGAAGATGGCCCGCAGGGCACCACCTGGCGCCGTAAGTAATTTTCCCCTCACCCTAACCCTCTCCCGCAGGGAGAGGGAATTGTTAGGTTTTCTCCCTCTCCCCGTGGGAGAGGGCCGGGGTGAGGGCATCAGCGCGCACGTTTCCTCCACCACAGCAACCCCGTCAGCACGACTCCCGGCAGCCACACCCACAGCAGCTCCGACACGATCACCTGATGCCCGTAAGGCGTGGTGTAGCGCGACAGCGCAAACGGCGCGACCTTAATGACCTGCCACGGCGCAAAGAAGCGTTCATCTGACCACGGCCACAGCCAGCCGACACCTTTTCCGCCCGTGGTAATCGAATCCAGCAGGCTGTGCGACAGCAAAGACACGGTTAAAAACAGCCAGCACCGCGTCAGGCTGGCCCGGAACCATCGTCGGCCGATCAGCACGCAGAGTATCGGCACCACAAAGGCGAACAGCAGGGAGTGGGTAAAGCCGCGATGGCCGAAAACATTGCCGTACGCGACGCCGAACTTGAACGCCAGCACGTCGGCATCCGGCAGCATGGCGAGGACAATCCCGGCAAACAGCAGGCGGGGAGGAATCACTTTGGTTCCCAGGCCTAAGCCCAGACAAAGCGGAACAGCGGCGTGTGTAATAACGGTAGGCATTGCGATTATCCATGGCAAATCATGGAAATATAGCAGCAATCCCGCGCCGGCAGACCCGCGTCAAATTCTTATTTTTACGCCGACTCGCGTGCGATAAGCTGCCCGGAAAGCGTAATGCGCTGGGTTTGCAGCATCGGCTCCTTCAGCGTGCGAATAATCAGCCCGGCAGCCTGACGCCCGGTCTCTTCGCTGGCGGACGACACGTAGGTGAATGACGGCGAGGTGAGGTTAACGTGGAGCATATCTTCGAAACCGACCAGCGCGACCTGCTGCGTCAGAAACACATCTTTACCCACCGTTCGTCCCACCTGATGAATACCGGAGATGGAGCCGATCATGGCATCCGGAGAGTGGCAGAGGAGGGCGGTGATGGTGTTGTTTTTTTCCAGCAGCTGGCGGGTGGCGAAACCCGCAGCCAGGGTGTCATCGCTGCAGGCCGGAGAGTATTCATCGCGCCAGACCAGCCCGTTCTGCGTCATCGCGCTGCGAAAACCGAGCAGGCGCTGCTCGCGGATAAGGCAGCCTTCACGTCCGCCTATGTAGGCGATATTGCGATGGCCGCGCTCGATAAGATAACGCACCGCCAGATTTGCCGCCTGACGGTTATCGCGCATCACCAGATTGCATTTTTCATCCAGCAGCGACTGAGAGACCACCACCAGCGGCAGCGGGCAGCGGCGAATCTGTTCCGGCAAGGTAGACGTGCGGGTATCGGAGGCCAGATAGATAACCCCGGCGACGCCCTGCTGCTTAAACGACAGCAGGCAGCGCTCAAGATGGTCATGGTCGTTCTGGGGCTGGCCGAGAAAAACCATATACCCCTGTTTTTCAAGATCCTGGACGATGCTCGCCATCACCTTGATGGAGAAACTGTCGCTAAAGTCACGGAGGATCAGGCCAATCAGATTGGACGTATTGGCGCGGAGATTGGCAGCGGCAACGTTATGAACATAGCCCAGCGTATTGATGGCAGCGTTGACCTTCTCGATCGTTGCCTCTGAGATTTTCCCTTTCTGGCGCAAAACCAGCGAGACGGTTGAGACCGACACGCCCGCGTGCTTTGCGACATCAATAATGCTGACTTTCTTCAAAACCGCTCCCTGAAATTCACCCATTATCAGTCAGATACGACAATGCGTCTCCCAGACTACAGGAGACGCGTCGTTCAGGCATCTTATTATTTGCCGATCATGGTGGACATGGTCTGGGCGATAAACTGTGCTCTGGCACCGAAAATCACCTGAATTCCGTTGTCGCCGACGAAGACCACGCCGCGCGCGCCGAGTCCGTTCAGGCCATCCTTATCGACCACCTCGCTTTTTGCCACTTCCAGGCGAAGGCGGGTGATACAGGCGCCGACGGAGTCGATGTTGTGCGCCCCGCCCAGCAGGGTGATGATCTCGGTCGCGAGTTCTGAATCAGACTTATCATCCGCGTTGGCGGTCACTTCAGTGCGGCCCGGCGTTTTCACGTCGAAACGACGGATCACAAAGCGGAACGTGAAGTAATAAATCAGGCCCATTGGAATGCCGATGATAATCGCATTCAGGAAGTTGGTCTTGTAGCCGTTAAAGGACGGCAGGATCCCGAATGACAGATAGTCGATAAAGCCCGCCGAGAACGACTTGGCGATATGCGCATGCAGCAGATACATGGTCATGTAGGCCAGGCCCGCCATGATGGCGTTAAAGACGTACAGAATCGGCGCCACGAAGATAAAGGTAAACTCGACCGGTTCGGTGATCCCCGTCAGGAAGCAGGTCAGCGCCGCAGAGAACAGAATACCGGCCGCGATTTTCTTATTCTTCGTATGGGCTTCGTGATACATCGCCAGGCACGCGGCGGGCAGCGCGAACAGCATCAGCGGGAATTCGCCCTGCATGAATTTACCGGCATTCTGGTAGGTGTCGCTGCTGAAGGACTTCACTCCTTCTTCCAGCATCTTGAACCAGATGGTCTGGTCGCCGTGGATCACCTGTCCTGCCTGGGTGGTGTAATCCCCGAACGAATACCAGAAGGACGGATACCAGATGTGGTGCAGGCCGAGCGGGATCAGCGCGCGCTCTACCAGACCGAAGATAAAGGTCGACGCCGCCTGATTATCGCCGTTCACCACCACTGAGAGCGCGTCGATACCGGCCTGGATATGCTGCCACACGTACGGCAGCAGCAGCCCCATCAGGAACGACAGAAACGCCGTTGCAATGGCCACGAAGCGCTTGCCGGAGAAGAAGCCCAGGAACTCCGGCAGCTGCATGGTGTGGAAGCGGTTATAGCACCAGGCCGCGAGAATACCGCAGATCAGGCCGCCGAAGACGCCCATCTGCAGCGTCGGGATGCCGACGACCATGGCGTATTTCCCGCCCTGGGAGGCCATTTCCGGCGTGATGCTCAGCACGGTGCTGATGGTGATATTCGTGACAAACACCGACACCGCAGCAGACAGCGCCGCGATGCCGGATTCTGACGCCAGACCCACGGCGGAGCCAATGGCAAACAGCATCGGCAGGTTATCAAAGATAACCCCGCCCGCGTTCATCATCAGCGGCAGATGGAACTTATCGCCGAAGGCCAGCAGCAGGCCCGCAGCGGGAAGCAGTGAAATTGGCAGCATTAAGGCGCGACCAATCATCGATAACTTAGACAGCGATTTAACAAACCCTGATATCAGACTCATGCTGATTTCCCCCGAGTAGCGCTTTTTTGGCGCTGTTATTGTAAGTAGAACGTTTTAGTAGAACGTTCTACTTATCGTGGGCAAAGAGTGAAAAACGCGCAACAGAATTTTCATGTTTCAACAGATGAAATAGTGATTATTTGAAGTTGATCGATAAATAACCGCGATGGGTGTGAGGGGATTTAATATCCCCTCTCCCTGTGGGAGAGGGTTGGGGTGAGGGCATCAGACGGCTCAGGCCGTAACGGTTACGCTCTGTCCTTCAAAGCTCACGGTCTGACCCGCGACAATCTTGCAGCGCTTGCGCGTTTCTACCACGCCGTCGACTTTTACCAGCCCGTCGGCGATAACGATTTTCGCCTGCGCGCCGCTTTCGCTCCAGCCTTCCAGCTTCAGCAGATCGCACAGCTCAACGTGCGGGTGTTTACCTAATGAAAAAGTCGCCATCTTACGCGTCCTCTACGTCGTGATATTCTTCGCACGCCTGCAGCGTGTTCTGAATCAGCGTTGCTACGGTCATCGGGCCTACGCCGCCCGGTACTGGGGTAATGTAAGAGGCGCGAGCCGCGGCATCTTCGTACACTACGTCGCCGACCACTTTGCCGTTTTCCAGACGGTTAATCCCAACGTCCACGACAATCGCGCCCTCTTTGATCCACTCGCCAGGAATAAAGCCCGGCTTGCCGACCGCGACGATCAGCAGATCGGCGTTCTCGACGTGGTGACGCAGGTTTTTGGTGAAGCGGTGGGTCACGGTGGTGGTGCAGCCCGCCAGCAGCAGCTCCATGCTCATCGGGCGGCCCACGATGTTGGAGGCACCGATAACCACGGCGTTCAGACCGTAGGTGTCGATGTTATAGCGCTCCAGCAACGTCACAATGCCGCGCGGCGTGCACGGGCGCAAACGCGGCGCGCGCTGGCACAGGCGGCCAACGTTGTACGGATGGAAACCGTCCACGTCTTTATCCGGCGCGATACGCTCCAGCACCTTCACGTTGTCGATACCCGCCGGCAGCGGCAGCTGAACCAGAATACCGTCGATCTCTTTATCGGCATTCAGGGTGTCAATAAGTTCCAGCAGCTCTGCTTCGCTGGTGGTTTCCGGCAAATCGTAAGAGCGGGAGACGAAGCCCACCTCTTCACACGCTTTGCGCTTGCTGCCGACATAAATTTGCGATGCCGGGTTGCTGCCAACCAGCACAACGGCCAGCCCGGGGGCGCGTTTTCCGGCAGCTTTACGCGCCTTCACTTTTTCCGCGACCTCAGAGCGCACCTGCTGCGCAATCGTTTTACCGTCAATAATCTTTGCTGCCATCAGAGAGAAGATTCCGTCTGTAACGTTTGAAAGGGGGGATGGCGTGTATTTTGTCAGAAGCGAGCGTCGCTGTCAGTCACCCTTTACGCGTTTTTATCAGGGAGACGCAAAAACCCTTCTTAGGGGATGGTCAATTTCTTAGGTGGTATTAGGATGTGACCTGGCGAAATGGCAGCGTTTTGACATATTTAAAAAACGCGTCCTGAGCTACTTTGTCTCCTCCGAAATAAGCTTTCAATTAATCAATTGAACGTATTTCTTATTCCCGATTATTCGCGGGAAGGGTTATTTACATTTTAAAGGAATAGACATGAAACTCAGCAACATTGCTTCTACTGTTATTGCTACTTTGGCCCTGGTTGCAGGTGCCGCAAATGCAGCAGATCCTGCTGCGCCGGTTTCCGTTAATGGCGGTACCGTACATTTTAAAGGTGAGCTGGTTAATGCGGCTTGTTCAGTAAATACTGATTCTTCCGAGCAGACCGTTAATCTGGGCCAGTATCGTACCGCGAAATTTACCAAAGTGGGCGACACCACCTCTAATATTCCATTCAACATTGAACTGAATGATTGCGATCCGCTGGTTGCCAAAACTGCCGCTGTTGCGTTCACCGGTCAGATCGACCCAACCGACAAAACCCTGCTGGCCGTGACCTCCGGTAACAACGACAACACCGCGAAAGGCGTGGGTATCGAGATCCTCGACAGCAAATCCAGCGTTCTGACCCCAGACGGTGCGACCTTCTCTGCTGCGCAGACGCTGATCGAAGGGACCAACACCCTGAAGTTCACCGCACGTTACAAATCAACGGCTGCCACCACTGAGCCAGGCCAGGCGAACGCTGACGCCACCTTCGTAATGAAATACGAGTAATTCCTCCGCACAGGGATGTTCAGGCCTCAGGGACGAGGCCCGTCATACGCAAATGCCAGGAACGAAGGATGACAAGGACTGGAACACTACTGCTGTTAACCCTTGCGATGGCTTGTCCGGCATCGGCGCATACCGTGGTGATCGAAGGTGGCAAGGTTCATCTCCGGGGTGAACTGGTGAACGGCGGCTGCGCCGTGGCGCCCGACAGCCAGAATATGCGCATCGACATGGGGCAGTACCGAACCAATTCATTTTCCGGTGTGGGCAGTTTTTCCACGGTTAACGTGCCTTTTACCGTGCGGCTGCTGGACTGCAGCGTTGATGTTTCGCGCACCGTGGGGATCCAGTTTCAGGGCGTGACGCCCGCAGAAGATCCGCAGGTCTTTCTGGCGACATCGCGGCCGGGTGAAACGCCCGTCAGCAGCGGCGTGGGGCTGGCGCTCTTTGACGAACAGCAGCGTCAGATTATCCCAAACGCCACGGCCGTCAGCTGGCTGCCGATCGATACCCGCGAGCTCGCGTTCCATTTTAGCGCCCGCTATCGGGCTATTTCCGAACACCTCGAGCCAGGCAAAATTCAGTCGGATGTCTGGTTTACGTTGATTTATCCATAACACCTGCGAACACATTATTAAAGGTACGGTTGTGATGAATACCCTAATTAAACCAGGACTTTTTTTATCGTTTATTTTGATGATGGTTTCTGCCTGCGCAAATGCTTCCGGCGGTATTGCGCTGGGGGCCACGCGCGTTATTTATCCCGCAGAGGCGAAGCAAACGTCGCTGGCGATCACCAACAGCAACAAACAGGAACGCTATTTAATTAACGCGTGGATCGAAAATGCGAGCGGGCAAAAAGAAAAAACCTTTGCCGTCACTCCGCCCCTGTTTGTCAGCGAGCCGAACAGTGAAAACACGCTGCGTATTATTTACGCCGGGCCAGCGCTGCCAGCCGATCGTGAATCGCTCTTTTACATGAACGTGAAGGCGATCCCGTCGGTGAACAAAGCGAAAACGGAAAACAATAACGTGCTGCAGCTGGCGATCCTGTCACGCATCAAGCTGTTTGTGCGCCCGAACAACCTGGCGATGCAGCCGGAAGAGGCGCTTTCCCAACTGCGGTTTGAGCGCGCGGGCAGCCATCTCAAGGTCAGCAACGCTTCCCCGTATTACATCACCCTCGTCAATCTGAAGATGGGCGGGCAGACGCTGGAAAACCTGATGGTTGCGCCGAAAAGCTCGGCACAGCAGGTGCTGCCAGCCGGTGCCAGCGGCACGCTTTCCTGGCAGAGCGTGAATGACTACGGTGCCATCACCCCGGCGCGTAGCGTTAACCTGTGAGCAGAGTCAGGGCGATGAAAAACCACCAGAGACGTTACTGCCCGGTTGCACTGGCGCTGATGGCTGCGCTCTGGCCGCAGGCTGGCTGGAGCGAAAGTTATTTCAACCCGGCCTTCTTGTCTGACGACACCGCCAGCGTGGCGGATTTGTCGCGTTTTGAACAAGGACACCAGCAGGCACCCGGCGTTTATCGCGTGGATATCTGGCGTAACGATGAGTTTATCGGTACCCAGGACGTGCGTTTCGAGCAGGCCGAGAACACGCCGCCGGTGGCGGGCGGTTTGTCGGCCTGCATTACGCGCGCGATGCTCGATCGCTTTGGCGTCAACGTCGCGGCGTTTCCCGAGCTGGCTAAGGTGCAGGGCGACACCTGCGTTCCGTTGACCACGGCCATACCCGGCAGCGAAACGGTATTCAACTTTGCCTCACAGCGTCTGGACGTCAGCCTGCCGCAGGTGGCGTTGCAAAACAGCGCCCGGGGCTACATTCCGCCTGAACAGTGGGATGAAGGCATTCCCGCCGCGCTGGTGAACTACAGCTTCACCGGTAACCGGGGAAGCGAAGACGACAGCTATTATCTGAACCTGCAGAGCGGGTTGAACTATGGCGCCTGGCGTTTACGTAACAACGGCGCATGGCGGTACACGCAGAATAACGGGCAGCGGCACAGCGAGTGGCAGAATATTGGCACCTGGGCGCAGCGCACCGTCATCCCGCTTAAAAGCGAACTGGTGCTGGGCGACAGCAATACCGGGAATGACGTCTTCGACAGCATGGGTTTTCGCGGCGGGCGGCTCTTCTCCTCTGACAGCATGTACCCGGACAGCCTGCAGGGCTACGCGCCGACCGTGCGCGGGATTGCCCGTACGCCAGCAAAAGTGGTGGTTCGCCAGAACGGCTACGTTATCTATCAAAGCTATGTCCAGCCGGGCGCATTTGCCATTACCGATCTTAACCCGACCTCCTCAAGCGGCGACCTGGAAGTCACGGTCGAAGAGAAAGACGGCACCCAGCAGCGCTATACCGTGCCGTACTCTACCGTGCCGCTCCTGCAGCGTGAAGGTCGCTGGAAGTACGACCTCGTCGCGGGGGATTACCGCAGCGGGAACAGCGATCAGGATACGCCGTTCTTCACCCAGGGCACCCTGGTTACCGGTCTTGCCAACGGTTACACGCTCTACGGCGGTACGCAGCTGGCGTCACGCTATACCGCGGTGGCCGTCGGGGCAGGGAAAAACCTGGGCGACTGGGGCGCGGTCTCGCTCGATATCACCCACGCCCGCAGCCAGCTCGCGGACGACAGCAGGCATGAAGGCCAGTCTCTGCGCTTCCTCTACGCGAAATCTCTTAACGGCTTCGGCACCAACTTCCAGCTGCTGGGCTACCGCTACTCCACAAAAGGGTTTTACACCCTCGACGATGTCGCCTGGCGTTCAATGGAGGGCTATCAGTATGCCGATAGCCAGAACGATAACGATGTGCCGGACGTGCAGAGCTATCACAACCTGACGTGGAATAAAAAAGGCCGTTTCCAGCTCAACGTTTCTCAGTCTCTCGGGGACTACGGCTCGGTCTATATCTCCGGCAGCGAGCAGACCTACTGGGGAACAGACGAGACGAACCTCTGGTACCAGTTGGGCTACGCGGGCGGCGTGAAGGGGATCAACTATTCCGTCTCGTGGTCGTGGAACAAATCCGTTGGGATAGACGGCACCGATCGGATCGCGTCGTTTAACGTCTCCGTGCCGTTCAGCCTCTTTACCCGTCAGGGCTATCGCCGGGACAGCGCGATTGACCGCGCCTACGCTACGGCATCCGCCAGTCGAAACAGCGATGGCGACACAAGCTGGCAAACCGGCGTCAGCGGAACGCTGTTGGAGGACCGCAACCTGAACTACAGCGTGACCCAGGGACACGCCAGCACCAACGGCTCAAGCGGAAGCGCCAGCGCCAACTGGCAGGCGACCTACGGCACGCTGGGCGTGGGCTACAACTATTCCCGCGATCAGCACGATCTCAACTGGCAGCTCTCCGGCGGGGTGGTCGGCCACGCCGACGGCGTGACCTTCAGCCAGCCGCTGGGCGACACCAACGTGCTGATCAAAGCGCCGGGGGCATCGGGCGTCAGTATTGAAAACCAGACCGGCGTGAAAACCGACTGGCGAGGCTACGCGGTGATGCCGTATGCCACCGTCTATCGTTACAACCGCGTGGCGCTGGATACCAACACCATGAGCAACAACACCGATATCGAAAACAACGTGAGCAGCGTGGTGCCGACCAAAGGCGCGCTGGTACGCGCCAGCTTTGATACCCGCATTGGCGTGCGCGCCCTGCTGACGGTAACGCGCGGTAACCAGCCGGTGCCGTTCGGCGCGGTGGTGCGTGAGACCAAAAGCGGCGTGACCAGCATGGTGGGGGATGACGGGCAAATTTACCTGAGTGGGCTGCCGCTGGAGGGCGAACTGCTGATCCAGTGGGGCGACGGGGCGCAGTCCCAGTGTCGCGCACCTTACAGCTTGTCTGAACAGAGCCTGCAACAGGCAATCACACTTAAGGGGATCGGCTGTGATTAAAACTCAACTCTTTGCCTTGTCGCTGCTGGCGTTACTGCCTGCGACAAATGCGTTAGCGACCGTGTGCGTCAATGAAAACGGCGTGCCGACGGAAGTACATTACGACCTGACGGATAAATTCAACAGCTCGAATAACCAGATTGGGCAGGTCGTGACGCTCAGCGAGAAATCGCAGTGGGTAGGGGTAAATGCCGTCTGCCCGAAGGGCACGACCGGGAATACCACCAAGCGCAGCTATGTGACCGATTATCCGGTAACGGGGACCAGCGATGGCTACCAGTATCTGAAGCTTAACGACTATCTGGACGGGGCGATGAAAATTACGGACAGCTATGCTGGCGTATTTTATCCGCCAAAAAGCTATATCCAGATGGGGAGCCATCCTAACGTCTCCAAAAACAAACCGTTTGGCGTTCAGGACTCCAGCCTGGTCTTCCGTCTTAAGGTGACCCGACGTTTTATCAACATGGTGGTGATCCCGCGTGCCACCATGTTCCGCGTTTACGTCACCACTACCTCTTCCGATCCGTTAACCACGCCGGTCTATACCATTAGCTACAGCGGAACCATTCAGGTACCGCAAAGCTGCGCCATCAATGCCGGAAACGTGGTGGAGTTTGATTTCGGCGACATTGGCGCCTCCTTGTTCAGCAAGGCGGGCGTGGGTAACAAGCCGGAGGGCGTCTCATCGCAAAGCAAAACCATCGCCATCAAATGCACCAACGTGGAGGCGAACGCCATGCTGACGATGCGCGTCGAGGCGGAAAAAGTCTCTGATAATGTGCTGGTGTCGGATAACCCGGATGTGGGGTTCATCATCGCCAACGAGAGCGGGGCGCCGCTGACGCCCAACAACCTGACAAGCAAAATTCCGTTCCGCCTCGACGACAGCGCGCAGGCGCAGGTGGGGATCCGGGTCTGGCCGGTGAGCGTGACGGGCAATAAGCCAGCGGAAGGGCGCTTCACCTCGCGCGGGTATTTGCGCGTGGATTACGACTAAGGAGCCGATATGCGAAACGGGATCCGTTTTATCACCGTAGCGCTCTTTGCGCTTTGTACCCAGGCTCAGGCAGACACCGCGTTGGGCGAGATTAACATTCGGCTCTACGGCAATATCGTCGATTTTACCTGCGTTGCCGAGGGCAGCGACAGCGACAAGGCCGTCCCGCTGGGCACATGGCCCACGAAACAGCTCAGCACCACCGGGAGCCGCACGCAGCCTATGCCGTTTACGCTGAAGCTGACCGGCTGCCCGCCGGGCGCGGCGTCCATTACGTTTTCGGGTAAAGCTGACGGGAGCAATAGCGGCCTGCTGGCGCTGAATGACGCCAGTACTGCAAGCCATGTTGCCGTTGAGATCAGGGATGCGGATAAAACGCGCCTGGCGCTTCAGCAGGCCAGCCAGCCGGTCTCGGTTGACGCACAGGGAAATGCGACGCTGTCGTTTTATGCCAATTATATTGCCACTGCCGATAACCCTCAGCCCGGACGGGCTGATGCGGATGCCACCTTCATGATTAATTATAATTAGCACTGACCGCACTCCCTGCAGCTCAGATAAGCTGCAGGGAGTGAATTCAGGTTATAGCAGCTCGTGGGCTTTGGCGTAATCAATTAATTCCACGATGCTTTGCACACCCAGCTTGGAATAAATATTGGATTTATGCGCGCTAATGGTCTTGTTGCTTAATAGTAGCTGCTCAGCTATTTCCTTGTTGGATAATCCATTCGCCAGATACCGTAATACCGTGACCTCGCGATTCGATAATGGCATATCTACTGCCATCCCTTTCCCGGAACCCAAATGGTTTATAAAGTTCAACGTCTCCGACGGGAAAAAGGAATAGCCCATCAGAATCATTTCTACGGCGTTGTAGATCTCACCCAAATCTTTTCGTTTACTGACGAAGCCATTTGCCCCGGCGCGAATGGCGCGACCAGCGTAAAACAACTCTGATTTAGACGAGAGGAACAGAACCTTAATGTTTTTGTTTAAGTTCCTGATTCTCTTTAGTAAAGAAAAGGCATCCGTGCCCGTGAGTTCAATGTCAAGGATCACCAGATCGATAGGGTGATTGCGGATACAGTCAAGGACTTCATGGCTATCGCCAGACTTGAGCTTGACTGTGATATTCTTATTTTTCTGTAG
This sequence comes from Enterobacter sp. BNK-29, assembly GCF_048684785.1. NCBI lineage: Bacteria > Pseudomonadati > Pseudomonadota > Gammaproteobacteria > Enterobacterales > Enterobacteriaceae > Enterobacter > Enterobacter sp. BNK-29. Next base: position 3,147,026 of record NZ_JBLQTU010000001.1, read on the forward strand.
CAGGACTTCTATCGACATTCTGACGATAGGATGTTCGTCCATAATGATAACGGATGCCGGTTTCATTTTTAATGCCTCAGATTGTTAAAAGCGTTATGCAGAGTTTGGTAAAACTCTCGAAATGCCGGAAGGATATAATGTGCAGATCCCTGTACCGTAGTATTTCCCTGGGAAGAGCGAAAGCATCCTTGTTTACGTAATGAAAAGAACTATGCCTCAGCGCGGTCATCTCATTAGGCTGGTGTTGGCAAAAAGGTTTTTCTTATTCAGATTTGATACGCATCTTATTATACAGGGTAAGTTTTTTCCGAAAACCCTGTAAATTAATATGAGGGTATTGGTTTGTATTATCTTCTGGATATGAATCGCTATTTTTTTAAAAATAGCGGAAATATCCTGTTATCCCATTTACCGCATATTTTCATCTTTATGTAATAACAAAAAATAACAGATATCGCTGTATGTTGATTAATTGTTAACAAAAATGCGCGTGTTTTTAAGTTGCGAACCCGCAAAGGTGAGGTTAAAAATTGCCCTCGCAGGCCGTCATACCTTCATCCGAAAGTGCTTACGTTGACCAGGACAACGGCGTCTGATGCACAGGAGAACATGCTACCCGCTTCGCTTTTTACTACTGGCTGTTGTCGCTAAGCTGCTTGTTTTTACATCATTATCATCTTGTTAACGCCTTCTGCATTCACTTAACGGATGGAGGAAAGTGCTGCCGTTCCGTTAATCTGTGGCATTTCACAAGGTTCACGCCCATAAATTAGGAATAGTTATAATTTCGAGTTTATTGTTAAAAATTAACATTTTTGCAACGCTGGTGGTAAGTAATTTCCTAAACCGCTTTAGGAAATAAGGGGTTAGGTGGTGAGTGAAAACGTGCAGTCTGAGAGGTTATTAAGAAGATGGAGCAATTCCTGGCGATGGCTTAGCCCCAGCTTTAAGAGGATGCAGCTGAGACGATAGATAATGCGGCTATAGGGGCGATTCTGCATAAGGGCAATCTGACGCAATGTCTTCCCCCGGGAAAGCTCCTGCAGGATGGGCCACTCGTTGCGCGAGAACCAGTCTTTCTCGGTACCCAGCGGAGGTAGGGTATCCAACAGGCTGTGCTGGAGCGCAGCGGCGCTCAGCTGACGTTCGAGCACATGAAAGGGACCCGCCGCTTTGCAGAAGAGGCGGGTATCGTAATTATCGGCCCGGACCAGCAGCCAGGGCGTCAGGAACGGAGGAAACAGGCTATGCCGTCTCAACTGATCCAGTTTCTCCAGAAGCCCCGTGGACCGGCTTTCAATATCCACGACCAGGCGGGCTGAAGGCCACTGCGTTTGAGCGATAAGGGCGTCGTCCAGCGTGGCGTAGTCGCAGCAGCTGCTCAGGGGAAACTGCGCGTTGATAAAACCTGTGCGCAGGTAGTGATCCTCCGTCACCAGAAGGATAAACGGGGCGTCGGTTTTGCGGGGCTGGCTGATAGACTGGCTCAAAAATTCGAGCCGGTCAAAAAAGGGGGGAGCAAAAGGTGAGCGCGTAAATCCCAGTGCATCACTTCCTGTACGCCGCCGCCGGTAACGGCGCACTGTCATTCGCATGGTCTCCCTCCTGGAAATGGCTTTTTAATCCTCCGGCCATGTCCAGGACGGCCAGTAATATCCCTGGCCGAGGTCTGCGCCTGCCTGCAGTGCCCAGGTACGATCGCGTTCAGTCTCAATACCTTCAATAAGCACTTTCCCGGCAAGCTGAAAGCAAAGGGAAACCAGTTGCCTCAGCGCAGGGGTGTCGCGTAAACGCCAGAATGCTTCCTTATCTATTTTGATGCCGCTTAACGGGAGTCGGCAGGATAAAAACGACTGCACTGTGACGTCATCCACGTCATCAAGCCAGATTGCGTGCCCCTGTCTGCTAAGTTGCCGCAAATTTTGAACGACATGCTGCTTCTCGACGAGGGTCAGCGCTAAAAAGGACGCGAGATCGACAATCTCAATATTGAGCGACACGTCTGGCAGCCGGATAAGTCGCTGAAAAGAGGCTGTCTCTGTCAGGACGGTTATCGGCAGATTAATAAAAAGATTATGGCCGTGCGGCGCATTTTTTAACGCGGCAAGCTGCGCTTCAAGCAGCGCTATCGACCAGTCTGCGGACCGTTCGCAAAAAAAGTCCTCGCTGTGCCGCGTGTCGGACAGAACGCTAAGTACCTCCACGCCAACCAGGCGCAGGGAGGAAAGGGCGACGATGGGCTCAAGCTTAATGCCGACGATGTCCTGAGAAATGTACTGTAACCGGGGGGGCGTATCGATCAGGTTTTGCGCTGTCACTCCATGGTCCTGTTGTCTGCCAGCCTCCAGGCGGCCGGGATACCTGACTCTAGTGTGACGAGCTGACGTTCAGGAAAACAGCAGGCGTTACTTAAATGCAACTAAGCCTTTTCGCAGCGCCAAATTTTACGGTGAAACAGGGCGAAATGTTGAGAAAATAGCCGTATTTACAATCGGCTAGTGGTAATTGCCGTGTAAAGCGGAAAAGGCATTGACTCACCTGCCATTGACCGTATAATTCTTCGCGTTTCACCACCGCGAAGTACACGCATATCAGTGCGCCCTTAGCTCAGTTGGATAGAGCAACGGCCTTCTAAGCCGTAGGTCGTAGGTTCGAATCCTACAGGGCGTGCCATTTCATTTCATAGAGTCACGCCTCCTTCACATCCTCCTGATTTCCGTTGTGGGACATATTTGGGACATCGCCCCTAAAATTTACCGGTCAAGAAGGACTTTTATGTGGTATCTACTCGCAACTTCGCTTGCCGCACTCTTCCTTAATAAAAGCCTGGCTTATCTAATGCTGGGATTAACGGCATTTCTCGGCTGGAAACAAGGCATTCTTGACGCCCCGGCGCTGCTGGTTATTGCATCAATCGTTGTCGGCTGGTGTGCTGTTGAATGGCTACGTAATAAAAATAATAAATATACATATCTGGTCGAAGGCCTGTGCGTGGCCATCGCCGTTGCCCTGGTTTTGCATGTGATCCCAGGCTTCCATAACCCCAAAGTGCTGGATGCTGTCGACGTTGGTCCGCAAAGCATACCGTTCAGTATGTACTTTAATATGGACAAGGCAGTGGTGCCGTTCTTTTTAATTACGTGCATGCCAACGTTATTCGTAGCAAAACCCCTCTATAAAGCTGGCAAGGTCGGCTGGGGAATATTGGTTCTTGCGATACCCGCGCTGTTACTTCTGGCTGTTGCATTGGGCGGACTTAGAATTGAGCCGCATGCGCCAGAATGGTTCGCTCAATTTGCCCTTGCGAATATTTTCTTCGTCTCTTTGGCCGAGGAAGCCTTGTTCAGAGGCTACCTGCAGCAACGCTTGTCCCGGATTATTCATCCTGTTGTCGCGCTGTTGATTGCCTCAGTCATCTTTGGACTGATGCATTATAGCGGCGGTTTACTACTGATTATTTTTGCCAGCCTCTCCGGCATTATTTACGGCCTGGCGTGGATGTGGAGCGGTAAGCTCTGGGTTGCAACGTTATTCCATTTTGGCCTGAACTGCGTGCATTTATTGTTCTTCACCTATCCGATGTATGCCCCTCATGCGGCGATGTAATGCTTTTTAAATGAGTAGTCTTAAAAACTTAGCTACCTCCAGATAAGCATAAAAAGCCCCGCAATATCGGGGCTTTTATATCTGGCGGGCGCATGAATAACAGATTTACCTTTGCGTCATAATGAATAGAAGGCTAATGAATTTCATTGTAGGCAGGCTTAAGGTTTTCTTAATCTAAAAATTATCTCTCATTAAAATTTGGATTTTTATCATTCTAAAATCTGCTAAAAAGAAATTTTACACTTTTACGCCTAAACTGGATTGATACTAATTATCATTAGCGTTGTTGTATGCTTTAATCCTGTCCCACAAAGCTATGAGTCGTTAATCACGTTGGTCTATTAAGGATATGTTCATGAATTCTCGCCTGCTGTCCTGCTTCTCGCTTGCCTTGTTGTCTTCATCACTTTTCCTTTCTACACAATCGGTTGCGGCCGATAACAACGAAGGTATCGTTGTTTATAACGCGCAGCACGAAAACCTGGTGAAGTCGTGGGTGGACGGTTTTACTAAAGAAACCGGCATTAAAGTCACTCTGCGTAATGGCGATGACAGCGAGCTGGGTAACCAGCTGGTTCAGGAAGGCAGCGCGTCACCGGCCGACGTATTCCTGACGGAAAACTCACCGTCAATGGTGCTGGTGGATAATGCCAACCTGTTTGCGCCGCTGGATGCAGACACCCTGAAGCAGGTACCGGCGGAATATCGTCCGGCGCACGGCCGCTGGATCGGCATTGCCGCCCGCAGCACGGTGTTTGTGTACAACCCGCAAAAACTGAACGAACAGCAGCTGCCTAAATCGCTGATGGATCTGGCAAAACCCGAGTGGAAAGGCCGCTGGGCGGCATCACCGTCGGGCGCAGATTTCCAGGCCATCGTGAGCGCGATGCTGGCGCTGAAAGGCGAGAAGGCCACGCTGGAATGGCTCAAGGCGATGAAAGCCAATTTCGTTGCCTATAAAGGCAACAGCACCGTGATGAAAGCGGTCAATGCCGGTCAGATTGATGGCGGCGTGATTTATCACTACTACCGTTTTGTCGACCAGTCCAAAACCGGTGAAAACAGCAAAAACACCCAGCTCTACTACTTCAAACACCAGGATCCGGGCGCGTTTGTGAGCCTCTCCGGCGGCGGCGTGCTGGCATCCAGCAAGCATAAAGCGCAGGCGCAGGCCTTCATCAAATACATTACCGGTAAAGAAGGTCAGGAAAGCCTGCGTACCAACAACGCCTTTGAGTATGCGGTGGGCGTGAACGCGGCCTCAAACCCGAAACTGGTCCCGCTGAAAGATCTTGATGCACCGAAAGTTGAACCTTCGACGCTTAACAGTAAAAAAGTTATCGAGCTGATGACGCAAGCCGGCCTGCTGTGATCCTGAGAGTGAAGTGAACGTCTTATGTCTGGTCTGAGTCTCGACATCGGAAAAAACAGAGTGCAGGAGCCTGCCCGCAGGCGTCCTGCACTGCCGATGGTTGCGTTAGCTGTGTTGTTTTCATTAATGGCGCTTCTGCCTCTGGGTTTTATCATTGCCATTGGCATTGAGACCGGCTGGGAAACCATTAAGGCGCTGGTGTTTCGCCCGCGTGTTGCTGAGCTGCTCAGCAACACGCTGTGGCTGACGGCTTTAGCGGTTCCGCTGTGTATCGTGACGGGCGTGGCAATCGCCTGGCTCACGGAGCGCACGCAGCTTGCCGGGCGAGGGATCTGGTCCGCACTGGCGGTCGCCCCGCTGGCGATCCCCGCGTTTGTGCAAAGCTATGCCTGGGTGAGCGTTGTCCCGTCCATGCACGGGCTCTCCGCGGGCGTGTTCCTCTCGGTTCTTGCCTACTATCCGTTTATCTATATGCCGGTTGCGGCGGTGCTGCGTCGCCTTGACCCGACTCTTGAAGATGTCGCCGCTTCGCTGGGTACGCCGCCGTGGCGGGTCTTTTTCCGCGTGGTGCTGCCCCAGCTCAAGCTGGCTATCTGCGGCGGCGCGCTGCTGGTGGCGCTGCACCTGCTGGCGGAATATGGCCTGTACGTGATGATCCGCTTTGATACCTTCACCACGGCAATTTATGACCAGTTCCAGTCTACCTTCAGCGGCCCGGCGGCGAACATGCTGGCGGGCGTGCTGGCCTTGTGCTGTCTGGCTATTTTAATGCTGGAGGGCGTGACGCGCGGAAAAGCACGCTACGCGCGCATTGGCGCCGGGGCCGCGCGCGAGCAGAAACGCTGGCCGCTGAAGCCTGCGGCCGCCGCGCTGGGCCAGCTGTTTTTCATCGTGCTGATCGTTCTGGCGCTGGGCGTGCCGCTAGTTGTCCTGTGTCGCTGGATTTGGCTCGGCGGCGTACAAAACTGGATGAGTGCCGATCTCTGGCATTCGCTGCGCCAGACGCTGATGCTCGGCGTGGGCGGTGCGCTTCTGACGACCGCGTGCGTGATCCCCATCGCGTGGCTGGGTATCCGCTATCCGCACCGCATCTTCCGGATGCTGGAAGGGTGCATCTATATCACCAGCTCGCTGCCGGGCATCGTCACGGCGCTGGCGCTGGTCACCGTCACCATTCATTATGCCCGTCCCATTTACCAGACGGAAATTACCCTGTTCCTGGCCTACCTGCTGATGTTTATGCCCCGTGCGCTCATCAACCTGCGGGCGGGGATTGCGCAGGCGCCGGTTGAGCTGGAAAACGTGGCGCGCAGCCTGGGCAGCACGCCCGCGAAGGCGCTCTGGAGCGTCACGATGCGGCTGGCCGCGCCGGGTGCGGCGGCAGGGGCCGCGCTGGTTTTCCTCGGCGTCAGCAACGAGTTGACCGCCACGCTGTTGCTCTCTCCGCTGGGCACGCGCACGCTCTCTACCGGATTCTGGGCGCTGACCAGTGAAATTGACTATGTTGCCGCCGCGCCTTACGCGATGCTGATGATCCTGATTTCCCTCCCGCTGACCGCCATTCTCTATATGCAGTCGAAAAAAATTGCAGGGCTATGACATGCTTGAATTAACCGCCATTTCTAAATCGTTTTCTGATGTGCAGGTGCTCGACAGCTTAAACCTGAGCGTGGCGCCGGGGAGCAGGACGGCGATTGTCGGGCCGTCCGGGTCGGGGAAAACCACGCTGCTGCGTATTCTTGCCGGGTTCGAAACGCCTGACACCGGGCGCATTGTCATGCAGGGGAGAACGCTGTTCGATGAAAACAGTTTTGTTCCCGCCCACCTGCGCCGGATCGGTTTTGTGCCTCAGGAGGGTGCGCTGTTCCCGCACCTCAACGTGGCAGACAACATTGCCTGGGGGCTGGACGGCACCCGCCACGAAAAGCGCCAGCGCGTTGCGGCGCTGATGGAGATGGTTTCTCTGGACAGGCAGCTTGCAACGCACTGGCCCCACGAGATTTCCGGCGGACAGCAGCAGCGCGTGGCCCTTGCCCGTGCGCTGGCCCAGCGTCCTTCACTGATGCTGCTGGATGAACCGTTCTCGGCGCTGGATACCGGCCTGCGCGCCATGACGCGTAAGGCAACGGCCGATCTGCTGGCCGAAGCGGGCGTGGCCTCGATTCTGGTCACCCACGATCAGAACGAAGCGTTGTCCTTTGCCACGCAGGTTGCCGTCATGCGCTCCGGGCGCTTCACGCAGGTCGGTACGCCTTATGACGTTTACACCCGTCCCGTTGACGAAGAGACGGCGCTGTTTCTTGGCGATGCCGTGATCCTGCCTGCTCAGCTTGCCGCCGGGTATGCCGTGTGCGCGCTGGGTGAAGTGCCGACGGACAACGCGCATGCGACAGGACAGGGCAGGGTAATGATGCGCCCTGAACAATTACGCGTGACGGCATGTGCAGCGGATGAAAGTTCGATCTCGATTCTCGACGTGGACTTCACCGGCCAGCTGTCGACGCTCACCCTGGGATTGGCCGGACAGCAGCAGCCGGTGATTCTGAAGACCGTAAGCCAGCCAGGATGGAACCCGGGCACGGCGGTACGCGTTGATATTGCTGGCACCGCGCGGGTATTCGAATATTCTTAATATTCGTTAGTAATTTCATGCAACGGGTTGTTATAAAAGATTTTTCCCGAACGTATGGCAATTCCTGAGATTCTCTACCATGCTCATAAAACCTCACCACACTGCGTGAGGTTTTTCGTAGTTGCTGATTAATCTCAAGGAAAAAGGTTATGAAAAAGACGACTGCTATTTTGTTGGGAACGGCATTACTGTTTACGACCAATGCTTTTGCTGCACAGCTACTTACTAAAAGCGAGTTCAAAAAAGTTGCATCTCAATATAAAAAAATCGGTACGGTAAACACCTCGAATGAAGTATCGGTGGATGATGCGAAAAAGGAACTGATTGAGAAAGCCGATAAGAAAGGCGCAGATGTCCTGGTGCTCACTTCAGGGAACACCAACAATAAAATTCACGGTACGGCCAATATCTACAAGAAAAAATAACGTCATTGCAGCCACCTCCATGCAGGGTGGCTGTGCTTTATCAGGTGTGAATACTTCCGATGAGTTCATGAATTTTCATCGGTTTGCAGAAAAAATAACCTTGTAAAAAATCGCTGTTCTTTAAGCGCAGGTAGTTAGCCTGAGCCTCTGTTTCAACGCCTTCTGCAATAATGCTGAGATGCATTCTTTTTGCCAGCTCGATGAGACTGTCCACCAGCCGGGTATCGCCATTTTCACTAATCTGGCTAACAAACAGTTTGTCTATCTTGATAAATTCGGGGTTCAGCGCGTGAATATAAGCGAGGTTTGAATAACCTGTCCCAAAGTCATCCAGCGCCAGAGCTATATTTGATTGTCGAAGCGTTGCAAACCATTCGCTCAGCTGTGGCGTAACATGCAGCGGATCTCGTTCCGTGATTTCGATAACCAACTGAATCTGACCCGACGCAAGTTTTTGCAAAAGCTCAAGAGTATCCGTTTCAAAGCGCGGATCGAGACAGTTATGCGTGCTCAGATTAAGGCTGATATAGAGCCGCTCAGGAAAAAGGTGGATGCGAGGCTGGAGATCGGCAATAACCTGTTGAATCAGATGATGCATTAGTGGGGCAATCAGCCGGTGCTTCTCCGCCAGCGGGATAAACGTATCCGGAGACACCGGGCCATACAGCGGATGATTCCAGCGAGCGAGCACTTCGATACCCGCAATCTTGCCCGTCTGGCTGTCAAAAAAGGGCTGGTAGACCGGTTCAATCTCGCGCTTTTCAATGGCAACCCTCAAGGTGTTTTCCGGGGATAGGGTAAAGAGGCGAGCCAGCAGGGTGTTCAAGCTGCCGAGCAATCCCGGACTTGATTTTGTCATGATTATCATCTAAAGCCTTAAACGCGCGGCGGCCTGTCCCGGTAGCCGCGCGGCAGTTATCAGAATTTAACCCATTCGTCCTGGTCACGGGCGGTAGGGCGTTTAAAAGGGGCCACGCTTGCGGTTTGCATGCCCTCTTTTTTCAGGGTTTCAGGACGCGTGGTATGAGCTTTTGAGACACGGAAAATCGACACCACTTTTTCAAGCTGAACAGCCTGATCCTCCAGCGAACTGGCCGCAGCAGAAGACTCTTCTACCAGGGCGGCGTTCTGCTGAGTCGTGGTGTCCATTTCAGCCATGGCCTGGGCAATTTGTGAAATTCCGCGGCTTTGTTCATCAGTAGCAGCGGCAATTTCGTTCATGATGTCGCGTACCTGCGCCACGGATGTCTCAATTTTCGTCATTGCATCACCCGCGCTTTCAACCAGACTAAAGCCGTTATCCACATGTAGGACCGATTCGTTGATCAGGTTTTCAATCTCTTTTGCGGACTGCGCGCTGCGCTGGGCAAGCGTCCGTACTTCGGCGGCTACAACGGCGAAACCTTTGCCCTGATCGCCTGCCCGGGCGGCTTCAACGGCGGCATTCAGTGCCAGAATATTGGTCTGGAAGGCGATACTGTTAATGACGGTGGTGATCTCAGAAATTCGGTGCGAACTACTGCGCACGTTTTTCATCGTATCTATCACCTTCAATGAGAGCTGGCTTCCTTCAGTCGCATTTTGCGCAGCTTCATCTGCCAGGCGTCGCGCGTGGTTAGCGTTTTCAGCGTTGAGTGCGACGGTAGAGGTTAACTCTTCCATGCTGGCGGCGGTTTCGACGACGGCGGCTGACTGCTGCTCGGTCCGCGACGACAAATCCATATTGCCTGCGGCAATTTCCGAAGACGAACGCGCGACGCTATCTACTCCATTACGTACATCATTAATGATGTTTTTCAGGTTTGCATTCATGGTAGCAACGGCCTGCATTAACAGTCCGGGCTCATCACGACGTGTGCTGGTCACCGTGCTGGTGAGATCGCCACTGGCGATTTGCTCCGCGACGCGCAACGTTTCATTAAGCGGACGGGTGATGGACAGGGTGATACCCATTGCCAACAAGATGCCAAGCGCAAGACCGATTGCGGCAACTATGCCCATCTGTAGTTGAACGCTATCCACCGTATCGGTCACTTTTTTCTGCTGCAGATTAAATAACGTCTGTATGGCATGCGTGAGCGTTATGGCTTTTCCAGTTAAGGTATCGGAGAGCGTCGACTGTTGATTCCAGACTTTTTGGTAATTCAGAAGCTCAGCTGCGACGTTTTCCATGGTTGCAATACCAGATTGCAACCAAACCTTTTGTTCCGTGGTAGCAACCAGTAACAGTTGTTCGGTATCTGATTTCGCGCTATCCAGGCGATCGCGGATCTCTTTCATTAACTCATCCGTAGGTTGCTGTTTATAAAGCGTTACCTGAGAGTCAATGTCGCTCATGATAAAAGCAATCTGTGCAGCCACAAGAGTGTGCTGAGCGTCCAGCATACCATTACGGCTGAGCGCTGAAGCCAGCACGGAGTTATCGCATAAACGCTGTGTGCTGAGTTTTTTTTCACTGATTCTTTTTTCTGAAAGGGATTTTGTGAAAGGTAACAGGGTAGCGACATAGCTATTCACTGCATTTGCTGTATCATCCAGCGCTTTTTTCCCTTCCGGAGACCAGCGCAATTTTTCCATACTGGCGACAATGCTCTGCATGCGCAGCATGCCTGCGTTGGTCTGCTCCAGGTACTTTTGATCCAGTGTGTATTGGAAATTAGTGCGCCCTAAGCGGATCTGCGAAAGTGCGTTAAAGAGATCGGTGGTATGGCCGTTCTTTTCGACTTTATCCTGAATGTTGTTAAGGCCCAATAAACCTGACATCAGAATAAAAATTGTCACGAGCAATACGACGGAAAAACCAAAAAATAACTTCTTACGGACTTTTAAATTGGCAAAATGGTTGATTATGCTCATATATAATTCCAGTGTTGGTATAAACCAAACAACAGTGCTAATACATCATTAACGAAAGAATTGATACCGAAAAGAGATAATGAAAAAAAAGCCCCTCACACAGTTGTGCTCAGGGCAAAAAACCTGAGTTGACATCACTCGCTCAGGCTATCTGTCGTCTCCTCTTTTTTAACGGAATGAGCCGGGAGTTCGCTCATTCTGTAATAAACAGGGATTACATTCGGGTAATTAATGATGTAACCACGCCCTTTAATGTTGCGAATGAAATCTTCGGGTAAGCCTAAGACATTCAGCTTGTTCGTTAGATTATGCAAAACTTGCCATAACCGCTGTGTGGAAGGACTCAGATTATGTGCCTCCCAAATTTCTTCAAATAACTCTTCTTTTGAGACTGGTCTTGTTCTGCCATTCATTAATAAAAAAAGAAAAAGTCTAAGCATCGTTTCATTAAAGTAAATAGATGCGAATGCAATGCTTTTATCAGTGTGACTGCCTGTGAGTCGGTATAGTCTGCGATTAGAAATATCAAAATGAATCTCTTCGCCAATCATAAATCCATATAGACGATAGCCCATATCATTTGCCCACAATTGAGAAACTAACATGCACTCCTACATATAAGCCTGAGATAACCCGCACTCTTTATGTGGTGGATTATATGGCTGCTATGAATGCTTTCCAATACACATCCCTACGCGCTATAAGAAACAGGGTATGCCTTACCCCGGCATGAAGTTTTTGTCGATGTAAGTCGTATTTTTAGATTAAAAAACTACCCGGAATGCATTCGTAGTGCACTCATTCTGAAAATTAATATCTACCCGATGACTCAAGATAAAATGCTTATTTTAGAAAAGTCTCAGCATTTGTCTCTCTTCTTAGCCTGCGATGGTCTTCAAAAGCATCGTTTCGATGGCCCTTACGTTACGGCGCGTCAGCGATAAAGTGGAGTGAAGTTAAATGATTTATACTGATTGAGGTGAACCTTAAGCATGGCGCTGCGATACAAAGCCTCGTCTTCGGAAGGGTGTAGTGGATTGATGTGAAAGCCTTATTTCCTGAATCAGAAAACGGACACGGACGCGTAAACATAACAATGATGAATGTACTATCCCTCTTTACACTAATGGTTGATGCGTCATGAAGCCTGTCTTTTTGATAAATGGGTTAGTGTTTTTTGAACCCGAACAACGTCGACTCTGCCCGCTTTCGGGCTACCCCGAGCGTGCGGTTATCCTTCACGGTCCGGTTAGTGAGTGCCTGCTGCAACTGCTTGAACACAACGGCGAAGTGCTGACGCAGCGTTATCTTTTTTCGGCGGTATGGGAAAAACAGGGGGCGATAGTCTCGACTAATGCGTTATACCAGACTATTGCTTCCATTCGTAAAGCGCTCAAGATGGCGGGTCTGGCAGAGAATGTTGTGCTAACGGTACCAAAGGCAGGGTTTAAGCTCGTTGCACAAATACAAACGGGGACCGTCGATAATTTTATCTCGCTGGCCGTCGCAACGCCGGAGAGTTTACCTTCTAAACCTGATGCCCCGTCACTATCCGTAACAGATAGCAGGTTCCATTTTTTCTCAAAAAAAATTGCGTTTTGGGTGAGCGCTGCGGTTTTATTTGTCTTCTCTTCCACGGTACTATTTCAACAGCTTCATGTACAGGATGCAGGATTTAAGGCATATCAACCGATAGGTAATATTGCAGGTTGCGACGTGTACTCTTCGTGGCATGACAATATAAAAAGCCAGCGTATTTATACCGACTTGATAAAACGTTATCCCATTCATTGCAATGCTGGTGGGGTAGCCTATATGACGATCAATCGTTTTCAAAATGGTAATTCGGTGATCGTATGCGATAAGTTGCCCGATGTTGCTGGCGCTCACTGTGATTCAATCATGTACAGGAAGCAATATAATGAAAATGACTAGTCGGAGTGCGTTCGGATTGATCATCATATTGATGATTGCCGCGCCATTGTTATACGCCTGGTATATTCATTATCAGCAGAATCACTTTACCTGCGAGAGCCATTTAATCATTGTTGAAGATGATTCCTGGGTGGATTCCCTTATGACGTTTACATTTAATAATGGAAATGGCACATACGATTCCACCGGAGAATACAGTCAGTCGGGCCAGCAGACGGTCATCGTCAGCAATAAGATAGCCTTCAATTACTGGCGTGAATTTGGGCGAGTGATTATGGTTTCCAATGAGACTAACGAACTGCCGAAAAAAGACGAACGTTTTCGCCAACATATTCCTGATTTTTTCCATTATCGCGATCATGGTATTAGTGTGGAAATCCTTCCGATAAATGCTTCTGGTTATCTCTTCACCTTCGGAAATTCCCCCGCGTTCTACTGTGCCAAAGGGTGAGCAGAAGCCCCTTTTGTTATGCGTTCTTTGTGCAAGCTCTTACCGATATTTACGCTTGATCAATCAAAGATAATGCGTATAGTTCTCATTTGCATTGCATTCAAAACATTCTAAGGCCCGACAACGGGTCATTTTTGCGCGCACTTTAAAATGAGTTAACGATGAACAACACCATCATGCACAAAACGCTGCTGGCGCTCGCCGTTGGCGCGGCGACACATTCCGCCATTGCGGCGGACGATCAAAAAGAGGACACCCTCGTTGTCCAGGCTGCACCAGCCAGCGATTTCAAACCCGGCGGCGACCAGCTGGTACCGGCCTTTCTTGACGGACAGGTGGCGAACGGCGGGCGCATGGGGATGCTGGGCCAGCAGAACGCCATGGACGTGCCGTTCAACATCATCAGCTACACCTCGAAGCTGGTGGAAGATCAGCAGGCGAAAACCATTGCCGATGTCGTCGCGAACGACGCGGGCGTGCAGTTCGTTCAGGGATACGGCAACAGCGCGGAGACCTACCGCATCCGCGGCCTGAAGTTTGACGGCGACGACATGACATTTGGCGGCCTGTCCGGCGTGCTGCCGCGCCAGGTGGTGGATACCCAGATGGTTGACCGCATCGAGATCTTCAAAGGGGCCAACTCGCTGATGAACGGCGCGGCAAGCTCCGGCGTGGGCGGAATGATCAACCTTGAGCCAAAACACGCGGGCGAACTCCCGCAGGCGAAGGTCGGCGTGGACTACACCTCGGATTCCCAGATTGGCACCACGCTGGATGCGGGCCGTCGCTACGGCGACAGCGACCAGTTCGGCGCGCGGGTGAACCTGGTCCATCGCGAAGGGGAAACCGGCATACCGAATGACCGCCGCCGCACCACGCTGCTCTCTACGGGCCTGGATTACGCTGGCGACCGCTTCCGCACCTCGCTGGATCTGGGCTATCAGAAGAAAACCTTCCACGGCAGCCCGACCAGCGTCAATATTTCTGCGGTGGATTTCGTTCCCGAGCCGCCGAAAAACGATCGTAACTTCTCGCAGAAGTGGGCCTACAGCAATATCGAAAACGAATTTGGGATGTGGCGCAGCGAGTACGACATCACCGACGGCTGGACGGCCTATACCGGTCTTGGCGCGCAGCACGCGCACGAGGAAGGCATCTACAGCGCGCCGAAGCTGGTGGATAAAAGCGGCAAGGCAACGGTCAGCCGTCTTGATACCAACCGCATCAGCGATTCCGTCAGCGGCATGGCGGGCGTTCGCGGTAACTTCAATACAGGCTTCGTCTCGCACAAGGTCAACGTTGGCTATTCGGCGATGACCAAAAACGAAAAAATCGCGTGGAAAATGTCGGCGGCGAAGGATAACCCGACCACCAACATCTACCACAACACCGGCGTCGATATGCCGGACAGCACCAACTTCAACGGTTCCGGCGGAAAGTACAGCGATCCGCTGACCAGCGGGCGCACCCGCACCCAGGGCTGGCTGCTGAGTGATACGCTGGGCGTGCTGGACGACAAGCTGCTGTTCACCGCAGGCGCCCGCCATCAGAAGGTGGTTATTCGCGGGTATAACAAAGTCACCGGTGCGGAAAACGCGGCGGACGGCTTCGACGGCAGCCGCTGGATGCCCACCTACGGCGTGGTCTACAAGCCGTGGGAGGCGATCTCACTCTATGCAAACCACACCGAAGCGCTACAGCCGGGCAAAACTGCACCTAACACCGCCACCAACTACGGCCAGAGTACCGGTATCGTTCACTCTAAGCAGAACGAAGTGGGCGTGAAGGCGGACTTCGGCCGCGTGGGCGGATCGCTTGCGCTGTTTGAGATCAAAATGCCGTCGGCGATCCTCGACGACAGCGGCCATTACGGCCTGGATGCCGAGCAGCGAAACCGTGGCGTGGAGCTGAACGTCTTCGGCGAGCCCGCGCTGGGGATGCGCCTGAACGCCAGCGCCACCTGGCTGCAGGCCGAGCTGACCAAAACCAAAAATGGCGTGAATCAGGGTAACGATGCGATCGGGATTCCGAACTTTTACGCCGTGCTGGGCGCAGAGTACGACATCAAGCCGATTGACGGCCTGACCGCGACCGCCCGCGTGAACCATTCTGGCGCGCAGTACGCTGACCTGGCAAACACCAAAAAGCTGGACAGCTACACCACGCTGGATCTGGGAATGCGCTATCGCTTCGCGGTGAACCACAATGAAAACCAGATGACGGTTCGCGCGGGCATCGACAACGTGACCAATGAAAACTACTGGGCCAGCGTGGACGATTCCGGTACCTATATTACGCAGGGCGAACCGCGCACCTTTAAGGTCTCGGTTGGCTACGCGTTTTAAGCGTTCCACCTCGTTATCCGGGGCAGGGATGCCCCAATCCCTTGCTACCTCCAGCATGAAGTGTTAAAACGTGCCCCTTCTAAAAAAGAGACAGGGGTAGGACGTGAAAGACGCGTCATCCGCTTCAGGCCATGGTAGCGCTGAAGCCTCGTCGGATCAGAATCCGACGCTGCAACGTGGTTTGCAAAATCGACATATTCAGTTAATTGCCCTTGGCGGCGCGATCGGTACCGGGCTGTTTCTCGGCATCGGCCCCGCTATTCAGATGGCTGGCCCGTCGGTGCTGCTGGGTTACGGTATCGCCGGGATTATCGCCTTCCTGATCATGCGCCAGCTTGGCGAAATGGTCGTTGAAGAGCCGGTTTCAGGCTCCTTCGCGCACTTTGCTTATAAATACTGGGGCCCGTTTGCAGGCTTCCTGTCCGGCTGGAACTACTGGGTGATGTTCGTGCTGGTGGGGATGGCGGAGCTGACCGCCGCAGGCATTTATATGCAGTACTGGCTGCCGGACGTCCCGACGTGGATCTGGGCGGCGGCCTTCTTCATCATTATTAACGCCGTTAACCTCGTCAACGTGCGCCTGTATGGCGAAACCGAGTTCTGGTTTGCGCTGATCAAGGTGCTGGCGATTATCGGGATGATCGGCTTTGGCCTGTGGCTGCTGTTCTCCGGCCACGGCGGCGACCGCGCCACGATCGACAACCTGTGGCAGCACGGCGGCTTCCTCGCCACCGGCTGGAAAGGGCTAATTCTCTCCCTGGCAGTGATCATGTTCTCCTTCGGTGGACTAGAGCTGATCGGCATTACCGCCGCGGAAGCGCGCGACCCGCATAAAAGCATTCCCAAAGCGGTCAACCAGGTGGTGTACCGTATTCTGCTGTTCTACATCGGCTCGCTGGTGGTGCTGCTGGCGCTCTATCCGTGGGTGGAAGTGAAGTCCGATAGCAGCCCGTTCGTGATGATTTTCCACGATCTAAACAGCAACGTGGTGGCCTCGGCGCTGAACTTCGTCATTCTGGTGGCGTCTCTGTCGGTCTATAACAGCGGCGTTTACTCCAACAGCCGCATGCTGTTCGGCCTCTCCGTGCAGGGCAACGCGCCGAAGTTCCTCACCCGCGTCAGCCGTCGCGGCGTGCCGGTGAATTCCTTGTTCCTTTCCGGCGCTATCACCTCGCTGGTGGTGCTGATTAACTATCTGCTGCCGAAAGAGGCCTTTGGCCTGCTGATGGCGCTGGTTGTCGCCACGCTGCTGCTGAACTGGATCATGATTTGCCTGGCGCACCTGCGCTTTCGCGCCGCGATGCGCCGCAAGGGACGCGAGACGCAGTTCAAAGCGCTGCTTTATCCGGCGGGGAACTATATCTGTATCGCTTTCCTGGGGCTGATTCTGGTGCTGATGTGCACCATGGATGAGATGCGCCTTTCGGCGATGCTGCTGCCTGTATGGGTTATCTTCCTGTTTGTGGCGTTTAAGCTTTCCCGCAAAAAGTAGCGCGGTTTTCTCCTCTCCCTGTGGGAGAGGGCCGGGGTGAGGGCACCAGACTAAACCTCACCTGCCTTCACGCCCGGTGGCGCTTCGCTTACCGGGCCTACAAACGGATTATCTGGCGATAACGCCCGTCAGGGATCGAATATCGTTTCCGGTCGGGGACTGGTGAATACGCAGCCCAAATTCATCCACCACCGCGAATATATGGTCGAAGATGTCGGCCTGAATCTCTTCATATTCTGCCCAGACCACCGTGTTGGTGAAGGCATATATTTCAATCGGCAAACCATTCGCATCAGGCGCTAGCTGGCGCACCATCAGCGTCATATCTTTGCGAATACGCGGATGGTTGCGCAGATATTCATTCAGGTAGGCGCGGAAGGTACCAATATTGGTCATCTTACGCAGGTTTAATACCGACTCCCCTTCACCGTTCTTCTGATTCCACAGGTTAATTTCCTCATGTCGCGCGGCCAGATAGGGCTTCAGCAGCTTCGCCTGAATGAGTTTCTGCTGCTCCTGCTCGTCGAGAAAATGAATGCTGGTGGTATCAATATTCAGGCTGCGCTTAATGCGTCGCCCGCCGGAGGCCGACATGCCGCTCCAGTTGATAAAGGCGTCGGAGACCAGGGCCCACGTCGGAATGGTTGTAATCGTATTATCGAAGTTGCGTACTTTAACGGTGGTCAGACCGATGTCCGTCACCGTGCCGTTGGCACCGTATTTCGGCATCTCCAGCCAGTCGCCGAGCTTGAGCATATCGTTGGCGGAAAGCTGAATCCCCGCCACAAGTCCGAGTATCGGGTCTTTAAACACCAGCATCAGAACGGCGGCCATGGCGCCCAGACCGCTGATCAGAATCGCCGGGGACTGGCCGATCAGCAGCGAGATAATCAATATCCCCACCAGGATGGCGCTCACCAGCTTGATGCCCTGAAAGATCCCCTTCAGCGGCAGCTGTGATGCGGTGGCCATTTTCTGCGACAGATTAAAAATCACGTCCAGCAGCGAGAAGAAGGAGAGCAGGGCATACACCATGACCCACAGCTTTGCGCAGGTAGTGAGAATTTCCGCCGCTTCGCTGCCCTTTTGTAGCCACAGTACCGCCTGAACGTTGACGATTATCCCCTGAAGGGTGAAGGCCAGACGGTGAAATAATTTATTCTGGGTAATGATCTGCAGCCACAAATGGCTGCTGGCCTGCGCGCGTTTTTCGAACGCGCGAAGCACCACTTTGTGAAGAATAAAATGAACGATGATGGCGGTAAGAAAAATAATACCAAAGATAATCACTAAAGAGGTGGTGTGATTAATTTCAATGCCTAACTCTTCAACCTGAGCAATTAATTCCTGCATAACGTCTCCTGTATTGATGCAGCCCCATAATGGCGGCTGCGGATCTATTATGCAAATTCACGGGATTATTTGGTGGACTGGCAGACCTTTACCACCGGCAGGCACAGGCGATGGCGGATGCGCAGCGTCGCCAGGGCAAGCACCACCATCATCGCCGTTTCCACCATCAGGAAGACGTTCACCGCCTGGGTGTAATCCCCGTGATGGTTCTGCAGCGCGTGTAGCAAAATCGCGCCAAAAATGGCCGGGCCAAGCCCCAGCGCGGCCTGCTGCAGCGTGCTGAGAATAGCGCTGGCGGCCCCCGCGTCGTCAGGCTGAATATCGCGCATCCCGATGCGGTAGAAGCTGTTCACGATCAGCGCCTGCCCGTAGCCGACCAGCCCGGTCGCGGGCGCCAGCGTCAGGGCGGTATTCTCCATTCCCCAGACGCGGAACGTGGCGATCAGCGCCAGCAGGCCGGCAATCTGGATCGCCAGACCCGTCAGCAGAATGGTACTGGTGCTGTAGCGAGCAATCAGCCTCGGCGCGAACCACGCCGAAATAAAGTAAGTTACGCCCAGCGCGATAAAACTGTTTCCGGACTGCCACGGTGCCATCCCCAGACCGGTTTGCATGGTCAGCGCCATACAGAACATAAACCCGGACCAGACGCTGAAAAAGAGCATCGCAATCAGAATGCCAAAGCGAACGCTGCGAAGCTGCAGCAGGCGCGGCGGGATCAGCGGATGGGCATTCTCACGCTCCTTTTTGCGCGCATTCAGCGCCGTCAGCCAGCCCAGCGGAATAATGGCGAGAAGCATAACCTTCAGCGGCCACGACCAGCGCCACTGGGGGCCGAGCGCCATCGGGAACAGCAGGCAGCAAAGAATGATCGCCAGCAGCACGGTTCCGGTCCAGTCGATCCGTGACGGCGTCTCGCGACGGGTTTCGGGTACGAAATGGCGACTCAGCGCCAGCACCACCAGACAGATCGGCACGTTGATAAAGAAGGCGTTACGCCAGCCCAGCCCGGCGATATCCGCCGACACCAGCCAGCCGCCGCCCATCTGGCCGACGATAAACGCAATCCCACCGATGCCGCCAAACAGGCTGATGGCCTTAGCGTGCGCCGTACCTTTCAGCGTCACGTGCAGCGTGGCAAGAATTTGCGGCACGATCAGTGCGGCTCCCGCCCCCTGAACGATGCGCGCGGCCAGCAGCTGTTCAATGTTCCCCGCCATCCCGCAGAGCAGCGAGGCCAGGCCAAAGCTCGCGACGCCCCACATGAACAGACGCCGACGGCCAAAGTTGTCCCCCAGCTTGCTGCCGAGCGCGAGGCAGACGGCGAAGGCCACGCCGTAGAGGGCGACAATCAGCTCCAGCTCGGTGGCGGTGGCGTTCAGCGAATGGGTAATGGCGTCCAGCGCGACGTTGGTGATTGAGGTATCAATCATCGGCAGCATCTGGCCGGTTAGCAGCAATATCAGGCCAGCGCGGCCCGGTGAAACAACTGACGTATTCATGGTAACTCCATTGCGTCATTCAACAGATGGTCGTAGCATCAATCATCTGATAAACGGGTACCAGTTCTTGCTTATACTGGTACTGGCACTACCATGCAGGGGGATTTATGGCCTTGATGTCTGAACCCGTCGTCTCACTTCAGGATGACACCCGAAAACAGCTGGGGGCATTTTTACGTGCACGACGTGAAAGCCTCGATCCGCAGCGTCTTGGCCTGCCGCGCAGCGGTCGTCGCCGCACGCCGGGTCTGCGCCGGGAAGAGGTGGCGATGCTCGCGGATGTGGGCGTGACCTGGTACACCTGGCTGGAGCAGGGCCGGGACGTCAATCCGTCGAGCGCGGTGATGGCCGCTGTGGCAAAAGCGCTGCAATGCACCCCGACCGAGGCCCGACACCTGTTTGTGCTGGCCGGGCTGCCGCCGGGTGAAGCGCCGCAGGCGGTCTGCTGCGAGGGTATCAGCGAGGGCACGCGCCGCCTGCTGGATACGCTTATGCCTAAACCCGCCAGCATTCAGAAACCGAATTTCGACATCGTGGCGTGGAACGACAGCTTCGGGCATCTGATGGGCGTCGATTTCAATGAAATCCCGCCGGAAGACCGCAACTGTATTTACCTGTTTCTCACCCACCCGGCGTGGCGCGCGCGTCTCGGCAGACGTGACGATGTGCTGCCCATATTTGTCTCCTATTTCCGGGCGGCGATGGCCGAACACCGGGGTGACCCGCTGTGGGAGGCCAGGCTGGCGCGCTTCTTTGCTGTGTCGGAAGAGTTTAAAACCCTGTGGCACCAGCGCAACGACGTGCGCGGGGTGGAGAACCAGCTCAAGCTGTTTACCCATCCCGAGCTGGGGGATTTTACGCTGCAGCAGATGTACTGGTACTCCGCGCCGCGAAACGGATCGCGGCTGCTGGTTTATCTGCCGGTGGATGAGGCGGGAGAGCGGGCGATGGACTGGCTGGCAGAAAAAAGCCGATCGTAATACTCATCGCCCGAAGTGTTAATTTTTCACTGTGCCCTCAGTACTGCCATTGCACCGAAAATCCAAGCGTGACGGGACTGGTATGCATCTCATCCGGTTTTGCCAGAGGCACACCCGCAAAAAGGTCATACCCCAGATGGCCTTTTACCCCGCGCACGCCTGCGACCGCACCGGCAATGTGCGCCCCGCTCCAGTAATCATTTTCTGAGCCGCTGACTTCGCCATAGTCTGCGCCAATATAGGGCTGCATTCCCCATACCGGCAGATTCAGGTTGATATCATTACGCAGATACCAGCCTTTGTCGGCATACAATGAGGACTCTCCGTCAAAGCCGCGCACCGTCCAGCGGTTGCCGATGGTGAACTTATCGGGCTGAGTCAGCCTGTCCGGAGTGGTCTGTTGCTTGAAATGCGGTTCATAGCTGAGGGCTAACTTGCCCAGTTTGAACGGGAAAGTACCGTCTGCACTCAGCGTAATGATGCGCGCCTGCGCGTCGGCACTGCCCACCATCTCTTCAGCATCGGGTTCTTCACCAAACCACGGTGCGGAATGTTGATAACCGAGGCCTGCCGTAAGCTGACCGAAGGGAAGATAGGCTAAATGCTCCAGACTAAGCTGCCAGCTGCTGGTGTCCCGGTGCTGAACCTCCACTTCCACGTCGTTAAGATCGTAGCGGGAATCACGCTTGATCCCTTTAAAGCCCAGCGTGGTTTTCTGGCTCGCGCTGCGGTAAACCACGCGGTTAAGCGCGGCGGTCATTAACTTTTCATCGCTACTGTACCGGTAGTGAAAATCACCGCTATGGAGAGTCTGCGTCGTTCTGTACTGGCTGGCATAAAGTTCCAGCGCCCAGTATCCCCAGGGAACGGAGTAAAACGCCGAGGTATTATCGTTACGCTTGCCGTTTTCATTTTTGAAGCCACCGCCATACGCGGCATAAAACATATCGTTGAGCGAGGTGGGGTTATCCAGATATAGCGCCAGGCCCCCCTGATATCGTCCGGTGTATTTACTACCGGAATCATCAAACCAGCTGCCCAGTCGCCAGGCTTTACGCTGGTCGCGCTTGATCTCTACGCGTGTATCACCGGGATTTTCCCCCGGCATCAGACGAATACTCGCCTGCGAACCGGGAATACGCTGCAGGTTTTCCAGCCCCTGTTCCAGACCGCGTAAATCGAGGAGATCGCCCGGCTCTTGCGGGACGTTATTCCAGCGATGAACGGGGAGCCCGCTTTGATCCTGAATAATGACATCACTGACGCGTCCAGGCAGAATTTGCAGGGTTAGCGTTCCCTTATTCAAATTTTGCTCCGGTATTAATACGCGGGTGGTAATAAATCCGTGGGATATTAATCGATCCTGCACGACCGTATGTATGGCTTTAATTCCCTTCACGCCGATACAGTTATTCTCAGCCTGACGAATGACATCGCGAAAGGTGAGCCAGTGTGGAAGCGACTGCGTATTGTCGATTCTCACATGGCGAATGTCATAGCAAACAGACTCTTTCGGAAGAACAAGCGCGTCGCCATTAGACGTGCTTTCAGCCGTAAGCAGCGGCTTACCCTGAGGCGCGAGTTGTTCGTGTCGGGCTTGATCCTGCTGCTGTATCGTTGCTGGTTCGGCATGAAGAAGAGAGGATTGCATTAAGCATAAGGACAAAAAAAGGAAACTGAGGCCCGCTTGATAATTGTTCATTATAATTTACAACGTCCTGGATATATTCATCGCAGAAACATAGTTAGGAAATAAAGCCTCACGAAAATGTGAGGCTTTTTATTTAAAAAGAATTACGCTGCGGTAGCGATGACATAGCCGCCAGGATAATAAATAATGTCCTGAACAACATAGCCGTAATAGATATCACCCGGGTGGTAAACTACGCCATTTTCCCAAACGCCATTACCTTCAGGTGTGCCGTTTGGCTTAACAGTGGTATTTCCACTGTTATCCGCCGTGGCATTTGAATCGGTATTGGTATTACTGTCGTCAGGCGTCGTTGCACCGTTATCCGGGGTCGTTGCACCGTTATCCGGGGTCGTTGCACCGTTATCCGGAGTCGTTGTACCGTTATCCGGAGTCGCAGCACCGGTCTCGTTAATAACACCCATATTATTAACATAGCCTGTGGTGTAAACGCGATCGCCGGTAATTTTACCGCTGGCTTCGTTGTTAATGCCGTTAGTCGTATTCAGCGTAATATCGCTTGCACTGGTGATATTACCGCTGTTGGTCAGGTAGTTGCTGACCAGGGTAATACCGTTATCAGCGGACAGCGTGCCGCCGTTGATAAGGGTTACGCGGTCCATCTGTGCGTTCAGTTTATTACCCGCAGTCATCGTGCCGTAGTTATACGCGGTGCTCTGAGACCAGCCGTAGCTGCCCATCACGTTGAGATTAATGTCATGTGCCGCACGGATATCACCGCTGTTGTCCAGGTTGTTCATCACGAACAGCGTGGCATCAGAACCGGCGTTGATCTTGCTACCTGCATCCGTCATCAGATAAGAGGTGGTGACGTTGATGTTATGGTCGGCGCTAATCGTGCCGTGTCCCCGGTTCTCCAGATTAGTGGTGTTCAGGTTGAAATCATTCTTGCTGACGATCGAGCCGCTGTTGGAGAGGTCTGCCAGCTGAAGATCCAGCTGATTAGCGGTAATGTCGCCGCTGTTGTCGAACTGACTGCTGTTCATCTGCAGCGCCAGGCGACCGCCAGCCGCGATGGAACCGCTGTTCTGCGCCGGGCCGCCATAGCTATTCCAGCCATTAGAACCGATGTTTAACATCATATCCTGACCCGCTTTAAGGGTTCCGGCGTTCTGGAACGTACCGGTCACGGTCATGTCGATGTTGCCGCCTGCTTCCATCTTACTGGCAAGGTCAGAATAGTAGGACGTGCCGTACATAAAGAGGTCTTTGCCGGCTGCAATGGTGCCGGACATATTATCCAGGGCGCCATTGATTGAAACAGAGCCGTCGCTGTGGATTGAACCATTGCGGTTAGAGAGCATGTTGTTGCCGCTCACCTGAAGCTGGCTGTCAGATCCCAGAGACTGAATCACACCGTTATCATTATTCAGCATGGAGGCGCTGATCATGTTCCAGCCGTTCCCGGCGGAGATGAGACCGTTGTCGTTCGCCAGCGTGTCGACATTCACGGCCATCGCTCCGTCGGTTTCTACGCGGCCAGCGGAGTTGTTCAGGCTGGCAGCGTCAACATTGAGGGCACCCTTAGCATCAATGCGGCCACGGGTATTATTCACGCCCTGTGCGTTGTAATTCCTGGAGGCGCGGCCGATCGTCAAATCACCATTGCTGAGAATTTCACCGTCGCTGTTGTCCAGTGAGTCAGCGGTAATAAAGGTATTCTGGCTGCCCTGGATGGAACCATGGCTGTTAACGGTATTTTTGCCGGAAACGTTAACCATCGCGGCTTTAATGACGCCGTTAGTGTTGTCCAGCGTGTTGTCTGCGGCAACGGACACCATACCTTCAGAGGTAATCTGACCGTTATGGTTCAGGACATCACTTCCCATCACGGTAGCTGCATTTTTACCGCTGATATGTCCACCGTTGTTTTCGACCACACCATCAACGTTGATTGACAGCGTGTCGGATGCCGTCAGGTCAGCACGATCGATATGCACGCCAACGCCGGCGTCAGTGCCTTCCATATAGATTTTATTCGCGTACATGGAGCCCAGCGCAGACACATCCAGCGCTACGTCAGGGGTATTGCTGCTGTCATACTTCTTCTGCACGCGACCATATTTATCGATGTGGTTGTTACCCGTGACGATATTCAGCTCGTTAGCCTGAACTTTCGCATTGACCTTCACTGAACGGGCAATAATGTCGGTGTACTGCGTAGAGCGGGTATCCATCCCTTTACCGGTGATGGTCACCTGACCTTTGCTCACATCCAGACCGCTAACATTACCCTTGTTATCGTAGGTGGCTGTACCGGTGGTCAGCGTAGCGTGGTTGGTATTGATAAAGCCGCAACCGTCACAGGTGATGCCTGATGGGTTGGCGATAATCACCTGTGCGGACTGGCCTGCCACTTCGACCATGCCGTTCAGCTGGCTCGGATCGGATGAACGTACTTCGTTCAGGATCACCTTAGCGCTGCCGCCGGCCATATTAGCGTTGCCATCGATCTGGCCCGCTAGCTGGGTGTTGGTTGCCGTGCCGCTGTTATTCAGGATCACGCCGTTGCTGTCGACGTTAAATTCGGAAAAAACGTTATGGGAAACCCCACCTGCGCTCGCCTTGTTGATATCAACGATGGTGGCGCCACTTGCATCGGTATGAATGGCCGGTTTATCGGTATTACCTGCCACGATGGCGGCCTGAGCAGGCATGATCATGCCCAGTGCAAGCATGGTCGCAAAACAGGTCGGCGCCAGTTTAGCGTGTAATACCTTTGTATTAGACCGAGTGCTCACTGCACTTTTATTTTTCATATATCTATCCTTGTTATTCCTTGAAAAAGTGTTCCCATTTCTTTTCATGCGAAATGGGAGCATATAAAAACATGCAGAACCCCGATTCCAAAAATAGACATGTAACAATTCATGCAAAGTTCGCGTTAATTAATGATGTACCAGAGTGGAATAATTAATTTGGGCGCGGGGAAAAATAAGGGGATATATTTTTGAGGGTTATTGATTGGGATGCTGAGAGATTATAGCAGGGGTATATAAAATAGAATAAGATACTCATTAATTAAAAAATTGTATGCGAAATTTCTGATGTGAGTATTTCTGTGCTGTTACAAATTATTTGACTGTAACAGCAAGCAATCGATACACAACGGCAAACCGAGGGATCTAACCTGAATGTTCCACGCTGAGAGAAACGCCGCAGCGAGAGGAAGGCGTAATGGCGAGAGCAGGAGGGTCTGACGCGTGTTCAGGCGCAGAGCGAAAAGGATGCAGCATCCTGAGAGTATGCTGTAGTGAAAACAGGCACGCCGGAACCCAGCGTGCCAGAAAGGATCAGCACTCAGTTACAATCGTGCTCAGCGGCAGGCGAGACTTCGGCAGCGTGGCGTTGAAATCTTCCACGCTGTGGTGCCCAACCGGTACCACCACCAGGCTGGTAAAGCCTTTCTCTTTCAGGCCAAACTCTTCGTCGAGGATCGCGGCGTCGAAACCTTCAATCGGTACCGCGTCCAGGCCCATCGCGCCCACGCCCAGCAGGAAGTTACCGACGTTCAGGTAAACCTGCTTCGCCATCCACTGGTCGTCATCTTTCAGATCCACGCGGTGCATGTCGGCGAAGTAGGTGCGGCCCTTATGGTTTGCGGCTTTGGCTTCCGGCGTGTTGAAACGGCCATCGGCCTCTTCCTGATCCACGACGCGCTCCAGCCAGGCGTCATCCAGCGCGGTTTTCGCGCAGAACACCACCACGTGGGAAGCATCCAGCATTTTGCGTTCGTTGAACACATAGGTGCCCGCGGCGGATTTTGCCACGCGCGCTTTTCCTTCCTCGGTGCTGGCTACAATGAAGTGCCACGGCTGGGAGTTGGTGCTGGACGGGCTGTACTGCAGCAGGGTTTTGATTTTTTCCGCTTCTTCCGCGGTCAGTTTTTTGCTTGCGTCGAACGCCTTGGTAGAGTGGCGTTTCAGGGCGACAGAAATGATATCCATAACAACTCCTGGTGATGAAATTCGCCCGCTCGCGGGCGCGAAAGGAAAGCAGATTACAGCGGGACGCGGAAAAAGATAAGTGCAATTCGAGCGCTTAATCTGTTCGTCTCAGACGAACAATCAGACCGGACGGATCCACTTCTGGTCTTTTTTCGGCAGCTTATCTACCACCAGATTCCAGGAATCAGAAATGAGGTCGGTAACCAGTTCCGGCGTCACGTCGTCAGTGCCGTAAAGGGAAATCCAGTGCTTTTTACTCAGATGGTAACCCGGCTCTATCCCGCGATAGATCTGCTGATTTAACAGTGATTTCTCCGGGTCTGACTTCAGACTGACGTGCGGTCGCCCGTGTGCGACCGCGACGATCATGAAAATCTTTCCGCCCACTTTAAACACGTCAAACTCCGGCCCAAACGGCCAGCAGTGTTCGGTAAAGGGCAACTCAAGGGCCACGCGCATTGCGTGCTCCTGCAAGGATTTACTGTCCATCGCTCTCTTCCTGGGCCAGCCCGCGCCACATCACTTCAAAACCGAGCGCTTTAAAATCAACGGCGCGGGAAGGGTCGCGAGTGGCAAATTCCATCGTGGATTCGGCCAGCGATAAGAAAAGCGCATCGCCAAACGTTTTAAATTCATCTGACATAAACACCTGACGCACCGAGCGGCGGCACAGTTCATGGAGTTCCGGGAACATCTCCTTCACCGCCTGTTCCGTTTCGGCGCTCAGCTTTTCACTGACGCCGATCTGGCGGATAGCCGCATGAGAAACGGGGTTACGAATACCCCAGTCCACGTAGCTGTTCCAGATATTGCGGGTATGTTCTTTGGGCAGCGTGATGGTGCGATCGAGGTTTGCCAGCATGGCCTGGCAGAGATCCTGCTTCAGGTGCAGATAGAGGGCATTCAGCAGATCGTCTTTAGTGGGAAAGTAGCGAAACAGGGTCCCTTCGGCGACGCCCGCGTTACGGGCGATTAACGACGTTGAGGCGGCAATGCCTGACTGTGCAAATGCCACCGTTGCGGCTTCCAGTAAGGCCTGTTTTTTATCTTCACTCTTCGGACGTGCCACTAAATTTTTCCCCCTGTCAATTATAAAAACCCTGATTGAAACACGTGCTTTGACACGCTGCAACGCGGAATGTCAAAGATCGAAAACGTCTTGACGACTTTATCATCATATCTATAATGAGTGCTTACTCACTCATAATCAAGTTTACCCCGCGCAAACTATCGGATGGGGCGCGTTTTCGGGTCTGGATATGAAAAAACCTCTCTTCATCTGCGTGGTGTTAATCATGATTATTGCTTCAGCTGCGAGTTTACCGTTTGTACTGAATGCCGGATTCGGCCAGCCGCCGCAGGGTGAGCAGCTCACTGAAGTGGAGGCCTCTCCCCAGTATCGCGACGGGAAATTCCACAATACGCTGCCAACACCGGGCTATAACGGCGACAAAAACATGCTGGTCGCGACGTGGGATTTTCTGACCAAAAAAACCGAAAACGCGCGCCCGGCCCAGCCGCTGCCGCTGGTGAAAACCGATCTTGCGAGCCTGCCGCTGGAGGAGGAAACCCTGGTGTGGCTCGGCCACTCCTCGTGGTACCTGCAGCTCGCGGGCAAACGCATCCTGATTGACCCGGTGCTCGGCAACTATGCCGCGCCGTTCTCGTTTCTGAATAAAGCCTTTGCCGGGGAGTATCCGTGGCGCGCTGAAAGCATGCCGGAAATCGACCTGCTGATTATCTCGCACGATCACTACGATCATCTGGATTACGCCACCATCAGGGCGCTACTGCCGAAGGTGAAGCGCGTGGTGACGCCGCTGGGCGTGGGATCTCATCTGCGCTACTGGGGGATGAAGCCTGAGATTATTGACGAGCGCGACTGGAACCAGTCGGTACGCATCAGCGATGAACTGACGGTGCATGTTCTGCCGGCGCGTCACTTCTCCGGGCGCGGCATCAAGCGCGATCGAACCCTGTGGGGCAGCTTTATGTTCGTCACGCCAGAGCAGAAGGTTTATTACAGCGGGGACTCCGGCTACGGTCCGCACTTTAAGGCCATCGGCGAGCAGTTTGATGGCGTTGATGTCGCCATCATGGAAAACGGCCAGTACGACCAGGACTGGAAGTATATCCACATGCTCCCGGAGGAAACGGCGCAGGCCTCGGTGGATCTGAACGCGAAAGCCGTGGTGCCCGGGCATAACGGACGCTTCGTGCTGGCAAAACATACGTGGAACGATCCGCTGATCCAGCTGGCTAAAGCCAGCAAGGATAAAAACTATCGGCTACTGACGCCGGCGCTGGGCGAGCCCGTCCGGGTGAATGACGCCACGCAAACCTTTCGCGCGTGGTGGGAATAATGTTTAAGCGAGAAGCAGAGGGGGACAGCAGCATGACCATTTCCGCTCAAGTCATCGACACTATCGTCGAATGGATCGACGACAATCTGCACCAGCCATTACGTATAGAAGAGATTGCCCGCCACGCGGGCTACTCGAAGTGGCACCTGCAGCGGTTGTTTATGCAGTACAAAGGGGAGAGCCTGGGGCGTTATATCCGTGAGCGCAAGCTGCTGCTGGCGGCGCGCGATCTGCGTGAATCCGACGCTCGGGTCTACGACATCTGCCTGCGTTACGGGTTTGACTCGCAGCAGACGTTTACCCGTATCTTCACCCGGACGTTCAACCAGCCGCCTGGTGCGTACCGCAAGGAGAACCACAGTCAGACGCACTGAGCTGTTTTCCGCCCTGGCGGGTCTGGAAAATTGCCATCACCGGCCGGGTAAGGCGAAGTCGCCACCCGGCTTTTTTATTGGCTTACGACGCCAGTGAAAACCAGCGGCGCCAGACGAAACGCAGGACGAAGAATTCGATGGCACCCAGCAGTAAAAACCACACGCAGAACAGAATGGTGTAAAGCTGGTTCAGATCGACCATGTGAAAGGTCTGAACCAGCTTCTGCGCCAGCACCAGACCCAGCGACGGCGCGGGTAAAAGCAGGCAGGAGAGCAGGGCCAGCAATAAAATGCCGCCTGCCGTAAGCAGCGATTCTAACGGGTGTTTCATCGTAATGTTAATCGTCAGTTAAAAATGTCATTGTCCGGCATCCTGTAACGTAAAGCAATATCAGCGATTCAGGCGTTATTGAATAAAACGAGGATATTATTTAGCGGATAAATAACAAAATACGACCCGGTATTTATATTAATATCGCGTTATGTAAATAAACGTCTTTATCAGGAAAATAATTTTACAAATGTATAGGTGCTATAACCAATTAACGTGGCAATAACAATGGCTGCGACAATGTATAACGCCAGGCGTCGTCCGCGATAAATACCAAACATGGTTCCCCCTCGTTTAATGTTGGTTTAGAAATATTTTGTAAAAATCAGGTCATCGAAATAGTTTTAATCAGTTTTGAATAACCGTGAAGTCATTATATTGCGGTAGATCAATTTTACCCGCAAGACTTTAAAATGAATTTATTTAAGCCAGAAAGGAATTCAGGCTTCTGTTCACCGGATATTGAAGGAAAAATACGATGACCGAAAAAAAATTGTCCCCAAACGTGCCGCCTTCCGGCGGGCTGGCATACCAGCAGACCGTAGAGCAGGTGCTTACCCACACGCAGAGCCAGGCCAGCGGTCTGGATCGTGCAGAGGCGCAGGCGCGTCTGCAAAAAACAGGGCCGAACGCGCTGCCGGAGAAAAAAGGCAAACCCGCCTGGCTGCGTTTTTTGGCCCATTTTAATGATGTGCTGATTTATGTCCTGCTGGCCGCCGCCGTATTAACGGCAGTAATGGGCCACTGGGTTGATACGCTGGTTATTCTGGGCGTGGCGGTAATCAATGCCTTAATTGGCCATATTCAGGAAAGCAACGCGGAAAAATCCCTGAAGAGTATTCGCAATATGCTCTCCAGCGAGGCGCGCGTTATTCGTAACGGCACTCACGAAACTATACCTACAACTGAAATAGTCCCGGGCGATATTATTGTATTACGCGCGGGGGATCGTATTCCGGCGGATATGCGTTTAATCGAAGCGCATAATTTACGCGTGGAAGAGGCGATTCTGACCGGTGAATCCACCGTGGTGGATAAACATATTAATCCGCTGAGCGGTGAACTGCCGCTGGGCGATCGCACCAATATGGTCTTCTCCGGGACGACCGTAAGCGCGGGCGGCGGCGTAGGCGTGGTCACCGCGACCGGTAAGGATACGGAGCTTGGCCACATCAACCAGATGATGGCGGGCATCGAAAAGCACCGCACGCCGCTGCTGGTGCAGATGGACAAGCTGGGTAAAGCGATCTTCGCCATTATCCTGGCGATGATGGCCGCGCTGTTTGTCTTCAGCCTGGCGTTTCGCGAGATCCCGATGGGCGAGCTGCTGCTCTCCCTGATTAGCCTGGCGGTGGCCTCCGTGCCGGAAGGCCTGCCGGCGATTATCTCCATCATCCTCTCCCTGGGCGTGCAGGCGATGGCGCGCAAGCGGGCGATTATCCGCAAGCTGCCGACGGTTGAAACCCTGGGCGCGATGACCGTGGTCTGCTCGGATAAAACCGGCACCCTGACCATGAACGAGATGACGGTCAAAGCCATTATCACCGCTGACGCCTGCTACCGCGTGGACGGCAACAGCTACGAGCCGGTGGGCAACATCTACCTAGAAGGCAGCGATGAGCCGGTCCACATCCAGCCGGGCACCGTGCTGGAGCACTACCTGCGCACCATCGACCTGTGTAACGACAGCCAGCTGATCCAGGACGAGCGCGGCCTGTGGGGCATCACCGGTGGGCCGACCGAGGGCGCGCTGAAGGTGCTGGCGGCGAAGGCCAGCCTTGAGCCGGTCATGACCACGCTGGTTAACAAGATCCCGTTCGACTCGCAGTACAAGTACATGAGCACCCACTATCAGATTGGCGGTGAGGAGCAGATCCTGATCACCGGCGCGCCGGACGTCATTTTCGCCCTGTGCGCCGAGCAGCAGACCCGCAACGGTGCGGAAGCCTTCAACCGCGCGTACTGGGAAAGCGAGATGGAGCGCTATGCGCGTCAGGGGCTGCGCATGGTCGCCGCGGCGTTCAAGCCGGCGAACGGCGAGCAGACGCTGACGCACGACGACCTGAGCCACGGCCTGATCTTCCTCGGCATCGCCGGGATGATGGATCCGCCGCGTCCGGAAGCCATTGATGCGATTAACGCCTGCCAGCAGGCGGGGATCCGCGTGAAGATGATCACCGGGGATCACCCGCAGACGGCGATGAGCATCGGCCAGATGCTGGGGATCACCAACAGCGAGCAGGCGGTCACCGGCTACGAGCTGGAGAAAATGGACGACGCCGCGCTGGCGGAAGCGGCGGTGAAGTATGACATCTTCGCCCGTACCAGCCCGGAGCATAAGCTGCGCCTGGTGAAAGCGCTGCAGGACAAAGGCGAAATCGTTGGCATGACCGGCGACGGCGTGAACGATGCCCCGGCGCTGCGTCAGGCTGACGTCGGCATCGCGATGGGCATCAAGGGCACGGAAGTGACCAAAGAGGCGGCGGACATGGTCCTGACGGACGATAACTTCGCCACCATCGCCAGCGCGGTGAAAGAGGGGCGTCGCGTTTACGACAACCTGAAGAAGACCATCCTGTTCATCATGCCGACCAACCTCGCGCAGGGGCTGCTGATTGTGATTGCGCTGCTGGCGGGGAACATCATTCCGCTGACGCCGGTGCTGATTCTGTGGATGAACATGGCCACCTCCGCCACGCTCTCCTTCGGCCTGGCCTTTGAGGCCGCCGAGCGCAACATCATGCGCCGTCCGCCGCGCCAGACCGGGCAGCACGTGATGGACGCCTACGCCGTCTGGCGCGTGGCCTTCGTCGGCACCATGATTGCCATCGCCGCCTTTGCGCTGGAAGCCTGGCTGGCCCCGCGCGGCCACAGCGCGGAGTTCATCCGCACCGTGCTGCTGCAGATGCTGGTCTGCGCCCAGTGGGTGTACATGATTAACTGCCGCAATACCGAAGGGTTCTCCCTGAACCGCGGCCTGCTGGCGAACAAAGGGATCTGGCTGGTGACGGGCGTGCTGTTCCTGCTCCAGGCGGCGATTATCTACCTGCCGTTGATGCAGATGCTGTTCGGCACCGAAGCGCTGCCGCTGCGCTACTGGTTTGTGACTCTGGCGGTGGCGGGCGTGATGTTCTTCGTCGTCGAAATCGAGAAGCGACTGACCCGCAGGTTCCGTAAGGCTGCATAACCAAAACCTTACCCCTCACCCTATCCCTCTCCCCTTAGGGGAGAGGGGACCGCCCGGTTTTCTCCCTCTGCTCTGAGGTGAAGGGGCGGCTCGGTTTTCTCCCTCGCCCCTTTGGGGAGAGGGCCGGGGTGAGGGGAAAACATCTGAGGTACCTCTTAATGAAACTCCCACTCCTGTTCGCACTTCTCGCCTGCACCCTGCAACCCGCATTCGCTGCCGCCATCCCCGTTCGCGTCGCCACCGTGGAGCAGACCGCCCACGCCGCCGAGCGCCAGATCCCGGGCCGCATCGAAGCCATCCACACCGTTGAGCTGCGCGCGCGCACCGAAGGCGCGATCGCCAAAATCCACTTCCGCGACGGGCAGTACGTGAAAAAAGGCGACATGCTGTTTGAGCTGGACGACGCCGAGCCGCGCGCCGCCCTGCGCCTGGCACAGGCCGAGGTAAGAAGCGCCGAAGCCACGCTGCGTCAGGCGCAGCAGCAGCTTTCCCGCTTTGAAAGCCTGGGCAGCAGCAACGCCATTAGCCGTCACGACGTGGACAACGCCCGCATGCAAAGGGACGTGGCGAGCGCCGCGCTGGAGCAGGCTAAAGCCCGGCTCGAAACCCGTAATGTCACCCTGAACTACACCCGCATCACCTCGCCGATCGACGGTCGCGTAGGGCACAGCCGGTTCCACGTCGGTAGCCTGGTCAACCCTGCCAGCGGCGTGCTGGTGGAGGTGGTGCAGCTCGATCCCATCCGCATCGCCTTTGCGCTGGAAGAGGGCGCGTTTGCCACCAAAGCCGGACAGCATGCGGATATCAGCGCCATGAAGCAGGCCTGGCAGGCGTTCATTGACAGCAACGGCCAGCGCGTCAGCGGCGAGCTCACCTCAGTGGACAACCGCATCGATCCGCGCACCGCCAGCGTGATGCTGCGCGCCGAGTTTGCCAACCCGCGCCATCAGCTGTTGCCCGGCGGCAGCGTGAACGTGACGCTGCGCCCGGCCAGCGAGCTGCCGGTTCTGACCCTACCCGCCGCCGCGGTCCAGCAGAACGGCGACGGGTTCTTTGCCTGGGTGGTTAACGCCGACGGAAAAGCCGAAATGCGCCCGCTGAAGATCGCCGGACAGATCGGCCAGCAGTTCCGGATTTCATCCGGCGTGAAGTCCGGTGAGCGAGCGATTACTGACGGCGCGCAGCGCGTGCAGCCAGGCGCGGCCGTCCAGATACTGAATTAAGGAGCCATCATGCTGACGTTTTTCATCAAACGCCCGCGCTTCGCGATGGTGATTGCGCTGGTCATCACCCTGGTGGGGGCCATTGCGCTGAGGATTATCCCGGTGGAGCAGTACCCGCAGATCGCGCCGCCGGTGGTGAATGTGTCTGCCAGCTGGCCGGGCGCCAGCTCGGCTGACGTGGCGGAGGCTATCGCCACGCCGCTGGAGACCCAGCTGAACGGCGTGGATCACATGCTCTACATGGAGTCCACCAGCTCGGACGAAGGCTCGTACAGCCTGAACATCACCTTCGCGGCGGGCACCGATCCGGACCTCGCCGCCATCGACGTGCAAAACCGCGTCTCGCAGGCCGTGGCGCAGCTCCCGACCGAGGCGCAGCAAAACGGCGTGCAGGTGCGCAAGCGCGCCACCAACCTGATGATGGGGGTAAGTCTTTACTCACCGAACAACACCCATACGCCGCTGTTCGTCAGCAACTACGCCAGCACCCAGGTGCGCGAGGCGCTGTCTCGCCTGCCGGGCGTCGGGCAGGTGCAGATGTTTGGCGCGCGCGATTACAGCATGCGCATCTGGCTGCGTCCGGACCGCATGAATGCCCTGAACGTCACCACCGACGACGTGGCGCAGGCGCTGCGCGAGCAGAACGTGCAGGGGGCGGCAGGCCAGGTCGGCACGCCGCCGGTGTTTAACGGCCAGCAGCAGACCCTCACCATCAACGGCCTGGGGCGCTTAAGCCAGGCCGAAGACTTTGCCGACATCATCATCCGCGCGGGCGAGATGGGCCAGCTGGTGCGCCTGAAGGACGTCGCCACCATCGAGCTCGGCTCGCGCAGCTACAGCTCCGGCGCGCAGCTGAACGGGCACGACTCCGCCTACCTCGGCATCTACCCGACGCCGTCCGCCAACGCCCTGCGCGTGGCCGACGCGGTGCGGGCGGAGCTGGATCGCCTCTCGACGCGCTTCCCGGACGACCTGGTCTACGAGGTGAAGTTCGACACTACCTCATTTGTTGCGGCCACGATTAAAGAGATCGGCGTCTCGCTGGCGCTAACCCTGCTGGCGGTGGTGGTCGTGGTGTCCCTGTTCCTGCAAAGCTGGCGCGCGACGCTGATTGTCGCGCTCGCCATTCCGGTATCGCTGGTGGGCACCTTCGCGGTGCTCTACACGCTCGGCTACTCCGCCAACACGCTCAGCCTGTTCGCCATTATTCTGGCGCTGACCATGGTGGTGGATGACGCCATCGTGGTGGTGGAGAGCGTCGAAACGCTGATGGCGGAAGGGCAGAGCCGCACGGCGGCGACCGCGCTGGCGCTGCGCCAGATCGCCGGGCCGGTCATCGCCACGACGCTGGTGCTGCTGGCGGTGTTTGTGCCGGTAGCGCTCCTGCCGGGGATTGTCGGCGAGCTGTACCGCCAGTTTGCGGTGACGCTCTCGACGGCCGTCACGCTCTCAAGCCTGGTGGCGCTGACCCTGACGCCCGCCCTGTGCGCGATGCTGCTGCGTCCGCGCCCGGCGCAGCCCGCGGCGATTTTCCGTGGGTTCAACCGGGGGCTGGAGGCCACGCGTGGCGTCTACACCCGCATCGTGACTATCTTCAACCTTCGCCCGTGGCTGGCGCTGCTGGCCACCGCAGGCGCGGCGACCGTGGTGGCGTTCAGCTTTACGTCGATGCCTAAAAGCTTCCTGCCGCAGGAGGATCAGGGCTACTTCTTTGCCAGCGTTCAGCTGCCGGAGGCGGCCTCGCTGAAGCGCACCGAAGCGGTGATGAACACGGCACGCGAACTCATCGCTAAAAATCCGGCGGTGGAAGATGTGATTCAGGTCTCTGGATTTAACATTCTCAACGGCACCAGCGCCTCCAACGGCGGGTTTATCTCCATCATGCTCAAAGACTGGAGCGAGCGTCCGCCGCTGGATGAGGTGATGGGTACCCTGCAGCGCCAGCTGCTGGCCCTGCCGGAAGCGACCATCATGACCTTCGCGCCGCCGACGCTGCCGGGGCTGGGCAACGCCTCCGGCTTCGACCTGCGCATACAGGCGCAGGCGGGGCAGAGCCCGGCAGAGCTGGAGCGCGTGACGCGTGAAGTGCTTGCGAAAGCCAACCAGCATCCGCAGCTGAGCCGCGTGTTCACCACCTGGAGCAGCAACGTGCCGCAGCTGACGCTGACCGTTGACCGCGAGCGCGCCGCGCGCCTCGACGTGCCGGTGTCGCGCATCTTTAGCAGCCTGCAGACCGCCTTTGGCGGCACGCGCGCCGGGGATTTCAGCGTCAACAACCGCGTCTACCACGTGGTGATGCAGAACGAGATGCAGTGGCGCGAGCGCGCCGAGCAGATCGGCGAGCTGTTCGTGCGCAGCAACAGCGGCGAGCGGGTGCGCCTGAGCAACCTGGTCACTATTACGCCGACCGTCGGCGCGCCGTTCCTGCAGCAGTACAACCAGTTCCCGTCCGTGTCGGTGAGCGGCTCGGCGGCGGACGGTGTGAGCAGCAGCACCGCGATGGCGGCGATGGGCGAGATCCTGGCGGAAAACCTGCCAGCCGGGTACGACTATGCCTGGAGCGGCATGTCGTATCAGGAGCAGCAGACCGGCAATCAGGCGATGTGGATCGTGCTGGCGGCGGTGGTGATGGCGTGGCTGTTCCTCGTTGCCCAGTACGAGAGCTGGACGCTCCCGGCGAGCGTGATGCTCTCGGTGCTTTTCGCCATCGGCGGGGCGCTGGTCTGGCTGTGGATGGCGGGCTACGCCAACGACGTGTACGTGCAGATTGGTCTGGTGCTATTGATAGCCCTTGCCGCCAAGAACGCGATCCTGATCGTGGAGTTCGCCCGCGCGCGGCGCATGGACGGAATGGCGATTGTCGATGCCGCGCGGGAAGGGGCATCGCGCCGCTTCCGCGCGGTGATGATGACCGCCGTGTCGTTCATTATCGGCGTATTGCCCATGATGCTGGCGACCGGGGCGGGTGCCCAGAGCCGCCGCATCATCGGCACCACGGTGTTCAGCGGCATGCTGGTGGCGACCGTGGTGGGGATCCTGTTTATCCCGGCGCTTTTTGTCCTGTTCCAGCGCCTGCGCGAGTGGGGCCACGGACTTACGGACTCGTCGCCCACAGCTCGCAGTGCTTCTGAACCAGAGAAATCAGCGAGCCGCCGTCGGCGATAAACTCCCGCATGCGCTGCGCCTCGCTCTTGCCCTGTTTTAACAGCAGGGCAATTTCATTGACTGCGCTCGTCGCGCCGAGCTTCTCGGCCGACGGCGCAACCTGCTCCAGCAGCCACGCAATGTCTTCCGCCACGGTTTTGTGCTCGCCGGTGTGCACGTCCGTCAGGATCCCCTCCAGCCCGTAGCGACAGGCCTGAAAGCGGTTAAAGCGGTACAGCAGAAAATCTTTTTCCTGATGCTTATAGGGCCGCGCGGTCAGCAGCCAGTGCGACGTCGCCTGAATAAGCCCGGCGATGTTAATGGCGTGGCCGAGCGTCAGCGGCGTATCCATCACCCGCACCTCGACGGTGCCGAAGTGCGGGCTGGGGCGGATGTCCCAGTGCAGATCCTTAATGCTGTCGATCATGCTGGTGGAACTCAGGCGGCGGAACAGCCCCTCGAACTCCTGCCAGCTGTTGACCCACGGCATCTGGCCGTTATCCGGAAATCCCGAGAAGATGTTGAGCCGCGACGAGGAGAACTTCGTGTCCGTGCCCTGCATATACGGCGAGGCGGCCGCCAGGGCGATAAAGTGCGGCACGAAGCGCGACAGGCCGTGCAGCAGGTAAATCGCGTCGTCCCCGGTCCGGCAGCCGACGTGCACGTGCTGGCCGAATACCGTCGCCTGCAAAATCAGGTAGCCAAAGCGCTCCAGCGTGACGTTATAGCGCTCGTCGTCGCATACCTCCTGACGCTGCCACTTCTGGAAGGGGTGCGTCCCGCCGCCGCAGATCTGGATATGCTGCTCCGCCGCCGCGCGCAGGATACTCTGCTGCATCACCGAGAACTGCGCCGCCGCCTGGTCGATGTTCTGGCATACGCCGGTGGCGATTTCGAGCATGCTTTCGGTGATGTCGTGTTTGACCTCGCCGCCTTTGATGTCGTCTTTGACGGCGGCGATAAGCGCGGAGGAGTCCTGGCTCAGATCGTAGCCCGGCGGGTTAACCACCTGCAGTTCGAGTTCGATGCCGAGGGTGAAGGGTTCAGAGGACTTAAAATCGGGTAAAGGCATGGCGCACTCCGTTGTCTGTTGTGTGTTGAGTATAGACAACGACGTGGCGCTCACTTTTCAGGGTGGTATAACTGTTAGCAGGCTTAGCGAAAAGGGGAGTTAACCATGTCTGACAATCCAGTGATTGCGCTGATTGGGCCTGGCGCAATTGGTACCACCATCGCCGCGGTGCTGTATGACGCAGGCCGCACGCCGCTATTGTGCGGGCGCACCGCGCACGCGGAATTACGCCTGCGTCACGACGAGGGTGAAACCGTGGTGCCCGGCCCGGTATTGACCGATCCGGCCGTCATCACGCGCCCCGTCGATCTCGTTTTTGTTGCGGTAAAAACGACGCAAAATGCCGACAGCGCCGGATGGCTGCGGGCCCTGTGCGATGAAAACACCGTGGTCTGCGCGCTGCAAAACGGCGTGGAGCAAAAAGCCCAGCTTGAGCCGTGGGTTAACGGCGCAGCGGTGCTGCCGTCGGTGGTCTGGTTCCCGGCCCAGCGCGAGCCGGATGCCTCCGTGTGGCTGCGGGCGAAGCCGCGCCTGACGCTGCCGGACGTGCCGCAGGCGCAGCGGGTGGTGGAGGCGCTTCGCGGTACGCGCTGCGCGGTTGAGCTCTCGGCAGATTTCGCCACCGTCGCCTGGCGCAAGCTGCTGCAAAACGCGGTCGCCGGGCTGATGGTGCTTTCTAACCGCCGCGCCGGGATGTTCAGGCGCGAGGATATCAGCGAGCTTGCGCTGGCCTACCTGCGCGAGGGGCTTACCGTCGCCCGCGCCGAAGGGGCGAAGCTGGACGATGACGTGGCCCAGGAGATCCTGGCGAACTTCCAGCGTGCGCCTGAGGACCTGGGCACCTCGATCCTGGCCGACCGCCAGGCCGATCGCCCGATGGAGTGGGATATCCGCAACGGCGTGATCCAGAGCTACGGCCGCAAACACGGTATTGCGGTGCCCATCAGCGATGTGGTGGTGCCGCTGCTGGCGGCGGGGAGCGAGGGGCCGGGCTAACGGCCGCTGTTTTTCCGTTCGGCAAAGTAATGGGCGGGCGTGCTGCCCATCGCTTTTCGGAACATGGTGATAAACGCATTCACCGATTCATACCCGAGCGTTGCCGCCACGTTCTGGACGGGCACGCCGCTGGCCAGCTCCCGCAGGGCAATAATCAAATGCAGCTGCTGGCGCCATCGCCCGAAGCTCAGCCCGGTTTCGCGCTGCATCAGGCGGGCAAACGAGCGCTCGCTGAGGGCGAGCCGTTTCGCCCAGTCCTTCAGGGTGCTTCTGTCCTCAGGGCGGCTGACCAGCGCGTCCGCCATGGCGCGAATTTTCGGATCGGTTGAGACCGGCAGGCTCAGCTTCTGCTGCGGCATGCTGACGAGCTCGTCAAGCGTGACCCGGGTCAGCCTCGCGACGTGGCCGTCGGCGGGATAATCCACGCCTTCGCGCGTCAGACGATCGACCAGCTCCTTAATCAGCGGCGAGATCGCCAGCGTGCAACACTTCTCCGGCAGCGCCGCCGCGCCGGGCTCAATAAACAGATAGTTTAGATGCGCGTTCCAGGTCGCTTTGGCGCTGTGCGGGATCCCGCCGGGGATCCAGACGGCGCAGTCCGGCGGCACGATCCAGATATCATTCTCCGCGTAACAGCTGACCGCACCGTATCGGGCAATAATCAGCTGCCCCTTGCGGTGGGTATGCACCGGCACTTCCGCGGCGTAGTCCACGAAGTCCAGATGACGTGCGACCGCCGGGCTGGCGGTAGAGTCAGGGTCATACAGCGTAGTAGCAGGTTGAGGCTTCACGATTCTGGCAACATTTAGGTATTTTTTGACAGAATAGAGTATTTAAGCGGGTCTGCAAGCCGGTAATAATCCCGGCATGAAAAACATCCTATCTCATCCCGTTCGTCTCCCCGCCGCGCTGCGAAACGATGCGGGCGCGCTGATCTATTCCGCGAAGAGTTTTGCCGCGGCGATGCTGGCTTATTACCTCGCGCTGTCGATCGGTCTTGAGCGTCCCTCGTGGGCCATTATTACGGTTTACATCGTGTCGCAGACGTCGGTCGGAGCATCGCTGAGCCGAAGCCTCTACCGGCTGGCCGGTACCGTGGCGGGTGCCAGCGCGACCGTTGTGATTGTGCCTGCCTTCGCGAATACGCCAGTCCTGTGCAGCGTGGTGCTGACGGGCTGGATCGTATTCTGCCTGTGGCTCTCCCTGCTGGAACGCACGCCCCGGGCCTATGCCTTCGTGCTGGCGGGCTACACCGCGAGCCTGATTGGTTTTCCTGCGGTGTCCGATCCCGGCGGCATCTTTAACGTTGCCATCGTCCGCGTGCAGGAGATCGCGATTGGGATTTTCTGCGCGGCGCTGATCCACCGCTACGTGCTGCCCGCGCGCGTATCAGGCCAGTTCAACGCTAAGCTATCCCAGACGCTACAGGCCGCGCGCGGGCGGGTGGCGGATACCTTAGCAGGCAAACCCGACGCGGCTTCCGGCCCCCTGCATCTGGCCCTGGCGCTGCAGTTCCTGCAGGGCATCAGTCACCATATTCCGTATGATTTTGCCCTTTCAGCCCCGGTGCGGCAGGCCAGAAAAGCGATTCACGATCGGCTGGCGCGGCTGGTTATCGTCAACTGTGAACTGCACGATCGCCTGCCAGCGATCGAAACCCTGCCCGCCGACGTGCAGGAATTGCTGGGCGACGTTCAGGCCTGGCTGGCCGCTGAAGGCGCTGATGCCAGCAGTACGGCAGAGTCGCTGCGGCTCCGCTGTGCGCTTCTCATCGATCGGTATGCCGCGCAGGCGCAGACGTTTGACGACGCGTTGCAGGTCAGCTTTATCCGCTACCTCTCGGAGGCTATCGCGCTTCTGCAGCAGTGCGAGCGTCTTTCCGGGGCCATCCACCGTGCAAAACCTGTATTTGGTGAGATGCAAACCCGCGCGGCGAAAGGCTACGTTTTCCACCGCGACCCTCTAACTGCCGCCCGCACGGCGATGGGGGCTTTCGCCATCATCCTGAGCGGCTGTCTGGTCTGGATCTTCTCGGCGTGGCCGGATGGCGGTACGGCGGTTTCGATACTCGGCGTCTGCTGCACGCTGTTTGGCAGCTTCGACACCCCGGCGCCGCACATCGTGAAATACATCATTGGCTCGTTCTGGGGCGTGGTCATTAGCCTGTTCTACAGCTTTGCGCTGCTGCCGCTGGTAAGCGATTTCCCGGTGCTGGTGGCGGTGCTTGCCCCGGCGTATCTGCTGGCCGGGTCGCTTCAGGCGCGCCCGCCCACCACGTTTATGGCGATGGGGATCACCCTGACGCTGCCCATTCTGTGCGAGCTGGGGGCGCACTACAGCGGAGACTTCGCCGTTGCGGCCAACACCGCCATTGCGCTCTTTGCCGCGACCGGTTTTGCCGTCATCAGCATGAGCCTGCTGCAAACCGTGCAGGCGGATGGCGCCATCGCGCGTCTGCTCAACCTCTGCCAGCGCGACATTCGCCGCAGCGTGAAGGGCACGCTGCGGGTTGATGAAACGTACTGGATCAACCTGATGATGGACCGAACCGCCCTGCTGCTGCCGCGCCTGCAGCGCAGCGAGCGTGCGCCAGAGCTGGCGCTCGATCGGCTATTACACGCGCTGCGTCTGGGGCTGTCGGTCATGCATTTACGCCGCAGTAACACGCCGCCCGGCAGGGAGGTTGACGCGCTTTTTCATCGGATAAACGCCGCGGACCGCAACGCCTTGCGCGAACGCATCGCCAACCTTATCGCACGCCATCTGCCTGCGGCAGATGAACATACGCGCCAGTTGGTCTTCAGGCTGGTGGATCTGCACTGCGCATTACGGGGGCCAGACCATGGTTAACGATCTCAATATCGGCGGGGTTTTTATTCCGGGACTGCTGACGGTCGCCCTCGCGGCGCTGGTCTGCACGCTGGGCCTCGTCGCGCTTTTCTCGCTCAGCAGGCTCTACCGGCGCTTGCCGTTTCGCCCGCTGATGGATGTTTCAACCTGGATTGTCACCTTTTTCCTGCTGATGCAGGGCCTGATCGCGTTGGGGTTATTGTCATGAAATCACTGCTCTCTTTACTGGCTCGCTATGCGCTGACCTTAAGCGCGGCCGCGGCGGCCACGCTTCTGGCCTTTATGATGTGGAAACACTACGCACAAACGCCGTGGACCCGCGACGGCCGCGTGCGGGCGGATGTGGTGCAGATTGCGCCGGACGTCTCCGGGCCGGTCATCAGCGTGGCCGTGCGGGACAATCAGTGGGTGAACCGGGGCGATGTGCTTTACACCATCGATCCGCGCTGGCTTAAGCTGGCGGTGGTCAGCGCGCAGGCGGACGTCGAGTCGAAACGCCATGAGATGCTGATGCGCCAGGACGCGGCCCGCCGCCGCACGCTGATTAAAAACGCCATATCGAGCGAGGATTTACAGCAAACCGGCAGCGCGGCGAACGTCGCGGCGGCCAATTATCACGGCGCGCTGGCCGCGCTGGATCTGGCAGAGCTGAATCTGGCGCACGCCACCGTGCGCGCGCCGGTCTCAGGGTTCGTCACGCACCTGCGGCTTCGCCCCGGAGACTACGCGACGGCGGGGGAGACAAAGGTCGCCATTGTCGATGCGCACAGCTTCTGGGTGGTGGGGTACTTTGAGGAGACCAAGCTGCGCCATATTCGCGTCGGGGATGCCGCGCAGGTGGTGCTGATGGGGTACGAGCCTGTCATCACGGGTCACGTGGAGAGTATCGGGCATGGGATCGGGGACAGCAACGACGAGACGGGCGGGCTGGGTCTGCCCGACGTCGAGCCCACCTTCAGCTGGGTGCGGCTGGCGCAGCGCGTGCCGGTGCGCATTCATATCGACAGGTTGCCGGCGGGCGTTGAGCTGGTGGCGGGGCTGTCGGCGAGCGTGGCGGTGGGGGGATAGGGAGGGAGGGGGATAAAAGTGAATATGAATGTCTGCTTTGTGCCAAAAGCAGGCGTTGAATACATTGTAGAATCGTGTATAGCTATAAAAGGTGGAAGAATTAATAAGCCGCCAGCAGACGGCTTATGTGCCGAAAGATAGATTCAGCTGTATTCAACGATATTAAACCCTTCATCAGCTGTTGGTTCTGAGAAATAATGCGTTATGATTTCAAATTGTTGATCTGAGGCCGAAAATTCATGTTCTCCTTCTGCGTTACGAACGCGTAAGCGGGATTTACATACTTCATCAGAAACTTTTAGATAGTGCAGCTGATTACTGGCTCCTGACTCCTTAATAATGCTCATCATCCATTCACGATTTGTTTGTGTGTTTGCCGGAAAATCAAGAACTACTGATAAACCAGCTTTTAGTAGTGAAACAAGATGAGGCTTCATGGCATTTCTTAGTCTTAATGAATACTGCACATAATCAGATATGGATTGCATTTCATTGGCAAAGAGGGTCGCCAGCCAGTGATCCTCGCTGACAATTACAGTCCCAGGTGATGATCCTAATTTTGCTGACAATGTGGATTTTCCTGATGCAATTTTGCCACATAACAAGTGCAAGACCGGTTTTTCAGGCGTCGTTACTGCAGTTGTATCCATTGTTTACCTCACTGGATT
Source organism: Enterobacter sp. BNK-29 (assembly GCF_048684785.1). Lineage (NCBI taxonomy): Bacteria > Pseudomonadati > Pseudomonadota > Gammaproteobacteria > Enterobacterales > Enterobacteriaceae > Enterobacter > Enterobacter sp. BNK-29. Next base: position 3,190,909 of record NZ_JBLQTU010000001.1, read on the forward strand.
GTTACCGGTAAGGCCCGCCTTACCGGCGGGAAAATGGCGATCGTTATCCCACCTGAATTCGACAGGTGATAATAATGATTGATTTGAATAGCACAAAGTTTGTTTTCATCGACATTCAAGTTAACAGGGTCTGGATGAAAAACCAGCACTTTTTTCACTTATACATTTAATGTCCGCTGTTCGCTTTTAACGGACATTCAACAAACAACTCTGTACTTTGAGTAAGGCTGAAATCCTGCTTCTTACTTCGCAGAATTCCGGCTTTCAGTCATCCGCCTCAGTGCGCCTGGATATAAGGCTCCTTCACAAACTCCGCCAATAACCAAACCATATCATGTAGCAGCCCGGTGAGTTCTTTCTCCACGCTCGCAGGCAGCGTCCCGCCCATCACCGCCAGCGTTAACGCTACGGCATAATCCACCTGTAGCGTTGTCTCTTGCCAGCAGTCCGGCACGCAGGAGGTTATCTTTTCACCCGCAATCAGTTGTTCAACCAGATGCGAAGGCAGTTCTGCATTGCAGCATTCCCGCAGCCGCTTCAGCGCAGCCAGCAATCGCGTACAGAGCGTGGCAAACGTCACTGCGTCGTCAGTTTCCACCAGCACGCTGACATACGCAGTACAGGCGTCGGCCAGTTCGAAGAGATCCGCAGAATCGGAAATTGAAGTGTTGATGAGATGATGAACTGCGCTTTCCTCAGAGAGCGCGTAAGAAAATCCAGGAGTAGTCGCCATTTAGCATCCTCTTTGTCTAAAAAAACGTCATGTTATGCTAACGGGTTCCTACGCCCGGTTACGGATGTGCCGCAACGCAGGCACTTTACGGCGGCGAAAAAGGGAAGGAAAGGGATAACCCTGAATTACATAAGGTTGCTTGAAAGTTTGCGAGGCGGCTTCCAGAAGGGCACTGCCGGGTGGCGGCTACGCCTTACCCGGCCTACAAAACCACCAACCAACTTACCCGCGACACAACCCGTAGGCCCGCGCAAGCGCAGCGCCGCCGGGCACAGTTTTCACCGTCGCTACTCCTTCACGCAGACCTTTTCATTTTGAGCAACCCTTCTAACAACGTCTGCGTCGCGCGGGAGGATTTGCCCGCCTGCGAACAAACCAGCCCAAACTCCCGGCACAGCGAAGGCGTCACGGGCACGACGCACAAGCCGCGTAATTCATCCGGCAGAGCGGATTCAGGTATCAGCGCGACGCCCATGCCTTCGCGCACCAGCAGGCAGGCGCTGATCCAGTCGCGGACGGTCACGCGTACGTCAGACATCTGCAGGCCAGCCTGTTCCATCAGGCTTTTTCCATTGACGGCGCAACCGCCGGTTGCGAGCACGAAGGGCTGGTCTGCCAGTTCCTCAAGGGTGATGCCCCGCGAACGCGCATAGCGAGCCTGACGGTGACTGGCTGGCAGCACCGCGACCCACGCATCTTGCCCCAGGAGCGCTTCAGCACGCCCGGGAAGAGGGTTCATGACCACGCCCACATCAACCGTATCTGCCGCCAGCCACTCTTCGACTTCCTGGTCCGTCCCTTCGAGTACGACCACCTCGATTTCAGGATGCAGACGCCGAAAATCACGCAGCAGTCCGGGCAAAAATGTGGATGTCACTGAAGGAAAACTGGCAAGACGAATACGCCCGCCGCTCAGCCCCCGGCTCTCATCCGCCAGCACACGGATAGCGTCCAGCCGCGCCATCATACTCTTTGCTTCTTTGACAACCCGCTCGCCCAGGGCGGTTACGCCGATGTGGCGCCGCTCTCGCGTGAATACCGCAAATCCTAATGAGGCCTCTAACTGAGCGATCGCCTGGCTGGCGCCCGACTGCGTCATGCCGACCTCTTCAGCGGCACGGGAAATATTACTGGCATCGGCCACTGCAACCAGCAAGCGCCAGTGTAAAAGATTCATCATGGATATCAGTAGCTCAGCTAATAGCTATTTTATGAATCATTAATTTTACAGTGAGAATGGCTTTAAGCACAGTGTATGTAAATCACACAACCGCTTTAACGGAGAGATCATGAAACTCTATTACGCCCCGGACACTTGCTCACTCTCACCCCATATCGTGCTTCGCGAACTGGCGATTGAGTTTGATCTGGTAAAAGTGGACAACAGGAGCAAGCTTACCGCTGACGGGCGCGACTTCCTGACCATCAACCCCAAAGGTTATGTCGCAGCGCTTGAGCTGGATGACGGGAAAATCCTGACCGAGGGGCCAGCCATTTTGCAGTACCTCGCGGACCTCAAGCCGGAGAGGGGTCTGGCACCGCGAGCAGATAGCTGGGAGCGAGTGCGGCTTCAGGAATGGCTTAACTTTATCACCAGCGAAATACACGCCGGATCGGCACCCCTTTTCAACCGCGGGCTGCCCGAAGAGGCCAAATCGATTTTTCGTGAGAAGCTGTTCAGGCGGTTCGATTTTCTTCAGGAAACGCTCTCCACTAGCGCTTATCTGGCGGGAGCGTCATTCAGTGTGGCAGATGCCTATCTTTTCACCGTGCTGGGGTGGGCCAGGTTCTTCGCCATTGAGCTGAGCCCCTGGCCTGCGCTGCTGGCGTACAGGGAAAAAATCAGTGCCCGTCCAGCGGTGCAGGCCGCATTAGGTGCGGAAGCGACTCAGTAAGACTCTAAAGCGGGTTTTTGCCGATCGTGAGTGAATATCTGCCATTTAATATCCGACTTACTCAGGATAAAAATGGCCGTGGCCAGCGTGTTCTCTTCATCCGGGTCGTGTGGCGAGAGACGATAAATCGGGAGCGCGGGATCATGCTGGTCTGAAAGAATACCCAGTGCTGCCGCACCATCAAGGTGAGATTGCGTCTCCAGCCAGGCGTTTAGCCGCTGCTGGCGTGACCGGGAGCTGTCAGTGATTACCTGCTCAACCGCATCAAGCTGAGGGTGGATAAGGTGATTAGCATGGGCGAAAACCTCCCGCAGCGGCATAACGGAACAGCCTGTTCCCGTAGCCTCCACGCTAAACAGTCGACTGTCTCCCATTTGTCCCACCGTATGGTGAAATGCACCGGCGCGTGGCTCGGTAGTAAGTATGGAGATGGCTTCATCCAGCGTGGCGGCATTCAGCGCGGCGCGGGCTAATACCTGACGCGGTATGCCGCGTGGACGGTGCAAAGCGCGTATGTTATTCACCGTATTCACCACGCCCTTTTCGTTTACGGCGAAGGTATGTCCGCAAATCGACCCCGGGTAGGCAAAACTGGTAAACGCCAGGCCGTCATCCGGGGTAATGCTGACGATGGCGCAGTCATGCCGAAGCTGCGGGAAACCGTCTTCATTATGCGCAATAATCAGCTCTCCCTCAGCGGTGCTTCCCGCTACCGTGGTACAGCCGTCAGAGGTCGAGCGCACCAGATCGCCGCGGCAGTTCCAGGCAAACACCTCATCAAACGGTGCTTCCAGCCCCTCGGCTAATCCCTCCAGCTCCTGCCAGATAAGGGGGTACTGAGACTGGACCAGCGAGCGCATGCTCCGGGTCTGTTCTGCGTCTTTCATGGCGGTAACGGTTTGCCACAACGCCGTTTGCGTCAGTTTTGCATGCCAGGCTTCGCGGCCGAACGCGCCAAGCGCCTGACCTACTGCAAAAGCGGAACCACGAATGTCTATTTTTTTCATAGTGTTATCATTCACTTCTGTTCAGGATACGTGTTGCAAAAATTCTTTCAGGCGTGGATTGCGACTGTTATTCAGCAGCATATCAGGTGGACCATCTTCGGCAATGGTGCCGCCATCAATAAAGATTAGCCGCGATGCCACATCGCGGGCGAAGCCGATTTCATGGGTCACAATCACCATGGTCATGCCTTCTTCGGCCAGCGAGCGCATGACTTTCAGTACCTCATGCCGTAATTCGGGGTCCAGCGCTGAGGTCGGCTCATCGAACAGCATCATTTTCGGTTTCACCGCCAGGGCTCTGGCAATGGCCACGCGTTGCTGCTGACCGCCAGAGAGCTCTGATGGGTAGTGGCTGGCGCGTTCGCGTAAGCCAACGCGGTCCAGTAACGCGAGTGCCTGTTCCCGCGCGGCGGCTTTGCTCTGTTTGCGTACGCGAACCGGACCAAACATCACATTCTCCAGCGCCGTCAGATGGGGAAACAGATGGAACTGCTGAAACACCATCCCGGCTTCACGGCGGATATCACACTCGTTAGCGTGAGGATCGGTAAGATGCATTCCCGCTACCAGCAGCGTGCCGGAGGAAATTTCCTCCAGCTTATTAATGCAGCGCAGCAGCGTCGACTTACCCGACCCGGAAGGACCGATGATCACCACCACTTCGCCGGCGTCAATTTTTAAATTGATGTCGTGCAGCACCTGAGTGGCGCCGAAATTTTTCGACACTGCGCTAAACTCAACCATGCTCATAAAATATGGATCCTTTTCTCCAGTTGCTTCAGCAGGAAACTCAGGCACAGCGTCACCAGCAGGTAGATCATTGCCACGGCGGTCCAGACTTCCAGCGCGCGAAAATTACCGGCAATTATTTCTTGCCCCTGACGAGTCAATTCCGCTACACCAATCACAATAAACAGCGAGGTGTCTTTAATACTGATAATCCACTGATTACCTAACGCCGGGATCATACGGCGCAATGCCAGCGGCATAATGACATGCCATAGCGTGCTGCGTTGGGATAATCCCATTGCCAGGCTGGCCTCTCTAAATCCTTTATTAATTGAGAGGATCGCCCCTCGGGTGATTTCTGCAATATAGGCACCCGAGTTAATCACAATGGTCGTAATGGCCGCGGTTACCGGGTCGATATGAATCGGTAGCACCATGGGGAGTGCGAAGTAAATAAACATCACTTGCACCATAATAGGCGTTCCGCGGATTAACTCGACAAAGACTAACGAGACTGTCTTTGATATTTTCCCTCCGAGCGCCCGGCAGGTTCCCGCCAGCAGGCCAATAACAAAACCACCCAATAAACCTGATAATGAAATAATCAGCGTCAGCTGTAGTCCTTGCAACAACAGCGGCAGGGACTCCCAAATATATTTACTGTCGAAATTCATATGTTACCCGTTAAGATGCAACGAGGTCGGATCGCTCCGACCTGGCGGGATTATTTTGGCTGTTTAGCAAACCACTTCACGTAAATCTTGCTGTAAGTTCCGTCTGCACGTAACGCCTGTAGCGCTGCGTTGATCTTCGGCGTCAGACTGCTGTTTTTCTGCATCGCAAAGCCGTAGTGCTGCGGCAGAATGCTGTCAGTTTCACCGGTTGATTTCACTTTTCCATCACCTGCCGTTTTTACGTAATAGAGCACGTTGGGGGAATCATGCACCACGGCGTCAAGGTTACCTGCCTGCAAATCAAGATAGGCGTTATCAATATTCGGGAATTCGACATAATTCGCCTTATATTTGCTTTTCATAAAGCTGGCCGCCGCCGTTCCCTGCTTTAATCCCACTTTTTTTCCTGCTAAATCGCTGAATTTAGTAATGGTATTGTCGCTGCTTTTAACCGCCATTAATAAATCAGCATCATAATAACCGTCGCTGAAATCGACAACCTGTTTACGCGCGTCGGTTATCGTAATGCCCGCCATGGCGACATCCAGATTCCGTGATTGCAACCCCGGAATTAGCCCGCCGAAGTCCATCGGGCGTAATTCGTAGCTGACATTCATTTTTTTAGCGATGGCATCCCACAAATCAATATCAAAGCCGACGTATTTATCGCCTTGTTTAAATTCAAAGGGGACAAATGCGGTATCAACGCCAACCGTTAATTTATCCTGTGCTTGTGCCACAAAACTGGCGGAGCAAGCGACCAGCGCTAACGTAACTTTTAATTTAGTCAATAATCCGGACATAATAACCCTCGGCGTCAGTGAAGTAGCGTGCATGAATGTCACCCGGCGAAATACATTGGCGGGGTGGGAAAATAAAACGTTGATATGCAGGGCGCACTTTCATGCGCCAAATTTAAAGCGAAAACTTATGCGGGAATAATCTCATCCCAGGTGTCGGGTACCGGCGTCTGTGCGCCGTTCATAATCATTGAGAGAAAACTGTAATAACCATTGATTCCGATCAGATCCACCACGCCTTTCTCGCCCCACAGCGCGATAGCGTGCTGCCAGGTGGTATCGCTGACCTTCTGCTGTTCATGTAACTCCTTACAAAAGTGATAAACCACCCATTCATCCGGCTGCAGATCCTCTGGAAGACGTTTTTCATTAATCGCCTGCACCGCCGCAGCAGAAATACCCTTCTCGCGCGCTATCGGTGCATGAATCGCCCACTCTACAGGCTGCGACCAGTGCCGCGCGGTCATCAAAATCGCCAGTTCCGACAGGCGCTGTCCCAGCGCGCTGCGATAACGCAGGTATTCTCCCATGCGTTGTGCATGGGCCATCAGCTCTGGGCTGCGCAGCAGCGGCTCGAAAGGGGGCAGCAGCGCACCGCGGGGCCCGTTGATTATCTCTTCGGCCAAAGTACGCTGTTGGTCGTCCCACTCATGCTCCGCCAGCGGCGGTAAACGATTGATCATAATCTGCTCGTCTCTTCGCGAATCACGGTGTTCAGCGTATCCACCACAAAGTCGAGCTGGCCAGGCGTGACAATAAACGGGGGCGCGATCAGGATATGGTCGCCATATTGCCCGTCAATTGTTCCACCCATTGGATAGACCATCAGCCCACGTGACATACAGTTTGCTTTGATTGCTGCATGCAGCTTCAGGGCAGGATCGAAGGGGGTTTTGCTGGCTTTATCGCGTACCAGCTCAACGCCGGCAAACAAGCCGCGTCCACGCGTATCACCGACGTGCGGTAATTCCCCCAGTACCTCGCGCAATGCGTTGTGCAGGTAAGCCCCCTGTTGCTTAACCGCCTGCAGCAAATTATCGCGCGCAATCACCTGCTGGACTGCCAGGGCTGCGGAAGCGGCGGTCGCGTGACAAATGTAGGTGTGCCCGTGCTGGAACAGACCGCTACCGGCCTGCAGGGCTGAGACAATCTTCTCGCTCGCTAATACTGCGCCAATCGGCTGATATCCGCCTCCCAGCCCCTTCGCGATGGTCACCAAATCCGGCACCACATCATCCTGTTCAAACGCATGCAATGTGCCGGTACGTCCCATGCCACACATGACTTCATCCGCGATATAGAGGATGCCGTATTTATCACACAGGTTGCGTACACCTTTAAGATAGCCCGGGGTAGGCGGGGTGGCGCCAGTGGTGGCCCCCACCACGGTTTCTGCACAGAAACCAATAATGGTGTCGGGACCGGCCTCAATAATGGCCTGCTCCAGCTCGTTGAGCAGACGCGTGGTGTATTGCTGCTGGGTTTCGTCTGCGCGGCGGTCGCGATACTCATTGCAGGCCGAAACGCGGATCACGTCGATCAACAAGGGAGCAAACTGGCGGCGGCGCCATTCGTTGCCTCCCACCGCGAGCGCCCCAAGGGTATTGCCATGATAGCTCTGTTTACGGGCGATAAATTTGGTGCGCGACGGCTGGCCGATCTCAACAAAATACTGACGCGCCAGCTTGAGTGCGGTTTCGACCGCTTCCGAACCACCCGAAACGAAATAAGCATAGTTAAGATCGCCTGGCGCCGTACGCGTCAACTGTTCAGCAAGCTGTTCAACGGTGTCACTGGTAAAAAAACTGGTATGGGCATAGGCCAGTTGATCGATCTGGCGATGCATCGCAGCCAGCACGTCAGGATGCGCGTGACCTAAACAGGACACGGCGGCGCCACCGCAGGCATCCAGATACTGTTTTCCCTGTGCATCGAAAATGTACGCCCCCTGAGCGCGTACCGCCACGGCGGGCGTGTTGCGTAGACTGCGGTGAATAATATGGCTCATGCTGGTCCTGCTCCTGAATACGCTGTGCTAATGAAGCGCATCTTGCAGGATCCATTTGTATCACGTCAATTTCATTTTTGATCCAAATGCATTCTGTTTTCTTATGCCAGATGCATATGAATCATTATTCAGGGGTTTCCGGGCACCACATAGGCGCCAGAGTCGATAAGATAGCGTTCAGCATTTTCGATTTTATTCACTGCGTCCCGACCATGGCGCGCGACCAGCATCGCCAGTAAACACTCGGCGAGCCCCATGCCTGACACCACGGAAGGGAAAAACGACGGGCTGTCGATAGAGAACAGCAGCGTGCAGTCGGCGGCCTGTGCTAATGGCGAGACGGGAGAATCCGTGATGGCGACGATTGTTGCGCCCGCCTGCTGAGCCGCGCGCAGGACATCGAGCGACTCACGTGAATAGGGCGCAAAGCTGGTGAGTAACAGGCAATCCTGTGCTGTTAATTCGCGGGTGAACACCTCGATATTGCTCGCCAGCCCATCAATGAGCGAGACTTGCCGATTGAACAGTCGATAGACATAAAACAGCGACCAGGCGATAGGGAAACTGGCCCGGAAGCCGCAAATATAGACATTCTCGGCCGCGTCCAACAGCGATACAGCCTGCTCCATGGCCTGATGGTTTTCATGCTGTGTAAAAGCCAAATTTCTCTGATGCGCCTGAAATACCTCTTCATACAGCTGCGGCTGAGTGCCTTTGGCGATCAGCTTCTCGGCTTTGGAGACATATGTATCATTGCGCAGCCCGAGTTCATCAATGAAAGCGTCCTTGAGTTCACCCCAGCCGTTATAACCCAATCGCTGCGCTAACCGCAGCAATGTGGCGGGTTTTACACCGGCTTCACTGGCGAAGGCACGCATTGATAGCACAACCAGTTGATTGGTATTCTGTAGCGAGAACTCGGCAGCACGCTGTAATTCTGCAGACAACTCGCTGAATGTACTGACAATATTTTCCCTTGGATTCATAGCAAATAGTCCCGCTCTTTAAGGTTAGCGCTGCTGTCGTTAGCGTACGTTCGATCTTCACAGACCGAACGGGTTCGCGTTGTCCCGGAAACGGATGATGAAAACACAGAGTCAATAAGTCAACGGGGAGCTGAACAGGGATTATCAGCCAGGCTATTTTTCATTCAAATAGATATCAGGCCGCGTAATCGTCCATGCATAGTTTTTTCTGTTTACGGGCTCGTAGCCAAATTTTTCATAGAGCCAGGGTGCAGTCGTGGTAAATAACATGATCCTGCGAAGCTGCTCAAACACAGGGTGATGATGTATGCATTCCATAACCCATCTTCCAAGCCCTTTGCCCTGATGTTCTTCAAGGATATAGACATCGCAAAGGTAGGCGAAGGTCGCATAATCTGTTATCAGACGCGCGAAACCAATCTGGTGTTCATTATGATAAAGGCCAAAGTTAAGACTGTTCTCTATTGAAGCAGAAACAATGTCCAGGTGAATGCCTTTTGCCCAGGTTGACCTCGTCAGATATTGATGAATAGCTCGTACATCAAGCTTTTCTCTGTCTGTACTCACCAGATAGTTATTCTTATAGCATTCGTATTACTCTGAAACCTGATAGGGTTTTCTATGAAGCATAGCTTCGCTCCTCGCTCATTCCAGCCCTTCAATATTCAACTTAACCGCTTTCAGCGTCCTTTTACGGATCCAGCCGCTCCCGGCCCGTATTGCCAGCCAGTAGGCTGCCATTTTGAGTTGAGTACGTTTGTCCGGACAATAGACGAAGGTTTCCGTACAGAGTTCATGTTGACCTGGGGCCAGTTCCGTTACCTGGTAGCGCAGCAGCAATGTCGCGCTACCCGGCGCGGCTGGCGACTGAAAAGCCATGGCGTCCGGTGCGTTTTCCAGACCGAAATTTGTCCGCCAGAATTGTCCTTTTAAGCCATAGCAGAGCTCAGATGCAGAGTTTTTCAACAGGGTAAAACTGTGCAGGCCAAAGTTGCTGATTGAGTCAGCCTGCTGATTACGTAGTAATTTTTGCGGTAATTGCCGTAAAGCCATCAGTCGACGAATCACGGCATCTTGCCGGACGTCAAAGTCTGCAATCAACGGCAGAATATTTTCAGGATGCGCGGTATGAATGACCGCTCGGTGTTTTTCATGGAACTGGAACTGGGGGAGAAAAGCGGGAACATCCTGCCACTGAGCAAGCGCTTTGCGGGTAACGAATCCGGGGTTCAGCATTCCTCTTCCTTGTCATCCTTTGAGTCCTGCCAGAGTATCAGATGGTTTGCGGCAGACAATTACCAGGAAAATGTAGTACCGAAGCGTGCATCAGTAAGACCTTTACCGTTCCAGGATCCCGTGATTTGACAACAAAAGCTGACTTGCCGGGTGGCGGCTGCGCCTTACCCGGCCTACAAACCAGCGGCGCTGCGCCGTCACCCCTCGCTCATCATCATCAAAAACCGCTTCACCGTCCGCGAGCGTTCAAAGCGCCGCCAGCAGAGCGCGATATCGGTATAAAGCTCCGGCGAGCTCAGCGCGTGATAGGTGACATTCGGCGGTGAAATGGCCGCCATGGATTTCGGCACCAGCGCGAACCCGCCGCCTGCGGAAACCATGCTCAGGGAGGAGGAAAGCTGCGACGACTGCAGCGCGTGCTGCACGTCGATCCCGGCCCGCTCGCAGCAGCCGTGGACCCGTTCGTACAGCCCCGGCGCGACCTCCTGCGGGAACAGCACCACCGGCGTATCCCGAAGCTGCTCTAACGCCAGCGAATCGCACGCCGCCAGCGGATGCTCGCGATGCAGCGCCACCACCATCGGCTCCCGGTCGAGGATTTTTAACTCGAACGCCTTGCTGCTCTCGCACGGCAGGCGCACGAAGGCGATATCCAGTTCACCCTCCGCCAGCATCGTCGTCAGCGACGACATATTGGCTTCCACCTGATGAACCTGCACCGCCATGTTCTGCACCTGAAACTGGCGGATCAGCGCGAAAATTTTGGGATGAAAAGCGTCGGAGCTGGTGATGCCAATCGACAGGTTGCCGTTCAGCCCGCGCGCGATGCCGCGGGCTTTTTCCAGCGCGGCGTCGCTCAGCGCCAGGATCTTGCAGGCGTCCTCGTAGAAGGCTTCTCCCGCCTCGGTCAGCTCCACGCCCCGCGTCAGGCGTCTGAACAGCGGCGTGCCGACTTCCTCTTCGAGCCGTTTGATCTGCTGACTCAGAGGAGGCTGTGAAATACCCAGCGCTTCGGCCGCCCTGGTGAAGTGTCGCTCGCGTGCAACCGCGACAAAATACCGCAGATAACGAAGTTCCATATCTAAAACGTCTCAAACCAGCATGGTTTCTATATTGGAACTCTCTGCTGAATCGGGTCAACATTTATTTAACCTTTCTAAATAAAGTTGAAGAGGACGAGCACGATGTTGCATTCATCTGCCTGCGACTGTGAGGCCAGCCTGTGCGAGACCCTGCGGGGGTTCTCTGCCCAGCATCCTGACAGCGTGATCTATCAGACATCGCTAATGAGCGCCCTGCTAAGCGGCGTGTACGAAGGAGAGACCACCATCGCCGATCTGCTGGCACACGGCGATTTTGGTCTGGGCACCTTCAACGAGCTGGACGGTGAAATGATTGCCTTCAGCAGCCAGGTGTACCAGCTGCGCGCCGACGGCAGCGCCCGGGCCGCGAAGCCGGAGCAGAAAACGCCGTTTGCGGTGATGACCTGGTTCCAGCCGCAGTACCGCAAAACCTTCGATGCGCCGGTCAGCCGTCAGCAGATCCACGACGTCATCGACCAGCAGATCCCCTCCGACAACCTGTTCTGCGCGCTGCGCATCGACGGCAACTTCCGCCACGCCCACACCCGCACGGTACCGCGCCAGAAGCCGCCGTACCGCGCGATGACCGACGTGCTGGACGACCAGCCGGTGTTCCGCTTTAACCAGCGCGAAGGGGTGCTGGTCGGGTTCCGCACGCCGCAGCACATGCAGGGCATTAACGTGGCCGGCTATCACGAGCATTTCATCACCGACGACCGTCAGGGCGGGGGCCATCTGCTCGACTACCAGCTGGAGAGCGGCGTGCTCACCTTCGGTGAAATTCACAAGCTGATGATTGACCTGCCCGCCGACAGCGCGTTCTTACAGGCCAACCTTCACCCCAGCAATCTTGATGCAGCGATCCGTTCCGTCGAAAACTAACAGGAGAACTACCGTGAACAGTGAGAAACAGTCACGTCAGTGGGCGCACGGCGCCGATATGGTTGTCGGCCAGCTGGAAGCGCAGGGCGTGAAGCAGGTGTTCGGGATCCCGGGTGCGAAAATCGACAAGGTCTTTGACTCCCTGCTGGATTCCTCCATCGAGATTATTCCGGTGCGTCACGAAGCGAACGCGGCGTTCATGGCGGCGGCGGTAGGGCGTCTGACCGGCAAGGCCGGGGTGGCGCTGGTGACCTCCGGGCCGGGCTGTTCTAACCTGATCACCGGCATCGCCACCGCCAACAGCGAAGGCGACCCGGTGGTCGCGCTGGGCGGGGCGGTGAAGCGGGCGGATAAAGCCAAGCTGGTGCACCAGAGCATGGACACCGTCGCCATGTTCAGCCCGGTCACTAAATACGCCGTGGAGGTCAGTTCGCCGGACGCGATTGCCGAGGTGGTATCGAACGCGTTTCGCGCCGCCGAGCACGGCAGGCCGGGGGGCGCATTCGTCAGCCTGCCGCAGGATATTGTCGACCAGTCCGCGACGGGGGCGATTTTACCCGCCAGCGGCCCGGCGCTGATGGGCCCGGCACCGGAGTCCGCCATTAACGACGTGGCGAAGCTTATCGAAAACGCCAAAAACCCGGTCATCTTGCTCGGCCTGATGGCCAGCCAGCCCGCCAACAGTGCCGCGCTGCGCAAGCTGCTGGAGAAAAGCCGTATTCCGGTGACCAGCACCTATCAGGCCGCCGGGGCGGTAAACCAGGAGCACTTCACCCGCTTCGCCGGCCGCGTCGGTCTGTTCAATAACCAGGCGGGCGACCGGCTGCTGCATCTGGCGGACCTGATTATCTGCATCGGCTACAGCCCGGTGGAGTACGAGCCGTCCATGTGGAACAGCGGCGACGCGACGCTGGTGCACATTGACGTGCTGCCCGCCTATGAAGAACGCAATTACGTGCCGGATCTGGAGCTGGTGGGGGATATCGCCGAAACGCTGAACCTGCTCGCTAACCGGATCGACCACAAGCTCGAGCTGAGCCAGCGGGCCTCCGAAATTCTGGTCGATCGCCAGCATCAGCGCGATCTGCTCGACCGCCGCGGCGCCTCGCTCAACCAGTTTGCCCTGCACCCGCTGCGCATCGTGCGCGCCATGCAGGACATCGTGAACAACGACGTGACGCTCACGGTCGACATGGGCAGCTTCCACATCTGGATCGCCCGCTACCTCTATAGCTTCCGGGCGCGTCAGGTGATGATCTCCAACGGTCAGCAGACCATGGGCGTCGCGCTGCCGTGGGCGATTGGCGCGTGGCTGGTGAACCCGGGCCGCAAGGTGGTTTCGGTCTCCGGCGACGGCGGCTTCCTGCAGTCGAGCATGGAGCTGGAAACCGCGGTGCGCCTCAACGCCAACGTGCTGCACATCATCTGGGTGGATAACGCCTACAACATGGTGGCGATTCAGGAAGAGAAAAAATACCAGCGCCTTTCCGGCGTGGAGTTTGGCCCGGTCGATTTCAAAGCGTATGCCGACGCCTTCGGTGCGAAAGGCTTTGCCGTGGAGAGCGCCGAGGCGCTTGAGCCAACGCTGCGTGCGGCGATGGATGTGGATGGCCCGGCCGTGGTGGCCATTCCCGTCGACTACAGCGATAACCCGCTGCTGATGGGCCAGCTCCATCTCAGCCAGATTTTGTGACTCAATATAAGGACAGAGAAATGCAAAAAGTTGCTCTCGTAACAGGCTCAGGCCAGGGGATTGGTAAAGCGATCGCGCTTCGCCTGGTGAAAGACGGGTTTGCCGTCGCCATCGCCGACTATAACGTTGAGACGGCAAGAGCCGTCGCCGATGAAATCATCCGTAACGGCGGCAACGCCGTTGCCGTGAAGGTCGATGTCTCTGACCGCGAACAGGTGTTTGCGGCGGTGGAGAAAGCGCGCACCGCGCTGGGCGGTTTTAACGTTATCGTGAATAACGCCGGGATTGCGCCGTCTACCCCTATCGAATCCATCACGCCGGATATTGTCGACAAGGTCTACAACATCAACGTGAAAGGGGTGATCTGGGGGATCCAGGCCGCGATTGACGCCTTCCGCAAAGAGGGGCACGGCGGCAAGATCATCAACGCCTGCTCCCAGGCGGGCCACACCGGCAACCCGGAACTGGCGGTCTACAGTTCCAGCAAGTTCGCGGTGCGCGGCTTAACCCAGACCGCGGCACGGGATCTCGCGCCGCTGGGGATCACCGTTAACGCCTACTGCCCGGGCATCGTCAAAACGCCGATGTGGGCGGAAATCGACCGTCAGGTCTCCGAGGCGGCGGGTAAACCGCTCGGCTACGGGACCGAAACCTTTGCCAAACGCATTACGCTTGGCCGCCTGTCCGAGCCGGAAGATGTCGCCGCCTGCGTTTCATACCTGGCAGGACCGGATTCCGACTACATGACCGGCCAGTCTCTGCTCATCGATGGTGGGATGGTGTTTAATTAAATTCTAATAAGCTCTGACATGAGTTTTCCCCTGCCCCCGTGCAGGGGCTTTTTTTTGTCTCCTCCGTCATTGTGCATTACACTGCGCGCTGCAAAACTTTAGTCATTACGATCTGACAGGCGGTAACAGCGATGAACGGTACAATCACAACGTGGTTTAAAGATAAAGGCTTTGGATTTATCAAAGATGAAAACGGCGACAACCGCTATTTTCATGTGATTAAGGTCGCGAACCCCGATCTGATTAAGAAAGATGCCGCGGTGACCTTTGAGCCAACCACCAACAACAAAGGCCTTTCCGCCTACGCGGTGAAGGTGATCCCGGAAAGCAAACATCTCTTTATTGCGGGCGAGCGCGTGAAGCTCTCCTCCATCAAATCCTTCGTGGTGTTTAACGAAGAAGAGCCGGCTGATACCAAAATCGACAAAGAGAACGCGGTGCTGTCGGTTGGGCTGCTGATGAACAGCATCAAGCCTAAATCCGAGAAAAAGCCGGGCGAAATGCGCACGGTGAAGAAGCTGGCGATCACCACCTTCCAGAACACGACGCTGATCTTCACCGAAGATGAGATCGACATCGATGCCACGGTGAAGCTGCTTAAGTAACGTTTTGCCGGGTGGCGGCGACGCTTACCCGGCCTACGAAAAACCATCAACGCGGCACGAAACGTAGGCCCGGTAAGCGCAGCGCCACCGGGCACCGCCGCGCGCACTTACCCCATCCGGTGATCGCCCCGTAACATCGCCTCGCGGTCAAACACCCTCTGGATCTCCCCGTGCGCCATAAACGCCGCCCGGTCGGACATATGGGCAATCACGTCCGCGTCGTGGCTCACCAGCAGATAGGTCATGCCGTGCTCGGTCTTAAGGCGGTTGAGCAGGTTCAGGATCTCCGCCTGCACCGACATATCCAGCGCCGAAGTCGGCTCGTCCAGCAGCAGAAGCTGCGGGCGCAGCAGCAGCGCGCGGGCAATGGCAACGCGCTGGCGCTGGCCGCCGGAAAGCTGGTGCGGATAACGCCTGCCCGCGTTGGCGGAAAGCCCGACCTGCTGCAGCGCATCCGCCACTTTCTCCGCAATCTGCGTTTCGCCGTGGATGTTTAACGGCTCCGACAGGGTGCGCGCAACGGTGTGGTTTGGGTGCAGCGACGCCCACGGATCCTGAAACACCATCTGCACGTTGCGGCGAAGCTCGCCTTCAAAACGCCGTCCTGGCCGTAGCGCCTCTCCAAGGATCGAAATGCGGCCGTTCCACTCGCGCTGCAATCCCGCCAGCACGCGCAGAATAGTCGATTTCCCGCAGCCGGATTCGCCGATCAGGCTGAAGGTTTCACCTTTCTCGATGCCAAAGCTGGCGGCGGACACCGCCGTTTTCTCCCCGAATCTCACCTGGAGATCGTTAACCTCAACGAGCGCCATTATCGGCCTCCTTCCACGACTGCGTGCGGTCCAGCGTCGGCAGCATCTGGCCGAAGGTGCTGGCGTTCGGACGGCAGGTCCACAGGGTGCGCGTATACGGGTGCGTCGCCTGCGGCAGCCGGTTCGCCGCCATCTCATCGACCTTTTCGCCCTGATACATTACCAGCATGCGGTCGCAGTGTTCCGCCACCAGCGGCAGATCGTGGCTGATGAGCAGCATCGCCATCTGGCGTTCTTCGCTCTGCTGCACCAGCAGCTCGAGGATCTGATTGCGCAGGCGGGCGTCCAGCGCGGAGGTGGGTTCGTCGGCAATCAGCACCTGCGGGTTGTTGATCAGCGCAATCGCGATCATCACCCGCTGGCCCATGCCCCCGGAGAGTTCGCCGGGATAGCGCTGGAGGACATGTTCGTTGAGCCCGACGGCGCGGATGATGTCGTGAATGCGCGCCAGGCGCTCGGCGCGGGGCAGGCGCTGGTGCAGGGTCAGCGCCTCATCAAGCTGAGCGGCGACGTTTTTCGCCGGATTCAGCGCGTAGCGCGGGTCCTGCAGGACCATCGCAATCCCGTTGCCGCGCAGCGCCTGCCAGCGGCGGGTGCTCAGGTTCAGCAGGTCGTTGCCGAGCACGTTAAGCCGGTTCGCGCTCACGATGCCGGGTTTGCGCACCAGCCCCATCAGGGCGCGGGCGGACATTGATTTGCCCGAGCCGGATTCCCCCACCAGCGCCAGCCGCTCGTTGCCAAGCGTGAAGCTGAGGTTGTTGACCACGCGCGCGGCGGGGTAGTCGATATTCAGCGCATCGACGATGACGCGTTGTTCAGTCATGCTGTGGCTCCAGTACGTCGCGCAGGCCGTCGCCCAGCAGGTTAAAGGCCAGGCTGGCAAACAGAATCGCGCCGCCCGGAATGGCGGCAATCCACCACTGGTCGAAAATGACCTGCATGCCGTCGGCGATCATCGCGCCCCATTCGGCCATCGGCGGACGCGCGCCAAGACCGAGGAAGCCCAGCCCGGCGGCCGCCAGAATAATGCCCGCCAGATCCAGCGCCAGCCGCACAATCGCGGACGGCAGGCACAGGGGCAGAATATGGCCGACCAGCAGGCGCGGACCGCGAATGCCCATCATCTCGGCGGCGGCGAGGTAGTCGCTGTGGCGCAGACGCTGGATCTCGCTCCGCGCCTGCCGCGCGTAGGCAGGCCAGGTAGTTAAGGCCAGCGCCAGCGCGCCGTTGACCAGCCCCGGGCCAAGCATCGCCACAAACGCGAAGGCGAGGATCAGGCGCGGCATCGACATTACCACGTCGGTAAAACGCATCAGGATGCGCTCCAGCCAGCCGCCGTAGTAGCCGGACAAAATCCCCACCAGCAGCCCGGCGGGCAGGGTGATTACGGTAACTAATGCCACCAGCCCGAGCGCCGGACGGGTGCCGTAAATCAGACGCGAAAGCAGGTCGCGCCCGTAGCTGTCGGTGCCCAGCCAGTGCTGGTGATTCGGTGCCTGCAGGCGCGCGGCGGCGTCCTGCCAGTTCGGGTCAAGCGGCGCGAGCCACGGCGCGAACAGGGCGATAACCAACAGCAGCGCGATGGCAGCCAGCCCGCAAAACGCGGCAGGGGAGCGGCGCAGGCGGCGTAAGAAAAGATAAAACGGCATCAGCGCACCCTGGGATCGGTCGCCCGCACGAGCAGGTCGGTGAGGTTATTGATCAGCACAAAGCAGACACCAATCAGCAGCGTGCCGCCCATGACGGCGGTGGTGTCTCCGGCGAACAGGGCGGTGGTGAGGTAGCGCCCGATCCCCGGCCAGGAGAAGACGGTTTCGGTTAATACCGCGCCTTCCAGCATGCTGGTGTAGGCGAGGGCGATTACCGTCAGCAGGGTACCGCGAATGTTCGGCAGCACGTGGCGCAGCAGAATGGTCATCTCCCCGGCGCCCTTGGCGCGGGCAAGCAGGATGTACTCTTTGTTCATTTCGCTCAGGCAGGCGGAACGCGTCAGACGCGTGATGCTCGCCAGCGAGTAATAGGCCAGCAGCAGCACCGGCAGCACCAGGTGGCTGAGGGCGTTGCGGAACGCCTCGCGATCGCCGGAAAGCCAGGTATCCACCAGCGCAAAGCCGGTACGCGGCTCGACGGTGAACTGCCAGATATCGTCCAGCCTGCCGGGACCCGCGCTCCACTGCAGCTTCGCGTAGAACAGGGCCAGCATCAGCAGGCCGAGCCAGAAAATCGGTACCGAGTTGCCGAGCAGGGTGAGGGTTCTGATGGTGAGATCGAGCGGCGAACCGGCGTAGCGGGCGCACAGCACTCCGGCAATCACGCCGAGCACGGCGCCGATGATTAACGCCAGCGTGGCCAGCTCCAGCGTGGCGGGGAACGCGTGCAGCAGGTCCTGCAGCACCGGCTGCCCGGTGGCGCTGGCGGTGCCTAAATCACCGTGGGCAAGGTTTTGCAGGTAGTGCCAGAACTGAACGGGCAGGGGACGATCCAGCCCAAGCTGGTGGCGAACCTGATCGTAGGTTGACTGGCTGGCGTGATCGCCCACGATCTGCAGCACGCGATCGACAGGTGAAAACGCCGAGAGCGCAAACGTGACGAGCAGCAGCCCGAAGAGCGTGAGCAGCAGGGTCAGCAGACCCTGGAGCACGCGGGTGGAAAAATGTGGCATGGGAAATCTCTTCATACCGGGTGGCGGCTTCGCCTTACCCGGCCTACAAAAACTGAAAATATGCACGGACGACCCCCTCTCCCTGTGGGAGAGGGCGGGGGTGAGGGGAAACAGGCGGCTCTGTTGCGCTATGTTGCTCTCACCCCAACCCTATCCCACGGGAGAAGGAGAAGGGCTATTTCGTGACGCGGTCGTACCAGACCATATCCGCGTTCAGCCCCTGCTGATACCCCTTCACGTTATCGCGCACCACGATCTGGGTTTTACCCTGATCGACAAATACGTACGGCGAATTCTGCTGCAGCTGCTCCTGCATCTTCTTGTACAGATCCAGACGCTTCGCCGGATCCGGCTCGGCTACCGCCGCCAGCGTGGCTTTGTTCAGCTCCGGGATTTTCCAGCCGTTCAGCCCGGCCACGGTGCTGGATTTACCGTCGTTCCACGCGAAGGCGCTGGCGTTAGAGTGCGCGTCGAAGTAGTCCGGGATCCACAGACGAATCGCCGCCTGATGCTGCTTCGCGCGCACGCGGGCATAGACCTGGCTCCCGGCGGCAGGCAGCAGATCGACCTTCACGCCGCCCTGAGCAAAGCTCGCCTGCATCGACTGGGCGATGGTGATAAACGGCGGCTTGTTCTCCACGTCCAGCGTGAAGTGCGCGTCTTTAATGCCCGCTTTGGCGAGAATGGCTTTCGCTTTTGCCGGGGCAAACTTAAACGGGTTGTCTTCCAGCGCGCCCGGCAGGCCGACCGGCAGGAAGCTCTGATGAACAAAATACTGGCCTTTCAGCAGATTCTTGGTGATGCCTTCATAATCGACCAGCCAGCGCGAGGCTTCCCAGAACGCCGGGTTGTTCAGCAGCGGGTTGGCGCTGTTGCCGGTGTTAAACACCAGGTAATTTTGCTCGGCTGACGGAATGCTCAGCACCTTCACGCCAGGCTTGCCGTCCAGGGCGCTTATCTGATCTGCTCCGAGATCGCGCGCCACGTCGGCATCACCCTGCTGGATCAGCAGGCGGCGTGAAGCCGGATCGGGGACGTTTTTAATGATGATGCTTTTGAGCTTCGGCGCGCCGCCGGGTGCAGATTCGTTGGCTTCCAGCACGATGGCCTGATGCGGCTGATAGACGCGCATTTTGAACGCGCCGCTGCCCGCCGAGTGCATTTTCAGCCACGCGTTGCCGAAGTCATTATCCTTCACGTTTGCCGCTACCTGCTTTTCATCGACGATGGAGGCAATCGGCGTGGAGAGAATATTCAGCGCCACCGACGGGCTAACGTCCGCCGTCCAGTGAAGCTGGAGGGTATGATCGTCCACCTTTTTCAGCTGGCTGGCGATGTTGCTCGCGTCCCAGCCCAGCACGTTCAGAATAAAGGCCGGGGATTTGTTCAGCGTCACGGCGCGGGTGTAAGAAAAAATCACGTCTTCCGGGCGCAGCGGGTTGCCGGAGGCGAATCTGGCATCGGGCTTAAGTTTGATCGTCAGCGTTTTTGCTGCCGCGTCCGCTTCCCAGCTTTCTGCCAGAATCGGGGTGATTTTTTCCGGGTTATCGCGGTCCGGCTGTACCAGACGCTGATACAGGCTCGGCACGGTCTGGATGCTGGAAAGCTCGTTAGCTTCGGCCGGGTCGAGGCTCACGATGTCATCCAGCCCCTGGGCAACAACCAGCGTGTTGGGCGGAGTAGCGGCGTGGACAGCGCCTGAGAGCGCAGCCAGCACCAGTAACGGCAACAGTTTTTTCGTCATAGCGATCCCTGAGAAGAATATATTGTGATTGTTTTATGCTCCGCTACGTTAGGTCGACTCTGACATTCCGCAAAGTCGAAATTCAGCTTTGCTTATATCTTGCGGGAATATCGCATGCGCTTGGGCTATTAAAATGTGCTGCTTTTCGCCCGCTTTTTAACCTGCTATAACAAATTCTTTACCTTTCAGGGAGTCACCGCCGTGCCCGAAATCAATCAACATGGTCAAACCGTTAACGATATCGTTCCAGACTGGAGAGGCGCGCGCGTATTAACCCGCACGCCGCTGTTCGGCCAGTATTGCCGCCTGGAGCCGCTGGATGCCGATCGTCACGCGGCCGATCTCTATGAGGCCTACGCGCTGGGCGACGACAGCGACTGGACGTGGCTTGCCAGCACGCAGCCAGCGAGCGTGGAAGCCACCGCCCACTGGATCGTGGCTAAGGTGATGGACGATGAGCTGGTGCCGTTTGCCGTCATTGATTTACGCACCGAACGCGCGGTGGGGCTGGTGAGCTATATGGCCAACGAGCGGCTGCTGGGGTCGGTGGAAATTGGTCACGTGACCTGGTCGCGCAGGATGAAAGGAACCCGGATGGGCACCGAAACGGTGTGGCTGCTGCTGAAAAATGCGTTTGAGCACGGCTACCGGCGCGTCGAGTGGAAGTGCGATTCCATGAACGTTGCGTCACGCAATGCGGCGGAGCGGCTGGGGTTTGTCTGGGAAGGACGCCTGCGCCAGAAGCTGGTGCGCAAAGGGCGCAACCGCGACAGCGATATGCTTTCTATTATTGACGGCGAGTGGCCGCAAAGAGACGCCGAGCTGCGCGCCTGGCTGGCGGCGGAGAATTTTGACGGGGAAGGGCGGCAGATTAAGCGGCTTGAGGCGTTTCGGTTATAAGTGTTTTATGTAGGGTACATCTGAAACGGTCGATCAATCTGCGGAAATGGCAATTTCGATCAAATTGGTTTTTCCGGACTGTAGCCCCTGCGTCACCGCCGTGGCGATATCCGCGGCCTGGGTCACCCGGCAGCAGCGGATACCCATCGCGGCGCCCAGCGACTGGAAATCAATTCGCGGGTTAATCAGATCCATCCCGATAAAGCGACCCAGCTTTGTCGAACTGTAGCCCGGCTGTCCTTTCATGAAGTTTTTCAGGATGTTGTACTCCAGGTTATTCATCACGATAAAGGTGACGGGCAGATTTTCGTGCGCCGCCGTCCAGAGCGCCTGCGGCGAGTACAGGGAGGCGCCGTCGCCAACCAGACACACTACCGGCTCGCGTTCTAGCCCCAGCGAGTGCCCTACTGCTGCAGGCATTCCCCAGCCCAAACCGCCGCCGCGCATAAAGTAGTAGCGCGGGTGCTGCTGGTCGGAAATAAACCGGCGAACGTGTCTGGCCGTTGCTATCGCCTCGTCGACAATCGTGGTGCCCGGCGGAACGGACTTTATCACCTCGTAGGCCGCGACCATCGGCGAAATCGCCGGGCGCAGCCGCTCGGCTGCCAGACGCTCTTCCTGCAGTTGCCACTCTTTTTCTCGTTCAGCGCGTGCCGCTTTGAGCAGCCGCTGATGCGTCAATTTGCTTGCCACCCGGCGTTGCTCAAGCTTCGGCAACAGTTCCTTCAGGGAGAGTTTTATATCCCCCATCACCGAGAGGCGTGTGGCGTAGGTGCGGCCAAGTTCGTTCATATCCGCCGAGAGCTGATACACCGCGCAGGTTTCCGGAATGGCCTCGCCCTCGCTATACAAAATGGTAATCAGGCTTCTGCCGCCGATGATAAACACCGCATCGTAGGCATTAACGACGCTGGCGATTTCATTTGCGGTGGTGGGCATATTGCCTCGCCATAGCGCGTGCTGCGTGGGAAAGGGCAAATTCAACGGCCAGGAGGAGCCGTAGACGTGGGCGCCGAGCGCTTCAGCAAGCTGGACAATCTCCTGCGTCGAGCCGCTGGAGTGAACTTCATCCCCCGCCACAATCATGATCCTGCCGGGCGTAACCTGGCTCAACTCTTCGGCCAGTTCGTCCAGCGAGCCCGCCACGGTGTGGTAGTTCACTTTAGAGGCCGTTTGTATCCCGGCGTCGCTCAGCTCTTCCATCACGTTCATTGGCAGGGATAGCAGAACCGGACCCGCCGGAGGGTAGCTGGCGGCATGAAAGGCCCGGCGCACAAGAACCGGGAGTTGATCTGCGCTGGTGACCTCCTGCGCCCATTTCACCACCGGCGATCCAATGGAGACAATGTCATCGTACAGGAGCGGGTCGCGCACGTAGTGCCGGGTATCCTGCTGCCCGACGGTGACAACCAGCGGCGTTTTCATGATCCGCGAATTAATGAGATTCCCCATGCCGTGCCCAAGACCGCTGGCGGTATGCAAATTGATAAAACCGGTCTTGCCGGAGGCTTTCGCGTAGCCGTCGGCAATGGCGACCACGCTGCTCTCCTGGAGTGCCAGAATATAGTGAATATTTTCATGGCGAAGAAGGGCATCAATGAGCGGGAGTTCGGTGGTGCCGGGGTTGCCAAAAATATATTCCACACCTTCACTCTCCAGCACTTCAAGGAGAATATCGGCACCCGATCGCATATTTAAATCTGATAAGGACGTTAATGATTTAATCATAATGACACCTCATTCAGTATTATTTAAGGCATGCTAAAATTCTTCCTGCGTAGGACGGATAATTATTTCATTTACATCAACGTCGCCAGGCTGTTCGATAGCAAATAATACGGCTCTGGCAATCGACTCTGCCGGAATAGCCTGCTTATAAAATTCATGCAGGAACTGTTTGCTCGGGGCATCAGAGCTGCCAAACTGCAGCTCGCTTTCAACGGCGCCGGGGGAAATAAGGGTCGTCCGAACGGTTTTCCCCGCTTCCTGACGTAAGCCTTCACTCAGGGCGCGGACGGCGAATTTCGTGGCGCTGTACACCACGCCGCCGGGGGCAAGGACCTTGACACCCGCCACGGAGGCCACGTTAATAAAGTGTCCGCTCCCCTGGCGCTGGAATACCGGGAATGCCGCTGCGATACCGTACAGCACGCCTTTGATATTGGTATCGATCATCCGGTCCCACTCGTCGGTTTTCAGCTCGCTGAGGGGAGCAATCGCCATAAAGCCCGCGTTGTTGATCAGTACGTCGACGCGCTGGTATGCGGCGACGGCAGCGTCAATCGCGCGCTGAACCTCCTCCTGTCGGGTCACGTCCGCCTTCACGGCAATCGCCTGGCCGCCCTGCTGAATAATGCGATCCACCAGGGCGTTAATTCTCTCCAGACGACGGGCAACCAGCACCAGAGAAAAAGGTTTATTTGCCAGATGAAGCGCAATGGCCTCACCAATACCGCTGCTGGCACCGGTGATAACAACAACTTTGTTTGCACTATTATTCATGATCTTATCTCACTGTTGTGTGATTCAAAAAAAATAAAATGCAGAGAAGGATTAAAGAATGATGACGAATTCTTTAACCCTTTTTAAAAATATATTGTATATATCGAATTAAATAGTATTCGATTTAAACTTAATGGAGTTGCAGGGAGAGTGTCAATAAAGTTTCTAATAATAAAATTCATTGCGGTGCTAATATTTAATTCTTATATGTAACAGCCAATATTAGGTACAGGATTGAGTATTGAAAAATCTCTCTTTTCTTATCACGCGGGCGTAAATCCGGAGAAGGCAGATTAAGAGGCGCGCGGCCCTGCGAACAAGGCCGGAGGATTAAATCTTGCCGCTGTACAGCACGGGGCCGGTGGGTTGACCTGTGGGTGATCCCCCTTTAGGTTCAAGGCTTATGGCTATCATCGCGTCAGGGGTAAGGGTGTTGTTCCTGAGGGCAACATCAGTCGGTATATCACTTTGCAGCAGCCCAAGGGATATCGGGGCCTTCCCGGCAGGAATAAGCCAAAGCTGCAGGCTATTTTGCGCCGCGACAGCGTTCGGTCTGAGAGGGGTGATGCTCAGATACTGGCGGCGGCTGTCCGCACTGACGATCCATTGCCCGTGCTGTTGGGCATCGTTGAGCACCATCAGCGGTGCGAGTTCCGGCGTGCGGGTGGAATACCAGGTCACGACGGTAACGGCGGCGAGGCCGGCCGCGACCATCCAGCCGAGATAGGGCCGGCTTTGACGCAAAGGCTTTTTCGGTGGCAGATCGAGGGCGATTCTCTTCCACACCGTCTCGGGTGGGTTAACGGGCGCGAGATGACTGTCGAGCGTGCTGAACGTCTCCTGCCAGTACGCCACGCGGGCGGCCAGACCGGGCTCCGCGGCAAGCCTTTTCTGGAACTGAAGCCGCGCCCCTCCGCGCAGGGTACCGAGGGCATATTCCGCAGCCAGCATGTCATCGCGTTTTTCGCTGTCATTCATAGGCCCACGCACTCCCGAAGATGATCCATCGCGCGGCGGATCCAGCTTTTTACCGAGCCCACGGGCTGCTGGAGCCAGTCGGCAATGTCGCTGTGGGACATGCCCTGATAGTAGGCGAGCGTAATGCTTTGACGCTGTTCATGACTCAGATGATCCAGACAATGCCTGAGCCGTGCTGCCTGCGCGTCGTCGTGCCAGTTGTTTTGCTCATCGCTTTCGCTCAGCAGAATATCTTCCGAATACGACTCCTCGCGGGCGGCAGCCCGGGTTTGCCCGCTGCGCAGCCAGTCAATACAGCGGTTGCGAACAATATGCGTAAGCCAGGTCATCGGAGAGCTCAGGGCGGCGTTATAGGTTTCGGCTTTACTCCAGACGGTGACAAAACAGTCGTGAAGGATCTCTTCTGCCCAGGCGCGATGGCGTAGCATGCGCAGCGCGACGGCAAACAGGTGAGGCGATGTGAGTCGGTAAAGTTGTTCAAATGCGCGGCGATCGCCGTTAGCGACCGCCTGCATTAATTTCAACTGCTGTTCAGCCAACGCGTTATCCATGTTTTTCCCGGAAGGCAACGTCACACTTCCGAAGTATAGACAACTACTTAGGCATCAGGACGGTATCAATCACATCGATCACGCCATTTTTCTGATGGACGTCATAGGTGCTGATATTCGCCACGTTGCCTTTACCATCCTTGAGCTGAATATTGTGCGGGCCGTTACTCATGATCCACAGCGGTTGACCGTTAACGGTTTTCAGCTCCGCGTGGCCGCCGCCCTGTTTAATTTTCTGCTCCAGCGCTTTCATATCGTAATTACCGGCGATCACGTGATAGGTCAGGATACTGGTGAGCAGCGCTTTATTTTCCGGCTTCACCAGATTGTCGACCGTACCCGCAGGCAATTTCGCAAACGCCGCATCGGTGGGCGCAAAGACGGTGAATGGCCCTTTACTCTGGAGCGTATCCACCAGCCCGGCCGCTTTGACCGCCGCCACCAGCGTGGTGTGATCTTTTGAGTTCACGGCGTTTTCAACAATGTTTTTGCTCGGGAACATTTCCGCTCCGCCCACCATCACGGAGCCTGACGTCATGGCCGCTGATGCGCCTGCACAGAAGAGTAAAGCGCTGGATACGAATGCAACACTGAGTAGCTTTTTCATCATTTATCCTCGGATTAAGGAGCAAAGGCGTTGCTCACATACTCACATACGAGGGCAGGGGGGAAACTGGATGCAGGCAAATGAAAATAAATTTTGGGCGTGGACATAAACTCACTCTCCCGTATGGAGTGAAAGATCCCCAGTCATTTTTTAACCTGAAGCGATGAATGTTGCCTCAGGAAAATGAATGCCTTGCAGCGATGTCCTGGTCCGGCTGTAAATCGCCGAAGCGTTTCCGTAAGGCCGGGGCGAGGCGCAGGGATGCGCCGAGAGGGCGTGGCCTGCAGGGATGCAGGCTCATGCCCGACCCGATAGCCTGAAGGAATAAGCTGAGGGCACCGCGAAGCGGCGATTTACCGCCGGGAGCCCGGGTTGCCAGGGCGGTGGCGATTGAGCCGCCCTGACACGTTCACAAGTTACGCCGTTACAGAGTGGCAAGGAACGTCAAGTGAACGGAATGACCACCACAGCCGTATGTTCCCCCTCACCCCAGCCCTCTCCCTCAAGGGAGAGGGGGCCGTCGGTGCAGGCATTATTTTGTGGGGATCCCTCTCCCGTATGGAAGAGGGTTAAGGGGAGGGGAAATACCCTCAGCGTCGAACCGGTGCCCCGTTCGCCACATAATACGCCGCCGTGCTCTTCGCCAGCGGCTCGCGCCCGCGGATCGCGTCGGCAATTTTTTCGCCAATCATAATAGTGGTGGCGTTCAGGTTGCCGGTGATGATCTGCGGCATGATCGACGCATCCACCACGCGCAGCCCTTCCAGCCCGTGAACGCGGCCTTCGCCGTCGACCACCGCCATCTCGTCATAGCCCATCTTGCAGGTGCCGCACGGGTGGAAGGCGGTTTCCGCGTGGTTGCGCACGAACTCGTCCAGCTGTTCGTCGGTCTGGCATTCGACGCCCGGGCTGATTTCGCGACCGCGATATTTGTCCAGCGCGGGCTGGTGCATGATCTCGCGGGTGATGCGGATAGCGTCGCGGAACTCCTGCCAGTCCTGCTCGTGTGACATATAGTTGAACAGGATCGCCGGATGCTGGTGCGGATCGCGGGACTTGATGCGCACGTGCCCGCGGCTCGGGGAGCGCATGGAGCCAACGTGGCACTGGAAGCCGTGCTCTTTTACCGCGTTCGAACCGTTGTAGTTAATCGCTACCGGCAGGAAGTGGTACTGAATGTTCGGCCATTCGAACTCTTCGCGGCTGCGGATAAAACCGCCCGCTTCGAAGTGGTTGCTCGCGCCCACGCCGGTGCCGCCAAACAGCCACTCGGCGCCAATCTTCGGCTGGTTCCACCACTGCAGGGCAGGGTAGAGGGAGACCGGCTCTTTGCATTCGTACTGGAGGTACATCTCCAGGTGATCCTGCAGGTTTTCGCCCACGCCGGGCAGGTCGTGCACCAGTGGAATATCGAACTGCTTCAGCAGCTCCGCGCTGCCTACGCCGGAGCGCTGGAGGATCTGCGGGGAGGCAATGGCACCTGCGCACAGCAGCACCTCTTTATTCGCCGTCGCTCTGGACGGGATAGTGCTTTCGCCCTCCAGCCACTCGACGCCCACCGCGCGCTTGCCGTCAAAAATAATATGATCGGTCATGGCGTAGGTGCGGATGGTCAGGTTCTGGCGCTTTTTGGCCTGGTCCAGATAGCCGCGCGCGGTGCTGGCGCGTCGGCCCTGCGGCGTGACAGTGCGGTCCATCGGGCCGAAGCCTTCCTGCTGATAGCCGTTGAGATCGTCGGTGCGCGGGTAGCCCGCCTGCACGCCCGCCTCCACCATCGCCTCAAACAGCGGGTTCACGCCCGGCTTAGAGGTGGTGACGCTCACCGGACCGTCGCCGCCGTGATAGTCGTTCGGCCCCACGTCGCGCGTCTCCGCCTTGCGGTAGTAGGGCAGGCAGTTGAGGTAGCTCCAGTGCTCAAGGCCAGATTCTTTGGCCCAGTTGTCGAGATCCATCGCGTTACCGCGGATGTAGCACATGCCGTTGATCAGCGACGAGCCGCCCAGCCCTTTACCGCGTCCGCACTCCATGCGGCGGTTGTTCATGTAAGGCTCTGGTTCGGTTTCATACGCCCAGTTGTAGCGCTTGCCCTGCAGCGGAAACGCCAGCGCGGCGGGCATCTGGGTGCGGAAGTCAAAGCGGTAGTCCGGCCCGCCCGCCTCAAGCAGCAGGACGGTGGTGTTCGGATCTTCAGTCAGTCGCGTTGCCAGTACGTTGCCGGCAGAGCCGGCCCCGATAATGATGTAGTCAAATTGCAAATAAACCTCCCGGTTAAAATATGGACTGGAATTTACCCATCTCAACCTGGATGGACTTCACCTGGGTGTAGCTCTGGAGCGTCATCACGCCGTTCTCGCGGCCAATGCCGGAGTGTTTGTAGCCGCCGACCGGCATTTCTGCGGCGGATTCACCCCAGGTGTTGATCCAGCAGATGCCCGCTTCGAGCTGATGAATGGCGCCGTGCGCGCGGTTCAGGTCGGCAGTGACGATGCCCGCCGCCAGACCGTAGTCGGTGTCGTTGGCGCGGCGGATCGCTTCTTCTTCGCTTTCATAGGTGAGGATGGACATCACCGGGCCGAATATCTCTTCGCGCACGATGGTCATCTCGTCGGTGCAGTCGGTGAACACGGTCGGGGCAACCCACGCGCCGTTGTCGAAGCCTTCGCCCTTCAGCACGTCGCCGCCGCACAGCACGCGCGCGCCTTCCTCTTTGCCTTTGGCGATGTAGCGCAGCACGCTGTCGCGGTGCGGGAAGCTGACCATCGGGCCGAAGTTGGTGCGTTCATCGAACAGATCGCCCGCGCGGATGCGGCCCACGCGCTCGACGATTTTCTGCTCGAACGCGGCCTTGAATTTCGCGGGCACGAACACGCGGGTGCCGTTGGTGCACACCTGGCCGGAGCTGAAGAAGTTCGCCATCATGGCGATGTCTGCCGCGAGATCCAGATCGGCGTCGTCGAAAACGATCAGCGGAGATTTACCGCCCAGCTCCATCGTCACCTCTTTCAGGGACGAGGCCGCCGAGTTGGCCATCACCTTTTTGCCGCTGGCGACGCCGCCGGTGAAGGAGACTTTCGCGATGCCCGGATGCTCGGTCAGGTACTGGCCGGTCTCCGCGCCCACGCCCGGCAGGACGTTAAACACGCCGTCCGGCAGGCCCGCTTCGGTGTAGATTTCTGCGAGCTTCAGGGCGGTGAGCGGCGTCACCTCGCTCGGCTTGAAGATCATTGCGTTGCCGGCCGCCAGCGCCGGGGCGGATTTCCACAGGGCGATCTGGATCGGGTAGTTCCACGCGCCGATGCCCGCCACTACGCCCAGCGGCTCGCGGCGGGTGTAGACGAACGAGGTCTCACGCAACGGGATCTGGCTGCCTTCCAGCGCCGGGATCAGCCCCGCGTAGTACTCCAGCACGTCCGCGCCGGTGACGATATCGACGGTGGAGGTTTCGGAATACGCTTTACCGGTGTCGAGGGTTTCCAGCTTCGCCAGCTCATCGTTGCGCTCGCGCAGGATATCGACGGCGCGACGCAGAACGCGCGAGCGCTCCATGGCGGTCATCGCCGCCCAGATTTTTTGCCCGCGTTTTGCGCTTTCGACGGCGCGATCGACGTCTTCGCGTCCGGCGGCCTGTACGCTCGCCAGAACTTCACCGTTGGCCGGGTTGATGGTCTCGAAGGTGCGACCGCTGGTGGCGGAGGTATAACCACCATTGATATAAAGCTGCTGTTCTGCCATTCGGGACATAAATTCTCCTCGGTTATTCGGTCGGTAAATGCTGGCTGATAAAGTGGCTGGTGAGCGACTGCGCCAGGGTTTTATCCAGCGGCTTGCCGCTCAGCGCGGCGCGTAGCCACAACCCGTCGATCAGCGCCGCCAGGCCGTAGCCCGCCTCTTCGGCCTGTTCGCGCGGCAGCTCACGGCGGAACTCGTACACCAGGTTTGACAACAAGCGACGGCTGCTCACCTGCTGCAGGCGGTAGAGCATCGGCTGGTGCATGCTGCTCGCCCAGAAGGCCAGCCAGGCCTTCATTGCCGCGCCGCTGGTCTGGGTTTCATCAAAATTGCCGCCGACAATCGCCTGCAGGCGCTGCTCCGCGCTGCCGTCCGGAAGGGCGCGTAAGCGGCTCAAAACCGCGTCGCGCAGCTGGCCGGTGATGTCGCGCATGGTCGCTTCCAGCAGACCGTTTTTGTCTTTAAAGTAGTGACTGATGATCCCCGTGGAAACGCCCGCCCGACGGGCGATCTGCGCGATCGTCGCGTCATGCATTCCCACTTCATTTATTGCTTCCAGCGTGGCGTCGATAAGCTGCCTGCGCCGGATCGGCTGCATCCCCACTTTGGGCATTTTTGCCACTCCATTCATCAGCGTTGGTAATACATTAAAGCGGTTTTTGATTGGACGTTCAATATAAAATGTGTCTTAATTGTTGCGGATTTGGATTTCAATAGTTACAAAAACAGTGGGGATACTGGATGACAGACCTTTCACAAGACAGAGAAAAAGACAAAATCAACCCGGTCGTTTTTTATACGTCCGCCGGGCTGATTTTGTTGTTTTCCCTGACGACCATCTTCTTTCGTGATTTTTCTGCCGAGTGGATTGGGCGCACCCTGAACTGGGTGTCGAAGACCTTCGGCTGGTACTATCTGCTGGCCGCGACGCTCTATATCGTCTTCGTGGTCTGCATTGCCTGCTCGCGCTTCGGCTCGGTGAAGCTCGGGCCTGAGCAGTCCAAGCCCGAGTTCAGCCTGCTGAGCTGGGCCGCGATGCTGTTTGCCGCGGGCATCGGCATCGATCTGATGTTCTTCTCCGTGGCGGAACCGGTTACGCAGTATATGCAGCCGCCGGAAGGGGCGGGGCAGACGATGGAGGCCGCGCGCCAGGCGATGGTCTGGACGCTGTTCCACTACGGCCTTACGGGCTGGTCGATGTACGCCCTGATGGGCATGGCGCTCGGATACTTTAGCTATCGTTATAATTTACCTCTCACCATCCGCTCCGCGCTGTACCCGATCTTCGGTAAAAAGATTAACGGCCCGATTGGCCACAGCGTGGATATCGCGGCGGTGATCGGCACCATCTTTGGTATCGCGACGACGCTCGGGATAGGCGTGGTGCAGCTCAACTACGGGCTGAGCGTGCTGTTTGATATCCCGGATTCGATGGCGGCCAAAGCGGCGCTGATTGCGCTCTCCGTCATTATCGCCACCATTTCGGTGACGTCGGGCGTCGATAAAGGCATCCGCGTGCTCTCTGAGCTGAACGTGGCGCTGGCGCTGGGCCTGATCCTGTTCGTGCTGTTTATGGGCGATACCTCGTTCCTGCTCAATGCCTTAGTACTCAACGTGGGCGACTACGTGAACCGCTTTATGGGCATGACGCTGAACAGCTTCGCCTTTGACCGTCCGGTGGAGTGGATGAACAACTGGACGCTGTTCTTCTGGGCGTGGTGGGTGGCGTGGTCGCCGTTTGTCGGCCTGTTCCTGGCGCGTATTTCTCGTGGCCGCACCATCCGCCAGTTTGTGATGGGCACGCTGATTATCCCGTTCACCTTTACCCTGCTGTGGCTGTCGATTTTCGGCAACAGCGCGCTGCACGAGATCATCCATGGCAATGCAACCTTCGCGCAGGAAGCGATGGCGCACCCGGAGCGCGGCTTCTACAGCCTGCTGGCGCAGTACCCGGCGTTTACCTTTAGCGCCTCCGTGGCGACCATCACCGGCCTGCTGTTCTACGTCACCTCGGCGGATTCCGGCGCGCTGGTGCTGGGCAACTTCACCTCGAAGCTGAAGGACATCAACAGCGATGCGCCGAACTGGCTGCGCATCTTCTGGTCCATCGCCATCGGCCTGCTGACGCTCGGCATGCTGATGACCAACGGCATTTCGGCGCTGCAGAACACCACGGTGATCATGGGCCTGCCGTTCAGCTTCGTTATCTTCTTCGTGATGGCCGGGCTGTATAAATCGCTCAAGGTGGAAGACTACCGCCGCGTCAGCGCCAGCCGCGACACCGCGCCGCGTCCGATGGGCGCGCAGGACAGGCTGAGCTGGAAGAAACGCCTTTCGCGCCTGATGAACTACCCGGGCACGCGCTACACCAAACAGATGATGGAGACGGTCTGCTTCCCGGCGATGGAAGAGGTCGCGCAGGAGCTGAAGCTGCGTGGGGCCTACGTGGAGCTGAAAAACCTGCCGCCGGAGGAGGGAGAGACCCTGGGGCACCTGGATCTGCTGGTGCATATGGGCGACGAGCAGAACTTTGTTTATCAGATCTGGCCGCAGCAGTATTCAGTACCCGGGTTTACCTACCGGGCGCGCAGCGGGAAATCGACCTACTACCGGCTTGAGACCTTCCTGCTGGAAGGGAGCCAGGGGAATGATTTGATGGACTACAGCAAGGAGCAGGTGATTACGGACATTCTGGACCAGTATGAACGGCACCTGAACTTTATCCATCTGCACAGGGAGGCGCCGGGAAATAGCGTGATGTTCCCGGATGTCTGAGATTTGAGCTGAATACCTATAAAGGCATCGCCGTCGCCCTCAGGCCGGGTGGCGGCGATGCCTTACCCGGCCTACAAAACCGGTTTACCGTAGGCCTGATAAGCGCAGCGCCATCAGGCATTTAGCAGCGTCCACACGTTCTCATCATTATGCTGCCAGACGAGGGTGAAGCGTTTACCTTCAGGATAGTCTCCAGCAGGGTGCGAAAGCGCCAGCGTGATTGTTTTTTCCGTTAACTCTGTGACTCTCGCACACTCAAACCCCATGTAAATTTTTACCTGCGGGAAGAGGGCTTTAAACAAACTCTCTTTGGCGCTAAAAGCGAGCGTCAATGCCAGCGCAAAAGGGTAGCCCGAGTGCGTCAGGCACATCGCCTCCTGCGCATCAATGATGCCGTCCTGGATTTCGCGGGCTTCGTGGTCTGGAAGAATGGCTTCGCAATCAATACCTACGAGCGCATCTGGATGACGGACGACAACCGCCATCGCCTGCGTGCCGCTGTGGGTAATGCTCCCCGAAACCCCTTTCGGCCAGAGCGGTTCGCCGCTGGGACCGATGCCGGGGATCGCGCGTTCATTTATCGCACCGAGCGCATGCGCGGCGGCGATGCGGCCTGCCAGATGCTCGGCTTTGCGTTTGCGTCCGGCGTTTGAAAGCTCTGCGTGGTGGGGGAGCCAGAGGAGATCGGCATCGGTGAAGGTGGTGGGGTCGAAGGTGACGTGGTGGACGGGGTGGCCGGCAAGAATGAACGTGGTGTGGGTTATGTGCATGTTTTTCCCTTCAGAATTGTGCGGCCTGATGCCCTCACCCCGTCCCTCTCCCACAGGGAGAGGGAGCAAACACTAAAAACGACAACGGGGTTGCCGTTTTGCTTTTACCTCGCCCTCACCCCGGCCCTCTCCCACGGGGAGAGGGGGCAAACACTAAAAACGGCAACTGGGTTGCCGTTTTGTTTTTACCTTAGAAGCGCGTATTCACGCTCATGTACCAGGTACGGCCCGGCTCATTATACGTATACGCTCCCGCACCGTACATATACGCACCGGTGGTGGAATTTCCGGTCGTCTGGGCATTACCCGCGCGCCACTGGCGTTTGTCGAAGACGTTATCAACGCCGCCGGTCAGACTAACGTTTTTGGTCATATCCCAGGTCGCGCTCAGGCCAACGATGCTGTACGGGCTGACTTCGTCTTTCTCAGACCCGGTCACCGGCTGACCTTTGTAGTTGTACTTCTTCGGCTGCTGCTTGCCGTACCAGGTAAAGGTCGACTGGAGCGACACGTCCTGATGAACCTGCCAGCTCAGGGTCGAGTTCAGCGTGTACTCCGGAATGATCGACAGACGGTCGCCGGTCTCCTTGTTTTTGCTCTGCAGCATATAGGTGATGTTGTTGGTCCAGTTGATCGTGTCGCTGACCGGCACGTTCAGGGAGCCTTCCAGCCCTTCGACGACCGCTTTCGGAACGTTTTCCCACTGGTATATATCCGTCTGCACTTTACCGGAAGAGGTATGGCCAATCGGCGCGTAGCCCGCTTCAATCTTGTCGCGATAGTCGTTGCGGAACCAGGTCACGCCCGCCAGCCAGCCGTCGCGTTTCCACTCCAGACCAATCTCTTTGTTGATGCTGGTTTCCGCTTTCAGGTCGTCGTTGCCCATCATGTAGCAGCCCACGCCGTCCGAGCTGGCGTAGCAGCCCTGGCCTTTGCTGTAGAGCAGGTAGTTCGGGTTGGTCTGATACAGGCTCGGCGCTTTATAGGCGCGCGCGATCCCCATCTTCAGCGTGAAGTCATCGCCCAGACCTTGCGACAGGTTCAGGGATGGGCTCCAGTTGTTGCCGACGATGGTGTGGTGATCGAAGCGCAGGGCAGGGGTCAGCATGGTGCTGTCGGTCAGCTCCATGTTGTTTTCGGCGAACAGGGAGAAAATCTCCGCCGAGGTGTACGGGCTGCGGTCGTTGCTCATGCCCGGAATAGTGCCGCCCTGCAGGGTTTGCGTGAAGGAGGTGGAGTCCTTCATGCGCTGCTGGTTCCACTCGGTGCCCAGGGTCAGGTTCTGGTTGACGAGGAAATCAATCGGCAGGTTGATCTCGCTGTGCAGCATCACGTCGGCCAGGTCGGTGTCGGTGAATTTATTGCTGTTGAATAACCCTTCCGTCCCGCCCGCCAGACCTTCGCCCAGGCGGGAGTTGCGGGTGTGTTCGTACTGTGCCCAGCTGCTGGTGGTGATGCCGTTATCCCAGCCGCCGTTCCAGGTCACCGCGAAGTTCTGACGATAGATCCGGTTAGTCTCTTTGCCGTAATTCTTCTTCACCAGCGCGCTGTCGTTGTTGGTGTTCTGCGTGTCGCCCGCGTAGAGGTTGTTCTGGCGGCTGTAGCCCGCCTCAAACTCCAGGGACTGCATGGGCGCGAAGTCCCAGCGCACCACGCCGTTGATGTCTTTGTTTTCCACGCCCTCACGGCCAG
Source organism: Enterobacter sp. BNK-29 (assembly GCF_048684785.1). Taxonomy (NCBI): domain Bacteria; kingdom Pseudomonadati; phylum Pseudomonadota; class Gammaproteobacteria; order Enterobacterales; family Enterobacteriaceae; genus Enterobacter; species Enterobacter sp. BNK-29. The sequence continues at coordinate 3,225,752 of NZ_JBLQTU010000001.1, forward strand.
CCGGCAGGGTGTTGGCGTAGGCACCGGTACGATCGGACTGGTGGCCCTGGTTAATGTCCCACGCGTCGGCCTGGGTTTTATCGAGATTACCGAACATGCGGAAGCTGAAGTCGCCGCCCAGCGGGCCGCTCAGGCTGAAGTTGGTGCGCTTGGTGGAACCTTCGTCCTTATGCTCAGGCGCGTTCAGGTAGGTGTTCCAGGAGCCGTGCCACTGGTCATCGAATTTTTTGGTGATGATGTTCACCACGCCGCCTGCCGCGCCGTTGCCGTAGCGCGCGGCGGCCGGACCGCGGATCACTTCGATGCGCTCGATCATCTCCGGCGGCACCCAGCCGGTATCGCCGCGGGTGTCTCGCTCGCCGCGCCAGCCCAGACGAATAGAGTTGCGGCTGGTCACCGGCTTGCCGTCGATCAGGATCAGCGTGTTTTCCGGCCCCATGCCGCGAATGTCAATCTGACGGTTGTTTCCGCGCTGGCCGCTGGTGGAGTTCCCGGTCAGGTTAACGCCCGGCATGGTGCGGATGATTTCCGCCACGTCGCGCGCGGGCGGGTTTTTGCGGATCTCGTCGGCGGTGATGGTCGACACGCCCGGCGCCTGTAAATTCTGCTCGGCGGCGGTGATCACCATGGTGTCTTCGTGCTGCGCAGAGGCGGTGTTGTCGTCTGCCACGGCGGGCAGCGCGACACCATAAATCCCTAAATTGACCAGCAAGGCCAGAGAGTGAATCTTCTTATTCATTGTACGTCCCGCTTTTATGGTTATTTAATGAGCGCGCTTCCCACAGCGCGGGCATTACGCTATTGCAAATGCAAATAGTTATCAATAATATTATCAATAAAATTTGCTCTGAAACAAAAAAGTCTGTTAAACATGGGGTTATAAGGGTGACGACGTTAACAACCGGAAGTGAAGCGTGGTGGCAGTCGAAAAACGGACCTGAATGGGAACGTCTGAAGGAGAACTGTCGCGTCACCTTCTGGTGGCGGGATCCGGCAGGAACGCAGAAAACCTCATCGGTCAAACGCGTCTGGCTCTACGTTACCGGCGTGACCGATCACCATCAAAATGCCCGCCCGCAGTCCCTCGAGCGCATCCCGGATACCGACGTCTGGCAGTGGCAGGGCAAATTCAGCCCCGAGTGGCGCGGGAGCTACTGTTTTATCCCTTCTGAAAATGAAAACGATTTTGCCGATACCGTGTTTGAAGGCGAACTGCCGGACCGCATGGCGCTGCGCGAAGGCTGGCGCAAGCTGCTGCCGCACGCGGTGTCCGACCCGCTGAATCCGCAGAGCTGGCGCGGCGGGCGCGGTCATGCCGTTTCGGCGCTTGAGATGCCGGATGCGCCCGTTCAGCCCGGCTGGGACCGTCCCGATACGCCGTATCACCAGCCGGTCTGCATTGAGTGGAACAGCGAGCGTCTCAACAACCGTCGCCGCGTGTGGATTTTTACCACCGGGGACGACGGCCCCGAGCGCCCGATGGCGGTGCTGCTCGACGGGCAGTTCTGGGCCGAAAGTATGCCCGTCTGGCCTGCGCTGGCGTCGCTCACCAACGGGTGCCAACTGCCCCCTGCGGTCTACGTATTAATCGATGCGATCGACATGGAACACCGCAGCCGCGAATTGCCCTGTAATCCCGATTTCTGGCTGGCGGTACAGGAAGAACTTCTCCCTCAAGTAAATAATATTGCGCCATTTAGCGACCGCGCCGATCGTACCGTGGTGGCGGGCCAGAGCTTTGGCGGACTCGCTTCACTTTATGCTGGCCTCAGCTGGCCGCAGCGGTTTGGCTGCGTGCTGAGCCAGTCCGGCTCGTACTGGTGGCCGCACCGCGGTGGGCAGCAGGAAGGGCGCCTCATTGAACAGCTCAGAGCCGGTGAGCTGACCGCGAGCGGGCTGCGTATCGTCCTCGAGGCCGGGCGCAACGAGCCGCTGATTTTCAATGCCAATCAGGCGATTTATGCCGAACTACGCGCGCAGCAGGTGACCTGGAGTCAGGTTGACGGCGGACACGATGCGCTTTGCTGGCGCGGTGGGCTGACGCAGGGGCTGATGACCCTCTGGCAGCCGCTCATTCAATAACGGAGTCTGTATGGAATTCAGCAATCCTTTCGATAATCCGCAGGGACAGTTCGCCATTTTGCAAAACGACCAGGGGCAGTACAGCCTGTGGCCGCAGCAGTGCGAACTGCCGGCGGGGTGGCGCGTGGTGTACGAGGCGCAGTCTCAGGAGGCGTGCCAGCAGTGGCTGGCCGGGCACTGGCGCACGCTTGAACCGTCCCATTTTGCGGAGGGGAGCGCATGAACCGTCTTCCTCTCGTTGCCGCCCAGCCGGGTATCTGGATGGCGGAACAGCTGTCCTCCCTGCCAAACGCCTGGAGCGTGGCGCACTACACCGAACTGAAAGGCGATATCGACGCGCCATTGCTGGCAAAAGCCATCGCTGAGGGCATGATGCAGGCCGATACCCTGCGAATGCGTTTTGCCGATGATAACGGCGAGGTGTGGCAGTGGGTGGATGACACCCTCATTCTGCCGGAGCCGTCCATCGTTCGCGTTGCCTCTCACGACGACGCCGTGGCGCTGATGGAGGCCGATCTTAACCAGAACCTGCGCATCGACAGCGGGCAGCCGCTGGTGTTTCACCAGCTGATTCAGGTGGGGGAAAGCCACTGGTACTGGTATCAGCGCTATCACCATCTGGTGGTGGATGGCTTCAGCTTCCCGGCCATTACCCGCCAGATCGCCGCGATTTACGCCGCCTGGAAAGAGGGTGAACCGACGCCCGCATCTCCGTTTACGCCATTTGCCGAAGTGGTGGAGGAGTATCAGCGCTATCGCGACAGCGAGGCGTATCAGCGCGACGGCGCCTTCTGGGCGGAGCAGCGCAGGCAGCTTCCTTCTCCGGTCTCGCTCTCTTCCGCGCCGCTGCCGGGACGCGCCGCCACCACCGATATCCTGCGCCTGAAAGTCACCGCCGACGGTCGCGCCTTTAGCCAGCTTGCGCAGGCGGCAGGGCAGGCGCAGCGTACCGATCTGGCCCTTGCGCTGGTGGCGCTGTGGCTGGGCCGCCTGACCGGAAGGCTGGACTACGCCGCCGGGTTTATCTTTATGCGCCGCATGGGCTCCGCCGCGCTGACCGCGACCGGGCCGGTGCTCAACGTCCTGCCGCTGGCGGTGAATATCAACCCGCAGGAGAGCCTGCCGGAGCTGGCGCTGCGCCTGGCCAATCAGCTGAAAAAAATGCGCCGCCATCAGCGCTACGACGCCGAGCAGATCGTGCGCGACAGCGGGCGTGCCGCAGGCGAAGAAGCCCTGTTTGGCCCGGTGCTGAACGTGAAGGTGTTTGATTATCAGCTGGATATCGACGGCGTGGAGGCCATCACCCATACGCTGGCAACCGGCCCGGTGAACGATCTGGAGCTGGCGCTGTTCCCGGACGAGCAGGGCGGATTGAGCATTGAGATCCTCGCCAGTAAGCAGCGTTACGATGAAGCGACGCTTTCCCGTCACGTCGCGCGCCTGAACGCGATGCTGATGCAGTTTGCGGCCAACCCGGACCTGCGCTGTGGCGACGTGGAAACCGTATCAGAGCAGGAATACCAGAGGCTTGCGCGCATCAACGATACCGGACTGGCGCTGCCGGCCACCACGCTGGCGGATCTGGTGGCGGAGCAGGCGAGCAAAACGCCGGACGCCCCCGCGCTGGCGGATGCAAACGTCGAATTGAACTATCGTCAGATGCGCGAGCAGGTGGTCGCGCTGGCAAACCTGCTGCGCGCGCGCGGCGTGAAGCCGGGCGACAGCGTGGCGGTGGCCCTGCCGCGCTCGGTGTTCCTGACGCTGGCGCTGCACGGCATCGTCGAGGCCGGTGCCGCCTGGCTGCCGCTCGACACCGGCTACCCGGACGACCGCCTGAGGATGATGCTCGAGGACGCGAAGCCGTCCCTGCTCATTACCACTGACGAGCAGCTCCCGCGCTTTAGCGATCTGCCGATTAGTGCATTTAGTTACAACACCCTTTTACCGGCTGCGGGTGCTGAACCGCTGCGCCTGGCTAAGCCGGAGCAGACGGCGTACATCATCTTTACCTCCGGTTCGACGGGGCGTCCGAAAGGGGTGATGGTCGGCCATACCGCCATCGTTAACCGCCTGAAGTGGATGCAGGACCACTACCCGCTGGACGCGACGGACGTGGTGGCGCAGAAAACGCCGTGCAGCTTTGACGTGTCGGTGTGGGAGTTCTGGTGGCCGTTTATCGCCGGGGCGAAGCTGGTGATGGCCGAGCCGGACGCGCACCGCGACCCGCAGGCGATGCAGAGCTTCTTCGCCCGGTACGGCGTGACTACTACCCACTTCGTGCCGTCGATGCTGGCGGCGTTTGTCGCCTCGCTGACGCCGGAAAACGTCGACTGCTGCAGGACGCTTAAGCAGGTGTTCTGCAGCGGCGAAGCGCTGCCGACCGAGCTGTGCCGCGAGTGGGAGCAGTTGACCCATGCGCCGCTGCACAACCTCTATGGCCCAACCGAAGCGGCGGTTGACGTCAGCTGGTATCCGGCGTTTGGCCCCGAGCTGGCGGCGGTGGAAGGCAACAGCGTGCCGATCGGCTTCCCGGTGTGGAACACGGGGCTGCGCATTCTGGACGCGATGATGCGCCCGGTGCCGTTCGGCGTGGCGGGCGATCTGTATCTCACCGGCATTCAGCTGGCGCAGGGGTATCTGGGCCGTCCGGACCTCACCGCCAGCCGCTTTATTGCCGACCCGTTCGCCCCCGGCGAGCGGATGTACCGCACCGGCGACGTTGCCCGCTGGCTGGACAACGGCGCGGTGGAATATCTCGGCCGCAGCGATGACCAGTTAAAAATTCGCGGACAGCGCATCGAGCTGGGCGAAATCGACCGGGCGATGCTGTCGCTGCCGGACGTGGCTCAGGCCGTGGCCCACGCCTGCGTGTTCAACCAGGCGGCTGCCACCGGCGGCGATGCCCGCCAGCTGGTGGGATACGTCGTCTCCGAATCCGGCTTACCGCTGGACCGCGACGCGCTGCTGGCGTCGCTCAAAGCCCAGCTGCCGCCGCACATGGTGCCGGTGGTGCTGCTGCAAATCAGCGCGCTGCCGCTCAGCGCGAACGGCAAGCTTGACCGCAAGGCGCTGCCGCTGCCGGAGCTGACGAGCAAAAGCTCCGGGCGGCGGCCGCAGTCGGCAACCGAAGTCGCCGTCGCGCAGGCGTTTTCCGCCCTGCTGGGCTGCGAGGTCAACGACATTGAGGCCGACTTCTTTGCCCTCGGCGGACACTCGCTGCTGGCGATGCGCCTGGCGGCACAGCTTAGCCGCGCGTTCGAGCGCAAGGTTACGCCGGGACAGATTATGGTCGCCTCCACGGTGAGCAAGCTCAGCGCGCTGCTGGACTCGCAGATGAGCGACGAACAGGCGCAGCGTCTGGGGTATGAAACCCTTCTGCCGCTGCGCGAAAGCGACGGGCCGACGCTGTTCTGCTTCCACCCCGCCTCCGGCTTTGCCTGGCAGTTTAGCGTGCTGGCGCGCTACCTCAGCCCGCGCTGGTCCATCGTCGGCATTCAGTCGCCGCGTCCGGAAGGGCCGATGCAGCAGCGTGCGGATCTGGATGGAGTCATTGAGCATCACCTGGCTACGCTGCGTAAGCAGCAGCCGCAGGGGCCGTATTACCTGTTCGGCTATTCCCTCGGCGGCACGCTGGCGGAGGGTATTGCCGCCCGTCTGCGCGAGCAGGGTGAAGCGGTGGCCTTCCTCGGCCTGCTGGACACCTGGCCGCCGGAAACCCAGAACTGGTCGGAGAAAGAGGCCAACGGCCTCGACCCGGAGGTACTGGCGGAAATCGAACGCGAGCGTCAGGCATTTATCGCCGCCCAGCAGGGGCAGGGCTCCAGCGAGCTGTTTAACGTTATCGAGGGCAACTACGCCGACGCGGTGCGGCTGCTGACCACGGCGCGCAGCGCGCGCTTTGACGGCAAAGCGACGCTGTTCGTCGCCGAGCGGACGCGAACGATGGATCCGCAGGTCGCATGGGCGCCGTGGGTGGCGGAGCTTGAGGTGTACAGCCAGGACTGCGCCCACGTGGATATCATTTCACCGCAGGCGTTTGAGAAGATAGGGCCGGTGTTGAGGGAGATATTGGGATAACGTCAAAAGCGCCGGGTGGCGGCTGCGCCTTACCCGGCCTACGGATCCGTGGTTGATGTTTGTTGGGTTTGCTCCCTCTCCCTGTGGGAGAGGGCCGGGGTGAGGGCATCAGACCTCCCCGGGGTTACTGAAGCAGAATGTAGGCCGGGTAAGGCGTAGCCGCCACCCGGCAATTACCGCCGACCCAGCGGCACCACCAACGGCGTACCCGCCACCGGATCGTCAATAATCATGCAGCGCATGCCGTAGATCCGCTCGATCAGCTCCGGCGTCACAATCTCTTTCGGCGCGCCCTGCGCCACAATCTCACCGTCGCGAAGCGCAATCAGATGCGTGGCGTAGCGGCACGCCTGGTTTAAATCGTGCAGCACCGCCGCCAGGGTATAGCCCTGCGTGCGGTTCAGCTCGCTCAGCAGCTCCAGCAGGTCAATCTGATGGCTGATGTCGAGCCAGGTCGTCGGCTCGTCCAGCAGCATAATCGACGTTTCCTGCGCCAGCACCATCGCGATCCACGCGCGCTGACGCTGCCCGCCGGAGAGGGTGTCCACGCTCTGCTGGGCGAGCTCGGTAATACCCGTTGCCTGCATCGCGCGGTTCACCGCCTCGTCATCCTCTTTACGCCAGCGGGTAAATAGCGGCTGGTGCGGATAGCGTCCGCGCGAGACCAGCTCCTGCACCGTGATGTCTCCCGGCGTGGTGGCGTTTTGCGCCAGCAGACCGATGCGTCTGGCCACCTCTTTACTGGCGAAGCGCTGGATCTGCTCTCCGTCAAGGAACACGCTGCCTTCAGCCGGCGTCATCAGGCGGCTCAGCGTGCGCAGCAGGGTCGATTTTCCGCAGCCGTTCGGGCCGATAATGGCCGTGAAGTGGCCGTCCGGAATGGCAACGGATAAGTCACGGGCAATGATTTTTTTGCCGTAGCCGAGGGTGAGGTTTTCGCCGCGCAAGCGGGTGGTTGAATCAGTCATTTCCTGCGTGACTCCTGAACGAGCAAGACGATGAGGTAAATCCCGCCGAGGCTGACGGTCACCACGCCCACCGGCAGTTGATAAGGCATAAACAGCCGCTGGGCGCAGAGATCGGCGGCCAGCAGCAGCAGCGCGCCGCACAGCGCCGCCTGGGTTAATCCCCAGCGCGCCGTCCCGCTAAGACGGCGGGCGATGTGCGGGGCCACCAGAGCGATAAACGAGATTGGCCCGGCAATCGCGGTGGAGGCGGCGGTCAGCAGTACGGCGACCAGCATCAGCATCAGGCGCGAGCGTTCGACGCCCACGCCCAGCGCGCAGGCGCTGTCGTCGCCCATTTCCAGCAGACGCATGCGCCGCACCAGCAGCAGAGCGCCGATAAGCATCAGCAAAATCAGCGGCGCGGCGGGCCAGATTTTGCCCCACGTCAGGCCGTTGAGCGACCCGGCGTACCACAGCCCGGCGGAGAGCGCGGTTTCCAGCGAGGCCTGCAGTAAAAGCCAGGTGTTAAAGGCCATCAGCATGGCGCGGATGCCAATCCCGATGATGATCAGGCGGAAGGTGTCGATACCGTTGCGCCAGGCCAGCGCCCAGATCAGTAAGGAAGTCAGAATGCCGCCCGCCATCGCCGTAAAGGTAATGGCCGTCAGGTGCTGACCAAACAGCACCATCGCCACCAGCACGCCGCTCCAGGCCCCGGTGTTGAGGCCCATCACGTCCGGGCTGCCGAGCGGGTTGCGCATCAGCGACTGGAATATCGCGCCGCTGACGCCGAGCGCCGCGCCGACCAGAATCGCCATCGCCACGCGCGGCAGTCGCCACTCCGTCACCACCATGGTGATGTTGCGCGGCGCGCTGTCGAGCAGGGCGTTGAAGACCTGAGTAAAGTCGAGCGTCACCGCGCCGCTGCGCAGGCTCCAGACCGCCAGCAGCAGAATGGCGATAAGCAGCAGCAAGACGCTGGTGAGTAAACGACGGGACGGGGCCATCATGCGCCACCTCCGCGTTTACGGCGAACCAGGAAGATCAGCACCGGCGCGCCGATAAAGGCGCTGACCACCGAGACGCGCAGTTCGCCGGGCACCAGCAGGCGGCCCAGCACGTCTGCAAACAGCAGCAGGGCAGGGGTCGCCAGCAGCGTCACCGGCAGCGACCAGCGGTGATCCGCTCCCACCAGCCAGCGCGCCATGTGCGGCATCATCAGGCCGATAAAGGCGATCGGGCCGACCACGGAGGTCGCGCTGCCGCACAGTACGGTGATGGCAAACAGACCAATCAGCTGCGTGCGCGCCACGCGGTTGCCGAGGGCGGTCGCGGTGTCGCTGCCGAGGCTCAGGCTGTTGAGCGACCGGCTTAAAAACAGCGCCACGGCGGCAGCGATTATGACCGGGATCGCCACTACTTTTAGGGTTTCAAGGGTGCGGATATCCAGCGAACCGGCCTGCCAGAAGCGCAGCTGGTCGTAGACGTCCGGGTTGAGCAGGGCGATGCCGTTGGACAAGCCCTCCAGCACCGCCGCGAGCGCCACGCCCGCAAGCGTCAGGCGGACCGGACTCAGCTGCCCGCCGCCCTGGCTGCCGGTAAAGGCGACCACCAGCGAAGCGGCCAGCGCGCCGCAGAAGGCCATCACCAGCTGTTCGGAGGGTGACGTCAACCCGAACAGCGCCGCGCCGAGCACGATGGCAAAGCTGGCGCCGGAGTTAACGCCGAGAATGCCGGGGTCCGCCAGCGGGTTACGGGTAAGGGTTTGCATCAGGGCACCGGCAAGGCCGAGCGCGCCACCCGCCAGCAGTCCGGCAAGCGTGCGGGGCAGTCGGGCGTCGAGCACGATGACGCAGTCGGCGCTCTGGCAGGTACCGGAGAGCGCATCAACGATAACGGACGCGGGCAGAGGCTTCGCGCCGACCAGCAGGCTGAGTGCAGCCGCAAGGCTCAGGAGCAGCAGTAAAACGGGCACGGCAACGGCGCGCACCGCAGAAGAGGAAAACGACATAGCAACATCCATGATTTGATAATGATAGTGATTATCGTTATCTATCTTATTTGGCTATGTTAGCATGTGCGCCCATGGAATGGGTAGAAATAGACTCAAGGCTTTGTCATGAATCAAAAATCCTGGCTGCTCAACCTCAGCCTGCTGAAAACGCACCCGGCGTATCGCGCCGTTTTTATCGCTCGCTTTATCTCCATTTTGTCCCTCGGGCTGCTCGGCGTGGCCGTGCCGGTACAGATCCAGACCCTGACGCACTCCAGCTGGCTGGTGGGGTTATCCGTCACCTTAACCGGCGGGGCGATGTTCATCGGCCTGATGGTCGGCGGCGTGCTGGCGGACCGCTACGAGCGTAAAAAGCTGATCCTGCTGGCGCGCGGCACCTGCGGCGTGGGCTTTATCGGGCTGTGTCTGAACGCGATGCTGCCGGATCCGTCGCTGATCGCCATTTACGCGCTGGGGCTGTGGGACGGTTTCTTCGCCTCGCTGGGCGTGACGGCGCTGCTGGCGGCGACGCCCGCGCTGGTCGGGCGCGAGAACCTGATGCAGGCGGGGGCGATCACCATGCTCACCGTGCGTCTCGGCTCGGTGATTTCGCCGATGGTGGGCGGCCTGCTGCTGGCGACCGGCAACGTGGCGTGGAACTACGGGCTGGCGGCGGCGGGAACCTTCATTACCACGCTGACGCTGCTGCGTCTGCCGCTGCTGCCGCCTCCGCCGCAGCCGCGCGAGCATCCGCTGAAATCGCTGATGGCCGCTATTCGTTTCCTGTTCAGCAACCCGCTGATTGGCGGGATTGCGCTGCTCGGCGGTCTGCTGACGATGGCGAGCGCCGTGCGCGTGCTCTACCCGGCATTAGCGGGAGAGTGGCAGATGAGCGCCTCGGAGATTGGCATTCTCTACGCCGCCATTCCGCTCGGCGCGGCGTGCGGGGCGCTGACCAGCGGCAACCTGGCGCAGAGCGTGCGTCCGGGGTTGGTTATGCTGCTTGCCACGCTGGCCTCGTTTATCGCCATCGGCTTCTTCAGCCTGATGCCGGTGTGGGCTCTCGGGGCGCTGTGTCTGGTGATTTTCGGCTGGCTGAGCGCCATCAGCTCGCTGCTGCAGTACACACTGATCCAGACCCAGACGCCGGAAGGGATGCTCGGGCGCATTAACGGTCTGTGGACGGCGCAGAACGTGACGGGGGATGCGATTGGTGCGGCGATCCTCGGCGGGCTGGGCGCGATGATGACCCCGGCGGCATCCGCGAGCAGCAGCGGGTTTGCGTTAGCGATGGTTGGCGTGATTTTGTTAGTGGCGCTGGTGGAGTTGCGGAGGTTCAGGCAGGAGGTTGTGTTGAACGACGGGGCGGTCTGATGCCCTCACCCCCTCCCTCTCCCACAGGGAGAGGGAGGGGGAAATGCCTACTTAAACAATGCATTCAATCTGTCTAACACCAACATCGCGCTGTAATAATCCAGGCGGAACGTCTCCGTTCCCAATGCCCAGACCCGTTTGTTTTTCACCGACGGCAAATGCGCCAGCAGCGGGTTGGCGTAAATCGCATCCACGTCTTTCTGATCGCCGGCAAACACAAACAGCCCTTCGCCGTTCAGCCCCGTCGCCAGGTTTTCACCGCCCAGCTGAATAATGTCGTGGCGTTTGCCCTGGCTTTTTGAGGTGTGCAGTCCGGCGGGCAGCTCCGCCAGCGTAAAGCCCAGCTGGTGCAGCAGCTTGCCCTGCGCCGATTCCGCGGTCCACAGGTTGGCGCTGTGAGCAGCGGCGGTGTAGACGATGGCGTTCACCGGCTGCGGCGGCAGCTTCATCTGCTGTTTCACCTGCGCGAGCTGTTTATCAAAGGCGGCAATGCGCTCTGCGGCCTGTTTTTCCTGCCCGGTGAGGGTGCCCAGCTGCGTCAGCAGTTCCTGCCAGCTCTTGTCGTCGTAGTTGATGATAAGCGTTGGGGCGATGGCGGACAGCTGATCGTACAGCGCCAGCGCGGAATCCCCGCCGGTAGCGCTGATCAAAATCAGATCCGGCATTTGCGCGGCGACCGCTTCGGCGCTCGGCTCGCCGATGTACAGCCGCGCAACCTTGCGCTGTTTTGCAATATCACCCCACTGTCGCAGAAAACCCTGCGCATCCGCCACGCGGTTGTTCGGCGTGGTCGCGCCGCTGGCAATGACCGGCGCGTCAATCGCCAGCAGGGAGCCGGTTAAGGTCACGCTGGTGGAGACAATGCGCGTCGGTTTGCTCTCAAGCGTGTGAACGCCTCGGCTGTCGGTCACCTGACGCGGCCAGTCGGCGGCAGCGGCTGAGGCAAGTCCTAAAACAAAAAGTCCAGATAAAAGCAGGGTATTACGGAATAGAGCAGGGAATTTCACAGCGCGACATCCTGTTTTTGTTGAAGATAATGCTTCTCATTTTCATGGTTGCCGTGAAGGGATGCAAGCTTTTGTCGCACAAGTTATTTGTCCGACGGTTGACAGCGAAGCGATGTGGGATTAGGTTAGCCGACGAAAATATAAATGATAATCATTATTGCTTCTTTTATCATTTTGAGGAGGATGATATGGACACGTCCCTGGCTGAGGAAGTTCAGCACACAGCGGCCACGCTGCAATCAGACAGCTTTTTCTTTATGTCGCCATACCGCAGTTTTACTACCTCAGGCTGTTTTGCCCGCTTCTCTGAACCCGCCGTCGGCGGTGACGATCCGGCCGGGCAATTCCAGCAAAAATTAGCCCAGGCCTTCCGGAATGCGAAAACTAACGGTATCGCTCATCCGGTAATGGTAGGGGCTATTCCGTTCGATACCCGCAAGCCATCTTCTCTGTTTATTCCGCAGCGCTGGCAGACCTTTTCCCGCCCGGCGCGTCAGCAGTCCGCACGCTATTTTTCCGGCTCGCAGGCGCTGAAGGTGGAACAACGCACCGAGATCCCGCCGCAGCCCGTGTTTGAAGAGATGGTCGCTCGCGCCGCGTCGCTCACCGCTACGCCGCAGGTGAACAAGGTGGTGCTGTCGCGCCTGATTGATATCGCGACCGATAAACACATTGATAGCGGTGCGCTGATGGAGCGGCTGATCGCCCAGAACCCGGCGAGCTTTAACTTCCACGTGCCGCTGGAAGACGGCGGCGTGCTGCTCGGCGCCAGCCCCGAATTGCTGCTGCGTAAAGAGGGCGCGCACTTTAGCTCGCTGCCGCTGGCAGGCTCTGCGCGCCGTCAGCCGGACGACGTGCTGGATCGCGAAGCGGGCAATAAGCTGCTGGCCTCCGAAAAGGACCGTCACGAGCACGATCTCGTAACCCAGGCGATGAAGGCCATTCTGGCACCGCGCAGCCACCACCTGAGCATGCCGTCTTCCCCTCAGTTGATTACCACGCCGACGCTGTGGCATCTGGCGACGCCGGTTGAAGGTGACGCGCGTGACAACGAAAACGCCCTGACGCTGGCCTGCCTGCTGCACCCGACCCCGGCGCTGAGCGGCTTCCCGCATGAGGCGGCAAAAGAGCTCATTGCCGAGCTGGAGCCGTTCGACCGCGAGCTGTTCGGCGGCATCGTCGGCTGGTGCGACAGCGAGGGCAACGGCGAGTGGGTGGTGACTATCCGCTGCGCGCGTCTGCATAAAAACACCGTTCGCCTGTTTGCCGGCGCGGGCATTGTGCCTGCCTCTTCGCCGGTGGGCGAGTGGCGCGAAACGGGCGTGAAGCTCTCCACCATGCTCAACGTGTTTGGCTTGCACTAAGGATCGCTCATGACCATTCCCTTTACCCGCTGGCCTGAGGAATTCGCCCGCCGCTACCGTGAAAAAGGCTACTGGCAGGATCTGCCGCTGACCCACATCCTGACGGATCGCGCGGACAGCGATGCCGTGGCGATTATCGACGGCGAGCGGCACATCACCTACCGCGCGTTTAATCAGGCGGTAAACAATCTGGCGTCCGCTCTTCAGGCGCGCGGGCTGCAACGCGGCGAGACGGCGCTGGTGCAGCTCGGAAACGTGGCCGAGTTCTACGTCACTTTCTTTGCGCTGCTGCAAATCGGCGTCGCGCCGGTGAACGCGCTCTTTAGCCATCAGCGCAGCGAGCTGAACGCCTACGCGGAGCAGATCAAACCCGCCGCGCTGATTGCCGATCGCGACCACGCGCTGTTTGCAGGCGATGATTTTCTTAACACCTTTGTGGATGCGCACCGCTCGGTTCGCGTCGTGCTGCTGCGCGGCGATAAGGACGAACACGCCCTGGAAGCGGCGATTGCGTGTCCGGCGGACAATTTCATCCCGAACCCGACGCCCGCCGACGAAGTGGCGTTTTTCCAGCTTTCCGGCGGCAGCACCGGCACGCCGAAGCTGATCCCGCGCACGCACAACGATTACGACTACAGCATTCGCCGCAGCAACGAGATTTGCGGCATCACCGCCGAAACGCGTTACCTGAACGCGCTGCCCGCAGCGCATAACTACGCCATGAGCTCGCCGGGATCGTTAGGCGTCTTCACCGCGGGCGGCTGCGTGGTGCTGGCGAACGATCCGAGCGCCACGCTCTGCTTCCCGCTGATTGAACGGCATCAGATTAACGTCACCTCGCTGGTTCCTCCGGCGGTGAGCCTCTGGCTGCAGGCGATTGCCGACGGCGCGGGCAACGCGCAGCTCAAATCCCTCAGGCTGCTGCAGGTGGGAGGCGCACGTCTCTCCGCCACGCTCGCGGCGCGCATTCCGGCGGAAATCGGCTGCCAGCTTCAGCAGGTGTTCGGCATGGCGGAAGGGCTGGTGAACTACACCGCGCTCGACGACGCGCCGGAGCGCATCATCAACACCCAGGGCCGCCCGATGTGCCCGGACGACGAAGTTTGGGTGGCGGACGAGCACGGTAACCCGCTGCCGCGCGGTGAGGTCGGGCGTCTGATGACGCGCGGGCCGTATACCTTCCGCGGCTATTTCAACAGCCCGGAATACAACGCCAGCGCCTTTGACGCCGACGGCTTTTACTGCTCCGGCGATCTCATCGCCATCGACGAGCAGGGCTACATCACCGTGCAGGGACGAGAGAAGGATCAGATCAACCGCGGCGGCGAGAAGATCGCCGCCGAAGAGATTGAAAACCTGCTGCTGCGCCACGAGGCGGTGATCCACGCCGCGCTGGTGAGCATGGAGGACAGCCTGCTGGGCGAAAAAAGCTGCGCGTATCTGGTGGTGAAACAGCCCCTGCGCGCGGTCGAGGTGCGCCGCTTCCTGCGCGAGCAGGGCGTTGCCGAATTCAAGCTGCCGGACCGCGTGGATAGCGTGGATGCGCTCCCGCTGACGCCGGTCGGCAAAGTCGATAAGAAACAGTTGCGCCTGTGGCTTGCTGAACGCGCCCGGGGCTGAGGAACAGAGTATGGCCATTCCAAAATTAACCGCTTACGCGCTGCCGACCGCCGCAGAGCTGCCGACCAGTAAAGTGAACTGGGCGTTTGAGCCTGAACGCGCCGCGCTGTTGATCCACGATATGCAGGAGTATTTCCTGAACTTCTGGGGCGAAAACAGCGCGATGATGCAGCAGGTGGTGGCGAATATCGCCAGACTGCGCGCTTACTGCAAAGCGCACAATATACCCGTGTACTACACCGCTCAGCCGAAAGAGCAGAGCGACGAAGACCGCGCCCTGCTGAACGACATGTGGGGGCCGGGCCTGACCCGCTCGCCGGAGCAGCAGCGCATTGTCCGTGAACTGACCCCGGACGAAGCGGACACGGTGCTGGTGAAGTGGCGCTACAGCGCGTTTCACCGCTCGCCGCTGGAGCAGATGCTGAAAGAGACGGGACGAAACCAGCTGCTGATTACCGGCGTGTACGCCCACATCGGCTGCATGACCACCGCCACCGATGCCTTTATGCGCGACATCAAGCCGTTCTTTATCGCCGACGCGCTGGCGGATTTCACCCGCGACGAGCACCTGATGTCGCTCAACTACGTGGCCGGACGCTCGGGTCGCGTGGTAATGACCGACGAGCTGCTGCCGTCCGTTCCGGCGACCAAAGCCGCGCTGCGTGAGCTGATCCTGCCGCTGCTGGACGAGTCCGACGAGCCGATGGATGACGAAAACCTGATCGACTACGGTCTGGACTCGGTGCGCATGATGGCGCTGGCCGCCCGCTGGCGCAAAGTGCACGGTGACATTGATTTCGTAATGCTGGCAAAAAATCCAACAATCGACGCCTGGTGGGCGCTGCTGTCCCGCGAGGTGAAGTGATGGGTCTGGATTTCACCGGTAAAACCGTCTGGGTGACGGGCGCGGGTAAGGGGATTGGCTACGCGACGGCGCTGGCGTTTGTGGAGGCGGGCGCGCAGGTGACCGGCTTCGATCTGGCGTTTCCGCTGGGGGATTATCCGTTCGCCACCGAAACCCTGGACGTGGCGAATGCCGCGCAGGTGCAGGAAGTGTGCGGGCGCGCGCTGGCGTCGCTTGAACGGCTAGACGTGCTGGTCAACGCGGCGGGCATTCTGCGCATGGGGGCGACGGATCAGCTTTCGCAGGAGGACTGGCAGCAGACCTTAGCGGTTAACGTCGGCGGCGCGTTCAACCTGTTCCAGCAGACGATGGGCCAGTTCCGCCGTCAGCAGGGCGGGGCGATAGTCACCGTGGCGTCCGACGCGGCGCACACGCCGCGCATCGGCATGAGCGCCTATGGCGCGTCGAAGGCGGCGCTGAAAAGCCTGGCCCTGACCGTCGGGCTGGAGCTGGCGGGCAGCGGCGTGCGCTGTAACCTGGTGTCGCCGGGCTCAACGGACACCGATATGCAGCGCACCCTGTGGAAAAGCGACGACGCGGAGCAGCAGCGTATTCGCGGCTTTGGCGAGCAGTTCAAGCTCGGCATTCCGCTGGGCAAAATCGCTCGTCCGCAGGAGATAGCCAGCACGGTGCTGTTCCTTGCTTCCGATGCCGCCAGCCATATCACCCTGCAGGATATCGTGGTGGACGGCGGTTCCACGCTGGGAGCGTAAGATGATCTGGAAACGTCATTTACCGCTCGAGGAGCTGAACGCGACCAGCCTGAACACCCTGGTAGCGCATCTCGGCATTGTCTATACCCGTATCGGTGACGACACGCTGGAAGCGGAGATGCCGGTGGATGCGCGTACCCATCAGCCGTTTGGCCTGCTGCACGGCGGCGCGTCGGCTGCGCTGGCGGAAACGCTGGGATCGATGGCCGGTTTTCTGATGACCCGAGACGGGCAGAGCGTGGTGGGGACGGAGCTTAACGCCACGCACCATCGTGCGGTCTCTCACGGCAAAGTGCGCGGCGTTTGCCAGCCGCTGCATCTGGGGCGTTCGAGCCAGAGCTGGGAGATTGTGGTATTCGACGAGCAGGGGCGGCGGTGCTGCACCTGTCGGTTGAGCACGATGGTGTTGGGCTAAGCCAGGCAGATCAAAGTGATCGGCTTAACACTGTGGTGTAAATCTCTGGTTTGACCACGCATTATTGCGTTTCAAAGTTGTTAAATTTTTCCGGTTGTTCTAGAAACAAAATGTAACATCTCACTGTTTCACAACAACGGACAACAACTATGAACAACTCAGGGAAATACCTTATATGGGCAGGGCTCTCCGTTGTGGGAGCCTTTGCCCTGGGCTATATCGCCCTCAACCGGGGGGAACAGATCAATGCGCTCTGGATCGTCGTCGCCTCCGTCTGCATTTATCTGATCGCGTACCGTTTTTATGGCCGCTATATCGCGAAGAACGTTCTGGGCGTTAACGCGACGCGCATGACGCCTGCCGTCCGCCATAACGACGGGCTGGACTACGTGCCGACCGACAAAAAAGTGCTGTTCGGTCACCATTTTGCGGCAATTGCCGGAGCGGGGCCGCTGGTAGGGCCGGTGCTGGCGGCGCAGATGGGCTACCTGCCGGGGATGATCTGGATCCTCGCAGGCGTGGTGCTGGCGGGCGCGGTGCAGGACTTTATGGTGCTGTTCGTCTCGACCCGCCGCGACGGGCGTTCGCTGGGTGAGCTGGTGAAAGAGGAGATGGGGGCAACCGTCGGGGTGATTGCGCTGGTGGCGACCTTTATGATCATGGTGATCATCCTCGCGGTGCTGGCGATGATCGTGGTGAAAGCGCTGACCCACAGCCCGTGGGGGACCTATACCGTTGCCTTCACCATTCCGCTGGCGCTGTTTATGGGGATTTATATTCGCTACCTGCGCCCGGGCCGCATTGGTGAGGTGTCGGTAATTGGCCTGGTATTCCTGGTGTTCGCCATTATCTCCGGCGGCTGGGTGGCGGAAAGCCCTACCTGGGCGCCGTTCTTCGACTTTACCGGCGTCCAGCTGACCTGGATGCTGGTGGGCTACGGCTTTGTGGCGGCGGTGCTGCCGGTATGGCTGCTGCTGGCTCCGCGTGACTATCTCTCTACGTTCCTGAAAATCGGCACCATCGTCGGGCTGGCGATCGGCATTCTGATTATGCGCCCGACCCTGACCATGCCTGCGTTAACCAAATTCATCGACGGTACCGGCCCGGTCTGGACCGGTAACCTGTTCCCGTTCCTGTTTATCACCATCGCCTGCGGCGCGGTGTCCGGCTTCCACGCGCTGATCGCTTCCGGAACCACGCCGAAGATGCTGGCGAATGAAAATCAGGCCTGCCTGATCGGCTACGGCGGCATGTTGATGGAATCCTTTGTCGCCATCATGGCGCTGGTCTCTGCCTGCATCATCGACCCGGGCGTATATTTCGCGATGAACAGCCCGATGGCGGTACTGGCACCGGCTGGCACCGTTGACGTGGTGGCGTCCGCCGCGCAGGTGGTGAGCGGCTGGGGCTTTGCGATTACCCCTGATACGTTGACGAGCATCGCCAGTGAAGTGGGCGAGCAGTCGATTATCTCCCGTGCGGGCGGGGCGCCGACGCTGGCGGTCGGCATGGCGTATATTCTTCACGGCGCGCTGGGCGGGCTGATGGACGTGTCGTTCTGGTATCACTTCGCCATCCTGTTCGAGGCGCTGTTTATCCTGACGGCGGTGGATGCCGGAACCCGTGCGGCGCGCTTTATGCTCCAGGATTTGCTTGGCGTGATCTCCCCGAACCTGAAGCGTACCGATTCGCTCCCGGCGAACCTGCTGGCAACGGCGCTGTGCGTGCTGGCGTGGGGATACTTCCTGCACCAGGGCGTGGTCGATCCGCTGGGCGGGATTAACACCCTGTGGCCGCTGTTTGGTATCGCCAACCAGATGCTGGCGGGCATGGCGCTGATGCTCTGCGCGGTGGTGCTGTTCAAGATGAAGCGCCAGCGTTACGCCTGGGTGGCACTGGTGCCAACCGCGTGGCTGCTGATCTGTACCCTGACGGCGGGCTGGCAGAAGGCCTTCAGCCCGGACAACAAGGTGGGCTTCCTGGCGATCGCCAACAAGTTCCAGACGATGATCGACAGCGGTAAGATCCCGGCGCAGTACACCGAGTCGCAGCTGTCCCAACTGGTGTTTAACAACCGTCTGGATGCCGGGCTGACCATCTTCTTTATGGTGGTGGTCGTGGTGCTGGCGTTGTATTCTCTCAAGACGGCGCTGGCGGCGTTGAAAAACGATCAGCCAACGGCGAAAGAGACGCCGTACGAGCCGATGCCTGAAAACCTGGAAGAGATTGTGACCCAGGCGAAAGGGGCGCACTAACCTGTGTGCCGGGTGGCGGCTTCGCCTTACCCGGCACACATTTCTTCTCCGGCCTTTCCCTTTGGGAGAGGGCCGGAAACAAACGAGACACTGATTATGTTCGACACCCTTTCAAAAGCAGGTAAGTACCTGGGCCAGGCCGCCAAAATGATGATTGGCGTGCCGGACTACGATAATTACGTCGAGCATATGCGCGTCAACCATCCGGACCAGACGCCCATGACCTACGAAGAATTTTTCCGCGACCGCCAGGATGCCCGCTACGGCGGCAAGGGCGGGGCGAAGTGCTGTTAACCCTCTTTCGGTAAATAGAGGCTGATCTGTTCCTGTCTGCAGCCGTAGATCGCTGCCAGCTTTTCACGGGTGCGCTTTTGCGGACGGGAGTCGAGCGCTTCCAGCTGCGACACGGCGGACTGGGTGATGCCGAGTTTCTCAGCCACCTCCTGCTGGGACATGCCGCGCAGGATACGCCACGCGGCCTGCAGGCTGACGTTCTCGTTATGCATGACGTCGCACACTTCACCAGGTAATCCTACGTCATCATAACAATCGTGTTCGACTTCAATATCCTCTAGATCATCATCGGTTTCGTCGTCGATTTCTGCCATCTGTAAGCACATACGAAAGTATTCATCATAGGGAATAACGACGTACTGCGCTTTTCCGTCATCGTCCTTAATTAGCTGAACAGCCATAGGGGGCTTTCTCCTCGTGAAGGTAGGTCGTTGATTTTCTGCGCTTGACGGCCAAAACATAACAATGGTTATCGGGATCGTCCCGAAGTGTAATCAGAATGCGGTAATCGCCAACGCGTAGCCGGAATTGATTTTCTGTTGCCGATATTTTTTTGATATCGGGCCGGGGAGCTGAGCGATCGTCCAGCTCAGCAAGTTTTGCTTTGATTCTTCGCTGATATCGGCCATCGATTTTGAAAAACTCTTTCTTTGCATTCTTTGACCAGACAATCTTCATCCGTACCTCCACTGTACGCCCACACAAAG
This sequence comes from Enterobacter sp. BNK-29, assembly GCF_048684785.1. NCBI lineage: Bacteria > Pseudomonadati > Pseudomonadota > Gammaproteobacteria > Enterobacterales > Enterobacteriaceae > Enterobacter > Enterobacter sp. BNK-29. The sequence goes on from NZ_JBLQTU010000001.1 coordinate 3,245,504, forward strand.
CATAAGGAAATAATAAGGCTATTAGATAAATTCCGAATTTCTAATGGGATACTGTAGAGCGGTGAAATAACCGGAGAAAGCGGCAAAACGCGAACCGTCGAGGGCGCTCGGAAACGCCTCTGCCGGGCGACAGAGGCTTGCAGGGAGATTGCGATCAGGCGTTCAAACCGCCGTCCACGTCCAGGCCGGTACCGGAGATCTGCCCGGCCGCCGGGCTGGCAAGAAACGTGACCGCCGCCGCGACGTCTTCCGGCTGACCGTAATGACCCAAAGCAATAAGCTGACGCTGAGAGTCAGCCTGTTCCCCGTCTTCCGGGTTCATATCGCTGTTGGTGGGGCCGGGGTGCACCAGGTTAACGGTAATGCCGCGCGGCCCTAAATCACGAGCCAGCCCGCGGGTGAGGGAGTTCAGCGCCGATTTGGTCATCGAGTAAACGGCAATACCCGGCTGCGCCACGCGGTTTGCCAGACAGCTTCCGATGTTGATAATGCGCCCGCCGTCGGACATGTGTACCAGCGCTTCCTGAATGGCGATCACCACGCCGCGAATGTTGACGTTGATAAGGGCGTCAATGTCCGCCAGCGTCATGGACTCCAGCGGGCCGCCGCGCGCGATCCCGGCGTTGTTGACCAGAATGTCCAGCCCGCCAAGGGAACGCGCCGCATGGGTGACGGCATCCTGAATCGCCTGCGCGCTGGCGCTGTCGGCCTGCACGGCTTCGCTGTGTCGTCCCAGCGACTTAATCTCATCGGCGACCGCCTGGGCTTTATCGGCAGATTTTTCATACGTAATAATCACATCCGCACCGGCGCGCGCCAGCGACAGGGCAATCGCACGACCCAACCCGCGGCTGGCACCGGTAACCAGCGCCTTTTTACCTGTTAAATCGATCTGCATGATGACCTCGTTACGAGAGTGGTAAGAATCATCATTAGGTATAGCCTGTCGGCGCGATCAGCGGCTGAAGGATTCCACTTTCTCAAACGCGGCGCGCAGAACCTCAGGCGTTAACGCAACCGGTAAATAGTGAATCGACTCCACCGGGCGCAGGGTGTGGGCGATGACCCGATCCAGCTCGTCGCGGTTATCGATGTCGACGTCCAGCTCGCGAAGCGTGGTCGGCAGGTTAAAACGCTGGTACGCCGCCACCAGCTGCGCCAGCACGTCGTCCTGGCCGAGCAGTGCGCTCTGCACCAGAATCCCGTAGGCTACCTTGGTGCCGTGCAGGTATTTTTCCGTCTGCGGCAGCACGGTTAAGCCGTTGTGCACCGCATGCGCCGCCGCCACGCGGGTATAGCGCTCGCCCAGGCCGCCAACCATTCCGCCACCGGCGATAATCGCATCTACCACGTCCCGAAACGCCTGCGTCTGTTCGCCGCGCTGCTGGTCGGCCAGCGCCTCTTCGCTGCGCGTCAGCAGCACGTCGCGGATCGCCAGCGCGCCGTTGATGCCCAGCCGCACCGTCAGCGGCAGGTTCTCCGGCTCAGGTGCCAATACCACCGCTTCGTACCACTTCGCCAGCGTATCGCCGATGCCCGCAAGCAGATACTCCGCCGGGGCGTTAAGGACGATCTGCGGCTCCACCAGCACCAGGAAGTTGGCGTCGTCGAAGATCTCAAAATGCAGCGCCTGACCGGCATCGTTGTACCAGACGGAGAGCGGGGTCCACGCCGCGCAGGTGGCGGCAATGGTGGGGATGCCCACGAACGGCACCCCTAAGCGGCGCGCCACGGCCTTGACGGTATCCATCACCGCGCCGCCGCCGACGCCAATCACCACGCTGGCGTCGCTGCCGGATTCATTCACCAGATGGGTGACGTCGCGCTCGCTGCAGTGGCCTTTAAACAGCAGGCGTTTCGCCCCCGGCGCGTTAAAGCTCTCGGGCAGGAAAGGGCGCGCGCCTTCGATAGCGCGCTCGCCGTAGATCCACACCGCGCGGGAAAGCTGTTCCGGGGTAAAGAAGTTATCCAGCCTCGCAAGGCTTCCGGGATGAGAGAAGTAGTTCGCCGGGCCAGGCACGACGCGGATATCGGTGTTGCTCATGATGGTGTCCTTTTGCGGAAGCGCTAACCCGATGTTATGTCTGGACATCCGGATGGCTAATAATATTTCGCTTTAACTTATGCCTTTTCCGTCGTTGTCAGTCAACCGGAGCTGTGAAAAATTCGATAAATCAGAAGAGTAATGAAGGATTTACGCGGATGGTTTCCAGTCGCCTTGAGATGCGCGGTATCAGCCTGGCCTTTTCCGGCTTTCAGGCGCTGTCGCGCGTGGACTTTACCTTAACTGGCGGATCCGTACACGCGCTGACCGGCGCCAACGGCGCGGGGAAATCGACGCTGATGGCGGTGCTGTGCGGCACGCACGACCACTATGAGGGCGAGATCAGCATTAACAACCAGCCGGTGAGCATCCGTGAACCGCTTGACGCCAAACGGCTGGGGATCCACCTCGTTCAGCAGGAGGTGGACGTGGCGCTGATCCCGGGGTTAAGCATCGCCGAAAACATCATGCTCGACCAGCTGGCGCAGCCGGGGCATCGCTTCAACTGGCGCGCGATCCGCCAGCAGGCGAGACAGGCGCTGGCGCAGCTCGACGTGACGCTGGACGTTCGCCGTTCCATCGACGGCTGTTCGCTGGCCGAAAAGCAGCAGATTTTGCTGGCACGCGCCTTGTCCCACCACTGCCGTTTTTTGATTCTTGATGAGCCCACCGCGCCGCTGGACGCGCATGAGAGCGAGCGCCTGTTTGCGGTAGTGAGGCGCTTAAAGCAGCAGGGCATCGGCGTGGTGTTTATCTCTCACCGCATTCACGAGCTGAAGGCCATCTGCGACACCCTGACGGTGTTGCGCGACGGCAAGCTGATCGAGTCCGGCCCGATGGCCGATCTTAGCGGCGAAGCGATCGTCGAGAAGATGCTCGGCCACGTGCTGAGCGATATCTATCCGCCCGCGCGTCCGCCTCACGGCGAAGAGACGCTGCTGCGCGTTGAGGGGCTTCACGACGACGCGCTGCTGAAAGATATCTCCCTGCACCTGCGCAAAGGCGAAATTCTCGGGATTGCCGGGCTGGCGGGCGCGGGAAAAACTGAACTCTGCAAGGCGCTGTTTGGCGCCACCAAAAGCCGCGTGGCGCGCGGTGAGCTGAATCATCAATCCTGGCAGCCGCGCGACCCGGCCGATTCCGTGCTGCGAGGTCTGGCGCTGGTGCCGGAGGAGCGGCGCAAAGAGGGCATTTTTATCGACGAGCCGGTGAGCATGAACCTTGCCGTGTGCGCCGATAACAGCTTTTCGCGCTGGAGCCTGTTTGGCCATCGTCAGGCGTGGCGCTGGGCGGAAGAGGTGGTAGCCCGCATCGGCGTGCGCGCGCGTGGGCCGGGGCAGGTGCTGCGCCGTCTCTCCGGCGGCAACCAGCAGAAGGTCGCCATCGGTAAATGGCTGCGCAATGACGCCAGCGTGCTGATATTCGACGAGCCGACCAAAGGCGTGGACGTGAAGGCCAAAACCGATCTGTTCCAGCTGATTGACGGCCTGGCGCGCGAGGGCAAAGGGGTAATTTACGCCTCGGGCGAATTTGCCGAACTGGTCGGGCTGTGCGACCGCATCTGCGTCCTGTGGGACGGGCGCATCGTGGCGGAAATCGCCGGGGCCGAGGCCCGCGAAGAAACACTACTTTATTATTCAACCGGAGGAACGGCGTCGTGAGCAAGGCCCTTTCAGTGAACGCGGCGGCGTCTGGCCGCCAGCAGATTTTCGATTTTCTCTACAGGTGGGGCATGCTGTTGACCGTCGTCGCGCTGGTGGCCGTCTTTGGCCTGGCGTCGGACAGCTTCCTCGATCCGAACAACATCATCAACATTCTGCGTTCGATTGCCATCGTGACGGTGATTGCCATTGGCGTGTCGATCTCGTTGACCATCGGCGGGTTCGATCTCTCTGTCGGATCCACCGCGTCGCTGGCGAACGCGCTGGTGATTTCACTTTTCGTCTGGCACGGCTTTGGTACCACCGAGTCGATTCTGATCACCCTCGCGCTCTGCACGCTGGTGGGGCTGTTTAACGCTTTTCTGATCGTCATCCTGCGTATTCCGGATATGCTCGCGACGCTTGCCAGCCTGTTCGTCATTCAGGGCGTGGCGATGACATACAGCTACGGTGGGTCGATTACCGAGAACATGGTGCTGCCGAGCGGCGACATGGCGGAAGGCACTATTCCGGCGGCGTTCAGCCTGCTGGGGCAGGTGCCGACCATCGTGATCGTCATGCTGGTGGTGACCGTGCTGGCGCAGCTGGGCCTCTCGTTGACCACTCACGGGCGCCGGATGTACGCCATCGGCGGCAACCCCGAAGCCGCGCGTCTCTCCGGCATTCGCACCACGCGCTACAAGGTGGCGGCCTACGTGATTGCCTCGCTGCTGGCGGGCCTGGGCGGGATTTTGCTGGCTTCGCGCATCGGTTCGTCGCAGGTGAATGCGGGCGGCGGATACCTGATGGATGCGGTGGCGGCGGCGTGGATTGGCTTCTCGCTGGCCGGATCCGGCAAGCCGAACGCGCTGGGAACCCTGGTCGGGGCGGTCATTCTCGGCGTGCTGTCGAACGGGCTGGTGATGCTCTCCGTGCCGTACTACGCCATGGACATTATAAAAGGGCTGGTGCTCGCGGTAGCGCTGGCGATTACCTATATACAAAAACGCTGACAACACAACGGGATAAAAAAATGAAAAAGATTGCACTCTCTTTGGTGGCACTTGGGTTGCTCACTGCTCTGCCAGGCTTCGCGGCTACGCCCGCGCCGCTTCCGGCTGCCATTGCGAACCATGACGGCCCGATCCGCATCGCGGTGATCCGTAACCTCGGCTCAGACGACAACACCACGCAGTTTATTGCCGGGGCAATTCAGGAAGGGAAAAAGCTCGGCTTTAAGGTCAGCACCTTTTTAAGCAACGGAGACGACGCCAAATTCCAGGACTTCGTGAACCAGGCGATCAGCCAGAAATATGACGGGATTATTCTTTCTCAGGGGCGCGATCCGTACTCCACCGCGCTGGTGAAGAAAGCGGTGGATGCCGGGATCAAAGTCGCCGTCTTTGATACGGCGGTTAACGGCGAGATCCCGGGCGTAACCGTCACCCAGCAGGACGATGCCTCCCTGACGAACCTCTCCTTCGGCCAGCTGGCGAAAGATTTCAACGGCAAGGCCAATATCGTCAAGCTGTGGGTGGCGGGCTTCCCGCCGATGGAGCGTCGTCAGGCGGCCTATAAAGAGCTGCAAAAGCAGTATCCGGACATCAAAGAGCTGGAGTCTATCGGCGCCGTTTCCTCTGACGTGCAGGGCGATACCGCCAACAAGGTGGGTGCGATCCTCGCGAAATATCCGAAAGGCAAAATCGACGCCATCTGGGGCACGTGGGACGCCTTCAGCCAGGGCGCGTATAAGGCGCTGAAAGAGAACGGCCGCACCGAAATCAAGCTCTACAGCATCGACATCTCCAACCAGGATCTGCAGCTGATGCGCGAGCCGGGCAGCGCGTGGAAGGTGAGCGTGGCGGTGGATCCGAAGCTGATTGGCGCGACTAACGTGCGTCTGGTGGCGAACAAGATTGCCGGGGAAGCCACGCCTGCGACCTACGATTTCAAAGCGGCGGCCATTCCGCAGGCGCTGCTGACCGCCCAGCCGGGCCCGGTGAACGTGGCGTCGCTGGGGAAAATCATTCCGGGCTGGGGCCAGACGGAAGATTTTATCGCGCCGTGGTTTGCGACGCTGGAAGCGAAAAATAAATAAAACCAGGTCGGGTGGCGTCAGGTGCGGCCTGATGCCCTCACCCCGGCCCTCTCCCACCGGGAGAGGGGGAAAACCCAAAGGAGCTAACGGTGACGCAACTACCCCCACCCGAATACAGCCGCAATATGCGGCTGATTGGCCATAGCGATCAGGGCGGTCGTCCGGACGGCGTACAGCTGATGGTGCATCGCGGTTTCGCCTATATCGGCCATATGGTGTCGCAGGGCTTTTCGATTGTCGACGTGCGCGACCCGAAGAACCCGAAAGCGGCGGGCTACGTGCCCGCGCCGCCCGGCACCTGGAACGTGCACCTGCAGGCGCATGACGACCTGCTGCTGGTAATTAACGCCCGGGATTTGTTTGCCGATGCCCGCTTTGCCGACGAGAAGGTCTACTACACCCGCCAGGTGGGGGAGACCGTCAGCGACGTGCAGGACAAAGGCTGGAGCGCCGGGCTGCGCGTGTTTGATATCTCCACGCCCGACAGGCCACGCGAAATCGGCTTTCTGTCGCTGAGCGGCATCGGCATCCACCGCATCTGGTACGTCGGCGGCCGCTGGGCGTACGTTTCAGCGCTGATTGACGGCTTTACCGACTACATCTTTCTGACCATCGACCTGGCGGACCCGCGCAAGCCTGAAGTGGCGGGGCGCTGGTGGCTGCCGGGGATGAACCAGGCGGAAGGGGAGAAGCCGAACTGGCCGGAAGGGAAACGCTACGCGCTGCACCACGCGATTATCGCGGGCGATACCGCCTACGGCAGCTGGCGCGACGGCGGCCTGACGCTGCTGGACGTGAAGGACCGCACCCGGCCGAAGCTGATTAGCCACCGCAACTGGAGCCCACCGTTTGGCGGCGGGACGCACACCGCGCTGCCGCTGCCGGACCGCGATTTGCTGGTGGTGCTGGACGAAGCGGTGCTGGATAACCAGGAGGACGGCGAAAAGCTGATCTGGCTGTTTGATATCCGCGAGCCGTCGAACCCGGTCAGCATCTCGACCTTCCCGCAGCCGGATGAAACCGACTATGTGGCGAAAGGGGCGCATTTTGGCCCGCACAACCTGCACGAGAACCGGCCGGGGAGCTTCGTCAGCTCGACGCTGATTTTTGCGACCTATCAGAACGCGGGCGTGCGGGCTTATGACATTTCCAATCCGTATCGACCGGTGGAAACGGGGGCGCTGGTGCCCGCCGCGCCGGAGAGAATGATGGACACGCGGCCGAATCGCCCGCAGGTGATCCAGTCGTGCGACGTGTTTGTGGATGCGCAGGGGATTATTTACAGCACGGATTATAACGGCGGACTGTCGGTGATTGAGTATCTGGGATGAGTGCGGTTTGATGCCCTCACCCCGGCCCTCTCCCACAGGGAGAGGGAGAAAATCAGAATCGTAGGCCCGGTAAGCGCAGCGCCACCGGGCACAAAGCCGGCACTCAGCTGTACTGCCGCACTCGTGCCACCAGATCTTCCGCGCTGTCGATGCGGTCGGCAATGACAATCAGCGCTTTACCGAGAGTTATCGCGTGGCGCAGGCACTCGTGGCGCATCGCCTCGTCCTGAATGGTGTCGATATCCGCGACGTGGGAAAGCCCGACGCTGCGGCGAATCAGCTCGGTGCCGCAGAAGCCGATGGCGTCATGCCAGACCTTTTTCAGGAACGCGGAGGCATAGCCCGGTGCGCCGAGCGCGGCGTCGCGCGTTTTCTCGTTTGCCAGCGCCTGGAAGCGTTCCGCGAAGGTGTTCCACAGCTCCTGAATATCGGTCAGGCGCTGCTCGCGCGCGGCGGCGGCATCGCGAATGCCCAGGTGCCCCGGCAGCCCGCAGAAGTTCAGCAGCAGGTTGCCGATGGCGGTGCCGACGTCAAAGCCAATCGGGCCAAAGTAGCCGAACTCGGCGTCGATGGCCTTCAGGCTGCCGTCGGCCACAAAAATCGAGCCGCTGTGAATATCGCCGTGCAGGAGCGCTTCGGCGTGCGAGAAGAAGCGGTGCTTCAGTGAGGCCACGGCAATTTTAAGCTGAGCGTCGTCGCGCAGGGCCGCGACGTCATTTTCCAGCTCGGCCGGGTAGCTGTTGCGTTCGTGGATCTGGTACGGATCGTTGAAGAACAGATCTTCGGTGATCTCGCACATCTCCGGGTTGATGAATTTCGCCACCTGCGCTTTCTTCTCGTGCGGGTGCAGGAAGAAATCGCTGGTGTGGAACAGCGCGTGCGCGAGGTATTCACCCAGCTGACGGGCCGCCTGCGGGTAGTAATTGTTTTTAATCAGCTCGCCGCGCCAGATGCGATGGCTGGAGAGGTCTTCCATCACCATCACCGCCAGCTCCGGGTCAAAGTGGTGGATTTTCACGGTGTGCTGCGGGCTGTGCTGGTAGTGCTCGACCAGGGTTTGCGCTTCAAGGCGGGCGCGGTCCAGCGTCAGCGGCCAGGATTCGCCGACGCAGCGCACGTAGGGCAGCGCCTGCTTAACGACGATGCGGCTCACGCCCGCGCCGTCGAAAATTTTGAATACCAGATTGAGGTTGCCGTCGCCTACTTCCTGCGCCTCTACCAGCGATGAAGGATCGTCAAGTCCGCCATACTGCCTGGCATACTCCACGGCGTCCTGAGCGGTAAAGGTACGGTATTGCGACATGGCCTGCTCCTCACGAGTTTTCTAATTAAGACATGTAGACGTCTATACATCTGGATTTCATCCTGACACAATGTGCTACAACAACGCAACAGGGAATTAACGACATGCAGACATTACAGACGACCAGCCTGCGGGTGACGGATAATCAGCTCTTTATTCTCGATCAGCAGGCGCTTCCGCAGGAGAAACGCTGGCTGGATGTCTCGACGGTAGAGGCGCTGGTCGGACATATCCACGCCCTGCGCGTGCGCGGCGCGCCGCTGATTGGTCTCTCTGCAAGCCTGCTGCTGGCGCTGCTGGCGGAAAACGGCAAAAGCCGCGACGAGCTGGCGGCGGCGCTGGAAACCCTGCGCGCCTCCCGCCCGACGGCGGTGAACCTGATGAACAATCTCGACCGCATGAAGATTGCGCTGTGGCAGGAAGAGTATGTTCCGGCGCTGGTGGCGGAAGCGCTGCGCCTGATTGACGAAGACAAACGGCTTTGCGACGCGATTGCGAAAGCCGGCAGCGCGCTGGTGAAGCCCGGTAGCCGTCTGCTGACCCACTGCAACACCGGCGGGCTGGCAACGGCGGGCGTCGGCACCGCGCTGGGCGTGATTGCCCGCGCGCATCAGGACGGCAACGTCAGCAATGTCTGGGTGGATGAAACCCGTCCGCTGCTGCAGGGCGGTAGACTGACCGCGTGGGAGCTAGGCGAGCTGGGGGTGCCGTATCAGCTGATTACCGATTCCATGGCCGCCAGCCTGATGGCAAAAGGGGAAGTGGACGCCGTGTGGGTGGGGGCAGACCGCATTGCCGCCAACGGCGACGTGGCGAACAAGATCGGCACCTATTCCCTGGCGGTGCTGGCGAAATTCCACGGCATTCCGTTCTACGTGGCTGCCCCGCAAACGACCCTCGATCCGGACTGCCCGAACGGGGACTCGATCCCGATTGAGCAGCGCGCCGCCAGCGAGGTGACGGGCGTGGCCGGAAGCTTTGGCGCGGTGCAGTGGGCGCCGGAAAACGCGCAGGTCTATAACCCGGCGTTTGACGTTACGCCTGCCTCGCTGATTAGCGGCTGGGTGCTGGATACAGGCGTGGTCACGCCGGAAGCGGTGGCAAACGGGAAATTCGCCTGAGTCCGGCTATCCTTTAAGGGGTTCCCTTAAGAGGACAATATCGTGACGCTCGATCCTGAAACTGACTTAAAACTGGAGCGCGTGGTGGATGCACCGCGCGACCTGCTGTGGCTCTGCTGGACCACGCCGGAACACATCAAAAACTTCTTCATTCCTGCTCCCCATAAGGTGACCGAATGCGATCTCGATCTCCGCGTGGGCGGGCGGTTCAACACCGTGTTTGATGTGGACGGTCAGCGGATGGATAACCGGGGCGTCTTTCTGGAAATCGATCCCGGTCAAAAGCTGGTCTTTACCGACGGCTATACCGAAGGCTGGAAACCGGCCGAGAAGCCGTTTATGACGGCGATCCTGCTGCTGGAGGATGTGGGCGAGGGCAAGACCCGCTACACGGCGATTGCGCGTCATCCGACGAAGGAAATCCGCGAACAGCATGAACAGATGGGCTTCCACGAAGGGTGGGGGATTGTGCTGGATCAGCTGGTGGGGTATGTGAAAGGACTGGAGCGTTGAAGCCCGAGCGGCCTGATGCCCTCACCCTGACCCTCTCCCACAGGAAGAGGGAGCAAACACTAAAAACGGCAGCTATAGCTGCCGTTTTGCTTTTACCTATGCGAGGCGTGGATACGCATCCGCGATGGCATCGCCCGTGAACTGCGCCACCCAGCCTTCCGGGTTATCGAAAATACGAATGGCGGTAAAATTCGGCTCGGAGCCCATATCAAACCAGTGTGGCGTGCCCGCGGGAACGGAAATCAGGTCGTTTTTCTCGCACAGCACCTGATACACCTCATCGCCAATGTGCAGGCAGAACAGCCCCGCGCCTTCCACGAAGAAGCGCACTTCGTCTTCGCCGTGGGTGTGTTCGTTCAGGAACTTCGCGCGCAGCGCCTCTTTCTGCGGGTTGTCGGCGCGCAGGCTGATCACGTCCCAGCTCTGATAGCCTTTTTCCACCACCAGTTTGTCGATCGCATGCTGATACGCCGCGATCACGGCTTCGGGCGCGGGATCGTGTCCTAAATCGCGATCCGCAGCCCAGCGTTCAAACCGCACGCCTTTGGCGTTGAGCTGTTGGGCGATCTCGGCGGCGTCGGTGCTGTACCACTGGTGTTGACTGGCGTCTTTATCGGAATAAATGGTCAATGCGCTCATGAAGGGATCTGCTCCGGATTAATCTCGTCAAACTGGTGGACCTGATGGTGATGGCTTGCGCCGTCATCATCACCGCGAATCAGCTGCAGGGTGCGAAAACCTGCCTGTTCAGCCGCGTCCAACTCCTGATGAATATCGGACAGGAACAGGATCTGCGACGGGGCGATACCCGTTTGTGCCGCAATGTTCTGATAGGACTGCACCTCGCGCTTGGCGCCGATGTGGGTATCAAAATAGCCGCTGAACAGATGAGTAATATCACCTTCGTCGCTGTAGCCAAATAACAGTTTCTGCGCGGCGACGGAGCCAGAGGAATAAACATAGAGATCAATCCCTTGCGCCTTCCACTTTTCCAGCGCAGGCAGTACGTCCGGATAGAGGTGGCCGGTAAAGTCGCCGTTCACATAGCCGTCATGCCAGATGATTCCCTGCAGGGCTTTGAGCGCCGTGGATTTGCGGTCCTCATCCATAAAGGCAAAAAGGGCCTCGATAAGCTCGCTGACGCTGGCGTGCGGGTTACCGATTTCATCACGCAGGTTGTCCAGAATGGATTTGACCGGCTCGGCGTACTGCTGTGCGGTCACGAAGGCCGCCAGCCGCTCACGCGCGTAGGGGAACAAAACGTCATGGACAAAACGGATATCGCTGGTGGTCCCTTCAATATCCGTCACAATCGCGCGAATCATACTCTCTCCAGTTGTCGTAAACGCATTTCGCATTCAAATAAGAATTCTAGTCCTTCCAGATGACGGCGGGCCTCGGCCACGTCGCGTCCCCAGCAGGTTAAGCCATGACCGCGCAGAAGAAAACCATAATTAAGCGGGCGTTCCTGTGCGTAATGGGCGATTCGGGAGGCGAGGGCGTCAATATCCTGGTCGTTATCAAAGACCGGGATAGCCACCGTATCCAGATGGGTGATCTGCCCGGAGAGGGACTTTTGCATCTCAAAGCCGCTGATGTTGAGCTCGGCTTCTTTGACCAGACGCGACAGCACCGTGGCGTTGACGGTATGAACGTGCAGGACGGCGTTGGCCTCCGGGAGCAGGCGATAAATCAGCGTGTGAAGACCGGTTTCCGCCGACGGCCTGCGGCCAGACGGCGCGCGGTTGGTGGCAATCTCCACCTGCAAAAAATCCTCCGTCGTCAGGCTGCCTTTGTCTTTGCCGGATTCGCTGAGCCAGCAGAGGTGTTCGTCCTGACGCACCGACATGTTGCCCCCGGTGGCGGGTGCCCAGCCTTTAGCGCCAATCCAGCGGCAGGCGTCAACAAGATGTGTGAGTTGCAGGTTGTCTGTCATTTCCTTTTACCCTCGCGGCCAGGAATATTCATATGGTTTAGACGTCTAAGCGTCTTGATTGCCAAAGACTAACATCGTGTTATAGTGGCAGCAACATAAGTATTACAAGCAGGCACGACACAATGAGCAATAACGCATTGATTCCGCAGAGTAAACTTCCTAATCTCGGTACTACCATCTTTACGCAGATGAGCGCTCTGGCGCAGCAGCACAACGCCATTAACCTTTCTCAGGGCTTCCCGGATTTCGATGGCCCGACGTATCTGCAGGAGCGTCTGGCGTACCATGTGGCGCAGGGGGCGAATCAGTATGCGCCGATGACGGGCGTGCAGGCGCTGCGGGAAGCCATTGCGGATAAAACGGCGGAGCTGTACGGCCATAAGCCCGATGCGAACACCGACATTACGGTGACGGCAGGGGCGACCGAAGCGCTGTATGCGGCCATCACCGCGCTGGTGCGTAAGGGCGATGAAGTTATCTGCTTTGACCCGAGCTACGACAGCTATGCGCCTGCGGTTGAACTCTCCGGCGGCGTGGTGAAACGCGTGGCGCTTCAGCCGCCGCATTTTCGCTCTGACTGGCAGGCGTTTGCCGCGCTGCTGAGCGACAAAACTCGCCTGGTGATCCTGAACACCCCGCACAACCCGTCGGCTACGGTGTGGCAAAAGGCCGATTTCGCCGCGCTGTGGCAGGCGATTGCGGAACGTGAAATTTACGTGCTCAGCGATGAGGTCTACGAGCACATCTGCTTTGCAGAAGAAGGACACGCCAGCGTGCTGGCCCATCCGCAGCTTCGCGAGCGCGCTATCGCCGTCTCGTCATTCGGTAAGACTTACCATATGACCGGCTGGAAAGTGGGCTACTGCGTTGCACCGGCGGCTATCAGCGCCGAGCTGCGCAAGGTGCACCAGTATCTGACCTTTGCCGTGAACACGCCGGCTCAGCTGGCGCTGGCGGATATGCTGCGCGCCGAGCCGGAGCACTATCGCGAGCTGCCGCACTTCTATCGTGAGCGTCGGGATCTGTTTGTGGCGGCGCTAAGCAAAAGTCGTCTGGAAATTTTGCCCTCAGAAGGGACCTATTTCCTGCTCGCCGACTACAGCGCGATTTCGGATCTGGACGACGTGAGTTTCTGCCAGTGGCTGACGAAAGAGGTGGGCGTGGCCGCCATTCCGCTGTCGGTGTTCTGCGCCGATCCCTTCCCGCATAAGCTGATCCGTCTTTGCTTTGCGAAGCAGGAATCGACGCTGCTGGCGGCGGCAGAGCGTCTGAACACGCTCTGATTATTTCACCGTCCAGGCTTCTGAGTAACGACGGTCTGCAAACAGCTCCAGCAGACCGTTTATTTGCCTGAGGCGCAAGACTTCATCGCCGTCCATTCCCAGCTCCTTGCTTATTCTCTCGTCATTCCAGCCAAGCTGCACCAGCTCGCGAACGATCTCCGACATGGCGTTAATCTGGTGTCGACCCCGCGCCCGGTTGTGACGAATAGTGGCAGCCATACGGTTATGTTTATCCTGTCGATCCTGGCGCAGGAAGGTGACAGGGAGATAACCCTTGAGCTGATGCTTCAGCGCCGCCCGGTTTTTACCGATTTCATGGCGATGAAAACCATCCACAATTTCGTAGTGTTGCGGTCCATTTTCTGTCACAACGATAGGTTGGGTGAATCCATCGAGTTCCAGCGACTTAATGAGCAGCTGCTTTTCTGGAGGAGCAACGTTATTGGGGTTGTAGTCGTTAGCGGTAATAGCGTCCTGTCTGATCCAGAGAACGCAGTCTATCGGTTGCGCACGAAACGGACTGTGTTTATGGATCGCTTCACGAAAAGCATTTATGGCGTTAATGCGTTCCTCTTCGGGAAGTGACTGAAGGTACGTTTCCATCTCATTGATTAGTTTTTGTCGCATAATATGCCCCACTCCTTGCGTTTCGCCTTCACTCTTTCGCTGTAGCGCTGATAATGTTTGGGTTTATTTGGGCTGAACGATAGCGCCCTGCACCAGTAGTCGTTATTAAGGAGAACCTTACAAATACGGCGCCATGAAGGAATATCTTTGGAGCCGATATCACCGTCCTGCGTATCGGGAATATCCTTTATGCCTCTCTTCTGATACCAGTGCAGATAAATGGCGATTTTATTGCGGTAATGCTCAGCCGTATTTTGCGGCATGCTGTCGAGGAGCAGCATGGCATATTGGCGCCAGCACAGGTGTTCGGGTTTCAGAATTTTTCGGTGACCATAAAAATGGTTATCGTGTCCGGCGTACATCCCCCCGCTGCGCGCACCGCTCACGCGCTCACACATGGCCGCCCAGCGATCGGGCTCAACAACGTGGTAGAGCCATAATCCCTGACGCTGTTCAGGACCAAAGGGTTCACAGATACGCATGTAGCGTAGCGGTACGCCAGCCTGAAACATCAGGTCATAGAGTGGGTTATAGCAACACCCTGATTTGGCGAACCAGGTCCATATATCGGCGGTTTTCCAGTCGTAGAGAGGGTAGATATACCAGGCATGTCCTCCCGGTGCGACGGTTGTCCAGGGTTTATCGTCGGCAAACCGCTGTTTACGCGCCGACGCGATAGCCAGGAAACGGTTGTAAGACTCATCGGCGCGGATGCCAATCAGTATTGCCGCCGGGCGATTGCAGGAGAACCAGTCGGAGAAACTGCGGACAAAGGTTTCAAACGTCATGCCTGGCTGGTAGAAGGAAAAAAAAGCGGGATCGGTTATCGCATCGTCAGGAGGCTGGCGGACCCATCGGGCGCCGGGTTCCCAGCATTGCCATTCCGGCTGGAATTGTGACAGTGAATTTTGCGTTGTCAGGGGAAGCGCGACCCACCAGAAATGGTCGATGACATCGCTGTACAACTCGCGCATATGTTCCACATGGGTAATAGTATGGGAAAACTGCGCTTCCCAGTCGATAAAGAGCACATCTATTTTGATTTTCATCAGTCGCGCCTGTTGGGCAACCAGATGCAGCATAATGGTGGAGTCTTTACCTCCTGAAAAAGAAACACAGGTTTTGGGAAAATTTTCGAGAGTCCATTTTATTCGCTCCCGAGCAGCAGTAAGAACATCCTGATTTAAAGAGTATTTATAAAGTGACATGCTTATTCTCATCCTGAGGGATAAATACCTGACTGTAGCGTCAATGCTAATGAGAGAGTTATATCAGTCAATTTTAATTAGATATGCTACGGTAATGATATCTCTTCAATAAAACTCGCGAATGCCGAGCTATTGAGCGCGGAACGGTTGTACATCATGTAAATATCAATGCTGGGGAATTGAATGTCAGTTTCCACTTTTCGCAGGTTGAGGGCTGGCCCATATTTTTCGAAAGCCGGCGCGGGTACTAATCCTATGAGATCGGACGAACCGATCACCGACAGAAGGGATATAAAAGAGTCGCTACGATAGACGATATTTCTTTTGGTTAACAGGCTTTCGGCCTTTTCCTGATAGTCTTTGAAGCTGTTCTCATCGTTCAGGTAGGCGGTGAAGTTTTCATTCAGAATCTCTTCACGCGTGGGATTTTCACAAAGACGGGGATGGCCCTCCCGACAAACGAGGACGAAAGGAAGTTTATGGTAGAGGCTACAGGCGACAGAATGATTGTTAGAAGAAGAAAATGAAAATATCAAGTCGGCTCTTCTGTAGGCTAAAAGATCTTCTGCTGAATCAGACGAAAGGAAAACATCATGTAATTCAATTGAATAGTTATGGTTTTCCATCAGCAATTTTATAGGGTCAAGCGTTGCTTTCGTACTCATAAAATGCGGGCAATAAATGACAAAGTTCTTCTTCAACCCGCTGCTGTGCATGATATTGATAGTCTGCTCCAGCTGGTTCAGGTTCTGTTCCAGATGATGATGCAGATTGACGCCGACGGTCGTGGGCGTGATCCCTTTACCGGAACGGATAAACAGAGGATCGTTGAGTTGCCCTCTCAGACGCTGCAGTGACTGGCTCACGGCAGAGGGTGTGATATACAGCGTCTCGGCGGCTTTACTGATACTAAGGTGCTGGTAAATGCACTCGAAAATGACTAACAGATTAAGATCGAATTTTTTAAGGTCATAGAGGTTTGCCATGTTTCGTCCTGAGGGCGCTGCGTTTGCTGTGGTTATCATATAACTGATAACAATAGTTTGAGGCTAACCATTTATAATTCTTTCGGTTAATTCTCTTAGTTTTAAATTAAAAACATCTTAATATATCACGGTGGCAGATTATTGAAATAGCGCTTCAAAGGTGAGGAGGATAATTTTATCTTAAAAGAGGGAGTGATCGTATTAAATGACAATTGTCATTTATATATTGTGATAGTTTTATAATAAAAATAAATTTATAACGCTACGGAATGGTGTTCGACACAACCTATCACAGCCATAGGCAGGAATGCCTCTCTTATGGATTGCTCAATCCCTGCGCGGGTGGTGTAATCAAAAGGCTGTTACCGCCTTGATATAAAGGGTTGTAGAGCGCAACGCAACGCCAGTTTCGGCTGGCACTGAATGTACCTGCGGGGAATTCAGGTATCAGGGCCGCCCGTTGAGGCGGCCTTTTTACTTTCAGGCTTTCCTGTAAAAGGTTCACCTTGTTGTCTTGTCGACGTTGTAAGGTTTGGCTGATTGATTTGATAAAGCATACGCATTAGCCCCGATGAATAAAGTTGGTTACCTTACATCTCAACGAAAACACGGAGGAAGTACAGATGTCTTTGATTAACACCAAAATTAAACCTTTCAAAAACCAGGCGTTCAAAAACGGTGAGTTCATCGAAGTTACCGAGAAAGATACCGAAGGCCGCTGGAGCGTCTTCTTCTTCTATCCTGCTGACTTCACCTTCGTTTGCCCGACTGAACTGGGTGACGTTGCAGACCATTACGACGAACTGCAGAAGCTGGGCGTAGACGTTTACTCTGTCTCTACCGATACCCACTTCACCCACAAAGC
Organism: Enterobacter sp. BNK-29; assembly: GCF_048684785.1. Taxonomy (NCBI): domain Bacteria; kingdom Pseudomonadati; phylum Pseudomonadota; class Gammaproteobacteria; order Enterobacterales; family Enterobacteriaceae; genus Enterobacter; species Enterobacter sp. BNK-29. Next base: position 3,262,459 of record NZ_JBLQTU010000001.1, read on the forward strand.
ATGGCACAGCAGCTCTGAAACCATCGCGAAAATTAAATACGCGATGATCGGCGACCCGACTGGCGCCCTGACCCGTAACTTCGACAACATGCGTGAAGATGAAGGCCTGGCTGACCGCGCCACCTTCGTTGTTGACCCGCAGGGCATTATCCAGGCTATCGAAGTTACCGCTGAAGGTATCGGCCGTGATGCTTCTGACCTGCTGCGTAAAGTGAAAGCTGCTCAGTACGTGGCTTCTCACCCTGGCGAAGTGTGCCCGGCGAAATGGAAAGAAGGCGAAGCGACGCTGGCTCCATCTCTGGACCTGGTTGGCAAGATCTAAGTCTGTAAAGCCTGGCGGCGCTGCGCTTGCACAGGCCTACAGTATCGTAGGCCGGGTAAACGAAGTGCCACCCGGCAATCAATGGGCGCACCCGCGCCCATTTCATTCCAGCACCATGATGCAAGTTGCATTCAGGCCGCCCGTATAAGGCAGCTTGCATGATGACGTCTTAAGAGAGGGAAGAACAATGCTCGACACTAACATGAAAACCCAGCTCAAGGCCTACCTTGAGAAACTGACCAAACCCGTTGAGCTGATTGCCACGCTGGACGACAGCGCCAAATCGGCAGAGATCAAGGAACTGCTGGCGGAAATCGCCGAGCTGTCGCCGAAAGTGTCCTTCAAAGAAGATAACGCGCTGCCGGTCCGTAAGCCCTCTTTCCTGATTACCAACCCAGGCTCCGACCAGGGACCGCGCTTTGCCGGCTCGCCGCTGGGGCACGAATTTACCTCACTGGTGCTGGCGCTGCTGTGGACCGGTGGTCATCCGTCGAAAGAGGCGCAGGCGCTGCTGGAGCAGATCCGCGATATCGACGGTGATTTCGAATTTGAAACCTATTACTCGCTCTCCTGCCACAACTGCCCGGACGTGGTGCAGGCGCTGAACCTGATGTCGGTCCTGAACCCGCGCATCAAGCACACGGCGATTGACGGCGGTACTTTCCAGAATGAAATTACCGATCGCAACGTGATGGGCGTTCCGGCGATCTACATGAACGGCAAAGAGTTCGGCCAGGGCCGTATGACGCTGACCGAAATCGTAGCCAAAGTGGATACCGGTGCTGAAAAACGTGCGGCCGAAGAGCTGAACAAACGCGATGCCTACGACGTGCTGATCGTCGGTTCCGGCCCTGCGGGCGCGGCGGCAGCGGTGTACTCCGCGCGTAAAGGTATTCGTACCGGCCTGATGGGCGAACGCTTTGGCGGCCAGGTGCTCGATACCGTGGACATCGAAAACTACATTTCCGTGCCGAAGACCGAAGGCCAGAAGCTGGCGGGGGCGCTGAAGGCGCACGTCAGCGACTATGACGTAGACGTGATCGACAGCCAGAGCGCCAGCAAGCTGGTTCCGGCAGCGGTTGAGGGTGGTTTACACCAGATTGAAACCGCCTCTGGCGCGGTGCTGAAAGCGCGCAGCATTATCATTGCCACCGGCGCGAAATGGCGCAACATGAACGTTCCGGGCGAAGATCAGTACCGTACCAAAGGCGTGACCTACTGCCCGCACTGCGACGGCCCGCTGTTTAAAGGTAAACGCGTGGCGGTGATCGGTGGCGGTAACTCCGGCGTGGAAGCGGCTATCGACCTGGCGGGGATTGTTGAACACGTTACTCTTCTGGAGTTCGCTCCAGAGATGAAGGCCGACCAGGTTCTGCAGGATAAAGTTCGCAGCCTGAAAAACGTCGACATCGTACTGAACGCGCAGACCACGGAAGTGAAGGGCGACGGCAGCAAAGTGACCGGCCTGGAATACCGCGACCGCGTGAGCGGCGACGTGCACAGCGTTCAGCTGTCAGGGATCTTCGTGCAGATTGGTCTGCTGCCAAATACCACCTGGCTGGAAGGCGCGATTGAGCGCAACCGCATGGGCGAAATCATCATCGATGCGAAATGTGAAACCAGCGTGAAAGGCGTGTTTGCGGCGGGTGACTGCACCACCGTGCCGTACAAACAGATCATTATTGCCACGGGCGAAGGGGCGAAGGCGTCTCTGAGTTCCTTTGACTATCTGATTCGCACCAAAACCGCATAACAGAAGAAAGTAAGGCTACACCTGCAATAGCGAGAGGCCACCTGAAGGTGGCCTCTTTTTTTATCTTACGACCATCACCGGTATGTGGGTGTGGCGGATCACGCTGGAGGCGTTAGAGCCCAGCAGATGCGTGGTAATGGAAGGGTTGCGCGAACCGATGACCACCACGTCTGCTTTCAGTTCGTTCGCCAGTTCGTTTACCGCATCGCGTACGCTGCCGAATCTGACGTGAGTTTTGATGCGCGAAGGGTCGATGCTGAAGTGGCTGACCATGGTTTGCAGACGAGTTTCCGCTTCATGCTGCAAATGCTCCTCGAAGCGACGCACGTCGGCGGCAAAGCGGTGCAGGCTCAGGCTGGCGGAGCCCGGCAGTACGTGCAAAAGATGGATAACACCGTCCTGCTGCGCCAGGAACTCCGCATGGCGAACGGCCTTGTCGCTCAGCTCCATCTCAAAAACATCAACCGGCATAATGATTCTCTGATACATACCCGTTTCTCCTTGTTTATAAACGCTGAACTCATTCAACCATAAAATAAAAGTGGTTTCTGTAAGCGCCCCGTCAGTTTTCTTATCTCGCCAGGATAAATCTCAAAAGGCCCATATTCCGGGGCAGACCTTGAGGGGTAGCTACCCTTATACACTTACCTGGAACCTTTCGGAGGTCGCATGAAAGCACTTACGTATCACGGTCCGCACCATGTTCGCGTCGAGAATGTCCCCGATCCCATTATCGAGCAGCCCGACGATATCATTTTGCGCGTCACGGCCACGGCGATCTGCGGCTCCGATTTGCATCTCTATCGCGGAAAGATCCCGAAGGTGCAGCACGGCGACATTTTTGGCCATGAGTTTATGGGGGAAATCGTCGAGTGCGGCGCAGAGGTAAAGAATTTGCAAAAAGGCGATCGCGTGGTGATCCCCTTTGTCATTGCCTGCGGAGACTGTTTCTTCTGCCGTATGCAGCAATACGCGGCCTGTGAGAATACCAATGCAGGACAGGGCGCCGCGCTGAACAAAAAGCAAATTCCCGCTCCGGCCGCGCTGTTTGGCTACAGCCATCTCTACGGCGGCGTGCCGGGGGGACAGGCGGAATATGTCCGTGTGCCAAAAGGCAACGTCGGGCCATTTTAGGTCCCGCAACTCCTTTCTGATGATAAGGCGCTGTTCCTGTCCGATATTTTGCCCACGGCCTGGCAGGCCGCAAAAAATGCGCAGATTGAAAAAGGCTCAAGCGTTGCGGTTTTCGGCGCCGGGCCGGTGGGGCTATTGACTATTGCCTGCGCGCGGCTGTTAGGGGCTGAGCAGATCTTTGTTATCGATCACCACCCGTACCGTTTGCGATTTGCCGAGGCGCGTTACGGCGCAATCCCCATCAACTTTGATGATGATAACGACGCAGCGGAAAAAATCATCGAGCAAACCGCTGGCCAGCGCGGCGTTGACGCCGTGATTGATGCGGTAGGGTTCGAAGCGAAAGGCAGCACCACCGAAACGATCCTCAGCAATCTTAAAATTGAAGGTAGCAGCGGCAAAGCGCTGCGGCAGTGCATTGCTGCCGTTCGACGCGGTGGCGTAGTTAGCGTACCCGGCGTGTACGCCGGGTTTATTCATGGTTTCCTGTTTGGCGATGCCTTTGATAAGGGGCTGACGTTCAAGATGGGCCAGACCCACGTCCATGCCTGGCTGGGCGAGCTGCTGCCGCTGATCGAAAAGGGGCTGCTTACGCCGGAAGAGATCGTGACCCATTATCTTCCTCTTGCCGATGCGGAACGCGCCTATAAGGTATTCGAAAAACGGGAGGAGGAGTGCCGGAAGGTGATTCTGGTCCCTGGTGCAGAAACGCCCGAGGCCGCAGAGCAGAAAGTTAAGGGCCTGGTGAATGCTTTCCCCGGCGGGGTTGCATGAATACTCGCCTAGCTGTGGCGTTCAAGATAAAGCACGGCCAGGACGATAATCGCCGCAATAATCAGAAAAATAAGTGTGATAGCCAGTATCTCACTCATGACCGTCCCCACGGCACCAAAACAGATTAAGCGTGGATTAAGGGCTTTTTGCGCGATATAAGAAAATGGGGTGAATTTACGGAAAGAGGATGCGGCTGCATCCTCTGTGCAAAGCGGGTGGGCGCTTGTTCAGAAGTGTTTAACGCAGGTAATCGCCCGCGGCTTCTGGCTGGTAGAGCAACGCCAGCACTTCAAGGTGGGCAGAGGCGCCGCCCGGCAATTCCCAGTGGATGGTATCGCCCGTGCGCAGGCCCAGCAGTGCGGCACCCACAGGCGCAAGAACAGAAAGCTGTGCGCTGCTGTCGGTCATCTGAGCCGGGTAAACCAGCGTGCGGGTCAGCTCTTCACCGGTGGTCAGGTTGCGGAATTTTACCTGGCTGTTCATGGTGACCACGTCATGCGGCATTGTCTCAGGCGTGCACATCTGCGCCCGGTCGAGCTCCTCATTCAGGGCGTCGGCCACGGGAAGTGAGGCGAACTCTGCTTTTTCCAGCAGCCTGTCGATACGTTCTGCGTCGAGCTCGTTAATGATAATTGTAGGTCTGGACATTTTTACTCCATGTCGTTAATGCTGCGTGTCACGCAGAAACCAATCCAAAAGAAAACCCTCGCCGTCTGGCAGCGAGGGTTTAACTCTCCCGATGATACTGGCTGAGCGCGCAAGTTTGAAGTGATGAAGGTCACATTCATGGTCCATATGAATTTTCGCTGAAATTTATTCAGTCTTCATTCCGGACGGAATACGTTACGCTGAGAGTCCTGAACCCGGGCGTTGCGCGAAGCGCAATTCGCGTCAGCCCACCAACGAGAGAGAATTATGTACTTCTACCAACCGTCTCAGGGTCACGGCCTGCCGCACGATCCGCTGAACGCCATTATTGGTCCACGTCCGATCGGCTGGATCTCCTCATGCGATAAGGCCGGTCAGCTCAACCTCGCACCGTATAGCTTCTTTAACTGCTTTAACTATCGCCCGCCGATCATCGGCTTTTCCAGCAACGGCTGGAAGGACAGCGTGCGTAATATTACCGAAACAAAGGAATTTGTCTGGAACCTGGCGACGCGCGATCTCGCGCAGGCGATGAACCAAACCTCTGCGATGCTTCCCCACGATCGGGATGAATTTAGCTTTGCCGGGCTAACGCCAGCGGTGAGCCAGCTGGTTAACGCGCCCCGCGTCGCCGAAAGCCCGGTGAACTTTGAGTGCCGCCTGTCGCAGTGCATTCAGCTTACTGGTGCCGACGGCACGCCGGTGGATACCTGGCTGGTGCTGGGGGAGGTGGTCGGTATCCATATTGCCGAAACGCTGCTGGAAGAGGGGATTTACCAGACGGCTAAAGCGCAGCCCATCCTGCGTGCGGGCGGGCCGACGGCGTATTATGGCATCAGTGATGACAACCGGTTTGATATGGTGCGCCCGGGCGCGGATCAGTAACCGGCTTTATCAATCACGAACTGTTTTCCGCAGTTACCCGGATGTGGCTGCGGTACAAATGACGCCGCAGAAAGCGGGTTGTTAATGGTGTCCGCCTTAAGCGAAATCTGCATCTCGGTCAGATACGCCGGATTGCCGTTGCAGGTCAGCTTGATCGCTTTGATGTTCTCCTTGCCCCAGCTTTTGGCAACGGCACTGTCAAAGTCGCTGCGATTGACGGTTTTCCCGTAATTATCGGCGAGGAATTTACCGACCGCGCTGTTTTTAACTTCCTGATTCATCCGCACCATCGTGCCGAAATAGGCATCCGGATCGAAACCAAAGCAGACGCCATGTTTGGCATATTCGTAACGTTCCAGGCAGGAATTACCGCCCGCACCCGGCATGACGTCGTTGAGCTTAGCGGCAGCGGAAAGCGAGAGTCCGGTTTCGGCGGCATCGCATTTGCGGCTGGCCTTCACTTCCGGCATGTTTGGAATCGGGCGTGTGGCACAGCCAAAACGCATCCATCGACGTTCATCCACGCCGCGTGCGGCAATAGATTTTGGCAGGCCAGGCCATAGACCGTGGACGGTCAGAAAATCGGCTTTATTATCGCGCTCTTTTTGCAGGCGACATTCGTCAGGTTCATTGCGGTTGCGCTCGACCATGCTCTGGCAAAACCCGGTTTGCCAGGACAGAGCCAGCACATAGCGATCGAAATCGCCATACTGTGTTGCCTTCAGCGGTTCCGCCTGTGCGGAGAAGAGACAGAGAGAAAGCGCCATTGCGCCAGACGGGATGACGATATCCTTCCTGAACATATGATTTCCTGATCGAATGAGCACGATTTATTTCTGGAAGTTATTAAAGCACAAAAAGCGCCCGCAGGCGCTTTTTGGATATCCATAATTTAGCTTAGGCCGCGCCGGGTACCAGCACTTCCGTGGCGATAATCACGATAATCAGACCAACTATAACGGGCACTGAGGTGCGTTTGACGACTTCGAATGGCGAAATTTTCGCCATCCCGGCAACGGCGACGACCACACCCGACACCGGCGAAATGGTCCGGCCGAGGTTTGAGGCCTGCAGCATGGGAATGGAGAGGTAGGCCGGGTTAATACCGGAGGAGTGAGCCAGTTTCGGGATCATCTCAACGAAGGCGTAGAAAGGCGCATTACCGGAACCGGTGGTCATCGCCGCCAGCATGGTGAGCACCACCAGAACAAGCATCAGGATAATACTGGCCGAGCCGAACGAGGTGGCGATAGAAATCAGGCTCTGGATAAAGCCGATCGTGCTCAGACCCTGGGCAAAAACGCCCGCTGCAACCAGCAGGATCACCACGCCAGCGAAGGCATCCGCCATACCGCGATACGCCACTTCCAGACCCGAGAAGACTTTTTGCGTGTTAAAACCGCGCACAAACTCCAGCACGGCGGCCAGCAGCATACAGATGACCAGAATGGTGATGATGTGCAGCTGTGGACCCCATTTGCCGTCAAAAATCAGCACTCCGACGATCGGGGTGAACGGCAGAATGGCATAGAACGCGGGAGCGGTCGTGGTGATTTCACTCACGTCCATCATTTCATGGCTGATGTTTTCTTTCTTATCGAGATAGCGCTGCCAGAAGAAATGTGCGATCCCCATGCCCACGATGGCAACGATCGAGATCGGTAACGTGGTTTTAAAGGCGAAGTCGATGAGTGACATCTCCGCCGCCTTTGCCGCCAGCACAACGTCGCCGGAGGTAGGGGAGAGAATAATCGCTGCCGGAGACGCGCAAATTGCCGCGGCCGCGCCGCGGCTGATACCGACGTTCACCATGACCGGGAACAGCGTTGCCATGAGCAGTACGCCAAGTCCGGTAGCTGACGAAACGGCCAGCGACATGAGGCAGGCGAGGAAATAGGCGGCGACCATCAGCAGATAAGGCGAGTTGATGTATTGCAGGGGTTTGGAGGCAAGCTTAACGACCATGTCGTTGGCGCCGATGTGGGTCATGTAGGCTGCAAAACCGCACAGCATCATGATCATCATACCCAGGTCACCGCCGCGGCTCATGAGCAATATTTTAATGTATTCAACAATATCTGTAGCAGTGTAACCGGTGCTGGTCGCGCTGGCAGGTAACACCTGGTGCCCCATTATTGCGCTGATAATCAGCAGCGTTAGACCGCCGACAAATAATACGCCCGTGGCCGAGTAGCCTTTAATGATGTAGCGTGCGACGCCGACAATGACGACGACTCCAATAAGGAGTTCGAATAACGTAAGCATGATTTCCCCTGTATCTCTGCTGCTATGGAGCACAAAAAATCAATAAAAAAAGAAGGATGAAAATGTGCCGAATAATTGGCCTGTTCTTGCTGATTAAAATCAATAAACAGACGACTAGAGAACCGAACAACCGTGTTTTGCCATGGCCCGTACATTTATGCCATGTGGCCCTTGACCGTCAGAAATAGCGCAACATGTCCCATTAATGATAACAAATTGTTAATGTTTTGTATGGTTTTTCATGTTGCTGATTAACAAGGAGTAATGTGAAAAGTCACACCCCTTGTAGGCTTATTTGCACGTATCTCTCGCTTTCTTTAAGAATATTCCCGGAAAGGGCCCGAATAATTAGGAATAACGCTGATGTCGTTAAGCTTTGATTCAACTACTTTATGATAAACTTTGCCTCGAATACTAAGAATGGTAATTGCATTGTGATTGTACGTAATACATTTTTCTCTATTTTGTTGTTTATTTTTGGGCAGTTAACGTTTTCTTCTGTTGCACAGGCAGAAGGCAACGCGACGGATAAAGGCTGGTTCTCAACCTTTACGGATAATGTTTCCCAGACATGGACGGCACCTGAACATTATGATCTCTATGTCCCGGCGATAACGTGGCATGCGCGTTTTGCTTATGACAAAGAGAAAACCGATAAATACAACGAGCGTCCGTGGGGCGCGGGTTTTGGCCAGTCGCGCTGGGATGAAAAGGGAAACTGGCATGGCATCTATCTGATGGCCTTCAAAGACTCGTTTAATAAATGGGAGCCGATTGGGGGGTATGGTTGGGAGAAAACCTGGCGTCCGCTAGCGGACGAGAACTTCCACGTCGGTTTGGGCTATACCGCCGGGGTCACTGCACGTGACAACTGGAACTACATTCCGATCCCGGTCCTGCTGCCTTTGGCCTCTATTGGCTATGGTCCCGCAACGTTCCAGATGACCTACATCCCGGGTACGTACAACAACGGTAACGTTTACTTCGCCTGGATGCGTTTTCAGTTTTAACTGACAAAACGTTACATACTGGTGATAAAACGCGCAGTTGTTGATTCATAAGCGATAAAAATCTGTCAGTGAAAATTAACGCGACTTTAGTCACTTTTTATCAAAGATCCGCTGGACAAAAGGTCCCACAATTGATGTACTGATAACCGACACAGCATTTGTGTCGTTTTTTAATGTAAAGGTAATTTTGATGTCTAAGATTAAAGGTAACGTTAAGTGGTTTAATGAGTCCAAAGGATTCGGTTTCATTACTCCTGAAGATGGCAGCAAAGACGTGTTCGTACACTTCTCTGCAATCCAGTCTAATGGTTTCAAAACTCTGGCTGAAGGTCAGCGTGTAGAGTTCGAAATCACTAACGGTGCCAAAGGCCCTTCTGCTGCTAACGTAATCGCTCTGTAATTCAGACGCGTCAGCAAGAATTTCAAAACCCGCTCACTGAGCGGGTTTTTTTCGTTTTGAATCAGCCAAGCAGATACATTCTCAGGAAGCTGGCTACGATCAGCACGCTCAACAATACCATTCCTGCGCTCATCAGACTCTGTTTCATTCTGTCACCCTCGTTCAGTATTGCATTCAGAGTGACAGAGAAAAATTAAGCCAACATTAACGGTTCGGCTGTTAATGCGCGCTTGCGGAAGAAAATAGCCAAAATGCGATCCCCGTCATCGCAAACGAGCCGAACATATTGATCGCCATATTCATCAGCGCCCAGCCAATGCGGCCTTCCTGAAAGAGAAAAACGGTTTCCGCAGAAAAGGTTGAGAAGGTGGTTAACCCGCCGCAGAAACCCGTCGTAATCAGCACTTTCCACATTGGGTCGATGTGCGTCATTCGGTTAAACCAGGCCAGCCCCATGCCGATGATAAAGGCACCAATCAGGTTAGCGGCAAGCGTCCCCATGGGAATCGCCTGATGCAGGGGGTTAAACCGCATACTCAGAAACCATCGCGCAACGCTACCCGTTCCCCCACCAATAAAAACGGCTAAAAGTAGTTGTAACACGCTAAATACCTGCTATTTGATGTGTAAGAGTAGCGAGTTTAACGCCGTTTATGATGAGGGGACAAATATGTATGTAGCGGTAGGGCAGTTTGCCGTCACGCCTGACTGGCATGAGAATGCGAGAACATGCGTCGAACTGATGATGCAGGCCCGGCAGAAAGGCGCGTCGCTGTTGGTTCTCCCCGAGGCGCTGCTGGCCAGAGATGATAACGACCCGGATTTATCCGTGAAGTCCGCGCAGCCGCTGGACGGCGAATTTTTGCAGCAGCTGCTTGCCCAGAGCACAGGCAATACGATGACGACGATTTTAACGATCCATGTTCCCTCAATGCCGGGTCGAGCAGTCAATACGCTGGTGGCGATTCGTAACGGGATCATCGTCGCACGCTACGCCAAGCTTCATCTCTATGATGCGTTCAGCATCCAGGAGTCGCGTCGCGTTGACCCCGGAGACAGTATCCCTCCGCTGCTGGAGATTGACGGATTTAAGATCGGACTGATGACGTGCTATGACCTGCGTTTCCCCGAGCTGGCGCTGCATCTGGCGCAGCAGGGGGCAGACGTACTGGTGCTGCCTGCCGCGTGGGTCAAAGGGCCGTTAAAAGAGCACCACTGGGCAACGCTGCTTGCGGCGCGCGCGCTGGATACAACCTGCTATGTCGTTGCTGCAGGGGAATGTGGCACGAAAAACATCGGGCAAAGCAGGGTGGTTGATCCGCTGGGGGTGACGATCGCCGCCGCCGCTGAAGCCCCGCATTTGCTGGTGGCGGAGATAAACTTAGAGAGAATTGCGCTTGCGCGTCAGCAATTACCCGTTCTTCGCAATCGTCGGTTTGCGCCACCGCAATTATTGTGATGTTTTTTTCAACAATGCTTGATTCACCTTGTTACAGATTGCTATTGTGTGCACGCGCTAAATGACCGTTAATACAGTCAGGTTTTGGCGCTGAATGCAGCCTGTTTTAAGTAAAGAAGGTATCTATGGGTGAGATTAGTATTACCAAACTGCTGGTGGTTGCCGCACTGGTCGTCCTGCTGTTTGGTACCAAGAAGTTACGCACGCTGGGTGGTGACCTGGGGGCTGCCATCAAAGGCTTTAAGAAAGCGATGAACGATGATGATGCAGCGGCGAAGAAAAGCGCCGAGGATGACGTCCCGGCAGACAAGCTTTCTCACAAAGAGTGACAGCAACGCCTGAGGGCTTGCGAAAAAAACCGGCTCATGAGGCCGGTTTTTTTTGTATTACTGTAAATGAATATTACAGCATTATTTAACTTCTTCGCCTTTAGCCTGCATATCGGCATGGTATGAGGAGCGAACGAATGGGCCGCAGGCAGCGTGGGTGAAGCCCATCGCCATCGCTTCGGCTTTCATTTCATCGAATTCGTCAGGGCTCACGTAGCGCTGTACCGGCAGGTGGTGGCGGCTTGGCTGCAGATACTGTCCCAGGGTCAACATGGTCACACCGTGGCGGCGAAGATCGCGCATCACCTCGATGATTTCATCATTGGTTTCACCCAGACCCACCATCAGACCAGACTTGGTCGGAATATGCGGATGCGCTTCTTTGAAACGCTCCAGCAGCTTCAGGGACCAGTTATAGTCAGCGCCCGGACGGACCTGACGGTAAAGACGCGGCACGTTCTCCAGGTTGTGGTTAAACACATCTGGCGGCGTCGCGGTCAGGATATCCAGCGCGCGGTCCATACGGCCGCGGAAGTCAGGCACCAGCGTCTCGATTTTGATGTTAGGGCTTTTCTCGCGAATGGCCGTAATGCAGTCGGCGAAGTGCTGAGCACCACCGTCACGCAGGTCGTCACGGTCAACTGAGGTGATAACCACATAACGTAGCGCCATGTCGGCGATGGTCTGCGCCAGTTTCTGGGGTTCATTAGCATCAGGCGCGACTGGACGGCCATGAGCAACATCGCAGAACGGGCAGCGACGGGTACAGATAGCACCCAGAATCATAAACGTCGCGGTACCATGATTGAAACATTCAGCAAGGTTCGGGCAAGAGGCTTCTTCACAGACGGAGTGAAGGCCATTCTTGCGCATCGCCGCTTTGATCCCCTGGATACGCGAAGAGTCGGCCGGAAGTTTGATTTTCATCCATTCCGGTTTTCTTAACAGCGCCTCGCGCTCTGTAGCCACGTTTTTAACCGGGATAAGGGCCATTTTATCGGCATCGCGGTATTTAACACCGCGTTCCATCACAATGGGTTTACTCATAGCGTGCGTGTTCCAGTTGCGAATATCGAAGGAAAGCGTTTCAATTCAAGGGAATGTTGTATTTATCAACTATTTTTGAACGAACGACAGGCAGTATATCATTGAAACGGTCGTTAAAGCAGCCTGCCAGATCGCCAATTTGTAAAATAGTTGTTGTTTTGTGCCTTTTGCCCTGCGGGTTGCAGGGACTTGTGCTGGCTAAACCTGTCAGAAGGCCTGACGGATAATGCGGATAACGTTTTCCAGGACCGGATCGCGCAAACTCAGCTTGTTGTAATGCAGTGAAATCTCGATAGATTCCGCGTTAAGCTGACTGAGCGGGATGCTTTCCAGCGGCCAGCATTTTTGTAGCAGGCTGTACAGGCGTGATGGCATAACGCACAGCATGTCGCTGCTGCCGATCAGGGATGCGGTGGTAAACATATTGTAACTGCTGAAGCTGATCTGACGTTCCGGGAAAATTTCATCAATACGCTGACGAAGTGCATGATTAGATTGCCCTTCGGTCATGAAAGATGAGTGATCGTAGTTGCGCAGGTTTTCGATGGTTAACGGCTCGCTAAGAGCAGGATGCTGCTGGCGGCAAACCAGTACCAGGTTATCCGCATAAAGCACATTTTGCCCCAGCGCTCTGGCACTGAAGCTGCCGCTTTCAATAATCAGGTCCGTCTGGAACTGGGCAAGCTGAATGTCTGGTTCATTGAGAGGCACGTTGCGAAGCAGGAGCTGCGGAGCATGTTCTTTCACGGCCTGGAAGATCGCCGGCATCACCAGCACCCCTACAGAAGGGGAACAGCCGATGGTGATGGTTCGCTGCTTATCATAGCTCCCGGTTAAATCCAGCGCGCCCAGAATCGACTCCAGCCCCTGACTGATGTACTCATGGAGATGCGTGGCGTAAGCCGTCGGCGTTACCCCCTGGCCCTTGCGGATAAATAATGGGTCAGGAAATATAGCGCGAAGCTTTTGGATTGACTGGCTTATTGCTGATGGCGTGAGATTAAGAATTTTCGCAGCGTTAACGATACCCTTATGGACATATACCGCCTCAAAAATAGTCAGTAAATTGAGATCAATATTACGTAAAGTCCGAAAAATTTGTGGCTTGTCTTCGCCACCGGGTTCATTCAGTCGTTTGGCTGGTAAATTATTATACTCCACGCTTTCACTCCGTATACATTCACAATATGAATGATAGTTGAATTTATTTATTATGCTTGTAGAGATTCGTAAAGTGTTGGTTTTGTTTCACTTGTTTATCAAAAGCAAACAGTTGAGTGATTATTGCTCACGTTACTTATGCCGTGTTTGCCGTGCTTGCTGGAGGCTAAATAATATGTAGCGGTAATATTCGGGCGCTTCGAAAATATAGAATCTGCGGATTATTGTAAAGTGCAAAAGCGGTAAATAAACAGTGGCCCGCCAAATTATCGAGCCATGTTGTATGATATATTAAGCAGGGATATATTCGTGTGGTGGATTGTTAAGTAGTGCTAAAACGTTCTTCAAAAGCACTGGACGAATAGTTTCTGGTGTAGCGGTTTCAACCCACTGGCGTACCTGCGTCATTTCCATGCCGGCATAGCCGCAGGGGTTAATGCGCTGGAAAGGCGCGAGGTCCATATTAATATTCAAGGCCAGGCCATGGAATGAGCAGCCTTTACGAATACGCAGCCCCAGGGAGCAGATCTTCATTTCCCCAACGTAAACGCCCGGCGCATCGGCGCGTGGATGCGCGTCAATACCATATTCCGCCAGCGTGTTGACGACAGTTTGTTCCAGTAAGGTAACCAGTTCACGTACGCCAAGCTTTCTGCGTTTCAGATTGAGCAGGACGTACATCACCTGCTGCCCGGGCCCATGATAAGTGACCTGACCGCCGCGATCGCTCTGAATAACCGGGATATCTCCCGTCATTAGCAAATGCTCTGCTTTACCCGCCTGGCCCTGCGTAAATACCGGCAGGTGTTCGACCAGCCAGATTTCATCCGGGGTGCTGTCATCGCGTGAATCGGTGAAGTCATGCATAGCCTGGGAGACAGGCTCATAAGGTTGCAGGCCGAGGTGACGGACCAGAATTTTATCCTGATACAAAACTGCGTCTCCGAAGACGAGGGACAAAAGGTGTGGGGGAGTATATCACAGCGGGGAGAGGGGTTACCCGGCAAACCGGGTAACCGCAAAGGGACTACAGCACCATACGAACAATTTCGATATTGCCGAGCTCTTCGTACAGCGTTTCAACCTGCTCAATGTGTGTCGCAGTGATGGTAATAGAGACAGAGTGGTAGTTGCCCTTGCTGCTTGGTTTTACTGACGGAGAGTAGTCACCCGGCGCATGGCGCTGTACCACTTCAACCACCTGATCAACCAGCTCAGGTTTCGCCAGACCCATTACTTTGTAGGTAAATGAGGTAGGGAATTCAAGCAGTTCGTTAAGTTTGGTTTTCATGTCAGCTCCGGCGTAACGTCAAAAAATAATAACTCCCACGTCAGGTGGGAGTTATCAGGATACTTAGTATATGGGGATCAAAATCACACTTTCAAGTGTTCAATTTTTAACCAAACCAGTGGTGGAACATCAATTTAATGTAATCAATGATTTTGCCGAAGAAATTGCCTTCAGGAATTTCTTGCAGGACAACCAGCGGACGCTGATCGATCGTTTTTCCATCCAGCTGGAAGTTGATCGTGCCCACAACCTGGTTTTTCTGCAGCGGGGCATGCAGCTCGGTGCTGTTCAGCACGTAGCTGGCTTTCAGATCCTTCATGCGACCGCGTGGAATGGTCAGGTAGAGATCTTTATCAACGCCGAGTGAAGCACGGTCGTTGTCGCCGAACCAGACGGGTTCAGACGCAAACTCTTTGCCTGCTTTCAGTGGATTCACGGTTTCGAAGAAGCGGAAGCCCCAGGTCAGCAGTTTCTTGCTTTCTGTTTCACGACCTTTAAAGGTGCGGCCGCCCATCACGGCAGAGATCAGACGCATTTGACCTTCAGTGGCAGAGGCCACCAGGTTGTAGCCCGCTTTGTCGGTGTGGCCAGTTTTGATGCCGTCAACGTTCAGGCTGTTATCCCACAGCAGGCCGTTACGGTTGGTCTGACGAATACCGTTGAAGGTGAACTCTTTCTCTTTATAGATAGAGTATTCGTTAGGTACATCGCGGATCAGCGCCTGACCAATCAGGGCCATATCACGTGCGGAGCTGTACTGACCGTCTGCGTCCAGGCCGTGTACGGTCTGGAAATGGCTGTTTTTCAGACCCAGCGCGGTAACGTAGCTGTTCATCAGACCCACAAAGGCATCCTGGCTACCGGCGGCGAAATCGGCCATCGCCACGCAGGCATCGTTACCAGATTGCAGGTTGATACCGCGAATCAGCTGGGACACAGGAACCTGCATACCCGGCTTCAGGAACATCAGAGAGGAACCTTTGAAAACAGGGTTTCCGGTTGCCCACGCATCGTTACCGATGGTGACCAGATCCGATTCTTTGAATTTACCTGCCTTCATCGCCTGGCCGATAACGTAGCTGGTCATCATTTTGGTCAGGCTGGCCGGATCACGGCGGGCATCGGCATTCTGTTCTGCCAGCACTTTGCCAGAGTTGTAATCGATCAGGATGTAGGATTCCGCGTCGATTTGCGGAACGCCAGGGATCATGGTCTTGATATTCAGGTCATCGGCGTGAGCTGCAGAGAGCGCAGCAGCGCAAAGGGCCGTGGTCAGCGCCATGCGCTGCACAAAACGAGCAGAAAAAGTGGTCTTCATGGTCAGAACTACGACATCCGTGATGGAATTAAAAAAAGTGCCTTACTATAGCAAATGCTATTCAGGCAGGCATCCGACTTTAAGCATGAGTTTGTGAATGTGTTTTACACTAACTGACAATTCGGATACCGCCGGTTAGTTATTTTGCAACAGCGATAAATGACTGAAGTTGAGCTTCATTCTGCAGACGCTGCTGCAGGGATGCGGCCTGCGATTTGCTGGCAAACGGCCCCATCTGAATGCGCCAGACCGCGCCGTTCTGCTCAACGCGTCCCGGTACGCCAAACTGCTGGCTCAGACGCTGTTGATACTGTTTGGCCCGAGCCTGATCGCTCACTGCGCCTACCTGAACCACATAGCTGCCGCTGGCCGCTGCTGGAGCCGCCGCCGCACTTTGCGTGGCCGCTGGCGCCGTTACGGGAGCCGGCTGGGTCGCTGGCGCAGCAACGGGAGCAGGGGCCGGAGTCGGCTCGCTGCCTTCCAGCACGCCCGAGGCTAAGGTCGTCGGTGCGCCAAGAAAGCCGCTACTCTTTACCGGCGCGCCGGTAGAATCCTCGCTTTGCAGCGTGTCATTGCTGATCGGGCGAATTTCTCCCCCGGCTGAGCAGGCTCTGCCGGAGACGAGACGCTTCCCATTCCGCCGTCAAGATTTGGGCGGTCAGGAAGGGCATAGGTCTGTTTTGCCACCGTCGTACACGCGGTACCCGGCCCGGAGAGCGAACCATCCTGTGCGACGATAATCGGATCAATACGGACTTTGGTGTTGTTCGAGGTGTTCAGGCGATCGGCAGACGCGCGCGACAGGGAAATCACCCGGTCATTCCCGTAAGGTCCACGGTCGTTGATCCGCACGACGATCATACGGCCATTCGCCAGGTTGGTGATACGGGCGTAGCTCGGGATCGGCAGCGTCGGGTGTGCCGCCGTCAGCTGCATTGGGTCGAACGCTTCCCCGGAAGCCGTCAGGTTACTTCCTGGCTCGGCATCATAAATGGCGGCAAAGCCCGCCTGACTGAAACGGGAAGGATCCTGAACAATTTTATAGCTTTTGCCATCGCGCTCGTAATCCTGATTGGCACTGGCATTCAGCGGTTCATAAACGGGATCGGCACCGCTGATTTCAACGATCGGGCCATTACACACCGCAGGCTGCGGCGGCGCGACGGTTGCCTGTTGCTGACCATCATCACTTGTGCAGGCCGCAAGTAAACTTGCCGCGATGCAGATCCCCAGCCACTGCTTACGCATTCCGATCCCCTTATTTTTATACGCTTTTTGACAACATTTTTCTGTGGGTATGGATCGACATCACGATACCAAACCCGGCCATCAACACGATCAGTGCCGAGCCTCCGTAACTCACCAGCGGCAGCGGTACGCCTACCACCGGCAGAATACCACTCACCATACCAATATTTACGAAGACATAAACGAATAAAATCAGCATCAACCCGCCGGCCATGACGCGACCAAAGGTGGTTTGCGCGCGTGCTGCAATCCACAATCCCCGCATGATCAACAGGACGTACAGCGCCAGCAATATTAAGATGCCAACCAGCCCCAGCTCTTCCGCCAGTACCGCAAAGATAAAGTCGGTGTGGCGTTCCGGTAAAAACTCCAGCTGCGACTGCGTGCCGTGCAGCCAGCCTTTACCGCGCAGGCCGCCGGAGCCAATCGCAATCTTGGACTGAATAATATGATAGCCCGCGCCCAGCGGATCGGTTTCCGGATCGAGCAGCATCATAACGCGCTGGCGCTGGTAATCATGCATCAGGAAGAACCAGAGGATAGGAATGAACGCCGCAATCAGCACCACCGCGATACCAATCAGGCGCCAGCTCAGTCCCGACAGGAAAAGGACAAACAGGCCGGAGAGGGCGATAAGAATTGAGGTACCGAGGTCAGGTTGTGCCGCAACCAGCAGCGTCGGCAGGAAAATCAGCACCAGCGCGATGGCGGTATTTTTCAGCGACGGCGGACAGACGTCGCGGTTGATAAAGCGTGCCACCATCAATGGAACGGCGATTTTGGCAATTTCCGAAGGCTGGAAGCGGACAACGCCCAGATCCAGCCAGCGCTGCGCCCCTTTTGAAATGGCACCAAACGCATCTACCGCAACCAGCAAAATAATACAGAAGATGTAGAGATAGGGCGCCCAGCCTTCGTAAACGCGCGGCGGGATTTGCGCCATCACTACCATGATGATCAGACCCATGGCGATCTGGCCGATTTTGCGCTCCATCATGCCGATGTCCTGGCCGCTGGCGCTCCAGATAACCAGGGCGCTGTACACCAGCAGAGCCAGCAGGATCAGCAGCATGGCTGGGTCGATGTGGATTTTATCCCACAGCGATTTTTTATTTGGATTATCCGTCATGATTATTGGTCCTCCGCCGCAGCGGCGGCCGGGTTTTCAGCCGGCAGTTCGGTGTTGTTATCACCCAGCATAATGTGGTCAAGGATCTGGCGCATGATGGTCCCTACTGCTGGCCCGGCACCGCCGTTCTCCAGAATCATCGCCACCGCGACCTGCGGGTTATCATAAGGGGCAAACGCCGTCATCAGCTTGTGGTCACGCAGACGTTCAGCAATGCGGTGCGCGTTATAGGTTTCGTTGGCTTTCAGACCAAACACCTGCGCGGTACCGGACTTTGCGGCCACTTTGTACGGCGTACCGGCGAAGTACTTATGCGCGGTCCCATTCGGGCGGTTTGCCACGCCGTACATACCGTCTTTCGCAATTTCCCAGAAGCCGGAATGGATGTCACCCACCGGGGCCTCGTGCGGCTGATTCCACGGCACTTTTTTGCCGTCTTCAACCGTGCTCTGCAGCAGATGAGGCACTTTTACCACGCCGTCATTGATGAGGATCATCATGGCTTTGTTCATCTGAATCGGCGTCGCTGTCCAGTAACCCTGGCCGATACCCACCGGAATGGTGTCACCCTGATACCACGGTTTTTTAAAGCGCTTCAGCTTCCATTCACGCGTTGGCATGTTGCCAGAACGTTCTTCTGAAAGGTCCACGCCGGTGTAATGCCCGTAGCCGAATTTGCTCATCCACTCTGACAGGCGGTCGATACCCATGTCATACGCTACCTGATAGAAGAAGGTATCCGCGGATTCCTCCAGCGATTTGGTGACGTTCAGATGACCGTGGCCCCATTTTTTCCAGTCACGATAGCGCTTATCTGAACCCGGCAGCTGCCACCAGCCCGGGTCAAACAGGCTGGTATTACGGTTGATAACGCCGGCACTCAGCGCAGAGACCGCCACATACGGTTTAACCGTTGATGCTGGCGGGTAAACCCCTTGCGTCGCGCGGTTCACCAGCGGCGTGTTCGGGTCATTCAGCAGACCGGAATAGTCTTTACTGGAAATGCCGTCAACAAAGAGGTTCGGGTCATAGCTAGGCATGGAGACCATTGCCAGGATGCCGCCGGTACGAGGATCGGTGACCACAACGGCTGCACGGCTGCCCGCCAGCAGGGTTTCGATATACTGCTGAAGTTTAAGATCTAGCGTCAGATAGACGTCATGCCCCGCCTGAGGCGGCACTTCTTTCAGCTGGCGGATCACGCGTCCACGGTTGTTAACCTCAACCTCTTCATAGCCGGTTTGCCCGTGCAGAACGTCTTCGTAGTAACGTTCGATCCCCAGCTTACCGATATCGTGCGTAGCAGCGTAGTTGGCCAGCTTGCCGTCTTTATCAAGGCGGTCGACGTCTTTGTCGTTAATCTTGGAAACGTAGCCAATCACATGCGTCAGCGCGGAGCCGTAGGGATAGTAGCGACGCTTATATCCCTTCACTTCCACGCCGGGGAAACGATACTGATTCACCGCAAAGCGGGCCACCTGGACTTCCGTAAGATTGGTTTTAACCGGAATCGAGGTGAAGCGGTGAGAGCGGGCGCGCTCTTTTTTGAAGGCAGCAATATCGTCATCGTTAAGGTCGACAACGCTTTTCAGCGCTTCCAGCGTATCCTGAACATTATCGACTTTTTCCGGCATCATCTCGATTTGATAGATGGTGCGGTTCAACGCCAGCGGTGTGCCGTTACGATCGTAAATAATGCCGCGACTGGGTGCGATAGGCACCAGCTTAATGCGGTTTTCGTTTGAACGCGTCTGGTAGTCGGTAAAGCGGACAATTTGCAGATTATAGAGGTTGGCGATCAGCACGCCGGTAAGCAGCAAAATCCCGGTAAAGGCGACCAGCGCCCGGCGCACAAACAGCGCGGACTCAGCCGTATAGTCGCGAAAAGAATTCTGTAGTTTCATCCGCTGCTTAATCTACCCTGGTCAGTCATTACTCGCGGTGATAGGGGTGGTTGGTAGTAATGCTCCACGCGCGATACAGGCTTTCTGCCACCAGTACCCGAACGAGCGGGTGGGGAAGCGTCAGCGCGGAGAGAGACCAACTTTGTTCAGCCGCCGCTTTGCAGGCAGGGGATAACCCTTCTGGTCCGCCAATCAACAGACTGACGTCACGACCATCCTGCTTCCAGCGCTCCAGTTCTTGCGCCAGCTGCGGCGTATCCCAGGGTTTACCTGGAATATCGAGGGTGACGATGCGGTTTTTGCCTGCGGCAGCCAGCATCAGTTCGCCCTCTTTATCGAGAATACGTTTGATATCGGCGTTCTTGCCGCGCTTACCGGCGGGAATTTCCACCAGCTCGAACGGCATGTCTTTTGGAAAACGACGCAGATATTCAGTAAAACCGGTTTGTACCCAGTCCGGCATTTTGGTGCCGACGGCGACCAGCTGCAACTTCACGCATTAACCCCAGAGTTTTTCCAGCTCATACAGGCGACGGCTCTCGTCCTGCATGACGTGGACAATCACATCGCCGAGGTCGACTACCACCCAGTCAGCCGTCGCTTCACCTTCAACACCCAGCGGTAACAGCCCTGCTGCACGCGATTCCTGAACCACGTGATCGGCAATTGAAACAACATGACGCGTCGATGTACCGGTGCAGATGATCATGCAGTCGGTAATACTGGATTTACCCTTAACGTCGATAGCGATGATGTCCTGACCTTTCAGGTCATCAATTTTGTCAATAACAAAATCCTGGAGTGCTTTACCCTGCAAGTTTTCCCCCTGGGGTGAATGAGATTGTAAAACTTTGAATTCGTAGCCAGACAGTATACCTGAACTCACGCCTGCGTCGGGACAAATGTCTTCGGCCGGGCTTTTGAAGGCGGGTATCATCCCACCCTCCGCCTGAGATTGCATCGCCATTTTTGTAAAACAATTTCTGTAAAGCAACGATCGGCGGGAAAGTCTGGCAGCGGAGAATAACAGTATGGCTTACCCTGTCAAGGCAGGATAAACAATAAGCCGCTTTTTATGCTCTCCGGCTATTCATCTGCGCTTTTCTGATACAAACCGTGCGCATGGATATAGGCCAGCACCGGGGTTGGCAGCAGATCGTCACACGCTAAACCCTGCTGTAAACGCTCGCGAATGAGAGTCGCAGAGATATCGAACCACGGCGTTTCCGCCAGATAGATCTTCCCGGCAGGCTGGTTGTGAAGATCTTCAACATTATCGGTGAGATGGTCTTCCAGCCACTGCTGGTACTGCTCTTCGCGCATGGTCAGCGGATAGCCGGGACGGCGGCAGACGAGCAGGTGGCTGTTCTCCAGGATGGTTTCATACTGATGCCACGTAGGGAAATTCAGCAGAGAATCCTGGCCGATGATAAAGGCAAGCGGCTGGTCTGGTCCTTGTTCGGCGCGCCACTCCTGAAGCGTCTGAGACGTCCAGGAGGGCGTGTCGCGACGCAGCTCACGCTCGTCAAGTCGGAAGAGCGGTTTATCTGCGATGGCAAGGGCAAGCATCTCTTTTCGCTGCTCGCTCGTCGCCTCGGGCTGTGGACGATGGGGCGGGACATTGTTGGGCATGATGGTGACGCGCTGAAGTCCGATCAGATTCGCCAGAATTTCAACCGGCTTCAGATGCCCGTAATGTACCGGGTCGAAGGTGCCGCCATATAAGGCCTGTAACGAATGCATGCTATCCATCAATAAAAACGTCTGCCAGCGCCTTGTGGCAGAGCAGCAGAGAAAGGCTTTCCAGCTCCGCCCAGACCGACTGACCGTAATCTTGTTTTAACGTGAGCTCAGCGCGCATCAGAAGCTGTACAGCCTGACGAAGCTGTTCGTGACTCAGGCGGTTGACGGCCTCGGTGGTCAAAGCCCGGCGATTTTGCCACACGCGGTGTTTATCAAACAGCGAACGCAGCGGCGTATGGGCAGACTGACGCTTCAGAGTAATCAGCAGCAGCAATTCGCGCTGCAGCGTACGCAGCAGAATAACCGGTTCGCTCCCTTCGAGACGCAGCTGTTGCAGAATATGCAGGGCGCGTTTGCTCTTCGCCGACAGCAGCGCGTCCACCCAGTGGAACGGCGTGAAGTGTGCCGCGTCGTTAACGGCCTGCTCGACGCGCGGCAAGGTCAGCTTGCCATCCGGCCAGAGCAGGGAGAGTCTGTCCAGCGCCTGCGCCAGGGCCAGCAGGTTACCTTCATAGCAGTAGCAGAGCAGTTGGTTCGCCGCATCATCCAGCTGAAGGTTGTTCTGCTTCGCTCTCGCTGCCACCCATTTGGGCAGATGCGCCTGTTCAGGCGTCTGACAGGTCACCTGCACCGCGTGGGCAGCGAGTTGGGTGAACCACGCCGCATTTTCCTGCGCTTTGGTGAGCTTGTTGCCGCGCACAATCAACAGCAGATCGCTGTGAAGCAGGCTGACCAGCGTGGCCAGCTGTTCATTGATGGCCGCGTTAGGGCCGTTCTCAGGCAGCAGGATCTGAATAGTCTGGCGCGAGGCAAAAAGGCTCATCGCCTGACAGAGTGAGAAGAGGGCATTCCAGTCGGTGTTGTTATCCAGCTGGACGGTGTGGTGTTCATCGAAGCCCTGAGAGGCGGCCTCATGCCGCACGGCATCCAGGCTTTCCTGAAGTAATAACGGATCGTTTCCAAGAAGCAGATACGCCGCGCGCAGCCCTTCTTTGAGCTGCGCGCGGAGTTGTTCAGGATACAGCCTGATCATCATTTACCCAGAGAGTTAGCAGCAGGAAGCGTGCCGGCAACCGGTTTTTCAACAATGTCAGAGCCTTGTCTGGTAGACGCTGCAATACCTGGCAGTTTACGGATCAGCTGTTCCGCCGCCTTGTCGTACATTTCGTTGATGATAATCTGCTGTTCGGCATCTTTTGCCAGCGCCGTCTGCGGGTTATCGAAGAACGAACGGTACACTTTCGTGCTGATCGGATAGATGTCTTTACCCGGGATCAGGACCGCTGCGTTGACCGTCAGCACCATCTGATATTCAGCTGTACGGCCATCCTGGAAGATAGAGGCCGTATCTCTCGACAGACCACTTCCTGTAACGCGCAGAGACGGTACATCCTGGCGCAGCGTTTGTTTCTCAACAAGCTCAACGCCGTTCAGACGCAGCTGATTACGAATTGCCCGGCTGAGTGGACCATTCGGATCTGATGAGTCGAAAATCATCGTTTTCATCTCAGCAGGCACCGCCGTGGTATTGCGCAGGTGCCAGCCGCAGCCGGCGGTGACAAGCACCGCCAGTGATAAGAGTATTGTTGCCAGTTGTCGCACGTTTCCTCCCGCGCTTAGCCAACGACCAGATTGAGCAGTTTACCCGGTACGTAGATCACTTTACGTACGGTAACGCCCTCAAGATATTTTGCGACCAGAGGTTCCTGGCCCGCGCGCTCGCGAACCTGTTCTTCGGTTGCATCGACCGCCACGGTAATTTTACCGCGGACTTTGCCGTTTACCTGGACCACAACCAGCGTTGTGTTTTCTACCATCGCTGATTCGTCAGCCTGCGGCCACGGCGCGTTGTCGATATCGCCTTCGCCTTTCAGCTCCTGCCACAGGGTGAAGCTGACATGCGGAGTGAACGGGTTCAGCATGCGAACAACAGCAAGCAGCGCTTCACGCATTAAGGCACGATCCTGCTCGCCGTCCTGCGGAGCCTTCGCCAGCTTGTTCATCAGTTCCATAATAGCCGCAATTGCGGTATTGAAGGTCTGACGACGACCAATATCATCGGTCACTTTCGCAATCGTTTTATGAACATCACGACGCAGCGCCTGCTGATCTTCAGTCAGTGCGGCGGCGTTCAGCGCCGGGGCATCGCCCAGTGCAGTGTGTTCGTAAACCAGTTTCCAGACGCGTTTCAGGAAGCGGTTCGCCCCTTCCACGCCGGACTCCTGCCATTCCAGGGTCATGTCCGCCGGAGAGGCAAACATCATGAACAGACGCACGGTATCCGCACCGTAACGCTCAACCATCACCTGCGGATCGATACCGTTGTTTTTCGACTTGGACATCTTGCTCATGCCGGTGTAGACCAGTTCATGACCTTCGGCGTCTTTCGCCTTAACGATACGGCCCTTCTCGTCACGCTCGACGATCGCATCAACCGGTGAAACCCAGTTACGCTCGCCGTTGGCACCAACGTAATAGAACGCATCTGCCAGTACCATGCCCTGACACAGCAGCTGTTTTGCTGGTTCGTCAGAGTTCACCATGCCTGCATCGCGCATCAGTTTGTGGAAGAAGCGGAAGTAGAGCAGGTGCATGATGGCGTGTTCGATGCCGCCGATATAGATATCTACCGGCAGCCAGTAGTTTGCCGCATCGGAATCGAGCATACCGTCCTGATACTGCGGGCAGGTGTAGCGCGCATAGTACCAGGATGACTCCATAAAGGTGTCAAAGGTGTCGGTTTCACGCAGCGCAGGCTGTCCGTTAACGGTGGTTTTTGCCCACTCAGGATCGGCTTTAATCGGGCTGGTGATACCGTCCATGACCACGTCTTCCGGCAGGATCACCGGGAGCTGATCTTCCGGGGTTGGCATCACGGTGCCATCTTCCAGCGTCACCATCGGAATTGGCGCACCCCAGTATCGCTGACGGGACACGCCCCAGTCGCGCAGACGGAAGTTAACTTTACGCTCGCCCACGCCCAGAGAGGCCAGTTTATCGGCGATGGCGTTGAAGCCCTCTTCGAAGCTCAGACCGCTAAATTCACCGGAGTTGAACAGGGTGCCTTTTTCAGTCAGAGCGTGTTCAGACAGGTCTGGTTCTGAACCGTCAGCCGCCAGAATAACAGGCTTGATGGTCAGGCCATATTTGGTGGCAAATTCGTAGTCGCGCTGGTCGTGACCCGGAACAGCCATCACGGCGCCAGTGCCGTACTCCATCAGAACGAAGTTGGCGGCCCAGACAGGGATTGCTTCGCCTGTCAGTGGGTGAATGGCTTTAAAGCCGGTATCAACCCCTTTTTTCTCCATTGTCGCCATGTCGGCTTCGGCCACTTTGGTGTTGCGGCACTCGTCAATGAAGGTCGCCAGCTCCGGGTTATTTTCTGCCGCTTTCTGCGCCAGCGGGTGACCTGCGGCCACGGCCAGGTAGGTCGCGCCCATGAAGGTGTCCGGGCGGGTGGTGTAGACAGTCAGAGTCTGGTCGTAGTTCTCAACGTTGAAGGTAATCTCCACGCCTTCAGAACGGCCGATCCAGTTGCGCTGCATGGTCTTAACGGTATCTGGCCAGTGATCCAGGTTATCCAGATCGTTCAGCAGCTCATCAGCGTAAGCGGTGATTTTGATAAACCACTGTGGGATCTCTTTACGCTCAACTTTGGTGTCACAGCGCCAGCAGCAGCCGTCGATAACCTGTTCGTTCGCGAGAACGGTCTGGTCATTTGGACACCAGTTAACGGCTGAGGTCTTCTTATACACCAGGCCCTTTTTGTACAGCTCGGTGAAGAACTTCTGCTCCCAGCGATAGTATTCCGGGGTACAGGTTGCCAGCTCGCGGCTCCAGTCATAGCCAAAGCCCAGCATTTTGAGCTGGTTTTTCATGTACGCGATGTTGTCGTACGTCCACGGCGCCGGTGCGGTGTTGTTTTTGACCGCCGCGCCTTCCGCAGGCAGACCGAACGCATCCCAGCCGATAGGCTGCAGAACATTTTTACCCAGCATGCGCTGGTAGCGTGCAATCACATCGCCGATGGTGTAGTTACGCACATGGCCCATGTGTAGTCGACCAGAAGGATAGGGAAGCATCGACAGGCAGTAATACTTCTCTTTGCTCTCGTCTTCGGTTACTTCAAAGGTGCGCTTCTCGTCCCAGTGTTGCTGGACTTTTGATTCTATCTCTTCCGGGCGGTATTGCTCTTGCATGGCAGCCAGTGGTCCTGTTTTCAATACAGCTACAAATGTAGCCAATGGATGTGGTAATTCAGATCCGCATAGCATAGCCCAAACGCCCGCGTCAAAACAGCCTTTCGCACAAATGCGCTTTGCAGGAATTTACCGGGTCTGTGCTTCACCTGACAAAGCGGCGATGAAATAAGGTCTATTATTAGAAATAGTTACTTACCCGGGAGGCAAAATGATGAACAAGGTTGCTCAATTTTACCGCGAACTGGTGGCGACACTGACGGAACGGCTGCGTAACGGCGAGCGAGATATCGACGCGCTGGTGGAGCAAGCGCGTGCCCGCGTGACGCAAACGGGTGAGTTAACGCGAACCGAAGTGGAAGAGGTGACGCGCGCCGTGCGTCGCGATCTGGAAGAGTTCGCGCGCAGCTACCAGGAGAGTCAGGAGGAGGTCACGGACAGCGTTTTTATGCGGGTGATTAAAGAGAGCCTGTGGCAAGAGCTGGCCGACATCACGGATAAAACGCAGCTGGAGTGGCGCGAGGTCTTTCAGGATTTGAACCATCACGGTGTTTATCACAGTGGTGAGGTGGTCGGCTTGGGAAATCTGGTGTGCGAGAATTGCCACCACCATATTGCGGTGTATACGCCGGATGTCCTGCCGCTGTGTCCGAAATGCGGCCACGATCAGTTCCAGCGTCGGCCGTTTGAGCCATAATTAAAAGCAAAACGGCAACCATGTTGCCGTTTTTAGTGTTTGCCCCCTCTCCCCGTGGGAGAGGGTTGGGGTGAGGGCATCAGGCCGCACAAGGTCAAAGCAAAACGGCAACCATGTTGCCGTTTTTAGTGTCTGCCCCCACTCCCCGTGGGAGAGGGTTGGGGTGAGGGCATCAGGCCGCACTATAGTAAGCCAGCCTCTCCGCCAGCAAATCCACAAACGCCTCGCGGTCGATGTCCACCATCACCGTGGTATTCGGTTTATTCCCCGTCAGCGAGTAGTAATCCACCACCGTCATTCCCTGGGTGTATTTTCCCTGCGTCTCAACACCAACCCATCTGTCCACCGTGGTGAACATCTCGGGCTTCAGTAGCCAGGCAATGGTGCACGGGTCGTGCAGCGGCGCGCCGTGGAAGCCCCATTTCTCGGCTTTGTGATACTCCATAAAGAAGTCGAGAAGTTCGGCCACGGTTGTCGCGACCGTATTACCCACGGAGCGGAATCGCTCAATATCGTCCGCCATAATCTGCGCGCGATGGGTAACGTCCAGCCCGGCCATCACGATCGGTAAGCCGGACTGAAAGACGATTTCCGCCGCTTCCGGGTCGACAAAGATGTTGAACTCCGCCGCAGGCGTCCAGTTCCCCAGCCCCATTGCCCCGCCCATAATCACAATTCGGGCAATTTTATTATGCAGCTCAGGATGGCTGTTCAGCAGCAGCGCAACGTTGGTTTGCGGTCCGGTTGCCACCAGCGTTACCGGTTCTGCACTCTCACGTAGAACCTTCGCCATCAGCTCCACGGCGGTACTGTTTTGCGGCGTGAAACCCGGCTCCGGCAGTGCCGGACCATCCAGCCCGCTTTCACCATGAACGTTGTCGGCAATAATCAGCTCGCGCATTAGCGGCTTCACGGCCCCGCCGGCGACAGGAATATCGGTGCGTTTAAGCAGCGTGAGCATTCGCAGCACGTTGCGCAGGGTTTTGTCTGGCGTCTGGTTTCCGGCGGATGAGGTGACGGCTTTTACCTCTAGTTCAGGGGAGGCAAGAGCGAGGACGAGCGCGATCGCGTCGTCATGACCCGGATCGCAATCGAGAATAATAGGCTGTGCCATAGCGTTCTCCATACGTAGCGTTATTTTGTGACAAGGTTAACGCTGCAATGTGACGCCGACGAGAGGAACTGAGTGAAAGCGTGAAGCAGTGCGCAATCCGCAGATTGCGCACCGGGAAGGTTAGTGCAGGATTTTTGCAAGGAAATCTTTCGCACGCTCGGATTTCGGGTTAGCGAAGAACTCTTCTTTCGGTGAGTCTTCGACAATTTTCCCTTCGTCCATGAAGATCACGCGGTTGGCCACTTTACGGGCAAAGCCCATTTCGTGGGTCACCACCATCATGGTCATCCCTTCGTGCGCCAGCTCGACCATCACGTCCAGCACTTCGTTGATCATCTCTGGATCGAGCGCCGACGTTGGCTCATCAAACAGCATTGCCACCGGATCCATACACAGCGCGCGGGCGATCGCCACACGCTGCTGTTGGCCGCCAGAAAGCTGTGCCGGGAACTTATCGGCATGCGCCGAAAGCCCAACACGTTCCAGGAGTTTCAGACCTTTCTCGCGCGACGCTTTTTTATCACGCTTAAGCACTTTTACCTGCGCCAGCGTCAGGTTCTCAATAATGGAGAGGTGAGGGAACAGCTCAAAATGCTGGAACACCATGCCAACGTGAGAGCGAAGCTGAGCGAGGTTGGTTTTCTTGTCGTTGACCTTTGTGCCGTTGACGACGATCTCACCCTGCTGCACCGGCTCCAGTCCGTTGACGGTTTTGATCAGCGTCGATTTACCGGAGCCGGACGGCCCGCACACTACCACCACGTCCCCTTTTTTCACTTCGGTGGAGCAGTCGGTCAGCACCTGAAAGTGCCCATACCATTTAGAAACATTTTTCAGGGAAATCATTATACCGTCCTTTTCTTCAGCCAGCTGACCAACAGCGACGCGCTTAAACTAATCACAAAATAGACCGCCCCCGCAAAGAGCACCATCTCGACCTGCGTACCATCACGTTCACCGATGGTTGACGCGGTACGGAAGAAGTCTGCCAGACTCAGAACGTAGACCAGCGAGGTATCCTGGAACAGCACGATACCCTGGGTCAGCAGGAGCGGAACCATGGCGCGAAACGCCTGCGGCAGAATAATGAGCTGCATGGACTGCCAGTGCGTCATTCCCAGCGCCAGCGCGGCGCTGGATTGCCCGCGGGAGATACTCTGAATGCCCGCTCGGATAATCTCAGAGTAGTAAGCGGCCTCGAACATTGAGAACGCCACCATGGCGGAGATCAGACGGATATCGGTTTTCGGCGACAGCCCCAGCACGTTCTGCAGGAAGCCGGGCACAATCAGGTAAAACCACAGCAGCACCATCACCAGCGGGATGGAGCGGAACACGTTAACGTAGGCGGTCGCAAACCAGGCGAGCGGCTTAAAGCTCGACAGGCGCATGACGGCCAGCAGGGTGCCCCAGACGATACCAATGATGATGGCAATAACGGTGATTTTTAAGGTAATCACCAGGCCATCAAGCAGGTAAGGCATGGATGGAACGATAGAACTCCAGTCAAATTCGTACATTATTTGCCCCCCAGATTACCCGGCAGGCGGATTTTGCGTTCAACCAGGTTCATCACCAGCATGATGAAAGCGTTAATCAGAACATACGCGAGCGTGATCGCGGTGAAGGATTCCCACGCGTGAGCGGAGTAATCCAGCAGCTTGCCCGCCTGCGCGGCCATGTCGACCAGGCCGATAGTCGAGGCGATGGCCGAGTTTTTCACCAGGTTCATCATCTCAGAGGTCATCGGTGGAACGATAACCCGGTAGGCGTTAGGCAGCAGCACATAGCGGTAGGTTTGGGGCAGCGTCAGGCCCATTGCCAGGCCCGCGTTTTTTTGTCCACGCGGCAATGACTGAATGGCGGCACGCACCTGCTCGCAAACGCGCGCAGCGGTAAACAGCCCCAGACACATCATGGAGGAGACAAAGAACTGCACGTTCGGATCCAGCTCCGACTTGAACCACATGCCAATATTTTCCGGCAGCAGTTCCGGGATGACCAGATACCAGGTAAAGAATTGCACGATCAGCGGAACGTTACGGAACAGTTCCACATACAGGGTGCCAAGCGTTGAAAGAAAACGGTTAGGGACGGTGCGCAGAATACCGAACAGAGAACCGACAAGAAACGCGATAATCCACGCCGTTATCGATAATGCCACGGTAACCTGAAAGCCGCTCCACAGCCAGCCAAGATAGGTGGTGTTGCCGAACGGGGCTTGTTGCAGGAATATGCCCCAGTTCCAGTCTATTGACATAATAAACTCCAGAAAAAAAAGGGTAGCAGCGCTACCCTCGAAGATTGGTGAGAAGCTCATTTTTCGCGCTGAGTGGGGAACGACCACTCAACGTATAGTCTGTCCATGCTTCCCGACAATCGAGAGGGCAGGAGATCCCGCCCCTGTAGTTCTAATTAGTTAAGAGCCTTGTCATTTGGAGATTTGAACAGCGCTTTCATGTCGTCAGACAGTTCAAAATTCATGTTCAGGTTTTTTGGTGGAATCGGGTTCTTGAACCATTTGTCGAACCATTTTTCCGCTTCGCCGGAGGTCTGTACCTGAGCGATAGTGTCATCGATCAGCTTTTTGAACTGCGGATCGTCTTTACGCAGCATACAGCCGTAGGCTTCTTTGGACTGCGCGGTACCGACGATATCCCAGTTGTCTGGTTTTTTCGCTTTCGCACGTTCACCCGCCAGCAGAGCATCATCCATCATAAACGCGACGGCACGACCGCTTTCCAGGGTACGGAAAGAGTCGCCATGGTCTTTCGCGCTGATGATGCGCATATCCATTTTCTTCTCGTCGTTCAGCTTGTGCAGCAGCACTTCTGACGTGGTACCGGAGGTCACAACAACCGCTTTCCCTTTCAGGTCAGCGAAGTCTTTGATCTCACCGCCTTTCTTCGTCAGCAGACGGGTGCCGACGACAAAGATGGTGTCAGAGAAGGCAGCCTGTTTTTGGCGCTCGAGGTTGTTGGTGGTGGAGCCACACTCGAAGTCAAAGGTGCCGTTTTGCAGCAGTGGAATACGGTTCTGTGAAGTGATTGGGATCAGCTTCACCTGCAGGTCAGGTTTGTTCAGCTTTTTCTTCACAGCTTCAACGATGGCGTTGGAGTAATCCTGTGAATAGCCCACGACTTTTTGCGTGTTGTCGTAGTAAGAGAACGGGACAGAAGATTCACGGTGGCCGACCACGATCACGCCGTTTTTGGCAATCTTGTCGAGAGTGCTGCCTGCTGCCGGAGCATCTTCAGCGTGAACCACGCCTGCAGACATTCCCATAACCAGCATTGCTGTGGCCAGTTTACGTAATTGCATACCCAACTCCTTTTTTATCAGCGCCAGAGACGCTTTGATACCCATTGTGATGTTGTTATATCTCGCGCAATGCGAGTGCAGTGTTATGCAAGCTTGTTAACATTTAGTCTGGCTTAATGTAAAGATTTTGCTGCGTTATTGTTTATTTTTGCGAAGCGCGCCGCACCATTCAGAGGCAAATATCTCCCGTTGCACCGTTTCGGTGCTACCGATGATCTACGCTGGTGCGACAAAGTTGCACGTTAAGCCAAACTGCGTTTACCTGAATAAACTAAGCAATAGGCGTGCCAGAATGGGAGTCTGGAGAAAATTGTCGGGTGGCGGCTACGCCACCCGACAACAGAAGGAAAGGTTATTTACGACGCTGACGCAGGCTCATCAGCACTGCGCCAAAGCCGAACAGCGCGGTCAGTACCCACAGCGGCCAGTTGCCGGTGCGCGCATATGGCGTCAGCCCCGTGGTTGGCGTGACTTTAGTGGTCAGCACCTCGCGGGTAAACTGCGGGATCATCGCCTGAATCTCGCCCTGCGGACCAATCACAGCGGTGATGCCGTTGTTGGTGCTGCGCAGCAGCGGACGCGCCAGCTCCAGAGAGCGCATACGTGCCATCTGGAAGTGCTGCCAAGGGCCGATTGACTTACCAAACCACGCATCGTTGGAGATGGTCAGCAGATAGTCGGTATCCGGGCGGAAGTTATCGCGTACCTGCTCGCCGAGAATGATTTCGTAGCAGATGGCCGCCGTCAGGGCCATGCCGTGCGCGTGCAGCTGAGGCTGTACGTACGGGCCGCGGCTGAAAGAGGACATCGGCAGGTCAAAGAACGGGGCCAGCGGGCGCAGAATCGACTCCAGCGGGACAAATTCACCAAACGGCACCAGGTGGTTCTTGTTGTACCGGTCAGTGGAGTGGTAGCTGTACTCGCTGTCTTTTCCTAGCGTAATGATGCTGTTGTAGGTGTCGTAGCGGTTCTGCTGATTCAGACGCGCATCGACAATCCCGGTGATCAGCGTGCTGCCGCGCGCCAGCAGCAGGTCATTCATCATGTTGAGGAACGGCTGCTGGTTAATTTCCAGATCGGGGATAGCAGATTCCGGCCAGATAATCAGCTGGGATTTACCCATTACCTCTTCGGTGGCGTTGGCGTAGATCTTCAGCGTATTCAGCAGCTCTTTCTCATCCCACTTCATAGACTGCGGAATATTCCCCTGCACCATGGAAACCTGCATGGCGCGCTCTGGCTCGGGCGTGAACCACTGGATATAGCGCAGCGGGAAGGGCAGGGCGAACAGCACCAGTGCCACAGCCAGCGGCTTCCAGCAGCGTGTGACCAGCGCTAATACCAGCAGGCCGCTCACCACCATCAGCAGGAAGTTAATGGCCTCAACGCCCATTACCGGTGCCAGGCCTTTCAGCGGGCCGTCAATCTGGCTGTAGCCGAACTGTAGCCACGGGAAGCCCGTCAGCACCCAGCCGCGCAGGAACTCGGTTATTTGCCAGACCACCGGCGCGGCAATGGCGACGCGCAGCCAGGTGGTTTTTGGCCACAGGCGAGAAAGGATGCCGGCGAACAGACCGGTATAGAGCGAGAGATACGCGGCGAGCAATACCACCAGGAAGACGTTTACCGGGCCTGGCATACCGCCAAACTGGGCGATGCTGACATAGACCCAGTTGATGCCTGAGCCAAACAGCCCCAGCCCCCAGAAGTAACCGATGGCAGCGGCCTGTACCGGACGACGATTCAGGGTCAGGCCCTGAAGCCCCATCAGGGAGAGAATAGCCGCAGGCCAGATATCGTAAGGAGAAAAAGCCAGCGTACCGCTGGCTCCGAGTAACAGCGCCAGCAGCAAACGGACGCGCTGGCGTTCAAGCAGTGGGGCAAATGCCATTTACATTAATCTTCCAGTTTTGGCACCGGTGAGTCGTCCGGCGTTCTGACGTGAACCTGTATAATACGTCGGCTGTCGGCCATTGCCACTTTGAACTGGTAACCGTCGATGTCAACGGTCTCACCGCGCGCCGGGAGGTGGCCAAAGGCCTGCATCACCAGCCCGCCAATGGTATCGACCTCTTCATCGCTGAAGTGGGTACCGAAGGCGTCGTTGAAGTCCTCAATCGAGGCCAGCGCACGCACGGTCCAGGTGTGGCGGCTAAGCTGACGGAAGTCGATATCTTCTTCTTCGTCGTACTCGTCTTCGATTTCGCCCACGATCAGCTCAAGAATATCCTCGATCGTGACCAGACCGGAAACGCCACCAAACTCATCAATAACAATCGCCATGTGGTAACGCTGAGAGCGAAATTCTTTCAGCATCCGATCCACACGTTTACTTTCCGGCACAACCACAGCCTGGCGTAACACTTTTTCCATGCTGAAGGCTTCGGCATCGCTGCGCATAAACGGCAGCAGATCTTTGGCCATCAAAATCCCTTCGATGTGATCTTTGTCTTCGCTGATGACCGGGAAACGCGAGTGGGCGGATTCGATGATCACATCGAGGCACTCGTCCAGGGTCTGGTTACGTTTCAGGGTGATCATCTGCGAGCGGGGGATCATGATATCGCGAACGCGCTGGTCGGCGATGTCCATAACCCCTTCGAGCATTTCGCGCGTATCTTCGTCGATAAGGTCGTTCTGCCCGGAATCACGAATCAGCTCCAGCAGTTCATCACGGTTTTTGGGTTCGCCGTGGAAAAGCTGGTTCAGAATGAGGGAGAAAAATCCCTTTTTACTGGTTGTCGTGTCGCTACTGTGTGAATTGTCGTCGCTCATGGCGTTTGTTAAGGGTTCTCTTGTTAGTTCAACGTTTACCGCCACGCGATATCCTTTCGTGGCGGCATGTGAGTCAGTCAGGTGACGGACTATTCTTTCTCGGCAATGTACGGATCCTCATAGCCCAGAGCAAGCATTATCTCTGTCTCGAGGGACTCCATCTCTTCCGCTTCGTCATCTTCAATGTGATCGTAGCCGAGCAGATGCAGGCTGCCGTGTACCACCATATGCGCCCAGTGGGCCTCAAGCGGCTTTTGCTGCTCTTTCGCTTCCTGTTCAACCACCTGACGGCAGATGATCAGATCGCCCAGCAGCGGCATCTCAATGCCCGGAGGCGCTTCAAACGGGAAAGAGAGTACGTTGGTCGGCTTATCTTTCCCGCGATAGGTCAGGTTAAGCTCATGGCTTTCTGCTTCATCCACCAGGCGAATCGTAACTTCTGATTCTTCCTGAAACTGAGGAATAACGGCATCCAGCCATTTCTGAAACTGTGCCTCATCTGGCATGCCGGAATTGTCTTCACAGGCCAGCTGTAAATCG
This sequence comes from Enterobacter sp. BNK-29, assembly GCF_048684785.1. Lineage (NCBI taxonomy): Bacteria > Pseudomonadati > Pseudomonadota > Gammaproteobacteria > Enterobacterales > Enterobacteriaceae > Enterobacter > Enterobacter sp. BNK-29. The sequence continues at coordinate 3,296,925 of NZ_JBLQTU010000001.1, forward strand.
AGGATCACCTGACTCATTTCTGTTCTTGCTCCTGCGCTTCGCGCTTACGTTCTGCGGCCAGTTCGGCCTTACGCTTCTGATCCGCCTCTTCCCAGGCTTCATAGGCGTTAACGATACGCGCGACCACCGGGTGGCGTACCACGTCTTCACTGTGGAAGAAGTTAAAGCTGATTTCGTCGACCTCGGCCAGTACCTCAATGGCGTGGCGCAGGCCTGATTTGGTACTGCGCGGCAGGTCGATCTGGGTGACGTCACCGGTAATGACCGCTTTCGAGTTAAAGCCGATACGCGTCAGGAACATCTTCATCTGTTCGATGGTGGTGTTCTGGCTCTCATCGAGAATGATGAACGCATCGTTCAGCGTACGACCGCGCATGTAGGCGAGCGGGGCAACTTCGATAACGTTACGCTCAATGAGCTTCTCGACCTTCTCAAAACCGAGCATCTCGAATAGCGCATCGTATAAAGGACGCAGATATGGGTCGACCTTCTGGCTCAGATCGCCCGGTAGGAAGCCGAGTTTTTCACCCGCTTCGACGGCAGGGCGGGTCAGCAGGATGCGACGGATCTCCTGGCGTTCCAGCGCATCTACCGCAGCGGCAACGGCCAGATAGGTTTTACCCGTACCCGCCGGACCCACGCCGAAGGTGATGTCGTGGTCGAGGATATTGGCGATGTACTGCGCCTGGTTTGGCGTACGCGGCTTAATGACGCCACGTTTGGTCTTGATGTTAATGGCCTTGCCGTAGTCCGGCACGCTTTCCGCGCTTTGCTCAAGCACGCGCGCCTCTTTAATGGCGAGGTGGATCTGTTCCGGCTCTATATCCTGCGTTTCGCCGCGCATTGGGGCGGTATCAACATACAGGCTACGCAGAATGTCCGCAGCGGCGTTGACGCAGATAGGGCGTCCGGTAAGTTTGAAATGATTATCGCGACGATTGATTTCGATACCCAGACGTCGCTCCAGTTGTTTGATGTTGTCATCAAACGGCCCGCACAGGCTCAGCAGGCGAGCGTTGTCTGCTGGCTCAAGGCTAATTTCACGCGTATCTATATTCAAACTGTTCCTCTTTAATTGGTTGACTGACCCATTGCGATAGGACGTAATAAAACGGTCATTACCGAAATTATTCACGCCACAGAATAAAGGCGCAAGCGTTGTGGAAGATATTGGGGACGATGAGAGGAAATACAAGGCCTGCCGGAAAGGCAGGCCAGGAGGATTAAGGCTGGTAAATCCCCACGCCAGAATCGTTTTCTTTACGGGTTCGAGAGATCACGGATTCCGGTGACTCGGCAATACGCAGGCCCATTTCGTCCTCGGTGCGTACCAGCTTCGCGCGCAGCGAGTTGGTCAGCACTTCGACAATCTCGACGTCCACGAATTTACCGATCATATCCGGGGTGCCCTCAAAGTTCACCACGCGGTTGTTTTCGGTACGACCGGAGAGTTCCATAATGCTCTTGCGGGAGGTGCCTTCCACCAGAATGCGCTGAACGGTGCCGAGCATACGACGGCTCCACGCGTTGGCCTGCTGGTTAATACGCTCCTGCAGAATATACAGACGCTGCTTTTTCTCTTCTTCCGGCACATCGTCAACCATATCGGCCGCAGGTGTTCCAGGACGCGCAGAGAAGATGAAGCTGTAGCTGACGTCAAAATTCACTTCACCGATGAGCTTCATGGTGCGCTCGAAGTCATCAGCGGTTTCGCCAGGGAAGCCGACGATAAAGTCGGAGCTGATCTGGATATCCGGACGCGCTTCACGCAGCTTACGAATGGTGGACTTGTACTCCAGCACCGTATGCGGGCGGCCCATCAGGTTCAGCACGCGGTCAGAGCCACACTGAATCGGCAGGTGCAGGAAGCTCACCAGCTCTGGCGTATCGCGATACACGTCAATGATGTCGTCAGTAAACTCCATCGGATGGCTGGTGGTAAAGCGAATGCGGTCGATACCGTCAATCGCGGCCACCAGACGCAGCAGCTCGGCAAAGCTGCCGGTGGTGCCGTCGTAGTTTTCCCCGCGCCAGGCGTTAACGTTCTGGCCCAGCAGGTTCACTTCGCGAACGCCCTGTGCGGCAAGCTGCGCAATTTCAAACAGAATATCGTCTGCCGGACGGCTGACTTCTTCACCGCGGGTGTAAGGCACCACGCAGTAAGTGCAGTATTTATTGCAGCCTTCCATGATGGAGACGAAGGCGGTCGGGCCATCGGCGCGCGGCTCCGGCAGACGGTCAAACTTTTCGATTTCCGGGAAGCTCACGTCAACGACCGGGCTACGGTTGCCGCGAACCTGATTGATCATCTCCGGCAGGCGGTGCAGGGTCTGAGGGCCAAAGACAATATCCACATACGGGGCTCTCTGGCGGATCAGCTTGCCTTCCTGCGACGCGACGCAGCCACCCACGCCGATGATCAGGTCCGGATTTTTTCGCTTGAGAAGCTTCCAGCGGCCTAACACGTGAAAGACTTTTTCCTGCGCTTTTTCACGAATCGAACAGGTGTTCAGCAGCAGCACATCCGCTTCTTTCACATTTTCTGTCAGCTGGTATCCGTGGGTTGAATCCAGCAGATCGGCCATCTTGGATGAATCGTATTCGTTCATCTGACAGCCCCAGGTTTTTATATGGAGTTTTTTAGTCATCGACTTGCTCAGCTCAGGATTGCAAGCCGCGTATTGTAATGCTTTGGTGGGGTTGTGACCAGTATGAAGGTTATGTGTCTCAGGACCGCAAAAATCCGGTAAACTTAAGGGATTCTCCAATAAGGAAAATTGACCATGACACTCCTACACACCGAAGTTGCCGTTGTCGGCGGCGGTATGGTCGGCGGCGCGCTGGCGCTGGGGCTGGCGCAGCAGGGATTTGAGGTAACGGTAATTGAACAGGCTGCTCCGCCGGCCTTCGATCCCGCCAGCAAACCGGATGTGCGCATATCCGCTATCAGCGCGGCGTCCGTCGATCTGCTGCGCGGGCTGGGCGTCTGGGAGGCGGTGCTGGCGATGCGCGCCCATCCTTACAGCCGTCTTGAGACCTGGGAGTGGGAAAATGCCCACGTCGCGTTTGATGCCGCTGAGCTGAAGCTGCCGCGCCTGGGTTATATGGTGGAAAACAACGTACTTCAGCAGGCGCTCTGGCAGGCGCTGGAGGCGCACCCGAAGGTGACGCTGCGCGTTCCGGCGTCGATTAAGGCTCTGCATCCCCAGGAGAGTGGGTATTCGCTGACGCTCGACAGCGGCGATGAACTGGCCGTGAAGCTCGTCGTCGGAGCGGACGGCGCTAACTCGCAGGTCAGACAGATGGCGGGAATTGGGGTCCATGCCTGGCAGTATGAGCAGTCCTGCATGCTGATTACCGTCGAGTGCGAGAATGCGCCGGGAGAAAGCACGTGGCAGCACTTTACGCCGAATGGCCCGCATGCGTTTTTACCGCTGTTTGATAACTGGGCATCCCTGGTCTGGTACGACAAACCGGCACGCATTCGTCAGCTGCAGGGGCTTTCAATGGAACAATTGCAGCGGGAAATTCGCCTGCATTTTCCGAGCCGTCTGGGCAACGTTACGCCGGTGGCTGCCGGGGCGTTTCCCCTCACGCGACGCCATGCTTTGCAGTATGCCCGTGAAGGGCTGGCGCTGGTGGGCGATGCGGCACACACCATTCATCCGCTGGCCGGGCAGGGCGTGAACCTGGGGTACCGTGATGTCGATGCGTTACTGGATGTGCTGGGCAGCGCCCGCGGGCACGCGGAAAACTGGGCCAGCCATCAGATTCTGAAGCGTTACCAGACGCGACGCATGGCGGATAACTTTATTATGCAGTCGGGGATGGATCTGTTCTATGCCGGATTCAGCAATGACTTAGCCCCGGTGCGCATTCTGCGTAATATTGGACTGATGGCAGCGGAGCGTGCAGGTGGTTTGAAGCGTCAGGCGCTGAAATACGCCTTAGGACTTTAGTTTTCATTTCCTCTCCCCGTGGGAGAGGGTCAGGGTGAGGGCATCAGGCTGCACAATACTAACAACAAAAACAAAAAAGCCCGCAGAGCGGGCTTTTTTGTTACTTAAGTGGCTGGGGTGCAGGGATTCGAACCCCGGAATGCTGGTATCAGAAACCAGAGCCTTACCGCTTGGCGACACCCCAATTGCGTTAAACAAACTGCTTAACGACTTTTTAAATTGGCTGGGGTACGAGGATTCGAACCTCGGAATGCCGGAATCAGAATCCGGTGCCTTACCGCTTGGCGATACCCCAACAATTTGTCTTGATTACCGAAAAATCGACAATCTTAATTTGGTGGCTACGACGGGATTCGAACCTGTGACCCCATCATTATGAGTGATGTGCTCTAACCAACTGAGCTACGTAGCCAGTACTGCAATCTTCGATGGCTGGGGTACCTGGATTCGAACCAGGGAATGCCGGTATCAAAAACCGGTGCCTTACCGCTTGGCGATACCCCAATACCGCGGAGAACCGCAAAATCGAAGAAATATGGCTGGGGTACCTGGATTCGAACCAGGGAATGCCGGTATCAAAAACCGGTGCCTTACCGCTTGGCGATACCCCATCCGTGCAACGCTTACCCGGGAATGGTGCGGGAGGCGAGACTTGAACTCGCACACCTTGCGGCGCCAGAACCTAAATCTGGTGCGTCTACCAATTTCGCCACTCCCGCAAAAAAGATGGTGGCTACGACGGGATTCGAACCTGTGACCCCATCATTATGAGTGATGTGCTCTAACCAACTGAGCTACGTAGCCATCTTTTTTCGCGTTACCTTATCGGCGTTGCGGGGCGCATTATGCGTATAGACCCTTGCAGCGTCAACACCTTTTTCAACGAAAATAGCCGGAATGTGACTGTTTGGTTAGGTTGCGAACAGCGTGACCGAATATTCGGCAATTATTGGTTATTAATCAGATTTAGGCGGTGAAATGTGAGGCAAAAAAATCAGGCCCCTGAGGGGCCTGATTGCGATCTGAGTGATTATTTGTAGGCTGACTGGTGAACGCCTACCGCGCGTCCTGATGGATCGTTCATGGATTTGAAAGATTCATCCCATTCAATCGCTTTGGCAGAAGAGCAGGCGACGGACGGGCCACCCGGTACGCACTCCGCAGCACTCGGTACCGGGAACAGCTCTTCAAAAATTTCACGGTACAGATAGGCCTCTTTCGAGCCCGGCGTGTTGTACGGGAAGCGGAAGCTTGCGGTTTCCAGCTGTTGGTCAGAAACCTGTTTTGCCGCGACCTCTTTCAGGGTGTCGATCCAGCTATAGCCTACGCCATCAGAGAACTGCTCTTTCTGACGCCATGCCACGCTCGCCGGCAGGTAGGATTCAAAACATTCGCGCAGGATATGTTTTTCCATTTTGCCGTTGCCGCACATCTTGTCCTGCGGGTTGATGCGCATCGCGACGTCGAGGAATTTCTTATCCAGGAACGGCACGCGCGCTTCCACGCCCCATGCGGACATCGCTTTGTTGGCACGCGCACAGTCAAACATATGCAGGGCCTGCAGCTTGCGCACGGTCTCTTCGTGCAGCTCTTTGGCGTTCGGCGCCTTATGGAAGTACAGGTAGCCGCCAAACACTTCGTCAGAACCTTCACCGGAGAGCACCATCTTGATGCCCATCGCTTTGATCTTACGCGACATCAGGTACATTGGGGTCGAGGCGCGGATGGTGGTCACGTCATAGGTTTCAATGTGATAGATCACATCGCGGATCGCATCCAGACCTTCCTGCACGGTGAAGTGAATCTCATGGTGCACGGTGCCGAGGTGGTTCGCCACTTCCTGCGCGGCCTTCAGGTCAGGTGCGCCTTCCAGGCCAACGGCAAAAGAGTGCAGCTGTGGCCACCAGGCTTCTGAGCGCTCCTGATCTTCCACGCGACGGGCCGCGAATTTCTTGGTGATCGCGGAGATCACGGAGGAGTCCAGACCGCCGGAGAGCAGCACGCCGTACGGCACGTCGGACATCAGGTGGCTTTTCACGGAATCTTCCAGGGCCTGACGCAGCTCGGCTTTGTCCGTGACGTTGTCTTTTACCGCATCATAGTCGAACCAGTCGCGCTGGTAATAGGAGCGGATCTCGCCGTCTTTGCTCCACAGATAGCTGCCCGCCGGGAACTCTTTAATGGTGCGGCAGACCGGCACCAGGGCTTTCATTTCAGAGGCGACGTAGAAGTTGCCGTGCTCATCGTGGCCCATGTACAGCGGGATAATGCCGATGTGGTCACGGCCAATCAGGTAAGCGTCTTTTTCGCTGTCGTACAGGGCGAAGGCAAACATGCCCTGCAGGTCGTCCAGGAACTCGGGCCCTTTCTCCTGATACAGCGCCAGGATCACTTCACAGTCAGAACCGGTCTGGAACGCGTAGCGGTCGCCATATTCGGCGCGCAGCGCCTGGTGGTTGTAGATTTCACCGTTGACAGCCAGCGCGTGCGTTTTTTTCTCGTTATACAGCGGCTGTGCACCGGCGTTGACGTCAACAATAGACAGACGTTCGTGAGCCAGAATCGCTTTGTCACTGGCGTAAACGCCTGACCAGTCCGGACCGCGGTGGCGCATCAGGCGGGACAGTTCGAGTGCCTTTTTACGCAGTTCGCCCGCGTCAGTTTTAATATCCAGTACGCCAAAAATTGAACACATAACCTTCTCCGTTAACCCTGTTGCTTTGTAATGTTGCTTGCTTATGAAAATGCCGCAAAGGGGCAGGGCGCGCAAGCGTTTTACGGGGGAAAACGGAAATAGTGCAATAGTGATTGCGGAATAGTGAAAAAAGAGTACGTCATGGACTCTTTTATTGATGATTATGCAATAAAACGTGTTTTTTGTTAGATGGCGTTCTATTTGTGTAGGCTATAAATGAAAAACCACGCCCTGTGGCGTGGTTCGTTATCAGATAATGTCGATTTCATCGACGGAGGGGTAAATCCAGCTTGGCCGGAACGGCATCGAATCAATGTCATCAAGTTGAGAGACGCCGGAGAGGACCAGAATCGTCTCCAGACCTGCCTGAAATCCGGCCAGAATATCGGTGCGCAGGTTGTCGCCGACAATAACGGTTTCTTCAGAGTGGGCCTGCATCTTGTTGAGCGCGGCACGAATGATCCACGGGCTCGGTTTACCGACCACAAACGGCTGACGACCTGAGATTTTTTCGATACCGGCGCACAGCGCGCCGCAGGCCGGATAAAAACCACGGCCGTGCGTATCCGGGTTGGTAGCGATAAAGCGCGCGCCGCTGGCGACAAAGTATGCTGCCTTATGCATCATCTCCCAGTTAAAGGAGCGCGTTTCGCCGACAATCACAAAGTCCGGGTTCACGTCAGTGATGGTAAAGCCAGCTTTGTACAGCTCGTGTATCAGCGCACCTTCACCCACCACGTAGGCTTTTTTCCCTTCCTGACGCTTCAGAAAATCCGCCGTGGCCATTGCCGAGGTATAAAACACGCTGTCCGGAACGTCGACGCCCGCCGTGGCAAAGCGGTTAGCCAGATCCTGACCGGTTTGGGAAGGGTAGTTCGTGAGCAGAACCAGAGGCATTCCTTTGTCGATGATGCGGTGAAGAAACTCCGCAGCACCCGGCACGGCAACGTTGTCGTGCATCAGCACGCCGTCGATATCACAAATTACATTCTTAATGGTCATGGACAGTCCGACATCAAAAAAAGAAGGCGTTACTATAAGGTCCGATCAACTTTCCAGCAAATGCTGCAGCAGAATTCCGTTGAGCATGGCGCGTTTGACCAGCGCGAACGCGCCGATCGCCGAGCGATGGTCAAGCTTTGAACGAACCACCGGGAGGTTCTGGCGGAATGCTTTCAGCGCCTGGGTGTTAATACAGCCTTCAATGGCGGGGAGCAGCACCTTTTCCGCTTCCACAATTTCACCGGCGATCACCACTTTTTGTGGGTTAAACAGGTTAATGGCGATGGCGATGGTTTTCCCCAGGTGGCGTCCTACCTGCTCAATCACTTCGCAGGCCAGCGCGTCACCCTTATTGGCGGCTTTGCAGATGGTGCCAATTTTGCAATCGTCCAGCGTGACGCGGCTTTGGTAACCCTGTTCAAGGAGATGGCGAACGCGCTGCTCGATGGCCGTGTTGGCGGCAATGGTTTCAAGACAACCGAAGTTGCCGCAGTGGCAGCGCTCGCCGAGTGGCTCAACCTGAATGTGGCCAATCTCGCCGACGTTACCGTTGCGACCAATAAAAATACGGCCGTTAGAGATAATACCGGCGCCCGTTCCGCGGTGAACGCGCACCAGAATAGAGTCTTCGCAGTCCTGGCTCGCACCAAAGTAGTGCTCTGCCAGCGCCAGCGAGCGAATGTCGTGGCCCACAAAGCAGGTCACTTTAAAACGCTTTTCCAGCGCGTCGACCAGCCCCCAGTTTTCAACCTGAATGTGTGGCATATAGCGGATAACGCCGCTTTCCGGGTCGACCAGGCCGGGCAGAATCACGGAGATGGCGATGAGTTCGCGGATCTTGCGCTGACAGCTTTCAATAAACTGCGCGATGGTATTCAGCAGCGCATGCTCCAGCGTCTCCTGGGTGCGCTCCGGAAGAGGGTAGTGCTCTTCCGCAATGGCTTTACTGCTCAGATCGTAAAGCGTGAGCGTGGTGTCATGGCGGCCCAGACGGACGCCAATGGCCTGAAAATTGCGGGTTTCGGTGATAATGGAGATGGCGCGGCGGCCGCCGGTGGAGGCCTGCTGATCGACTTCTTTGATCAGACCGCGCTCAATGAGCTGGCGGGTAATTTTTGTCACGCTGGCGGGAGCAAGCTGGCTTTGTTCGGCTATCTGAATTCGCGAGATTGGTCCGTGCTGGTCAATCAGGCGGTATACCGCCGCACTGTTAAGTTGTTTAACGAGATCGACATTACCGATTTGAGCTTGTCCGCCAGGTGTCATACTTTTACTTACTCAGTGACGACCTCGTTACCATTAACGATGGTCTTAATAATTTTATAATCGTGTGTGAATGCCGTCAGGTTTGCAACCATACCTGGTGCAATTCCGCCAAGCTGTTTATCCACGCCCATTGCGCGAGCCGGATAAAGGGTTGCCATACGCAGGACTTCATCAAGCGCAATCCCGCAATGTTCAACCAGGTTACGCACCCCTTCAATCATGGTCAAAGAGGAACCGCTCAGCGTACCGTTTTCATCCACACACAGTCCATTGCGGTAGTATATTGTTTTACCGGCAAAAATGAACTGCTCAATATTTGCACCTGCCGGTGCTGTGGCATCCGTCACCAGACAAAGCTTGTCACCTTTCAGCCGCTTAGCGTTGCGGATGTTGGTGTAATCGACGTGCATGCCGTCAGCAATAATGCCGCAGTAGACGTCTGGCTCATCCAGAATCGCCCCGACCAGACCCGGTTCACGGCCTGTGATATACGGCATGGCGTTGTAAAGGTGCGTCGCGAAGGTAATGCCTGCGCGGAAACCGGCTTTCGCTTCTTTCAGCGTCGCGTTTGAGTGACCTGCTGAAACGATAATCCCGGCACCAGCCAGTTTGCTGATGACATCCGTACCCGTCATTTCAGGCGCCAGCGTCACTTTGGTGATCACATCGGCGTTCGCACACATGTAGTCAACCAGCTCCGCATCAGGTTTACGCACGTAATTCGGGTTATGCGTTCCTTTCTTGACCATATTCAGCCATGGCCCTTCAAGGTGCAGACCCAGCGCCTGATTAGGATGTTTGGCCAGGTATTCGCGCATCACGCGGATACCCTGCTTCATTAGGTCATCACTGCTGGTGATGAGCGTTGGCAAATAGCTGGTGCAGCCCGATTTCTCGTTGGCTTTCTGCATGATCTCCAGCGTTTCGACCGTCACCGCATCCGCGGTGTCATTGAATTGCACACCGCCGCAGCCGTTGAGCTGTACGTCGATGAAACCGGGGGAGATTACTGCTCCATTGAGTGAGCGCTGTTCAATCTCCGGCGGCAGTTCTGCCAGCGGGCAAACACGTTCAATCAGGCCATCAGCGATAACAATCGCATGGTCATCCAGAATTTCATGGCCGGTATAAATCCGACCGTGGGTTAAAGCGTACATAACGACCCCCGGTTAAAAAAAGCGGCCGCCTCTTGTTGAAGAGGCGGTTATTCAATTACAGACCTTTGATGTTCTCAGCTTCTAACTCGTTGAAGTATTTCAGCGTTTTAACCTTCAGTTCCATCGTGGACGGTTCGTCGCAGACGATGACTGATTTCGGATGCAGCTGCAGGCAGCTGATGGTCCACATATGGTTAACGTTGCCTTCAACGGCAGCCTGGAGCGCTTGCGCTTTCACGCCGCCCAGCACCAGAATCATCACTTCTTCGGCATCCAGCAGGGTGCCTACGCCTACGGTCAGGGCGTATTTTGGAACCTGGTTAACATCACCGTCAAAGAAGCGGGAGTTTGCCACGCGCGTGTCATGGGTCAGCGTTTTGATACGGGTGCGGGAAGCCAGAGATGACGCCGGTTCGTTAAACGCAATATGACCATCATTGCCTACGCCACCCATGAACAGGTGGATCTTACCGTAAGAACGGATTTTTTCTTCATACTGACGGCATTCTGCGTCAATATCAGGCGCGTTTCCATTCAGCAGGTTAATATTTTCAGATGGAATATCAACGTGATCAAAGAAATTGCGGTGCATAAAGCTATGGTAGCTTTCCGGGTGGTCTTTCGGTAAGCCAACGTATTCATCCATATTGAAGGTCACAACATGTTTAAAGCTAACCTGGCCTGCTTTATGCATCTCAACCAGCGCCTTATAGGCGGTCAGCGGCGTGCCGCCTGTCGGAAGTCCAAGAACGAAAGGACGATCGGCGGTCGGTTTAAAGGCGTTAATACGGTTAACGATATGGCGAGCGGCCCATTTACCGACTTGTTCAGCAGTTGCCAGGGGAATCAGTCTCATTGTTCACCTCAAGAGTTAAAGTATAAGAGTGGGCGGATGGCTATCGGAACCTGATACTTAAGCGTAACCTGGAAACTTTCAGGCCGGATCAATCCGTCTTGATTTTTTGAATGATAAAATAAGTTTTCGCTGTTAGCCAGTATAAGGGAGGGTAAATAACGATATTTGGTGACAAAAATCACAAAAAGTACGCGTTTAATTTGCGATACGAATTAATTTTTCACACACTCACAATGCCAGTGAAGCATCAACTGTATCTATAGTTCGTGACACAATAAAAAACAGAGCTGAGAACATGCCTTAAACGGGGTCTCATAGGGGGAAGAAAGTGAGTATTCTAGGTTATTTACAAAAGGTTGGCCGCGCGCTTATGGTGCCGGTCGCCACGCTGCCTGCCGCAGCCATCCTGATGGGTGTCGGCTACTGGATCGACCCCAACGGCTGGGGTAATACCAGCGCGCTGGCGGCGTTCTTTATCAAGTCAGGTTCCGCCATTATCGACAACATGTCCGTGTTGTTCGCGATTGGTGTGGCTTACGGTATGTCCAAAGACAAAGACGGTGCCGCTGCGCTGACCGGTTTTGTCGGTTTCCTCGTGTTAACCACCCTCTGCTCGCCTGCAGCGGTGGCCATGATCCAAAAAATTCCGGCGGACCAGGTTCCGGCGGCGTTCGGTAAGATCAGCAACCAGTTTGTCGGTATCCTTGTGGGTATCATCTCCGCCGAACTGTATAACCGCTTCAGCAGCGTAGAGCTGCCGAAAGCGCTCTCCTTCTTTAGCGGTCGCCGCCTGGTTCCTATCCTGACCTCGTTTGTGATGATCGTTGTCGCGTTCATCATGATGTACGTCTGGCCGATGATCTTCGACGGTCTGGTGAACTTCGGTGAGCATATCCAGAAACTGGGTTCTGTCGGTGCGGGCGTGTACGCGTTCTTCAACCGTCTGCTGATCCCGGTCGGTCTGCACCACGCGCTGAACTCCGTATTCTGGTTCGACGTTGCCGGTATTAACGATATCCCTAACTTCCTGGGTGGCGCACAGTCCATCGAAGCAGGTAAAGCGGTTGTCGGTATCACCGGTCGTTACCAGGCGGGCTTCTTCCCGATCATGATGTTTGGTCTGCCGGGTGCTGCGCTGGCTATCTACCACTGCGCGCGTCCAGAGAACAAAGCAAAAGTGCTGGGTATCATGATGGCGGGGGCGTTCGCGGCCTTCTTCACCGGTATCACCGAGCCGCTGGAGTTCTCCTTCATGTTCGTGGCGCCGGTTCTGTATGTGATCCACGCCGTGCTGACCGGTATCTCCGTGTTCATCGCTGCCAGCATGCACTGGATTGCCGGTTTCGGCTTCAGCGCCGGTCTGGTGGATATGGTGCTGTCGTCCCGTAACCCGCTGGCGACCCACTGGTGGATGCTGATCCCGCAAGGTCTGGTGTTCTTCGCGATCTACTATATGGTGTTCCGTTTCACTATCACCAAATTCAACCTGATGACCCCGGGTCGTGAACTGGCCGTGGCCGGTAGCGAAGCGGATGGTCAGGATGTGAACGTGAGCGGTGCTCAGGATCAGGACGTTTCAGGCCTGGCGCGTCAGTACATCGCCGCTGTCGGCGGTTCTGAAAACCTGACCGGTATCGACGCCTGTATCACTCGTCTGCGTCTGAACGTCAAAGACTCTTCCCTGGTGAACGAAGCGCTGGCTAAACGTCTGGGTGCTTCCGGTGTTATTCGCCTGAACAAAACCAGCGTGCAGATTATCGTTGGCTTCGTGGCAGAGAAAATTGCTAACGCCATGAAAACCACTGGTCCGGTAGCCGCAGCAGACGCTTCTGCCGCCCCTGCAGTCGCGCCAGCGGCTGCAAAACCGCAGGCGGTACCAAACGCCAAAACGGTAGCCGCGCTGGTTTCACCGGTAACCGGTGAAGTCGTTGCGATTGAGCAGGTGCCTGATGAAGCCTTCGCCAGCAAAGCGGTTGGTGACGGTGTGGCGGTGAAACCAACGGAAAAAACCGTTGTGTCTCCGGCGGCCGGTACCATCGTGAAAATCTTCAACACCAACCACGCGTTCTGCCTCGAAACCGAAAATGGCGCGGAGATCGTTGTCCATATGGGTATCGATACCGTTGCGCTGAACGGTCAGGGCTTTACTCGCCTGGTGGAAGAGGGCGCTGAAGTGGTGGCCGGGCAGCCGATTCTGGAAATGGATCTGGACTTCCTGAACGCCAACGCGCGCTCCATGATAAGCCCGGTCGTTTGCAGCAACATCGACGACTTCAGTGGCCTGGTCATTCAGGCGAAAGGTCAGGTTGTTGCGGGTCAAACACCGCTGTATGAGATTAAAGGCAAGTAATCGCTCCTGAGTAGAGTCATGCCTTAAGCGGCGGGGGATATCCTCCGCCGCTTTTTTTTGCAGCAAAAGCCCCCATTATTTTCTTCAGAGACGTTTTAAGGGTTGTCACTACGTCCGGCTTATAAGATCATATGCCGTTATACGTTGTTTACGCTTTGAGGAATCCACGATGAGTGAGGCAGAAGCCCGCCCGAGTAACTTTATTCGTCAGATCATCGATGAAGATCTGGCCAGTGGTAAGCACACCACAGTTCATACCCGTTTCCCGCCGGAGCCGAACGGCTACCTGCATATCGGGCATGCGAAGTCCATCTGCCTGAACTTTGGCATTGCGCAAGACTACCAGGGACAGTGCAACCTGCGTTTCGATGACACCAACCCAGTAAAAGAAGACATCGAATACGTTGAGTCCATCAAGAATGACGTGCAATGGCTGGGCTTCAACTGGTCTGGCGATATCTGCTACTCCTCTGACTATTTTGATCAGCTGTACGCCTACGCGGTTGAACTGATCAACAAGGGTCTGGCGTATGTTGACGAACTGTCTGCTGATGAAATCCGTGAATATCGCGGTACGCTGACCGCCCCGGGCAAAAACAGCCCGTTCCGCGATCGCAGCGTGGAAGAGAACCTGGCGCTGTTTGAAAAAATGCGTGCCGGTGGCTTCGAAGAAGGCAAAGCGTGCCTGCGTGCCAAAATCGACATGGCGTCTCCGTTCATCGTGATGCGCGATCCGGTGCTGTACCGCATTAAGTTTGCGGAACACCATCAGACCGGCAACAAGTGGTGCATCTACCCGATGTACGACTTTACCCACTGCATCAGCGATGCGCTGGAAGGCATTACGCACTCCCTGTGTACGCTGGAGTTCCAGGACAACCGTCGTCTGTACGACTGGGTTCTGGACAACATCACCATTCCTGTGCATCCGCGCCAGTACGAGTTCTCTCGTCTGAATCTGGAATACACCGTGATGTCCAAGCGTAAGCTGAACCTGCTGGTCACCGACAAGCACGTTGAGGGCTGGGATGACCCACGTATGCCAACCATCTCGGGTCTGCGTCGTCGTGGTTACACTGCCGCCTCTATTCGTGAGTTCTGCAAACGCATCGGCGTGACCAAGCAGGACAACACCATCGAGATGGCCTCCCTTGAATCCTGCATTCGTGAAGATCTCAACGAAAATGCCCCGCGCGCGATGGCCGTTATCGACCCGGTGAAGCTGGTTATCGAAAACTATCCGCAGGGTGAAAGCGAGCTGGTCTCCATGCCTAACCATCCGAACAAACCGGAAATGGGTAGCCGTGACGTGCCGTTCAGCGGTGACATCTGGATTGACCGCGCTGACTTCCGCGAAGAAGCCAACAAGCAGTACAAGCGTCTGGTGCTGGGTAAAGAAGTGCGTCTGCGTAATGCCTACGTCATCAAAGCCGAGCGCGTAGAGAAAGATGCAGAAGGGAATATCACCACCATCTTCTGTTCTTATGACGCTGAAACGCTGAGCAAAGATCCGGCGGATGGCCGCAAGGTGAAAGGCGTTATTCACTGGGTGAGCGCTTCCCACGCGCTGCCGGTAGAAATTCGTCTGTACGATCGTCTGTTTAGCGTGCCTAACCCAGGTGCAGCGGAAGACTTCCTGGCGACCATCAACCCGGAATCTCTGGTGATCAAGCAGGGTTATGCGGAGCCTTCGCTGAAAGCCGCTGAAGCGGGCAAAGCGTTCCAGTTCGAACGTGAAGGGTACTTCTGCCTGGACAGCCGTTACAGCACGGCGGAAAAACCGGTATTCAACCGTACCGTAGGTCTGCGTGATACCTGGACGAAGATCGGCGAATAATATTGCTGGTCTGGTCAATGAGAGACAAACGCCGCACCATGCGGCGTTTTTTTATTTAACGATCAGGGTATTAAGACAGGGCCTAAAGAGGCGTGATAAAAATATCAGGTCAATGAGGTGCTACTTATTTTTTTAAAAAAAGTTTGTGTCATTACGAAAAACAAAAAGGTGATAAAAAAGGAAAGAGATCTCACGTCTAGCTACTGAAATACCTGATAATTCCCCGCCATTCCTCGCCTCCCCGCAAATGTTACAAAGCACTACCAATTATGTGCACTTCGTCATAATCCTGACTTTTGTCCGCTAAAAAGCATTGATAATTCGCGTCGCGAAAAATAACCTAAAGACGGTAGTTAATTCGAGGGTATTTAAAACTACCCCTGACCATTTGGTCTTTTTTATTTACGCCGCTTCAGGCGTTTTAATTCGTCAAAGAGGAATAATCTATGCGTACGTTCAGTGGCAAACGTAGTGCGCTGGCGCTGGCTATTGCCGGTGTGACAGCAATGTCGGGCCTGGTGGTGACACCAGAGGCGAAAGCGGCAGGCTTCATCGACGATTCTACCCTCACGGGCGGTATTTATTACTGGCAGCGTGAACGTGACCGTAAAGACGTCACCGAAGACAAATACAAAACCAACCTTTCTCACTCCACCTGGAACGCCAACCTGGACTTCCAGTCAGGCTATGCCGCGGATATGTTCGGTCTGGATATTGCTGCGTTTACCGCGATTGAAATGGCGGAAAACGGTGACAGCGCCCACCCGAACGAAATTGCCTTCTCCTCCAGCAACAAAGCCTATAAAGAAGACTGGTCCGGGGATAAGAGCGGTATCAGCCTTTACAAAGCCGCAGCAAAATTTAAATACGGTCCGGTTTGGGCGCGCGGTGGTTATATTCAGCCAACCGGTCAGACTCTGTTAGCGCCGCACTGGAGCTTTATGCCGGGTACCTATCAGGGTGCAGAAGCCGGGGCGAACTTTGACTACGGTGACGCGGGGGCGTTGAGCTTCTCCTATATGTGGACCAACGAGTACAAAGCGCCGTGGCACATCGAAATGGACAAGTTCTACCAGAACGATAAAAAAACCAAAGTTGATTACCTGCACTCGCTGGGCGCGAAGTACGACTTCAAAAACGATCTGGTGCTTGAAGCGGCATTTGGTCAGGCACAAGGCTATGTCGATCAGTACTTTGCCAAGGCCAGCTACAAATTTGATGTCGCGGGTAGCCCGCTGAGCACCAGCTACCAGTTCTACGGTACGCGCGACAAGGTCAGCAACGGTGGCGTCAACGACATTTATGACGGCACCGCGTGGCTGCAGGCGTTAACCTTCGGCTACAAGGTCGGTCAGGTTGATTTACGTCTGGAAGGCACATGGGTGAAGGCGGAAGGGCAGCAGGGCTACTTCCTGCAGCGTATGACCCCGACCTACGCCTCCTCCAACGGTCGTCTTGATATCTGGTGGGATAACCGCTCTGACTTCAACGCCGACGGCGAGAAAGCGGTCTTCTTCGGCGCAATGTATGACCTGAAAAACTGGAACCTGCCGGGCTGGGCGGTGGGTGCCTCTTACGCTTACGCCTGGGACGCAAAACCTGCCGATATGGCCACGCCGGACGCATACTACGATCCCAACTATCGCCTGAAAGAGTCTTCCTACAGCCTCGATGCTATCTATACCCTGCAGGATGGCCGCGCGAAAGGTACGATGTTCAAACTGCACTTCACTCAGTATGACAACCACTCCGATATCCCGAGCTATGCGGGCGGTTACGGCAACATCTTCCAGGATGAACGTGACGTGAAATTCATGGTTATCGCCCCATTCACCATCTTCTGATGAACGCACCGGCGGGCTGAGTCCCGCCGGTATGGAGACTGCACATGATGAAAAAAATCGTAATCGTCGCGTTGCTGGCATCAGGGCTGGTGGCGTGTGCTCAGAATCAGGCGCCGAAAGAGGACTCCCGTCTGAAGGAGGCGTATAGCGCCTGTATTAATACTGCGGAAGGATCGCCGGAGAAAATTCAAGCCTGTCAGAGCGTGCTGAACGTGCTGAAGAAAGAGAAAGCGCATGAGCAGTTCGCGACGCAGGAGAACGTCCGCGTAATGGATTACCAGGCCTGTATCCAGGCGCGTAAAACCGGTAACGATCAGGAAGTGGCGAAGCGGTGCGATAAGATCTGGAACGAGATACGCAGTAACAATAAATAAGTGCTTTAAACCCGGTGGCGCTGCGCTTACCGTGCCTACAAAGGTGTCATAGCCCGTAGGCCCGGTAAGCGCAGCGCCACCGGGCTTTTTCAAGCAAAAAAAAGCCAACCTTGCGGCTGGCTCAGAGTATGAATACTGATTATTTCGCGTCGTGCGCGTGGTCGTCTTCGCGGCAGTCGCCTTCAGCGCAGTGACCGTAAAGATACAGGCTGTGGTTCGTCAGGCGGATGCCATGACGCGCCGCGATTTCACGCTGGCGTGATTCAATGGAATCATCGCTGAATTCAATGACCTTGCCGCAATCGAGGCAAATCAGGTGATCGTGGTGCTGCTGCTGGGTCAGTTCGAAAACAGATTTACCGCCTTCGAAATTATGACGGGTAACAATGCCCGCGTCATCAAACTGGTTCAGCACGCGATAGACGGTAGCCAGCCCAATCTCTTCACCCATGTCGATAAGACGTTTATAGAGGTCTTCCGCACTGACATGGTGATTGTCTGGACCCTGAAGCACTTCAAGGATTTTTAACCGAGGAAGCGTAACTTTCAGGCCAGCCTTCTTTAATGCGGTATTGTTGTCAGTCATGCGGAATCTGTCCTGTTGCTAAACGATTCACTTCTGTAGGAAGTGACAGAAAATGCACCCGGGATAATGCGTCTCATTATAGAACTGCCATGGCTAAATGAAAACTGCAAGTCTCAGGCAAAATATGCTTATAAAAACGTGGTATCACCAACAAACTTGCTCATCGGAAAACCACGTTTTATCAGGGAGACATTGTACAGGTCTGGGCGAAAAAGTTAAAAGATTGTAGCGATTAATTTAATCGGTTTGACCTGGAGCACGGGCGCAGCCGCCGCTGCGCCGCGATAAAATCAGGCGTTCAGAATATCGTCCAGGTGCAGTTCTTCACGGATCTGCTTCACCCACTTCTCAACACGCTCTGCGGTCAGTTCTGGCTGACGGTCTTCGTCGACGGCCAGACCCACGAAATGATCGTCATCGGCCAGGCCTTTAGACGCTTCGAAGTGGTAACCGGCGGTCGGCCAGTGGCCTACGATAACCGCGCCGTTCGGCTCAATGATATCGCGGATGGTGCCCAGCGCGTCACAGAAGTATTCGGCGTAGTCTTCCTGATCGCCACAGCCAAACAGGGCGACCAGCTTACCGTTGAAGTCCACTTCTTCCAGCGTCGGGAAGAAATCATCCCAGTCGCACTGGGCTTCACCGTAGTACCAGGTTGGGATACCCAGCAGCAGAATGTCATAGCCTTCCAGATCTTCTTTGCTGCTCTTGGCGATGTCATGCACATCAGCAACGTCTTTACCGAGCTGTTTTTGAATGTTTTTTGCGATATTTTCGGTATTGCCGGTATCACTGCCAAAGAAAATGCCGATGATTGCCATGAGTAAAATAACCTCTTGAAACTTAATAGTATGGTGGCGCAATTTGGCCACGGATAAGGGCAATAATAGCAGAACTGGCAACCCTGCGGAAACAGCTATCGCGCAGGACTGCACTCTGTGCTACATGAAAAGAGCGATAAAGGGGATTTTCAGACTTATGCCTGGCTGCGTAACGTCTCAAGCTGTGCGATCAACATCTCTTCAATGAGCTCGCTGCGGCTGATATTTCGCGCGTCAGCCAGCTCGTTAAGTGCATCGACGGCGTCGGCGTTAAGCTTCAGTTCGACACGCTTAAGCCCACGATTTTTATCGCGTTTAAGCTGGTTGCGTTTATTGATACGCAGCTGTTCATCGCGCGAAAGCGGATTCGTCTTGGGTCGTCCCGGGCGACGCTCATTCGCGAACAGATCTAGTGTCGTACGGTCCGTTTGTTCTTTGGCCATGATTCTGAGACTTCGGGGGAAACACGCCGCCCTGCTAATGCCCGGGCGATAAGCGCGCCATCATACATCACCAAAAACGGCACGCCAACGACTGGAAGCCCGCAGCCTTCCAGTCGCTTTCTTTTTAATCAATTTGCAGTATCAGAGAGATAGCGGCGGATGGCGCGCAGCACAGCATCCGGTTTTTCCGCATGCACCCAGTGCCCTGCACCGGCAATCACGTGGGCGCGAGCCTGCGGGAATTGGGCCAGCAGCGTGTCGCGGTACGCGTCGGTAACGTAAGGCGAGTTGCCGCCGCGAATAAAGAGAGTAGGGTGTGGCCAGGCGGGGACGGTTTCCCAGCCCACGATGTTATTGTACTGGTCCCAGAGCACCGGCACGTTAAAACGCCATTGCCCGTCAACAAACGACTTCAGCAGGAACTGAACGACGCCTTCTTCATCAAGATGCTCACGCATGACGGCGGCCGCCTGTTGGCGCGTCGCAACACCCGCTTCTGTGACTGCATTAATGGCGGCAAAAATCTCGTCGTGACGACGGACGTCGTAATCCACGGGCGCGACGTCAATCACCACCAGGCCGCTAATACGGTCCGGGGCCAGCGCCGTCAGGGCCATCACCGCTTTGCCACCCATTGAATGCCCGATGAGGGTCACCTTTTGCAGGTCGTGGGCATCCAGCGTATCCAGCAGATCCTGCGCCATCGCCGCGTAGGTCATCTCGTCGGAACGCCCGGAAAGACCATGATTGCGCATATCGACCTGTAAAATATCGTGGTCGGTAACCAGATCGCGCGCCAGCACGCCCAGGTTATCCAGACTGCCAAAAAGCCCGTGAACCAGTACGATGGGAGAATTATTGTTCGGCGATTGTGCAGTTTGCGCTCGGGTATTCAATTTCATGGCAAAGTTCTTTTTTTACGTATGTCAGGTTAGGGTATCATGTTGACCATTCTGCCGCCCGGCTGCAAGGTTCCAGTTTAATCTGACTTTTGCTGCCAACCTGGTTTGACGCTATCCGCTGTTGGGATTTGACCTTATAATCCCAATGACTTGTATTCAGATAAGATATCGCACTGGATTAAGATGAAAACAATCGAAGTTGATGACGAACTCTATCAGTATATTGCCAGCCAGACGCGGCATATCGGGGAGAGCGCGTCCGACATTTTACGGCGCATGCTTAAAATTTCCGCCGCTTCACAGCCTGCTACCCCAGTCACCAAAGATGTCGTGTCTCAGCCGAGCGTTGTTGCACAAGCAAAACCTGCGGTGACGCCGGCAAAAGATAAAGTGCGCGCGATGCGCGAGCTGCTGCTCTCCGATGAATACGCGGAGCAGAAAAAGGCGGTTAACCGCTTTATGCTGGTGCTGTCTACACTTTACTCACTGGATAACAAAGCGTTTGCTGAAGCGACCGAGTCGCTTCACGGCCGTACTCGCGTCTATTTCGCGGGCGACGAGCAGACGCTGCTGCAAAATGGCAATCAAACCAAACCCAAACATGTTCCTGGCACCCCGTACTGGGTGATCACCAATACCAATACGGGCCGCAAGTGCAGCATGATTGAACACATCATGCAGTCCATGCAGTTCCCGGCGGAATTGATTGAAAAGGTTTGCGGTACAATTTAACCCTTGCATCAGAAGGACCCGGTAATGGCAAATCACAGCCGTGCAGGCCAACCTGCACAACAAAGCGATTTGATTAACGTCGCTCAGCTGACCGCGCAGTATTATGTGCTGAAACCGGTCGTGGGCAACGCAGAACACGCAGTGAAGTTTGGTACATCTGGTCACCGCGGCAGCGCGGCGCGCCACAGCTTTAACGAACCGCACATTCTGGCCATTGCTCAGGCCATTGCGGAAGAGCGCGCTAAAAACGGCGTTACCGGTCCGTGCTACGTGGGGAAAGATACCCATGCCCTGTCTGAACCGGCGTTCATCTCTGTTGTGGAAGTGCTGGCGGCAAACGGCGTCGACGTGATTGTTCAGGAGAACAACGGCTTCACCCCAACGCCTGCGGTCTCTAACGCCATCCTGGTGCACAACAAAAAAGGTGGCGCGCTGGCTGACGGTATCGTTATCACGCCATCCCACAACCCGCCGGAAGACGGTGGTATCAAATACAACCCGCCTAACGGCGGCCCGGCCGACACTAACGTCACCAAAGTGGTGGAAGATCGTGCGAACGCGCTGCTGGCTGACGGTCTGAAAGGCGTGAAGCGCATTTCTCTGGATGCTGCCATGGCGTCCGGTCACGTGAAAGAGCAGGATCTGGTTCAGCCGTTCGTGGAAGGGCTGGCGGATATCGTCGATATGGCGGCCATCCAGAAAGCCGGGCTGAAGCTGGGCGTGGATCCGCTGGGCGGCTCCGGTATCGAATACTGGAAACGTATCGCCGAGCATTACAAGCTGGATCTGACCATCGTGAACGATCACGTCGATCAGACCTTCCGCTTTATGCACCTGGACAAAGACGGCGCGATCCGTATGGACTGCTCATCCGAGTGCGCGATGGCGGGACTGCTGGCGCTGCGTGATAAATTCGATCTGGCGTTTGCTAACGACCCGGATTATGACCGTCACGGTATCGTCACCCCTGCCGGGCTGATGAACCCGAACCACTATCTGGCTGTTGCAATTAACTATCTGTTCCAGCACCGCCCGCAGTGGGGCAAAGAGGTGGCCGTCGGTAAAACGCTGGTTTCCTCCGCGATGATCGACCGCGTGGTCGAGGCGCTGGGTCGCAAGCTGGTGGAAGTGCCGGTGGGCTTCAAATGGTTCGTTGACGGTCTGCACGACGGCAGCTTCGGCTTCGGCGGTGAAGAGAGCGCGGGCGCATCTTTCCTGCGTTTCGACGGCACGCCATGGTCAACCGATAAAGACGGCATCATCATGTGCCTGCTGGCGGCGGAAATCACCGCTGTCACCGGTAAGAACCCGCAGGAACACTACAACGACCTGGCGGCACGCTTTGGTGCACCAAGCTATAACCGTATTCAGGCTGGCGCGACGTCAGCCCAGAAAGCGGCCCTGTCCAAACTCTCTCCTGAGATGGTCAGCGCAAGCACCCTGGCGGGCGATCCGATCACTGCTCGTCTGACGGCGGCACCGGGCAACGGCGCATCCATTGGTGGTCTGAAAGTGATGACCGAGAACGGCTGGTTCGCCGCGCGTCCGTCCGGTACGGAAGATGCGTACAAAATCTATTGCGAAAGCTTCCTCGGCGCTGAGCACCGTCAGCAGATTGAGAAAGAAGCGGTAGAGATTGTCAGCGAAGTGCTGAAAAACGCGTAAGTGATGTTCGGGTGCGGGCTGATGCCCTCACCCCGGCCCTCTCCCACAGGGAGAGGGAGAAAACACTAAAAACGGCAACCCTTGGGTTGCCGTTTTGCTTTTACTTAACTGTGCTTATTCTTCAATTCAAACCGCGGTGACACCAGACCGTACAGCGTCCAGCCCATAAAGGTCACCATTGCCCCGTAGAGCATCGCTTCCTGGCCGGATGAGTAGAGCGCATAGAAGCTGTAGACTGCCCCAATCAGCGCCACGATATTGGCCGCACGCGCTTTGCGTGGATCCACCTTCGCCACCTTCTGGATGATCACCAGCGCTGCCATCGACAGAATATACGGAATGATGTTCGTCACCACCGCCAGGTTGACCAGCACGTTGAACTGGCTGTTCAGCGACGGGCTAATGGTCATCAGAGACAATCCACTCTGGAAGATAACAATCGCCAGCATGCCCTGCACCGGCGCATCCGCTTTGGTCACGCGGGAGAAGATTTTCGGGAAGTAACCTTCATCAGCCGAGGATTTAAACACCTGCGCGATGGTGAACTGCCAGCCGAGGAGCGAACCGCAGCAGGACATGACCATCAGACCCATAATCACCTTCCCGACTTCCGGGGTGAACATCTGCGCGAAGGCCAGCCCAAACGGCGCCGTAGAGTTTGCCAGATCCATGTTTGGCACAATACCCGCAATCACGTTAGTCGAGACGATATAGATCACCGCCGCGCCCAGCGTGCCGCCGAGGACCGCAATCGGCACGTTCTTTTCCGGATTCTCTACCACTTCCGCGTTCGCGCAGGCGGATTCCAGACCCAGGAAGGCCCAGAGCGTCATGGCGATAGAAGAGCCGACCGCGGTAAAGAACGGCACATGGTGCGGGTTCCAGGAGTTGGCGTAGAGCGTCGGGCTAAACCAGAACCAGCCGATGATGCACAGGCCGACAACCGGAATAATCACGCCCCAGACGGTGATGCTGGATAGCTGTCCGGTGATACGCGCGCCGCCAAAGTTAGCCACGGTGCAGATCCACAGCACGCCGATGGTCGCCAGCCCAATTTGCACCGGGCTGAGCGTCGCGCCAAACAGCTCCGTACCGTAACCCACGGCGGAGATGGCAATCGCCACGTTGGCGATCAGCAGCGACACCCCGTAGGTATAGTTGGCCATAAAGTTGCCCGACTTGCCAAAAGCGTATTCGGCATAGCCGCCCATGCCGCCTGACTTACGGCTGAACATTCCGCACTTGGCAAATGCCCACGCCAGCGCCATTGAACCGACTGCCGTCACCAGCCAGGAGATGATAGAGATGGTGCCCACCTCTGCCAGTTTGGTAGGCAGCATGATAATCCCGGAGCCCATCATGTTCACCATGGTGAGGATGGTCAGCTGCACCACGCCCATCTTATTGGACTTACTCATAATTTCTCTCCTTTCAGCAGCGCGGGCTGAGCGGCGGGTTGTTTGATGACGTTACAGCGAACCTGCTTGCGACCCTCACACTCCTCGACGTACACACCCTGCAGCTCCGGCGCGAAGCCCGGCAGCAGGTTGATGCCTTCTTCCAGCGCGGCAAAGTAGCGCAGCACGGAACCGCCCCAGACTTCCCCTGGGACCACGCACAGCACCCCCGGTGGATAAGGAAGGGCGCCTTCGGCGGCGATGCGGCCTTCCGCGTCGCGCAGGGAGACCAGTTCAACTTCACCGCGCAGATAGGCGTAGTTCGCGACCTGCGGGTTCATCATCACGCGCGGGAAGTGAGACTTGCGGAACATCTCTTTCTGCAGCTGTTTCACGTTGTGGCGGGCGTACAGGTCATGCATCTCCTGGCAGATCTGGCGCAGGGTGTAATCCGCGTAACGTTCCGGATGTTGTTTGTAGAGAGAAGGCAGGACGTCTTTCAGCGGAACATCGCTCTCGAGCAGTTTTTCGAAGCGCACCAGCTGCGCCACCAGCTGTTGCAGTTTGCCCATATCTTCCGCAGGCGTGAGCAGGAACAGGATCGAGTTGAGATCGCATTTTTCCGGCACGATGCCGTTTTCACGCAGGAAGTTGGCAAGGATAGTGGCGGGCACGCCGAAGTCGTCATACTCCCCGGTGCGGGCGTTAATGCCCGGCGTGGTCAGCAGGAGCTTGCACGGGTCGATAAAATACTGATGCTCAGCGTAGCCTTCAAAAGCGTGCCAGTTTTCACCCGGTACGAAGTGGAAGAAGCGCAGATCGGTCGCAATTTCCGCCGTGTCCCAGCTTTCCCACGGGCGGCCATCTACCGTCTCCGGCACGAAGGGGCGCAGATACCGGCAGTTCTCCAGGATCAGCTTGCGCGCTTCGATACCGTTCACCACGCAGTCCATCCACATGTTGCGGCCGCTCTGGCCTTCATGCATACGGGCGTTAATGTCCAGCGCAGCGAACAGCGGATAAAACGGGCTGGTGGAGGCGTGCATCATAAAGGCATTGTTCAGCCGCTTGTGCGGGACATAGCGCTGTTGCCCTTTGATATGGCTGTCTTTCTTATGGATTTGCGAAGTCTGCGAGAAGCCGGCCTGCTGTTTATGCACGGACTGGGTGACCAGGATCCCCGGATCGTTTTCGTTCAGCTCCAGCAGCAGCGGAGAGCAGTCGGCCATCATCGGAATAAACTGCTCGTAACCCACCCAGGCCGAGTCAAACAGAATGTAATCACACAGGTGCCCAATCTTATCCACCACCTGACGGGCGTTATAGATGGTGCCATCGTAGGTACCCAGCTGGATCACCGCCAGACGGAACGGACGCGCATCGCGTGCACGGCCCGGCGCCACCTCTGCCACCAGCTCGCGCAGATAGCTTTCTTCAAAACAGTTGGCGTCAATGCCGCCAATAAAGCCGTACGGGTTGCGCGCGGTTTCCAGATAGACCGGCGTTGCGCCAGCCTGGAGGAGGGCACCGTGATGGTTAGATTTGTGGTTGTTACGGTCAAACAGCACCAGGTCACCCGGGGTGAGCAGGGCGTTAAGCACTACTTTGTTGGATGACGAGGTGCCATTCAGCACGAAGTAGGTTTTATCGGCATTAAAGACCTTTGCCGCATGCTGCTGGGCGATGCACGGCGCGCCTTCGTGGATCAGCAGATCGCCCATCGCCACGTCGGCGTTACACAGGTCGGAGCGGAAAAGCGTCTCACCAAAGAAATCGACAAACTGATTACCGGCAGGATGACGGCGGAAGAACTGGCCACCCTGATGCCCCGGGCAGTCAAACGCGCTGTTGCCCTGCTTCACATAGTCGACAAGGGCGCGGAAAAACGGCGGGCGCAGCTGGGTTTCATACTTCTGGGCTGCCGCTTCCAGCTGGCGTCCATAAAAGTCGTTGCTGGTGTCTGAATACTCAAATACGCCGTGAATGCGCGATAAATAGTCTGCCGGAATGAATTCCTCTTTGTGCGTCGCGACAAAAACAGGAATGCCAAAACCGGTGGCTTCTATTTCGTCCAGGATACCGCTGGCAATATCCGTGACCGCCAGAACAATGGCGGCAACATCAATATAATCAGAGGCGCGGACATCTACCAGTTCACGCTGGGTAGTAAAGCAATCCGGACATGCACGGCTGGCTGCGATTTTTAAACTTTTCATCTTTCTCTCTTTATTTTAGGTAATAAGCGTCCCTCGATTTCTTGCAAGAAAGAAATCGATAATTTACCGGAAAAAAAGCAAAGGGTGGCCGCTGATTAAAATCAGTGAATTGCTTTTTGATGATTGAAATTCAGTCCGCCCGGTGCGGATGAGTCTGAATTAAAATGAATGAGCGCACGAGTTCACAGGCAATGGCCTGTAAAATAAGGTGTTTCAGGATAACCTGTAAGCGAGTGCGCCAGAAGTCGAAGGACTACCGGGCATTAAAGAGATGAAAGTCAAAGCAGTTTCGGTGGGCAAACATCATAATATGTGTTGTCCGCCTTATATGGGGCATTAAGCGATTGTTGTTTTCCATGTTTCATTTTCCTTTCAGTAATTGAAAGCATGGTCATTTTATCCAGGGAAAGGCGATTAACCGTGAGGTAGATCACCGTTAACCGATCAAATTAGAAATAAATATTCGTTTTAGATGAATATCGCAGATCAAAATTCTGATTTGTTGGTGTTACGTTAACAGGTTGTGTTATCAATGTTTTAAATGAGCAAGAATAACCCGTAAAAATAATGCATGGGTTATTTATGAAATATTTTCTGAGGTATTTTGATTTTATTTAAAAATAAAATGAATAGTTATTCAAAGCATAAACCGATAACCGATACCGGTTTCAGTTAATAAATGGCGAGGGCGAGCGGGGTCAACTTCGAGTTTCTGACGAAGATGTCCCATATATATGCGTAAATAATGACTATGTTCCACCGCGTTGGGCCCCCACACCTGACTTAGCAGCTGGCGTTGGGTGAGAACCTTGCCGTGGTTGTTGAGCAGAACGGCGAGCAGGCGAAATTCTATTGGCGTCAGATGGATTTCTTCTTCACCGCGCACAATGCGTCGCGCGGCCAGGTCAACCCGGATATCCCCAAACGTGTAGGTTGGGTCAGCTGGCGTGGTTGCGCTGTGGCGACGCAGCGCCACGCGAAGGCGAGCCTGTAACTCGCCGATACCAAAAGGTTTAATCAGATAGTCATCCGCCCCGGCATCCAGCGCCGCGATTTTATCCGTCTCTTCCGTACGCGCGGAGAGCACGAGGATCGGCATCTGGCTCCACTGACGAACTTCCCGGATAAAGTCGATGCCGTCGCCGTCCGGCAGACCAAGATCGAGGATCACCAGGTCCGGCTTGCGGGTGGCGGCTTCAATTAAACCCCGTTGAAGCGTACCCGCATCATGAACGCGCAGACCGTCCCCTTCCAGCGCAGCGCGCAGAAAACGGCTAATGGCGATCTCATCTTCAACAATCAGAACGTTGATCACAAATCCTCTGGTAATTCATTAAGTTCTGGCGGGGTTTCCAGAGGAAGTGTAACACAAAACCGCGCGCCGCCTTCGGGACGATTCTCTGCGGAGATGGACCCGCCATGGACGTCAATGATCGCCTGGCAAATCGCCAGCCCCAGCCCCACGCCCGGAATGGCCGACTCCTTATTGCCGCGCGCGAATTTTTCGAAAATAGCCAACTCCTGCCCGGCGGGAATGCCGGGTCCGGTATCCCAGACGTCAAGGTGAAGCGTGCCGTCGTCCACCGTCGCATCCACGCCAATTTGCGCGCTGGCGCCCGCATATTTGCCGGCATTTTCCAGCAGGTTGATCAGCACCCGCTCAAACAGCGGACCATCAACGTGAATTAAGGTCAGGGGCTCGGGCATGTTCAGCGCAATATGCCGCCCGCCCAGGCCGGGTTCGAGCATTTTCAGGGCGCTGCCCACCACCTCTTCAAGCGTGAGCCACTCTTTTTTGAGGTTAAAACCGCCTGACTGGATACGCGCCATATCGAGCAGGTTATTCACCAGACGCGTGGTATTCAGCACATGCTGGCGGATCTCGCTGGCCTGAAGGGCGTGTTTAGAGCCTTCCGCCGCCAGGTCCAGCGTCAGGATTTCTGACTGACCAAACAGGACGGTGAGCGGGGTTCGCAGATCGTGAGAGAGTGCCGCCAGCAGCGAGTTACGAATGCTTTCACGCTCGCTCGCCAGCCGGGCCTGTTCTTCGCTGGCGGTGAGGGCCAGCCGCTCCAGCGCGCTGGCAACCAGCAGCGTAAAGGTCTCCAGCAGCCGCTGCTGTTCGGGGATCATCAGCTGGCGCAGGTTTGAGGGCTCAACAATCACCAGCCCCTGATTTTTATCGGCGCTGCGCAGCGGCAGAATTTGGTAGGGCACGCCGGGCAGGGTGTCGGTCCCTGCGCCCGCCGGTAGCCCTTTATCAAAGCTCCAGCGCGCGATGGCTTCGTCCCAGGGCGTCATGCCTGAGGCCGACGTCAGCGGGCGCAGTTTGCCGTGTTCGTCCGGGAGCAAAATCAGGTTGCTGGCATGAAACGTCGAGCGAATGAACTGCTCGCTGGTCTGCACGATATCCAGCGGCGTGCGTCCCACCGCCAGCGATTTCGACATCTCATAGAGATGGCGCGTGCGCTGCTCGCGGTAGCGGGCGATACGCGCCTGGTAGCGCACGCCCGCCGTCAGATTCCCGATCACCAGCCCGACGGTGAGCATCACCGCAAAGGTGAGGATGTACTGCACATCCGACACGGCGAGCGTCCCGCGCGGGGCAATAAAGAACAGATCGAAGCTGATGACGTTGATCACCGTCGCCAGTACCGACGGCCAGCGCCCGTAAAAGAGCGCCACCACCACTACGCCAAGCAGGTAGATCATCACCAGGTTGGCGGCATCAAACGCGATCAGCCACTGGCTGGCAATCACGGTAATCAGGGCGCAGAGCACGACGGCGACAAGGCAGCCGCGCAGCTGAATGCGCCATTTATCGCTGAAGGCACGGCTGTCCGGCGCGCGGCTGGGTAACGGCGTGGGCTTATCATCCAGCGCCACGATCACCAGGTCCAGATCCGGTGCGCGGCGGGCCAGCTTGTCGGCAAAGGATTCGCGGCTAAACCAGCGGCGATGCTGGCGACGGCCAATCACGATTTTCCCCAGATTGTGCTCACGGGCGTAGCGCAAAATGGCTTTATCTTCCTGAGGGTCGGAAAGGGTGGCGGTTTCGGCACCCAGCTCCTGCGCCAGGCGAAGCGAACTCAATATCGCGCGACGCTGGTTCTCGGGCAGCGCGTGCAGCTGCGGCGTTTCGACATACACCGCATGCCAGACGCTGCCAAATTTGGCCGCCAGGCGCGCGGCGGTGCGGACAAGCTTTTCATTGCCGCTGCCGTGCCCTACGCACAGCAGGATGGCATCTCGCGTATGCCAGACGCGCTCCTGACCCTGCAGGTCGCGCCAGGCACGCATCTGATCGTCGACGCGATCGGCAGTACGACGCAGGGCCAGCTCGCGCAGGGCAATCAGGTTGCCTTTACGGAAGAAATGTTCGATGGCGCGCTCGGCCTGGCCGGCGATATAGACTTTGCCTTCATGCAGGCGCTGGCGCAAATCGTCAGGGGGCAGGTCGACCAGCACCACTTCATCGGCGGAATCAAAGAAGGGGTCGGGCACCGTCTCGCGCACCTGAATGCCGGTCACGCCGCTGACCACGTCGTTCAGGCTCTCCAGATGCTGAACGTTAACCGTCGTGAATACATCGATGCCGGCTTCGAGTAGTTCTTCTACATCCTGCCAGCGTTTTGGATGGCGTGAGCCTGGCGCATTGCTGTGCGCCAGTTCGTCCATCAGGATAAGGGCGGGACGGCGGGCGAGGGCGGCATCGAGATCGAATTCGGTGACTAGCCGACCGCGGTGGCTGATACGGCGGGGCGGCTGGGTGGCCAGCCCCTTCAGCAGCGATGCGGTCTCTTTGCGTCCGTGGGTTTCTACCACGCCAATCAATATATCGAGCCCCTGCGCCCGAAGCCGCTGGGCTTCCGTCAGCATGGCGAAGGTTTTCCCGACGCCTGCGCAGGCGCCAAAGAAAATTTTCAGTTTGCCGCGATGGGCTTCGGCCGTCTGTTCAAGCAGCCTGTCCGGATCCGGGCGCATGGGCTCGTCGGTCATTTAGTTTTTCCTTAGCGCGTCCAGCGCCAGATTCAGCTCAACAATATTCACCACGGGCATGCCGATAAAGCTGACCAGCGGCTTTTGCGTGTGCTCTGCAACCAGCTGGCTAACCTGCTCGACGGTCAGCTGACGGGCCGCGGCGACGCGCGGGATTTGCCATGCCGCGGCTGCCGGTGTCAGGCTGTAGTCCAGCCCGCTGGCCGAGGCGGTCACCAGCTCTACGGGCACCTCACGGCTGGCCTGCGGATTAGCGGCGCGCAGGGCTGCCACGCGCTCAGCAACGGCTTTGTCCAGCTCGGGGTTGCTGCCCGCCAGGTTACTGCCGCCGGATGCCATCGGATTATACGGGCTTTCGGCAGTGGCGGAAGGGCGTCCCTGGAAGTAACGGGCATCCGTAAAGTTCTGACCAATCAGGAGTGAACCGCGGTTTTCACCGTTTTGCATTATCAGCGAGCCGTTGGCCCGATCCTTAAACCACCACTGGCCCAGCGCGGTGGTCACCAGCGGGTACAGCCCGCCGGTAATGAGAGACAGCAGAATAAACAGAAGTATAGCGGGGCGTAACATCGTCATTTGATTCACCTTTTAAACCAGGCCGAACAGCGTTAACAGCAGGTCGATAACCTTGATACCGATGAAAGGCACCACCAGCCCGCCCAGGCCGTAAATCCACAGGTTGCGGCGCAGCATGGCGGCGGCCGTGAGCGGCTTATAGCTCACGCCTTTCAGCGCCAGCGGGATCAGGAAGACAATAATCAGGGCGTTAAAGATCACTGCGCTCAGAATGGCCGATGCCGGAGAGTGCAGGTGCATCACGTTCAACGCGTTTAACTGCGGGTAGGTCGCAGCAAACGCCGCCGGAATGATGGCGAAATATTTCGCCACGTCGTTGGCGATACTGAACGTGGTCAGCGACCCGCGCGTCATCAGCATCTGCTTGCCGATGTGCACCACTTCAATCAGCTTGGTCGGGTTAGAGTCG
Organism: Enterobacter sp. BNK-29; assembly: GCF_048684785.1. Lineage (NCBI taxonomy): Bacteria > Pseudomonadati > Pseudomonadota > Gammaproteobacteria > Enterobacterales > Enterobacteriaceae > Enterobacter > Enterobacter sp. BNK-29. The sequence goes on from NZ_JBLQTU010000001.1 coordinate 3,328,011, forward strand.
AGGTCGACCATGTTGCCCGCCTCTTTTGCCGCCTGGGTACCGGAGTTCATCGCCACCGCCACGTCGGCCTGCGCCAGGGCTGGGGCATCGTTGGTACCGTCGCCGGTCATCGCCACCAGACGACCTTCCGCCTGATACTGACGAATCAGTGCCAGTTTCGCTTCCGGTGTGGCTTCAGAAAGAAAATCATCCACGCCCGCTTCGGCGGCAATCGCCGCGGCGGTAAGGCGGTTATCCCCGGTGATCATCACCGTTTTGATCCCCATTTTACGCAGCTGGGCGAAGCGCTCCTTGATGCCGCCTTTGACGATATCCTTCAGGGCAATTACCCCCAGCACGTGTGCGCCCTCGGCCACCACCAGCGGCGTTGCCCCCTGACGGGCAACGCTTTCGACCAGGCTGTCCACTTCCGGTGGGAAGTGGCCGTTGTTGGCCTCAATGTGGCGACGGATGGCATCAACAGAGCCTTTACGGATCATGCGATCCTGAATGTTAATGCCGCTCATGCGGGTTTGCGCCGTGAAGGGCACGAAAGTGGCGTGCAGGCTCTGAACGTCGCGCTGGCGCAGGTTAAAGCGCTGCTTGGCGAGGATCACGATGCTGCGGCCTTCCGGGGTTTCATCGGCAAGCGAAGAGAGCTGGGCGGCATCCGCCAGCGTTTTTTCATCCACGCCCGGGGCGGGCAGGAAATCTGACGCCTGGCGATTACCGAGGGTAATGGTCCCTGTTTTATCCAGCAGTAAGACGTCCACGTCACCGGCGGCTTCCACCGCGCGCCCGCTGGTGGCGATGACGTTGGCACCGAGCATACGGCTCATGCCGGCTACGCCGATGGCTGACAGCAGGCCACCAATGGTGGTGGGGATCAGGCAGACCAACAGCGCCACCAGCACCGTGATGGTGACCGCGGTGCCGCCATAGGCGGAAAACGGCCACAGCGTCGCGGTTGCCAGCAGGAAGACGATGGTCAGGGCCACCAGCAGGATGGTCAGGGCAATCTCGTTCGGCGTTTTACGACGCTGCGCGCCTTCCACCATGGCGATCATCCGGTCGAGGAAGGTTTCCCCCGGATTAACGCTACACTGGATCACCAGCCAGTCGGAGAGAATGCGCGTCCCGCCCGTCACGGAGGCGAAATCGCCGCCGGATTCGCGGATAACCGGCGCGGATTCCCCGGTAATGGCGCTTTCGTCCACCGAGGCGCCCCCTTCGATGACTTCACCGTCGCAAGGGATAATGTCCCCGGCTTCCACCAGCACCACATCGCCTTTGCGCAGTTCATCCGCCGGAACGTGGTCCATCTGCGCGCCGTATTTCGGTTCACGTAGCTTGCGCGCGAAGGCGGTTTTCTTCACCCCTTTCAGGCTGTTGGCCTGGGCTTTACTCCGGCCTTCCGCCAGCGCTTCCGCAAAGTTGGCGAACAGCACGGTAAACCACAGCCACAGGCTGATGGCGCCGGTAAACATCGCATTTCCCGGCATGTGGCCCGTTCCCATGGCAATCGCCAGGGCGGTGGTCAGTACGCTTCCCGCCCAGACAATAAACATCACCGGGTTGTGCCATTGCACGCGCGGGCTCAGCTTTTTCACCGCATCCATGAGCGCCTGGCGAACTAATGACGGTTCGAACAGGGCCAGTTGTTTACGACTCATGACAATTTCTCCGCAAAATCAGCGTAAAGAGAGGTATTCCGCGACCGGGCCTAACGCGAGGGCGGGGATAAAGGTCAGGGCGCCGACCAGTAAAACGGTACCCGTCAGCAGGCCGATAAACAGCGCGCCGTGGGTCGGCAATGTCCCGGTGGTGGTCGGTTGGATTTTTTTATTCACCAGCGATCCGGCAATCGCCAACACCGGCACAATGATCCCGAAGCGACCCACAAACATGCAGAACGCCAGCAGGCAGTTCCAGAACGGTGAGTTGGCGCTTAAGCCCGCAAAGGCGCTGCCGTTGTTGTTGGCGGCAGAGGAGACGGCATACAGCACTTCGCTAAAACCGTGAATGCCGGGGTTAAAGATGCCGCTGCGTCCGGCCTCGGTCATCAGCGCCAGCGCGGTGCCGAGCAGCACAAGCGCCGGGGTGACCAGAATCGCCAGCGCGGTTAATTTCATCTCGCGAACGTCGATTTTTTTACCGAGGTATTCAGGGGTGCGGCCAATCATCAAACCGGCAATAAATACCGCCAGCAGCACGAACAGCAGCATGCCGTACAGACCCGAGCCCACGCCGCCAAAGACGACTTCGCCAATCTGCATCAGCCACATCGGGATCATGCCACCCAGCGCCGTAAAGGAATCGTGCATGGCGTTGACTGCCCCGCACGAGGCCGCCGTGGTGACCACCGCATACAGGCTGCTGGCGAGAATGCCAAAGCGGCTCTCTTTACCTTCCATGTTGATATTGCTGTTGGCCCCCAGCTGCATGAAATGGCTGTTGCCGTTCCATTCAGCCCACATCACCAGCGCCACGCAGACCACAAAGATCAGCGACATGGTCCAGAGCAGGGTGCGGCCCTGACGGCGATCGTTAACCACATCACCAAAGGCAAAGCAGAGCGCGGCGGGGATCAGGAAAATCGCCAGCATCTGCACAAAATTGGTTAATGCGGTAGGGTTTTCAAACGGATGCGACGAGTTGGCGTTGAAGAAGCCACCCCCGTTCGTCCCGAGCATTTTGATGGCTTCCTGTGACGCTACTGGCCCCATCGGCAGGAGCTGTTTTGCACCTTCCAGCGAGGTATAGGGTGCGTAAGGCATCAGGTTTTGCAGGGTGCCCTGCTGGATGAAGAACAGCGCGATCAGCAGCGCAATTGGCAGCAGGATCCACAGCGTAATGCGGGTCAGATCCACCCACGCGTTACCCAGGGTATTGATTTTCTGACGCGCAAACGCACGCGTCAGCGCGAAGATCACGGCGATACCGCTGGCGGCCGAGAGGAAGTTTTGCACGGTTAACCCGACCATCTGGCTGAAATAGCTCAGCGTGGTTTCACCGGCGTAGGACTGCCAGTTGGTGTTAGTGACAAAGCTCACCGCCGTGTTCAGCGCAAGATGCCAGGACAGGCCCGGTAACTGTTGCGGATTCAGCGGCAGGATGCCCTGCAACATCAGCATGGCAAAAAGCGCAATGAGGCCAACGATATTCAGCAGTAGAATGGCGATCAGATACTGACGCCAGTTCATCTCCCGATCGTCTATTCCCAGTACGCGCCAGATCCCTTTTTCAATGCTTCCCGTGCCGGGCAAAGGGACATTGTTGATTAATCGTGCCAGTCCCGATCCCAGTGGCCTTGCCAGAATGAACAGTACCACTAAGAAGCTGGCAATAAGCAGAAACGCCTGAGCAGCCATCAGAAGGCCTCCGCATTTATCAGGGCATAGACCAGATAACCCAATAACAGGAACACCAGCACGATGCCGGCAATAAGACCTGCACTCACAATCCACCTCCGGGTGACTTTCGTTGTTGTACTAACGGTAGGATTTTCGGCGCAAAGATTTCGCAAAAATGGGGAGGGCGGGTGTAAAAAAAGTATAAAAATGGCAAAGCCCACAATTTAACTATTGGTAAGTAAATCGTTAACTTTTTTGTAACTTAATTACGGAGGGAATGTAAATATTCACTAAATGGGCAAAAATAAGTGGTCGGATGAGTAGTAAAATTACAAACAAAGCGATATTATTTTAGCCAGGTCACAGATTTTGAATTTTCCGGATGACGTTTCCGGCCAACTATAGGGGAGAAAAATATGGATCTTTATAAAGAGTATCCGGCTCATATCGTGTTCTTGCGCCGCGCTTTCGCCGTAGTGGCTGGCGTGCTGGCTCTGCCGGTGATGCTGTTCTGGAAAGATCGTGCACGTTTTTACAGCTATCTGCACCGCGTCTGGGCGAAAACCAGCGAGAAGCCGGTGTGGATGGATCAGGCCGAGAAAGCGACCTGCGATTTCTACTGATACGAAGACTACACATAGCAATAAAAAAACCGCCAACAGCAATGTGGCGGTTTTTTTGTCCCTCGGGATTCGCGGTCCGTTGGGTGGTTTTGCAGCCCCTACCCGGGATTTTTATCATACCCTCATGTAAGCAGATGGCAATCCCTCGAAGCCTTTATAAATTCCTAAGTTTATTCGAGTATCTTACCTTCGCAGCGGATGTTAATTATGATGCTGCGTCCCTTTCCGCCATCTCGCAAATGGGCATCGGTCCTGGGAAAGGTGTATTTACAGCCGTAAAGCAGCCCGCCTACCCGGGCTTGTGTCCACCGCCTTATCACCGGTGGTGAACGGTGGAGCGGTTAGCAGCAGGGACCGCATAATGAAACGCTATTTTTGCATCGCGTTCATTGTCGCCAGCGTACTCGTTGTAAAGAGCGATGAGCCGAATGGGTTTGTCGCTTTATCCTCGATAGCGCAGGACAAGTAGCGCTAAGGCCGCCTCGGGCGGCCTTTTTTATTTCATCCCGTCTACACTTCATGGCAAAGTAGTTCAATGCATGCTTTTTCCTTTTACGGCATGCCCTTACGGACATAATGGATAATTGCCTGGAGTTTTATGCCCACCCATCTGGTTTGGTTTCGCGCGGACCTGCGCGTACATGACAACATCGCCCTTGCGGCAGCCTGCCGCGCCAAAGACGGTAACGTACTGGCACTGTTTATGGCCACGCCCGAGCAGTGGCGGCAGCACGATATGGCCCCCCGGCAGGCGGCCTTGCTCCGGGCGTATCTGAACGATCTGCAGCACTCGCTTGCCGGAAAAGGCATACCGCTTCTCTATAAAGAGGTGGGTGATTTTGCCGCACAGCTTCAGACGGTTCAGGAGATCTGTAAGCAGCACAACGTCACGCATCTTTTTTACAACTATCAGTACGAATTCAACGAGCAGCAGCGCGACCGTCAGCTGGAGAAGATGCTGGAAGGGGTGGTCTGCGAAGGGTTTGATGACAGCGTGATGCTGGCACCGGGCAGCGTGATGACCGGCAACCACGAGATGTATAAAGTTTTTACGCCGTTCAAAAATGCCTTTATCAAACGTCTGAAAGAGGCGCTGCCGGAGTGCGTTGCCGCGCCTGCCGTGCGAGGCGAAGCCATAAAAGAGCTGCCTGAGCTGACGTTTGATTACCCTCAGCAGCCGTTTGATGAAACGCTTTTCCCCGCCGATGAGAAAGCGGCCATCGCCCAACTGCGCCAGTTCTGCAAGCAGGACGCGGCCAGTTACGACGCGCGTCGGGATTTTCCCGCCATCGAGGGCACCAGCCGCCTGTCGGCCTGTCTGGCGCTGGGCGCGATCTCACCGCGCCAGTGTTTGCATCGTCTGCTGGCGGAGCAGCCGCAGGCGTTGGAGGGCGGCGCAGGGTCTGTCTGGCTGAATGAGCTTATCTGGCGCGAGTTCTACCGCCATCTGATGACGTATCACCCTGATTTATGTAAACATCGGCCCTTCATTGGCTGGACCGATAATGTAAAGTGGCAATCGAATGATAAGCAGCTGAAAGCCTGGCAAAGTGGGCAGACGGGCTATCCAATAGTCGATGCCGCCATGCGTCAGCTTAATGAGACGGGGTGGATGCACAACCGCCTGCGGATGATTACCGCCAGCTTTCTGGTGAAGGATCTGCTTATCGACTGGCGTATCGGAGAGCGCTATTTTATCTCTCAGCTGATCGATGGCGATCTCGCGGCGAATAACGGCGGCTGGCAGTGGGCGGCCTCTACCGGCACCGATGCCGCGCCCTATTTTCGGATATTTAACCCGACCACTCAGGGACAAAAATTTGATGCGGACGGCGAGTTTATCCGCCGCTGGGTGCCTGAGCTTAACGGTATACCTGCTAAAGCGATCCACGAACCGTGGGCATGGGCGGATAAACAGCGTGTAAAGCTGGATTACCCTCGTCCGATTGTCGACCATAAACAGGCGCGTGTCGCCACGCTGGCGGCGTACGAAGCTGCCCGCAAAGCATAAGAGAGTGATGATGAAAAACAGCGAACTGGAAAGCCTGATTAACGAAAAACTGAACAGTACCTCTTTCAGCGATTACGGCCCGAACGGGCTCCAGGTTGAAGGCCGTGAGACGGTGCAAAAAATTATCACCGGCGTGACGGCAAGCCAGGCGCTGCTGGACGAGGCCGTTCGTCAGAACGCCGACGCGGTGATTGTTCATCACGGTTACTTCTGGAAAAACGAATCGCCGATTATTCGCGGGATGAAGCGCAATCGCCTGAAAACGCTGCTGGCAAATGACATCAACCTGTACGGCTACCATCTGCCGCTGGATGCGCACCCGGAGCTCGGCAACAACGTCCAGCTGGCGCAGCTACTGGGAATTACCGTGATGGGTGAAATTGAGCCGCTGGTGCCGTGGGGCGAGCTGGCGATGCCGGTTCCGGGGCTGGAGCTGGCCTCGTGGATTGAAGCGCGCCTGGGCCGTCGTCCGCTGTGGAGCGGTGATACCGGTCCGGATACGGTGAAGCGTGTCGCATGGTGTACCGGTGGCGGTCAGGGCTTTATCGACAGCGCCGCGCGTTTCGGCGTCGATGCTTTTATCACCGGCGAGGTTTCCGAGCAGACCATTCATTCGGCGCGTGAACAGGGGCTGCATTTTTACGCCGCTGGCCATCATGCCACCGAGCGCGGCGGCATTCGCGCCCTCAGCGAGTGGCTGACGGAAAATACCGATCTGGATGTGACCTTTATTGATATCCCTAACCCAGCCTGACGAGAGGTAGTTAAGTGCAGCGAGCGCGTTGTTATCTTCTGGGTGAAACCGCAGTGGTTCTGGAGCTTGAACCACCGGTGACGCTTGCCACGCAAAAGCGTATCTGGCGGCTGACCCAGCGTCTGGCCGAACTACCGGAGGTGGTTGAAGCCATTCCGGGTATGAATAACATAACCGTCGTGCTGCGTAGCCCGCATACCCTGGCGCTGGATGCCATTGAACGTTTGCAGCGCTGGTGGGAAGAGAGCGAGGCGCTGGAGCCGGAGTCGCGCGCCATTCAGATCCCGGTCGTTTATGGCGGTGCGGGTGGGCCAGATCTTGGCGTGGTGGCAGACCACTGCGGGTTAACAGAAAAGCAGGTTGTTGAGCTGCACAGCTCGGTTGACTACGTGGTCTGGTTCCTGGGGTTTCAGCCCGGATTCCCGTATCTGGGCGGATTATCTTCCCGGCTGCATACGCCACGCCGTGCCGAGCCGCGCGTGAGCGTGCCGGCGGGGACGGTAGCTATCGGCGGTGAGCAGACCGGCGTTTATCCGCTGACATCGCCTGGCGGCTGGCAGCTTATTGGGCATACCGCTACACCGTTATTTGAACCCGGGCTGGAGACGCCAATACTCCTGCGTCCCGGGGATACCCTTCGCTTTATTCCGCAGAAGGAGGGGGTATGTTAACGCTTATTCGCGCCGGGCTTTACACCTCCGTACAGGATGCAGGTCGCTTTGGTCTGCGCCAGTCGGGCGTGAGCTACTGCGGTGCGCTTGACCGTCCTTCGCTGGAGATTGCCAACCTGCTTGTGGGCAACGAAGGCAGCACGGCGGCGCTAGAAATTACGCTGGGTCAGTGTGTGATTGAGTTTGGTCAGGAAACCTGGTTTGCCTTAACCGGCGCAGGGTGTGATGCGACGCTGGATGGCAAAGCGGTGTGGACCGGCTGGCGGCTACGGGCCAAAGCCGGGCAGCGCCTGACGCTCAAACGTCCGCTGCACGGCGTGCGTAGCTATCTCGCGGTGGCTGGCGGCATTGACGTGCCGGAGGTGCTGGGTTCATCCAGTACCGATCAGAAGGCCGGGATCGGCGGTCACGAAGGACGTTTGTTGCGCGATGGCGATCGGCTGGCAATCAAACCCTCCGCGCGCCATTTCTCGACCACGCAGGGCGTAAAACAGCTGCTGTGGGGAAACCAGATCCGCGCCTTACCGGGGCCGGAATATCATGAGTTTGACGAGGCGTCTAAAGAGTCCTTCTGGCGCGCGCCGTGGAAGATCAGCCCGCAGAGTAACCGCATGGGCTACCGCCTTCAGGGGCAGCCGCTGACCCGCACGACGGACCGGGAGCTGCTCTCCCACGGTTTATTGCCTGGGGTTATTCAGGTGCCGGGAAACGGTCAGCCCATCGTGTTAATGAACGATGCACAAACTACCGGCGGCTATCCGCGCATTGCCTGCATCATTGAAGCGGATCGCTACCATCTGGCGCAAATTCCCCTCGGCCAGCCAATTCACTTCGTGCAGTGTTCGCTGGAGGAGGCGCTTAAGGCGCGGCAGGATCAGCAGCGTTATCTGGAGCAGCTGGCGTGGAGGCTTGATGGTAAAGATTGATTTGAACGCCGATCTGGGGGAGGGAAGCAGCGCTGATTCGGAACTGATGACCCTGGTCACCTCGGTCAATATCGCCTGCGGTTTCCACGCGGGTGATGCGCAAACCATGCTGGAGAGCGTACGTAATGCCATTAAAAACGGCGTCGCGATTGGGGCTCACCCCAGCTTTCCCGATCGGGAAAACTTTGGCCGTACGGCGATGGATCTGCCCCCTGAGACGGTCTACGCTCAGGTGCTCTACCAGATCGGCGCGCTTGAGGCGATGGTGCGTGCGGAGAACGGTGTGATGCGCCACGTGAAGCCGCACGGCATGCTCTACAATCAGGCGGCGAAAGCTCCGGCGCTGGCAGAGGCGATTGCCCGCGCGGTGCGGGACTGTAATCCGCAGCTGATTCTGGTAGGCCTTGCGGGCAGCGAGCTTATTCGTGCCGGAGAACGGCTGGGCCTGACCACCCGTCAGGAAGTGTTTGCCGATCGGGGATACCTGCCGGACGGCAGCTTGGTTCCACGTACGCAGGCCGGGGCGCTGCTTACCGACGAAGCTAAAGCGCTGGCGCAGACGCTTGAGATGGTGCGCACCGGGCGGGTGACCGCCGTGGACGGAACATTGGCGAACGTGCAGGCCGATACGGTGTGTTTACACGGCGACGGCGAGCATGCGCTCCAGTTCGCGCGCCGCTTGCGGGCAGCGTTTTCTGAAGAGGGTATCCTCGTCAGCGCCGAATAATGACGATAAGGACACAAAAATGCCTGAAGGTCCGGAGATCCGCCGCGCGGCGGATAGCCTGGAGGCGGCGATAAAGGGCAAACCCCTGACGGATGTCTGGTTTGCTTTTCCTCAGCTAAAACCGTTTGAATCACAGCTGGTGGGCCAGACGGTGACCCATATAGAAACGCGCGGCAAGGCCTTGCTCACGCACTTTTCCCATAACCTGACGTTATATAGCCATAACCAGCTTTACGGCGTCTGGCGCGTGGTGGAGGCGGACGAGCAGCCGCAAACCACCCGCGTGCTGCGCGTCAGGCTGCAAACGGCGGATAAAGCGATCCTGCTCTACAGCGCGTCGGATATCGAAATGTTAACGCCGGAGCAGCTGCTGACGCACCCGTTTCTACAGCGGGTCGGGCCGGACGTGCTGGACATGCGCCTGACGGCGAGCGACGTGAAGGCCCGGCTGTTATCACCTAAATTCCGTAACCGACAGTTTTCCGGCCTGTTCCTCGACCAGGCCTTTCTGGCCGGGCTGGGCAACTACCTGAGGGTAGAGATCCTCTGGGAAGTCGGGCTGGCGGCGCAGCATAAAGCATCTGAGCTGAATGATGAACAGCTGGAGGCGCTATCCCACGCGCTGCTGGATATTCCGCGGCTCTCGTACAACACGCGCGGCGTGGCGGATGAGAACACGCATCACGGGGCGCTGTTCCGCTTTAAGGTGTTTCATCGGGCGGGGAAAAAGTGCGAGCGGTGCGGTGGGATTATCGACAGGATTATGCTCTCTTCCAGACCTTTTTACTGGTGCCCGCACTGCCAGAAATAAAAGTAAAACGGTAACCCTTGGGTTACCGTTTTTAATGTTTTCACCCTCTCCCTGTGGGAGAGGGCCGGGGTGAGGGCATCAGGCCGCACCCAACATCTTTTAGCGCTTCAGGTCAGACTTAAAATCACGCTGCTCGTAGCCGGTATACAGCTGACGAGGACGGGCGATTTTCATGCCTTCGCTGTGCATTTCGTTCCAGTGCGCAATCCAGCCTACGGTACGGGCCATAGCGAAGATCACGGTGAACATGGAAGACGGAATGCCCATCGCTTTCAGAATAATGCCAGAGTAGAAATCGACGTTCGGGTAGAGTTTCTTCTCGATGAAGTACGGATCGTTCAGCGCGATGTGTTCCAGCTCCATCGCCACTTCCAGCAGATCATCTTTGGTACCCAGCTCTTTCAGCACTTCGTGGCAGGTCTCACGCATGACGGTGGCGCGCGGGTCGTAGTTTTTGTAAACACGGTGACCGAAGCCCATCAGGCGGAAGGAGTCATTCTTGTCTTTCGCGCGACGCACGAACTCAGGAATGTGCTCAACGGTGCTGATCTCTTCCAGCATCTTCAGTGCCGCTTCGTTCGCGCCGCCGTGCGCCGGTCCCCACAGGGAGGCGATGCCCGCAGCGATACAGGCGAACGGGTTCGCGCCTGAAGAGCCCGCGGTACGGACGGTAGAGGTAGACGCGTTCTGTTCGTGGTCAGCGTGCAGGATCAGAATACGGTCCATCGCGCGTTCCAGCACCGGGTTCACTTCGTACTCTTCGCACGGCGTGGAGAACATCATGCGCAGGAAGTTACCCGCGTAGGAGAGGTCGTTGCGCGGATACACAAACGGCTGGCCGATGGAGTATTTGTAACACATCGCCGCCATGGTAGGCATTTTGGACAGCAGGCGGAACGCCGCGATATCACGGTGACGCGGGTTATTCACGTCAAGGGAGTCGTGGTAGAACGCCGCCAGCGCACCGGTGATACCGCACATCACCGCCATCGGGTGAGAGTCACGGCGGAAAGCATGGAACAGACGGGTAATCTGCTCATGGATCATGGTGTGACGGGTCACGGTGGTTTTGAATTCATCGTACTGTGCCTGCGTCGGTTTTTCTCCGTTCAGCAGGATGTAGCACACTTCCAGATAGTTGGATTCGGTGGCTAACTGATCGATGGGGAAGCCGCGATGGAGCAGGATACCTTCGTCACCGTCAATGTAGGTGATTTTGGATTCGCAAGATGCGGTAGAGGTAAATCCAGGGTCAAAGGTGAATACACCTTTAGAGCCCAGCGTACGGATATCAATAACATCCTGACCGAGCGTGCCTTTTAGCACATCCAGTTCAATAGCAGTGTCACCATTTAGGGTGAGCGTTGCCTTTGTATCAGCCATTTACGGTCTCCTTAGCGCCTTATGCTTAAGACTGCGCTTTACCGGATTTGCTTTCAGCTGTTAATCACCGTTACCAGATTGTTATTTGGCTTACCGCTCAGCTCACGAGGACAAACCAGGGTACAGAGCTATGGCGCCTTGCAGGTAAACGAATGAAATATCAGTGAAACAACAGCAAATCAGCGTTTTTGCAGTCCGAATTATTCAAACCTGTATATCACTAATAACTGTCCTGATAACTTCGGTCAATACCATCACACTGTTACATAACTATTTGTCAGGTGAAAGAGAGACCTCATAACTTTTGCGCATTATATGCCTTTTCTGATGACGTTTGTAACAATATTGTTTAACATTTGTCAAATCAGATGATTAAAAATTAAAAAGATGTTGTTATCGTGACCCTGATCACTGTTCCAGAGAAAACCCGACAAACTGTATGTAGGTTAATTGTAATGATTTTGTGAACGGCCTATACTGCCGCCAGGTCTCCGGAACACCCTGCAATCCCGAGCCACCCAGCGTTGTAACGTGTCGTTTAAGCATCTGGAAGCAGTGTTTTGCATGACGCGCAGTTATAGAAAAGGAACGCTGCTTGACCCGCATCGCAGTCCGGAGGAAGGAAACAATAAGAACAGCATGTGGGCGTTATTCATGATAAGAAATGTGAAAAAACAAAGACCTGTCAATCTGGATCTCAAAACGATCCGGTTCCCTGTAACAGCAATAGCGTCCATTCTGCACCGTGTTTCTGGTGTGATTACGTTTGTGGCGGTCGGTATTTTACTGTGGTTACTGGGCACCAGCCTCTCTTCCCCTGAAGGATTCCTCCAGGCCTCTGCCATCATGAACAGCTTCTTCGTGAAATTCATCATGTGGGGCATTCTGACCGCGCTGGCGTACCACGTTGTCGTGGGTGTTCGCCATATGCTGATGGACTTTGGCTACCTGGAAGAGACTTTCGAAGCCGGGAAACGCTCCGCTAACATTTCATTTGTGATTACTGTCGTGCTTTCACTTCTCGCAGGAGTTCTCGTATGGTAAGCAACGCCTCCGCATTAGGACGCAACGGCGTACATGACTTCATTCTGGTCCGTGCTACCGCCATCGTTCTCACTCTTTACATCATCTATATGATCGGTTTCTTCGCGACCAGCGGCACGCTGACGTGGGAAATCTGGAGTGGGTTCTTCGGATCCGCCTTCACCAAAGTGTTCACCCTGCTGGCTCTGTTCTCCATCCTTATTCATGCCTGGATTGGCATGTGGCAGGTGTTGACCGATTACGTTAAACCGCTGGCGATTCGCCTCCCACTGCAGCTGGCCATTGTTGTTGCACTGGTGGTTTACGTTATTTATGGATTCGTTGTGGTGTGGGGTGTGTAATGAAACTGCCAGTCAGAGAATTTGATGCTGTTGTAATTGGTGCCGGTGGCGCAGGTATGCGTGCCGCACTGCAAATTTCCCAGAGCGGCCAGACCTGTGCGCTGCTCTCTAAAGTTTTCCCGACCCGTTCCCACACTGTGTCTGCGCAGGGCGGTATCACCGTTGCGCTGGGTAACTCCCATGAAGATAACTGGGAATGGCACATGTACGACACGGTAAAAGGTTCCGACTACATCGGCGACCAGGATGCCATCGAATATATGTGTAAAACCGGCCCGGAAGCGATTCTGGAGCTGGACCACATGGGTCTGCCGTTCTCCCGTCTGGAAAATGGCACTATCTATCAGCGTCCGTTTGGCGGCCAGTCGAAAAACTTCGGCGGCGATCAGGCGGCACGCACCGCGGCGGCGGCTGACCGTACCGGTCACGCACTGCTGCACACCCTGTATCAGCAGAACCTGAAAAACCATACCACCATCTTCTCCGAGTGGTACGCGCTGGATCTGGTGAAAAACGCCGATGGCGCAATTGTCGGCTGTACCGCGCTGTGCATCGAAACCGGTGAAGTGGTTTACTTCAAAGCCCGCGCTACCGTGCTGGCTACCGGCGGTGCAGGCCGTATCTATCAGTCCACCACCAACGCCCACATCAACACCGGTGACGGTGTCGGTATGGCTATCCGCGCGGGCGTGCCGGTGCAGGATATGGAGATGTGGCAGTTCCACCCAACCGGTATCGCCGGTGCGGGCGTTCTGGTAACAGAAGGCTGCCGCGGTGAAGGTGGTTACCTGCTGAACAAGCACGGCGAGCGCTTCATGGAGCGTTATGCCCCGAATGCGAAAGACCTGGCGGGTCGTGACGTGGTGGCGCGTTCCATCATGATCGAAATCCGTGAAGGCCGCGGCTGTGACGGCCCATGGGGTCCACACGCGAAGCTGAAGCTGGACCATCTGGGTAAAGAAGTTCTGGAGTCCCGTCTGCCGGGCATCCTGGAACTGTCCCGCACCTTCGCACACGTCGACCCGGTGAAAGAGCCGATTCCGGTTATCCCAACCTGCCACTACATGATGGGCGGTATTCCGACCAAAGTGACCGGTCAGGCACTGACCGTAAACGAGCAGGGCGAAGACGTGGTTATTCCTGGCCTGTTCGCGGTAGGCGAAATTGCCTGCGTATCCGTACACGGTGCAAACCGTCTGGGCGGCAACTCCCTGCTGGACCTGGTGGTGTTTGGTCGTGCAGTCGGTCTGCATCTGCAGGAATCCATTGCCGAGCAGGGCGCGCTGCGTGACGCGACCGACGACGAAATTGATGCCTCTCTTGAGCGCCTCAACCGCTGGAACGGTAACCGCAACGGCGAAGATCCGGTGGAAATCCGTAAAGCGCTGCAGGAATGCATGCAGCACAACTTCTCGGTATTCCGCGAAGGCGACGCGATGGCCAAAGGTCTTGAGGAGCTGAAAGCGATCCGCGAGCGTCTGAAAAATGCCCGTCTGGACGACACCTCCAGCGAATTCAACACCCAGCGCGTTGAGTGTCTGGAGCTGGATAACCTGATGGAAACCGCGTTCGCGACGGCGATGTCGGCAAACTTCCGTACCGAAAGCCGTGGCGCGCATAGCCGCTTCGACTTCCCGGATCGTGATGACGAAAACTGGCTGTGCCATTCCCTGTATCTGCCAGAGTCGGAATCCATGACGCGTCGTAGCGTCAATATGGAACCGAAACTGCGTCCGGCGTTCCCGCCGAAGATTCGTACTTACTAATGCGGAGACAGGATAATGAAACTCGAATTCTCAGTTTATCGTTATAACCCGGATGTTGATGACGCTCCGCGTATGCAGGACTACACCCTGGAAGCGGAAGAAGGTCGCGACATGATGCTGCTGGATGCCTTAATCCAGCTGAAAGAAAAAGATCCTACGCTGTCGTTCCGACGCTCCTGTCGTGAAGGGGTTTGTGGTTCTGACGGTGTGAACATGAACGGCAAAAATGGCCTGGCCTGCATTACGCCAATTTCAGCGCTGCAGCGTCCTGGTCAGAAAATTGTTATCCGTCCTCTGCCAGGCCTGCCGGTCGTGCGTGATTTGGTGGTAGACATGGGGCAATTCTATGCACAATATGAGAAGATTAAGCCTTACTTATTGAATAATGGGCAAAATCCACCCGCTCGCGAGCACTTACAGTCTCCTGAGCAGCGTGAAAAACTCGATGGGTTGTACGAGTGTATTCTCTGCGCATGCTGTTCAACGTCCTGCCCGTCGTTCTGGTGGAACCCGGACAAGTTTATCGGCCCGGCCGGTTTGCTGGCTGCCTATCGCTTCCTGATCGATAGCCGCGACACCGAAACCGATAGCCGTCTGGAAGGATTGAGTGACGCTTTCAGCGTATTCCGCTGCCATAGCATCATGAACTGCGTCAGTGTGTGTCCGAAGGGGCTGAACCCGACGCGCGCCATCGGCCATATTAAGTCGATGCTGCTGCAGCGCAGTGCGTAAGTATTGAGAGGGGAGCACTGTTCCCCTCACCCTAACCCTCTCCCTAAGGGAGAGGGGACAGATTGCAGGAAATCTTTAAAAACTGCCGACGGCATTCCCCCTCTCCCTTAGGGAGAGGGTAGGGGTGAGGGTAAAGACCCTTAGACAGTTTCTAAAGGTTCCTTCGCGGGCCAAAGTAAAAGAGCTCGCAGGTGAACCCCGGCACGTACACGTGGTGTGCGTGGTAGTTTCTACGGCGAAAGTAAGCATAAAAATGCTTAAGGGATCACGATGCAGAACGGCGCAATGAAAGCCTGGCTGGACTCTTCTTTCCTTTCTGGTGCGAACCAGAGCTGGATTGAACAGCTCTATGAAGACTTCTTAACCGATCCTGACTCAGTGGACGCAAACTGGCGTTCCATGTTCCAGCAGTTGCCTGGCACAGGGGTCAAACCGGATCAATTCCATTCCAAAACACGTGATTATTTCCGTCGTCTGGCGAAGGATGCCTCACGTTACTCTTCTGCGATTTCCGACCCTGACACCAATGCGAAGCAGGTTAAAGTCCTGCAGCTTATCAACGCTTATCGCTTCCGCGGTCACCAGCATGCGAATCTCGATCCGCTGGGACTGTGGAAACAAGACCGTGTGGCCGATCTCGATCCGGCATATCACGATCTGACCGAGGCCGATTTCCAGGAAAGCTTTAACGTAGGTTCCTTTGCCATCGGCAAAGACACGATGAAGCTGGGCGATCTGATTGACGCGCTCAAGCAAACCTACTGCGGCTCCATCGGCGCGGAATACATGCACATTACCTCTACCGAAGAGAAACGCTGGATCCAGCAGCGCATCGAATCCGTAGCGGGCCACGCGACCTTCTCGGCTGACGAGAAAAAACGCTTCCTGAACGAACTGACCGCAGCGGAAGGGCTTGAGCGCTATCTGGGCGCGAAATTCCCGGGCGCAAAACGCTTCTCGCTGGAAGGCGGCGACGCGCTGGTGCCAATGCTGAAAGAGCTGATTCGTCACGCAGGCAAGAGCGGCACCCGTGAAGTGGTACTGGGCATGGCGCACCGTGGTCGTCTGAACGTGCTGGTCAACGTGCTGGGTAAAAAACCTCAGGACCTGTTCGACGAGTTCGCGGGCAAACATAAAGAACACCTCGGCACCGGCGACGTGAAGTACCACATGGGCTTCTCGTCAGATATCGAAACCGAAGGCGGTCTGGTTCACCTGGCGCTGGCGTTTAACCCGTCACACCTGGAAATCGTTAGCCCGGTGGTTATCGGTTCCGTGCGTGCGCGTCTGGATCGTCTGGACGAGCCGAGCAGCAATAAAGTACTGCCAATTACCATCCACGGTGATGCGGCGGTAACAGGGCAGGGCGTGGTTCAGGAAACCCTGAACATGTCGAAAGCGCGTGGTTACGAAGTGGGCGGTACCGTTCGCATCGTGATCAACAACCAGGTGGGCTTTACCACCTCTAACCCGCTTGACGCGCGTTCTACCCCGTACTGCACCGACATCGGTAAGATGGTGCAGGCGCCAATCTTCCACGTTAACGCGGATGACCCGGAAGCCGTTGCTTTCGTTACCCGTCTGGCGCTGGATTTCCGTAATACCTTTAAACGCGATGTGTTCATTGACCTCTTCTGCTACCGCCGTCACGGCCACAACGAAGCGGACGAGCCAAGTGCAACCCAGCCGTTGATGTATCAGAAAATCAAAAAACACCCGACCCCGCGCAAAATCTATGCTGACAAGCTGGAGAGCGACAAAGTGACGACGCTGGAAGATGCGACCGAAATGGTCAACCTCTACCGCGACGCGCTGGATGCGGGTGAATGCGTGGTCAAAGAGCTGCGCCCGATGAACATGCACTCCTTTACCTGGTCGCCGTACCTCAACCACGAGTGGGATGAGAGCTACCCGAACAAGGTTGAGATGAAGCGCCTGCAGGAGCTGGCTAAACGCATCAGCACCGTACCGGACGCTATCGAGATGCAGTCTCGCGTGGCGAAAATCTACGCTGACCGTCAGTCCATGGCGGCAGGCGAGAAGCTGTTCGACTGGGGCGGTGCGGAAACGCTGGCCTACGCAACGCTGGTTGACGAAGGCATTCCTGTTCGTCTGTCCGGTGAAGATGCCGGCCGTGGGACCTTCTTCCACCGTCACGCGGTTGTTCACAACCAGTCCAACGGTTCAACCTACACCCCGCTGCAGCACGTGCACAACGGTCAGGGCCAGTTCAAGGTCTGGGACTCCGTGCTGTCTGAAGAAGCGGTTCTGGCCTTCGAATACGGTTATGCCACCGCTGAACCACGCACCCTGACCATCTGGGAAGCGCAGTTCGGTGACTTCGCCAACGGTGCGCAGGTGGTTATCGACCAGTTCATCTCCTCCGGCGAGCAGAAGTGGGGCCGTATGTGTGGCCTGGTAATGCTGCTGCCGCACGGTTATGAAGGTCAGGGTCCGGAGCACTCCTCCGCGCGTCTGGAACGTTATCTGCAGCTCTGCGCCGAGCAGAACATGCAGGTCTGCGTGCCGTCCACCCCGGCTCAGGTCTACCATATGCTGCGTCGCCAGGCGCTGCGCGGTATGCGCCGTCCGCTGGTGGTGATGTCGCCAAAATCCCTGCTGCGTCACCCGCTGGCGGTGTCGAGCCTGGAAGAACTGGCGAACGGTACCTTCCTGCCAGCCATCGGTGAAATTGACGAGCTGGATCCGCAGGGCGTGAAGCGCGTGGTGATGTGTTCTGGTAAGGTTTATTACGACCTGCTGGAACAGCGCCGCAAGAACGATCAGAAAGATGTCGCCATCGTGCGTATCGAACAGCTTTATCCGTTCCCGCATCAGGCGATGCAGGAAGTGCTGAAACAATATGCTCACGTACATGATTTTGTCTGGTGCCAGGAAGAGCCGCTCAACCAGGGCGCATGGTACTGCAGCCAGCATCATTTCCGTGAAGTGATTCCATTTGGGTCAGCCCTGCGCTATGCAGGTCGCCCGGCCTCCGCCTCTCCGGCGGTAGGGTATATGTCCGTTCACCAGAAGCAGCAACAAGATCTGGTCAATGACGCGCTGAACGTCGATTAATTAAAGGATACAAAATGAGTAGCGTAGATATTCTTGTTCCCGACCTGCCTGAATCCGTAGCAGATGCGACCGTCGCTACCTGGCACAAAAAACCAGGCGATGCCGTTAAGCGCGATGAAGTGCTGGTAGAAATCGAAACTGACAAAGTGGTACTGGAAGTACCGGCTTCGGCGGATGGCGTTCTGGACGCGGTGCTGGAAGATGAAGGTACCACCGTAACCTCTCGTCAGATCCTGGGTCGCCTGCGTGAAGGCAACAGCGCGGGCAAAGAGTCCAGCGCGAAATCTGAAGAGAAAGCCTCTACGCCGGCTCAGCGCCAGCAGGCTTCTCTGGAAGAACAGTCTAACGACGCCCTCAGCCCGGCGATCCGTCGCCTGCTGGCTGAACACAGCCTCGACCCGGCAGCCATCAAAGGCACCGGTGTGGGCGGCCGTCTGACCCGCGAAGACATCGACAAACACCTGGCGAAAGCGCCTGCTCAGGCAGAAGCGAAAGCCCCTGCTCAGGCACCGGCAGCACAGCCTGCTCTGGGTGCCCGCAGCGAAAAACGCGTGCCGATGACTCGTCTGCGCAAGCGCGTGGCCGAGCGTCTGCTGGAAGCGAAAAACTCCACCGCGATGCTGACCACCTTCAACGAAGTGAACATGAAGCCAATCATGGATCTGCGCAAGCAGTACGGTGACGCGTTTGAAAAACGTCACGGTATCCGTCTGGGCTTTATGTCCTTCTACGTGAAAGCGGTAGTTGAAGCGCTGAAACGCTACCCGGAAGTGAACGCGTCTATTGACGGCGATGACGTGGTTTACCACAACTATTTCGACGTCAGCATGGCGGTTTCTACTCCACGCGGCCTGGTAACGCCGGTTCTGCGTGATGTGGATACCCTGGGTATGGCTGACATCGAGAAAAACATTAAAGAGCTGGCTGTTAAAGGCCGCGACGGCAAGCTGACCGTAGACGACCTGACCGGCGGTAACTTCACCATTACCAACGGCGGCGTATTCGGCTCGCTGATGTCTACCCCGATCATTAACCCGCCGCAGAGCGCGATCCTGGGTATGCATGCCATTAAAGATCGCCCGATGGCGGTAGACGGTAAAGTTGAGATCCTGCCAATGATGTACCTGGCGCTCTCTTACGATCACCGCCTGATCGACGGCCGCGAGTCCGTGGGCTTCCTGGTCGCGATTAAAGAGCTGCTGGAAGATCCAACCCGTCTGCTGCTGGACGTCTAGTTTTGCAGTCTTGCCCGGCGGCGTATGGCTGCCGGGCCAATAAAAGCACGACCTAACGATTACCTGAAGGATGGATAGAACACATGAACTTACATGAATATCAGGCCAAACAGCTGTTTGCCCGGTATGGCTTACCGGCTCCGGTGGGTTATGCCTGTACTACCCCGCGTGAAGCAGAAGAAGCCGCATCTAAAATCGGTTCCGGCCCTTGGGTAGTTAAGTGTCAGGTTCACGCTGGTGGCCGTGGTAAAGCGGGCGGTGTGAAGGTTGTTAAGAGCAAAGAAGAGATTCGTGCGTTTGCTGAACATTGGCTCGGCAAGCGTCTGGTAACGTACCAGACAGATGCGAACGGCCAGCCGGTTAACCAGATCCTGGTTGAAGCGGCGACCGACATCGCGAAAGAACTGTACCTGGGCGCGGTTGTTGACCGTAGCTCCCGTCGCGTGGTGTTCATGGCGTCTACCGAAGGCGGCGTGGAAATCGAAAAAGTGGCGGAAGAAACCCCGCACCTGATCCACAAAGTGGCAATCGATCCGCTGGCGGGCCCAATGCCTTACCAGGGTCGCGAGCTGGCGTTCAAACTGGGCCTGGAAGGCAAGCTGGTTCAGCAGTTCACCAAGATCTTCATGGGTCTGGCGAACATCTTCCTGGAGCGCGACCTGGCGCTGATCGAGATCAATCCGCTGGTGATCACCACTCAGGGCGACCTGATCTGCCTCGATGGCAAGCTGGGCGCTGACGGTAACGCGCTGTTCCGCCAGTCGGATCTGCGCGAAATGCGCGACCAGTCTCAGGAAGATCCGCGTGAAGCGCAGGCTGCACAGTGGGAGCTGAACTACGTAGCGCTGGACGGCAACATCGGCTGCATGGTTAACGGTGCGGGCCTGGCAATGGGCACCATGGACATCGTTAAGCTGCACGGCGGTGAACCAGCAAACTTCCTCGACGTAGGCGGTGGCGCAACCAAAGAGCGCGTAACCGAAGCGTTCAAAATCATTCTCTCTGACGACAACGTGAAGGCCGTTCTGGTTAACATCTTCGGCGGCATCGTTCGTTGCGACCTGATCGCCGACGGTATCATCGGTGCGGTAGAAGAAGTGGGTGTTAACGTTCCGGTTGTTGTGCGTCTGGAAGGTAACAACGCTGAACTCGGCGCGAAAAAACTGGCTGACAGCGGCCTGAATATTATTGCAGCGAAAAGTCTGACGGATGCAGCTCAGCAGGTTGTTGCCGCAGTGGAGGGGAAATAATGTCAGTTTTAATTAATAAAGATACCAAGGTTATCTGCCAGGGCTTCACCGGTAGCCAGGGGACTTTCCACTCAGAACAGGCGATTGCCTACGGCACGCAGATGGTTGGCGGCGTAACGCCAGGTAAAGGCGGTACTACGCACCTGGGCCTGCCGGTATTCAACACCGTGCGTGAAGCCGTAGAAGCGACGGGCGCAACCGCGACCGTGATCTACGTTCCGGCACCGTTCTGCAAAGACTCCATTCTGGAAGCGATCGACGCAGGCATCAAACTGATCATCACTATTACTGAAGGCATCCCGACGCTGGATATGCTGACCGTGAAGGTGAAGCTGGATGAAGCAGGCGTGCGCATGATCGGCCCGAACTGCCCTGGCGTTATCACCCCGGGCGAGTGCAAAATCGGCATCATGCCGGGCCACATTCACAAGCCGGGTAAAGTGGGCATCGTGTCCCGTTCCGGTACGCTGACCTATGAAGCAGTGAAGCAGACCACCGATTACGGCTTCGGCCAGTCCACCTGCGTGGGCATCGGCGGTGACCCGATCCCGGGCTCTAACTTCATCGACATCCTGAAGCTGTTCCAGGAAGATCCACAGACCGAAGCGATCGTGATGATCGGTGAGATCGGCGGTAGCGCGGAAGAAGAAGCCGCTGCTTACATCAAAGAACACGTCACCAAGCCAGTTGTCGGTTACATCGCGGGTGTGACCGCGCCGAAAGGCAAGCGTATGGGTCACGCAGGCGCGATCATCGCCGGCGGTAAAGGTACGGCTGATGAGAAATTCGCAGCGCTGGAAGCCGCAGGCGTGAAAACCGTTCGCAGCCTGGCGGATATCGGCGAAGCACTGAAATCCATCATTAAGTAAGTCCTCTCTGCTCCCCGAAAGGGGGGCGTTGAAGTATAAAAATGTCCGTTTCGACATGGTTGGCCGCTGTAAAGCGGCCTTTTTTATTGCCTCTCGGGCGACATGCAATAGTCACTAAATGGTGTTAATTAGAGAGGGGGATAAAAGTAAAATAATTGTTATTTATTTACCTTAAAGAGAGCGGATGGAAAAAAACGAAAAACGCACTAAAATTTATGTCCTGAATAAATTAGGCATTCGGGCTTCTGAGTTAATAAAAATCACTTCTGTTTATATTCATCAATCGACTTGATAACCTTAATTGTATTTTATATACATATCTTTAACATGGTTTTTACTATGTTCACCGCATCAAAACACATTTAACACAACGGATTGTTTTTGATTTAAATCAATGTTTAATCCTTGGAAAAACCCATCAAAAGGCGGTAAATTGTCCCCGATCAAAATGGCCGAAAAGTGGTAATTTTGCTATAAATTGATCGCCGTCGAAAAACGTAAATGTGATTCAATAAAAACCTGTTTATTGTAAGGGTTTTGCAGCGTATTATATTTGCGGGATCAATTTGAGTTTTTTATTAACGTATTTGTAACCTCACGTCATCGTTTTTATCCTCCTTCAGGGTAATAACGACGACAAGGATGCGAATAATTTGTATTGGGGCATGCGTGTGGATCTCTCTCTGACGGGGTTCACTCTCGGAGTCTTCATGCGATGAGCAAGGAGTCATGATGTTAGATATAGTCGAACTGTCGCGCTTACAGTTTGCCTTGACCGCGATGTACCACTTCCTGTTTGTGCCACTGACGCTCGGTATGGCGTTCCTGCTGGCCATTATGGAAACGGTATACGTTCTCTCCGGCAAACAGATTTATAAAGATATGACCAAGTTCTGGGGCAAGTTGTTTGGTATCAACTTCGCGCTGGGCGTGGCAACCGGTTTGACCATGGAGTTCCAGTTCGGGACTAACTGGTCTTACTATTCCCACTATGTCGGGGATATCTTCGGTGCGCCGCTGGCCATTGAAGGTCTGATGGCATTCTTCCTCGAATCCACCTTTGTAGGTCTGTTCTTCTTCGGCTGGGACCGTCTGGGTAAAGTCCAGCATATGGCGGTAACCTGGCTGGTGGCATTAGGTTCGAACCTGTCCGCGCTGTGGATCCTGGTGGCGAACGGCTGGATGCAGAACCCTATCGCGTCTGATTTCAACTTCGAAACCATGCGTATGGAGATGGTCAGCTTTGCCGAGCTGGTCCTGAACCCGGTTGCGCAGGTTAAATTCGTTCACACCGTCGCTTCTGGCTACGTGTGCGGCGCGATGTTTATCCTGGGTATCAGCTCTTACTACATGCTGCGCGGTCGTGACTTCGCGTTTGCTAAGCGCTCCTTTGCTATCGCTGCAAGCTTCGGTATGGCTGCAATCCTCTCTGTTATCGTTCTGGGTGATGAATCCGGTTACGAAATGGGTGACGTGCAGAAAACCAAACTGGCCGCCATCGAAGCCGAATGGGAAACCCAACCGGCGCCTGCTGCCTTTACGCTGTTCGGCATTCCCGATCAGGACGCGCAGGAAAACCGCTTCGCCATTCAGATCCCTTACGCGCTGGGTATCATCGCCACCCGTTCTGTTGATAAGCAGGTGACAGGTCTGAAAGAGCTGATGGTTCAGCACGAAGAGCGTATCCGTAACGGTATGAAAGCCTACTCGCTGCTGGAACAGCTGCGTGCCGGTTCTACCGACCAGGCCGTTCGCGACCAGTTCAACAACGTGAAGAAAGATCTGGGTTACGGTCTGCTGCTGAAGCGTTATACCCCGAACGTTTCTGATGCGACAGAAGCGCAGATCCAGATGGCAACCAAAGATTCGATTCCACGCGTTGCGCCACTGTACTTCGCATTCCGTATCATGGTGGGCTGCGGCATCATCATGCTGCTGATCATTGCGGCGTCCTTCTGGTCCGTGATTCGCAACCGCATCGGCGAGAAAAAATGGCTGCTGCGCACCGCGCTGTACGGTATTCCACTGCCGTGGATCGCTATCGAATCCGGCTGGTTTGTTGCGGAGTACGGCCGTCAGCCATGGGCGATTGGTGAGGTACTGCCAACGGCGGTAGCGAACTCGTCCCTGACCGCAGGCGACCTGATCTTCTCCATGCTGCTGATCTGTGGTCTGTACACCCTGTTCCTGGTGGCTGAACTGTTCCTGATGTTCAAGTTCGCGCGCCTTGGCCCAAGCAGCCTGAAAACCGGTCGCTATCACTACGAGCAGTCCACTGCGACTACTCAGCCGGCACGCTAAGACAGGAGTCATCAAATGATCGATTATGAAGTATTGCGTTTTATCTGGTGGCTGTTGATCGGCGTTCTGCTGATCGGTTTTGCCGTCACGGATGGTTTCGACATGGGGGTGGGGATGCTCACCCGTTTCCTCGGTCGTAATGACACCGAGCGTCGAATCATGATCAACTCCATTGCCCCTCACTGGGACGGTAACCAGGTGTGGCTGATCACCGCTGGCGGCGCGCTGTTCGCTGCCTGGCCGATGGTCTACGCGGCTGCGTTCTCCGGCTTCTACGTGGCGATGATTCTGGTGCTGGCCTCTTTATTCTTCCGTCCGGTTGGTTTCGACTACCGTTCCAAGATTGAAGACACCCGCTGGCGCAACATGTGGGACTGGGGCATCTTTATCGGTAGCTTCGTTCCACCGCTGGTGATCGGCGTGGCGTTCGGTAACCTGCTGCAGGGCGTACCGTTCCACCTGGACGAATACATGCGTCTTTACTACACCGGTAACTTCTTCCAGCTGCTGAATCCGTTTGGTCTGCTGGCCGGCGTGGTGAGCGTGTCGATGATCATCACTCAGGGCGCAACCTATCTGCAGATGCGTACGGTTGGTGAACTGCACCTGCGTTCTCGCGCGACGGCTCAGGTCGCTGCGCTGGTCACGCTGGTTTGCTTTGCACTGGCCGGCGTGTGGGTGGTGTACGGCATTGATGGCTACGTGGTGACGTCTGCAATCAACCATACTGCGCCGTCTAATCCGCTGACCAAAGAAGTGGCGCGTCAGGCAGGTGCATGGCTGGTGAACTTTAACAATACCCCTGCGCTGTGGGCTATCCCGGCTCTGGGCGTATTGCTGCCGCTGCTGACCGTGTTGACGTCTCGTCTGGAGAAAGGCGCGCTGGCGTTCGTGTTCTCATCACTGACCCTGGCATGCATCATCCTGACGGCGGGTATTGCGATGTTCCCATTCGTCATGCCATCCAGCACCATGCTGAATGCTAGCCTGACCATGTGGGACGCAACGTCCAGCCATATGACGCTGAACCTGATGACGTATGTTGCTTGCGTGTTCGTTCCGATTGTTCTGGCTTACACCATCTGGTGTTACTGGAAAATGTTCGGTCGTATCACTAAAGAACATATCGAAAGCAACACCCACTCTATGTACTAAGTAAGGAGCTGAATATGTGGTATTTCGCATGGATTTTAGGGACGCTTCTTGCCTGTGCATTTGGTGTCATCACTGCCCTGGCGCTTGAGCACGTTGAAGCGACCAAAGCGGGTGAAGAAAAACACTGATGAATATTATCGCGACGCTTTACGCGGTAATGGACAAGCGCCCGTTACGGGCGCTTTCTTTAGTGATGGCATTACTGCTGGCAGGTTGTATCTTCTGGGACCCTTCGCGCTTTGCAGCGAAAACCAGCGAGCTTGAAATCTGGCACGGCTTTCTCATTATGTGGGCGGTGTGCGCAGGTGTGATCCACGGCGTGGGCTTTCGTCCGAAAGCCGTTCACTGGCAGGGAATTTTTTGCCCGCTGATTGCCGATCTGGTGCTTCTCGCCGGTTTGATTTTCTTCTTCTTCTGAATAAGAAATGTCCGTTAACGTTATGGGCTTACCCGAGCCCATAAAAATTTACTCTCCGTTTACTTTCTCCCATTCCCAACCCTCTTTCCCGCGCGTATAGTAGCGAAGTTTAAAAGCATTAACTTTTGTTGCATTACCGGGATGTAAAGTGAATACAACGCTGTTTCGATGGCCGGTTCGTGTCTATTACGAAGATACCGATGCCGGTGGTGTGGTTTACCACGCCAGCTACGTTGCTTTTTATGAACGGGCACGCACAGAGATGCTGCGCCATCATCACTTTAGTCAACAGGTGCTGTTGGCTGAGCGAGTTGCCTTCGTGGTACGCAAGATGACGCTTGAGTATTTTGCGCCTGCCAGACTCGACGATATGCTCGAAGTCCAAACTGAAATTACATCAATGCGCGGGACCTCACTGGTTTTCACGCAGCGGATAGTCAACGCAGAGAATACCGTACTGAACTCAGCTGAAGTGCTGATTGTTTGTGTTGATCCAACCATAATGAAGCCTCGTGCGCTTCCTAAGTCTATTGTCGCGGAGTTTAAGCAGTGACTGACATGAATATCCTTGATTTGTTCCTGAAGGCAAGCCTTCTGGTTAAACTTATCATGTTGATTTTGATTGGTTTTTCAATCGCATCCTGGGCCATCATCATCCAGAGAACGCGTATCCTCAATGCCGCTGGCCGTGAAGCTGAAGCGTTTGAAGATAAGTTCTGGTCGGGTATTGAGCTTTCTCGTCTGTATCAGGAAAGCCAGGGGCGCCGTGAAAACCTTACAGGCTCCGAGCAAATTTTTTATAGCGGTTTCAAAGAGTTTGCTCGTCTGCATCGTGCAAACAATCATGCTCCGGAAGCGGTGGTAGAAGGTGCCTCGCGTGCGATGCGCATCTCTATGAACCGCGAGCTGGAAAATCTCGAAACGCATATTCCATTCCTCGGCACTGTCGGTTCCATCAGCCCGTATATCGGCCTGTTTGGTACCGTGTGGGGGATCATGCACGCCTTTATCGCGCTGGGCGCGGTGAAGCAGGCGACGTTGCAGATGGTTGCACCGGGTATCGCTGAAGCACTGATTGCGACCGCTATCGGTCTGTTTGCGGCAATTCCTGCGGTTATGGCTTACAACCGTCTGAACCAGCGCGTGAACAAACTGGAACTGAACTACGACAACTTTATGGAAGAGTTCACAGCGATTCTGCACCGTCAGGCGTTTACCAGCACCGAGAGCAACAAGGGGTAAACCATGGCCAGATCGCGTGGACGAGGTCGTCGCGAGCTCAAGTCCGAAATCAATATCGTTCCACTGCTGGACGTCCTGCTGGTACTGCTGCTGATCTTCATGGCGACAGCGCCAATCATTACCCAGAGTGTGGAGGTGGATCTGCCGGATGCGACAGAATCACAGGCGGTGAGCACCAATGACGATCCTCCGGTTATCATTGAGGTTTCCGGCGTAGGGCAATACAGCGTCGTGGTTGAGAAAGATCGTATGGATCAGCTGCCGCCTGAGCAGGTTATTGCTGAAGCGCAGCGTCGTCTGGAGTCAAATCCGAAAACGGTCTTCTTAATCGGTGGCGCGAAAGACGTACCCTACGATGAAATTATTAAAGCGCTGAACTTGCTACATAGTGCGGGTGTTAAGTCAGTTGGCTTAATGACCCAACCTATTTGATCATCCGCGTAGTTTTTGGGAACCGATAGTGTCAAAGGCAACCGAACAGAACGACAAGCTTAAGCGAGCGATAATCGTCTCCGCAGTGCTGCACGTGATTCTCTTTGCAGCGCTGATCTGGAGTTCGTTCGACGAGCATATTGATGCATCAGCCGGCGGCGGTGGAGGGTCTTCCATTGACGCCGTGATGGTGGATCCCGGTGCGGTAGTACAGAACTATAATCGCGAACAACAGCAGAAGGCGAGTGCCAAACGGGCTGAAGAGCAGCGTGAAAAACAGTCGCAACAGCAGGCGGAAGAACTGCGTGAAAAGCAGGCCGCAGAGCAGGAGCGTCTGAAGCAGCTTGAGAAGGAGCGTTTGCAGGCGCAGGAAGCTGCGAAAGAGCAGGCGGAACAGCAGAAGCAAGCCGAAGAGGCCGCGAAGAAAGCCCAGGAACAGCAAAAGCAGGCGGAAGAGGCGGCAGCAAAAGCCGCAGCGGACGCGAAAGCACAGGCTGATGCCCAGGCAAAATTAGCGGCAGAAGCGGCGAAGAAAGCCGCTGCTGATGCTCAGAAGAAAGCTGAAGCTGAAGCCGCGAAGAAAGCCGCTGCTGATGCCCAGAAGAAAGCTGAAGCGGAAGCCGCGAAGAAAGCCGCAGCTGATGCTCAGAAGAAAGCCGAAGCGGAAGCCGCGAAGAAAGCCGCTCAGGAAGCAGAGAAGAAAGCTGCTGCCGAGGCCGCGAAGAAAGCGGCTGCAGAAAAAGCTGCCGCTGCTGAAAAAGCCGCAGCCGATAAAAAAGCTGCAGCTGAGAAGGCTGCCGCCGATAAGAAAGCTGCAGCTGAGAAGGCCGCTGCCGATAAGAAAGCTGCTGCTGATAAAGCGGCTGCCAAAAAGGCCGCAGCCGCTGAAAAAGCCGCTGCCGCCGCAGGGGTTGACGATCTGCTGGGCGATTTGAGCTCCGGTAAGAATGCACCGAAAACGGGCGGTGGGGCGAAAGGAAACAACGCAGCGCCGACGGGAAGTGGTAACACTAAGAGTAACGGTGCGACAGGGGCTGAAATCAACGGTTATGCCGCGCAGATTAAATCCGCTATTGAAAGCCGATTTTATGATGCGTCTTCCTATACCGGTAAAACGTGTACGTTGCGTATAAAACTGGCTCCGGACGGCATGCTGCTGGATATTAAGTCTGAAGGTGGCGACCCGGCTTTATGTACTGCGGCCCTGGCTGCAGCGCGTCAGGCGAAGATGCCTAAACCGCCGTCTCAGGCAGTTTACGAAGTCTTCAAAAATGCGCCGCTGGACTTCAAACCTTAAGTTACATTTTCCCCGTGCAAACGGGGAAAAATAGACCAGGTTTAGTCACAGGGTTCTGGTAGTTTTGTCTATTTGAGTTTGTTAACATTCTGCTAAATTATCGTGGGTAAGGTTACCCGGATAAGGGAGATATGATGAAGCAGGCATTACGTGTAGCATTTAGTTTTTTAATGCTGTGGGCAGCAGTACTGCACGCAGAAGTACGTATCGAGATCACCCAGGGGGTGGACTCGGCACGCCCAATCGGGGTTGTTCCGTTCCAGTGGGCCGGTCCTGGCGCTGCACCTGAAGATGCCGGCGGCATCGTAGCGGCTGACCTGCGTAACAGCGGTAAATTCAATCCGTTAGATCGTTCTCGTCTGCCTCAGCAGCCGGGTAGCGCGCAGGAAGTACAGCCTGCAGCATGGTCTGCACTGGGTATTGATGCCGTGGTTGTGGGTCAGGTTACGCCTAACCCGGACGGCTCTTATAACGTGGCCTGGCAACTGGTGGATACCGGCGGTGCACCGGGTACCGTTCTGGCACAGAACTCTTACAAGGTCACTAAGCAGTACCTGCGCTACGCGGCACACGCTGCCAGCGATGCGATATTTGAAAAACTGACCGGCATTAAAGGGGCGTTCCGTACCCGTATTGCTTATGTGGTACAGACCAACGGTGGTCAGTTCCCGTATGAGCTGCGCGTATCTGACTACGACGGCTACAACCAGTTCCTGGTGAAACGTTCTTCTCAGCCGCTGATGTCTCCAGCCTGGTCTCCGGACGGTTCTAAACTGGCCTATGTAACCTTCGAAAGTGGCCGTTCAGCGCTGGTTATCCAGACGCTGGCAAACGGTGCTGTTCGTCAGGTGGCCTCTTTCCCACGTCACAACGGTGCGCCTTCCTTCTCTCCGGACGGGTCTAAACTGGCGTTTGCGCTGTCAAAAACCGGTAGCCTGAACCTGTACGTGATGGACATTGGCTCTGGCCAGATCCGTCAGGTGACCGACGGTCGCAGCAACAACACCGAACCTTCATGGTTCCCGGACAGTCAAAACCTGGCGTTTACCTCTGACCAGGCTGGCCGTCCACAAATCTATAAAGTCAACATCAACGGCGGTGCTCCGCAGCGTATTACCTGGGAAGGTTCGCAGAACCAGAACTCAGACGTGAGCAGCGACGGTAAATTTATGGTAATGGTGAGCTCCAACGGTGGGCAGCAGCACATTGCCAAACAGGATCTGGTAGCGGGTGGCGTTCAAGTTCTGTCGTCAACGTTCCTGGATGAAACGCCGAGTCTGGCACCTAACGGCACGATGGTAATCTACAGCTCTTCTCAGGGGATGGGATCTGTGCTGAATCTGGTTTCTACAGATGGGCGTTTCAAAGCGCGTATTCCGGCAACTGATGGACAGGTAAAATCACCTGCCTGGTCGCCGTATCTGTAAATAATAATTAATTGATTACTAAAGGAATCATAGAAATGCAACTGAACAAAGTGCTGAAGGGGCTGATGATCGCTCTGCCTGTAATGGCAATCGCAGCGTGTTCTTCTAACAAGAACGCCAGCAATGACCAGAGCGGCGAAGGCATGATGGGTGCCGGCACCGGTATGGACGCGAACGGCAATGGCAACATGTCTTCTGAAGAGCAAGCGCGTCTACAGATGCAGCAGCTGCAGCAGAACAACATCGTTTACTTCGATCTGGATAAATACGACATCCGTTCTGACTTCGCTGCGATGCTGGATGCTCACGCTAACTTCCTGCGTAGCAACCCATCTTACAAAGTCACCGTAGAAGGTCACGCGGACGAACGTGGTACTCCAGAGTACAACATCTCCCTGGGTGAACGTCGTGCTAACGCTGTTAAAATGTACCTGCAGGGTAAAGGCGTTTCTGCTGACCAGATCTCCATCGTTTCTTACGGTAAAGAAAAACCTGCAGTACTGGGTCACGACGAAGCGGCTTACTCCAAAAACCGTCGTGCCGTACTGGTTTACTAAGAGAATTGCATGAGCAGTAACTTCAGACATCATCTGTTGAGTCTGTCGTTACTGGTTGGAATAGCGGCCCCCTGGGCCGCTTTTGCTCAGGCACCAATCAGTAGTGTCGGCTCAGGCTCGGTAGAAGACCGGGTCACTCAACTCGAGCGTATTTCTAACGCTCACAGCCAGCTTTTAACCCAACTCCAGCAACAACTTTCTGATAACCAAAACGATATTGACTCTCTCCGCGGCCAGATTCAGGAAAGCCAGTATCAGTTGAACCAGGTTGTCGAACGTCAGAAGCAGATTTTGCTGCAGATAGATAGCCTGAGTAGCGGTGGTGCAGCAGCACAAGCACAGCCAGCCGCGGGCGATCAGACCGGTGCGGCGACATCAGCTCCGGCTGCGGATGCTTCTGCTTCAACAGGGGCGCCTGTACAGAGCGGTGACGCGAATACGGACTACAACGCGGCCATTGCCCTGGTGCAGGATCAATCTCGTCAGGATGACGCCCTTGCTGCGTTTCAGAACTTTGTTAAGAAATACCCTGATTCCACTTATCAGCCAAATGCGAATTACTGGCTCGGTCAGCTGAATTACAACAAGGGTAAAAAGGACGATGCGGCGTTTTATTTTGCCTCCGTGGTAAAAAACTACCCGAAATCGCCAAAAGCGCCTGATGCGATGTACAAAGTAGGCGTCATCATGCAGGACAAAGGCGACACTGCGAAAGCCAAAGCGGTTTACCAGCAGGTAGTCTCCAAATTCCCAGGTACCGAAGGTGCCAAGCAGGCGCAAAAACGTCTGAATTCGATGGGATGATTATCGCATGACCAGAAATCGCGTTATTTCTGGTCGTGCAGCATGATTCGTAAGCAGTTAAGTGATCTTCATCGAAATTTTTGTTGCGCTGAATTCTTAAATCAGTAATATATGCCGCCGTTGCCACGGGATATCAAACAACGTGAAAACAGCGTAAAAGTGGGTCGTTAGCTCAGTTGGTAGAGCAGTTGACTTTTAATCAATTGGTCGCAGGTTCGAATCCTGCACGACCCACCACTTAACGCACACCAGCAGTACAGAGTGGGTGATTAGCTCAGTTGGTAGAGCATCTCCTTTACACGGAGGGGGTCGGCGGTTCGAGCCCGTCATCACCCACCACTCGGGTCGTTAGCTCAGTTGGTAGAGCAGTTGACTTTTAATCAATTGGTCGCAGGTTCGAATCCTGCACGACCCACCAATTTTATTGGTTCCGAGTGATAATTCAGGCAACACCCAAAAGGGTCGTTAGCTCAGTTGGTAGAGCAGTTGACTTTTAATCAATTGGTCGCAGGTTCGAATCCTGCACGACCCACCAGCCTGAATAAATTTGAAGTACATCCCGCAAGGGGTCGTTAGCTCAGTTGGTAGAGCAGTTGACTTTTAATCAATTGGTCGCAGGTTCGAATCCTGCACGACCCACCAGTGTAGAAAGGCGCCCTAAAGGCGCCTTTTTGCTATCTGCCCTCTGTGCAGGTCGGGCAAGGCGAAGCCGCCGGCCGACAAATGCTATCCGCACCTATTTCCGGTGACTTTTCCTCTCATATTCGCTATCTTGTTTAGTATACAAAACACAATTGCCACGCGTTTTGCTATGTCATGCAAAAGAAAGGCAATATTGTTAAGCCCGTAAAACGAGAAGCCATAATGAGTGTGATGTTTGATCCTGAAGCCGCAATCTATCCGTTTCCGCCAAAGCCTGTCCCGCTAAGCCAGGACGAAAAGCAATTCTACCGTGAGAAGATCAAACGTCTTCTTAAAGAACGAGATGCGGTGATGGTGGCCCATTACTACACCGACCCGGAAATTCAGCAGCTGGCGGAAGAGACCGGGGGCTGTATTTCTGACTCACTGGAGATGGCACGCTTCGGTGCAAAACATCCTGCTTCCACGCTGCTGGTCGCTGGCGTGCGTTTTATGGGTGAAACGGCAAAGATCCTGAGCCCTGAAAAAACCATTCTGATGCCGACGCTTAATGCAGAGTGTTCTCTGGATCTCGGCTGTCCGATTGACGAATTCACGGCCTTCTGTGACGCCCACCCTGACCGCACCGTGGTGGTTTACGCCAACACCTCTGCGGCGGTAAAAGCGCGGGCAGACTGGGTTGTCACCTCCAGCATCGCCGTTGAGCTGATTGAACATCTGGATAGCCTTGGCGAGAAAATTATCTGGGCGCCTGACCGCCATCTTGGAAATTATGTCCAGAAGCAGACGGGGGCTGACGTTCTCTGCTGGCAGGGGGCCTGCATTGTGCACGACGAATTCAAAACCCAGGCGCTGGCGCGCATGAAGGCACTTTATCCTGACGCCGCGATTCTTGTTCACCCTGAATCACCGCAGTCGATTGTCGACATGGCGGACGCCGTGGGCTCAACCAGCCAGCTTATCAACGCGGCCAGAACGCTGCCTAACGGGCAGCTCATCGTGGCAACCGATCGCGGTATCTTCTACAAGATGCAGCAGGCCGTGCCGGAGAAAGAGCTCCTTGAAGCGCCAACGGCGGGTGAGGGCGCAACGTGCCGCAGCTGTGCGCATTGCCCGTGGATGGCGATGAATGGCCTGAAGGCCATTGCCGAAGGGCTCGAGACGGGCGGTGCAGCACATGAAATCCATGTGGATGCCGCCCTGCGTGAAGGTGCGTTAATTCCGCTTAACCGCATGCTGGATTTTGCGGCTACACTACGTACTTAATTCAAAACGCCCCGGGGAAAAGATGGATTTTTTTAGCACGCAGAACATTCTGGTTCATATACCGATTGGTGCAGGTGGCTATGACCTGTCATGGATTGAGGCCGTTGGCACGCTGGCGGGATTACTCTGTATCTGGCTGGCAAGCCTGGAGAAGATCAGCAACTACGCGTTCGGGCTGATTAACGTTACGCTGTTTGCGATTATTTTCTTCCAGATCCAGCTGTACGCCAGCCTGCTTTTGCAGCTGTTCTTCTTCGCCGCCAATATTTACGGCTGGTACGCGTGGTCGCGTCAGAACAGCCAGCAGGAGGCAGAGCTGCAGATCCGCTGGCTGCCCTTGCCGAAAGCCATCGCCTGGTTTGTCGCCTGTCTGGTCGCCATTGGTTTAATGACCGTCTATATCAACCCGGTGTTTGCGTTCCTGACCCGCGTTGCCGTTTCGGTCATGTCCGGTTTTGGCCTGAACGTGACGATGCCCGAGCTCCAGCCGGATGCCTTCCCGTTCTGGGATTCCTGCATGATGGTGCTGTCGATTGCAGCGATGATCCTGATGACCCGTAAATACGTTGAGAACTGGCTGCTGTGGGTCATCATCAACCTGATCAGCGTGGCGATCTTCGCCCTGCAGGGCGTCTATGCGATGTCGCTGGAATATCTGCTGCTGACCTTCATTGCGCTGAACGGCAGCCGGATGTGGATTAAGAGCGCGCGTGAGCGAGGTTCTCACGCGCTTTCCAGCTAGTGGTGATGCTGATGTGAATGTCCGGACTGCGCCTCGTTAAGGTGGCAGTCCGGCCCGTTACAGGGCTGATACTCCATCTGGATGGTGGCGTGGCCAATTTCGTAGTGATGTTCAAGAAAATGCTGGATGCGTTCAAGCAGCGCATCGTGGTCGTGAGGCGGGATCACCTGGACGTGCAGCGTCATGACCGGTTTTTCCCCAACCAGCCAGACGTGCACGTGATGAACATTGCGGACTTCCGGGACTGAACGGCGCAGGTTGCGCTTCAGCTCGTCAATATCCATCGATGCCGGTGCCCCTTCAAGCAGTTCATTCACGCTCTCCTTCAGCAGCCGCCAGGCGCTGCGCAAGACCAGACACGACACCAGCACGGACAGAATCGGATCGACAGGCGTCCAGCCGGTGTAGAGGATCACCAGCGCGGCGACAATCGCCCCGACTGAACCGAGCAAATCACCCAGAACATGCAGAGCCGCAGCGCGCACGTTGAGGTTCTTTTCCCCGCTGCCGCGGTGCAAAATCCAGAAGGCGAGGATATTTGCCAGCAGCCCCGCCACGGCAATCACCATCATGGTTGCCCCGGCGATTGGCTGCGGGTGTCTGAAGCGCTGTACGGCTTCCCAGACGATAAGAACGGTAATGACCACCAGCGCAATAGCGTTAACAAACGCGGCGAGGGTTGTCAGCCTCAGCCAGCCGAAGGTATGGCGCGCATTGGGAGGACGACGCGCAAACTGCACCGCCAGCAGGGCGAAGAGCAGCGCTGCGGCATCGGTCAGCATGTGTCCGGCATCAGCCAGTAGCGCCAGAGAGCCGGAGATCAGGCCGCCAATGACCTCGATAACCATAAACGTTGCCGTGACGCCAAAGGCCAGCATCAGTCGTTTAGCGTTGTCGTTGACGGGTGAGTGTGAGTGGGAATGGGAGTGCGCCATGTCTGCTTTCCTGATGTGTTATTGTTTTTAGTGTAGCGTTTTTAATAGGTTACTCCAAAAAGAAAGGAGAGCCAGAGCTCTCCTTTTTCTTCCCGAACACCCCCGTTACTGGGTGGTGCCATCGGTTTTGGTATTCGCGTCGTTTCCTACTTTGTCATTAGGGTCAGGGCATTTTCCGTCCTTGCACATTGAGTTCTTATGAACCTCGTCCGAACTCATATTGTCATGATTCATGGTGCCGGAACCACTGCCGTTGGGATGCAGCATGGTGCCGCCGGTGTTGGTATTACCGGTATTGATCTGGTTGTTGTCGACATTATTCGGGGCGATATTCTGTTTCGCATCAGGTGCGGGCTGGCCTGCTGCCGCAGCGGCATTCGCATCACCGTTGCTGTCTGATGTGCCCGTTTCCGCGGCCAGGACGCTGCCGCTGGCCAGAGTGAGTGTGGCGGTCAGGAAGAGGGTTGCCAGTTTCGTCATTTTCATCATGGTGCTCCTGTTCTTGTCGTTACGCTGGATAACATTCTCCAACAGTGCATCTTTTTCTGAGGCGAAAGATTCCGCCTTACGGACTTACGTCAGTAGGGAATCGCGTTTAAGCGTGTAAAATTGGTTGTTACAGTTAAAAAGCTTAGGTTAGATCTCATATTTCGCTATTTTGTGGCGATTTTTAGGCGAATTCCAGGAATTATCTGCGTGAAGTGTAAAACCGTGTTTACACTTCCTGGTCGACAAGATAGATTGAAAGGATTGCTTTCATTACTAAAGATATGGCAGAGCTGGAAAGAAAATGAATTATCAGAACGACGATTTACGCATTAAAGAGATCAATGAGTTATTACCTCCTGTAGCGCTCCTTGAGAAATTCCCCGCCACTGAAAATGCCGCAAATACGGTTTCTCATGCTCGTAAAGCGATCCATAAGATCCTGAAAGGTAATGACGATCGTCTTCTGGTGGTGATTGGCCCGTGCTCCATTCACGATCCTGCAGCTGCGAAAGAGTACGCTGCCCGTCTGCTCACCCTCCGTGAAGAGCTGAAGGACGAGCTGGAAATCGTGATGCGCGTCTATTTTGAGAAACCGCGCACCACCGTGGGCTGGAAAGGGCTGATTAACGATCCGCATATGGATAACAGCTTCCAGATCAACGACGGTCTGCGCATTGCACGCAAGCTGCTGCTGGAGATCAACGACAGCGGCCTGCCTGCGGCCGGTGAATTCCTGGACATGATTACGCCACAATATCTGGCAGACCTGATGAGCTGGGGCGCAATTGGTGCCCGCACGACCGAATCTCAGGTGCACCGCGAGCTGGCGTCCGGACTCTCTTGCCCGGTGGGTTTCAAAAACGGCACTGACGGCACCATTAAGGTGGCTATCGACGCCATCAACGCAGCGGGTGCGCCGCACTGCTTCCTGTCCGTAACCAAATGGGGCCATTCCGCCATCGTTAACACCAGCGGTAACGGTGACTGCCATATCATTCTGCGCGGCGGCAAAGAGCCGAACTACAGCGCGAAACACGTGGCAGAAGTGAAGGTCGGGCTGGAAAAAGCCGGGCTGCCACCGCAGGTGATGATCGATTTCAGCCATGCTAACTCCAGCAAGCAGTTTAAAAAGCAGATGGAAGTAGGGGCAGACGTTTGCCAGCAGATTGCCGGCGGTGAGAAGGCGGTAATTGGGGTGATGATCGAAAGCCATCTGGTTGAAGGTAACCAGAACCTGGAAGGCAGCGAGCCGCTGGTATATGGCAAAAGCGTCACCGATGCCTGCATTGGCTGGGACGATACCGATGCTATCCTGCGTCAGCTGGCGAATGCGGTAAAAGCGCGCCGCGGCTGAATTCTCAGGCACAAATAAAAAAGCGCGGAAGGCTCCGCGCTTTTTTTATGCCTTGCGAAAATTACTTCGCTTTACCCTGGTTCGCGACAGCCGCTGCTTTCGCCGCGATCTCTTCTGCGTTACCCAGATAGTAGTGTTTGATTGGTTTGAAGTTTTCGTCGAACTCATACACCAGCGGTACGCCAGTTGGGATGTTCAGTTCAAGGATTTCGTCTTCACCCATGTTGTCCAGGTATTTCACCAGCGCACGCAGGGAGTTACCGTGAGCAGCGATGATCACGCGCTCGCCGCTTTTCAGGCGTGGCAGAATGGTTTCGTTCCAGTAAGGCACAACGCGGTCGATGGTCAGCGCCAGGCTTTCGGTGGTTGGCAGCTCAGCGTCGGTCAGCTTCGAGTAACGCGGATCGTGGCCCGGGTAGCGCTCGTCATCTTTGGTCAGCTCTGGCGGGGTGATTGCGAAGCCGCGACGCCATTGTTTAACCTGCTCGTCGCCATATTTCTCAGCGGTTTCCGCTTTGTTCAGGCCCTGCAGCGCACCGTAGTGACGTTCGTTCAGTTTCCAGGACTTCTCAACCGGCAGCCAGGCCTGATCCAGTTCGTCCAGCACGTTCCACAGGGTGTGGATGGCACGTTTCAGCACAGAGGTGTAAGCAAAATCAAAGCTGAAGCCTTCTTCCTTCAGCAGTTTACCTGCTGCTTTTGCTTCGCTTACGCCTTTCTCAGACAGATCAACGTCGTACCAACCGGTAAAGCGGTTTTCGTTGTTCCATTGGCTTTCGCCGTGACGCACCAGGACCAGCTTAGTAATAGCCATCTCTTACTCCTCAAGCATTTTTAGAATGATAACAATTCTCATTATATTGCCGTGGCCGTGCCACCAGCAACGCTTAACCCTAACCATAGCGAAAATAGTCTCTGAGTGTAAGATGCTTGTGAATCCAGGGTTATGATTTTGTCTGCGATCGGCGCTATTTTCAGCAAGGCGAGCAGAAAAAAGCCCTCCGGAGGGAGGGCTGGATATTAATGTGGAATAAAATGATATTCCGTCACGCTCACGTACTCTTCACCCGGACGCAGCACGCAGTCCGGCTGCGGCCATTCCGGATGGTTCGGGCTGTCCGGCAGGAACTCGCTCTCCAGCGCCAGGCCTTGCCAGTCGCTGTACTCATCGTGTTCGCGCGCCGTGGTGCCGCCGAGGTAGTTGCCTGAGTAAAACTGCAGGGCAGGTGCGGTGGTATAAACCGTCATCTGCAGTTTCTCATCCGCAGACCAGACCTGTGCGGCAGGCTGTTTCACATCGCCTTTGGCCTGCAGCAGGAAAGCGTGGTCGTAGCCTTTCACCTTGCGCTGATCGTCATCGCTCATGAAATCCTGGGCGATGGACTTCGCGCTGCGGAAGTCAAAGCTGGTGCCGCTCACGTCTTTGAGGCCCTGATGCGGAATGCCCATCTCGTCAACCGGCAGATACGCATCCGCCAGGATCTGCAGCTTGTGGTTGCGAACGTCGCACTGGCTACCGTCCAGGTTGAAATACGCGTGATTGGTCAGGTTGACCGGACACGGCCTGTCGACCGTCGCACGGTATTCGATGGCGATACGGTTGTCGTCGGTCAGCGTAAAGCGCGCGGACGCGACAAGGTTCCCCGGGAAGCCCTGATCGCCATCAGGCGAATCCAGCGAGAGCAGCACTTCGCCATCGTTTTGACGAACAATCTTCCAGCGGCGTTTATCAAACCCGTCCGGTCCGCCGTGCAGCTGGTTCTCACCCTGGCTTGGAAGCAGGGTGTACTGCACGCCGTTGAGTTCAAAACGGCTTTTCGCGATGCGGTTAGCATAGCGCCCAACGGACGCGCCCAGATAGGCGGACTGATTGACGTACTGCTCAGGCGAGGCGCAGCCGAGCAGAGTCTCGCGTACGCTGCCGTCCGGCATCGGTACGCGGGCAGAAAGAAGGGTTGCCCCCCAGTCCATCACCGTAACGACCATCCCCGCGCTGTTGCGCAGGGTTAACAGGCGATACGGCAGACCATCCGGTGCAAGGGTAGGTGTTTCGTTTAGCACTGTCCGGCTCCTTGTGATGCTTTACAAACATAGAAGGTTTCTTTGATGCCCGTTTTTGCTTCGTACTGCTTCGCCACGGCATCCTGTACGGCAGGGACCAGCTCTTCTGGCACCAGCGCAACGATGCAGCCGCCAAAACCGCCGCCCGTCATTCGCACGCCGCCTTTGTCGCCAATGGTGGCCTTAACGATGTCCACCAGGGTGTCGATCTGCGGAACGGTGATTTCAAAATCATCGCGCATGGAGGCGTGAGATTCCGCCATCAGCTCACCCATGCGTTTCAGATCGCCTTTCGCCAGCGCGGACGCGGCTTCAACGGTACGGGCATTTTCCGTCAGCACGTGGCGAACGCGTTTGGCGACAACCGGATCCAGCTCGTGCGCCACTTTGTTAAATTCATTGAGCGTCACGTCGCGCAGGGCAGGCTGCTGGAAGAAGCGGGCGCCGGTTTCGCACTGCTGGCGGCGGGTGTTGTATTCGCTGCCCACCAGCGTGCGCTTAAAGTTGCTGTTGACGATCACCACAGCCGCGCCCTTTGGCAGGGGAACGGCTTTGGTTCCCAGCGAGCGGCAGTCAATTAACAGGGCATGCTCTTTTTTGCCCAGCGCGGAGATCAGCTGGTCCATAATGCCGCAGTTACAGCCCACGAACTGGTTTTCTGCTTCCTGACCGTTCAGGGCGATTTGCGCGCCATCCAGCGGCAGATGATAAAGCTGCTGGAATACGGTGCCCACGGCGACTTCCAGGGACGCAGAGGAGCTTAAGCCCGCACCCTGCGGCACGTTGCCGCTGATAACTAAATCCGCACCGCCAAAGTTTTTGTTGCGCTTCTGAAGGTGTTTCACCACGCCGCGCACGTAGTTAGACCACTGCTGGCTGTCATGCGTCACAATCGGGGCATCGAGGGAAAACTCGTCCGTCTCATTACCGTAATCCGCCGCAATCACGCGAACTTTACGGTCGTCGCGCTTCGCGCAGCTGATGACGGTCTGGTAATCGATGGCGCACGGCAGCACGAAACCGTCGTTATAGTCGGTGTGTTCACCGATCAGGTTAACGCGGCCAGGTGCCTGGATAACGTGGGTGGCAGGGTAGCCAAATTTCTCAGCAAACAGGGATTGTGTTTTATCTTTCAGACTCATTTTTTAGACTCCTGATTCGCGATAGTGGACGTCGCTAACGGCACGCAGACGTTCTGCCGCCTGTTCCGCCGTCAGGTCACGCTGGGTTTCCGCCAGCATTTCATAGCCCACCATAAATTTACGTACCGTCGCAGAGCGCAGCAGCGGCGGATAGAAATGGGCGTGCAGCTGCCAGTGTTGATTCTCTTCGCCGTTAAACGGGGCGCCGTGCCAGCCCATGGAGTACGGGAAGGAGCACTGGAACAGGTTGTCGTAACGGCTGGTGAGCTTTTTCAGCGCCAGGGCAAGGTCGTCGCGCTGCGCGTCGCTAAGATCGGTGATGCGCTGCACGTGCGCTTTCGGCAGCAGCAGCGTTTCAAACGGCCAGGCGGCCCAGTAGGGGACGACGGCCAGCCAGTGTTCGGTTTCCACCACGGTACGGCTGCCGTCGGCCAGCTCGCGCTGGGTGTAGTCCACCAGCATCGGCGAACCGTTTTCCGCGAAATACGCTTTCTGCAGACGGTCTTCACGCTCGGCTTCGTTAGGCAGGAAGCTGTTCGCCCAGATCTGGCCGTGCGGGTGCGGGTTTGAGCAGCCCATGGCCGCGCCTTTGTTTTCGAACACCTGCACCCACGGATAGCTCTGCCCCAGCTCTGCGGTTTGCGCCTGCCAGGTGCTGACGACCTCTTTCAGCGCGTCCACGCTCAGCTCCGGCAGCGTCTTGCTGTGATCCGGCGAGAAGCAGATCACGCGGCTGGTTCCGCGCGCGCTTTCGCAGCGCATCAGCGGATCGTGGCTTTCCGGCGCGTCCGGCGTGTCGGTCATCAGGGCGGCAAAATCGTTGGTGAACACGAAGGTGCCTTTGTAGTCAGGGTTTTTGTCCCCGGTGACGCGCGTGTTGCCCGGACAGAGGAAGCAGTCCGGGTCGTGCTGCGGCAGGGTCTGTTTTGCAGGCGTCTCCTGCGCCCCCTGCCAGGGACGCTTGGCGCGATGCGGAGAGACCAAAATCCATTGCCCGCTTAACGGGTTAAAACGACGATGCGGATGATCGACGGGATTAAACGAAGTCATGACGGATCCTTAGTCCGGATAACCCTGCGGGTGGCGTGACTGCCAGTGCCAGGTATCCTGTGCCATTTCATCAAGCGTGCGGGTGACACGCCAGTTAAGTTCTTTATCGGCTTTGGTGGCATCGGCCCAGTAAGCAGGCAGGTCGCCATCACGACGCGGAGCGAAGTGGTAGTTAACCGGCTTGCCGCAGGCTTTGCTGAAGGCGTTAACCACGTCCAGCACGCTGCTGCCGACCCCGGCGCCAAGGTTGTAAATATGCACGCCCGGCTTGTTGGCCAGCTGCTGCATGGCCGCAACGTGACCGTCGGCCAAATCCATCACGTGGATGTAGTCGCGCACGCCGGTACCGTCTTCGGTAGGGTAGTCATTGCCAAAAATCGCCAGCGAGTCGCGGCGACCCACGGCAACCTGGGCGATATACGGCATCAGGTTGTTCGGGATGCCCTGCGGATCTTCACCCATGTCTCCAGAAGGATGCGCGCCGACCGGGTTGAAGTAGCGCAGCAGCGCGATGCTCCACTCCGGCTGCGCTTTTTGCAGGTCGGTCAGGATCTGCTCAACCATCAGCTTGCTTTTACCGTACGGGCTTTGCGGGGTACCGGTCGGGAAACTTTCAACGTAAGGGATTTTGGGCTGATCGCCGTAGACGGTGGCGGAGGAGCTAAAGATAAAGTTTTTGACGTTGGCCGCGCGCATGGCGGAGATGAGACGCAGGGTACCGTTGACGTTGTTGTCGTAATACTCGAGCGGCTTCGCAACGGATTCACCGACCGCTTTCAGACCCGCGAAGTGGATCACCGCTTCGATGGCGTGGTCGTGAAGGATCTCGGTCATCAGCGCTTCGTTACGGATGTCGCCTTCCACGAAAGTCGGTTGTTTACCGCCAAGGCGTTCAATCACCGGCAGCACGCTGCGCTTACTGTTGCACAGGTTGTCGAGGATGATGACGTCGTGACCGTTTTGCAGCAGTTGCACGCAGGTATGACTACCTATGTAACCGCTACCACCTGTTACCAGAACTCGCATATTTCGCTCCATTGGGCTTATGGT
Source organism: Enterobacter sp. BNK-29 (assembly GCF_048684785.1). Taxonomy (NCBI): domain Bacteria; kingdom Pseudomonadati; phylum Pseudomonadota; class Gammaproteobacteria; order Enterobacterales; family Enterobacteriaceae; genus Enterobacter; species Enterobacter sp. BNK-29. The sequence goes on from NZ_JBLQTU010000001.1 coordinate 3,369,928, forward strand.
ATGTAATAACCATAGCATAACAGAGACGCGAAAAGTGTGACATGGGATAAAATAGTGGAATCGTTTACACTCGTTTTCACACTCGCTTTTACAATGACTCCGAGCATTCTAGATCAAAGAGATAGCGATGTATTGATGCAGGTTATCTGAAAAAGAGGAGGGCAGAGCCCTCCACGGTTAATCGACGTTGCTGAGAAGGTAGCGATAACCCTCACCGTCCGGAACAAACTCCAGGCGATGCGTGATGCAGGCGGGGGCATCTTCGGCATGATGTGAAACGAACAGCAGCTGCGTTTCACCTTCGCTAATCAGCACGTCCACAAAGCGGCGGATAAGCTGTCGATTCAGCGGATCGAGTCCCTGCAGCGGTTCGTCGAGGATCAGAAGCGTAGGGTGTTTCACCAGCGCGCGAACGATCAGGGCCAGGCGCTGCTGCCCCCACGACAGACTATGAAACGGCGCGTCAGCGACCCGGTTGTCCATGCCCAGGATATCCAGCCACTGCTGGGCCAGCTTGTGCTGTTTGTCCGACACCGCCTGATAAATACCGATGGAATCAAAATACCCGGAAAGGATCACGTTGCGTACCGTGGTACTGACCCGGTAATCCAGATGCAGGCTGCTGCTGACGTAGCCGATATGTTTTTTAATATCCCAGATGGTTTCGCCGCTGCCGCGACGCCGACCAAACAGCGTCAGATCGTTGCTATAGCCCTGCGGGTGATCGCCGGTGATCAGGCTCAGCAGCGTGGATTTTCCCGCGCCGTTAGGGCCGACAATCTGCCAGTGTTCGCCGGGATTGACCGTCCAGCTAAGACGGTTGAGGATCGGGCGATCGTCATAAGAGACTATCCCATCCCGCAGCACGATGCGCGGCTGGTGGGGATCGAGCGCATGGCGGGCCGAAGGGGCGTCAGGTTCCGGAAGAGTAATTCCGTCGAGTTGTTCACTGTGCGCGAGCTGGGCAATGAGCGCCTGCTTGAGCAGCGCTGTTTTTTCACCGGTCTCGGTCAGGTTACAGTCGGCCAGTACGCCCGCGTGCTGAATAAAGTCCGGAATTTCATCGAAGCGGTTAAGCACCAAAACCAGGGTATAGCCCTGCTGGTTAAGCGACTCCAGCAGGGCCGCCAGCTGCGCACGGGACTGCACGTCAAGGCCGTCAAACGGTTCGTCGAGGATAAGCAGTTCGGGCTCGCTCATCAGCGCCTGGCAAAGCAGCGTTTTTCGCGTCTCGCCGGTAGAAAGGTATTTAAAGCGCCGGTTAAGCAGGGCGGTGATGCCGAACCGTTCTGCCAGGCGCTGACAGCGGGCGGGATCTTTCACCTCATCCTGAATAATTTCCGCCGTCGTACGGCCGGTATCTTCTTCGCCTGGGCTGAGTAAATCAGTGTTATTGCGCTGCCACTCGTCGCTTACCAGCTTTTGCAGCTGTTCAAATGACAGGCGCGTCAGGCGCGTAAAGTCGCTCTGGTATTCGCCCTTGAGGAGGGGGAGCTCGCCGGCCAGCGCGCGGGCCAGCGCGGATTTACCGCTGCCGTTAGTGCCGACAAACGCCCAGCTTTCACCCGCGCGTATCGTCAAATCAGCAATCGTCAGCGTTCGGGTATCGCTAAGACGAAACGTGCCTTGCGAAATATGCAATGATGACATGATTTATCCCTGTTTTTGCAGCAATAGATATCAGGGATACGCACTGTCGGCGCGATTGTCAATGCGCTCAGCACAATGTGGCGATAATCACCCGGTCTGCGTTGAACCAGGCGGTAACAACAGAACCTTCTTCTAAACCGTCCGCTTCGCTAAGCGGTATCGTCGCGCAAAGCGGTTGCCCGTCTGCCAGGGTCATCAGCACTTCGCACTGCGCCTGGCCGCGTTCGATATGGCTAATTGCACCCTGAAGCTGGTTATCGGCTGCCTTTGCGGCGTCGGGATCGCGCGTGATATTGACCCACGGCGCTTTCAGCAGCACCAGCACCTCTTTACCTTCATCGAGCTCAAGGCGCTCTGCGCTCTGCGCCGTTATTGCGGCCTTCAGACGGGTGGTGCCATCGGCAAGCAGGATCTCAATATGCTGCTGTATCTGGAGATTGTCGCGCGCCGTCACCTTACCAAACCACTGGTTGCGGGCGCTGGTTTGTAACGAGAAGCGGGAAATGGCGGCCAGCAAGCTGTCCAGCGGAACGTTATCGTCGTCGCTCAACGCGTCAAACGCCTTTTGCTGGATCTGGGCCAGCAGATCGTAAAGCTGAATAAGGCGCTGGCCATAGCGCGTCACGATCGCACCGCCGCCGCCTTTGCCGCCTGTGGCTCTGTCCACCAGCGGTTGTTCGCTCAGGGTGTTCATTTCGTTAATGGCGTCCCAGGCACTTTTGTAGCTGATGCCCGCGTTTTTCGCCCCCTGGCTAATCGAGCCCGTTTGTTCTATTTGTTTAAGCAGGGCGATACGTCGCGGATCGGCGAAAAGCTTTTGCTGAAGTCGTAGAGTGAGGAGAATTTCGGCCTGCATAACAGTGTCCTGGCAAAAAGAGTATTGTGACCCAAATGGTGCAGGGCGCAAAGGGTACCGCACAAAAGGGGATGTTTTTCTCACTTGAAAAGGTAGAATGAGCTATTCACAATATCTGGAGAAAACCATGTTAGAGTTGTTGAAAAGTCTGGTATTCGCCGTGATCATGGTACCAGTAGTGATGGCCATCATCCTCGGTGCCATCTACGGCCTGGGTGAAGTGTTCAACGTCTTTTCGAACATTGGTCACAAAGACCAGGCTAAAAAGCAGCATTGATTCCCCACAAAACGCCCGGCGAGTCCGGGCGTTTTGCTCTCAAGATTTTCCCGTTTACGCCGATATTATTTAACGCATCACCCCGGTTTACCCCTTCAGCGGTACGATTAAACGCTGGGATCTCCCTGACGTTACCGTTATATTAATATGTATATAACGCTACTCACAGGAGTTACAGATGGCACGTTCATGGGTACGCCTTTTCGCAGGGGCAACGCTGACGCTTTCACTTACCGGACACGCGCTGGCGGACGAAGGTAAAATCACGGTCTTTGCCGCGGCGTCTCTGACCAACGCGCTGCAGGACATCGCGGCGGCGTATAAAAAAGAGAAAAACGTCGAGGTGGTCTCCTCGTTTGCCTCTTCCTCTACGTTGGCGCGCCAGATAGAAGCGGGCGCACCGGCGGATCTGTTCATCTCGGCTGACCAGAAGTGGATGGATTACGCGGCGGAGAAGAGATCGATTGATGCCACAACCCGCGAAACGCTGCTGGGGAATAGCCTGGTTGTCGTGACGCCAAAAGCCAGCGCGCAGGCGGACTTCACCATCAACAAACAGACCAACTGGACGAGCCTGCTGAACGGTGGCCGTCTGGCTGTGGGCGACCCGGAGCACGTTCCGGCCGGGATTTATGCCAAAGAAGCGCTACAAAAGCTGGGCGCATGGGAGACATTGTCACCGAAGCTGGCCCCGGCGGAAGACGTGCGCGGCGCGCTGGCGCTGGTTGAGCGCAACGAAGCCCCGCTGGGCATTGTGTATGGCTCTGATGCCGTTGCCAGTAAAGGGGTAAAAGTAGTCGCAACGTTCCCGGAAGACTCCCACAAGAAAGTGGAATATCCTGTTGCGATTGTTGATGGACATAAAAATGCGGCCGTGACGGCCTTCCGCGATTACCTGAAAGGGCCGGAGGCGTCCGCAATCTTTAAACGCTATGGATTTACGACTCACTGATGATATTGACCGATCCTGAATGGCAGGCTGTTCTGCTGAGCCTAAAAGTCTCCTCCCTGGCGGTTGCGCTGAGTTTGCCCTTTGGGATCTTCTTTGCCTGGCTACTGGTTCGCTGTCAATTTCCCGGCAAAACGCTGCTCGACAGCGTGCTGCATCTTCCGCTCGTTTTGCCGCCCGTGGTGGTCGGTTACCTGCTGCTGATTTCGATGGGGCGACGCGGTTTTATCGGCGAGAAGCTCTACGACTGGTTTGGGCTGACGTTTGCATTTAGCTGGCGCGGTGCGGTGCTGGCGGCGGCGGTGATGTCATTCCCGCTGATGGTGAGGGCGATACGCCTCGCGCTGGAAGGCGTGGACATGAAGCTCGAACAGGCGGCCCGCACGCTGGGCGCAGGGCGCTGGCGCGTCTTTTTCACCATCACGCTCCCGCTTACGCTACCGGGCATTATTGTCGGGACGGTGCTGGCCTTCGCCCGCTCGCTGGGCGAGTTTGGCGCGACGATCACCTTTGTGTCGAATATCCCCGGCGAGACGCGAACTATTCCGTCGGCAATGTATACCCTGATTCAAACGCCGGGCGGTGAAGGCGCAGCGGCGCGGCTATGTATTATTTCAATTGTGCTGGCGCTGGCATCGCTAATGGTGTCTGAATGGCTGGCGCGGCTCAGCCGCCAGCGGATGGGGAAATAAGCATGCTGGAACTCCATTTCACCCAGACGCTGGGAAACCATACCCTTACGCTTAACGAGACGCTGCCGGCAAGCGGAATCACCGCTATCTTTGGCGTGTCGGGGGCGGGAAAAACGTCGCTGATTAATGCCATCAGCGGCCTGACCCGCCCGCAGTCTGGCCGTATTGTCCTGAATGACCGCGTCCTGAATGACGTGGAGAACAAAATTTACCTCTCGCCGGATAAACGCCGCATCGGCTATGTTTTCCAGGACGCGCGCCTGTTCCCGCACTACAGCGTGCGCGGCAACCTGCGTTACGGCATGGCGAAAAGCATGGCCGGGCAGTTTGATAAGCTGGTGACGCTTTTAGGCATTGAGCCTCTGCTCGACAGGCTGCCATCCTCGCTTTCCGGCGGAGAAAAACAGCGTGTGGCCATTGGCCGCGCGTTGCTCACAGCCCCCGAGCTGCTGCTGCTCGACGAACCGTTGGCCTCGCTCGATATTCCGCGTAAACGCGAACTTCTGCCTTATCTACAGCGCCTGACGCGGGAAATTAATATTCCTATGCTCTACGTCAGCCATTCGCTGGATGAGATCCTCCATCTGGCCGACAAGGTGCTGGTGCTGGAAGAGGGCAGCGTGAAGGCGTTCGGCAACCTGGAAGAGGTGTGGGGCAGCAGCGTAATGCACCCCTGGTTACCCAGGGAACAGCAGAGCAGCATTCTTAAAGTGAGCGTTCTGGAACATCATCCGCACTACGCGATGACCGCGCTGGCGCTGGGCGACCAGCATCTGTGGGTCAATAAGATCGACAAACCGCTACAGTCCGCGCTGCGGATTCGCATCCAGGCGTCGGACGTCTCGCTGGTTCTGCAGCCGCCGCTGCAAACCAGTATTCGAAATATTCTGCGCGCCAAAGTCGCGGAGTGTTTTGATGATAACGGGCAGGTGGAAGTGAAGCTTGAAGTCGGCAGCAGGACGCTCTGGGCGCGCATCAGCCCGTGGGCGAGGGACGAGTTAGGGATCAAACCCGGCCTGTGGCTATACGCGCAAATTAAGAGCGTCTCGATCACCGCCTGATTACAGCAGGTGGGTATAAATGTACTGCGCGATGCTGTCGGTGGTGTTGTCACCAATTACCACGTTGGCGCGGGCTTTTACCGCGTCGTCGGCATTGCCCATCGCCACGCCGGTACCGGCGGCTTCGAGCATGCTGATGTCGTTGTAGTTGTCACCGAAGGCGATCACGTCACGCATCGACCCGCCCTGAGATTCTACATACTGCGTCAGGCGCTTGCCTTTGCTGTTGCCTTTGCGGGCAATGTCCACCTGGTCATGCCAGGACCATTCGCACTCCAGACCCAGCGTTTGTTCCACGTGTTTTGCGAAGGTATTCAGTTTGGTGGTGTCTTCATCGGTCAGGGCGAATTTCCAGATAGCCTCAACGTCCTGGGCTGCCTGACGCAGGGAGGAAACCTGGGTAAAGACCGGACGCTGCGCTTCAGGCAGGGACAACGCCCAGTTGCTGGTGCGCACCACATGGCCAGTAGGGCGCTCGTACACCATCGCGTTATCCACGTACATCAGGCCGTGAACGGCATGCTCATCCAGCAGATCGATCAGCTGCAGCGCCTGGGGAACCGGCAGCGGGTCGGATTCTAAAACCTTTTTTGCCTGATAATCATACAAATAAGTGCCATTACAACAAATTGCAGGTGTATCTAACGCCAGTGCCTGATAAAAAGGGTGAATGGCAACGTGATGTCGACCCGTTACGATAAGGAGTTGATATCCCACTTCCTGCGCGCGTTTTAGCGCCTCAAGGGAGGAGGGGAGAAGGGTTTTTTGCGGCGTCAGTAAGGTACCGTCTAAATCCAGAGCAATCACACGCGAGGTCATCTGTTTTCCCGGGTTAATATTGAATTTACGTTTTGATGGGATGGTACACCGAGAGGCGAACGCTTCAAAACTCCTGTCGACAATTCAGCATTCACCGTCAAAAGTTAACTACTTTCATGCGCAGTGAGGAGTGAATATTCATGAAACAAACCGTTTATACCGCCAGTCCTGAAAGCCAGCAGATCCACGTCTGGCGTTTAAATACCGAAGGGACACTCACGCTGGTTCAGGTTGTTGATGTGCCAGGCCAGGTGCAACCGATGGTCATCAGCCCGGATAAACGTTTCTTGTACGTGGGTGTGCGCCCGGAGTTCCGCGTGCTGGCCTATCGCATTTCTCCGGACGATGGCGCGCTGACGTACACTGCCGAAGCCCCGTTGCCGGGCAGCCCAACCCATATCTCGACCGATCGTAAAGGCAACTTTGTCTTCAGCGGCTCGTATAACGCGGGCTGCGTCAGCGTAACGCGTCTGGAAGATGGTATTCCGGTCGAAACCGTGGATGTGGTGGAAGGGCTTGAAGGCTGCCACTCGGCGAATATCTCTCCGGATAACCGCACGCTGTGGGTGCCTGCGCTGAAGCAGGATCGTATCTGCCTGTTCACCCTGAGCGACGATGGTCATCTGGTGGCGCAGAATCCTGCCGAAGTGACTACCGTTGAAGGTGCCGGCCCGCGCCATATGGTCTTCCATCCGAACCAGCAGTATGCCTACGTGGTCAATGAGCTGAATAGCTCTGTGGACGTATGGGAACTGAAAGATCCAAACGGTCAGATTGAGTGCGTGCAGACGCTGGACATGATGCCGTCTGATTTCTCCGATACCCGCTGGGCGGCGGATATCCACATTACGCCAAATGGTCGCCATCTGTACGCCTGTGACCGTACCTCCAGCCTGATTACCGTCTTTAGCGTCTCTGAAGACGGCAGCGTGCTGGCGATTGAAGGGTTCCAGCCAACGGAAACCCAGCCGCGCGGCTTTAATATCGATCACAGCGGTAAATACCTGATTGCGGCGGGGCAGAAATCCCACCACATCGCGCTGTATGAAATTAAAGGCGAGCAGGGGCTACTGGAAGAGAAAGGGCGTTACGCCGTAGGCCAGGGGCCAATGTGGGTCGTGGTCAACGCTCACTAAGCGGTTAAAAACAAAAAACCTCGCGAATGCGAGGTTTTTTTATGCCCGGAGGCAGTGCGTCTACCTGGCCTACGGGTTATGTATGCCGGGTAAGGCGAAGCCGCCACCCGGCAAAACAGCTTACTGCTTCGGCTCAGCAACCACTTTGCTACCCAGACCGCGGTTGTTGTATTCCCACATGCGGTTGAAGTTAGCGTCGTTCAGGTTGCGCTGCACGTTCCCTTTATCATCCACTGCGCCGGTATTGCCGGAGAATGGACGTTTGGAGATTGCGGCATCAGCCCACGGCTTCGCCATGTTGAAGCCTTCGTTGATCACGCTGTCGCGGATCACGACCTGGCCGTTGGTCGCAGAGTCCACGTCCAGGGAGCGTCCCAGCTGCGCCACGCCGTCACCGGCAGCATTAAAGCGGCTGTTCACGGCCAGGAAGCCGTAGAAGAGGTTAGACTGGGTTGCCGGAGCAAACACGTAACCTTCCTGCTGAGTACGTGAGTTCACCACGCGGAAATCGGTATTATCAAACACCACCGCGCCGCGACCGGACACCAGATCCACGTCACCTTCAACGTAGCTGTTGGTCACCAGGGTACGGGTCAGGCGGTTATTCTGCAGGGTGTTCTGCACGCCGCTGTTGGTCACGAAGAAGGTGTTCTGACGGCCAAGAATGTTGACGTTATTAATCTGCACCTTATCGCCATCGCTACGTAGCGCAACGGCCTGGTGGCTGCCGGCATCAACGCTGTCGCCCAGGGTATTCTGAATGGTCAGGTTCTGCAGCTGCAGACCGTTATTCTGAGACCAGAACACCGCCGAGCACATCACGCCAATGGTGGCGGAACGCTTGCTCTGGCAGTTATCAAACATGTACCACGCCGGTTTACCCGGCATATATTTACCGGCCGGGTTCACCAGGTGACGCCAGGCGTTGCTGTCGATTTCGGAATCAATCGCCAGGCCAATTTTTACGTCGATCGCTTTTTCGCCCAGACCGTAAAGCGTAATGCTGCCAGGGGCCGCCGGAACATACACGGTGCCCTCATATTCACCCGGCAGGATCGCGATGTACTGGCGAGACGCGCTGTGTTTAGTGATGGCAGCATCAACCGCAGCCTGAATAGAGGTATGCGTTACGCCCTGCACACCCGCCGGGCCAACCACGAAGTCAGGCTGTTTAGGCAGGTTAATAGAAGACGGTGTCCACGGCGCAGCGTTAGGATCCATCGCCGAGAAGTAGTGCGCACGATCGAAGTTCTTCGCTTCATCAGCGGACAAAATCGGGCGGGAGGCGGTACCGGGCGCAACCTGCTCAGAAGGACGCTGATCCGGTGGTGTTGAACTACATGCGGATAAGGTCACGCCAAAGGCGAGTGCTAACGCCAGACGGGAAATCCTGGAAATGTTCAAGGTAGAGCTCCTGGGTATGCAAGTCTTAAACGGGATAGACGAAATAGCCTGCTTTTTTATACTAAGTTGAGCGAAACGGGAAGATAAAAAGGGTAAAAGTTGCATTTTTAGCCCCGGAGCGGCAGGTAAGTGATCACAAATAAATAACATTTTCAGTCAAGGCGGTTGACAGTAGACGGTGGATGCAAATAAATGTCTATACAACCTAAGACAAGTGGAATGCCCCATGCAGCAGATTCATCCCGACGATGTAATATGGCGAAATGCGCGACTGGCTACGATGGCGCCGGACGTACCTGCGCCTTATGGACTGAAAGAGCAACACGCCCTGGTCGTGCGCGGCCACACTATTCTGGCCGTGATCCCTGAATCTGACATTCCTTCCGGACACCGTCACTGTGTCGATCTTCAGGGACGTCTGGTCACGCCTGGCCTGATTGACTGCCACACCCACCTGGTATTTGGCGGCGACCGCGCGGCGGAGTGGGAGCAGCGTCTGAACGGCGTCTCTTATCAAACCATCAGCGCCCAGGGGGGCGGGATTAACGCTACCGTGACGGCGACGCGCAGCAGCTCAGCCGAAACCTTGCTGAAACTGGCGCAGCAGCGGCTCCAGCGTCTCATGAATGAAGGCGTGACGACCGTTGAAATCAAATCGGGATACGGGCTCAACGCCGAGGCCGAAGAGAAGATGCTGCAGGTTGCCCGCCAGCTGGGCCTCAATAATCCGATCGATATCAGCCCAACGCTGCTGGCGGCCCATGCGGTTCCGCCGGAATACCGGCAGGATCCGGATGCTTACCTCACGCTGGTCTGCGAGCAGATACTGCCCACGCTGTGGCAAAAAGAGTTATATGAAGCAGTCGACGTGTTTTGTGAAAACGTCGGCTTTACCCCGTCGCAAACCGAGCGCCTTTTCCAGGCTGCCGCCGCGCTCGGTATCCCGGTGAAAGGACATGTCGAGCAGCTGTCGAATCAGGGCGGCGCGGCGCTGGTCAGCCAGTATAAGGGCCTTTCCGCCGATCATATTGAGTATCTCGACGACGCAGGCGTGCAGGCGATGGCGGAAAGCGGCACGGTTGCCGTCCTGTTGCCGGGGGCGTTCTATTTTCTTCAGGAGCGCCAGCGTCCGCCGGTTGAACAGCTCAGAAAACAGGGCGTGCCGATGGCGGTCGCCACCGACTATAACCCCGGCACCAGCCCGTTTGCGAGCCTGCACCTGGCGATGAACATGGCCTGCGTCCAGTTTGGCCTGACCCCGGAAGAAGCCTGGGCTGGCGTCACGCGCCATGCCGCGCAGGCGCTGGGCCGTGGCGCAACCCACGGGCAGCTGCGGGAAGGGTTTGTTGCCGATTTTATCGTCTGGGATGCTCATCATCCGGTTGAGATGGTCTACGAGCCGGGACGCAACCCGCTGTATCAACGTATTTTCCGTGGGGAGGCAGTATGAGGTTATGGCGGCCCGTAGCCGAAACCGTCTGGCAGGGGCGCGACGACAGCGCCGAGGCCAGCAGTGCAAAGCGCATTTTCCAGACGATAAAGCAGCAGGGCCAGTTCACGCCGCTTTCATCCGGCATCGCGCTGATAGGCTTTGAATGTGATGAAGGGGTAAAACGCAATCAGGGCAGGCCCGGCGCCGTGCAGGCACCGGATATGCTGCGAAAAGCGCTGGCAAATATGGCTAGCCATCAGGGGCATGACCGGCTGGCGGATATGGGCTCGGTGTACGTTGAAGGCGGAGAGCTGGAAGCGGCACAGCAGGCGTTAAGCGATGCCGTCACGGCCTGTCAGCAGTCCGGGATGCGGACGCTGGTGTTTGGCGGCGGGCACGAAACCGCGTGGGCGCACGGTCGCGGCGTGCTGGACGCCTTTCCGAACGAGCGGGTTGTCATTATCAACCTTGATGCCCATCTCGATCTGCGCAAGGCCGATCAGGCCACATCCGGCACCCCGTTTCGCCAGCTGGCGCGCTACTGCGATGAGCGCGGGCGGGAATTTCACTATGCCTGCCTTGGCGTAAGCCGGGCGGCGAACACGCTGGCGCTGTGGGATGAGGCCGAACGCCTGAACGTCACGCTGGTGGAAGATCTCCATTTCAGGCGCGATGCGCTATCCGCGCTGGAAAAGGTACTGGCACAGGCCGACCGTATCTATCTGACGATCGATCTGGACGTCCTGCCCGCCAGCGAAATGCCTGCCGTGTCCGCACCGGCTGCGTTAGGCATACCGGCGCTGGATCTTCTCCCGGTTATCGAACAAATCTGCCGCAGCGGTAAGCTACAGGCCGCCGATTTGGTAGAGTTTAACCCGCAGTACGATCGGGACGGGCAGGGCGCTAAGCTCGCCGCCCGCCTGGCCTGGCAAATTGCTCACTGGTGGGCATAACACTATTCAAGGAGTCACGATGTTTTCACGCTCACCTCTGCCGCAGTCGAGCCCTCCCGCGCCTTTCTATGAAAAGGTGAAGCAGGCAATTAGCGAAAAAATCGCTACCGGCGTCTGGCGGCCGCACGATCGCATTCCTTCGGAGGCCGAGCTGGTGGCGCAGTTTGGTTTTAGCCGGATGACCGTCAACCGGGCGCTGCGCGAGCTGACCGACGAAGGGCTTCTGGTGCGCCTGCAGGGCGTGGGGACGTTTGTGGCGGAACCGAAAGGACAGTCGGCCCTGTTTGAAATCCGCAGCATTGCGGACGAGATAGCCGCGCGTAATCATCAGCACCGCTGCGAGGTGCTGGTGCTCGAAGAGACCCAGGCCAGCGCCGAGCAGGCCACGGAGCTTAACGTCAAGGAGGGAAGCCGCATTTTCCACTCCGTGATGGTGCATTTCGAAAACGACATTCCGGTGCAGATTGAAGATCGCTGCGTTAACGCTGAGCGGATACCGGACTATCTGAACCAGGATTACACCCAGACCACGCCGCATGCCTATCTCTCGCTCGTCGCACCGCTGACGGAAGGGGAGCACATTGTGGAGGCCGTGCGCGCCACGCCGCAGGAGTGCGAAAGGCTGCGCATTAAAGAGCACGATCCGTGCCTGCTGATCCGCCGCCGAACCTGGTCCTCGTCGCACATTGTGTCGCATGCCCGGCTGCTTTTCCCGGGGAATCGCTACCGGCTGCAGGGCCACTTCATGTCATAAGTTTTATAAGCGTGATCGCTAACGCAATATAACAAAATTGTATCTTTTTTGTTAAATCTGACCTTGTGTGTGCTTGTCTATACAAGTATATCTAAATGCATCATCTGTCCCCTATGAGGAGCACACAATGTCGTCAGGTAAATACCGCCAGCAGGACGTCCGCGCCGCGCGCGGCACCACGCTTACCGCCAAAAGCTGGCTCACCGAAGCCCCGCTGCGCATGTTGATGAACAACCTCGACCCTGAGGTGGCGGAGAACCCCCACGAGCTGGTGGTCTACGGCGGCATAGGCCGCGCCGCGCGCAACTGGGAATGCTATGACGCAATTGTAAAATCCCTGACCGAACTCGAAAACGACGAAACCCTGCTGGTACAGTCCGGCAAGCCGGTTGGCGTGTTCAAAACGCACAAAAACGCGCCGCGCGTGCTGATCGCTAACTCTAACCTCGTGCCGCACTGGGCCACGTGGGAACACTTCAACGAACTGGACGCGAAAGGGCTGGCGATGTATGGCCAGATGACCGCGGGGAGCTGGATCTACATCGGCAGCCAGGGGATCGTGCAGGGCACCTACGAGACCTTCGTGGAAGCCGGTCGCCAGCACTATAACGGCTCGCTGAAAGGCCGCTGGGTATTGACCGCGGGTCTCGGCGGCATGGGCGGCGCGCAGCCGCTGGCCGCCACGCTTGCCGGCGCGTGCTCGCTCAACATTGAGTGCCAGCAGAGCCGCATTGATTTCCGTCTGCGCACCCGCTACGTCGATGAGCAGGCAACCGATCTGGACGATGCGCTGGCGCGTATCAAAAAATACACCGCCGAAGGCAAAGCGGTGTCGATTGCCCTGTGCGGCAACGCGGCGGACATTCTCCCGCAGCTCGTCGCCCGCGGCGTACGTCCGGATCTGGTCACCGACCAGACCAGCGCCCATGACCCGCTGCACGGTTATCTGCCAAAAGGCTGGACGTGGGAAGAATATCAGCAAAAAGCGGAAACCGACCCGGAAGGCACGGTACTTGCCGCGAAACGCTCTATGGCCGAGCACGTCTCCGCCATGCTGGCCTTCAGCCAGATGGGCATTCCGACCTTTGACTACGGCAACAACATCCGCCAGATGGCGAAAGAGATGGGCGTGAATAACGCCTTTGACTTCCCGGGCTTTGTTCCTGCCTATATTCGTCCGCTGTTCTGCCGCGGCATCGGTCCGTTCCGCTGGGTTGCCCTGTCCGGTGACCCGGAGGATATCTACAAAACCGACGCCAAAGTGAAGGAGATCGTCGCTGATGACGAACATCTTCACCACTGGCTGGACATGGCCCGCGAGCGCATTAACTTCCAGGGCCTGCCGGCGCGTATCTGCTGGGTAGGGCTGGAGTGGCGTCAAAAACTCGGCCTCGCCTTCAACGAAATGGTGCGCAGCGGTGAAGTCTCCGCGCCGATCGTCATCGGCCGCGACCACCTGGACTCCGGCTCCGTCGCCAGCCCGAACCGCGAAACCGAAGCCATGCGCGACGGCTCGGATGCGGTCTCCGACTGGCCGCTGCTGAACGCTCTGCTGAATACCGCCAGCGGCGCGACCTGGGTGTCGCTGCACCACGGCGGCGGCGTGGGGATGGGCTTCTCCCAGCATTCCGGGATGGTCATCGTCTGCGACGGAACCGATGAAGCCGCCGCGCGTATCGCTCGCGTACTGCACAACGACCCGGCAACCGGCGTGATGCGTCACGCGGATGCGGGTTACGAAATTGCCATTGACTGTGCCAAAGAGCAGGGCCTAAACCTGCCGATGATCCCTGCCACACAAGGAAAGCATTAATGAACGCATTAACACTCACCCCCGGCTCGCTGACGCTCAAGCAGCTGCGTAACGTCTGGCGTAAACCGGTTACCCTTTCGCTGGATGCAAGTGCCCACGCCGCCATTAACGACAGCGTCGCCTGCGTCGAAGCCATCGTTGCCGAAGGGCGCACCGCCTACGGGATTAACACCGGCTTTGGCCTGCTGGCACAGACCCGCATCGCGACACACGATCTGGAAAACTTACAGCGTTCGCTGGTGTTGTCACACGCGGCGGGCGTGGGTCAGCCGCTGGACGATGAGATTGTCCGTCTGATGATGGTGCTCAAAATCAACAGCCTGGCCCGCGGCTTCTCCGGCATTCGACTGAGCGTGATTCAGGCGCTGATGGCGCTGGTGAATGCGGAAGTCTATCCGTGGATCCCGGCGAAAGGTTCCGTCGGCGCATCCGGCGATCTTGCGCCGCTGGCGCACATGTCTCTGCTGCTGCTGGGGGAAGGCAAAGCGCGCTGGCAGGGCGAGTGGCTTCCTGCGAAAGAGGCGCTGAAAAAAGCCGGGTTAAACCCGATCACCCTGGCGGCGAAAGAGGGGCTGGCGCTGCTGAACGGCACGCAGGCATCGACCGCTTTCGCGCTGCGCGGCCTGTTTGAAGCGGAAGATCTGTTTGCCTCGGCGGTGGTGTGCGGTGCGCTGACCACCGAAGCCGTGCTGGGCTCGCGTCGCCCGTTCGATGCCCGCATCCACGAGGTGCGCGGTCAGCGCGGGCAGATTGATGCCGCCGCGATGTACCGTCACGTGCTTACCGACACCAGCGAAATTGCCGATTCACACCATAACTGCGAGAAGGTTCAGGATCCTTATTCCCTGCGCTGCCAGCCGCAGGTGATGGGCGCGTGCCTGACGCAGCTGCGTCAGGCGGCAGAAGTGCTGCTGGTGGAGGCCAACGCGGTGTCCGACAATCCGCTGGTGTTCGCCCAGGAAAACGAGGTGGTCTCCGGAGGCAACTTCCACGCCGAGCCGGTGGCAATGGCGGCGGATAATATCGCCCTGGCGATCGCCGAAGTCGGCGCGTTGTCCGAGCGCCGCATCGCGCTGATGATGGATAAACATATGTCCCAGCTGCCGCCGTTCCTCGTGCGTAACGGCGGGGTCAACTCGGGCTTTATGATTGCCCAGGTGACCGCGGCGGCGCTGGCGAGCGAGAACAAAGCCCTGTCGCACCCGCACAGCGTGGACAGCCTGCCAACGTCAGCGAACCAGGAGGATCACGTTTCGATGGCGCCAGCTGCCGGGCGTCGTCTCTGGGAAATGGCCTCCAACACCCGCGGCGTGCTGGCGGTGGAGTGGCTGGCGGCATGTCAGGGTGTCGATCTGCGTGAAGGGCTAAAATCCAGCCCGCTGCTGGAACAGGCGCGTCATGTGCTGCGCGAGCACGTATCGCACTACGATGATGACCGCTTCTTTGCGCCGGATATTGATAAGGCGATGCAGCTTCTGGAAGAGGGAAGCCTTGTAGGACTGCTACCTTCGGTGCTGTGATTTTTTGCCCTCACCCTCTCCCACAGGGAGAGGGAATTCCCGGTTTTCTCCCTCTCCCTGTGGGAGAGGGCCGGGGTGAGGGCATCAGCCCGCACTATTAAGAATACATTGCCGTAATCGACGCGCTGCCCAGCGAATGGAAATGCACGTTAAACCCTACCATCGCGCCGCTCGCCCCTTCATCGACCTCAATCTTCTCCACATCCAGCGCGTGCACCGTGAAGATATAGCGGTGGGTTTCCCCTTTTGGCGGCGCCGCGCCGCCATAGCCCGCTTTACCAAAATCGGTGCGCGTCTGAATGGCGCCTTCAGGCAGGGCAACCAGGTCTGAACCGGAACCCTGCGGCAGGACGCGCGTGTTGGCAGGCAGGTTCGCCACAATCCAGTGCCACCAGCCGGAGCCGGTCGGCGCATCCGGGTCGTAGCAGGTCACGACAAAGCTTTTGGTTCCGGCCGGAACCTCGTCCCACGCCAGGTGCGGGGAGATATTGTCTCCCTGATACCCCATGCCGTTGAATACGTGGCGTTCCGGCAGTTTTTCACCGTCGCGCAGATCTTTACTGATGATTTTCATACGGTTTACCCTCGTTGATCGCTCGTCCAGCAAGTGTAATGCATAGGGTTACATCGTGAAATGCGCGGGAATGTTAACGGCTGTTACAACCGCGTCGGTTAATTTACGCAGCTGCTCCGGCGTAATGCTGTACGGCGGCATCAGGTAGATAAGCTTGCCGAAAGGCCGCACCCAGACGCCCTGCTCAACGAAGAAGCGCTGCAGCGCCGCCATATTCACCGGATGGGTGGTTTCAATCACGCCGATGGCGCCCAGCACGCGCACGTCTGCCACGAAATTCGCACCCGAGGCGGCGCTCAGCTCGTCTTTCAGCTGCGCCTCAATCGCCGCAACCTGCGTCTGCCACTCGCCGCTCTCCAGAATGGCGAGGCTTTCGCTTGCAACGGCGCAGGCCAGCGGGTTGCCCATAAACGTCGGGCCGTGCATAAAGCAGCCCGCCTCGCCGTCGCTGACGGTGTCGGCAACGTGACGGGTCGTGAGCGTGGCGGAGAGCGTCATGGTGCCGCCGGTCAGCGCTTTACCCAGACACAGAATATCCGGCGCAATGCCCGCATGCTCGCAGGCAAACAGCCTGCCGGTGCGGCCAAAGCCGGTGGCGATCTCATCGGCAATCAGCAGAATGCCCTCGCGGTCGCACATCTTGCGAATACGCCTCAGCCATTCCGGATGGTACATCCGCATTCCGCCTGCGCCCTGCACAATCGGCTCCAGGATCACGGCGGCGATTTCATGGCGATGCGCCGCCATCAGCCTGGCGAAACCGACCATGTCCATCTCGTTCCACTCGCCGTCGAAACGGCTCTGCGGGGCCGGGGCGAACAGGTTTTCCGGCAGATAGCCTTTCCACAGGCTGTGCATGGAGTTGTCCGGATCGCACACCGACATCGCCCCGAAGGTATCCCCGTGATAGCCGTTGCGGAAGGTGAGGAAGCGCTGGCGCGTTTCACCCTTCGCGTGCCAGTACTGCAGCGCCATTTTCATCGCCACTTCCACCGCCACGGAGCCGGAATCGGCCAGGAACACGCACTCCAGCGATTCAGGCGTCATCGCAACCAGGCGACGGCATAAATCCACCGCGGGCTGATGGGTTATCCCGCCAAACATCACGTGCGACATCTGGTCAATCTGCGCCTTCATCGCCGCATTCAGGCGCGGGTGGTTGTACCCGTGAATGGCCGCCCACCACGAAGACATCCCGTCAACGAGCCGTTCGCCGCTGGCGAGGTGCAGCTCGCAGCCGTGGGCCGAGGCCACCGGATAAACGGGAAGAGGGCGGGTAGTGGAGGTGTAAGGGTGCCAGATATGCTGCTTGTCGAAGGCGAGATCGTCCTGGGTCATAATCGACTTGTAAACCATTTTGAAAAGTTTTAGGTTTACGAGTATAAACCGAACCGAAAATTAACAAAACCCTTTGGAGAAGCCCGATGGCTCACCACGCACGCTGGACGATGTCGCAAGTCACTGAATTATTCAACAAACCTTTTCTTGAGCTGATGTTCGAAGCCCAACAGGTGCATCGTCAGCACTTCGATCCGCGCCATGTTCAGGTCAGCACGCTGCTGTCGATCAAAACCGGTGCCTGTCCTGAAGACTGCAAATATTGCCCGCAGAGCGCGCGCTATAAAACCGGCCTGGAGTCCGAACGGCTGATGGAAGTGGAGCAGGTGCTCGACTCCGCCCGCAAGGCGAAAAACGCCGGCTCGACCCGCTTCTGCATGGGCGCGGCGTGGAAAAACCCGCACGACCGCGACATGCCGTATCTGGAGCAGATGGTGAAGGGCGTGAAGGAGATGGGCCTCGAAGCCTGTATGACGCTCGGCACGCTGAACGAGGAGCAGGCGCTGCGCCTCTCTGCGGCGGGGCTGGACTACTACAACCACAACCTCGACACCTCGCCGGAGTTTTACGGCAACATCATCACCACGCGGACCTATCAGGAGCGTCTGGACACGCTGGATAAAGTGCGTGACGCGGGGATCAAGGTCTGCTCGGGCGGTATCGTGGGCTTAGGCGAAACGGTGAAAGACCGCGCGGGCCTGCTGCTGCAGCTGGCGAACCTGCCGACCCCGCCGGAAAGCGTGCCGATCAACATGCTGGTGAAGGTCAAGGGCACGCCGCTGGCGGACAACGACGACGTGGATGCGTTTGATTTTATTCGCACCATCGCGGTGGCGCGCATCATGATGCCGACCTCTTTCGTGCGCCTCTCTGCCGGTCGCGAGCAGATGAACGAGCAGACCCAGGCGATGTGCTTTATGGCCGGAGCCAACTCCATCTTCTACGGCTGCAAGCTGCTGACCACGCCGAACCCGGAAGAGGACAAAGACGTTCAGCTGTTCCGCAAGCTGGGGCTTAACCCGCATCAGACGGAGGTGCTGACGGGCGATAACGAGCAACAGCAGCAGCTGGAGCAGCAGATTTTCAACGCCGACACCGACCAGTTCTACAACGCGGCAGCCGTATGACCTGGCAGGCACGAATAAATACCGCGCTGGACGAACGCCGGGCGGCAGAGGCGTTTCGCGTTCGCAGGGTGGTGGAAAACGGCGCGGGCCGTTTTCTTACCCGCGAGGGGCGGCAGTTTTGTAATTTCTCCAGCAACGACTATCTCGGGCTGAGCCAGCATCCGGCCATCATCCGCGCCTGGCAGCAGGGTGCGGAGCGGTTTGGCGTGGGCAGCGGCGGCTCGGGACACGTCAGCGGCTACACCACGGCGCATCAGGCGCTGGAAGAGGCGCTTGCCGACTGGCTCGGCTACCCGCGCGCGCTGCTGTTCATCTCCGGCTTTGCCGCCAACCAGGCGGTCATTACCGCCCTGATGGGAAAAGAGGACCGGATTGTCGCCGACCGCCTGAGCCACGCCTCGCTGCTGGAGGCGGCAAATTTAAGCCCGGCGCAGCTGCGCCGCTTTGCCCATAACGATGCGGGGCAGCTCGCCGCGCTGCTGGATAAACCCTGCGACGGACAGCAGCTGGCGGTCACCGAAGGTGTGTTCAGCATGGACGGCGACAGCGCGCCGCTTGCCGCGCTGCACGAGGCAGCAAAGCGGCAAAACGCATGGCTGCTGGTCGACGATGCCCACGGCATTGGCGTAATGGGCGACGAAGGTCGCGGCAGCGCATATCAGCAAAACGTGAAGCCGGAGCTGCTGATTGTCACCTTCGGCAAAGGCTTTGGCGCCAGCGGCGCCGCCGTGCTGTGCAGCGAGTCCGTCGCCGACTATCTGCTGCAGTTTGCCCGACACCTGATCTACAGCACCAGCATGCCTCCGGCGCAGGCCGTGGCGCTGTCTGCGTCGCTGGCGGTGATCCGCAGCGCAGAAGGGGATGAACGTCGCCAGCAGCTGGCAGAGCATATCTCCCGCTTCCGCAAGGGGTTAGCGGCGCTGCCCTTCCACAGTCCCGATTCGCAAAGCGCCATCCAGCCGGTGATTGTCGGCGAAAACGGCCGCGCGCTGGCGCTGGCACAGGCGCTGCGCGAGCGCGGCATGTGGGTGACCGCCATTCGCCCGCCAACGGTCCCGCCGGGTACCGCGCGGCTGCGTTTAACCCTGACGGCGGCGCATGAGGCTCGGGATATCCAGACGCTGCTGGAGGCGCTCCATGACGCCGGTGAATAAGCAGGCCGTCGCGGCGGCATTTGGCCGGGCCGCGCAGAGCTATTCGCAGCACGATGAGCTGCAACGTCAGAGCGCGCAGGGGCTTCTGGTCGCGCTTGGCGAGAACCGTTTTCCGCAGGTGCTGGACGCCGGCTGTGGTCCCGGCAGCAACAGCCGCTACTGGCGCGGGGCGGGAAGCCAGGTCACGGCTATCGACCTCTCAGAGCAGATGCTCGATGAGGCGCGTCAGCGGCAGGCAGCGGATCGCTATCTGCTGGCGGATATCGAGGCGATCCCGCTGGCGGATGCGCAGTTCGATCTGGTCTGGAGTCATCTGGCGGTCCAGTGGTGCAGCAGCCTGCCGCAGGCCTTGCGCGAGCTTTATCGCGTGGCGCGACCGGGCGGGAAGGTGGCTTTTACCACCCTGCTGGAAAGCTCGCTGCCGGAGCTGAATCAGGCGTGGAAAGCGGTGGATGAGCAGCCGCACGCTAACCGATTTTTATCGCATGAGCAGGTGACGCAGGCGCTGGCAGGCTGGCGCTATCGCAGCACGGTGCAGACCATCACCCTCAATTTTAGCGATGCGTTGAGCGCGATGCGATCGCTGAAGGGCATCGGGGCCACGCACCTGCACGCCGGGCGGGAGAAAAAACCGCTGACCCGGGGACAGCTGCAGCGTCTGGAGCTGGCCTGGCCGCAGCAGCGGGGACATTTCCCGCTCTCTTATCAACTTTTTCATGGGATTATCGAACGTGAGTGAACGTTATTTTGTCACCGGAACGGATACGGAAGTGGGAAAAACGGTGGCCAGCTCGGCGCTGCTGCAGGCGGCGCGAAAGCTTGGGAAAAACACCGCCGGATATAAGCCGGTTGCTTCCGGCAGCGAGATGACGGCGGAAGGGTTACGCAATACCGACGCGCTGGCGCTCCAGCGTAACAGCACGCGTGAGCTTGCCTATTCAGCGGTGAATCCGTACACCTTTGCCGAGCCGACCTCGCCGCACATCATCAGCGCTGACGAAGGTCGTCCGATTGATTTCACCGTGCTGTCAGCCGGGTTACGGACGCTGGAAAGGCAGGCCGACTGGGTGCTGGTGGAAGGTGCAGGGGGCTGGTTTACGCCGCTTTCGGACACGCAGACGTTTGCTGACTGGGTGCAGGCCGAGCAGCTTCCCGTCATTCTGGTCGTCGGCGTCAGGCTGGGCTGCATCAATCACGCCATGTTGACCGCGCAGGCCGTACAGCAGGCCGGGCTGATGCTGGCGGGCTGGATAGCCAACGACGTGGTTGCGCCGGGGAAACGACACCAGGAGTATCTGGCGACGCTCAGGCGAGTACTTCCCGCCCCGTGCCTCGGGGAAATTCCCTGGCTTGCTGATGGCGTGGAAAATGCCGACACCGGGCGTTATCTCGATCTCAGCGTCTTGCTTCCCGCGACATCCAGTGCGCGATAAGCTCGTCATCCAGCTCGTTAACGTGGCCCTGCGCCACGTTACGCCCGCGATAGAGCATGCAGAAACGGTCCGCAACCCGGCGGATAAACGACAGCTGCTGCTCCGCTAGCAGCACCGTCATACCTAACTCCCGGTTTAAGCGCGCCAGCAGCTGCCCCAGCTTCTGGGCGAAGCTGTGTCCTGCGCCGTGCAGGGGCTCATCGAGGATCAGCAGGTGCGGACGGTTCACCAGCGCATTAGCCAGCGCCAGCTGGTACTGGTCGTCCGGAGAGAGCGTGTTCGCACGGGCCTGTCGCAATGCGTAGAGCGCCGGAAACAGGTCGTAAACGTCACTTTTCGCTTCCGGGTTGGGTTTCCCCATCGCCCGCATGGCGATATGCAGATTTTCCTCAATCGTTAACTGGGAGAAGATCCGCCTGTCCTGAGGGACATAGCCTATCCCCGGTCCTGAGCGCTGTTCTGGCGGCAGGTTAAGCAAGTCGCGCGGCGGCGCGCCCGCCTCGTGCCAGATGATGCTGCCGCTTTCAACGGGCACTCTCCCGGCGATGCAATTCATGAGGGTGGTTTTCCCCATCCCCGGCAGGCCAACGACGCCTGTACACATCCCTTGCGGAAAATCCAAATTCACGTTCCATAGCGTATGTTGGCTTCCGTAAAACTGATTCACAGCACGCAGACTCAACATCTTTTTCTCCTTAAAAATGTGTGTAGGTGAGGCTCGTGTTTGAATCTGCAAAACCCCTGCCAGAAACCGAAAAGTGTTCAAAAAAACGGCTTTTTTAGGAATAAGTCACCAGAGAGGGGCTGAGAAAAAAGGGAATTGCACATCGACGGTGCTGGTGGTGGTGAGTTGTGGTGCAGAACCCGAAATGATGAAAATGTGAGCAAGATCCCATCGGTTGGTTATGAATGACGCAACTGTTAATCATCAAAAAATAGCTATAAAAATTTTTTACTGCCGTCTCGTGGGAAAAACCGGGAATTTGCCGAGCGCCAGTCTGCATGGGCTGGAAGCAGTTATCCACTATTCCTGTGGATAACCATGTGCATTAGAGTTAGAAAACACGCGATAAGCGAGAGAAGACGCGGCTTACGCCCAAATTGGCGCGAAACGCGGCTTTAGAAAATATCGTTTATTATTTAATTGCTTAGATAAAAGCAATTCCCGTCATGAAAGTGTCACCGGTTGCCACAAAACTATCATTACCTGGCTTGACAAATGTTAAAAAAGAAAAAGTTCTGGGGATAACCTGACCTGACTGGTGTTTTATATTGTCACAGTCCAAATTTTGGCCGCTATCGCGCTAATCATTCAGGCGCTATGCTAAATATCCTGACATGCCACTGGTTTTTCATCCAGTGTTTTTTACTGGCATTCCTGGCAACAACGAGTAAAATTACTCTCCTGCCGCTTATAACGTCATCAGGTTGTCGCCCATGAGTAAACCGTTCAAATTGAATTCTGCTTTCCGTCCATCTGGCGATCAGCCTGAGGCGATCCGTCGTCTGGAAGAGGGGCTGGAAGACGGGCTGGCGCACCAGACGCTGCTGGGGGTAACCGGCTCGGGTAAAACGTTCACCATCGCCAACGTGATTGCGGATCTCCAGCGCCCAACGATGGTGCTGGCACCCAACAAAACCCTGGCCGCGCAGCTTTATGGCGAGATGAAAGAGTTCTTCCCGGAAAACGCGGTGGAGTATTTCGTCTCCTACTACGATTACTACCAGCCTGAAGCCTACGTACCGAGCTCTGACACCTTCATCGAGAAGGATGCCTCGGTGAACGAACACATCGAGCAGATGCGTCTGTCGGCCACGAAGGCGCTTCTGGAGCGTCGCGATGTTGTCGTCGTCGCGTCGGTTTCCGCGATCTACGGTCTGGGCGATCCGGATCTTTATCTCAAGATGATGCTGCACCTGACGCAGGGGATGATTATCGACCAGCGCGCCATCGTTCGCCGTCTGGCGGAGCTGCAGTACGCCCGTAACGATCAGGCGTTCCAGCGCGGGACGTTCCGGGTGCGTGGTGAAGTGATCGACATCTTCCCGGCGGAATCGGACGATATGGCGCTGCGCGTCGAGCTGTTTGACGAAGAGGTTGAACGCCTGTCGCTCTTCGACCCGCTGACCGGACACGTTGAATCAGTGATCCAGCGCTTCACCATCTACCCGAAAACGCACTACGTGACGCCGCGCGAACGTATCGTGCAGGCGATGGAAGAGATCAAAGTGGAGCTGGCCGAGCGCCGTAAGGTGCTGCTGGCGAACAATAAGCTGCTGGAAGAGCAGCGCCTCAGCCAGCGCACCCAGTTCGACCTTGAGATGATGAACGAGCTGGGCTATTGCTCCGGCATTGAAAACTACTCGCGCTTCCTCTCCGGGCGCGGGCCGGGCGAGCCGCCGCCGACGCTGTTTGACTACCTTCCGGCAGACGGTTTGCTGGTGATCGACGAATCCCACGTCACGATCCCGCAGATCGGCGGGATGTACCGCGGTGACCGGGCGCGTAAAGAGACGCTGGTAGAGTACGGGTTCCGCCTGCCGTCAGCGCTGGATAACCGTCCGATGAAGTTTGAAGAGTTTGAGGCATTAGCGCCGCAAACCATTTACGTCTCGGCCACGCCGGGCAACTACGAGCTGGAGAAATCCGGTGAAGACGTTGTCGATCAGGTTGTGCGTCCGACCGGGTTGCTCGACCCAATTATTGAAGTTCGTCCAGTGGCTACGCAGGTGGACGATCTGCTCTCTGAAATTCGCGCCCGTTCCGCCATCAACGAGCGCGTGCTGGTGACCACGCTCACCAAGCGTATGGCGGAAGACCTCACCGAGTATCTCGAAGAGCACGGCGAGAAGGTGCGTTATCTGCATTCGGATATCGACACCGTGGAGCGCATGGAGATTATCCGCGATCTGCGTCTGGGTGAGTTTGACGTGCTGGTGGGGATCAACCTGCTGCGAGAAGGTCTGGACATGCCGGAAGTCTCGCTGGTGGCGATTCTGGATGCGGACAAAGAGGGCTTCCTGCGTTCTGAACGCTCCCTGATCCAGACCATCGGCCGTGCGGCGCGTAACGTCAACGGTAAAGCGATTCTGTACGGTGACAAAATCACCCCGTCGATGGCGAAAGCGATTGGCGAAACGGAGCGCCGCCGCGAGAAACAGCAGCGCTACAACGAAGAGCACGGCATTACCCCGCAGGGGCTGAACAAGAAGGTGGTGGATATTCTGGCGCTGGGTCAGAACATTGCCAAAACCAAAGCGAAGGGTCGCGGCAAGGCGCGTTCAGTGGTGGAAGAAGATACCGTCGTGCTGACGCCGAAAGCGCTGCAGCAGAAAATCCACGAGCTGGAAGGGCAGATGATGCAGCACGCTCAGAACCTGGAGTTCGAAGAGGCGGCGCAGATCCGCGACCAGCTTCATCAGCTGCGGGATCTTTTCATTGCGGCATCGTGAGTAAAGCGTTGTTTTCTCCCTCTCCCCGTGGGAGAGGGCTGGGGTGAGGGCAACAGGCCGCACAAAACGAACCTAACCCAGCGCCTGAATCGCCTTCTCCAGCGCCTCGCGCAACAGGTGACGGTCATGGCGATATTTAATGTCACTCGCTTCCAGCGGCTCCTGCACCACCACGCGGTCGCCAATACCCGACACATCCACCTTCGGCCCGACCACGACGCCGTCGATAATTTTTTTACCGACGTACTGCTCCATTAATTCAAGTTTATCTGCCAGCGACAGGCTCGCCGCCGCCGGACTCAGTTCACGTCCCAGGTTACCGATGTAAACCATCGGGGCAGGGGTGCGGCGCAGCGCCTGCGCCAGCTCTTTCACCAGCAGAATGGGCATCAGGCTGGTATAAAAACTGCCCGGACCGATCAGGATAAGATCCGCTTCTCCGATGGCCTCCACCGCTTCTCGCGTGGCGGGCACGCTCGGATAGGTCATTAACTCCGTGGGTGGCAGAATGAGCTGGTCAATATTCACCTCGCCGTAAACTTCATGCCCTTCGGCGTCGATGGCCATCAAGTCTACCGGTTGTTCTGACATGGGGATCAGGAATGCGTCCACTTTGAGCAGATTACGGATCAAGTTGATGGCTTCCAGAGGCCGTACGCTCAGGTGATCGAGCGCCTTTAACATCAGATTTCCGAGGTTATGTCCGGAAAGTTCGCCATTACCGCCAAAACGGTACTCAAACATCGCCGACGCGACGCTTGGCTCGGTAATTAACTGGTTCAGGCAGTTGCGCATGTCTCCCCAGGCAATGCCGCCTTCGGCACGACGAATGCGTCCGGTTGAGCCGCCGTTATCGGTGGTGGTCACTATCCCTGTCAGCCTTGAGCCGAGTGACGACAAAGAGGACATAACCCGGCCTAAGCCGTGTCCTCCGCCAAGAGCGACCACTCGGTCAAGATCCGCAAAAGTGCGATTGCGCATACGTATTCCTTATCTCGTTCGATCGCGTAACAGTAACCTAACTACCCCTAAAAGACGATGCCTCACCCGATGCAAAATGACGTATATCAATGTGAAAATGCGGTTTTTAGGTATTCTGTAGCGAAAATGCAGGATCGATTCGCTATATAGATAATTATATAGCGAAAGGCGATAATGGCGCCGTGAGAATTTCCGCGCTACTATCGCCCTAACCACGTTTTCAAAATTGAAAACATACACTCTAGCCCTTGTGCCTGTGTCGAAAGATATGGCGCTCTGGCCGTGGCGAATTTGCCACCAGGGTACAGAAAGAAATGACTGTGCCTCCCGATCTGGAAAGGTGTACATGGCTTCACAACTTACTGATGCTTTCGCGCGTAAGTTTTATTACTTACGTCTGTCGATTACCGATGTGTGCAACTTCCGTTGCACCTACTGCCTGCCCGATGGCTACAAACCGGGCAGCGTCACCAATAACGGCTTTCTCTCCGTGGATGAAGTGCGCCGCGTCACGCGCGCCTTCTCTGAGCTCGGCACCGAAAAAGTGCGTCTGACCGGCGGCGAACCCTCTCTGCGTCGCGATTTCCCCGACATCATTGCCGCCGTGCGTGAAAACGAACGCATCCGCCAGATTGCGGTGACCACCAACGGTTACCGCATGGCGCGTGACGTGGCGAACTGGCGCGATGCGGGGCTGACGGCGATCAACGTCAGCGTCGATAGCCTTGACGCCCGTCAGTTCCACGCCATTACCGGCCAGGATAAATTTCATCAGGTCATGGACGGCATTGACGCCGCGTTCACGGCGGGCTTCGAAAAAGTCAAAGTCAACACGGTGCTGATGCGCGATGTAAACCATCATCAGCTGGACACCTTCCTGGCGTGGATTAAATCACGCCCCATTCAGCTGCGTTTTATCGAGCTGATGGAAACCGGCGAGGGCAGCGAACTGTTCCGTCGCCATCACATCTCCGGCATGGTGCTGCGCGACGAGCTGCTGAAACGCGGCTGGATCCATCAAATCCGCCAGCGAAGCGACGGCCCGGCGCAGGTCTTCTGTCACCCGGATTACGAAGGTGAGATTGGGCTGATCATGCCCTATGAGAAAGACTTCTGCGCCAGCTGCAACCGCCTGCGCGTCTCCTCCGTTGGCAAGCTCCATCTTTGCCTGTTCGGCGACGGCGGCGTGGATCTTCGCGATCTGCTGGAAGACGATGCGCAGCAGGACGCGCTTGAAGCACGCATTTCTGACGCGCTGACGCATAAAAAACAGACCCACTTCCTGCATCAGGGCAATACCGGCATTACTCAGAACCTGTCTTACATCGGCGGGTAATCAGGCTTAAGAAGGAATCAGAAGATGAGTCAGGTAAGCGCAGAATTTATCCCGACACGCATTGCTATCCTTACCGTTTCCGACCGCCGGGGCGAAGAGGATGATACCTCCGGCCACTGGCTGCGCGAGGCGGCCCATGACGCGGGGCATCACATCGTCGATAAAGCGATCGTGAAGGAGAACCGCTACGCCATTCGCGCTCAGGTTTCGCAGTGGATTGCCAGCGATGAGGTGCAGGTGGTGCTGATCACCGGCGGCACCGGCTTTACCACAGGCGATCAGGCTCCCGAAGCGCTGATCCCGCTGTTCGACCGCGAGGTAGAAGGCTTCGGCGAAGTGTTCCGCATGCTCTCCTTTGAAGAGATTGGTACCTCCACGCTCCAGTCGCGCGCCGTTGCCGGGGTGGCTAACAAAACCCTGATTTTCGCTATGCCGGGCTCGACCAAAGCCTGCCGCACCGCGTGGGAAAACATTATCGCTCCGCAGCTGGATGCCCGTACCCGTCCGTGTAATTTCCATCCCCATTTAAAGAAATAAGCTATGTCACAACTGACCCACATTAACGCCGCCGGCGAAGCGCATATGGTGGACGTCTCCGCCAAAGCGGAGACGGTGCGCGAGGCGCGCGCGGAAGCGTTCGTCACCATGCTGCCGGAGACCCTGGCGATGATTATCGACGGCAGCCACCACAAGGGCGACGTCTTTGCCACCGCCCGTATCGCCGGTATTCAGGCCGCCAAACGGACCTGGGATCTCATTCCGCTGTGCCATCCGCTGATGCTGAGCAAGGTGGAAGTGAACCTGCAGGCGCAGCCGGAGCATAATCGCGTGCGCATTGAGTCACTCTGCCGCTTAACCGGCAAAACCGGCGTGGAGATGGAGGCGCTGACGGCGGCCTCAGTCGCCGCGCTGACCATCTACGACATGTGCAAAGCGGTGCAGAAAGATATGGTGATTGGCCCGGTTCGCCTGCTGGCAAAAAGCGGCGGCAAATCCGGTGATTTTAAGGTGGATAGCCATGATTAAGGTGCTCTTTTTTGCGCAGGTGCGCGAGCTGGTGAATACCGACAGCCTGACGCTGGACGCGTCCTTCGAAAACGTCGCGGCCTTGCGCGCGCATCTGGCGGCACAAAGCGACCGCTGGGCGCTGGCGCTGGACGAAGGCAAGCTGCTGGCCGCCGTTAACCAGACGCTGGTGGAATTCACCCATCCGCTGAACGCAGGGGATGAAGTGGCCTTCTTCCCGCCGGTTACGGGGGGCTAAGATGGCTGAAACCCGAATTCTGGTAGGTCCCGAGCGTTTTAACGTGGGGACCGAATACAGCTGGCTGGCGGAACGCGATGAAGACGGCGCGGTCGTCACCTTCACCGGCAAAGTGCGCAATCACAATCTCGGTGACAGCGTGAAGGCACTGACGCTGGAGCACTATCCGGGGATGACCGAGAAATCGCTGGCGGAGATTGTCGACGAGGCGCGAGGCCGCTGGCCGCTTGGCCGCGTCACGGTTATTCACCGCATCGGCGAGATGTGGCCTGGCGAAGAGATTGTCTTCGTCGGGGTGACCAGCGCGCACCGCAGCAGCGCGTTTGCGGCAGGGGAGTTCATTATGGATTACCTCAAAACCAAAGCGCCGTTCTGGAAGCGCGAAGCCACGCCGGAAGGTGACCGCTGGGTAGAATCTCGCGACAGCGATAAACAAGCTGCCAGCCGTTGGTAGTCGGTTTACGTGGATGTGTTAATCTTAACGTGTGTGTCTACTTAAACTTAATCAGGAGTGAATCATGGACCGATTTCCGCGTTCCGATTCAATAGTACAGCAGACCCGTAGCGGCCTGCAGACGTATATGGCTCAGGTGTACGGCTGGATGACGGTTGGCCTGCTGCTTACCGCGTTTATCGCGTGGTATGCGGCGAACACGCCTGAACTGATGATGTTTATCTTCTCCAGCAAAATTACCTTCTTTGGGCTGATTATCGCGCAGCTGGCGCTGGTGTTTGTGCTTTCGGGTCTGGTGCAAAAGCTGAGTGCCGGAATGGCGACCACGCTGTTTATGCTCTATTCAGCGCTAACGGGGCTGACTCTTTCCAGTATTTTCATCGTCTACACCTACTCCTCCATCGCCAGTACCTTCGTGGTGGCGGGCGGGATGTTCGGTGCGATGAGTCTCTACGGTTACACCACGAAGCGCGATCTGAGCGGCTTCGGCAGCATGCTGTTTATGGGGCTGATTGGGATTGTGCTGGCGTCGCTGGTGAACCTGTGGCTGAAGAGCGAAGCGCTGATGTGGGCTGTGACCTACATTGGAGTGGTGATCTTCGTTGGGTTGACGGCGTATGACACCCAGAAGCTGAAAAACATCGGCGAGCAGATCGACGTACGCGACAGTTCAAACCTGCGCAAATACGCGATCCTGGGCGCGCTGACGCTGTATCTGGACTTCATCAACCTGTTCCTGATGCTGCTGCGGATTTTAGGCAACCGTCGTTAAATACCGACCCTCACCCTAACCCTCTCCCATAGGGAGAGGGGATTGCACGGTGCGGGCTTTTCTCCCTCTCCCTGTGGGAGAGGGCCGGGGTGAGGGCATCAGACCGCCGCGCTGGCCGACTAAAATTATTTCGCCATTACCTTCTCGTTCTTCGCTCTCAGCTTTTTCGCCCGACTCTCCAGTACCAGATAACAGACCGTTGCCAGCGCCAGCGGCAGGAAGTAATACAGCATGCGGTACGCCAGCAGGGCGGCGATAATCGTTCCCTGAGAGACATGCTCCCCGGCCAGCAAAGCGATAAAGACCGCCTCCAGCACGCCGATCCCCGCCGGAATATGCACAATCACGCCCGCAATACTACTCACCAGCAGCACGCCCAGCACGAAGAAGTAGTTCACGTCCTCGCCAATCAGCAGCCAGATAATGGCCCCCATTGCCATCCAGTTGGCGCTGGAGACCGCCATCTGCAGCACCGCAAACTTCCACGAGGGCAGCACCAGCTTTTGCCCCTTGATGGTCATATGACGGCGTTTAGCAAACGCGCAGGCCCACAGATAAACAGCGATAATCAGCAGCAGCACAATGCCCAAAATGCGCAGCGTGGCCTCATCGATATACCAGTGCGCGGGCAGCTGCACCACGCCGATGGTGAAGATCACCCCTCCGAGCAGAATATAGCCCAGCCAGTTGGTGGTGATGCTTAACGAGAAAATGCGCGTGATGGTCCCGCCCGGCAGGCCGAGCCGCGAGTAGAGGCGATAGCGCATGCCAATGCCGCCGACCCAGGTGCTCAGCGTCAGGTTGAAGGCGTAGCAGATAAACGACACCAGCATAACCTGACGTTTGGCCAGCTTGTGGCCGCAGTAAGCGCGGCCCAGCAGGTCATAGCAGCCGTACATCAGGTAGCTGACAATAACCAGCCCCACAGCGCCCAGCAGCACCATCCGGTTATAGTTGCGGATGACTTTCCACACCTCTTCCCAGTCAACTTTCTGCGCGTAGACCACCAGCAGAACCGCAACTGCAATAAAAAACAGCCACGTCAGGATTTTTTTTGCCAGCCGCCAGCGCGGATGCGATTTCGACATCAGGGTTTGCCTCCGTCTTCCGCTTCAATACGGTCCTGGGTTTCCATTTCGGGTTGTACCGGCGGGTCCACCTGCGCAAGCTTAGGCGTATGCGCCGGCAGCCAGCCGACCATGGCCGGGAAATGACGCAGAAAGTGGAACACCACCACGCTGATGCCCAGATTCCACCAGGTGCGTTTGGGAACCATGGATTCGTCCACGCGCACGCAGTCGTTAACGATTAGCGCCTGCAGGTTATCCCGCAGGGTCTGATTAAACTGGCGATCGTGAATGATCAGGTTAGCCTCGAGATTGAGCGATAAGCTCAGCGGATCGAGATTGCTGGAACCCACGGTGGCCCAGTGATCGTCCATCAGCGCCACTTTGCCGTGCAGCGGTCGGCGGCGATATTCGTAGATCTGTACGCCGCCCTTCACCAGATAGTTATACAGCAGCCGTGCGCCCACTTTGACAATCGGCATATCCGGCTCGCCCTGCACAATCAGCTTCACGCGTACCCCGCGCCGGGCCGCATTGCGCATGGCGTGCAGCAGACGGTAGCCCGGGAAAAAGTAGGCGTTGGCGATGATGACCTCGCGCTTCGCGTTGGCGAGCATCTTGAGATAATGACGTTCAATGTCGTCCCGGTGCTCGCCGTTATCCCGCCAGACGAAAAGGGCCTGCGCTTCGCCGGGCTTGCGGTTCTCTTCCGGGCGATGGCGACGTTTCCACCAGCGGCGAACGGCCTCTTTACCCGGCAGGTTCTCCAGTTCAAAGAGCAAAATGTCCTGCACCACCGGGCCTTCAATGCGAATGGCGTAGTCCTGCTTCGCCTCCGGGCCGTAGTCGGACATATGCTCAGCGGAGTAGTTAATGCCGCCGACAAACGCCACCGTCTCATCCACCACCACAATTTTGCGGTGCATCCGGCGGAAAAGATTGGTACGCATGCCGAACAGGCGAGGGCCGGGATCGTAGTAGCGGAACACCACGCCCGCGGAGGTCAATTCATTCACAAACGCATCGCTGAGATCCGGCGAGCCATAGCCATCAAGCAATACTTCAATTTTGACGCCGCGCCGGGCGGCCCGCAGCAGCACGCTGTGCAACTGCTTGCCCACGTCGTCTTCGAACCAGATAAAGGTTTCGAGGATTACCTTCTGCTGAGCATGGTCAATTGCTTTAAACACGGCCGGATAATACTCGTCCCCGTTGACCAGCAGCGTGATCCGATTGCCTTCCTGCCAGGAGCATTTCATAGGTGGATCTCCGCGCTGAGCGGGGCGTGGTCGGAAAGATGTCGCCAGTTAAGAAGCGCCAGTGCGGTTGGGCTGCTGGCGTGGGCATTTTTCACGTAGATGCGGTCAAGCCGAAGCAGCGGGAAACGGACCGGGAAGGTGCGCGCAGGCCTGCCGTTGGCGCGAGTAAAAATCTCCTCCAGCCCGGCATCTACCTTCAGCGGATGGTTTGCCCGCTGTCGCCAGTCGTTGAAATCGCCCGCCACCACCACCGGTTCACCTTCGGGAAGCGCGTTGGCCCATTCGGCCAGCATTTTCAGCTGCGCCTGACGATGGGCTTCGCGAAGGCCCAGATGAACACAGCCGACATGGACTGGTCGCTCGAGGTCTGGCGGCGTAATGCGGCAGTAAAGCAGGCCGCGTTTTTCGCTTTCCCCGACGGAAACGTCGCGGTTTTCGTAATGTTCAATAGGGTAACGGGACAGTACCGCGTTTCCATGATGTCCTTCCGGGTAGACCGCGTTGCGGCCGTAGGCGTAGTCACTCCACATGGTGTCGGCCAGAAATTCATAGTGCGGCGTGTCGGGCCAGTTCTCAAAGTGGAGCGGATGCACTTCGTGTGCGCCCATCACCTCCTGCAGGCAGACAATATCCGCGCTGACGGTGCGTACCGCGTCGCGCAGCTCCGGTAAAATGAAGCGGCGATTAAATGCTGTGAAGCCCTTATGAATGTTTATCGTCAGCACCTTAAGCGAGAAATGCTGCATTTTTTGAGTCATAAGCTCCTTCCTGAGTGACTATCCCAATGAAAATAAAGTGTAGTCGTCGTCACAAAAAGATGCGGCGTTACGGAATTTTCCGTAAAGTGCGGTAGTCTGATTAAGCAGAGAAAAATCCTTCAGGAGAGAAGCCATGAAGTGGCAACAACGTGTTCGTGTCGCAACTGGCCTGAGTTGCTGGCAGATAATGTTGCATTTACTGGTCGTGGCCGTACTGGTGATGGGCTGGATGAGCGGCACGCTGGTGCGTGTTGGCCTGGGGCTATGCGTCCTTTATGGCGTCACCGTGCTGTCGATGCTGTTCCTACAGCGCCACCATGAAGCGCGCTGGCGCGAGGTGGGTGATGTGCTCGAAGAGCTCACCACCACCTGGTATTTTGGCGCGGCGATGATCGTGCTTTGGCTGCTGTCGCGCGTGCTGCAAAACAACCTGCTGCTGGCCCTGGCGGGTCTGGCTATCCTCGCAGGGCCTGCGGTCGTCTCGCTGCTGACCAAAGAGAAAAAGCTACGCAATGTTGCGTCTAAACATCGCGTACGCCACTGAGCCCGTCGTGGCCGCTATGACCAGTAGCGGCCACAAACTTCCCCAGACAATATCCAGACTCGCATCCTTCAGATAGATTTGCTTGGTGATGTCCGTAAAGTGCCGAATCGGGTTTACCCACGTCAGATCCTGTAGCCACACCGGCATGTTCTCGACGGGTGAAACATAACCCGAGAGCAAAATCGCGGGCATCATAAAGACGAATACCCCAATAAACGCCTGCTGCTGCGTCGAGCAGAGCGCCGAGAT
Organism: Enterobacter sp. BNK-29; assembly: GCF_048684785.1. Lineage (NCBI taxonomy): Bacteria > Pseudomonadati > Pseudomonadota > Gammaproteobacteria > Enterobacterales > Enterobacteriaceae > Enterobacter > Enterobacter sp. BNK-29. Next base: position 3,403,007 of record NZ_JBLQTU010000001.1, read on the forward strand.
CAGCAGTCCAAATCCCACCAGCGACAGCCCGTAAATCACCATAGTGAAGTAAAACAGCGCCAGCGAACCGGCAAACGGGATTTGGTAGGCCCAAATGCCTACCCCCAACACGATGGTGGCCTGGAACGTCGCGACGATCAGCGCCGGGACCGCTTTGCCGACGAAAATTTGCCAGGTGGCGAGCGGGGAGACCAGCAGCTGGTCCAGCGTGCCCTGTTCGCGCTCGCGGGCGACGGAAAGGGAAGTCACGATCATCACCCCAATAGTGGTAATCATGGCGATCAGCGACGGCACCACGAACCACTTGTAGTCCAGGTTCGGGTTGTACCAGTTACGCACCACCAGCTCGCTGTTGTTGGGCTTCGGTTTGCCCTCCATCAGCTCCTGCTGGTAATCCTTCACCACCTGCTGCAGGTAGTTGGCGGCTATCTGGGCGCTGTTGGAGTTACGCCCGTCGAGGATCAGCTGCATCGGCGCGGTCTGGAAGGTATCCAGATTGCGGGAGAAATCCGCCGGGAACCGCACCAGCAGCAGCGCTTTTTGCGTGTCAATGGTGGGCTGGATTTCCTGCGGGCTTTTCAGCAGCAGGATGTGGGTAAAGGCTTTTGCACGGGCAAAGCGCTGCGTCAGCTCGACGGAATGTTTGCCGTTATCTTCGTTGTAAATGGCAATGGTGGCGTTGGTCACCTCAAGGGTGGCGGCAAACGGGAACAGCAAAACCTGGATCAGCACCGGCAAGACCAGAATGGCGCGGGTTTGCGGCTCGCGCAGCAGGGATTGCAGCTCTTTGCGTATCAACGTCCATAATCGGTGAAACATGTTCGCTCCTTAATCTAACCGCCGTTTGGTTTTCATCCACGTCAACCCGATAAACATCGCCGCTGACGCCATTAAAAACAGCGTGTTGACGATCAGCACCACCGGAATATTCCCCGCCAGGAACAGGCTTTGCAGCGTGCTCACAAAGTAGCGCGCCGGAATAACATAGGTCACGGCGCGGATCACCGCAGGCATACTGTCTATCTGGAAGATAAACCCGGACAGCATAATTGACGGTAAAAAGGCGGCGTTGAGGGCCACCTGCGCGGCGTTGAACTGGTTGCGAGTGATGGTGGAGATGAGCAGCCCCATGCCCAGCGTGCTGAGTAAAAACAGGCTGGTGATAAAAAACAGCACCACCAGCGAGCCGCGATACGGCACGCCGAGGATAAAGACCGAGACAAGCATACAGAGCAGCATCGCCAGCATGCCGAGGAAATAGTACGGGATGAGCTTGCACAGCAGCAGCTCGACCCGCGTCACTTCGGTAGAAAGCAGCGCCTCCATGGTCCCGCGCTCCCACTCGCGGGCGATCACCAGCGAGGTCAGGATCGCGCCAATCACCGTCATGATAATCGTCACCGCGCCCGGAATAATAAAGTGCTGACTGATGGCGGCGGGGTTAAACCAGTAGCGCGTCTGCACGTCGATGAGCGGTTTAAATTCTTCACCCCGATCTTCCGCCCGCTGCATCTGCCAGAGCTGCCAGATCCCCTCCGCGTAGCCCTGCACGAAGTTGGCGGTGTTTGGCTCGCTGCCGTCGGTGATCACCTGGATCGGCGCATCGGTATTCGCCCGCGCCATATTGGCGGCGAAATCCACCGGAATGACGATCAGGCCGCGAATTTTCCCGGCCTGCATTTTCTGAATCAACTCCTGCCTGTTATCGCTGATGGTGGCGTCAATGTAGGGCGATCCGGTCATGGCGTGAGTAAAGTCCAGCGCATCCTCACTCTGCTGCTCCAGCAAAATCCCGACCCGCAGCTTGCTGGAATCCAGATTAATGCCGTAGCCAAAGATAAACAGCAGCAGCAGGGGGATCACCACCGCAATCAGCCAGCTGCTGGGGTCACGCACGATCTGCCGCGTCTCTTTAATGCACAGCGCGCGCACCCTGCGCCAGGAAATGGCATTACTGCGCATGGGCATTCTCCTTATCCCAGTCGTGGATGAGGGTGATAAACGCCTGCTCCATGGTCGGGTCCGGAACTTCATCGTCGGCGGCCTGGTTTTTCAGGTCGTCCGGGGTGCCGTGGGCAATTAGCTTGCCGCGATACACCAGCCCGATGCGGTCGCAGTACTCCGCCTCGTCCATGAAGTGTGTGGTCACCATCACGGTCACCCCTTTTTCCACCATGCTGTTGATGTGCAGCCAGAACTCGCGGCGGGTAATAGGGTCAACGCCTGAAGTCGGCTCATCAAGAAACAGAATATCCGGCTCGTGCATCAGCGAGCAGGCCAGCGCCAGCCGCTGCTTAAAGCCGAGCGGCAGCTCGTCGGTGGCGTGGGAGGCAATGTTGGTTAAGGCGAAGGCGTCGCTCATGCGTCGGATTTTCTCGTTCTGCGCCCGCCCGCGCAGGCCGTACACGCCGGAGAAAAAGCGCAGATTCTGCTCGACCGTCAGGTTGCCGTACAGAGAAAACTTCTGCGCCATATACCCGAGATGCTGACGCGCCTTGCCGGAGCTGACCTTCAGGTCCATATCCAGCACCAGCGCCTTGCCGGACGTCGGCACCAGCAGGCCGCACATCATCTTAAAGGTGGTCGATTTTCCCGCGCCGTTCGGCCCGAGCAGGCCAAAAATCTCCCCGCGTTTCACCGCGAAATTGACGTTATCGGTAGCGGCGAAATCCCCGAACTTTTTGGTGAGGGATTTGGCTTCAATCACCGTTTCGCCCGGCGTGCCTTCCACCGTATGCAGAATGGCGGCAAGCGGCGACTCTGACGTACCCGCGCCGCCCAGCAGGTCGATAAACGCGTCTTCAAAGCGCGGCGCGGTCTCTTCCATCTCGATCTCAGGCATGCCGGGCGCTCGGCGAATCTCGTCGGCGGTGGCCTCTTTTTTGAGGATCACCCGTACCGAGCGGCCCTGGATCATCCCGTCGCTGACCTGCGGCAGCCTGAGCACCCGCTGCAGCAGCCTGCGGTTGGACTCCTGCGGGCTGTGCAGCAGGAAGCTGCGCCCGGCCATGCTCTGCGTCAGCGTCGTCGGCTCGCCCTGATAAAGCAGTTCGCCTTCGTTCATCAGCAGCACGTCCCGACACTGTTCCGCTTCGTCGAGGTAGGAGGTGCTCCAGAGGATCAGCATCCCGTCGCCCGCCAGCTCGTGCACCATCTGCCACAGTTCACGGCGCGAAATCGGGTCTACGCCGACGCCGGGCTCGTCCAGCAGCAGCACTTTCGGCTCGCCGACCAGCGTGCAGGCCAGCCCCAGCTTTTGCTTCATCCCGCCGGAGAGCTTGCCCGCCAGCCTGTCGGTGAACGGTCCGAGGGAGGTAAACTCCAGCAGGCGCGCGAAGGTTTTCTGCCGCGTTTCGCCGGTGACGCTGCGCAGGTCGGCGTACAGGTTCAGGTTTTCCATCACCGTCAGGTCTTCATACAGGCCAAACTTCTGCGGCATATAGCCGAGCATGGCGTGAAGGGCTCCGTCATCCTCGATCGGGTCAAGACCGAGCACGCTGGCGCTTCCTTCATCCGGCTTGAGCAACCCCGCCAGCATCCGCATCAGCGTGGTTTTCCCCGCGCCGTCCGGGCCGACCAGCCCGGTCACATAGCCTTTCTGGATAGTGCAGTTCAGCGGCGCGACGGCCGGTTTGTCCATTCCCGCGAAGCGTTTAACCAGATTGTTGAGCTGAATAACCGCGTCATTCATGTCGTTCCCCGCTGTCTACTTTTACGGTGACGGGCATGCCCTGACGCAGCGCGTCGTCCGCATCGGTGACGATGATGCGCAGGCGATACACGAGGTCGGTACGCAGGTCCGGTGTTTCAACGGTTTTCGGCGTGAATTCGGCGGTAGGGGAGACAAAGCCCACCTTGCCGTGATACGGCTTGTCCGGGCGACCGTCGGTATAAAGCAGCAGTTCGCGGCCCGGCTGCATCTGGCCGAGGTTTGGCTCGTCAACGTAGGCGCGTACCCAGACCGGGCGGGTCAGGGAGAGCGTTAAGACGGTGCTGCCCGCGCTGAGCATGCTGCCCGGCTCCACGGCGCGGGTCATCAGCATGCCGTCAGACGGCGCGATTAAGGTGGTGTCGTGCAGATCCAGCTCTGCCTGGGCCAGCTGCGCCTGCGCCTGTTCAAGGCTGGCTTTCGCCTGGGCAATATCCTGCGGGCGGTTACCGGTGTGGTACTGGCTTAATTTATCCTGCGCGGACTTCAGCGTGGCCTGCGCCTGGTCGCGGGACGAGCGCGCATTTTCCAGATCGTTGGCGGAAATGGTGCGGCTTTTCCACAATCCCTGCTGGCGCGTGTAGAAGTTCTGCGCGTAGTCATAGGCGGCTTGCGCCTGCTTAACGGCGGCGGCGGCCTGGGCGATCTCTTCGTCGCGATAGCCTGCCAGCATCAGGTCATACTGCGCCTGGGCGACGGACACGCCCGCTTTGGCCTGCAGCAGCGCATTTTCATAGGGCGCTTTATCCAGCATCCCCAGCGTCTGCCCGCTTTTAATGGCATCGCCTTCGTCCACGCTCAGCGAGGCGAGACGTCCGCCCACGCGGAAGCTCATATTCACCGTACGAATATCCACGTTACCGTACAGCGTCAGGCCTTTATCCTGATGGCTCTGATACCACAGCCATCCACCGACTCCGGCGGCAAGCAAAACAACAACCACCAGAATGATGGCGACAGGTTTTTTCATGACTTCAGGCTCCTTTGCGTTAAGCCTTGCAGGATCAGATCGACGTGACAGGCGATGACCTTGCTAATCTGCGCGGCTTTATCCTCATCAAATTGTGTCCAGCCGGTGCGTAACAGGATGGTTTCCCTGCCCAGACGGAAGGCAAGAATTTCACCCAGCAGGGCGTGGGTATGCAAAATTGTCTCGGTATCACTGGCGTCCCGACCGGTATAGGCGGCGATCAGCCGGGTCAGGTGCGAGTGCATTGGCTCAATCACCCGATCGTGTACCCGCTGGTAGGCGACTGTAGGGGAGAGCTGCTCCCGGGAGATAAACTTGCTCAGGTTGAGCGTATCGTCGTGCGTTAGTAGGCGGATCATATCGTGGCAGGCATTGAGAATAAGCTGGCGAACGGCGGCGCGATCGGGCGACGGCTGGCCGAGCAGCGCGGTGGCTTCCTCAACGTGCGGGTGAAACTGCGTGCCGATAAAATCGGCGATCCACTCGGCGCAGGCGAGGTATAAATCCTCTTTTGAGCCAAAATAGTAGGTAATCGCCGCAATGTTCTGCCCGGCCAGCGCGGCAATATCGCGCGTGGTTGCATGTAACCCGTACTCACCAAACTGCGCCAGCGCGGCGGCGATAAGCTGATTTTTGGCCTGTTCACCTTTGGTTGTTGTGGGTGTCGTATTCATGGCGGCATTAAGAATTAATCAATCGATTGATTAAGATTATGCCTGATTCCCGCTAACGTCGAGGGAACGCTGAGGGATATTTTATGCGCTACGTCACAAAAGCTGCTACACTCCGCTCCTTCGCGACATTGTGGTTTTTGTCCTCCCCTATTCGTTATATCTCCCTGAAAACTACACCTGTGATGGTCGGGGCGGTTCGGAGTTTTTATGTCTTTTGATTCCCTTGGCCTGAACCCGGAAATTCTGCGCGCGATCGCAGAGCAGGGCTACGTTGAGCCAACCCCAATCCAGCAGCAGGCGATCCCCGCCGTTCTTCAGGGCCGTGACCTGATGGCGAGCGCCCAGACCGGTACCGGCAAAACCGCGGGCTTTACCCTGCCGCTGCTGGAACTGCTGGTAAAAAACCAGCCGCATGCCAAAGGCCGTCGTCCGGTTCGTGCCCTGATCCTGACCCCAACCCGCGAGCTGGCGGCGCAGATTGGTGAGAACGTGCGTGACTATAGCCGCTATCTCAACATCCGCTCGCTGGTGGTTTTCGGTGGCGTCAGCATTAACCCGCAGATGATGAAGCTGCGCGGCGGCGTGGACGTGCTGATAGCAACGCCGGGCCGTCTGCTGGATCTCGAACACCAGAACGCGGTGAAGCTCGATGGCATCGAAATTCTGGTGCTGGACGAGGCCGACCGCATGCTCGACATGGGCTTCATCCACGATATTCGTCGCGTGCTGGCCAAGCTGCCTGCGCGTCGTCAGAACCTGCTCTTCTCCGCGACCTTCTCCGACGAGATCAAGGCGCTGGCGGAAAAGCTGCTGCATAACCCGCTGGAAGTGGAAGTGGCGCGCCGCAACACCGCCTCCGAGCAGGTGACGCAGCATGTTCACTTTGTGGATAAAAAGCGCAAGCGGGAACTGCTCTCCCAGATGATCGGTCAGGGCAACTGGCAGCAGGTGCTGGTCTTTACCCGCACCAAGCACGGCGCCAACCACCTGGCGGAACAGCTGAATAAAGACGGCATCCGCAGCGCCGCCATTCACGGTAACAAGAGCCAGGGCGCGCGTACCCGTGCGCTGGCGGACTTTAAATCCGGCGACATTCGCGTGCTGGTGGCGACCGACATCGCTGCCCGTGGCCTCGACATTGAAGAGCTGCCGCACGTGGTGAACTACGAGCTGCCAAACGTGCCGGAAGATTACGTTCACCGTATCGGCCGTACCGGCCGCGCGGCGGCAACCGGTGAAGCGCTCTCTCTGGTCTGCGTGGACGAGCACAAGCTGCTGCGCGACATCGAGCGCCTCCTGAAGAAAGAGATCCCGCGCATCGAAACCCCGGGTTACGAAGTGGATCCGTCGATCAAAGCCGAGCCGATTCAGAACGGTCGTCAGGGCGGCGGTGGACGCGGTCAGGGCGGCGGCGGTCGCGGTCAGCAGCCGCGTCGTGCCGAAGGTGGCGCGCCGAAATCATCCGGCAAACCGCCGCGTCGTAACAACGACAGCAAACCGGCGGGTGAAAACCCGTGGCGCAGCGGCGAAGGGAAACCGGCAGGAGAAGGGCAGCGTCGACGCCGCCCGCGCAAGCCTGCTAACCCGCAGTAATCTGGAAGCCCGGTCGTAAAGCCGGGCTTTTCTTTTTGCGGCAGCGAAGAGAAAGTGCCACAATAGTGGCTGTTTATACAGTATTTCAGGTTTTCCGATGGCTTTAACCGCTGCGCTCAAGGCGCAAATTGGCGCATGGTATAAGGCGCTACAGCAGCAGATCCCCGATTTTATCCCCCGAGCGCCGCAGCGGCAGATGATTGCCGACGTGGCAAAAACGCTCGCCGGGGACGACGGGCGACATCTGGCGATTGAAGCCCCGACCGGCGTCGGGAAAACCCTGTCGTATCTCATTCCCGGCATCGCGATTGCGCGGGAAGAGGACAAAACGCTGGTGGTCAGCACCGCCAACGTGGCGCTGCAGGACCAGATCTTCAGCAAGGATTTACCCCTGCTGCGCAAAATCATCCCCGACCTGCGGTTTACGGCAGCCTTTGGGCGCGGGCGTTACGTGTGTCCGCGTAACCTGGCGGCGCTGGCCAGCAGCGAGCCGAATCAGCAGGATCTGCTCGCGTTTCTGGATGACGAGCTGACGCCAAACAATAAGGCCGAGCAGGAGCAGTGTGCAAAACTCAAAGTCGAGCTCGACGGCTATAAGTGGGACGGCCTGCGGGATCACACCAGCCAGGCCATCAGCGATGACCTGTGGCGCAGGCTCAGCACCGACAAAGCCAGCTGCCTGAACCGCAACTGCCACTACTACCGCGAATGCCCGTTCTTTGTCGCCCGGCGCGAAATTCAGGAGGCGGAGGTGGTTGTGGCAAACCACGCGCTGGTGATGGCGGCGCTGGAGAGCGAAGCGGTGCTGCCGGAGCCTAAAAACCTGCTGCTGGTGCTTGATGAAGGCCATCATCTGCCGGACGTGGCGCGCGACGCGCTGGAGATGAGCGCGGAAATTACCGCTCCGTGGTTCCGCCTGCAGCTGGATCTCTTCTGTAAGCTTGTCGCCACCTGCATGGAGCAGTTCCGCCCGAAAACCACGCCGCCGCTGGCGGTTCCGGAGCGTCTGAGCGACCACTGTGAAGAGGTCTATAGCCTCATTTCATCCCTGAACAACATCTTGAATCTTTATCTTCCGGCAACTCAGGAGGCCGAACACCGCTTTGCCATGGGCGAACTGCCGGAAGAGGTGATGGCGATCTGCCAGCAGCTGGCGAAGCATCTGGAAAAGCTGCGCGGGCTGGCGGAGATGTTCTTAAACGATCTCAGCGAGAAAACCGGCTCGCATGACGTGGTGCGTCTGCACCGCGTCCTGCTGCAGATGAACCGCGCGCTGGGGATGTTTGAAGCGCAGAGCAAGCTCTGGCGGCTGGCCTCGATGGCGCAGGCGTCCGGCGCGCCGGTCACCAAATGGGCGACCCGCGACGTGCGGGACGGGCAGGTTCATCTCTTTTTCCACTGCGTGGGCATCCGCGTGGCCGATCAGCTGGAAAAGCTGATCTGGCGCAGCGTGCCGCACGTGGTTGTCACCTCTGCCACGCTGCGTTCCCTGAACAGCTTCTCAAGGCTGCAGGAGATGAGCGGGCTAAAAGAGAAAGCGGGCGACCGTTTCGTGGCGCTGGAATCGCCGTTTAACCACTGCGAGCAGGGCAAGCTGGTCATTCCGCGCATGAAATTCGAGCCGCTCATCGACAACGAGGAGCAGCACATCGCGGAAATGGCGGCCTACTTCCGCGAGCAGGTCGAGAGTAAAAAGTACCCCGGCATGCTGGTGCTGTTTGCCAGCGGGCGGGCGATGCAGCGTTTCCTCGAACACGTCACCGATCTGCGTTTACTCCTGCTGGTGCAGGGGGATCAGCCGCGCTACCGGCTGGTCGAAACCCACCGTAAGCGCATTGATAACGGCGAGCGCAGCGTGCTGGTGGGGCTGCAGTCGTTTGCTGAAGGTCTGGATTTGAAAGGCGACTATCTGACGCAGGTGCATATCCATAAAATCGCCTTCCCGCCCATCGACAGCCCGGTAGTGATCACCGAGGGGGAATGGCTGAAAAGCCTCAACCGCTATCCGTTTGAAGTGCAGAGTTTGCCTGCGGCGTCGTTTAACCTGATTCAGCAGGTCGGGCGCTTGATTCGTAGCCACGGCTGCTGGGGCGAGGTGGTGATTTATGACAAACGTCTGCTCACCAAAAATTACGGCCAACGGCTCCTGAACGCGCTGCCGATCTTTCCGATTGAACAGCCAGAGGTGCCCGAGGTAAAAAAACAGCCGGTCAAACTGACCGCCGGGCGCAAGAAAAGCATCCGAGCTAAGGGGCGCGGTCCTACTGGTAAATGAAGGTCACCTGCACCACGCTGCTGAACGTTCCTGCCGTGACCGGCAATGAGGTGGCGTAATAGCGGGCGGCCAGCGGGAAATCCGCCGTGTGATTGTCCTGGTTGATCAACACGCTGAAGCTGGCGTCCGGGGCAAGCGAGATCTGATCCTGCGGGTCGGCAAGCTCCAGCGCCAGTCCTTTCGCGGTTCCGGTGCTGGCGAATTTAGTCGGATGAATACTGTCTGGCTGACCGTGAAAGGTGGCCGTGGCCAGCACGGAAGTGGTTGGACATTTCGACAGGGTTAAGTCGAATGAATTCCATTGTCCGGTATCGCCCACGTCCTTAAAATCGCCGGTATTCGCTTTGCCGAGATTGACCGTCAGGTTCTGGCTGGTGCTGTCTACCTGGCAGGCGTTGGCGTAAATGTTTCCGCGAATATCGAGCTGAATCTCTTCCGCCAGGCTCTGGCTGGCCACTCCAAGGAGTAAAAGGGCTAATAAGGTTTTCATTTGTAGGCCACCGTAATGGTTGCGACGGCATTCGCCGTTCCGGGCGTCACCTCCGGGCTGGTTTGTTCGTAAGAGACGCTGAAGGGATATTGCGAGCGGATATTGGCATAGGCGGTAAAGGTATTCATATATTGCCCGAAAACAGGTATCTGACCGTTAAAGAGCATTTTCACCCCCACGCCGGTCGCCACGCCGTTTTCCGGCGTTAATTTGATCACGCCAGGAAAATTCGTTTCATAGCCATTGGCGCTGGTGACCATCATTTCCGGCTGCACATCCTGATCGCAGAGCATGTCGATATTGAATACCGACTGGGAGACCAGGGTTCCCGGACCGGTAAAACGGCTCACCGGAAAATCCCCCAGCGTGACGGTCAGAGATTTGGGTGATACGTTGCAGGTTACTGCTTTAACCACTACGTTACCTGAATAGGAGAGGGTGTTTGGATAACTCAAGCTTTCTATTTGCTCAACACCAAAGCCAAATTGCGTATTACTGGATGTGAGTGTACCGGCGGTTACCACCTCGCTGGTTTTCACCAGTTCCAGCGAGACGTCGAAGCTAAACGCAAATGAACCATCGCTACCCGTCGAATCAGACACTTGACCCACGGAAGACTTAGTTGTGCAGATTTGGTCTGCTGCTCCCATCACACGCTCCCCTTTACTATTTCGGAGCGACACGCCGATCCCGGCAACACCCGATTCATAAACACCAGGGATATTGGGAGTCTCTCTACCCAGGCCGTGGTAACAGGCAATGATCTGACGGCCTGCGTCTTCGGCTGTATAGCAGCCCCCCGCAATGTGAGCCGAACGTTCCGTTCCCGGAATGGTCTCTCCCACGGGAAGGCTGGTAGGTACTGAAATAGACGCTAACGATAGCAGCGCTGGTAAATTTGGTGAGACACAGTTGGCCTTTGCGTGCGGCATAAAGAGTGCTGCCGTCGCCAGAACTACAAGTAAGAAAAACGATTTTGCTATCTGCATCATGATCGGTCCGGTGTTAATCAGTGACACTGCGCGGCAGCGTTAATAATGTTGGTGTCATCCTTCTCTTGCGTCAGGGCGTAATCGGCGACGCAATGCTCGCTCGCCTCCTTGCCCCAGGAAACGAAAAGGCGTCCGTGCTGCGGCAGTCCGGTGAGATACACCAGGCCGTCGTTACCGACGATAAATTCACTGCTCTTGTCTTCCGTGGTGACCGTTGCGCCGAAGGGCAGCGGTTTGTCTTTCCAGGCCAGCGTCATTAAGACGCGGTTGCCAACGCGAGTATCGAAGCTGGCACGAACTATCGCGCCGCGTGTTGGTGTTACCGTCTGCGAGGCGTGTGTCACGTCGGCATCTTCTGGCAGCGTCTCGGTATCCAGAGAAATTGGGTTGTGGCGCCACGGAGTGACAAAGGGCACAAGCGTATAGCCGCGATAGTCCGTTTCCACGCCCGTCTGGTTGGCAATGTGCGTGCCATGTGTTCCCGGCGCTTTAATCAGCACCACGGTTTCGCCCAGGGTCTGACCAAAGGTGACGCCGTCAGAGTGGGCGACGATGCCGCCCTGGATCCCGGCGTTCACGGTATGCTGATGGCTGTCCTGGCTTACGCCGCCCTGCACTTCACCGTAGGTGCCTTTGTAATCCGCATTCATACTTGTGGATGTGTTGTTATTGGCGCTGTCCAGTCCCTGCTGAACGTTCCAGCTCAGCTTGTCTCCCTCCAGCGCGGTACCATTCAGGCCCAGGTTGTGGGTGGTGCCGTCTTTACTGTTGTTCAGGCTGTAGTTTGCCCAGGTGTTAGGCAGCCAGCGGTCGAGCGGAACCGACACGTTGAGGCCGATTTGTCGGTCATAGCTGATGGATTTACCGTCCTCGTTCATGTCGTCGCTGTTTTTATTGACGCTGTAGCTCAGGCTATAGCTCACGCCGTGCCAGCTATTGTTGTAGTTAACGCTCAGGGAGGTCATATCCTGGCTCTGGCTCCAGTAACTCTCTTTCACCAGGCTTAGCGCCACCGAACCCCACTTGTCGCCCAGCGTTTGGTCGATGGTGGCCTCCGCCCGTGCGCGGCGCTGCTGTGGAGCGGACCAGTCGTTTGCACTGGTCCAGGACTCCATGGTGTCCTGCAGGGTGTAAAAGCCTTTGCTGTTGTAGCGATAACCCGCCAGGGAAAAGTTAGTGCCGGTCGCGGTAATATTTTTGCTGTAGCGCAGACGAAGAGATTGCCCTTTGCTGGTTTTGCGCTTTTTCAGTAACGCTTTGGCGCGGGTAATGTCTAAGGAGAACGCGCCGAGGTCACCAAAATTTTTCCCTGCGCCGAGCGCGGCGGAGTGGTAATGCGAACTCTGCTGCGCACCGCCGTAAACGGTGACGCCGTGTGACAGACCATAGATGGCGCTGCCCTGGGCGAAAGGGGTCTTCTCAATCTCTTTATCGTATGAACGGTAGCGCCCTGCAGCGATGCTGTACTTCAGGTGTTTTTCCCGCTGCAGCACCGGCACGGAGGCAAACGGCACCACGAAATGACTCTCGCTGCCGTCTGTCTCTTTTACCGTGACGTTCAGATCGCCGCTGCTGCCGGTGGGGTAGAGATCGTTAATCTCAAACGCGCCGGGGGCGACGGTGTTTTGATAGATAACGTAGCCATTCTGGCGAACCACCACCTGGGCGTTACTGTGCGCCGTACCGCGTACCACCGGGGCATACCCGCGCTCGCTGTCGGGCAGCATGTCGCTTTCGGTAGCCAGCTGTGCGCCAGTATAAGAGACACTGTCGAAAACGTCGGCCTGGGTGCTGCTCTGCCCCACGGTCAGTTCGCTCTTCAGCCCTACGATATCGCGCTGGGCATAGGTATAGACCGGGGTCAGCTTGCCGTCGTCCTGACCGCCATCCGAATTGTGGTTCCAGGTGCTGTAATTACGCACGCGCCAGGCACCGGTGTTAAAACCGGGTCGCAGGTTAATAAACTGGCTGCTGTTGTCCGCTTTCCCATGCTGGCGGGCGTGGCTTTGGCTGGCGTTAACGCTATAATTCAGGATGCCCGCGGTGATCCCTTCGTCATACTCTTTCGGAGCGATGTAGCCGCGAGGCACCTGGCCCAGCGCCGACTGGGGAATACTCAGCAGTAGTTGCTGGTTTTTGATGCGGAAAGTCGCCGAGGCCGAAGGGATGGCGCTGAGATCCGCGCATTCCCCTTTTGCCGCCAGCTTTGGATAATCTTTTGTTTTGATGCCCAGATGCGTTAATTCATCCAGACTCAGGCAGGGCTGCAGGGAATCATCTCCCTGCGCATCTTTTTGTAATGTAAAAAGGACGTCACGGGTGTCGATTTTATTGTTATTGACGAACATCGTGACCTGATATTTACCTGGCGCCTGACCTGGACCTTTTTCATAAACAGAGAGATCGGTCTTTGCCTGCTCTGGATTATCAATATCCAGCAGGGCAGGGTTAAAATAATCATCAGCGTGGGCCTGGAGCGCGCAGCATGTCACCGCTATCCCACAAAAAGTGGGCAGCATTTCACGCAGTCGACGTAATAGCGGCTTAGTTGTGCTGTACATGATTATCCAGGCGTCGAATAGAGTATTAACGAACGGATGCAGACCAGGTTTTACTGATGCTTCCGTAATCGTTAATGACCGACCAGCTCACGGTGTTACCGCTCATATTTGCCGGAAGGGCAAAGCGGGTAGAGGTATCTGGCACAGCCCAGGTAGCTTTTGCCACTTTTTGGCCGTTCAGCGTTACGCTCTGGAAATTCATATAGAAAGGCGTGGGGTTGTTAACCACCAGATCGTTACCTTCGCGGTGCCATTCCAGTTTATCTGCCACTTCTTCGGGTTTGCCTTTAATCGATGCAGGGCGATACAGCAATTTAATACGTGTATTTATGGCTATTTGTAATGTATTAACGCCCTCTTCATGACGTGAAGAAGGAATGGCTTTAATATTTAACCAGTATAACGACTCGCGATCTTCTGGCATATTTCCGCCGGTGCGCACCACACGTAACACGTTATCTTCTTTAGCGTTCAGACGGAACAGAGGCGGGGTAATCAGAAATGGCGCTTTACCGGCTTTTTTCAAACCGGTATCTACCCCGGACTGTACCAGATAGTCAACATCATCCGGATTGGAAATCCCAATCGAAGACTCTTTTTTCTCTCCCTGATAAACCAGTCGGGTGCCATTAATAATCACACCTGCATGGGCTGTTACTGCAGTCAGTAAAAGTGCGCTTAATAAATAACGGTGTCGCATAAATCTGTCTCAAAGAAAGAGGAGATATTAACCTTTACGTGAAGGTTAATATCTCCTTATTGATCGTATCAGTTATAAATAACTGTAAAAGTAGACGCTGAGTTAGCCTGGCCGGCAGTGATCGATGCCTGAGTCTGAATATAACGTGCGCCAAACCCCAGATTATTTACCGTCGTGCCAGCAGCTAAAGGATACTGCTTCGAAGGCGTATATAAACTGACGGGCTGGTCGGAAGAATCAACCAGCTGAATCGCCACGCCAGTTGCAGCCGTAGCACCCGGGGTCAAGGCCAGCGTGGTGTTATTATCCGCATCTGGCGTACCACCGAAGTTGATGGCTGCAGACGTGACCGTTTCCGGGCAGTCTTTTAACTGAATATCAAATTTCGTTAAGGTGCTGGTAGAGCCTGCGCCAGTAAATGCTGTTTTGGAGACTTTGCCCAGCGCAACATTCAGCGGACTGCTTATGCCGTTAACCACCTGACAGGCGGAATCGATAATTTCACCTGTGAAGTTAATTTGCCCCTCACCGGTGGATGCCGCGAAAGAAGATGCAGAGCATCCCAAAGCGGCAGCAATGAATAAACCTAAAGTGACCTTTTTCATATTTAAACCTGTATGTTTCTCCTTTCGACCTTTGCATCCCGCATTATTCGAAGTTATGTCTCAACTACTCACCGCTGGCTATTTAATCAGAAAACTCAGGCAGGGAAAGATCCCGCGCGGCTTCCAAATAATTCAATTAATTCTTGAAAAATAATTTTTCTTACCAAAACAATTGATTATAAAAAAACGCATGGTAGTCAAAAAAACTAACAGCGAAGTCATCATCAGGGCTATATTGTTGATAACCTGCTGTAAGGAGAAATGTCGTGGATTATCGTAAAATTATCAAAGAGGTAGGGCGCGGGAAAAATCATGCCCGCGATCTGGACCATGAAACCGCGCGTGCGCTTTATACCCGCATGCTGGAGGGCGACGTCCCCGACCTGGAGATGGGGGGCATTCTGATCGCGCTGCGTATCAAAGGCGAAGGTGAAGCGGAGATGCGCGGCTTCTATGAAGCCATGCAGGCGCAAACGCTGCGCTTAACGCCGCCGGTGGCAAAACCGATGCCGATCGTGATCCCGAGCTACAACGGCGCGCGCAAGCAGGCAAATTTAACCCCGCTGCTCGCTATCCTGTTACACAAGCTGGGGTTCCCGGTGGTGGTGCACGGCGTAAGCGAAGATCCCACCCGCGTGCTGACGGAGACCATTTTCGGGATGCTGGGCATCGAGCCAACGCGTCATGCCGGTCAGGCGCAGGCGAAGCTGGATGGCCATCAGCCTGTTTATATCCCGGTCGGCACGCTCTGCCCGCCGCTGGAAAAGCAGCTCGATATGCGCTGGCGCATGGGCGTGCGCAACAGCGCGCACACGCTGGCGAAACTGGCCACGCCGTTTGGCGAAGATGCCGCCCTGCGTCTTTCCAGCGTTTCGCATCCGGAATACGTGGCGCGCGTGGGGCAGTTCTTTGAGGCAATTGGCGCAAGGGCGTTACTGATGCACGGCACGGAGGGCGAGGTTTATGCGAACCCGCAGCGCTGCCCGCAGGTGATGCTGATCGATTCTGCCGGCACGCGCGCCGTTCTGGAACGCGGGGAAGAAAATACCGGTGTGATATTACCTGAGGCAAAAGATCCCCATACCACAGCCCACTGGATTGAGCAGTGCCTTGCCGGAAATGTTCCTGTTCCGCATTCGATCAAGCTGCAGATGGCCTGCTGTTTGCTGGCAACCGGAGAAGTGGAATCCGTTCAGGCCGGGCTTGAACGCGTGGCGCAGGCGTTTTAGACAAAAAAAAGCCCGTCCAGTGGCGGACGGGCAAGCAAGGGTAACAACAACAGGGTCAATGAGGGTGGAGCAGCTCACCAGAGGGTATGGCGAGGGTACAGCATTCGTTCAGGCGATTATTTGTAGATAACCGCGGTACCGCTCAGCTTGTTATTGCCGTTAGCGGAGGTAATGGTGTATCCGCTTGCACCGGCAGCAGCGGCTTTCTCAGCCAGTTTGGCTTCCAGACCGTCCAGCGTGGTTGCGCCATCAGCACTCACCACACCGACTTTGTTCATGTTCTGTGCCTGAGTAGAAGAGACAGGCTCTACAGCGAAAGCGCCGAAAGACAGAGCGGACAGGGCAACAGCAGCTACAGCATATTTGATGGTTTTCATAATTAATCTCTCGCAGGTGTTTCTGTTAAGGGGACGATGTTCCGTCGATGTGATAAGTATCACGGTTTTTTGCGAGTGATAAAATCGAAGAGAATTGACGTGGTTGCTCAAAAAAATTGAATGACAAATAACTTATTGAATATTAATAAATTCAAAGCACCACTTTACACTTCTTGCGGATGCGCTTTACAGAAGCGATGCGAAGGGCACGTTTTGCTACGCGTCTGGCTAAAAACCGTGAGCGTAAAGGAACGCGCGCGCTCGGTTAGCTTTGGTAAAGCAAAGTCAACGTAACTGGCTGTCTTTAGAACCTCTGCGATTATATCCTGAGTGTGATGCATTTTTTGAATCTTTCTGCTGCTGGCACGTGATGCAAAGCCTTACGCCGGGAATGGCTTTTCGGCGCGCCTCCGGAATGGGCTCTCCGCATTCTTCGCATTCCGTTAGGCTTTCACCGCGCGGAATTTCACCGCGGGCACGCGCAACCGCATCTTCAATAGTACTGTTGATCTGTTCGTTAACAGCGTCGTCATTTGCCCAGCCGGAAGCCATAGCGTCCTCCTGAAATCGGTTTAGGCCATACGTTTACTATGGGGTTAAAAAATGAACAATCAAGGCGAAGGGAGAAGAGAACTGCACCCGTTGGGCAGATGCAGTCTTGCGGAAGAGACAGGTTATTTATAGATGGTCGCAGTGCCGTACATATGGTTATCTCCGCCAGCGGAGTTCACCACGAATCCTTTTGCACCTTCCTGACGGGCTTTTTCGGCGAGCTTAGCCTGTAGATCGTCAAGGTTACTGGCACGGCTTACCGAAACGGTGCCTGCAGGACGTAGCTGGCTCGTATCGGTACTTTGGGTCAGTGACTGAACGGCCATGGCAGAGAAGGACGCGGTCGCCAGTGCGGCTGCGATAACAGCAAGGGTCAGGTACTTTTTCATAATCACATCCTCATGAGGAAACAACAGGTGATTCCCTTTAAGTTTAGAAGCCTGACGAGTGTGACTTAGCGCAAATATTTGATGATGATCTGCTTATTTTTTGAACGATGTAAATTGACAATTCGCTGACGGATCATAGACATAAAGGTGTTTGATTTATGACGACTTTTTGAACACCGCAGAGAAAGATTTACCGTTGGGTCAGCAAAGGGTATCTTACGCCGCTGTTTAAAGGAGAATGCCATGACTGCCCAAAAGCCGGGATTGCACCCGCGAAATCGCCACCGCAGCCGCTACGACATGAACGCGTTATGCCTGAGCTGCCCGCCGCTGCAGGACTATCTTGTTCAGACCCCAGCGGGTGAACCCTCGGTCAACTTTGCTGACCCGCAGGCGGTTAAAATGCTGAACAAAGCCCTGCTGGCGCATTTTTACGGTGTGGCTCACTGGGATATTCCGGAAGGCTTTCTCTGTCCACCCGTGCCGGGCCGCGCGGATTACGTTCATCACCTTGCCGACCTTCTTGCCGAAGGCAATGAGGGTGTCGTTCCACAGCAGGCCACCATTCTGGATATTGGCACCGGGGCGAACCTGATTTACCCGCTGATCGGCGCGCATGAATATCAGTGGCGCTTTACCGGAAGCGAAATCGGTGACGAGTCCTTTGCCAGCGCCCAGGCGATTATCAGCGCCAACCCGGGATTGAGCCGCGCCATTCGCCTGCGTCGTCAGAAAGACGCGGCGTCGATCTTCAACGGCATTATTCACAAAAACGAAAGCTATGACGCCACGATGTGCAATCCGCCGTTCCATGATTCGGCGGCATCGGCCCGTGCGGGCAGCGAGCGCAAGCGCCGTAACCTGGGTCAGGATGAAGACGCCGCGCTGAACTTCGGCGGACAGCAGCAGGAGCTCTGGTGTGAAGGGGGCGAAGTGGCGTTTATCCTGCGCATGATTGCGGAAAGCAAACAGTTTGGCCGTCAGGTGAAGTGGTTCACTACGCTGGTTTCCCGCGGGGATAACCTGCCGCCGCTCTACCGCGCGCTGACCGAAGCGGGCGCCGTAAAAGTGGTGAAAAAAGAGATGGCGCAGGGCCAGAAACAGAGCCGCTTTATCGCCTGGACGTTTATGGACAATAGCAAACGTCGCAAATAGCACTCCGTCGTAAGCCGGGTAGGGCGAAGCCGCCACCCGGCTTGGTTACAGCGTCGGCTCCTGCGGAGGGAGCGGCAATGCGGGCGGCGGCAATACCTGATACGTCTGCACGGGCATCCGCACGTTCGCCAGATCAAAGTGTTTTTTCACCATGCTGTCGAGGGCAAAGCGCACCGTCCACTGCTTCAGCGGCTGGGTGGTGAACGACACGCGCAGGGTAAACGCCGTGTTCGTCAGCCCGACGATGCCGGCAAATGACGGCTCTCCGATCACCAGCCCGCGAATATCCTCCATCTCCATCAGTTCTTCTACCGCATCGCGCAGCGCCTGCTTCGCTTTGTCCGCATCCTCGTGGCGATCCACATCATAGTTCGCCACAACGGAACCAATGCCGCGCACAAAGTTGGCGAAGGTGGTGATCGAAGACCAGGGAATGATGTGGTAGGCGCCGGTGTCCTGACGCACGCCAACCGAACGGATGGACATCCTCTCCACGGTGCCGGTTAACGGCCCGATGGTCACCAGATCGCCGGTGTTCATCCCGTTTTCAAACTGGATAAAGATGCCGGTAATAATATCCTTCACCAGCGTTTGTGAGCCGAAGGAGATGGCCAGCCCCAGAGCACCGGCACCCGCCAGCAGCGGGGCGATATTCACGCCGATTTCCGACAGCACGATCATGATGGTGATGGTGCTGATAATCACCGCCAGCGCGTTGCGGAACAGGGTTAACAGCGTTCTTGCCCGAGCGCTGGGCAGGGGCCTGCCGTGAATATCCGATACCAGGCGGTTCTCAATAAGGCTCGCCAGCAGCGTCCAGCCGACGGCGGAGAAGAACAAAATCAGCGCGATGCGAATCAGGATATCGACCGTTTTTTCACCCGCACCGTTGTGCAGCCAGTTCCAGAAATCAAACAGGCTCCAGGCATTCAGAAGCAGCATAATCGCCACGCAGACGGTGAGAATGCGCGCCACTTTGAGCGATACCGACATCCAGCCGTTTACCCGTTTTTGCAGTTCCGGGTAATTACGCTGCACCTGTGGCGACAGGGTGATGGTTTTCGAGATCCAGCGCGACAGCAGCCCCGACACAAACGCCGCGATGCCGATAATGGCCAGGCTTTTGAACGTCGCCCCCATCATAAATTTCAGGCTATTGCCCGGGTCAAACAGCGAGAAGAAGCACAGCACGATGAAGTAAGCGCTTGCCAGCCAGTGCCACACCAGGGCGAACGCGCGAATAAAGAGGCTAAAGAACGAGAGTGAGCGATCGGCCAGATTCAGCAGGCTTTGGGTAATGGTTTTTTTGTTGTGGAAGATAAGGTACAGCGACCAGACGGTAATGCAGATCATGATCAGCACGTTTGCCAGCGCGCCAAACTGGACGTTCACCTGGTTGGAGATGATCGGCACGGCAACCAGCAGGCCGTAGCCAATCAGCCCGCTGAGCACGCTCAGGCGCAGCGCCCAGTACTTCGCGCTCGCATCCCGAATGGAGAAAGGCCGCAGCTCCGGCACGTGCGGACAAAAGAGTATCCGCAGCAGCGCCTTGAAGAACTCAATCAGGGCAAAGGCATTCAGGAAAAGCGACTGCTGGAAGGCGATGGTTTTGTTGCCTGCATTCAGCCTGTCTGCCAGCATCTGGCCTAAAAACAGCGTCAACGCCAGCAGCAGTAAATCGATGATAAACGCTGAGGCTATCATCAACGGCAGGTGCAGCCAGCTGCTTTTATGCTGATTCTTCCTGCGTCCCCATTGCCCCATTTTGCGGTACAGCGGCCACGCGCACAGGCGCACCAGCCAGTAAAAAAGAAACACCGCCCCCGCCAGCATCAGGAACTGCGTGGCGGCGGCGGTAAACGTTTGCGGGTTAAATGCCTTATGCGGTGAGCCAATCAGGTTGCGGTAAAGCTGAGCGAAGCGCGAGGAGAGCGCTTCCCCATAGTGGCGGCTCACGTCGGTGACGTTTTCCAGCACCGTTTTTTGCTCCTCAACCTGCGGAGGGGTGAGGGTTGGCACCGACTCCTGCGGCGGCGTGGCGGCGGCTTTGCGCAGCTGAGCAATGAGCTCCTGCCGGGAGGTGTCGTTTTCAAGGACGTCGGCAAGCGCACCGTAGGCGGCTTTTTTCTGTTCAACATCGGGTTCCGGAGGCGGCGTACTTTGCTGGGTAGCGGTGTTTCCGGTGGTCACTCCGGGGATCGCGACGGCGAACGATGGCGCACTAAACAGGCTAATCAACAGCAACAGGATCCACGGCACGGAGTCCTCCGGTGAAAATGTCGAACAAAATGATAAGTATAGAAGTCGGGACGCGGCGGGGGATTTTTGGGAACAATCTGGCGTAAAAAAGCCGGGCAAGCCCGGCTTAGCGTAAAGCGATGGATCAGGAGACGTGCTGCAGGAACTCCTGCAAACGCTGGCTCGGCGGGTTCGCAATCAGCTCCTGCGGGTTACCGTCTTCCGCGATACGGCCTTTATCAATAAAGATCAGGCGGGACGCCACTTTTTCAGCAAAGCCGATTTCGTGGGTCACGATAACCATCGTCATCCCTTCTTCCGCCAGATCTTGCATGACTTTCAGCACCTCGTGGCGCAGCTCCGGGTCGAGGGCGGACGTAGGCTCATCAAACAGCATCATTTTCGGTTTGACCGCCAGGGCGCGGGCAATCGCCACACGCTGCTGTTGGCCGCCTGACAGCTCGGAAGGGTAGTGGTGCGCACGTTCTGCCAGGCCGACTTTCGCCAGCAGATCTTTTGCCAGCGCTTCCGCCGCCGCTTTGCTGGCACCGCGCACGCGCAGTGGGCCAAACATCACGTTTTCCAGCGCCGTGAGGTGCGGGAACAGGTAGAACTGTTGGAACACCATGCCCGCTTCCTGACGAATCAGACGGTCGTCCACTTTTGGGTCGTTTACCTTCAGGCCGTCGACGATCAGATCGCCGCTGGTGATCTCTTCCAGCTTGTTTATGCAGCGCAGCAGGGTGGATTTACCAGAGCCGGATGGCCCAATAATCACCACCACTTCACCCTGTTTGATGTTCAGATCGATATTGTGCAGCACCTGGGTTGGACCAAAGTGCTTGGAAACGTTTTTAAATTCAATCACAGGATTTTCATCCTTCTTTCAAGACGACGCAGAACGAAGCTCAGAACCAGAGTAATGATCAGGTAGACAACGGCTACCGCACTCCAGATTTCCAGCGCGCGGAAGTTGCCAGCAATGATCTCCTGCCCCTGACGGGTCAGCTCTGCCACGCCGATAACAATGAACAGCGACGTATCTTTAATGCTGATGATCCACTGGTTACCGAGCGGCGGCAGCATGCGACGCAGCGCCAGCGGCAGAATAACGTGGCGGATCGTTTCGCGACGAGAAAGACCTAGCGCCAGACCGGCTTCACTGAAACCTTTATGAATCGACAGCACCGCACCGCGGGTGATTTCCGCAATGTAGGCGCCTGAGTTGATCATAATGGTGACGACGGCCGCGCTGAACGGGTCGATGCGCAGGTCGGTGAACGCCATTGGCAGGGCGAAGTAGATGAACATGACCTGCACGACAATTGGGGTGCCGCGGATCACTTCGATGAAAACCAGTGCGATGTGGTTTGCGATCCAGCCGCCGTAGGTGCGGGCGAAACCGGCGACAAGACCGATAATCAACCCACCAACCAGACCCAGGACCGAAATCCACAGGGTCATTTTAGCGCCTTCAAGCAAGATAGGAATGGCAGGCCAGATGGCGCTCCAGTCAAACTGCATGATAATTTCCTGTTACTGTTACCGTGTTTCAAAAATAGCAGGGGCGAAAGGTCGCCCCCGAGTGAACGTCATTTTTACGTCTTATTATTTAGGCTCGGTACCGAACCATTTTTTGTAGATTTCGTTATAGGTGCCGTTCTCTTTCAGCGTTTTCAGCGCGCCGTTAACTTTCGTGCGCAGGTCGTCGCTGCCTTTCGGGAATGCGATACCGTACTGCTGCGCTTCCAGAGACTCGCCAACGGCTTTGAACTTGCCGTTACCGGCTGTCTTGATGAAGTACAGGATGTTAGGCGTGTCGTGCAGAACAGCGTCAGCACGGTTGGTGCCGAGTTCCATGTACGCATTGTCGATATTCGGGAACTGACGCAGGTCTTTAGTTTTGATATTTGCTTTCGCGTAATCAACAGAACCGGTGCCGCTCTTCACTGCCACCACTTTGCCGTCGAGATCTTTCACGCTTTTTACGTCGTTATTATCGGCTTTGACCATGACCAGCAGGCCGCTTTTGTAGTAGCCGTCAGAGAAGTCGATCGCTTTTTTACGTTCATCGGTAATGGTGATGCCTGCCAGTGCCAGATCAACGTTTTTGGTTTGCAGTGCCGGGATGATGCCGCTGAAGTCCATAGGCTTCAGGGTGTAATCCAGCTTGAGTTCTTTTGCGACAGCGGCCCACAGATCCACATCAAAACCAACGTATTTATCACCCTGTTTGAATTCAAACGGAACGAACGCCGTGTCGGTCGCCACAACCAGTTTGTCGGCAGCCTGAGAGGACACTGCAAAAGCCAGGGTAAGTGCAGCCAGTGAAACTTTTAATACAGACTTCATAGCATTTCCTTTTATATCCACGGGGCGATCCCCTGCGAGAACAGGTGGTACAATGAAAAAATCGTGCCAACTTTACAAGCTATTGTTTTGCAAAGGGGATGATGTCATGCATTGCACAATAAATGGGGCAATGAGGTGTTATTGCACCAAACTGGAGCACCGTTTTGGTGCGCTTCGTTTGGCTCAACTGACGGGGAGATATTTAGCGTAAATTCTGACGAAAAAACAATCTTCCGTTAACGGTTGTGTGAGGTGATTATTACATTTCGTTCACTTTTGCAGGTGTGCAGGCAAAAACTGTGCACCATAGATGTGCAAAACCCTCACCGGAGGGCGAGGGTTTGATAGAAAATTCGTATGAATTACTCGATGTTAGATTCGATAAACCACAGGAACTGATCCAGGTCGCGGGACGCGGCGGTGAAAATGTCTGCGGTATCTTCGTCTTTGGCTTCGCCAATCGCTTTGCGCACGTCATTGGCCACAATCGCATAGCGGTCCGCCAGCTCTTTCAGGTGATCCTGAACGGTATGGATATCCAGCGGATAACTCTTCAGTGGCGTTTTGCTGTTGATCACCTGCGTGGTGCCCAGCGCCACGCCGCCCAGCTGAACGGCACGTTCAGCCATCGTATCGAGGTGGGTAACCAGTGCTGTGCGGAAGCCATCCAGCATTTCATGAACGGCAATAAAGTTTGCACCGCGCATATTCCAGTGGGCCTGTTTGGTGATCAGCGAAAGATCGATGAACTGGATCACCTGGCGATTCAGCAACTCAATGGTCGCCTTTTTGTCGCTATCCGATACATCGTTACGGGTATAAAGCAGATTAGACGCTTTCGTTTTCACCAGTTTAGCGGTACTCATAATCTCATATCCTCTTGATGTTTATGTCCCAAGTAATTACAAAACTAAGTATAGCACCGGATTTTTTCTCTGCGGTTTGGCTATGCCTATCGGTTTAATAGCGAGAAGTGGGTTGAGAATTTAATTTGTTGAAATTAATGAGTAATTTTAAAATTGATACAGATCAATCTTAATTGCTGGTTGGGGATGTAAACGCAGAGGGATATTTCGAAAATAGCGCAAAGTGTGTAAGAAATTATAACGTCTGTCTTTCTGGCCTTTATTCTGCATGGCGTGGAAGCCATGCAGAATATATGGCCTTAGCTGATATCCACTTTCTCAACTTTAGGCTCCGGGCGCATGGTGAGCGTCGAGCCCATTGATGCCGCGATAATCGAGCAGAGAGCCAGCGTCTGGGTCAACGTGAGGGTTTCGCCGAGAAACACCATCCCGGAAATGGCGGCTAACGCAGGCTCCATGCTCATCAGGGTACCAAATATGCGCGTCGGCAGACGCGTAAGGGCAATCATCTCCAGAGAGTAGGGGAGTGCGGTAGAGAGAATCGCGACCGCCAGTCCTATGGGCATGACGGACCATTGCCAGATAGATTCGGTCGCCTGCGCCATGCCGATAGGCACGAAGACGATGGCAGCGATCAGGGAACCTAACGCGACGGTAGCCGGACCGTGCTCTTCTCCTGCACGCTGGCCCGTAAGTATATAGACGGCCCAGCAGGCGCCAGCACCCAGCGCCAGGGCTGCACCCGTCAGATCGATCTCAGCGACGCTCTGGCCCAGCGGCAGCAGGAACCATAAACCCAGAACGGCTAACACGACCCAGATAAAATCGACCGGACGTCGCGAGGAGAAAAGCGCCACCGCCAGCGGGCCGGTAAACTCCAGCGCGACGGCGATCCCCAGCGGTATCGTCTGAATAGAGAGATAAAACAGATAGTTCATTGCCCCAAGGGAGAGTCCATAAAACAGCAGGGGTAAACGCTGCTCCTTTTTGAAGCGCAGACGCCAGGGTTTGAAAATGACCACCAGTATCGCCGTGCCCAGCACGATACGCAGGGCAGTCACCCCAGGCGCACCGACCAGCGGAAAAAGGGATTTTGCAAGCGAAGCACCGCTTTGAATGGACAACATGGCAATGAGTATGACTGCTACCGGCAACCAGACCGACGACGTGCGGGATAACCCAGGCATCCTTTCTCCTGTCAGCTTATGTCAAATGAGGTAAAGGTTGCAGTGTAAAGGAAATAAGCGGCAACGGTTGAGGTGCTGTTGAAAAAAAACCTCGTGAAATCCGTAAAATGGTTAAGCGCTGGTGGATTTATCGCCTGATAGATTAGGAATAATCTGGATGAATGTAACGGCGCTTGCGCGCACTATGCGCATTTAGTAGTGAAAATTGCATGTGATTTGAAAGAGATAGCTGACGCTGGAAACGTTCTGTTACAGGAAAGGTTTCATTAGACATCACGAATCACAAAGAGTTTCGCAAATTTTTTTGATATATTTAAAACTTACGGACTTACTTGAAGCACATTTGAGGTGGTTATGAAAAAAATTGCATGTCTTTCAGCACTGGCCGCTGTACTGGCTGTTTCCGCAGGTACCGCTGTAGCTGCTACTTCTACTGTTACTGGTGGTTACGCTCAGAGCGACTATCAGGGCGTGATGAACAAAGCTAACGGTTTCAACCTGAAGTATCGCTACGAGCAGGACAACAACCCACTGGGCGTGATCGGTTCTTTCACCTACACCGAGAAAGATCGTTCTGAAAACGGCGCATACAACAAAGGCCAGTACTACGGTATCACCGCTGGTCCAGCTTACCGTCTGAATGACTGGGCGAGCATCTACGGTGTTGTAGGTGTTGGCTACGGTAAATTCCAGCAGACTGAAAACCAGAGCGAAAGCCGCACTGCAAGCAACAGCGACTATGGCTTCTCCTATGGCGCAGGCCTGCAGTTCAACCCAATCCAGGACGTTGCTCTGGACTTCTCCTATGAGCAGAGCCGTATCCGCAACGTTGACGTTGGCACCTGGATCGCGGGCGTAGGTTACCGCTTCTAATCACTCCGGTGAGCTAATAAAAAATCCGCCCAATGTGGCGGATTTTTTTTTGTCTTTTCCCTCTCCCTGTGGGCTGAGGAATTCCCAGTAATTTTTTTAACCTGTAGCGATGAATGTTGCGTCAGGAAAATGAATGGTTTACAGCGATGCCTTGGTCCGGCTGTAAATCGCTGAGGCGTTTCCTGCAGGCCGGGGCGAGGCGCAGGGATGCGCCGAGAGGGCGGGCTTTACAAGGATGTTACCTCCGCCCGTCCCCGATAAGCCGGAAGGAATAAGACGAGGACACCGCGAAGCGGCGATTTACCGCCGGGAGCCCGGGTCGCCAGGGTGGTGGCGACTGAGCCACCCTGGCACGTTCACAAGCCATGTCGTTAAAGAGTAGCAAGGAACATAAAGTGAACGGAATGACCACAAGAGCCGTATGTTCCCCCTCACCCCATCCCTCTCCCTCAAGGGAGAGGGAGCCGACTGTGCTGATATTATTTTGTGGGGATCCCTCAGCCCACAGGGTGAGGACATTGGACCGCTACTTATTCTTAATATCGAAAATATCAGTACCCAGATGGTTGTAGTCAACTTTCTGTAACTTGAAGTTGGTAACGTACACTGGGGGAGCTTTCTTGTTTGAGACAAACGGGTAAGCCGTTTTTATCTGCTCGGCTGTAATCCCCGTCCACTGCGAGAAGAACTGCAGGAAATCATTTGCCGAACGGCGCGCTTTAATCACGCGATGCGTTTTATCATCACTCGACAGCACCATAAACGGCACCTGGAAGTTCTGCTGGAACTTGTCATCGTGCGCCAGGTACTGCACCTCTTTACCACGCTCTTTAAACGCCAGCCCGTGATCAGAGAAATAGACCATGGAGAAGCTGTCGCCCGTATTGCGTAGCTGATCGTACAGCTTGCTCAGCAGGTCGTCGGTTTGCGTCATGGTGTAGAGATAGCAAGAGGTCTCTTTGGACTGCACGAACTCCGCGTACTTCCCGCCGGTCCGATCGCAGGCCTGCGGGTGCGACCCCATCAGGTGCAGAACGATCAGCTGAGGCTGGGTGCGCGGAGTGGCGAAGACCTGTGCCGTCATTTTCAACAGCGCTTCGTCTTTGGTATTTTTGTCGGCTTCAAAGTCACCGTTCTTCAGGAACTGCACTTCGTCGGCACGTTTGGCGATACTGGCGATGGCCGTATCGTATTCGCCAATTTGCCCCTGATTGGAGAACCACCAGGTTTGATAACCCGCGCGGTTTGCCAGGGTGACAAAATTATCCTGATACTGAGGTTTGCCGTCGACGACCCGGTTAAGGGTCAGGCCGAGCGATTTCTGCGTCGAGCCGCTGGCTGCGACATAATCGGTGAACAGCGTGCCTTTGACCGAACTGGCAAACGGTGTGTTATCCCAGTGTCCGCCGAAGGCTCCCATTGCATCGCGACGGGCACTTTCCCCAATCACCACCACATAGGTGTGATACTTCGGCTTAACGGCCAGCACGTTCCAGGTGTCTTTCATATTGGAAAGCTCAGCCATGCGCGCCTGCTCGTCGAGAACCTCTTTATTATTGACAACGACGTCCTTCACGAAGCGGAAAACCGGATAGCCGATATTGGTGAGCCTTAGCTTACCGTCCCAGGGAATATTCTGGATGGGGGCGACAAAGGCCACGGCAACGCTGAACACCAGACAGAGTATTTCGATCTTACCCCAGGATTTTTTCTCGCCCGAATGACGGCGGATGGCGATAACGCCCAACGCGAAGATAAAGATCCCGACCACGTAGCTGTACCACGGGAAGATCGTCAGGATCTCCGTTGACTCTTCCATATTGGTCGAGTGCAGCGCCAGCAGGGTATTAAAGTTTGGCGCGCCGTAAGCCTGGCCAAACGGGAAATAGAGTGCAGCGACCAGCGAGCAGATCCCGATTAACGCTTTTTGCACGCGCTGTGCGGTTCGCCACAGCACATGCAGAACGCAGGTGAAAGCCACCGCGTAGAGCAAACTAAAGGGATAACCCAGCGCAAAGTTAATCAGTAATGACTGCAAAAAGTAAAAACCCGTCCACGGGCTTAAGGCCCGGCTGCGGGTCACAACGGTATCTATCAGGGTTACATTCATAGGTCACTATCATGGATGAAAACGCCATGTGCTCACCCTGGCGTCAAGGGTCATAACCTGCCTGACAGTGCGTGGAGAGGGAATGAGGGTCCGCTTCAGCGAGCCGCAAATTGTGCAGGGCTGCAAGAAGATAGTGCGAGCGCTAAATAATATCAACAGTTGCTAAGCAGATGTTTTGCGAAGGGGATTGCAAATCCGTAAAAAAGATCGGGAATAAGGCGGCTAGAAGCCAGTTTACAGCGAGATTGTGACGGGAAAATGAAGCGGCGTACCGCAACGCCGCTTAGTGGGAAGGTTTGTCGTCCTGATGCGGTTTGTTGTTAAACATATCGCACAGCATGTTCAACAGCATTAAGCGCACTTTAAAGGGAGAGTGGGTAAACACGGTCATGCACCTCTTGAATTCGTTCATAAGACCTCCTGAGTTTTGATCCCTTCGATCCGTGAAGGGTGACTGCATTACATACAGATATAGCACAGGCTATATTGTATAGCTATGGCTATTTCGTTAATTTTTTGTGCTTGCGGAGCTATGGTTTACAATGTGCGCTCTCGAATCCGGGCGCTGGAAGCGTCACCCCACTGAGGAAGTACAATGAACCGTCGCGCAGGTCATCCGACAATGAGGAAAACGACGCAACTGGTGAATGTTGAAGAACATGTCGAAGGTTTTCGCCAGGTCCGTGAAGCGCACCGGCGTGAACTGATTGATGATTATGTTGAACTCATTTCCGATCTGATTCGTGAGGTTGGTGAAGCGCGCCAGGTCGATATGGCCGCCAGGCTGGGGGTTTCACAGCCAACTGTCGCTAAAATGTTAAAACGCCTGGCCTCCGTGGGCTTAATTGAAATGATCCCCTGGCGCGGTGTTTTTCTGACGCCGGAAGGGGAGAAACTCGCGCAGGAGAGCCGCGAGCGCCATCAGCTTGTCGAGAATTTTTTACTGGTGCTGGGCGTCAGCCCGGAGATCGCCCGCCGGGATGCGGAAGGCATGGAACACCACGTCAGCGAAGAGACGCTGGTGAAGTTTCGCGAATTTACCCTTAAATATGGTTCCTCCGCTGAATGAAAATCCCCGGACTGCAGGCCCTGGCACGCGATCGTTTCTTCCATCTATTATTAATTATTGGCGCAGGGTTAAGCCTCTTTGTGCCGTTTGCGCCACGCGCCTGGCCCGCCGCAATTGACTGGCGCACCATCATTACCCTGAGCGGCCTGATGATGCTCACCAAAGGGGTCGAGCTGAGCGGCTATTTTGACGTTCTTGGCCGTAAAATGGTGCGCCGCTTTGCCACCGAGCGCAGGCTGTCCCTGTTTATGGTGTTCTCCGCCGCGGTGCTGTCGACGTTTCTGACCAACGATGTGGCGCTGTTTATCATCGTGCCCCTCACGCTCACGCTGCGTAAGCTTTGCGAGATCCCGGTCAGCCGGCTGATCATCTTTGAAGCGCTGGCCGTCAATGCTGGCTCGCTTCTGACGCCAATTGGCAACCCGCAAAATATCCTTCTCTGGGGACGGTCCGGGCTGTCGTTCGCCGCCTTTACCTGGCAGATGGCCCCTCTGGCGCTGGTGATGATGCTGTCGCTGCTGGCGGTATGCTGGTTCGCGTTTCCGGATAAAAAGCTGCAGTACCACAGCGGCACAACCGGCCCGCAGTGGCAGCCGCGCCTGGTGTGGAGCTGTCTCGGGTTATACATCGTCTTTCTGTTCGCGCTGGAGCTGAAGTATGAGCTGGCGGGCGTCCTGCTCGTTGCCGCGGGGTTTGTCGTCCTGGCGCGTCGCGTGCTGGTGAGCGTGGACTGGACGCTGCTGCTGGTCTTTATGGCGATGTTTATTGATGTGCATCTCCTTATCCAGCTTCCGGTGCTGCAAAACGTTCTGCACAGCGTCAGCACGCTGTCTCAGCCGGGGCTGTGGCTGACGGCGATTGGCCTGTCGCAGTTTATCAGCAACGTGCCTTCCACCATTCTGCTGCTCAACTATGTTCCGCCCGATACGCTTCTGGCCTGGGCGGTCAACATCGGCGGGTTTGGGCTGCTGCCCGGCTCGCTGGCAAACCTGATTGCGCTGCGTATGGCCAACGACCGTCGTATCTGGTGGCGTTTCCACGTCTGGTCGATTCCGATGCTGGTTTGGGCCGCGGCGATCGGTTTCGGAATATTCCTTCTCATATAGTGCGCAATTTGTCAGTTTTTCCTGGCAAACGTATAGCAACGTCCTAGCTTTAGTGAACGGCATAGTGTGATGCCGCTCACTGACAGGACCGTTGCTGAACTATGGCTGAAGATCAAAACCCGCCTGCTGACGAGCAGGACAAAAACAATAATGAGCGTAAGCGCCCGGGCAAGAAACCGTTAATTATCCTCGGCATTGTCGTGGTGGTAATGGTGGTCGTGGCGCTGGTCTGGTGGTTTTTAACCCGTAACGAAGAGACGACCGACGACGCCTTTACCGACGGCGACGTGGTGACGATTGCCCCCAAAACGGCGGGCTACGTTACCGAGCTGCGCGTGCGTGATAACCAGCGCGTGAAAAAGGGCGATCTGCTGGTGGTTATCGATCCGCGGGACACCACCGCGCAGCGCGATCAGGCTCAGGCCCAGTTTGGGCTGGCTATCGCGCAGCTGCATCAGGCCCAGGCGCAGCTGGCGCTTTCAAAAGTCCAGTATCCCGCCCAGCGTGACGAAGCCAAAGCGCAGGTGCTGAAAGCGCAGGCCGATCTGGCGAACGCGCAGGCAGAGTACCGTCGCCAGCGCGGCGTCGACCCGCGTGCAACCACTCAGCAAAGTATCGATTCCGCGAACGCTCAACTGCGTAGCGCACAGGCAGGGCTGGCCAGCGCTCAGGCGCAGCTGGAAGTGGCAGAGCAGGTACAGCTGCAAATCCGCCAGCAGGAAACCAACGTTGAAGCGCGCGAGCGTCAGGTCGATCAGGCTAAAGCGCAGCTGGAAACCGCCAACCTTAATCTCTCCTATACCGAAGTCCGCGCCCCGTTCGACGGCGTCGTCACCAAACGCAACGTGCAGCCCGGTACGCTGGTGCAGGCGGGAACGGCGCTGTTCTCGCTGGTTTCCCCGAACGTGTGGGTGGTCGCGAACTTTAAAGAGTCGCAGCTTGAACGCATGAAGCCGGGCGATAAGGTCACCGTGTCCGTCGACGCGTGGCCGGATATGGAGCTTGAGGGCCACGTAGACAGTATCCAGCAGGGCAGCGGCTCGCGCTTCTCCGCCTTCCCGGCAGAAAATGCCACCGGTAACTTCGTCAAAATTGTGCAGCGCGTGCCGGTCAAAATCGTGATTGATAAGGGCCTGGATCCAAACAAACCGCTGCCGCTGGGGCTGTCGGTTGCACCGAAGGTGACGGTGGAATGACGGATCACAGCCACGACAGCTGGAAACCCGCCAGCAATCCGTGGGCGGTGGCGATTGTCGTCACCCTGGCGGTATTCATGGAAATTCTGGATACCACCATCGTCAACGTCGCGCTCCCCCATGTGGCAGGATCGCTCTCGTCCAGCTATGACGAATCTACCTGGGTGTTAACCAGCTATCTGGTCGCGAACGGCATCGTGCTGCCCATCTCGGCGTTTCTGAGCCGGGTGTTTGGCCGCAAGCAGTTCTTCCTGATTTGCATCGTCATGTTTACCGTCTGCTCGTTCCTGTGCGGGATTGCCACCGAGCTGTGGCAGATCATCCTGTTCCGCGTTATGCAGGGCTTTTTTGGCGGCGGGCTGCAGCCCACGCAGCAGTCGGTGCTGCTCGACTACTTCAAACCCGAAGACCGGGGCAAAGCGTTTGGTCTGTCCTCCATTGCGATTATCGTTGCGCCGGTGCTCGGCCCGACGCTGGGCGGCTGGATCACCGACAACTATTCCTGGCGCTGGGTGTTCTTTATCAACATTCCGGTAGGGATTGTGACGGTGCTGGCGATCTACCAGCTGCTGGAAGATCCGCCGTGGGAGAGCAAATCAAAAGAGAAGCTGACTATCGACTGGACGGGGATCGGCCTGATCGCGCTGGGGCTGGGCTGTCTGCAGGTGATGCTCGACCGGGGAGAAGACGAGGACTGGTTCTACTCGAACTTTATCCGCACCTTCGGCGTGTTGACGCTTGTCGGCATTATCGGCGCCATCTACTGGCTGGTGTATGCCAGAAAGCCGGTGGTGGATCTGCACTGCATGAAGGACCGCAACTTTGCCATCTCCAGCCTGCTGATGGCGGGGATGGCGATGATTTTGTACGGCAGCTCGGTGGTGATCCCGCAGCTGGCGCAGCAGGACCTGGGCTACACCGCTACCTGGTCGGGGCTGGTGCTGTCGCCCGGCGCGGTGCTGATCGTATTAACTATCCCGCTGGTGCTGAAGCTGATGCCGGTGGTGCAGACGCGCTGGATTATCGCCTTTGGCTTTACCTGTCTGGCGGTGTCGTTCTTCTGGTCGCGAACGCTGACGCCGGATATCGACTTCGAAACCCTGGTGCTGTTCCGCAGCGCCCAGTCGATAGGGCTGGGGTTCCTGTTTGTGCCGCTCACGACTATTGCGTTTATCTCGATACCGAGGCGGCTGAATGCCGATGCGGCGGCGCTGTTTACCATGTTCCGCAACGTCGCGGGCTCGATTGGCATATCCCTTTCGACGGCGGCCATCACCGAACGCGCGCAGGCGCACAGCGCGCATCTGGCGTACCACGCCTCGCCGCTTAACGAGCAGTTCCAGCAGGCGATACGCGAAAGCGCCCAGGCGATCCAGAACTTTACCACCCAGGTGGGCGACCCCACCGGCATCGCCACCGGACGCATGTACCAGACGATGATCGAGCAGTCGCGCTTCCTGGCCTACATCGACGTCTTCACCATTCTGAGCGCGGTGGCCTTGTTACTGATTCCGTTTTGTTTGTTGCTCTCGCCGGTTAAGAGCGAGGGGAGTGCAGGAGCACATTGATGATACACAGACGTTTACACCCCCTGATGATAATGATGCTGCTGGCGGGCTGCGCCGTCGGGCCTGACTACCAGCAGCCTGCGCCGCCCGCCGTTACGCACTGGAACGATAAGGGCGACAGCGCGGTGAAATCGCAAACCACCTCCGCCGCGACCAATCCGCGCTGGTGGAAGACCTTCGGCTCGCCGCAGCTCGACAGCCTGGTTGAGCGCGCCATCGCCGGAAACCTGACGCTGCAGCAGACGGTGCTGCGCATCGCCGGGGCGCGAGAGCAGATTAATCAGGCGGGCGGGGCGTTTTATCCGTCGGTGAACGGCAATCTGCAGGCGACGCGACAGCAGCTTGGGCTTGAAGGGGAGCTGAAATCTCACGGCGTGTACGACCAGCTTGATAATGTCGATCCTGAACTGCGGGGCGCGTTAGGGCCGCTGACGCAGCCGATTAATCTCTACCAGGGCAGCTTCGACGCCCAGTGGGAAATTGACCTGTGGGGCAAGGTGCGTCGTCAGGTGGAAGCCGCCGAAGCGCAGCAGAAAGCCGCCATCGAGCAGCGTAACGACGCGCTGGTGTCGCTGGAGGCCGAAGTGGTGCGCGCGTGGCTCCAGCTGCGCGGGGCGCAGAGCATTATCGCCACGCTGAACACCCAGATTAAAAGCGCGCAGCAGACGCTGGAACTGACCGAAAGCCGCCAGCGCGGCGGGCTGTCGCCACAGATGGATGTGGAAAACGCCCGGGCGCAGTTAGGCAATCTTGAGGCCCAGCTTCCGCAATATCAGGCGCAGGAGCGGCAGGCGATGAACGGTCTGGCGATCCTGCTCGGCAAGCCGCCGGGGGCGCTGGATGCGGAATTGCAAAGCGTGCAGCCTATGCCAGCCCTGCCGGATATCGTGCAGACCGGCATTCCGTCCACGCTGGCGCGACGCCGTCCGGACGTGCGCGAAGCGGAGGCGAACCTCCACGCCGCGACGGCGCAAATCGGCGTCTCGGTGGCGGAGCTGTTCCCGAGCTTTACGCTCTCCGGGCAGTTTGGCCTGCGTAACAGCGAAACCAACTGGCTGACCGACTGGAGCAGCCACTTCTACAGCTTCGGCCCGCAGGTCTCCATTCCCATCTTCCAGGGCGGTCGACTGGTCTCCAGCGTTAAGGTGGCGCGCGCGCAGCAGGGAGCGGCGGTGCTGGACTATCGCCAGACGGTGCTGACCGCGCTCGGGGATGTGGAAAACGCGCTGGTGAGCTATCGCACCGACCAGCAGCGTGAAGCGGGTCTCGCAAAAACGATCGACGCCCTGCAAAACGCCTTTGATTTAGCGAGCGACAGCTACCGACAGGGGATCGCCAGCTTTATCGACGTGCTGGACGCCCAGCGTCAGCTGGCGC
Organism: Enterobacter sp. BNK-29; assembly: GCF_048684785.1. Lineage (NCBI taxonomy): Bacteria > Pseudomonadati > Pseudomonadota > Gammaproteobacteria > Enterobacterales > Enterobacteriaceae > Enterobacter > Enterobacter sp. BNK-29. The sequence continues at coordinate 3,437,220 of NZ_JBLQTU010000001.1, forward strand.
AGGCCCAGCAGCAGCGCGCGCAGGCGCAGGTGCAGAGCGCGCTCGATCTGGTGGCGCTCTACAAGGCCCTCGGCGGCGGCTGGGAGCCGTATCAGCAGGTGCAGTTACCGGACTACAGCGTCTTTGGCGACGCCCCGCGCGGATAAATTCAGAGGATTGGGCAAGAAACGGACAGGAACACCACATTCGCGATGGCTGAGGGGCGGGTATAACTATCGGGTACCCAATCGACATGCGAGGAATAAGTTATGCGTTATCAAAAACTGGGCAACACCGGTCTGTTTGTTTCTGAACTGTGCCTCGGCACCATGACCTTCGGCGGCGAGGGCGGCATGTGGGGCAAGATTGGCCAGCTCCAGCAAAGTGAAGCCGAGCAGCTGGTGGGCCGCGCGCTGGATGCCGGGATCAACTTTATCGACACCGCGGACGTTTACTCGGAAGGACGCTCGGAGGAGATCACCGGTCAGGCGCTGAAAAACCTGAAGATCCCTCGCGAGAACGTGGTGGTCGCCACGAAAGTGTTCGGTGAAACGGGAACGGCAGGGGTGAACTCGCGCGGCAGCTCGCGCTATCACATCATCAGCAGCGTGAAGGAGAGCCTGCGCCGCCTGCAGCTCGATCATATCGATCTCTACCAGCTTCACGGCTTCGACCCCGCAACGCCGATTGAAGAAATGCTCTATGCGCTGGATAACCTGGTGCAGCACGGTCACGTGCGCTACATCGGCGTCTCGAACTGGGCGGCGTGGCAGATTGCCAAAGCGCTCGGTATTTCTGAACGTCTTGGGCTGGCGCGTTTCGCGTCGCTGCAGGCGTATTACACCATTGCCGGGCGCGATCTTGAGCGCGAGCTGGTGCCGATGATGCAGAGCGAAGGCGTCGGGCTGATGGTCTGGAGCCCGCTGGCGGGGGGGCTGCTGAGCGGAAAATATGGCCGCGACGGGCAGAGCGAAGCCGGCGGCCGCCGTCTGGAGTTCGACTTTCCGCCGGTGAACAAAAATCGAGCCTTCGACTGCGTGGACGTGATGCGCACTATCGCCGAAAGCAAGGGCGTCTCCGTCGCGCAAATCGCGCTGGCCTGGCTGCTGCATCAGAAAGCGGTGACCAGCGTCATCATTGGCGCAAAACGCGTTGAACAGCTGAACGACAATATCGCCGCGACCGGAATCCGACTGAGCGAAGATGAGCTCAAGCAGCTTGATGCGGTGAGCGCGCTGCCGCGCGAATACCCGGGCTGGATGCTGGAGCGGCAGGGGGAATATCGCCGCAATCAGCTCGCGCAACAATAATCTTCCTTGCCCCGGTAGTGCATCGCTAACCGGGGCTTTTTTTCCCGCATTGCTCACAAAAAACGATCCTCCTCTTTGATCCCCATTTCATCTTCGCCTATATGACTAGTCATGATATTTTAAATGACTAGTCATATAGGGAGAGAGCATGAACAATTCACTGCCGGCCAACTTTTTATGGGGCAACTCGGTGTCCAGCATGCAGACGGAAGGGGCCTGGAACGAGGGCGGGAAAGGGATGTCGGTGTACGACATTCGCGAAGCCGGGGAAAACGTCTCCGACTGGAAAGTTGCGACCGACTCCTACCACCGCTACCGGGAAGATTTCGACCTGATGCAGGACCTAGGCATGAACTGCTACCGCTTCCAGATCTCCTGGAGCCGCGTCTGCCCGCAGGGTGACGGCGCGTTCAACGACGAAGGCATCGCGTTTTACGACCGTTTTATCGACGATCTGATCGCCCGCGGCATCGAGCCGATGGTATGTCTTTACCATTTTGATATGCCGCTGGCGCTGGCGCAGGAGTACAACGGCTTCAACGACCGCCGCGTGATGGAGGCCTTTATCCGCTACGGCAAAAAGATGATCGACTGCTATGGCGACCGCGTGAAGTACTGGCTGACCTTCAACGAGCAGAACATCTTCCATATGCCGGAAGCGTTCCGTATTTCCGGCTATATGCACGGCGAGAAAACCCTGCGCGAGCTGTACGAGCTGCAGCACCATACGATGGTGGCGCACATGGCGCTGACCGAGTATCTGCACCAGACCAGACCCGGCCAGCTGATGGGCGGGATGCTGGCGCACCAGCTGATCTACCCGGCCACCTGCAAACCGCGCGATATCTTCTGCGCCCAGCAGTACGACGAGTTCCTCAACCAGAACCTGCTGCGCGTCTTCGCTGGGCAGGGCTACAGCCCGGCGGTGATGGCGGTGGTGGAGCAGGAGGGCTTTGGCGATATCTACCGCGCTGAGGATTTAGCGCTGCTGGCGCGGACCAGAAACGACTATATGGCCTTCAGCTACTACGCCAGCAAAACGCTGGACAGCGATGCGATCCCGGAAGGCACGCCGGTGAACTATTACCTGCTGCACGGCGAAAAAAACAACCCGTACCTGAAGGCCACCGAGTGGAACTGGCAGATCGATCCGCTGGGCTTTCGCACCATCATCACCCGCTACGCCAACGACTGGCGGATGCCGGTCTTCCCGATCGAAAACGGCATCGGAGTGATTGAGTCCTGGGACGGCGTCAATCCGATTGAGGACACCTACCGCATCGACTACCACCGGGCGCATATCAATGCCATGAAGGAGGCGATGTTCGAGGACGGGGCGGAGGTGATCGGCTACCTCGGCTGGGGGTTAATCGACATTCTCAGCTCCCAGGGCGACATGCGTAAGCGCTACGGCGTGGTCTATGTCAACCGTGAAAACCACGACCTGAAAGACCTGAAGCGCGTGCCGAAGAAGAGCTACGCGTGGTTAAAACAGGTTATCCATACCAACGGACGCGAGATGTAAGCCGTACGCTGCCGGGCCGTTTTTGTGACTGATTGATGGGAACTATCCGCTATGTCTGAAACAAAAATAACACCGCACATGCAGTCTTTTGTCGATAAATTTGTTGAGTTCTCGGCGCGCCTGGCTAACCAGGTGCACCTTCGCTCCCTGCGCGACGCCTTCGCCACGGTGATGCCCATTTTCATCCTCGCCGGTCTGGCGGTGCTGGTGAACAACGTGGTGTTTCCGTGGATTTTTCACGGCGACACGCTCGCGCAGTTTAAGGTGTGGGGCGAGGCGATTATCAACGGCACGCTGAACATCGCCGCGCTGCTGCTGGCCCCGATGATTGCCTGGTCGCTGGCGCGCAACAAAGATTTCGACAATCCGGTCTCGGCAGTGGTTATCGCTGTCAGCAGCTTCATCATCATGATGCCGATGCGCCTGCAGATTACGCCCGTCGGCAGCGATGCCGCGGTGAACGTCACCCAGGTGCTGACGTTCGCCAATATCGGCTCAACCGGGATTTTCGCCGGGGTGCTGATCGGGCTGCTCTCAACGGAACTGTTTATCGCCATTTCGCGGCTGAAGGCGCTGCACATTTCCCTCGGGGAAAACGTGCCTCCGGCGGTGAGCAAATCCTTTACCGCGCTGATCCCGACCATCCTCACGCTCTCCCTGTTCGCGGTGCTGGCGGCCGTGCTGGCAAACGTGCTGCACACGGACCTGATCCATCTCATTACCACCTTTATCCAGCAGCCACTGCGGCTGATCAACACCAGCCTGCCGGGGACGATTTTCATCTACAGCTTCGGCAACTTCCTGTTCACGCTCGGCATTCATCAGTCAGTCGTTAACAGCGTGGTGCTGGAGCCGTTCCTGCTGATCAACACCAACGAGAACATGCTGGCCTTCGCCAACGGCCAGCCCATCCCGCACATCATCAACAACATCTTCGTGCCGACGTTTGGCATGGTGGGCGGCACGGGCAGCACGATCTCGCTGCTGATTGCCATCTTTATCTTCTCCCGACAAAAATCGGCGAAGCAGGTGGCGCGTCTGTCGCTGGCGCCCGGTTTATTCAACATCAACGAGCCGGTGATTTTCGGCCTGCCGATCGTGTTTAACCTGCCGCTGATGATCCCGTTTGTGCTGCTGCCCGCCATCGGCATTTACTTCGCCTGGCTCTGTACCACGCTGGGGTTAATGTCGCGCTGCGTGGTGATGATCCCGTGGACCACGCCGCCCATTCTCAGCGCCTGGCTTGCCACGGCGGGGGACTGGCGGGCGGTGGTGGTGCAGTTGGCAATCATCGTATTTGGTGTATTCTTCTACCTGCCTTTCCTCAAGATTGCCGAGAGAGTGGCGTTGAAAAACAGCGGGATAGAAAACTAACTGAAAGGAAGAACGATGGCGGCGAAGTACATCACCATAGCGCGGGAAATTAAGAAACGCATTATCAGCCAGCAGTACGCCGCCAACGAACCCCTGCCGGACCAGTTTGCGCTGGCGGCGGAGTTCAACTCCAGCCGGATGACCATTCAGCAGGCGATGCGCCAGCTGATCGTCGAAGGTCTGGTCTATACCCGCCAGGGGCAGGGCACGTTCATCCGTAAAAACTTCCTTCAGCTCTCGCAGTGGGATCTCTCCGGCAGCGACTACTTTGGTGCGACCAAAACCTGGGAACATCTGGGCAAGGTGACCAGCCGGGTGGTGCATTTCGAGCTGCGCTTCCCGAACGAAAAAGAGCAGGCGTCGCTGATGATTAACGCCGATGCGCCGATCTATGACTTCATTCGCCTCCGCCTGCTGAACGGCGAGCCGATGTCGCTGGATTCCACGGTGATGCCGATGAATCTGGTGCCGGGCCTGACGAAAAACCATCTTGAAGGTTCGGTGTTCCAGTACGTGCAGGAGACGCTGGGGCTGAAAATTATGGGGTCATACCGGGTGGTGCGGGCGCTTAAGCCCAGCGCGCTGGACAGAGAGCATCTGGTCTGCGAAGAAACCGATCCGGTGCTGGAGGTGGAGCAGGTTATTTATCTGGAAGATGGCACGCCGCTGGAATATGCCCACTGTCACTATCGGTACGACCACGGCGGGATTGTGATCGTGAATAACGGGTAAAAAAAAGCGGGCAACGAGGCCCGCTTTTTTAATGCTTCGCTATCAGTTCAAACGCACCGGCATACCGGAGCGGTTCTGCACGGCCTGGTCAACAATCGCCGTTTCTACGTCTGGCTGAGAAGTCACCGCCTGCACCGCGCTGTTCAGCGTAACAGGGACGATTTCGTTGTTGTTGATCTGGTCTTCGCTGGTGGACAGCGGGTTGTGCACTTCGATGTAGCGGCTGCCGTCTGGCTCAGAGGTCGCTTTCACCGGTTCGTTGATGAACTGCACGCGCGTACCGACCGGCACGTTTTCGAACAGGAATTTGATGTCGTCGTTACGCAGGCGCACGCAGCCGTGGCTTACGCGCAGGCCAATACCGAAGTTGGCGTTGGTACCGTGGATAGCATACAGACGGCCAATGTACAGCGCGTACAGACCCATTGGGTTATCCGGGCCTGCCGGTACAACGGCTGGCAGCGGTTCGCCCGCAGCGATGTATTCTGCGTGCATTTTGGCAGTCGGCGTCCAGGTTGGGCCCGCTTTCTTACGCTCAACCTTGGTGGTCCAGTTCATTGGGGTGTCTTTACCCAGCTGGCCGATACCGATTGGCAGCACGATAACGGTGTTGGTGCCTTTCGGGTAGTAATACAGACGCATTTCGGCGCTGTTAATCACGATACCTTCATGAACGGTATCCGGCAGGATCAGCTGCTGAGGAATATTCAGCACGGTACCCGCTTTCGGCAGATACGGGTCAACGCCCGGGTTCGCTTCCAGCATGTTAGACAGGCCCAGCTGGTACTGCGCAGCGAAATACTCCAGTGGCTGAGAGTTACCTTCTGGTACCGTCACAACCTGGTTCTGGCCTACCAGACGGCTACCGTCTGTTGGCAGGGGATACGTCACCGCAGACGCGGTCTTACAAAAACCTACTACGGCTAACGCCGCCGCTAAAAGCGTTGTTAATTTCATGTTCATGTTGTGCGAGGTATCTAAGCCATTCTGGCGATGAGTTGATAAGTCTGAATCTGTGATGGGAGCGCATTATATGTGCATTCCCGCTTACAGGGAATTCAGATGTGTACGAAATCACATTTTTTTCGATTTTGTTAAAGTTTAGTGGATTGCCGCAACACGGGATCTCAATTCGGAATTGTGGCATAATGCCGTGTTTATCACACTTTTCGCAGGAATCTCCCCGTGTTAGTTACCAGCAACGTCACTATGCAGTTTGGCAGTAAGCCGCTGTTCGAAAACATTTCCGTCAAATTTGGCGGCGGCAACCGTTACGGCCTGATTGGTGCCAACGGTAGCGGAAAATCCACCTTTATGAAGATCCTCGGCGGTGACCTGGAGCCGACGCTCGGCAACGTATCGCTCGACCCTAACGAGCGTATCGGTAAGCTGCGTCAGGATCAGTTCGCCTTCGAAGAGTTCACCGTGCTCGACACCGTGATCATGGGGCATGGGGAACTGTGGGAAGTGAAGCAGGAGCGCGATCGCATCTACGCGCTGGCCGAAATGAGCGAAGAAGACGGCTATAAAGTGGCCGATCTGGAAACGCAGTACGGCGAGATGGACGGCTACTCTGCGGAAGCGCGCGCGGGCGAGCTGCTGCTGGGCGTGGGTATTCCTGTCGAACAGCATTACGGCCCGATGAGCGAAGTTGCGCCAGGCTGGAAGCTGCGCGTGCTGCTGGCACAGGCGCTGTTCTCTAACCCGGACATCCTGCTGCTCGACGAACCGACGAACAACCTGGACATCGACACCATCCGCTGGCTGGAGCAGACGCTGAACGATCGCGACAGCACCATGATCATCATCTCGCACGACCGTCACTTCCTGAACATGGTCTGTACGCACATGGCGGATCTGGACTACGGCGAGCTGCGCGTTTATCCGGGCAACTATGACGAGTACATGACGGCGGCCACCCAGGCGCGTGAACGTCTGCTGGCGGATAACGCCAAGAAGAAAGCGCAGATTGCTGACCTGCAGTCCTTCGTCAGCCGCTTTAGCGCCAACGCCTCTAAGTCGCGTCAGGCGACCTCGCGAGCGCGTCAGATCGACAAAATCAAGCTGGACGAAGTCAAAGCCTCCAGCCGTCAGAACCCGTTCATCCGCTTCGAGCAGGACAAGAAACTGTTCCGTAACGCGCTGGAAGTGGAAGCCCTTGAAAAAGGCTTTGAGAACGGCCCTCTGTTTAAAAAATTCAACCTGCTGCTGGAAGTGGGCGAGAAGATTGCCATCCTCGGCGCCAACGGCGTGGGTAAATCCACCATGCTGAAAACCCTGGTTGGCGAACTGCAGCCGGACAACGGCACCGTGAAGTGGTCTGAAAACGCGCAGATTGGCTACTACGCGCAAGACCATGAGTACGAGTTTGAAAACGACCTGACCGTGTTCGACTGGATGAGCCAGTGGAAGCAGGAAGGCGACGACGAGCAGGCGGTGCGCAGCATTCTGGGTCGTCTGCTGTTCAGCCAGGACGACATCAAAAAGCCGGCTAAGGTGCTCTCCGGTGGTGAGAAGGGCCGCATGCTGTTCGGCAAGCTGATGATGGAAAAACCAAACATCCTGGTGATGGACGAACCGACTAACCACCTGGACATGGAATCTATCGAATCCCTGAACATGGCGCTGGAGATGTATCAGGGTACCCTGATCTTCGTCTCTCACGACCGTGAGTTCGTCAGCTCGCTGGCGACCCGCGTGATCGAAATTACGCCAGAGCGCGTGGTGGACTTCACCGGTAACTATGAAGATTACCTGCGCAGTAAAGGTATCGAAAACTAAAAAAAGCCGGGTGGCGGCTTCGCCTTACCCGGCCTGCGTTCTGTTCCCTCTCCCAGTGGGAGAGGGTTAGGGTGAGGGCATTAGGCCGCACTAGATCACCCACTCGCCCCCTTCAACTCCGTTCACCAGCAGCGTACGTTTTTCCCCTGCAGGCAGCGACACCTTAAGCGATTTCCACGCCGGACGATAATCCCCGCGCGCGTTGACCTTCAGGTTGATGGTTGCTCCGTCGCACACCATTTCCCACTCCACCCACAGCGCGTTGCCGTTCTGGTAGCCCCAGCTTTCGCCGTCGTCTTCAAACAGCATTCCGGTGGTCGTGCCGACGCCCTTCACCGGGAACAGCTTCAGCTCACGGGTCGTATCTTTTTCGGCACTCACATGCGTGATGCGTTCGCTCAGCGGAAGACCGGCACCGGCGCGCACCAGCAGCGGCAGTTTTTCCAGCGGCGCGTCGAGGACGATCGACTGGCCGCCCGCATACCACGCGTGGGTGTAAAAATCATACCAGCCGGTGTCGTTATCCGGCAGCCAGACGCGTCGCTCGCGCTGCCCGGCTTCGACGACGCTTGCCACCAGCAGGTCGCGGCCCAGCAGGAAGTCATCGCACTCCTCAAACGTCTGCGCATCGTGCTCGTGGTCGAGGAAGATCGGGCGCAGCATCGGCTCGTCGTCGGCATGCGCCTGCCAGAGCAGGGTATAGAGGTACGGCAGCAGGCGGTAGCGCAGCTCAACCGCGCCGCGAATGGCTGGCGTGACGCCCGGGTACATCCACGGCTCGTTCACGGTGTGGTCATCGTTCCACGAGTGAATGGTAAAGCGCGGGTGCATCACGCCGTTCTGCACCCAGCGCACGAACAGCTCGGCGTCCGGCTTGTCGCCGGAGAAACCGCCGACGTCGTGACCGACGTTGAACAGGCCGGACAGGCTCATGCCCAGCCCCATGCGGATGTTATAGCGCAGGGTGTCCCAGCTGGTGCGGTTGTCGCCGCTCCAGGTCTGAACGTAGCGCTGCATCCCGGCGCAGCCGGAGCGGGAGATGAGATACGGACGTTTTTCCGGCGCGAAACGCTGCTGCGCTTCTAGCGAGGCGCGCATCATCAGCAGCGGCATCACCGGGCGAATGTGCTTGATGGCGATCTCCTTGCCGAAGCCAAAGCAGCGCGCCTCCCCGTCCCACACTTCATATTCGTTGTTGTCGTTCCAGGTAGAGTCGATGCCCATCTCCAGCAGCTGCGTGGTCACGCCGTTCTGCCACCACTGCACCGTCTGCGGGTTGGTAAAGTCGAGGTGCGAGCCTTCGTCATCCCAGAAGCTGGAACGTTCCGGTGCATCGGTTTCTGAATCGCGAATGAACAGGCCGCTCTCCGCCACTTCGTTATAGCGCGGATGGTCCTGCAGCAGGCACGGCTTGATGTTGGCCGCCAGCTTCAGCCCAGCGTCGTGGAACGCCTGACTCATCACCTTCGGCTGCGGCACCTTGTCATAGTTCCAGTTGAAGACGTAGCGCTTGCCGTTGATAGAGGTATAGCCGGAGGAGAGCTGGAACGAGTCGCACGGAATGGCGTGCTCTTCGCACAGGCGGATGAAGTTCATCAGCTGGTTCTGGGCGTCCGGCGCGTCGGTGTAGTGCATGGTCGAGCCGCTGTAGCCCAGGCTCCATTTCGGTCCGAACAGCGTTTTCCCGGTCAGGCGCACGAAGGCTTTGGTGACGTCCAGCACGCGCGTGCCGGTAAAGATGTAGTAATCGATATCGCCCGCTTCCGCCTGCCAGCGACGATAGGCGGTGTGGTAGTTGTCGATTTCGTTACCCAGATCCAGCCAGCAGCTGCTCAGGTTGTCATAGAACAGGCCGTAGCTGACGTCGTCGCGGCGGGTGATGGTGAACGGAATATGCTTGTAGAGCGGGTCGGTGCTGGCCGCGTTGTACCCCATTGCGTCGAGGTTACGCATCTCATAGCGCTTGCCGTTGCGCTGCAGATCGCCCGCTTTTTCGCCCAGGCCATAGAAACGCTCGTCCTTGCGGCGGCTGAGGTAGTGCGCCACGCCGTCGCCGTGGGCGTTCAGCAGGTAGGCGCTGGTTGGACGGTCGTTGACCAGCGGCTGCCACTCGCCCGCGTCATTGCGGTAGTGCCACTCCAGCCACAGCGGCTGGTGGACCGTTACGCGCAGCTGTTCGGTAGCCACAGTGAGCGTCTCTTCCTGCTGCGTCAGGGTCCAGGCCGGGCAGGAGAAACCGCTTATATCGTCACGACGGCGGCCTTCCCACGGCACGTCTTTTTCCGGCGCGATGCTCCAGGTGCGGTCCAGCGCCAGCTCGCCTTTGCGTTTGATCAGCACGCGGAACAGGTTCTCTTCCAGCACATACAGGCACAGGCGGTGCTGGTTATCGACCAGCAGTTCCAGATGGTTTGCCGACTGCGTATCAAGGGTCCAGTTTTTCAGGGTTTTCATATGCAATACATCCACTATCAGGCGCGCTTGGCGCGACGTTCAGCAATAAATGCTACCAGGAAGACAGCGCCAATCAGGTCAAAGAAGCCCATGGCAATAAAGAGCGGGTTAAAACCGATTTTGTCGGCGGTCACACCGATTAACAGCGAGAACAGGAAGCTGGCGATCCACGCCGCAGAGCCGCGCATGCCGTTTACGGTCGCCATCTGGCCTTTGTCGAACGACTCAACGACCAGGGCGCTCAGCATGCAGGAGATAATCTGGTGCCCGAAGCCGCCGATGGAGATCAGCACGATAGTGATATACGGGTCGCGGGTAATGGCCACGATGCCCAGCGAGATCATCAGGAATGCGCCCGTCACGGAGCTGGCAACGACCGAGTTAACGCGGGAGCAGCCGAACAGACGGGTATACAGACGCGTCAGGTAGCCACTCGCCACGCTGCCGAGGTCGGCGGCGAGGAACGGTAGCCAGGCAAACATCGCAATCTGCTTCAGATCCATGCCGTGCTCTTTGGCGAGGTACAGCGGCACCCAGAAGCTCAGCACCGCCCAGGCCGGTTCCGCCATAAAGGCCGGGATGGCGATACCGTAGAAGCGTTTGTTTTTCGAGACGGTTTTCAGCGCGGTCAGGAAGGGCAGTTTGACCGCAGGCGGCTCGTTATCCTGCTTGATGAACGCCAGCTCGTCCTTGCTCAGGTTCGGGTGCTGCTCCGGGTTATGGTAGAACGCCCACCACAGGATCACCCACAGCAGCGCCAGCACGCCGGTAAACATAAACGCGCCCTGCCAGCCGAACGAGGCGTGAGCAAAGTAGATGATAGGCGGAGCCAGCATCGCGCCGATGGAGAAGCCCACGCCAGCCCAGCCGGCGGCAACGGGTCGCTCTGATTTCGGGAACCATTCGCCGATGGTTTTGGCGTTCGCCGGGGTAGCGGCGGCCTCAGAGGCACCCATAAAGAAGCGCAGAATAGCGAGGTGCAGCCAGCTTCCGGCGCCCGCATGGAAGATACACATCAGCGCCCAGATCCCGGCGCAGACCATAAAGCCAATCTTCAGGCCGATGACGTCAATCAGCCAGCCGCACAGGGGCTGGAAAATGGTATAGGCGATCTGGAACGCGCCGACGATCCAGGAGTATTGCTCGGTGGTGATCCCGAGGCTCTCTTTCAGTTCCGGGGCGAGGATCCCGAGTGAGTTTCGGGTGATGTAGTTAACGGTGACGCCAAGTAAGAACAGCACCAGCACGTACCAGCGCAGGTTCTTAATGACGCGACGGGTTTTGCTTGTCGCTATGGTGTTATTGATGTCCTGACTCATTTTACTCTCCACAAGACGGACGGTAAGGGAACGGAGGTTCAGGTGTCACACGGTTTTTTATGCATTTGATTTCTATCCGTTTAAACTGCTTAAGTTGCTATACAACTAGTATGGAAGTTGTGTGACAAGTTCACCTTAAGGAAGAAAATGAGTGGGCAAAAGTGGATTTTGTGCAAAATTTCTCATAACTGACGTAAACCCTCTGGCATGATGGCTTTTATGTCAGCTATTGCCTGACCAATACGCTATGAAAATTTTTTCATTTCGCAAATGGAGCCAGATCACAAAATGGACAAAAGGCTAAAAATCACCGAAATCGCGGCCCGGACGCAGCTCTCGATCAGCACCGTATCGCGGGTGCTGGCGGGAAAAGCGAATACCAGTGAAAAAGCGCGCGCGAAGGTGCTGGCTTGCGCGCGGGAGCTGGGGGTGATGGACGGCATGGCGGCAGGGCGTCTGCTGCTTAACAGCCTGGTGGTTTTTGCCCCGCAGCGGGCGTTTGACGAGCGGTCCGACATCTTTTACTACCGCGTGATCCAGAGCGTGAGTAAAGGCCTGGCGTCCCACGATGTGCGCCTTCGCTACTGCGCGCTGGAGGAGAACGACAGCGACGCGCAGCTGTTTCTGGCGCGCATGAACGAAGCGGACACTCAGGCGGCAATCCTTCTTGGCATCGACGATCCCCATATCCACGATCTGGCGGTGGACGTCGGTAAACCCTGCATGCTGATTAACTGCCGCGACCGGCACATGCGTCTGCCTGCCGTCGCGCCGGATCATCGCGCCATTGGCGAGCGGGCGGCGGAATATCTGTTCGAAATGGGACATCGTGAGGTGATGAACGTGCTGTGCCTGCGCCGCTACACCATGGAGCTGCGCCTGGCGGGGATCCGCGACGCGTGGCAGTCTCACAACCTGAAATTCAACGATAAACGCGATCTGCTGGTGGTGCCCAGCTTCAGCGCGCGCGAAACGGAACAGATGGTTAGCAGCTGGCTCAGTGAAGTGCAGGGGAAGGATTTACCTACCGCGTTCCTGGTCGGCGGCGACTTTATGGCGGCGGGCACCATTAGCGCATTACAAAACCACGGCCTGCGCGTGCCGCAGGACGTGTCGGTGATGAGCATTGATGGCTTTAACCTGGCGGCGATTCAGGATGTTCCATTAACGGCGGTGCACGTTCCGCGCGATGAGCTGGGAACCGAAGCGGTATATATGCTCCAGCAGCGGCTTATGCGCCCGGACGCGCCGGTCGGGACGTTACTGCTTAACGGCACGCTGGCCGTGCGGGAATCGGTACGGCGGATACGTCAGGGGAAACGACGCACCGCCGTGGAGCGGGAAGGGCTGTACGACAGTTAAACCATGCCCAGCGCGCGCTTGCCGTGGATGTTGAGATCGTTCACGGTAAAGCGGTCCTGCCAGGTTTTTTCATAATCCTCGCGCGGGAAGTCTCCCGGCGACGCGCCGGTTTCCAGCGCTTCCTTGACCTTCTTCGCGTAGGCGAGGTTTTTCTCGCACATCGGCGCGGCAGGGATGTACATCACGTTGCCCCACCCTTGCTGATTTTCCACCGGCGCCACGGAGTGGATCACATCGCAGTGCCACCACACGGAATCACCCGCCTCGAGTGCCGGAATGCTGCTTAATGCCTCGATCAGCAGCGGGTGCCACTTCTCTGAAACCGGCAGCACGCGCCCCGGCGCTACGCCGCACAGCTCGTCTTCCGGCACGTCGTCCAGCAGCGGCCGCAGCAGAATGTAAGCCATCGCTTCCGGGATTGGCACCACGTGCAGCAGCCCCTGACCTGGGATCATGTCCGACAGCGCCGTCCAGCCCTGGAAGGTCCGGAACACCGAGCATTTAGTGGTGTTATCGACGGTGTACTCTTCCACTTCGGTACGGTGCGCGGCGTTCCACGGATCGTATTTCTCGACGTTGCCGTCAAACACGCGGGCAAACACCTGCTGATAGGCCGGAAGCAGCCAGCGCTCCAGCGCGCCGGAGTCGGTATGCGCCCCAAGCCCTTTCGAGGTCGTTCCCGGCGGACGGCGGCGGATACGGTCCGGGTAAATCACGCTCACGTCCGGGTCGAACCACTGCTTGCCGTTGCTCTCGAATGTCCATAAACGGTTCAGGAACGACTGCACCTGCGCCATCTCTTCGCTCTGGCGCGCCTGCATCTGCGCCTGAGACCAGTAAATCGGGTAAATCTCCGGACGAGAGGCCGTCAGGGTGCCGAAGAAGTTATCGCCCGGGCCTTTGTAGACCTCGTCAAACTTATTCAGATCGAGGTAGTCGAGCATCGACTGATCCCACGCCAGCGCCTGCTCGCGCGGGAAATGACCTTTAATCACCGCGCAGCCGCGGCGTTTAACGGCCTCACGCTGTGCGTCGGTAATCGTGCCGTTTTTCACATCCGCAAACGGAATCACCGGCCAGACGGATTCGCCTTTGTTCTTAAGCGCGTTGATTTCCGCCACGCGGGTGGCAATTTTGTCGCTGAGCTTATTAAGCACCGTCTGCACGTCGCCGATCTGCGCGCGCAGCTCACGTTTTAACTGACGGATTGCCGCTTTGTGATCCGCTGGCAAAGTTTCACTGGTAAAGGTCATAACTGCCTCGCATCTTTCATTCGAAAGTAAAAATGTCTACAAGTGATACTTTAAGTTAAAAATAAGTTAATGCAAGTTTAAAAACTTGACGCAAGCCACAGGACGGAAAAAGAGTGAGAGGCCGGAGCGACGCTCCGGCGAGGAAAGGATCAGAGGTCGAACGGGGAATGGTTGTCGAGCACGGCCTGAATGACGTTCAGCGCGCCCTGATGGTTGTTGTCGTCGGTACCGTAGCGGCTGATTTCTTTGATGCTCTCTGCCGCGTTGCCCATCGCAAAGGAATATTTCACCAGCTTCAGCATCTCGGCATCGTTGCCGCTGTCGCCAATGGCCACGCACTCCTGCGGGGAGATTTTCCAGCGTTTCAGCAGACGACTGATGCCGTTGGCCTTGTGCAGGCCGGGGATAATCAAATCGACAAAACCAAAGCCGCTGGTGACCGGCTTCATGATGCCGTCCAGGGAGACGTGCAGTTTATCCACCAGATTAGGGATATCGCTGTCCGGCAGGTTCAGGGAGAACTTAAACAGCACGTCGTCAATTTCGCGGTAATCGCTGATGCGCTTTAAGCGGTGATAGTGCTTTGACATCAGCGCCACGAATTCTTCAGGAGCCTGGTCGCTGACCCAGGCGCTCTCCAGCCCGCAGGCCACGAAGTTCAGCCCTTTATCTTTCAGCAGTTCGCCAATCACGATCTGCGATTCATGACGCGTCAGCTCGCCGTGGAAAATCTGTTCGCCGCGATCGAACACCAGCGCGCCGTTTTCCGCCACGAAGGAGATCCGGTCTTTCAGCTCCGGAAAGAAGGAGATGAGCTGGTAATACTGGTTGCCGCTGGCGACAACGAATTCAATGTCGCGGGCTTTAAGCTGATCAAACTGTGCCTGGAAGCGGTCACGATCGTACTGCTTGGCATCATCAAGGAAAGTTCCGTCCATATCGGTGACGATAACTTTAACGGTCATACTGTGCTCCTGGGTCACTGCGTTTTGAAACATTCTAATAACAAGGTGACGGGGAGCACAAATTTAATTTCATTCGAAAGTAAAAGCAAAACGGCAACCGAGGTCGCCGTTTTTAGTGTTTTCTCCCTCTCCCCGTGGGAGAGGGCCGGGGTGAGGGGACATGCCGTTACAGCGTATGCTCAGTACGGGCGATAATATCGTCCTGCGCATCCGGCGACAGGGCGGTGAAGAACGCCGAGTAGCCCGCGACGCGCACCACGAGATCGCGATACTGGTCAGGATGTTTCTTCGCTTCCAGCAGCGTTTCGCGCGAGACGATGTTGTACTGAATATGCCAGCCCTTATGCACCTCGAAGAAGGTGCGCAGCAGCACCATCAGCTTCTGGCGATCGCTGTCGTTTTCCAGCGTCGACGGGTTCAGCTTCTGGTTAAGCAGCACGCCGCCGAGAATCGCTTCCGTCGGCAGTTTACCCACCGAGCCAATTACCGCCGTCGGGCCGAGGTGGTCCGTACCGGAGGCCGGGCTTGCCCCTTCCGCCAGCGGGGTGTGCGCCTTACGTCCGTCCGGGGTGGCCATCGTTGCCGCACCAAACGGCACGTTTGCAGAGATGGAAGAGGTGCCCGCGTAGTAGTTACCGCCAATCGGGCCGCGACCGTAGCGCGGGTTGTGGTACTGCTTCAGCTCTTCGATGTAGGTCTGATAGGCGCGCGTCAGCAGCATGTCCACGCTGTCGTCGTCGTTGCCGTACTTCGGCGCGCCGTTGATCAGACGCTGGCGCAGCTGCTCGTGGGTCAGCCCGTCGAAGTCATCCGCCAGCGCGGCCGCCAGCTGCTGCTGACCGATAGTGCCCTGCTCGAACACCAGCTTTTTCACCGCCGCCAGGCTGTTGCCGAGGTTAGCGATACCCACCTGCAGGCCGGAGACCCAGTCATACTTCGCGCCGCCCTGCTTGATGCTTTTCGCACGCTCGATGCAGTCGTCCACCAGCGCCGAGCAGAGAATATCGTGGACGTTCTCCTCCAGCATGGTGTCCACCACGTACTCAATCTCGATGGATTTGCGGGTGTAGTAGCGGATCTGGCTGTCCCAGGCCGTCATCACCTCCTCGAAGTTGTCGAAGTTACCGGCGGAGAGCGCTTTTTCCTGCGGCAGGAATACCTTGCCGCTGGTGGCGTCGCGCCCGCCTTCCAGCGCCGCCAGCATCACGCGGGCGAAGTTGATAAAGCTCATGCCGGTGCAGCGGTAGCCCCACTTGCCGCCCACCGCGGTTTCGATACAGCCGATGGCCGCGTAGTCGTAGGCGTCGTCTCGTTCAACGCCGAGCTTGATGAATTCCGGAATGACGATTTCATCGTTGTTGAACGCGGGCATGCCGAAGCCGCAGCGGATGACCTGCACGCAGGCGTCGAGGAAGTCGTTGCTCATGCCCGCGTGGTAACGCACGCTCAGGTTTGGCTGGGTGGAGCGCAGGCGACCGCAGGACTCCAGAATCGCGTAGGAGAGCGGGTTCACCGCGTCCATCGGCTCGCCGTTGACCAGCTTCTGGCCGCCGATGGTGACGTTCTGGTACAGCGGGCTACCGGCAGAAGCCTTGGAGTGCGAGCCGGAGCGGATCTTGTTCACTTCCAGCAGCTTCAGCCAGCAGCTGTGCAGCAGCTCGATGGCGTGCTCGCGATCCAGGCTCTGATTCAGCTCCACGTCGCGGCGGTAGTAGGGATAGAGATACTGGTCCATACGCGCAAAGGAGACGGAATGGCCGTTGGACTCAATCTGCAGGATCAGCTGGATGAAGTAGCACAGCTGCAGCGCCTGCCAGAAGGTTTTTGGCGGCTCGTGGGCAATCACGTCGCAGTTTTCCGCCATCGCCAGCAGCTCGTCGCGGCGGCTTTCGCGGGTTTCAGTGGACGCCATTTCACGCGCCAGGTTGGCAAAGCGTTTGATGTGCAGGCTTACGGCTTCCAGCACGATATCGATCGCCTTCAGGAACTGATCGCCGTGCAGGTCTTCCAGCACCGTCAGGTTGATGCGCGTGCGGCGCTCGGCCACTTTGGCGCGCAGGCCGTCGAGGCCTTTCTCCAGCATCAGCGGGAAGTTGACCGCCAGGTGCGCGTCGCCGGAGGTCATGTTGCCTTCGGCTTTGATAATGCCGGTTTCCAGCAGGCCTTTCTGCTCGTCGGTGAACATGCCGTAGCAGCGATCCTGCACCGTCTGGCCGCGCCACCACGGGCAGATCTCATGCAGCACGCGCTTGTTCTCTTCGCTCACCGCAAAGCCCGCGCCCGGGCGGTCCGCCAGATCGTCGATCTCTTTCTCAATCCAGGAGACGGTGTATTCCGGGAAAATCGGCGCGGCGCGCACTTCGCTTGCCTGGTTACCGATGATCAGCTCGTCGTGTTTGATCCAGATGGTTCGCTCGGCCAGGTGATGCGCCAGCGCCAGGGCGCGACGAACCGGGATCGGCTTGTCCATGTGTTGCTGGTACATTTCGGTGTAATGCTGCGCGCGCTCGGTACAGACCGGCGGCTTAACGATATGCACCAGGGCCGTTTTGTGCGCCTTAATGCGCTCGCTGAGGGTGTTGAGATTCAGGGTGGTCATAGGTTTATCCTCGTAAGGTCGCGGTTAACCCTTTCTGGCAGGCGTACTGCTGCGCGAAGTCCAGCAGGGCAGGGTTATCCAGCGGTTTGTCAGGGGCAGAGTAAGGTTGGCCGAGCAGGGTGTATTTGTTCATGCCCAGCGTGTGATACGGCAGAAAATGAATATCGTCGACGCCGAGCTCGTCGGCGGCGAAGTTTGTAATGGCGGTGATGGACGCTTCGTCAGCGTTAAAGCCCTGGATTAGCGGCACGCGAATGGTGATTTTTTTCCCGGCGACGGCAAGGCGCTTCAGGTTATCCAGGATCCGCTTGGCCGAACCGTCCGTCCACTGTTTGAACACCTCACCGTCGACGTGCTTCAGGTCGGCGAGGAACAGATCGATGTAGGGTAATGATGGCTCGATATAATGCCACGGCACGTGAAGGCAGGTTTCAACGGCGGTGTGGATCCCCTGTTCGTGGCTGGTTTTAAACAGGACGTGCGCCAGCTCAGGGTTCATAAACGGCTCGCCGCCGGAGAGGGTGATCCCGCCGCCGCTGCGGTCGTAGAAGGGTTTGTCGCGCAGTACGGTCGCCATGATCTCCTCGACCTGCTGTTCTTCACCGCAGACGGTCAGCGCCTGCGTCGGGCAGCAGTCGGTAAGGGCGTTGAGCGCGGCTTCATCAAGCTTCTCGCGGTGGATAACCAGGCCATTCAGCGCGCGTTCGATGCAGCCCGGCGCCGCCTGCTGGCACAGGTCGCAGCCGTCCAGGCACAGGCGCGCATCAAACAGCACGTCCCGGCTGCGGGAGCGGCTTTCCGGATTCTGACACCAGCGACAGCCCAGCGAGCAGCCTTTCAGGAACACCACGGTTCGAATACCGGGGCCGTCGTGGGTAGAGTAACGCTGAATATTGAAGATCATGATTTCGCCTCTCATATTGCATATGAAGATTAAATTACTTTCGAATGAAAGTTATCTTGATGCAGGTCAACTACTGAGCAGGTTTTGTCGTGATAGGGTAAGTGCAGGCTAATTTTGAGGGTTACATCATGGAACTTTATCTCGACACATCTGACGTTGCGGCAGTCAAAAAGCTGGCGCGTATCTTCCCGCTGGCGGGCGTGACCACCAACCCAAGCATTGTGGCGGCAGGTAAAACGCCGCTGGACGAGCTGCTGCCGGCGCTGCACGACGCGCTGGGCGGCAAAGGCCGTCTGTTCGCCCAGGTGATGGCGACCACCGCCGAAGGGATGGTAGAGGACGCGCGCAAGCTGCGCGCCATCATTAACGACCTGGTAGTAAAAGTGCCGGTGACCGCCGAAGGGCTGGCGGCGATCAAGATGCTGAAAGCGGAAGGGATCCCGACGCTGGGTACGGCGGTATACGGCGCCGCGCAGGGGATGCTCTCCGCGCTGGCGGGTGCAGAGTATGTGGCGCCTTACGTTAACCGTGTGGACGCGCAGGGCGGGGACGGGATCCAGACCGTGGTTGAACTGCAACAGCTGCTGACGCTGCACGCCCCGCAGTCAAAGGTGCTGGCCGCGAGCTTCAAAACGCCGCGTCAGGCGCTGGACTGCCTGCTGGCAGGCTGCGAGTCAATCACGCTGCCGCTGGACGTGGCGCAGCAGTTTATTACTTCTCCTGCCGTGGATGCGGCGATTGTGAAGTTTGAGCAGGACTGGCAGGGCGCGTTTGGACGGAAGACTATCTGATGCTATTGCCGGGTGGCGCTCACGCTTACCCGGCCTACGGTTTTCTCCCTCTCCCTGTGGGAGAGGGCTGGGGTGAGGGCATCAGGCCGCAACAGAGTTTAACCTCCGCAAACCTCACACCCCGGGTTACGCATCAGCTTCATCTCGCGGAACTGGCAGGTCATCGCGTCATACATTACGATTTTCCCCGCGGCAGGCGTGCCGTAGCGCGCCAGCACCTTGATCGCTTCCATCGCCTGCAGGGAGCCAATCACGCCGACCAGCGGCGCCATCACGCCCGCTTCAATGCAGGTCAGCGCGTTCTCGCCGAACAGGCGGCTCAGGCAGCGGTAGCAGGGTTCGCCTTCCGCGTACGTGAAGACGCTGATTTGTCCCTCCATGCGGATCGCCGCGCCGGAGACCAGCGGGATTTTGTGGGCAAAGCAGCCCGCGTTCAGCTGGTTACGGACGTTTACGTTATCGGTGCAGTCCAGCACCAGGTCATGCTGCGCAATCTGCGCGGAAAGCGCCTCGTCATCCAGCATCGCGTCAATCAGGGTGAACTGAACGTTGGGGTTGATGCGCGCCAGCGCCGAGCGGGCAGAGTCCACTTTCGGCTGGCCAACCGTCGCATCGCTGTGCAGCGTCTGGCGCTGAAGATTTGACACCGACACGGTATCGAAATCCAGCAGCGTCATCCTGCCCACGCCCGCCGCCGCAAGATACTGCGCGGCGGCGCAGCCCAGACCGCCGAGCCCGACAACCAGCACGCTTGCTGCCTTAAGCGCTTCCTGGCCCTCGAAGTCAAACCCGCGCAGCACAATCTGGCGGTTGTAGCGCATCATCTCCGGGTCGCTCAGCTCCACCGTCATGTCAGCCTCCGAACAGGTGGTTAAAACTTTCTACCTCAACCCACTCGCCGGCTTCCACATTGCCGCGCTCGCGCTCCAGGACGATAAAGCAGTTGCCCTGGCTGAAGGAGCTGAAAATGTGCGAGCCCTGGTGCCCGGTGGTGCTCACTTCCAGCTCGCCGTCCCCGTTGCGCGCCAGAATCCCGCGCTGGAAATCGAGACGACCCGGCGATTTTTTCAGGCGCGTGGCGGCGCGCACGCGCTGGCGTTCCGGGAGCGGGCTGGCGCTGTTGCCTGAAAGCTTCGCCAGCAGCGGGATCACCAGCTGGTAGAAGGTGAGTGCCGCCGAGACCGGATTACCCGGCAGGCCGCAGAACCAGCCGCGCGTGAGCTTGCCAAACGCGAACGGTTTTCCCGGCTTGATGGCCAGCTTCCAGAAGGCGATTTCCCCCAGCTCTTCGAGGATGGTTTTGGTGTAATCCGCTTCGCCCACGGAGACGCCGCCGGAGCTGATAACCACGTCGGCAGCGTTATCCGCCTCGATAAACGCGGCGCGCAGTTTTTCCGGATCGTCAGGAATAATGCCGAGGTTAATCACCTCGCAGCCCAGCTGCTCAAGCATCAGGTGTACCGCCAGGCGGTTGGTGTCGTAAATCTGACCGTCCTGCAGCGGCTGGCCCGGAAGCTGCAGCTCGTCGCCGGTGGAGAAAACGGCAACGCGCACTTTACGGATAACGTCGATTTCAGCAACCCCGAGCGACGCCAGCACCGGCAGTTCACCAACCGTCAGCTTCTGTCCGGCAGAAAAGACCGTCGCGCCAAGGGTGATATCTTCGCCCGTGCGGCGGATGTTCTGGCCCGCTTTAACGTTCGCGGTAAAACGCACGCCGCCGTCGGTCTGTTCGGTCTCTTCCTGCATCACAACGGCGTCGCAGCCGGCCGGAACCGGCGCGCCGGTCATGATGCGCACGCAGGTGCCCGCAGGCCATTCACCGCTAAACGGCTGGCCCGCAAAGGCTTTACCCGCCACCGGCAGGGCGTCACCCGTCTGGAGATCCGCCAGGCGTACCGCGTAACCGTCCATCGCGGAATTATCAAACCCCGGCACGTTAAGCGGAGAGACGATATCGCGTGCGGCAATACGGCCAAAACAGCGCACGAGGGGCAGCGTCTCAACGTCATGCAGCGGGGAAACTCGGTCAAGCATCTGCGTGAGTGCCGTCTCAAGCGGCATCAGTCCGGCGGTAAAATCCATGGTGGGCTCCTGCGGAGTAACAACGAAAGCGGCCATTATGGCAGAAAAGTGCGGCTAACTGTATGACCCGATGGGTGTACGCTTTACATCACAGTTACGTCTTTCTATATTCAAAAATCATCTGAAGTTTCATCGACGATAATGATATTTATAGAAAAAGCCGCAAATCAGGCTAACGGGTGATGCGAATGGTTAATGCGGTAATCGCAATTCATGGTGGCGCCGGGGCAATCACCCGAGCACAGCTCAGTCCCGAGCAGGAAAAGCGCTATATCGACGCGCTGTACGCCATTGTGGAAACGGGTCAGAAAATGCTGGAAGCGGGCGAAAGCGCGCTGGACGTGGTCACCGAGGCGGTGCGCCTGCTGGAAGAGTGTCCGTTATTTAATGCGGGGATCGGTTCGGTCTTTACCCGGGATGAAACGCACGAGCTGGATGCCTGCGTGATGGACGGCGTCACCCTGAAAGCGGGCGCCGTGGCGGGCGTGAGCCATCTGCGCAATCCGGTGCTGGCCGCGCGTCTGGTGATGGAGGCGAGTCCGCACGTGCTGCTCACAGGGGCTGGGGCGGAGGCGTTTGCCTTCGAGCACGGGATGGAACCGGTATCGCCGGAACTGTTTTCCACCGAGGAGCGCTATCAGCAGCTGCTGGAAGCCCGTTCGGCGGGCATGACGCAGCTTGACCATACAGCGCCGCTGGATGAAACCACCAAAATGGGCACGGTCGGCGCGGTGGCGCTCGATAAGGCGGGAAACCTCGCGGCGGCGACCTCAACGGGCGGGATGACCAACAAGCTGCCCGGGCGCGTCGGCGATAGCCCGCTGCCGGGCGCCGGGTGCTATGCCAATAACGCGACGGCGGCGGTGTCGTGTACCGGAACCGGAGAAGTGTTTATCCGCGCCCTCGCGGCCTACGACATCACCGCGCTGATGGATTACGGCGGTTTAAGCCTCAGCGAAGCCTGCGAGCGCGTGGTGATGGAGAAACTACCTGCCCTGGGCGGCGTCGGCGGGCTCATTGCGGTTGATCGCGAGGGCAACGTGGCCCTGCCGTTCAACAGCGAAGGCATGTATCGCGCCTGGGGTTATGCCGGTGATGAACCGAGCACGGGCATCTATCGTGAATAAGGGGGCAGCGCGTGCCGCACAGTGAAGAACTGGACAACCGCGAAGTGCTGGCTGTCCATCAGCTCAATATTGCGTTTCAGGAAGAGCGGCAGTTCATCCCCGCAGTACAGAATTTATCGTTCACGCTCAGGCGCGGCGAGACGCTGGCGATTGTTGGCGAATCTGGTTCCGGTAAATCGGTCACCGCGCTGGCGCTGATGCGCCTGCTGGAACAGACGGGCGGGCAAATCAGCAGCGAGAAAATGCTCCTGCACCGCCGTAACCGTCAGGTCATTGATTTAAATGAGCTGAGCGGTTCGCAGATGCAGGGCGTGCGCGGGGCGGATATTGCGATGATCTTCCAGGAGCCGATGACCTCCCTGAACCCGGTTTTCCCGGTCGGGGAACAAATCGCCGAGTCGATCCGCCTGCATCAGGGGCTGAGCGGCGATGAAGCGCTCAAAGAGGCCCGACGGATGCTGGAGCTGGTGCGCATCCCGGAGGCGCAGGCCATTCTGGGTCGCTACCCGCATCAGCTTTCCGGCGGCATGCGCCAGCGGGTGATGATTGCCATGGCGCTCTCCTGCCGTCCGGCGGTGCTGATTGCCGATGAACCGACGACGGCGCTGGACGTGACGATTCAGGCGCAGATCCTGCAGCTCATTAAAGTGCTGCAGCAGGAGATGGAGATGGGGGTGATTTTCATCACCCACGATATGGGCGTAGTCGCCGATATCGCCGATCGGGTGCTGGTGATGCACAAAGGCAGCGCGGTGGAAACCGGCCCGGTCGAGCAGATTTTTCACGCGCCCGTGCATCCTTACACCAAAGCGCTGCTGGCGGCGGTTCCGCGCCTGGGGGCGATGAACGGCAGCGATTTGCCGCGCCGCTTCCCCCTGATTTCTCTCGAGGCGTCTGAGCAGCAGGAGGATGAGCGCGAGCAGGACACCGTGGTGCCGGGTAAGCCCATTCTGGAAGTGCGCGATCTGGTCACCCGTTTTCCGCTGCGCAGCGGCATACTGAACCGCGTTAAGCGCGAAGTGCACGCGGTGGAAAACGTCAGCTTCGATCTCTGGCCGGGCGAAACGCTGGCGCTGGTGGGGGAGTCCGGCTGCGGTAAATCCACCACCGGACGCGCGTTGCTCCGTCTGGTGGAATCACAGGAAGGCAGCATTACCTTTAACGGCGAGCGCATTGATACCCTTCCGGACAGCAAGCTGCAGGCGGTGCGGCGGGATATTCAGTTTATTTTCCAGGACCCGTATGCCTCTCTCGATCCGCGCCACACGGTGGGGTATTCGATCATGGAGCCGCTGCGGGTGCATAACCTGCTCGACGGCGAAGCGGCCCAGCGTCGCGTGGCCTGGCTGCTGGAGCGCGTCGGCCTGAAGCCGGAGCACGCCTGGCGTTATCCGCACGAGTTTTCCGGTGGGCAGCGGCAGCGTATCTGCATCGCTCGCGCGCTGGCGCTAAACCCGAAAGTGGTGATTGCCGATGAGTCCGTCTCGGCGCTGGATGTCTCTATCCGGGCGCAAATCATCAACTTACTGCTGGATTTACAGCGGGATATGGGCATTACCTTCCTGTTTATCTCGCACGATATGGCCGTGGTCGAGCGCATCAGCCATCGCGTAGCGGTGATGTTTATGGGGCAGATCGTGGAGATTGGGCCGCGAAGGGCGGTGTTTGAAAACCCGCTGCACCCGTACACCCGCAAGCTTATCGCGGCGGTCCCGGTAGCCGATCCCGCGCATCGTCACGGCCAGCGCGTGCTGCTGCAGGATGAAATGCCGAGCAATATTCATAAACGCGGCGAGGCCGTGGAGCGCGTGACGCTGCGCGAGGTCGAGCCGGGTCATTTCGTCGCTCCCCCGCGTCAGGACAACGCTTTTTCGCGGTTATAACTTACAACAGGCAGGAGAACACAATGGTTACATTTGTAGCGCGTAGATGGTTGTTAGCCGCGAGCGTGACGGCAGCCCTGGCCGCTGCCCCCGCGTTCGCTGCCAAAGACGTGGTGGTTGCCGTCGGCTCGAATTTCACCACGCTCGATCCGTATGACGCTAACGACACGCTCTCTCAGGCGGTGGCGAAATCGTTCTATCAGGGCCTGTTTGGCCTCGATAAAGAGATGAAGCTCAAAAACGTGCTGGCGGAGGGGTACACCGTATCCGAGGACGGGCTGGTGTATACCATCAAGCTCAGAACCGGCGTGAAGTTCCAGGATGGGACAGACTTCAATGCGGAGGCGGTGAAGGTTAACCTGGACCGCGCCAGCAATCCGGAAAATAGCCTCAAGCGCTATAACCTGTATAAAAATATCGCCAGCACCGAGGTGGTCGACCCGGCGACGGTCAAAATCACCCTGAAAGAGCCGTTCTCCGCGTTTATCAATATTCTGGCGCATCCGGCAACCGCGATGATTTCCCCTGCCGCGCTGAAAAAATACGGCAAGGAGATCGGCTTCCACCCTGTTGGCACCGGCCCTTATGAACTGCTCACCTGGAACCAGACCGATTTTGTGAAGGTGAAGAAATTCGCGGGATACTGGCAGCAGGGGCTGCCGAAGCTCGACACTATCACCTGGCGTCCGGTGGTGGACAACAACACCCGCGCGGCGATGCTGCAAACCGGCGAGGCGCAGTTTGCCTTCCCGATCCCGTATGAGCAGGCCGCCATTTTGCAGAAAAACAGCAAGCTGGAGCTGGTCGCCAGCCCGTCAATCATGCAGCGCTACATCAGCATGAACGTCACGCAAAAGCCGTTCGATAACCCGAAGGTGCGTGAAGCCATCAACTACGCCATTAACCGTCAGGCGCTGGTGAAGGTCGCCTTTGCTGGCTATGCCACTCCGGCCACCGGCGTGCTGCCGCCGGCGATCGCCTATGCGCAAAGCTATCAGCCGTGGCCGTACGATCCGGCTAAAGCGCGCGAGCTGCTGAAAGAGGCGGGCTTCCCGAACGGTTTCAGCACCACGCTGTGGTCCTCGCATAATCACAGTACCGCCCAGAAGGTGCTGCAGTTTACCCAGCAGCAGCTGGCGCAGGTGGGTATCAAGGTACAGGTTACCGCAATGGATGCCGGACAGCGTGCGGCAGAAGTGGAGGGGAAAGGGCAGAAAGAGAGCGGCGTGCGGATGTTCTACACCGGCTGGACGGCCTCGACAGGTGAAGCCGACTGGGCGCTGTCGCCGCTGTTTGCCTCGCAGAACTGGCCGCCAACCCTGTTCAACACCGCGTTTTACAGCAATCCGCAGGTGGATAAAGACCTGGCCGATGCCCTGAAAACCACCAAACCGGAAGAGAAGGCGCGCCTCTACAAAGACGCGCAGGATATTATCTGGAAAGAGTCACCGTGGGTGCCGCTGGTGGTGGAGAAACTGGTGTCAGCCCATAACAAAGCGTTGACCGGGTTCTACATCATGCCGGACACGGGCTTTAGCTTTGACGATGCGGATTTAAAATAAACCTCATGCTGAATTATGTTTGTAAACGCCTGCTGGGGCTTATTCCGACGCTGCTGATTGTGGCGGTCCTGGTGTTTTTGTTTGTCCATATGCTGCCGGGCGATCCGGCGCGTCTGGTCGCCGGGCCTGAGGCGGATGCCACCGTTATTGACCTGGTGCGTAAGCAGCTTGGCCTCGACCAGCCGCTGTATATGCAGTTTATCCACTATATCTGTAACGTTCTGCAGGGCGATTTTGGTATTTCGATGGTGTCGCGCCGTCCTGTGTCGGAGGAGATTGCCAGTCGCTTTATGCCGACATTCTGGTTAACGATTGCCAGTATGAGCTGGGCGGTCGTGTTTGGGCTTGGCGCCGGGATTATCGCGGCCGTCTGGCGCAACCGCTGGCCGGACAAGCTCGGCATGGCGCTGGCGGTGACCGGCATCTCCTTCCCGGCGTTCGCGCTGGGGATGCTGCTGATGCAGGTCTTCTCCGTCGAACTGGGCTGGCTGCCGACCGTCGGAGCCGATACCTGGAAGCATTACATCCTGCCTTCCATGACGCTGGGCGCTG
This sequence comes from Enterobacter sp. BNK-29, assembly GCF_048684785.1. NCBI lineage: Bacteria > Pseudomonadati > Pseudomonadota > Gammaproteobacteria > Enterobacterales > Enterobacteriaceae > Enterobacter > Enterobacter sp. BNK-29. The sequence goes on from NZ_JBLQTU010000001.1 coordinate 3,463,777, forward strand.
CCGTTTCGGCGGTGATGGCGCGCTTTACCCGCGCCTCGTTCGTTGACGTGCTGAGCGAAGATTATATTCGCACCGCGCGGGCGAAAGGGGTCAGCGAGAAGTGGGTCATTCTCAAGCACGGCTTTCGCAATGCGATGATCCCGGTGGTGACGATGATGGGGCTGCAGTTTGGCTTCCTGCTCGGCGGCTCGATCGTCGTGGAAAAGGTCTTCAACTGGCCGGGGCTGGGACGCCTGCTGGTCGATTCCGTCGAGATGCGCGACTACCCGGTGATCCAGGCGGAAGTCCTGCTTTTCTCGCTGGAGTTTATTCTTATCAACTTAGTGGTGGACGTGCTCTACGCCGCCATTAACCCGGCCATCAGGTACAAGTAAGATGCGATTGTTGAACTGGCGACGTCAGGCCGTTTTAAACGCCATGCCGGGGCTAAAACCGGACCACGTCCGCACCCCGTGGTCTGAATTCTGGCGGCGTTTTCGCCGTCAGCCGGTCGCGATGACCGCGGGGCTGTTTGTGCTGCTGCTGATTGCGGTGGCGGTGATTGCGCCGTGGGTGGCGCCGTTTGATGCGGAAAACTATTTTGACTATGACCGTCTGAACGACGGACCGTCGATGCTGCACTGGTTCGGCGTGGACTCCCTCGGTCGCGATATCTTTAGCCGCGTGCTGGTGGGGGCGCAGATCTCGCTTGCCGCCGGGGTGTTCGCGGTGCTGATCGGCGCGGCCATCGGTACCGTGCTGGGTCTCGTTGCCGGGTATTACGAAGGCTGGTGGGACCGCATCATCATGCGCATCTGCGACGTGCTGTTTGCTTTTCCCGGCATTCTGCTGGCGATTGCCGTGGTGGCGATCATGGGCAGCGGCATGGCAAACGTCATCATTGCGGTCGCGGTCTTTTCGATTCCGGCGTTTGCGCGTCTGGTGCGCGGCAACACGCTGGTGCTGAAACAGCAGACCTTTATCGAGTCCGCCCGCAGCATGGGGGCCAGCGATGCCACCATCCTGTTCAGCCATATTCTGCCGGGTACGGTATCGTCCATCGTGGTCTATTTCACCATGCGTATCGGCGTGTCGATTATCTCGGCGGCCAGCCTGTCGTTTCTGGGGCTAGGCGCGCAGCCTCCGACGCCGGAGTGGGGCGCGATGCTGAACGAGGCGAGGGCGGATATGGTGATTGCACCGCACGTGGCGATCTTCCCGAGTCTGGCAATTTTCCTGACCGTGCTGGCGTTTAACCTGCTGGGGGACGGGCTGCGCGACGCGCTGGATCCGAGGATTAAGGGGTAGGCTTTTGCTTGCCCCTCACCCCGGCCCTCTCCCCAGTGGGGAGAGGGTGAGGGGGAAAGGAGATTAAACCCGGCTACCCCACAGGTCATACTCGTCCGCGTTTTCAACCTTGACGCGAATAATATCACCCGGCTTGACGTTGGTTTCGCCGTTCAGGTACACCGCGCCGTCGATCTCAGGGGCGTCCGCCATGCTGCGGCCAATCGCGCCTTCTTCGTCCACTTCGTCAACGATCACCATGATCTCGCGGCCCACTTTTTCCTGCAGACGCTCGGCAGAGATTTGCTGCTGCAGCTGCATGAAGCGGTTCCAGCGCTCTTCTTTCACCTCTTCCGGCACCTGGTCCGCCAGCTCGTTGGCGGTTGCGCCTTCTACCGGGCTGTACTTGAAGCAGCCTACGCGGTCCAGACGCGCTTCTTTCAGGAAGTCGAGCAGCATCTGGAAGTCTTCTTCGGTTTCACCCGGGAAGCCGACGATGAAGGTGGAGCGCAGGGTCAGATCCGGGCAGATTTCACGCCACTGCTTGATGCGCGCCAGCTGGCGATCAACGGAGCCAGGACGCTTCATCAGCTTCAGGATACGCGGGCTGGCGTGCTGCAGCGGGATATCCAGGTACGGCAGAATTTTGCCTTCCGCCATCAGCGGGATCACGTCGTCAACGTGCGGGTACGGATAGACGTAGTGCAGACGCGTCCAGATACCGAGTTTAGACAGCTGCTCGCACAGGCCGACCATGCTGGTTTTCACCGGCTCGCCGTTGTGGAAACCGGAGCGGTGTTTAACGTCCACCCCGTAAGCCGAGGTGTCCTGGGAGATGACCAGCAGCTCCTTCACGCCCGCGTCGGCCAGACGTTTAGCTTCCGCCAGCACTTCGCCAATCGGACGGCTCACCAGATCGCCACGCATGGACGGGATGATGCAGAAGGTGCAGCGATGGTTGCAGCCTTCGGAAATTTTCAGGTACGCGTAGTGGCGCGGCGTCAGCTTCACGCCCTGCTCCGGCACCAGGCTCAGGAACGGGTTGTGCTTTGGTTTAGGCACGTAGTGATGAACATGTTCCAGCACCTGCTCGTAGCTGTGCGGGCCGGTGATCTCCAGCACCTTCGGGTGCACTTCGCGGATCTGGTCTTCTTTCGCGCCCAGACAGCCGGTAACAATCACTTTGCCGTTTTCCGTCAGGGCTTCACCGATGGCTTCCAGTGACTCTTGAACCGCGCTGTCGATAAATCCGCAGGTGTTCACGATCACCATATCGGCGTTGTCGTAGCTTGGCACCACGTCATAGCCCTCGGTGCGCAGTTCGGTCAGGATGCGTTCGGAATCCACGAGGTTTTTCGGGCAGCCCAGGGAGACGAAGCCGATTTTCGGCTGGTGCGTAACATTGCTCATAGGTTAAAAATTCATCAATTATGGAGTTATCAGGGCGGGATTTTACAGCGTATCGCGGGGGATTTATACACTCTTTGCAAGGCGGATGCGCCGGGCAGACGTTGTAACATTGTAAATAATGTTAATCAGTTAATAAAAATTGATCCCAGGCATTAAACTGTACAAAAAATGTACTTATCCTGACTATGCACAATGGCTGACAGAGGAGGAAAGAGCATGACCGTTGACAGACTTAAACGCGATCTGCTTAACAAGCTGATCAACGCCCGGATCGACCTCGCCGCGTATCTGCAGTTGAGGAAGGCGAAAGGGTATATGTCAGTCAGCGAAAGCGAACATCTGCGTGATAACCTGTTTGAACTTTGCAATTTCATGCGTGAAAAAGCATCGACCCTGAAGGCGAAATACGGCGAAAGTGAGCTGATCGCCCTGCGCCGCGCCGCTGAGGTGCTTTCCATCGCTGGGGTATGTTTGATGAACGGACGCCACGACTGCCCGAATTTTATCGCTGTTAACGCGGAGAAGCTTGAAAACTGCCTGACCACGCTCTCTCTATGCATCATGTGCCTGAACGAGCACGAGAAGCTTGAACAGCACTGACCCAGGGGGAGGCAACTCCCCCTTCTGATTAAGCTTTTGTAAAAGTGGTAACGCGCCCGGATGCAGTGGCTAACCTTTATGCCATATGCCGATAAAGGAGCGAGTTATGCCTCGATCCTCGCTAATTTCCCTGCCTGCGCTGTTCATTCCGTTTTCGCTTCTTGCTGCCCCAGAGGCGGTCAAGGTCGAGGTGCTGCAAAACAAACTCGATCATCCCTGGTCTCTGGCGTTTCTGCCGGACAATAAAGGCCTGCTGGTGACCCTGAAGGGCGGTCAGCTCAAACGCTGGCAGGCCGGAAAAGGGCTGTCCGATCCGATTGTCGGCGTGCCGAAGGTCTGGGCAAACGGTCAGGGAGGATTGCTGGACGTGGTCCTCGCCCCGGATTTTGAAAAATCGCGCCGCATCTGGCTGAGCTTCGCCGAAGCAGGAAGTGACGGCAAAGCCGGAACGGCGGTGGGCTATGGCCGGTTAAGCGATGATTTTACGCGCATTGAAGCCTTCCAGGTGGTGTTCCGCCAGATGCCGAAACTCTCCACCGGGAACCATTTTGGTGGGCGGTTGGTGTTCGACGGCAAAGGCTCGCTCTTTATCGGACTCGGCGAGAATAACCAGCGTCCGACGGCGCAGGATCTGGATAAATTGCAGGGTAAAGTGGTGCGCCTCACCGAAGACGGAAAAGTGCCGCCGGATAACCCGTTCGTGAAAACTCCCGGCGCGCGACCCGAAATCTGGTCTTACGGCATTCGCAACCCGCAGGGGATGGCGATGAATCCCTGGAGCGATGCGCTGTGGCTGAACGAGCACGGCCCGCGCGGCGGGGATGAGATCAACATCCCGGAGAAAGGAAAAAACTACGGCTGGCCGCTGGCGACGCACGGCATTAACTACAGCGGTCTGAAAATTCCGGAAGCCAAAGGCGAGCACGTTGAGGGAACCGAAAAACCGCTGTTCGTCTGGAAAGTATCACCTGCCGTGAGCGGCATGGCGTTCTACAACAGCGACGTCTTCCCGCAGTGGAAAAACAAGCTGTTTATCGGCGCGCTGAAGGAAAAGGACGTTATCGTGCTGAGCGTGGAGGGCAATAAGGTAACGGAGGACGGGCGAATTCTGGGCGACCGGGATAAACGTATTCGCGATGTGCGGGTGGGGCCGGACGGCTATTTATATGTGCTGACCGACGAGACGGACGGGCAGCTGTTAAAAGTTAGCCCGTCCGGTGCGTAATCAGGTGACCGGGATCATTACCACATTGCGGTACGCCGGGCGATCGCTCAGCTGTTTTAGCCAGCGCTCAAGGTGAGGGAGCGGCGTCCACTTCAGGCCGAGGTTGGTCAGGTTCCAGACGAACGGCGCCACGGCAATATCGCCCACGCCGAACGCCTCACCGGAGAACCAGGCGTGCTTCGCCAGTTCGTCATCCATCATCACAAACAGGTTTTCACACGCATCCTGAGCGGCATGAATGGCAGGGTAGTCGCGCTCGGCTTCAGGGGTTCTGACTAACCCCATCAGGATCACGCGGTGGGTTGGCGAAAGCGTCTGGTTCGCCCAGTCCATCCACTTTTCGCCCTGGGCGCGACGGGCCGGGCTTTCTACCCACAGGCGGCCCTGACCGTACTGGGCGGCGAGGTAACGCACAATGGTGTTAGATTCCCAAAGCGTGGCGTCGGTTTCATCATCGCGCAGCAGCGGCACCAGGCCGTTCGGGTTCATCGCCAGATAGTCGGCCTCTTTGTTCACGCCGAACGACATGCCGGCCATGATTTGATTGAACGGTAAATCCAGCTCCTCGAGCGTCCAGAGCACTTTCTTAACGTTGGTCGAGTTGTTCCTGCCCCAAAGCGTAATCATATTTACTCCTGATGAGATGTGAATCCGGGTCAGCTTTCGCCATGGTGAGATAAACCTAACAATTACGCAACAGAAGACAAAAAAATCGTCTGAATCAAAGCGTATCTGAATGTTATTGCATAAACTTTAATAACTTTACCCTCGTTGGGTTTCTTTAACCGTTTTAGTGCGCTATTACTCATCGCTTCTTGCGACACGGTGATGTGACGTAATTTTTGAATGGACACTCGGGTGGCATTTATGACGCGTAAAATGACTTCTCTGCGCAGCCTTGCGACAGGCTCTGCGCTCCTTTTCCTGTTTGCACCAACGCTCTACGCAGCTGAACAGGCTGCGCCCGAAGCGCCGCCTGTGGATGCGCGCGCCTGGATCCTGATGGACTACTCCAGCGGTAAAGTGCTGGCGGAAGGGAATGCGGATGAGAAACTGGATCCGGCAAGCCTGACCAAAATCATGACCAGCTATGTGGTCGGCCAGGCGTTAAAAGCGGGCAAGATCAAGCTGGACGATATGGTCACCATCGGTAAAGATGCCTGGGCGACCGGCAACCCGGCGCTGCGGGGCTCTTCGGTAATGTTCCTGAAGCCGGGGGATCAGGTCTCCGTTTCCGATCTGAACAAAGGGGTAATTATTCAGTCGGGAAATGATGCGTGCATCGCGCTGGCAGACTACGTTGCCGGCAGCCAGGATTCTTTCATTGGTCTGATGAATGGCTACGCGCAGAAACTGGGCTTAACCAACACCACGTTCAAAACGGTTCACGGTCTGGATTCGCCGGGACAGTTCAGTACCGCGCGCGACATGGCGCTGCTGGGGAAAGCGTTGATCCACGACGTGCCGGATGAATACGCCATCCATAAAGAGAAAGAGTTTACCTTCAATAAAATCCGCCAGCCGAACCGCAACCGCCTGCTGTGGAGCAGCAACGTTAACGTGGACGGAATGAAAACCGGCACCACGGCGGGCGCGGGCTATAACCTGGTGGCCTCCGCGACCCAGGGCGACATGCGCCTGATTTCGGTGGTGCTGGGCACCAAAACCGACCGTATTCGCTTTAATGAGTCAGAAAAACTGCTGACCTGGGGCTTCCGCTTCTATGAAACCGTGACGCCGATTAAACCGGATGCCACCTTCGTCAGCCAGCGCGTCTGGTTTGGCGACAAGAGTGAAGTCAATCTCGGGGCGGGTGAAGGTGGCTCGGTGACTATTCCGCGTGGTCAGCTAAAAAACCTGAAGGCCAGCTATACCCTGACCGACCCGCAGCTCACGGCTCCGCTGAAAAAAGGCCAGGTGGTCGGGACGATTGATTTCCAGCTAAACGGGAAGTCGATTGAACAGCGTCCGCTGATTGTGATGGAAGCGGTGGAAGAGGGCGGCTTCTTCAGCCGGATGTGGGATTTCGTGATGATGAAATTCCACGGCTGGTTCGGCAGCTGGTTTAGCTAAGTTTTTTGCCGGGTAGCGCTGCGCTTACCCGGCCTACGTTTTTTCTCCCTCTCCCTGTGGGTGAGGGCCGGGGTGCGGGCATCAGACCGCACCCTATTAATACATCAACTTCACCTGCTGCGCCTTCGCGTGGGCCACAATCTCGTCGTCCGGACGGCAGTCGCTGACGATGGCGTCAAACTGCGCCAGCTCGCCCATTCTTGCCGAACGCACCTTGCCAAACTTGCTGTGATCGACCACCAGCACATGGTACTGCGCGGCGCTTAACGCCCAGTGCTTCACCGGCAGCTCTTCCAGGTTAAAGCAGGTCGCACCCTGACGCACGTTGACGCCTGCGGCGGAATAAAACGCGATATCCGGGCAGAGATTGCTGAGCGTGTCGTGCAGGTTAAGCGGCTTAAAGATGGCGTTGCTGGCGTGAAACTCGCCGCCGCAGAGGATCACCCGGCACTCGGGTTTCTCCTGCAGCGCCAGAAAGGTGTTCAGGGAGTAGCACACGGCGGTAAAAGGGATGCTGCTGTCGATGGCTTCAATAATCCACGGCGTGGTGGTTCCGCAGTCAAAAAACAGCGTCTGGTGCGGCTGTACCAGTGAGGCCGCAAGCCGGGCGGCTTTGCGCTTCTCTTCCACCAGGCGCGTCTTCTGGTCGCTGATCAGATAATGGCTGGCGCTACGCGGCTCAAGCACAATATACCCGCCCAGCAGCACGACGGGCGCGCTTTCGCTGTTCAGATCCCGACGAATGGTCATCTCTGAGACGCCGAGGAGGTTGGCGGCTTCCTTAAGATGCAGCTTATCGCTGCGCTTCAGCGCCTGTAGCAGCTGAGCAATGCGGTCATCGCGACGTGTTTCCATAGTTCCTCGGGATAAAAAAGTGAACCCCCGCAGGGCGGGGGTTCAAGTGTAACCTGTCAGGTTGGGGTTAGTCACGTATCCAGCCTTTGCGGATCGGGATAGCGAAAATGGCGCGATAGAGCGAAGACAGCGTGCGGTAAAGCGCTTCACCGAAGAGGCTCCACAGGATAGCCGCGCTCACGCAGCCAATCATCCCGACCAGGAAACCGCCCACCATATCCAGCGGCCAGTGAACGCCCAGGTAAACGCGAGACCAGGCGATTGCCAGGGCCGCCACCATCAGGACCGCGCCGGACCACAGGCGATGCCAGAACAGGAAAGCCAGCGCGAAGGTAAAGATCACCGTTCCGTGATCGCTCGGGAACGAGTCATCCGGCGCGTGGTGCAGGAAGGTATAGCCCACGTGAGCCACAAAAGGACGGGCGTGCGGGAACGCATGGCCGAGAATGTAGCTGACCAGGACGCTTACCCCGAGCGCCATCGCGACTTTAATCACCAGCTGGCGCTGCGCCTTCACCTGGCTGCGGGGCCCCCACAGCCAGAGAATCGCAGCCAGTGCAGGCACGATACTGATCAGATCTTTTGCCAGAAAGGTAGCAAAATCGATCGTCCACTCAGGCGAGGCTGGCGTGGCGTTGATCAGATAAAACAGCTGATAATTCAGATTCTCTAACATAGCGTTATCACTCTTTAGCATACCGGGTGGAAATAAGTCCGTAGACCGCCACCTGGGAAAACCAGACCCACCACCCGGCCCACAGGTTGTGAGAGAAAAAATGCGCCCCGCGCATGACCTGGCCGTAGCCCATCGCCAGACCTAATACCACGCCCAGCGCGACGAAGCACCAGGCGAGACGCGGACGCTCGCGCCAGAAGGCAAAAAACAGCCCCATCACCATAAAGCCGCTGGAGGCATGACCGCCGGGAAAACAGCGCCCCGGACCGCTGTCAGCAGGGACGGCGCTGAACAGGGGATAAGAGACAGCCTTACCGCCATATTCCACCAGATCCCACGGGCAGCTGTGATGGCTCACGCTTTTCAGCACGCCTACCACCAGCGCGCCAACGCCCATCAGCAGCGCCGCCGTGACCAGCCTTGCGTTGCGCTTGTAGGCGCCGTAAAACAGCGCTACAGCACCTAAGCCGATGGCGATGTACTTCGCCAGGCGGTGGTTCAGCAGATCCAGCAGGTGGTCCTTCTGCAGCGGAAAGCTCTGCGTTGCCGCGTCATACCAAAAGCCGGTGATCCATCTGTCGAGCGCTTCATTGCGCGATAGCCACGTAAAGACCACGGCAAGGGCAATCAGTACGAAAAGCTGATAACCATAAAAGCGGGTCGGCAAGCGGTAAAGTCGTTTTGTCTTATTTGTCTGTAAGTTAGACAATTCTGAACGGCTGGAGGTGAGTGCCATAATTTGGGATCGTTGACGAGTAATCGGGCTATCATAAAACTGTCAACTTAAGGAAACCTTAAACGAAGACGATATGTGCTTTATTTCTGTTTATCCTCGATAAATCACTATCTCGGGCTGCGGCATTTCATTAAACTCGTCGCGATTTTGTCATTATAAAGAGATTGCATGTTAAACCGTTCTTCTTCTGGTTCACGTCTGGGTCGTCAGGCGTTGCTTTTCCCTCTGTGTCTGGTGCTCTACGAATTCTCTACCTATATCGGCAACGATATGATCCAGCCCGGTATGCTGGCCGTTGTGGCGCAGTACAACGCGGGTATTGAGTGGGTGCCGACCTCTATGACCGCCTATCTGGCCGGCGGCATGTTTTTACAGTGGCTGTTAGGCCCGCTGTCGGATCGTATTGGCCGTCGTCCGGTGATGCTCACGGGCGTGGTGTGGTTTATCGTCACCTGTCTCGCCACGCTGCTGGCGCAAAACATTGAACAATTTACCCTGCTGCGCTTCCTGCAGGGGGTGAGCCTGTGCTTTATCGGCGCCGTGGGGTATGCCGCCATTCAGGAGTCGTTTGAGGAGGCGGTGTGTATCAAGATTACCGCGCTGATGGCGAACGTGGCGCTGATCGCCCCCTTACTCGGGCCGCTGGTGGGTGCCGCGTGGGTGCACGTTGCGCCGTGGGAAGGGATGTTTGTGCTCTTTGCGCTTCTCGCCGCCTTCGCGTTCTTTGGCCTGCACCGGGCGATGCCGGAAACGGCCACCCGCATCGGCGAGAAACTCTCGCTGAAAGAGCTGGGTCGGGATTACAAAGAGGTGCTGAAGAATGGCCGCTTTGTGGCGGGCGCGCTGGCGACCGGGTTCGTTAGCCTGCCTCTGCTGGCGTGGATCGCGCAGTCGCCGGTCATTATCATCAGCGGTGAAAAGCTCAGCAGCTACGAGTATGGCCTGCTGCAGGTGCCGATCTTTGGCGCGCTGATTATCGGGAACCTGGTGCTGGCACGTTTGACGTCACGACGCACCGTGCGTTCTCTGATTATCATGGGCGGCTGGCCGATTGCGGCAGGGCTGATTCTGGCTGCGGTGGCGACCGTCGCGTCATCCCACGCCTACCTGTGGATGACTGCGGGGCTCAGCCTCTATGCCTTCGGGATTGGCGTGGCCAACGCCGGGCTGGTGCGCCTGACGCTGTTTGCCAGCGAGATGAGTAAAGGCACGGTGTCAGCTGCGATGGGGATGCTGCAGATGCTGATTTTTACCGTCGGTATCGAAGTGAGCAAGCATGCCTACGCGATGGGCGGCAACGGGCTGTTCAGCCTGTTTAACCTCGCCAACGGCGTGCTGTGGGTTGGCCTGATGGTGGTGTTCCTGAAAGACAAACGCGTCGGGAACGCCCTGCAACCTTAATTCTTATTTCCTCTCCCTGTTGGCGAGTACGGAACAGCCCCTCTCAATCTGGGCGAGTACGGAACAGTCCCCTCTCCCTGTGGGAGAGGGCCAGGGTGAGGGGTGAGGGCACCAGACCGCACGGTATCAATTAAACGGCGCCTCCCCGTTCAACACCTTCTCAATCACGTTTAAAACGCCTTCATCATTATTATGCGGCGCTTCAAAACGCGCGGCCGCTTTAATATGCGGTCTGGCATTCGCCATCGCAAAGCTGAACCCGGACTGGTGCAGCATCTCCACGTCGTTGCCGCTGTCGCCGAAGGCCACCACTTCGCTATCGTCAATGCCCCAGCGCTTTTGCAGGATCCGCAGACCGTTAGCTTTGTGCACGCCGGGGATAATCAGATCGATACTGCCGTGGCCGGTGGTGACGGGCACCATAATGTCGCTCAGCTTTTCATGCAGCAGCGTCTGAATTCGCGGAATTTCATCGTCAGACACGTTAAGCCCGAACTTGAAGAAAATATCGTTCAGGTTTTCGAAATCGCTGACCATTTCGAGGCGGTGGTAATACTTCGCCGCGATATCCTTAAAGCCCTCGTCATAGCATTTCAGCGTGTACGCGCTGCTTTTGCCGCAGGCGATAATCTCAATGCCCGGAACCTCGTTTAGCACGTTCGCGACGGTCTCGAAATGGGCTTTCGACAGTTCGCCGTTAAAGACGTCTTCACCTTCGCTTACGACCCAGCCGCCGTTTTCGGCGACGAACGCAATCTCATGCGCAATCTCCGGGAAAAAGGAGATCAGCTGGTAATACTGGTTGCCGCTGGCGACCACGAAGCGAATGCCTTGCGCCTTCATGCGGGCATACTGCGCCAGAAAGCGCGGGCGGTTATAGGTTTTGGCATCGCTCAGAAAAGTACCATCCATGTCGACGGCGATCAGTTTAACGCTCATATCCCTTCTCCAGTGTCGTTTGATTCGTTTCCGGCTTTGCCACCGCGCGGGCCACCAGCGCCGCGATGATGACCAACCCTAACACCACCAGCATGGCGCTGCGCAGCCCGTAGTGCTCGCCTAGGAAGCCGAGCAGCGGCGGCCCGACCAGGAAGGCGAGATAGCCCGTGGTCGCCACCACGCTGACGCGCGTCGGGGCATCCGGGCCGGTGTCGCTGGCGGCTGAAATGGTCAGCGGGAAGCCGAGCGACGCGCCCAGTCCCCAGAGGATCACCGAGACGCCGGCAATCCAGTCCACATCCACAAAGATGATCATCGCGATACCCAGGCCGCCCAGCAGGGCGCTGGCGCGCACCACCGCCACGCGGCTGTAGCGGTCGATAAACCAGCCGCCTGTGAAGCGCCCGACGGTCATCCCCAGCGTAAACCCGGCGTAAATCAGCGAGCCGGAGGTCGGGCTAAAGCCGTGACCGTCGACCATCAGCAGCGGCAGCCAGTCGTTGGCGGAACCTTCCGCGAACGCCATCGCCAGCACCACCACGCCGATGAGCATCAGCTGGAAGTCGCGGTAGAAGGGCAGCCCTTTTTCAGCCGAGTGCTGTTCGTCAGCGGAGTTCTTACCTGTGCCGTCCGGGATGGCCCGGATGCCGGTCAGAATCGGAATGATGCACACCAGCGCCGCCAGCAGGATATGCAGGTTCGCGCTCACGCCGGTGGCCGTCAGCGCCATCCCCACGCCCGCACCGGCCAGCGTGCCGAGGCTGTAAAAACCGTGCATCATCGGCAGCACGGTTTTATTCATCTCACGTTCGACCGCCGCCCCTTCCACGTTGATAGCAACTTCCGCCGAACCGAAGCTGCCGCCAAATACCGTCAGGCCCAGGGCGAACAGCACCGGTGAGGCAAACCACAGCGCCACGCTTAATATTCCCATTCCGAACACGGCAAAGCACATGGTGGTGCGGATCACCGCTCGCGTACCAAAGCGCTTTACCAGCCACGCGGAGCAGAGGATGCCGCTCATGGAGCCTATCGACAGCCCGAACAGCACAATGCCCATCTCGGCGGTAGAAACGGACAAAATATCGCGAATGGCGGGGGTGCGCGTGGCCCAGGAGGCCATCAGCAGGCCGGGAATGAAGAAGAACATAAACAGCGCCCACAGGCGTCGCTGCAGGGCTTTACGGGGAGAGGTCTGCGTCATTGGGATAGCACCAGAAGTACAACAATAGCGACAACACTAGCAAGTTTGTGTACATTTGTACATAAACCACGTGAGGAATTTATGAGCAGACCACCGAACGATCCGCATCGCCGGGAGAAGATCCTGCAGGCAACGCTCGATACCATCGCCGAGCACGGCATTCACGCCGTCACGCACCGTAAAATCGCCACCTGCGCGGGCGTGCCGCTGGGGTCGATGACCTACTATTTCGACGGCATGGAGCCGCTGCTGGAGGAGGCCTTCACGTGGTTTACCCGGCAGATGTCGCAGCAGTACCGAGATTTCTTTGCCGGCGTCACCGGGCCGGAAATGGCGTGCGAATCTATCACCACGCTGATCCACAGCTCCCAGGTGACCACGCCGCACAACATGGCGCTGATGTATCAGCTCTACGCCTTTATGCACCGCAGCGCGGCGCTCAAAACGGTGATGCAGGACTGGATGAAGATGAGCCAGACCACGCTGGAGCAGTGGTTCGACCCGGTTACCACCCGCGCGCTGGACGCGTTTATCGAAGGGATGACGCTGCACTATGTCACCGATCGGGCGCCGTTAACCCGCGAAGAGATCCGGGCGATGGTGTCCAGGATTGCGGGCCAGAGCGGCCGCTAGGTTGCGCCCGCGGTCATATTGACGGTGGTTCCCGTCATAGCGCATGCCGCATCTGAGGCCAGAAACGCAATCGTGTCTGCCACCTGTGCCAGCGTCGGCAGGCGATGCGTCAGGGTACTTTGCGCTGCACCGCCGAGAAACTGCTCGACCGTAATCCCCATCGCCTGCGCCTTGGCGGCGAAAATGGCTCCCACATACGAACCCGCCTGTACCGCGTCGGCTATCGCGTGTGAACGCACGCACAGCACGCGAATATTGTGTGTCCCCAGTTCCGCAGCCAGCGCCCGGGTCAAGGCTTCCGTTCCCGCGCAGCCGACGATATGCCCGAGGTGGCCCGCCATCGCCATGTTGGCGGCGGGGGCGACGACGGTAATAATGACTCCACCATGCTTGCCGCCCATGCGGGGCGACACGGCTTTTGCAATGTTAAAATACGCGGCCAGAAAGGGATCGAAACCCTGCCTGAACTCGCCGAGCGTTAACGCCTCAAGGCGTTTACCCTGATTGTGCATAAAGCCCGTGGCGTTGACGACGATATCAATGCGGGCAAGGTCCGGGAGCAGCGAGGAATCATCGAGCGCATCGAAAACAAACGTGCTGGCAGACCCTCCGGCGGCGCGAATACGGCTGGCGACCTGCTCCAGCCTCGCGTGGTCACGCGCGGCGAGGTATACATCCGCCCCTTCACGCGCCAGAGCGTGCGCCGCTGAACTGCCGATAGCGCCGCTGCCGCCGAAGATGACGGCGGTTTTGTTTTCAAGACTCATGGCAACACACTCTTCACAGGCGGATCCCTAAAGAATTATGTGCCGGAATTCAACCGTTGCAACTCAACCAGCTAGCGGAAACGGGTGGCAGTTGATCTCTTCGTTGAACAATCAATATGTTATTAACGGGGGATATTTACAGACAACAAAAAACCCATCAACCTTGAACCAAAACGGCGGGGTTGATGGGCTCCACAAATTGGGGACATCAAAGAAAAGCAGTGGCACTAGTTATGACTGCCCCCTGATAAAAAAGTTCTGCGCGTAACGAAAATAATTTCGCCACGCGCAAACTTAGGAGTTATCCGAGTCCAGGCCAGATGATAACGATCAGCGTACCCGCCAGCGTCAGCAGCACGTTCGCGATAGCGTAGGTGCCCGCATACCCCAGCGCCGGGATGTTGCTGCGCGCGGTGTCGCTGATGATTTCCATGGCTGGCGCACAGGTACGCGCGCCCATCATTGCCCCGAAGAGCAGGGCGCGGTTCATGCGCAGCACGTAGGCGCCGAACAGGAAGCAGATCACCACCGGCACCAGGCTGACGATAAGTCCGGAAACCAGCATTTGCCAGCCGACGGCACCCAGGCTGTGGCCGATACCGCTTCCCGCGCTTAAGCCCACGCCCGCCATAAAGACCATCAGACCGAACTCTTTCACCATGTTCAGCGCGCCCTGCGGAATGTAGCCGAAGGTCGGGTGGTTGGCTCGCAGGAAGCCCAGCATGATCCCGGCAAACAGCAGCCCGGCGGCGTTACCGATGCCGAAGCTAAAGTTGCTGAACTGGAAGGTGATCATCCCGATCATCAGGCCAACAATAAAGAAGGCGCAGAAGGCCAGCAGGTCGGTGACCTGGCTGTGAATGGAGATAAAGCCGATGCGGTCGGCAACGGTTTTCACGCGTCGCGCGTCGCCGCTGACCTGCAGAACGTCGCCTTTATTGAGCACGACGTTGTCGTCGATAGGCATCTCAATCTGGCTGCGGATCACGCGGTTGAGGAAGCAGCCGTGGTCGGTCAGCTTCAGCTGTGCCAGACGGCGGCCCACGGCGTTATGGTTTTTCACCACGATCTCTTCGGTGACGATACGCATGTCGAGCAGGTCGCGGTCGAACACCTCTTTGCCGTTACGGAAGCTTGGGTCGAGACGGGCGTGAGCGTCCGGGTAACCCACCAGCGCGATGTCGTCGCCCATCTGCAGCACCGCGTCGCCGTCCGGGTTCGCCAGAATGCCGTTGCGGCGGATACGTTCGATATAGCAGCCCGTCTGGCGGTAAATCCCCAGCTCGCGCAGGTTTTTGCCGTCAGCCCATGCCACCAGCTCTGGCCCGACGCGATAGGCGCGGATCACCGGGAGATAGACTTTACGTTTGGAATCGGTATCGAGACCGCGCTCGCGCGCGATTTGCTGGGCGCTGGTCTGCAGATCCTGGTGCTGTAGTTTTGGCAGGTAGCGCGCGCCGACGATCAGGCTAACCAGACCAATCAGATAGGTCAGGGCATAGCCCAGGCTCAGGTGGTCAAGGGCGGTAGAGAGCTGCGCGCCGGCCATGCCGGAATGGCGCAGGGTATCACCTGCACCCACCAGCACGGGGGTGGAGGTCATGGAGCCTGCCAGCATACCGGCCGTTAACCCGATATCCCAGCCAAACAGTTTACCCAGCCCTAAGGCGATCAGCAGCGCGCTGCCGACCATCACCAGCGCCAGCATCAGATAATTTTTGCCGTCGCGGAAGAAAATTGAAAAAAAGTTCGGTCCCGCTTCCACGCCAACACAAAAAATAAACAGCATAAAGCCTAAGTTGAGCGCGTCCGTGTTAATGCTGAAGTGCTGCTGGCCTAATAATAAGGAGACGACTAAAACGCCAATGGAATTACCAAGTTGAACTGAACCCAGGCGCAATTTACCCAGGCAAAGGCCCAGCGCCAGTACCACAAATAATAACAGGATGTAATTCCCATTTAACAAGTCTGCGACGTTTATATTCACGGAGGCTAACTTCTTGTTTACCAGTAAGTTGTTGAATGAAAGGACTATTTGGGCTACTGTTTTCTGGGCCAGGGAACGCGTTCAACCCTCCCTGTTACCTAATTTATTCCCTAAAACATTAGCTGGCCGATAGTTTAATCGTATTAGCTACTGACAGCTACCTATTATCGCATCACCCTGTGCGTACTTTGGCAAGGATTGCCGCACTGCTTTATCTGACTGGGCGTCTACCCGACGAAGGTGTATTTGATAGAGATAAGTCAGGAGGATAGTTTGAACATTAAACGAAACTGGGCGGGGGTGATCAGCTGCTTTTTGCTGTTTACCGTCGTGTGCATGTCGCTCGCTTTTAATGTGAAAGGGGCATTCAGGGCTGCCGGACACCCGGAGCTGGGGCTGCTCTTTTTTACCCTGCCGGGAGCCGCTGCCAGTTTTCTTTCCCGTAAAGGGGAGGTGGTCAAGCCGCTTATTGGCGCAATGCTGGCGGCACCGCTGTGTCTGCTGCTGATGCGCATGCTGTATGTATCAACGCGAAGTTTCTGGCAGGAGCTGGCGTGGTTGCTGAGCGGTGTCTTCTGGTGCGCCCTTGGCGCGCTGTGCTATTTGTTTGTGTGCAGTCTGATTAAGCATCGACGGCACCACAATTAAAAACGCCCTCAGGGTGAGGGCGTCTTAGCATTACTGAGCGGCAAACAGGCCCAGATGTTCTTTGGCGTAAGCTTCAAAGTCAGTGCAGCCGCCGATGTGTTTCTGATCGAGGAAGATCTGCGGTACGGTTTCAACCGGCTTGCCGACGGTTTTTTCGAGATCCGCTTTGGTGATGCCTTCCGCGTGGATATCCACGTAGCGGAAGTTGAAGTCATCGCGCTCTTCGGTCAGTTTCTCAGCCAGCTCTTTCGCGCGCACACAGTAAGGGCACCCTGGACGACCAAAAATTACTGCAAACATTTCTCTCTCCTCAAAAAACAAGCCTGACGGCGAATAGGACATATAGTGCCCGATAACCTGCCGCCATTAAAGAAGGTTTCGCCTGTCGCTTTGATATAGTAAGGCTATGTTTCGCCAATTACACCGCGCAAATCATTGCCTATACTGGCTGCCATACGGTTTAAGCAAGACAAAGAGAGACAAGATGACGCCAACCATAGACCTGCTCACATCCCACCGTTCCATTCGCCACTTCACCGATGAGCCGATTACCGAGGCGCAGCGCGAAGCGATTATTAACAGCGCCAGGGCGACCTCCAGTTCCAGCTTCCTGCAGTGCAGCTCGATTATCCGCATCACCGACCCGACCATGCGTGAACAGCTGGTCACGCTGACCGGCGGGCAGAAGCATGTGGCCCAGGCCGCGGAGTTCTGGGTGTTCTGCGCCGACTTTAACCGCCACCTGCAGATCTGCCCAGAGGCGGAGCTGGGGCTGGCCGAACAGCTGCTGCTGGGCGTGGTGGATACCGCGCTGATGGCGCAAAACGCCTTTACGGCGGCGGAGTCGCTGGGTTTGGGCGGTGTCTACATCGGCGGCCTGCGTAACAACATCGAAAGCGTGACCGAGCTGCTGAAGCTGCCAAAACACGTCCTGCCGCTGTTCGGCCTGTGCCTCGGCTGGCCTGCGGATAACCCGGATCTGAAGCCGCGCATTCCTGCCGCCATGCTGGTGCACGAAAACCACTACCAGCTGGTCGATCAGGACGTCCTGAATCAATATGACGAAGAGCTGGCGAACTACTACCTGACGCGCGGCAGCAATAACCGTCGCGATACCTGGACTGACCATATTCGTCGCACCATCATTAAAGAAAACCGCCCGTTTATTCTTGATTACCTGCACAAACAGGGCTGGGCGACGCGATAGTCCATTCCGCCTGCGCCTGCCTGCGTATATGATATGCAGGCTTTTTCCATGTCTTCAGAGAGGTGCAGGGTGAAAATTGCCATATTGTCCCGGGATGGAACGCTCTATTCATGCAAGCGCCTGCGAGACGCGGCGGCGAAACGCGGCCATCAGGTTGAGATCCTCGACCCGATGTCCTGCTATATGAACATTGACCCGGCCGCCTCGTCGATTCACTACAAAGGCCGCAAGCTGCCGCACTTTGATGCGGTGATCCCCCGCATCGGCTCCCAGATCACCTATTACGGCACCGCCGCGCTGCGCCAGTTTGAGATGCTGGGCAGCTATCCGCTTAACGAATCCGTCGCTATATCCCGCGCCCGCGACAAGCTGCGCTCGCTGCAGCTCCTCGCCCGTCAGGGGATCGATCTCCCCGTCACGGGGATTGCCCATTCACCGGACGACACCAGCGATCTTATCGATATGGTGGGCGGTGCGCCTTTGGTGATTAAGCTGGTGGAAGGCACGCAGGGTATTGGCGTGGTGCTGGCGGAGACGCGTCAGGCGGCGGAGAGCGTCATTGACGCCTTTCGCGGCCTCAATGCCCATATTCTCGTGCAGGAGTACATCGAAGAGGCGAAAGGGCGCGATATTCGCTGCTTCGTGGTCGGCAATGAGGTGGTCGCGGCCATTGAGCGCCAGGCGAAAGAGGGCGATTTCCGCTCTAACCTTCACCGCGGCGGCGTGGCGCGGGTAGCCGATATTAGCGATCGCGAACGGGAAATTGCCGTGAAAGCGGCGCAAACCCTGGGGCTGGACGTGGCGGGCGTAGACCTTCTGCGGGCGACGCGCGGGCCGCTGGTCATGGAGGTGAACGCCTCGCCGGGGCTGGAAGGCGTGGAAAAAACCACAGGTGTCGATATTGCGGGTAAAATGATCTCATGGATCGAGCGTCATGCCACGCCGGGCTACTGTCTGAAAACGGGCGGTTAAATGGTATTGAACGCACTTTTTGCGTACCCTATGCACAGATTATATTGAAGAGGCTGCACAGCGATGGATTTACAGGTCGTACCTACACTGGATACGTTACGTCAATGGCTTGATGATGCCGGAATTACGTTCTTCGAATGCGATTCCTGCCAGGCGCTGCATCTGCCTCATATGCAGAATTTCGACGGCATTTTCGATGCCAAAATCGATCTCATTAACGACGTGATCCTTTTCTCCGCGCTGGCCGAAGTGAAGCCGTCCGCGCTGCTGGCGCTGGCCTCCGACCTGTCAGCGATCAACGCCAGTTCTTTGACGGTGAAAGCATTTCTCGACATACAGGATGATAATCTGCCAAAACTGGTCGTTTGCCAGTCTTTATTCTCCGGTGCCGGGCTGTCGTTCAAGCAGTTCTCCTGGTTTATGCGCTTGAGCGAAGAGCAAATTTCCATGGTCATGATGGAAGCCAATGCACACCATCTGCTGTATAGCGCGGAAGATGATGCAGAGAATAATGATGCATCTCCCAATTTTCTTCACTAAGCCTGTCTGACTTTTGCGCAGTCGCTGCCATAGCGGCTGCAGAAGGCCATTTTTTCTGCTGCTTTTAACCTTTCTTTAAAGAATTTTTCACCTCCCTGAAGGCCGTTTCGGCTTATCACGTAGACATAACCTGCATAAAAAATTGATAAAAGGCGTTTTTTCGTCTGGGCTATAGCCGGAGACACGGGCTACAGTTATTCTTGCGATGCTTAAAAAAGCGAGCGGAAGCTGCCGGGTAAAGAGGTTTCTTTTTATTTTGGGCAGAGCGACAAACTATGCATGATTATTGCATATCTTCAGATTGCACAGTTTTAGTTCGTTTGTTAACGAGCTTTCAGAAGGAATAAAGATATGATCGCCTTGAATAAAAAATGGTTATCGGGTCTGGTTGCGGGTGCTCTGATGGCCGTCTCTGCCGGCTCGCTCGCTGCGGAACAAAAAACGCTGCACGTTTACAACTGGTCTGACTATATTGCGCCGGACACGGTGGCGAATTTTGAAAAAGAGACCGGCATTAAAGTGGTCTACGACGTTTTCGATTCCAACGAAGTGCTGGAAGGAAAACTGATGGCGGGCAGCACCGGGTTTGATCTCGTGGTGCCTTCTGCAAGCTTCCTCGAGCGCCAGCTGACGGCAGGCGTCTTCCAGCCTCTGGACAAGAGCAAGTTACCGAACTGGAAAAACCTCGATCCGGAAGTGCTGAAGCTGGTGGCGAAGCATGACCCGGACAACAAATACGCGATGCCTTACCTGTGGGCGACCACCGGTATCGGCTACAACGTGGATAAAGTCAAAGCGGTGCTGGGCCCGGACGTCAAGCTGGACAGCTGGGACGTGGTGCTGAAGCCGGAAAACCTTGAGAAGCTGAAAAGCTGCGGCGTCTCCTTCCTCGATGCGCCGGAAGAGATTTTCGCGACCGTGCTGAACTACCTGGGCAAAGACCCGAACAGCAGTAAAGCCGATGATTACACCGGCCCGGCGACCGATCTGCTGCTGAAGCTGCGTCCAAACATTCGTTACTTCCACTCGTCTCAGTACATCAATGACCTGGCGAACGGCGACATCTGCGTCGCGATCGGCTGGGCAGGGGACGTGTGGCAGGCGGCTAACCGCGCTAAAGAGGCGAAAAACGGCGTGAACGTCTCTTACTTCATTCCGAAAGAGGGGGCGCTGGCCTTCTTCGACGTCTTCGCGATGCCGGCTGATGCGAAAAACAAAGACGAAGCGTATCAGTTCCTCAACTACCTGATGCGTCCTGAGGTGATCGCCCACATCAGCGACCACGTTTACTACGCGAACGGTAACAAGGCCTCCGTGCCGCTGGTAAGCGAAGAAATCCGTAACAACCCGGCTATCTATCCGCCAGCGGATGTGTTCGCCAAGCTCTTCACCCTGAAAGTTCAGGATCCAAAAATTGACCGCGTGCGTACCCGCGCGTGGACCAAGGTGAAAAGCGGTAAATAACGGCGTTGGGTATTGTTGCCCGGTGGCGCTGTCGCCTACCGGGCCTTTACAACCCGTAGGCCGGGCAAGCGTTAGCGCCGCCCGGCGATGCGCACCCTGACGGTGCGTTTGCACCAGTACTGATCTATGCCGGAGAACACCCCGTGAATGACGCGATCCCCCGCCCGCAGGCGAAAGTCCGTAAAGCGCTGACCCCGCTTCTTGAAATTCGTAACCTCACCAAATCTTTCGATGGCCAGCATGCCGTGGACGACGTCAGCCTGACTATCTATAAAGGCGAAATTTTTGCCCTTCTGGGGGCTTCTGGCTGCGGTAAATCGACCCTGCTGCGTATGCTGGCCGGGTTTGAACAGCCCACCGCCGGGCAAATCATGCTTGATGGCGTGGATCTCTCCAGCGTGCCGCCGTATCAGCGCCCGATTAACATGATGTTCCAGTCCTACGCGCTGTTCCCGCACATGACGGTGGAGCAGAACATCGCCTTTGGCCTGAAGCAGGACAAGCTGCCGAAGGCCGAAATTAACGCGCGCGTGGCCGAAATGCTGAGCCTGGTGCACATGCAGGAGTTTGCGAAGCGTAAGCCGCATCAGCTCTCCGGCGGCCAGCGCCAGCGCGTGGCCCTGGCCCGCAGTCTGGCAAAACGCCCGAAACTGCTGCTGCTCGACGAACCGATGGGCGCGCTGGATAAAAAACTGCGCGACCGTATGCAGCTTGAAGTGGTGGATATCCTGGAGCGCGTGGGGGTGACCTGCGTGATGGTCACCCACGACCAGGAAGAGGCGATGACCATGGCCGGGCGTATCGCGATCATGAACCGCGGGAAGTTCGTGCAGATCGGCGAGCCGGAAGAGATTTATGAGCACCCGACGACCCGCTACAGCGCGGAGTTTATCGGCTCGGTCAACGTTTTCGAAGGGCTGCTGAAAGATCGTCAGGAGGATGGCCTGGTCATCGAATCGCCGGGGCTGCAGCATCCGCTTAAGGTCGATCCTGATAACTCCGTGGTGGACAACGTGCCGGTCTACGTCGCGCTGCGTCCGGAGAAAATCATGCTTTGTGAGGATCCGCCTGCCGATGGCTATAACTTTGCCGTGGGCGAAGTGGTGCACATTGCCTACCTGGGCGATCTGTCTATCTACCACGTGCGGCTGAAAAGCGGGCAGATGCTCAGCGCGCAGTTACAGAACGAACATCGCTACCGCAAGGGGCAGCCAACATGGGGTGACGAAGTGCGCCTGTGCTGGGATGCTGACAGTTGCGTCGTGCTGACGGTATAAGGAGCGGCAAATGAGTGCACTTGAACCTCCAGCCCGCGCAGAAAAGCCGGGCGGCTTTGCCCAGTGGCTGATGCGCATGCAGATGAAACACGGCCGCAAGCTGGTGATCGCCATGCCGTACGTGTGGCTAATCCTGCTGTTCCTGCTGCCGTTCCTGATTGTTTTCAAGATAAGCCTGGCGGAAATGGCGCGGGCGATCCCGCCCTATACCAACCTGCTGGACTGGGCCGATGGGCAGCTGACGCTGACGCTTAATCTCGGCAACTTCCTGCAGCTCACCGACGACCCGCTCTATTTCGAAGCCTATCTGCAGTCGCTGCAGGTGGCGGCGATTTCGACGCTCTGCTGTCTGGTGATGGGCTACCCGCTGGCGTGGGCGGTGGCGCACAGCAAACCGTCGACGCGTAACATCCTGCTGCTGCTGGTGATCCTGCCGTCGTGGACCTCGTTCCTGATCCGCGTTTACGCCTGGATGGGGATCCTGAAAAACAACGGCGTGCTGAATAACTTTCTCATGTGGCTTGGGGTTATCGATCAGCCGCTGACGATCCTGCACACCAATCTCGCGGTCTATATCGGCATTGTGTACGCCTACCTGCCGTTTATGGTGCTGCCGATCTATACGGCCCTGACGCGCATTGATTATTCGCTGGTGGAAGCGTCGCTCGATCTCGGCGCCCGCCCGTTAAAAACCTTCTTCAGCGTCATTGTCCCGCTGACCAAAGGCGGCATTATCGCCGGGTCAATGCTGGTCTTTATCCCGGCGGTCGGGGAGTTTGTGATCCCGGAACTGCTCGGCGGCCCGGACAGCATTATGATTGGCCGCGTGCTGTGGCAGGAGTTCTTCAATAACCGCGACTGGCCGGTGGCCTCTGCGGTGGCGATTGTTATGCTCCTGCTGCTGATCGTGCCGATCATGTGGTTCCACAAGCATCAGCAGAAACAGATGGGAGATCACGGATGAACAACTTACCGGTAGTGCGCTCCCCGTGGCGGATAGCAATCCTGGTGATCGGCTTTACCTTCCTGTATGCGCCGATGCTGATGCTGGTGATCTACTCCTTCAACAGCTCCAAGCTGGTGACGGTCTGGGCAGGATGGTCGACGCGCTGGTACAGCGAGCTGTTCCACGACGATGCGATGATGAGCGCGGTGGGGCTGAGCCTGACCATTGCCGCCCTGGCGGCGACAATGGCGTCGGTGCTGGGCACGATCGCCGCGCTGGTGATGGTGCGCTTCGGGCGTTTTCGCGGCTCAAACGGGTTCGCCTTTATGATCACCGCGCCGCTGGTCATGCCGGACGTGATCACCGGTCTCGCGCTGCTGCTGCTGTTCGTGGCCCTGGCGCACGCCATCGGCTGGCCGGCGGATCGCGGCATGCTCACCATCTGGCTGGCGCACGTCACCTTCTGTACGGCCTACGTGGCGGTAGTGATCTCCTCGCGCCTGCGCGAGCTGGATCGCTCCATTGAAGAGGCGGCGATGGATCTTGGCGCGACGCCGCTGAAGGTCTTTTTCATCATCACCCTGCCGATGATTATGCCGGCGGTGATCTCCGGCTGGCTGCTGGCGTTTACGCTGTCGCTGGACGATCTGGTTATCGCCAGCTTTGTCTCCGGACCGGGCGCGACGACGCTGCCGATGCTGGTCTTCTCCAGCGTGCGTATGGGGGTCAACCCGGAGATTAACGCTCTGGCTTCCATCATCCTCGGCGTGGTCGGAATTGTCGGATTTATCGCCTGGTATTTGATGGCGCGCGCGGAAAAACAGCGCGTGCGCGATATCCAGCGTGCAAGACGCGGCTGAAGGATTTAAAATTTCCAGTGATGTGCCGCGCATGACGCGGCACTGTTTTTCAGGGAAGTAAAACATTGGGATTATTAAAAAAATCACGTACTACGCACGCGCGTCCTAACGTACCTGCTCTGGTTCAGGTGGCGGCGCTCGCCATTATTATGATCCGCTGCCTGGACGTGCTGATGATTCTGAACACCCTGGGCGTGCGCGGCATCGGTGAATTCATTCACCGCAGCGTGCAGACGTGGAATCTGACGCTGGTCTTTTTGAGCAGCCTGGTGCTGGTGTTTATCGAGATCTACTGCGCGTTTTCGCTGGTCAAAGGGCGCAACTGGGCGCGCTGGGTCTATCTGCTGACGCAAATTACCGCCGCCAGCTATCTGTGGGCCGCCTCGCTGGGATACGGCTACCCGGAGCTGTTCAGCATTGCCGGTGAATCCAAACGCGAGATCCTGCGCGCGCTGTTTATGCAAAAATTGCCGGATATGCTGGTGCTCTGTCTACTCTTCGTTCCGGCCTCAAGCCGGCGGTTCTTCCGCCTGCAATAATGTGTATAATCGCAGCCCTCGTGATTCTTAAGGTTTTCATATGCAGTGCGCACTCTATGACGCCGGACGCTGCCGCTCCTGTCAGTGGATAGAACAGCCGGTTTCTCAACAACTCACCGCCAAAATGGCCGACCTGCAACAGCTGCTGGCAGCGCACGCGGTGGGCGAGTGGTGCGCACCCGTCAGCGGCCCGGAGCAGGGCTTTCGTAATAAAGCCAAAATGGTGGTCAGCGGCAGCGTTGAAAAACCGCTGCTGGGGATGCTGCACCGCGACGGCACGCCGGAAGACTTAACCGACTGCCCGCTGTATCCCGCCTCGTTTGAACCCGTCTTTGCCGCGCTGAAACCGTTTATCGCGCGTGCAGGGTTAACGCCTTACAGCGTCGCCCGCAGGCGCGGCGAGCTGAAATACCTTCTGCTGACGGAAAGCCAACTCGACGGGGGCATGATGCTGCGCTTCGTGCTGCGCTCGGAAGCCAAGCTGGAGCAGCTGCGCGCGGCGCTGCCGTGGCTGCAGGAACAGCTGCCGCAGCTGAAGGTCATTACGGCGAATATTCAGCCGGTGCATATGGCGATCATGGAAGGAGAGAAAGAGATTTTCTTCACCGACCAGCACGCGCTGGCCGAAAGCTTCAACGGCGTGCCGCTGTGGATCCGCCCGCAAAGCTTCTTCCAGACTAACCCAACCGTGGCTAGCAGCCTCTACGCCACCGCCCGCGACTGGGTTCGTGCGTTAAACATCCAGCATATGTGGGATCTCTTCTGCGGCGTGGGCGGCTTTGGCCTGCACTGCGCCACGCCAGAGATGCAGCTCACCGGAATAGAGATTTCTGCCGAAGCGATAGCCTGCGCGAAACAGTCCGCCGCCGGGCTGGGGTTAACGAATCTGCACTTCCAGGCGCTGGACTCCACGCAGTTTGCGACCGGCCAGGGCAACGTGCCGGAGCTGGTGCTGGTCAACCCGCCGCGTCGCGGCATCGGCAAGGCGCTGTGCGACTACCTGAGCCAGATGGCGCCCGAGTACATCGTCTATTCCAGCTGTAACGCCCAGACCATGGCGAAAGACATTGCCAGCCTGCCGGGCTACCGCATTGAACGCGTTCAGCTTTTCGATATGTTCCCGCATACCGCGCATTATGAAGTGTTGACGTTGCTCGTGAAATCTTAAACAAAATGTGAACTCTTCCCCCGCTCGAAATCAGGTAAGCTTACGTCATAAGAAATGATTGAAGGCTTACCCATGAAGCAGATCCTGCTGGTGGAAGACGACCACGATATCGCGGCGCTTCTGCGACTCAATTTAGAAGACGAAGGTTACGCCATCACCCACGAGCCCGACGGGGGCAAGGCCTTACTGCGTCTTGAAAAACAGCCGTGGGATGCGGTGATCCTCGACCTGATGCTGCCCAGCGTTGACGGTCTGGAGATTTGCCGCCGCATCCGTCAGATGACGCGCTACCTGCCGGTGATCATCATCAGCGCCCGCAGCAGCGAGACCGACCGCATTACCGGGCTGGAAACCGGCGCCGATGATTATCTGGCTAAGCCGTTCTCGGTGCAGGAACTCATTGCGCGCATCAAAGCGCTGTTCCGTCGCCAGCAGGCGATGGGGCAGGCGCAAACCGACGGTCAAATTCAGGCCCACGGTCTGACCATCGATCCTCTGGCGCGCAGCGTGCTGCTTCACGGTCAGGTGGTGGATCTCACCCCGCGTGAATTCGAGCTGCTGTACTTTTTTGCCCGTCATCCTGGCGAGGTCTTTTCGCGTCTGGCGCTGCTGGAGCAGGTCTGGGGCTATCAGCACGAAGGCTATGAGCATACCGTTAACACCCATATCAACCGCCTGCGCATCAAGATTGAGAAGGACGCAGCCGAGCCGGAGATTATTCGCACCGTCTGGGGCAAGGGCTATAAATTTGCGGAGCCAAATCATGATGCGCCGCTTTAGCCTGAGTCAGCGCCTGACGCTGCTGTTCATTCTGCTGATGATGCTCTGCGCCACCGTCGCCTGCGCCGTGCAGCTCTACACCAGTACGCAGTACGGTAACGCGATGGTGCAGCGGCTGTCGGGCGGGCTGGCGCAGCAGATAGTCCAGCGTGAACCGATTCTGGACGCGCAGGGCAGGGTCGACCGAAGGGCTCTCAAGCCGCTGTTCGATCGGCTGATGACCTTTAATCCGAGCGTTGAGCTGTACGTTGTCTCCCCGGACGGCGATATCCTGGCCGATGCCGCACCGCCGGGCCACATTCAGCGGCAAAAAATCGATCTGGCACCGGTTCAGACCTTCCTGAGCGGTACCGCCATACCGGTCCTGGGCGACGATCCTCGGAGTCAAAATAAAAAGGTCTTTAGCGCCACGCCGCTGCGGCAGGACGGCGAGCTTAAGGGCTACCTGTACATTATTTTGCAGGGCGAAGAGTCAAACGCCCTGGCGGAAATGGCCTGGCATAAGGCGCTGTGGAGCACGGTGCTGTGGTCATTGCTGTGGGTCGCGCTGTTTGGCCTGCTGGCAGGTTTACTGATCTGGTACTGGGTCACGCGCCCGGTAAAACAGCTGACGGTGGAGCTCGCCGGGCTGGAGCAGGACAGCATCAGCGCTATCAGACAGCTGGCGGCGCAGCCGTCGGACGCGGCGGCAAAGGATGAAGTGGCGATCCTGCGCAACAGCTTTATCGAGCTGGCGCGCAAAATCACCCGCCAGTGGGACCAGCTGGCCGACAGCGATCGCCAGCGCCGGGAGTTTATCGCCAACATTTCGCACGATCTCCGTACGCCGCTGACCTCGCTGCTGGGCTATCTGGAAACCCTGTCGCTAAAAGCCGCAACGCTGACGCCGCAGGAGCACCAGCAATATCTCGCCACCGCGCTGCGTCAGGGACAAAAAGTCCGTCATCTTTCGCAGCAGCTGTTCGAGCTGGCGCGCCTTGAGCACGGCGGCATTAAGCCGCAGCGCGAGCGTTTCGCGATGGGGGAGTTAATTTCCGACGTGGCGCAGAAGTTTGAGCTCACCGCCCGCACGCGAGAAGTGAATCTGCATATTGACGTACCGGGACCGCTGCCGCTGATTAACGCCGACGTGTCGATGATCGAACGCGTGGTGACCAACCTGCTCGATAACGCGATGCGCCATACGCCATCTGGTGGGGAAATTCGTCTGGCGGTCTGGCAGGAGAATGAACGGCTTCAGGTCGAAGTGGCTGACAGCGGAACGGGCGTGGATGCCGCGCTGCGCGACGATCTGTTCCAGCGGCCGTCGGCATTGAATACCCAGGCATCGCGGGAGAATCGCGGCGGGCTGGGGCTGTTAATCGTGAAACGTATGCTGGAGCTGCACGGCGGCGGGATCAGGCTGATGGAGTCGGTGAGCGGGGCGCGGTTCAGGTTCTTTGTGCCGCTTTGAGAGAGTGCCGGGTGGCGGCTTCGCCTTACCCGGCCTACAGACTACCACCCCCGTAGGCCGAGCCACCCGGCAAAAAAATCTTACTGCGGGAACCACTGATCGCTGATTTTCTGATACGTCCCGTCAGCTTTAATCGCTTTCAGCGCGCCGTTCAGTTTTTCCAGCAGGGCCTTGTTATCCGGACGTACCGCGATGCCGAGACCCGTACCGAAGTACTGCGGATCGGTCACTTTCTCGGTTGCGGTGCCCAGCTGCGGATTGGTTTTCAGCCATTCGTTCACCACGGCGGTATCGCCGAACACGCCGTCGATACGGCCATTTTTCAGGTCGATAATCGCGTTCTGGTAGCTGTCATAGGCCACGGTTTTCACTTCAGGATGTTTGTCCTGGAGGTATTTCTGGTGCGTGGTGCCGTTTTCCATCCCGATGCGTTTGCCTTTCAGCTGATCGAAAGAGGTATAAGCGCCTTTCTTCGCAATCACGACCGCCGAGTTGGCGTAGTACGGGTCGGTAAACGCAACCTGCTTGCTGCGCTCAGGCGTGATGTCCATCCCGGAGATCACCGCGTCGTATTTTTTGAATTTCAGCGACGGGATCAGGCTGTCGAAGGCATGGTTGGTAAAGGTGCAGTCGGCCTGCATTTGTTTGCACAGCGCTTTCGCCAGATCGATATCGAAACCCACGATCTGGTTGCTGGCATCCAGCGATTCAAACGGCGGATAGGTGGCGGACACGCCAAAATTGATTTTATCAGCTGCGGATGCGCCAGCGGCGAAGGTGGCGAGTAATGCGGCCAGAACTAACTTTTTCATTGTAATGCTCCCGTCTGTCTTATTTATGCGCCGTGTCTGCGGCATGGATGTACAATGCCATTTAATGAATTTATATGCAATAAAAATGATTAAGTATTATTTTTTTGGCAAAAAAAAGCGGATAACCAGAAAGTTACCCGCATTGATTAATCACATTTATGCACTTCTTGCCGGGTGGCGCTGCGCTTACCCGGCCTACGATCTGCGCTCAAACGCCAGCGCTTTACGCTCGATCAGGCGCATCATCAGCGTCAACAGGCCGTTAACCACCAGATAGACCACGCCTGCCGCACCGAACACCATCACGTCATAGGTGCGCCCGTACAGCAGCTGTCCGTGGCCCATTACCTCCATCAGGGTGATGGTGTAGGCCAGAGAAGTACTCTTGAACACCAGCACCACTTCGTTGGAGTAGGAGGAGAGCGCGCGCTTAAAGGCGTACGGCAGCAGGATCGCCAGCGTGTCTTTCTTGCTCATGCCCAGCGCTCCGCAGGACTGCCATTGTCCTTCCGGAATGGCGCGGATCGCGCCGTAGAACAGCTGGGTGGTATAGGCCGCACTGTTGAGCGAAAGGGCAATCAGGGCACACAGCCACGGTTCAGAGAGCAGATGCCAGATAACCGGATATTCCTGCAGCGACGGGAACTGGCCCGGGCCGTAGTAAATCAGGAAGATCTGCACCAGCAGCGGCGTACCGGTAAACAGGGTGATGTAGCCGCGCACAATCCACACCAGCACCGGCGTTTTCAGCGTCAGGATGATGGTGAAGATAAGGGCCAGGATCAGCGCCACGATAATGGACGCCACGGTCAGCGTCAGGCTGGTGTGCAGCCCTTTCATCAGCTCGGGGAAATATTCAAGCATCAGCCTGGTCTCCGTTCAAAGCGCGTCGCACGCAGGTCAATACGCTTGAGGATGTACTGACTGAGCAACGTGATTACCAGGTAGATAGCCGCCGCCACAATGTACCAGGTAAACGGCTCCTGGGTGCGGGTGGCGATGCTTTTGGTTTGCAGCATCAAATCGTTAACGCTTATCAGGCTCACCAGCGCGGTATCTTTCAGCAGCACCAGCCACTGGTTGCCGAGGCCCGGCAGGGCATGGCGCCACATCTGCGGCATGACCAGACGGAAGAAGATGGCTGATTTCGACAGGCCTAACGCCTGACCCGACTCCCACTGACCCTGCGGCACGGCTTTCAGCGCACCGCGCAGCGTTTGCGACGCGTACGCGGAGTAGAGCAGGGAGAGGGCAATCACGCCGCACAGGAACGGGCTGACGTCGAAGTTTTCAATCTGCATCTGCACCGGGATCTGCGCAAAACCAAGATTGATCGTGAAGCCGTCCGACAGCGTCAGCAGCAGCTGTGAAGAGCCGAAATAGATAAACAGGACCACCAGAATTTCCGGTAGCCCACGCAGCACGGTGACCAGCGCGGAGCCTGTCCAGGCGACGGGGAACCATTTCGCGGATTCCCACACAGCAAAGAACATCGCCAGCACGAGGCCGATAATCAGTGCGCAAACGGCAAGGCCGACGGTCATCCCGGCGGCGCTTGCTAAAGGAAAAATTTCATTCATCAGGAATTACTTCTGGAACCATTTTTTGTAGATGGTTTCGTAGGTGCCGTCTTTCTTCACTTTTTCCAGCGCAGCGTTGAATTTCTGCTGCAGCTCAGTGTTGCCCTGACGAACGGCAATCCCCAGACCGGTACCGAAGTAATCCTTATCGGTCACTTTGTCGCCCACTGGCGCCAGCTTATCGTTGGCTTTCAGCCACTCGGTCACGACTGCGGTATCACCAAATACGCCGTCGATACGGCCATTTTGCAGATCCAGCTTCGCGTTCTGGTAGCTGTCATACGGAACGGTGGTGATTTCCGGATGTTTATCCATGATGAATTTCTGGTGCGTGGTGCCGTTCTGCACGCCAACTTTTTTGCCTTTCAGCTGATCGACAGAGGTGAATTTACCTTTCTGACCAATGAACAGGGCGGAGTTGTCGTAGTAAGGGGTGGTGAACAGCACCTGCTTTTCTCGCTCCGGGGTGATGTCCATACCGGCCATCACGGCGTCGATACGGCGGAACTTCAGGCTTGGGATCAGGCTGTCGAACGCCTGGTTGCTGAAGGTACAGGTCGCGTCGATCTCTTTACACAGGGCGTTAGCCAGGTCCACGTCGAAGCCAACAATTTTGTTGTTCGCATCAATCGACTCAAACGGAGGGTAAGAGGCTTCCGTGGCGAAACGAATGGTCTGGGCTGCGGTAGCAGAAAGGGTAACGCCAGCAAGCAGCACGGCAAGTAATACTTTTTTCATTATATTTCCCCTGACACAATCAATGAGATAAATAGTTTTTGAAGGCATCGGTTTGCGGGTTCGCGAAGCAGCTCGCATCACCTTGCTCAACGATATACCCGTTTTCCATGTAGACCACACGGCTGGCGGTTTTACGCGCCACTTCCACTTCGTGGGTGACGATAACCTGCGTAATATTGGTTTCCGCCAGCTCGCGAATGATGCTGACGATCTGGGCGGTAATTTCCGGGTCCAGCGCCGCGGTTGGCTCATCAAACAGCAGTACCGCAGGCTCCATCATCAGCGCGCGGGCAATGGCTACGCGCTGCTGCTGACCACCGGAAAGGTGCAGCGGATAGCGGTCGCTGTAGGGCTTAAGGCGCAGACGATCCAGCAGCTTTTCAGCGCGCGCGATCGCCTGATCCTTGCTTAACCCCAACACGCGACAAGGCGCTTCAATCAGGTTTTGCAGGACGGTCAGATGCGGCCAGAGATTGTATTGCTGGAAGACCATGCCGACGTTTTGACGCAGTTCGCGAATCGCTTTATCAGACGGCGTTTTCGAGAAATCAAAGTGGTTACCGGCAATCGCCAGCGTACCTGAACGGGGCATTTCAAGCAGATTAAGGACGCGCAGAAGGGAGCTTTTGCCTGCACCGCTTGGGCCAAGCAAAACCAGCGTTTCGCCTTCCGGGCAGTTCAGCGTGATGTCAAACAGCGCCTGGTGTGCGCCGTAGAAGCAGTTAATGCCGTTTAGTTTAATACTCATCGGGGCAGTCTTTACTCATCCAGGCAATCTATAGCAATTGAGGCCGCAGATAGTACCGTTGACAGAATAGTTATGCAATATTTATGCGTTAAAAGTTAAATATAACCCGTGTTTCCTCTTAAACATAGCACAAAATAGCGAACGGTAAGGTCGGCGAGTATAAATGTCGGCATTCCGCATGAAATGCCGCACATTTTACGGGGGTTACCGGGTTGTATCGGCGAGTTTAGCGATTCTCAATCGACTGGCGAAGCGTGCCTGCCGGGGCATGAACGCTGCCGCCAACGTAGCGCACGTCGTCTACCGCCCAGCACTGTCCTTCACGGATCATCAGCACTTCATCCTGCCAGGTTTGGGTTCCCTGCATCAGCTTCACGCGCAGCGGAATATTACGCGCATCCGTGTTCGGGATGGTTGACGCGCTGGCCACTTCGGCGCTGTCCGGCAGCGTGGTTCGGCTGGAGAACGGATCGGATTTCAGCAATGTGTTGTGCTGAGGATCGCGGGTGGCGTCATTAAGCAGTTTTGCCAGACCGTCGCTCAGATACGGGCGCAGGCCGGTGAGATCGTTGCTGCGGTGCTGAATGCGATAATCATAGAACTGCTGCGCCACGGCGTCCGGGCCGCCCTCAATGCAGGGGCCGCTGCGGGTACCGATATCCTTAAAGGCTGGCGTGACCGTGGTGGTACAGGCGCTGAGCACCAGCGCGCAGGGCACCAAAAGTGTTAAAGCAGAATAGCGCATGTTGATTTCCTTATTTATTAACTATCCTTTCAATCATAGCGTAACGAACCGATAATGCTGTGCCTAAGGCATTGAACGCTAAAGAAGGAGAGAAACCATGCAGTTTTCAACAACGCCAACCCTGGAAGGGCAGACAATAACCGAGTATTGCGGTGTGGTCACCGGCGAAGCCATTCTCGGCGCCAATATCTTCCGCGACTTTTTTGCCGGTATCCGCGATATCGTTGGCGGCCGCTCGGGCGCATACGAAAAAGAGCTGCGCAAAGCGCGTGAAATCGCCTTTAAAGAGCTTGGCGAGCAGGCGGAAGCCCTCGGCGCTGATGCGGTCGTGGGGATTGATATCGACTACGAAACGGTCGGAAAAGATGCCAGCATGCTGATGGTGAGCGTAAGCGGTACGGCGGTGAAAACCCTCCGATGAGGCGTTCGCTTGCCACGCTCCTGCTGGCGCTGCTGCTGGCAGGGTGTGCCACTGAAAAAGGGATCATCGATAAAGGCGCCTACGAGCTGGACACGCGCCATCAGGCGCAGGCGGCTTACCCGCGCATCAAGGTGCTGGTGATCCACTACACCGCGGATGACTTTGACAGCTCGCTGGCCACGCTGACGGATAAGAACGTCAGCTCTCACTATTTGATCCCGGCTAAACCCCCGGCACCGGACGGTAAGCCGCGCATCTGGCAGCTGGTACCCGAAAGCGAACTGGCCTGGCATGCGGGCATCAGCTTCTGGCGCGGCACCAACCGGATTAACGATACGTCGGTCGGCATTGAGCTTGAGAACCGCGGCTGGCAAAAAACGTCGGGCGTTAAGCATTTTACGCCGTTTGAGCCTGAGCAAATTGCGGCGCTGGTTCCGCTCGCCAAAGACATTATTACCCGCTACAACATCAGGCCTGAAAATGTGGTGGCCCATTCGGACATCGCTCCGCAGCGCAAAGACGATCCCGGCCCGCTGTTCCCGTGGCAGGCGCTGGCCATGCAGGGTATCGGCGCGTGGCCCGACCCGGCGCGGGTGGCGTTTTACCTGAACGGCAAGCCGCGCGATGAGCTCGTGGAGCCGAAGGTGCTGCTCGATCTGCTGGCGCGCTACGGCTATGAGGTGACCGATAACATGACGAACGCACAGCAGAAGCGCGTTATCGTCGCGTTTCAGATGCATTTTCGCCCGGCGCGCTGGGACGGCGTGGCCGATCGCGAAACGCTGGCCATCGCGGAGGCGCTGTTAGAGCGCTACGGGCAGGGGTAATCCTTCGGGTTACCCGACGCCACTTTACACGATCTTCTTTTGGACTGATTTGTTAATCACATTCACGGTGTAAATGTTTTATAGTTTCCTCAGTCGAAATTACTCGCAAACGTGGTTGACAATATATCAGCACGACAAATAAGAAATACGGATGTTCTAACGTCTTAGCTTTACATTAAATTTTTTAAATGGACTACGCATTTATGCGCTGTGATTGCACACGTTCACCTTTTTCAATTTAATATTAATAGGTATAACAATGTTAAGTATCTACAGTAAAAATAGCCGTCCACAAGCAGAACTTGACGCCCTTATCGCGGCAACTGAAGGTTTTGAAGAAAGAACCTTACGCAAATGGCAGCGTATCAGTACCGAGAACAACGAAGATATTCATTTTATCGTGAGCGGTGAAGTTGAATTCCGCCGCGAGTCGGATGAACTGTGTATGTTCACCTTACAGAATAAGTGTATTTTTGGTCTCTCCTCTATTTATTACAACTCAACGCATATGTACGGCCTGGTTCGTGCCAATACCGTGGTGCGCACCATTAAAAAAGATGATTTTGTCCGTCTGATAAGCGAAAAAAATCTTTGGGAAGCCTTGAGTAAAGTCCTCTCCTGGTATGTTTGCCTGCTCAGCAAGCGTGACGAAGTGCTGGTGGCCCGCAGCGCCTACTCGATTGTTCGCGAGTTCTTGCTGGAAATTAACGAACTGATAGTGCACCATCAGCGCGATATCAATATTTATGACTATATTCAGGAATATACCAGCCTGGCTCGCAGTACCATTATTAAAATCCTCGCCGACCTGAAAAAAGGTAATTATATTCAGGTTGAGAAAGGTCGTCTTATGTATTTGTCAGCATTGCCGGAGAAATATTAATCGCTTTTATCTCCTTTTTAACTGAAAGGAGGGCTATGTTTCAGTAAATTATTTGCCTGCGTTCCTGACGTGGTTTCATCCACGGGAGGCGCGGGCATTTTCCCCTGCGAATAATCTTTTTCCTGTTCTTTTAACGCCTTCAACAATAATGCCTTGATCGCCCCGTCATCAACTGTCTGACCGGCATTATCCTGTTCGGGGAGAGCAGAATTCTTCACTTCTGTTCCTGGCAATATATCCCGGGAAATATCATGCGGCATTTCACCGTCGGGCGCCTGCTGCCAGTCGGCATCGCCGCTATCAATGGGCATCTCATGCAGCGGCGGCATCTCTTTGGTCACCGGTTCTTGCTTTGGTTCAGGCTGCGGGAACGGTTTACTGACATAGACATAATGCATATCCGATAGCGTCGTTTCTGGCTTAACGGCGCTCGCTTTTATTGGCTCAGGTACCGGATGGCGCAGATCCCAGTAGAGATGAGCGTAGAGTCCCGCAGCGATCGTCATCACGATTCCCACCACCCAGATCAGGGTGGCACAGACCACTTTTTTCAGCGAGGGGCGCCGGTAAGAAAACCAGACCGGTGCGTTCAGGGTAGCGCTGCGCTGGGCAGCCAGAGTAATTGTCGACATTATGAATGCTTCTCCTGCGCGTTGGGGGTCGCAGATATATTTGCGGACTGAATAAGTACGCTTGGCGTAGTCCGGGTTTCACGCATTAACTGCATCAATGTATCTTCACCCGCAATCCCGTCCACATGCAGATGCATTTTCTGCTGAAACTCGCGGGTACGTTGCATCAGTTCGGCCGTCCACACCTTTGTGTGGGTTTCGGGTAGATTCAGCGCCAGGCTAAGCTGCTGATCCATCCAGCCCAGATCTTTGGCGCTGCTTTCGGCGCTCACGGCGTCTTTCCCCTGCGGCGTAAGGCGGTGCAACTGGGTGTAATTGCCCGTTGCATGCTGATTAAACCAGCTGCGGCTCACCTGCCAGGTACGATTATTCATCAGCAGATCCAGCGATTTATCATCTACTCTGGCCACCACGGCATAATTCAGGTGATCGCCTGTTTTGATCTCGCCGATCCACGGGTAACCCTCTTTTGCCAGCTCCTCGACCGGAGCGCTGCCCTCCTTACACATCAGGTTGACCTGCCCGGCGTTCTGGCAGAGCGCCTCTTCCATCGTGGCGTCATAACCCCACATGGTATAGAGCTGATGCATCGCATCGGGCTTATTCACCACTTCATTATCAATAACCGGCACCGCTGGGGCGTCGGTTTTTGGTGCCTGCGGTTTCCAGCTGGCCATCACGGGCAGCTGTACCGGCAGTCTGGCGGTAATGGTGGGCATCAATGTCCAGCCGCAGGCGGCAAACAGTACTGAGGCAAAAAGCCCCATAACGGCAAGGCGTTTGCCCTTCGGCTTCGCCGGCAGAACTTCTCCTGCGGCGAGGCGCAGATGGCGCGGCGATACCTGCGCTGAACGTTCGGTCCAGGCGGCTAGCATCGCAAGGTGCGCCAGCTCGTTGAGTTTGCCTGTCTGTCCTTTGGACAGAACATGCATCTTGCGCACGCGGGCCCGAGTAAACGGCGTCTCGTCGCTGCCATGCGCTTCACACTGGGCCTGAACATAGCTCAGGGACTCGCGGCAGGTGAGGGGCCGGAGCGTGTGATGCGTATGAAGAGATTCACGCAACCCGGACTGCTGGAGGGTGGCTTCCTGGTCGGCCGATCCCATCAGCACAACCGACAGAGGCACATCCAGCTCCTGCGCGCGGGTTAACAACATGGACAGAGCGTCGTGGCAATTCGCTTTCATTGACTGAATATGCGAAATGACCAGCACTTTACGCGTGGTTTTGCGGGACAACATCTCGTCCTTCCACTGACGCAGCACAGCATCAATAGCCTGGATCCGGGTTTTGCTCTCTTTAGTGGTGGTGTTGAGTTTATAGAGCAGGCCGCTGGCGCTGAGTTTCGGGAAGGCGTTAATGGCAAGCAGCGTGTCGTCATGCTTTTTCAGCGCATCGCAAAACTGCGAGGCGAGATAGCTGTCGTCGCTTAAGAGCGCAGTGACGCCTGTTGTCTGGCACTTCTCTTTCAGCAAACCGAACACATCCTGATGATACGGAACAAAAAAATCACCTGGCATCCGGGTGATAGTCCGGAAAGGCTGGGTAGTGAAATTAAAATGGCGCATATACATAGCGTATTACCGTCTCTTTGATTCATAGCAAGGAGCCGGAAAAGTAAAGGATATAGGCGGAAGGGGCAATTTGAATACAGGATAAAAATATTCTGTCTGCGCCTCTATCATGAGTTTATTTAACGATCAACCTTTTTCTAAATTATTGTTAGCGGAAGTGTGAATGGGCGGGGGCGAGAAAACACATTAGTATTTACGCCACTCACTCATACAGCCCTGTGCTGTGAATTACTGACTGGCAGAAAGGCTCGTTAAAAAATGCGGATGTCATTTGTTACTCAATTGATTATGCCCTGCGTCATGTTTGTGCTGCTTATATTCTGCGGCCAGCAAGGGTATATGGTTTATAAAGATTATAAAAAAGTGACGAACAGGTTATCTGATTCAAAAAAGACTATGCAAAAAAAAAGTCACGATGAAAATCAGTTTGTACTTTTTTCTCCGGCGGTGATGCCAGCGAAACAGCCAGCGGCGGTGAAAACGCCGCTCAGTGCGGAAATAGAAGGTATTCTCAGCAGCGATGAAGCCTGGCTGTCCTTTGCGGTGATAAAAACCCCCGCCGGACAAAAGAGCTATCGCGAGGGCGAAATGCTCGCCGGTTTTGACAATGCCTATATTGCCGAAATTCATCCTGATAATGTGGTGGTGAGTTATGAAGGCGCGCCGCAGGTTATTTCACTTAAAAAACCAGACTATTTCAAAGGCGGCGTTGACAGCGCCCCGGTAACCAAATCGAAGAAAGATGCAGGGTTAGATAATCTGCATCTGGATGATTATCTGGTGTTAAAACCAATAATCGAAAAAGGCCAGCTGGAAGGCTACAACATTAATCCACGCAATGCGTCGCCTTTCTACAGCCATGCTGGCCTGGAAAAGGGTGATGTAGTGGTAAAAGTTGACGATGTGGATATGACTAAAGAGGCGCAGGCAAAAGAGCTCGTTGCGCGCTGGTCAAAGATGAAAGAGGCGGATGTCGTTATTCGGCGTCACGCTCACCTTGAAAATATTCGGGTCAATGTTCTAAACAATTAATAAGTGTACAGACATGAAGAAATTTCCATGGGCGTGCGTAGCGCTGACCGCATTGTCGTTATATTCAGGTTCGCTGTTCGCGGCGAACTTTAGCGCCAGTTTTAAAAATACCGATGTCCGCGAATTTATCGATACCGTCGGGCGTAACCTTAATAAAACCATTCTGGTCGATCCTTCCGTTCAGGGAACGGTGTCGGTTCGCACCTACAACGTACTGACGGAAGATGAATATTACCAGTTCTTCCTGAGCGTGCTGGATCTCTATGGTCTGTCGGTGATTCCGATGGATAACGGGATGGTGAAAGTCGTGCGCTCTTCGGTGGCCCGCATGTCGGGCGCACCGATTGCCGACAGCAAAAACCCTGGCAAAGGCGACGAAGTCATCACCCGCGTGGTGCGGATGGAGAACGTCCCGGTACGTGAGCTGGCCCCCCTGTTGCGTCAGCTGAACGACGCCTCCGGCATCGGCAACGTGGTCCATTTTGAACCGTCAAACGTGCTGCTGTTAACCGGCAAAGCCTCGGTGGTTAACCGCCTGGTGGATCTGGTGCAGCGTGTGGATCAAAGCGGCGTCCAGCGCCGTGAAATCGTGCCACTGCGTTTTGCCTCGGCCAAAGAGCTTTCTGACATGTTGAACAACCTCAACAACGAAGAGCAGAAAGGGCAAAACGCCCCGCAGCTGGCGACCAAAGTGGTCGCCGACGATGAAACCAACAGCCTGGTGATCAGCGGCAGCCCGGACGCGCGTCAGCGCACCCGGACGCTGATCTCCCAGCTCGATCGCGAGCAGAACAACGAGGGCAACACCCGCGTCTTCTACCTGAAATACGCCAACGCTAGCAAAGTGGTGCCGGTGCTGACGGGGATCGGCGAGCAATTGAAGGATAAAGCGGGCGGTGGCAAGAGCAAAGCCGCGCCGATGGCAGGCGATCTGAATATTTCCGCCGACGAGTCTACCAATTCGCTGGTGATCACCGCCCAGCCAAACGTCATGAATTCACTGGAAAAAGTGATCGACAAGCTGGATATCCGCCGTCCGCAGGTGCTGGTGGAGGCGATCATCGCCGAAGTACAGGACGGTAACGGTCTGGATCTGGGCGTGCAGTGGACCAGTAAACACGGCGGGGTTCAGTTTGGTTCGACCGGCCTGCCGATCAGCCAGATCAAGAAGTCAAAAGTCATTGGCAGCTATACGGGCCTGGCGACTGGTTTCTTTAACGGCGACTTTGGCGCGCTGATGACGGCGCTGTCCACTAACGGCAAAAACGACATTCTGTCGACACCGAGCGTGGTGACGCTGGATAACAAAGAGGCGTCGTTCAACGTCGGTCAGGATGTTCCGGTCCTCTCCGGTTCACAGACCACCAGCGGCGATAACGTCTTTAACTCGGTGGAACGTAAAACCGTCGGCACGAAGCTGAAAATCGTACCGCAGATCAACGATGGCGACATGATCCATCTGAAGATCGAGCAGGAAGTTTCCAGCGTGGATAACACCTCGACGGCCGATGCCAGCCTGGGCCCAACGTTCAACACCCGCACCATCAACAACGAAGTGATGGTCCACAGCGGGCAGACGGTGGTGCTGGGTGGTTTGATGGAAAACGTCACCAAGCAGTCGGTCTCGAAAGTGCCGCTGTTGGGCGATATTCCGGTTGTGGGGCAGCTGTTCCGCTATACCTCCCAGGACAGCGCCAAACGTAACCTGATGGTGTTTATCCACACCACCGTACTGCGCGACGACGACAACTACGGCGCGGCGTCGAAAGAGAAATATGAGCAGATCCAGGCGCGTCAGCAGCAGCGTATGGAAGAGCACAAGCTGGGTATCGTAGAGAATGCGGATTCACCGATGCTGCCAGCCTATCCGTCCCAGAGCCGCGCCGCGCCGGTGAGCGCCAGTGCGCCGGTGTCGTCCCGCAACCCGTTTAAAGAATAAGGCGCAAGCGACATGACCGAGATGAGTAATGCGTTCTGTACCAGCACCTGGGCGAAAGAGAACGGGGTCCTGTTCTATAACGACGAGGTGTATATCCGCGAGGATGCGCAGGCGTATGCCCTGCTGGAGATGCGCCGCGTGCTGGGGCGCTCCTATGCCCCGACGATCTTGACGGCGGAAGCGTTTGACGAACTGCTGACCAACATCTGGCAGCAGAACAGCGGCGTCTCGCAGCAGCTGGTGGACGACATGGACGCCGATATTGACCTGATGGCGTTAACCGAGGAGATCCCTGACAACGAAGATCTGCTGGATAACGACGAGAACTCGCCGGTGATCCGCCTGATCAACGCCATTATGGGCGAAGCGGTGAAAGAGGGGGCCTCCGATATTCATATCGAGACCTTCGAGCGCACCCTGAGCATTCGTTTTCGCGTTGACGGCGTGCTGCGTCCGGTGCTGCAGCCGGCGCGCAAGCTCGCACCGCTGCTGGTGTCGCGTATCAAAGTGATGTCCAAACTGGACATCGCCGAAAAACGTCTCCCCCAGGACGGTCGTATCTCGCTGCGCATTGGTCGTAAGGCCATTGACGTGCGTGTCTCCACTATCCCGTCTCAGTACGGCGAACGCGTGGTGATGCGTCTGCTGGACAAAAGCAACCTTAAGCCGGACATCAACAAGCTCGGTCTGATTGACGAAGAGCTGGTGAAGTTAAAGGGACTGATTGAACGTCCGCACGGCATCATCCTGGTGACCGGCCCGACCGGTTCGGGGAAAAGTACCACCCTGTACGCGCTGCTTTCGGCGCTTAACGGCCATGAACGCAACATTCTGACCGTGGAAGACCCTATCGAGTATGAACTGGAAGGGGTCGGGCAGACCCAGGTCAACCCGCGCGTGGACATGACCTTTGCGCGCGGGCTGCGCGCCATTCTGCGCCAGGACCCGGACGTGGTGATGATCGGGGAAATTCGTGACGGTGAAACCGCGCAAATCGCGGTACAGGCCTCGCTCACCGGTCACCTGGTGATGTCCACGCTGCACACCAACAGCGCCGCGGGCGCCATTACCCGTCTGCGTGATATGGGGCTGGAGTCATTTTTAATTGGTTCGTCGCTGCTTGGCGTCATTGCCCAGCGTCTGGTGCGTCGGCTGTGTCCGCACTGTCGCACGACCAGTCCGCTGGATGACAATGAGAAAGCGCTGTTCACCTTTATGGAAACGCCGCCGAAAGCGATTTATCGCGCCGTGGGCTGTGAACAGTGTCGCCAGAGCGGCTACCAGGGACGCGCAGGCATCCATGAATTTCTGGTGGTCGACAGCGCCATGCGCCGTGCGATCCATGAAGACAAAGATGAGATGTCCATCGAAACGCAGCTTTTCAAAGAGGCCTACAGCCTGCGTGAAAACGGTCTGCTGAAGGTGATCTCCGGCGTAACCTCGCTGGAAGAGGTGATGCGCGTCACCGCCGAGCGCGGGGGGGATGCGTAATGGCGTGGTATGCGTGGTCCGCGACGGACGCGGCGGGGAAAACCCAGCGCGGCACACTTCAGGCCGAAGGGCCAAAGCAGGTGCGCCAGATGCTGCGCGAACAGAAGCTGATGCCCGTGAACATTGCGCCGACCAGCGATCCGGCGGCGGGAAAAAGCGCCCGTAAAGGGGCAAAACTGTCGATTCCGGTGCTGTCGATGTTTACCCGACAGCTCGCGACGCTGGTCAATGCCGCACTGCCGCTGGAGAGTGCGCTGAAGGCGATTGCGAAGCAGACGGAAGATAAAACCCTGGCGGCGATGGTGACCGAGATCCGCGACAAAATTGTGGAAGGTCATACGCTGTTCGACGCTTTCAGCCAGTTTCCGCGCAGCTTCGACAAGCTCTACTGCACCCTGGTGATGGCCGGTGAAAAGACCGGTCATCTCGGTGGCGTGCTGGAAAAGCTCGCCGAGTACAACGAGCAGCGCCAGAAGATGAAAAGCAAGCTCACCCAGGCGATGGTCTACCCCATCACCCTGACGGTGGTGGCGATCGCGGTGATCTCCATTCTGCTGGTCGCCGTGGTGCCGCAGGTCATCGACCAGTTCACCCACATGAAACAAGAGCTGCCGGTGACCACCCGCACGCTGATTGCGGTGAGCGACTTTCTACAGGCCTGGGGCATCGTTATCGCCGGCGGCCTGTTCGGGGCGTCGGCGAGCTTTAAATTTTGGATAAAAGTAGAAAAGAACCGGTTTGTTTATCATCGGTGGCTGTTGCTAAAGTCACCGCTGAAAAAACTGGTCTGCGCCATCAACAGCGCGCGCTACATCCGTACGCTGAGTATTTTGCAGGCCAGCAGCGTTCCGCTGCTGGAGGGGATGTACATCGCGATGGACGGGATTGAAAACCTCTATGCCCGGCAGGTGCTTGAGCAGGCGGCGGATACCGTGCGCCAGGGGGCATCCCTCTACAACGCGCTGGAACAGGCGAGAATTTTTCCACCCACCATGCTCTACATGGTGGCCTCCGGGGAGGAGAGCGGCGAGCTGGGCTCGCTGATGGATCGTGCGGCGGAAAACCAGGAATCTGCATTACAGCATCGAATTACGTTAACGCTGTCGGTATTTGAACCGGCACTGGTAGTAACTATGGCGACCGTTGTTTTATTTATCGTTCTTTCAATATTACAACCGCTTCTTCAACTTAATAATATGGTGGGTTAAACAT
This sequence comes from Enterobacter sp. BNK-29, assembly GCF_048684785.1. NCBI lineage: Bacteria > Pseudomonadati > Pseudomonadota > Gammaproteobacteria > Enterobacterales > Enterobacteriaceae > Enterobacter > Enterobacter sp. BNK-29. The sequence goes on from NZ_JBLQTU010000001.1 coordinate 3,506,037, forward strand.
GTCTTTGAAAAAAAATAGCCTGAAGCGTCAGGCGGGGTTCACGCTGCTCGAATTAATGGTAGTTATCGTTATTCTCGGCGTTCTGGCCAGTATGGTTGTGCCTAATTTAATGGGCAATAAAGAAAAAGCCGATATTCAGAAAGCGACCAGCGATATTGTGGCGCTGGAAGGTTCGCTGGATATGTACAAACTCGACAACCATCGCTATCCGACCACCGAGCAGGGGCTGCAGGCGCTGGTGACCAAACCTGAGATTGCGCCCATTCCGAAAGGCTACCGTGACGATGGCTATATTCGCCGCCTGCCGCAGGACCCGTGGGGCAATGACTATATTCTGGTTAGCCCGGGTGAGCATGGCGCTGTCGATATTTTCTCAGCCGGTCCGGATGCAGAAGCTAATACTGCCGACGATATCAGCAACTGGTCTTTTGATAAAAAAGATAAGTAATGAATAAGCAACGTGGATTTACCCTGCTGGAAATTATCGTGGCGCTGGTGATATTCGCCCTGAGCGCCATGATGGTGGTCACCACCATTCCATCACGCAGCGGCGCAGATACATTTGGTCAGCAGCTAAAATCCCTCGTTGAATATGGTTCTGACCGTGCGGTAATGGACGGAAATATTGTCGGGCTGGTGATGACCTCGTCAGAATTTGAACTGGTGACGCAGGTTGTAAATAACGGCGAGCGCCACTGGGCACCGTTAAAGTCGGGGCGGATCGCCACCCGCGGCGAGTTTCCTGAGGAGATGCATGTCTCCCTCTCATCGCGAACGCTGGCGGCCACGCTGGACGATGAACCGCAAATCATTTTTTTGCCGGACGGCGAGCTTAGCCGCTTCACGCTCAGCATCGAAAGCCTGGATAAAAAGCAGCGCTTTCACGTGACGTCGCAGGGCTCTGTTCCCGTGATGGTGGAAAACGATGACTAAACGCAAATCCAAAGAGCAGGGGATGACCCTGCTGGAAGTGATGGTGGCGCTGGTGATTTTCTCCACCGCGGCGCTGGCGCTGATGAACTCTGTCACCCTGAACGTGCGCTTTACCCACAGCCTGTCGGAAACGCTGCAGGCGGGCTGGGTGGCGGAAAATCAGCTGGCGCAAGCGCAGCTGGCTCAGACCGATTTCCCGGACGCCGAGCAGGTGGGCACCGAAACCATGGGCGGACAAACCTGGACCTGGCATATCCAGCGGGTGAAAACCGCCGAAAATACCTTTGCCGATGAGGTACGGGTTTACAGCGAAGCAAGCGATGCGCAACCGGTGGTGGCGCTTCAGCTCGCCGAACCGGAGGTGGATCGTGAGTAAGGTGCAGCGTCAGCAGGGCTTTACCCTGCTGGAAATTATGATTGCGCTGGCCATCTTCGCGGTGATCAGCATTCTCGCCTGGCAAACTCTCGACGGCGCGATGCGCACCTCGACGGCCAGCGACGAGGCGGCGACAAAAGTGACGGCGCTTCAGCGCACGTACAACCTCCTCTCGCGTGACTTTTATCAGCAACAGGCGCGCGCGCCGCGCAACAGCGGCGAGGTGTTCGTCCAGCAGCAGAACGGTGTGGAAATGACAACCCTGAACGGCATCAGCGGCCAGGTGCAGCTGGAGCGGGTGCGCTGGACGTTAAAGGACAAGCGCCTGTGGCGCAACGTCTGGGCTGCTATCGACGGTCCCGCCAGCGCGCAGCCGGAAGAAGTGCCGATTTTGAGCGATGTGAAAGAGATGAAATGGCGCTTCTGGCACGAGGGCTGGCAGGAAAAATGGACCGACACCGCCCGTCAGCCTGACGGCGTTGAGCTGAATCTGACCATGGAAAACGGGGAAAACTGGCGCTGGGTTTTTATCACTCCCGGCGATATGCCTGAGATTCAGACCGCGCCAAAAGAGACGAATGCGGACCCGGCGCAGCCGGCAGCGGAGAATGCGGCCCAGCCCGTAACAACCCCGCAGCCCGATACGACAGCAGAGCCAGGAGTGAGTTCATGAGCGGCAAAACAGCGCGAAAAGAGCGTGGCGTGGCGCTGCTGGTGGTGCTGATCCTGCTGGTGATGATGTCCGCCCTGGCGGCGGAAATCAGTCAGCAGTTCTGCCGCCACCTGCAAAAAACGCATTACCAGGTCAGCCAGCAGACGCTGCGCTGGGCCATTGCCCGTCAACAGAAAGTACTGGAAAACGTGTTGCAGAAAGCAGCCAGTTCAGAAGGGGCGGGGCTGTCGCCGCAAGGTGACTGGGCGCAGCCGCTGGAAACCCACGGGGATAATTACACCGTGGTGAGTCAGGTGGAGGATGCCCGGACCTGCTTTAACGTCAATAGTCTGCTGGCCGGTGACGCGGCACCAGCGGCCCCGGCCGACCCAACTGCGCTGCCGGAAAAACCGGTCAAAGAGCAGATTATTGAACAACTGCTGGCTGAAAGTGGCGTTGGTACGCTGGCGGCAGAAGAGATTTACCAGCAGCTGGTGGATTATCTCGACGCCGACGACGTGACGGCGAAACAGGGCCAGGAGGCTGATGGCTGGGCGAGCGTGACGCCCGCCCGCGGTCCGGCGAATCAAATGATGCGCACTATCAACGAAATCAGACTGCTGCCCGCCTTTCCGCAGGCAGCGTGGCCGAAGGTCGGCAAGCTACTGTGCGCCTTGCCGGATACGGATGGCACCATAAATGTGAATACCTTAACGCGCGAACAGGCGCCGCTGCTGGCGGCGGTTTTTACCGGCGTGTTAAACACGGACGACGCTGCCCGCCTGATCGATTCACGCCCGGAAGAGGGGTGGGCGTCGCTGGAGGCATTCAGCAAAGTGCTGGAGAGCAACTATCCGCAGACCAAAGATATCCTGGCGCAGATCCAGGACAGGATTGCGGTCAACAGTCGCTATTTTCGGGTGGATACCACCGGCAATACCGATGATTTAACGCTGCGCGTCGTCAGCCAGCTTCACGTTGACAGTGAGGCTGGCAAGGTCGTGACCTGGCAACGCCGCTACCGAATGGTTGAATAAGATAAGTAGAAGATAATGAAAAAGGTGCTTTTTATTCGTCCTGACACCCGTGAGGACGGCAAAATCTGGTGGTGTGAATCCGGTAACGATCGGGTGGAATTTCTGACGGGCTGGAGCGCACTGAGCGAACTTTCCTGCCATCCGCTTTCTCAGCAGGTGTGCCTGCTGCTGCCGGCGAGCGAGACGATCTTTCGTCATTTTACCCTGCCGAAAAAAGGGCTTTCCGCCCAGACGGCGCAGTTCTCGTGGATGGCGGAAGAGACGCTGCTCGGCGAGGTGGAGACGCTGCACTGGACGGTGCTGAACAAAAAGGGGCCGGAGGTGGATGCCGTGGCCATCGACGCTGAACGTCTGCGCCACTGGCTTGAGCTGTTCGCTCAGGCGGGGCTCGCGGTGGTCCAGGCGCTGCCGGATGCCTGGCTGCTGCCGGTGAGCGAAGGGGGCACTACGCTGGTGAGCCTGGAGGAGAGCTACTGGCTGCGCTTTACCCCCGGCAGCGCTGGCGAAGCCGATACGGTTCTGCTGCCGCTGCTGTTGAGTAAATGCCCGGCGGGTGAGGTGTGCTGCTACGGCGATGTGCCGCATGAGGTACAGGTGGATGAACGGCTGGCGTGGCAGCATCCGCTGGTGCTGATCCAGCCCCAGTGGCAGGGCTGTCGTATCAACATGCTGCACGGGGAGTTTTCCGGGCGCAGCGCCAGCGGTCCGCGTTTTCGCCACGCGAAAACGGCCCTCGCGGCGGCGGCGCTGCTTTGCTTTGGCCTGCTGATCGGCCCCCGCGTTGGTATGGCGTGGATGCTCACTCATCAGCAAAACGAGATCCACCGGGAGATGACCACCGTAGCGCAGCACTATTTCCCGACCCTGCGCCAGACCAGCAACCTGAAGTACTACGTCGGGCAAAATATCAGCAAGGCGAAGAAAGGGGTCTTCCTGCAGCTCGAAGCGCTGAATCAAATCAGGCAGTCATTGCCGTCTCTGGAGATTAACAACGTGGAATATGACGAAACGCAAAATCAGCTGACGTTGAACGTGAAATCCATGGATAAACAAACTCTGCAGGATTTTGTCGCCCGCAGCGCCGAAACCTTTGAATTTACGATGCAGCCGATTTCCGGCGAGGCGCCTTATACCGCCATTATTACCGGGAGCTATAAATGAAAATGCAAATAGCCCAGTTAAAACACCGCTGGCAAAATTACAGTCTACGCGAGCGTAATTTATTTAAACTCTGCGGCGGGGCACTCTGCTGTGCGATGGTTTATTACGGCGCGATGATGCCGCTCGATACTTTGATCAAAAATAACGAGGCCGTGTTATTTAAGCAAAAGCAGACGCTGAACTGGATGCGCCAGGAAATTGATAAGAACCATCTCCAGTCCAGAATCGTCAATACCCCGAACCCGCGCAGCGTGGTGGAAGAAAGTGCCAAAGTCGTGCACGTCGCGTTGACAGACGTGCGTCAGCAAGAGCAGTCGCTGACCTTTGATGTCGAGCGCGTCAACGTTTCTGCCCTGCAAAACTGGCTGCGTGAGATGAACGTCTCTTCCGGTATCCATCTGGAGAAACTCGCGTTAACGCCGGTGGATCGTCAGAGTGACGTGAAAGCGCACATTACGCTGAGCTGGGCGAAAAGCGCATGAACCCGCTAATGCTGTTGCAGCAGGCAAGTCTGCCGGGCCTGTGCGTGATGAGCGGAGCGCTGGGCGCGATCCTCGGCAGTTTCCTGGGCGTAGTGGCGGAGCGTATTCCGCCGCTGGTAATGGAAGAAGAGGGAGCAGGCAATCTGCTCTTTCCCGCCTCTCACTGCCCGGATTGCCACCACGCCCTGAGCGCGTGGGAAAATATTCCCATCATTAGCTGGTGTGCGCTGCGCGGCCGCTGCCGCCACTGCCATAGCGCGATTCCGCTGCGATTGCTGCTGGTGGAAGTATTTAGCGCCCTCTTCTTTGCCGCCAGCGCCGCGCTGGCACCCTCGTTTACGGCGCTGATTGCGCTGTGGTTGATGTGGAGTCTTCTGCTGCCGCTGGTGGTGATCGATGCGCGCCATATGCTGCTGCCGGACTGCCTGACCCAGCCGCTGCTGTGGACGGGGCTGATGTTCCATGCCCTGTTCCGTACGCTACCGCTGACCGAGGCTATCTACGGCGCGGTGGCGGGATATCTGTCGCTCTGGCTGGTTTACTGGGCATTCCGCCTGCTGACCGGGCGGGAAGGATTAGGCTATGGTGATTTTAAGCTGCTGGCGGCGCTGGGCGCCTGGTGCGGCTGGCAGGCGTTACCCTCTATTGTGCTGATCGCAGCGCTGGGAGGCATTATCATGCATAGCCTGTTAAAGCCCTTTGAGAATAAAAATAACCTTATTTCCTTTGGTCCATATATTGCGTTTTCCGGGCTGGTTGTATTTATCTCGCAAATTTCACACCTCATCTTTTAAATAATGCGGTCAAGTTTTTTTTGAAGTTTTTTCATCTGGGGAATGAAAGGATAAAATAAATTCTCCACTGTATTCTTCTCTACGCAATAAAACATTTGTCGAAGGTTTTATGAGTGGAGGAAGGTACAGCGCAATAATAAGAAGGTCTTTCGCGAACCCGAAGCGTTCACGATTAATTTATCAGTAATTAACGTTCGTCCATGTTTAATGGAAAAACATGGGTATTTAATTTCAAAAATCGTATTATCAGGATCAAATAATGAAATTTCTGAAGCCTAAATATCTGGCACTCTTCGTTGCAGCGGCTGCAAGCCCGGTGTTCGCAGCCGTGCCAGGTAAAGCAACTATCGCCAGCGGTAATGATAAATTTGCCATTGTCGAAGTCGATCAGTCTGCTTCTGCTTACAACAGCCTCGTCAAAGTCCATGACGGCGCCGATGTTAAAGTGCAGTGGGATGTCTGGAGCGGCGCGGCGCCGACGTCAGCGAAAGTGTTGCTCGACGGCAAAACCGTCTGGACCGGTGCAGGCAGCATGTCCGGCACGGCAACATTTAAAGTGACCAAAGGCGGTCGCTATCAGGAAACGGTTGAACTCTGCAATGCCAGCGGGTGCAGCACCAGCGCCAGCAAACTGATTATCGTCGCGGATACCGACGGTAGCCATCTGCTGCCGCTCAACACCACCATGCAGGAAAATAATAAAACCCTCTCTAAGCACACCGATAAAGTGGTCGGTGCCTATTTCCCTGAGTGGGGTGTTTATGACCGTAATTTCCCGGTGGATAAAATCCCGGCGGCTAACCTTAACCACATTCTGTATGGCTTCATTCCAATCTGCGGCGGCGATGGCATCAACGACAGCCTGAAAACCATCGAAGGTGGTAACAGCTTCGAAGCGCTGAAACGCGCCTGTGCGGGCCGTCAGGACTTCCAGGTGGCGATTCACGACCCGTGGGCCGCGCTGCAGAAACCTCAGGCTGGCGTCAGCAGCTGGGACGACCCCTACAAAGGTAACTTCGGCCAGCTGATGGCAATGAAGAAAGCCAATCCAGGGCTGAAAGTGCTGCCGTCTATCGGCGGTTGGACCCTCTCCGATCCGTTCTTCAAAATGCATGACAAGGCGATCCGCGATCGCTTCGTGGCGTCCGTGAAAGATTTCCTGAAAACCTGGAAATTCTTCGACGGCGTGGACATCGACTGGGAATTCCCGGGCGGCGGCGGTCAGAACGAAACGCTGGGCAACCCGCAGCAGGATAAAGAGACTTATACCGCACTGATGCGCGAACTGCGCGCCATGATGAATGAACTGTCAGCCGAAACCGGCCGTACCTTTGAACTGACCTCAGCAATCGGTTCAGGCAGCGACAAAATTGAAGACGTTGATTACACCACTGCCCAGCAGTACATGGATCACATCTTCCTGATGAGCTACGACTTCTACGGCGGCTGGAGCAATACCGATCTGGGTCACCAGGCGGCACTGCGTGCGCCGGCGAACAAACCGGATACCAATTACACCACCGAAAACGGCGTGAATGCGCTGCTGGCGCAGGGTGTACAGCCCGGCAAAATTGTCGTGGGGACGGCTATGTATGGTCGCGGCTGGACCGGCGTTCACGGTTACAGCAATAACAACCCGTTCACCGGCACGGCAACGGGCATGGTGAAAGGGACCTGGGAACCGGGCGTGGTTGACTATCGTCAGATCGTTAACGAGTACAAAGGCAAAGCGGGCTGGGAATACAACTATGACGCTACCGCTGAAGCACCGTATCTGTTTAACAAAACCACCGGCGATCTGATCACCTATGAAGATGCGCGTTCCGCAACGGCGAAAGGTCAGTATGTGCTGGCGAAAAACCTGGGCGGTCTGTTTGCCTGGTCTATCGACTCCGATACCGGAGACATTCTGAACGCGATGAATGAAAGCCTGACAGGCGGCGCTGCGCCGGTTGATCCGGTGGTGACCAACCATGCGCCGGTGGCGACTTCCGCTGACCAGAGCGTAACCGGTCCGGCGACGGTGACCCTGGATGGCTCGGCTTCCACCGATCCGGATGGCGATGCCATCACCTACAAGTGGACGCAGATCTCTGGCCCGTCGGTGACCATCACCAACAGCACCAAAGCGAAAGCGACCTTCAACGTTGCCGCTGTCACCAGTAACCAGACTCTGGCGTTCCGCCTGACGGTCACTGATGCGAAAGGGTTGAGCAGCACCGCTGACGTCCAGGTGGTGAACAAAGCGCCGAAAGCAAACCAGGCGCCGGTCGTGAACCAGATGGAAGCCGTGACGCTGGAAGCGGGCCAGAGCTACTCTCTGCACGCTCAGGCTAACGATCCTGATGGCGACGCGCTGACCTACTCCTGGAGCGTTCCTGCGAATATGCAGGCGACAGGCGCAGACACCGCGAACCTGAACATCACCGCGCCGGACGTGGACACGGAATCAACGTACACGCTGACCCTGGTGGTAAGCGATGGCAAGTCCAGCGTACAGACTAACGTACAGGTGACGGTAACGCCTAAAGCGGCGGAAACGCCGTCTGACGAAGGTAACACCCCATCCGATGAAGGCAATACGCCGTCTGACGAAGGTAATACCCCGTCTGACGAAGGTAATACCCCGTCTGACGAAGGCAACACCCCATCCGATGAAGGCAATACGCCGTCTGACGAAGGTTCTGCCACCAATAGCTGCGATAAGCCTGTTGACGCCAACGCCAGTAAATATGCTGCCTGGAGCGCAAGCAAGGTTTACAACGCCGGGAATACCGTCAGCTTCGACAACCTGGTCTGGAAAGCAAAATACTGGACTCAGGGCAACCAGCCGGGCTTCGGCGTGGATGCATGGGAGCTGGTCAGTCAGGTGAAATTCAACTGGCGCTCCGACGTGGTCTATAACGGCGGCGACACCACTACCTACAACGGTTACACCTACACCGCGAAATGGTGGACGAAGGGTGATAAACCAGATAGCAGCGATGTATGGGTGAAAAAAGGCCCTGCGACTGACTGCCAGTAAGTCATTACCATAACGATGCGGGTAAGGAACTTGCCCGCCATCACGGTCCACGTCCTGCGACGGACGTGGACCGTAAATCAGGAAACAGAGCAATAAGCGCGTAAGGAGACAATGAAAAAGAGCCGGACTGAAAATGAAAACGTTATTTTTATTGTTGCTGATAATAAGCCATAGCGTCTTTGCCAACTGCTGGGATAAAGCCGCCAGTTATTATCATGTGGATCCTTATCTGTTGTATGCCATTGCTAATGTTGAATCGGGAATGAATCCCAACGCGATTGGACAGAATAATGATGGCACGCGTGATGTCGGACTGATGCAGATTAACAGTTCACATTTTTCCGAGCTGGAGCGAAAAGGCATTAATGAGTACCGGTTAATTACCGAGCCCTGCACCTCGATTATGGTTGGCGCATCGATATTATCCGGAATGATTAAAGTTTATGGCTATAACTGGGAGGCGGTCGGCGCCTATAACGCGGGTCTCAAAAAAGAGAATTACCCGCAGCGCATGGTCTATGCCCGTAAGGTCTGGAATAAATATCAGACGTTAAAACGTAGCACCCGTAACCGTTATTATTATTGATTTTTGTTTTTTGAAGAGTACCGACTGGTGTTCTTCATAAAACGAAAACTGCTCCCTGGTTTATTTATTAAATGATTAATAAATAAACCGCGAAACAAATTAACTTTTATAGACCCTTAATATAATTAAGAGGACCATTGACATGAACAAAAGAACATTACTCAGTGTTCTTATTGCGGGCGCATGTGTTGCACCGTTTATGGCTCAGGCAACCCAGCTGCAGGCCAGCAGCGAACCTTACACCGTTAAGGCCAGCGATCTGCAGAAGAAAGAGCAGGAGTTGACCAACTTCCCGCTGATGGCTTCAGTGAAGTCAACCATCCGCACGCTGGACAACAGCCTGGTGGAACAAATTGAGCCGGGTAAATCGACAAACCCGGAAAACGTCAAGCGCGTGGAAGGGATTATCAAGGCCAGCGACTGGGAATACCTCTTCCCACTGCGTGCGCCGGAATATACCTACAGCAACTTCCTGAAAGCGGTTGGTAAATTCCCGGCGCTGTGCCAGACCTATACCGATGGTCGTAACAGCGATGCCATCTGCCGTAAGTCTCTGGCAACCATGTTCGCGCACTTCGCGCAGGAAACCGGCGGCCACGAGTCCTGGCGTCCGGAAGCCGAGTGGCGTCAGGCGCTGGTTTACGTGCGTGAGATGGGCTGGAGCGAAGGTCAGAAGGGCGGCTATAACGGCGAATGTAACCCGGATGTCTGGCAGGGGCAGACCTGGCCGTGCGGTAAAGACAAAGATGGTGATTTCGTTAGCTACTTTGGTCGCGGTGCGAAACAGCTCTCCTATAACTACAACTACGGCCCGTTCTCTGAAGCGATGTACGGCGACGTCCGCGTATTGCTGGACAAACCTGAGCTGGTGGCTGACACCTGGCTGAACCTTGCTTCCGCGATCTTCTTCTTCGCCTACCCGCAGCCGCCAAAACCGAGCATGCTGCAGGTTATCGACGGCACCTGGCAGCCGAACGATCACGATAAGGCGAATGGTCTGGTACCGGGCTTCGGCGTGACCACGCAGATCATCAACGGCGGCGTGGAGTGCGGTGGCCCGACTGAGATCGCCCAGTCTCAAAACCGTATCAAATACTACAAAGAGTTTGCCAACTACCTGAAAGTGCCTGTTCCGTCTAACGAAGTGCTGGGCTGTGCCAACATGAAGCAGTTCGACGAAGGCGGTGCCGGCGCGCTGAAGATCTACTGGGAACAGGACTGGGGATGGAGCGCGGATACCCCGTCAGGCCAGACCTACTCTTGCCAGCTGGTGGGTTACCAGACGCCATTCAGCGCCTTTAAAGAGGGTGACTACACTAAATGCGTGAAGCATTACTTCAACGTCAACGTGGTGGGTGAAGACGGGACTTCCGACGGCGGTAGCGTCACGCCAGCCCCGACGCCGACTCCTGTCGACCCAACGGACGAAGGCAATACCACGCCGGTGCCAGATGATAACACCCCGGCTCCGGATGATAATACGCCAGTGCCGGTAAACCATGCGCCGGTAGCAAAAATCGCCGGTCCAGTGGGGGCGGTTGAAGCGGGGAAATCTGTTTCTCTGAACGCGTCTGGCTCGACTGACGAAGACGGTAACCACCTGACTTATACCTGGACGGCTCCGAACGGCCAGACCGTAAGCGGCGATGATAAAGCGATTATTACGTTCAATGCACCGGAAGTGGCGGCGGCGACGCAGTACCCGATCAACCTTACCGTCAGCGACGGCGAGCTGAGCAGCACCACAACCTATACGCTGAACGTACAGGCTAAGCAGACCAACGGCGGCCAGACCGGGACTTACCCGACCTGGACTTCCAAAACCAAATGGAAAGCAGGCGATATCGTTAACAACCGCGGCCAGCTGTTCCAGTGCAAACCTTATCCGTACAGCGGCTGGTGCAATAACGCGCCATCCTACTACGAGCCAGGTAAAGGGATTGCATGGCAGGACGCGTGGACTGCGCTGTAATCAACAAAACAGCAAAATGACAAACGGCAACCTTCGGGTTGCCGTTTTTTTCTCATCGTAAAAAGGCAGGACCCGATCTACCGATGAAGCTTCCCGTGATCCCGCAGCCACGCCGCCGTACGCGTAATCCCCTCATCCAGCGTCACGATCGGTTTATATCCCAGCTCGTTCTCCGCTCGCGAAATATCCAGGGTGAAATCAAAGTTAAGCTTCGATACGCCGTAATGCGTCAGCGCAGGCTCTTTGGCCGATTTACTGCCAAAACGCTCCATGCTGCGGGCAATCATATCCAGCATTGGGTAAGGGACTGAACGGATGCGGCAGTCGATCTGCAGTTCGTCAATTAAGCGCTGCACAATGCTGCGCAGCGTACAGGGTTCGCCGTTCGTGATGTTGTAGGCGCGACCGGAGATGAGCTTATCGCAGTCCGGCTGGCTTGCCAGCCACATGGCGTGGACGGCGTTTTCGTAATAGGTCATATCCACCAGCGCATCGCCGCCGCGCGGCAGCAGCACGCTGCCGTAGTGGTGCATCATCTGCGCCAGGCGCGGAATAAACACTTTGTCGTGCGGCCCGAACAGGCTCTGCGGACGTAAGACCGTAAAACGGGTGTGCGGGTTCGACTGTGCCAGCAGGTCAATCACTTCTTCGCTGGCCGCCTTGCTGCGGGCAAACTCGCAGGCAAAGCGAGCCGGACGGAAATCTTCCTGCACGTCACGATGGTGGTGATAGTCGAAATAGAGCGACGGTGACGAGATATGAATAAAGTTGCGCACGCCCCAGGCAACGGCCCATTCGCCCAGACGGCGGGTTGCCCGCACGTTGGCGAGATCGAAGGCTTCCTGGGTACCCCACGGGGAGGTGAAACTGGAGCAGTGCCACAGCGTGTCGATACCGGCAAGCATCACTTTCGCCTGCGAGGAGACCAGCTCCGTCAGGTCAGCATGGACGAACTCCGCGCCCATTTTTTGCAGCAGTTTTCCCATCGCTTCGTTGCGACCGGTAGCCCTGACGCTGATGCCCTTGTTGCGCAGAAATTCGACCGCATTTCGGCCTAAGCCGCTGGTCGCCCCGGTAACCAGTACCTTCATATCAATCCACTGTGTTGAAAAGAATTTCGTGCGCATTCTTTCGTGAATTACGGCGCTATGCAATGGGAAAGGTGAAAGAAAGAGAGTTTTATTTAGATCTTTTCCGTCTTTTGTTCTGCCCGTTGCGCAATCCGCTTTGCCATCCCGCGGAAGATAAACAGGTGGGCGGGGATCATCAACAGCCAGTAGAACAGACCCGGCATTCCGTGGGGATGCCACCAGGCGCGGACGTCCAGTTCACGACAATCGCCTTTGTCTTTCAGGGTAAAGCAGAGCCGGCCCAGCCCCGGAGCTTTCATGCCGAACAGCAGCGCCAGCTGTTTTTCCGGCTCGACGATGATCACCTTCCAGCTGTCGACCGCATCGCCCACCTCAAGATACGGGCGTGCCGGGCGGCCTTTTGCCAGCCTGTGCCCCACCAGCAGATCCATTGCTCCGCGCGTTTGCCACAGGATATTGCCGAAGAAATAACCGTCTTTGCCGCCAATCTGGTTGACCACCTCCCACAGCGCGGCCAGGCTGGCGTGGGTTTTCACCGTGCAGCCCGCCTGTTTCGGGTAATAGCCGTACTCCGGCCGCCAGCGGGCAAACGCCTGAGCGTCGTAACCCCAGTCGCTGGAGTTCACCAGCTGCTCTTCTTCTTTCAGCGTATTGCGCACGGCATCGTCAAAGCGGAACAGGTCCTGGGGAATGAGTGCCCGCAGTTCGCGATCGTCCGCCAGTAAATCGTGTTTGAGCCCCTGGATCAGCGCTTTGGCGGTCGTCGGCGGCACCGAGGTGATCACATTCAAAAACCACACCGAAATCCAGCGGGTCGGAAAGGGGATGGGGATCAGCCAGCGGCGGCGGCCGCTGACGCGCATGAAATGTTCGAACTGCTCCTGATAGCTCAGCACTTCAGGGCCTGCCGCCTCGAGCACGCGGTGTTGCTCCGCCGGGTGATCCAGCAGGGCCACCAGATAATGCAGTAAATTCTCAAGCGCAATCGGCGTGGTGCGCGAGCGCACCCAGCGCGGCGGCGTGAGTACCGGCAGGTTGTAGACCATATCGCGCATCACTTCGAAGGCGGCGGAGCCTGCGCCAACGATAATGCCGGCGCGCAGTTCGGTAACAGGGATAGCGGCGCCGCGCAGGGTGTCAGCCGTCAGCTGGCGGGCGCGCAGGTGATCGGACTGCTCGTGTTCAGGCGCCTGTAGCGAGCTTAAAAAAATCACCTGCTTCACCGGGGTTTGCAGCAGGGCATCGCGGACGTTCATCGCCACCTGTCGCTCGTGGGCGATAAAATCTCCGCCTTCGCCCATGCTGTGCACCAGGTAGTAAAGCGTGTCGACCCCTTCGAGCAGCGCGGGAAGCTCCTTCGGCCAGTTGAGGTCAACGTTGTGGCAGGTGACGCCGGGCAAACCGAGCTTTTGCAGGCGTTCGGTGTTGCGTGCCGCTGCCAGCACCTGGTGTCCCTGCTGGCTTAACGCCGCGGTAAGATGCTGACCGATGTACCCGCTGGCGCCGAGCACCAGAATGCGTTGCGGCACGTGATGCTCCTTATCGCTGTAAAAACGCCTGCCAGTGTTTCACCACGTCCGCCAGCTGTTCGCGACTCACATCAAGGTGCATGACCAGGCGCACAACGGGTGAGGCGTTGATCAGCACGCCACGTGATTTCATAAATTCACCCAGCGCGGCGGCGTGGTCATCGCCCACGCGAATAAACAGCATGTTGGTGTCGTGACGCATCACGTCGGCGCCAATTTCGCGCAGCTGCGTAGCCATCCACGCGGCGTTGTCGTGGTCGTCCTTCAGGCGCGCCACGTTGTTTTTCAGGGCATACAGCCCGGCAGCTGCCAGAATACCCGCCTGGCGCATGCCGCCGCCGGTCATCTTACGCCAGCGGTTGGCGCGCTTGATGTAGTCTGCGTTACCGACCAGCAGAGAGCCGACCGGCGTGCCCAGACCTTTAGAGAGGCAAATGGTGAACGAGTCGCAGTATTGCGTAATCTCTTTCAGCTCGCAGCCGTACTCCACCACGGCGTTGAAGATACGCGCGCCGTCCACGTGCAGGCCGAGCCCGCGCTCGCGGGTGAATTCCCACGCTGCTTTCAGGTACTCGCGCGGCAGCACTTTGCCGTTGTGGGTGTTTTCGAGGCTGAGCAGCCTGGTGCGGGCGAAGTGAATATCGTCGGCCTTGATTTTCGCCGCGACCTTATCGAGCGGCAGGGAGCCGTCCGGCGCGGCGTCAATCGGCTGCGGCTGAATGCTGCCGAGCACCGCGGCACCGCCTGCTTCATACAGATAGTTATGCGCGCCCTGGCCGACAATGTACTCTTCCCCGCGCTCGCAGTGGCTGAGCAGCGCCACCAGGTTAGCCTGCGTACCGGTTGGCAGGAACAGGGCAGCCTCCTTGCCGCTCAGTTCAGCCGCGTAGCGCTGCAGTTCGTTGACCGTCGGGTCATCGCCGTAGACGTCGTCCCCGACCGGGGCGGCCATCATCTCTTCGAGCATGGCGCGGCTCGGGCGGGTTACGGTATCACTGCGTAAATCGATCATGGCATGTCCTTATTATTAAAAAGGCGATGCCAGATGTTTTACCTGAGCCAGTTGGTTTTTGCCAGTTCGATCACCTCATCGCCGCGCCCACTGATGATGGCGCGCAGCATATACAGGCTAAAGCCTTTGGCCTGCTCGAGCTTGATCTGCGGCGGGATCGCCAGCTCCTCTTTGGCGACGACGACATCCACCAGCACCGGTCCGTCAATGGAGAAGGCGCGCTGCAGGGCTTCATCCACCTCTGAAGCTTTCTCCACGCGAATGCCGGTGATGCCGCAGGCCTCGGCGATGCGCGCGAAGTTGGTGTCGTGCAGCTCGGTGCCGTCCGTCAGGTAGCCGCCGGCCTTCATCTCCATCGCCACGAAGCCCAGCACGCTGTTGTTAAAGACCACGATTTTCAGCGGGAGCTTCATCTGCACCACCGAGAGGAAATCCCCCATCAGCATGCTGAACCCGCCGTCGCCGCACATTGCCACCACCTGACGCTCCGGCGCCGTCGCTTTTGCACCGAGCGCCTGCGGCATGGCGTTGGCCATCGAGCCGTGGTTGAACGAGCCGAGCAGGCGGCGTTTGCCGTTCATCTTCAGATAGCGGGCCGCCCAGACGGTTGGCGTGCCCACGTCGCAGGTAAATATGGCATCGTCGTCAGCGAAATGGCTGATCTGCTGCGCCAGATACTGCGGGTGAATGGCTTTGTCGCTCGGTTTGGCGAGGTCGTCCAGCCCTTTGCGGGCGTCGCGATAGTCGCTCAGGGCTTTATCAAGGAACTTGCGGTCCGTTTTTTCTTCCAGCAGGGGCAGCAGGGCGGCAAGGGTGGATTTGATGTCGCCCACCAGCGCCATATCGACCTTGCTGTGCGCACCGATGCTGGCCGGGTTGATATCAATCTGAATGATTTTCGCATCCGTCGGGTAGAACGCGCGATACGGGAACTGGGTACCCAGCAGGATCAGCGTGTCGGCGTTCATCATGGTGTGGAAGCCGCTAGAGAAACCGATCAGACCGGTCATCCCCACATCAAAGGGGTTGTCGTACTCGACGTGCTCTTTGCCGCGCAGGGCGTGAACAATGGGGGCATTAAGCTTACCGGCGAATTCAAGCAGCTCCTTGTGCGCGCCCGCGCAGCCGCTGCCGCACATCAGGGCGATATTGCTGGAGTACCGCAGCAGCTGGGCCAGCTTTTTCAGCTCCTCTTCAGCAGGCGTCACCACCGGCTGTGGGGCATGATACCAGTGGGTGCTGGCCCCTTCCGGCGCGGCCTTGAGGGCCACATCGCCCGGGATAACAACCACAGAAACGCCGCGGTTCAGCACGGCCTTGCGCATGGCTATCGCCAGCACCTGCGGGATCTGCTCCGGGGATGAAACCAGCTCGCAATAGTGGCTGCATTCACGGAACAGCTCCTGCGGATGCGTCTCCTGAAAATAGCCGCTGCCGATTTCGGAAGAGGGGATGTGGGCGGCAATCGCCAGCACCGGCACGTGATTGCGGTGACAGTCAAAGAGGCCGTTGATCAGATGCAGGTTGCCGGGACCGCACGAGCCCGCACACACGGCCAGTTCCCCCGTAAGCTGTGCTTCAGCGCCTGCGGCGAAGGCGGCAACCTCTTCATGACGGGTGGGCATCCATTCGATAGTCTTCATCTTGTTGAGGCTGTCGCTGAGCCCGTTCAGGGAATCGCCGGTTACGCCCCAGATACGTTTCACGCCAGCCTGTTCGAGCGTTTTCGCTATATATGCAGCCACGGTTTGTTTCATGGTTGTCCGTCTCCTTTTTGTGATATCGCTTACAAGCTTAGAAGAAAGTCTCCGTATTGCCCGTCGCATCCCCCCAATTAAAAGGTGCTTTTCATGCGCAATTATTCGGCATAATCTGGTGTTACCTCGGTAAAAACAGGAATTATTTCAAATGGTTAAATCATTGTTAATCGCTGTTAATGAAAAGCTATCGTGCGACGATCTTGGCAAACTCTTGTTACGACTTGCCGTCGGCGGGCTGATGCTTTTTCACGGTTTGCACAAGCTTTTTGGCGGCGTGGGCTTTATCAGCGGCATGCTGGTGGAAAAAGGGCTGCCGGGATTTATCGCCTACGGCGTCTTGGTTGGCGAAGTAGTGGCACCGATCCTGATTATTGTCGGGCTCTTTACGCGTCCTGCCGCGCTGGTGCTGGCCTTTACGATGATTGTTGCGTGGCTGATGGTGGGAATGGGGGAAACGCTCGCCCTCGATAAGGTAGGCGCATGGGCGATTGAAAGCCTGGTGTACTTCTTTATCGGCTCGCTGGCAGTCGCGTTTTTAGGGGCGGGGCGGTTTGCGCTGGGTAAAGCACCCGCGTGGTGGTAGGGGTGTTGTAGGTCGGGTAAACGCAGTGCCACCCGACAAAAAGCCCGGTGGCGCTGACGCTTACCGGGCCTACGATCGAACGTTTACCGTTTATGCGAGGACCAGATCCCCTTGCGGATGGCATGAGCACGCCAGCACGTAACCCTCGGCAATTTCCGCGTCGGACAGCGTCATGGTGCTGGTGACGGTGTACTCCCCGGAAACCACCTTCGTCTTACAGCAGCCGCACACGCCCGCGCGGCAGGCCGCCGCTACCGGCACCTTGTTGCTTTCCAGCGCCTCCAGCAGCGTGGTCCCCACGCGGCCAAAGAAGGTCTGCGCAGGCTGCAGTTTGGTGAAGGTAATGCCGCTGGTTGCCGCTTCCGCCACCGGCGTGAAGAACTGCTCTTTGAAGAAGCGGGTCACGCCAAGCGCTTTCACCTCTTTTTCCACGATGTCCATGTACGGCGCCGGGCCGCAGGTCATCACGGTGCGGTTCGCGATATCCGGCACGCTTTGCAGCAGCTTGCGGCTCAGGCGACCGGGCACAAAGCCGTGGGTCGCGTTGTGCTCCGCCACCAGCGTCACCGGATAATCACGCCATTCCCCGGCAAAAATCACATCTTCCGGGGAACGGACGCTGAAGATCGTCTGCACGTCGGCCTGCGGGCGGTTCTTCGCCAGCCAGCGGCGCATCGACATAATCGGCGTCACGCCACAGCCCGCCGCCAGAAGCAGGAATTTATCGTCTGCTTTGTCGTCACAGGTGAAATTACCCTGTGCGTCAGACAGCCAGATGTAATCCCCGCGCTTGACGTCCCGCGTCAGCCACTGCGAGCCCGCGCCGTCGTCAATGCGGCGGACGGTGAGCATAATGTACTCGCTCACGCCCGGCGTTGAGGAGATCGTGTAGGCGCGCAGCGTATCCGCCGAATTGCGAACGCTGACCAGCGCGTACTGGCCTGCACGGTACGGATAGTAGTCATGGCACAGCAGCGACAGCGTCCACACATCCGGCGTCTCCTGATGGATGTGATGAACCTGCATCCGCCACGGACATTGTGAGGTTGGCATGGTCATGAATAACTCCTTACGCGCTCAGCAGCTGTTTCATATCATCTTCAACGTTGGTCACGGAACGCAGGCCGAATTTCTCGTTCAGCACCGCCAGCAGGTCCGGCGTCAGGAAGCCAGGCGCGGTCGGACCGGTCACGATGTTGGTGACGCCGAGAGAGAGCAGGGTCAGCAGGATGACAATCGCTTTCTGCTCGAACCATGACAGCACCAGCGACAGCGGCAGGTCGTTCACGCCGCAGCCCAGTTTCTCCGCCAGGGTAACCGCCAGAATGATGGCCGAGTAAGCATCGTTACACTGGCCCGCATCGATCAGGCGCGGCAGACCTTCGATGTCGCCGAAGTCCAGCTTGTTGAAACGGTATTTGCCGCACGCCAGGGTCAGGATCAGGCAGTTTTCCGGCACGCTGGTGGCGAAATCGGTGAAGTAGTTACGCTCGCCGCGCGCGCCGTCGCAGCCGCCGACCAGGAAGATGTGGCGCAGCTTTTCACGGCTGACGAGATCGATCAGCGAATCAGCGGCACCCAGCAGGGTTTCACGACCGAAGCCGACGGTAATGAGGTGTGGGATTTCGCTGTACGGGAAGCCCGCCATCTGCTGAGCCTGGGCGATAACCGGACCGAAATCGTCACCTTCAAGATGGCTCACGCCCGGCCAGCCGACAATGCTGCGGGTCCAGATGCGGTCATCGTACGCGCCGACGGTCGGGTCGATGATGCAGTTTGAGGTCATCACGATAGGGCCAGGGAAGCGGGCGAACTCAACCTGCTGGTTCTGCCAGCCGCTGCCGTAGTTACCGATCAGATGCTTAAATTTACGCAGTTCCGGGTAGCCGTGCGCCGGCAGCATTTCGCCGTGGGTATAAACCTTAACGCCGGTGCCTTCGGTTTGTTTCAGCAGGTTGTAGAGATCTTTCAGGTCGTGACCGGAAATCAGGATGCACTTGCCTTCGGTCGCCTTGACGTTGACCTGGGTTGGCGTCGGGTGGCCGTAGGTGCTGGTTTCACCGGCATCAAGAATGCTCATCACGCGGAAGTTCATCTGGCCGATTTCCATTGAGCATTCCAGAAGCGCGTTCATATCGGCAGGCCAGGTGCCCAGCCACGCCATGATTTTGTGGTACTGGGCGTAAATCTCATTGTCGTACTGACCCAGAACGTGCGCGTGTTCCATATAGGCCGCAGCGCCTTTCAGGCCGTACAGGCACAGCAGGCGCAGGCCGAGAATGTTCTCGCCAATCGCCGCTTTGTCTTTATTCGGGGTGAATTCTGCCGCCTGACGCTGGAGGTCGCCGAGATCGTCGCTGACCAGCTGCAGTTCAGACATCGGGTTTTCCACGCGGGCGCTGGCGTCCGCCTTCAGGCACTGTGCTTTCAGCGCTTCACGCAGGGCAATCGCTTCGCGGGCATAGCCGACAATGCGCGGAGAGTCGAAGTTGACGTTGGTCAGCGTGGAGAAGAAGGCGCGCGGGGCGAAGCTATCGACGTAATGGTCGACAATGCCGTATTCGCGGGCTTTGAACGCCCATGCGGAAAGGCCTTGCAGGGCCGCAATCAGCAGGTCCTGCAGGTCAGATGTTTCTGCGGTTTTGCCGCACATACCCTGTGCGTAAGAGCAGCCATTGCCTGCCGGGGTACGGATGGTTTGTTCACATTGCACACAAAACATAATCACACCTGTTAAAGTTATATTTGATATACATGTTTAAGGTTATGCCTGTGCCAGAACGGAGAAAAGAGCTTTCTGCTACAAAATAGAGGGAGATTGATTTAGCGCAATTTTGGCGGCAGGAAACCTACCGCCAAAGAAGTATCAGGCAGAGAAGAAGGCCATCAGGACCGGAACCAGCAGGCTTAAAATAAAGCCGTGCACGATAGCCGCGGGCACCATCTCCAGACCTCCGGAGCGCTGGAGTACCGACAGGGTAAAGTCCATCGACGTTGCACCACACAGGCCCAGCGCGGTAGAACGACTGCGGCGAACCAGGCTCGGGATCAGCATGATGGCAATCAGCTCTCGCGCCAGATCGTTAAAGAAGGCGGCGCTGCCGATCACCGGGCCGAATGATTCGGTCAGCAGAATACCGGAGAGGGAGTACCAGCCAAAACCGGATGCCATCGCCAGGCCGGTTTTCAGCGGCAGATCGAGAATAAAGGCGTTGATGACGCCCGCCACCATTGAACTGGCGACAACCATAACGGCAACCATCATCCCCCGACGGTTCAGGACAATTTGTTTCAGCGTCATGCCATTATTTCGTAGCTGAATACCAATCAGGAACAGCAGGAAGATTAGCGTATATTCACTGGCCTCTGTCGCGTGCTGTAAAAATGCCCAACCTGTCAGCCCAAGAAGAAAACCGATCACCACGACGCCGCATAATTTTAATGATTCAAGCGCCATTGCAATTCGTGAAGGGAGTTTTTCCTGATGATGGTGATTTTTCCATGGAATAGTGCGTTCCAGCCACAGCAGCGCGGCAATATTGCACAGCAAAATAACCACTACGGTGACGACAGAATAATGGAGGATGGAGAGTAAATTCGCCGACAGGTTGTCCAGAAATGCCAGGCTAATCCCCATAAAGAAAAGAATAACGTAGACAATCCAGCTCAGGAATCGATTAATGAGCCTTAATGCGGATTCACGATGCAGCGGAATAAGATAGCCCACGATCAAGGGCAGCAAAATGATGAGGAGTCCTGAAAACATGAACAGCCGGTCCTTTTTGAGTATCGGTTAAGCGCCAGTGACACTACCCAATAAAGGCTGTTCAGTAAAGCGGCAAAAGAAAGCCGGGTGGCGGCTGCGCCTTACCCGGCTTGTGTCTATGTGGGGAGTACGGCCTGAGGCCCTCACCACGGCCCTCTCCCACGGGGAGAGGGAGGGAAAGATTAATCGCGTTTTTCCAGCAGGGTGCGATACAGCACGCCACCCAGGATACCGCCGATAATTGGCATTACCCAGAACAGCCACAGCTGCTCAAGCGCCCAGCCGCCCTGGAAGATGGCGACGGCGGTGCTGCGTGCCGGGTTAACGGAGGTGTTGGTGACCGGAATAGAAATCAGGTGGATAAGCGTCAGCGCCAGACCAATGGCAATCGGGGCAAAACCGGCTGGCGCGTGTTTGTCCGTTGCGCCGTGGATCACCAGCAGGAAGCCGGCGGTCAGAACGATTTCAATCACGATGGCAGACAGCATGGAGTAACCGCCCGGAGAGTGTTCGCCGAAGCCGTTAGAGGCAAAGCCGCTGGCCGCCGCGTCGAAGCCGGCTTTACCGCTGGCAATCACGTACAGAACGCCCGCCGCAATAATACCGCCAACTACCTGCGCCACAATGTAGCCAATTACGTCTTTCGCCGGGAAACGGCCCCCCGCCCATAAACCTAACGTCACTGCCGGGTTAAAATGACCGCCGGAAATATGTCCCACGGCAAATGCCATGGTTAATACGGTTAAACCAAACGCCAGCGCGACGCCGACAAAACCGATACCTAATTCCGGGAATGCTGCTGCCAGAACGGCGCTACCGCAGCCACCAAATACCAGCCAGAATGTACCAAAGCATTCTGCTGCCAATTTTCTAAACATAACCACCTCAAATAATTTTCCGCACGCTTTCCCGCGCACGGGATATATCGCCATAAAGGGATGACGACTCAAAGAGCCCGTATTTTAAAAACCAACAACACCCCTTCGCCACTTAAATAAATTCGATTAATTTGATTTAAGGCAATGTGATGTCAATCCTTGTTCAAATCAGCGGTAAATAGAGCATAGACCAATTTGCGGGCGGTAGTATCTTGTGAGATGTGGGTTATTTCAAATGAAACCTGATGGATAAATTCTGAATTTTTCGTGCTTCCGCCAGGTTATGAAGGCGGATTGCAGTGTCAAGCCCGTCTGCATCCCGCTATACTGCTGATTACTTGAAGGAAAAAGTGATCATATCGCGGGGGATTTATGCTTCTCGAACGTGTGGAAATTGTCGGGTTTCGCGGTATTAACCGCCTGTCGCTGCAGCTGGAGCAGAACAACGTCCTGATCGGCGAGAACGCGTGGGGTAAGTCCAGCCTGCTGGATGCATTGACGCTACTGCTTTCGCCCGAAGACGATCTGTATCACTTCGTCCGCGACGATTTCTGGTTCCCGCCCGGCGACGTAACGGGGCGCGAGAAGCACCTGCATATCATCCTGACGTTCCGCGAATCCGAGCCCGGACGTCACCGCGTGCGTCGCTTCCGCCCGCTGTCACCCTGCTGGGTGCCTTGCGATGACGGTTTCCACCGGATTTTCTATCGGCTGGAAGGCGAGATGGCGGAGAACGAGGGGGTGCTCACCCTGCGTGATTTTCTCGATGAGAAAGCCAACCCGATCCCGCTGGACAATATCGACGATCTGGCCCGTCACCTGATCCGCCTGACGCCGGTGTTACGCCTGCGCGATGCGCGGTTTATGCGGCGTATTCGTAACGGAACCGTACCCAATATGCCGGAAGTGGAAGTCACCGCCCGCGAGCTGGATTTTCTGGCCAGAGAGCTGGTGTCGCGTCCGCAGAATCTGACCGACGGACAAATCCGTCAGGGGCTGTCCGCGATGGTACAGCTCCTTGAGCACTATTTTTCCGAGCAGGGAACGTCGGAGTCGCGCCACCGTCTGATGCGCCGCCGCTCTCATGATGAGCAGCGAAGCTGGCGCTATCTCGACATCATTAACCGGATGATCGACCGGCCCGGCGGCCGTACCCATCGGGTAATTCTGCTGGGGCTGTTTTCAACGCTTCTGCAGGCCAAAGGCACCGTTCGTCTTGACCGGGACGCCCGGCCGCTGCTGCTGGTGGAAGACCCGGAAACGCGCCTGCATCCCATCATGCTCTCCGTGGCATGGCATCTGCTGAATCTGCTGCCGCTCCAGCGTATAACGACCACCAATTCCGGGGAGCTATTATCGCTGACGCCGGTAGAACACGTTTGTCGCCTGGTGCGTGAATCCTCCCGCGTCTCCGCTTTCCGGCTTGGGCCGGGCGGTTTGAATGCGGAAGACGGGCGGCGCATCGCGTTTCATATTCGCTTTAACCGGGCGTCGTCGCTCTTTGCCCGCTGCTGGCTGCTGGTGGAGGGGGAAACGGAAACCTGGGTCATCAACGAGCTGGCGCGCCAGTGCGGCCACCATTTTGATGCGGAAGGCATTAAGGTGATTGAATTCGCGCAGTCGGGATTAAAGCCGCTGATAAAATTCGCCCGCCGGATGGGGATCGAGTGGCACGTGCTGGTAGACGGTGATGAGGCGGGTAAAAAATATGCCTCGACCGTGCGGAGCCTGCTGAATAACGAGCGCGAGGAAGAGCGCGACCATTTAACCATGCTCCCCGCGATGGACATGGAACATTTTATGTATCGTCAGGGGTTCGACGACGTCTTCCACCGCATTGCCATGGTGCCGGTCGATGTCCCGATGAACATGCGGCGGGTGATCGCGAAAGCCATTCACCGTTCGTCAAAACCGGATTTAGCCATTGAAGTGGCGACGGAAGCGGGCAGGCGGGGCGTGGAGGCAGTACCGACCCTGCTACGGAAGATGTTCTCCCGCGTGCTGTGGCTGGCACGCGGGAAAGCGGATTAGCGTTGGGTCGCCTGTTTCACCTGCTGAATCAGGCTATCCAGCAGCGCGTAGCGGCGGCGATATTCGGAGCGTTTTTTGCTGGCGATCTCTTCCATCGGTTTACGCGGCATGACGAGTGGCAGCATAAAATTACCGTTATCCTGCTTTTCACCGCCGATGGAGAGCCAGAAACTGTCGTAATCGGCCAACAGTTTGCCCTCTTTTTTCTTGCGGTAGCGCCAGCTGCGATAAATATGGGTATCGTTACTGACGGCGACAATCTGCTCTACCGGGAACGCGGCGCCGAGCGTCATTGCGGCCTCGACCAGCAGACGTTTCGGGAACAGGCCGTGGCAGGCTTTCGTCGCTCCCTGGATCAGCTCATGGGGAACATGCGCTTTTGCGCCCTGTAAACCGCCAATGAACAGCGTCGATTTTCCCTCAAACTGGCATAGCGTAAAGGTTATCTCCGCCAGCGCCGTATTTTGACTGTCACAGAAAACGAGGGTAGCTTCTCCCTCTTTATCCATAAACGCGTCGGCACACAGGCGGACGGTAAATTGCTGTTCATCTTTTCCGGTTAAGGTCAGCAGAGTCACGCCCTGCTTTGAAAGGTAACCCTTTGTCAGCGTCGCCGGCAGCTGGCGGCACATCATCTGATAGTGCCAGGACAGCGATTCCAGCACACGCTGTCGATCCATATTGACCGTTAACCACGGACGATGAAGGCGGCAGGGCAGCCCTGGCTGAACCTGGAGCATTTGCATCAGGTGCGGATGTTTCGCAAGATCAGACAGCAGGCGAGCGGTGCTGAGCGGTGTCGCCAGTGAACGCAGCATGAACTTGCGTCGATAGGCGGTTTTTTCCCATGCCAGCCCGGGTGCGATCTCACCGAAAGCCAGGTTTTTGAAGAGCTGCCAGCCGGATTTTGGCTGCGGCAGGTTTGAAAGTGATGTATCGACGATAGAAGACATGGTAGATCCTGATCCTTTTGGAATATCGCTATTTCAGCAGGAGAAATGTCAACATCTCGTAAACAAATTAGGACGATTTCGGAGAACAGGGGTTTCGTTGAGGAGTCGTTTAGTTAGAATCAACGCTTATCATTGCCAGAACATTTATTTGGAATATTTATGAACCTCAAGGGAAAACGCAGAACGCTGTTTCTGCTGCTGGCGGTCGTGGTTTTAGCCGGTGGATACTGGCTATGGCAGGTGCTGAATGCGCCGGTGCCGCAGTATCAGACGCTGATTGTTCGCCCGGGCGAACTGCAGCAAAACGTCCTCGCGACGGGCAAGCTTGACGCGCTGCGCAAGGTTGACGTCGGCGCTCAGGTCAGCGGCCAGTTGAAAACGCTGTCGGTTGAGATTGGCGACAAGGTGAAAAAAGGCCAACTGCTCGGCGTTATCGATCCTGAGCAGGCTGAGAACCAGATCCGCGAGGTGGAAGCCACGCTGATGGAGCTGCGCGCGCAGCGTGCCCAGGCTCTGGCAGAACGTAACCTGGCTCAGGTAACGCTGACCCGTCAGCAGGCGCTGGCCAAAACCCAGGCTATTTCGAAACAGGATTTAGATACTGCCACCACTGAACTGGCGGTGAAACAGGCGCAAATTGGCACGATTGACGCGCAGATCAAACGCAATCAGGCCTCGCTGGATACGGCAAAAACCAACCTCGACTACACCAAAATCGTCGCGCCGATGGCGGGCGAAGTGACCCAGATCACCACGCTGCAGGGCCAGACGGTGATTGCCGCGCAGCAGGCGCCGAACATTCTGACGCTGGCGGACATGAGCACCATGCTGGTAAAAGCCCAGGTCTCAGAAGCGGATGTGATCCATCTTAAGCCGGGGCAGAACGCCTGGTTTACGGTGCTTGGCGACCCGCAGACGCGCTACGAAGGCGTGCTGAAAGACATTCTGCCGACGCCGGAAAAAGTTAACGACGCTATCTTCTACTATGCCCGCTTTGAGGTGCCAAACCCGCAGGGCGTGCTGCGTCTGGACATGACCGCACAGGTGCATATCCAGCTGACCGGCGTGAAGAACGTGCTGACCATTCCGCTCTCTGCGCTCGGCGAGTCCGCCGGTGATAGTCGTTATAAAGTGAAAGTGCTGCGCAACGGCGAAACGCGCGAGCGCGAGGTCGTGATCGGCGCGCGCAACGACACCGACGTGGTGGTGGTGAAAGGTCTGGAAGAGGGCGAGGAGGTTGTTGTCAGCGAAAGCCTGCCCGGAGCCGCTAAATGACGGCGCTGCTTGAGCTGAATAACATTCGTCGCAGCTATCCGTCAGGCGACGGTCCGGTGGAGGTGCTGAAGGGCATCTCCCTGCGCGTGGAGGCGGGCGAGATGGTGGCGATTGTCGGCGCGTCGGGTTCCGGTAAATCGACGCTGATGAACATTCTCGGCTGTCTGGATAAACCGACCAGCGGGACCTATCGGGTGGCCGGGACGGATGTCTCCACGCTGGACGGCGACGCGCTGGCGAAGCTGCGCCGGGAACACTTCGGCTTTATCTTCCAGCGTTACCATCTGCTTTCTCACCTGAATGCGGCGCAGAACGTGGAAGTGCCTGCGGTGTATGCGGGCGTCGAGCGTAAAAAGCGCCTTGAGCGCGCGCAGATGCTGCTGACGCGTCTGGGGCTGGCGGAGCGGGTAGAGTACCAGCCGTCGCAGCTGTCCGGCGGCCAGCAGCAGCGCGTGAGTATTGCCCGTGCCCTGATGAACGGCGGGCAGGTGATCCTCGCGGATGAACCGACCGGCGCGCTCGACAGCCATTCCGGCGAAGAGGTGATGGCGATCCTCCATCAGCTTCGCGATCAGGGGCACACGGTAATTATCGTTACCCACGATCCGCAGGTAGCGGCGCAGGCGGAACGCATTATTGAGATCCACGACGGCGAGCTGGTCAGCAATCCACCGCCGCGTGAGTCCAGGGCTGCGGCGCCGAAAGAAGCGCTACCGGCATCAACCGGCTGGGGACAGTTCTCCAGCGGCTTTCGCGAGGCGCTGACCATGGCCTGGCTGGCGATGGCGGCCAACAAAATGCGTACCCTGCTGACGATGCTCGGCATCATCATCGGTATCGCCTCGGTGGTATCGATCGTGGTGGTGGGCGACGCGGCCAAGCAGCTGGTGCTGGCCGATATTCGCGCCATCGGCACTAATACCATTGACGTCTATCCGGGCAAAGATTTTGGTGACGACGAGCCGCAGTATCAGCAGGCGCTGAAGTATGACGATCTGGCGGCGATTCAGAAGCAGCCGTGGGTGAACTCCGCCACGCCTGCGGTTTCGCAGAACCTGCGTCTGCGCGTGGGCAACGTTGACGTGGCCGCCAGCGCTAACGGCGTCAGCGGAGACTACTTCAACGTCTACGGCATGACCTTCAGCGAAGGCGCCACCTTCAACGCCGAGCAGCTGGCGGGCAGGGCGCAGGTGGTGGTGCTGGACGCGAACTCGCGCAGGCAGCTCTTCCCCAATAAAGCCAGCGTGGTAGGCGAAGTGATCCTGGTCGGCAACATGCCTGCCACGGTCATCGGCGTGGCGGAAGAGAAGCAGTCGATGTTCGGCAGCAGCAAGATCCTGCGCGTCTGGCTGCCCTATACCACCATCTCCGGGCGGATTATGGGGCAGTCATGGCTCAACTCCATCACCGTACGCGTGAAGGAGGGTTACGACAGCGCGCTCGCCGAACAGCAGCTTGAGCGACTGTTAACCCTGCGCCACGGGAAGAAAGATTTCTTCACCTGGAATATGGACGGCCTCTTGAAAACGGCGGAAAAGACCACACGTACTCTTCAGCTGTTTCTCACGCTGGTGGCGGTGATCTCGCTGGTCGTCGGCGGCATCGGGGTGATGAATATCATGCTGGTGTCGGTCACCGAGCGCACGCGAGAGATCGGTATTCGCATGGCGGTCGGAGCCCGGGCCAGCGACGTGCTGCAGCAGTTTTTGATTGAGGCGGTTCTGGTGTGTCTGGTCGGCGGGGCGATGGGCATTGCGCTCTCGATGATGATCGCGTTTGCGCTCCAGCTCTTTTTACCCGGCTGGGAGATTGGCTTCTCGCCGGTTGCCATTATCACCGCGTTTTTGTGTTCGACCTTTACCGGCATTTTGTTTGGCTGGTTGCCCGCCCGCAACGCGGCGCGGCTGGATCCGGTGGACGCGCTGGCTCGGGAATAACCCGAAAATAAAAATGCCAGCCGATCGGGCTGGCATTTTGACTGCGGGATGTACACAATAAAACAGAGAGCTATGCAACCGTCTCTGCTTCAACGGGTACGATTAGGCTTGCATGATTGCCTTTTGGTCCCTGATGTACATCGAACCGGACGGACTGCCCGGCTTTGAGCGTTCTGTAACCATCCATCTGAATGGTGGAATAGTGAGCGAAGATATCCTCGCCGCCGCCTTCGGGGCAGATGAAGCCAAACCCTTTGGCGTTGTTGAACCACTTAACAGTACCCATTTCCATGCTTCGACATCCTTCGTAAATCTTATAAGTTAAGATGGAATGAACCGGTGGTGGAGTGGGGGCTGTTCAAAACCTCGCCATCTCACGCTTGTACAATTTAGAGAAACGAAAGAAGTCGTCAAGCGTTTGGCGTTGGAGATGGGACAATAATCAACCAAAGTTTGAAGCAGTTAACGCTATTGCAACAGTTTGTGACAGACATCGCGGATGACAGTAATAGATGATTGTTATCTAACATCTGAGGTAGATTCAAAGTGGTTATGCATAATGGGTAAGACCAACGATTGGCTGGATTTCGACCAGCTGGCGGAAGACAAAGTGCGCGACGCGCTAAAACCGCCATCTATGTATAAAGTTATGTTAATGAACGATGATTACACGCCGATGGAATTTGTTATTGACGTGCTACAAAAGTTCTTTTCTTATGATGTAGAACGTGCAACGCAACTGATGCTTACCGTTCATTATCGTGGCAAAGCTATCTGCGGCATCTTCACAGCCGAAGTGGCGGAAACCAAAGTGGCGATGGTGAACGACTATGCGAGGGAGAACGAGCATCCGTTGCTGTGTACGCTGGAAAAGGCCTGATAAGGCATAAAATTGGGGGAGGTGCCTATGCTCAATCAAGAACTGGAACTCAGTTTAAACATGGCTTTCGCCAGAGCGCGTGAGCACCGACATGAGTTTATGACCGTCGAGCATTTACTGCTCGCACTGCTTAGCAACCCATCTGCCCGCGAAGCGCTGGAAGCCTGCTCCGTGGATCTGGTGGCGCTACGTCAGGAACTCGAAGCCTTCATCGAACAAACCACACCGGTGCTGCCAGCCAGTGAAGAAGAGCGCGACACGCAGCCGACGCTAAGCTTCCAGCGCGTGCTGCAGCGCGCGGTATTCCACGTCCAGTCTTCCGGGCGTAGCGAAGTGACTGGCGCAAACGTCTTAGTCGCCATCTTCAGCGAGCAGGAGTCACAGGCTGCATACCTGCTGCGCAAACACGAAGTCAGCCGCCTCGACGTGGTTAACTTTATTTCTCACGGAACGCGCAAAGACGAGCCTAACCAGGCATCGGATTCCAGCAATCAGGTCAATAACAATGAAGAGCAAGCAGGCGGGGAGGATCGTATGGAAAACTTCACCACCAACCTTAACCAGCTTGCTCGCGTTGGCGGTATCGACCCGCTGATTGGTCGCGATAAAGAGCTGGAGCGCGCGATCCAGGTGCTGTGCCGTCGCCGCAAGAACAACCCGCTGCTGGTGGGTGAGTCAGGCGTGGGTAAAACCGCGATTGCCGAAGGGCTTGCCTGGCGCATTGTGCAGGGCGACGTGCCGGAAGTGATTGCCGACTGCACCATCTACTCGCTGGATATCGGCTCGCTGCTGGCGGGCACCAAATACCGCGGTGATTTTGAAAAACGCTTCAAGGCGCTGTTAAAACAGCTGGAGCAGGACACCAACAGCATCCTGTTTATCGATGAGATCCACACCATCATCGGCGCAGGTGCGGCCTCCGGTGGCCAGGTGGATGCCGCGAACCTGATCAAACCGCTGCTCTCCAGCGGCAAGATCCGCGTGATTGGCTCCACGACCTACCAGGAGTTCAGCAACATCTTTGAGAAAGACCGTGCGCTGGCGCGCCGCTTCCAGAAAATCGACGTCACCGAACCGTCCGTCGAGGAAACGGTGCAGATCATCAACGGCCTGAAGCCGAAGTACGAAGCGCACCACGACGTGCGTTACACCGCGAAAGCGGTCCGTGCGGCGGTGGAGCTGGCGGTGAAATACATCAATGACCGTCATCTGCCGGATAAGGCGATTGACGTGATTGATGAGGCCGGCGCGCGCGCGCGCCTGATGCCGGCCAGCAAGCGTAAGAAAACCGTTAACGTGGCGGATATTGAGTCCGTGGTGGCCCGCATCGCGCGTATCCCTGAGAAGAGCGTTTCTCAGAGCGACCGCGATACGCTGCGCACCCTCGGCAATCGCCTGAAAATGCTGGTCTTTGGTCAGGATAAAGCCATTGAGGCCTTAACCGAAGCGATCAAGATGGCCCGCGCCGGGCTGGGGCATGACCACAAGCCTGTCGGTTCCTTCCTGTTCGCTGGCCCGACCGGCGTGGGGAAAACCGAGGTGACGGTTCAGCTCTCCAAAGCGCTGGGCATTGAGCTGTTGCGCTTTGATATGTCCGAGTATATGGAGCGTCACACCGTCAGCCGTTTGATTGGTGCGCCTCCGGGCTACGTGGGCTTTGACCAGGGCGGCCTGCTCACCGACGCGGTGATCAAGCATCCGCACGCGGTCCTGCTGCTCGATGAAATCGAGAAGGCGCACCCGGACGTGTTCAACATCCTGCTGCAGGTGATGGACAACGGGACACTGACCGACAACAACGGGCGCAAGGCGGACTTCCGCAACGTAGTGCTGGTGATGACCACCAACGCCGGGGTGCGTGAAACCGAGCGTAAATCCATCGGCCTGATTCACCAGGATAACAGCACCGATGCGATGGAGGAGATCAAGAAGATCTTCACTCCGGAGTTCCGTAACCGTCTGGACAACATTATCTGGTTCGATCACCTGTCTACCGAGGTGATCCATCAGGTTGTGGACAAGTTCATCGTCGAGCTGCAGGTTCAGCTGGATCAGAAAGGCGTGTCGCTGGAAGTGAGCCAGGAGGCCCGCAACTGGCTGGCCGAGAAAGGCTACGACCGCGCGATGGGGGCCCGTCCGATGGCGCGCGTGATTCAGGACAACCTGAAGAAACCGCTGGCGAACGAGCTGCTGTTTGGCTCGCTGGTGGACGGCGGTCAGGTGACCGTGGCGCTGGATCAGGCGAAGAACGAACTGACGTACGATTTCCAGAGTGCGGCGAAGCACAAGCCGGAAGCGGCTCACTGAGTGAATTGAACGTTAATGTTAAAAACCGGGCATTTGCCCGGTTTTTTTATGCCTGCTTTTCGCCCTCTCCCTGTGGGAGAGGGCCGGGGTAAGGGCATCAGGCCCAGGTAAAAGCAAAACGGCAACTGGGTTGTCGTTTTTAGTGTTTTCTCCCTCTCCCTGTGGGAGAGGGTTGGGGTGAGGGCATCAGGCCGCAGAGGAATTTTGCGAGGCGCTTTCCAGTTTCTTTCGAAGTCAGTTGCTGGATAAATCTACAGTAATAAAATGGCGGCGCACCTGCAAAATCAGGTGTCAGGATTGGCGTCCTGATTACACACGAGAAATGATGTTGATACGTCAACTATCATCAGGTTCGTTCACACTTTTGAAAGCTAGCGATATAATCCGCAGACTCAATTATGGTGGGCTGAACCGGGGCTTCTTTTGAAGCGCCGATTTTCCCGTGTGGGTCGGTACGCCAAACCGGTTCAGTCTGCCACCTGAGTTGGCGTTCGGGTGGAGATCTCATCATTTCACACGGAGTCATAATCAAATGGAACATAACAATCTTTCACTGCTTTATAGCGAACTCTCCCTCAACCCCGATCTCCCAACCCTTGCAGAGCGCTGCAAATTGCTCACCGAAATCCTCCTCGATTGCACATCACTCCCACAAACGCAGCCCATCTGTCGCTGCCTTGGGGCGTATCTGGAAGAAATGAAATCCGGCCTCACAGAGTCAATGCGTGATTTTCAGGTGGTGGAATTTGAGGACGAAGCGGAACAACCGAGACAAAAAGAGTGGCTGCTTGAAGACACCGAAGCACAGTGTGATTACTGTCGGGCGTTAAACCACATACTGCTGGTATCGCATTTTGACCGCGATATGTTGCCGCATCTGACGGGACTGCTGCATGACATTACGCATTCGATGGCCGCAGATGTCGTTGCGCCTCAACTTGCAGAAACGGTAATTCACATTATTTCCTGACGTCGATCCGAGGCGTCGGGGGAGTTGCTCTGACGCCAAATGGATTAATCTTCGTAAAAATGGGTAGTACAGGAAGACGTTAATAACTTTTGATGACAATAAAATAGTGCAGTTCGCTTTCAGTTCGCTGCCGTACAGCTCGCGTTATGTAGCCCTTAACTGCCTGAATTTTCCTTCATCTGTTGGTTATAAATACAGCCAAGACCCACTAAATGCTGGCTCACTACCCGCGGCCCAAAGTTATGACACTGTAATGACCATGGATGGGATTTCAGCCAGACAGCAAATGCAGTGCAGGATGCAAGTGAAATCAACGCGGGTTCCGCTGTACTTTGCTGTCCGGTCAGCAGGCCAATCATCTTGCATATCTCGCCATTATCCCAACGCTGCCACACATTTTTCCACCATCCCATTTTCCAGCTACCAGTAAGGCAAAATGCTTTGTCAGAGAGGTTGGCGTTTTCAATATTTTCAGACACAAACCAAAGATCGGTTTTCCCAAGTCGGACTTCTGTTGACCAGGCAGTTATAGCCCCGCCGCGCAAAACGCACTCATGGGCGAGATAATGATCGGCTACATCCGGGAAGCGTCGTTTTAATCGCTGGAAATGACTGTGTATGGTAATGACAGGACGGACCATGCTTCCCCGGTCGTTTCGCTTAAGCTCGGCACTACCGTACTGAATTTCATCAAATTGACTCCGTTTAAGAAATTGCATTTCTTGCTCCCGAATAAGATCGGTATCGCTCGACGGTAGTATCGAAGAAGGGAAAGACTTAGAACCCTGATAGAGCAATGAATCACCTGCCTTCCAGTCGCAATAGTTGGTTGTTATTTGAATAATTTTGCCGGAGTCAGCATCGGCACTGATCACAACATACAGTTTCTGCCTCGCAGAATGACCCTGAAACGGTATAACCATTGTGGTCGTTGACACCCTTGTTAGCGCAGGGAATGAAACATGCAGATCGTGTTCGAACCCGTTAACCGCTTGCGCGAGCACCCTTTGGTTTGTCGTTTCACCAGAGTGCACCCCTTGTTCGAGCTGGGAAAGAAGGGTGATATTTTTATTCAGGCCTACAGCATTGTCATAGTGGGGAGTAAATACATAACGGCAGGTACAACATTGAAAGCGGGGTGTTCTGGCTTTTGTGTATCCATAGCGAATGATGTGCGCTGTAAAACAGCGGGGACAACCTTGTCCTGTATTTCCTAATTTTCGTTGCATGAATTGACTGAACCACTCGTCACATTCTTTTGTATTAAACAGTGGAGGAAGACTGCCACATTTTTGACATTCAAGTGCAGCGTAGCCCAGACGATAAACAGGAAAAACATAATCACTCGCATCTGGTATTCCGAGATTTGGACATGACCAGCTTTTACAAACATTGAGATCTATTTTTGGAGCGGATTCCATGTGCTTCACCAACTGATTCTGTTAGTCGTAAATTTTCGCGTCTCCCTTTTCCATATGTCGTGAGAAGGTTCACAAAATCTGTTTTTTGCTAATCGATAATGAAATTCTTTCTTTAATTCGAGAGTTAAAAAATGAAAAAAACTGTAATCGCGGTTTTATTACTATCGGGGTATGCTTCGCTAAGTCCAGCGCAGGACGTTACCGTCATTTATACCAATGACCTGCATGCACATGTTGAGCCCTATAAACTCCCTTATGTTGCAGAAGGTAAAAGAGCTGTCGGTGGCTTCGCAAATATTGCGACTTACGTCAAGCAAGAAAAGCAAAAGAATAAGGCTACTTTTTATTTCGATGCTGGAGATTACTTTACCGGTCCATACATTAGCAGCCTGACAAAAGGGCGGGCAATCATAGATATTATGAATACAATGTCATTTGATGCTGCGTCTGTCGGCAATCATGAGTTCGACCATGGTTGGGATAATACGCTGATACAGCTCAGCCAGGCTAAATTCCCGATACTGTTAGGTAACGTGTTTTATAAAAATAGTAATGTCCTTTTCTGGAATAAGCCGTATACAATCCTTGAAAAGGATGGCGTTAAAATTGGGGTCATTGGGTTGCATGGCGTATTCGCTTTCGATGATACCGTTTCATCGTCAATGCGTCAGGGTATTGAAGCGCGTGACGAGGTTAAATATCTCCAGCGTTATCTGGATGAACTACGTGGAAAAGTAGATATAACCGTTGCACTCATGCATGAAGGTTTCCCTGCACGCCAGTCCAGTATCGGCAATACTGATGTCAAACGCGCCCTTGATAAGGATATCCAGACGGCGAAGCAGGTGAAAGGACTGGATATTCTGATTACCGGACATGCGCATGTTGGAACGCCGGAGCCGCTTAGAGTAGGTAACACGCTGGTGCTTTCGACTGACAGTGGTGGGATTGATATTGGTAAGCTGGTCCTGGATGTGGATCTAAAAAAACATCACAACAAAATAAAAAGCTTCGAACTTAAGACCCTTTATGCTGATGAATGGAAACCCGATCCGGCAACTCAGAGTGTTATTGATAGCTGGAATAAAAAGCTCTCCGAAACGGTTCGCCAAAAAGTTGGAGAGACGCCTGTTACGCTTACGCGCGCCTACGGGGAATCATCTTCGCTGGGCAATTTATTTACCGATGCAATGCTTGCTGCTGCGCCTGATGCGCAACTGGCGCTCACTAATTCAGGTGGTCTGCGTGCTGATTTGAATGCCGGTACGATAACCCTCGGCGATGTTATTAGCGCGTTCCCGTTTCCAAATGAGCTTACCGTAATGGATTTGAATGGGAAATCCTTACGAAATCTTATGGAGCACAGTGCATCACTCACTAACGGTGTTTTGCAGATGTCGAAAGGACTGGAGATGCGCTACGACCAACATAAACCAGTTGGGCAACGCGTTGTACTATTTACGCTTAATGGCAAGCCAATTGTAGACTCTGAAACCTATCGCGTAGCGACAAATAGTTTCCTTGCTCCTGGTGGCGATGGCTTTACTGCATTCATTGATGGTCAGAACAAACAGGTAAAAGGTGGATATAACCTTTCCGATGCGGTTATTGATTATCTGGTGAAAGGAAATAAGATCATTCCCCAACAGGTGAATGAGATGCGAGTAAAAGAATTTACACAGTAATAATTAACAACAGGTGAATAATATGGCAATTACCTATCTTGGAATGGAACTCGCCCCTGCTAACAACCAGCTTGCGGTCTATCTGAAGTTTATAATTGATGAGGCGATAACATATTCCTATACGGTACTGGGAAGATCGACTAGCACGACAAGTTTAGACTTTACGTATTCTTCAAATGACATTGTCTCTTTACCTAAGATAAAAATTCCGGTTATTGGGCTGTATGCAAACTACCTTAACCAGGTGCAGGTTGTCTTTAAAAACCTTAGCGGAGTGGAAGTTTTTAATCAAACCATCCAGGTAAGCACACAGGAGCAACTCTACCGCGATGGGACAATTTTCCATATCGATATTGAGCAAACGGATCCCGCTAACTTCACGACCGTATGGGGAAACAGTTGGTTAATGACTACCAATTGTGATGGCTACGACCGGAACGGCGATCTTCGCTGCTATTATGCTCAGCCCTACCGTAACCAGATGCTAAAAACCCATAATGGTTATTTCTATATCGGCAGTGATGAAGATGAACACTGGTATGGGCGACGCTTTTTCAAAATCGATATTTTGGGCAACGAGATTCTGGAGTTTGATTTACGTGACCGCGATGGCAACCGCTATGCTAACACCCACGATCTGATTTGGGATTCCGCCGATAATCTTTTCATGATTGGTAATGATAACCCGGACCGTTCGACCAACACGATGAGACAGGACGCATCAATTTTAAAATTTGATGAAAAGACAGGCTTGATGCTGTGGGCAAAAAATTACACTCGTGCATTTGATAATACTCAGATCCTGAATAATAGCCCCACAAACGATGCTCACCTTAACTCGCTTTCCTGGATCCCCGCGGGCGAGGCAAATGCTGAAGCGATTGTTGTTCATACTCGCTCTGCAGGCCTGACGTTTGGTATTTCTCCTGCCGACGGCAAGATATTATGGAGTATTAATACCGGGGGATTTAACAGTAATTTCGCAGCAGGACAGGGTGTTACGCAGATAGATACTTCCGGTATTGAGAGTTTTGAAAATGGTGCTCATACCGTATTCGTCACTAAAAATAGCGCTTTTGCTGGGTTAAGCAATGAGACTGAAGGAAAATTTGTTCTTTCGCTCTTTGATAATCGCTCCTGCGTTGATAATGAAGGCAATGCGGTTACTCGAGATATTACACGTGATTCAACGGCTGATTCTTACAAAACCGATCCTGCGAGAGTCATGTTCTATGCTGTTGATCTCGTCGCCAATACAGCAAATCAGGCAGGAAGCATTATTCAGTTACCCTCCGATCGTGTTCCTCAACTCACTGATTTTATGGGGGCAGCAATAGATTATGGTGACTACTATGGCATCTACACCAACCACGCACGCTCTTTCTTTATCAGCGATGCAACAGGCCATATTATTGCCACAATCTACGATCTGATTTGCTCGATGGATGGCTATCCAGAGTTCCCTGGTGAATGCTACCGGGCAAGGTTGTTTGCAAAAGACGAGCTTGATGCTTTGATAAATATAGTTTATCAGGTGGCAAACGGCTGATAGCATAGCCAGACACAGCCATTAAAAGGGCATTGCGGCTGCTAATGTCGGTTACTTACGGTGGCTGGCATTGCTGTCGAACAGACAGTCCTGACGCTGAATCGAACGGCCAAATAATTGTTCAAATAATAACCTGTAGCACAAAAAAGTAAGGCCGGGAAAATCCCGGCCTTATTTAATATTCATCTGCCATTACAGGCGAAAACAATTAGCGACTACGGAAGACAATGCGGCCTTTGCTCAGGTCGTACGGGGTCAGTTCAACAGTCACTTTGTCGCCCGTCAAAATGCGGATGTAGTTTTTGCGCATTTTACCGGAGATGTGCGCAGTTACCACGTGACCGTTTTCCAGCTCTACGCGAAACATGGTATTAGGCAACGTATCAAGTACGGTACCCTGCATTTCAATATTGTCTTCTTTGGCCATCTAATCCTCTGGGGTATCACTACCAAGTTTTGAACCGGCAAGATAATGCCGAAATTCATCAATTAAGTAAAGAATTGCGCGATTAAAACGCAGCAAAACAGTTTCGGCGCATTGCCCAAGCGTCACGGTACAACCGAACAGGAAGCGCATTCGTAAAGGGGAGACAACAGGATAAACGTCAGGACGTTATCTGAAGCGAGGGTCCCAAACGGCGGCGGGGCAACAGGCAGAAGCTACTCTGCGGCATAATTATAACACCCTCACAAAAAATATGCGGAAAACATTTAGGCATTGGGCATAAAGAGCGTTCTCGGTATCCAGAAGTCGCGCGGGAGCTTCTCCTGACGGCTGGCATCCAGCTGTTCGATGTACTGGCGTCGCGGGATTTCAACAGCACCCAGGGAGGCCGTATGCTCGTTGAGCACCTGACAATCGATCAGGCGTCCGCCGCGCTGGGCAAACGCCTCGCAGAAGACCAGCAGCGCGGTTTTCGAGGCGTTAACCGCACGAGAGAACATCGACTCGCCGCAAAACAGCGTCCCCTGCGCCACGCCGTACATGCCGCCGACGAGTGCTCCGCCTTCCCACACCTCGATGGAGTGGGCGTAGCCAAGCTCATGAAGCTGGTGGTAGGCGGTAATGATATCGCGGGTTATCCATGTCCCTTCATAGCGGTCTTCGGCACAGCCTTCAATGACCTGACCAAAGGCATGATTGAGGGTGACGCAGTAGGGTGATTTCGCATGGAAACGCTTCATGCTGCGGCTCGCGTGAAACTGCGCTGGCCACAGCACGGCACGCGGATCGGGGGACCACCATAAAATCGGATCGCCGGGGGAAAACCAGGGAAATATACCGCGCTGGTACGCCATTAAAAGCCGTGCGGGACTGAGATCACCACCAAGGGCCAGCAGCCCGTTGGGCTCACGCAGCGCCCCTTCCGGAGAAGGGAACGCGATGTTATGACGAGAAAGCTGGACCAGGCGCATGACAGCAAAACTCCAGTACGCGAGTAAGGACGCTACAAATATAGTCTACAGACGCTGTTTAAACTGGTAGTAGCGACCTTGTTTCGCCAACAGCTCTGCGTGACTACCTTGCTCAATAATGTGTCCGTTGTCCATCACAATTATCCGATCAAAACTCGCCAGTCCGCGCAGGCGGTGTGTGACCATCAGTACGGTTTTGCCGGTCATGACATTCGCCAGCAAATCAAGGATTTGGCTCTCGGTTGTTGCGTCCAGCCCTTCGGTGGGTTCGTCGAGCAGCATCAGCGGCGCATCGTGCAGCAGCGCGCGCGCAATTGCCAGACGGCGTAGTTCACCGCCGGAGAGCTGACGGCCGCCTTCGCCCAGCCAGCTGTTCAGCCCGTCGTCCTCAAGCAGTTTTTGCAGTCCGACCTGCTCCAGCACGGCGCGAAGCGCATCATCAGAGGCCTCTGGCGCGGCCAGCAGCAGGTTATCGCGCAGGGTGGCGCTAAACAGATGCACGCGCTGCGGAACGACGCTCACCGTCTTGCGCAGGGCCTGCTCACTGAAATCGGTCAGCAACGTGTTATTAAAACGAATATGACCGCGCTGCGGATCCCAGGCGCGGGTCAGCAACTGCAGCAGCGTCGATTTACCACAGCCGGTACGGCCGAGGATCGCAATCCGCTGTCCTGCATTAACTGAAAGATTGATACCGTCCAGCGCGTTCTGCGCCTGTTTGTCATAGGCGAAGGTGACATCTTCAAGCGTCAGCGCAACCTGCTCTGGTACCGCAGTTTGCCCGGCACTGAACGTGACTTCTGGCTCCTGTTCGGCAATCTGCGTGATGCGCAGGGCAGAGGCGATCACCTGACCCAGATGCTGGAAGGCGCCCGTCACCGGGGCCAGCGCCTCAAACGCCGCCAGCGCGCAGAAGACGAAAAGGGCAATAAGTGGACCCGGCTGTGAATTCCCCCCGACATCGCCGGAAGCCAGCCACAGCATGGCAATCACCGCCACGCCGCCGATTAACATCATCAGCGCCTGAGAGAAGGCCGTCAGCTCCGACTGGCGGCGCTGGGCCTCATGCCAGTTAAGCTCCGTACTTTCCATCCGCGCACGGTAGCGCTTGCTGGCGCCAAAAATCGTCAGCTCTGCCTGCCCCTGAAGCCAGGAGGTGAGCTGCTGGCGGTAGTCTCCGCGCAGGCGCGTCAGGTTTTCCCCGGTGGATTTCCCGGCGCGGTAAAACAGCGGCAGCAGAATGATGAGCGTCAGCAGCATGATCCCGCCCAGCGTCAGCGCAACGGAAACATCCAGAACAGACAGCCCCAGCGTGACCACCACAATCACCACAAACGCGCCCACGATCGGGGAAATCACGCGCAGGTAAAGGTGATCCAGCGTGTCGACATCCGCAACAACACGGTTAAGTAATTCACCCTGACGAAAACGCGCCAGCCCGGCAGGGGAGAGGGGCAGCAGTTTGCTGAAGGTGTAGATGCGCAGGTGCTGCAGCACGCGGAAAGTGGCGTCGTGGCTGACCAGCCGTTCGAAATAGCGTCCGGCAGTCCGCGTGATGGCGGTACCGCGAACACCGGCAGCCGGGAGCATATAGTTGAAGCTGTATAAACCGGCAAAGCCCGCGACGGCCGAGGCCGACAGGAACCAGCCGGAAAGCGTGAGCAGGCCAATGCTGGCGAGCAGCGTGACAATCGCCAGCACAATCCCCAGCGTCAGCATCCATTTGTGGCGTTTATAGAGCGCAAGATAAGGCAGCAGAGCACGCATCAGATGTCCTCCTGACGGTTCGCCAGCAGGGCGGCAAACGGTCCCTGCGCGGCAACGAGAGAGGCGTAATCGCCTTGCTCAACAATACGGCCGTTCTCCATGACCCAGATCTGGTCCCAGTCGGCAATCCCCTCCAGCTGATGGGTGACCATCAGGGTGGTTTGCTGCCGGGAGGCGGCGTTCAGGGCCTCCATTACGCGCTGTTCGCTGTGGGCGTCCAGGCTGGCGGCGGGCTCATCCAGCAGCATCAGCTGGCATGGATTAAGCAGCGCGCGGGAAACGGCTACGCGCTGCGCCTGTCCGACCGACAGCCCGGCGGACTGATCGCCGACAACGGTATCTACCCCCTGCGGAAGCAGCGGCAGAAACTCGCTGACCCAGGCGCGGTCGAGCACCGATTGCAGTTCATCTTCACGCGCGTCCGGGCGCGCCAGCAGAACGTTTTCACGCAGCGTAGAGGCTGGAAGCTGCGGGTTTTGTCCTACCCAGCTGAGCTGTTTACGCCAGGCGTCTGGATCGAGGTTGCGCAGTTCGGTTTTGTTGATCCGCAGTGAACCCGTGTAGGCCATAAAACCGGATAGCGCATTCAGCAGAGAACTTTTCCCGGAGCCGCTGGTGCCGACGAGCACCACGCGTTGTCCGGCAGGTAAGGTAAAGTTCAGCGGACCCGCGAGTACTTTGCCTTCCGGTGACAGAATGGAAAAATCCTGCGCTTCAATGGTCACGGGGTCTTTAGCATTCAGCGTTACGTCACCCCGCTCCGGGTGCGCCAGCGGCGTTTCCAGGAACGTTTTCAGGCTATCGGCTGCGCCAACCGCCTGCGCTTTGGCGTGATAGAAGGTCCCCAGATCGCGAAGCGGCTGGAAAAACTCCGGGGCCAGGATCAGCGCCAGGAACCCGGCGGAAAGAGTCACCGCCGTGCCGTAATGGCCGAAATCCAGCGCGCCGAGGTAGGAGAAGCCAAAGTAGACCGCCACGAGGGCAATCGACAGTGAGGTAAAGAATTCCAGTACGCCGGAAGACAAGAAGGCGAGGCGTAACACTTCCATGGTGCGCTGACGGAAGTCCTGCGATGCCTGGCGAATGTTTTCGGTTTCCGCTTCACCGCGGCCAAAAATGCGTAACGTCTCCATGCCGCGCAGACGGTCGAGGAAATGGCCGCTCAAGCGACCCAATGCCAGGAAGTTACGGCGGTTGGCATCCGCAGCCCCCATGCCGACCAGCGCCATAAACAGCGGGATCAGCGGGGCGGTGCCCATCAGAATCAGCGCAGCCATCCAGTTCACCGGGAAGATGGCGATCACGATCAGCAGCGGAACGAAGACGGCAAGGGCCATCTGCGGCAGATAGCGCGCATAGTAGTCGTGCATATCGTCAATCTGCTCAAGGATCAGCGTCGCCCAGCTACCGGCCGGTTTACCCTGGATCCACGCGGGCCCGGCTTCCTGAAGGCGATCCAGTACCTGACGGCGGATCTCGTAGCGGATGTGCTGTCCGGCGTGAAAACCGACGCGCTCACGCAGCCACACCACCCAGGCGCGCAGGATAAAAATCAGGATCAGGACAATAAAGGGCAGCAGGAGTGCCTCGCGCGGGATGTTCTCCATGATCATGTGATTAAGAATGCGGGCCAGCAGCCATGCCTGGGCAACAATCAACAGACCGCTAACGAACCCCAGGAGACGGGAAATCGTAAGCCAGCGGCGGGAAATAACGCTTTGCTGTTTCAGCCAGCGTGTTAACTCTTGTTGACGGGTTTTTTCCATTGCGTACTTTGCAGGTGACGTTATTAGAAATTGGGCAGCGCAATGTTACAACGGGGAGACAATAAAGGCGACTTATCGCCGCCTTTATTTACGTTTGTTACTGACTTGTAAAGATTATTTACCTTGTTCAGCCAGTCCATCAAGGTAGCGTTCAGCGTCCAGCGCGGCCATACAGCCGGTGCCCGCAGAGGTAATCGCCTGACGATAGATGTGGTCCATCACGTCGCCAGCCGCGAACACGCCCGGGATGCTGGTCTGGGTCGCGTTACCGTGAATGCCTGACTGCACTTTGATGTAGCCGTTTTCCAGCTCCAGCTGACCGTCGAAGATCGCGGTGTTCGGGCTGTGACCGATCGCCACAAACAGGCCCGCCACTTCAAGCGTTTCGACGTTATCGGTGTTCTGGGTATCGCGGATACGCAGACCGGCAACGCCCATCTGGTCGCCCGTCACCTCTTCGAGGGTACGGTTGGTGTGCAGCACGATGTTGCCGCTTGCCACTTTATCCATCAGACGTTTGATCAGGATCTTCTCCGCGCGGAAGGTTTCGCGACGGTGGATCAGGTGCACCTCAGAGGCAATGTTCGCCAGGTAGAGCGCTTCTTCCACTGCGGTGTTGCCGCCGCCGATGACCGCGACTTTCTGGTTGCGGTAGAAGAAACCGTCGCAGGTTGCGCAGGCAGAGACGCCGCGGCCTTTGAACGCTTCTTCGGATGGCAGACCGAGGTAACGGGCAGAGGCGCCGGTGGCGACGATCAGCGCGTCACAGGTGTATTCGCCGCTGTCGCCCGTCAGGCGGAACGGACGGTTCTGCAGATCGACCTTATTGATGTGGTCGAACAGAATTTCGGTTTCGAATTTGGCGGCATGCTCGTGCATACGTTCCATCAGCAGCGGCCCGGTCAGGTCGTTCGGGTCCCCTGGCCAGTTTTCCACTTCGGTGGTGGTGGTCAGCTGACCGCCTTTTTCCATACCGGTGATGAGTACCGGGTGCAGGTTAGCGCGTGCAGCATAGACCGCTGCGGTATATCCCGCAGGTCCAGAACCAAGGATTAGCAGCTTACTGTGTTTGGCCGTGCCCATGAGATCCCCATTGTTGTTGGCAGACATTTGGCTGGATTGTAGGGAATTTGTTGTCGTAAAAAAAGAGCGCAGCAATTTTGATATCAATCTGTGTAATAGCCACGGACGATGAATGAGGCGCTATAACATCACGCTTTCTCCTGAAAATCGCTCGTTTGTAAGGCAATAAAATGAGGATTAATACCCTGCCGTAATGAATATCCGGCATGTTGTACTAAAAAACGATGTTTTGCTTTGACAATCCCCTGCGCTTTTGCGAAAACATTCAAGGAAGAAAAAAACCGCGTTAACCGTATGCCGCATAGGCATGCACGTAAATGCCATTTTTACCGGGTCAGTGAAATCTACGCATGGCGTGGACAGACGCCATACGTGATGTCGGTGACTGCCTTCGGGCAACGGTCTTCTTACCAACAGAACCCGAATCCGCATCGCGTCTAATACATAATCAGGCGATGTGATGACTAACGGGTACAGGCTCTGAACAGTGATGTGCACAGGGTCCAGGCAGGAGTAGGGAAGGAATACAGAGAGACAATAATAATGGTAGATAGCAAGAAGCGCCCTGGCAAAGATCTCGACCGTATCGATCGTAACATTCTTAATGAATTGCAAAAGGATGGGCGTATTTCCAACGTCGAGCTTTCAAAACGTGTGGGACTTTCCCCGACGCCGTGCCTTGAGCGTGTGCGCCGACTGGAAAGACAGGGTTTCATTCAGGGCTATACTGCTCTGCTGAACCCGCATTATCTGGATGCCTCACTTCTGGTATTTGTTGAGATTACTCTGAATCGTGGTGCGCCGGATGTGTTTGAGCAATTTAACGCCGCTGTACAAAAACTTGAAGAAATTCAAGAGTGTCATCTGGTATCCGGTGATTTCGACTACCTGTTGAAAACCCGCGTGCCTGATATGTCCGCCTACCGTAAGCTGCTGGGGGAAACCCTGCTGCGTCTGCCAGGCGTGAACGACACCCGTACGTATGTGGTGATGGAAGAGGTCAAACAGAGCAATCGTCTGGTTATTAAGACGCGCTAACACGGAACAGGTGCAAAATCAGCGTAGTTTGATTACACTCCTGTTAATCCATACAGCAACAGTGCCGGGGAGTCCCGGCGCTGTTGTCCGTTTTAGCAAAAAGGCAGGATATGCCTGATACCTGGAGAGCCTTTTTTGAGCCAGGAATACACTGAAGACAAAGAAGTCACACTATCGAAGCTAAGCAGCGGACGTCGTCTCCTCGAGGCTTTGCT
Source organism: Enterobacter sp. BNK-29 (assembly GCF_048684785.1). Classification (NCBI taxonomy): domain Bacteria; kingdom Pseudomonadati; phylum Pseudomonadota; class Gammaproteobacteria; order Enterobacterales; family Enterobacteriaceae; genus Enterobacter; species Enterobacter sp. BNK-29. The sequence goes on from NZ_JBLQTU010000001.1 coordinate 3,549,967, forward strand.
GATTGTTATTGCCCTTTTTGCCGTCTGGCTGATGGCAGCCTTACTCAGTTTCAACCCCTCAGATCCCAGCTGGTCACAAACTGCATGGCATGAGCCTATCCATAATTTAGGCGGTGTCCCCGGTGCCTGGCTTGCGGACACGCTGTTCTTCATTTTCGGTGTGATGGCCTACACCCTTCCCGTCATTATCATTGGCGGATGCTGGTTTGCGTGGCGTCATCGTCAGAACGATGATTACATCGACTATTTTGCCGTGTCGCTGCGCCTGATTGGCGCGCTGGCGCTGATCCTCACCTCGTGCGGGCTGGCGGCAATCAATGCGGATGATATCTGGTACTTCGCCTCTGGCGGGGTGATCGGCAGTTTACTCAGTTCTGCGCTGCAGCCGATGCTGCACAGCAGCGGCGGCACGCTGGCGCTGCTCTGTATCTGGGCGGCCGGGCTGACGCTGTTTACCGGCTGGTCCTGGGTGAGCATTGCCGAGAAGATCGGAAGTTTTATCCTCACCATTTTGACCTTCGCCAGCAACCGTACCCGCCGTGACGATACGTGGGTTGATGAAGAAGAATACGAAGATGAAGAGGAAGATGACGCGCCTGTGCAGCGTCGCGAGTCTCGTCGCGCGCGTATTCTGCGCGGCGCGCTGGCGCGTCGCCAGCGTGTTGCTGAGAAATTTGCCAACCCGCTGGGTCGTAAAACCGATGCGGCGCTCTTCTCCGGTAAGCGCATGGATGAAGACGAGCAGGTGGCGTATCGCGCTGCGGGTGTCGCCGTCGATCCTGACGATGTGCTCTTCTCCGGCAGCCGGGCCACTCCGGGTGACTTCGACGAATACGATCCGCTGTTAAATGGCCATTCGGTTACCGAGCCGGTTGCGGCCGCCGCAGCCGCGACGACCGCTGCGCAGGCGTATGCCGCGCCTGTCGACGCCGTGATGCCATCCGCGCCGGTTTCGCCGCCTGAATCCGTTATTCAGCAGCCTCAGGTTGACTGGCAGACTGCGCCAGGCGTTCACACGCCGGAGCCGGTTATCGCGCCTGAACCTGAAAGCTACATTCCTGTGCAGCAGGAGCAGTGGCAGCAGCCTTATCAGCCGCCGCAGCCCGCGTATGAACCGCAAGATTACCCGCACTATGAACAGCCTGTGGCCCAACCTTATCAGGAGTATGTGCCTGAGCCGGTTGAACCTGTGCAGCCTTATGTAGAGCCACAGCCTGAACCTGAAATCGTGGAAGAGGTAAAACCCTCTCGTCCACCGATGTACTATTTTGAAGAAGTTGAAGAGCGTCGCGCGCGTGAACGCGAGCAGCTGGCGGCCTGGTACCAGCCTGTGCCTGAACCGGTGCAGGAGCCGGTGACGAAAGCGCCTTCTGTTTCCGTTCCACCGATCGACCCGACGCCTGCAGTCGCACCCGTAGCGGAAAGCGTGAAGCAGGCTACCGCGGCCGCTGCCGTAGCTGCACCTGTCTTTAGCCTGGCAACAGGGGGCACGCCACGTCCTCAGGTGAAGGAGGGGATTGGTCCGCAACTGCCTCGCCCTAACCGCGTTCGTGTACCCACCCGCCGTGAGCTTGCCTCTTATGGCATCAAGCTGCCTTCCCAGCGTATGGCCGAAGAAAAAGCGCGCGAGCCTGAGTACGAAGATGACGCCGATGAAATGCAGCAGGACGAGCTGGCCCGCCAGTTCGCCGCGCAGCAGAATCAGCGCTACGGTGAAGAATATCAGCACGATGAACCGGTGCTGGAAGACGAAGAGGACGCGGCTGAAGCAGAATTAGCGCGCCAGTTTGCCGCCACCCAGCGGCAGCGCTATTCCGGTGAACAACCGGCTGGTGCAAATCCGTTCTCGCTGTCTGATTTTGAATTCTCGCCGATGAAGGATCTGGTGGATGATGGCCCGAGCGAGCCGTTATTTACCCCGAGCGTGATGCCGGAAGCGGAGCCTGTGCGCCAGCAGCCAGCACCACAGGCCTACGCGCAGCCGCACCAGCCTGTTCAGCAGCCGTATGCGCAGCCGCATCAACCTGTTCAGCAACCGCAGCAATCGCAGCAGCCACCGCAGTTCCAGCAGCCTGCGCCTCAGCCGCAGGAAAGTCTGATTCACCCGCTGTTGATGCGTAACGGTGACAGCCGTCCGCTGCAGCGTCCAAGCACGCCGCTGCCGTCTCTGGATCTGTTAACGCCGCCGCCGTCAGAAGTGGAGCCAGTCGATACCTTCGCGCTGGAGCAGATGGCGCGTCTGGTGGAAGCCCGTCTGGCTGACTTCCGCATCAAGGCGGACGTGGTGAACTACTCACCGGGTCCAGTGATCACCCGTTTTGAACTGAACCTGGCGCCCGGCGTTAAAGCTGCGCGTATTTCCAACCTGTCCCGCGACCTGGCGCGTTCTCTGTCGACCGTGGCGGTGCGTGTGGTGGAAGTTATCCCTGGCAAGCCGTACGTTGGGCTTGAGCTGCCGAACAAGAAACGTCAGACCGTCTACCTGCGTGAAGTGCTGGATAACACCAAATTCCGCGATAATCCGTCCCCGCTGACCGTGGTGCTGGGTAAAGATATCGCGGGCGATCCGGTCGTGGCCGATCTCGCTAAAATGCCTCACCTGCTGGTTGCGGGTACCACCGGTTCCGGTAAGTCAGTCGGTGTGAACGCCATGATCCTCAGCATGCTCTATAAAGCGCAGCCGGAAGATGTGCGTTTCATCATGATCGACCCGAAAATGCTCGAACTGTCGGTCTACGAAGGCATCCCGCATCTGCTGACCGAAGTGGTCACTGATATGAAGGACGCCGCCAACGCCCTGCGCTGGAGCGTCAACGAGATGGAACGCCGCTACAAGCTGATGTCTGCGTTGGGCGTGCGTAACCTGGCCGGTTATAACGAGAAAATTGACCAGGCTGTGCGCATGGGGCGTCCGATCCCGGATCCTTACTGGAAGCCGGGTGACAGCATGGATGCTCAGCATCCGGTGCTGGAAAAACTGCCTTATATCGTCGTGCTGGTTGATGAATTCGCTGACCTGATGATGACCGTCGGTAAGAAAGTAGAAGAGCTGATTGCCCGTCTGGCGCAGAAAGCGCGTGCGGCCGGTATTCACCTTGTGCTGGCGACCCAGCGTCCTTCCGTGGACGTTATCACTGGTCTTATCAAAGCGAACATCCCGACGCGCATCGCCTTTACCGTATCAAGTAAAATTGACTCCCGTACCATTCTTGACCAGGGCGGCGCAGAGTCGCTGCTGGGTATGGGTGACATGCTCTATTCAGGCCCGAACTCCACCTCTCCGGTGCGCGTCCACGGTGCGTTCGTCCGCGATGAGGAAGTTCACGCCGTCGTGCAGGACTGGAAAGCGCGCGGTCGTCCGCAATACGTTGACGGTATTACCAGCGACACGGAAAGCGAAGGCGGCGGCGGTGGCTTCGACGGCGGCGAAGAGCTGGATCCGTTATTCGATCAGGCGGTTAACTTCGTTACCGAAAAACGCAAAGCGTCCATTTCTGGCGTGCAGCGTCAGTTCCGTATCGGCTATAACCGCGCGGCGCGGATCATCGAGCAGATGGAAGCGCAGGGCATTGTGAGCGAGCAGGGGCATAACGGTAACCGCGAGGTGCTGGCACCGCCGCCGTTTGATTAACCTTCAGCGATTGCAAAGAAGGGTAAATCAGCCAAAATTAAGCATTTTCTTCTGTCGCCTGCCTTCGGGCAGGTCCAGAATAGAAGACGGAAACCCCATATCGGGAAGACGTATTTTAAGGAATAACAATGAAAAAAATCGCCATCGCCTGTGCATTACTCACCAGTTTTGTCGCCAGCAGCGTCTGGGCTGATGCAGCCAGCGACCTTAAAAGCCGACTGGATAAAGTAAGCAGCTTCCACGCCAGCTTCACGCAAAAAGTGACGGACGGCAGCGGCAACGCGGTGCAGGAAGGTCAGGGAGATTTGTGGGTAAAACGCCCGAATCTGTTCAACTGGCACATGACCCAGCCGGATGAAAGCATCCTGGTCTCTGACGGTAAAACCTTATGGTTCTTCAACCCGTTCGTTGAGCAGGCTACGGCGACCTGGCTGAAAGATGCCACCAGCAATACGCCGTTTATGCTGATTGCTCGTAACCAGTCCAGCGACTGGCAGCAGTACAATATTAAACAGACGGGTGACGAGTTTGTCCTGACGCCGAAAGGCAGTAACGGCAACCTGAAGCAGTTCACCATTAACGTAAGCACCAACGGTACGATTAATCAGTTCGGCGCGGTTGAGCAGGACGATCAGCGCAGCAGCTACCAGCTCAAGTCTCAGCAGAACGGCGCCGTTGATGCATCGAAATTCACCTTTACCCCGCCGCAGGGCGTAACGGTGGACGATCAACGCAATAAGTAAGAGGCGTGAGTGGGCAATCTGTCGCTCGATTTTTCAGATAACGCGTTTCAACCTCTGGCCGCCCGTATGCGGCCAGAAAATTTAGCGCAGTACATCGGCCAGCAGCATCTGCTGGCTGCCGGTAAGCCATTGCCGCGCGCCATTGAGGCCGGGCATCTTCACTCCATGATCCTCTGGGGACCCCCTGGCACCGGCAAGACTACGCTTGCAGAAGTGATCGCCCGCTATGCCAACGCGGACGTCGAACGTATCTCGGCGGTCACCTCCGGCGTGAAAGAGATCCGTGAGGCGATCGAGCGTGCGCGGCAGAACCGCAATGCCGGGCGGCGTACCATCCTCTTCGTGGACGAAGTCCACCGCTTCAACAAGAGCCAGCAGGATGCCTTCCTGCCGCATATTGAAGACGGCACGATCTTCTTCATCGGTGCGACCACCGAAAACCCATCGTTTGAACTGAACTCGGCGCTGCTTTCCCGCGCGCGCGTTTACCTGCTCAAATCGCTCACCACCGATGATATCGAAAAGGTTCTCACCCAGGCGATGGACGACAAAGCGCGCGGCTACGGCGGACAGGATATCGTTCTGCCTGACGACACGCGTCGTGCGATTGCCGAGCTGGTCAACGGCGATGCGCGTCGTGCGCTGAATACGCTGGAAATGATGGCCGATATGGCCGAAATCGACGATGCCGGGAAGCGGGTGCTGAAACCGGAACTGCTCACCGAAATTGCGGGGGAGCGCAGCGCGCGTTTCGATAACAAAGGCGACCGTTTTTACGACCTGATCTCGGCGCTGCATAAGTCCGTGCGCGGCAGCGCGCCGGATGCGGCGCTTTACTGGTACGCGCGCATTATCACTGCGGGCGGCGATCCGTTATATGTCGCGCGTCGCTGTCTGGCGATTGCGTCAGAAGATGTCGGCAATGCCGATCCTCGCGCCATGCAGGTTGCGCTGTCGGCCTGGGACTGCTTCACCCGCGTTGGACCTGCGGAAGGCGAACGAGCCATTGCGCAGGCGATTGTCTATCTGGCCTGTGCGCCGAAAAGTAATGCGGTTTATACCGCGTTTAAAGCGGCGATGTCCGATGCGCGTGAACGTCCGGACTACGATGTGCCGGTTCACCTGCGTAACGCGCCGACCAAACTGATGAAAGAGATGGGATATGGGCAGGAGTATCGTTACGCTCATGATGAACCCAATGCCTACGCTGCCGGGGAGGAATATTTCCCGCAGGAGATGGCACAAACGCGCTATTATCACCCCACAAACAGAGGTCTTGAAGGCAAGATTGGTGAAAAGCTCACCTGGCTCGCCGGACAGGATCAAAATAGCCCTATAAAACGCTACCGTTAGTTCAATCGTTGCGGTAATGTTGGCAATGTATCCTTGTGGCCGCAGGCTGTGGTCACATTTTCCTATTTTAATTCGATAAGCACAGGATAAGCATGCTCGATCCCAATCTGCTGCGTAATGAGCCAGACGCAGTCGCTGAAAAACTGGCACGCCGGGGCTTTAAGCTGGATGTAGATAAGCTGCGCGCTCTCGAAGAGCGTCGTAAAGTTCTGCAGGTACAAACTGAAAATCTGCAGGCAGAGCGTAACTCTCGATCGAAATCCATCGGCCAGGCGAAAGCGCGCGGGGAAGATATTGAGCCATTACGCCTGGAAGTGAACAAACTGGGTGAAGAACTGGATCAGGCGAAAGCTGAGCTGGACGTTCTTCAGGCCGAGATTCGTGATATTGCCCTGGCTATCCCGAATATTCCTGACGACAGCGTGCCTGTCGGCAAAGATGAAAACGACAACGTTGAAGTGAAACGCTGGGGTACGCCTCGTGAGTTTGACTTCGAAGTGCGCGATCACGTGACGCTGGGTGAAATGCACGCGGGCCTGGACTTTGCGGCAGCGGTTAAGCTGACCGGTTCTCGCTTCGTGGTGATGAAAGGCCAGATTGCCCATCTGCACCGCGCGCTGGCGCAGTTCATGCTGGATCTGCACACCGAGCAGCATGGCTACAGCGAAACCTACGTGCCGTATCTGGTTAACCACGATACGCTGTACGGTACGGGCCAGCTGCCGAAATTTGCCGGCGATCTGTTCCATACCCGTCCGTTGGACGAGGAAGCCGACAGCAGCAACTACGCGCTGATCCCAACCGCTGAAGTGCCGCTGACTAACCTCGTGCGTGATGAGATCATTGATGAAGACGACCTGCCAATTAAGCTGACGGCACACTCTCCGTGCTTCCGTTCTGAAGCAGGTTCTTACGGTCGCGACACGCGCGGTCTGATCCGTATGCACCAGTTCGACAAAGTTGAGATGGTGCAGATCGTCCGTCCTGAAGAGTCCATGGACGCGCTGGAAGAGATGACCGGTCACGCTGAGAAAGTGCTGGAGCTGCTGGGTCTGCCGTACCGTCGTATGGCCCTGTGCACCGGTGATATGGGCTTTGGCGCCTGCAAAACCTTCGATCTGGAAGTTTGGGTGCCTGCGCAGAACACCTACCGTGAAATATCCTCCTGCTCTAACGTCTGGGATTTCCAGGCGCGTCGTATGCAGGCACGCTGCCGCAGCAAATCTGACAAGAAAACCCGTCTGGTGCATACCCTGAACGGTTCTGGTCTGGCTGTGGGCCGTACGCTGGTTGCCGTGCTGGAAAACTATCAGCAGGCAGACGGTCGTATTGAGATCCCTGAAGTGCTGCGTCCATACATGAAAGGCCAGCAGTACATCGGCTAATTCTTTGCCTCACAACAAAAAAGCGCCTTTAGGCGCTTTTTTTATGCCGCGGAATTGACACGACGCAATACCCCCTCCCTCTAAAGTAGTAATACTCCTCCGAATGAAAGTCAGCATAAAAAGCTGATTACATAAAAATTCGTTGTATATAAAACTACATAGCGGTTTTGCGCCGCCACTCTTTTCTTTGTGAGCAACCAAAGTGAGTCTCTATGAAAATCAACGCGCCTGAAGCATTAATGGCTGCCGAGGTCACTCGCCGTGGGTTGATGAAAACCACGGCAATAGGCGGCCTGGCCGTAGCCAGCAGCGCTTTCACGCTCCCTTTTACCCGACTGGCCTCAGCGGCGGATGCATTATCCCCTGCTTCAGCTCCGGAAAAAGTGGTGTGGAGTGCCTGTACCGTTAACTGCGGTAGCCGTTGTCCGCTGCGTATGCATGTGGTGGATGGCGAAATTAAATATGTCGAAACCGACAATACCGGGGACGATAACTATGAAGGGTTACATCAGGTTCGCGCCTGTTTGCGCGGCCGATCAATGCGTCGTCGCGTGTATAATCCGGACCGCCTGAAATATCCGATGAAGCGCGTCGGTAAGCGTGGGGAAGGGAAGTTCGAGCGAATTAGCTGGGATGAAGCCTACGACATTATCGCCACCAATATGCAGCGCCTTATCAAAGAGTACGGCAACGAATCCATCTACCTGAACTACGGCACCGGGACGCTCGGCGGTACGCTGACCCGCTCCTGGCCACCGGGTAAAACGCTGGTGGCCCGCCTGATGAACTGCTGCGGCGGTTATCTCAATCACTATGGTGACTACTCATCGGCGCAGATTGCTGCGGGACTCAACTACACCTACGGCGGCTGGGCGGACGGCAACAGCCCGTCCGATATCGAAAACAGTAAGCTTGTGGTGTTGTTCGGGAATAACCCGGGCGAAACCCGCATGAGCGGCGGCGGGGTAACCTATTACCTCGAACAGGCCCGCGCCAAATCCAATGCCCGCATGATCATTATCGATCCGCGCTATACCGACACTGGCGCCGGACGTGAAGACGAGTGGATCCCAATCCGTCCGGGTACCGATGCGGCGCTGGTCTCAGCGCTGGCGTGGGTGATGATCACTGAAAACCTCGTCGATCAGCCTTTCCTGGATAAATACTGCGTCGGCTATGACGAGAAAACCCTGCCAGCCAGCGCGCCGGCTAACGGTCACTACAAGGCGTATATTCTCGGTCAGGGCAGCGATGGCGTAGCGAAAACGCCCGAGTGGGCGTCCACCATCACCGGTATTCCGGTGGAGCGTATCGTTCAGCTGGCGCGTGAGATTGGCTCGGCCAAACCGGCCTATATCAGCCAGGGCTGGGGACCGCAGCGCCATGCGAACGGCGAAATCGCGACCCGTGCCATCTCCATGCTCTCCATTCTAACCGGCAACGTCGGTATTCACGGCGGTAACACCGGCGCGCGTGAAGGCTCGTATGAAGTGCCGTTTGAACGTATGCCGACGCTGGATAACCCTGTTCAGACTAGCATCTCCATGTTTATGTGGACCGATGCGATCGAACGTGGTCCTGAAATGACCGCCCTTCGCGACGGCGTGCGCGGCAAGGACAAGCTGGACGTGCCGATCAAGATGATCTGGAACTATGCCGGTAACTGTCTCATCAACCAGCACTCCGAAATCAACCGCACCCATGAAATCCTGCAGGATGACAAGAAGTGCGAGATGATTGTGGTGATCGACTGCCACATGACCTCCTCGGCGAAATATGCCGATATCCTGCTGCCGGACTGCACCGCTTCTGAGCAGATGGATTTCGCGCTGGACGCCTCCTGCGGCAACATGTCTTACGTGATCTTTACCGACCAGGCGATCAAACCGCGCTTCGAGTGCAAAACCATTTATGAGATGACCTCTGAGCTGGCGAAACGTCTTGGCGTTGAGCAGCAGTTTACCGAGGGGCGTACTCAGGAAGGGTGGATGCGCCATCTGCATGAACTCTCCCGTAAGGCGGTCCCTGACCTGCCGGATTTCGATACCTTCCGCAAGCAGGGTATGTACAAACAGCGCGATCCGGAAGGGCACCACGTGGCGTACAAAGCGTTCCGTGAAGATCCGCAGGCAAACCCGCTGACCACGCCGTCGGGCAAAATCGAAATCTACTCCGAAGAGCTGGCAAAAATCGCGTCGACCTGGGAGCTGCCGGAAGGGGACGTTATCGATCCGCTGCCGATCTACACGCCAGGTTTCGAAAACTACAACGATCCGCTGACGGCGAAATTCCCGCTGCAGCTGACCGGTTTCCACTACAAAGCGCGCGTGCACTCCACCTACGGTAACGTCGACGTACTCAAGGCCGCCTGCCGTCAGGAGATGTGGATCAACCCGATGGATGCCAAAGCACGCGGCATCAGCAATGGCGATCGCGTGCGTATCTTCAACGGTCGCGGCGAGGTGCACATTGAAGCTAAGGTAACGCCGCGCATGATGCCAGGCGTGGTGGCGCTGGGGGAAGGGGCCTGGTACAGCCCTGATGCCAACCGCATCGACCAGGCGGGCAGTATTAACGTGCTGACCACGCAGCGTCCGTCGCCGCTGGCGAAGGGCAACCCATCCCACACAAACCTTGTCCAGGTTGAAAAGGTTTAAGGAGTAGCCGATGACAACCCAGTATGGATTTTTTATCGATTCCAGCCGTTGCACCGGGTGCAAAACCTGCGAGCTGGCCTGTAAAGATTACAAAGACCTGACTCCTGACGTCAGCTTCCGCCGCATCTACGAATACGCCGGGGGCGACTGGCAGGAAGATAACGGCGTCTGGCATCAGAACGTCTTTGCCTATTACCTGTCGATTGCCTGCAACCACTGTGAAGATCCGGCCTGCACCAAGGTCTGCCCGAGCGGGGCGATGCACAAGCGTGAAGACGGCTTTGTGGTGGTGGATGAAGATGTCTGCATCGGCTGCCGGTACTGCCACATGGCGTGCCCGTACGGCGCGCCGCAGTACAACGCCGCCAAAGGTCATATGACCAAATGCGACGGTTGCCACACCCGCGTGGCGGATGGCAAAAAGCCGATTTGCGTTGAGTCCTGCCCGCTGCGCGCGCTGGACTTCGGCCCTATTGAAGAGTTGCGTCAAAAACACGGTCAGCTTGCCGCAGTGGCACCGCTGCCGTCTGCGCACTTCACGAAGCCGAGCATTGTGATTAAACCTAACGCCAACAGCCGTCCTACAGGTGACACTACCGGCTACCTGACAAATCCGAAGGAGGTGTGAGATGGGAAGTGGATGGCATGAATGGCCGCTGATGATCTTCACGGTCTTTGGTCAGTGCGTGGCGGGCGGTTTCATTGTGCTCGCGCTGGCGCTGTTAAAAGGGAACCTCAATGCCGAACAGCAGCAGCGTTTAGTGTTGAGCATGTTTGGCCTGTGGGTGCTGATGGGAATTGGCTTTATCGCCTCTACGCTGCACCTGGGTTCGCCGATGCGCGCGTTTAACTCTCTGAACCGCGTGGGCGCCTCGTCCCTCAGTAACGAGATTGCCAGCGGGGCAATTTTCTTTGCCGTCGGTGGGCTGGGCTGGCTGCTGGCCGCTTTGAAGAAATTGCCTGCGGGTCTGCGCAGCCTGTGGCTGATCGTGACCATGGTACTGGGCGTGGCATTCGTGTGGATGATGGTGCGCGTCTATAACACTATCGATACCGTTCCAACCTGGTACAGCGTCTGGACGCCGATGAGCTTCTTCCTGACGATGTTTATCGGCGGGCCGCTGTTGGGCTACCTGCTGCTGCGCGTGGCGGGCGTAGACGGGTGGGCAATGCGTTTGCTGCCCGCTATTTCTCTGCTGGCGCTGGTGGTGAGTGCGATGGTCGCCCTGATGCAGGGGGCTGAACTGGCAACCATTCACAGCTCTATCCAGCAGGCTTCTGCCCTGGTGCCGGACTACGGTTCTCTGATGGCCTGGCGCATCGTTCTGCTGGTCGCGGCGTTGGTATTCTGGATCGCGCCTCAGCTCAAAGGCTATCAGCCCGCGCTGCCGCTGCTGTCACTGGCTTTTGTGCTGGTCCTGGCGGGTGAACTGATTGGCCGCGGTGTGTTCTACGGGTTGCATATGACCGTAGGTATGGCTATCGCCAGCTAACGTTGCATTTAGTTATATCAAGCCGGGCCTGAGTGCCCGGCTTTTTCTTTTTTCGATCATGAAATTTTTCGACTGTCGTTTTGTTTTAATTTTGTCCATTAATAAATAAAAACAGATACATAATTAATATCTATAGCAGGCGTGGCATTAGCAGGATAAGTTTTTTAAATCGACAGGGAACATATTGTGCGAGGCTGCTAAATCAGTGGATTGACTTTGTTTTTGCCAGTGGCATGATGCGCACGAAATCTGAACTTCCTCACGGTTTTTAATCCATGACCACCTATACCCGGCCAGTGCTTCTGTTGCTCTGTGGCCTGCTTCTGTTGACCCTGGCGATCGCAGTGTTAAATACGCTCGTCCCGCTGTGGCTCGCCCATGAAAATTTACCGACCTGGCAGGTGGGTATGGTCAGCTCGTCCTTTTTTACCGGGAACCTGCTGGGTACGCTAATGACCGGGAGCCTGATTAAGCGCTTTGGCTTTAATCGCAGCTATTATCTGGCTTCGCTGATTTTCGCCGCCGGGTGTGCAGGGCTGGGCCTGATGGTCGGCTTCTGGAGCTGGATGGCGTGGCGCTTTATCGCTGGCGTAGGCTGCGCGATGATTTGGGTGGTGGTTGAAAGCGCGCTGATGTGCAGCGGCACCTCCCGCAACCGTGGACGCCTGCTGGCGGCCTATATGATGGTTTATTACGTCGGCACCGTGCTGGGGCAACTGATGGTCAGCAAGCTGCCAACCGATCTGATGAGCGTTCTGCCGTGGGTAACGGGCATGGTGCTGGCCGCGATCCTGCCGCTGCTCTTCACGCGCATTGTGAACCAGAACAGCGAGCATCAGGAAGCGACCCACGTCTGGCCGATGCTCAGACTCCGTCAGGCGCGCCTGGGCGTTAACGGCTGCATTATCTCGGGGATTGTACTGGGCTCGCTCTACGGCCTGATGCCGCTCTATCTGAATCATCAGGGCGTCAGCGATTCCGGAATTGGCTTCTGGATGGCGGTGATGGTGAGTGCGGGGATCGTCGGGCAGTGGCCGATTGGCCGTCTGGCGGACCGCTTCGGACGTCTGCTGGTGCTGCGCGTTCAGGTCTTCGTGGTCATTATGGGATGCCTTGCCATGCTCAGCAACGCCGCGATGGCGCCTGCGCTGTTTATTCTCGGGGCCGCCGGCTTTACGCTCTATCCGGTCGCGATGGCCTGGGCCTGTGAGAAAGTTGAACATCACCAGCTGGTGGCAATGAACCAGGCGCTGTTACTGAGCTATACCATCGGCAGTTTATTAGGGCCGACGTTTACCGCGATGCTGATGCAGAATTATTCCGATAATTTATTGTTTATCATGATCGCCAGCGTGTCGTTTATTTATCTCTTAATGCTGCTGCGCAAAGTGGGCGAACACCCAACGCCTGTCGCACATGCCTGATTAAATAAAAGCCTGTCGATGACAGGCTTTTTTGTCCCAGTCACAACTAAGAGTTTTACTTATTGTTTGTTTATTGCGCCAGGCGATAATTCATGTGAGTCCTACCACTATAAGGCAGCAATCATGTCTATTCGTCGTTTTTCCGCTACCGCACTTGCCGTAGTGTTGTCTTTAACGTTTGCAACGGCTCCAGTCATGGCTAATCCTGGTAACGGGAATGGCGGTGGTCACGGAAACGGTGGCGGGCAAGGTAATGGCGGTAATCATGGTAACGGGAATTCTGGTAACCATGGCAATAAGCAAAATAACGGCCAGGATAACCCTGGGAAATCGGATAAAAGCTTTAAAAGCAGTAAAGATGTCGGCAACGATGTCGACGCTCGTGTGAGCTTCGATCATGCCCGCCACCTGGCGTTGAATTATGGCTTAACGGGCTATGACTCTCTGCCTCCGGGTATCGCGAAAAACCTGGCGCGCGGTAAGCCGTTGCCTCCGGGCATTGCGAAGAAAACCGTGCCGGCCTCAATGCTGGGCCAGCTTCCTTCCTACCCTGGCTATGAATGGCGCGTGGTCGGAGACGATCTTGTCTTAATTGCGCTGAGTACAGCCATCGTGACCTCCGTTATTAACGGCGTCTTTAAATAGAATATAAAAAGGCCCGGTTCTCACCGGGCCTTTTCTTTAATACATCACCTTGTGGCCGTACTGTTCAAGAATACCTTTGACGCGTTCCATCGTCTCTTTCTTCGGCGGCTTCACGCCATCGAGTTTGTACTCTTCGCCCATCGCCACCCATTTATGTTTACCCAGCTCGTGATAGGGCAGAAGCTCGATTTTTTCGACGTTGCCCATGTCGCGGGTAAATTCCCCCAGGCGGTGCGCGGAGTCGTCATCATCTGACCAGCCGGGAACCACCACGTAGCGGATCCAGGTTTTGATGCCTTTATCGGCAATGTATTTGGCGAATTCCAGCGTGCGGTGGTTTGAGACGCCAACGAGGTTCTGGTGGATCTCATCGTTCATCTGTTTGAGATCGAGCATGACCAGATCGGTCACTTCAAGCAGCTCGTCGATAACCGGATCGTAGCGGCGTACAAAGCCGTTGGTGTCGAGGCAGGTATGAATGCCTTCTTTATGGCAGGCGCGGAACCAGTCGCGGACAAATTCAGCCTGCAGAATGGCTTCACCGCCGGATGCGGTGACGCCGCCGCCGGACGCGTTCATAAAGTGGCGGTAGGTCACCACCTCTTTCATCAAGTCTTCAACGGTCACTTCTTTACCGCCGTGCGTATCCCAGGTGTCACGGTTATGGCAGTACAGGCAGCGCATCAGGCAGCCCTGGAAAAAGGTGATAAAGCGGATGCCCGGGCCATCGACGGTGCCACAGGATTCAAAGGAGTGAATGCGACCAATAATTGACATTGCGGTGATATCTCCAGCATCGGCCCGTCCGGGGCCTGAGTATGCACAGCTCAAAGCCGGCTGTGTTGAAGTCTGTTTTGGCTGATATCCATAGAGTATAGATAGCGGACAAAAGAGACTGAGGTGGAGAGGGTGCTAAAAAGGCCCCACTGACGTGGAGCCTTTATTGTACGCTTTTTAACGCGTGATTTCAGTCAATTCCACTTACATGGACTGAGTGAAAGTACGGGTGATAACATCCTGCTGCTGTTCTTTAGTCAGGGAGTTAAAACGTACTGCGTAGCCAGATACGCGGATGGTCAGCTGAGGATATTTCTCAGGGTGTTCCATCGCGTCGAGCAGCATTTCACGGTTCATTACGTTCACGTTCAGGTGCTGACCACCTTCGATAGACGCTTCGTGGTGGAAGTAACCATCCATCAGACCCGCGAGGTTAGTTTTACGCACTTCGTCGTCTTTACCCAGCGCGTTTGGCACGATAGAGAAGGTGTAAGAGATACCATCTTTCGCGTAAGCAAACGGCAGTTTAGCAACGGAAGTCAGAGAGGCAACCGCACCTTTCTGGTCACGACCGTGCATTGGGTTAGCACCTGGGCCGAATGGCGCGCCAGCACGACGACCGTCTGGGGTGTTACCGGTTTTCTTACCATACACAACGTTAGAGGTGATGGTCAGAACAGACTGAGTCGGGATAGCGTTACGGTAAGTAGTCAGTTTCTGAATTTTCTTCATGAAACGTTCTACCAGGTCAACCGCCATGTCATCAACGCGAGAGTCGTTGTTACCAAACTGCGGATATTCACCTTCGATTTCGAAGTCTACAGCCAGGCCGTCTTCGTCACGAATTGGTTTAACTTTCGCATATTTGATTGCAGACAGGGAGTCAGCAGCAACGGACAGACCAGCGATACCACACGCCATGGTGCGGATAACGTCACGGTCGTGCAGCGCCATCAGAGAGGCTTCGTAGCTGTACTTGTCGTGCATGTAGTGGATAACGTTCAGTGCAGTGACGTACTGTTTAGCCAGCCAGTCCATGAAGTGATCCATACGTTCCATGACTTCGTCGAAGTTCAGAACGTCGCCTTTGATCGGCTCAGACTTAGGACCAACCTGCATTTTCAGTTTTTCATCAACGCCGCCGTTGATTGCGTACAGCATGGTTTTCGCCAGGTTTGCACGCGCACCGAAGAACTGCATTTGTTTACCAACAACCATTGGGCTTACGCAGCAAGCGATAGCGTAATCGTCGTTGTTGAAGTCCGGACGCATCAGGTCATCGTTCTCGTACTGCAGAGAAGAGGTATCGATGGACACTTTAGCCGCGAATTTCTTGAAGTTCAGAGGCAGTTTTTCAGACCACAGAACGGTGATGTTCGGCTCCGGAGAAGGACCCATGGTGTACAGGGTGTTCAGGAAGCGGAAGCTGTTTTTGGTTACCAGAGTACGGCCGTCAACGCCCATACCGCCGATTGATTCTGTTGCCCAGATTGGGTCACCAGAGAACAGCTCATCGTATTCAGGAGTACGCAGGAAGCGAACCATACGCAGTTTCATGACCAGGTGGTCAATCATTTCCTGAGCGTCTTGCTCGGTGATTTTGCCTGCTTTGATGTCGCGTTCGATGTACGCATCCAGGAAGGTGGATACGCGACCGAAGGACATTGCTGCACCGTTCTGAGACTTAACAGCGGCCAGGTAGCCGAAGTAGGTCCACTGGATGGCTTCCTGAGCGTTGGTCGCAGGACCAGAGATATCGCAGCCATATTTAGCCGCCATCTCTTTGATCTGACCCAGCGCGCGGTGCTGTTCAGCGATTTCTTCACGCAGACGGATAGTCGCTTCCAGGTTTACGCCATTTTCCAGGTCAGACTGCAGGGAAACAAACTGCGCGTACTTGTCTTTCATCAGGAAGTCGATACCGTACAGCGCAACGCGACGGTAGTCACCGATGATACGGCCACGGCCATACGCATCTGGCAGACCAGTCAGAACGCCAGATTTACGGCAGTTCAGAATGTCTTTGGTGTAAACATCGAATACACCCTGGTTGTGGGTTTTGCGGTATTCGGTGAAGATTTTTTTCAGCATTGGATCCAGCTCGCGGTTATACGCTTTGCAGGAACCTTCAACCATTTTGATACCACCGAACGGGATGATTGCGCGTTTCAGTGGTGCTTCAGTCTGCAGACCAACGATTTTCTCAAGGGCTTTGTTGATGTAGCCAGCATCGTGAGAAGTGATGGTGGAAGCAACGGAGGTGTCAAAATCAACTGGCGCGTGAGTGCGGTTTTCCAGTTTAACGCCTTCCATTACGCTGTCCCACAGCTTGGTGGTCGCGTCAGTTGCGCCAGCCAGGAAGGATTCGTCACCTTCATACGGGGTATAGTTTTTCTGAATGAAGTCACGTACGTTTACTTCATTCTGCCAGTCACCTTTCGCAAAACCTTCCCAGGCTGTGGCTAACTTTTCATTAAGCTCGGACATGTAACACCTACCTTCTTAAGTGGATTTTTTATTTACTGCCTGAGAAAACCATCAATGATGATCGTCGCCACGCAGGTAAATGACCCAGTATGTCAACCCAACTAACAGACCCCCACCGATAATGTTCCCGATAGTGACAGGGATCAGGTTATCAGTAATGAAATTCATAATAGTCAGGTGAGAGAAACTTTCCGGGGATGAACCAACTGCGGTCCAGAACTCCGGGCTCGCAAAGTCGCGGATGACAATGCCCATTGGGATCATGAACATATTCGCGATACTGTGCTCAAAGCCGCTGGCAACAAACATCGCAACCGGCAGAACCATAATTAAGGCTTTGTCCATCAGGCTACGACCCGAGTAGCTCATCCATACAGCCAGGCAGACCATCAGGTTAGCGAGGATGCCGAGAGCAACGGCTTCGATAAATGTGTGGTGCATTTTGTGGTCGGCGGTTTGCAGGACGTTAAGGCCCCAGCCACCGTTGGCGGTCATGTACTCGCCAGAAAGCCACATCAACAAAACAAAGAGCAGACAGCCAACCAGGTTACCCACGTAGACGTTAAGCCAGTTACGTGCCAGCTGACCCCAGGTAATTCTTCCGCTGGCCTTTGCCACGACAATCAGCACCGTTGAGGTGAAGAGGTCGGCGCCGCAGATGACGCAGAGAATCAGACCCAGTGAGAAGCAAATGCCGCCAATCAGTTTGGCCATGCCGAAAGGCATTCCGGCAGTACCGGTGGTGGCGGTGATGTAGAAGACGAAAGCGATAGAGATGAACACACCAGCCGTGATCGCCAGATAGAACGTCTTCATCGGGTGTTTCGTTGCTTTATAGACACCCGCTTCTTCGGCAACTTTGGCCATCGCAGCAGGGAGTAAAAGATCAAAAGGGTTGTCAGCTTTCACACTAACTCTCTCTTTATTAAGTCGGCGACGAGATACTAACAAAGCATTATAGAAGAGAAATTGATATAGATCATATCTCGCCTGGCTTATAGGCCCGCAGTGTGTATGGTTTTACAACAAATGCGGAGTAAGTGATTGATTATCCGTATAAAAATAAATTTTAAAAGTTATGAAAAGAGTTGAATTTTTTCGTTCGGCCACCCCTGACGCAGTTAATTAATATGGAGTATTTACCATAAAAAGTAACAGTAAAGCCCAGGTAAATATTATTATATTTACCCATGTTTAACTTTATTATTACAATCAACAGTCATTGCCGAAGAAAATAAAAAACGGGGCAATGAAATTGCCCCGTAATATAGCCCAGACGATTGAATACGCCTACTGCTGGTAATGTTATCTGCGCTTATTTTAACCAGTAAGCGGCTTTTGCTTTCTGCAGCTTTTCGTAGGCCTTCAGCAGCGACTGATGCGCCGGGAAGGCTTTCAGATCGCTATCAACAGCCTGCAGGCCATAGAACGGCGCTTCGCCGCTCAGGGCCGCGCTGGCTGCTTCAACGGCTTCAGCACCGTACATACGCACGAAAGCATTCAGATATTGCAGCGGCTCGCGATCCTCTTCCTGGGCCAGCAGCAACAGGGTTTGCAGGCAACGGTAATAATTGGTGCGTTCGGCAGAGAAGACAGACTGGTTGAATTCCATGGTCCACTCGGTCCAGGCCAGGGCCTGATCCAAATCGCCACCCGCCAGGGCCAGCATCGCTTTCAGCTCACCGATGCGCAGGGTATACCAGCCGTTGTCTTTACCGGTCGCCAGGCCCAGCAGTTCGCGTACGCGGGTAAAGTCATCATGGCCTTCTTCGTCCAGCTGGGCGATCAGGTTCAGATAATCTTCTTTCTCCCACTCGCTGCCCGGCAGAGCCAGCAGCGTTTCGCGCAGGTGCGCGCCCATGCTGTTATTCGCCAGCCACAGATCTTCAGCCGGGTAGATATCGGACATGCCCGGAACGATAATGCGGCACGCGTAGACGCCAAGATGTTCGTAGTCGGCAATGTAGACTTCCTGATCTTCTGCGTTGAAGATAGCCATCAGCGTGGCGAACTCTTCTTCCGTGGTACCGGCAAAGCTCCAGTCCACGAACGGATAGTCGGCGTCCTGCTTGAACATATCCCAGGAAATTAAACCGCTGGAGTCAATGAAGTGGGTTTCAAGGTTGGTATGCTCGGCCACTTCTTCATCGTCAAACGTTGGCGGAGTGAAGACGTCGAGATCTTTCAGGCTACGGCCCTGCAGCAGCTCGGTAACGGTACGCTCCAGCGCCACGCCGAAGTCAGGGTGTGCACCGAAGGAGGCGAAGCAGGTGCCGTTGGCCGGGTTAAACAGCACCACGCAGATAACCGGATACTTGCCGCCCAGCGAGCCGTCATAGGCAAAGATTGGGAAACCTTCGGCTTCCAGCTTAGCGATGGACTCCACTACGCCCGGGTAGCGCGCCAGCACGTCTGCCGGAATTTCAGGCAGGCTGATTGATTCAGCGATGATGCGGTTTTTAATGTGGCGTTCAAAGACTTCAGACAGACCCTGCACGCGCGCTTCATTGCGGGTGTTACCGGCGGACATACCGTTGGACACATACAGGTTGCCGACGATGTTCATCGGAATATACACGGTCTGCTCGTCAGACTGACGGGTGAACGGCAGGGCGCAGATCCCACGGTCTTCATTGCCAGACTGCAGATCGATCAGCATGCTGGCGGTCAGTTCGCTGTCTGGATCGTAGAAGGCACGCAGGCGCGCGTCGAGAATACCTTCCGGCAGCTCGTCATCTTCGGTCAGCGGGAACCATTTTTCATTTGGATAGTGAACGAACGGGCCGTTAGCGATGGTTTCGCCCAGCCAGAAGTCAGCGAAGAAATAGTTGGTGGACAGACGCTCAAAATACTCACCCAGCGCAGAGGTCAGTGCCGCTTTTTTTGTCGCGCCTTTACCGTTGGTAAAGCACAGGGCACAGTCTTTATCGCGAATATGCACGGACCAGACATGAGGCACCGGATTGAGCCAGGAGGCTTCTTCGATGTTAAAACCCAGGTCGGTCAGTTTCTGCTGGAAGCGAGCGATGGAGTCTTCCAGAGCGGCGTCTTTGCCGGGGATAAACGTTTGAGTCATGGCGTTCACTTTTATCGTACGTAAAGCGCGCAATGATACGGGTTTTGCGTGACGGGTGCTATCTTCGGCGAAAATAAAAGGCTGGGCTATGCTTAGTGGCAGTAACTGACTGTTAAGGCATAGAAAAATGAAAGCATTTGATCTCCAGCGGATGGCGTTTGATAAAGTTCCTCCTGAATTTCTGGGCGAAGTGGCGCTGCGCAGCCTGTATACCTTCGTCCTCGTCTTCCTGTTTCTTAAAATCACCGGCCGCCGCGGCGTGCGGCAGATGTCGCTCTTTGAGGTGTTGATCATCCTGACGCTGGGCTCGGCGGCGGGTGACGTCGCCTTTTATGATGACGTGCCGATGGTGCCGGTGTTTATCGTTTTTGTCTCACTGGCGCTACTTTACCGTCTTGTCATGTGGCTGATGTCGAAAAGCGAAAAGCTCGAAGATCTGCTTGAAGGGAAGCCGGTCGTTATCGTCGAGGACGGACAGCTGGCCTGGGAAAATGTACAAAGCGCCAATATGACCGAGTTTGAGTTCTTTATGGAGCTTCGCCTTAACAGCGTTGAACAGCTCGGGCAGGTGCGTCTGGCGATCATGGAAACCAACGGGCAGATCAGCGTCTATTACTATTCTGACGACGAGGTGAAGCCGGGACTGTGTATCCTGCCGGATATGCTCATTGAGCGTTTCAGAACGGTACCGGAATCCGGCGAGTATGCTTGCGTAAGATGTAGCCATGTTGTCGCGATGCAGCCGGGGGATCGCCAATTATGCCCCCGCTGTGCAAATCCGGAATGGACGAAGGTTAGCCGGGCCAAACGTATTACCTGACAGCCATTTTGTCGGTTTTGTCTTAGCGAGGCGGCAGATTGTTTTGTGTGACGCGGGGCACATTTCACGGGTCATAAGTTTTAGACATTGCGGCGCGTGTCACTGAATGATAAAACCGATATCCACAGTTATAACTTATGGCTTTTAGCGTGGTGAGGGGAAATGGCTCAAGTCTTTAATTTCAGTTCAGGTCCGGCAATGTTACCGGCAGACGTGCTTAAACAGGCTCAACAGGAACTTTGTGACTGGAACGGTCTCGGTACGTCGGTGATGGAAATCAGCCACCGTGGCAAAGAGTTTATTCAGGTGGCGGAAGAGGCAGAAAAGGATTTTCGCGATCTGCTGAATATTCCCTCGAACTACAAAGTATTGTTCTGTCACGGCGGTGGACGCGGCCAGTTTGCAGGCGTTCCGCTGAATATTCTCGGTGATAAAACGACGGCTGACTACGTTGATGCGGGTTACTGGGCGGCAAGCGCGGTTAAAGAAGCGCATAAATACTGCACGCCGAATGTTATCGACGCCAAAGTGACCGTTGACGGTCTGCGTGCCGTGAAGCCAATGAGCGAGTGGCAGCTTTCCGATAAGGCAGCGTATCTTCACTACTGCCCGAACGAAACCATTGACGGGATTGCCATCGACGAGACGCCAAACTTCGGCAGCGATGTCGTAGTTGCCGCCGACTTCTCCTCCACCATTCTGTCTGCGCCAATTGATGTCAGCCGCTACGGCGTTATCTATGCGGGCGCGCAGAAAAATATCGGCCCGGCCGGTTTGACTATCGTCGTCGTGCGTGAAGACCTGCTGGGTAAAGCGCATAAATCCTGCCCGTCGATTCTTGATTACACCGTGCTGAACGATAACGATTCGATGTTCAACACCCCACCAACGTTTGCCTGGTATCTCTCCGGCCTGGTCTTCAAATGGCTGAAGCAAAACGGCGGCGTGGCGCAGATGGACAAGGTCAATCAGCAGAAAGCTGAACTGCTGTATGGCGTGATCGACAAGAGCGATTTCTACCGCAACGATGTGGCGAAAGCGAACCGTTCCCGCATGAACGTGCCGTTCCAGCTGGCGGACAGCAGCCTGGACAAAGTGTTCCTGGAAGAGTCCTTCGCGGCAGGCCTGCATGCGCTCAAAGGCCACCGTGTCGTTGGCGGCATGCGTGCCTCCATCTATAACGCGATGCCGCTGGAAGGCGTTAAAGCCCTGACGGATTTCATGATCGACTTCGAACGTCGTCACGGTTAATTTGCTGTTTTTCACCCCCGCAGCGTCCCTGCGGGGTTTTTATTATGTTGAGTTGAGAGTTTAGTTTTCATGGAATCCCTGACGTTACAACCTATCGCGCGGGTAGATGGCACCATTAATCTGCCTGGTTCAAAAAGTGTCTCGAACCGCGCTCTGCTGCTGGCAGCTCTGGCAAACGGCACCACCGTCCTCACAAACCTGCTGGACAGCGATGACGTGCGCCATATGCTCAATGCGCTGAAAGCGTTGGGCGTTCATTACACTCTCTCCGACGATCGTACCCGCTGCGAAGTGACCGGCAACGGCGGCGCGCTGCAGACGGATGAAGAGCTTGAGCTGTTTCTGGGCAACGCCGGTACCGCGATGCGCCCGCTGGCGGCGGCCCTGTGCCTGGGTAGCAATAACATTGTGCTGACCGGCGAGCCGCGCATGAAAGAGCGTCCGATTGGTCACCTGGTGGATGCTCTGCGTCAGGGCGGCGCGCAGGTTGAGTATCTGGAGCAGGAAAACTATCCGCCACTGCGTCTGCGCGGCGGTTTTACCGGCGGTCACGTCGAGGTGGACGGCAGCGTCTCCAGCCAGTTCCTGACGGCACTGCTGATGACCGCGCCGCTGGCACCGCATGATACGGTTATTAGCATCAAGGGTGACCTGGTTTCTAAACCGTACATTGATATCACCTTGCACCTGATGAAAACCTTCGGCGTTGAGGTGGAAAACCAGTCCTATCAGCGCTTCGTGGTGCGCGGGGCGCAGCAGTACCAGTCTCCGGGCAACTACCTTGTTGAGGGGGATGCGTCATCTGCGTCCTACTTCCTGGCCGCGGGTGCGATTAAAGGCGGCACGGTAAAAGTGACCGGTATTGGCCGTAACAGCGTGCAGGGCGACATCCGTTTTGCGGACGTGCTGGAAAAGATGGGCGCCATTGTCACCTGGGGCGATGACTTCATCTCCTGTACCCACGGCGAGCTGAACGCCATCGACATGGACATGAACCATATCCCGGATGCGGCGATGACCATTGCCACGGCGGCGCTGTTTGCCAAAGGCACTACCACGCTGCGTAACATCTACAACTGGCGCGTAAAAGAGACGGACCGCCTGTTCGCGATGGCGACCGAGCTGCGAAAAGTCGGTGCCGAGGTGGAAGAGGGCGAAGACTACATTCGCGTGACGCCTCCGGCAAAACTGCAGTTTGCGGAAATCGGCACCTACAACGATCACCGTATGGCGATGTGCTTCTCGCTGGTGGCGCTGTCAGACACGCCTGTCACCATTCTTGACCCGAAATGTACGGCGAAAACGTTCCCGGACTACTTCGAACAGCTGGCACGCATTAGCACGCTGGCCTGATAACGTATTGCCGCATCGCCCGATGCGGCATTTCCTTACGCTTCATTACGAACACCTCCGCTCATTTCTTCTACACTCTGCTTCAATCATTCCGTAATTTGCACGCAAAGGTAACAGTTGCGCACGTTGGCGCGTATAATGCGCGGCGTTCATGTAAACGGTATGCCTTATTTAAGGAGAAAAAGATGACGGCAGTTGCCCCGGTAATCACCATTGATGGGCCGAGTGGCGCAGGGAAAGGTACTCTGTGCAAAGCGATGGCGGAAGCATTGCAATGGCATCTTTTAGATTCGGGAGCAATCTATCGCGTGCTGGCGCTGGCCGCGCTGCATCACCATGTGGATGTCGCGTCTGAAGAAGCGCTGGTTCCGCTGGCTGCGCATCTGGATGTGCGTTTCGTATCGACCGATGGCAACCTGGAAGTCATCCTTGAAGGGGAAGACGTGAGCGGCGAAATCCGTACGCAGGAAGTGGCTAATGCGGCCTCTCAGGTTGCGGCGTTTCCGCGCGTTCGCGAGGCGCTGTTACGTCGTCAGCGCGCGTTCCGTGAAGCCCCGGGGCTGATCGCTGACGGACGCGATATGGGAACGGTGGTATTCCCTGATGCGCCAGTGAAAATTTTCCTTGACGCCTCTTCGGAAGAACGTGCTCAACGCCGCATGCTTCAGTTGCAGGAAAAGGGGTTTAGTGTTAACTTTGATCGCCTTTTATCCGAGATAAAAGAGCGCGATGACCGCGATCGTAACCGCGCCGTCGCCCCACTTGTTCCTGCAGAAGATGCATTAGTTCTGGATTCAACCAGTTTAACTATTGAGCAAGTGATTGAAAAAGCGCTACAATATGCGCGCCAAAAACTGGCACTCGCGTAATCGCGACCGATTTAGTAGTACCCCCGCTGCAATGGATTGACGGCGGGTATGTGAAACAACCCCATCCGGCACGGAGCCAGGTGGACGTTAATATTAACCTGAAGATTAAACATGACTGAATCTTTTGCTCAACTGTTTGAAGAATCCTTAAAAGAAATCGAAACCCGCCCGGGTTCCATCGTTCGCGGTGTTGTTGTTGCTATCGACAAAGACGTAGTACTGGTTGACGCCGGTCTGAAATCTGAGTCCGCCATTCCGGCAGAGCAGTTCAAAAACGCCCAGGGCGAGCTGGAAATCCAGGTTGGTGACGAAGTTGACGTTGCTCTGGACGCAGTAGAAGACGGCTTCGGTGAAACCCTGCTTTCTCGTGAGAAAGCTAAACGTCACGAAGCATGGATCACGCTGGAAAAAGCTTACGAAGAAGCTGAAACTGTGGTCGGTGTTATCAACGGCAAAGTTAAAGGTGGCTTCACTGTTGAGCTGAATGGTATTCGTGCGTTCCTGCCAGGTTCTCTGGTAGACGTTCGTCCAGTTCGTGACACTCTGCACCTGGAAGGCAAAGAGCTTGAGTTCAAAGTAATCAAGCTGGACCAGAAGCGTAACAACGTTGTTGTTTCCCGTCGTGCCGTTATCGAATCCGAAAACAGCGCAGAACGCGATCAGCTGCTGGAAAACCTGCAGGAAGGCATGGAAGTCAAAGGTATCGTTAAGAACCTCACTGACTACGGCGCATTCGTTGACCTGGGCGGCGTTGATGGCCTGCTGCACATCACCGACATGGCGTGGAAACGCGTTAAGCACCCAAGCGAAATCGTGAACGTGGGCGACGAAATCACTGTTAAAGTGCTGAAGTTCGACCGCGAGCGTACTCGTGTATCCCTCGGCCTGAAACAGCTGGGCGAAGATCCATGGGTAGCTATCGCTAAGCGTTACCCAGAAGGTACTAAACTGACTGGTCGCGTAACCAACCTGACTGACTACGGCTGCTTCGTTGAAATCGAAGAAGGCGTTGAAGGTCTGGTGCACGTTTCCGAAATGGACTGGACCAACAAAAACATCCACCCATCCAAAGTTGTTAACGTTGGTGATGTAGTGGAAGTGATGGTTCTGGATATCGACGAAGAACGTCGTCGTATCTCCCTGGGCCTGAAACAGTGCAAAAACAACCCATGGCAGCAGTTCGCGGAAACCCACAACAAGGGCGACCGTGTTGAAGGTAAAATCAAGTCTATCACTGACTTCGGTATCTTCATCGGCCTGGACGGCGGCATCGATGGCCTGGTTCACCTGTCTGACATCTCCTGGAACGTTGCAGGCGAAGAAGCAGTTCGTGAATACAAAAAAGGCGACGAAATCGCTGCAGTTGTTCTGCAGGTTGACGCAGAGCGTGAGCGCATCTCCCTGGGCGTTAAACAGCTCGCAGAAGATCCGTTCAACAACTGGGTTGCACTGAACAAGAAAGGCGCAATCGTAAACGGTAAAGTGACTGCAGTTGACGCTAAAGGCGCAACCGTAGAACTGGCTGACGGCGTTGAAGGTTACCTGCGCGCTTCTGAAGCTTCACGTGACCGCGTTGAAGATGCCACTCTGGTTCTGAACGTAGGCGACGACGTTGAAGCTAAGTTCACCGGTGTTGACCGTAAGAACCGTGCAATCAGCCTGTCTGTTCGTGCTAAAGACGAAGCTGATGAGAAAGATGCAATCGCAACTGTTAACAAACAGGAAGATGCAAACTTCTCTAACAACGCAATGGCTGAAGCTTTCAAAGCAGCTAAAGGCGAGTAATATCAGGTTCTCAGCATCATTTGCGCTGTAACGCATTTACAGCGTGAAGGATGAGGAGCAAACTTGACAGATTGCAGGATTCGTCCTGTAATCAATAACAAAGGGCGGCTACGGCCGCCCTTGTTTAATGAGCTGTTCAGCTAATTGGTTTGAAAGGAACCGGAGGAATCATGACCAAGTCAGAATTGATTGAAAGACTTGCCAGTCAGCAACCGCATATCCCTGCCAAGGCAGTGGAAGATGCCGTAAAAGAGATGCTGGAGCATATGGCCTCCACTCTTGCCCAGGGCGAGCGCATTGAAATCCGCGGTTTCGGTAGTTTTTCTCTGCACTATCGTGCTCCACGTACCGGGCGTAACCCGAAAACTGGCGATAAAGTCGAGCTGGAAGGCAAGTACGTTCCACACTTTAAGCCGGGTAAAGAACTGCGCGATCGCGCCAATATTTACGGCAACTGAGTTTAGCCAGCCGGTTAAACTGGGTTCGAAAGAAAGCACCTGCGGGTGCTTTTTTTGTCTCTGTCGCTTTCCTTCTGAAGGTGCCCCGCAGTTTTCCGTTTCGTTTTCTGCAAACCGATAAAAACAGAACAGCGCGCGCTGTAAAACGCACTTTTCCCATCTGACAATTCGCTCTGCCTGATTACATACTGCCCCTCTGAAACAGGGAGGTAGCAATGGGAATTCCCGCGCTTAGCGTCTGCGTCATTCTGGCAATAGCCCCGTTACTCTGGTTACCTGAACTGCCATCACGTCATACCGTGTGGATAATGATTGTTGGCGGGAGCGTGCTGGCCGCACGGCGAAACGTACGACTGAAGTATGCGGGTCTCACGCTGTTATTTTGCGTGTGGGGTATTTTGGCTGCGAAGGAGAGCGTCTGGCCGATGCAGCATTTAACCACGGGGGCCGTGCAGGCTGAGGTAGAGATCACCGCCACAGATGGCGCAACGCAGCATCAGGGAAACATTCTTCGCGTTGATGGTAAGCGCTGGTGGGCCTCTACCGGCATAACGCTGTATGGCAATTATCTGCCACAGAAAGCGTGTGCCGGTCAGCGCTGGAGCATGACGCTCAGGCTCAGACCTGTCCACGGCGAACTGAACGACGGCGGTTATGATTCCCAACGCAGCGCTTTTGCCCGGCACCAAACGCTGAGCGGGCGCTTCACCCGTGCGGAACTCGTCGATGGACGCAGCAGCCTGCGAGCGCAATATCTTATGTCACTGCAAAACCGCCTTTCTGCTTACCGATGGGGGGCGGTTATTCTCGGACTGGGAATGGGCGAACGTCTGGATGTGCCCCGGGAAATAAAAGACCTGATGCGTGAAACAGGGACGCTGCATCTGATGGCGATTTCGGGTCTGCATATCGCGCTGGCGGCATCCCTCGCCTGGTTACTCGCGCGTGGGATTCAGTTTTTATTACCCAGCCACTGGATCCACTGGCAAATGCCTCTTCTGGCCGGGTTATGCTTTGCCGCGTTCTACGCCTGGCTTACCGGTCTGCAACCACCTGCGCTACGAACGGTCATCGCGCTTGCTGTGCTTGCAATGTTGCGGATCGCTGCCCGGCAATGGTCTCCCTGGCAGGTATGGGGGTGCTGTATCGCGGCGATCCTGATAAGCGATCCCTTAGCCATACTCTCGCAGAGTCTGCTCTTGTCTGCATTTGCTGTCGCCGCGCTGATTTTCTGGTTTCAGTGGCTGCCTCTTCCTGGCTGGCACCGGGTACGACGTATACGGCTGCTGCTGAACCTGATCTATCTGCAGGTCGGCATGCTGATGCTGCTGATGCCGCTACAGGTTCTGATTTTCCATGGCTTCAGCATCTCCTCCCTGGTCGCGAATCTCTTTGCCGTTCCCCTGGTGACGTTTGTCTCCGTGCCGCTGATCCTGCTCGGCATGCTGCTTCATCTCCTACCGCTGGCGGCACCGGAAAGCGTTGTCTGGTTCGCAGCCAATAAGTCACTTGCGGGGCTGTTCTGGCTCCTCATGCGCCTGCCTGACGGCTGGCAAAATGTCGACCAACGCTGGCAGTACATGACATTACTGCCCTGGCTTATCATCATCGGCTGGCGCTTTCGTGCCTGGAAAACCCTTCCTGCCGTTTGTCTTGCAGGAAGTGTTTTACTCACATTTCCTCTCTGGAGAACGGAAAAAAACGAGAGCTGGACGCTGCATATGCTGGATGTAGGGCAGGGGCTGGCGATGGTCATTGAACGGCAGGGAAAAGCCATTCTCTATGATACCGGGCTTGCCTGGCCGGGCGGGGATAGCGCGCAGCGGTTAATTATCCCGTGGCTTCGCTGGCATCACCTGAGGCCTGAAGGCGTTATTCTCAGTCATGAACACCTCGACCATGCGGGAGGCCTCGCATCGTTGCAAAAAGCGTGGCCGGACGTGTGGGTAAGAAGCCCATTGCGCCAGGCGGGACATCGGCCCTGCTTTCGCGGGCAGAGATGGCGATGGCAGGGACTCTCCTTCACCGTCCACTGGCCCCCCGAAAATTACCCGGCTCAGGGAAATAACCATTCCTGCGTGGTAAAGGTGGACGACGGTGAGCAGAGTGTTCTGCTAACGGGGGACATTGAAGCGCAAGCGGAACAGGCTATGCTTAGCCATTACTGGCGTTATCTGACGTCCACGCTCATACAGATTCCTCATCATGGCAGCAATACTTCGTCGTCATTGCCGCTGGTACAGCGGGTGGAAGGTCAGATAGCCCTGGATTCCACGGCCCGCTATAACGCATGGCGATTCCCGTCGGCAAAAGTTGTCCGACGCTATCGAAAAGAGGGGTACATTTGGCACGATACCCCTCATTCTGGACAAATATCGGTGACATTCTCGCAACATCACTGGCAAATCCGGCGCTTGCGAGAGCAATTTTTACCCGTTTGGTATCATCAGTGGTTTGGCGAGCCCGTCGATAACGGGTAGAATATGCGGCTATTTCAACGAATGCTGGTTTTTTGAATGCATAACGACAAAGATCTCTCCACGTGGCAAACCTTCCGCCGACTCTGGCCGATGATTGCACCCTTTAAAGCAGGCCTGATCGTGGCGGGTGTAGCGTTAATCCTCAACGCAGCCAGCGATACTTTTATGCTATCGCTCCTCAAACCGTTACTGGACGACGGTTTTGGTAAAACGGATCGCTCAGTGTTGCTATGGATGCCTCTGGTGGTTATCGGACTGATGATCTTACGCGGCATCACCAGCTATATCTCCAGCTACTGTATTTCCTGGGTATCAGGGAAAGTGGTGATGACTATGCGCCGTCGCCTGTTCAGCCACATGATGGGCATGCCGGTCTCGTTCTTTGACAAGCAGTCTACCGGGACGCTGCTGTCTCGTATTACCTACGATTCCGAGCAGGTTGCCTCCTCTTCCTCAAGCGCGCTGATCACCGTTGTACGTGAGGGCGCGTCAATCATCGGCCTGTTCGCGATGATGTTCTATTACAGCTGGCAGCTGTCGATCATCCTTATCGTTCTGGCTCCGATAGTTTCTATTGCTATCCGCGTCGTCTCAAAGCGCTTCCGCAATATCAGTAAGAATATGCAGAACACGATGGGCCAGGTGACGACCAGCGCGGAACAGATGCTGAAAGGGCATAAAGAAGTTCTGATTTTTGGTGGTCAGGACGTCGAAACCAAACGCTTTGATAAAGTCAGCAACAAAATGCGTCTGCAGGGGATGAAAATGGTCTCGGCCTCTTCCATCTCTGATCCGATTATTCAGCTGATTGCCTCCCTGGCGCTGGCATTCGTCCTGTATGCAGCAAGCTTCCCGAGCGTCATGGAGACGCTGACGGCGGGTACTATCACCGTGGTCTTCTCCTCAATGATCGCCCTGATGCGTCCGCTGAAATCCCTGACGAACGTCAACGCCCAGTTCCAGCGCGGGATGGCCGCCTGTCAGACGCTGTTCAGCATTCTGGATTCCGAACAGGAAAAAGATGAAGGTACACGCGAGATTGAGCGCGCCCGTGGCGATGTTGAATTCCGCAATGTCACTTTCTCCTATCCTGGACGTGAAACGCCGGCACTGCGTAATATCAACCTGTCCATTCCGGCGGGTAAAACCGTGGCTCTGGTGGGCCGTTCCGGCTCGGGTAAATCGACCATTGCCAGCCTGATCACCCGTTTCTACGATATTAACGAAGGTGAGATCCTCCTGGACGGTCATGATCTGCGGGAATATACCCTGCAGTCGCTGCGTAACCAGGTGGCGCTGGTCTCCCAGAACGTGCACCTGTTCAACGATACCGTGGCTAACAACATTGCGTATGCGCGCACGGATGAATACAGCCGTGAGCAGATTGAGAATGCCGCGCGTATGGCCTACGCAATGGACTTTATCAACAAGATGGATAACGGTCTGGATACGATAATCGGTGAGAACGGGGTGCTGCTCTCCGGCGGTCAGCGTCAGCGTATCGCCATTGCGCGTGCGCTGCTGCGCGATAGCCCAATTCTGATTCTGGACGAAGCGACCTCTGCGCTGGATACGGAATCTGAACGCGCTATTCAGTCTGCCCTGGATGAGCTGCAAAAGAACCGTACCTCGCTGGTGATTGCGCACCGTCTGTCGACTATCGAGCAGGCTGACGAAATTGTCGTTGTTGAAGACGGCATCATTGTTGAACGCGGAAGCCATGCTGATTTGCTGGAACACCGCGGCGTTTACGCCCAGCTTCATAAGATGCAGTTTGGCGAATGATTGCACGCATCTGGTCCGGTGAATCCCCGCTGTGGCTGCTGCTTTTGCCGCTCTCCTGGCTATACGGCCTGGTGAGCGGCACTATCCGTCTGTTTTACCGTCTGGGGCTGAAGCGTGCCTGGCGCGCGCCGGTTCCGGTTGTGGTGGTCGGTAATCTTACGGCGGGTGGCAACGGTAAAACGCCGGTGGTGATCTGGCTGGTGGAGCAATTGCAAAAACGCGGTATCCGCCCGGGGGTGGTATCGCGCGGATATGGCGGTAAAGCGGCGCGTTATCCGCTGCTGCTGACGGCGGAAACCACGACTGCCGAAGCGGGTGATGAGCCGGTATTGATTTTTCAGCGTACCGGCGCGCCGGTTGCGGTCTCCCCGGTGCGCAGCGACGCCGTTCAGGCACTGCTTGCTGAACACGCGGTACAAATCATTATCACTGACGATGGCCTGCAACACTACGCCCTGGCGCGTGATAAAGAAATTGTGGTGATCGACGGGGTTCGCCGTTTCGGTAACGGCTGGTGGCTGCCGGCCGGACCCATGCGCGAACGCGCTTCGCGCCTTAAGTCCGTTGATGCGGTGATTGTGAACGGCGGTGAGGCAAACTCGGGTGAAATCCCGATGTACCTGCAGCCAGGCCTGGCGATCAACCTGGTGACGGGTGAGCGCCGGTCGGTTGCTGAGCTGCCTTCACCGGTGGCGATGGCGGGGATTGGCCATCCGCCGCGCTTCTTCGCGACGCTGGAACAGTGTGGTGCCCGGCTGGAAAAACGCGTTCCGCTGGCCGACCACCAGGCGCTGGTGGAAGGGCAGGTAGACGCCCTGACCGTACCCGGGCAGTCTCTGATCATGACCGAAAAAGATGCGGTGAAATGCCGTGCCTTTGCGAAAGATAACTGGTGGTATCTGCCGGTTGACGCTGAACTCAGCGGCGAGCAGCCGGAACGTTTGCTCAAGGAACTGATTGCGTTGGTGAAATAAACGCTTACGCGGTTCTGGTGGCGCTTTGACTGACAGGAAAACGCATGTCTTTACCGCAACTCTCGCTTTCAGCCGCACGTCATTTACACCTTGCCGCGCAGGGGCTGCTTAAAAAGCCCCGCCGCCGCGCGCAGCCTGCCGATATTCTCTCGACCGTCCAGCGCATGTCGCTGCTTCAAATCGACACCATTAACATCGTGGCCCGTAGCCCTTACCTGGTGCTGTTTAGCCGCCTGGGGAATTATCCTTCGCAGTGGCTGGATGAGGCGCTCAGCAAGGGAGAGTTAATGGAGTACTGGGCGCACGAAGCATGCTTCCTGCCCCGCAGCGATTTTGCCCTGGTTCGCCACCGTATGCTTGCTCCGGAAAAGATGGGCTGGAAATACCGTCAGGCGTGGATGCTGGAACATGCGGCCGAAATTGAGCAGCTAATCGCGCATATTCAGGATAACGGTCCCGTACGCTCCGCCGATTTTGAACACCCGCGCAAAGGCACCAGCGGCTGGTGGGAGTGGAAGCCGCATAAGCGTCATCTCGAAGGGCTGTTTACCTCTGGCAAAGTCATGGTGATTGAGCGGCGTAATTTTCAGCGCGTCTACGACCTGACGCATCGCGTGATGCCGCACTGGGACGACGAGCGTGACCTGCTTACCCAGGAGGCGGCCGAGGCCATCATGCTCGAAAACAGCGCCCGCAGCCTGGGGATTTTCCGCCCGCAATGGCTGGCTGATTATTATCGCCTTCGCCAGCCCGCGCTGAAACCGCTGCTGGACATCTGGCAATGCGAACAGCGCGTCATCCCGGTCACGGTGGAAACGCTGGGCGACATGTGGCTGCATGCGGATCTCCTCCCGCTACTGCCTCTGGCCCAGGAGGGGAAACTTCAGGCAACCCACAGTGCGGTGTTGTCGCCTTTCGACCCGGTCGTCTGGGACAGAAAACGCGCCGAGCAGCTGTTCGACTTTAGCTACCGGCTGGAATGTTATACCCCGGCGTCAAAGCGCCAGTATGGTTACTTTGTACTCCCGCTGCTGCATAAGGGGCAACTGGTCGGGCGCATGGACGCCAAAATGCACCGCAAGACCGGCACGCTTGAAATTATTGCGCTTTATCTGGAAGAGGGCGTCAGGGTGACGGCGAGCCTGGAAAAAGGGTTAACGTCCGCCATTAGCGAATTCGCGCGCTGGCAGGGTGCCCGCGACGTGACGCTGGGTAGGGTGCCCGACGGGCTGTTTACATCCTGTCGAAGTGGCTGGGAAACAGGCACTCCCTGAAAAGGGAATGTGTTAAGCTTTAGCGATTACCCATACGGAGGAACTATGGATCACCGTTTACTTGAAATTATTGCCTGCCCGGTATGCAACGGCAAACTCTACTACAGCCAGGACAAACAGGAGCTGATCTGCAAGCTGGACAGCCTGGCTTTCCCGCTGCGTGACGGCATTCCGGTACTGCTGGAAAATGAAGCTCGTTCCCTGGTGGCAGAAGAGAGCAAACCATGAGTTTTGTTGTCATTATTCCTGCGCGTTATGCCTCAACGCGTCTGCCGGGTAAACCGCTGGTGGATATCAACGGCAAGCCGATGATTGTGCATGTTCTTGAGCGTGCGCGTGAATCCGGTGCCGATCGCGTGATTGTTGCTACCGATCATCCTGACGTCGCCCGTGCGGTTGAGGCGGCAGGCGGTGAGGTATGCATGACCCGCGCCGATCACCAGTCCGGCACCGAGCGTCTGGCGGAAGTGGTTGAGAAATGTGGCTTCAGTGATGATACGGTCATCGTTAACGTGCAGGGTGACGAGCCGATGATCCCGGCAGTGATTATCCGTCAGGTGGCAGAAAACCTGGCTCAGCGTCAGGTCGGTATGGCGACGCTCGCGGTGCCTATTCACCACGCCGAAGAGGCATTCAATCCGAATGCCGTGAAGGTGGTCATGGATGCCGAAGGCTATGCGCTTTATTTCTCACGCGCCACCATCCCGTGGGATCGCGATCGCTTTGCGCTCTCTAAAGAGACCATCGGCGATACTTTCCTGCGTCATATTGGGATCTACGGCTATCGGGCCGGTTTTATTCGTCGGTATGTTACCTGGGCGCCGAGTCCGCTGGAGCATATCGAAATGCTGGAGCAGCTTCGCGTGCTCTGGTACGGCGAAAAAATTCACGTTGCCGTTGCCAGCGAAGTGCCTGGAACGGGCGTTGATACGCCGGAAGATCTTGAGCGCGTTCGCGCCGAGTTGCGCTGATATCGCCTGCATCCCTCCTGACGGGGGGATGTCCTCTCCCCGTTAATTCCCCTTTCTTTTTCCTAATTGTTCTCTTCCGGGTGACATATCCCTTCAGGACGCTCATTATAAAAGCAGTAGTCTTAATGGGGGTAATCTCATATGGAACAGCTGCGTGCCGAACTTAGCCATCTGCTGGGTGAGAAATTAAGCCGGGTCGAATGCGTGAGTGAAAAGGCCGATACCGCGCTTTGGTCGTTGTATGACAGTCAGGGCAACCCAATGCCGCTGATGGCCAGAAGTTTCACCTCGCCGGGCGTTGCCAGGCAGCTTGCATGGAAAATGTCGATGCTGGCGCGGGAGGGAACCGTCCGTATGCCGACGGTGTACGGCGTGATGACCCACGAGGAACACCCCGGCCCGGACGTGCTGCTGATTGAGCGTTTACGCGGCGTGCCCGTTGAAGCGCCCGCGCGCACGCCGGAACGCTGGGAGCAGTTAAAAGACCAGATTGTCGAGGCGCTGCTGGCCTGGCATCGTCAGGATAGCCGCGGGCTTGTCGGTCCGGTCGACAGCACTCAGGAAAACCTGTGGCCGCTGTGGTATCGCCAGCGGGTGGAAGTGCTTTGGGGAACGCTTAACCAGTTCAACAATACCGGTTTAACCATGCAGGACAAACGTATTCTGTTTCGCACCCGCGAGTGCTTACCGGCGCTGTTCGACGGGTTTAATGACAACTGCGTGCTGATCCACGGTAATTTCACCCTGCGCAGCATGCTCAAAGACTCCCGCAGCGATCAGCTTCTGGCGATGCTCGGGCCGGGGATCATGCTCTGGGCTCCGCGCGAATATGAGCTGTTCAGGCTCAGCGACAGCGGGGCGGCGGAAGGTTTACTGTGGCACTACCTTCAACGCGCGCCCGTTGCAGAAGCGTTTCTCTGGCGGCGCTGGCTTTACCTGCTCTGGGACGAAGTCGCGCAGCTGGTGAATACCGGACGTTTTAACCGCGCAAACTTCGATCTGGCAACAAAATCACTCTTGCCCTGGCTCGCCTGACGATCCTTTCAGCCTCTGCCAGAGGCGTCCGAGCGTCTCATAACCGACGCGATCGCTATGCATTAGCCACGCCGGGGATGGGATCGCCCGTTCCCACGGGTTGAGCGGCGCGTCAATGGCCATCTGGTTTGCCGGTGCGGGAAGCGGGTGCAGGCCTTGCTTCTCAAAGAAAATCATCGCGCGCGGCAGGTGTGAGGCGGAGGTCACCAGTAAGAACGGGACATCGCCTATTGCCTGCTTCACTGCGGCAGCCTCTTCTTCGGTATCTTTTGGGCTGTCGAGAGTGATAATTGAGGAACGCGGCACGCCGAGTGATTCCGCTACTCTGGCACCTGCCTCAGCCGTACTCACCGGGTTCGTTTTGGCCGCCGCGCCGGTGAAGATCATTTTTGATCCCGGATTTGCCAGCCAGAGGCGAATGCCTTCGTTTAGCCGTGGCAGACTGTTGTTGATCAGGTTTGAACTGGGGGCCCAGTCAGGATCCCAGGTATATCCGCCGCCCAGCACCACGATATACGCCACTTTCTGATTTCCCTGCCATGTTGGGTACTTATTTTCGATGGGGCGCAACAGACCATCCGCGACCGGCTGCAGGCTCAACAGTAGCAGGACAAACCAGCCGAGCGTGATAAGCGTTTTGCCACTCTTCTGAAAGCGACTGAACCACACCAGCGCCAGCCCCAGCGCGATGATGATGAGCAGCAGCGGAAGGGGAAGCATCATCCCTCCAATGTATTTCTTAAGGGTAAAAAGCATCCTTTTTGGTTCCTTTTTTGACCATATAGCAGGTGATTACCCGTGATATTACACCAGAGAGGTTCATTCTCCGCGCGGGTGTGACAAAATAGCGGTTTTGAAGTTAGCGAGTGGAACTCTCCCAATGCGGGATCGCAATTTTGATGACATCGCGGAAAAGTTTTCGCGCAACATTTATGGCACCACTAAAGGGCAGCTCCGTCAAACGATCCTCTGGCAGGATCTGGACACCATTCTGGCCACCTTTGGTGGGCAAACGTTGCGCGTGCTGGACGCCGGTGGCGGTGAAGGGCAGACGGCGATAAAAATGGCCGAGCGCGGTCATCACGTCACGCTTTGCGATCTTTCTGCTGAAATGGTCGCCCGCGCGACGCGTGCTGCAGAAGAGAAAGGTGTGAGCGACAACATGCATTTTATACAATGCGCCGCTCAGGACATCGCGCAGCATTTGGAAACCCAGGTTGATCTGATATTGTTTCATGCGGTGCTGGAGTGGGTTGCCGATCCGCAAAGCGTGTTACAAACCCTGTGGTCGATGTTGCGCCCGGGCGGCACGCTGTCGCTGATGTTCTACAATGCTAACGGCTTCCTGATGCACAACATGGTTGCAGGCAACTTCGACTATGTGCAGGTCGGGATGCCCAAAAAGAAAAAGCGCACGCTTTCCCCGGACTATCCGCGCGATCCACAGCAGGTTTATGGCTGGCTGGAAGCGATAGGCTGGCAGATCGTCGGGAAGACGGGCGTCAGGGTGTTTCATGATTATCTGCGTGAAAAACACAAACAGCGTGACTGTTTTGACACCTTAACAGAATTAGAAACGCGGTATTGCCGTCAGGAGCCTTTTATCAGCCTTGGCCGCTATATTCACGTCACCGCGCACAAGCCGCAGATGCAAGGATAACCTATGAGTGAATTTTCCCAGACAGTCCCCGAACTGGTTGCCTGGGCCAGGAAAAACGATTTCTCCATCTCGCTGCCGGTAGACAGACTCTCTTTCCTGCTGGCGGTTGCCACGCTGAACGGCGAACGGCTGGACGGTGAAATGAGCGAGGGTGAACTGGTGGATGCGTTCCGCCATGTCAGTGATGCGTTTGAGCAAACCAGCGAAACCATTAGCGTGCGTGCCAACAACGCGATCAACGATATGGTGCGTCAACGTCTGCTGAACCGCTTTACCAGCGAGCAGGCGGAAGGAAACGCCATCTATCGCCTGACGCCGCTGGGCATCGGCATCACCGATTACTACATCCGCCAGCGTGAATTTTCCACGCTGCGTCTTTCCATGCAGCTCTCGATCGTGGCGGGTGAGCTTAAGCGTGCCGCCGATGCCGCGGATGAAAACGGTGACGAATTCCACTGGCACCGTAACGTCTACGCGCCGCTGAAATATTCGGTGGCCGAGATTTTTGACAGTATCGATCTCACCCAGCGCCTGATGGACGAACAGCAGCAGCAGGTGAAAGACGATATTGCCCAGCTGCTGAATAAAGACTGGCGAGCGGCCATCTCTAGCTGTGAACTTCTGCTGTCAGAAACCTCCGGCACGCTGCGCGAGCTCCAGGATACGCTGGAAGCCGCAGGGGACAAGCTGCAGGCGAATCTGCTGCGCATCCAGGACGCGACGCTGGCGCACGACGATCTGCATTTTATCGATCGTCTGGTCTTCGATCTGCAAAGCAAACTCGACCGCATTATCAGCTGGGGCCAGCAGTCAATCGACCTGTGGATCGGCTACGACCGACACGTGCATAAATTTATCCGTACCGCGATTGATATGGATAAAAACCGCGTCTTTGCTCAGCGTCTGCGTCAGTCGGTGCAGACCTATTTCGATGCGCCGTGGGCGCTGACCTACGCCAATGCCGATCGTCTGCTGGATATGCGCGACGAAGAGATGGCGCTGCGCGATGAAGAGGTGACCGGTGAACTGCCGCCGGATCTGGAATACGAAGAATTTAACGAAATTCGCGAGCAGCTTGCGGCGATGATCGAAGAACAGCTCGCTGTCTACAAAACCAGACAAGTGCCGCTGGATCTTGGTCTCGTGGTGCGCGACTATCTGGCGCAATATCCACGCGCGCGCCACTTCGACATTGCCCGCATTGTGGTAGACCAGGCGGTGCGCCTGGGCGTCGCGCAAGCAGATTTCACCGGACTGCCGCCGAAGTGGCAGCCAATTAACGATTACGGAGCCAAGGTACAGGCGCATGTCATTGACAAATATTGAACAAGTGATGCCCGTTAAGCTGGCACAGGCGCTGGCGAATCCGTTATTTCCGGCGCTGGACAGCCAGCTGCGTGCCGGTCGTCACATTGGCTTAGACGAGCTGGATAATCACGCCTTTTTGATGGACTTCCAGGAGTACCTGGAAGAGTTTTACGCGCGCTACAACGTGGAGCTTATCCGCGCGCCGGAAGGGTTTTTCTACCTGCGCCCGCGCTCCACGACGCTGATCCCGCGTTCCGTGCTCTCCGAGCTGGATATGATGGTCGGTAAAATTCTCTGCTACCTCTACCTCAGCCCGGAACGTCTGGCGAATGAAGGGATCTTCACCCAGCAGGAACTTTACGACGAGCTGTTGACGCTGGCTGATGAGAGCAAGCTGCTCAAGCTGGTGAACAACCGCTCCACGGGGTCGGATCTTGACCGTCAGAAATTACAGGAAAAGGTTCGCTCTTCCCTGAACCGTCTGCGTCGTCTGGGGATGGTCTGGTTTATGGGCCACGACAGCAGTAAATTCCGCATTACGGAATCTGTCTTCCGCTTCGGCGCCGACGTGCGTGCGGGCGATGACGCGCGTGAAGCGCAGCTTCGCATGATCCGCGACGGTGAAGCGATGCCGGTGGAAAACCATTTGCAGCTCAATGACGAGCATGAAGAGAATCTGCCGGATAGCGGGGAGGAAGAGTAATGATTGAACGCGGTAAATTTCGCTCACTGACGCTGATTAACTGGAACGGCTTCTTTGCCCGAACATTCGATCTGGATGAGCTGGTCACGACGCTCTCCGGCGGTAACGGTGCGGGTAAATCCACCACCATGGCAGCCTTTGTTACGGCGCTGATCCCTGACCTGACGCTGCTTCACTTCCGTAACACCACCGAAGCGGGTGCAACAAGCGGCTCACGTGATAAAGGTCTGCACGGTAAGCTGAAGGCCGGCGTCTGTTATTCGGTTCTGGACGTCATTAACTCCCGTCATCAGCGTGTGGTGGTGGGCGTGCGCCTGCAGCAGGTCGCCGGTCGCGACCGTAAAGTGGATATCAAACCGTTTGCAATCCAGGGGCTGCCAACCTCCGTGCAGCCGACGTCGCTGCTGACGGAAACCCTGAACGAACGCCAGGCGCGCGTGCTGACGCTGCAGGAGCTGAAGGACAAGCTTGAAGCCATCGAAGGCGTGCAGTTCAAGCAGTTCAACTCCATTACCGACTACCACTCGCTTATGTTCGATCTGGGCGTGGTGGCGCGTCGTCTGCGCACCGCATCAGACCGTAGTAAATACTACCGCCTGATCGAAGCGTCTCTGTACGGCGGTATCTCCAGCGCGATTACCCGCTCCCTGCGCGACTACCTGCTGCCGGAAAACAGCGGCGTGCGTAAGGCCTTCCAGGATATGGAAGCGGCGCTGCGCGAAAACCGCATGACGCTGGAAGCGATTCGCGTTACCCAGTCTGACCGCGACCTGTTTAAACACCTGATCAGCGAAGCCACCAACTACGTGGCGGCGGACTACATGCGCCACGCCAACGAGCGCCGCGTGCATCTCGATCAGGCATTAGAATACCGCCGCGAGCTGTTTACCTCCCGTAAACAGCTGGTGGCCGAACAGTATAAGCACGTCGAGATGGCGCGCGAGCTGGGCGAGCACAACGGTGCTGAAGGCGACCTGGAAGCCGATTACCAGGCTGCCAGCGATCACCTGAACCTGGTGCAGACCGCGCTGCGTCAGCAGGAAAAAATCGAGCGCTATGAAGCGGACCTCGATGAGCTTCAGATTCGTCTCGAAGAGCAAAATGAAGTGGTGGCCGAAGCCGCCGACATGCAGGAAGAGAACGAAGCCCGCGCCGAAGCGGCCGAGCTGGAAGTGGATGAGCTGAAAAGCCAGCTTGCTGATTACCAGCAGGCACTCGACGTGCAGCAGACGCGAGCGATTCAGTACAACCAGGCACTGCAGGCATTACAGCGTGCGAAAGAGCTGTGCCATCTGCCTGACCTGACGCCGGACAGCGCCGACGAATGGCTGGATACCTTCCAGGCCAAAGAGCAGGAAGCCACCGAGAAACTGCTCTCCCTCGAACAGAAAATGAGCGTCGCGCAAACGGCGCACAGCCAGTTTGAGCAGGCTTACCAGCTGGTGGTCGCAATTAACGGCCCGCTGGCGCGTAGCGAAGCCTGGGACGTTGCCCGCGAACTGCTGCGCGACGGTGTGAACCAGCGCCATCTGGCCGAGCAGGTTCAGCCGCTGCGTATGCGTCTGAACGAGCTGGAGCAGCGCCTGCGCGAGCAGCAGGAAGCCGAGCGTCTGCTGGCGGAATTCTGCAAGCGTCAGGGAAAAAATTACGATTTCGACGAGCTTGAGGCCCTGCATCAGGAGCTGGAAGCGCGTATTGCGGCCCTGTCCGATACCGTATCAAACGCCAGCGAACAGCGTATGACCCTGCGTCAGGAGCTGGAGCAGATTCAGTCCCGTTCGAAGACGCTCCTGGAGCGTGCGCCGGTCTGGCTGGCGGCTCAAAGCAGCCTGAACCAGCTCAGCGAGCAGTGCGGCGAGCAGTTCGAATCCAGCCAGGAAGTGACCGAATACCTTCAGCAGCTGCTGGAGCGCGAACGTGAAGCCATCGTTGAGCGTGACGAAGTGGGCGCCCGCAAGCGCGACGTTGATGAAGAAATTGAGCGCTTAAGCCAGCCGGGCGGGTCAGAAGATCCGCGCCTGAATGCGCTAGCGGAGCGTTTTGGCGGCGTGCTGCTGTCAGAGATTTATGACGACGTTGGCCTTGACGATGCCCCGTACTTCTCCGCGCTGTACGGTCCATCCCGCAACGCGATTGTGGTCCCGGATCTGTCGCTGATTTCTGAGCAGCTTGCCGGCCTGGAAGATTGCCCGGAAGATCTCTACCTGATCGAAGGGGATCCGCAGTCGTTCGATGACAGTGTGT
Source organism: Enterobacter sp. BNK-29 (assembly GCF_048684785.1). NCBI lineage: Bacteria > Pseudomonadati > Pseudomonadota > Gammaproteobacteria > Enterobacterales > Enterobacteriaceae > Enterobacter > Enterobacter sp. BNK-29. The sequence goes on from NZ_JBLQTU010000001.1 coordinate 3,590,608, forward strand.
TCAGCGTCGACGAGCTGGAAAAAGCGGTGGTGGTGAAAATTGCCGACCGTCAGTGGCGTTACTCCCGCTTCCCTGAGCTGCCGCTGTTTGGCCGCGCCGCGCGCGAAAGCCGCATCGAGAGCCTGCACGCCGAGCGTGAAACGCTGTCTGAACGTTTTGCGACCCTGTCGTTTGACGTGCAGAAAACCCAGCGTCTGCACCAGTCGTTCAGCCGCTTTATCGGCAGCCATCTCGCCGTAGCGTTTGACGCGGATCCGGAAGCCGAAATCCGCAAGCTCAATACCCGCCGTGGCGAGCTGGAACGTGCGATTGCAAGCCATGAAAGTGATAACCAGCAGAGTCGCGTTCAGTTTGAACAGGCAAAAGAGGGCGTTGCTGCCCTTAACCGTATTCTGCCGCGCCTGAATCTGCTGGCGGATGACACGCTGGCTGACCGCGTGGATGAGATCCAGGAGCGTCTGGATGAAGCGCAGGAAGCCGCGCGTTTCGTTCAGCAGCACGGCAATCAGCTGGCGAAGCTGGAGCCCGTCGTGTCTGTCCTGCAGAGCGACCCGGAACAGTTCGAGCAGTTAAAAGAAGATTATGCCTGGTCGCAGCAGGTGCAGCGCGAAGCGCGTCAGCAGGCGTTTGCCCTGACGGAAGTGGTGCAGCGTCGGGCCCACTTTGGCTACTCCGATTCGGCTGAAATGCTGAGCGGTAACAGCGACTTGAATGAAAAACTGCGTCAGCGCCTTGAGCAGGCGGAGGCGGAACGTACTCGCGCCCGCGAAGCGATGCGCAGCCATTCCGCTCAGCTGAACCAGTACAACCAGGTGCTGGCCTCGCTGAAAAGCTCCTTCGATACCAAGAAAGAGCTGTTAAACGATCTGCAGAAAGAGCTTCAGGACATCGGCGTGCGTGCCGACAGCGGGGCAGAAGAGCGCGCGCGTATTCGTCGTGACGAGCTGCATTCTCAGCTCAGCAATAACCGCGCGCGTCGCAATCAGCTGGAAAAAGCGCTGACCTTCTGCGAAGCCGAAATGGATAACCTGACCCGTCGCCTGCGCAAGCTGGAACGCGACTACTTTGAGATGCGCGAGCAGGTCGTGACCGCCAAGGCGGGCTGGTGCGCGGTGATGCGCATGGTGAAAGACAATAACGTTGAGCGTCGTCTGCACCGCCGCGAGCTGGCGTATCTCTCTGCCGATGAGCTGCGCTCCATGTCGGATAAGGCGTTGGGTGCGCTGCGTCTGGCGGTGGCGGATAACGAACACCTGCGCGACGTGCTGCGCATGTCGGAGGATCCTAAACGTCCGGAACGTAAAATTCAGTTCTTCGTGGCGGTTTACCAGCACCTGCGCGAGCGTATTCGTCAGGACATCATCCGTACCGACGATCCGGTTGAAGCCATCGAACAGATGGAAATCGAGCTGGGCCGCCTGACGGAGGAACTGACCTCCCGCGAACAGAAACTGGCGATCAGCTCCCGCAGCGTGGCGAACATCATTCGTAAAACTATTCAGCGCGAGCAGAACCGTATCCGCCAGCTGAACCAGGGTCTGCAGAGCGTGTCGTTTGGCCAGGTGAACAGCGTGCGCCTCAACGTCAACGTGCGTGAGGCCCACGCGACGCTGCTGGAAGTGCTCTCAGAGCAGCATGAGCAGCATCAGGATCTGTTCAACAGCAACCGTCTGACCTTCTCCGAAGCGCTGGCGAAGCTGTATCAGCGCCTGAACCCGCAGATTGATATGGGGCAACGTACGCCGCAAACCATCGGTGAAGAGCTGCTCGACTACCGTAACTACCTGGAAATGGAAGTTGAGGTAAACCGTGGCTCAGACGGCTGGCTGCGTGCGGAATCCGGGGCACTCTCTACCGGTGAAGCGATCGGTACCGGGATGTCAATTCTGGTGATGGTCGTACAGAGCTGGGAAGATGAAGCTCGCCGCCTGCGCGGCAAAGACATCTCGCCATGCCGACTGCTGTTCCTGGATGAGGCGGCGCGACTTGATGCCCGCTCAATTGCCACGCTGTTCGAGCTTTGCGAACGTCTCGATATGCAGCTCATTATCGCGGCGCCGGAGAACATCAGCCCCGAGAAGGGCACCACCTACAAACTGGTGCGTAAAGTGTTCCAGAATAGCGAACACGTTCACGTTGTGGGTCTGCGTGGCTTTGCGCCGCAGCCTCCGGAGTCATTGACGGAAACCACGGCGGACGCTTCCTGAAGCATGTTCTGTCCCGAAGCGGCGCACTGGCGCCGCTTTTTTTTTAAACTTAACTTGTGCTTGGGGCTGCGTTATCTTTAAACTTCTTTACATAAGGTAAGGCAACAGCTTAGCCGTCTACCTATAATGAAAGAAAGCCCCACGTGATGGGCATGTCGTGAAAACAGGGGGCAAGGGATGTTGCTAAAGAAAGAATGTGGTCGTCAGCTGTCTGCGCTGAGTTTATGCCTGGCAGTGATGTTTGCTCCGCTGTTAACCGCCCAGGCCGACGAGCCTGAAATTGTGCCGACTGACAGCTCGGCAACGACAGGCGCTCAGCCAACGTCGTTGTCCCAGCCGCTGGAGCAGTCTCCGGCGACGGCTATCATGGCCGGTATTAAACCGCTGCCGGAAGGCATCGACGCAGAATCGCTCAATCAGCAACTGCAGTCGGGGCTGCCGTCAGGCTATACGCCTGTTTATATCAACCAGCTCACGCTCCTCTATGCTGCCCGCGATATGAAACCGATGTGGGAAAACCGCGATGCCGTGCGCGCCTTCCAGCAGCAGCTGGCAGAGGTTGCGATTGCAGGGTTTCAGCCGCAGTTTACAAAGTGGGTTGAGCTGTTAACCGATCCTGCCGTCACCGGGCAGGCGCGTGATGTGGTGCTTTCCGATGCCATGATGGGCTACCTGCAGTTCGTGGCGGGTATTCCGGTCAATGGCAACCGCTGGCTGTACAGCGATAAGCCGTACAAGCTGGCGACGCCGGCGCTGTCGGTGATTAACCAGTGGCAGCTCGCGCTGGACAATGGCGAACTGCCGCGCTTTATTGCCAGCCTGGCACCGGCGCATCCACACTATACCACTCTGCACCAGTCGCTCCTCGCGCTGGTGGGGGACACGCGTCCATGGCCGCAAATGCGCGGTACCGCGACGCTGCGTCCGGGGCAGTGGAGCAGCGATGTTCCTGCCCTGCGCGAGATCCTGACGCGTTCCGGTCTTCTTGACGGCGGGCCAAAAATTGCTCTTCCGGGTGACGATCCACAAAACGTCGCCGTCAGCCCATCAGCGCCAGTAAAAGAGAAGAAAGCCGTTGCCCTGAGCAACAAACCCGCGGCTTACGATCGCGAGCTGGTTGCGGCCGTTAAACAGTTCCAGGCCGCTCAGGGGCTGGGGGCCGATGGCGTCATTGGCCAGACGACGCGCGACTGGCTGAACGTATCGCCTGCGCAGCGGGCAGGGGTGCTGGCGCTCAATATCCAGCGTTTGCGCTTGCTGCCGGGAACGCTCTCTACCGGGATTATGGTAAACATCCCGGCGTATTCCCTGGTCTATTATCAGGATGGTAGCGAAAAACTGGCGTCGCGCGTAATTGTCGGGCGTCCGGATCGTAAAACACCGATGATGAGCAGCGCGCTGAATAACGTGGTGGTTAACCCGCCGTGGAACGTGCCGCCGACCCTGGCACGAAAAGACATTCTGCCGAAGGTCTGGAACGATCCGGGTTATCTGGAACGTCATGGCTATACGGTGATGCGTGGATGGAACAGTAAAGAGGCCATCGATCCTTATATGGTCGACTGGTCGACGATCACAGCGTCGAATCTGCCGTTCCGCTTCCAGCAGGCTCCCGGAGCGCATAACTCTTTAGGGCGCTACAAATTCAATATGCCGAGTTCAGAAGCGATCTACCTGCATGATACGCCGAACCACAACCTGTTCCAGAAAGATACGCGCGCGCTGAGTTCTGGCTGCGTGCGCGTGAACAAAGCCTCGGAGCTGGCCAATATGCTGTTGCAGGATGCGGGCTGGAACGATACGCGCATCTCGGATGCCCTGAAGCAGGGGGACACGCGTTACGTTAATATTCGCCACAATATTCCTGTCAATCTTTACTATCTGACGGCGTTTGTGGGCGAAGACGGGCGTACCCAGTATCGTACAGATATTTACAATTATGATCTCACCGCGCGATCCGGCGCACAAATTTTGCCAAAAGCGGAACAATTAATCAGGTAAATGAAGTAGTTCGGGAAAAATGATTGTCGTAAGTTATGGTGAATAAGGGGCTATATCGCTGCAAGCCGCGTATTCACTGGGGTTGGGCGCCTTGACGTACCTGGTTTTGCCAGTTAAGGTGCCCTTCGTGCGCTAAGCATATTACGATTTCTTTTACCTGTAGACCTGATTATCATGGACAAATTTGACGCTAATCGCCGCAAACTGCTGGCGTTAGGTGGCGTTGCGCTTGGCGCAGCGGCCATCCTGCCGACGCCAGCATTTGCCACCCTCTCGACACCTCGTCCGCGAGTTTTAACGCTCAACAATCTTCATACCGGTGAGTCGCTAAAAGCGGAGTTTTTTGATGGCAGAGGCTATATTCAGGATGAATTAGCAAGACTTAACCATTTTTTCCGTGATTTCCGCGCGAATAAAATAAAAGCCATCGATCCAGGACTGTTTGATCAGATTTTCCGCCTTCAGGGCCTGCTGGGCACCAGCAAGCCGGTTCAGCTCATTTCTGGCTATCGTTCAATTGATACCAATAATGAACTGCGCGCCCACAGTCGCGGGGTAGCCAAAAAAAGCTATCACACGAAGGGACAGGCAATGGATTTCCATATTGAAGGCGTTTCGTTAGCCAATATTCGCAAAGCCGCGTTATCTATGCGCGCAGGTGGTGTAGGATATTACCCCAGCAGCAACTTTGTGCATATTGATACCGGTCCGGTTCGGCATTGGTAATAACGAAACACAGGAGCAGTATGAACTATCGTATTATTCCGGTTACCGCGTTCTCCCAGAATTGTTCATTGATCTGGTGCGAACATACTAAACTGGCCGCGCTTGTCGATCCCGGCGGTGACGCTGAGAAAATCAAGCAGGAAGTCGCAGCAAGCGGCGTCACGCTGATGCAGATTTTGCTCACTCATGGTCATCTTGACCATGTAGGTGCTGCGGCTGAACTGGCTGAACACTATGGTGTGCCGGTGATCGGCCCGGAAAAAGAAGATGAGTTCTGGCTGCAGGGGTTACCCGCCCAAAGCCGCATGTTTGGCCTTGATGAGTGTCAGCCCCTGACGCCCGATCGCTGGCTGAACGAAGGAGAGCGCGTTAACGTAGGGAATGTGACTTTACAGGTGTTGCATTGTCCTGGGCATACGCCAGGCCATATCGTCTTCTTTGATGACCAGTCCCGTCTGCTGATTTCCGGCGATGTGATCTTCAAAGGTGGCGTAGGACGCAGCGATTTTCCGCGCGGCGATCACGGGCAGCTGATCCAGTCGATTAAACAAAAGTTATTGCCGCTGGGTGATGACGTTACGTTTATCCCTGGACACGGTCCGATGTCGACGCTGGGCTATGAACGGCTCCATAATCCGTTCCTTCAGGATGAGATGCCTGTCTGGTAACCAGAATAAAAAAAGCCTGCATAACGCAGGCTTTTTTATGGGCGGAAATTACAGTACGGCGACAATCGCTTCGCACAGTGGCGCCATGTTGTCAGGCGTCATACCAGCAACGTTCACGCGGCCAGAGGCCACGGCGTACACGCCAAACTCTTCACGCAGACGCAGAACCTGCTCTTTGGTCAGGCCGCTGAACGAGAACATGCCGTTCTGTTTGATGATAAAGCTGAAGTCGCGGTCCGCGCCTTTCTCAGCCAGGGTATTCACAAACAGCAGGCGCATGCGCTGAATGCGTTGGCGCATATCGTTCAGCTCTTGTTCCCAGATAGCGCGCAGCGCATCGTTGCTCAGGATAGTGGCAACAACAGACGCACCGTGTGCCGGTGGGTTAGAGTAGTTAGCGCGGATAACCGATTTCATCTGGCTGAACGCGCGATCGACGGTCTCTTCGTTAGCGGCAACCAGCGTACAGGCACCCACACGCTCATTGTACAGACCGAAGTTCTTGGAGTACGAGCTTGCGACAATCAGCTCCTGATGCACGGCTGCGAACGCGCGCAGGCCTTCGGCATCTTCTTCCAGACCACGGGCGAAGCCCTGGTAGGCAAAGTCAAACAGCGGCAGCCAGCCTTTTTCAACGGACAGCTTCGCCAGGTGTTGCCACTGCTCAAGCGTCGGATCGATACCGGTTGGGTTATGGCAGCAGCCGTGGAACAGCACCACGTCACCTGCCTGCGCTTCGCTCAGGCTCGCCAGCAGGCCGTCAAAGTCGAGAGAGTGGTTTGCCGCATCGTAGTATGCATATTCACGCACTTCCAGACCCGCAGAGTTAAACACGCTCTTGTGGTTCGGCCAGCTTGGGTTGCTCACCCATACGCGCTTAACAGAGGTATTTTTCGCAAGGAAATCCGCCGCCACGCGCAGCGCACCGGTACCGCCCGGGGTCTGTGCTGTACGGGCACGTTTGTCACTCACAATTGCGCTGCCTTTACCGAACAGCAGCTCCTGGGTGCAGCGACCAAATTCAGGGATACCATCAATACCGAGGTAGTTTTTGGTGGTTTCGTTTTCCAGCAGATACTGCTCAGCTTTCTTAACGCTGGTCAGTACCGGTGTTTTGCCGGTTTCATCTTTATATACACCAATACCCAGGTTGATTTTGCCAGGGCGGTCGTCGGCACGAAACAGATCGGCCAGGCCCAGAATAGGGTCGGCAGGAGCGGCGGTAATGTTCTCAAACATGACGAAGTTCCATTGTGATTACAGAAGTGAAATCCGCTATCAGGTTAACGGTAGATTTACAAAATGCCAACCGTTTGCGACGAAAAGCGTGCGGCTTTTCAAAAGTCGCCATTATTTTCTGTCACGCATAAAAAAACAGGGCCGAAGCCCTGTTCATTAAGCATATAACAAAGTGGTCTACTGATTAGAACTGGTAGGTTACGCCCACAGCAGCCATATCGTCGTTGCCGTTCAGACCGCCAACAGCTTTCGCGTAGTCGGAGTCTTTGTCCAGCAGGTTGATGTAGTAGTCAGCCCACACGTTGAAGTTCTTGTTGAAGTAGTAAGTGGTACCAACCTGGATGAATTTAGCCAGGTCTGCATCGCCACCGCTGAAGCCATTGACGGCAGCCAGGTCTTTACCTTTGGTCTGCACGTAGGAGATGGCTGGACGCAGGCCGAAGTCGAACTGGTACTGAGCAACAACTTCGAAGTTCTGCGTTTTGTTAGCGAAGCCAGCGTCACCGTTAGAACCGGTACGAGTGGTGTTACGGGTTTCTGCATAGGTGGTTGCCAGGTAGATGTTGTTAGCGTCGTATTTCAGACCAACACCCCATGCTTCAGCTTTATCACCTTCCCCATCAGCTTTCTGGTTCAGAGTACGGTTAGCGTTGCTGTAAGATGCGATTGCACCGAAGCCTTCGCCGAAATCGTAGCCCAGGGAGTAGCCTACGCCGTCACCGTTAGAGGTTTTAACGTCAGTACGGTCGTTTTTGCCCTGGTACTGAACGCCCAGGCTCAGACCGTCAACCAGACCGAAGAAGTTGCTGTTACGGTAGGTCAGCAGACCGGTGCTGCGGCTGGTCATAAAGTTATCAACATAGTTACCGCCCCAGGTCATACCAGAGAAGGACGGTGCCATATCGGTGTAAGATTCTACGTCGTAAACGATACCGTAGTTACGACCGTAGTCGATGCTGCCAGCGTCGCCCGCTTTCAGGCCAGCAAATGCCAGACGGTTTTTGTTAGTCTGAGCACCACCTTCAGCCTGGTTGGCCACGAAACGGTATTCCCACTGGCCGTAACCGGTCAGCTGGTCGTTGATCTGAGTTTCGCCTTTGAAACCGATCTGCGCGTAGGTAGCGTCGTTGTTGTTGGTGTTATCACCAGAAGTCACGAAATCGTGCTCGGCGTTAACTTTACCGTAGAAGTCCAGTTTGTTGCCGTTCTTGTTATAGATTTCTGCAGCGTTAGCTGCACCGGCTACCAGCAGGGCAGGGATTACCACTGCCAGAATATTGCGCTTCATCATTATTTATTACCCTCATTGGTTTTTTTATGACACTCGCCACTGCCGTCAATAAATTCTGTCAATAAATATTTCCGGAACTATTGATGAGAGTTTGGTGTCTTTATGTATCTGACAGGCATCTTTCCATTCGGCGAAGCGTTTCGCTAGCCTGAAAGTGCTACAATTCTCAAGATTAAGTAACCAAAAGAAAATATGTGTAACTAAATGTGTATTTTTGGGAACTTTGTGAACCACCTCAAACTTCAGAACGCCCTGGCGAATTAAACAACAAGCACTATCCTATATATATGAATTCCTTATGATTAATTGAGATAAAGGCGATTCATATAAACAGACCTTAAACGGCTCGTTTTTTCTTATGACTGCGAAAGGCCTTCTGGATGGCTGTAAAAGTGGTTGAAATTTGTGCTATCGGTTGAGGATGTAATAATCGCAATAAGAATGGGGTTTATTTTTTGTGGCTGGATATTTCGCGGAAACAAAACGTAACAGGTAGTGGTTGTGACGGGGTGAAGGTTTAAAGACGCTGACTTTACGCTGACGAAAACTGACAATACAGAATAAAATAATGGCCAGCATAAGCTGGCCATTTTAGTCTTGTACCGATTAGAAGCTGGCGTTACGGGGAGTACGTGGGAACGGGATCACGTCGCGTACGTTCTGAACACCGGTAACGTAGGCAATCAGACGCTCAAAGCCCAGACCAAAACCGGCGTGCGGTACGGTACCGTAACGACGCAGATCGCGGTACCAGCTGTAGTCAGCTGGGTTGAGCCCCATCTCTTCCATACGCGCGTCCAACACGTCAAGACGTTCTTCACGCTGAGAGCCACCGATGATTTCACCAATGCCCGGCGCCAGTACGTCCATCGCTGCCACGGTTTTACCGTCTTCGTTAAGGCGCATATAGAAGGCCTTAATGTCTTTCGGGTAATTTTTAACGACAACCGGCGCTTTGAAATGTTTCTCGGCCAGATAGCGTTCGTGCTCAGACGCCAGGTCAACGCCCCAGTAAACCGGATTCTCGAACGTCTCACCGCATTTCTCGAGGATCGCCACCGCGTCGGTATAGTCCACCTGCGCAAAGTCGGCAGAGACGAAACGCTCCAGACGCGCCACAGCATCGCTGTCTACGCGTTCTGCGAAGAATTTCATGTCGTCAGGACGCTCTTCCAGCACTGCTTTGAAGACATACTTCAGCATGGCTTCTGCCAGGCCAGCAACATCGTCCAGGTCGGCGAACGCCACTTCAGGCTCCAGCATCCAGAATTCCGCCAGGTGACGGCTGGTATTGGAGTTTTCGGCGCGGAAGGTTGGGCCAAAGGTGTAGATCTTAGACAGCGCACAGGCGTACGTTTCGCCGTTGAGCTGACCAGATACCGTCAGGAAGGCTTCTTTACCAAAGAAGTCTTTGTCATAGTCCACTTTACCTTCTGGCGTGCGCGGCAGGTTTTCCATGTCCAGCGTCGAGACGCGGAACATCTCGCCCGCACCTTCCGTATCGGACGCGGTGATCAACGGGGTAGAGACCCAGAAGTAACCCTGCTCGTCGAAGAAACGATGCAGCGCCTGCGCCAGGGTATGACGCACGCGCGCCACCGCACCAATCAGGTTGGTACGCGGACGCAGGTGGGCGACTTCACGCAGATATTCGATGCTGTGGCGTTTTGCCGCCATCGGATAGGTGTCCGGATCTTCAACCCAACCAGTGACTTCAATCGCAGAAGCCTGAATTTCGAAGCTCTGGCCCTGGCCCGGTGATGCCACAACCACGCCGGTAACAATGACGGAGCAACCGGTTGTCAGGCGCAGAACGTCATCATTGTAATTGGGCAGAGAATTATTAATGACGGCCTGTACAGGATCAAAGCAGGAACCGTCATAGACGGCAAGGAAGGAGATGCCAGCTTTAGAATCTCGGCGGGTACGCACCCATCCGCGCACGGTGACTTCCTGGTCAACGGCGACACGGCCCTGGAGTACGTCGGCTACAGGCACAACGCTCATAATATTCTCTCTGTTAATAGTCGGAAAAAATAAACACTTGTCCACCCTAATGGGGGGATATCTATGTTACCTGCCATCCGCTATCAGACAAGTAAATTTCGCAGTCAAAAGAGAAGAATTGAGAAATAAATAAGAAGAGGGGAGCCATGAAGGCTCCCGTAAGCGCTTAACTGGCTTTTTTGATCAGGGGGAGATCGAACGCTTTGCGCAATGCGCGGACAAACGCTTTGTCATGGCAGATGGTTTTACCCGGGCTGTCGGAGAGTTTCGCCACCGGCTTGCCGTTACATTCCACCAGTTTGATGACGATATTCAGAGGTTTTACCTGAGGAATATCGCAGGTCAGACGGGTACCAATCCCGAAGCTCAGGTTCACGCGGGTATTGAAATGACGATAGAGGTCGACTGCTTTCGCCAGGTCGAGATTATCCGAGAAGACCAGCACCTTGCTCATCGGGTCAATGCCGAGTTTTTCGTAATGGGCAATGGCTTTCTCGCCCCATTCAACCGGATCCCCGGAGTCGTGGCGTAATCCCTGGTAACGTTCAGCGAACTCGGGACCAAAGTCGCGCAGGAAGGCATCCATCGTAATACAGTCGGTGAGGGCGATCCCGAGCTGATTCGGGTACTCCTCTAGCCATGCGGCCAGTGCCGCGCGCTGGCTGTTAGCCAGATCGGGGCTGATCTGCTGATGCGCCTGGAACCACTCGTGTGCCTGGGTGCCCATTGGCGTCAGGTTGAGGCGACGCGCCAGATCGTAGTTGCTGGTGCCAACGAACCACGGCTCCTGCTGCAGACGTTTAACGATGGCCTCCTGAACGTCACGCGAGAAACGGCGACGCGTGCCAAAGTCCATCAGGCGGAAGCGGGACATGTCCAGCCCTTCGGTCAGCGTGGAGAAGGCTGCGAGTTTATTTTCCAGCGCGGCGACCGCCTGCTCGACGCCTTTTTCCGGCGAACGGTAGCGGTGAGCCAGTTCACTGATCACCGCCAGAAGCGGCACTTCCCACATGATCACTTCCCGCCACGGACCTTCAAGGCGAATATCCAGCTTGCCGTTATCGTTAAGCACGGTGACCTGCTCCGGCTTATAGCGGAAATCGCGCAGCCAGTTCAGGTAGTCGGCTTTGAAGAAAGGCAGGCCAGAAAGCCACTGATATTCCTCGTCCTGCAGCGTCAGATGCTGCATAGCATCGACCTGTTCACGAATGGCGTCTGCGTAGATACCGAGCAAGTCGTCGCCACGACAGCGGAATTCCGCCGCGACGTGAACGTCATAGTAGTGGTGGAAAACGGCTTGCTGCATATGCAGTTTATACGCGTCGGTATCCAGCAACGTATGCAGAACTGGAGAAGCGAATTGAGTCATAGGTGCGCAGTAGCATCCTCTCACAGGAGCGTTTAGTACAATAAACAACTCCGGAGTATACCTTGTTTAGTGATTTATTGAACCCCGATCACAACATAAGCGCGTTTTATGGTCGAGGGCATTTTGTGCCCCGTGTTATACAAATGTAGCAAAAAAGGTTTTGACCCTGAAAAGATGAACATTCTGCATAGCGCGTTTTGCGCAACAGGAATATATTGAAACGTTACTCGACAAACGATGCATAAGGTTTTCTATGACACAACAGCCACAAGCCAAATACCGCCACGACTACCGTGCGCCGGATTACCTGATTAGCGAAATCGATCTGACTTTTGACCTTGATGCCACTAAAACCGTTGTCACGGCGGTGAGCCAGGTGACGCGCCATAGCGCAACTGCGGTGCCGCTGCGTCTGGATGGTGAAGACCTGACGCTGGTCTCCCTGCATATTAATGATGAAGCCTGGTCGGACTATAAAGAAGAAAACAACCAGCTGGTCATCGACAACCTGCCGGAACAGTTTACGCTGCGCATCGTGAATGAAATCAGCCCGGCCGCCAACACCGCGCTGGAAGGGCTTTACCAGTCGGGCGTGGCGCTGTGTACCCAGTGTGAAGCGGAAGGGTTCCGCCATATAACCTGGTATCTCGACCGTCCGGACGTCCTGGCGCGCTTCACCACCAAAATCATCGCCGATAAAACCCTGTATCCCTTCCTGCTCTCCAACGGTAACCGCGTAGGCGAAGGCGAGCTGGAGAATGGCCGTCACTGGGTGCAGTGGCAGGATCCCTTCCCGAAACCGTGCTACCTGTTTGCGCTGGTGGCGGGGGACTTCGACGTGCTGCGCGACACCTTCAAAACGCGCTCAGGCCGCGAGGTGGCGCTGGAGCTGTTTGTTGACCGCGGCAACCTTGACCGCGCGCCGTGGGCGATGACCTCACTCATCAACTCCATGAAGTGGGACGAGGAGCGCTTCGGCCTCGAATATGACCTCGACATCTATATGATCGTCGCCGTCGATTTCTTCAACATGGGCGCAATGGAGAACAAAGGCCTTAACGTCTTTAACTCCAAATACGTGCTGGCGCGTACCGATACCGCAACGGACAAAGACTACCTTGATATCGAACGCGTTATCGGCCACGAATATTTCCACAACTGGACCGGTAACCGCGTCACCTGCCGCGACTGGTTCCAGCTGAGCCTGAAAGAGGGCCTGACCGTCTTCCGCGATCAGGAGTTCAGCTCCGACCTGGGTTCACGCGCGGTGAACCGCATCAATAACGTGCGTACCATGCGTGGTCTGCAGTTTGCGGAAGATGCCAGCCCAATGGCGCACCCGATCCGCCCCGATAAAGTCATCGAGATGAACAACTTCTACACTCTGACGGTGTACGAGAAGGGCGCTGAAATTATCCGCATGATCCACACCCTGCTGGGCGAGGAGAACTTCCAGAAAGGGATGCAGCTGTACTTCGAGCGTCATGACGGCAGCGCGGCCACCTGCGACGATTTTGTGCAGGCGATGGAGGATGCCTCTAATGTCGATCTTTCTCACTTCCGCCGCTGGTACAGCCAGGCCGGGACGCCGGTTGTCACCGTCAAAGACGATTACAATCCGGAAACCGAGCAGTACACCCTGACCATCAGCCAGCGCACGCCGCCGACGGCGGAGCAGGAAGAGAAATATCCGCTGCATATTCCGTTCAGCATTGAGCTGTACGATAACGAAGGCAAAGTCATCCCGCTCCAGAAGGGAGGCCACCCGGTACACCACGTGCTGAACGTGACTCAGGCCGAACAGACCTTTATCTTCGATAACGTCTACTTCCAGCCGGTGCCTGCGCTGCTGTGTGAATTCTCCGCGCCGGTGAAGCTGGAGTATAAGTGGAGCGATCAGCAGCTGACGTTCCTGATGCGTCACGCGCGTAACGACTTCTCCCGCTGGGACGCGGCGCAAAGCCTGCTGGCGACCTACATCAAGCTCAACGTAAACCGCCATCAGCAGGGCCAGCCGCTGTCGCTGCCTGTCCATGTGGCTGACGCGTTCCGCGCGATCCTGCTGGATGAGAAGATTGACCCGGCCCTGGCCGCTGAAATTCTGACCCTGCCATCAGCGACTGAAATCGCCGAGCTGTTTGACATCATCGACCCGATTGCGATCGTGGCGGTGCGTGAAGCGTTGACCCGTACGCTGGCTGCTGAGCTGGCCGATGAGTTCCTGGCCATTTATAACGCCAATAAGCTTGACGCTTATCGCGTTGAGCACGCGGACATTGGTAAACGTTCTCTGCGCAATACCTGCCTGCGCTATCTGGCGTTTGGTGAAACCGAGCTGGCGAACACCCTGGTGAGCAAGCAGTATCACGAAGCGGATAATATGACCGACGCGCTGGCCGCGCTGGGTGCAAGCGTTGCCGCCGAACTGCCGTGCCGTGATGCGCTAATGCAGGAGTACGACGACAAGTGGCATCAGGATGGCCTGGTGATGGACAAGTGGTTCATCCTGCAGGCGACCAGCCCGGCGGCCGATGCGCTCAGCAACGTGCGCAGCCTGCTGAAGCATCGCTCCTTTACCCTGAGCAACCCAAACCGCGTGCGTTCTCTGATTGGCGCGTTTGCCAGCAGCAACCCGGCGGCGTTCCACGCCGAAGACGGCAGCGGTTATCAGTTCATGGTGGAAATGCTGACCGAGCTGAACAGCCGTAACCCGCAGGTGGCGTCGCGCCTGATTGAGCCGCTGATCCGTTTGAAACGCTACGACGCGAAGCGTCAGGCGAAGATGCGTGCCGCGCTTGAGCAGCTGAAAGGGCTGGAGAACCTGTCTGGTGATTTGTACGAGAAGATTGCTAAAGCCTTAGCGTAATAAAAAATTGCCCGGTGGGCAGGTAAAAGCAAAACGGCAACCTCGGTTGCCGTTTTTTGTGTTTTCTCCCTCTCCCCGTGGGAGAGGGCCGGGGTGAGGGCATCAGGCATTAGCCTTGGCTCGCTGTAACTCCGTCCCCCCGCGCTTCATCACCCGATCCAATACCTCAGCTTCCAGCTCCGCCAGCCTTGCCGAGCCCACGCGGCGAGGGCGCGGAAGATCCACCGTCAGATCCAGGCCTATTTTCCCGTCCTCTATTAACAGCACCCGGTCAGCCATCGCGACGGCTTCGCTCACGTCATGCGTCACCAGCAGTACCGTAAAGCCGTGCGCCTGCCACAGGGATCCAATCAAATCCTGCATTTCGATCCGCGTCAGGGCGTCGAGCGCGCCGAGCGGTTCATCAAGCAACAGCAGGCCCGGACGGTGAATTAGCGCACGCGCCAGCGCCACGCGCTGCTTCTGCCCACCCGAGAGGGCTGCCGGCCATTCGCCCGCACGATTTTCCAGCCCAACGGCGGCCAGCGCCTGGCGGGCTTCATCCCGCCAGCTGCCCTTAAGACCGAGCCCGACATTGTCGATAACCGTTTTCCACGGCAGCAGGCGTGCATCCTGAAACATCATGCGGGTATCGTCCTGAATATTCGAAAGCGGCGTCGTTCCTGCCAGAATGTCACCGCCGTTGGGGGCTTCCAGCCCGGCCAGAAGGCGTAGCAGGGTACTCTTGCCGCCGCCGCTGCGACCAACAACGGCCACAAATTGTCCGGCGGGAATATGCAGATCCAGCCCGTTAAGAATGGTGTTTTCGCCGTAGCGTTTGGTCACGCCGTTCAGCAGTAACGGCGTTCCCTGGTTCAGTCGTGCAGTATTCATGCTTTCGCCTCCTGAAGGGTGTAGGCCGGGTTCCAGCGCAGCCAGCTGCGCTCCAGCCACTGGGCGCTAACGTCGGCGAGTTTGCCGAGCAGGGCATAAAGAATGATGGCAACCACCACCACGTCCGTTTGCAGGAATTCGCGGGCGTTCATCGCCAGGTAGCCAATGCCTGAGTTGGCCGAGATGGTCTCCGCCACAATCAGCGTCAGCCACATCAGGCCGAGCGCAAAACGCACCCCGACCATAATGGAGGGCAGGGCGCCCGGCAGGATCACGTGAATAAAGAGGGAAAAGCCCGATAAGCCGTAGCTGCGCGCCATCTCCACCAGACCGCGATCGATATTGCGGATGCCGTGCCAGGTGTTGATGTAGATCGGGAACAATGTGCCCAGCGCCACGAGGAAGATCTTGGCGCTCTCATCAATCCCAAACCACAGGATAACCAGCGGGATCAGCGCCAGATGCGGCACGTTGCGCAGCATCTGAATAGAGGTATCCAGCAGCCGCTCGCCCCAGCGGGAAAGGCCACTGATCAAGCCCAGAACCAGACCTATGCTACCGCCGATGGAAAACCCAATCACGGCGCGCCAGGAGCTGATCGCCAGATGCTGCCACAGCTCACCGCTCACGCTCAGCGACCAGAACGCTTCTACGACGCCCTCCGGAGAGGGCAGAATGCGGCTCGACAGCCAGCCGGTGGATGACGCGAGCTGCCAGAGAGCCACAATGCCGACGGGTAAAAACCACGGCGCGGCGCGCAGCAGCCATTTTTGGGAGGTGGCAGACATGGTCGCTCCTTAGCTCTGTGCGGCTTTGCGTGGAATAAACTCGTTCGCCACGGCTTCGCCCTGAAGCTGAAGCCGCTGCGGCTGCGGAATTTCCGGAATGGCAACATCCAGATGCGGGAATAACAGCTCGCCCACCTTGTACGCCTCTTCAAGATGCGGGTAACCGGAGAGAATAAAGCTGTCGATACCCAGGTCAGCGTATTCATTAATCCGGGCAGCTACGGTCGGACCGTCGCCGACCAGCGCCGTGCCCGCACCGCCGCGCACCAGGCCGACGCCCGCCCACAGGTTCGGGCTGATCTCCAGATTCTCGCGCTTGCCGTTGTGCAGGGACGCCATTCGGTGCTGTCCGACGGAGTCGGTTTTGGCAAACGCGGCCTGCGCCCTGGCGATGGTCTCATCGTCCAGATGGGAAATCAGACGGTCGGCGGCCTGCCAGGCTTCTTCATTGGTTTCGCGTACGATTACGTGCAGGCGAATACCGAAGCGCACCTTGCGGCCATGGGCGGCCGCCTTAGCGCGTACCTGGGCAATTTTTTCTTTCACCAGCTCAGGCGGTTCGCCCCAGGTAAGATAGAGATCGACCTGCTCTGCCGCCAGATCCTGGGCCACATCCGAAGATCCGCCAAAATAGAGCGGCGGTCGCGGCTGCTGAACCGGTGGGAAGTAGAGTTTCGCGTCACGAACGTGAATATGCTTGCCTTCAAAGGTGACGGTTTCACCTTCCAGCAGACGTCGCCAGACGCGGGTGAACTCGGCGGAGGCTTCATAGCGCTCGGTATGGTCGAGGAACACCCCATCGCCCGCCAGCTCCTGCGGATCGCTGCCCGTCACCAGGTTAAACAGGGCGCGACCGTTGGACAGCCTGTCCAGCGTTGCCGCCTGACGCGCCGCCACGGTGGGTGAGACCACGCTCGGGCGTAACGCAACCAGGAACTTCAGACGCTGGGTGACCGGGATCATCGACGCGGCGACCAGCCAGGCATCTTCACATGAACGTCCGGTCGGGATCAGCACCCCGGTGAAACCGATTCGGTCCGCCGCCTGCGCAATCTGCTGCAGGTAGCCGTGGTCAACCGGGCGCGAGCCCTCTTCTGTACCAAGATAGTGTCCATCACCGTGGGTGGGTAAAAACCAGAAAAGATTCAGACTCATGATTTAGCTCCTTCTTTGCCTGCGGGCTGCCAGATGCGTTCGCGAATAGTGACCTGTTTTGGCACCAGGTGGTTTTGATAGAAAAGGTCAGCCGTTTGTTGCTGAAGCGCAGCGACGTGCGCGTCTACTGGCGTAATGGTGGTCGGCGGACGGTGGTTGAGATAGCTCGCGATCACCGGCTCAGGTAAGCCCATGGTTTTCGCCAGCAGGGCAATGCTCTCCTGACGCTGGGTCTGGGTCAGCGCATCGGCCTGGGTAAAGGTATCCAGTACGCCCTGAATAAATGCGCCGTTCTTTTCAGCATAAGGACGCGCGGCCAGATAAAACGAGCCTGTCTGCTTCAGCGTGGTACCGTCTTTCAGCACGCGAACGCCGCCCTGCAGCAATGCGGCGGAGTAGTACGGATCCCAGATGGCCCAGGCATCAACGTTCTTCTGCTGGAACGCGGCGCGGGCGTCGGCAGGCGTCAGGTAAACAGGCTGAATGTCAGTGAACTTCAGCCCGGCTTCCTGCAGGGCACGCAGCAGCAGGTTGTGTGAGCTGGAACCTTTCTGGAAAGCCACTTTATGCCCTTTGAGGTCGGCGACGCTTTTGATGTCGCTGTTTTCAGGCACCAGAATCACTTCGGCCTTCGGTTTGGGCGGCTCAACGCCAACATAGACGAGGTCCGCTCCCGCCGCCTGGGCAAATATCGGTGGAATATCGCCCGTGCTGCCGAGATCGATACTGCCGACGTTCAGGGCCTCCAGCATCTGCGGGCCAGCTGGGAACTCCACCCAGGAGAATTTGGTGTCCGGGAAGCGTTTTTCCAGCAGCTGGTGGCTTTTCGCCAGCACCATGCTGACGCTGCCTTTCTGATAGCCAATGCGCAAACTTTCCGGAGCCGTTTCTGCGGCATGGGCCAGCGAGGTAAGTACCATCAGACCTGCCAGTCCGATACGGGTTAACGTTTTAAACATGTGCGACTCCTTGAGGCTGACCAAACGCCGGGGCCTGGATATCCCTGCGGTGCAGAGCGTGCCAGAAGGTTTCCAGTGCGTTATCGAGGCGGGTTTGCAGGTTCGGCGTAAAATGAGGTTTATGTTGATAATCGATAACCTGGGAGTCATCTGCGAAAACTCCATGGAGGATCTCCTGCGCTTTCAACGCGTTCAGCACCGGCTTCAGGGCATAATCCACGGCCAATAAATGGGCAACCGTACCGCCCGTTGCCAGCGGCAGTACGACTTTGCCGTCCAGGGCGCGCTCCGGAAGCAGATCGAGCAGGGTTTTCAGCGCCCCGGAAAAGGAGGCTTTATAAATAGGCGTTGCCACAATTAAGCCGTCAGCGCCGTTAAGCTGCTCGATGAGCGTTTTAAGCGCAGGGCTGTCGAAACGGGCATAGAGCAGATCTTCAGGTTCGAAGTTATGCAGGTTCCAGTGGCACACTTCCACATCCAGGGCATTGAGTTTTTCGCGGGCATATTCCAGCAGGGCGCTGGAGCGCGAAGGGAATCGTGGACTTCCGGCCAGGGTAATGACGCGCATACTTCCTCCTTATAACCAATTGTTTGCTTTTATCTAACATTCATAACAATTTTCAGGAGTGTGACACCGCGCGGTTATTCCACTAAATGATTTATCTGCAATTAAAATGCGAAAAAGTGCATAAGAAATAGACGGGAAGGTAAACGATTGCGTTTTGCGCTGATTTTTTGCCGCAGGTCAATTCCCTTTCGCGCGTGGATCGCCCATAATCCCCTCCCGGTTTGCACACCGGGAATCCAGGAGAGTTCATGTACTACCCCTTCGTTCGTAAAGCCCTTTTCCAGCTCGACCCTGAGCGCGCTCATGAATTTACATTCCAGCAATTACGTCGTATTACCGGAACGCCGCTGGCCGCTCTGGTGCGTCAGAATGTGCCGGAAAAACCTGTGCAGTGCATGGGTCTGACCTTTAAAAATCCGCTGGGTCTGGCGGCCGGTCTGGACAAAAATGGCGAGTGCATTGATGCCCTGGGCGCGATGGGCTTTGGCTCCATTGAAATCGGCACCGTCACGCCGCGCCCGCAGCCGGGAAATGACAAGCCGCGCCTGTTCCGCCTGGTTGAAGCCGAAGGGCTCATCAACCGCATGGGCTTTAATAACCTCGGTGTTGATCACCTGGTTGAGAACGTAAAAAAAGCCCATTTTGACGGGATATTAGGCATCAATATCGGTAAAAATAAAGACACGCCGGTAGAGCAGGGTAAAGATGACTATCTGATTTGTATGGAAAAAGTCTACGCCTATGCCGGTTATATCGCGGTGAATATTTCTTCACCCAATACTCCGGGTCTGCGTTCCTTACAATATGGCGAAGCGCTGGACGATCTTCTGAGTGCCATTAAAAATAAACAAAATGAACTCCAGACGATCCACCATAAATATGTTCCGGTCGCGGTTAAGATCGCCCCGGATCTTTCTCCTGAAGAATTGATCCAGGTTGCCGACAGTTTGGTTCGCCATAATATTGATGGTGTTATTGCGACCAATACCACTCTCGATCGTTCCCTCGTGCAGGGAATGAAAAACTGTGACGAAGCGGGTGGGTTAAGTGGACGTCCGGTGCAATTAAAAAGCACCGAAATTATTCGCGCCCTGTCTGCGGAATTAAAAGGACGTCTGCCGATTATTGGCGTCGGCGGCATTGACTCAGTGATTGCTGCACGCGAGAAGATGGCGGCAGGTGCGTCACTGGTGCAAATCTATTCCGGCTTTATTTTTAAAGGACCGCCGCTGATTAAAGAAATCGTTACTCATATCTAATCTTTTCTCTTAATCAGACAACCAGGGCTTTATTTCCAGCCCTGGTTGTTTTATATTCCGTCACTGTTGCTTATTTAGTCATTATAGTCTTTTATTAATGGTGTTATAAACGAGGCGGCAAACAGGACATTTTTAGTACAGGACGTTTGGGGACGGGAGAGACACATGCGAATTAAACCTGACGATAACTGGCGCTGGTATTTTTGCGACGAGCATGACCGAATGATGCTCGATTTAGCCAATGGTATGTTGTTTCGTTCTCGTTTTGCCCGCCGAATGTTAACCCCGGATGCATTTTCCCCGTCGGGCTTTTGCGTTGACGATGCGGCGCTTTATTTCTCCTTTGAAGAAAAATGCCGGGATCTGGTGCTCTCTAAAGAGCAGCGTGCCGAGCTGGTATTAAATGCGCTGGTGGCTATCCGCTTCCTGAAACCACAAATGCCAAAAAGCTGGCATTTTCTTGCGCATGGTATGAGCTGGACCCCGGCAACGGGTGACGCGGCCAGCGTCAATCTGAGCGATACCGCAGAAGAGGTGAGCCTGCTGGTGGTTGAGCCTGGCGAAAATGCTGCGCTCTGCCTGCTGGCACAGCCCGGCGTAACCATTGCCGGGCGGACGATGCAGCTTGGCGATGCCATTAAAGTGATGAACGACAGGCTGAAGCCGCAGCTGCGCGTAGACTCCTTCAGCCTTGAACAGGCGGTTTAAGCTTCCAGCTGTACGGACGTTTTCGGTATGCAGCTACAGCACAGAATTGTGCCGTCATTTCCAATTGCCGATTTTTTCAGCGCACTGACCTCTCCATCCACCAGCCTGATGCGGCAGCATCCGCAAATGCCTGCGCGACAGGAATAGGGTACGCGAATACCAGCCTGCTCCAGTTGCTCCAGTAATACCTGCTGGTTGTTGCCACGGATGACGTTGCCCTGCCAGTGAATATCTACCGCAGAGGCGACATTCGTCACAACGTCGACCGTTTCTTCTTCCTGACCTGAGCCGTACGCTTTTGCAGGCCCTCTGGCAAGAATTTCTACCTCATCACCGACGCGGATTGCGCCGCTGGAGCGCGGGATCAGGTTCTGGCCGAAATCCACATCGCCGTTGTCCTGCGCGGTGCGGAACGACTGCAGCGTCTTCAGCGGTTCGCCGGAAGGGTGCTTCTGGCCTTTCTCAGGGCTCACCGTAGTGAAAATGCAGCGGCTGCAGGGTTTTACGACATCAAAGATGACGCTGCCGATGCGGATCACTTTCCATGTGTCTTCTTCCCAGGCGTCGGCGCCCGTGACCACCAGGTTCGGACGGAACTGTTCCATCTGAACGCTGGCCTTGCAGCGGCCTTGTAAATCACGCAGCGAGGCTTCGTTAGTCAGCAGGAACGGGAAACCATCGGCGAAGGAGAGGGGAACGGCGTCATGGCGCTTAACGCGACGCGTCAGTTCAGGACCTACCCAGCGCAGCTGCACGTCACGAGAGAAGAAACCGCTCAGCCAGCGGTTAATCTCATCCGGGGCGATGCGCGCGGTAAAATGATTGCCCCACACTTCCGTTGGCGCATCGACAGGCGCAAAATCAGCAAAGCGAATGACCGCGCTGGAACCGTCCGGTGCGGTAAGGTGTAAACCGTCATGTAGCGGGGAAGGGGTAAAGCGAACCATCTGCGGGAACTGGCGTGCGGTAATGAACGTGCCGTCAGGCTCGGTGACCATAAAAATACGATCGAAGGCGAATCCGCTCATGTCGGCCAGCGCGTGAGAGACGCCGATGCCGCGCATGGATTTCACCGGATGAATAAAAAGCCTGGATAACGTCGCCACTGCACACTCCCACAAATGAAAATAAGCCTTCAACTTTATGACATACACGCCATATTAGCTATAATGCGCGACAATTTTCTAAGAGTAAAAGTGACGATATGAATTCTCTGTTTGCCAGTACGGCCCGTGGGCTGGAAGAGCTGTTAAAAACTGAACTGGAAAGCCTGGGCGCGCAAGAGTGCCAGGTGGTTCAGGGTGGTGTCCATTTTGAGGGCGACACGCGGCTTATTTACCAGAGCCTGATGTGGAGCCGTCTGGCGTCGCGCATCATGCTGCCGATGAAGGAGTGCAAGGTCTATAGCGACCTGGACCTCTATACCGGCGTACAGATGATCGACTGGACAGAGATCTTCACGCCCAATGCCACCTTTGCGGTGCATTTCAACGGCGTGAACGACGAGATCCGCAACAGCCAGTACGGTGCCCTGCGCGTAAAAGACGCCATTGTGGACTGCTTCACGCGTAAAAATAAGGAACGTCCAAACGTCGATCGCGAAAACCCGGATCTGCGTATTAACGTCTGGCTCAACGGCGACACGGCGAGTATTTCTCTCGATCTGAGCGGCGCGGGCCTGCACCTGCGCGGCTACCGCGATCGTACCGGTATGGCGCCAATTAAAGAAACCCTGGCCGCCGCCATTGTAATGCGCTCCGGCTGGCAGCCGGGCACGCCGCTGCTCGATCCTATGTGTGGTTCCGGTACGTTGCTGATTGAAGCGGCCATGCTGGCAACCGACCGCGCGCCGGGCCTGCATCGCGGCCACTGGGGCTTTAAAGGCTGGGCGCAGCACGACGAAGCGCTCTGGAAAGAGGTCAAAGACGACGCGCAGACCCGCGCGCGTAAAGGTCTGGCGGAGTACACCTCCCACTTCTACGGTTCGGACAGCGACCCGCGCGTAATCGAACGCGCGCGCAGCAACGCCCGTCGCGCCGGTATCGGCGAGCTGGTCACCTTTGAGGTGAAAGACGTGGCGAATCTGACCAACCCGCTGCCAAAAGGTCCGTACGGTACCGTGATCAGCAACCCGCCATACGGCGAGCGTCTGGACAGCGAGCCGGCGCTGATTGCCCTGCACAGCCTGCTGGGCCGCAATATGAAGGACTACTTCGGCGGCTGGAACCTGTCGCTGTTTAGCGCCTCGCCGGAGCTGCTGAGCTGCCTGCAGCTGCGTGCCGATCGCCAGTTTAAAGCGAAAAACGGCCCGCTGGACTGCGTGCAGAAAAACTACCATCTGGCGGAGAAAGCGGCGGACAGTAAGCCATCCGGCGTGGCGGAAGATTACGCCAACCGCCTGCGCAAGAACCTGAAGAAATACGAGAAGTGGGCGAAGCAGGAAGGGATTGAATGCTACCGCCTGTACGACGCCGATCTGCCGGAGTACAACGTGGCGGTTGACCGCTACGCGGACTGGGTGGTGATTCAGGAATATGCTCCACCGAAAACCATTGATGCGCAAAAAGCGCGTCAGCGCATGCTGGATGTGATTGCGGCCACCATCGCCGTGCTCGGCATTGCGCCAAACAAGCTGGTGCTTAAAACCCGCGAGCGTCAGAAAGGAAAAAATCAGTATCAGAAGATGGGCGAGAAGGGCGACTTCATCGAAGTGGGCGAATACAACGCTCGCCTGTGGGTGAACCTGACCGACTATCTGGATACCGGCCTGTTCCTCGACCACCGTATCGCCCGTCGCATGCTGGGCCAGATGAGCAAGGGCAAAGATTTCCTCAACCTGTTCTCCTATACCGGCAGCGCGAGCGTGCATGCGGGTCTGGGCGGTGCGCGGAGCACCACCACGGTGGATATGTCCCGCACCTATCTGGAGTGGGCGGAGCGCAACCTGCGTCTTAACGGGCTTACCGGACGTCAGCACCGACTGATGCAGGCCGACGTGCTGGGCTGGCTGCGTGATACCGACGAGCAGTTCGACCTGATCTTTATCGATCCGCCGACCTTCTCCAACTCCAAGCGCATGGAGGATAGCTTTGACGTTCAACGCGATCACCTGCGCCTGATGACCGACCTGAAGCGCCTGCTGCGTAAGGGCGGCACCATTATGTTCTCGAACAACAAACGCGGCTTCCGTATGGATCATGACGGCTTAGCAGCCCTGGGACTGAAAGCACAAGAAATCAGCCAAAAAACGCTGTCTCAGGACTTTGCCCGTAACCGTCAAATTCATAACTGCTGGTTGATTACCGCGGTCTGAAAGGAAAAATAAATGTCTTTAATTAGTATGCACGGCGCGTGGCTCTCTTTCAGCGACTCGCCGCTTCTCGATAATGCAGAGCTGCATATCGAAGATAACGAGCGCGTCTGTCTGGTGGGCCGTAACGGCGCGGGTAAATCCACGCTGATGAAAATCCTCAACCGCGAACAGGGGCTGGATGACGGCCGCATCGTTTACGAGCAGGATCTGATCGTCTCCCGCCTCCAGCAGGACCCGCCGCGTCACGTGACCGGCAGCGTTTACGATTTCGTGGCGGAAGGGATCTCTGAGCAGGCCGAATATCTGAAGCGCTATCATGAGATTTCGCATCTGGTGATGACCGATCCGAGCGACAAGAACCTCAACGAACTGGCGAAAGTGCAGGAGATGCTCGATCATCACGGTCTGTGGCAGCTTGAAAACCGCATTAACGAGGTTCTGGCCCAGCTTGGTCTGGAAGCGGACATGGAGCTGTCGGCGCTCTCCGGCGGCTGGCTGCGTAAAGCGGCCCTGGGCCGCGCGCTGGTCAGCGGGCCGAAGGTGCTGCTGCTGGACGAACCGACGAACCACCTGGATATCGAAGCGATTGACTGGCTGGAAGGTTTCCTGAAAACCTTCAGCGGCACCATCATCTTTATCTCGCACGACCGTTCGTTTATTCGCAACATGGCAACGCGTATTGTCGATCTCGACCGCGGCAAGCTGGTCACCTATCCTGGCGATTACGACACCTATCTGCTTGAGAAAGAAGAAAACCTGCGCGTGGAAGAGCTGCAGAATGCGGAGTTCGACCGCAAGCTGGCGCAGGAAGAAGTGTGGATCCGCCAGGGCATCAAGGCCCGCCGTACCCGTAACGAAGGCCGCGTGCGCGCTCTGAAGGCAATGCGCCGTGAGCGCAGCGAACGCCGTGAAGTGATGGGCAGCGCCAAAATGCAGGTGGAAGAAGCGTCCCGTTCCGGCAAGATTGTCTTCGAAATGGAAAACGTCAACTATCAGGTTGATGGCAAAGTGCTGGTGAAAGATTTCTCCGCCCAGGTTCAGCGCGGTGACAAAATTGCGCTTATCGGCCCGAACGGCTGCGGTAAAACCACGCTGCTGAAGCTGATGCTGGGCCAGCTGCAGGCCAACAGCGGCCGCATTCACTGTGGGACTAAGCTGGAAGTGGCCTACTTCGACCAGCACCGCGCGGAGCTGGATCCGGACCGCACGGTGATGGATAACCTCGCCGAAGGCAAGCAAGAGGTAATGGTAAACGGCAAGCCGCGCCACGTGCTGGGCTATCTGCAGGACTTCCTGTTCCATCCGAAACGTGCGATGACCCCAGTCCGTGCGTTATCTGGCGGAGAGCGTAATCGTCTGCTGCTGGCGCGTCTGTTCCTGAAACCAAGTAACCTGTTGATTCTCGATGAACCAACGAACGACCTGGATGTCGAAACGCTGGAATTACTCGAAGAACTGATTGACGGTTATCAGGGGACCGTGATGCTGGTCAGCCACGATCGTCAGTTCGTGGATAACACCGTAACCGAGTGCTGGATCTTCGAAGGTGAAGGGCGAATTGGACAATACGTAGGCGGTTATCATGATGCAAAAGGGCAGCAATCGCAGTCTCTGGCGCAGAAACAGTCAAAGTCCAAAATAAGTTCAGAACCCGCTGTAACAAAAGCAGAAACTGTCAAGAAAACCTCGGCTAAACTAAGCTATAACCTGCAGCGCGAACTGGAGGGGCTACCGCAGCGTCTTGAAGAGCTGGAAGCCGCGCTTGAGGATCTGCAAAAACAGGTCGCTGATGCGTCATTCTTTACCCAATCGCATGACTATACTCAGAAAGTACTGGCTGAACTGTCCGCGGCTGAAAAAGCCCTGGAAGAAGCATTTGAGCGCTGGGAGTACCTTGAGTCTCTGAAAAACGGCGCATAAACAGGGATAACATATGTGTGACCAGCACCATGCCGACAGGCATATTTTATGCTCGCAATGCGATATGCTCGTGGCGTTGCCAGAGCTTGGTCATGGACATAAAGCCCTGTGTCCACGTTGCGGCGCAACGTTGACAACCGAGTGGGACGCGCCGCGGCAGCGTCCCACTGCTTACGCTCTGGCAGCATTGTTCATGCTGCTGCTCTCTAATCTCTTCCCCTTCATCTATATGAAGGTGGGGGGGATAACCAGCCAGGTGGATTTGCTTGAAATCCCAGGCGTGATGTTCTCGGAAGATTACGCCAGCCTCGGCACCTTTTTTCTCCTGTTTGTCCAGATAGTCCCGGCTTTTTGCCTGGTCGTTATCCTTTTGCTGGTCAACCGCGTCAGGATGCCCTCATTACTGAAAATCCGGCTCGCGCGTATCCTTTTTCAGCTCAAAAGCTGGGGCATGGCCGAGATCTTTCTGGCGGGCATTCTGGTCAGTTTCGTGAAGCTCATGGCGTACGGCGATGTGGGGATCGGCAGCAGCTTTATTCCGTGGTGCCTGTACTGTGTCCTGCAGCTGCGCGCCTTCCAGTGCGTGGACAGGCGCTGGGCGTGGGATGATATCGCCCCGGCACCGACGCTTGCGCAGACGGTAAAAGTCGGCGTGCCCGGAATTCGTCAGGGGCTGCGTTCCTGCCCATGCTGCACCGCCGTGCTGCCCGCCGATCTCGACGTTTGTCCGCGCTGCGAAACGAAAGGTCACGTACGCCGTAAAAATAGCCTGCAGTGGACGATGGCGCTGCTGGTCACCTCCATCATGCTGTATCTGCCTGCCAATATTCTACCGATCATGATCACCGATTTGCTCGGCGACAAAATGCCCTCGACGATCCTGGCCGGGGTGATACTGCTGTGGGGCGAAGGTTCCTATCCTGTCGCCGGCGTGATCTTTATCGCCAGTATTATGGTGCCAACCTTGAAAATGATCGCCATCGCCTGGCTCTGTTGGGATGCGAAAGGGCATGGAAAACGCGACAGCGAACGCATGCACCTGATTTATGAAGTGGTCGAGTTTGTCGGACGCTGGTCAATGATTGACGTGTTTGTCATCGCCGTTCTCTCTGCACTGGTGCGGATGGGCGGTTTGATGAGTATTTATCCCGCGATGGGGGCTTTAATGTTTGCACTGGTCGTGATTATGACCATGTTTGCGGCCATGACCTTCGACCCTCGTTTATCGTGGGATCGTGAGCCTGAATCAAGCCATGAGGAAGAGTAAGAGCATGGAAAATAAGAGTGGAGAGGCGAAAGTGCAGAAGGTCAAAAACTGGTCGCCGGTGTGGATTTTCCCCATCGTGACCGCGCTGATCGGTGCATGGATCCTGTTTTATCATTACAGCCATCAGGGACCGGAAGTCACGCTGATAACCACCAATGCCGAGGGGATTGAGGGCGGTAAAACGACCATCAAAAGCCGTAGCGTGGACGTGGGCGTGGTCGAAAGCGCAACCCTGACCGACGATTTAACCCATGTGGAAATTAAGGCGCGCCTTAATGCCGGCATGGAAAAACTGCTGCATGGCGATTCCGTTTTCTGGGTCGTTAAACCGCAGGTGGGGCGCGAAGGGATCAGTGGTTTAGGGACGCTGCTCTCCGGGGCCTATATTGAACTGCAGCCCGGCACGAAGGGTAGCCAGCCGGGAAAATACCAGCTTCTGGATTCACCGCCGCTTGCGCCGCCTGATGCCAAGGGTATCCGCGTGATCCTCGACAGCAAAAAAGCGGGTCAGCTCACGGCGGGTGACCCGGTACTGTTCCGCGGCTACCGCGTCGGTTCCGTTGAAACCAGCACCTTCGATGCGCAAAAGCGTACCATTAGCTATCAGCTTTTCATCAATGCGCCAAACGATCGTCTGGTGACCAGCAACGTTCGCTTCTGGAAGGACAGCGGGATCGCGGTCGATCTTACGTCGGCGGGGATGCGCGTAGAAATGGGATCATTAACCACGCTGTTTGGCGGCGGGGTGAGCTTTGATGTGCCGGAAGGGCAGGATCTCGGGCAGCCGGTTGCCGAAAAAACGGCGTTCAGACTCTTTGACGATCAGCGAAGCATTCAGGACGCGCTTTATACCGATCACATCGACTTCCTGATGTTCTTTAAAGATTCCGTCCGCGGTCTGCAGCCGGGCGCGCCCGTTGAGTTCCGCGGCATTCGTCTCGGTACGGTTGGACAAGTTCCGTTCTTTGTCCCGGGCCTGAGTCAGATGCTGGACGATGATTATCGTATTCCGGTGCTGATCCGTATCGAGCCGGAGCGTCTGCTGAACCAGATTGGCGAGAACCAGGATATCGCGGCGCATATTAACGAACTGATGAACCGTGGTCTGCGCGGGTCGCTGAAAACGGGTAACCTGGTGACGGGCGCGCTGTATGTGGATATGGACTTCTACCCGAAAGCACCGCCGATTACCGGTATTCGTGAATTCGGTGGCTACAAGATCATCCCAACGGTGAGCAGCGGTCTGGCTCAGATCCAACAGCGCCTGATGGAGACGCTGGATAAGATCAACAATCTGCCGCTGAATCCGATGATTGAAGCGGCGACGAACTCGCTGAGCGAAAGCCAGGCAACGATGCGTCGTCTGCAAACCACGCTGGATAACATCAACAAGATCACGGCGAGCCAGAGTATGCAGCAGCTGCCGCAGGATATGCAGAAAACGCTGCGTGAGCTGAACCGCAGTATGCAGGGCTTCCAGCCGGGTTCAGCGGCCTACAACAAGATGGTGGCAGATATGCAGCGTCTTGATCAGGTCTTACGTGAACTGCAGCCGGTGCTGAAAACGCTCAACGAGAAGAGCAACGCGCTGGTGTTCGAAGCGAAAGATAAAAAGGATCCTGAGCCGAAGAGGGCAAAAGAATGAAAAAGTGGCTATTGATGGTTGGCGCTCTGCTGTTAACGGCATGCAGTTCAGGGGTAGATAATAAAAGCTACTATCAGCTGCCTGTGGCTACCCACAGCGGTGGGCAAAGCACGGCCAGCCAGGGAAACCGCCAGCTGTGGGTTGAGCAGGTTGCCGTGCCGGATTATCTGGCAGGAAACGGGGTGGTCTATCAGACCAGCGACGTAAAATACGTGATAGCGACGAACAACCTGTGGGCCAGCCCGCTGGATCAGCAGCTGCGCAATACGCTGGTGGCCAATCTGGGCAGTCAGCTTCCGGGCTGGGTTGTCGCGTCGCAGCCGCTGGGTAACGACCAGGATACGCTTAACGTCACGGTAACGGGCTTCCACGGCCGTTATGACGGTGCGGTGGTGATTAGCGGGGAGTGGTTGCTGAACCATCAGGGGCAGCTGATTAAGCGTCCTTTCTATCTGGAGCTGAAGCAGCAGAAAGATGGCTATGACGAAATGGTGAAAGTCCTGGCTCAGGGTTGGGCACAGGAGTCGGCCAGTATCGCAAGGGAAATTTCCCGGCTGCCATAAGTAAAATTCATCATCAAAAACCGCAGTTGGCCTGTTGCTGATTGCGGTTTTTTTTCGTTTTCAGTTCAGTTTGTTACTTGTGCCACGTCACAATTTTTGTACAAATGAACTTCCAGCTAGCTCACAAATATGACACCCGTATGAATTTTGAACATTGACGATGCGACTAATTCGGGGTATTCGTTATCTGTGCCTGTGCATTTAGTGCAGACACTGTTTTCTTTCCACCAGACAAAAGAATGAGGGAAACGAGGCATGAAGAGACAGAAACGAGATCGCCTGGAACGGGCTCATCAACGTGGTTATCAGGCCGGCATCGCTGGACGTTCTAAAGAAATGTGTCCTTATCAGACGATAAATCAAAGGTCACAATGGCTTGGAGGCTGGCGAGAAGCCATCGGCGACAGGGCACTCATAGCCTGATAACGTCTCTTTCAAAAAAGAAACCTCCGCAATGCGGAGGTTTCGCCTTTCTGGGGGTGCCAAAAGCACGATCAGAAAGCTGAAGTATCCTGGAACAGGCCAACTTTCAGGTCGCTTGCGCTATAGATCAGACGACCGTCGACCAGCACTTCGCCATCTGCCAGGCCCATAATCAGGCGGCGGTTAACGATGCGCTTGAAGTGAATACGATAGGTCACTTTCTTCGCCGTAGGCAGAACCTGGCCAGTGAATTTTACTTCGCCCACGCCCAGCGCGCGGCCTTTACCTTCGCCGCCCAGCCAGCCCAGATAGAAGCCAACCAGCTGCCACATGGCATCCAGGCCCAGACAGCCAGGCATTACCGGATCGCCAATAAAGTGGCAACCGAAGAACCACAGGTCCGGGTTGATATCGAGTTCTGCTTCTACGTAACCCTTATCGAAGTTGCCGCCGGTTTCGGTCATTTTCACGACACGGTCCATCATCAGCATGTTCGGGGCCGGTAACTGTGGGCCTTTAGCGCCAAACAGTTCACCGCGACCAGAGGCAAGAAGATCTTCTTTTGTATAGGATTCGCGTTTATCTACCATGTTCTCAGTAAGCCTTATTTTAGTGAAGGACGCAGGATAGCTAACACGTGTACGCTGAACAAGTCCGATCAGTTCGAACTAAACCAGCCCAGCCAGCGTAACGGCCATGGATAACGATGACGAGCATCCTGCTGTGTCGCCTGAGCTATGCGCTCCTGGATAGTCTGCATCAGGGTAGTTTGCCCTTCGCCATCCCAAACCAGATTTGTCAGTAAGGGTAGCGCATCCTCAATCCCTTCGATGGCCCAGATGGCGAATTGCTCTTGCTCAACCGCATCCAGAATATCCTGACTGAGGCTCAAATGGCGTGCGTTGGGAGCAGGAATAATCACACCCTGTTTGCCGTTTAAACCGCGCTGCTGACAGATAGAGAAGAAGCCTTCAATTTTTTCGTTGAGGCCCCCCACTGGCTGTGCACGACCGAACTGATCCACCGAACCGGTGATCGCGATGTTCTGATTGATGGGCACTTCCGCCAGGGCGCTGATTAAGGCGCACAGCTCGGCCATAGAGGCGCTATCGCCATCCACTTCGCTGTAGGACTGCTCAAACGTCAGCGAGGCGGAGAAGGGGATCTGTTGCTCAAGCTGCAGCTCTGACATCAAAAACGCCTGCATGATCATCATGCCTTTCGCGTGAATGTTGCCGCCCAGCTCGGCTTTTCGTTCAATATCGGTGAATTCGCCATCGCCAATGTGCACAACGCAGCTGATACGGGACGGTTCCCCGAATGCGCGCGGATGGCCAGGAAATTCAATCACCGACAGGGCGTTGATTTGCCCGACGCGTTCGCCTTCGGTTTCCACCAGAATTTGTTCCAGCAGAATTTCATCCTGCATACGGTCAGCAAGATAGCCTTCTCGCCACTCACGCTGAGCCAGCATCTGAGTGAGCTGTTCTCCGGTAAACGCCCCGTTACCGCTGATCACACCCACTTCACGCAGCTGTTTGCCGATCCAGAGCGGGCAAAGCGGCAGCGTTTCCTGGTCACCGGTGTAGCGTACCGCTTCGCGGATTAAGCCCGGCCACGCGTCAGCCGCAGGGGTTGGCAGCGCAAAACGTTCAGCAACGGCCATCACCCACTGGCACCACTGCGCCATATCGTCGGCGTCAGCAATCTGGACGTTGTCTTCGTATTCGCTATACACCGCCTGCTCAGCCAGTTCCGGCTCCATTTCCTGGAAGTCCGCCAGCGATTCGCGGTCGCCCGTCAGCACGACGGTCAGCGACAGCGGCATAGACGGAACAGAGACAGGCAGAGGACGAGACTCATCGTAGCCGACCCAGTCGAAACGCTGCTGGTGGACGATGGTTTTCAGACGCATCCACAGCAGCGGCTGCGAGAGCAGGGTACGCAGTGAGATGATGAGAACACCGCCATTTGCGCGATGTACCAGCCCCGGCTGCAGCGAAAGTTCGCCATTAAACTGGCGCAGACAACCAAAGAGTTGTTCCGCCTCGACCCAGTTAGCGGTAATCACTTCGCCCTTAGCGGCAAAACGGCCATCGGCCTGCGCCGCCGGTTCGAAAGTGACATCATGTCCCGCAATACGATACTGGCCGCCAAAAACTGCGTTCGCTTCCGGCTTCAGCTGGCGCACGGCATCACCGAGCAGCGTCAGGTATTCCGCTTCTTCCGGGGCCTTGAGCAGCATGAAGGGCGCTGTTGCCCATGGGCTTAACACCTGCTCCAGCGCATAATGCAAACGAGGCTGCGTATCGCTAAGGATGAATTCGTGTTCTTTTGCGAGTTCGGGCTGTGCAAACAGTTCCTGGTAACTTTCGGTATCCGGAACAAGGTCACGCCATGCAAGTTTCGTAATGGTCAAAGTTGATGTTTTTTAGTCAGATGTAAAAGCGTGGAGTATACCGTAAGCGGGGGGCTGTACCCAAGCAGGATCGGGGATTTCGACAGGGCGATTGGCTGCATTCACTCACAGGATATGATTTCTTTTCAGCAGATTGCTAAAAAACTGATATTCTGAACAGAGTTACGTGGTAACACTGAGATCGCAATGAAATATCAACAACTGGAAAATCTCGAAAGCGGCTGGAAATGGAAGTACCTGGTCAAAAAGCACCGTGAAGGGGAGCTGATCACCTGCTACATCGAAGCCAGCGCTGCGCAAGAAGCCGTGGATATTTTGCTGACCCTCGAAAATGAACCGGTACAGGTTAACGGCTGGATTGAGAAACACATCAATCCTGCGCTGTTGAACCGGATGAAGCAAACTATCCGTGCCCGACGCAAACGGCATTTTAATGCTGAGCATCAGCACACTCGCAAAAAATCAATCGATCTGGAGTTCGTTGTCTGGCAACGCCTGGCTGGGCTGGCACAACGGCGGGGCAAAACGCTTTCGGAAACCATCGTGCAGCTGATTGAGGATGCCGAACATAAAGAGAAGTACGCCAACCAGATGTCGACGCTGAAGAACGACCTTCAGGCTCTGTTGGGTAAAAAATAGATTTTTCTTTTCTTCAGACAATAAAAAACCCCGCATGGCGGGGTTTTTTTATAAGACGATAACTTATGCCGCTGGCTGAGTTACAACGTCTTTGATGCCTTTAACTTCGATCTCTACGCGACGATCTGGAGCCAGGCAGTCGATCAGTGCAGCGCGAGCTTTCACGTTGTCACAGGTGTTGCCAGTAACTGGGTTAGATTCGCCCATACCACGTGGGGAGATCTTGTTAGCTGGGATACCTTTAGAGATCAGGTAATCAACAACAGACTGAGCACGTTTCTCAGACAGTTTCTGGTTGTAAGCGTCAGAACCGATACGGTCGGTGAAGCCCAGAACCACTACGGAACCGTCTTTAGGATCCAGGTTGCTCAGCTGAGAGTACAGCTGATCCAGTGCCTGCTGGCCTTCTGGTTTCAGAGTCGCTTTGTTGAAGTTGAACAGAACGTCAGACTTCAGAGTGAAGTGCTTGGTCTGTACTTCTGGAGCTGGAGCCGGCGCTGGAGCAACAACTGGAGCTGCTTCTTCCTGCTGGCCGAAACGGTAGGAAACACCTACGCTCAGCATGCCGTTGTCTGGACGAACACCAACGGTGTTGCCGTCGCCGATGTTGTTAACCCACTGGTATTCCAGACGGGTTGCGATGTCACGGGTCATAGCCCACTCAACGCCACCAGCGAATACTGGGGAAACACCGGTGTCATGGTTGTCACCAGAGATGTTGTTGCTGGAATCTGCGCGCCATACCATGCCGCCCAGACGGGTGTACACGTCCAGATCGTCAGTGATTGGGTAGCCCAGTTTAGCGGTCAGCTGAACGCCCTGTGCTTTGAAAGCGCCGTTGATGGTGTCGCCTTTGTATGGCATACGACCTAACCAGTCGTAACCCATTTCAAAACCAACATACGGGTTAACCTGATAGCCACCGAACGCACCTGCACCAAGCTGGCTCTCGTGAGTTGGGCCATCATTGTTCAGGCTGCTGTTGTACCAGCCGGTGTCATGGAACTGAGACCAGCCCAGTTTACCACCTGCATACCAGGTATTATCTTTCGGAGCGGCCTGCGCTACGGTAGCGAAGCCAGCCAGTGCCACTGCAATCGCGATAGCTGTCTTTTTCATTTTTTGCGCCTCGTTATCATCCAAAATTCGCCATGAAAGTCTCAGGAGAGAATCACGGTTAAATCCTTCACCGGGGGGCGTGGTCAAATATAAATCTACCGATATCTTCGGCTTAGGCCGAGCACCCCTGGCGATGTAAAGTCTACAACGTAGCTGAAAACTTACAAGTGTGAAGTCCGTCAGGCATATGAAAAAAAAAGTTCCGTATACCGATTATTTAACATTTTTCGAACGAATTTTGTGCAATAAAATTAAGGAGAACCGCACCAGACAAGCCTTGCCGCGATTTTCAGGCTGGGAACTTTAATGCCATCTCGTGGTCAAAAAAAATTCCAGGAAAAATCTTAATTTCACTCAATGATATAAATTTGAGTGAATTTTTAGCCCAGAAAGTTGTCCTCTGCGGTAAGAATCCGATCGAACCGGACGCATAATGAACCCGATCGCACTCCCTTCTTCGGCTGCTTCCGTCAGACGGAAATGTTCCTCTTCCGTCAATTCTTCTGGTAGCCATCCAATCACCACGCTGTAATTTCCGGTGCGTAACGCGCGGATCATCGACTCAACGGTATCGCACGGCGGGAGCTGATTAATTTGCATGACCTTGGTAAGCGGAAGGCCTGCGGACTGAACCCACTCACGGCTCAGTTTTTGCTGAGGCGTGAGCCAAAGCTGCCAGCGCGATTGCTGACCAAGCTGTTGTAATAACGGCAACAACAGAAGTTGCGTCAACAGGGGCTGGTCTTCACGATAAACCACTTCACTGATTAGCCCCGTGGAAACACGCTCGACGGAATTCTGCGCGACATTGCCTGCGGTAGAAGAGAGAGAGGTTGAGCGATTTGCATAGCCTGAAGTGTGCATATTCATTCCAGCCCTGTAGTTACTGTATGGATATACAGTAACCCCTGTATGCATAAAGATCAACCTCATTTTCGGAAAGCGACTCGCAAAATTCATTCAATGTTGATGTCCCTCGAAAAATCATCTTGCTCATCGGCGATAAGTTGCCTATTTTCCTGCTAACGGATCCGCTAGTAAGAAATTTCGTTGTTACTTTATGATTTTGAAGGGAAATATCATGAAAAAGATATCTTATGAACGGATTTATAAATCTCAGGAATACCTCTCCCCGTTGGGCGAGATTCATCACCGCGCGCTGTTTGGAGGCTATACCCTGGCGGTGGATGATGCTGTTTTTGCCATGGTGTCAGACGGCGAGCTTTATCTCCGCGCCTGTGAGGAGAGTGCGAAATACTGTGTAAAAAATGCCTCCTCTTTTTTGACGTTGATGAAGCGAGGCCGCCCGGTGCTGCTCAACTATTATCGTGTGGATGACGGATTATGGCAGGACAGGGAGCGGCTGCTTCAGCTCTCCTCGTTTGCGCTCAGTGCGGCAAGAAAAGAACGCTATCAGCGCCATCAACGAAACCGACTTAAGGATCTGCCAAACCTGACCTTTCAGCTTGAGGTTTTGCTCTTTGAAGCTGGCATTACCAATGAGGAAACGCTGCGGGCGCTGGGTGCAAGAGCGAGCTGGCTAAAGATGCGGGCAAAAAACAAAGCGCTCAGTATTAAAGTTCTCTTCGCACTGGAAGGGGCTATCGAGGGGCTGCATGAGGCGGCACTCCCGGCGGGCATTCGCCGGGAGCTAACGGAGTGGTTTAATGCGCTGCCTGAGCCACAGGAGAATCACTCCTCCAGGTAGCGATTTGCTGTTGCAGCCGGCAAATTTCAGGCAGCAGAGCGATAAGCAGGCCTATCTGCTGAAGTACCAGCGGCGCTTTGCTGTCGTTTCCAGGATCAAGATGCGCAATGCGTTGAGCCAGTTCATTCAGCGCCTGTTGAACGCGCGGCTCATCGGCTGGTCGGTGATGAAGCGCGTCATCGACATAACAGACGGCGTCATCAAGCAGATTGAGAATGCCCGGGTTGGTGAGTTTCTCACGGTGGGCACCGAGCGTCGAAATATAGCTGGTGAACGTATGGTTGAGGCAGAGCAGGCGGAACGCAGTCTCACGAATCTCCGCCGTGGCGCGAGGCTCCGTTGACATGTTAGAGACAACGGAGGCCAGTTCTGCATCACTGTTGTGCGCGTCGCGACGGGCTATCCGGTAAGCCAGGCGGTTATCGCGCCCCTGGTGGTACTGCTCCAGGATTGCGTCAAGGTATCGACAGTTGGCGTTCATCGCCCTGTCCACCACGCGCGGCAAATTGCGGAAACGCCAGTCTGGCCAGATAAAGCTGACCGCAGCCCAGGCAATCGCGCAGCCAATCAGGGTATCGATCACGCGGGGCAGGGCGACTTCGAACCCTTCACCCAGCAGGTTAAAGCAGAGCAGCACCAGCAGCGTGATGAACATGGTGGCGTGCGCGTACTGCACGTTGCGAAACGCGAAGAACAGCACGCCGGTGATCACAATCAGAATCAGTTGACCTTCAACGGAGGGCACGAAATAGAGCACCGGAAGGCCGATCGCGACGCCGACCAGCGTGCCGATAATACGCAGCGCAAGACGGTGTCGGGTGGCGTTATAGTTCGGCTGGCAGACGAACAGGCTGGTCAGCAGGATCCAGTAGCCGTGGTGCAGCCCGGTTATCTGGATAAAAGCATACCCCACGCACAGCACCAGCGACATTCTCACCGCGTGGCGAAAGAGTGCCGACTCCGGCGTAAAGTTACGACTCAGACGCAGCCACATATCGCTAACGCTGTGCACGCTGTCATCAGCAAGCTGATTTTCCACCTCACTGCCCTGCAGCGCCATCGCCTGTTCGGACTCAATGGTCGCCAGCTGGGCATCAATCGCCCGCAGGTTGTTCAGCAGAAAGCCCAGCGCTTTGATGTGTTCCGGTGACGTTCCGCTGGCCTGGACGCGGTCGAGCGCCGCATCAAGATGGCTGAATACGCGTTCAAAGCGGGGATCATGCTGATAGGGCGTGCGCAGCAGAATGGAGCGCGAGAGCTGCTGGCACGCCTGGGACTGCATGGACAGCAGGCGCTGGAAGCGGAACATTACGTCGCTGTACCGGAACTTCTCGCGCAGGGCCGCGTACTGAACGTGTGAGGAGCTGGCACGTTCATGGATGTCCTGGGCGGCAAAATAGTAGTGTAAGGTCCTTCGCGTTCCGCGCTGACCGCGATCGCCGCGCAGACGGGTAAGCAGAGAGGCTTTTGTCTGGTTAAGGGTGGCGACCAGCTGGCCGTTTGCCAGCGCCAGATCGTAGAGCGGAGCCTGGCTTTCTTCCTCAATATCCGGGTCGAACAGCCGGGATTTCAGTTCCAGATAGTGGGCTAACTGCTCAAAGCTGCGGGCAAGGTTATCCTGCAGCGGGCGAACCGGGAAGATCAGATGACCGGTTAGCGTCAGCAGGTTATACCAGATGGCGCCCAGCAGCAGGAGAACCGGCTGCTGGTACCACTGGTCGTACAGGGAAACGCCCAGCATGGTGTAGATAGCGATCAGCAATGCACCAAACGCGATGGTGGCATAGCGCTGCCCGAGGCCGCCCAACAAAATAAACCCGCTGGTTGAGAGCGTAAGGCCCAGGGCAAACAGCCAGGGCCAAGGGAAAAGCAGCTCAACGGACGCTGACGCAATGAAAAAGCAGACGAGCGTAATAACCAGGTTACGTAAGCGCCCGGCCAGACGATCGTCCAGGTCCGCAAGCGCCCCGGCAACTACCCCCAGCGTGAGCGGAATGGTGAGCTTGACATCATTCAGCCACCAGGGCAGTGCAACCGTGCCGCAAAGCGCGATAAATATCCTGACGTTGTATAGCCAGGTGCTGTTCCAGGTATAACGGCGAAGCAGTGGGCTTAGCATAAACGCGGCCGGTCCTTATTTACTGAAAACGACGACGCGCGTTTGCTTCACGCGCCGCCTGGGCCACTTCTACCGGAACAACCCTGCGACCGACGGGCCAAAGGGCGATGGCGGCGATCTTAAAGTTTGCGATCCCCACCGGAATACCAATAATCGTGATGCACTGTGCAATACCGGCAAAAATATGCATGATGCACAGCCACCAGCCGAAGAAAATCAGCCACAGAATGTTCAGCAGGGTTCCGCCCGTATTCATCAGGGCGTTTTTGCTCTCCGGATTCAGCTCGTCAACGTGGATGGCTTCATTCCCGTAAGGGATTAAGGAGAGCTTTGTGATTTCCCAGCAGGAACGGGTCAGGGGAAGCGTGAAAATCAGGACGATGCTCACCAGCGTGGCGAAAAGCCAGGAAAGGGTGGTGGCAAAACCGCCCAGCACAAAATTCAACACATTCAGAACGGTACGCATAAACCCTCACTTCCTTTCGATAAAATTAACGCCCAATGATTGTAACGTTTTTTTAGGCTGGAGCACCTTAAAACTGGCAGTTAAACTGTCAGGTAAATTATCTCTTCGTGGATTTGGCGGAACATGGAACTGAAAGCAACCTCGTTAGGCAAACGCCTGGCGCAACACCCTTACGACAGGGTGGTTCTCCTTAATGCCGGGGTGAAAGTGTCCGGGGAACGCCACGAATACCTTATTCCGTTTAACCAGCTTCTGGCTATCCACTGTAAACGCGGGCTGGTGTGGGGCGAGCTGGAGTTCGTTCTGCCTGACGATAAAGTCGTGCGTCTTCACGGCACCGAGTGGGCGGAAACCCAGCGTTTCCATCATCACCTGAACGCACTGTGGCAGCAGTGGAGCCAGGATATGAGCATAATTGCCGCCCAGGTGCTGCAGCAGGTGCTGGACGATATCGCGCAGAGCAACGCACAGCACGCGTGGCTGACCCGTCAGCAGACCGCCGGGCTGCAGCAAAAGATCCGACACGCACTCTCGGCGCTGCCGCTCTCCGTGACGCGTCTCGACGAGTTTGACAACTGTCGCGACGCCTGGCGCCAGTGTCAGGCCTGGCTAAATGATAAGGATAAAAGCCGTCTCGCTCATAATCAGGCCTGGACGGACGCCATGCTCACCCAATACGCCGACTTTTTCAGTACGGTGGAATCTTCACCGCTCAATCCGGCCCAGGCGCGCGCGGTGGTCAACGGCGAGCAGTCGCTGCTGGTGCTGGCGGGGGCCGGTAGCGGTAAAACGTCGGTGCTGGTGGCGCGTGCCGGCTGGCTGCTGACGACCGGAGAAGCGGTAGCCGATCAAATTCTGCTTCTGGCCTTTGGCCGCAAGGCTGCCCAGGAGATGGACGAACGTATCCAGGAGCGCCTGCACACCCGCGATATCACGGCCAGGACCTTCCATGCCCTTGCGCTGCATATTATTCAGCAGGGCAGTAAAAAAGTGCCTTCCATCAGTAAGCTGGAAAACGACGCGCAGGCGCGTCAGGCGCTGTTCATCAAAACGTGGCGCCAGCAGTGCAGTGAGAAAAAGGCGCAGGCGAAAGGGTGGCGTCAGTGGCTGGAGGAGGAGCTCGGCTGGGAGGTGCCAGAGGGGAGCTTCTGGCAGGATGACAAACTGGCGCGTCGTCTGGGTTCGCGACTTGACCGCTGGGTCAGCCTGATGCGAATGCACGGTGGAACGCAGGCAGAGATGATTGAAAGCGCGCCGGAGGCGATCCGCGATCTGTTTTCGAAACGGGTCAAGCTGATGGCTCCGCTGCTGAAAGCCTGGAAAACCGCGCTGAAAGAGGAAAATGCCGTCGATTTCTCCGGTTTAATCCATCAGGCCATCATCATTCTTGAGAAGGGACGTTTTGTCAGCCCGTGGAAACACATTCTGGTGGATGAGTTCCAGGACATCTCTCCGCAGCGTGCTGCGCTGCTCTCGGCGCTACGGGCGCAAAATAAACATACGTCGCTGTTTGCGGTGGGTGACGACTGGCAGGCCATCTATCGCTTCAGCGGGGCGCAGCTCTCCCTGACGACCGCGTTCCACCACTATTTTGGCGAAGGGGATCGTAGCGATCTGGACACCACCTACCGCTTCAATTCACGCATTGGTGAGATCGCCAACCGCTTTATCCAGCAAAACCCGCATCAGCTGGCCAAGCCGCTCAATAGCCTGCGCCCAGGGGATAAAAAAGCGGTCACCCTGCTGGCGGATGACCAGCTGGAGCCGCTGCTGGACAAGCTCAGCGGCTACGCGAAGCCCGATGAACGTATTCTGGTGCTGGCGCGCTACCATCACCTAAAGCCCGTGGCGCTGGAAAAAGCCGCCA
Source organism: Enterobacter sp. BNK-29 (assembly GCF_048684785.1). Classification (NCBI taxonomy): domain Bacteria; kingdom Pseudomonadati; phylum Pseudomonadota; class Gammaproteobacteria; order Enterobacterales; family Enterobacteriaceae; genus Enterobacter; species Enterobacter sp. BNK-29. The sequence goes on from NZ_JBLQTU010000001.1 coordinate 3,630,760, forward strand.
CCCGCTGGCCGAAACTGCAGCTTGAATTTATGACCATTCACGCCAGCAAAGGGCAGCAGGCTGACTATGTGATTGTGGTGGGGCTGAAAGAGGGGAGCGACGGTTTCCCGGCTCCGGCCCGCGAGTCGGTGATGGAAGAGGCCCTGCTGCCGGTCCCGGAAGACTTCCCGGACGCCGAAGAGCGGCGTTTGCTGTATGTGGCCATCACCCGCGCGCGGCATCGCGTGTGGTTGCTGTTTAATAAAGAGGAGCCATCCGTGTTTGTCGATATCCTGAAGAGTATTGATGTGCCGGTGGCGCGTAAACCATAAAGATGTCAGGCAAGATTTTCCAGGCCGGGTAAGGCGTAGCCGCCACCCGGCAAAAAAGCTACTTCAGTCTGTCAGAAAGATAACGCTGATAGTCCGGAATAAGGATATCAACCGGCGAGTTAAACTGCGGCGATTCGATGATGAAATCCGCCGTCGACAGGTTCGTCGCCACCGGAATATTCCATACCGTCGCCAGGCGCAGCAGCGCTTTGACATCCGGATCGTGCGGAACCGCGTTCAGCGGGTCCCAGAAGAAGATCAGCACATCAATTTTCCCTTCGGAAATCTGCGCGCCGACCTGCTGATCGCCGCCCATCGGACCGCTCAGCATGGCATTCACCTGCAGACCCGTTTCGCGCTGGATCAGGTTACCGGTGGTGCCTGTCGCCGACAGGGCGTGCTTTTCCAGCGAAGACTGATGGCGGCGAACCCAGTTAAGCAGCATTTGTTTACAGTGATCGTGCGCCACAAGAGCAATGTGTTTGCGCTCAGGCAGCGTGCGTGTTGTCAATTCCATAATCATATCCATCAGGTTAACTGACTACACGATGACGGGAACCGTCTGACGCTGCAAGAGAAAGGCGTAAAAAATGTGGCTTATGATGAAGGTTGTTGTTTTGCCCACTGTAAAAATCGGGCCCGCGTGTCGGGATCGGCCTGCTGGAACCAGAATTTAAGGCGCTGTTCCGTCAGGGTCTGGGACTGGGGAGGAATAACGTCCAGTTCAGAGACGCCGGATAAAAGCGTACTGTCGTCCGCCATCATGGTGGCAAATTGCGGAAGCGAGGCGCGTTTCCCCGCTTTGTTATAGGTCTGGGTCGCGGCCTCGTAATCCGGGCCTTTCGGTGAGGTCGTCAACGCCAGAATATCCAGCTTCACCGGAATCGGCATCGCATCCCCGTCCAACAGTTCAACGCGGGGTGACGCGTTGAAGGCCGCAGATTCCTTCTCCGTTTCAAGGCGAGGCAGGGTGATATTCACCTGACTGATTTGCCGGGTATTAAAGCTGACGATCAGCGGCGGGGAGATATACATCCGTTGCTCGTGATTAGCCAGACCGATCGGCTTTTCTACCCGGAAGACCAGCTGATGCGGCCCGTTATCTAACTCGATGCTGTCTGCACCGCGCAATAACGAGCTGGAGACCTTTTTTCCGTCCAGTACAAGGAGATCAATGTCGGTAGAGAGCCGGAGCGTGGTAGCAAAAACGCAGACCGGCATCACTAACGCAATCAGAGCAGTGGCAATACCGGTTTTCATAGAAGGCTCCCGTCAGAAATCCTGTCGCCGCATTAATGTATCTAAATTTTTCGATAATCACGTTTACTAACATATAGACATATTTCGCCGTTTTGCCCTCATGCATCTGTATGGGATGGATGGTTGAGATGTGCGGTTTGGCGTACACTTTTAAAAAAGCCAGGAGAAAAACCATGAAAGAGAACGATATTGCCGAGATTCTGACATCCACGCGTACCATTGCGCTGGTGGGCGCGAGCGATAAACCCGATCGTCCAAGCTATCGGGTGATGAAATACCTTCTCGATCAGGGCTATCACGTTATCCCAGTCTCGCCAAAAGTAGCGGGGAAAACATTGCTGGGCCAGCAGGGTTACGCCACGCTCGCTGACGTGCCGGAAAAAATTGATATGGTCGATGTCTTCCGCAATTCCGAGGCGGCGTGGGAAGTGGCGCAGGACGCTATCGCCGTAGGCGCGAAAACGCTGTGGATGCAGCTGGGCGTGATTAACGAGCAGGCCGCCGTGCTGGCGCGGGATGCGGGGTTGAAGGTAGTCATGGACCGCTGCCCGGCGATCGACATCCCCCGTTTGGGGCTGGCGAAGTAATAAAAAAAAGCCCGTTCATCGGGCTTTTTTTACACGCTTAGTTCCGCAGGCGCGGGGCCTGTAACTGTTTGCGGATAGTCTGAGCAAGTTCATCCATTGTGGGTTGCTCCGGATGCTCTTCCTGCAGCTCGCTACTCAGCTGCGCTTCGGCCAGATAGGTGTGAACGGGTTGTCCATCATCACCTTCCATTACCACGTGGTACCAGGGCGCGGCGCGAAGCTCTGCGTTCACCGCCAGCTCGTCTGCTGACGGTTCATCAAGGGAATACTCCGGGTCGATATCCACGACCACACCCAAATACCCTAGCAAAGTGTGGCGGACCTGCTGGCCGATACCGAATTTGCTGGCAATCATAGTCACCTCCCGGGAAATACGACTTACACGTTATGTGCGGGCAATATTTCTCTTTTCAAGTTACATGACGCGACAGGCAAACCCTTTCAGATACAGTCCTTCCGGGTAGGTAGCAATCACGGGGTGATCGGCTGCCTGACGGAACTGCTCTATAAATTGTACATCACGGCCAGCATCTATTGCGGCATCGGCGATGATTTTCTGAAATAAATCTGTGGTCATCAGGCCGGAGCAGGAGAAGGTGAGCAGAACCCCGCCCGGGTTCAGCAGCTGGATAGCCAGCATGTTGATATCTTTATACCCGCGGCACGCGCCCATCAGCTGGCTTTTGTTTTCCACAAACTTTGGCGGATCCATCACGATGACGTCGAACTTCTCGCCCTGGTCGCGATATTTACGCAGCAGCTTGAATACGTCATCGCGTACAAACTCAGCTTTGCTCAAGTCCAGCTTGTTGAGCTCGACGTTCTGTTTTGCCACGTCCAGCGCTTCCTGTGAGGTGTCCACGCTCACCACCTGGGCACAGCCGCCCATCAGCGCCGAAACGGCAAAACCGCCGGTATAGGAGAAGCAGTTCAGCACGCGTTTGTCGGCAACGTACTGACGCGTAGCCAGACGGCTGTCGCGCTGGTCGAGGTAGTAACCCGTTTTGTGCCCGCCCTGAATATCCACCAGCAGCTTCATGCCGTGTTCTTCAATCGGCAGCAGGGCCGGTGGCAGTTCGCCCGTTACGGGCCCCTGAGTCAGCTCCATGCCTTCTTTTTTGCGCACCGCCACATCGCTGCGGTCGTAAATGGCACACTGCGGGAACAGCGTTTGCAGCGCGCCGATCAGCGCGGCACGCTGGTATTCCGCTCCGGCGCTCAGGAGCTGCAGCACCAGAAAGTTACCGAAGCGATCGATGGTCACGCCCGGCAGACCGTCGGACTCACCGGCAATCAGGCGGTAGCTGTCCAGCCCGTCGCGTTTTGCCAGCCAGTCGCGCCACTGCTGCGCCTGCTGCAGACGGCGAACGAAGAAATCGATGTCGATGGTTTCATCTTTATCAAACGTCCAGACGCGAGCACGGATCTGGGACGCTGGCGAGTAGGCGCCGCGCGCTAACCATTTCCCCTGATGGTCAACGATATCAATGGTTTCACCGAGGCTGGCTTTGCCTTCCATACGGGCAACCGCGCCGGAAAAGACCCAGGGATGACGGCGCAGTAATGATTTCTCGCGCCCTTTGGCTAACACTAAACGTACACTCATAATTTGCTGTTCTGTCGATTTCAGGAAATGGCGCGTAGATTACCACATTCAGCAAGGCGCAATCATCTGCGGATGCCGTTGAGCGTTTCGGCACAAAATCAAATCGCTTAGGCACATTACGATATTGCCGCTGGGTTTAGAGTGGGGCTTCCGGTACAGCAGAGGGAGCACCCATGAAAAAGCGCAGTGTGATAGCAATAGCCGCTCTGGCGGCGATGAGTTTTCAGGTTTTAGCAACAACGCCTTTCGACGTCACCAGCCAGGATATTTCCGGCGAAAGGCGACTGGCGCAACAGCAGGTATTTGAGGGGTTTGGCTGCCACGGTGGGAATATTTCTCCACAGCTGGCATGGAAAAATCCGCCTGCCGGTACGAAAAGTTTTGCCGTCACGGTATATGACCCGGATGCGCCCACCGGCAGCGGCTGGTGGCACTGGACCGTAGCCAATATTCCGGCGAAGACAATGACGCTGCCCGCTGATGCCGGTAACCCGAACGGCGAGAAATTACCTGCCGGCGTTGTGCAGGGGCGTAATGATTTCGGCTATTCTGGATTCGGCGGCGCATGTCCACCCGAAGGGGACAAGCCTCACCGCTATCAGATTACCGTCTGGGCCCTGGACGTGGATAAACTGCCCGTCGACAACAATGCCAGCGGCGCGCTGGTCGGTTTTATGCTCAATAGTCACGTTCTGGCAAAGGCTCAGTTAACGGCAACCTACAGCAGATAAGGATGACAGGGTGCAGGAGTTTCATTTTCGACATAACCATCTTACCGCGGGTGAAGTGACTGCCAGCAAAATGCATCGCCTGCACCAGGTTAAACTGTTTTTTCCGGCTATTTGTCATATCACCCACGGCAGTAAGGTGATAGTTCAGGATGATAACCGTCTGGAGGCGACACGGGATCAGCTCATCATTATCCCGGCCAATACGGCGATGGAGATAATCAATCAGCCTGTAAACGGTCTGTTTCACTCGGATTTGCTGATGTTGTCCCCGGAGATTGTCGCCGAGTTTAAAGCGCATTACCTGAAGTCCTGGCCGCGCACGACGCTGCATTCGCTCTGCGCCCCGCTGAGCGAGGGGCTGGCGTTTATGTGGGACAATCTGCTGCACGCCGTGCGTCAGGATTTACCGGAGGCGCTCCAAAAGCATCAGGCTTTCGGCCTTTTGCTGGCCCTGCTGCACGATGGCGTGGCGGGTCCGCTGCTTGTTGAGCGTAACAGTAACCTGACCGAGCAGGTGCGGCAGTTCATTATGCTGTCGCCCGCCAGAGCCTGGACCGCCCAGGACGTTGCCAGCCGTCTGGCCTTAAGCGTGCCGACGCTGCGCAGACGCTTGCGTGACGAGTCGCAGAGTTTTCGCCTGATCGTGGAGGAGGTGAGGATGGCCGTTGCTTTGTCGCAGCTCCAGTCAACCCGATTACCAATTGGCGAAATCGCATTACAATGTGGGTATCTTTCCAGCTCTCGTTTCACCGCCCGTTTCCGGCAGCACTATGGCTGTTTGCCGAAAACGCTACGATAAGGAGAAGAAAAATGTCAAAAGTCTGCACCATTGCCTGGGTTCACGGCGTTGTTCAGGGCGTGGGGTTCCGCTACAGCACCCAGCGCGAAGCGGTTGAGCTTGGGCTAACGGGATACGCGCGAAATATGGACGACGGCAGCGTTGAGGTGGTCGCCTGCGGCGAAGCGGAGCAGGTCGACAAGCTTATGGCGTGGCTGAAAGCGGGCGGGCCGCGCAGCGCACGGGTTGATAAGGTGTTAACGGAACCGCATCAACCCGGGCGCGAATACGTAAACTTCGGGATTCGGTATTAAATACACTTCACCGGCTTAGGCAGGCCGGCAATTTTGGTGGCCTGTTTTGCCGGGCCTTTCGGGAACAGACGATACAGATAGCGGCTGTTGCCTTTCTCTTCGCCGAACTTATTGGCCATGGCTTTGACCAGCATGCGGATCGCCGGAGAGGTGTTGAATTCAAGATAGAACTCGCGAACAAAACGCACCACTTCCCAGTGTTCGGGGGAGAGGATAATCCCTTCGTTTTCCGCAATTTTCTCCGCCAGCGGCTCGCTCCAGAGCGTCGTATCTTTCAGATAGCCTTCGCTATCGGTCTCAATTTCCTGGCCTGCAAAAATGAACATAATCTTCTGTCGTCTGTGAAAAAAACGGCGACAGTGTAGCAAAAAAGCCGCCGAAGGATAAGCCGTGCCCTACAGGAGCAGCTGCAGCAGATTGTTGGCATTGAGCTTTTTCAGCGCGTTGCATTTATGGGTTGAAACCTGTTTCTCAGACATACGCGTCACGATGGCAATGTGGCGTACCGGCAAGCCGGTAAGCATCAGATCGAGCACGTTGAATTCAAGGCCGGTAAGACAGCAGTCAAGACTTCGGACGCGGCGAGGCTCTTTTGCCAGCAAATATGCCGCATCAGCGACGGCGATCCGGTCATCGATGATATAAAGGGTCAACGTACTGAAACGCTTGCGTAAATGCGTCGCCAGCGCCCACCCCTTTTCATTGCAGACCAGATACAGGCTGCCTTGCCAGCGGGCGGCTTCCAGTCTGAGCAAAATGTTTATCAATGCCTGATGCGTACCCGCCACGGAAAAACGGCAGCGCACAACAAGCACGCGGCGGGTAAGCAGCGCTGGCTGCCATTGCACGGTGTCGCTTTGGACCTCTAACTGAACGCCCCGACGCAGCAGCGCATAGCGCAACCCTTCAGCGTAAAATCGATTATTGTCGAGAATAGCGTAACTCACGGGGACCTCGTTATAACGTGCTGGGCGTATAGATAACGCGCAGCGTGCCGGTATAGTCGCCCGCGTTTTTGCTGCTGGCGGCAAACGCGGGGGTTTTCAGGATAATAGGGGCAGGAATGCACAGTACGCTCTCGCGTCCGCCGGGCAGCACGACCTGACGCAGATGCTGCGGATCGTTTGTGCCTTGCCAGACCAGGGTTTTACCGTTCGCGACGGCTTCGGTTGCGCCTGTGATTGGGTTGGTGACGGAGACCCGGTAATCGAGACGATCCCGCGCATCGGTCTGGCTACCGCCGCGTCGCCTGATAGAAAACGCGTCTTCGGCACGATCCGCTGAGGGGAGTCCGTCATCCTCAAAGCGAAGATAGGCGCGGGTGCTGGTGCTGTTATTACCGTCGTACAGGCACATATCCAGCGAGTTTTCACCCTGGATCTCACTACCACCCGGCCGCCCCGGGAAGTTGGTCAGGTTGAGGTTAACGATGGGCGTTGAGTGCGGAAATGCCGGCAGATAAATTTGCTGATTACCCGGATCGACCACCTCAATGCGAATGTTTGCCTGCCACCTGGCGATAGTGAGATAGCCAGGGCATCCGACGTTTACGTCATTGAAGTTTCCGCCACAGTCGGCGCTCCCCCATTGACGCAGGTTCTGCTTCAGCGTTGCGGTCCAGATCCCCGGCAGGGCGAGCTTATCCAGTTCGCTTTTCACAATATAGAAATCAAAATAGGGCTCTCTGTTCCAGGCGCTGAGATCGCCCGTTCCCCCTGTGACAAAACTGGCGAAGGTAAAAACTTTATTGTTGATAAACATGTAGTGATCGCCATACACCTTGATATCCACCGTCTTGCTGGTGAGGGCATGCGTGAAACGTAAATTGATGGCATAGGGCGCGGCCGGGTTACCCGAGAACCAGACCGGAGAGTTCATGCAGGCCCCGTTCGTGGCGTCAGTCCGGGACTCACAGGTCAGGGTATTACGTCCCCACTTTTGCGGGTCGGCGGCGTCAAAGCCGCCCGATTCATGAAACCAGATATCGAAACGCGCAGGCGGTGCCGTGCGATCGAAGCTGATCCCAACGCTGGTGTTTCGTCCCGCAGGGGCACCCGCCAGCGCCTGGCCTGTCCACAGGCTTAAGCACAGTAAAATAAAGAAGCACTTAATCACATCATTTCCCTTTAGTGAGGTTGTCGGCGTTCATGGCAGTTGGACCGGTTGGTAACGATCGTCCGGCGAGCATCAGCTGCGCCTGCTGCTGGACGGCATCCGGCAGGGCGGAGAAGGTTAATTCCCGGCAAGGAATTGAGCCGACATAGCGCACCACGTCGCGCATACTTTTCACGTTGAGTTCGCACTGATAAAACTGCTGCTGGCGCACCAGGTAGAGGTTATGCAGCAGGGCATCGCTCTGGGCGCTGAATCCGCCGTTTCCGAGATCGCTCCAGCCGTTAACGTTCAGCGGCACGCCACCGATAAACGGCGAATGACGCTCGTCGGTCAACTGGCCGAGCCAGGTGTAGCTTGCGGTGGTTTGCACATCCCGACGCAGCAGTTTGCCCGGCACCATAAACAGCGTTCTGCTGCCTGAACCTTGCGTGATCTCACTGCTGGCCCCCCGGGATACGTCCAGCGATTCGTTAATCGTCAACGTCGTCTGCTGGTAGCCCGGCACTGCGAAGAGGGCGCGGCTATTGCCCGGGATGTCTGCGCTCCCGCTGTTATCCAGCGACACGGCAACGCTTGGAGCCTGGGTATCTTCCGGTGTGGCAACGTTAACCGCGACGGCGGAAGCGGGACGACCGTCGCTCCAGCGGCCCAGCCACAGGCCAGAACGCGACAGCGCAAGGGTTGAGCTGTAGTTGCCGCTGCTGCTCAGCGTATGGCGACGATCCTGTCGATCCCAGGCGTCGCTGACGGTCAGGCTGCCGTTGCCATATCGCCCGCCCTGGCGCGTATAGGCTGAGGTATTCAGCGAGTCGCTGTTAATGCCCGACGCGCTCAGACCGTACTCGTTTTCGCCGCGTGCATCGGCGTACCAGTTATGCGCCACGTTGTAGCTCAGCTGATTTTTTTCACGCTGCTGGTGCTGCCAGGTCGCGCCCATAGAGGTATAGCTCGACGCATCGCCCTGACGGTTATGCGCCATGGACAGGCTCACGCTCAGGTAGCCGCCTTTGTCCCTGCCGTCGCGGGCGTCATCGTGACGCATGAACAGGTTAATGCTGCTGTTAATGTTGAGGCCTCGGGTGCTAAAGGCATTGCTCAGGCCTCCCTGCCAGGCCCGCGAGCGCGAGCGGGTCATATAGACCGATTCCCACGGCAAACCCGCATCGTGGCGATCGTCGCTATCCGGGAGCTCCCGACGTGAAACGTACCGTCCTTCGTTGCGGTTATCCGAATACCCGAGGCTCGCATACCAGGCGCCGACAGGGACGGAAAACATCACTGAGAGGGTGCGATAACAGCCGTTCACGGCGTCAAACCCCGCGCTTCGGGTGTTGCAGTTTTCCGCTGACAGCGCGTTGCGATAGAGGCTCACTGAAAAACCGTCGTTGTAGCTGATTTGCTGAATATTGCCGCGCTGGCCTTCGCTGCCGTAAAGGTAGCTAAACCGGGTACTCAGCACGCCGTCGATCGGGCCCGCGTTGAAGCCCCGGCTCCAGTCGAGCGCATTTTCCAGGAAACGCTGGTTTTTCTTTATCGTTGCTCCACTGGTCAGCGCCAGGGGCGGGGTGACGGGCAGGCGCACACCCGCCTGCGCAACCGCGCTGCGTTCTTCGTTTTGATCGCTATTGTCGGTTTCACCCGCCTGCAGGAACCACTCGACGCGGTCGAATGGCGTAATGCCGGTTCGGGTAAACGGCACCTGCTCGGTACGCGTCAGCCGGTTATTTTCATAGACCGACAGCGTGACGGTGTAGCTCCCGTCCGGAAACGATCGCGTGTCCAGGGTTTGCGCCCCGGCATTCAGGTAAAAGCTGGCCAGCAGCTGATTGCCACGGCGGGCGTCGATACGCGCGTCATGGGAAAGCAGTACGGTGACAGGAGTTCCCTTTGACTGCTGAACCGGATTCATCCACGCTCTTGTTGAACCCGTGCGGAGACCGCGAATTTTGCCCAGCGGCAGCTGGCTGAGGTTGATATTCCCGCCGGCATTACTGAACAGATCGCGGGTATCCATCTCGCCCAGCTGGACATAGTACTGGCGCAAGATATCCTGGCGGAACCAGGCGTTGTTGACGGTGATTTCCTGTTGCTGCTGGCGCCTTGAACGCTGTCCCAGCCAGGTCCAGTCGAGGTTAACATAGCCGTCCTTCGTGAGCGCCAGCGCGCCATTGCCCTGTACGGTAGCCGACTGATAATCCCTGTCGGCAACGAAGTTAATATTCTGCTGATGGATCAGCGCATTTTCGGTGTCCTGCGTGGGCTGATACCACTGATTTTCCGCGGTGACTTTAGGCAGAAATTTCTTGTCCAAAAACAGGCTAATACGGGCGTTATTCTCGTCATAGATAATGGCCGCGCGGTCGGTATCAATGTAATCGCAGCCCGCTGCGGAGCCGTTGCTGCTGCAGGCCAGGTTGCCGTTACGGGCAAGCGGAACGGCCAGCGCGGCAGACACGGTGCCAACGAGAGCAGGGTCGTCGTTAAACCGTCGTTTGATGGCCGCAACCACGGTTTCAGGTGCGACAAAACTGACCGTTTCAAGCGTGATATCCGTTTCAAAAAGTCCAAGCGACTCGCCGTAGAGGTTGACCTCTGTCCACAGGCGCTGCGTTTTCGCCAGATCTTCAAAACCCGCCGGGACGGCCATCCCGGCGCAGGCGAGTTGGATGGATGCGGGTAACAAAGCAACAAAGAGGAGAGTATTTCTGTGAAACGCCATGAACGAGCCTCGACATCATCCTGACGTCAGAGGGTGGGCACCCTCTGACGTTATTCCTTAGGTGCTGTGGTGTTACGCACCGCCTTCCGTGGTAGTCGCCTGCGTCAGCATCAGGCTGACAACGCCGCTGTATTGACCGGTTTTCAGAATGCCTTTGGTGGTCTGAGAAATGGTCAGCGGCAGTACCGCTGAACCGTTTTCGATGCTACCCGGGAACAGTTCGGTACCGGTATATTCCACATCGGCGGTAGAGAGGGTTTTATCGCCCAGCTTCACCGTCATTGGGATAGTCTCAGCACCGTCGGCATTTGCCAGCTTCGCGGCGCTTACCAGACGGACTTTCACGTTGCTGGTGGCGGAGTTAGACCACACCTTGGTATTCAGGCGATAGCTTTCCAGACCGCGGCCAGGCAGATACTGCATATCGATGCTTGCCGGCAGCGGCGTGTTATCGGCCTGGGTCATATCCAGCTGTGAATCAACGCTGGCGTTGACGGTAATATCTTTTTGGATCGCCAGCGCGCTAACGGACGTGGTCATCGCGGCAACAATCATCAGAGGTTTAAAGTACTTACGCATTGATATCTCCATATTTACAAATGAGCACCCTGGCTCTTTAACAACCCACATGGGTTTTACAGTGACGCCGTGTTAATACACGACGGGTAAGTCAGCTTCTTCAGCGGTTTTATTCACCCAGTTGAAGTAGCGGAATTTATATTTCTGGCCTTGTGTATTTGTGAGCGTTTTTAATTTCCGTTCGGTATCCGGATAAATCGTCGCGTCTTCTTTAACCCATTTACACGACGAATTTGCGTCACAAATACCGATCTCCCTCAGCGGTACGCGCAGCGTACCGTTGTTTTTTAACGTGCCCCTGCGAGGGTCTATCGAGAGTGAAACCACACTTTTTTCCGGAGCGAGGTGGATCAGGGCGCCCCAGATCACATTGACGCCCAATGTTGCCGTCGCAGCCGGGCTTTCTGTCTTGCCGGGAATAATGCTGTCAGGCTGCTTTACCCCTTCAAAATAGACGCGCCAGGTGGTCTCTTTTTCCGGTGGCGTAAGCGATACCAGACGAACCACTCGCATTGCGCCTGCCGCGAGGGCAAATTTTTCGGGCGTGACAACAACGCCGCCTTCTTTCCACGAGGCCACATCAATTTCTTTTTCCTGGGCCGTGCCGGGATTAAGAATTTTCTTTTGCCTCACCCGAATGAACTGAATATCATCCGTTTTCGACGCTACCTTAATTTGTGCCGCACCGGACTTGTCCATATTCAATTCCATCGGGTACACGCTCATATTGGCCATTGCCATTTCTGAGAAAAATGGCAATGACAGCGCGGCGACATAAAAGGCGGTTGTCATGTTCACTCTATTTTTCTGTTTCACATTCAGTCTGCCTGCTCTGAGTTCATCGGCGGCGCGTTAACACCAGGACACCGTCTGCTTTCGTATTGCTTCAGGGCAGGGAAACTTTAACCAGAACAGCGGTTTGTGAAAATTTGTATTAATTAACTCGTTAAATACAGGTTTTTATCCTGCTTTTCTGGCTTTAAGGTTGTATAGTTAAGCGAAAATACCGCGGCCAGGGATAGGAAGAAAATTCCTTCTGATGAAAAAATAAGCAGATCAGGAGGCGGTTTTCATGTCGATGTACCAGGGATTAAAAAGCATGCGGTAACAGCCGAGAATAAAAGATGTTTTTTATATGCAATAATTCGTTGTTATTCGATCCTGAAGCACATGCAATAAGTCTTGTTGGACAACCAGAATCTGTATTAACGCTTTCGGCGCCAGCCGTGCGGCTTTTGCAGGAATTTATAAAACACAAAGGGCACGACCTGAGTCGGGAGGAATTGATCACTCGCGTTTGGGAGGAATTTGGCTTTACGCCATCGGGAAATAATCTCAATAAAGCGGTAAGCGAATTACGTAAAAGCTTCCAGTCTCTGGGAGAGGGGCACGAATTTATTGTGACCGTACCCCGTTACGGATTTCGCTTTGATGCTGAGGTGATTTTTCAGCCTGGAGAGAATATTCCATCCGTCGATCCGCAGCCCTCGGTCGCACCGCAAGAAGTAAAGCCTCAACGCGCCTCCATTAAAAAATGGGCGATTGTGGCCGTATTGATCGTCGCTGCGCTGGGGACGAGTCTCTACTTTAGCCGACAGCAGGGGATTTACGTTCCGGCGAAACTCAAGCCGGTTAAGGAAAAAATCGCGCGTTGCAGCATCTGGATTATCAACGATCACGGACGACCGCTGGTGCTATCGAAATTAGCGGAGCGGCTGGAGGCTAATAACATAGCGTGCGGACGGGAGGCGTACGACATTTATTATTTCAGCGCCCGTTTTACTATTTCCGCTGCAGATGAGGTGTTTATTGGTGCCTGTCCGGTCAGCAAAACCAGCCTGTGTAAAACCATACGTTATAAAAGCGGGGCACAAAAATGAAAATAAAACTTCTTTTTGGCGTGGGCGGTGTCCTGGTTGGTTGTTCGCTGGCATTTTTTTACTATTCCGGCAGCGTGGGTAAAAAGGATGTGCTGGCCTGCAGCACTGAATTTAATTTCACGCGCAATGAGGGAAAAGCCAGTGAAGTGAAGGTCAATACCGTTGCCCAGTTCTATTTTCATCGGGACGGTACCGGGTTGACCACCTATAAAGGCGCGGCAAGGGCTGGCGGGCAATGTTTGATCGTTGACAGGGATGTGGATTTTACCTGGCAGCAGCGGGACGATGATAACGTCATCGTATTGAGCTACACCAAAACCTGGCGTCGGCACAATGACAATACGCCTGATGCTCAGTGGGGTAGCTTCGCCAATCCGACCGCTCGCTACTACCTTACAATCTCTGAACTCTCGCCTTCCGTGTGGCTGATTCAGGATCGGCGCTATCCCACCTATATTTGCCGGGGTGAGTAGGGCATAAAAAAGGAGAATGCCACAGGCATTCTCCTTTTTCGTATCCGTTGTGCTTAATCGCGGCTGGCGAAGCCCAGGATGCTTAGCAGGCTGACGAAGATATTGTACAGCGACACATACAGGCTCACGGTGGCGCGGATATAGTTCGTCTCACCGCCGCGAATGATGTTGCTGGTTTCAAACAGGATCGCGCCTGAAGAAATCAGAATAAACACGGCGCTGATTGCCAGATGCAGGGCAGGCAGCTGCAGGAAGATGTTTGCCACCATGCCCACCAGCACTACCACAACACCCGCCATCAGCATACCGCCGAGGAAGGACATGTCCTTACGGGTGGTCAGCACGTAGGCCGAGCAGCAGAAGAACACCAGCGCGGTGCCGCCCAGCGCCATGCCGATAAGGTCACCCATACCGGCAGACAGATACGCATTCAGCATCGGCCCCAGGATGTAGCCCAGGAAGCCGGTGAAGGCAAACGCGGACAGAATACCGACGGGCTTGTCAGCGGTTTTGTAGGTCAGGAACATCAGACCATACATACCCAGCAGCGTCAGGATCAGCCCCGGAGATGGCAGCATCAGCACGGTGCTGGCGGTGGCGGTGATCGCTGAGAATGCCAGCGTCAGGCTGAGCATGAAATAGGTATTGCGCAGCACCTTGTGGGTGCTGAGTAGCGATGTGCGGTCGCGTGAAGAAGTAATTATACGATCCATGAGTCACTCTCTTATGACAGATGTAATTAGCGGAAAGAATAGGAAACGGCACGCCAGTCTCAAAGTGGTTTTACCCATCTTTACTCAGCACGTTAGCGCTGGAGGTGGTTATTTCTTCTGCAGAAATCCATTTCGCCAGTATGAACAGCGGTTTGCGACAATTTACCAGATCAAGCTCTTATAGGTTACTGAAAAATATTGCGTTATTACTCTTCGAACGCTAAGAGTTATTTCCGGATCGTCATAAAACAGACTATAAGGCGAAGGAAATGAAACCACAAACACGCACTCACTTTACGCTCTCTTTGTTAACCGCAGGGATCCTGTGCGCCAGCACGGCAGCCTGGGCGGCTAACGTGCCGGCAGGAACCGCGCTGGCCGATAAGCAGGAACTGGTCAGAAACAACGGCAGTGAACCGGCTTCGCTCGACCCGCATAAAGTCGAAAGCGATGTCGAATTCAATATTATCAGTGATTTATTCGAAGGACTGGTAAGCGTCTCCCCGACAGGCGAAGTCCAACCCCGACTGGCGGAAAAATGGGAGAACAAGGACAACACCGTCTGGACGTTCCATTTGCGCCCGGGCATCACCTGGAGCGACGGCACGGCGATTACCGCTGAGGATGTGGTCTGGAGCTGGCAGCGCCTGATCGATCCGAAAACGGCTTCGCCTTATGCGAGCTATCCGGGCAACATGCATATCGCCAACGCGGCCGATATTGCTCAGGGGAAAAAAGCGCCCGATACGCTGGGCGTAAAAGCGATTAACGACACCACGCTGGAAGTGACGCTCTCGCAGCCAAACGCGGCCTTCCTCGCGATGCTGGCGCACCCGTCGCTGGTGCCGGTGGATAAAGTGCTGATTGGCCGCTTCGGCGATAAGTGGACCAAGCCGGAGCATTTCGTCAGCAGCGGGGCGTATAAGCTGTCGCAGTGGGTGGTCAACGAACGCATCGTGGCGGAGCGCAATCCGCGCTACTGGGATAACGCACATACCGTGATTAACAAAGTCACCTACCTGCCCATCACGTCCGAGGCCTCGGATGTGAACCGCTATAAGGCGGGCGAAATTGACATCGTGTACACGGTGCCGATTAACCAGTTTGCCCAGCTCAAGAAAACCCTGGGCAGCGAGCTGGACGTCTCTCCGCAGCTGGCGACCTATTACTACGAATTCAATACCACCCGGCCGCCGTTCAATGACGCGCGCGTGCGCAAGGCGCTGAACATGGCGCTGGATAAAGACATCATTGCCGGGAAAGTATTGGGGCAGGGGCAGCGCCCGGCGTGGCTCATCAGCCAGCCGGATATCGGCGGCGTTAAGCTACAGAACCCGGATTACGCCAGCTGGCCGCTGGACAAGCGCATCGCGGAGGCGAAAAAGCTGCTGAACGAGGCCGGATATAACGCCAGCCATCCTCTGAGCTTCAACCTGCTCTACAACACCTCTGAATCGCACCAGCGCATCGCGATTGCGGCCAGCTCCATGTGGAAGAAAAACCTCGGCGTGGATGCGAAGCTGCAAAACCAGGAGTGGAAAACCATGCTGGACACCATGCACACCCACAACTTTGATGCGGTGCGCTATGCGTGGATTGCCGATTACGACGATGCGGCGACCTTCCTGAACAACTTCCGCACGGGCGACAGCGAAAACACCAGCCAGTACAGCAATCCGGACTACGATGGGGCGCTGGTGAATGCCGCAAAAGCCAAAACGGCGGAAGAGCGGGGTAAGTACTACCAGCAGGCGGAAGATCTGCTGGGGCGTGATGTGCCGGCCATTCCGGTTTATCACTACGTCCGCACGCACCTGGTAAAACCGTGGGTCGGTGGATTTACGCCGGATAAGCTGGGGTACTATTTCACGAAAGACATGTACATCAAAAAACACTAGGTCTGTGCTGATAAAATCGTCGATGTGTCGTCAGTTCAACCGATTAAACACGTTTTGACTATTTTTACAGCGAACGAGTGCAGCCACTCTTTACAGCACGCGGTGAGGTGTTTATAGTTCGCCTCACTTAGGAAGCGTGGCCGAGCGGTTGAAGGCACCGGTCTTGAAAACCGGCGACCCGAAAGGGTTCTAGAGTTCGAATCTCTACGCTTCCGCCAAACATAAACCCCAGGTTACTCGTTAACCTGGGGTTTTTCTTTTTGTCTGAACGCGGATTAACCCATTACCAGATTCTGGCCATTCCTTCGCTTGCGGGGCGAACGAGCGTAAAACCAAATTTTGCATAAAGCTCTGGCACATCCGCCATTAAACAAACGTAGGCACCTTTGCAGGCATGGTTATCCAGCCAGGCAACAAGCGTTTCCATAATGACTCTGCCAAGCCCTTTGCCCTGATGAACAGGATCAACGGCGACGTCGACAATATCGAAATTCAACGCACCGTCCCCCACGATTCGCCCCATACCCACCGGTTTACCCTCACACAAAATATGCATGCCGTAACAGCTGCCGGGCAACGCTTTTCGTGCCGCCTCCAGCGGGCGAGGGCTAAGGCCCGAGATTTCGCGCAGGCGGCAAAAAGCCTCCGCAGTGGGGACGGTTTCAACCACGGTATAGTTATCAGGCATAATAAAGCTCCGGTCAGTGTTCAGTTGGGTGCTCCAGTCTGGCAGTAAAACTGACTAAAGACGATTTGAAGGACCGATCCAGATCACACTTTTAAAACCCCGCTATTCCCCTGTAAAAATCAGACATTATCATTCACCCCGTAAATACCTTTTCATCTCTCACCGAGGCTTTGATGCTGGAGAATGTTTTCATCAGATAATCAGTTTCCCGCCCTTTTCAGGACGGACTGGTTATCGCTGCGCTTAAACCTTACGCACGCACCTGCGGGTGTGGGCTCGTTTTTACGCATGATGATTACACAGGTTTTCCAGTATGAATTTATCCCGTCAGGAACAACGTACCTTACACGTTCTCGCCAAAGGTGGACGAATTGTGCACGTCCGCGACAGTTCTGGCCGCGTCACGTCCGTTGAGTGCTACACCCGTGAAGGGCTGGTACTGAGCGACTGCACGCTCAGCGTCTTTAAAAAACTCCGCACCAAAAAGCTGATCCGATCCGTGAACGGGCAGCCTTACCGCATCAACACCACCGGGCTGAACAACGTTCGCGCCCAGCTGGATAATCGCTAAGGAGAAGTGATGAATACACCTTACACAGATAGCTACGACCGCGCTTTTTTGCTCGATACCATGATGGGCCCAAACGCCATGCGGCTTACCGAGGAGCTGGTTGCTCAACTGCAGATTGATCCAGGAATGCGCATACTCGATCTCGGCTGCGGGAAAGGGATCTCTTCTATCCTGCTCGCCGAAAAATATGACGCCACGGTTTTTGCCGCCGATCTATGGATTACGCCGAGCGAAAACGCAGCGCGTTTCAGCGAACGGGGTCTGGACGGAAAAATTTTTCCGCTACGGGTTGATGCCACGAAAGCGATCCCGTTCGCGCATGATTACTTCGACCTGATCGTGAGCGTGGATGCGTATCAATACTTTGGCAACAATGACGCCATGCTGGGCACGCTGCTACCTTTCCTGAAACCCGGAGGACATATTGCGGTTGCCGTTCCCGGGTTTATCGGGGAATACAGCGAAACGCATCTTCCGGAGGTGGTTAAGCCTTTCTGGACGCCAGAGTGGTATTTCTATCCGCTCTCCTGGTGGAAAGCGCTGTGGGAAAAAGAGCCCGGTTCGGTTCTGACCACCGTGCGGGAGATGGATACCTGCCAGCAGGCGTGGGATGAGTTTATGCAATGCGAGATCGCCCAGGAGATGATGGTACCCATTATGGACGCGTGCGCCGGGACTTATTTCAACATGATCCAACTGGTTGCGCAGAAGCGCTAAAAGCTCATAAACAACGCCACCCTCGGGTGGCGTTCATGCATTGAATTGTGCAAATGTAGGCCGGGTAAGCGCAGCGCCACCCGGCAAGAAACGCGGCGTTATGAGCGGATAAAGGCCAGAATGTCCGCGTTGATGGTGTCCGCATGGGTGGTATGCATCCCGTGCGGGAAGCCCGGATAAATTTTCAGTACGCTGTTCGCCAGCAGTTTATCCTGCAGCAGGGCAGCGTTTTTATACGGCACGACCTGATCGTCATCGCCCTGCAACACCAGAACGGGAACCGTGATGGTTTTCAAATCTTCCGTCTGGTCGGTCTCTGAAAACGCCTTAATCCCCTCGTAGTGGGCCTTAGCGCTGCCGATCATCCCCTGACGCCACCAGTTCTGGATCGTACCCTGTGAAACGTCCGCGCCCTCCCGGTTAAAGCCGTAAAACGGGCCGCTGGCGACGTCGAGGTAAAACTGGGCGCGGTTAGCCGCCAGCGCTTTGCGGAAGCCGTCGAAAACCTCAATAGGCGTTCCGCCTGGGTTCGCGTCCGTTTTGACCATCAGCGGCGGCACGGCGCTGACGAGTACCGCTTTGGCGACGCGACCCTGCGGTTGTCCATACCGGGCAACATAGCGGGCGACCTGGCCGCCGCCGGTGGAGTGACCGACGTGTACTGCATTGCGCAGATCCAGGCTTTCAACCACGGCCGACGCGTCGGACGCATAATGATCCATGTCGTGGCCTTCACTCACCTGGTCCGAACGCCCGTGACCACGGCGATCGATAGCGATAACGCGATAGCCTTCTGCGAGGAAGAAGAGCATCTGGTTATCCCAGTCATCGGCACTCAGCGGCCAGCCGTGGTGGAAAACAATGGGTTGAGCCTCTTTTGGGCCCCAGTCTTTGTAGTAAATATTGACGCCGTCTTTCGTTGTTACGAATGCCATACCGCAGACTCCTCTGTTAAAGGCAAAACGATCCCCGGCTGAGCGCACAGCGAATCATTAATGCCTTAATTAAGTTGGCTTTTTTCTGTTTCCCGTACCGACAGTACTCCTAAAGTGTAGGAGAAATAGTAAAAGCGGTTGGTTTCATTGCTGTTAAAGGCATCCATTGCCAGCCCTATCATCGTTCTCCCGGCGTTACCCGCTTGCGGGTATACATCGCCTTGTCTGCGCTATTGAGCAACGTATCGGCATCACCTGCGTCATGAGGAAAGCGGGCAATGCCAATACTGCCGGAGATGGTAATCACCTGTTCGTTAATCAAAAAAGATTGTGCCAGCGCGGCGCTGACCTTTTCCGCCGTTTGTGTGGGTAAGGGATCGGCGGGGGTTAAATCGGGGAGCAGGGCGACAAACTCATCGCCGCCGAGGCGGGCCACCGTGTCACCTTCGCGCAGTACGCTTTGCAGACGAAATGCCACCAGCCGCAGCAGCTCGTCGCCGACGGCATGACCATGGAGATCGTTCACCGGTTTAAACCGGTCGAGGTCGATAAACAGCAGCGCCACTTCTTTATCGTGGGCGATAGCCTGGGCGATCGCCAGCTCCAGACGGTTAACCAGTAATCTCCGGTTCGGTAAACCCGTCAGGGCATCAAAGTTTGCATGCAGCCACGCGATATGTTCACGCTGTTTGCGATCGGTAATATCGCGAATAAAGGCTGAAAATATTTGCTTACCCGCTTGCTGATGCGGCCATATCGAGAGCTCAATAGGGAACTCGCCTTTGGTGCGATGCAGCGCAGCGATCTCGATAGTGCGGTTGAGAATATTCGACGGTTGCCCGGCCTGGAAGCGCATCAGGCCGCGTGCGTGCTGCTCGCGAAACGCTTCTGGTACGATCATCTTGCCAAGGCTGTTGCCTGTCGCTTCTTCCGCTGACCAGCCGAACATTCGCTCTGCCGCCTGGTTCCAGTTCACAACGTTACCGGCATGATCGATGGTAATCACCGCATCCTGCGCGGTTTCAACCAGCTGACGGTGGTACTCTTCACTCTCTTCCAGCGCCTGCTTCATCGACTCTATCTGGCTAATGCTCTCCTGCAGCTCGCGGTGCATTTCCGCCAGCGAAAGGGAGAAGAAGCGGATCCGCTCTTCAACGGACATATTTTTCATTTCTGAATAAAGATCGCCGGCGGTACGTGGCGGCATACTGAATTCCTGACAAAAGAGTTAGGTACCTATCAATTATGGCGCTTTAGATAACTTTTTGTATCGGGAGTGTGGCTGGGCAGCGGTAGGGGGCTTGCAGGTAATTTGGGCAGCAGCGATAAAACAGGCTCTGGAGCATGCCTCCAGAGCCTTCCGGGTTAGCGGTTTTCTTCAATATAGCGGGCCAGGTCCGCCGGGGTTTTCAGCACCGTCGCCACGTCAGTTGGCGGGATCATACAGCCGTAAACGTCCTGCACTTCCAGCACCATATCGACCGCGAGGATGGAGTCGAGAATGTCGGATTCAATCAGTTCATCGTGAAAGCCCACCTTACGGGATAACACTTTTTCGAACAGGGCGAGAATTTCTTGTTCCATAATTTTTCCTGGAGTCATTAATTTGTGCGGGCGTAAGCGTCCAGCAGCTTGCGGTCAATTTTGCCGTTAGGATTCAGCGGCAAAGCGTCTTTTACGATAATTTGTGAAGGCACCATATAGTGCGGAACCACCTTCGAAAGCGATGTTTTGATGGTGTCCGGCGCCATATCCGTCACGCAGAACGCGGCAATGCGCAGCACGCTGCCGCAGGATTTCATCAGCGGCAGGACCACCGCTTCGTTGATGCCGGACATGGCCAGCAGGCGGTTCTCGATCTCGTTGATTTCAATACGGTAACCGTTCAGTTTGACCTGGCTGTCGTTGCGGCCCTGGCAGTAGATCAGCCCCGCTTCATAGCCCAGATCGCCGGTACGGTAGCCGCGAAACGCTTCATCTTCCCGATGGAGTAATTTCGCCGCGTTCTCCTGCGGCAGGCCGAGATAGCCGCGCATGACGTTTTTACCCCAGATAATCAGCTCGCCGTCGGCGGAAATTTCCATTTTGCTCTCAGGCATCATGACGCCCACCGGCAGCACGGCGCTGTCGCTGTTCAGGATCGCATCCGTGATTTCAACCACGGTCGTCGCAATCGTCGCTTCCGTAGGGCCATAGGAGTTAATGATTTTGGCCTGCGGGAAGCGGCGGCGAAGCTGTTTAACCAGCGCTTTGTTGAGCACTTCACCAATGAAGATAAAGACGTTGAGCGCGGGCAAATACTCGCTGTTGAACTGCGGGGAAAGCAGCTGCTGGTAAGCAAAAGAGGGGGTCGAAACCCAGGCGGAGACCGCGTTGCTTTTCAGTCGCTCCAGCCAGTTCTCTTTCTGAATGTCTTCTTTGGCGTTCAGCACGATATGTCCGCCCATCGCCAGATTCGCCAGCAAAGGGATCAGGGAGAGGTCAAAGCTGAATACCGCGTGGTTCATCAGGACCGGTTTTTCCGGCAGTGAAAAGTCCTGGCTGACCCATTTCATGAAGTGCCATACGCTTTCACGCCCAATCTGCACGCCTTTAGGTTTACCGGTGCTGCCTGAAGTAAACATGATGTAGGCCAGATCCTGCTCCTCCAGTACCTTGCCCGGTTCCCCGGTGGCGATGAACTGCCGGGTCGCGACGTCGTAATAGTAAGGGGCGCTGGCCAGATGGCAGATCTCCCGGAGGCGCTCCTGCGGATAGATGCAGTCCACCGGGATGTAAGGAATGTTGTGCAGCAGGCAGCTATAAATCGCCACGGCGAAATCGGCCTGCTGGTGTCCGTACAATATGACCGGCGTACCGGCAACAGGCTGGCAGCGCTGATAGCGCTGCGCCCAGTCCGTCACGGCAGCGGAAAGCTGTAGCCAGCTTAAGGCTTCGTCGCTGCCGCTGATGGCCAGCTGCTGCGGGGAGGCGGGATCGCATAATGCCGCACGTAAGAAATCCTGCAGTTCCTGAAGGTCGGAGTGATTTTTCATAGAGGTGACATTCCACTAAAGATGTAAAGGGATCCCGCGGCGCTTCCCAGCGTCAGAATTCGCCCTAAAAACGCAACGGCCGGATACTGCAGGCCGCGGTGCAATGCCGGGCTGCGTTTGGCTGACCACAGCAGCATGTTGTGAGCGACGGAAATCGCGCCAAACAGCGCGCCGCTGATGACGTAATGGCGTTCCAGTCCATTCCATGCCCCCATGCAGAATAAGGTGCAAAAAATACCGATATTTTGCGCCAGCGTTTTGTTCTGACGGAAAAAGTTGAATTTCATCAGGTTCATATAAATGGGCATAAAGACCACATCGCGCAGCCATTCAGACAGGCTGATGTGGAAGCGGCGCCAGAAATCCTGCGGGTTCTTTGCCAGAAGCGGCATGTTGAAGTTTGCCGGAATATTGAGTCCAAACAGGCGGCCTGCGCCGATGGCCATATTGCTGTAGCCGGCAAAATCAAAGTACAGGTAGGTGCTGTAGGCAATCGACATCACCACGCCCACGGTCAGCGTAAACGGCTTATGGCTCCAGGGCTGTACGACAAGCGAATCAATCAGCATGGCAAACAGGAACTTCTGGACAATGCCGGTAATGATTTGCTCTAACGCAACTAAAAACTGTTCGCGGTTAAGGGCAAATACGGGCTTGCTGACGTCACTCATCCATGTCCGCCAGCGGTACATTGGGCCGGCCAGGATAATAAAGGGCATAAACAGATAGCAGAAATAGTGCAGGAAATTCTGACCTTCTTTTTTACTGCGATAGAGCAGCACGTCCAGCGCGCGGAACGTCATAAACGAGAGGCCGATCATGCCCCAGTGGTTATTTAAATGTAATTTCACCAGCAGCAGCGGCAATAATGTCAGAACGACCGCCTGCCACGTTTTTAACCATCCCTTCTCTTTTAGCGTGGCAAAAACATAAAAGCTGAAAAAAACGGTGGCGGGGACAATATAATCACCCTGAAATATATATCCCCATCCCAGCGCCGTCAGAACAGAGAGCGCAGATAACCAGGTCAGACGATGGCGTAATACGCGATTAACCAGCGCAAACGCCAGCGCGGATGAAAACAAATAAACAAAAAACATTCCTGAGCTGTACATCATTCGGCCTCAGAACTTTTGATATTCAAAATGCAGCTGCATACTCATGCTGTCATCGACAGAGGTCCACGCGACGATGGTGATCGCCAGCAGGAGATAAAGGAAAAAAAGACGGATCGCGATTTTCATCATTTAAAACTCTGTGCAATAAAGCGAATCATAGGAACCCAGGCCAGTTCGGAAGGGTGCAAACGATCCCAGTTCCAGCCATTCTGATAAGGCATGGCGTACATATCTAAATAAGGGATCTGGTTCTTTTCCAGAATGGTTTTTATTTGTTTATCAACCGGACGGAAGGTATCGGTATTGTAAAGCGCCCAGGGATTAACCGGGTCGACGATAGCAATCACCTGCACGTGACGTTCTTTCAACAGCTGGACGGTTTTACTGAAAGCGGCGATTTGCGCAGGCACAACCGGGGTGTCGTCCCACTGTTGCGGCTTGCCGTCCTCTTCGTAAATCGTTTTGTCCATCCACAGCGTAGCCGCGCTCTGCTGGCGTTTTTTATTTAACTCGCGCGCATTCGCCAGCTCTTTATCCCAGTCGGGGGCAATGTGGGCGGTTGGCTGCTGCGGCCAGGGCTGTACCGTCTGGGGCGTGACGTTGAGCAGCGCCAGCCAGTCGTTTTTTATCAGGGTGCAGACGTTGGCAAACTGGAAGCTCAGCTCGTCCCACATCAGATCGGGGTGCCAGCCAAAGACGCGCATTTGGCCAAAGGTTAAATGGCTTATTTCTTTACTATCAATATGCTTTAAATAATTAACCAGCAGCGGGCGCGCCTGCGGATCCTTCATCAGCGGATTAAAAATAGAGCCGGGAAAATTATCGGCATAGATAGCCGGTGGCAGCCCTTTTGAGTAAAAGCTGTCAGGGGCCAGAAGCAAAACAACTTTACTGTTTGCGTTAAGGCTATTTTTAAAACGTGAGAACAGTAAAAATTGCGTTTCATCATCGACGAACGCATCGCCATACGCCACGACGGGTTTGTGCAATTGCTTATTAAAGTAATTATATACAGCGTAATGTTCATCTTCTGAGGTGGCCACCTCAGACGCGCCAATGAAGAAAATAGCATTCCCTTCTAAGGCATGGGAAATAGTCGCAATTTTTTCCGCTTGTTCTTTAGGCGTGCCTGCCATTGATTTAATCAACGGCTGGAAGGTGAGGGGCGGATTGAAGCTCGTCACCAGCGGGTGAACACAGAGGAACAAAATGGCCAGGGTCGCCATCAGGATATGTAAGCAAAGCGTATTTTTGATTTTCATCATCAACCAGTAACACTGCATGGCAGTAATTTCTAAATCTGTGGGTACGCAGATTTATAACAATTACACAACAAATGACCGTTTATTTTTGTGGCATTCTATACCAGAGCGATTTAAAAGGATGAGCGTTGCTGTGTAACGGTATGTACAAGGGGGCTGTGACCGATGCGCGGCAAGCGTCTGGGTGATTTTTGCGCAGTCAAACGCCGGTGGGTAAAAATAGAAAAATTCCTGCTTTACAAGGTGCTAATAGATGTTTATAGTGCGCCTCACTTTGGAAGCGTGGCCGAGCGGTTGAAGGCACCGGTCTTGAAAACCGGCGACCCGAAAGGGTTCTAGAGTTCGAATCTCTACGCTTCCGCCAAATTCGAAACCCTGCGATAGCAATATCGCAGGGTTTTTTCGTTTTACAGCGCAATCACCAGTTCCCCGGAATGGCTTCGAGAACAGCACAGAGCCACCTGCTGGTTTGGCGCGACTTTTTCCGCCTCCGACTGCACGCTATCTCGATGATCCACCACGCCGTCAATCACCGGCGTCAGGCACGCCCCGCAGATCCCCATTTCGCATGACAGCGGTACGTCCACGCCGTTTTCCTGTAATACCTGAGCGATGGTCTTATCCGCGGGCACCGGCCAGCGCTCCCCGGTCGAGGCGAGTTTGACCGTAAAGATCTCGCCCGCGTCACCGCGTGTGGCAGGGGCCGCGGGCTGAAACGCCTCGCTGTGAAGATGGCCATCATCCCATCCCCTGGCCGTCGCCACGTCTCGCACTTTTTCCATAAACCCTGCCGGACCGCAGATCCAGGCGTGAAGACCCGCCTCAGCCGCCGGAAGATGTTCTGCCAGCGCCGTGCGCGGGCTGGCGGTATGAATGTGGCACTCACCGAACCGGGAGAGTTCGCGCGTAAACGCCGCGCTTGCGCGGCGTTTGACGTAATAGTGCAGCTCAAACGGCGTTCCGGCCGCCTTCAGCTGCAGGGCCATTGCATACAGCGGCGTAATGCCAATGCCTGCCGCCAGCAGCAACACCCGCTCAGCCTGATGCAGCGGAAACAGATTGCGCGGGGCAGAGATCGCTAATTTCTGCCCGGGTCGCAGCGTCTCGTGAACGTAGCGCGATCCGCCGCGCGAGGCGGTTTCCCGCCCCACGCAGATAAGATAGCTCTCGTCTCCACATGCCCCGGTAAGGGAATACTGGCGCACCGCGCCGCAGGGCAGGTGCACATCAATGTGCGCGCCGGGCTGCCACGCCGGCAGCGCGTTACCGTCTTCAGCTACCAGCCTGACGGCGAGGCTTTTATCGCCCTCGCGCCAAAGCCCGTCAACAATTACGCTCAGCATATCGGCCTCCGTCATACGAGGAAAAATTCGCCAAAGCCCATCTTCTTCAGTCCCCGACGGTAGGCAATTGAGCTTTTATCGGCGGGAATATGGGCTTCCAGCGTCAGGTCCAGCGGCAGACTTTCCGGGCGCTGGGTTTCGACCATCAGGCGATCCTCTTCAAAAATGCGCAGGTTAAAGGCATGTACATCCTCCACCGGAATATGCAGGTCAAAGTTACGCGCGATAGGGGCGAACATGCGGGTGACGCGCGATGACACCGGCGACGCGGCGTTCATGATGACCAGTCGCGATTCTCCCGGAAAATGAATCGTCAGGGTGGCGGTAAACGGCAGATGCATTTCAAAATGGCGCAGCCACTGGAACCCTTCTGGCGCCTGCACGGGTGAACTGGCGGGATAGTTGCTCACGGAGCTCCAGTAATCGGCAACAAAACCGAACGGCGTCTCCTGCGGCTGATAGGTGGGGACCAGCTGATTATTGGGGTCGGCAAAAGTATCGGTGTGGATCCAGGCAAAGTGCGCCACGTCCAGAAACCCCTCTACCTGACGACCGGCAAAGCCGTTCACCTCAAACGCCGGGCAGTTGATCTGCTGAAATCCGTCGTCATCCCAGTGCGGCATGGTGGGCAGCGGTACAGGATTGTCCGGGTCAAACGCCAGGCAGATCCAGATCAGGCCGAAGCGCTCTTCCACGGCGTAGTTAATCAGGTTCAGCTTCGCCGGAACGGGCTGGTCGGGGCTGGACGGAATACGGTTGCAGCGCCCGTCCTCCCCAAAGCGTAAGCCATGATAGGGGCAGATAATTCCGTGCTCATCGTGAAAGCCGAGCGTCAGCGGCACGCCGCGGTGCGGGCAGACGTCACGGGCGACCACGACCTGGTCGTTAATTCGGTAAATCACCAGCTGCTCGTCCAGCAGGGTCGCCTTGACCGGTGCCGGGCCGACGTCGCAGGCGCGCGCGACCGGATGCCAGCATTTCGCCAGGCGCAGCCAGTCCTCAGGCTCAAACGTGCAGTGGGCGGGTGGAGTCGGTTCTCTTTTCATCGTTGTCCCTCTTGCGTTCAGCCTAACGGGCCGCCCTGAATGGTTTCGCACAGACCGTTGATGATGCGCTCCCCGGTCTCCTCTTTCAGCTCCTGATACCAGGCCTGCGTCAACGCCATGTCTTTACCGTGGGTGACGTCGCAGCGTTTACGCGCCTTCAGCACCAGGTCGCGCACCCGGTCGCAGCGCAGCGCTTCGTACTGCCGCAGCGCCAGCGTAATGTTGTGGTTTTCATGCAGGCACTCACCCAGCACCACGGCGTCTTCCATCGCCGCACAGCCGCCCTGGCCGATATCCGGCGTGGTGCTGTGCGCGGCATCGCCGAGCAGCGCGATGTTGCCGCGCACCAGGCTGTCGAACGGCTCAATGTCGTGGATTTCAATGCGGTTGGTCGTTTCAGGATCCAGCGCCGCGATAAGCTTCTGCACCGGCGGCGCCCATCCGCGGAAGTAGCCCGTGAGATCGGCGCGCAGGGTGGTGCGATCCTCCGCCAGGCCCGCGGGCAGCGGCACGTCAAAAAAGAAGTAGAAGCGTCCGCCGGAGACGGGCATCAGCGACACGCGTTTGCCTTCGCCAACGAAGGTGGTCCACTGGTGCGCCGGGGCAATCTCTTCGTCAATCTTCACCAGCCCGTTCCAGTTCACGTACCCGGCGTAGCGGCGCTCCGGGGTATACCCCAGCACGTACGGGCGCACGGCGGAGTGGCTGCCGTCGGCGGCAATCAGAAAATCGCCGGCTGCCGTGGTGCCGTCGGTGAAGGTCACGCTCACGCCCGCGTCGTCTTCGCTTACGCGTTCGACGCGCTTGCCGAACTGCACCCTGTCGCGCCCCCAGAAGTCCAGCATTTCGCGCTGAAGCTCAGCGCGCGAGACGGGGCAGGGACGCCCGCCGGTACGCTCAACCAGCGGGGCAAGGCTGAAGCGGGTCAGGGTCTCGCCGCGCCGGTAATCCTTGTAGGCCATAAAACGCATCGGACCGCCGTAGGTCTCGATGATGTCGCCCATGCCGAGGTGCTGCATGCATTTCACGCCGTTAGGCCAGATGGAGATGGCCGCCCCGACGGGCCTGATCTCTTTGACGGCTTCAAACACGGTACAGTCGATGCCCGCTTTCTTCAGCGCGACGGCGGCGCTCAGGCCGCCAATACCCGCGCCAATTACGATTGCTCTCATGCTTCTCTCCTTTTGCAGGGTGTAAAGACATTCAGCAATTTGCGTACCAGGCTGCAGAGTGGTGAAAACGGCGTTGTGGGGGAGACGTTTGCACTGCTAAGGTGCGCAAACGCGGTGAACGTGCCTTTTTTTGAATCAAAAATTTCCAGTTGAGCTATACGGAATCGACTGTTTCACGCCCGCGTTCAGAGTGGCGTGGTTTGTGCAATAACCCGGAGGAAGACAATAAAGGAGACACTATGATCGCACTGCATGACTTCAATCACCTTCACCACGAAAAGGCGTTAGCGCTGATTCACCCCTGCGTGGCGCTCCCCGAGTGGGCAAATGCGCTGGCTCTGGGGCGACCCTACGCCAGCCGGGACGAATTGTTCCGTACGGCAAACGCGCTGACGCAAAACTGGGACGAAGCGGCGCTGGCGCAGGCCCTTAGCGCCCATCCGCGCATCGGGGAAAAGCCCGCAGGTTCACAGGCGGAGGCGGCGCTGTCGCGCCAGGAGCAGGGTGCGGTGAACGATCGCGATGCTGACCTTGCCCAGGCGCTGCGCGAGGGCAATGCCCGCTACGAGGCCCGCTTCGGACGCGTCTTTCTGATCCGCGCGAAGGGCCGCAGCGGCGAGGAGATTTTACAGGCGCTGCACGCGCGGCTGGAGAACAGCGACGCGCAGGAAGTCCGTGCCGCGCTGGAACAGCTGCGGGAAATTACGCTGCTACGGCTGGAAGGAGTCATTAGCGAATGAGCACACTCAGCACCCATATTCTCGATATCTCGACGGGCAAACCCGCACAGGGCGTGACGGTCCATCTGCAACAGGACGGGAACACGCTGGCCACGGGCGTGACCAACGCCCAGGGGCGCATCGCCGCGTTCGTTCCCTCTCTGCCCGCAGGCCGCTATCGGCTGGTGGCCGAGATCGGCGCGTGGTTTAGCGAAACCGGTCGCGACACGCTCTATCCCTGCGCGCAAATTGATTTTTTGACGGGAGAAACGGCAGACGAGCATTTCCACCTGCCGTTTGTGATTGCGCCCGGCGGGTGGTCAACCTACCGGGGAAGTTGACCACACCCGCTCGCCGTTGACCCAGGTCTCGCTGATGTTGCGCTCGTCGCCGAGGGTCATCAGCACAAAAAGCTGCTCGTAGATATCCTGACAGCGGCGATTGCGCAGGCGCTGCAGCGGCGTCACGTCAGGGTCGATCACCACGAAATCCGCCTCTTTGCCGGGTGCGAAGTTGCCAATCTTATCGTCGAGCCTGAGGGCGTGCGCGCCGCCCAGCGTGGCGTGATAAAAGGCCTCGCTGGCGCGCAGGCGGTAGCTCTGAAGCTGGCCGACCTTGTAGGCCTCACCCAGGGTGCGCAGCATGCTGAAGGTGGTGCCCGCGCCGACGTCGGTGCCGATGCCCATCCGCACCCTGTGCTGCCAGCAGGCGGGCAGGCGAAACAGCCCGCTGCCGAGAAACAGGTTTGAGGTGGGGCAAAACGCGACCGCTGAACCGGTGTCGTGCAGGCACTGCCACTCGCTGTGGTGAAGATGGATCGCGTGGGCAAACACGCTGCGCTCGCCGGTCAGCCCGTAGTGGTGATACACGTCCAGATAGCGCTCGTGCTCCGGCCAGAGGTCGCTCACCCAGGTCACTTCGTTGGGGTTTTCACTCAGGTGGGTCTGCATCCAGGTATCCGGGAATTCCTCTCTGAGCAGGCTGACCGCGGCGAGCAGCTCGGGGGATGAGGTCGGCGCAAAGCGCGGGGTAATGGCGTAGCCCAGCCGTCCCCGGTGGTGCCAGCGCTGGATCAGCGCCCGCGTCTGACGGTAGCTCTGCTTCGCGTCTTCGCTCAGGTAGTCCGGCGCGTGTCTGTCCATCATCACCTTTCCGGCGATAAGGCGCATGTTCAGGCGCAGGGCTTCGGTAAACAGAGCCTCGACCGATTCCGGATGCAGCGTGCAAAACACCAGCGCGGTGGTGGTGCCGTTGCTCACCAGCTGCTGAATGAAAAATTCGGCGATCTCTTTCGCGTAGGCTTCATCGGAAAACTGGCTCTCCACCGGGAAGGTGTAGGTGGTCAGCCACTCCAGCAGCTGTTCGCCAAAGGCGCCGATCATCTCCGTTTGCGGATAATGGACGTGGGTGTCGACAAAACCGGGCAACAGCAGCCTGCCGCGCAGGTCGGTGTAGCCCTTGTGGGGGTCAAGATACTGCTCGCCCTCCTGCCACGGCATCTGCGCCAGAATTTTCCCGCTCTGTATAAACAGCAGCCCGTCCTCAAGGTAGCGCGCGTGTTGGGCAATCGCGTCTGCGCTGTCGCAGACCTGGGCAATATCAAAAAATGCGCCGCGGATCGCTGTCTGGTAATCCATCATGGTTCCTGCCTTAGTGTTTGCGTAGCGGGGTGATAAGGCGCAGCAAGAACGGTGCCAGAATGAACGGGCCGCAGATACGCTGCGGCCGGAAGGAGGAAGTTACTCTTTTTGCGTCGCCACGCGGGAGCTGAACGACGTCGCGCCCGCCGTCTCGCGATCTTCCCGCGCCAGCCAGCGGTAGGTCACGCCGCCGAGGAAGACGCCGATAAACCAGCTGAAGTTCGCCACCTCATGCAGGGCCGGGATGAAGCTAATCACCAGGCCCACGGCAACGGACGGGATCAGCGCGCCAATGGCTTTCG
The DNA here is from genome assembly GCF_048684785.1 of Enterobacter sp. BNK-29. Classification (NCBI taxonomy): domain Bacteria; kingdom Pseudomonadati; phylum Pseudomonadota; class Gammaproteobacteria; order Enterobacterales; family Enterobacteriaceae; genus Enterobacter; species Enterobacter sp. BNK-29. Next base: position 3,661,272 of record NZ_JBLQTU010000001.1, read on the forward strand.
GGTTGAAGCCGTTGCGGTACCAGTATTTGCCCTTTGGCGTGTCGTCGAACAGATCGTCAACCGACACCTTGCCGCGCTTAATCAGGTAGAAGTCGGCAATCAGAATGCCGAACAGCGGGCCGATAAACGCCCCGAGCACGTCCAGGGTGTAGTGGATAAGCTCCGGCGAGTTGAACAGATTCCACGGGGTGAGCAGGATCGAGCCGACGGCGGCAATCATGCCCCCGGTGCGGAAGCTGATCTTCTGCGGCGAGCAGTTAGAGAAATCAAACGCCGGGGAGACGAAGTTCGCGACGATGTTGATCCCGATGGTAGCGGTGATCATCGTCAGCAGGCCGATCGCCACGGCCAGATCGTTGCCCACGCGGCTGACGGTTTCGATCGGGTCGGTGATCATGCGGCCAAACAGCGACTGGGTGCCGGAGACAATGACCACGGTGACGATGGAGAACAGCAGGAAGTTAAACGGCAGCCCCCAGCGGTTGCCGCGGCGGATCTCGCCCATGCTTTTGCCGTAGCGGGAGAAGTCGCCAAAGTTGAGCAGCGGGCCGGAGAAGTAAGACACCACCAGCGCGGTCGCGGTGATCATCTGCCAGGTTTGCTCGCCCGCGCTCAGGGATTTGCTGGCGAGAGTGAAGGAAATGCCGTCAAAACCGGTCTTGTATACAATCCAGCCTGCGAGGGCCAGCATCACCACGTAGACCGCCGGACCGGCGATATCAATAAAGCGCTTGATGGCGCTCATGCCGTGCCAGAAAACCATCGCCTGCAGTACCCACATAATGGCAAAGCAGATCCAGCCGAGATGCGACAGGCCCAGGAACGCGCCTGTGGTAAGCGAAGAGAGCGACGGCCAGAACTTCAGCGCCACCAGCATCAGGGCGTTGGCGGCCAGATAGGTCTGAATACCGTACCACGCGAAGGCAATCAGCCCGCGGATCACCGCCGGAATATTGGCCCCGAACACGCCAAACGCCTGACGGCTGATCACCGCATAGGGCACGCCCGCCATCTGGCTCGGTTTGGCCACCAGGTTGGCGCACAGCTGCACGATGCAAATCCCCACCAGCAGGCAAAGCAGCACCTGCCAGCTTGCCAGCCCGAGCGTAAAGAAGCTCGCGGCGACAACATAACCCCCCATGCTGTGAACGTCCGACATCCAGAACGAAAAGATGTTGTACCAGCTCCAGTTCTGGTCACGCGTTGGTGCCAGATCCTCATTGCAAAGACGTGGGCTGTAAACCGCACCGGAATCAGCGGCCGTACCCTGCTGTGCGTTTTGACTGTTTGGCATGAAACCTGCTCCTGTGAATGAAAACCCGTTAAGCGGGAGTGCAGACGGTGTTGCAGGATCCAGGCCAAAATATTAAATCTTGTATGCAATATTTTATTTTTATGTATACGATTCGATAACGAAGAGTAAAAGACGGAGTGGTGAATGAACAACATAAACGCCCTGCAGACCGCGCCAGACCTGCATGACAAAGACGAATCGATCTTTCAGGCGCTGATGACCGCGATTGTCGAACATCAGCTGCTGCCGGGGAGCAAACTGCCGGAGGAAGCGCTGGCCGAGGTCTTTGGCGTAAGCCGCACGGGCATCCGCAAGGTGCTTCAACGACTCGCGGCTGTGCAAATGGTCACCTTAACGCCCAAGCGTGGTGCACACGTTGCCAGCCCGACGGTGGAAGAGGCGCAGCATATCTTCCGCACCCGCGCCCTGCTGGAGGTCGCCAATCTGCCGGACGTGCTGGCCCGCTGCCAGCCGCCGCACCTTGCCGCGCTGGAGGCCATCATTCGCCAGGAGCAGCAGGCGCACGAGGCGTACGACGGCCCGGCGGCAATTCGCCACTCCGCCAATTTCCACATTCAGCTGCAGGCCATCTCCGGCAACCAGGTGCTGACGGAGATGGTGACCGGCCTGAGCCAGCGCTCGTCGCTGGTGATTGCAACCTGGGGCGCGCCGTGGCGTCAGGGGTGCCGCTGCAACGATCACGAACAGCTTGTGGATCTGCTGCGCCAGAAGGCGCTCCAGCCGCTAAGCGATGCTTTGATGCACCATTTTGAACATATCGTCGCCAGCCTCTGCTTCGAGCGGGCGGGCGAGTGCCTGCCCGATTTTGCCCGGCTGTTTGCCGGCCACAAGGAGTCGTAATGTCATCTGTCTGTATACAAGTGATCAACCCCAACACCAGCCTCGCGATGACGGAAACCATCGGCGCGGCGGCCCGCGCGGTGGCGGCGCTGGGTACGGAGATCCTCGCGGTCTGCCCGAGCGCGGGCGTGCCGTCGATAGAGGGCCACTTTGATGAGGCCATCGCCGCCGTGGGGGTTCTCGAACAGGTTAAGCTCGGCAGAGAGCAGGGCGTGGACGGTCACGTCATCGCCTGCTTTGGCGATCCGGGCCTGCTGGCGGCGCGCGAGCTGGCGGAGGGGCCGGTGGTGGGTATTGCGGAAGCCGCCATGCACATGGCGACGCTGGTGGCGACGCGCTTTTCGGTGGTCACCACGCTGCCGCGCACGCTGATTATTGCCCGCCATCTGCTGCACCAGTATGGCTTTCACGATCGCTGCGCGGCGCTGCACGCTATCGATCTCCCGGTGCTGGCGCTGGAGGACGGCAGCGGTCTGGCGCAGGAGAAGGTGCGCGCGCGCTGTATACAGGCGCTGAAAGAGGACGGCTGCGGCGCCATCGTGCTGGGCTGCGGCGGCATGGCGACGCTGGCGCAGGAGCTGACGCGCGAGCTGCGCGTGCCGGTCATCGACGGCGTCAGCGCGGCGGTGAAGATGGTGGAGTCGCTTGTGGCGCTGGGGCTGTCGACCAGCAAGCACGGGGATCTGGCGTTCCCGGAGAAAAAAGCGTTAAGCGGACAGTTTCAGGCACTGAATCCATTTTAATTTTTTGGGGGTGGCAATGGGGCTTTTTGAACAGGATTACCCGCGGGATCTGCGCGGCTACGCGGGCAACCCGCCGCACGCGCGGTGGCCGAATCAGGCGCGCATCGCCGTGCAGTTTGTGCTCAATTATGAGGAAGGGGCGGAAAACCACGTTCTGCACGGCGATGCAGGATCCGAGCAGTTCCTGTCGGACATTATCGGCGCGGCCAGCTACCCGGATAAACACATGTCGATGGACTCCCTCTACGAATACGGCAGCCGCGCCGGATTCTGGCGGATCCACGGTGAATTTCAAAAGCGCGGCCTGCCGCTGACGGTCTTTGGCGTGGCGATGGCGCTGGCGCGTCACCCGGATATCGTTGAGGCTATCAAGAATGCGGATTATGACGTGGTTAGCCACGGCTGGCGCTGGATCCACTACCAGAGCATGGATATCAGCCAGGAGCGCGAACACCTTCACAAGGCGGTGCACGTGTTGACCGACCTTTTCGGAAAGCCGCCGACGGGCTGGTACACCGGGCGCGACAGCCCCAACACCCGCCAGCTGGTGGTGGAGCACGGCGGCTTCGACTATGACAGCGACTACTACGGCGACGATCTGCCCTTCTGGACGGAAGTGGCCTGCAGCGACGGCACCCGCAAGCCGCACCTGATCGTGCCGTATACGCTGGATGCTAACGACATGCGCTTCGCCACCGCGCAGGGGTTTAACACCGCCGAGCAGTTTTATACCTACCTGAAGGACAGTTTTGACGTGCTGTACGAAGAGGGGGAAAGCGCGCCGAAGATGATGTCCATCGGCATGCACTGCCGCCTGCTGGGGCGGCCGGGGCGTTTTCGCGCGCTGCAGCGTTTCCTGGATTACGTGCAGCAGCATGAGCGGGTGTGGGTCTGTACCCGCCAGCAGATTGCCGACCACTGGCGGGAAGTGCATCCGTTTCAGAAGTAAGTGTGCCGTGTTTAGCCGGGGGGCGGCTGCGCCTTACCCGGCCTACAGGACCCACAGGGCATACTGGACATCGCAGGCCCGGTAAGCGCAGCGCCACCGGGCAGGTTTTTCAGCTTTACACCATCAAACTCACCTGCGCCGCCACGATCCGCCACCCGTAGGCAAACCGCACCCACGTCTGCTGCTGGCGGCCAATGCGTTCCGTGCTCTCGCGGGTAAACTCGGTGCTGCACACCGCGTAATCCTCACCGAAGGTGGTGATGACGGTGTGGCGCAGCGTCCGCTGCAGCCCGACGGACGGGCGCGCCGCGCGAAAGGCGCGGATTTCATCAATCCCGTACAGGTTTTCACCCGCCCCCAGCCGCACCGTGTTTTTGTCGTGCCAGAACAGCTCGTCCAGCACCGCAACGTTGTTGCTCACCAGCGCGTCTTCATAGCGGTAAAACGCGGCGGTCACCTCGGCGACTACCCACGGAAGGTTAATGTCATCGTGATTCATCATGCGGCCACCTCCGCCGGGCGGGCATCGGCGATCCCACTCTCTTCCAGCACGCGCGCGACGCGCAGGCAGGCCTGCTCGTTAAACGGCGCGGCAATAAGCTGCAGGCCAATCGGCGCACCCTGCGCTGTGCGCAGCGGAACGGTGGTCACGGGCAGGCCCAGAAATGAAATCGGCTGGGTCAGCATCCCCATGCTGGCGCGAATGGGGAGCGGCTGACCGTTAATCTCCATGGTCTGCTCACCCGCGAGCGTGGCGCTGCGCGGCGTTGCCGGAGCGATCAGCACGTCGGCCTGCGCGAACAGGGTTTTAAACGCCTGGCGGGCGTGCGCGCGAAACCGCTGGGCCTGAATGTACCAGGCGGAGGGGATCATCGCCCCGGCCAGCAGCCGTTCGCGGGAATGCGGCTCAAACCGCTCGGGCTCGCGGCGAAGCGCGGGCAGGTACTGGTTTCCCCCTTCGGAGGCGCTGATGATAAACGCCGCGGAACGCGCCAGTTCGGCGTCCGGGAACTGCAGCTCATCCTGCACGTCGAGCGCCTTTGCCACCCGCGCCACGGCGTCTATGGCATCCGCGTCGCACCAGGTGGTGAAGTAGCCGCCGAGCACCGCGCAGCGCAGGCCGTCAAGCCCGCGGTCGAGCAGGGGACGCGTCTGCTCGCGCGAGCTCTCTGCCTGAAAAGCGTCGCTGCTGTCCCGGCCCTGCAGCGCGTCGTACACGGACGCCAGGTCGCACACGCGGCGGGCAAAGGGGCCGATATGATCGAGGCTCGCGACAAACGGATGGCTGCCGGATCGCGACAGGCGGCCAAAGGTGGGCTTCAGGCCGTAGATGCCGCACAGGGAGGCCGGAACGCGAATCGAGCCGTTGGTGTCGGTGCCGAGCGAAAAGTGCACCAGCCCGGCGGCCACGGCGGCGGCCGAGCCGCCGGACGACCCGCCCGCAATGCGCGCCAGATCGTGCGGGTTACGCGTGGTGCCGTAGTGACTGTTTTCGGTGGTAAAGCCGTAGGCGTAGGCGTCCATGTTCACCATCCCGGTCAGCAGTCCGCCCGCGCTGCGCAGCTGGCGCACCGCGAAGCTGTCGGCGGCCGCGGCGGGGCGCTGGCTAAACAGTTCTGCCCCGGTAAGGGTGGTGTGACCGGCAACGTCGAACAGATTTTTTACCGCGTACGGCACGCCCGCCAGCGGCGGCAGGGGGCGCTTCTCGCGGCGCAGGGTGTCGATGCTCTCGGCCTCGGCGAGCATGCGCGCTTCCGTCACGGCGGTCCAGGCGTTAATCTGCGGGTTCACGCGCGCAATCGCCTCCAGCGTCTGGCGGGCAATCTCGCGAGCGCTCAGCTCGCCTGCGCTCAGCGCATGCTGGATCGCGCTGATACTCATCTCGTGTAGCCTCATGCTTTATACACTCCTGCGATCTCCAGACGGTCGTCGAGCGGCAGCGCCATCAGCGGGGCGGCCAGGGTGGCAATGCGGCTGAACTGCAATTGCAGCTCGACGCGGCGGGCATCGTCCAGCTCTACGCCGAGCACGGACTCCATTTGCGCCAGATACGCCTGCCAGTCGGGTTGTTGTGTCGTCATTGTTTTCTCCTCAGAATCCGGCGGCCGCGCCGTTGCTGCGCGGGTCAAATGCCCCTTCGAACAGCCCGTTGGGGTGGCGGACAATCGCGCCCGCGTGGCCCATCGCTTCACTGAAGTCAGGGAACATTTCCACCTCGTGTCCGAGTGCCTGAAGCCGTGAGACCGTCTCAGCGCTAAAGCGTCCTTCCAGCTTTAACGTATCCGAGGTTTGTCCCCAGGTGCGCCCCAGCAGCCAGCGCGGGCGGGAAATGCTTTCCTGTAAAGGCACGCCCTGAATCGCGTAGCGGGTGAAGAGCGCGGCCTGGGTTTGCGGCTGTCCGTCGCCGCCCATCGATCCGTAGACCATCACGCGCCCGTCCTTAAGACGCGCCGCCGCCGGGTTCAGGGTATGGAAAGGCTGCTTGCCCGGCGCGAGGGCCAGAAGACTATCGGGATCGAGGCTGAACGATGCCCCCCGGTTCTGCCAGACGATGCCGGTGTCGGGCAGCACCACGCCGCTGCCGAACTCGTGATAGATACTCTGGATAAACGACACGGCGAGCCCGCTGTTATCCATTACCCCCATCCACACCGTATCGCCGGGGCCTTTTCCGGTGCCCCACGGCACGGCGCGGCCGTCGTCAACCCTGTCGGCAAGCGCCTGCAGGGCGGCGGGATCCAGCAGACCCTGAATATCGGTTTTCAGCTCGCGCGGGTCGGTGATGTGGGCATCGCGCAGGCCAAAGGCCAGCTTGGTGGCTTCAACGATGCGGTGAACGGTGTCGGCGTCATCGGCCTCCGCCATATTCAGGCGGTCGGTGATGCCGAGTATCGCCAGCGAGACTAGCCCCTGCGTCGGCGGGGCGTGGTTAAAGATCACCCCCTGCTGATGCTGCAGCCTCAGCGGCGCGGTGCGCCGGGCGACGTGCGCGCGTAAATCTGCCAGCGTCACGGGCAGGCCCAGCGTCTCCATGCCGTGCGCCAGCACGTCCGCCAGCGGGCCGCGGTAAAAGCTGTCCAGACCGTCTTCCACCAGGCGCGTCAACGTCGTGGCCATGGCGGGCTGGTAAAAGCGGCTCCCGACCTCTGGCGGCTTGCCGTCCACCAGCCAGGTTTCCGCGAAACCGGGGACGTCCTTCAGCTCGTCGAATTTGCTGGCCGTGGCATGGGCCTGAGAGGCCGTGACCGGCGTGCCGTTCTGTGCGTAATCAATGGCGTCGGCCAGCAGGCGAGCCAGCGGCAAGGCCTTGCCGGTTATCTCGCGCGAGACCTTCAGCGCCTCGTCCCAGCCGCTCACCGTGCCGGCGACGGTCAGCGCCGCGCGGGGGCCGCGATGAGGGATGTGCGCCAGCCCGTCGTAGGCGGCGAGCGTTGCGCGCGATCCCGCCGCGCCGCTGGCATCAATGGCGACAGGTTCGCCTTCCGGCGGCACGATAAGCCAGAAGCCATCGCCGCCCAGCCCGTTCATGTGCGGGTAAACCACGGCAACGGTGGCCGCCGCGGCGACCATCGCCTCTATCGCGCTGCCGCCTTCGCGCAGCACCGCCAGCGCGCTCTGGCTGGCAAGATGGTGGGGCGCAACGGCCATGCCGTGCGTGGAGACATTACTTTGCATGAAAAGTCCTCGTAACCCTGAAAGTCACAAGGCGCTGCAAAAGCTGTTCCAGTTCTGAAAGAAAAGTTTCAGTAAACTGGCACGTATAATGAATACGCATAATAAAAGGTACAATGTGATGAAACAAAAGTTACAGAGGCGCTATGGAACAACTGGATGAACGTCTGAAAGCACAGTACCCGTCGCTGTCGCCGCAGGAGCAGCGGGTGGCAGACTTTATTTTCGACCATTTTGACGACCTGATTAGCTACAACAGCGCCGAGCTGGCGCAGCTGAGCGGGGTGTCGAAAGCCACGGTCAGCCGTCTGTTTAAGCGTCTGGGCTATGAGAAATATAAGGACATGCGCGACGAGCTGCGCACCCTGCGCCAGAGCGGGATGCCGCTCACCGATAACCGCGACGCGGTGCAGGGCAATACGCTGCTGGCGCGCCACTATAAGCAGGAGATGGCGAACCTGACCCAGTGGGTCAATGCCCTTGACGCGCAGCAGTTTGCCGACGCCATGGCCTGCATGGTGAAGGCGCGGCGCATCGTCATTATCGGCATGCGTAACGCCTATCCGGCGGCGCTGCACCTGCGCCAGCAGCTGCTGCAGGCGCGCGGTCAGGTGCTGGTCCTGCCGCAGCCGGGGCAGAGCCTGGGCGAAGAGCTGGTGGATTTAACGCCGGACGATCTGGTGGTCATGATGGCCTTTCGCCGCCGCCCGCGCATCATCCGCCCGCTGATGCAGCAGCTTCAGAGCAGCGGTATTCCGGTGCTGCTGATGTGCGAGCCGCAGGCGCACAGCCTGTTTCCGCTGGCGAGCTGGCAGCTCTGCGCCCCGCTGGACAGCGTCTCGGCCTATGACAGCTACTCCTCAGTCAATAGCCTGATCAACCTGCTGGCAAACGCCTTCCTGCATGAAATTCTCGATAAAGGCCGTCCGCGCATTCACGAAATTGCCTCCCTCTACCAGCAGCTGGACGAACTCGAACAACGATAATGGGGCATCAGGCTGGTGCTTTGCATTGAAATGGTGCATATGGCGGGTCGGGAAAACGCAGGTTTTTTCGACCCGTCCGCGTTTTATCAGGCTTTACAAGAATATTCCCCGCTTCGCCCTATCTGGCACATTAGTTGCAAAATCACATTCAAAGAATCTTTTGTTTCATGTTAACGTTACGGGGAAGCACCATGAAAAAAATGTTGATTGCACTGGCCGGGGCCGCATGTCTCTTCACACAGCTGCCGGCAAAGGCTGACCAGCTTCAGGATATCGAGAAGCGCGGCACCATTCGCATTGCCGTTCCGCAGGACTTCCCGCCGTTTGGCTCGGTGGGGACCGATCTGCAGCCGCAGGGCTATGACATCGACATGGCGCGCTATCTGGCCAAACAGATGAAGCTCAAGCTGCAGCTGGTGCCGGTGACCAGCGCCAACCGCGTGCCGTATCTGCAAACCGATAAGGTGGATCTGGTCATTTCAAGCCTCGGTAAAAACCCGGAGCGCGAGAAGGTGATCGACTTCAGCCGCGCCTACGCGCCGTTCTTCCTCGGCGTGTTTGGGCCGAAAGGGGCCGAGCTGAAAGACGCCGCCGCGCTGAGCGGAAAAACCATCGGCGTGACGCGCGGGGCGGTGGAGGACATGGTGCTGACCGGCCTGGCGCCGAAAGACGCGGACGTGAAGCGCTACGAAGATAACAACACCACGCTCTCCGCCTACCTCTCCGGACAGGTGCAGTACGTGGCAACCGGCAACCTCGTGGTGGCGGCCATTTCGCGCCAGAACGCGGATAAGGCCCCGGTGCCGAGCTTTATGCTGAAAGATTCGCCGTGCTTTATTGGCCTGAAGAAAAACGAACCGGCCCTGAAGGCAAAGGTGGATGCGCTGATTGAGCAGGGCATCAAGGACGGCACGCTGAACGGTCTGTCCGAGCAATGGCTGAAGGCCCCGCTGCCGGCAAACCTTGGCGCCTGAGCCGATGACGGAGCAACTTGATTTTTCCGCGCTCTGGCCGCACTGGCCGGAGCTGCTGGCGGGGCTGTGGGTCACTATTCAGCTGACGGTGATGGCGACCGTCGGCGGGCTGGCGATAGGGATTTTCGGGGCGGCGATCCGCAGCGGACGCACCACCTGGTTCAGCCGGATCTGGGGCGCGTACGTGGAAATCATCCGCAACACGCCGTTTGTGGTGCAGCTGTTTTTCATCGTCTTCGGCCTGCCGAATCTCGGGTTGAAGATGACGGCGGGGGAAGCGGCGCTGCTGGCCATGGTGGTGAACCTGGGCGCCTACAGCACCGAGATTATCCGCGCGGGCATTCAGGTTACGCCGAAAGGGCAGTGGGAAGCCGGACGCGTGCTGGGGCTGACCCGCCTGCAGACCTTTATTCGCGTGGTGCTGCCGCCCGCGCTGCAGCGCATTTACCCGGCGCTGGTGAGCCAGTGCATTATCGTGATGCTCGGCTCGTCGGTGGTGTCGCAGGTCTCGTATGAAGAGCTGACCTTCGCCGCCAACCTGATCCAGTCGAGAACGTTTCTGAGCTTTGAGGTCTATCTGGTGACAACCGGGATTTACTTAGCGCTGTCGATTACCCTGCGCCAGCTGATGATGGCGGCAGGACGCAAATGGCTGGGGGTGCAGGCATGATGACCACCTTTACCGACTGGGACATTATTCGCAACCTGCTGCTGGCCGGACGCTGGACGGTGCTGCTGTCGCTGGTGGCGTTTGTCGGCGGGGCGGCGGTGACGCTGCCGCTCCTGCTGCTGCGCCTCACGGGCGGGCGCACGGTCAGGCGCATCATCCGCGGCTATATTGAGCTGTTTCAGGGCACGCCGCTGCTGATGCAGCTGTTCCTGGCCTTCTTCGGCGTGGCGCTGTTCGGCATCGACGTTTCGCCTTGGACCGCCGCCTCGCTGGCGCTCACCTTCTACACCAGCGCGTTTCTGCTCGATATCTGGAACGGCAGCATTCGCGCCCTGCCGAAAGGGCAGTGGGAAGCGTCGCGCTGTCTGGGGCTGACCTTTGGCCAGACCCTGTTTCGCGTCGTCGCCCCGCAGGCGCTGCGCATCGGTATCGCCCCGACGGTCGGCTTTGCCGTGCAGGTGATTAAAGGCACCGCGCTGGCGTCGATCATCGGCTTTATCGAGCTGACCAAGGCCGGGACCATGCTGACCAACGTGACGTATCAGCCGTTTAAGGTTTTTGCGCTGGTGGCGCTCGGCTACTTTATTCTGTGTTATCCGCTGTCGCGCTACAGCCGCTATCTGGAGACGAAATTCAATGCCTCTCATCACCATTAATCAGGTGCAGAAGTACTACGGCGATAACCACGTGCTCAAGGGCGTCGATCTGGATATCGACATGGGCCAGGTGATCTCCATTATCGGGCGCAGCGGATCGGGCAAAAGCACGCTGCTGCGCTGCATCAACGGACTGGAAGGCTATCAGGACGGCAGCATCAAGCTGGGCGGCATGACCATTACCGATCGGGATTCTCAGGCGCGCGAAATCAGCCGCTCGGTCGGGATGGTGTTCCAGAGCTTCAATCTGTTCCCGCACATGACGGCGCTGGAAAACGTGATGCTCGCCCCGCGTCGGGTGCTGAAGAAAAGTGCCGCCGAATGCCGCGAGCTGGCGCAGCGCATGCTGGAGAAAGTGGGCTTAGGCGATCGCCTGGATTACTACCCGTCGAGCCTCTCCGGCGGCCAGCAGCAGCGCGTGGCGATTGCCCGGGCGCTGGCCATGTCGCCTAAAGTTTTACTCTGCGACGAGATCACCTCCGCGCTCGACCCGGAGCTGGTGGGCGAAGTGCTCAAGGTGCTGGAGCAGCTGGCGGCCGAGGGGATGACGCTCATACTGGTCACCCATGAAATGAATTTTGCCCGCGAAGTGGGCGACCGCGTGGTGTTTATGCACCAGGGGAAAGTCTGGGAGCAGGGCGACAGCAAAACGCTGTTCGCCAATCCGCAGACCACGGAACTGAAGCAGTTCATCTCCTCCGTGCGCGGCCTCAACTGATAAGGACTTAACAATGGATATCGCACAATTTCCGCAAATCAATCCGCCCCAGCGCCTGCTGATGGGGCCGGGCCCGATCAACGCCGACCCGCGCGTGCTGCGCGCCATGTCGAGCCAGCTGATCGGCCAGTACGATCCGGCCATGACCCACTACATGAACGAGGTGATGGCGCTCTATCGTGGGGTGTTCCGCACCGAGAACCGCTGGACGATGCTGGTGGACGGCACCTCCCGCGCGGGAATTGAAGCCATTCTGGTCTCCGCCATCCGCCCGGGAGATAAGGTGCTGGTACCGGTCTTTGGCCGCTTTGGCCATCTGCTGTGCGAAATTGCCCGCCGCTGCCGCGCGGAGGTGCATACCATCGAGGTGCCGTGGGGCGAGGTGTTCACCCCGGACCAGGTCGAGGATGCGATTAAGCGTATTCGCCCGCGCCTGCTGCTGACCGTGCAGGGCGACACCTCCACCACCATGCTGCAGCCGCTCGCCGAGCTCGGCGCGATCTGCCGCCGCTACGACGTGCTGTTCTACACCGACGCCACCGCGTCGCTCGGCGGCAACGCGCTGGAGACCGACGCCTGGGGGCTGGACGCCGTCTCTGCCGGGATGCAGAAGTGCCTCGGCGGGCCGTCGGGCACGTCTCCGATCACCCTGAGCGCGCGCATGGAGGAGGCGATCCGCCGCCGCAAATGCGTTGAGGAGGGCATCCGCACCGACGCCCACCGCGACGGCGACGAGGAGATGATCTACTCCAACTACTTCGATCTCGGCATGGTGATGGACTACTGGGGGCCGGAGCGCCTGAACCACCACACCGAAGCCACGACCGCGCTGTTTGGCGCCCGCGAGTGCGCGCGGCTGATCCTGCAGGAAGGGCTGGATAACGGCATCGCGCGTCATAAGCTGCACGGCGATGCGCTGCTGAAGGGCATTCAGGCGATGGGGCTTGAGACCTTCGGCGACCTGAAGCACAAGATGAACAACGTGCTGGGCGTGGCGATCCCGCAGGGCGTCAACGGCGACCAGGTGCGCAAGCTGATGCTGGAGGATTTCGGGATTGAAATCGGCACCTCGTTTGGCCCGCTGCACGGCAAAGTGTGGCGCATTGGCACCATGGGCTACAACGCGCGCAAAGACTGCGTGATGACCACCCTGAGCGCGCTGGAGTCGGTGCTGAACTACCTGAAATTCACCACCACGCAGGGTGCCGCCATGCAGGCCGCGTGGGACCACTATCGCCGCGAGACGCCGCAATGAGCCCGGCGGCAGAACGGGTGATGGCGCGCGCCGACGCGCTTGCCGCCATCAGCGAAACCCCGGATGCGCTGACGCGGGTCTATCTCTCCACCCAGCATCTGCAGGCCAACCAGCTAGTAGGGCAGTGGATGAGCCAGGCGGGAATGACCGTCTGGCAGGACAGCGTGGGCAATATCTGTGGACGCTATGAGGGCGCGCAGGAAGGGGCGCAGGCGGTGCTGCTCGGCTCGCATCTCGATACCGTGCGCAATGCCGGGCGCTACGACGGCATGCTCGGCGTGCTTGCCGCCATTGAGGTGGTGGACAGCCTGCACCAGCAGGGGGTGCATCTGGCGCAGGCCATCGAGATTGTCGGCTTTTGCGACGAAGAGGGAACCCGCTTCGGCATTACGCTGTTAGGCAGCCGGGGGATGACGGGCACCTGGCCGCAGGGCTGGCTGGAAAAAGCCGACGCCAGCGGGATCAGCGTGGCGCAGGCGATGACCCTGGTGGGGCTCGATCCTGCCCGCGTGCTGCATGCCGCGCGCCGTCAGGAGGATTTCAGCGCCTATCTGGAGCTGCATATTGAGCAGGGGCCATGCCTTGAGCAGGAGGCGCTCGCCCTTGGCGTGGTGGAAGCCATTAACGGCGCGCGCCGTCTGAACTGCCGCTTTACCGGCGAGGCCGGGCACGCGGGAACCGTACCGATGCTCCACCGCAGGGACGCGCTGGCCGCCGCCGCCGAGTGGATGGTTATCATTGAAAACGCTACCCGACAGCAGGGCGGCAACCTGGTGGCGACGGTTGGCAAGCTGCGCTGTCTGCCGGGGGCGGTGAACGTGATCCCCGGCGAGGTTCAGCTCTCGCTGGATATTCGCGGGCCGCAGGATGCGCCGCTGGATCGGTTGCTTAACGACCTGCTGGAACATGCGCAGGCGATCGCCTCGCGCCGCGGTCTGGACTTCAGCGCCGAGGAGTTTTACCGCATTGCCGCCACGCCGTGCGATATCCACCTGCAAAACGTGCTGGGGGAGGCCGTTGCAGCGGTACAGGGGCGCTCGCTATCGCTGCCCAGCGGTGCGGGCCACGATGCGATTGCCATCGCGGAACGCTGGCCGGTCGGCATGCTGTTTGTGCGCTGCAAAGGGGGCGTCAGCCACCATCCGGCGGAATCGGTGATGGCTGAAGATGTCGCCCTGGCGATTGAGGCGTTTTCACTAGCGGTGTTCCAGCTGGCGGACCGCGTTATTCCAGCCCCAGCGTATATTGCGCGATCTTGAAGTAGATAATCAGCCCGGTGCCGTCGATAAGCGTCGCGATAAACGGCGCGGAGACGACCGCCGGGTCAATGCCGCAGCGCTTGAGCACCATCGGAATGACCGACGACACGATCGCACTCCAGAGCGTAATGCACACCAGCGTCAGGCTGACGATAAGCGTGATTTCCAGCCCAATCCCCATCATCCAGGCGCGAATGCACCCGGCGACACCGAGCGTGGCGGCAATCATCAGCGAGGTGGTCATCTCTTTACGCAGCACGCGGCCAACGTCGCGCAGGCGGACTTCCCCCAGCGCCATGGCGCGCACCAGCGTGGAGGTGATCTGCGTCCCGCTGTTGCCGCCCGTGCCGATCAGCAGTGGAATAAAGAACGCCAGCGCGATGGCGGACTCCAGCGCCTCTTCAAAATGCTGGATCACCGAGCTGGTGTAGGCCTCCGCGACAAACAGCAGCAGCAGCCAGACGGAGCGTTTCTTCCACAGACTATACGGGCTGGTGTCCAGATAGGGCTTCTCCAGCGGCAGCGTCGCCCCCTGAAGCTGGGCGTCTTCGGTGACGTCATCTTCCAGCAGATGGGCGATTTCGCGCTCGGTCAGGCAGCCGACGAGCTTGCCGTGGGTGACCACGGGCACCACATCCGCGCCGCCGTGCGCCAGCAGTCCGGCAACGTCGGCACGTTCATCCTCCGGTTTGACCTGCAAAAACTGCGAAATCATCAGCGATTTCACCGGCTGTACCGTGTCGGCGGTCTGCAGCAATTTACGCACGGCAATCATGCCCGCCAGGCGGCCATTGTCTTCAATAAAAATATGAGACGGAATATCGTCGTCTTTTAATTTTTCGAAGAATTGCTCGCGCGCCAGCGCCACGCATAATGAAATATCGAGGACAATAAAATCGGTATTCATATATTGCGCAATGGCGCTGTCATTGAATGCCAGATTCTGGTTGTGAATAGCGTAAGACATAGTGAATTCCCTTTGAATAATAACTTCTCTCAGGGGCGAGCAAGACAGGGCATGTCGAAGAGGAGATCCCCACGTCCTGGGTTCAGCACTGTACACCGTATCCCGCGAGGGAAGTTATACTGACAAAGCCTTGATTCGACAGTGCCTGTTTTACCCTGTGTCGGTTCTCTCGAACCTACCAGAGCGATAACGTGTATTTGTACAGGAGCCTCGCCATAACGAGATCGTTGTAAAACGAGAGGAATAATACGCTTATTAAAATTTACCGCTCAGGAAATTAAATAATGTTTAAGAACGGTTTAGACGATTTTTATTAATAAAATGTTGAGGGTTTATTTAGGTTAATTCATTTCTAATGGAGGATTAAATAATCAACGAAGGAGAGGGTAATGGCGTGGTTTGATAATCTGCTGAATCATTTTGCGCTGTATCCGGCACATCTTTTCGCGCTGTTATTTGTGATGGCGCTGAGTAAATCGACGGTGCTGATCTCCTCCGTGCTGCCGCCCGCCTCGGTGATGCTGCTGGCGGGCATTACCGTTAGCCAGACGAGCATGCATCCTGCGCTGGCGTGGCTGGCCATAGTTTTGGGGGCAACGGCGGGTTCGGTGCTGAACTACCATATCGGCCAGCTGATGGGGCACACCCGGCTGGTCACGCGTTTCACCTCAAAGCATGCCGATAAGTTCTTGCGGGTACAGCATCAGCTGCAAAAGAACGGTGTCATCGTGCTGTTTACGTCGCGTTTTCTGGCGGTGTTGCGCTACATCGTGCCGCTGGCGGCGGGGATGCTCAGGCTGAATGCAGTCAGGGTCTACGCCGTCAGCCTGCTTTCCGCCTGCGCATGGGCGGCGCTGTATGTCGGCATCATCACCGGCATCAGCGCCTTTTGAGTTACAAACTCCCCATTCCGCCGTCCACCAGCAGCTCCGTTCCCACCGTGTAGCTCGACTCGTCGGACGCCAGATAGAGCGCGGCTTTTGCCAGCTCCGTCGTCGAGCCCATTCTGCCGAGCGGCACCAGCTTGATGATCTCCGCCATCATCGCGTTAAGCGCCTCGTCGCTTAAGCCCGTTTTGGTAAACGCCGGGGTTTCCACCGGACCGGGGCTCAGCCCGTTGACGCGGATCCCGCGCGGCAGCAGCTCCGCCGACAGCGTGCGCGCTAGCGACAGCAGGGCGGCCTTGCTCGCGGCATACACGCTGCTGGTGGGCAGGCCGATGCGCGCGCTCACCGAGCCGCAGAGGATCACCGACGACGGGTTATTCAGCAGCGGCAGCAGCGCCTGAATTAAAAAGAACGGCCCCTTCAGGTTAATGCTCATCAGGCGGTCCCACGCATCCTCCTGCCAGGCTTCCAGCGGCGCGTGCGTCACGTCACCGGCGTTGAGAAACACCGCGTCCAGGCGTGGCCAGCGGGCGGCGAGGGTTTCCGCCAGCGCTTTTTGCGAGGCGATATCTCCCGCATCGGTCGGGATCACCCAAGCCTTATCGCCAAGAATACGTTCTGCTTCGGCGAGGGTGTCCGGGTTGCGTCCGGTCACGGCGACGCGCGCGCCTTCGGCGATAAACGCCTGCGCGGTGGCAAGACCGATGCCGCTGGTGCCGCCGGTAATCAGCGTATATTTATCTGTTAAACGACCCATGTTCTTCTCCTGAAATGTCACTGGAGAAAGCACTATAGAAACGTTAGTATCGAAAGGAAACCAGGTACCAAATGGATACTAAAGAGGCAAGAGGTGTGCTATGGCAGAAATGCTGGAGGAGTGCTGTGAAAAAAAATCTGAGGCGTATACCTGCCCGATGACGCAGTTTGTTAACCTGATTTCCGGTAAATGGGCGATCCCCATTCTGTACCGTTTGATTGTGTTCAACACGCCCGTACGCTTTGGCGATCTGCTGCGGGCCGCTGCCCCCATCACGCAGAAAGAGCTGACGAAGCAGCTGCGCCTGTTTGAGCAGCGCGGGCTGGTGACGCGGACGGTCTACCCGGAGATCCCGCCGCGCGTGGAGTATCAGATCACCGAGCTGGGGTTAACCCTGCAGGACGCACTCTCCCCGCTGGCCGCCTGGATGAGCGAGTACGGCGACCAGCTTGAGCGTTAGGCTACCGTTTTGCGTAGCGCGGTGCCGGAATGCCGGTGCGCGCGCTGTTGAACAGCTCAAGACGTGCCGCTTCGTAGCGATCCCACAGGCTGGCGTCATGCATCGGCGGGATGGTGATCGTTTCACCCTGATCCAGACCCGCCAGCGATGCATCCACCATATCGTCGGTGGTCATCACCGATCCTTCCGGCAGATCGTTCACCGTGACGCCCGAATGGCTCCAGATTTCCGTCGCCGTGGCGGCGGGCAGCACGGCCTGAATGCGCACGCTGCTGTCGGCAAATTCTTCCTGTAACCCACGGGTAAAGCTCAGAACCCACGCCTTGGTGGCGCTGTAGAGCGCGCTGCCCGCCCGGACGTGCAGGGCCAGCACGGATGCGATATTGATCAGCGTGCCGCGATTGTTCTGCGCCAGGCGGGGCAGGATGGCGTAGGTCAGACGCATCAGCGCCGTGGTGTTCAGGGTGTTAATGGCCTGATGCTGTGCCACATCGCCTGCGAGGAACGGCGCCATCTGGGCGGTACCCGCGTTGTTAATGAGCGTATCAATGGCGGTGTTGCTGCGCAGCTCCTCTTCCACGGCGCGGATCCCGGCTTCATCGGTAAGATCGGCCACCAGAATATCGACGGCCACGCCATAGCGCGCGCGAAGGTCGGCGGCAAGGGTTTTCAGGCGATCTTCGCGACGGGCGACCAGCACCAGGTTAGCGCCGCGCGCGGCAAGGCGATCGGCATAAACGGCACCAATCCCGGAAGAGGCACCCGTAATCAGGGCGGTGGTGATTTGCGTAGTCATCGTGTGTTACCTCAGGGCAAAGTGGGTTATTTGGTTTCAAGATGAAACTGAATAAACTCTCTGCTATTTGGTTTTATAATGCAACCATTTTGCTGAGCATTTTGTGCTTTTGCCGCGGTTACGATCAGGTGGGAAGTTTTGCCACGATCTCTTCAGGCGTCAGTTCGCGCCCATCGTCGGCGATAAGCGCCAGCTTGCGCAGGGGTTTGCGCTGTTCAGCATCGACCAGCACGGTGCCGCATTCGTTTTCAGCAAACAAAAATTCATTGCCCCACTGGGAGAGGGCAACCAGCACCGTTTGCAGGGCGCGCCCTTTCTCGGTCAGGACATACTCCTGCCAGGCGCTGCCGTCGGACGCGGGCTGAAGCCGGAGGATGCCTTCGTCGACCAGCAGTTTTAGCCGCGCGGTCAGCATGTTTTTGGCGATGCCGAGGCTTTTCTGGAACTCGCCGAAGCGTTTAATCCCGCGCAGCGCGTCGCGCACGATCAGCAGCGACCACCAGTCGCCGATGATATCCAGTGAACGGGCGACGGGGCAGGTGCTCTCTTCGAGGCGGGTACGTTTCACGGTCAATTCTCCGGTGGGGTGTGGTTTTATTATAAAACTTATTGGTGCACACCGTAAGCACGTTAATCATCAGTTTGAGAAATGCTTCCCGGAAAATTGTCACGAATCTGTCACACTGAACGCGACATTTTAAAACGAGTGAGGAATTAGGGATGAGAAAAGCACTACTCGCGCTGGCGGTCGCCGGTTCCATTTCAGCAACGTTTGGCGTGCAGGCGCAAGAGACGCCGGAAGGGTATCAGCTGGAGCAAGTTTTAATCATGAGCCGTCACAACCTGCGCGCACCGCTCGCCAATAACGGCAGCGTGCTGGAGCAGTCCACGCCGAAGCAGTGGCCGGAGTGGGAGGTGCCGGGCGGCCAGCTCACCACCAAGGGCGGCGTGCTGGAAGTCTATATGGGCCATTACATGCGCGAGTGGCTGGCGCAGCAGGGGATGGTGAAGACGGGAGAATGCCCGGCGGCGGATAGCGTTTATGCTTACGCCAACAGCCTGCAGCGTACCGTCGCCACCGCGCAGTTCTTTATCACCGGCGCGTTCCCTGGCTGCGACGTTCCCGTGCACCATCAGGAAAAAATGGGCACCATGGATCCGACCTTTAATCCGGTGATTACCGATAACTCGCCGGAATTCCGCGAAAAAGCGCTCAAGGCGATGGAGTCCGAGCGGCAGAAAATGCAGCTTACCGAAAGCTATAAGCTGCTGGAGCAAATGACGAACTACGCCGATTCTCCGTCCTGCAAAGAGAAAAAGGTCTGCTCGCTGGCGGACGCGAAAGATACCTTCAGCGCCGACTATGAAAAAGAGCCTGGCGTATCCGGGCCGCTGAAGGTGGGCAACTCGCTGGTGGATGCGTTCACGCTGCAGTATTACGAAGGCTTCCCGGCCGACCAGGTGGCCTGGGGCGAAATCAAAACCGACCAGCAGTGGCGCGTGCTGTCGAAGCTGAAAAACGGCTATCAGGACTCGCTGTTTACCTCTACCGAGGTGGCGCAAAACGTGGCGAAGCCGCTGGTGAAGTACATTGATAAAACGCTGGTTACCGAACAGGCAAAAGCGCCGAAAATCACCCTGCTGGTGGGGCATGACTCGAACATTGCTTCCCTGCTGACGGCCCTGGATTTCAAACCGTATCAGCTGCACGACCAGCAGGAGCGCACCCCGATTGGCGGCAAGATTGTCTTCCAGCGCTGGCATGACAAAAATGCCAACCAGGAGCTGATGAAAATTGAGTATGTCTACCAGAGCTCAGAGCAGCTGCGTAACGCCAGCGTGCTGTCGCTGCAGTCGCCCGCGCAGCGCGTGACCCTGGAGCTGAAAGGCTGCCCGGTGGATGCGAACGGCTTCTGTCCTGTCGATAAATTCAATGCGGTAATGAATAACGCGGCGAAGTAAAGGAGAACCCCCCGCTGCGGCGGGGGGAAACGCTTAGACGTTTTTACGTTCGATGGTTTGCTCGCCCCAGAAGAGCGAGTCTTTATCCGTTTTTTCGAAGGCGCGCACCAGCACCTCATCGTTACCTTCCTCCCAAATCTGCTCGGCCAGCTTTTCATCGTACTTCGCGACTTCAAAGATAGCTTCGGCAATCTCCGGAGAGGTGTTGCGTAAACTTGCCCATTCGCCCACGTGATGAGCTTTGGATTCTTGAGTTGGCATGCTTGTCCTCCTGTTGGGTGTTAGCCGTTCAGTTTTTTGGCCAGACCCGCGACGTATTCACCCTGATAGCGGGCGATAGACAGTTCTTCATTGCTTGGCTGACGTGAGCCATCCCCACCGGCAATGGTGGTTGCGCCGTACGGCGTACCGCCTCGCACCTGGGAAATGTCAAACAACTCCTGGGCGCCGTAGCCAATCGGCACAATCACCATCCCGTGATGAGCAAGGGTAGTCCAGGTTGAGGTAATCGTCTGCTCCTGACCGCCGCCGGTGCCGGTAGAGCTGAATACGCTGGCGAGTTTGCCGTAGAGCGCGCCGGATGCCCAAAGTCCGCCGGTTTGATCGAGGAAGGTGCGCATCTGGCCTGACATATTGCCGAAGCGGGTCGGTGTGCCGAAGATAATGGCATCATAGTCCGCCAGCTCCTGCGGGGTGGCGACCGGGGCGTTTTGCGTTTTCCCCCCGGCTTTCAGGAAGGCTTCCGCCTGCATGGTTTCCGGTACGCGTTTCACCACAACCTCAACGCCATCAACCCTGTTCGCACCTTCTGCTACCGCGTGAGCCATGGTTTCAATGTGTCCATACATGGAATAATAGAGCACCAGAACTTTTGCCATTTTGCATCACTCCTCGTTGGTTTTTCTGACAGCGGATCGCTGCGTTCTTTTAAAGATATGCCATCACAGCCAGACTGCAAAAATGAACGGCATTTCTTTGATTTATAACAATATGGTTACAAAAAGGCTTTGTAGCAAAATGAAACAACTTTTTGGCGGCGGATTTTTGAAATGATAAGAAAGGTTTATGAATCGCCGCCGCGTCATATCACCCGAAAGGCTGAGTTCATGTTGCAGAATATTACCTGCGGCTTGCCGGATAGCGGCATTCCACTAAGCTTAGTTTCACGCGGCACAGATAAAGGCACTGTCCTTGTGTTGCGAGGTGAAAGAATCCTCTTTTACTGAATGCAATATGATGTCTAATGTTTCACATTCTGGAGGTTAGAGATGGCAAACCATCGTGGTGGTTCAGGTAATTTCGCAGAAGACCGTGAAAGAGCATCAGAAGCAGGCCGTAAAGGTGGCCAGCATAGCGGGGGCAACTTCAAGAATGACCCGCAACGCGCATCTGAAGCTGGCAAGAAAGGGGGAAAAACAGCCACGGCAGCAGTAAGTAACACGCCGGGTTGAACCCCTGCCGCCGGGATCTCCCGGCGGTTTTTTTATTTCTGCAACATTGAACTGTAACCAAAGGCAACGCACACTAGAGAATTGATCTTAACCGCGAGTGCCGCATGTCTGTCTCACGCTTCAAATTCTCCGTAAAACCGCAGGAAGCCATCCTCATTCTCATCACCATGTTCTGGGGCGGGACGTTTCTGGCCGTTCAGTACGCGGTGACCCTCAGCGATCCGTTCTTTTTTGTTGGCCTGCGCTTTGCGACGGCGGCGCTTGCCGTGGGGCTGATTTCGCTTAAAACGCTGCGGGGGCTGACGCTGAAAGAACTTAAGGCCGGCGTGGCGATTGGGGTGGCGATAGCGATGGGCTACAGCCTGCAGACGTGGGGATTGCAGACCATCTCCAGCAGTAAATCCGCGTTTATCACCGCCATGTATGTGCCGCTGGTGCCGCTACTGCAGTGGCTGTGCCTGGGGCGGCTGCCGGGGCTGATGTCCTGTATTGGCATCGTGCTGGCGTTTATCGGCCTGATCTTACTGGCCGGGCCGGAAAATAACCTGCTTGCACTGGGGCCGGGCGAAATCATCACCCTGATTGGGGCGATTGCGATTGCGGCGGAAATTATTCTGATTAGCGCCTGGGCGGGCAAGGTCGACGTCAAAAGGGTGACGGTGGTGCAGCTTGCCACCGCGTCGCTGGTGGCGTTTGCGACGATGGTTCCGGCAGGGGAATCCGTGCCGCCGATGTCCACCGGCCTGGTGGTGGTCGCACTGGGGCTGGGTATCTTCAGCGCCATTATTCAGGTCACCATGAACTGGGCGCAGCGCAGCGTATCGCCAACCCGCGCGACGGTGATTTATACCGGCGAACCGGTCTGGGCGGGGATTTTCGGACGCATTGCAGGTGAGCGTTTGCCGCTTCTGGCGCTGGTGGGCGCGGCATTTATTGTCGCGGGGGTGCTGGTGAGCGAGTTAAAGCTCAGAAAGCGTCGGGGTGAGGTCAGGGATTTGACTGCAAAAGAAGGTTTAGATTGAAAAAATGGACAGGCTTATTTACGATGTGTACGGATAAATACCGTACACGGTGATGTAAACCATGCCAGCACTTAAAAAACAGCGTATCGATCTTCGCTTAACGGACGAAGACAAAACAATGATTGAAGAAGCGGCGGCGATGACGAACCAAACGATCACCCAGTTTATGGTGAACAGTGCGTCAGAGCGTGCTGCAGAGGTCATCGAGCAGCACCGTCGTCTCGTATTAAACGAAGCATCATGGACTGCGGTGATGGATGCCATCGACAATCCGCCTGAGCCAAATGAACGCCTGAAACGAGCAGCAAAACGGCTTCGAAACATGGAGTGAAGCGCCGTGGAGAATCTCACGATCGAAATGTTATCAGAGGGAACCGATTATGACTTCGAGGATTTTGATTGTGGCGAACCCTCGCTAAATGCCTTCCTTGCTGAACATCTGGTGCGTCAGCACAATGGGCGTATTTTACGAGCCTACCTGCTTAAAGAGCGCGATCGTCCGCGTGTCCTGGGTTATTACACGTTATCGGGAAGCTGTTTTGAAAGAGCGATGCTTCCTTCTAAGACTCAGCAGCGCCGGATCCCTTATATCAACGTACCCAGCGTGACGCTGGGACGTCTGGCTGTAGATAAAACACTACAGGGAAACGAGTGGGGAACAACGCTCGTTGCGCATGCTATGCGCGTTGTCTACCTGGCTTCACAGGCTGTGGGGGTACACGGAATATTTGTTGATGCCCTTAACGAGCGGGCAAAACGATTTTATCTGAAGCAGGGTTTTATCCCGCTGACAGCGGAAAACAGCCATTCTTTGTTCTTCCCTACAAAATCTATCGAACGGCTGTTTGAGCAAGAGTGATTGCTTTACTACCTGTTGTTCTGAAAGAGTGTACATGACGGGTAAGGCCTGGCCGTCACCCGACATGTTGATTTCACGAATCCTGATGCACCACGGCGCCCTGCGGCGCGGAGGCCATCCGGCGGCTCAGCAGGGCGTTAAGCAGGATCGCGCCGAAGGTCGCCGTGCCAATCCCACCAATCGTAAAGCCGCCCAGCGTCAGGGCAAAATCACCCGCGCCCAGCACCAGCGTGACCGCCACCATAATCAGGTTGCCGTTCTGGCTGAGATCGACGCGATGCTGCACCCAGATACGCGCGCCGGCTACGGCGATCAGCCCAAACACCACAATCGATGCCCCGCCGATGACCGGGGACGGAATGGTGTGGATCAGCGCGCCGAACTTCGGTGAGAAACCGAGCAGCATCGCCATCACCGCCGCCGCCACGAAGACCAGCGTCGAGTAGACCTTGGTCACCGCCATCACGCCGATGTTTTCAGCATAGGTGGTGACGCCGCTGCCGCCTACGGAACCGGAGAGCATGGTCGCCAGACCGTCACCGACGAACGCGCGGCCCATGTACGGATCCATGCTGCGCCCGGTCATTCCCGCAACCGCCTTCAGGTGGCCTAAGTTCTCCGCCACCAGGATCACCGCCACCGGTGCGATAAGCATCATCGCCTGGGTGTTAAAGGTGGGAGAGGTCACCTTCGGCAGGCCGAACCAGGCGGCCTGGTGGAGCAGCGTAAAATCAACCGGCTTGCCCAGACCGAAAACGTTGGCCAGCAGGGCGTAGACCAGGCAAGCCACGATGAGTCCGACCAGAATCAGCAGCCGCTGGATCATGCCGCGCGTGAACACCGCCACCAGACCGATGCACAGCACCGTGATCACCGCCATCCAGCTTTCAAACGGCGAGGCGGAGACGCTCCTGACCGCAATCGGCGCGAGGTTGAGGCCTATCGCCATCACCACGGCGCCCGTCACGACCGGGGGCATCATTCGCTCGATCCAGCGCGTGCCGATTTTCATCACCACCAGACCAATCAGGGTGTACACCAGGCCGCAGGCGATGATGCCGCCGAGGGCCACGCTCAGGTTGGGGTTGATCCCCTGGCCGTTAAACCCGGTGGTGGCGATGACCACCCCGACAAAGGCGGCGCTGGAGCCGAGATAGCTGGGCACGCGCCCGCCGGTGACGAAAAAGAACAGCAGGGTACCGATACCCGACATCAAAATAGACAGGTTGGGATCGAGTCCCATCAGCATCGGCATCAGCACCGTGGCGCCAAACATGGCGACCGCGTGCTGAACGCCCATCACCATCGTCTGCCCGAGCGGGAGACGTTCATCCGGCGCGACCACGCCTGCTTCTGTGGAGGTCGATTTCAACTGCCAGTGGGGAAATCCGAACATGGTCTGTCTCCTTAAGGCGGGTTAACAGGCGGGTCGCATAAGCGCGTGATAGCCGCGGTCAAACCACACCAGCCCTTGCGGCGCGGGGTGGCGAATAATCGAAATAATGTCGCAAAACAGAATGTCGTGGGTGCCGACGCTCACCACCTGGCTTATGCGGCAGTCAAACGAGGCCAGCGCATCTTCCAGGCGCGGACAGCCCGTGTCGCCCGTCTGCCAGCGGGCGGCGGCAAAGCGTTCCGCCATCGGCGTTTTCCCGCCAAACAGGTTAGATAAAGGCTCCTGTCCGGCGCTCAGGGTATTCACGCAAAGGGTGCGGTTTTCGCTAAACGTTGGCCAGACGGACGCGCCGCGGTTCAGGCACACCAGCAGGGTGGGCGGTGAATCCGTTACGCTGCACACCGCGCTGGCGGTGAAGCCTGCCATCCCCGCCGGGCCGTCGGTGGTGATGATGTTGACCGCCGCGCCAACGCAGGCCATGGCGTCGCGAAAGGTTTGTTTATCCGGTGTTGTCATCATCGCTCCTTACGCCAGCCCGCAGGCATCGTCGAAGTCCAGGCGCGGCAGGCGCCCGTAAAGTTTGCGGGTATCGCCGTAGCCAATGTTGATCAGCAGATTGCTTTTAAGCGTCGTGCCGGAGAAAAAGGCTTCGTCGACCTTTTGGCGGTCAAATCCCGACATCGGGCCGGTGTCCAGCCCCAGTGCGCGACAGGCGAAAATCAGGTAAGCGGCCTGCATTGAGCTGTTGCGAAAGGCGGTCTCTTCCGCATGCGCGGGGCTGGTGGTAAACCAGCTCTTTGCATCGCCGTGCGGGAACAGCTCGGGCAGGCGCTCGTAGAATTCACCGTCCCAGGCGACAATCGCCGTGACCGGGGCGGTGAGCGTTTTCTCGAGGTTGCCGCTGGAGAGCGCCGGGCGCAGCTTCTCTTTTCCCTCCGCGCTTCGCACAAACACAATTCGCGCCGGGGAGCAGTTGGCGGACGTTGGCCCCCATTTCATCAGGTTGTAGATTTCGCGCAGCGTTTCGTCGCTGACGGCAATATTCTGCCAGCCGTTATGGGTGCGGGCGCCGGTGAACAGCGTTTCCAGCGCGGCGGGGGTAATGGCTTCGCTCATTAAAGCTCCTTATAAAGCGGGTTCCGGGCTGTGCAGCAGGCTGGCAAGCCCGTTCAGCAGCAGGGTGTTGAAGGTATCCGGCTCGGTGACGTTGCAGGCGTGCCCGCCCTGGCGCATCACCGCGACGTGGCTGTGCGGGATCGCCGCCTGCAGCTCGGACGAGCAGACGGAAGGCACCAGCATGTCGTCGGCGGAACAGACGATCTGGACCGGGCAGCGAATGCGCGCCGCATGGCGGCTGAAGTCGGCCTTTTTCAGGGCACTGAGCCTGTGCAGCAGATTGGTTTTGCCCTGGAAATGGGCCAACGCCAGCGCCTCTTCTGCCTCCAGGCGGGGAGCGCGGGCGGCCATCCAGTCCGCAGGGTAGAGAAACAGCGGCTGCGCCTCGACCCACGCCTGTGCGCCGCCGTAATGCAGCAGGCGCTCGCGGATCTGAAAGCAGCGGCGGGTGTGGGCGTTGAGGGTCAACCAGCCGTTGACGCACACCAGCGCGGTGAGGGCGTCGGGCCTGTCGAGGGCCAGCTGCAGGCCGACCAGCGCCCCCAGCGCGTGACCCACGACGCTGTAGCGGACAATTCCGGCTTCAGCCAGCGCCTGGGCCAGCTCGTCCGCCATCTGCGCAAGGCTGTAGCCTTCTGGCAGGGGGGCGGGGTTATTGCCCGTTCCGCGCTGGTCATAGCAAACCACCTGATACTCCGGCTCCAGCGCGGCCAGCTGGGGCAGCCAGTAGCTGCCGCTGCCCCCGAGACCGGAAATAAAGACCACCACGGGCGCGCCTTCATACGGGGGCGGCGAGACGGAAAGTTTCATACCTGCCTCACTTCGCGATGTGCGCAACGGTGGCGATTTCAACCAGCGCCTCTGGCTTCACCAGCCCGCACTGAATGCAGAACCGCGCCGGTTTATCGCCGGGGAAGAACTCGGCGTATATCTCGTTAATCGCGGCGTAGTTTTTCCAGTCGGTGATAAAGATGCTGTTGAAGGTCACATCCTCCATCGTGCCACCCGCCGTTTCGATCACGGTTTTGATCGTCTCCAGCACGTGGCGGGTTTGCGCCTTTGGGTCGTTGATAAACACCACGTTGTTGTCTTTATCAAACGGCAGCGTGCCGGAGACATACACTACGCCGTCGGCGAGGGTGCCGGGGACAAACGGGGCAATCGGCGTACTGGTACCCGGCGGGATGATTACGGATTTCGGCATCAGGTGTCTCCTCAGGCGATACGGGCGAGCGGGGGATTCAGGGCGTCGCAGAAATCGGCGACGTTACTGACCCAGCCAAAAAAGGTTTCGATATTGAACAGGGCCGCTTTCTGGGCGAATTCCGGCCCGGCCTGATGGGTCGCGTCTTCCAGCACCACGCCAAAATACTCGAGGAAAAAGCCGTCGCGCAGGGTCGACTCCACGCAGACGTTGGTGGCGATGCCGGTGAACACCAGATGGCGAATGCCCCGGCTGCGCAGCAGGCTGTCGAGCGGCGTGTTGAAAAAGCCGCTGTAGCGCGGTTTGGGCAGGACAATATCGCTCGCCTGCGGGACCAGCTCATCCACCAGCTGATAGTCCCAGCCGCCTTTCGCCAGCAGCTTGCCCTGCAGTTCGGGCCGTTTACGCATGGTTTTCAGGGCGTTCGACTTGTGGAAGTTGGGCGAGCCGGGGCCGCCGGCCTCGACGTACTGGTCATCCCAGCCGTTCTGGAACCAGATGATGAGCATGCCCGCGGCGCGCGCGGCGGCGACGGCAGTTTTAATGTTCTCAATCACCGGCCGGGTGGCGGAGACGTCGAACCCCGCCAGATCCAGATAACCGCCCTGGCTGGCGTAGGCGTTTTGCATGTCCACCACGATCAGCGCGCTCTGCTGAGGCGCGAAGGTGATGGCTTCCGGGCGTGCGTTAAGAGTGGTCATTACGCCACCTCCTTCGTGACGGCAGGGATGTGGGCGCGGCACTGCATCAGCGGCTGGATGCGCTCGCCGAAGGTCTCCACGCCGGTCAGGAAATCGTCGAAGGTCAACAGAACGCCTTCCGCACCGGGCACGGCCGCCACTTCGTCGAGCATTCTGGCGACGCTGGCGTACGAGCCGACCAGCGTGCCCATGTTGATATTGACGGCGGAGGTCGGGTCGGCCATCTGGCGCACGTTGGTATCCGCCCCGGAGCGGGTATCTTTCTGGCTCTGCTCGGTGAGCCAGCTCAGGGCCTCCTCGTCGGCGCCGTCCTTATAGCGCTCCCATTTCGCGCGCGCGGCGTCGTCGGTTTCGTCGGCGATCACCATGAACAGCACGTAGGAGCCCACGTCGCGCCCGGTCCTGTCGGCGGCCTCTTTCATGCGCGCGGCGGTCGGGGCGAAGGCGGCTGGCGTGTTCACCCCTTTACCGAAGCAGAAGTTAAAGTCGGCGTATTTGGCGGAAAACTCCATCCCCGCGTCGCTCTGTCCGGCGCAAATCACCTTCATCGGCACCGATGGCTGCGGGCTGACGCGGCAGTCGTTCATGGTGAAGAAATCGCCCTTGAAATCGCTTTTTCCGGTCCCCCACAGATCGCGCAGCACCTGCACGTATTCGGTCAGGTAGTCGTAGCGACGCGAGAAGTAGTCGTCACCCGGCCAGAGCCCCATCTGCTCGTACTCCGGTTTTTGCCAGCCGGTGACCAGGTTGACGCCAAAGCGCCCGCCGGAGATCGAGTCGATGGTAGAGGCCATGCGCGCGACGATCGCCGGGGGCAGGGTGAGGGTGGCGGCGGTGGCGTAGATTTGGATCCGCGAGGTGACCGCGGCCAGCCCGGCCATCAGGGTAAAGGACTCCAGGTTGTGGTCCCAGAATTCGGTTTTGCCGCCAAAGCCGCGCAGCTTGATCATCGAAAGCGCAAAGTCGAAATGGTAGTGTTCCGCTTTCTGCACGATGGCTTTATTGAGCTCAAAGGTCGGCATGTATTGCGGTGCAGTGGTCGAGATAAGCCAGCCGTTGTTGCCGATGGGTACAAATACGCCAATTTTCATCACGAACCTCTCTTCATTACGTCGCAGGTGTAACGGTGTTTTTGCAAAGGCAGTGCCAGTTTTGAAAATGGCTGTGTTATTAATGTGTTAATTAGAAGTTGGTGGATTGATGCGGTTAAATGTGGACTAACTGGTCAAAAACATTGCACAGAAAACAGGCATTCATGCGCGATCGGAGTGCAGGATGTCGTGGCGAGACGGGGGTTTTGCTATGCTGAGGGCAACGCAGAATAAGGAGAGCGGGAATGACACAAGGCGCAGTGAAAACACCAGGTAAACGTTCGCAGGCGGTGAGCGCCAAGAAGCAGGCGATCCTCAGCGCGGCGCTGGAGACTTTTTCGCAGTTTGGTATTCACGGCACGCGCCTGGAGCAGGTGGCGGAGCAGTCCGGCGTATCCAAAACCAATCTGCTTTACTATTACCCGTCGAAAGAGGCGCTCTATGTGGCGGTGATGCAGCAGATCCTCGATATCTGGCTGGCGCCCCTCAAAGCATTCCGCGCAGAGCTGGCCCCGCTGGTGGCGATCAAAGAGTACATTCGCCTGAAGCTGGAGGTGTCGCGCGATTACCCGCAGGCGTCGCGACTGTTTTGTCTTGAGATGCTGCAGGGCGCGCCGCTGCTGCAGGCGGAATTAACCGGAGATTTAAAACAGCTGGTGGACGATAAGTCGGCCATTATTGCCGGGTGGGTCGCCAGCGGAAAGCTGGCCCCGGTCGACCCGCATCATCTGATCTTTATGATTTGGGCCTCCACCCAGCATTACGCTGACTTTGCGGCCCAGGTTGAGGCGGTGACCGGTAAAACGCTCCAGGACGAGGCGTTTTTCCACAGCACGCTGGAAAACGTGCAGCGGATGATTATTGAAGGGATCCGTTTACGCTAGTTTCCCGGCGGAAGAGGGAGTTCCAGGAATTTTTTAACCAGAAGCGATTCCGGTTTTCGAAGCCAAATGATTTACTCTCAGCGACGCTCTGGTCCGGCTGTAAGTCGCTGAGGCGTTTGCCTTCCGGCCGGGGCGAGGCGCAGGGATGCGCCGAGAGGGCGGGCTTTACAGGGATGTTACCTCCGCCCGTCCCCGATAAGCCGGAAGGAATAAGACGAGGGCACCGCGAAGCGGCGATTTACCGCCGGGAGCCCGGGTTGCCAGGGGGGTGGCGACTGAGCCACCCCGGCACGTTCACAGGCTATGACGTTACAAAGTAGCAAGGAACGTAAAGTGAACGGAATGACCACCAGAGCTGTATGTTCCCCCTCACCCCAGCCCTCTCCCTCAAGGGAGAGGGGGCCGTCTGTGCAGGTATTATTTTGTGGGGATCCCTCAGCCCGGCGGGAGAGGGCAGCTTAAGTCGCCCTCTTCACACTGCATCAGCGAGGCCAGAAACGCTTCTCGCTCCACGGTTTTTTCCGCCAGGCACTGGTTAACAATCATTGGCTGGACGCTCCCGCCTTCCGTCCCTGAACCGATAAACGCGCAGTCCGCATCGCGCAGGGTAATCCACGCCTGCTGCGCTTTTTTCAGCAGGTCTCGCTGGGGCGCTGCCGCACGCTTAACGGCGGCCTGATAGGTCTGGTTGAGCTTTTTATCGGCAGCCTGGTACTGCTGCGCGCTACAGGTATTCAGTTCAAGCTGGGTGGTCGCTTTGTCGCACTCGTCGGCCAGCGCGCTGGCGCTCATTAGCAGTGCTGCACTGGCGATAAGATATCGTTTCATATACTCCCCAATAAAATAAGGCTCCGTCTCCGGAGCCTTATTAACACAGCGTTAGCCTATTGTCATCAGGCTGGCGTTACCGCCTGCCGCCGCGGTGTTGACGCTGAGCGAACGCTCCACGTACAGACGCTCCAGCAGCAGGTTGGTTTCCCCGCGCGCAAAGCCCTGCACGGAAACGATGGCACCGCTGCGGGCCGCAACCTGCTCGCACAGTTCGCGCAGCTGGTCGGAATCACCGTGATAAATCACCGCATCAAACGGCTGGGTCAGCAGGTTGTCGGCTTTCGCAAAGCGAATGCGGGCAGAGACCGCCTTCGGCAGCTGTTTGGCGAGATCGCGATGCAGGGCATCTTCCGGCCACAGCACTTCACAGCCGGTTGCCATCGCGGCGGCCAGCTGCACCAGCGCGTCCTGCTCGTTATCGGCCACGCACAGCACGCGCTCGCGCGGCATCAGCGTCCAGGTGTTGCGCTCGCCGGTTGGACCCGGCAGCAGACGCTGCGTGCCCGCCTGCGCCAGCTCGCCGTACTGCTGGGCAACGGCACGCAGTTCAGGGCGTTTTTCCGCCCAGGCGATCAGCGCCTCCAGCGGCTGGGTCAGCACGGTTTTCAGCTGCGCATCCACCGGATAGTCCGCATCCTGGCGTGCCAGGGTGACGCCCAGGGCGTTCTCCGGTCGGTTCGCCAGCAGACGGTACAGGTAGAGCGGACCGCCCGCTTTCGGACCGGTGCCGGAGAGACCTTCGCCGCCGAACGGCTGCACGCCCACGACCGCGCCGACCATGTTGCGGTTGACGTACAGGTTGCCCACTTTGGCGCTGCCGGTCACCTGCGCGATAGTCTCGTCGATACGGGTATGCACGCCGAGCGTCAGGCCATAGCCGGAGGCGTTGATCTGCTCAACCAGCTCGTTCAGGTTGTTACGGTTGTAGCGCACCACGTGCAGCACCGGGCCGAAGACCTCTTTTTTCAGCTCGTCGAAGCTTGCCAGCTCAATCAGCGTTGGCGGCACAAAGGTGCCGGTCCGCCATTCGCGGGCATCTTCGCTGTTCTCACGCACCGCCTGGAATACCGGACGTCCTTTCGCGCGCATGGTCTGAATGTGGTTTTCGATGTTGGCTTTGGCTTCCGCGTCGATCACCGGCCCGATATCGGTGGTGAGACGGCCCGGGTTGCCCATGCGGCATTCGGCCATCGCGCCGCGCAGCATCTTCAGCGTGTGGTCCGCCACGTCGTCCTGCAGGCACAGCACGCGCAGGGCGGAGCAGCGCTGACCGGCGCTGTCGAACGCGGAGGCCAGCACGTCGACCACCACCTGCTCGGTGAGCGCGGAGGAGTCAACGATCATGGCGTTCATCCCGCCGGTTTCCGCGATGAGCGGCGTAGGGCGGCCCTGCGCATCCAGACGGGTGGCAATGTTGCGCTGCAGCAGCGACGCCACTTCGGTCGAACCGGTAAACATCACGCCGCGCACGCGGTTGTCGGAGGTCAGTTTGGCACCGACCGTTTCACCGCGGCCCGGCAGCAGCTGAACCACGCCCGCCGGCACGCCGGCTTCCAGAAGAATGTTGATACCCTGCGCGGCAATCAGCGGGGTCTGCTCTGCCGGTTTTGCCAGCACGCTGTTGCCTGCAGCCAGCGCGGCGGCAATCTGGCCGGTGAAGATCGCCAGCGGGAAGTTCCACGGGCTGATACAGACGACCGGACCCAGCGGACGGTGGGTTTCGTTATCGAAATCATCGCGCACCTGACCGGCGTAGTAGTGCAGGAAGTCGACGGCCTCGCGCACTTCGGCAATCGCGTTGCTGAAGGTTTTACCCGCCTCGCGCACCAGAATGCCGATGAGCGACTGCATCTGATCTTCCATCAGCACCGCCGCACGCTCCAGAATTGCGGCGCGCTCCTGCGGCGGCGTGGCAAACCAGATAGGGGCGTTGTTCACCGCGCTGTCCAGCGCCTGATCCACTTCCGCTTCGGTCGCTTCACGCGCGTAGCCGACGATATCCTTCGGCTCGGCCGGGTTGATCACCGGCTGCATTTCGCCGTCTGCAACGGGCTGCTCCAGCATCGGTTTGGCCTGCCACTTCTGCAGCGCGCTGTTGAGCAGGGCAGAGGAGAGGGACGCCAGACGGTGTTCGTTGGCGAGATCCAGACCCGCCGAGTTGACGCGGCCTTTGCCGTAAAGCTCGCGCGGCAGGGCAATCTTCGGATGCGGCAGGCCAACCTGGCCTTCCTGCGCCGCCATCTTCTCAACGGCCTGCACCGGGTCGGCCACCAGCTCGTCCAGCGGCAGCGTGGTGTCGGCGATACGGTTAACGAAGGAGGTGTTCGCGCCGTTTTCCAGCAGACGACGCACGAGGTACGCCAGCAGGGTTTCGTGCGTTCCCACCGGAGCATAGATTCGGCATGGGCGGTTCAGCTTGCCGTCCGCCACTTTACCGGTGACCTGCTCGTACAGCGGTTCACCCATGCCGTGCAGGCACTGGAACTCGTACTGGCCCGGATAGTAGTTTTGCCCGGCCAGGCTGTAGATCGCCGCCAGGGTGTGGGCGTTGTGGGTAGCGAACTGCGGATAGATCAGGTTCGGCACGCCGAGCAGCTTTTTCGCACAGGCGAGGTAAGAGACGTCGGTGTATACCTTGCGGGTATAGACCGGATAGCCTTCCAGCCCTTCCATCTGGGCGCGTTTGATTTCGCTGTCCCAGTAGGCGCCTTTCACCAGACGGATCATCAGGCGACGGCGGCTGCGGCTGGCCAGGTCAATCAGGTAATCAATGACGAACGGGCAGCGCTTCTGGTAGGCCTGGATAACGAAGCCAATGCCGTTCCAGCCTGCCAGCTCCGGCTCGAAGCACAGTTTTTCCAGCAGATCGAGGGAGATCTCCAGACGGTCGGCCTCTTCGGCGTCAATGTTGATCCCGATGTCATACTGGCGCGCCAGCAGGGTCAGGGATTTCAGGCGCGGGTAGAGTTCTTCCATCACACGGTCGTACTGCGCGCGGCTGTAGCGCGGGTGCAGAGCAGAGAGCTTGATAGAGATGCCCGGGCCTTCATAAATACCGCGACCGTTGGACGCTTTACCGATGGCGTGGATCGCCTGCTGGTAAGAGACCATGTAGGCCTGCGCGTCGGCGGCGGTCAGGGCCGCTTCGCCCAGCATGTCGTACGAGTAGCGGAAACCTTTATCTTCCAGCTTGCGGGCGTTCGCCAGCGCTTCGGCAATGGTTTCCCCGGTCACAAACTGCTCGCCCATCAGGCGCATCGCCATGTCCACGCCTTTGCGGATCAGCGGCTCGCCGCTCTTGCCGATGATGCGGTTCAGAGAGCGGGAGAGGTTGGCTTCGTTATGGGTGGAGACCAGTTTGCCGGTAAACAGCAGGCCCCAGGTGGCGGCGTTGACGAACAGCGACGGGCTACGGCCAATGTGGGAATGCCAGTTGCCGTTGCTGATCTTGTCGCGGATCAGCGCGTCGCGAGTGGCTTTATCCGGAATACGCAGCAGCGCTTCCGCCAGACACATCAGGGCCACGCCTTCCTGAGAGGAGAGGGAAAACTCCTGCAGCAGACCCTGAACCATCCCGGCGCGGCCGGTGGCGGTTTTCTGGTTGCGCAGCTTGTCGGCTAACTGATACGCCAGGCTGTGCGCCTGTGCGGCAATGGCTTCCGGCAGGCGGGCCTGCTCCAGCAGCATCGGCACGGCGTCGGTTTCGGCACGGCGGTAGGCGCCGGTAATGGCGGCACGGCTGACGGACTGCGGCAGGATCTGCTCGGCGAATTCAAGGAACGGCTGATGGTTCTCGTCGCCAGCGGCCGGGGCTTCTTCGCTTTCATTCGCCGCGCCGGCCAGCAGGGCAGGCAGCTCCGGCAGGCCCTCATCGCTCTCGAGTCTTTCGAGATAGTTAAAAATCGCCTGCTTAATTAACCAGTGCGGCGTGCGGTCAATGCGGGTTGCTGCGGTCTTAATCCGTTCGCGGGTTGCGTCATCCAGCTTAACCCCCATGGTGGTCATACCCATGCCAAAGCTCCTGTTGTTCTGTAATAGCGTTCTGTAGATAGCGTGAAATATCCCCCATGTTGCAACTTTGTGCAACCATGTTAAATGTGACCTGGTTTGCAACCCGGAAAATGAATGGATTGTTAACGAATGGTTAGCTGGGAAAACGTGCTGGCTTTTGTGCGGGAAGCCTGGTTTTATGCGGTAGTTAACACTTTTCAAAGGTGCAACCCGTAAAAGCGTGAGCGAGTGCAACCTATAGGAAACTCGTATCAAACCGGGGATGAAATTGATGTAAATGCAGTGTTAAATCGTTTGTCAGCGGAAGGCGCATACGGCAGGATAGCGCGCCCAACCGAAACACAAGATACATTCACCTCGTTCCGGTGATCATATAACAAGGCAGCCCGGATGGTTGTCGCTCGACATTTTGGAGAATTTGAATGGCTATTAGCACACCGATGCTGGTGACATTTCTCGTTTATATTTTTGGCATGATCCTGATAGGGTTTTTGGCGTGGCGTTCTACAAAGAACTTTGACGACTACATTCTGGGCGGACGCAGTTTAGGCCCAATGGTGACCGCACTCTCTGCGGGCGCCTCCGACATGAGCGGCTGGCTGCTGATGGGGCTGCCCGGCGCGATTTTTATCTCCGGTATCTCTGAAAGCTGGATCGCCATCGGCCTGACCGTCGGCGCGTGGATCAACTGGAAGCTGGTGGCAGGCCGTCTGCGCGTGCATACCGAGGCCAACAACAACGCCCTGACGCTGCCGGATTACTTCACCGGACGTTTTGAAGATAACAGCCGCATCCTGCGCATTATCTCTGCGGTAGTTATCCTGCTGTTCTTCACCATCTACTGTGCCTCCGGCATCGTGGCCGGCGCGCGTCTGTTCGAAAGCACCTTCGGCATGAGCTACGAAACCGCCCTGTGGGCCGGTGCTGCGGCGACCATCCTCTATACCTTCGTGGGCGGATTCCTGGCGGTAAGCTGGACCGACACCGTGCAGGCGAGCCTGATGATCTTCGCCCTGATCCTGACCCCGGTGATTGTGATTTTCACCGTTGGCGGCTTTGGCGAATCGCTGGAAGTGATCAAGCAGAAGAGCATCGAAAACGTCGACATGCTGAAAGGGCTGAACTTCGTAGCCATCGTCTCCCTGATGGGCTGGGGCCTGGGCTACTTCGGTCAGCCGCATATCCTGGCGCGCTTTATGGCGGCGGATTCTCACCACACCATCGTTCATGCCCGTCGCATCAGCATGACGTGGATGATCCTGTGCCTGGCGGGGGCGTGTGCGGTCGGCTTCTTCGGCATCGCGTACTTCAACAACAACCCGGCGCAGGCGGGCGCGGTCAACCAGAACGCCGAGCGCGTGTTCATCGAGCTGGCGCAAATTCTGTTTAACCCGTGGATTGCCGGTATTCTGCTCTCCGCAATCCTGGCGGCGGTGATGTCTACCCTGAGCTGCCAGCTGCTGGTCTGCTCCAGTGCGATCACCGAAGACCTCTACAAAGCCTTCCTGCGTAAAAACGCGAGCCAGAAAGAGCTGGTATGGGTAGGGCGCTTTATGGTGCTGCTGGTGGCGCTGATTGCCATCGCGCTGGCGGCCAACCCGGAAAACCGCGTGCTGGGCCTCGTGAGCTACGCGTGGGCGGGCTTCGGTGCGGCGTTTGGTCCGGTAGTGCTGTTCTCCGTCATGTGGTCACGTATGACCCGTAACGGCGCGCTGGCGGGGATGATCATCGGTGCGGTGACCGTTATCGTCTGGAAACAATTCGCGTGGCTGGGCCTGTACGAAATCATTCCGGGCTTCATCTTCGGCAGCATCGGCATCGTGGTGTTCAGCCTGCTGGGTAAAGCTCCGTCTGCCTCCATGCAGAAACGCTTTGCTGAAGCCGACGCGCATTACCACACTGCGCCGCCGTCTAAGCTCCAGGCAGAATAATTATTCTCGCTGCACAATGCAGGCCGGGTGAGCGCAAGCGCACCCGGCTTTTTTCTTGCCAAAATCCGTAATTTCCTGTGATATCCATGTGCTTATAACAATGAGGATAGCGAAGCATGACAATCAAAACAGGGGTAATGGCAGCAGCATTATTGATGCTCGCTGGCTGCACGGCGCCATCGCAACACGCGGCGGTGGAGACCTGCAAAGCGGATAATCAGATGCAGCAAACCACGCTCTATTTCGGCTTAAATCGTCCTGCCGGGGCGCAGATCACCAGCAACGAGTGGCAGCAGTTTGTTGACCAGGACGTGACGCCGCGTTTCCGCGATGGCTTAACGGTGTTTGACGCGCGCGGGCAGTGGCTGGGGAACGACGGGAAAGTGGCGCGCGAACCCAGCAAAGCGCTGATGCTGATCCACGGTAAAGATGCGCAGAGCGAGAAGAACATCGAAGCGTTACGCGGGATTTATAAATCTCGCTTCGCGCAGGAGTCGGTGATGCGCGTCGATCAGCCGGTGTGCGTGCAGTTCTAATAAAAACGGCGGGAAATCCCGCCGTTGCTGTATCGTAGGCCCGTGCAAGCGAAGCGCCGCCGGGCAAAAACACTTACAACACCAACCCCGCAAAGCTCGCCGACAGCAGGCTCACCAGCGTCGCGCCGTACACCAGACGCAGACCAAACCGCGACACCACGTTCCCCTGCTGCTCGTTAAGGCCCTTAATCGCCCCCGCCACAATGCCGATGGACGCGAAGTTCGCGAAGGACACAAGGAAGACGGATAAAATGCCCAGCCCGCGCGGGGACATCTGATGCGCGATTTTTTGCAGCTCAATCATCGCCACAAATTCATTCGCCACCAGCTTGGTCGCCATAATACTGCCCGCGTTTAAGGCATCACTCAGCGGAATACCCACCAGCCACGCCAGGGGATAAAATACATAGCCCAGGATCTGCTGGAAGCTCATGCCAAATACGCTGGAGAAGAGGGCATTAACGGCGCTAATAAGCGCGATAAAACCGATCAGCATGGCCAGAATAATCATCGCCACCTTAAAACCGGCCAGAATATACTCGCCGAGCATTTCGAAGAAGCTCTGCGATTCATGCAGTTTTTCCAGCCTGATATCCGGCTCCGCTTCCGGGCGCGCCGGGTTGATGACGGAGAGAATAATAAAGGTGCTGAACATGTTCAGAATCAGCGCCGCGACGACAAATTTGGCGTCGAGCATGGTCATATAGGCGCCGACAATCGACAGGGAGACCGTCGACATTGCCGTGGCCGCCATGGTGAAGAGACGACGAGAGGAGAGATCGCCCAGCACGCCCTTATAGGCAATGAAGTTTTCCGACTGGCCGAGGATCAGCGAACTCACCGCGTTAAAGGATTCCAGCTTGCCCATACCGTTCAGTTTTGACAGCAGCGTGCCGATTACCCGAATAAAAATCGGCAGGATCCGCCAGTGCTGAAGAATACCAATCAGCGCGGAAATAAAAATAATTGGGCAAAGCACGCCGAGGAAAATGAACGCCAGCCCTTTTTCCCCCATTCCGCCAAAGACGAAATTGGTCCCTTCCGAAGCAAATTTCAGCAGCGACTCAAAGAAGCCGGAAACATATTTAATCAGGAATAACCCGCTTTCGGCGTGCAGGAAAAAGAACGCCAGGGCAATCTCAATGACAATAAGCTGTAAAACATAACGAATGCGAATTTTTCGGCGGTCGAAACTCACCAGCCAGGCGAGCGCAAGAATAATCACCAGCGCCAGCAGGAAATGGACAATCTTAAACATGGTTTATTTTCAGTTGGTTTTTGAGAAGGATATTTAGCCACAGCGCTGGTTAACCGTAAATGGGCAATTTTATTATAACTTATAAACTTAACGGTAACGTCGGCAACTATTAACAGGCTTTGCGTTTACAACTCGTCATCAAAACACCACACATTTCGCTTGTGTTTCTTTTCGCCGTAATGATAATCACTATCACAAGAATTTACCTTTCTTTGCATCAGTTGACCGCGATAAACATTTAAGGTGTCGGCATGTTTGTTCCATTTCTCATTATGTTACGTGAAGGGCTCGAAGCTGCCCTCATCGTGAGCCTCATCGCCAGTTATCTGAAGCGAACCCAGCGCGGACGCTGGATTGGCGTCATGTGGGTCGGGGTATTCCTTGCCGCGGCGCTCTGTCTGGGCCTCGGTATCCTCATCAACGAAACCACCGGGGAGTTCCCGCAGAAAGAGCAGGAACTATTTGAGGGGATCGTCGCCGTAATTGCGGTGGTGATCCTTACCTGGATGGTGTTCTGGATGCGTAAAGTCTCCCGCAACGTGAAGGTGCAGCTGGAGCAGGCGGTGGATAACGCGCTGCAAAAGGGCAATAACCACGGCTGGGCGCTCATTATGATGGTCTTTTTCGCCGTCGCGCGTGAAGGCCTGGAGTCCGTTTTCTTCCTGCTGGCGGCGTTTCAGCAGGATGTCGGTATCTGGCCGCCGGTTGGCGCGATGCTCGGGCTGGCAACCGCCGTTGTGCTGGGCTTTCTGCTCTACTGGGGCGGCATTCGTCTCAATCTGGGCGCCTTCTTCAAGTGGACCAGCCTGTTTATTCTGCTGGTGGCGGCAGGGCTGGCGGCGGGCGCAATCCGCGCCTTCCACGAGGCGGGCCTGTGGAACCACTTCCAGGACGTGGCGTTCGATCTCAGCAACGTTCTCTCCACCCATTCTCTGACCGGCACCCTGCTCGAAGGTATCTTCGGCTATCAGGAAACACCGAGCGTCAGCGAAGTGGCGATGTACTTTATTTATCTGGTTCCGGCGCTGGTGCTTTTCGCAATGCCGCCGCGTACCGGCTCGCAGGCGTCGCGCGTTACGCCATAATTTTTGTTTTAGTTACAACATACTTTTAAAGGGAAGAGTCATGGCAATTCAGTTCCGTCGTAGTGCGTTATGCGCAGGCATTGCCGCGCTGTTCGCTTCTGCATTCTCCGCCTGGGGCGCGGATGTACCTCAGGTTAAAGTCACCGTTAATGACAAGCAGTGTGAGCCGATGACCCTCACGGTGAACAGCGGCAAAACCCAGTTCATTATTCAGAACCACAGCCAGAAGGCGCTGGAGTGGGAGATCCTGAAAGGGGTTCTGGTGGTGGAGGAGCGCGAAAACATCGCCCCTGGCTTCAGCCAGAAGATGACCGCCAACCTGCAGCCGGGCGAGTATGAGATGACCTGTGGTCTGCTGACCAACCCTAAAGGGAAGCTTATCGTCAAAGGTGAAGCGACGGCCGATGCGGCGAAAGGCGCTGCGGTGCTGAGCCTGGGTGACGCGATTACCGCGTATAAATCCTACGTCACGAAAGAGACGGCGGACCTGGTGACGGCAACCAAAGCCTTTACCGATGCGGTGAAAGCGGGTGACATCGCAAAAGCGAAATCCCTTTATGCGCCAACCCGTCAGCACTACGAGCGTATCGAGCCGATTGCCGAGCTGTTCTCTGACCTTGATAGCAGCATTGATGCTCGCGAAGATGATTTCGAGCAGAAGGCCGCCGATCCGAAATTCACCGGTTTCCACCGTCTGGAGAAAGCCCTGTTTGGCGACAACTCCACCAAAGGGATGGAGAAATACGCCGAGCAGCTGAACGGCGACGTGCTGGAGCTGCAAAAGCGCATCAGCGAGCTGGCCTTCCCGCCGTCAAAAGTGGTGGGCGGCGCGGCCGGTCTGATTGAAGAAGTGGCCGCGAGTAAAATCAGCGGTGAAGAAGATCGCTACAGCCATACCGATCTGTGGGACTTCCAGGCCAACGTCGACGGCGCGCAGAAAATTGTTAACCTGCTGCGTCCTCAGCTGCAGAAAGAGAACGGCGAACTGCTGGCCAAAGTGGATGCCAACTTCAAAAAAGTTGACACCATTCTGGCGAAGTACCGGACTAAAGACGGGTTTGAATCCTACGACAAGCTGACCGATGCCGACCGTAACGCGCTGAAAGGCCCGATTACCGCCCTGGCGGAAGATCTCTCTCTGCTGCGTGGCGTACTGGGTCTGGACTAAGCACGATGAATAAGCATAACGAGAACGACGTGGTTGAGCCTTCGCGTCGTCGATTGTTAAAAGGGGTAGGGGCGCTGGGCGGCGCGCTTGCCCTGGCCGGTGGCTGTCCGGTAGCGCATGCGGCAAAACCGCAAAGCGCGCCCGGCACGCTGTCACCCAATGCCCGCATGGAGACGCAGCCGTTTTATGGCGAGCATCAGTCGGGCATCCTGACGCCGCAGCAGGCGTCCATGATGCTGGTGGCCTTTGATTCGCTGGCAAGTGATAAAGCCGATCTGGAGCGCCTGTTCCGCCTGCTGACGACGCGCATCGCGTTTCTTACCGCGGGCGGACCGGCGCCCGATACGCCGAACCCGCGTCTGCCGCCAATGGACTCCGGTATTCTGGGGCCATTTATCGCCCCGGATAACCTGACCATTACCGTTTCGCTCGGGGAGTCTCTGTTTGACGCGCGCTACGGGCTGGCAAAACAGAAGCCGAAAGCGCTGCAGAAAATGACGCGTTTCCCGAATGACTCCCTCGACGCGGCGCTGTGCCACGGCGACCTGCTCCTGCAAATTTGTGCCAATACCCAGGACACGGTGATCCACGCCCTGCGCGATATTATCAAGCACACGCCGGATCTGCTGAGCGTGCGCTGGAAGCGGGAAGGTTTTATCTCGGACCACGCCGCCCGCAGCAAAGGGAAAGAGACGCCGGTTAACCTGCTGGGCTTTAAGGACGGTACGGCCAACCCGGACAGTAGCGATACGGCGTTGATGAAAGACGTGGTATGGGTGACGGCAGATCAGGGCGAACCGGCGTGGGCGGTGGGCGGCAGCTACCAGGCGGTGCGCATTATTCAGTTCCACGTGGAGTTCTGGGACCGCACGCCGCTGAAAGAGCAGCAGACGATCTTTGGTCGGGATAAGCAAAGCGGGGCACCGCTCGGCATGAAGAACGAGCACGACGTGCCTGACTACGCCAGCGATCCCAATGGCGATACCATCGCGCTGGACAGCCACATTCGTCTGGCCAATCCGCGTACCAAAGAGACGCAGTCCAGCCTGATGATGCGTCGGGGCTACAGCTATTCGCTGGGCGTGACCAACTCCGGCCAGCTTGATATGGGGCTGCTGTTCGTCTGCTATCAGCACGATCTGGAGAAAGGTTTCCTGACCGTGCAGAAGCGGCTCAACGGCGAAGCGCTGGAAGAGTACATTAAGCCTATCGGCGGCGGCTATTTCTTTGCCCTGCCGGGCGTGCGCGACAGCAACGCGTACCTCGCTCAAGGTCTTATTGAAGCCTGATAATTGTCCCCGCAACCGTTCGCGGGGACATTATTTTTTCATATGACTATCTTGTTGTTATATTTCTGTAATATTCATATATGAGACTGATTCCGCTGCAGGAGCAGTCTTAAAAGTTGCATTCAGGTAAAATAAATGTTGCATTTATGATAACTCCTGATGTACTTAAGATAAGACAGCGGTAGTTCCCGGCAGTGATGCTGAATCACTATGGAGATCGCGAATGGTTGCGTCCTGTACTGGACAAGGTAAACATAACAACCGCAGCACCCGGCGCGGAGGCTCAGACTCCGGCAGCGATTTCCTCACCACTAAATTCTCCCCCTTCCTCAAGAATCTGATTCGACCGACGTGCAGAACGGTGCGCGTAGCTGTTCCGTATCGTTATCCGATAAAGCAAGCAATGGCTTACAAGGAAGCCAACCCTCTGATGTTCGTGCGCATAATCGTGCCGAAGCTGGCGCGTGTGATGAATACCAACAACTCAAGGTGCTATCCATGGGAAGACAAAAAGCAGTGATCAAAGCTCGTCGCGAAGCAAAACGTGTGCTGAGACGGGATTCACGTAGCCATAAACAGCGTGAAGAAGAATCGGTCACCTCGCTTGTGCAGATGAGTGGCGTAGAAGCAATTGGCATGGCCCGAGACAGCCGTGATAATTCTCCAATTGTGGCGCGCAATGAGGCTCAGGCGCACTACCTGAATGCTATCGAGAGTAAACAGCTCATCTTTGCAACCGGTGAAGCCGGATGCGGGAAAACCTGGATCAGTGCAGCCAAAGCGGCGGAGGCGCTAATTCATAAGGACGTGGAGCGCATTATTGTTACCCGTCCTGTACTGCAGGCTGATGAAGATCTCGGCTTCCTGCCCGGAGATATTTCGGAGAAGTTTGCTCCGTACTTCAGGCCCGTCTATGACGTGCTGGTGAAGCGACTGGGCGCATCCTTTATGCAGTACTGCCTGCGACCAGAGATTGGCAAGGTGGAAATCGCGCCGTTCGCCTATATGCGCGGACGTACATTTGAAAATGCGGTCGTCATTCTTGACGAGGCTCAGAACGTGACCGCTGCGCAAATGAAGATGTTTTTAACGCGCCTCGGGGAGAACGTGACGGTTATCGTTAACGGCGATATTACCCAGTGTGACCTGCCATCCGGCGTGAAATCCGGGCTGAGCGACGCCATGTCACGTTTTGAGGAAGATGAGATGATTGGGGTGGTACGCTTCACCAAAGAGGACTGCGTGCGTTCAGCGCTCTGTCAGCGCACGCTGCAGGTCTATTCCGACTAAAGGTAAAGCATTATCGCTTTACCTCTTTCCTGTAATGTCTTCCCGGCGTAATGCCGGGAAGCGTCGTTTATACTCCACAGAAACCCCCATTATTTAAACACCGAGTTGCTGAATTAATAATTTCGATTATTAAGCGGGTGGGCGTTTTTATTCTTTTTTGCAGAAGTGTGATATGAAGTGATAATACCCACAAAATACCTGTGAATATAATGAGCGCGCTAATTGTTAGTTAAAAATTAAACGTGAATGTTGTCACAGAACATTACTACGAAGTAAAAATTAAGTTGGTGTCTTCAGATGAGTTATCTATGTTTCGTACTTGTTTGAAAAAAATTCTAAGAAGAAACACAACAGGGGAGCCTTTTCCCTGAAACATCACGCTGAGGGTCATACATGAACGAACTGGTTGGTGCTATTAATGGTATAATCTGGAGCCCTGCGTTAATATTTTTATGTCTGGGTGTCGGCCTCTATTTCTCGCTTCGTAGTCGCTTCCTGCAATTACGCCATATCAAACATATGATTACCCTGATGTTCCAGGGGCGTCCTACCGATGCAGGCGTATCGTCGTTTCAGGCGCTGACGATGACGCTGGCAGGCCGCGTGGGGACAGGGAATATCGCCGGTGTAGCCACGGCAATTACCTTTGGCGGTCCGGGCGCGCTTTTCTGGATGTGGATAGTCGCTTTTTTAGGTGCCAGCTCCGCATTTGTCGAATCCACCCTGGGACAAGTTTATAAAGAAAAAATTAACGGTGAATATCGCGGCGGTCCTGCCTTTTATATTGAGAAAGGTTTAGGCGTTAAGTGGTACGCATGGTTATTTGCTATTGTGACTATTTTCTCCTGCGGATTATTACTTCCTGGCGTGCAGGCAAACTCGATTGGGGCGAGCCTGGATATTGCTTTTGGTTTGAGTCCGAACGTTACGGCGGCATTACTTGCGGTGCTATTAAGTTTTATTATTTTCGGCGGTGTGAAAAGGATCGCCAGCTTTAGCAGCATGGTCGTTCCATTTATGGCGCTGGGGTATATTATTGTCGCCTGCGTGATTATCGCTATTAATATTAACCAGCTCCCTTCGGTTATTCTGCTGATCTGGAAAAGTGCGTTCGGCCTTGAAGCAGGTTTCGGTGCCATCCTGGGTCAGGCCATCATGTGGGGCGTTAAGCGCGGCGTCTATTCCAACGAGGCCGCGCAGGGGACCGGGCCGCACGCGTCATCGGCGGCGGCGGTGAGCCACCCTGTGAAGCAGGGGCTGGTTCAGGCATTCTCGGTCTACATCGACACGCTGTTTGTCTGCTCCGCGACCGGGTTTATGCTGCTGATCACCGGGCTGTATAACGTCCAGGGCGTCGACGGCGCAGCGCTTTATACCGGGATTGCAGGCGTGGCCGCGGGTCCTGGCTATGTGCAGACGGCGATGGAAAGTATGATGCCAGGCTTTGGTAATTACTTTGTTGCCATAGCGCTGTTCTTCTTTGCCTTCACGACGATTATTGCCTACTACTATATTGCCGAAACTAATATCGCCTTCATTAACCGTAAAATTCACCGTCCGTGGCTGACATTCCTGCTCAAGCTATGTCTGATGGCCTCCACGGTATATGGCACGGTTCGCACCGCGGATCTGGCATGGGGACTGGGGGATATCGGGGTAGGGCTGATGGCGTGGCTCAACATTATTGCCATTGTTCTGTTGCATAAAAAAGCGTTTGCCAGCCTTAAGGATTATGAAATCCAGAATGCGCAGGGGCTGGATCCGCAGTTTGACCCGGTTCGGCTGGGAATTAAAAATGCGGATTACTGGCTTGATGGGCGTAAGGATGAGGATGGTGTTCAGCCCGAACAGGTTTCATCGCTTGAAAGAAAGCAGCCGGCAGCAAAGTTGAATAGCTGAGTAGCGGTTTGA
Organism: Enterobacter sp. BNK-29; assembly: GCF_048684785.1. NCBI lineage: Bacteria > Pseudomonadati > Pseudomonadota > Gammaproteobacteria > Enterobacterales > Enterobacteriaceae > Enterobacter > Enterobacter sp. BNK-29. The sequence continues at coordinate 3,706,172 of NZ_JBLQTU010000001.1, forward strand.
GACGGGCCCGTACTTTAGTGCGGGCTTTTTTTGACGCTAAGGCGGCTGAGTCCGCACCGGGGGGGATTGACTCGCTTCGCTCGCCCTGCGGGCAGCCTGTTCGCTGCGCTCTCAGTCTGTCCAACTGGCTGTCGCCAGTTGTCGAACCCCGGTCGGGGGTTCTCATCCCCTCTTTTCGGAGAATATAAAAGAAAAAAGCCCGTACTTTCGTACGAGCTCTTATCTTAAATATGGCGGTGAGGGGGGGATTGACTCGCTTCGCTCGCCCTGCGGGCAGCCTGTTCGCTGCGCTCTCAGTCTGTCCAACTGGCTGTCGCCAGTTGTCGAACCCCAGTCGGGGGTTCTCATCCCCCCCCTTTCGGAGAATACAAAAGAAAAAAGCCCGTACTTTCGTACGAGCTCTCATCTTAAATATGGCGGTGAGGGGGGGATTCGAACCCCCGATACGTTGCCGTATACACACTTTCCAGGCGTGCTCCTTCAGCCACTCGGACACCTCACCATATTGTTTTGCTGCCTGACCGCTTGGGGGGCAACGGGGCGCTACTATAGGGAGTTGCGCTAACACGGTCAAGCAGATTTTCAGCTTTAGTGCCTGTTCGGTTAAGCATTAATCAGCTCCACGGTTTTTACGTCGTGGGGCAGGGGATTAACGCTGTGAATCGAGCACTTCGCTGTTTTTAACCACTTCCTGTGCTTTGCCGTAGCTTTCGATCAACAGCCGGTAAGCCGGGAAGATGTGGGTATATACCTCAGCCCACTCAGCCGCGTCCTCACGGTTCCAGGTTCTCTGGATCTCGGAGGCCACCGCTGCCGTATCCATCGGGACCACGCCGGCCTGCACCACGCGCGCCAGGGTGATCTCCTGCGCCATTTTGCTGTAGGTACCGGAGGCATCAATCACCGCAAACACTTTATAGCCGTCCGCCACCGCGCTGATTGACGGGAAAGCCATGCAGACGCTGGTGATTGTGCCCGCGATAATCAACGTCTTACGCCCTGTCGCTTTCACCGCCGCTACAAACTCCGGGTTATCCCAGGCGTTGATCTCGCCTTTACGGGCAACATACAGCGCATGCGGCGCGTTGGCGTGGATCTCCGGGATAAGCGGTCCGTTCGGTCCCTGTGGGACGGACGCGGTGGTGATCACCGGGATCTTCGCCAGGGTAGCGATTTTTGCCAGCGCAGCCGCACGGGCGCGCAGTTCCGGCATTGGCATATCCCCAACGGTCTGGAACAGACCGCTCTGGTGATCGATAAGCAACATCACCGCATCGTTCACATCAATAACCGGACGTGCGCCATTAAAATTTGCAGGTGTAGACATTATCTTCTCCTTTATTACGTTCAGATCTGGCCGAAGCGGCCGGAGTTAAAATCACGAATGGCTTCGTTGATTTCGCTTTTACTGTTCATCACAAACGGGCCATAGCCCACGATGGGTTCATTCAGCGGCTCGCCGGCCATCAGCAGCACTTTGGCATCGCTGTTCGCCTCCAGGTACAGTTTGTCGCCTTCCTGACTCAATACGACCAGCTGAGCTTCACCCGCCTTCGTTGTGCCGTTCACCGTGATGTTGCCTTCAAGCACGACCAGCGCGGTGCTCCAGCCTTCGGGCTGATTGAGCGTCAGGTGGCTTCCCTGGTTCAGCGCAATATCCCAGACGTTGAGCGGTGAGAAGGTGTGCGCCGGGCCGGTTACAGCCTCGTAGCGACCGGCAATGACCCGCAGCGAACCGCTGTTGTCCGGTAGCGTCACAACCGGGATCGCATCCTTCGTAATGCTCTGGTAGCCCGGTGCCGCCATCTTGTCTTTGGCCGGCAGGTTGACCCAAAGCTGCATCATTTTTAGTTCTCCGCCTTTCTGCGAGAACGCGCTGGAGTGGAACTCCTCGTGCAAAATGCCTGCACCTGCCGTCATCCACTGCACGTCGCCGGGGCCAATGACGCCGCCTTTGCCCGTAGAGTCGCGATGCTCCACTTCACCGGAATAGACGATGGTGACCGTTTCAAAACCCCGGTGAGGGTGTTGGCCTACGCCGCGTTTCGCCCCATCTGCCGGAAAGGTGTACGGGCCCGCGTAGTCCAGCAGCAGGAACGGGCTTAGCGGCTCGCCGTGCGTCTGATAAGAGAACATTGAGCGGACCGGGAAACCATCGCCAACCCAGTGCTGGCGGGGAGCGGTATAAACGCCTGTTACGTTTTTCATGATTAACTCCTGATGTTCTGTTGATGTAATTAGCTTATATTCAGAGTTAATATCCCGGTAGATAGTGAAAATGGCATTCACTGTTCTGAAAATGGAACGATGAGGATTTATGCAGGATCTCAATGACTTCGTCTGGTTTGTGAAGGTGGTGGACTACGGTGGCTTTGCCGCGGCGGGAAGGGCGCTTGATCTGCCAAAGTCCAGGCTAAGCCGCCGGATAGCGCAGCTGGAAGAACGCCTTGGCGTGCGGCTTATCCACCGAACAACCCGACAGTTTACGGTGACCGAGGTCGGGCAAACTTTCTACCAGCACTGTAAAGCGATGATGGTGGAGGCCGAGGCCGCGGAGGAAGCCGTTGCGGCACTGCAGGCTGAACCGCGCGGTGTTGTCAGAATTACGTGCCCGATAACTCTTTTGCATGTCCACGTGGGTCCGATGCTGGCCAGATTTATGGCGCGCTACCCCGGGATCAATCTTCAGCTTGAGGCGACCAACCGGCGGGTAGACTTGGTGGGTGAGGGGGTTGATATCGCTATCCGCGTACGCCCGCGTCCGTTTGATGACAGCGACCTGGTATTAAGGGTGCTGGCTGACAGGGGACATTGTCTGGTCGCGGGGCCGGCCTTAATTCAACGCATGGGCGAACCCGTTGTGCCATCTGAACTCAGTGCCTGGCCCGGGTTAAGCATGAACGAGGGGAAACATATTCATAAATGGGCGCTGTCCGGTCCCGGAGGTGCCAAAGCGGAGATCCATTACCACCCCCGATTGATTACCACCGATATGCTGGCGCTACGTGAAGCTGCCATGGCAGGCATCGGCGTGGTGCAGCTGCCGATTTTGATGGTCAAGGACCAGCTGGCGTCAGGGGAACTGGTACGGGTGCTGGATGCGTGGGAACCCCGACGGGAAGTGATTCACGCGGTTTATCCTTCGCGGCGCGGCCTGCTGCCGTCCGTCAGGACGCTGGTGGATTTTCTGACCGAAGAGTATGCAAAGATGGTGGAAGAATAATACTTCCCTCTCCCTTGGGGAGAGGGGCAGGGTGAGGGGCTCAGGCCGCACCGAGCTGCATATAGCACCGGGGGGGATTGACTCGCTTCGCTCGCCCTGCGGGCAGCCTGTTCGCTGCGCTCTCAGTCTGTCCAACTGGCTGTCGCCAGTTGTCGAACCCCGGTCGGGGATTCTCATCCCCCCTTTTCGGAGAATATAAAAGAAAAAAGCCCGTACTTTCGTACGAGCTCTCATCTTAAATATGGCGGTGAGGGGGGGATTGACTCGCTTCGCTCGCCCTGCGGGCAGCCTGTTCGCTGCGCTCTCAGTCTGTCCAACTGGCTGCCGCCAGTTGTCGAACCCCGGTCGGGGGTTCTCATCCCCCCCTTTTCGGAGAATATAAAAGAAAAAAGCCCGTACTTTCGTACGAGCTCTCATCTTGAATATGGCGGTGAGGGGGGGATTCGAACCCCCGATACGTTGCCGTATACACACTTTCCAGGCGTGCTCCTTCAGCCACTCGGACACCTCACCATATTGTCATCCCGTTGTTGCAGGGACGGGCGCTAATGTAAGGAAAAGCCGAACTGCCGTCAACTCACTTTTTCAGTAATTTAGCGCGTTTAGACAAACTTCAGGCAACATGATTCTTAAATGTGCTGAAAGCGTCTTTTTTATCAGCAGCACAGTCGCGCTATAAATTTGTTATGCTGACAATCCAGTGAAAAAGCAAAATAAATCAGCGCAATAAAAGGCAGGAATGACTATGGATATACTTTTCTATCACCCCACGTTTGATACGGCATACTGGATCAAGGCGCTTTCGGCGGCGTTACCCGGCGCACGCGTTCGCGAGTGGAAGCGTGGCGATAATGAACATGCTGACTATGCGCTGGTCTGGCATCCTCCGGTAGAAATGCTCCAGGGCCGCAAGCTGAAGGCCGTTTTTGCCCTGGGAGCCGGCGTGGATTCCATTCTGAGCAAACTGAAGGCACATCCTGAAATGCTGCCGGAAGACGTCCCCCTTTTCCGCCTGGAAGATACCGGAATGGGCCAGCAGATGCAGGAGTATGCCGTGAGCCAGGTGCTGCACTGGTTCCGTCGCTTCGATGACTATCAGCTATTTAAACAGCAGGCCCACTGGGAACCGCTTCCGGATTACCGTCGCGAAGACTTTACGATCGGCATCCTCGGTGCGGGCGTGCTGGGCTCAAAAGTGGCCGAAGCGCTTGCCCCGTGGGGATTCCCGCTGCGCTGCTGGAGCCGCAGCCGCAAGGATTATCCGGGCGTTGAGAGTTTTGCCGGAACGGATGAGCTTCCTGCATTCCTGAAAGGGACACGCGTGCTTATTAACCTGCTGCCAAACACGGCGGAAACGGTAGGTATCATCAATGAAGCCCTGCTCAATCAGCTCCTCGACCAGAGCTACCTGATGAACCTTGCGCGCGGGGTCCATGTCGTGGAAGGCGATCTGCTGAAGGCGCTGGACAGCGGAAAGCTCAAAGGCGCCATGCTGGATGTCTATAGCCGTGAGCCGCTGCCCGCGGAAAGCCCGCTGTGGTCGCATCCACGCGTCGCGATGACCCCGCACGTGGCTGCCGTGACGCGTCCGGCAGAAGCGGTGGCGTATATATCCCATACCATCAGCGAAATGGAAAAGGGTAACGCGGTCACCGGACAGGTCGACAGACAGCGCGGCTACTGAGAGAAACCCGGCGTTCGCCGGGTTTTTGCTAATATTCGCCGCTGATAACTGCTATCCTTTGGAAAAACCGCAGAGGAGAAAGAGATGTATCCCGTTGACCTGCATATGCACACCGTCGCCAGCACCCACGCGTATAGCAACCTCCATGATTATATCGCCCAGGCGAAGCTTAAAGGCATCAAGCTGTTCGCGATCACCGATCATGGCCCGGACATGGCGGATGCGCCGCACTACTGGCATTTTGTGAATATGCGGATCTGGCCACGTCTGGTGGACGGTATTGGGATACTGCGCGGCATTGAGGCGAACATCAAAAATACCGACGGTGAGATCGACTGCACCGGCCCGATGCTGACGTCTCTTGACCTTATCCTCGCCGGTTTCCATGAGCCGGTTTTCCCTCCCCAGGATAAAGACACCAACACCGCGGCGATGATTGCTACCATTGCCAGCGGCAATGTGCACATTATCAGCCACCCCGGGAACCCGAAGTATCCGATTGATATTCAGGCTGTCGCGCAGGCGGCAGCGAAGCACCGCGTGGCGCTGGAGATTAATAACTCCTCCTTTGTTCACTCGCGTAAGGGCAGCGAAGCCAACTGTCGCGACGTGGCGGCCGCCGTGCGTGACGCGGGTGGCATGGTGGCGCTGGGATCAGACTCTCATACCGCGTTTACGCTGGGTGATTTCAGCGAGTGCCTGAAAGTGCTGAATGATGTTAACTTCCCGGAAGCGCAAATCCTGAACGTGACCCCACGCCGCATGCTCGATTTCCTCGAGTCGCGCGGAATGGAGCCGATTGCCGAATTTGCCGATCTTTAATTGTGTAATGGAATCATAAAAATGAACGAGTTTTCCATCCTCTGCCGCGTGCTGGGTACGCTCTATTATCGTCAGCCGCAAGACCCGCTGTTGGTTCCGCTCTTTACGTTAATTCGTGAAGGCAAACTGGCGCAGAACTGGCCGCTGGAACAGGATGATTTACTGGAACGTCTGCAAAAAAGCTGCGACATGCAGCAGATCGCGACGGACTACAATGCGCTGTTCGTCGGCGATGAGTGCCGCGTTTCGCCATACCGTTCAGCCTGGCAGGAAGGGGCAACGGAAGCGGAAGTCCGCGCGTTCCTCTCCACGCGCGGTATGCCGCTGAGCGATACGCCGGCCGATCATATCGGTACGCTGCTGCTGGCGGCGTCCTGGATCGAAGACAACGCTGGTGATGATGAGAACGAAGCCATTGAAACCCTGTTCGAAACGTACCTGCTGCCGTGGGTCGGGACATTCCTGGGTAAAGTCGAAGCGCATGCCACCTCGCCATTCTGGAGAACGCTGGCTCCGCTGACCCGCGACGCTATCGCGGCGATGTGGGATGAGCTGGAAGAAGAAAACGAAGAGTGATTAAGATCACATAAATTCTGCAACTCAACATTCCAAATTGCATGTAATGTGCTGCTGATCTCATTTCTATGGTGCGCTTCTGCTAAGATGCGCGCCATGAACATATTACTTTGTATCGCAATAACGACAGGTATTCTCTCCGGGCTCTGGGGATGGGTGGCCGTGTCTCTCGGATTGCTCAGCTGGGCCGGGTTCCTCGGCTGTACCGCCTATTTCGCCTGTCCGCAGGGGGGCGTCAAAGGGCTCTTTATCTCTGGCTGCACGCTGATGAGCGGTGTTATCTGGGCGCTGGTGATCATGAAGGGCAGCGCGCTGGCACCGCATTTGGAGATGCAGGGGTACGTCATGACGGGTGTCGTTGCCTTTTTAATGTGCATCCAGGCTAAGCATCTGCTGCTTTCATTTGTGCCGGGGACCTTTATGGGGGCGTGCGCGACCTTTGCAGGGCAGGGGGACTGGAAGCTGGTGGTTCCCTCCCTGGCGCTGGGATTGCTGTTTGGCTATGCCATGAAAAACAGCGGTCTATGGCTGGCGTCGCGGCGGGAAAAAGCGCAAAACATCACGGCGGTGAGCGAATAAAAAAAGGCGAGATAATCATCTCGCCTTTTTTATGCGCTTCCTGTCAGGATTCTGGAGGGACTGACATATCGCGGTATTTCACCAGAATCGGGTTCTGCACGTCTGCTTTGTTTTGCAGATCCCACAGCCCGCGGTCTATACCGTCGTTGATTAAGTAGATCACGCCGGTTTCAATGGCTGACATCAGACACATCATGACCGGTTCGTTAGAGGTGTAGCCGATTTCACCTTCCAGTAAACGCTGGTAATCGATGAAGCGGAATACCCCAGCCTGAACTTCATAAGACAGAATGGTTTTGCTGGTGTTCACTGAAGAGAGCACTTCGCCTGTACTGACGTTAACCACACGCAGGTTAACGGCGATTTGGTCGAGCTGATACTGGGTATCCGCACCGATACCGAAGTAACGTGCTCCCGCACCACCTGATTTAACGTTACTTTCGTAGCCAATAATCGATCCTTCAATCATCACGTTCGCTGCTGCCAGAGATTCCAGAGGCGTTCGGTTATTGGCCGCGACGGTACCATTTTCCTGTGCGGCGCGAATGATTTTCCGTTCATTCAACAGGTTCTGGAGACCCTGACGTTCCAGCGGAATAAACCAGTGCGAATCCTTGAGCGCGGTAACCAGCATCGCGGTGGCGCTTTGCGGCACGGCCGTGGAGAAGTTACTTGCCGGGTAAGGTTTAAATTGCCCGGTTTCATCCTGAATGTTGTATACGGAGACAAATATTTTCCCCGTTGGAGCAGGTAAATGCGTTAAATCACGATAACTCTGAGCCCGAGGCATTAATGTAGGTTTTGCAGCTTCTTTAGGTGGAGCAGTTAAACAACCGCTCAATAAGCACACTGCAACAAATATCAGGAAGCGCTGCATGATCGTTGTCCTTATTTAGCTATTGTTTAAAAGTCAGTTGAATTACTTTGTAGACCGGAAACCTGAATGGTGGAGATTCTTCCGGTTTTACGATCGGTTACGTTCAACTGAAGCTGTCCGTCCGTGTTGGCGATATCAACGATAAAGTCGTTGGTCACCATCCGGCCGGGTTTACCGGTATTAATGTTGGTCAATAACCCACCTAAAATCTGCGACTGGATGGCCTGCGTGAAGTTGTCCAGTGCGGACGGGGTATCAATGCTAAAATCCTTTAAGCTCGGATCCTTATAGGAGTTTTGCGCCTGGGCTTCGTTCAGCAGGAACGCGCCGTTATTAGGGTTACCGCCAAAGTTAGGGTTACGGAACTGAAACGTCATGTTTCCGGCCCAGCTGATGGGTGTTATCAGCATTATAGAAACAACTGCATATGCAATACGCATGACAGCCTCCGCATATCGGTTCGCTAGAACTCGTCTTTTGCTAAATCGCTGGTGCTTAATAGGGCTTTATCTATTTGCAGGCGATTAATAGCGTCTTCTGATTGTTCCAGTGCTAAGACGACGTTTTTATCGAAGTCTATTTTGGTCGGGAATAAAAACGTTTGATAAATAACGTTCTGATTAGCCGTTATTGTTATCCAACTTCCCCATCGTGCACTGGGCCGCTCGTTGATTGTTATATTACCCGTGTAGGTACTGTCCCATTTGTCACTGAAGGCACGGTAAAAAGTGTGCCCGACCGATGAGACAGTGTGGTCTGTTAACAATCCGGGAACTTCGACCTCGACGGCCCTCAGATTCCCGGCAGCGAGCAGGAAACTCGCTGCGGCGATCCAACTCAACGTGCGCTTCATGTGATTAACGCCTGAGGTTATCGTTTGCCCACGAAACAGCCTGAGTTCGGTTTTTCACAGCTATCTTCTTGAAAAGATTATAAAGGTGCGTCTTAACCGTATTTTCGCTGATAAATAACGAACGGGCGATTTCAATATTTGAAGCACCAATGCGTAACTTGTTCAGGATCTCTTTCTCACGGTGCGTGAGCAGGGCTGACTCTGAGCTGTTATAGCGATAATTTCCGGAGTGCGTGATGAGATAGCTGGCAAGCTTTTGCGAAAAATAACACTCTCCACGCAATATACCTTGCAACCCCTCTACCACCCGGTCTTCTTCTTCCGTGACGTAGAACACGCCATTGATATGCGGCCAGCTTTCAATATCTCTGAAAGGATATTCATCAGGCGTATTCAACAATAGCACGCGGATATTATTGTTTTTCCTGCTTAAAATATCTTGCCAGTAATGGATAAGCTTTTTATCAGCTTCCATCATATCGAAAAGAATGATGCTGCCAGGTGCAATATCATCAAAAGAACGTTGAATATTATGCAATTTCCCGTTCAGTGATAATGATTGCTTTAAATGTTGTAATAAAGCTGTCGCTTGCAAAGAAGGTTTTGTGATCAACAGTAATGTATGACCATGTAAACTATGGACTTCATTATACATGATGAAACCCCACTTTTTTTTGGCACCTGGCAGCTGTCCTCCTGTTTAAAAGAGGACACCAGAAGTACTGACAGATGTTGCACTGCTGTGTGTAGAATCAGACCATAACCTCCACAGGGAGGTAAATATAAAACCAATTTCGTACATCTAATTTCAATCTAGCTTTTACGAAGTTTAAAGCAAGTGTTAAACATGTAACGAGATGTAAAAATCAATATTAATTTGTGAAATTCGGTTGTTTGTAATGGCAATAATTGATGAGAAAGTTGTACACATAAATAGAGGTGCACAGATTTTAAAAATCATACAAATATTTTTAATGGATTGATTTTTAATATTATTTTTTATTTTTGTAAAGCGATAATTAAGTATGAGTTTCAGATAATTTCTAAGCCCACGAATGAGTGACTGTCTGGCTTAAGAAAAGAGGCTTCGTGTCACGCGTTGAGAAAAATGTTCTCCTGCCGTTACGTTTAAACAACCCGGGAGGAAGCGTGGACAGCCTTCGTGTCGTTGTACAACCCTTCCGTAATACACCTTTAATAAAAAATATAAGCTGGCCTGATTAAAGTGATTTTTGAGGTAAATTACGACTTTGTGGTGAGCCGATAAATAAAAATAAGCCGCGTGGGTGAGATATTTAAAATGTTTCAGCGGACATACTCTTCACCGTAACGACGCGTTAACACAATACGAGTCGTTTTAACAAGTAACATTGTTAAAGGGTTATGGCACGATTAAATAGCCAGGTCCAGGGTGACAACATGAAAAACGCATCGTTAATTATGATGTTTACATTACTGGGTGCGCCTGGATTTGTAACCGCAGCGAATTCAGATTTGGCAAATTCTGAATATAACTTTGCGGTTAACGAATTAAGTCTTTCATCACTAAATCAGGCAGCCATTATTGGTCAACGGGGCGTTTTCAATAACGCTGAGGTTAGCCAGGAAGGTTCAAGACTCTTATCCATTGTATCCCAGGATGGGGTAGGTAACAGAGCGAGAGTTGATCAATCAGGGGGTTACAATATTGCCTGGATCGATCAGAGCGGTAACGCGAATGATGCAGGTATTACGCAAGATGGATATGGTAATAGCGCGAAAATTATCCAGAAAGGGTCGGGTAATAGAGCAAATATTACGCAGTACGGTACGCAGAAAACCGCAGTTGTAGTGCAGAAACAGTCGCAAATGGCGATTAACGTTATTCAACATTAGCGCGTTGGCGACGACTTTAATCAATCCGATGGGGGTTTACCATGAAATTTCTCAAAGTGGCAGCGCTTGCAGCAATCGTAGTTTCTGGTAGTGCTATGGCGGGTTCTATTAATCAGGGCGGCTGGGGTCATGGACATGGTCATGGCGGATACAGTGGCCCAAATTCCACCCTGAATATTTATCAGGACGGTGGCGGTAACTCAGCGGTAGCTCTGCAGACAGACGCCAGAAATTCTGTCCTGAATATTAGCCAGAAAGGTGGCGGTAACGGCGCTGACGTTGGTCAGGGTTCTGATGATAGTAAAATCAACCTGTCCCAGAAAGGTTTTGGCAACAGTGCGACACTTGATCAGTGGAACAGTAAAAAATCCGTCATGAACGTTAGCCAGTCCGGCGGCTTTAACGGTGCACTCGTAGACCAGACTGCTTCCAACTCGACTGTCAACGTGACCCAGATCGGTTTTGGTAACCACGCGACAGCTCATCAGTACTGATACTGAAATCTGTACTACAAAAAAACAGGGCTGATGCCCTGTTTTTTTTCGGGAGTTCATCATGAATACCTTAATTCTCCTTGCCGCGCTTTCTAGCCAGATTACCTTCAAAACGTCACAGCAGGAAAATATGACCACCATTATTCCTCAGGTCACTCTGGCGCAGTCGTGTGATTGTCAGGTTCAGATTGTTTCTTTACGAGAAGGGCAGGGGGGGCAAAGTTCTTCCCGGCAGCAAAACACACTTTTTATACCCGCTAATCAGACGATTGATTTAATGCGCCTGAGTTTAAATATTAGCGCGGGAGACACGGTGAAAATCGTTGTCACCGTTTCAGACGGTAAATCGCTACATTTATCACAACAGTGGTCGCCAACGGAACGCTCGCTCTAAACATTCACGAAATCAATGAGTTGAGAATATGGCGGGTCTGTACCGTTGAGCTATGCTGATATCACGGACCTGGTCGTTATGTTCCGTAACGTGAAACTTCGTTTGCCCTAATAAATGAAGCGCGTTTACCCCTCATGGACGATTTTCATTGAGGAGTACCTATAATGAACAACTATTTTGCTCGACTCGTGGCAGGTCTGGGTCTGGTCGTTTCAGCTTTGAGTATCCCGGCTTATTCGGCCACGGTTGTTGACGGTGGCGTCATTCATTTCCGCGGTGCTATTGTTGCCGACCCCTGTGAAGTCGCCCCCCAGAAGCAACAGATTGCAATGTCATGTCCAAATAATAACCGTATGCAAACGCGTATGGTCAGCTATGCAGAGGCGCTCAACGGGAAAGTGAGCGACTCAAACCTGGCAACGCTCAATATGAAATACCTTAATCCTGAAAAAACGCTCGCGGTTGTCGAAATCCAGTATCGCTAGTGCGCGTTCTCGCGCCCTGCGGTGAAAGAGGATTTTTTCTGATAGTTTTTTCTCCCGGTCTCCTCTGCGATACACTTAAGAAAATGGCGGGTTGCAGAGGGGCTTTATGAAACCGCAAATTGAAATTATTCATGGCGATATTACGACAGTGCACGTCGATGTCATCGTCAATGCGGCCAATCCATCCCTGATGGGAGGGGGCGGCGTGGACGGGGCTATTCACCGGGCTGCCGGACCGCAGCTGCTGGAAGCCTGTAAAACCGTGCGCCAACAGCAGGGCGAATGTCCTCCCGGTCACGCGGTGATTACGCTGGCGGGCAATCTGCCTGCGAGAGCGGTAATTCACGCCGTAGGGCCTGTCTGGCATGGCGGGGATCAGCACGAAGCGAGTATTCTGGAAGAGGCTTACCGGAACTGTCTGCGACTTGCCGCCGACAATGGTTATAAAACGATGGCGTTTCCGGCCATCAGCACAGGCGTGTATGGTTACCCTAAGGCCGCTGCCGCAACGATTGCCGTAGAAACGGTTTACCGCTATTTGTCGTTAAAACCGCTGCCAGAGAAGGTGATTTTTGTCTGTTTCGACGACGACACCACGCATCTTTATCAGCGGCTTCTGACTCAGCGCAGACAAGAACTGGAGAGCTGATGCAAACGCGGCGCATCTGATGCGCCGCGGGATTTATGAGGCTTTTGCCTGTGGTTTTCCTGAAAAGAGGAAGCGCAGGAGCGGGATCCGCAGATGGATTTCGTAGAGTACGATTGCTACCCCTACAACAAACACCAGCCCGGTAAAGAACCCCAGCGTGTTGGAAGCGATGTGCGGTGTGATGTAAGCCCCGAAGAAAAGCGTCAACGGATGATGCACCAGATAGATAAACAGTGACGCATTAACGAAGTAGGTCACGCGACTGGACTTAAAGTTCAGCAAGCGGTGGCCCAGCGCGAATACCACGTTCACCATCCACAGCCCAAGCAGCATAGTGATCACGCTTTCCGTTTCATACATCCAGGCATCGCCGCTGCCGTAGCGCTGATTCAGCAGATAGGCCGCGAACGCGAGGCTTGCCCCCAGCGCGCACCACGGTGACGGGGTGACAAACAGCGACTTAAGCTTCGGATGAATAAAGGCCAGCGCGCCGATTAAAAAGAACGGAATGTAGAACAGTGACTGCATCACCACAAAATTAAATAACCCGTCGCTCAAAATCGGCGGGTAGACGATAAGCAGCGTTCGGCGCACGGCGGCATAGGCAATCCCCAACAGCAAGAAGAGCACTGACAGTTTGCCCATCGTAACGTTGGCGAAGAAGGTGTCGGCTTTTGTACTCAGACGGTGGCGCAGGCGGCTGAAAATCAACAGGCTCACCGTTGTGAGCACCACCAGGACCAGCAGGAACCACAGGTGAGACACCAGCTCCCAGACCAGCGTATTGTACTTTTCATACAGCGACAGATTTGGCCAGTTCTCCGCTTTGCCTTTGACGTATTGCAACATAATGAACTGAGGCAGCGTCAGCAGTGGAATTGCGGTCAGCATGGGGATCCCCACGCGCTCTACGCGCACTTTCCACCAGCGCTTGAGCGGGTATCGCAGAAACAGCATGTAAGAAAAATAGCCGGATATGACGAAGAACACCTGCATACGGAAGGCGTGAATAAAGTCATTAAACAGCGTCAGCCACCAGGAGGGCATCTGGCTATTCACATGCCAGGTGTGGCTGGAGTAAATCAGTGAAATGTGAAAGGGGATCCCCAATAGCATCAGCCAGGCCCTGATCGAGTCGAGGAAATATTCACGTTCTGTTGGTGTTGTGCTCATATAACGTTGTGCATTCTCAGACTTTTCGTCTTATCCCTAAGACTCATAATGGTTACATTCGAAGCCAACCCTACACCAAGACCGACACCCTGTCTCCAGGATAAGCACGCAAAGTGAATAGCGGGTTCTTTCATTTGCTTAATCCATGAGCCAGCAGCTGAACAAAGCAGTGATAATGTTGTCGGATTGCCTGAGTTTCCATTAAAATGGATCGGATCGATATAAGCACACAAAGGGGGAAGTGCTTACTTATTATGAAACATAAACCACAGATGATGAAAATGCGTTGGTTGGGTGCTGCAGTGGTGTTATCACTGTATACCTCATCGGCACTGGCCTTTAACATCGACGATGTCGCAAAACAGGCAAAATCGATGGCAGGCAAGAGCTACGAAGCGCCGAAAAGTAACTTGCCCTCCGTTTTCCGCGACATGAAGTATGCGGACTATCAGCAGATCCAGTTCAATCACGACAAAGCGTACTGGAGCAATATTAAAACCCCGTTCAAGCTTGAATTTTATCATCAGGGTATGTACTTCGACACGCCTGTTGCCATCAATGAAGTGACGGCAACCGCGGTACGTAAGATCAAGTACAGCCCGGATTACTTCAATTTTGGCAATGTGCAACACGACAAAGATACGGTGAAAGACCTGGGCTTCGCAGGCTTTAAGGTGCTTTACCCAATCAACAGCAAAGATAAAAACGACGAAATCGTCAGCATGCTTGGAGCCAGCTATTTCCGCGTCATTGGCGCGGGGCAGGTGTACGGGCTTTCTGCGCGCGGTCTGGCTATTGATACCGCGCTGCCATCAGGTGAAGAGTTCCCACGTTTCCGTGAGTTCTGGATTGAACGTCCAAAACCAACGGATAAGCGTCTGACCATTTATGCACTCCTGGATTCCCCGCGTGCAACCGGTGCCTATCGCTTTGTGATTATGCCGGGTCGTGACACGGTAGTTGACGTGCAGTCCAAGGTTTACCTGCGTGATAAAGTGGGCAAGCTGGGCGTTGCGCCGTTGACCAGTATGTTCCTGTTCGGGCCGAACCAGCCGTCTCCGGCTACCAACTTCCGCCCGGAACTGCACGACTCCAACGGTCTGTCTATTCATGCCGGTAACGGTGAGTGGATCTGGCGTCCGCTGAATAACCCGAAACATCTGGCGGTTAGCAGCTTCGCAATGGAAAACCCGCAAGGTTTTGGCCTGCTGCAGCGTGGTCGTCAGTTCTCCCGCTTTGAAGATTTGGACGATCGCTATGACCAGCGTCCAAGCGCCTGGGTCACGCCAAACGGTGACTGGGGTAAAGGCAAGGTCGAGCTGGTAGAAATTCCAACCAACGACGAAACCAACGATAACATCGTCGCTTACTGGACGCCGGATCAGCTGCCGGAAGCCGGTAAAGAGATGAACTTCAAGTACACCATTACCTTCAGCCGTGACGAAGATAAGCTGCATGCGCCGGATAACGCGTATGTAATGCAGACTCGCCGCTCAACGGGTGATGTGAAGCAGTCTAATCTTATCCGTCAGCCTGACGGTACCGTGGCGTTTGTCGTGGACTTCACAGGCCAGGATATGAAGAAACTGTCACCGGACACCGCCGTTGCCGCTCAGGCCAGCATCGGTGATAACGGTGAAATCGTTGAGAATACCGTGCGTTACAACCCGGTAACCAAAGGCTGGCGTCTGACCCTGCGCGTGAAAGTGAAAGATCCGAAACAGACCACTGAAATGCGTGCTGCGCTGGTCAGTAACGATCAGCCGCTGAGTGAAACCTGGAGCTATCAGCTACCTGCCAATGAATAATACATCTGAATATATTGATGCCATGCCGCTGACGGATATCGAAAAAGCGGCACTGCCAAAGAGCGACATCCGCGCGGTTCACACCGCGCTGGATGGTGAACATCATACGTTTTCCCGTGATGATGATACGCCGCTCGGGTCAGTCAAGGCGCGTCTGGAGCAGGCCTGGCCGGACTCGCTGGCGGAAGGGCAGTTGATTAAAGACGATGAAGGACGCGATCAGCTTCAGGCGATGCCGAAGGCTACGCGTTCCTCTATGTTCCCCGATCCATGGCGCACCAACCCGGTGGGCCGCTTCTGGGATCGCCTGCGCGGGCGTGATGTGACGCCGCGCTATCTGTCGCGCCTGACGAAAGAAGAGCAGGCCTCCGAACAGAAATGGCGTACCGTCGGGACAATCCGTCGCTATATCCTGCTGCTTCTGACGCTTGCGCAGACGGTCGTCGCGACCTGGTACATGAAAACTATCCTGCCTTACCAGGGCTGGGCGTTTATCAATCCGACGGACATGATGGGCCAGGATCTTTGGGTCTCCTTCATGCAGCTGCTGCCGTATATCCTGCAGAGCGGCATTCTCCTGCTGTTCGCGGTCCTCTTCTGCTGGGTCTCGGCCGGTTTCTGGACCGCGTTGATGGGCTTCCTGCAGCTGCTCATGGGGCGTGACAAATACAGCATTTCAGCGTCAACGGTCGGGGATGAACCCCTCAATCCCGAGCACCGTACCGCGCTGATTATGCCTATCTGTAACGAAGACGTTGACCGCGTATTTGCGGGCCTGCGTGCGACCTGGGAGTCCGTGAAGGCGACCGGCAACGCGGAGCATTTCGACGTTTACATCCTGAGCGACAGCTACAACCCGGATATCTGCGTTGCGGAACAAAAAGCGTGGATGGAGCTGATTGCAGAAGTGCAGGGCGAAGGCCAGATCTTCTACCGCCGCCGCCGTCGTCGCGTGAAGCGTAAAAGCGGTAACATCGATGACTTCTGCCGTCGCTGGGGTAACCAGTACAGCTACATGGTGGTGCTGGATGCTGACTCCGTCATGAGCGGAGACTGCCTGAGCGGTCTGGTGCGCCTGATGGAAGCCAACCCTAACGCGGGTATCATTCAGTCTTCGCCAAAAGCGTCCGGTATGGACACGCTCTATGCGCGCTGCCAGCAGTTCGCCACCCGTGTTTACGGGCCGCTGTTTACGGCGGGTCTGCACTTCTGGCAGCTGGGTGAATCGCACTACTGGGGCCACAACGCCATTATCCGCGTGAAGCCGTTCATTGAACACTGTGCGCTGGCGCCGCTGCCGGGTGAGGGTTCGTTTGCCGGTTCTATTCTGTCGCACGACTTCGTAGAAGCGGCGCTGATGCGTCGTGCTGGCTGGGGCGTCTGGATTGCCTACGACCTGCCGGGATCGTACGAAGAGCTGCCGCCGAACCTTCTGGACGAGCTCAAGCGCGACCGCCGCTGGTGTCACGGTAACCTGATGAACTTCCGCCTGTTCCTGGTTAAAGGGATGCACCCGGTTCACCGTGCGGTGTTCCTGACCGGCGTGATGTCCTATCTCTCTGCACCGCTGTGGTTTATGTTCCTGGCGCTGTCGACTGCCTTACAGGTGGTTCATGCCCTGACGGAGCCGCAATACTTCCTGCAACCGCGTCAGCTGTTCCCGGTGTGGCCGCAGTGGCGTCCGGAGCTGGCGATTGCGCTGTTTGCCTCCACCATGGTGCTGCTGTTCCTGCCTAAGCTGCTCAGTATCATCCTTATCTGGTGCAAAGGCTCGAAAGAGTACGGCGGTTTCTTCCGCGTGACCCTTTCTCTGCTGCTGGAAGTGCTGTTCTCCGTCCTGCTGGCGCCGGTACGTATGCTGTTCCACACCGTGTTTGTGGTCAGTGCGTTCCTGGGCTGGGAAGTGGTCTGGAACTCACCGCAGCGTGATGATGACTCCACGCCGTGGGGTGAAGCCTTTATGCGCCACGGTTCTCAGCTGCTGCTGGGTCTGGTGTGGGCGGCCGGGATGGCCTGGCTGGATCTGCGCTTCCTGTTCTGGCTGGCGCCGATTGTCTTCTCGCTGATCCTGTCGCCATTTGTGTCCGTGATTTCCAGCCGTTCAACGGTGGGGCTGCGAACCAAACGCTGGAAACTGTTCCTGATCCCGGAAGAGTATTCCCCGCCGCAGGTGCTGGTGGATACCGATCGTTACCTGGAACAGAACCGCAGTCGCTCGCTGGATGACGGCTTCATGCACGCCGTGTTTAACCCGTCATTCAACGCCCTGGCAACGGCAATGGCGACTGCGCGTCACCGCGCCAGCCAGGTGCTGGAGATTGCCCGCGATCGTCACGTTGAGCAGGCGCTAAACGAGACCCCGGAAAAACTCAACCGTGACCGTCGTCTGGTGCTGTTGAGCGACCCGGTGACTATGGCGCGTCTTCACTACCGCGTGTGGTCCGCTCCGGAGAAATACTCTTCGTGGGTGAACTACTATAAAGACGTGAAGCTGAACCCGCTCGCGCTGAAGGCGAAGTAAGTTGTTAAAAAGGGGCGGGTAAGCGAATCGCCACCCGCCAGATAAAATACCGGCTTAATCGCCGGTATTTTTTTAGAGGTTAAAGATGAGAATAATCATCGTCGTTATGATGGCATGCCTGCTCAGCGGCTGCGGCAGTATCATCAGTCGCACCATTCCAGGGCAAGGCCACGGAAATCAGTATTACCCGGGCGTGAAATGGGATCTTCGTGATTCCGCATGGCGCTACCTGACCGTGCTCGATCTGCCGTTCTCGCTGATTTTCGACACGCTGTTGCTGCCGATCGACGCCAGCCACGGCCCTTACGAATAGCGTAAATTAACGCTCGTCCCACTCATCGGCTGCGGTTTGACCTTCTTCCGTATCCAGCGGCGGCTCGAGCTGAAACTCACCCTCATCCCACTCGTGCAGGGTGTTCTCTTCCAGCCATTCCTGCCGAAGTTCGATTTCGTCATAGTCGCCATCAAAGACGGCCTGCGCACCTTCACCACTTAATATCGGCAAACATTCCCCTTCTTCACCTTCATCGGCAAAGAATTCGGCCTGCCACATAATATCTCCATCCTGCAGAACGTATTTTTGGATATTAAGCTGTTGCACGTCAGCATCTTCTTCTTCAACGCCGGGGTTGTCGGCGAGGAACTCTTCACGAGCGGCATCAATAGCTTCTTCCAGCGTGGCGTACATGGTCATTGGTGTCTCCCTGTTTTCCAGAAGGTTTCAGGGAAAGAATAGCTGAATATAAGATTCTGCAAGTATGAATGCGAAAATAAGCTGTCAGGCGTTCGTCTTATTCCGTCACGGGCCGCAGCGCGCGGGATAAACTGAACCATGAATAAATGGCATTGAACAACACGACGCCCGCCGTCACGATAAAGACGGCGCGAAAACCGAAGCTGGCGGAGATCCCGGCTCCGAGCAGCGGTCCGGTGACGTTACCGATATCGCGGAATGACTGGTTATAGCTGAAAATACGCCCGGCAATCTGGTTCGTGGAGTTGTAAACCAGCAGGGTCTGTACGGCGGGAAGCAATGCGCCGTCGGCGGCTCCCAGCAAAAAGCGCAGGACGCCCAGCTGCCATGGCGTTTGCACCATCGACATCGGGATAAGCAGCAGGACGGAGATCACCAGCGCGCAGATCAGTATTTTTTCCGGACCCACCCGGTCCCCCAGTTTTCCGAGCCTCGGGGCGCTCAGCAGCGCCGCCACGCCGGGTACGGAAGCAATCAGCCCGCTGATGAACGCAATATTGCTGACGTTACCCGCCAGGTCGCGAACGTACAGCGTCAGAATAGGGGCAATCGACCCGGTAGCCACCTGGATAATCATTGTCGTCACGAACAGGCTCAGCACCAGTCTGGGATTTTTGAGCGAGGTCAGCACCTCTCTGGCGTGGAGCATCTCTTTTTTGGCGACAGGCGTGAAGTTTTCCCGGATACAGAGCAGGGTGACGATAAAGCACAGGAACAACACGCTGGCGGTGATAAAGAAGACCGGGCGCAGGCCGTAGTTATCCGCCAGTAATCCACCGGCCAGCGGTCCAAGCAGAGCACCGCTCACGCCGCCGGTGGAGAGTGTTCCTAGCGCCCAGCCGCTCTTATGGCGGGGAATTTGCGTGGCAATCAGAGCATTCGCGTTGGGAATAAATCCTCCCAGCAGGCCCAGCAGCGCGCGCAGGATCAGAAACTGCCAGACGTTCTGCGCCACGCCCATCAGCGCCATGATAATGGCCATCCCCAGCGCCGAACGCAGCAGCATGATTTTACGTCCCTTGCGATCGGCAAGGCCGCCCCAGAAGGGCGAGGCCATCGCGGAAAAGAGAAACGTGATGCTGAATACCAGACCGGACCACATATTGAGCGCGCTGTGGCCCGTCACGCCTAGCTGTTCGACGTAGAGCGGCAGGAAGGGCATAACCAGGCTAAAGGCCGCGCCGGTAAGAAAACAGCCAAGCCACGCAACCGCGAGGTTACGCTTCCAGTTTATGGGGGCATCTGAGGGTGACATAACTATCCGCATAATGAGGTGCAGAGCACCTGAAGCATAAAGTAATAAGCCTGCTAATTATGCGCCTGGGTTATGATTGCCGCAATGACGAGGAGCTTTTAAAGCTAAAACGGCATGCGGCCCTGAGGACCGCATGAGGATTAATAGCGGGACGGCGTGCCTTGTGGACGCGTTTTAAAACGGCGGTGCAGCCACATATACTGCTCGGGCGCCAGCATGATGCACTTCTCCACAACGCTGTTCATCCAGCGTGCGGTGGTTTCCGCATCATCGAGCGGCGGCGCGAGTTCCGGCTCCAGCATCATCAGCTCGTAGCCTGAACCATCCGGCTTACGGCGGGGAACAAAAGGCACGATGGCGGCTTTGGACATGCGCGCCAGCATCCAGGTACCGGTCGTTGTGGCGGCCTCTTCAACGGCGAAGAAGGGAACAAATACGCTGGCCTGTGGGCCATAGTCGTGGTCGGGGGCATACCAGACCACTTCACCGGATTTCAGCGCGCGGATCATCCCCTTCAGATCCTTACGGTCGATCATGCTTTTGTTGGAGCGCATGCGGCCGTTGGTCTGGATTAAATCGATGACCGGGTTATCGTTAGGACGATAAACGCCAATGCCCGGCGCCTGCATGCCGAACATGCGCGCCCCGATTTCCAGCGTAAGGAAATGGACTCCGATCAGCAAAACGCCCGTCTGGTTGGCCTGAAGCGTATGCACAGGCTCCATGCCGGTTCCCGTCACCTCGCTCCAGCGGGCCATGCGTTTGTCCGGCCAAAACCACGCCATGCCGGTCTCCATAAGCCCCATCCCGACGGATTCGAAATTCTTCGCGACCATATCGTGACGCTCTGGCTCGCTCATCTGCGGAAAACAGAGCTCAAGATTGCGGTACGCGATTCTGGCGCGACGCTTCATAAACAGTTGCGCGAAACGGCCCAGAAATTTACCCAACCGAAAAATAACAGGGTAGGGAAGCTGTACCAGAAGCCATAAAAAGCCGATGCCAAGCCAGGTCAACCAATAGCGGGGATGCAAAAGGGCGGCAGTAAATTTTGGTAACTGGGTCATGTCTTTCCTGTGTTCAAACGTCCTGTTTTGCTAGTGTCTCATTTTTTGAGACATAGCCAAAATATCTGCTTTCGAAGCGTGCACGAATACAGCAATTGTTAAGCCTGATTAATCAGGGTGTGTGAAATGTAGCGTAAATTGTGTGGATGTAAATTGGTTTTGTTTGCTATATGATGCCGACCGATTTTTAATTCTCTCTAACGATTCCAGGACTGTACACCATGCCAGTGTTACACAACCGCGTGTCGAATGAGATGTTGAAAGCGCGTATGTTGGCTGAAACCGAACCGCGCACAACCATCTCTTTCTATAAATACTTCACGATCGACGATCCGCAGGCGACCCGCGATGCGCTTTATCAGGCGTTCACGGCCCTGAACGTCTTCGGCCGCGTCTACCTTGCCCGTGAAGGCATTAACGCGCAAATTAGCGTACCGGAAAGCAAAGTCAGCGCCTTCCGCGACGTGCTTTATCAGTTCGATCCGGCCCTCGACGGCTTGCGCCTGAACATTGCTCTGGACGATGACGGGAAATCCTTCTGGGTGCTGCGCATGAAGGTGCGTGAGCGCATCGTGGCGGACGGTATCGACGATCCTGAGTTTAACCCGGCGGATGTCGGTGAATATCTCAAGGCAGCGGAAGTGAATGCGATGCTGGACGATCCGGATGCCGTGTTCATTGATATGCGTAACCACTATGAGTACGAAGTGGGGCATTTCGAGAACGCGATGGAAATCCCGGCCGACACCTTCCGCGAGCAACTGCCCAAAGCGGTTGAGATGATGCAGGAACATAAAGATAAAAAGATCGTTATGTACTGCACCGGCGGTATCCGCTGTGAGAAAGCCAGCGCGTGGATGAAGCACAATGGCTTTAATAAGGTCTGGCATATTGAAGGCGGCATTATCGAGTACGCCCGCCGCGCCCGCGAGCAGGGTTTACCGGTGCGCTTTATCGGGAAAAACTTTGTCTTTGACGAGCGTATGGGTGAGCGTATCTCGGAAGACGTTATTGCCCAGTGCCACCAGTGCGGCGCACCGTGCGATACCCACACCAACTGCAAAAATGACGGGTGCCATCTGCTGTTCATTCAGTGCCCGGCCTGTGCCGAGAAGTTTAACGGCTGCTGCAGCGAACTGTGCAGCGAAGAGAGCATCCTGCCGGAAGAAGAGCAGCGTCGCCGTCGCGCAGGACGTGAAAACGGCAACAAGATTTTTAATAAATCACGCGGCCGTCTGAATACCAAACTGGGTATCCCTGACCCGGAATGATAATAACGCCCGGCACGGCAAAAGCCTGCCGGGCGAATCTATTATGATTTCTGCTGTACACCTTCAACGGAAATAATCAGCTCAACGTCCTGAGACGCCGGGCCTAAATCCGTTGTGATATTAAAATCTTTCAGGTGAATTTTACCCGCCGCTTCAAATCCTGCGCGTTTACCGCCCCACGGATCGTCACCCTGACCCAGTAATTTAGCATTAAGCGTGACCGGTTTTGTTACGCCGTTAAGCGTCAGGTTGCCGGTAATATTCAGCTTATCACCCTCGTTTTTCACTTCCGTGGAGGTAAAAGTAGCCTGTGGGTATTTCCCGACATTGAGGAATTCGCCACTGCGCAGATGTTTATCACGTTCAGCATGATTGGTATCCACGCTGTTAGTATTAATGGTCACGCTGACCTTGTCGGCGGCAGGATTTTTCTCGTCAAAGGTGAATGTGCCGTCAAAATCCTTAAAGGTACCGTACAGCCAGCTGTATCCCAGGTGCTGAATACGGAAATTGACGAAAGCGTGCTGGCCCTCTTTATCAATTTTATAATCGGCCGCCACGGCGGAACCGGCGGTGAATAACAGAGATCCCAGGGCGATACCCAGCAGGTGTTTTTTCATTTTATGCTCCAGAGTCAACTGACGAGCGGCCAAGCATGCGCTTTAGCGTATCGTCTTTATCAATAAAATGGTGTTTGAGGGCGGCAAGCCCGTGCAGCACGGACAGGATCACGACGCTCCACGCAAGCCAGAGGTGAACGACCCCGGCGGTGTCAGCCTGAGCGCCCGCATCGCTGAGCGTTGCCGGGACGTCAAAAAGGCCAAAGACGCTAATCGGCTTACCGTCCGCCGTCGAGATAAGGTAGCCGCTAATCAGAATGGCGAAGAGCAGCGCATAGAGCGCGATATGCGCGGCAACGGCACTGACGCGGGTAAATTTGCCGTGGGTCTTTGGCGCGGCGGGCGGCGGGGAAATATGTCGCCAGATCACGCGAAAAACCAGACCCAGCATCAGGAGAACGCCAATGCTTTTATGTAACTCCGGTGCCTGGTGATACCAGCCGTCGTAATAGCTGAGCGTGACCATCCAGAGTCCAAGTCCAAACATACCGTAGACGGCAATAGCAAATAACCAGTGCAAACTTACGGATATTATTCCGTAGCGCCGGGAGGTGTTACGCAGTTGCATCAGAATGTCCATTTTCATATTAACCGAAGGGTAAAAATGAACGGGAAGATGTGACATTGCAACTGAAATAATTGTCTATTGATTTTTATTTTATTTATTTCAGCGCTTTTGAACAGGATCGATAAAGGTAATTCAATGTCTTCGTGCAAGTAAAATAAAGAGCTTCAATAAAGCTAAATTAATGTCAATTATTGTCAGTCAAAGTTTTCAATAAAATACAATGTAAACAAAATCAATAATGGCCAACAGCGCCCACAATAAGATATAGAGCATGAAATGCTCGCGAATATTATTCATCAGAAAGCTAACGATCCTGCGCATAACGCCCCGTAATGCAGTGTGAATGAAACGGGCCCCGAAACCTCCGGAGCCCGTGGCGGATTATCCGTTAAAACGCGAGAGTGAGAAGGGCGTCAGATCAAACTGCGGCGCGATGCCCTGGCCAAACTGTGCGGCGATCTCGCCCAGCACGGATGCGAACTTAAAGCCATGGCCGCTCAGCCCGGTAATCAGCAGGACGTTGTCATGCCCGGGCAGCGTATCAATGATAAAGTCTTCATCCGGCGTGTTGTCGTAGGTACAGGCCGCGCCATACAGCAAGCCACCGACGCCCGGAAGAATAG
Source organism: Enterobacter sp. BNK-29 (assembly GCF_048684785.1). NCBI lineage: Bacteria > Pseudomonadati > Pseudomonadota > Gammaproteobacteria > Enterobacterales > Enterobacteriaceae > Enterobacter > Enterobacter sp. BNK-29. The sequence continues at coordinate 3,730,343 of NZ_JBLQTU010000001.1, forward strand.
TACGCAGGAACGAGAAGGCTTCCGAACCATCCTGTGGACAGGCGCCAAAAGGCTTACGCTCTTCAGGGGAGGCGATAGCCTGGCCACCGTTGTGTTTACCGATTTTCAGCGCATCTTTCTCGGAAGGGAAACCGTAGAACTGATCGCCATTCGGCAATTCGCCGGTAAAGGCCGGGAATTTATTCTGCGCGCTGTAGCGACCATCCGACTGGAACCAGGAAAAGACCTTGCGCACCGGCTGGATTGGCAGTTCCGGCAGCAGGCGAGTGACCCAGGTTCCTGCGCTGACGAGCAGGCGGGACGCTGAATAGTCGCCGTCAAGAGTCGTTACCGTGACGCCATTCTCGTCATGGGCGATGGCCTCCACCGGACAGTTAAACAGCTGCGCACAGCCGGCCTTCGCGGCAAGATCGATCCAGGTTTTGATTGCCGTTTCACAATGCAGCACGCCGGAGTGGGCTTCAAAGAGGCCGATGTAATCGTCCGGGACGGTAATTTCAGGCCAGCGCGCGGTAATGCCCGTTGCGTCCAGCTTCTCAACATCCAGATTAAAGGCTTTTGCGCTGCGCTCGACGCCGGCGAGAAAATCAGAATGAGCAGGGCCAAGGTTGACGACGCCGGTACGCTCGAAAATACGCTCTTCGGTCTGTGTCGCCAGTTCATCCCACAGCGTCTGGGCGCGAAGCACCAGCGGCACATAGCGCTCGCCTTCTCCATACGCATGGCGCATGAGACGGGTATCGCCATGATGGCTGCCCTCCGAATGAGGAGGAAGGTGGGCATCGATCATCAGGACCTTCAGACCTGCCTGTGTTGCGTAATAACCGGCAGCGGAACCCACGGAGCCGCTACCAATAATGATTAAGTCGTATCTCATATGCATCTCATAAACTGATGTTTTGTTAGCAGAGTAATTAACAACGCGGGGTTAGACAAGGGAGAAATAAATAAGGCACCGCGAGGGTGCCTGTAGAGAGAAAAGTGGGCATAAGCTTAGTGCCGTTTATACTCATTTTCCTGATAGTCGCCAGATTCTATTTTTGCAATACCTGCCTCTAAAATAGAAATAAACTGACGGGCGACGTCTGTTGTTAGCCACAGCGTCTGTCCAACTTCCGCTTCTTCACGGTTGAGTTGATTCGGGGTCTGGTAGTGCAAACGCAGCATCAGCGCATCGTAGCTATCTACGGTACTGATATCCCAGCCAACCAGTGGATGGGTCTGGATCACTTCACTATTCTTTTCCATTATAACCCCCTTAATGCGTGTTAGAAGACAACGGCTTTGAGGTTCAATGCATGTTTTTCTGAAAGCATCTTCAGTATACCAAGTAATAAGGGTTCCAACGGGAAAAATAAACAGGTGGCAACACATTTTTCTGCTTTTTAGGATTGTTCGAACAATAAAACACCATCTCGTTCACGATTTTTAAAGAAGATGCCGAATTAATTTGAACTTGCAGGATTTTTAGACAAAAAAAGCCGGGGCGACCCGGCAAAAAAACACAATGAGGGAGCAGTGTTAATCTGTGATAAACCAGTCGTCTGCGCTTTCCCACGTTTCCTGCAGGATTTCGCTGATGCGATCTTTATCTTCTTTCGCAGCACCAATGACGGAGAGGTTGTTCGCCGCGGCGTAACGCACCGTTACGGCACCCGCGTTGTCGGGAAAGGTGTTGTTAATACGGCGGGATAACTCGCCTGCCAGTGCATCAAGCGCGCCGGCAGGCAGAACGGTTGTTTTGGCTATGGTGACTTCAATACGCATAAATGCCCCCTGTGTAATATACTGTTTATTTATACAGGTATATTATCGGTTTGACAACAAGGGGCATTGATTTTTTAACGTTTTACCGTCCAGTTAACGGTTTCGCCCGCCAGGAATGGGATCAGCGTGTCATCCGTCAGCGCAATGGACTCCTCAACGTGGCTCGCTTTACGCTCCAGTTCGATGAAGGTGTCGTTGACCGGCAGGCCGTAGAAGCGCGGGCCGTTAAGGGAGCAGAACGCTTCAAAATGTTCGAGCGCGTTCATCTCTTCAAAGACGGTCGCGTAGCTGGCCAGTGCCGTTGGGGCGTTGAAGCAGCCTGCACAGCCGCAGCTCGCCTCTTTGCGGTGGCGGGCGTGAGGTGCGGAATCGGTGCCGAGGAACGCGCGGGAGAACCCGCTGGCAACCAGCTCGCGCAGCGCCTGCTGGTGGATGTTGCGCTTGAGAATAGGCAGACAGTACAGGTGAGGACGCACCCCGCCCACCAGCATGTGGTTACGGTTAAACATCAGGTGCTGTGGCGTAATGGTCGCGGCGATAAGATCGTTGCCGTCGCGCACATACTCTGCCGCGTCTTTGGTAGTGATATGCTCAAAGACCACTTTAAGCGCGGGCAGGCGCTGGCGCAGAGGCTCCATCACGGTCTCGATAAAGCGGGCTTCACGGTCGAAGATGTCAATCTCGGCATGCGTGACTTCACCATGGACCAGCAGCGGCATGCCCAGTTTCTGCATGCGTTCCAGAACCGGCATGATGGCATCAATGCTGGTGACGCCGTGGCTGGAGTTGGTGGTGGCATTTGCCGGGTAGAGTTTCGCCGCCGTAAATACGCCTTCGTTAAACCCGCGCTCCACTTCGTTCGGATCCAGCGAGTCGGTAAGATAGCAGGTCATCAACGGGGTAAATTCGTGTTCCGCAGGGACGGCATCCAGGATGCGCTGGCGATAGGCAATCGCGGCATCGACGGTGGTGACTGGTGGAACCAGGTTAGGCATGACAATCGCGCGGCCATAAATTTCGCTGGTATAAGGCACGACGGTTTTCAGCATATCGCCATCGCGCAGATGGATATGCCAGTCGTCAGGGCGGCGGATTTTAAGAACCTGGGGTTGTGCAGTCATGGAAGCTCCGGCTTGTCAGGAATCAGTCATAAGGATGGCTGTTTTTGCCGGACACAAATCATAAGCGGAAACGTTTTCGTTTGCACACTTTTCCGTAAAAAAAGGGCGCCGCAGCGCCCTTCAGGTTAATCGGTGAAAGGAATGATAATTTCTCCCGGTTTCACCTCTATACCTTTTGCATATTTTTTCGCCAGAGCTTCACCCTTGCTTTTGTCTTCGCTTAAGACGTACGCGGGCTGCTGGTTAAAGTAATTTCGCAGCGACTGGTTGAGATAGGGCATCAGGGTTTGCAGAACCGGTGCCATCTTGTCCGGCGACACCTGCGCATCGACGACTTCCATCTCCTGCAGGAAAATTGCCCCTTTCTCTTTGTTGAAAACGGGCAGGGCCTTCAGCTTGAGCTTGATGTTGGCCTTCTGATTGCCAAAGAGGGATGACATATCGAGAGCCGCGTCACCGGCCAGGGTAACTTTGTTTGGCTCTTCACGTCCAATCTGGCTGGTCAGGTTCGTAAGGACGATATGCGCGTCCGCCAGTCCCGGCACGCCAATGTCTTTAGAGAAATTGTTATGTTTTTCCAGCGCCTGATTAATTTCCTGTTCACTGACGGTATATTGCGTGAGCTGGTTACAGCCAACCAGCAGGCCGCTGACAACTAATGCCGCGGCAAAGACAATTTTCTTCATAGTGTTCCTCAACGAAAAATCGGCGCTTCTGTCCTGTTACGCCAGTATGTCAGTGTGAATTGGCAGAAACCAGCAGAAAAAACTGAGAAGTGGGGCGGGAGTGGCTCCCGCCCGAGGGAAAGGCTACGCGCCAGGCTCGAGCATCCCGCTCGCGCTGCGTTTCTGGCTGAACTGCCACCACAGGGCAAGGAGCGTCATAAAGCCCACCGCGCCGAGCATCACCCACGGGAGTTCGGGCTGGTTAAACGCTTTGCCGGCATCAAACAACCAGCCGCCACCGGCGTAACCTAATGCACCGCCAAGCGCCAGCCCGAGCCGGCTGAAACCCATATAGCTGCCGCGCGCACGCGCATCCGCAAGCGAGGCGCTCAGCGTTTCACGCGCAGGCTCGGCGATGATTGAGCCAATATAGAACGTGCAAATCAGCGTAAAGAGCTGCTGGAGAGAGTTCACCAGACCGATCGGCATCATGCTCAGCGTCATCAGGAGCAGCCCGGCCATCAGGCGATGCTCCAGACGAAAACGCCGTTCGCTCCAGCGGGCAATCGGATAGAGCAGCGTCAGGGAAAGTGCGGCTTCGATGGCGTACATCCATTTAACGGCAGCAGGCGTGCCAGCAATGTCGTTAACCATGATCGGCAGCATCAGCATGACCTGCACAGCCAGCATGTAGTAGCCCGTCAGGGTCAACACATAGGTGACAAAACGCCTGTCGCGCAGGACGCGGCCAAGACCTTCCCGGACCGGCGCTTTGACCGTCGACAGTTTCCAGGCGGGCAGGAACAGGCCATTAAACAGCGCGCACAGAATAAAGAGCACCGCACCGGCGGCGCAGACCAGTCGGAAATCATACTGCAGCAGCCAGCTTCCCAGCAGGGCGCCGATAACCGCCCCGGCACTGTCCTGCATCATCAGAATCGAGAAGAAACGGCCGCGGTGCTGGGGGCGAATAAGCTTTACCACCAGCGCGGTGCGCGGCGGATCGAACAGCGTGCCGCCGATACCGGAGAGGAAACAGGAGAACCAGAGCAGCCAGGGCTCCTGAGCGACCGCCATCGTGGCAAAACCTGCCGCGCGCAGCAGCATACCGGTAACGATCATCGGTTTAGCGCCAAAGCGGTCGGCGATGGCCCCGCCAAAGACCCCCAGGCCCTGCTGGACAAACTGGCGTAACCCCAGGGCAATGCCAACCATTAATGCCGCCCAGCCCATCTGATCGACAAAGCGGATCGATATCAATGGAAAAACGACAAAAAAGCCGAGCACGACCAGCATGTTATCGACGAGCAGGAAATATTTACCCAGGCTCCTGGCCTGTGATACGCGGGACATTTTCCCTCCAGGGAAAATAAGAAGGTGAGCACGCTAACATTCTGCGGTGTCGCCGCGTTTTTTCCCACCCCCGGGGGTGACAATATTTTTTTATCAAAAGGGTGCTTTGATAGAGAGTTCTCATCGAAAAATGTGAAAAGAGGTGAAAATGGTATGTCACTGTTTTCACAGACGGCGCAGGCGCAGGTATAGTAAAGCTAATGGGTCAGCAGAAGTGACGGGAAGGAGTGGTATCGATGTTTGGCTATCGCAGTAATGTGCCAAAAGTGCGTCTGACAACGGACAGGCTGGTCGTTCGTCTGGTGCATGAGCGTGATGCCTGGCGTCTGGCGGATTATTACGCCGAGAATCGCCAGTTTTTAAAACCCTGGGAACCCGTTCGGGATGAGAGCCATTGTTACCCTTCCGGCTGGCAGGCGCGCCTCAGCATGATTACGGAATTTCACAAGCAGGGCAGCGCGTTTTATTTCGCGCTGCTGGATCCTGAAGAGAAAGAGATTATCGGGATCGCCAATTTTTCAAACGTGGTGCGCGGGTCGTTTCACGCCTGCTACCTTGGCTACTCCATCGGCCAGAAATGGCAGGGACAGGGGCTGATGTACGAGGCGTTAACGGTGGCGATCCGCTATATGCAACGCACGCAGCATATCCATCGCATCATGGCGAACTATATGCCGCATAATCAGCGCAGCGGCAATTTGCTGGCGCGTTTAGGGTTCGAGAAAGAGGGTTACGCCAAAGACTATCTGCTGATAGACGGAGAGTGGCGCGACCACGTTCTGACGGCGTTAACCACCCGGGACTGGACCGCAGGTCGTTAAGGAGAAAAGATGAAGTATCAGCTAAACGGTACAGAAGCGCGCGTGATTGGGTGCTTACTCGAAAAACAGGTCACCACGCCGGAGCAGTATCCGCTCTCCGTCAACGCCGTAACCATGGCCTGCAACCAGAAGACCAACCGCGAGCCGGTGATGAACCTCAGCGAGCATGAGGTTCAGGACGTGCTGGATGCGTTGGTTAAACGCCACTATCTGCGCACCGTCAGCGGCTTCGGCAACCGCGTGACCAAATACGAACAGCGCTTCTGTAACTCCGAATTTGGCGACCTGAAGCTGAGCAGTGCGGAAGTGGCGGTCATAACCACGCTGTTGCTGCGCGGGGCGCAGACGCCGGGAGAGCTGCGCACGCGCGCTTCCCGCATGCATGAGTTCAGCGATATGCAGGAAGTTGAGCAGACCCTGGAAGGGCTGGCTTCTCGCGAAGACGGCCTATACGTGGTGCGTCTGGCGCGCGAGCCGGGCAAACGTGAAAGCCGCTATATGCATCTGTTCAGCGGCGACGTCGATGTCGCTACCGTTACCGCGGAGAGCGACGCGGGATCCTCAGCAAGCAATGACACTCTTGCCGCGCGCGTAGAGGCGCTGGAAGACGAGGTCGCCGGGCTGAAACAGCGCCTGGATGCATTGCTGGCACATCTGGGAGACTGACGGTGAAAAAATTACGCGTAGGCGTGGTGGGGCTCGGCGGCATCGCGCAAAAAGCCTGGCTGCCTGTATTAGGTGCGGCGACGGACTGGACCCTGCAAGGGGCATGGTCACCCACCCGAGAAAAGGCAGAACGTATCTGCGAAACCTGGCGCATTCCGTATGCCGCCTCTTTGCAGGATCTGGCCCGCGAGTGTGATGCGGTCTTTGTACATACCTCAACGGCAACCCACTATCAGGTGGTGAGCGAGCTGCTCAATTTGGGGGTTCACGTCTGCGTGGATAAGCCGCTGGCGGAAAATGTTCAGGATGCCGAACGGCTGATTGAGCTGGCCGCGCGCAAAAAACTGACGCTGATGGTGGGCTTCAACCGCCGCTTCGCGCCGCTTTACCAGCTGCTGAAGGCGCAGTCGAACACGCTCGCCTCGCTGCGGATGGATAAACACCGCACCGACAGCATTGGGCCAAACGATCTGCGCTTCACCCTTCTGGATGATTACCTGCACGTTGTGGATACGGCGCTGTGGCTGAGCAACGGTAATGCGCAGCTGAAGAGCGGTACCCTGTTAACGAATGACCAGGGGCAGATGGTCTACGCGGAACACCACTTCGCCGTTGAGCATCTTCAGATTACCACCAGCATGCACCGTCGTGCGGGAAGCCAGCGTGAATCCGTGCAGGCGGTGACCGACGGCGCGCTGTACGACATTACGGACATGCGCGAGTGGCGGGAAGAGAAGGGCAACGGCGTGGTGACGCTCCCGGCGCCAGGCTGGCAGAGCACCCTCGAGCAGCGCGGTTTCGCAGGATGCGCCCGCCACTTTATCACCTGCGTGCAAAATCAGACGGTTCCTGAAACGTCCGGCGAGCAGGCCATTATGGCGCAACGCATTGTGGAAAGGCTCTGGCGCGATGCCATGAGCGAATAACTCGCTGTAACATCTGCGGATAGTAATTCGTTGAAATCCGGGTAGACTAAGCGCCGCTTGTTGGCTTTGCCGGGTGGCGCTTACGCTTGCCCGTCCTGGAAATCCGTATGGTTCTGGAAATTCACGTTAATGAACTTATTAAAATCGCTGGCGGCCGTCAGCTCGATGACCATGTTTTCCCGCGTGCTGGGTTTTGCGCGCGACGCCATTGTGGCAAGGGTATTTGGTGCAGGGATGGCCACGGACGCCTTTTTCGTCGCGTTCAAATTGCCGAACCTGCTGCGTCGTATTTTTGCTGAAGGGGCGTTTTCTCAGGCATTCGTGCCCATTCTGGCAGAATATAAAAGCAAGCAGGGTGAAGACGCGACGCGCGTCTTTGTTTCTTATGTCTCCGGGCTGCTGACGCTGGCTTTGGCGGTGGTGACCGTACTCGGGATGCTGGCCGCGCCGTGGGTGATTATGGTGACCGCGCCCGGTTTTGCCGATACGGCTGACAAATTTGCGCTGACCTCGCAGCTGCTGCGCATTACTTTCCCCTATATTCTGCTCATCTCGCTGGCCTCGCTGGTGGGGGCGATCCTGAACACCTGGAACCGCTTCTCTGTTCCGGCGTTTGCGCCGACGTTTCTCAACGTCAGCATGATCGGTTTTGCCCTGTTCGCCGCGCCGCACTTTAACCCGCCGGTGCTGGCGCTGGCCTGGGCGGTCACCGTCGGCGGCGTGCTGCAGCTGGCGTATCAGCTGCCGCATCTGAAAAAAATCGGCATGCTGGTGCTGCCGCGCATCAATCTCAAAGATGCCGGGGCGATGCGCGTGATCAAGCAGATGGGGCCCGCCATTCTCGGCGTCTCCGTCAGCCAGATCTCGCTTATCATTAACACCATCTTTGCCTCTTTCCTCGTGTCCGGCTCGGTTTCCTGGATGTACTACGCCGACCGTCTGATGGAGTTCCCGTCCGGGGTGCTGGGCGTGGCGCTGGGGACCATCCTGCTGCCGTCGCTGTCGAAAAGCTTTGCCAGCGGCAACCATGATGAATATTGCCGCCTGATGGACTGGGGTTTACGTCTCTGCTTCCTGCTGGCCCTGCCGAGCGCGGTAGCGCTGGGTATTCTGGCCAAACCGCTGACGGTGTCGCTCTTCCAGTACGGGAAATTCACCGCCTTTGATGCCGCTATGACCCAGCGCGCGCTGATTGCCTACTCGGTCGGCTTGATGGGGCTGATCGTCGTCAAGGTGCTGGCGCCCGGGTTCTACTCGCGTCAGGACATCAAAACGCCGGTGAAAATTGCCATCGTGACGCTGATTATGACCCAGCTGATGAACCTGGCGTTTATTGGTCCGCTGAAGCATGCTGGCCTGTCGCTGTCTATTGGTCTGGCGGCCTGTCTGAATGCCGGGCTGTTGTACTGGCAGCTGCGCAAGCAGGATATCTTTACGCCGCAGCCGGGGTGGGGAAGTTTCCTGGTACGTCTGATCGTTGCGGTACTGGTGATGTCGGCCGCGCTGCTCGGCATGATGTACGTGATGCCGGAGTGGTCCCTGGGCACCATGCCTTATCGTCTGATGCGGCTGATGGCCGTGGTAGGCGTCGGGGTGGTGGCTTACTTTGCCACGCTCGCGGTGCTGGGGTTCAAAGTGAAAGAGTTTGCCCGCCGTACGGCATAAACGCCAAAAGGGGAGTTCACCTTATGGCGCTCCCCGCTGCATGATTTGTCGCCCAGGCGTCAAATCGAAATCTTTTTAACTCCCGCAATACGCGCAGTCGCTGTTTGACCATCCGCACCGTACAGTCCGGTTTCTTTATGCGGTTTCAATACCTCAAGCGCCTGCTGATTACGCTCAATCTGACCTTCCAGTAGCCAGCCGTTGTGCTGGTTAAGGTCGCGCAGGTGCTGGGTTTTTTCGGTAATGGTTTGCCAGCGCTCAATAATATCGTCATTGGCGCTACGCTTAGGATCCTGCTCAGCGCGGCGCTGCTGCTCCAGATAATCCAGCGTCGCCAGTAGCGAACTCTTATCTTCAGTAATACGCTGCAGCGCGCTGCCGTTGATGTGACCGGAAGAGAGATGCTGCTGTTCAGCGTCCATTACCGTTTTCAGGTCGTTAAGAACAACCGTCATTTGATCCAGTATTTCTGACAGTCGACTCATACGGTTAGTTACTCTGTAAGAAACTCTGTGCTTCCTGAATCAGGGCATCAGCAATCTTGCTGGTGTCCATTTTCAGCTCACCGTTACGAATAGCTGTTTTCAGCGCTTCAACACGTTCCATATTGATATCGTTGCTGCCTGGCTGCATCAGTTTTGCCTGCGCGTCGCTCAGGGTTACGCTGGTGCTGTTGGACGTTGACGGTTTTTCCAGACGCGTTTTCTGCGCAGGAGCGTCATTCGTTTCGCGAGGTTGTACAGCGCTTACCGGCTTCAGGGCTGATGTACGATCAATGCTCATAGTGTTGTCCTCATCGAGGGTTCGCGGCGTTTGCGCCTGACATCATCATTAGTGGAATATTTATCGGCACGCGCCGCGAAATCTTTAAAAAGATTATAGGTTAATCAGAATATTCCCATCAGAATCGACGGTTCCGCTCACCACCTGGCCTGAGGACATTCTGACGCGGGCGTTTTGCGCCACCGCGGCATTGTTTAACGCTTTCCCTTCACTGTTGATGCTAAAGCCATCTCCGTTGGCCACCACCATCACCTGTTGACCCGCTTTTACCCGCCATGACTGACGCAGCATTGAGAGCTGTATCGGCTGGCCGGGGGCGACATCGCGCAGGCTGACGGCGTCCTGTGCCTGGTTCATTTCCAGCATGGTGCGTGGAGGCAGTTGATCCAGACGGCCGCGCTTTAACGTCACGCTGTTCGTCTGCAGCACGCTGCCGCGCGCAATGGGTACGGCGGCGACAACATAATTGCCCGTCGCCTGAACTGCAACCTGTAAATAGCGTTTTTCGTTCGCGCAGCGTGCCAGCACGTTCACATTTCCCCACAGCCGGGTGGTTCCCGTCACGCTGAATGACGGTTGGTCACAGGTCGGGTACAGATTCGGTGGGGTGCGCACGGTAACGTTAACCTCATCGCTAAAGCCCGCCAGCTTTTCAGCAAAAAAAGCCGTCAGCCGATCCTGTAAGCCTTCAGCCTGCACCAGAGGGCTAAACAGCAAGAAAGTTGCCACCAGGCCACGTTTTAACGTTTGCATCGCAAGTTCCACCGTTTCCAGAGTTGAATGAATTCTACCTGCAGTGGTTTTGCATCAACGCAATAAATAGCGACGCATTTTGCGCTTATTCCGTCGATAGGGGAGACCGGGTGAGATTTAAGCTGTGAACTGAAATTTTGCCATCAGCGGAGGAGACATGCTCGATAAACTCGACGCCGCGTTACGTTTTCAGCAGGAAGCGCTCAATTTACGCGCCCAGCGGCAGGAGATTTTAGCTGCCAACATCGCTAACGCCGATACCCCAGGGTTTCAGGCGCGCGATATTGATTTTTCCAGTGAACTCAAAAAGGTGATGGAGCGTGGACGTGCCGAAGGAACGGGTGTTGCACTTGCCATGACATCCTCTCGTCATATTCCTGCTCAGGCGATGACCGCGCCAGCGACCGATTTACTTTACCGCATTCCCGATCAGCCCTCACTCGACGGTAACACCGTGGATATGGACCGGGAGCGTACGCAGTTTGCCGATAACAGTCTGAAATACCAGACGGGCCTGACCGTACTCGGCGGACAAATCAAAGGCATGATGAACGTCCTGCAGGGGGGGAACTGATAGATGGCCTTGTTGAATATTTTTGATATTGCCGGTTCGGCGTTAACCGCGCAGTCCAAACGCCTGAACGTGGCTGCCAGTAACCTGGCGAACGCCGACAGCGTAACCGGACCAGACGGCCAGCCTTATCGTGCCAAACAGGTTGTCTTTCAGGTCGATGCTGCGCCGGGCGCGGCGACGGGCGGCGTGAAGGTGTCTGATGTGGTAGAGAGCCAGGCGCCGGACAGGCTGGTGTATGAGCCGGGTAACCCGCTCGCGGATGCCAGCGGATACGTGAAAATGCCAAACGTGGATGTGGTAGGTGAGATGGTGAACTCCATGTCGGCTTCCCGTAGCTACCAGGCCAACGTCGAAGTGCTTAATACCGTGAAGAGCATGATGCTCAAAACGCTCACTCTCGGCCAGTAAAGGAGACATGCATGTCCATCGCCGTAAATGTGAATGATCCTACGAACTCGGGTGTTAATAACACCAAGAGTACGACGGGTTCTAACTCCCTCACCGGGAGCAATGCCTCCGATCTTCAGGGCAGCTTTCTGACGCTGCTGGTGGCGCAGCTTAAGAACCAGGATCCCACCAACCCAATGCAGAACAACGAACTGACCACGCAGCTTGCGCAGATCAGCACCGTTAGCGGCATTGAGAAACTCAACACTACCCTCGGCTCCGTCTCCGGGCAGATTAACAGCGCCCAGTCTCTGCAGGCGGCAAGCCTGATTGGCCACGGGGTGATGATCCCGGGAACCACGATTCTTGCGGGCACCAGCACCACCGAAGGCAACACCACCACGACGACCACGCCGTTTGGCGTTGAGTTGCAGCAGGCGGCGGAGAAAGTTACCGCCACCATTACCGACAGCAACGGCACGGTCGTGCGCACTATTGATATCGGTGAGCTGAAGGCGGGCGTTCACACCTTTACGTGGGATGGCAGCCTGACCGACGGCACTAAAGCACCAAACGGTTCTTACAAAGTAGCGATCAGCGCCAGCAACGGGACGACCCAGCTGGTGGCGCAGCCGCTGCAGTTCGCGCTGGTCCAGGGCGTGATTAAAGGAAGCGACGGCAACAAACTGGATTTGGGAACCTCTGGTTCCACCACACTCGACGAAGTTCGGCAGATTATCTAAGCCTTAACACTTATCAGGAGTAAGTCATGGCCTTTTCTCAAGCGGTCAGCGGCCTGAATGCTGCGGCCACCAACCTGGACGTCATTGGCAACAACATCGCCAACTCCGCGACCTATGGTTTTAAATCCGGTTCTGCTTCATTTGCGGACATGTTTGCCGGTTCCAAAGTCGGCCTGGGCGTGAAAGTTGCGGGCATCACTCAGGACTTTACCGACGGCACCACCACCAACACCGGTCGTGGTCTGGACGTTGCTATCAGTCAGAACGGTTTCTTCCGTATGGTCGATTCCAACGGTTCTGTGTTCTACAGCCGTAACGGCCAGTTCAAGCTGGATGAAAACCGTACGCTGGTTAACATGCAGGGCATGCAGCTGACGGGCTACCCGGCAGCGGGAACGCCTCCAACCGTTCAGACCGGTGCGAACCCTCAGGCGATTACTATCCCGAACACCCTGATGGCGGCGAAATCAACCACCACCGCGACGCAGCAGATCAACCTGAACTCAACCGATCCTGTTCAAACTGCCCCGTTCGATGCGACCAACCCGGATACCTATAACAAAAAAGGTACCGTGACCGTATTCGACAGCCAGGGTAACGCCCACAACATGTACGTCTACTACGTGAAGACGGCCAACAATAAATGGGATCTTTACACTCAGGACGGCAGCGTTGCGGGTTCAACAGCGGCAAAAGCGGCGCAGATGAACTTTGATGCGAACGGTAACCTGGCGGGTGTCTACAACTACGACGCTGCGGGTGTACTGAGCGCAACGCCAAACGCCACGCCGGCCATTAACATCACCACGGGTTCTGTCAGCGGTGCGACGGCGGCGACCTTCTCCCTGAGCTTCCAGAACTCCATGCAGCAGAACACCGGTGCAAACAGCGTTGTGGCAACCAATCAGAACGGCTACAAGCCTGGCGACCTGGTGAGCTACCAGATCAACGACGATGGCACCGTGGTGGGAAGCTACTCTAACGAACAGTCTCAGGTTCTGGGTCAGATCGTGCTGGCAAACTTCGCCAACAACGAAGGTCTGAAATCGGAAGGCGACAACGTCTGGTCTGCCACACAGTCCTCCGGCGTGGCGCTGCTGGGTACCGCAGGCACCGGTAACTTCGGCAAGCTGACCAACGGCGCGCTGGAAGCCTCCAACGTGGATATGAGTAAAGAACTGGTGAACATGATCGTCGCACAGCGTAATTATCAGTCGAACGCGCAGACCATCAAAACCCAGGATCAGATCCTCAACACGCTGGTTAACCTGCGTTAAGCGGCTAACAGGAAAGCGCAATGGATCACGCAATATATACCGCGATGGGCGCGGCAAGTCAGACGCTCAATCAGCAGGCCGTTACCGCCAGCAACCTGGCAAACGCCTCTACGCCGGGCTTTCGTGCGCAACTTAACGCGCTGCGCGCGGTGCCGGTTGAAGGGCTGTCCCTGCCGACCCGTACGCTGGTGACGGCATCAACCCCTGGCGCAGATATGACGCCAGGGCAGATGGACTACACCTCGCGCCCGCTGGACGTTGCCCTGCAGCAGGACGGCTGGCTGGCGGTGCAAACTGCCGACGGCAGCGAAGGCTATACCCGTAACGGCAATATCCAGGTGAGCGCGACGGGCCAGCTGACGATTCAGGGTCATCCGGTGATGGGGGAAGCGGGTCCGCTGACCGTGCCGGAAGGCTCTGAGCTGACTATCGCCGCGGACGGCACCATTTCGGCGCTGAACCCGGGCGATCCGGCCAACACCGTTGCACCCGTCGGACGTCTGAAGCTGGTTAAAGCGGAAGGCAAAGAGGTGCAGCGCGGCGACGACGGCATGTTCCGTCTGACCCAGGCGGCGCAGGCGACGCGTGGTGCCACGTTACAGGCCGATCCGAGCATCCGCGTGATGTCCGGCGTTCTGGAAGGCAGCAACGTCAAGCCGGTAGCCGCCATGAGCGACATGATTGCCAGCGCCCGTCGTTTTGAAATGCAGATGAAGATCATCAGCAGCGTGGATGAAAACGCGGGCAAAGCTAACCAACTTCTGGCTATGAGTTAACAGGACTCCTTATGATCAGTTCCTTATGGATCGCGAAAACTGGCCTGGACGCCCAGCAAACCAATATGGACGTGATTGCCAACAACCTGGCAAACGTTAGCACCAATGGTTTCAAGCGTCAGCGTGCCGTTTTCGAAGATTTGCTTTATCAAACCATCCGTCAGCCGGGCGCGCAGTCTTCTGAACAGACGACGCTGCCGTCGGGCCTGCAGATCGGTACCGGCGTTCGCCCGGTGGCCACCGAGCGTCTGCACAGCCAGGGCAACCTGTCTCAGACCAACAACAGTAAAGACGTGGCCATCAAAGGCCAGGGCTTCTTCCAGGTGCAGCTGCCTGACGGGACCTCTGCCTATACCCGCGACGGCTCATTCCAGGAGGATCAAAACGGCCAGCTGGTGACGGCGGGCGGTTTCCAGGTTCAGCCTGCGATTACCATCCCGGCGAACGCCCTGAGCATCACCATCGGACGTGACGGTGTGGTCAGCGTAACCCAGCAGGGACAGGCCGCGCCGGTTCAGGTTGGGCAGCTCAACCTGACCACTTTCATGAACGATACCGGTCTGGAAAGCATTGGTGAGAACCTCTACACCGAAACGCAATCCTCCGGTACGCCGAATGAGAGCACTCCGGGCCTGAACGGTGCGGGTCTGCTGTACCAGGGTTATGTTGAAACGTCCAACGTGAACGTGGCGGAAGAGCTGGTGAATATGATCCAGGTCCAGCGCGCGTATGAAATTAACAGTAAAGCAGTGTCGACGACCGACCAGATGCTGCAGAAACTGACGCAACTCTAAGGTGTAGCCCGGTGCGGTAAACGCCGCACCGGCTCCCTGTTTTCGAAGATGAAGGCAATGCAAAAAAACGCGGCGTTTCGTTATCCGATACTGACTGTTCTGGCTGTCACCCTCAGCGGGTGTGCTTTGATCCCGTCTAAACCATTGGTCCAGGGTGCGACGACTGCCCAACCCGTTCCTGGCCCCGCGCCAGTGGTAAACGGCTCTATTTTCCAGACCGCGCAGCCGATTAATTACGGCTATCAGCCGCTGTTTGAAGATCGCCGCCCGCGTAACGTCGGCGATACATTGACCATTGTGCTGCAGGAAAACGTCAGCGCGAGCAAGAGCTCGTCGGCGAACGCCAGCCGCGATGGCAAAACCAATTTTGGCTTCGATACCGTGCCACGCTATCTCGAAGGGCTGTTCGGCAACGCGCGTGCTGATGTGAACGCGTCCGGCGGCAACACCTTTAACGGCAAAGGCGGCGCGAACGCCAGCAACACCTTCAGCGGTACGCTGACGGTCACGGTTGACCAGGTACTGGTTAACGGCAACTTGCACGTTGTGGGTGAAAAACAGATCGCCATCAACCAGGGCACTGAATTCATTCGCTTCTCGGGCGTGGTTAACCCTCGCACCATCAGCGGCACCAACACCGTTCCGTCCACCCAGGTGGCGGATGCGCGCATTGAGTACGTCGGTAACGGCTATATCAATGAAGCGCAAAATATGGGTTGGCTGCAGCGCTTCTTCCTTAATTTATCGCCGATGTAAGCGAGGTGACCCATGTTTAAATCGATCTTCGCCGTGGCGCTCGCGCTGGTGGCCACGTTTGCCCAGGCTGACCGTATTCGCGACCTCACCAGCGTTCAGGGCGTACGTGAAAACTCCCTGATTGGCTACGGCCTGGTGGTTGGCCTGGATGGTACCGGTGACCAGACGACCCAGACGCCGTTCACCACCCAAAGCCTGAACAACATGCTTTCCCAGCTCGGCATTACCGTGCCGGCGGGAACCAACATGCAGCTGAAAAACGTGGCCGCGGTAATGGTCACCGCGTCCTACCCGGCGTTTGCGCGTCAGGGGCAGACCATTGATGTGGTGGTCTCCTCAATGGGTAACGCCAAAAGCCTGCGCGGCGGTACGCTGCTGATGACCCCGCTGAAAGGCGTTGATAGCCAGGTCTATGCGCTGGCGCAGGGGAACATTCTGGTTGGCGGTGCGGGGGCATCCGCAGGCGGAAGCAGCGTGCAGGTGAACCAGCTGAACGGTGGTCGTATCACCAACGGTGCAATCATTGAGCGTGAACTGCCGACCCAGTTTGGCGCGGGCAACACCATCAACCTGCAGCTTAATAATGAAGACTTCACGATGGCGCAGCAAATTGCCGATACCATCAACCGCAGCCGCGGCTACGGTAACGCAACGGCACTCGATGCGCGCACCGTGCAGATCCGCACCTCCACCGGCAGCAGCAACCAGGTGCGCATGCTGGCTGATATTCAGAATATGGAAGTTAACGTTCCGGTCCAGGATGCGAAAGTGATCATCAACTCCCGTACCGGCTCGGTGGTGATGAACCGGGAAGTGTCGCTGGACAGCTGTGCCGTGGCGCAGGGTAACCTCTCCGTGACGGTTAACCGCTCCGCGAACGTGAGCCAGCCGAACACGCCATTTGGCGGTGGTCAGACGGTGGTAACACCGCAAACGCAGATTGATATGCGCCAGAGCGGTGGGTCGCTGCAGAGCGTTCGCTCCAGCGCCAACCTGAACAGCGTGGTGCGTGCCCTGAACGCTCTGGGCGCAACGCCGATGGATCTGATGTCCATTCTGCAATCCATGCAAAGCGCGGGCTGCCTGCGCGCCAAACTGGAAATCATCTAATGCTGACCGATAGCAAACTGTTGACCAGTGCAGCCTGGGACGCCCAGTCGCTCAACGAACTGAAAACCAAAGCTGGCAAAGACCCGGCGGCGAACATCCGCCCGGTCGCCCGCCAGGTGGAAGGGATGTTTGTACAGATGATGCTGAAAAGCATGCGCGAAACCCTGCCGAAAGACGGGATGTTCAGCAGTGATTCAACGCGTCTCTACACCAGCATGTATGACCAGCAGATTGCGCAGCAGATGACTGCCGGTAAGGGCCTCGGTCTGGCTGACATGATTGTGAAACAGACCGAAGCCGCGCAGGGCATTCAGCCTCAGGAACAGACGCAGCAGGTGCCGATGAAGTTCGACCTGGAAACGGTGACCAGTTATCAGAACCAGGCTCTGACGCAAATGGTGCGTAAAGCGATGCCAAAAGCCACGGGCAGCGGCGATGAGCCGCTCTCCGGTGACAGCAAAGACTTCCTGGCGCAGCTTTCTCTGCCCGCGCGTCTCGCCAGCGAACAGAGCGGCGTGCCGCATCACCTGATTCTGGCGCAGGCCGCGCTGGAGTCGGGCTGGGGTCAGCGGCAGATCCGCAAGGAAAACGGCGATCCGAGCTTCAACATCTTCGGCGTGAAGGCCACCTCCAGCTGGAAGGGGCCAACAACGGAGATCACGACCACCGAATACGAGAACGGTGCGGCGGTGAAGGTCAAAGCAAAATTCCGCGTCTACAGCTCCTATCTGGAAGCATTGTCCGACTACGTTGGCCTGCTGAGCCGCAATCCGCGTTATACCGCCGTTACGCAGGCGGCGACGGCGGAGCAGGGCGCTCAGGCCTTACAAAACGCGGGCTACGCGACTGACCCGAACTATGCGCGCAAGCTCACCAGCATGATCCAGCAGCTGAAATCCATGGGCGAGAAGGTCAGCAAAGCCTATAGCACAGATATTGAAAATCTGTTCTGAAAGTTCTCAAGTCCCGGTGGAGGTTGCCGATAACCTTCATCAGGACTCGTGTCTGAACGTATAAAAGGAACCCCCATGTCCAGTTTGATTAACAGCGCCATGAGTGGCCTCAGTGCTGCGCAGTCGGCACTCAATACCGTCAGTAATAATATTTCAAGCTATAACGTGGCAGGTTACACCCGCCAGACCACGGTGCTGGGCGCATCTAACAGCACGCTGACCG
The DNA here is from genome assembly GCF_048684785.1 of Enterobacter sp. BNK-29. Lineage (NCBI taxonomy): Bacteria > Pseudomonadati > Pseudomonadota > Gammaproteobacteria > Enterobacterales > Enterobacteriaceae > Enterobacter > Enterobacter sp. BNK-29. Next base: position 3,748,456 of record NZ_JBLQTU010000001.1, read on the forward strand.
GCGGTGGCTGGGTAGGTAACGGGGTTTATGTCTCCGGTGTCCAGCGTGAGTATGACGCCTTCATCACCAACCAGCTGCGCGCCGCGCAGACGCAGAGCAGCGGTCTGACGACGCGCTATCAGCAGATGTCAAAAATTGACGATGTGCTCTCCGATACCACCAACTCGCTCTCCACCACTCTGCAGGACTTCTTCAAAAGCCTGCAAACCCTGGTGAGCAACGCGGAAGACCCGGCTGCACGTCAGACGGTGCTGGGTAAAGCGAGTGGTCTGGTCAATCAGTTTAAAACCAACGATCAGTATCTCCGTGACCAGGACGCGCAGGTTAATACCGCCATCTCAAGCAGCGTGTCTCAGATCAACAACTACGCGGCACAGATTGCGAATCTGAACGATCAGATCTCCCGTCTGACCGGCGTCGGTGCGGGCGCGTCACCTAACGATCTTCTGGACCAGCGCGATCAGCTCGTGACTGAACTGAATAAAATCGTGGGCGTGGAAGTCTCCGTGCAGGATAGCGGCACGTTTAATATCTCTCTCGGTAACGGTTACAGCCTGGTACAGGGCAGCAAAGCTAGCCAGCTGGCGGCCGTGAAGTCCAGCGCCGATCCGGCTCGTACGACTATCGCCTACGTCGATGACGTGGCGGGTAATATTGAGATCCCCGAGAAATTTATCACCACCGGTTCTTTAGGCGGTTTACTGACATTTCGTGCTGAAGATCTGGATAAAGCGCGTAACACCCTGAACCAGATGGCGCTGGCCTTTGCCGACGCGATGAACACGCAGCATGAAGCCGGTTTTGATGCGAACGGTGATGCGGGCGGTAAGCTGTTCAACTTCGGTTCTCCGGCGGTCCTGTCCAACAGCAAGAACGGCGGCTCTGCCGTTGTTACGGCTTCTGTGGCGGACAGCAAACAGGTCCAGGCGACAGACTATAAGCTGCAGTTTAACGGCACTGACTGGACGGTCACCCGCACGTCAGACAAAACTAGCTTTACGATGAGCCCGGATGCCAGCGGTAATCTGTCGTTTGATGGCCTTAACGTCAACGTGAGCGGCACGGCAAATACCAAAGACAGCTTTACCGTGAAGCCGGTTTCCAACGTCATCATGAACATGGACCTCGCGATCAGCGACGAGTCCAAACTGGCGATGGCGTCGGTGCAGAACGGCGGCGAAAGTGACAACCGTAACGGCCAGAAACTGCTCGATCTGCAAAACGGCAAAGTGGTGGGTGGGAACAAAACCTTCAACGATGCGTATGCCTCTCTCGTCAGTACCGTCGGTAGCTCAACGGCGTCACTGAAGGTGAGCAGCCAGACGAAAGCCAACGTGGAAACGCAGTTAATCAAGCAGCAGCAGACCATCTCTGGGGTAAACCTCGACGAAGAGTATGGCAATTTGCAGCGTTATCAGCAGTATTACCTGGCCAATGCCCAGGTTCTACAAACTGCCAGTACGCTCTTCGATGCAATTATCAACATTCGTTAAGGTTGAGGTGAACAATGCGTATTAGCACCCAGATGATGTACGAGCAGAACATGCGTGGGATCACCGATTCCCAGAGCAGATGGCTGAGCTACGGTGAGCAGATGTCCACCGGCAAGCGCGTCAATCGTCCTTCGGACGATCCTATTGCCGCGTCGCAGGCCATCGTTCTGTCACAGTCTCAGTCGCAAAACAGCCAGTTTGCGCTAGCGCGTACCTTTGCAACGCAGAAGGTCTCGCTGGAAGATAACGTGTTAACCCAGGTCAACACTGCGATCTCAAGCGTGCGCGAGAAGCTGGTTTATGCCTCAAACGGCACATTAAGCGATGACGACCGTCTTTCTCTGGCGACCGATATTCAGGGGATCCGCGATCAGCTGATGAACCTGGCCAACACGACGGATGGTAATGGTCGCTTTATCTTTGCGGGATACAAAACCGAGAGCGCACCGTTTGATGCCGCGACCGGAGATTACAACGGCGGCGCTGAGGCCATCACGCAGCAGGTTGATACGGCGCGAAATATGACCATCAGCCATACCGGCCAGCAAATTTTCGAAAGCATTACCAGTAATGCGGAACAGCTGCCGGGCGGTGGATATGGCCAGACCAACATGTTCAAAATCCTGGACTCTGCTATTGCCTCGCTGAAGACACCGATTGAGAACGATCCGGCTGCCGCAACGGCGCAAAGCCAGGTGATTGCCAATGCGCAAATCGGCATCAAAAACTCCCAGAACAATGTCCTGACGGTCGTTGCGGATGTGGGAACCAAGATGAACGAGCTGGAAAAACTCGATACGCTGGGCGATGACCGCGCGCTGGGTCAGACCAAGCAGATGAGTGACCTGGTTGATGTTGACTGGAACGAAGCGATTTCCTCTTACACCATGCAGCAGGCGGCCCTGCAGGCGTCTTATAAAGCGTTTAGCGATATGCAGGGCATGTCTCTGTTCCAGCTGAACAAATAACATCTTGACCTCTTGGAACATGTCTTGAAACTGGGCATGTTTTACTGCCCAATCCGTCTGGATTGGGCATTTTTTTATACAACTTCTGCTGATGCGGAGGTGACTCGTGCGCTTTCTATCTGACGGATTGCCAGCGCAATGACGCCACAGACCGTCGCCAGCGCGACCACGCCCGTCCAGCCGGCCAGCGAGTAAATATTGCTGCCTAACGCGGAACCCAGCGCCATCCCGATAAAGACCACCGTAAAGAGCAGGGCGTTGAGACGGCCCCGCGCCTGCGGTTCAAGGCTGTATACCAGGTTCTGGTGAGCGACCAGGCTGGACTGCAGACCCAGGTCGAATCCAACGGCGGAGATGGCGATCAGAATCAGCTGTCCATGAACGCCCAGCGCGGGCATCAGGAACATCAGGGCGAATGAGACGGTCACAAGAGCGGCACCAATCTGCGTGACTTTTCCTGCGCCCAGTTTGTCCGCCAGACCCCCTGCCAGCGGGGCAGCTAACGCACCGGCGGCACCTGCAATACCAAAACCACCCGCTACGGCACTACCCAGGTGATAGCGTTCCAGCAGCATGACCGCAAGCGTAGACCAGAAGGCGCTAAAGGCAATCGACAGAAAGCCCTGAGCCAGCGCCGCACGGCGCAGCGCCGGATAGCGACGCCACAGATGTTCCATTGAGCGCATCAGCGCGGGGTAGCTCAGCGTGGAGTGAATGGCAAAACGGGGAAGCACAAACCACATCATCACCCCGATGAACGCAATGCTCGCCGCCGCCAGCTGGTACATGACGCGCCAGCCAAACGCTTCGCCCACCACGCCGCTCACGGTTCTGGATAATAAGATACCCATCAGCAGCCCGGTCATTACCGTACCCACGGTTTTCCCCTGTTTACCTTCCGGCGCAAGGATGGCTGCGGCAGGGACGATATCCTGTGCCATGGTGGCGGCCATGCCGATGAGCAGGCTGGCCAGCAACAAAGAATGGATCTGCCCGGTCAGGCTACAGCCGAGAAGAAACAGCGCCAGCGCCGCACTCTTTATCAGGATTAACGTCCTGCGGTCGTGGCGATCGCCGAGCGGCAGCAGGAACAGGATCCCCAGGGCATATCCCGCCTGGGTGAGCGTCGGAACCAGGCCCATTCCTTCGATACTCAGGTGAAGGTCTGCGCCCATCAGCGGCAGCAGAGGCTGGGCATAATAGATAGATGCCACGCTGAAACCTGCACCTATCGCCAGCATTAAGATTACCCAGCGGCTCACGGCATGGGCGGCGGTTGTTGTGTTCATAAGATGTTCCTCATTCGTCGTGTGAGGCTATTTTTTATCAGTACGCCTTGCGACGGTAGCGGGCCCGGTGGTAAAACGCTTATACGTTGAACGTATAAGTGAAAATGCGATGAAAAGAGCTGAGCGTATAGACAGGGTGGAGTTAATGAGGACGTTTGTTCGTATCGTTGAGGCGGACTCCCTCTCAGCGGCGGCGCGGCAGCTGGCCACTACCCAGGCCACGGTAAGCAGACGGTTACAGTCGCTTGAGACCATGCTGGGCGTGCGCCTGATGTTGCGCACCACCCACACGACGCGGCTGACGGATGACGGCGAACGCTGCTATCAGCACGCCCGTCGGGTGATTGACAGCTGGCTGGCGCTGGAAGATGAGGTGGGGCAGACGGAAGATGAGCCGGTAGGCGTGCTGCGGGTGCGCGCTCCGCACGCGTTTGGTCAGGACCAGCTTCTGAAACCCGTAACCGAGTTTTTGCAACGCTATCCGCAGCTTTCGATTGAGTGGATGCTCAACGATCGGTCGGCGGACTTTCTCGGCGACAACCTTGACTGTGCGATTCGGGTGGGCGTGGAAGTCGATCCGGCGACCGTGTCCGTGCTGCTGGCCGAAGTACCGCGCTCGGTAGTGGCTTCACCGGCACTGCTGGCCCGTTTCCCGACGGTGACCACGCCGGAGGATTTGCAGCAGTTTCCCTGGATAGCGATCAGCTCATTCTACCAGCGCCATGTGGAGCTGTTTCACGATGCATCACCCGCCACCGCGCGGATTGCTATTACGCCACGGCTGAGCACCGACAGCCTGTATGTCGCACGCAATACGGCACTCACCGGGCTTGGCGTGGCGGTGGTATCCAGCTGGACGGTACAGGATGATATTCGGGAAGGGCGGCTGGTGCATTTGCTGCCAGAGTGGCAGCCAGCGGCGTTACCGGTGCATCTGGTTTACCCCTGGTCCCGCTATTATCCGGCACGCTTGCGGCGTTTTCTGGAGTTGATGCGGCAGGTCATGCCTGAGGTGACCGGAATGAGAAAGCCCGTGCAGCAGCCATAAAAAAAGCCGACCCGAAGGTCGGCTTTTTGCTTTCAGCGTCGTTATTCGACAGACTGCGGACGCGTCGCCGGTGCAGTCGCCTGATGCGTTGCACTGTGGCCGCCTGCAGCGCCTTTACCGTCGAAGCTGAACGCCGGGCGTACCCAGTCACTGTGACGCGGGGCTTCAGGCACGTAATCCGGCGCCGGGGCGCGCGTCATTGGTGCTGTCGCCACGTGGGCTGCGGCTGGTGCAGAAACAACCGGCTCAGGTTTCACCTCAGGCGCTTTCGCTTCTTCGACAACCGGTTCAACCTGAATCTCAACGTCCTGAACGACTTCTTCAGTGGTGGTTTCAACGAGGGTTTCTGCGGTGTCTTCCACTGCGGCTACAGGTTCAGCCTCTTCAGCGACTTCCTCAGCCACCACGGCATCTTCTTCGGCGATAAGCTGCGGTGCGGCATCAACCGGCGCGGCAATCACTTCTGGATGGGTGGTTTCAACTTCCACTGCGTGAGGTGCTTCAGCTTCAACAACCTCAGGTTCAACCACGGTTGCCGCTTCAGTCACGACAGCTTCTACCGCAGCTGCTGGTGCAATCACCTCTTCGGTTACAGGCTGTTCTTCAACAACCTGCTCCGGGCGAGCAACCGGGTAGCGGATCCAGACTTTGCCGGAGGCCATTTCTGGTGAAGCACAGGCAATGGTCAGCGGCATTGGCGACTGAGTCGGGTAACGCTCGTCACGATAGCGACGACGGCGCTGGCCGCTGACGCGCAGATGACGTGGAGAACGACGTGAACGGCGGGGCATACCGGCGTTATCACGGTTTTCACCGTTATCATCCTGCTCAACGTTGTTTTCAACGACCGCTGGCAGGTCAACTTTCGCCAGCTGTGTGCCGGTTGTGCTCTCGCTGGTTTCAACCGCGATAGCGCCTGACTCTTCGGTTGCTTCAGAGGCGAAGCGAACTTTCTGAGAAAGCTGGCGCTGCTTACGACGCGGCATTACCTGAGTGCGTTCTTCCTGCTCGCCGTCCTGCTGTTCAACAGGCTCTTCGCGGTTCAGGTTTTTGACTTCCTGCTGTGCCTGACGCTTCTCGTCGTTACGGCGACGGCTGCGTTCACGGCGCGGCTGCTGGTCGTCACGCTGTTTGCTCTTCTCAGACTCATCGCCCGCCTGCTGGCGAATTTCACGATCTTCAACATTCGGCTGTTGTTTCTCGCGACGGTTGCGGCGGTTGTCTTCGCGTTGCTCACGGCCTTCGCCATTCTCAGAGCGGTTGTCACGGTTGTCACGACGCTCGCTGCGGTCATTGCGATCGCTGCGGTCATTGCGATCGCGGCGGTTGTTCTGACGCTTGCGACGGTCCTGCTGACGCTCTGGCTTGGCTGCTTTTGGCTCTTCTTTCGGCTGCTCTGGCTGAACTTCTTCTTCAGCAAACATCTTCTTCAGCGCGCCAAAGAAGCGGCTCAGCAGACCCGGCTGTGCCGGCTGGGCTTTCGCTACCGTGGCTTCTGGTTTATGCGCTGCAGGTTTGGCAGCTGGTTTTTCCAGAGCTGCTTCCGGTGGTGCTTCAGGCATGATGAAGGTCGCTAACGCAGGCTGCTCTGGCAGTTTGCGCTCGGCTGGCTCTTCATCGGAAGGCAGGGACATCTCTTCTTCATGCAGCTTCGGCAGCAGGTAGCTGAGGGTGGTCGTCTCTTCGCCCTTACGCACGCGCAGCACGTGATAGTGTGGGGTCTGCATCTGGTCGTTTGGCACGATGATGCAGCGAACGCCACCCTGACGCGCTTCAATCGCACTTACCGCTGCACGTTTTTCGTTAAGCAGGTAAGAGGCAACGGGCACCGGCACAATGGCGTGAACCTCTTTGGTGTTCTCTTTCAGCGCTTCTTCTTCAATCAGACGCAGAATGGAGAGGGACAGTGATTCATTATCACGCACGGTACCCGTGCCGGAGCAGCGCGGACAAACGTGATGGCTGGACTCGCCGAGAGACGGGCTCAGACGCTGACGTGACATCTCCAGCAGGCCAAAGCGTGATATATGGCTAATCTGGATACGCGCCCTGTCCTGACGCACCGCTTCGCGCAGACGGTTTTCAACCGCACGCTGGTGGCGAACAGGGGTCATGTCGATGAAGTCGATAACAATCAGACCACCCAGGTCGCGCAGGCGGAGCTGGCGGGCGATTTCATCAGCGGCTTCGAGGTTAGTGTTGTAGGCGGTCTCTTCGATATCGCCACCGCGCGTTGCACGCGCGGAGTTGATGTCGATAGCGGTCAGCGCTTCAGTGGTATCGATAACAATAGAACCGCCGGATGGCAGACGCACTTCACGCTGGAAGGCGGACTCAATCTGGGATTCGATCTGATAGTGGCTGAACAGCGGGATTTCGCCGGTGTACAGTTTAATTTTGCTGGTGAAATCCGGACGACCCAGCGCGGCGATGTGCTGGCGCGCCAGCTCGAGCACTTTCGGATTATCGATCAGAATCTCACCGATGTCCTGACGCAGGTAATCACGGAAGGCACGCACGATAACGTTGCTTTCCTGGTGGATCAGGAACGGAGCAGGGCGGCTTTCGGCTGCTTTCTGAATGGCTTCCCAGTGCTTCAGACGGAAGCTCAGGTCCCACTGCAGCGCTTCAGCTGATTTGCCAACGCCTGCGGTACGCACGATAAGCCCCATGCCATCAGGCAGTTCGAGGCTTGCCAGCGCTTCTTTCAGCTCGGTACGGTCATCACCTTCGATACGGCGAGAGATGCCACCCGCACGCGGGTTGTTAGGCATCAGAACCAGATAGCTCCCTGCCAGGCTGATAAAGGTGGTCAGTGCGGCACCTTTGTTGCCACGCTCTTCTTTATCAATCTGAACGATAACTTCCTGACCTTCACGCAGAACATCTTTGATGTTTGGGCGGCCATGGGCGTTGTAGTTTGCAGGGAAATATTCGCGGGCGATTTCTTTCAGAGGGAGGAAACCATGACGCTCAGCACCGTAATCGACAAATGCAGCTTCAAGGCTTGGTTCAATGCGTGTGATTTTACCTTTGTAAATGTTCGCTTTTTTCTGTTCGTGTCCAGGACTTTCGATATCCAGATCGTACAGGCGCTGCCCATCCACAAGGGCGACACGCAACTCTTCTTGCTGAGTTGCGTTGATTAACATTCTTTTCATCGTAACTTACTCGTTATTCTTACATTGACGACAAAGCTGCGGGCAAGGTGACGCTTTCCGGGGTATGAACCGATGGCCTCGTGTCTGTTCACGTCGCCAACCTCACGGTTGTCGCTCGCTTAAGAGGCGCAGAGTGTCGGTTGCCTGTGTTTCATACGGAAACACAGCGCAATTATCAGGGGAATTGCCTGGGTAGAACTCTCCAGAGAACAATCCTTATACCGGGAAGTACTGCAACCCGCAGCCCGCTAACTGCCTGAAAGATCAATACGTCTTACGCCATTGCTGCGTGGATGATCGGTCAGACAAAATTGGTCATTCCGTCAACATCCTTACTTAACCAGGATTTAACACGGAAAACAGCCTCATTATTCCACTGCTCGCCGGGTTATAGCAAGATGACTTTTACCAATTATCACCCGGTTACTCACAGTTTCTTCACTTCAGAATGGCGATTGGTTTAATAACCACCAAATCGGTTGCGCGAAACGGGGAGCTGGCCGGATAAAAGTAAATATAAGCATAGAAAAATGAGTGGCGCTAATGGCTGACGATATTTAGAATCGCCAACCATGAAAACAGAGACTCCAGCCGTAAAAATGGTTGCCATCGCCGAAGATGAAGCGGGGCAACGTATCGATAACTTTTTGCGCACCCAGTTGAAAGGTGTACCAAAGAGCATGATTTACCGCATCCTGCGCAAGGGCGAGGTGCGGGTGAACAAAAAACGCGTGAAGCCCGAGTACAAACTCGAGGCGGGGGATGAAGTGCGTATTCCGCCGGTGCGCGTTGCGGAACGTGAAGAAGAGACCGTTTCACCGAAGCTACAGAAAGTGGCGGCCCTGAGCGATGTGATCCTGTACGAAGATGACCACATTCTGGTGCTCAATAAACCGTCAGGAACGGCTGTTCATGGCGGTAGCGGTCTGAGCTTCGGCGTGATTGAAGGGCTGCGAGCCCTGCGTCCGGAAGCGCGCTTCCTTGAACTGGTACACCGTCTTGACCGTGATACCTCTGGCGTACTGCTGGTGGCGAAAAAGCGTTCTGCGCTGCGTTCGCTGCATGAACAGCTGCGTGAAAAAGGGATGCAGAAAGACTACCTGGCGCTGGTGCGCGGTCAGTGGCAGTCCCATGTAAAAGTGGTGCAGGCGCCGCTGCTGAAGAACATTCTGCAAAGCGGCGAACGTATTGTCCGCGTGAGCCAGGAAGGAAAACCGTCTGAGACGCGCTTTAAAGTTGAAGAGCGCTATGAGTTTGCCACGCTGGTGCGCTGCAGTCCGGTGACCGGTCGTACCCACCAGATCCGCGTGCATACGCAGTTTGCAGGGCATCCAATTGCCTTTGATGACCGCTATGGCGACCGCGAGTTTGATAAGCAGCTGGCGGGGACGGGGCTGTCGCGTCTGTTCCTGCATGCAGCAGCGCTGAAGTTTACCCATCCTAATACGGGGGAAGTTATCCGTATTGAAGCGCCGCTGGACGAGCAGCTGAAACGCTGTCTTAAGGTTCTGCGCGGCTGATTTTGCTTCCCTCCCTCTCCCTGTGGGAGAGGGCTGGGGTGAGGGCATCAGGCCGCAACCTTCCAGTCACATGGTCAGCGGATTACACTCTTCTCGTCTTAACATCTGACACAAAGCAATCAGCGGTAACCCCACTAGCGTGTTGGGATCGCGTCCGTCCAGCTTGTCGAACAGCGCAATCCCCAATCCTTCACTTTTAAAGCTTCCCGCACAGTTCAGCGGACGTTCCCGGCGCACATAATCCACGATCTCTTGCTCGCTGAGATGGCGGAAGTGTACGTCGAACGGCTCGCATTCGGTTTGCAGATGACCGGTGGCGGAGTTATAGAGCGCCAGGCCGGTATAAAAGGTCACGATAGTGCCTCGCGCCCGCAGAAGCTGCTGACAGGCGTTCTCCTCCGTATGGGGCTTGCCGGTGATTTCGCCGTCCAGCACGCAAACCTGGTCTGAGCCTATAATCAAATGTGCGGGGTAACGTGCGGCCAGCGACTGCGCTTTCTCTTTAGCAAGACGCATCACCAGATGACGCGGGGATTCGCCCGGCTGTGGCGTCTCATCAACCTCTGGCGCGGCGCATTCAAATGGGATCCCGAGCTTTTCCAGCAGCATTCGGCGGTAGGGAGACGTGGAAGCAAGGACGAGATTTGGCATATTTTTATCACCAGATATAGCGTATCGATGCCAGCCATTTTAAACTACAGGCCGCAATGTGTGCGAATAATTGGCAAAAGGCAGCTCTGGTTGCCTTTTTCTTTGACTCTATGACGTTACAAAGTTAATATGCGCGCCCTATGCAAAAGGTAAAATTACCCCTGACTCTTGATCCGGTTCGTACGGCTCAAAAACGCCTCGATTACGAAGGTATCTATACTTCCGATCAGGCTGAGCGTATTGCCGAATCCGTAGTCAGTGTGGACAGTGATGTAGAATGCTCCATGTCGTTCGCTATCGACAACCAGCGTCTCGCCGTTTTAACCGGTGATGCAAAGGTGACGGTAACGCTCGAGTGTCAGCGTTGCGGGAAACCGTTTGTACAGCATGTTCACACAACGTATTGTTTCAGTCCGGTTCGTTCTGACGAACAGGCTGAAGCACTCCCGGAAGCGTATGAGCCGATTGAGGTTAACGAATTCGGTGAAATCGATCTTCTGGCTCTGGTTGAAGATGAAATCATCCTCACCTTGCCAGTGGTTCCGGTGCATGATTCTGAACACTGTGAAGTGTCCGAGGCGGACATGGTCTTTGGGGAACTGCCTGATGAAGCGCAAAAACCAAACCCATTTGCCGTATTAGCCAGCTTAAAGCGTAAGTAATTGAGGAGTAAGGTCCATGGCCGTACAACAGAATAAACCAACCCGTTCCAAACGTGGCATGCGTCGTTCCCATGACGCGCTGACTGCAGTTACCAGCCTGTCTGTAGACAAGACTTCTGGTGAGAAACACCTGCGTCACCACATCACCGCTGACGGTTTCTACCGCGGCCGCAAGGTTATCACTAAGTAATCACGCGCAAGCGTGATTAGGCTTAGTGAGGATTTCCCCGTGCAAACGGGGAATTTACCGAACCAGGCTGCGACGATACCTTGACACGTCTAACCCTGGCGTTAGATGTCATGGGGGGAGATTTTGGCCCTTCCGTGACAGTGCCTGCAGCATTGCAGGCACTGAATTCTAATTCGCAACTCACACTTCTTTTAGTCGGCAATCCCGACACAATCACGCCATTACTCGCAAAAGCTGACTTTGAACAACGTTCGCGTCTGCAGATTATTCCTGCGCAGTCAGTTATTGCCAGTGATGCCCGACCCTCGCAGGCCATTCGCAATAGTCGTGGCAGCTCTATGCGGATAGCGCTGGAGCTGGTGAAAGAAGGGCGAGCTCAGGCTTGCGTCAGTGCGGGTAATACCGGCGCGCTGATGGGCCTCTCGAAATTGCTGCTCAAGCCTATTGAAGGTATTGAGCGTCCGGCGCTGGTGACGGTGTTACCGCATCAGCAGAAGGGCAAGACGGTAGTGCTCGATTTGGGCGCTAACGTCGACTGTGATAGTACTATGCTGGCTCAGTTTGCCGTGATGGGATCGGTGCTGGCAGAAGAAGTCGTCGGGATCAACACTCCCCGTGTTGCGTTACTGAACATTGGTGAAGAAGAGACCAAAGGCCTGGACAGCATTCGCGAAGCGGCTGAATTGCTCAAACAGGTTCCCTCCATCAACTATATTGGTTATCTCGAAGCCAATGAGTTGTTGACGGGTAAAACGGATGTTCTGGTGTGCGATGGCTTCACCGGAAACGTCACGTTGAAGACCATGGAAGGGGTTGTGCGCATGTTTCTTTCTCTGCTGAAATCTCAGGGAGAAGGTAAAAAAAGTGCCTGGTGGCTAATTTTATTGAAGCGTTGGTTACAAAAGAGCCTGACGCGGCGATTCAGTCACCTCAACCCCGACCAGTATAATGGCGCCTGTCTGTTAGGATTGCGCGGCATCGTGATTAAGAGTCATGGCGCCGCCAATCAGCGAGCATTTGCTGTCGCGATTGAACAGGCAGTGCAGGCGGTGCAGCGACAAGTCCCTCAGCGGATTGCCGCTCGCCTGGAATCTGTATTAGCTAAAAGTGACTGAGCGTACATGTATACGAAGATTTTAGGTACCGGCAGCTACCTGCCAAAACAAGTGCGTACCAACGCCGATCTGGAAAAAATGGTAGATACGTCTGACGAGTGGATTGTCACGCGCACAGGTATCCGTGAACGTCGTATTGCCGCGCCAGACGAAACCGTGTCGACCATGGGTTACGAAGCCGCACAGCGTGCTATCGAAATGGCGGGCATTGATAAAGAACAGATTGGTTTGATCGTGGTCGCCACGACGTCTGCCACACATGCTTTCCCAAGCGCGGCATGCCAGGTGCAGAACATGCTCGGCATTAAAGGCTGTCCGGCGTTTGACGTCGCTGCCGCGTGCGCGGGCTTCACCTATGCGCTGAGCGTCGCCGATCAGTACGTTAAATCCGGTGCCGTTAAATATGCGCTGGTGATCGGTGCTGACGTGCTGGCGCGTACCTGCGATCCAACCGATCGTGGAACGATCATTATTTTTGGTGATGGTGCGGGTGCGGTGCTGCTGGGGCAGTCCGAAGAGCCGGGTATCATCTCTACGCATCTGCATGCTGATGGCAGCTATGGTGAACTGTTGACCCTGCCTAACGCCGATCGCGTTAATCCGGACAACTCGATTTACCTGACTATGGCAGGGAACGAGGTGTTCAAGGTGGCGGTAACCGAGCTTGCACACATCGTTGATGAAACGCTGGAAGCGAATAACCTTGAGCGTACCGCGCTCGACTGGCTGGTGCCGCATCAGGCGAACCTGCGTATCATCAGCGCGACCGCGAAAAAGCTGGGCATGTCGATGGATAACGTTGTGGTGACGCTGGATCGTCACGGCAACACCTCTGCGGCGTCGGTACCGTGCGCATTTGATGAAGCGGTACGCGATGGACGAATCAAACGGGGCCAGCTGGTCTTGCTTGAAGCCTTCGGTGGCGGGTTCACCTGGGGTTCCGCGCTGGTTCGTTTCTAGTATAAGGAATAAAAAATGACGCAATTTGCTTTTGTGTTCCCGGGCCAGGGCTCTCAAACCGTTGGGATGTTGTCTGAAATGGCAGCAAACTACCCGGTAATTGAAGAGACTTTCCGTGAAGCTTCTGATGCACTGGGTTATGATTTATGGGCGCTGACCCAGCAGGGTCCGGCCGAAGAACTGAACAAAACCTGGCAGACCCAGCCAGCGCTGCTGACTGCGTCTGTTGCGCTGTGGCGCGCCTGGCAGCAGCAGGGCGGTAAAGCGCCAGCGCTGCTCGCGGGTCATAGCCTGGGTGAATACTCTGCGCTGGTGTGTGCCGGCGTGATTGCGTTTGCTGACGCGGTACGTCTGGTTGAACTGCGCGGTAAATTCATGCAGGAAGCGGTGCCGGAAGGCACGGGCGGCATGTCTGCCATCATCGGTCTGGATGATGCTGCAATTGCAAAAGCGTGTGAAGAATCTGCTGAAGGCCAGGTTGTCTCTCCGGTAAACTTCAACTCGCCGGGCCAGGTGGTTATTGCCGGTCATAAAGAAGCGGTTGAACGCGCGGGTGCGGCCTGTAAAGCAGCGGGTGCTAAGCGTGCGCTGCCACTGCCGGTCAGCGTGCCGTCTCACTGTGCGCTGATGAAGCCTGCTGCTGAGAAACTGGCGGTTGAGCTGGAAAAAATTACGTTTAACGCACCGACGATTTCCGTTGTGAACAATGTCGATGTGAAATGCGAAACCACGCCGGAAGCTATCCGTGACGCGCTGGTTCGTCAGCTCTACAGCCCGGTACAGTGGACCAAAACCGTTGAGTTTATGGCCGCTCAGGGCGTTGAGCACCTGTATGAAGTCGGCCCAGGTAAAGTCCTCACCGGTCTGACAAAACGTATTGTTGACACCCTGACAGCCTCGGCGATTAACGAGCCGGAAGCGATGTCAGCGGCACTCTCGCAATAAAAGAGGAATACCATGAGTTTTGAAGGAAAAATCGCCCTGGTCACTGGCGCAAGCCGCGGTATCGGGCGTGCAATTGCTGAAACACTGGTTGCGCGCGGCGCGAAGGTGATTGGTACAGCAACCAGCGAGAATGGCGCTCAGGCCATCAGCGAGTATCTGGGTGCAAACGGTAAGGGTCTGGTACTGAATGTGACCGAACCTGCATCTATTGAATCTGTTCTGGAAAATATTCGCGCAGAGTTTGGTGAAGTGGATATTCTGGTAAACAATGCCGGGATCACTCGCGATAACCTGTTAATGCGAATGAAAGACGACGAGTGGAACGATATCATCGAAACCAACCTGTCATCTGTATTCCGTCTGTCAAAAGCGGTAATGCGCGCTATGATGAAAAAGCGTCATGGTCGTATTATCACTGTCGGTTCTGTGGTTGGTACCATGGGAAATGCTGGTCAGGCTAACTACGCTGCGGCGAAAGCAGGTCTGATTGGTTTCAGTAAGTCGCTGGCGCGTGAAGTTGCGTCCCGCGGTATTACTGTAAACGTTGTTGCTCCGGGCTTTATTGAAACGGACATGACGCGTGCGCTGACTGATGAGCAGCGTGCGGGTACGCTGGCGGCAGTTCCGGCGGGTCGTCTTGGCGACCCTAAAGAAATCGCCAGCGCGGTTGCATTTTTAGCCTCTGACGAAGCGGGTTACATCACTGGTGAGACCCTCCACGTCAACGGCGGGATGTATATGGTTTAACCACGATGAAAAATATTTGCGTTATTAGGGCGAATGGCCTCAAAATAACGTAAAATCGTGGTACGAACTGCCGGGATTTAGTTGCAAATTTTTCAACATTTTATACACTACGAAAACCATCGCGAAAGCGAGTTTTGATAGGAAATTTAAGAGTATGAGCACTATCGAAGAACGCGTTAAGAAAATTATCGGCGAACAGCTGGGCGTTAAGCAGGAAGAAGTTGTGAACTCCGCTTCCTTCGTTGAAGACCTGGGCGCAGATTCTCTTGACACCGTTGAGCTGGTAATGGCTCTGGAAGAAGAGTTTGATACTGAGATTCCGGACGAAGAAGCTGAGAAGATCACCACCGTTCAGGCTGCCATTGATTACATCAACGGTCACCAGGCGTAAGTGAACATCTCCAGGCGGTCATTCGACCGCCTGAGTTTTATCTTTTTTATTCCCACGAATCTCTTTTTTTATCCCTCCCTGGAGGACAAACGTGTCTAAGCGTCGTGTAGTTGTGACCGGACTTGGCATGTTGTCTCCTGTCGGCAATACCGTAGAGTCCACCTGGAAAGCTCTCCTTGCCGGTCAGAGCGGCATCAGCCTAATCGACCATTTCGATACTAGCGCCTATGCAACGAAATTTGCTGGCTTAGTAAAGGATTTTAACTGTGAAGAGATCATCTCGCGCAAAGAACAGCGCAAGATGGATGCCTTCATTCAATATGGAATTGTCGCTGGCGTTCAGGCCATGCAGGATTCTGGCCTTGAGATTACGGAAGAGAACGCAACCCGTATCGGCGCCGCTATCGGCTCCGGGATTGGCGGTCTTGGCCTGATCGAGGAAAACCATACATCTCTGATGAATGGCGGCCCGCGTAAGATCAGCCCGTTCTTCGTTCCGTCCACGATTGTTAACATGGTGGCGGGTCATCTGACCATCATGTTTGGCCTGCGTGGGCCAAGCATTTCTATCGCGACAGCCTGTACGTCTGGCGTACATAACATCGGCCAGGCCGCGCGCATTATTGCGTACGGCGATGCAGATGCTATGGTTGCGGGCGGTGCTGAAAAAGCCAGTACCCCACTGGGTGTCGGCGGTTTCGGTGCGGCGCGTGCGCTGTCTACCCGCAATGATAACCCGCAGGCGGCGAGCCGTCCGTGGGATAAAGATCGTGACGGCTTCGTGCTGGGCGACGGGGCGGGCATGATCGTACTGGAAGAGTACGAGCACGCGAAAAAACGCGGCGCGAAAATTTATGCTGAAATCGTTGGTTTCGGCATGAGCAGCGATGCTTATCACATGACGTCTCCTCCTGAGAACGGCGCGGGTGCTGCGCTGGCGATGGAAAACGCGATTCGTGATGCGGGTATTACCCCAGCACAAATTGGCTACGTGAACGCGCACGGTACTTCTACACCTGCAGGCGATAAAGCGGAAGCTCAGGCGGTTAAGTCTATCTTCGGCGAATCTGCCAGCCGCGTAATGGTGAGCTCCACCAAGTCCATGACCGGTCACCTGTTGGGTGCGGCGGGTGCGGTAGAGTCAATCTACTCCATCCTTGCGCTGCGCGATCAGGCTGTTCCGCCAACCATCAACCTGGATAACCCGGATGAAGGTTGCGATCTGGACTTCGTTCCTCACGAAGCGCGTCAGGTTAGCGGTATGGAGTACACCCTGTGTAACTCCTTCGGCTTCGGCGGCACCAACGGCTCTCTGATCTTCAAAAAGATCTGATCCTGACGTCCCGATAGCATTTAAAAAGGTCCGCTTGCCGGGCCTTTTTTATTAAGCCTAATCTTCTTGTCGGCTGCATGACATCCTGCCAGACTAATTGCCCACGCATAAGGAGCCACCATGTTTTTAATCAATGGCCTTGAGCAGGACACGCTGCCTGCCAGCGACAGGGCGATACAGTTCGGTGATGGTTGCTTTACGACGGCGCGCATTCTGACCGGTGATGTCTGCCTGCTGGAGGCGCACATTCGACGCCTGCAGCATGGCTGTGAAAAGCTAATGATCCCCTTTACGCACTGGGACACGCTGCGTCAGGAAATGTGCCAGCTGGCAATCGGGAAGGACAGTGGCGTACTCAAAGTCATCATCAGCCGCGGCAGTGGTGGCCGGGGTTACAGCGCTGCATCGTGCCTCAACCCAACGCGTATCCTCTCCGTTTCTGCTTATCCCGCGCATTATTCTCGCTGGCGAGAAGACGGCGTCACGCTGACGCTGAGCCCAGTACGACTGGGACGAAACCCGATGCTGGCCGGGCTTAAGCATCTCAACCGCCTCGAGCAGGTGCTCATTCGTACTCATCTTGAACAGACGGACGCCGATGAGGCGCTGGTTCTTGACAGCGAAGGGTTCATTACGGAATGCTGTGCGGCTAATTTACTCTGGCGGCAGGGGGAAGAGGTGTTCACTCCGTCGCTGGAACACGCTGGCGTAAATGGGTTAATGCGTCAGTTTTGTCTGCAACAGTTGGCACGCTCTGGCTTTCGCGTTGTCGAAGTTAGCGCAGGAGAAGCCGCGCTACATACCGCCGATGAAGTCATCATCTGCAATGCGCTGATGCCTGTTGTACCCGTCCGTGCGTATGGCCAACAACGATGGTCTTCGCGCGAACTGTTTCAGTTTTTAGCCCCGATATGTGAGCAAACCAGATAGTCATGAAAAAAATGTTGCGCTTTGTCCTTATCCTCATCGTTGCGCTGGGCGTCGCTGGCGGAGCTGGCGTATGGAAAGTTCGCCAGCTGGCGAACAGCAAGATCCTGGTTAAAGACGAAACGATCTTTACCCTTAAAGCGGGAACCGGCCGTCAGGCGCTTGGGGAACAGCTCTATGGCGACAAGATTATTAATCGTCCACGGGTATTCCAGTGGCTATTGCGCGTGGAGCCTGAGCTGTCACATTTCAAAGCCGGCACCTATCGCTTTACGCCGGGAATGACCGTCAGAGAGATGCTGCAGCTGCTGGAAAGCGGCAAAGAAGCCCAGTTCCCTCTGCGGTTTGTGGAAGGGATGCGTCTGAGCGATTACCTCAAACAGCTGCGTGACGCACCGTATATCAAACATACCTTAAAAGACGATAGCTATCAGACGGTGGCAGAAGCGCTGAAGCTTGAACATCCGGAATGGGTGGAAGGCTGGTTCTGGCCAGACACCTGGATGTACACGGCAGGCACGACCGATGTGGCTATCCTGAAGCGGGCGCACAAAAAAATGGTTGCAGCCGTAGATGCCGCCTGGGAAGGGCGGATGGAAGGATTGCCTTACAGCGATCCGAACCAGTTCGTCACCATGGCCTCGATCATCGAGAAAGAGACGGCCGTCGCTGCTGAGCGCGATCGGGTGGCGTCAGTATTTATCAACCGTCTGCGCATCGGCATGCGTCTGCAAACCGACCCTACCGTAATCTACGGCATGGGCGAGAGCTACACTGGCAAGATATCAAGAAAAGATCTGGAGACGCCAACGGCGTATAATACCTACGTGATTAGCGGTTTACCGCCGGGCCCGATTGCCACGCCGAGCGAGGCGTCGCTTAAAGCCGCCGCGCATCCGGCTAAAACACCGTATCTCTATTTTGTGGCAGATGGAAAAGGGGGACATACCTTTAACACCAACCTTGTCAGCCATAATCGCTCTGTTCAGGACTATCTGAAGGCACTTAAGGAAAAAAATGCGCAGTAAATACATTGTCATTGAGGGACTCGAAGGGGCGGGTAAAACCACTGCCCGCAACGTGGTGGTGGATACGCTTAAAGCGCTTGGCGTGGCGGACATGGTATTTACCCGCGAGCCGGGCGGCACGCAGCTGGCTGAAAAGCTGCGCAGCCTGGTGCTGGATATCAAATCCGTCGGCGACGAAGTTATCACTGACAAGGCCGAAGTGCTGATGTTCTACGCGGCGCGCGTTCAGCTGGTTGAGACGGTGATCAAACCCGCCCTGGCCGAGGGCAAGTGGGTGATCGGCGACCGTCACGATCTGTCGACTCAGGCGTATCAGGGCGGAGGACGCGGCATCGACCAGACAATGCTCGCAACGCTGCGTAATGCCGTATTGGGTGATTTTCGCCCCGACCTGACGCTTTATCTGGATGTGACCCCGGAAGTGGGCCTCAAGCGTGCCCGCGCGCGCGGCGAGCTGGACCGCATTGAACAAGAGTCGTTTGATTTCTTTAACCGCACCCGCGCGCGCTATCTTGAGCTGGCCGCACAGGACAGCTCAATTTGTACCATCGATGCGACGCAGTCCCTGGACAACGTCACGCGCGACATTCAGCACACCATTACGCAGTGGGTGCAGGAGCAGCAGGCATGAAATGGTATCCATGGTTGCGCCCACACTTTGAACAGCTGATCGGCAGCTATCAGGCAGGTCGGGGGCATCATGCGTTACTGATTCAGGCATTGCCAGGGATGGGTGATGATGCGCTGATTTATGCCATCACCCGTTTTCTGATGTGTCAGCAGCAGGAAGGGCACAAGAGCTGTGGTAAATGCCGTGGCTGCCAGCTCATGCAGGCGGGGACGCATCCTGACTACTACACCCTTGAGCCTGAGAAGGGCAAAAGCGCGCTCGGTATTGATGCCGTGCGTGAAGTCAGTGAAAAATTGTATGAACATGCGCGACTGGGCGGCGCAAAAGTGGTCTGGCTTAAAGACGCCACGCTGCTTACCGAGGCGGCGGCTAACGCCCTGCTTAAAACCCTGGAAGAGCCGCCGGTTAAAACGTGGTTTTTCCTCTCATGCCGTGACCCGGGACGATTGCTGGCGACGTTGCGCAGCCGCTGTCGTCTTCATCACCTTGCAGTACCTCAGGAATCGTGGGCGCTGAGCTGGCTTGAACGGGAGGTGACAACGTCACCTGAGAGCGCGCTGTCCGCATTGCGCCTGAGCAGCGGCGCGCCCGCGGCGGCGCTGGCACTACTGCAGCCTGATGTCTGGTCAGAGCGAGAAACGCTCTGCCGGGCCCTGGATGCCTCACTGAACAGTCAGGACTGGCTAAGTTTACTGCCTGCGCTTAACAGCGATCGGGCCGTTGAGCGTCTGCACTGGCTGGCCTCCTTGCTGCTGGATGCGCTCAAAATCCAGCAGGGGGCAACGCTGCTGACTAACCCGGACGCGTGGCCACTGGTGAATACGCTGGCGAACCGGCTCTCAGGGACGGTTCTTCACGCGATGCTCCATGAAATTTGCCAGAGCCGTGAACAGCTTTTAACCGTGACGGGTCTTAATCGCGAGCTTTTACTGACCGACCAGTTACTGCGTATCGAACATTACCTGCAACCCGGCGTCACACCGCCAGTTTCCCATCTCTGAGAGAGACATTATGTTTTTAGTCGACTCACACTGCCATCTTGATGGCCTGGATTATCAATCCCTGCATAAAAACGTGGATGACGTGCTGGCAAAAGCCGCTGCCCGCGATGTGAAATTCTGTCTTGCGGTGGCGACCACGCTGCCGGGCTATCGCTCCATGCGTGAGCTGGTGGGCGTTCGCGATAACGTGGTGTTCTCCTGCGGCGTACATCCGTTGAATCAGGACGAGGCCTACGACGTTGAGGATCTGCGCCGACTGGCAGCCGAAGAGGGCGTGGTGGCGATGGGCGAGACCGGGCTGGACTATTTTTACACGCCGGAAACCAAACCGCGCCAGCAGGAGTCCTTCCGCAATCATATTCGCATTGGCCGGGAACTGAACAAGCCGGTTATCGTCCACACCCGCGATGCGCGTGCGGATACCCTGGCAATCCTCCGGGAAGAAAACGTGACGGATTGTGGTGGCGTACTACACTGTTTCACAGAAGACAGAGAAACGGCGGGGAAGCTGCTTGATTTGGGGTTTTATATCTCGTTTTCGGGGATCGTGACGTTCCGTAACGCTGAGCAGCTGCGTGATGCTGCGCGTTATGTTCCGCTCGATCGTATTCTGGTGGAGACGGATTCTCCGTACCTGGCACCGGTACCGCATCGCGGTAAAGAGAACCAGCCCGCTATGACGAGAGACGTGGCTGAGTACATGGCCGTACTGAAGGGCGTCAGCATCGATGAGCTGGCCCGCGTGACGACGGAAAACTTCTCCACGCTGTTCCATATCGACCCCGCCCGCCTGCAATCTGTCTGATACACCTGTTTTTTTTAGGCTCGTAATTAATAAGTAAAGCGAGTAAAGTTCACCGCCTCATTTGGGGCGGTGAGTGTGTATTTAGACACATCCGGACATGCTTTTTGTAAATAACTGAAAGTTTTTCGACCGCCTTAAGCTGAAACGTGATAGCCGTCAAACAAACTCAGAGGGAATTATTTTACTCTGTGTAATAAATAAAGGGCGCTTAGATGTCCTGTCCACGGCACGGTACTCCCCCCGGGCCAATGCGTGAAAGCGTAAAAAAAGCACAAATACTCAGGAGCACTCTCAATTATGTTTAAGAATGCATTTGCTAACCTGCAAAAGGTCGGTAAATCGCTGATGCTGCCAGTATCCGTACTGCCTATCGCAGGTATCCTGCTGGGTGTCGGTTCTGCTAACTTCAGCTGGCTGCCAGCCGTAGTGTCCCACGTGATGGCCGAAGCAGGCGGTTCTGTCTTTGCTAACATGCCACTGATCTTCGCGATCGGTGTGGCTCTGGGCTTCACCAATAACGACGGCGTTTCTGCGCTGGCTGCAGTGGTTGCCTACGGCATCATGGTGAAAACCATGGCTGTGGTTGCGCCGCTGGTTCTGCATTTACCGGCAGAAGAGATCGCCGCGAAACACCTGGCGGACACCGGTGTTCTGGGCGGTATCATCTCCGGTGCGATTGCAGCGTATATGTTTAACCGCTTCTATCGCATCAAGCTGCCTGAGTATCTGGGCTTCTTCGCGGGCAAGCGTTTCGTTCCGATCATCTCTGGTCTGGCAGCGATTTTCACTGGCGTGATCCTGTCCTTCATCTGGCCACCAATCGGCTCTGCTATCCAGACCTTCTCTCAGTGGGCTGCTTACCAGAACCCGGTTGTGGCGTTTGGTATCTACGGCTTCATCGAGCGTTGCCTGGTGCCATTCGGTCTGCACCACATCTGGAACGTTCCATTCCAGATGCAGATTGGTGAATTCACCAACGCAGCAGGCCAGGTATTCCACGGCGATATCCCACGTTATATGGCGGGCGACCCAACTGCAGGTAAACTGTCTGGTGGCTTCCTGTTCAAAATGTACGGTCTGCCGGCAGCGGCGATTGCTATCTGGCACTCTGCTAAGCCAGAGAACCGTGCAAAAGTGGGCGGTATCATGATCTCCGCAGCGCTGACCTCGTTCCTGACCGGTATCACCGAGCCGATCGAGTTCTCCTTCATGTTCGTTGCGCCGATCCTGTACGTTATCCACGCGATTTTGGCGGGCCTGGCGTTCCCAATCTGTATCCTGCTGGGTATGCGTGACGGTACGTCCTTCTCTCACGGTCTGATCGACTTTATCGTTCTGTCCGGTAACAGCAGCAAACTGTGGCTGTTCCCAATCGTGGGTGCGTGCTATGCCGTTGTTTACTACACCATCTTCCGCGTGCTGATTAAAGCACTGGACCTGAAAACTCCGGGTCGTGAAGATGCGACAGAAGACAGCAAAGCTGGCGCTACCAGCGAAATGGCTCCGGCACTGGTCGCAGCGTTCGGCGGTAAAGAGAACATCACTAACCTGGACGCGTGCATCACTCGTCTGCGTGTGAGCGTTGCCGACGTAGCGAAAGTAGACCAGCCGGGTCTGAAAAAACTGGGCGCAGCGGGCGTAGTTGTTGCAGGTTCTGGTGTACAGGCAATCTTCGGTACCAAATCCGATAACCTGAAAACCGAAATGGATGAGTACATCCGCAGCAACTAAGTTGTGACCTGGGGAGACTAAGGCAGCCGAATGGCTGCCTTTTTTATTTGTGTCTTAAAAAACGCCACTGAGACGCGAGAGCGGTCACTCTTCAGTCAGCTGATGAACATTCAGGAAAGAAATCGAGGGAGGAGGTTGAAAGGACAGGAGAAACTCGCTCATACTCTTGGATTGTGTCACACACCGATCCCGGGAGTGTGTTTACAGCGGACGCATTGCGCCAGATTAAACAAAAAAGGAAAAGGTCATGGCTGAAGAAACGATTTTCAGTAAAATTATCCGCCGCGAAATTCCGTCAGATATCGTCTATCAGGATGAACTGGTGACGGCTTTCCGGGACATTTCCCCTCAGGCCCCGACGCACATCCTTATCATTCCCAATATTCTGATTCCGACTGTAAACGACGTAAAAACCGAGCATGAAGTGGCGTTAGGTCGTATGCTGACGGTGGCTGCCAAAATCGCTGAACAGGAAGGGATTGCAGAAGACGGTTACCGTCTGATCATGAACTGCAACCGCCATGGTGGCCAGGAAGTTTATCATATTCACATGCATCTGCTGGGTGGTCGTCCTCTGGGGCCGATGCTGGCACATAAAGGTCTTTGACATGCTGAAAGGGCGTATTGCAGCGCTGGTAATGGCGATGATGATTGTGGGGTGCAGCTCGCGTCCGGCGATCCCCGTGAATGATGAACAGACGCTGGTCATGGAATCTTCCGTGCTTGCCGCGGGCATCACGGCGCAACAGCCCGCGTTGACCATCAGTGAAATCAACTCATCTGCCTCCTCTACGCTCTTTAATGAAAGACATGAACCCGTGACGGTCCACTACCGTTTTTTCTGGTATGACGTAAGAGGTCTTGAAATGCATCCGCTGGAGGCGCCGCGCAGCGTCACCATTCCGGCCAGGTCGTCGGTAACGCTCTATGGCAGCGCCAACTATCTGGGTGCACATAAGGTGAGACTTTATCTTTATCTCTGAGGGGTGAACCTTGATTAAAAATTTGAGCCGCTATGCGCTCGTGACAGCTTTCGCTCTGTTTCTTGCAGGGTGTGTGACCCGAACTGAACAGCCTGCGCCTGTGGAAGAGGCTAAACCGGGTACTGAACAGCCGACGCCGCCAACGCAGCAGCAGCCAACCGTGCCGTCTGTACCGTCTATTCCGGCGCAGCCAGGCCCGATTGAACATCCGGACCAGACGTCACAGCCCACGCCGCGCGTGCGCCATTACGACTGGAACGGGGCTATGCAGCCGATGGTAGGCAAAATGCTGCAGGCGCAGGGCGTGACGGCGGGCAGCGTGTTGCTGGTCGACAGCGTCAACAACCGTACCAACGGTTCGCTGAACGCGGGTGAAGCCACGGAAACCCTGCGCAATGCTCTGGCTAACAACGGCAAGTTTACGCTGGTCTCGGCTCAGCAGCTCGCGGTCGCCAAACAGCAGCTGGGCCTGTCGCCGCAGGATAGCCTCGGCACCCGCAGCAAGGCGATCGGCATTGCCCGTAACGTTGGCGCACAGTATGTGCTGTACTCTAACGCCACCGGTAACGTGAATACCCCAGCCCTGCAGATGCAGCTGATGCTGGTTCAGACAGGCGAAATTATCTGGTCAGGTAAAGGTGCGGTTACGCAACAATGACAGCACGCGTGAAGAGATTCTGACGCGCTATTTTCCTCAGTACCGCCTTATCGCGCCGCAGGCCCATTCCGGGCTTGGCGGCGCGAGTTGCATTATAGAGCAGGGCGAACGACGTCTGGTCTTGCGGCAAAATCACGACCCCGACGCGCCTGCCTCCCATTTCCGTCGTCAGTTTCGTGCCCTGAGACGTCTTCCGTCAGATCTCGTGCCTGCCCCTCGTTTTTTCAGACAGGGCTGGATGGCCGTGGACTATCTGGACGGTGAAGTTAAAAGCGCGCTGCCGGACACGCCGAAGCTTGCGGCGATGCTGTATCATCTGCACCAGCAGCCACGCCTGGGGTGGCGAACGACGTTATTCCCTCTGCTGGAACATTACTGGCAGCAAGCCCTGCCAGACAGGCGTACTCCAGTGTGGCTGGCACGTCTTAAGCGGCTGCGTAAAACGGGCGAGCCGCAGCCGATTCGGCTCGCGCCGTTGCATATGGATGTTCATGCCGGGAATATTGTTCATACGCCAGCGGGCATCAGGCTTATCGACTGGGAGTATGCCGGAGATGGCGATGTGGCGCTGGAGCTGGCGGCAGTCTGGACGGAAAGTGAAGCCGCGCGGCAGATGCTCATCAGGGAATACGCCCGGGTGGCACATATTGACCCCGATGCGCTGAGGCGTCAGGTCAGGCGCTGGCAGCCCTGGGTCGTCATGTTAATGGCTGGCTGGTTTGAAATGCGCTATCGGCAGTCCAGAGACAAACAATTTATTGCGCTGGCAGACGATGCCTGGCGTCAGTTACAAACTAAAGGATAAGAGAGGTGGATGTGGGTCCAGTCATGTTGGATGTAGAAGGGTTTGAGCTGGATGCGGAGGAGCGCGAAATTCTGGCGCATCCGCTGGTGGGTGGCCTGATCCTGTTTACCCGCAACTATCACGATCCGGCGCAGCTGCGTGAGCTGGTGCGTCAGATCCGCGCCGCGTCGCGCAATCATCTGGTGATGGCCGTCGATCAGGAAGGCGGGCGAGTGCAGCGTTTTCGCGACGGTTTTACCCGTCTCCCGGCAGCCCAGTCATTTGCCGCGCTGCTCGGCACGGAAGAGGGTGGAAAACTGGCGCAGGAGGCCGGCTGGCTGATGGCCAGCGAAATGATTGCCATGGATATCGACATCAGCTTTGCCCCGGTGCTGGATGTAGGGCATATCAGCGCTGCCATTGGCGAGCGTTCATACCATGAAGACCCTCGTATTGCGCTGGCAATGGCCACCCGGTTCATCGACGGCATGCACGACGCAGGCATGAAAACCACCGGGAAACACTTCCCGGGTCACGGGGCGGTGACGGCGGATTCTCACAAAGAGACCCCGCGCGATCCGCGTCCGGAAGCGGAGATTCGCGCCAAAGATATGTCGGTTTTCCAGTCGCTTATCACCGATAACAAGCTGGATGCCATTATGCCCGCGCACGTGATTTACAGCGACGTCGACCCGCGTCCTGCCAGCGGTTCTCCGCACTGGCTGAAAACCGTTCTGCGTCAGGAGCTGGGCTTCAACGGCGTGATTTTCTCTGACGATTTGTCGATGGAAGGGGCCGCGATCATGGGCAGCTACGCTGAACGCGGTCAGGCATCTCTGGATGCGGGTTGCGATATGATCCTGGTCTGCAATAATCGTAAAGGTGCCGTTAGCGTGCTGGATAACCTGTCGCCGATCAATGCAGAGCGTGTTACACAATTGTATCATAAAGGTTCATTTAGCCGTCAGGAGCTGATGGATTCGGCGCGCTGGAAGACGGTCAACGCCCGGCTTGAAGACCTGAATGAGCGCTGGCAGGCACATAAAGCCAGCCTGTAAACCCTCCCGGAAGGCGTAGCGTGGTGAGAAGACAATGATCATCTATTTACACGGTTTTGACTCAAACAGTCCTGGTAATCATGAGAAGGTGCTGCAGCTGCAGTTTATCGATCCGGATGTACGGTTGATCAGCTACAGCACGCGCCATCCGAAGCATGATATGCAGCATCTGCTCAAAGAGGTGGACAAGATGCTGCAGCTCAACGTCGACGATCGCCCGTTGATTTGCGGCGTGGGGCTGGGCGGCTACTGGGCGGAGCGGATTGGCTTCCTGTGCGACATTCGCCAGGTGGTGTTCAATCCTAATCTGTTCCCGAACGAGAACATGGAAGGCAAAATTGACCGCCCGGAAGAGTATGTCGATATTGCGACCAAGTGCGTGAGCAACTTCCGTGAGAAAAACCGCGACCGCTGCCTGGTGATCCTTTCGCGTAATGATGAAGCGCTCAACAGCCATCGGGCAGCAGAGCTCCTGCATCATTACTATGAGATCGTCTGGGACGAAGAACAGACCCACAAGTTCAAAAACATCTCTCCGCATCTGCAGCGTATCAAAGCGTTTAAAACGCTGGGTTAATCAATTACCCGATGCATCAAAGCCCGGCCGCGAAAGCGTACCGGGCTTTCTTTTTGTCCAGAATTGTCTACTTTTAAGCCATCAAAACTTGATGCATATCAATTTTGGTATGACCAATGCGCCTGACGTGGTATTCTCAATGCACCTGAATGGTTTCAGTGCTGTAACCTGTTGTTAATTAAGGGTTATTTTTATAACTTTTAATTAACAATTGGTTAATAATTTGAGGGGGTCACGTTGACTACGCCATTGAAAAAGATAGTGATTGTAGGCGGTGGTGCTGGCGGGCTGGAGCTGGCTACACAGCTGGGCAAGAAGCTGGGTCGCGGTAAAAAAGCCAAAATTACGCTGGTGGATCGTAACCACAGCCACCTGTGGAAACCGCTGCTGCACGAAGTGGCGACCGGTTCTCTGGATGAGGGCGTGGACGCGCTCAGCTATCTGGCGCACGCGCGCAACCATCATTTCCAGTTCCAGCTGGGCTCGGTGGTGGACATCAACCGTGAAAGCAAAACCATCACCCTGGCAGAGCTGCGCGATGAAAAAGGGGAGCTGCTGGTTCCCGAGCGTAAACTGGCGTACGACACGCTGGTCATGGCGCTGGGCAGTACCTCCAACGACTTCAACACGCCGGGCGTGAAAGAGCACTGTATCTTCCTCGATAACCCGCACCAGGCGCGTCGTTTCCATCAGGAAATGCTGAACCTATTCCTGAAGTACACCAGCAATATGGGTGCGAACGGTAAGGTTAATATCGCTATTGTCGGCGGCGGCGCGACGGGCGTTGAGCTGTCAGCGGAGCTGCACAATGCGGTGAAACAGCTGCACAGCTACGGCTACAAAGGGTTAACTAACGAAGCGCTGAACGTCACGCTGGTTGAAGCCGGTGAACGCATCCTGCCTGCGCTGCCTCCGCGTATTTCCGGTGCGGCGCACAATGAGCTCACCAAGTTGGGTGTGCGGGTGCTGACGCAGACCATGGTGACCAGCGCCGACGAAGGCGGCCTGCACACCAAAGACGGCGAGTATATCAAAGCGGATCTGATGGTCTGGGCGGCTGGTATCAAAGCGCCTGACTTTATGAAAGAGATCGGCGGTCTGGAAACCAACCGCATTAACCAGCTGGTAACCGAGCCAACGCTGCAAACCACGCGCGATCCTGAAATCTTTGCCATCGGTGACTGCGCCTCCTGCGCGCGTCCTGAAGGTGGATTCGTGCCGCCGCGCGCGCAGGCCGCTCACCAGATGGCAAGCCTGGTGCTGCACAACATTCTGGCGCAGTACAAAGGCAAGCCAATGAAAGCCTATGTCTACAAAGACCACGGTTCACTGGTGTCGCTGTCAAACTTCTCTACCGTCGGCAGCCTGATGGGCAACCTGATGCGCGGCTCAATGATGGTAGAAGGGCGCATTGCCCGCTTCGTGTATATCTCCCTGTACCGCATGCACCAGATTGCGCTGCACGGCTACTTCAAAACCGGGCTAATGATGCTGGTGGGCAGAATCAACCGCGTGATCCGTCCGCGTCTGAAGCTGCACTAATCTTTCACTCCCTCCGGGCCCTCCGGAGGGAGTTTTTAGCATTTCATGCTGTAGATCACAGTTTGACTGCTTAAGAGTTCTCCTAAATACAATATATCTCCTCTCAACGCCCCTTTTTTGATCCTTTATCTTATTGGCGAAGCCGTGCCTCCATTGCAAAATTGTTACCAATAGCAACAAAGGAGGAAGTCCCGTGAATAAATCAATGTTGGCGGGTATAGGGATTGGCGTCGCGGCTGCGTTAGGTGTGGCTGCCGTTGCCAGTCTCAACGTATTAGATCGCGGCCCGCAGTATGCACAGGTGGTTTCTGCTACACCGATTAAAGAAACCGTAAAAACCCCTCGTCAGGAGTGCCGCAACGTTTCCGTGACGCACCGTCGTCCGGTGCAGGATGAAAACCGCATCGCCGGTTCTGTTCTGGGTGCGGTAGCGGGTGGCGTGATTGGTCATCAGTTTGGCGGCGGCCGGGGTAAAGACGTAGCGACCGTGGTCGGCGCGCTGGGTGGCGGCTATGCCGGTAACCAGGTGCAGGGCGCGATGCAGGATAATGATACCTACACCACGACTCAGCAACGCTGCAAAACAGTCTATGACAAGTCGGAAAAAATGCTGGGCTATGACGTGACGTACAAAATTGGCGATCAGCAGGGCAAAATCCGCATGGATAAAGACCCGGGCACGCAAATTCCACTGGATGGAAACGGCCAGCTGGTTCTGAATAACAAAGTGTAAAAAAGATGTTCTCTGAATTTAGCTCCTCATGCGCTCAGGCTGAGGAGCTTTTTTTTGCTTCAGATTTTCAGTAGCTCAGGCCACAGCCGCAGCGTGGTTTCGCTAATATGCTGCAGTTTTTCCAGCGTGGCCCCTTCACGGGCGCTGATCGACATCCCCTGCAAAATACAGCTCAGGTATTGTGCCAGCAGCTGAGGGTTGCATTGCGCAGGGATTTCACCGCGCTGCT
Source organism: Enterobacter sp. BNK-29 (assembly GCF_048684785.1). NCBI lineage: Bacteria > Pseudomonadati > Pseudomonadota > Gammaproteobacteria > Enterobacterales > Enterobacteriaceae > Enterobacter > Enterobacter sp. BNK-29. Next base: position 3,777,616 of record NZ_JBLQTU010000001.1, read on the forward strand.
GGCGCTGAGCCAGAAAGGCGCTGAGCGTCTCCTCCTGCATGGCATGCCGTGACTTCACCGTATTAGCAATCTCTTTGGAGGACGCCGCAAGGGTGGCAGATGTGTTAATCATAAAGCAGCCCGCAGGCGTCTCTTTACTGGTAAAGCAGGTCGCGACGGCGGTGAAATAGTCGCGAAGCGCCTGTTCAACGCTTTTCTCTTCGCAGAACAGCTGGGCTTCGTGTTTCGCCGCAAAGCGCGAAATGTATCTGTCCAGCACCGCCCTGAACAGCCCCTCTTTATTGGTAAATTCGGCATACAGCGTCGGCGCTTTGGCTCCGGTGGCTTCTACCAGATCGGAAAGCGAGGTTGCTTCATACCCATGTTGCCAGAAGAGAGTCATGGCCTTATCAAGCGCTGCATCCCTGTCAAACACTTTTGGTCGGCCACGGCTTTTCTTCGCACAACTCGTGACATCGGTTGTCATTTGCCGTTGGTCCTCTGTTGGTTTGGTGAATGACCATTATAAAAATAAACGCAACCCACCACCAGTGCAGAATGCTTAAAAATAAATTAATCATATATGTATGAAAAATAACAATTTTAAAATTAAATTAACGCTCGTTATAAAATTATGTTGACGCGTGACCTGGATCACATTTATGATTTACCTATCGATCGTTAACTAAATGATTAACGACCTCCAAATTCATCTGCTAAAGGTAAACATCATGAAAAACGTAAAAACTCTCATCGCTGCCGCTGTTCTGAGTTCACTCTCTTTCGCAAGCTTTGCTGCTGTACAGGTGCAATCCACCCCTGCTGACCAGCATAAAGTTGGGACAATCTCTGCCTCTGCCGGTACTAACCTGAGTTCCCTGGAAGATCAGCTGGCACAAAAAGCGCAAGAGATGGGTGCAAAATCTTACCGCATCACCTCCGTGACCGGTCCTAACACCCTGCACGGCACTGCTGTCATCTACAAATAAGCCGGGCATAAACCCTCATTTATGCCACTGCAATAAAAAACGCCCTGCTCAGCAGGGCGTTTTTTTATTTCTGATTTACATCGACTGCTGGACGACATCGTGATGCCGGGTGACATCGGTCGGCATACCTGACCGGGCTTCCATCGCGCGCTCCATCACCACGCTGTTGGTATTGGCATTCGTTTTAAAGCTTACCATCGCGGCATTCAGGTTAATGGGCAGCGTCTGCGGATCGTCGCCAATGTTTTTCGATAACGGCTGATGGATCTCAACCAGCCGCACGCCGCCGGGCTCCTCTGAAACCTTAATCGGCGTATTGATAATATTCACTTTAGTTCCCGGCGTAACGACGTTAAACAGCGTTTTGATATCGTCATCGCGCAGACGAATACAGCCGGAGCTGACGCGCATGCCGATGCCAAAGTCCGCATTCGTTCCGTGCAGCAGGTAGACGCCGCCGTATGCCGCGAGGCGTATCGCGTGGTGCCCCATCGGGTTATCCGGACCAGCCGGCACCACGGCAGGAAGATCGATCCCCTGGGCCTTATAGCGGGCACGAATGTTGGCCGTCGGGGTCCAGGTTGGATTCGCGCGTTTATCCGAGACGGTGGTGACCATCGTTGGCGTCAGCGTGTCGCCGCCCAGCTGACCAATACCGATAGGGTAGACGGTGACTTCATTTTTACCCGGCGGGTAATAGTACAGGCGCAGCTCGGCGAGGTTTATCACCATCCCCTCGCGCGGGGCGTCCGGCAGGATAGTCTGTAACGGGATGGTCAGTACGCTGCCCGCGCGCGGGACATACGGGTCGACGCCGGGGTTAGCCTGCAGCAGGGCCAGAAAACCGACGTTATATTTTTTGGCAATCGCTTCCAGTGAACCACCATTATTTTCAACCACATGAAAGCGGTTTTCACCCACGACATTGCTGCCGGGAGGGGGAAGGAGCCAGGTGTTTGCCCGAGCGGGAAGCGCAACCGCGACGGTGGCTGCCAGCGCAAACAGGGTCATCCAGCGAGTAAAACGCGAAGAGGTCATCATCACCATAATCCATGTAAATGATAAGGTTATTGTTTTATAAGGCGTTAAACATAATTATGGCGAATGGGTATGTCGGGAAGATCGGGTGAAGTGCAAAGAGTTTGTAAATTGTCTCTCCGTAGCGCTGGGCTAACAGGGGAAGGGATCCCCATAAAATAATGCCTGTACGGACGCCCCCCTCTCCATTGAGGGAGAGGGCTGGGGTGAGGGGGAAGATACGGCTCTGGTGGTCATTCCGTTCACTTTATGTTCCTTGCTGCTCTGTAACGACATGACCTGTGAACGTGCCAGGGTGGCTCAATCGCCACCACCCTGGCGACCCGGGCTCCCGGCGGTAAATCGCCGCTACGCGGTACCTTCGGCTTATTCCTTCCGGCTTATCGGGGACGGGCGGAGGTAACATCCCTGTAAAGCCCGCCCTCTCGGCGCATCCCTGCGCCTCGCCCCGGCCTGCAGGAAACGCCTCAGCGATTTACAGCCGGACCAGGGTGTCGCTGTAAGCTGTTCATTTTCCGGAAGCAACTTTCATCGCTTCCGGTTAATAAACTACATGAAATTCCTCAGTTAACAGGGGGGAGGGAGGTTATGCGATCGCGTTCTCTTCCAGCTGGCGCATAAAGTTACGCACCCAGTCCATACGGGTTTTGCGCTCCGTCAGCTCCTGGGTAAATTTGAGACGGGTTGGACCATCCAGACGGAAATGCTGCGGCTGTTTTTGCAGCAGGCCGATCAGCCACATCGGGTTGACGTGATTCTTCTCGGCGAATTCAATCACGCCGCCTTTTTCATTGCCTTCGAGCTTGCGGATCCCCAGCTTTTGCGCCTGCTGGCGCAGCCTCGCGATATCCAGCAAATTTCTCGCCGGATCGGGCAGCAGACCAAAGCGGTCGATCAGTTCCACCTTGATCTCTTCCAGCTCGTTCTCCTTCTTCGCGCTGGCGATGCGCTTGTAGAACGACAGTCGGGTATTCACGTCAGGAATAAAATCGTCCGGCAGCAGGGAAGGCATACGCAGCTCGACCTCGGTCTGCTGGCTGGTAAGATCTTCCAGCGACGGCTCGCGTCCGGCCTTCAGGGCATCAACCGCGTTTTCCAGCAGCTCCATATAGAGCGAGAAGCCGATGGTCTCCATGGAGCCGCTCTGGTCTTCACCCAGCAGCTCGCCGGCTCCGCGGATCTCGAGATCGTGCGTGGCCAGCGCAAAGCCTGCCCCGAGGTCTTCCAGCGAGGCGATGGCTTCCAGACGCTTTTGCGCGTCGGTGGTCATCGCTTTCGGATGCGGCGTCAGCAGCCAGGCGTAGGCCTGATGGTGCGAACGCCCGACGCGGCCGCGCAGCTGGTGAAGCTGCGCCAGGCCAAAGTGATCCGCACGCTCAATGATGATGGTGTTCGCCGTCGGAATGTCGATCCCGGTCTCAATGATGGTGGTGCACACCAGCACGTTAAAGCGCTGGTGGTGGAAGTCGTTCATTACCCGTTCCAGCTCGCGCTCGCGCATCTGCCCGTGACCGATAGCGATGCGCGCTTCCGGCACCAGCTCCGCCAGCCTGTCCGCGGCTTTCTGTATGTTTTCCACGTCGTTGTAGAGATAGTAGACCTGACCTCCGCGCAGCACTTCACGCAGAATAGCCTCCCGCACCACCAGATTATCGTACTCGCGGACGAAGGTTTTTACCGCCAGACGGCGCGCCGGCGGCGTGGCGATAATCGACAGATCGCGCATGCCGCTCATCGCCATGTTGAGGGTTCGCGGGATCGGCGTCGCGGTCAGGGTCAGGATATCGACGTCGGCGCGCATCGCTTTGATGCGCTCTTTGTGGCGCACCCCGAAGCGGTGCTCTTCGTCGACGATCAGCAGCCCCAGATCTTTCCACTTCACGTCGCTTTGCAGCAGCTTGTGGGTGCCGATCAGAATATCGATTTTACCTTCGCTTGCCTGTTCGAGGATCTGCGTCTGTTCTTTGGTGCTGCGAAAACGCGAGAGCATCTCGATACGTACCGGCCAGTTGGCGAAACGGTCGCGGAAGTTGTCGAAGTGCTGCTGAGCGAGCAGGGTGGTCGGCACCAGCACCGCCACCTGCTTGTTGTTTTCCACCGCAAGGAAGGCGGCGCGCATTGCCACTTCGGTTTTACCGAAGCCGACGTCGCCGCAGACTAAGCGGTCCATAGCCAGCGGCTGGCACATGTCGCTCAGCACGGCGTTGATGGCCTGGGCCTGATCCGGCGTGGTTTCAAACGGGAAGCTGTCGCAGAACAGCTGGTACTGTTCTTTATCGTGCTTAAAGGCGAAGCCCTGTTTGGCCGCGCGCTGGGCGTAGATATCCAGCAGCTCTGCTGCCACGTCGCGCACTTTTTCCGCCGCCTTCTGGCGCGCGCGCGCCCAGGCATCGCCGCCCAGCTTGTGCAGCGGCGCATTCTCTTCGGCGCCGCCCGCGTAGCGGCTGATCAGATGCAGGGAGGAGACCGGGACATACAGTTTGGCGTCGTTAGCGTAGGTGAGCATCAGGTATTCACCTTTGATGCCGCCCGCTTCCAGCGTGGTCATCCCCTGATAGCGCCCAACGCCGTGTTCCAGGTGAACAATCGGCTGGCCAGGATGCAGCTCGGCCAGGTTACGGATCAGCGTGTCCGGGTTGATGGTCCGACGGCTATCCTGACGGCGGCGCGCGACGCGCTCGCCCAGCAGGTCGCTTTCGCAAATCAGCGCCAGGTTGTTGAGCGTGTCGATGAACCCGTGCTCGGCGGCACCAATCATCAGGTAACGACCGTTTCCGGTCGCTTCGCTCAGGCGCAGGATGCGCTTCGGCGCCACCTTAATGCGTCCCAGCAGCTCACCTAACGCTTCACGGCGGCCTTCACTCTCAACGGAGAACACCACCGGGCCGGTGAAGGACTCCAGGAACTTGCGCAGATTATCCAGCGGAGATTTCTGCTGCGCCTGAACGGCCAGGTCCGGCAGCGTCCGGAAGGCGAGGTTGGTATTGGCGGCCTTATCGGCAAGCGAATCGGTTTTCAGCTGCATGCGCGGCCAGCGCTTCAGCTCGGCGTTGAGCTCGTCGGTGCGCAGCCACAGCGCTTCCGGCGGCAGCAGCGGACGCATCGGATCAACGCCACGGTTTTCAAAGCGGGCGCGGGTTTCGCTCTCAAAGCGGCTGGCGCTGGCGTCGATATCCCCGGTGTTGACAATCAGCGTATTCGCCGGGAAGTAGCTGAACAGGGCAGGCAGCGGCTCGTTGAAGAACAGCGGCTGCCAGTATTCGATCCCGGCAGGAAGCGTGCCTTTACTGACCTGCTGATAAATATGTTCCGCGTCGCGCTTCACCTCGAACTTATCGCGCCACTGGCTGCGGAACAGTTCAATAGCGGTTTTGTCCGTGGGGAACTCATGCGCGGGCAGTAAATTGATGGACTCCACCTCTTCCAGCGTGCGCTGCGTGTCGGCGTCGAATACGCGCAGGCTGTCGATTTCATCATCGAAAAAGTCCAGACGATACGGCTGATCGCTGCCCATCGGGTAAAGGTCGAGCAGCGCGCCGCGGGTGGCGTATTCCCCGTGCTCCATCACCTGGTCGACGTGGCGATAGCCGGCACCGTCAAGCTGCGCGCGCAGGGCATCACGGGACAGGCGCTGGCCTTTTTTCATCACCAGCGCGTGACCGTGCAGATAGCTGTGCGGACAGACACGCTGCATCAGGGTGTTCACCGGCACAATCAGCACGCCGCGTTGCATGGTCGGCAGCTGATAGAGCGTCGACAGGCGCGAGGAGATAATCTCCTGATGCGGAGAGAAGCTGTCATACGGCAGCGTCTCCCAGTCGGCCAGGCTGAACACCAGGCTATCGGTGAACTGGCGAATTTCATCGTGCAGGCGCAGGGCGTTTTGCATATCGGGGGCAACCAGAATCACCGGGCCTGGATGACGCTCGGCGATTTCCGCCACCAGCGTGGCGCACGCCGCGCCCGTGAGTTCACCCAGCTGGCGCTGGTCGCCCGCTTTGACAGGCAAGGAATAACGATAGTGTTCAGGCATGGCTATGTCAGAGTCTCTTATGGATATACCAACAGTATTGGGGCATATCACTGATACGCAATGTCTTTATTATCCTCGATCGTTTTACATAAGCAAATCGTAACCGCACGGCAGGGCTAAACGCCCCCAAAACGGGGGCGGAGAGGGCATTAACGCGTTGAAGGTGACAGGGTCAGCGTAGACGGAGGAGAGAAGAAAACGTCTCCAAAAAGCGCGGTGGAGATTTTACGCACTCCGAGCCCGGCAAGGGTACAGATAAGCAGGCTGGCAAATGGGTAGACCAGCACCAGGGTGAGCTCTCCCCAGACCGGCCACGAGGCGGCATTCATTTCGCCAATCAGGAACAGGCTAAAGGCCTCAATCAGGATGCGGTGGGTGGTATAAATCGCAATGGTATTGGAGCCAATCACGTTCAGCAGATTGTTCTGGTTAACGGCGTAGCGCTGCTCAAGGCTGTAGAACAGCTTCATGATCAGCACAATCGACAGCAATGAGAGCAGCAGCGGAACGTTAGCAAACCACAGCACCACGGAGACGGCGGCGAAAGCCCCGGTTGCCAGCCAGATGCGGCGCAGGTTGAGGCTTTTCATCCACGCCATCAGCTCTGCGCCATACCACGCCCCGAGGCTGTAGTAGATCATGTTGCGGACCACGCTGTTCATTCCCCACCACGGCAGCGGCAGGAAGTTAATCGCGATGCTCGCCAGCGCCAGCAGTCCCAGTACCGGCAGCTTCCAGCGGCTCAGCAGTTTACACAGCGTGAAGTAGACCACCAGGGCATACAGATACCACAGGCTGGTGCTGGCGGTGATCATCCCCAGCACAAAGCCTGAGAACGAGTCGGCGTAGGCCGCGTTCGACGAGGTGGCAAGCTCACGCTCGGGCGCCAGCCAGGCGTTCAGGTGGGTCAACGCCTGCCATTGCAGAACGCCCCACAGCGCCAGGACCCAGACAATGCTCCAGATCCGTTTATCGAGACTGGTTCGCCAGTTCACCTCGTCAATATAACGACGGATCAGATAGCCGGAGATAAAGAAGAAGACCGGCATACGAAACGGTGCGAGATAGAGGTTAAAATAGACCCAGCATTTGGCGAGAAGGCCGGAGAGCGGGTGTTGTAGCCCGAACAGATGCGGATAAAACGTGATAACCGAATGATAGATAACCACCAGGCAGATACACAGCCCTTTTATCTGGTTAATCCATAATGCTTTTTGCTTCATTGTTCGCCACTACCTTATTGCCATAAACGAACGAGCAATTGTTGTAAAACGAAGCCGGGATGTAATGGGTAACAGTCTGTATCCGGCGGTTTTTCGGAAAAGGTGGAGGTTGCGAGGTGAGTATTCAGACAATAGCACTCTGATTTATCTGAATTTTTCGGAAGAATGATTACCAAAGCTTACTGTTTCAGTCATTTACGCTTAACGGATTCGCTTATATACTCGTGGGTCTGCTATCAGCAAACAGACGGATTTCATGTATCAACCTGTCGCACTCTTCATAGGCTTACGTTACATGCGTGGGCGCGCCGCGGACCGCTTCGGTCGCTTTGTCTCCTGGCTTTCGACTATTGGCATTACGCTTGGCGTGATGGCACTGGTGACGGTGCTTTCCGTCATGAATGGTTTTGAGCGCGAGCTGCAAAACAACATCCTGGGGCTGATGCCGCAGGCCGTTCTTTCATCATCCAACGGTTCGGTTAACCCGCAACAGCTGCCGGAAAGCGCGGCGAAGTTACAGGGCGTCACGCGCGTAGCGCCGTTGACGACCGGTGACGTGGTGCTGCAAAGCGCCCGCAGCGTGGCGGTCGGCGTGATGCTGGGTATTGACCCGGCGCAAAACGATCCGCTGACGCCGTATCTGGTTAACGTGAAGCAGACCGATCTGGAAGCCGGAAAATACAACGTGATTCTGGGCGAACAGCTTGCCGGCCAGCTTGGCGTCAACCGTGGCGACCAGCTGCGCGTGATGGTGCCTTCTGCCAGCCAGTTTACGCCGATGGGGCGCCTGCCAAGCCAGCGCCTGTTCAACGTGATTGGTACCTTTGCCGCCAACAGCGAAGTCGATGGCTATCAGATGCTGGTTAACATTCAGGACGCTTCACGCCTGATGCGCTACCCGGCAGGGAATATTACCGGCTGGCGCCTGTGGCTCGACGCGCCGCTGAAGGTCGATACCCTCAGCCAGCAAAAACTGCCGGACGGCACCAAATGGCAGGACTGGCGCGATCGCAAAGGCGAACTGTTCCAGGCCGTGCGGATGGAAAAAAACATGATGGGGCTGCTGCTGAGCCTGATCGTGGCCGTGGCCGCATTTAACATCATTACCTCGCTGGGCCTGATGGTGATGGAGAAGCAGGGCGAAGTCGCCATTCTGCAAACCCAGGGGCTCACGCCGCGCCAGATCATGGCGGTATTTATGGTGCAGGGGGCCAGCGCAGGCATCATCGGCGCGCTGCTCGGCGCCGTACTGGGGGCCTTGCTTGCCAGCCAGCTTAATAACTTAATGCCGATCATCGGCGCCCTGCTCGACGGCGCGGCGCTGCCGGTGGCTATCGAGCCGCTGCAGGTGGTCGGTATTGCGCTGGCCGCGATGGCCATTGCGCTGCTTTCTACGCTTTATCCTTCCTGGCGCGCTGCCGCCACTCAACCCGCTGAGGCTTTACGTTATGAATAAGATCCTGTTGCAATGCGACAACCTGTCCAAACGCTATCAGGAAGGCACTGTGCAAACCGACGTGCTGCACAATGTGAGCTTCAGCGTGGGCGAAGGCGAGATGATGGCGATTGTTGGCAGCTCCGGCTCGGGCAAAAGTACGCTGCTGCACCTGCTGGGCGGGCTGGATACGCCAACCGAGGGCGACGTGATTTTCTCCGGCCAGCCGATGAGCAAAATGTCCTCCGCGGCGAAGGCCGAGCTGCGCAACCGCGAGCTGGGCTTTATCTACCAGTTCCACCACCTGCTGCCGGATTTCACGGCGCTGGAAAACGTGGCGATGCCGCTGCTGATTGGTAAAAAGAAACCGGCAGAAATTAACGCTCGCGCCAGCGACATGCTGAAAGCGGTAGGCCTGGGCCATCGCGGTAACCATCGTCCCTCTGAACTTTCCGGAGGCGAGCGCCAGCGCGTGGCGATTGCCCGTGCGCTGGTCAACAACCCGCGTCTGGTGCTGGCGGATGAGCCTACCGGTAACCTGGATGCCCGCAATGCGGACAGTATTTTCCAGCTTCTGGGCGAGCTGAACGCCTCGCAGGGGACCGCGTTTCTGGTCGTGACCCACGATCTGCAGCTGGCAAAACGCATGGGGCGTCAGCTTGAGATGCGCGACGGCCATCTGAACGCGGAACTGACCCTGATGGGAGCAGAGTAATGGCGTCACCCTTATCCTTACTCATCGGTTTACGTTTTAGCCGCGGCCGCCGTCGCGGCGGCATGGTGTCGCTGATCTCCGTCATCTCGACCATCGGCATTGCGCTCGGCGTGGCGGTGCTGATTGTCGGCTTGAGCGCCATGAACGGCTTTGAGCGCGAGCTGAATAACCGCATTCTAGCGGTAGTGCCGCACGGGGAGATCGAGCCGGTTAACCAGCCGTGGACTAACTGGAGCGATGCGCTCGCCAAAGTCGAAAAGGTGCCGGGCATTGCCGCGGCCGCGCCCTACATTAACTTTACCGGGCTGGTGGAGAGCGGGGTAAACCTGCGCGCCATTCAGGTAAAAGGGGTCAACCCCGCCCAGGAAGCGCGTCTCAGCGCGCTGCCAAACTATGTGCAGAACGGCGCGTGGGCCAACTTTAAGGCCGGCGAACAGCAGATCATCATGGGTAAAGGCGTGGCCGATGCCCTGAAGGTGAAGCAGGGCGACTGGGTGTCGATCATGATCCCGAACGCCAGCGCCGACCACAAACTGCAGCAGCCTAAGCGCGTGCGCCTGCACGTCACCGGTATTCTTCAGCTGAGCGGTCAGCTCGATCACAGCTTTGCGATGGTGCCGATGGAAGATGCGCGCCAGTATCTCGACATGGCTGACAGCGTGACGGGCATTGCCATCAAGGTGAATGACGTCTTTAACGCCAACAAGCTGGTACGCGACGCGGGCAGCGTGACCAATAACTATGTCTACATCAAAAGCTGGATCGGCACTTACGGCTATATGTACCGTGATATCCAGATGATCCGCGCCATCATGTATCTGGCGATGGTGCTGGTGATTGGTGTGGCGTGCTTTAATATCGTCTCGACGCTGGTAATGGCGGTCAAGGACAAGAGCGGCGACATCGCCGTGCTGCGTACGCTGGGGGCGAAAGACGGTCTTATTCGCGCCATCTTCGTCTGGTACGGTTTGCTGGCGGGGCTGTTCGGCAGCCTGTGCGGCGTGGTGATTGGCGTGGTGGTTTCCCTGCAGCTGACCCCGATTATCAACGGGATCGAAAAGCTTATTGGTCACCGGTTCCTGTCGGGTGATATCTACTTTATTGACTTCCTGCCGTCTGAACTGCACTGGCTGGACGTTTTTTATGTGCTGGTTACAGCACTTTTACTGAGTCTGCTGGCAAGCTGGTATCCGGCGCGTCGCGCAAGCCGAATTGATCCGGCGAGGGTATTAAGTGGCCAGTAATTACGTCATGATCTAGCGGCTTCCGGCCGCCAGGTTAAAAGAGGAATGCGTTATGTATTACGGATTTGATATTGGCGGCACCAAGATTGCGCTCGGCGTGTTTGATAAAGATCTCAGGCTACAGTGGGAAACCCGCGTTCCCACGCCGCGCGAAAGTTACGACGAATTTTTAACCGCGATTGCCGCGCTGGTGGCGCAGGCCGATGAACGCTTTGGCGTCAAAGGCAGCGTCGGCATCGGCATTCCGGGTATGCCTGAAACCGACGACGGCACGCTGTATGCCGCCAACGTGCCTGCCGCCAGCGGTAAACCGCTCCGCGCCGATCTCTCTGCCCTCCTTGAACGCGACGTGCGTTTAGACAATGATGCTAACTGCTTTGCGCTCTCCGAAGCCTGGGACGATGAGTTCCGTCAGTATCCGCTGGTGATGGGGCTGATCCTCGGTACCGGCGTCGGCGGGGGGATTGTGATCAACGGGAAGCCAATCACCGGGCGCAGCTACATCACCGGCGAGTTTGGTCATATCCGTCTGCCGGTTGATGCCCTGGAAGTCGTGGGGCGCGATTTCCCGCTGACCCGCTGCGGGTGCGGCCAGCACGGCTGTATTGAGAACACCCTCTCTGGCCGCGGGTTTGCATGGCTTTACGAACACTTCTATCATCAGAAACTTGAGGCCCCTCAAATCATTACCCTGTGGGAGCAAGGGGATGCGCAGGCGTGCGAGCACGTCGAGCGCTATCTGGATCTGCTGGCGGTGTGTCTGGGAAATATTCTCACCATCGTCGACCCGGATCTGCTGGTGATCGGGGGAGGGCTGTCAAACTTTACCGCGATTACGGAACGGTTGTCCGGGCGTTTGCCCCAACATTTATTGCCGGTTGCCCGCGTGCCGCGTATTGAACGCGCGCGACACGGGGACGCAGGAGGCATGCGCGGAGCCGCATTCCTTCATCTCACCGATTAGTTTACGAGGTTTCTATGCTGTCGCGTCGCCAGGGTCGACTCAGCCGTTTTCGCAAAAACAAACGCCGCTTGCGTGAGCGCTTGCGCCAGCGGATCTTTTTCAGAGACAGAATGATGCCAGAAGCGATGGATAAACCCAGAGTGGTGGTACTGACCGGAGCGGGGATCTCCGCCGAGTCAGGAATTCGAACCTTCCGCGCGGCAGACGGGCTGTGGGAAGAGCACCGCGTGGAGGATGTGGCTACGCCGGAAGGCTTTGCCCGCGATCCGGATCTCGTCCAGGCGTTTTACAACGCCCGCCGTCGTCAGCTTCAGCAGCCTGAGGTCGCGCCGAATGCGGCGCATCTGGCGCTGGCGAAGCTGGAAGAGGCGCTGGGCGATCGTTTTCTGCTGGTGACGCAGAATATCGACAACCTGCACGAGCGGGCCGGTAACAAGAACATCATCCACATGCACGGCGAGCTGCTCAAGGTTCGCTGCGCCTGGAGCGGTCAGGTGCTGGACTGGCAAGAGGACGTGCTGCCTGAGGATAAGTGCCACTGCTGCCAGTTCCCGTCGCGCCTGCGTCCGCACGTGGTCTGGTTCGGTGAAATGCCGCTGGGAATGGATGATATCTACAGCGCGCTGGCGATGGCCGACGTGTTTATCGCCATCGGCACATCCGGTCATGTTTACCCGGCGGCGGGGTTTGTCCACGAAGCGCGACTGCACGGCGCGCATACGGTAGAACTCAATCTTGAGCCAAGCCAGGTGGGCAGCGAGTTTGAAGAGAAACACTACGGTCTGGCAAGCACGGTCGTCCCGGAGTTTGTCGACAAGCTGCTGAAAGGGCTGTAACGGCAATCGCCTAAAAGGCACCCGTCCAGCGGGTGCCTTTTTATTTATGAATGGAAGAACGCCAGCGTCTTCTCGAGCGATTTAGCCTGCTCATCCAGCGAGAGCGCCGCCGCAGAGATCTGCTGAACCAGAGAGGCGTTCTGCTGGGTCGTGCTGTCCATTTGGTTAACGGCGGTGCTGACCTGGCTAATCCCGCGATTTTGCTCGTCCAGCGCCTGAACGATATCGTTGATGACCAGATGCACATGCGATACCGCTTCAATCACCTGTTTCATCATCACCCCGGTTTCATTGACCAGCTCAACGCCTTTGCTCACGCGCCCTGAGGACTCGGCAATCAGCTGAGAGATCTCTTTTGCCGCGTTAGCGCTTCGCTGGGCAAGATTGCGCACTTCCCCAGCGACTACCGCGAAGCCGCGCCCCTGTTCGCCAGCCCGTGCCGCTTCAACGGCAGCATTCAGCGCCAGGATATTGGTCTGGAAGGCGATGCCATCGACAATGCTGTTAATCTCGCCGATCTTACGCGCGCTTTCATCAATTTCTCCAATCACTACGACCACGTCGTTCACCAGCGTTTCGCCATGCCCGGCGAGGCTCGCGGCGCGATCGGTCAGCGTGGTCGCCTTGTGGGCGTTGTCGGCGTTATTCTTCACCGTGACCGAAATTTCTTCCATGCTGGCTGCCGTTTCAACAATCGCAGCCGCCTGTTCCTCGGTTCGCGAGGCGAGGTCAAGGTTGCCCGCCGAAATTTCGCTGGTGCCGCCGTGCACGGAGTGGCTGGCTTCGCTGATATTGTCGACGATGCGCTTGAGCTGCATCTGCATGGTGTGCAGGGCATAAAAAATGCTGTGGGTATCTCCGGAACGCACCGGGATGGTGTTGTTCAGATCTCCCCGGGCAACGGCCAGGGCGATCCCGGCGGCCTCCGAAGGTTCGCCCCCCACCGGACGGTCAACTTTGCGGGTGAAGATCTGTGCCATGACCAGGCTAACCGCCACGATGCTTAACACCATCATGATGATGGCTTTCAGTAAAAATGCGCGCGCTTCGGCCATCACTTCGCTGACCGGCGTGATAATGGCGAGTTTCCACGGCGTCTGGCTATTACCGACGGCGATGTCCTGCCAGGTGATAAACACGTCCTCCTTCAGCAGCGGATCGTTTACCCGGGTGACGTCATGACCGGCAATCTGACCGGCGTAAGGCTTGCCTGCCGCGCGCTTGTCCGGGCTGGACACCACGTTATTAGCTGCGGAGAGGAGCAGGGCGTAGCCTGTGCCGTTCCACGGTTTAATCGCGCCGATCGTCGATTGCAGCGTGGCGAGAGAGAAGTCAGAGGTGACCGAGCCCAGAAACTGACCGTCGCGCATGATGGGGGCGGCAATCGAGGTGAGCATCACGTCCACGCCGTTGTAGGGATAGATATAGGGTTCGATGATCACATCTTTATGGCGTTGTTTCGGCAGCAGATAATAATCGCCGCTGCCGGGCGTTTCGATGTCCGTCAGCAGGTGTAATGCCGGTTTGCCGGCGGCGTCGCGGTCAACGTAGCGGGCGTAGCGCCCGGCAGGATCTTCACCGCTCTGACCGGCCCAGACGGCATCTTTATCGTCGAACGCGTTAGGCTCAAAGGCCATCGACATGGAGAGAAACTGCGGGTGAGCCGAAAGGTAGTGGATGAGCAGCTGGTTCAGGCTCTGGCGATCGGATACGCCAGCCTCGCGCAGCGCCAGGGCGCTGTTGCCCATGTCCCGGGCGGCAGTCAGGGCTGAATCCAGCTGTTTGCTGACCTGCAACGCTTGCACCTCGGCAATCTGGCGGATATGTTTTTTGGCCAGAACCTCCTGCTGTGCCATCCACTGCCACATCATAAACCCGATCGTTGCCGTAAAGCCCACCGTTACGGTGAGGAAAATGGACAATAGCATCAACGTCTTGACTCTTATTTTTTTTCTTCGGACCATGGCGTCTTTCATTCTCATCTCCCGTAATATCGTGCATGTCGGGCAGGCACATATTCCTTATCGGATATTTTCTCCTCTTTCTGTAGAGCGTCAGGAATATTTAATTTAAATTTTGATTCGTAAATCCAGTTAATTAGTGTGGATGCTTTTATTTTGTGCATTCAATCAAAATAGTGCTCGATAAAGCTCGTTATCGTCGTGTAGAAAGAGGATGCTAATAAATATAAAGTTGTAGAGGAGGATGGGATATGTACGGATTTATTGCGCGACAACCCATTTTTAACCCTGAGATGAAGACGGTAGCCTACGAGCTGCTGTTCAGAGATGGGATGACAAACCGTTTTCCGGACGTGTCGGCGGAATATGCCACCTCCAGGATGATATCAGATCAGTTTTTATGCGTGCCGTCCCAGCGCATCGCCGGGGCGCATACGTCGTTTATTAATTTCCCGTCGCGAATGGTCATAGACCGCAGTGGAGAAGCGCTGGATAAAGAAAGCGTAGTCATTGAGATCCTGGAAGATGCTGTGCCGGGAGCGGAACTATTGCAGGCTGTCAGGGAGATGAGTGCGGATGGTTATCAGTTTGCGCTTGATGATTTCACGCTTGCGCCAGAATGGGATGTTTTTTTACCCTATATTTCAATACTGAAGTTTGACGTCAGGAATTATACCTTAGCGCAAATTAAACAGTATCTGAAAGAGCGTAAACATTTAACCGGGCATATTAAATATCTCGCTGAAAAAATTGAGACTAAAGAGGAATTCAGCCAATACCGGGAAGAGGGATTCTCGCTGTTTCAGGGCTATTTTTTCTGCCGTCCGGAGGTCATTAAATATAAACGGCTATCGCAAAATCAGCTGGCGATTTTTCGGCTGCAAATGGAGGTCGGACGCAATAAACCCGATTTTCGGATCGTCGAGTCGTTGATTAAAACCGATCTCACGCTGTCCTATAAAATTATGCGCTACATGAAGCACACCGCATTTAAACATATCGGTGCCTGTAATTTCAGCAAGTTAACCCTGAGCGAAGTCCTCCGATACCTCGGGGAAAACCAGCTGAGACGGTTTGTTGCGGTCGTGGTCCTCGCCAGTGCGGGCAATGACACCGTCAGCGAGCTTTACCCGCTGAGCATGATGCGCGGCAAGTTCTGCGAACTGATCGCCGAGACGATGAACGAACCGACGCTGGCTGAAAATGCCTTCATGTGCGGCCTGTTTTCTCTGCTCGATACTCTCTTAGAGCTGCCGATGGCCGAGTTGATGAAGCAAATTGCGGTCCCGCAGAGCGTGAGCAATGCGCTGTGCCATCAGGAGGGACGGTTAGCCGATATGGTGAGCCTGTGCCGTTACTATGAACAGCAGCAGTGGGACGAGGCGACCCGGGTTCGTCAGGCGCTGGGTCTGACGGATGAGGATGTGGTTGAGGCGATGAGAAAGGCGACAATCTGGGCAGGGGAGAATGCGGTCAGTTAATCCTTCCTCACGCCATACAGGCGGCGTGAGGAAGAACGCGATACCGTTTATCGGCCCGCTTTTAATTTCTGGTAATACTCTTCGTAGAGGCGGCTGGCGTCACCGACATCGTTCTGCCATTCACCTTTGCTGATGGTTTCGGCATCCGGGTAGAGCGATTTATCGTTAGCTACCTCAGGCTTCAGCAGCTTGCGTGCGGCGAGGTTTGGCGTCGGGTAGCCAATCGTCTCGGCAACCTGTTTCGCTACGTCCGGGCGCAGCAGGAAGTTAATCAGCTTGTGCGCCCCTTCAACATTTTTCGCGTTGGCGGGGATCGCAAGGCTGTCCATCCAGAAGATCCCGCCTTCTTTCGGCCAGACCACCTCAAGCGGCGTACCGGCCTGGCGGGCAACATACGCGGAGCCGTTCCACACCATCCCCAGGTTCACTTCGCCTTCCATATACGGGTTTGCCGGGTTATCAGAATTAAACGCCGCCACGTTAGGCATCAGCTTTTTCAGCTCGGCATATGCCGCTTCAATCTCTTTAGGATCCGTCGTGTTGCCCGAGTAGCCCAGCTTGCGCAGCGCGACCTGGAACACTTCACGCGCGTCGTCGGTTAACAGCAGGCTACCCTTGTACTCTGGTTTCCAGAGATCGGCCCAGCTTGTCACCGTTTTTGGATCGACGGCCTCGCTGTTCACGCCAATCGCGGTTGCTCCCCAGATGTACGGAATGGAGTAGTCGTTATTCGGGTCGAACGGCTTGTTGAGCATCTCTGGATCGAGGTTTGAAAAATGGGTTAGCTTCGTTTTGTCGATCTTCTGGATCATGCCCTCTTTGCGCATTTTGTCGACAAAGTAGGTGGAAGGAACGACCAGATCGTACGCGCCGTCTTTGTAGGTTTTCAGCTTGGCGTACATGGTTTCATTCGACTCGTAGGTCGAGTAGATAACCTTGATGCCCGTCTCCTTTGTGAACTGTTCCAGCAGGCCCGGCGGCACGTACTCGGTCCAGTTGTAGAAGTAGAGCGTTTTGCTGTCATCAGCGTGCGCGGCACCCATGCCAAGTACCAGCGCCGCAGCGGCGAGCATTTTTTTCATTTCATTGTCCCCTGAGATTTTGTTTTATCACGAGCAATAACCTGGCTGGCAATCACCAGAACCAGCGAAAACACCAGCAGAATGGTCGCCAGCGCGTTCACCTCCGGTGAGACGCCGACTTTCACCATTGAATAGATCTTCAACGGCAGAATTTCATAGCTCGGACCGGTGACGAAGGAGGACACGACCACGTCATCCATCGACAGGGTGAAGCTAAGAAGCCATCCGGCCGCCACGGCGGGCATCGCCAGCGGCAGGATGATTTTGCGCAGGATGATCATCTCGCTGGCGCCCAGATCTTTCGCCGCCTCCAGCATGCGCACGTCGAACCCTTTCAGGCGCGCGAAAACGGTCACCACCACAAACGGCAGGCAGAAGGTGATGTGCGAGAACAGCAGCGACCAGAAGCCAAGCTGTACGCCCAGCAGCATAAACAGCACCAGCAGCGAAATGGCCATCACGATGTCCGGCGACATCATCACCACAAACAGCATGCCGCTGACGAACGGTTTGCCGCGAAAGCGATAGCGGTACAGCGCCACGGCGGTGAGCGAGCCAATCAGCGTCGCGAAGGTGGCGGAGAAGATCGCCATCGTCAGCGAGTGCTGCGCGGCCTGCAGGAGGCTATCGTTGTTCATCAGCAGGCTGTACCAGCTAGTGGTAAAGCCCTGCCAGTTAATCCCGAACCGTGAGCTGTTAAACGAGTTCACGATCAAAATAACGATCGGGATATAGAGATAGGCATAAATGGCGGTCATAAAACCGCCGCGAAGCAGTCGACCGATCATTCGAGTTCCACCTTTTTATTCAGCAAGCGTGAGGCGCGCCAGTAGACCAACAGCATCAGGCCCATGACCACCGTCAGCGTAATGCTGGTCGCGGACCCGAACGGCCAGTCGCGGATGTTCAGGAACTGGCTCTTGATCACGTTACCGATCAGCAGGTTTTTCGCGCCGCCCATCAGATCCGACACGTAGAACAACCCCATCGCCGGAAGCATTACCAGCAAACAGCCCGCAATAATGCCGGGCATGGTCAGCGGGATAATAATGCGGATGAAGGTCTGCAGCTTGTTAGCGCCCAGATCTTTTGCCGCCTCCAGCAGCGGTTTATCCAGCTTCTCGATGCTGGAGTAGAGCGGCATCACCATAAACGGCAGCAGGATATAGACCAGGCCGACAATCACCGCGCTCGGGGTAAACATGATGCGGATCGGCGTATCAATCACTCCCAGCCACAGCAGAAATTCGTTGAGATAGCCTTTAGTGCTAAGGAAGATCTTCAGCCCGTAAATGCGGATTAACGAGTTGGTCCAGAAGGGAACAATCAGTAAAAACAGCAGCAAGGGCCGCACCTTTTGCGGCAGGCCCGCGAGGAACCATGCGAAAGGATACCCCAGCACCAGACAGGCAAGGGTGGCAATCAGCGCCATGTTGAGCGAGTGCAGCAGCACGTCAAAATAGAGCGGATCGAGCAGGCGCGCGTAGTTGTCCAGCGTAAAGACCAGCGAAACGAAGCTAGCGTCGTCGCGGGTCAGAAAGCTGGTGGCAACGATCATCAGGTTGGGCAAAAAGACAAACAGCACAAGCCAACCGACGATCGTGGCAATCACCACATTCTGGAATTTACTTGTGTTCTTCATCAGCCAGCACAACCTCCCAGCTTTCAACCCAGTTGATAACCATTTTCTGGTCGAGAGAGTGGTCGAAGTCAGGGTCGTCTTCGTTAAAGAATTCGCTGACCATCACCATTTTGCCGTTCTCCAGCTCGACAACGGACTCCAGCGTCATCCCTTTGTAGTTGCGCTCGCGGATATAGCCAATCAACCCTTCGGCCTCGGTATTGCCGTGAATTTCATCGACGCGCAGATCTTCCGGGCGTAGCAGAACGTTGAGCTTTTGTCCCTTTTCGACGGGGAAATTCACCGTGATATTGCACTCGCGTCCTTCGACGCTGGCGCGCACGCGCTGGTCGTCCAGACGCTCAATCACCGTGGCGTCGAAAATATTGATCTCGCCAATGAAGCTGGCGACAAACAGATTCTTCGGCTCTTCGTAGATTTCGCGCGGCGTGCCGTCCTGCTCGATTTTGCCGTCGCGCATCACCACGATGCGGTCGGACATGGTCAGGGCCTCTTCCTGATCGTGGGTGACAAACACAAAGGTAATACCGAGCTTGCGCTGCAGGGCTTTGAGCTCGTTCTGCATCTGCTTGCGCAGCTTGTAATCCAGCGCCGAGAGGGATTCATCCAGCAGGAGCAGGCGCGGCTTGTTGACCACGGCGCGGGCGATGGCCACGCGCTGCTGCTGGCCGCCGGAAAGCTGATGGGGTTTACGCTGGGCAAACGTCTCAAGCTGCACCATGCGCAGGGCGTCGGTGACGCGCGGTTCGATCTCGTTCGCAGGCGTTTTTTGCATCCGCAGGCCAAACGCCACGTTTTCAAACACGGTCATGTGCGGGAACAGGGCGTAGCTCTGAAAGACGGTATTGACGTGGCGGTCTTCGGCAGGAACTTGGGTGATGTCCTGGTTTTCAAGATGGATATGGCCGTTATCGACGCTTTCCAGCCCGGCGATAAGGCGCAGTACGGTTGTTTTGCCGCAGCCCGAGGGGCCAAGCAGCGTCAGAAACTCACCGTCATTGATGGTCAGAGTGAGGTCGGAAATGACATCTTTGCCATCAAAGCTTTTACGAATTCGTTCCAGTTGCACCAGCGGTGAACGTGAACGGGATTGTGTATTCAATTTTTGCGCTGTCCCATATAGACGCCTCAGGCAGCAGACTGAAGCGGGGTTTGTGTGTAACCACCTTGGTGACTCGTAATGAGGGCGGACATTCTACGGCAATCCCCTGCGATCGCCAAACCTTGTCACTGATTCATAAGCTACATTTACTAACGCATAACCATATAAACGGAAAATATTCTCGTTTGCGGGATAAAAGTGACCTGACGCAATATTTGCGTTTTGATGCTTATTGATAATGTTGTCACAAAAAGTGAGGGTGACTGCATGGATAAATTACTTGAGCGTTTTTTACAGTACGTTTCGCTGGATACCCAATCTAAGCCGGGTGTTCGCCAGGTGCCCAGCACCGAAGGCCAGTGGAAGTTATTAAACCTGCTTAAAGAGCAGCTTGACGCCATGGGGCTGGTCAACGTCACGTTAAGCGAAAAAGGCACTGTGATGGCAACGCTGCCGGCGAATGTCCAGGGTGATATTCCGGCGATTGGCTTTATCTCCCATGTCGACACCTCTCCGGATTTTAGCGGTAAACATGTGAACCCACAGATTGTGGAAAACTACCGCGGCGGCGACATTGCGCTGGGCATTGGCGACGAGGTGCTCTCGCCGGTGATGTTCCCCGTGCTGCACCAGCTGCTGGGCCAGACGCTGATCACCACCGACGGTAAAACGCTGCTGGGGGCGGATGACAAGGCGGGTATCGCGGAGATCATGACCGCGCTGGCGGTGCTGAAGGGCAAAAATATCCCGCACGGGGATATCCGCGTGGCCTTTACGCCGGACGAAGAGGTCGGCAAGGGCGCGAAGCACTTCGACGTGGAGGCCTTTAACGCGCAGTGGGCCTATACCGTCGACGGCGGCGGCGTCGGTGAACTGGAGTATGAAAACTTCAATGCCGCGTCCGTCACGATCAAAATTGTCGGCAACAACGTTCACCCCGGCTCGGCGAAAGGCGTCATGGTGAACGCGCTGTCGCTGGCGTCGCGAATTCATGCAGAAGTCCCGGCGGAAGAGAGCCCGGAACAGACCGAAGGGTATGAAGGGTTCTATCACCTGACCAGCATCAAAGGCACCGTGGACAGCGCGCAGATGCACTACATCATCCGCGATTTCGACCGCAAAGCCTTTGAGGCGCGCAAGCGTAAGATGATGGAGATCGCCAAGAAGGTCGGTAAAGGATTACACCCTGATTGCTATATTGAGCTGATCATTGAAGACAGCTATTACAACATGCGCGAGAAGGTGATGGCGCATCCGCATATTCTCGATATCGCCCAGCAGGCGATGCGCGACTGCGATATCGAACCGCAGCTGAAGCCGATTCGCGGCGGCACCGACGGTTCTCAGCTGTCGTTTATGGGGCTGCCGTGCCCGAACCTGTTTACCGGTGGCTACAACTACCATGGTAAGCATGAGTTTGTGACGCTGGAAGGGATGGAAAAAGCGGTGAAGGTGATAGTGCGGATAGCGGAGTTAACCGCGAAGCGGTAAGAAAAAGCCCGGTGGCGCTACGCTTACCGGGCCTACGATCCGAATGTAGGCCGGGTAAGGCGAAGCCGCCACCCGGCATTGAGGCAAGGAGTGCCCATGTCAAACTATCGTCGCCACTACGTTCCCGGCGGCACATGGTTTTTCACCGTCAACCTGCAAAATCGTCAGAGCGATTTGCTTACTCGCCATATCGATAGCCTGCGTTCCGCCACCTTAACGGTTAAGCGTGTTAAGCCCTTCATCATCAACGCGTGGGTTATTTTGCCTGAACACATGCACTGTATCTGGACCCTACCGGATGGCGACAGTGATTTTTCTGCCCGCTGGCGCGACATCAAAAAGACGTTCAGCCGCAACATCGACATGCGCCATATCTGGCAGCCACGATTCTGGGAACACACTATCCGTAACGAAGAGGACTACCGGCGGCATGTGGATTACATTTACATCAATCCGATGAAGCACGGCTATGTGAGTAAAGTCAGCGACTGGCCGTTTTCAACGTTTCATCGGGACGTGGCTGAAGGGTTGTATCCGGTGGATTGGGCGGGAGAGAGCGAGGATTTTGCAGCGGGGGAGCGGAGATAAAAACGCCCGGTGGCGCTACGCTTACCGGGCCTACATTCGGATCGTAGGCCGGGTAAGGCGAAGCCGCCACCCGGCAAATATCACGACTCAGTCCTCAAAGAACCAGTACCCGCTGTTGACCAGCGCGGCCAGCATCGCGAGGAAGGAAGGATCTTCCAGCGCATCGCCAAAGGTGTCGGCAGTCAGCACCAGATGGCTGGCAATGGCTTCCAGCGCCGGACGGTGCGGAGAGTCCAGCTTCTCGCCGTTGACGAACACCTCTTCACCAATGCGCAGCACGCGCAACCCGCCCAAACGGGTCAGCTTATCGCCCTGCTGAAGTGCATCATAAATCTCGTCAGCCTGATAAGGCGGCTCCGGCGGCGCAACGTCCAGCTCATGGCGAGACTGGCTGATAAACTCACCAAACCACTGTTTAAAGTGCTCCGGCTCGTTGATCAAATCCAGCATCATGCCGCGCAGCTTATCGAGTTCTTCTGGCAGAATATCCGCCGGATGCTCGCGCGCAGGCACATCAGGGTCGCTGTAACGATAGCTGCCCAGCTCGCGTTGCAGAACGTAGTCGGCAAATCCGCTGATCATCTCGCGGCCGCTCGGCGCGCGGAACCCCACGGAGTAGTTGAGTGAGTTTTCCAGGGAGTAGCCTTCGTGAGGGAATCCCGGCGGGATGTAGAGAATATCGCCCGGCTCCAGCTCTTCGTCGATAATCCCTTCAAACGGGTCAACCTGAAGCAGGTCAGGATGCGGGCAGTGCTGCTTCATCGGCACTTTTTCGCCCACGCGCCAGCGGCGGCGGCCCGTACCCTGAATGATGAACACGTCGTACTGGTCAAGATGTGGACCTACGCCGCCGCCCGGCACGGAGAAGGAGATCATCAGATCGTCCATGCGCCAGTCGGGCAGGGCGCGGAACGGGCGCATTAATGCGGCAGTGGGCTCGTGCCAGTGGTTGACCGCCTGCACCAGCAGCGACCAGTTGTTTTCACCGAGGTGATCGTAGCTTTCGAAAGGACCGTGGCTAACCTGCCATTTCCCGTCCTGGTGGCTGACCAGACGGCTGTCGACTTCGTTTTCCATGGCCAGACCTGCCAGCTCGTCAGGCGAGATAGGGTCGACAAAATTGCTGAACCCGCGTTTCAGAACCACCGGGCGTTTTTGCCAGTAACGTTCAATAAACTCGGGCCAGTTAAGCGTTAAGTGATAATCCATAATTTTTTTATTCCGCAGGCTCTTACTGACTCGGATTATAACGGAAGCTCAGCCCCCCGGCTGCGAGATCCTCGCATTTTTCACATAACGGGTTAACTATCGTTCAATGTGGGCTGCTGGCGACCAAAAATAACCTCCATTCTGGCGCCGCCCAGCAGGCTTTCACTGGTTTCTATTTTCCCGTCGTACTGGTCGACAATCTCACGGGCGACGGCCAATCCTACGCCCTGGCCAGGACGTAGCGTATCGGCGCGCTGACCGCGATCGAACACCACGTCACGCTTATTGCGCGGGATGCCCGGACCATCATCCTCAACGATAATATGCAGTTCGGTTTCCGTCTGACGCGCAGACACTTCCACGAACTCCAGGCAGTATTTGCAGGCGTTATCCAGCAGGTTACCCATCACCTCCATGAAGTCATTTTTTTCACCCACAAAGCTTATCTCTGGCGAGATATCGAGGCTGATGTTCACCCCTTTACGCTGATACACCTTGTTGAGGGCGGACGTGAGGTTATCCAGAAGCGGGGCTACCGGGTGCAGCTCGCGGCTCAGAAGCGCGCTGCCGGAACGCATGCTGGCGCGGTGCAGGTAATAGCCAATTTGCTGGGAAATACGGCTGATCTGCTCCAGCATCACCGGCTCGGCATCATCGACGCTCAGCTTCGAACTGCGCATTGAACGCAGGGTACTTTGCATGACGGCCAGCGGAGTTTTCAGGCTGTGGGTCAGGTCGGTAAGGGTGGTACGGTATTTATCGTAGCGTTCGCGTTCACTTTTCAGCAGGCGGTTGAGGTTACGCACCAGGCTGGTGAGCTCACGGGTGGTTTCCGGGTTCAGCTTCTCGCGATGATGTTCTTCCAGCTCACGAACCTCTTTCGCCAGTGACTCAATGGGGCGCAAGCTCCACCACGCCGCTACCCACAGCAGCGGGATCACCAGCAGGAGATTCGCAGCCAGAACGTAGATGAACCAGCTCCAGACCATATAAGAACGCTTCAGCTCGACCGGGATGGTGTCGATCACCACGATGGTCAGCTGCGGCATGTTCAGCGTCGCCGGATAGAGGTTAATCGCGACGGAGTGCGTCATCTCCGTTTCGGCGTTGTCGGCGCGGATCTCGTTCAGCTTTTGCTGCAGGGAGCGATCTTCACGGATCAGCGAGCTGGTGGTGTTGAGATCGGCTTCAATTTCATGAAACCCGTTGGTTTTGAGCCAGTCCGGACGAATGCTTTTGACCAGCCATGGGATGTCGCGCTGCGCCCACAGCAATTTCCCCTTTTCGTCATAAATCAGGGCCAGCGTAGGGCTCTGCTGGTTGAGGTTTTCCGGCATTTCGACGGTGATTCGGTTGTTTTCCCACTTCGCCAGGGTATAAAACAGATTGCTTTCGCCACGCAACAGGCGAAAGGTGGTTTTATCAAAGCTGACGCTGTAGCCCACCAGGGCGACCATGCCGTAGGAGAGCGACAGCACCAGCACGACGGCGGCTGTTGCCAGTAAGAAACGAACCCGCAGCGAGAGGGGCAGTATGTGGCGTAAAATCCCTCTCATTTAGCGTAATTCGAACAGGTAGCCCTGGCCACGGACGGTGGTAATCACATCCTGCGGATACTGCGCCTGAATTTTCTTACGCAAACGACCCATCAGCACGTCAATGGTATGGCTCTCGCGCAGTTCAGCATCAGGGTAAAGCTGGAGCATTAAGGAATCTTTGCTCACCACTTTGCCATTGTTACGGATCAGCGTTTCCATGATGGTGTATTCGAAGGCGGTGAGCTTAATCACTTCATCATTGATCGCTAATTCCCGGCGGGAGAGATCGACCTGGAATGGCGGGATGGAAATAACCTGTGAAGCCAGCCCGCTGTTGCGGCGTAACAGCGCCTGCATGCGCGCCGCCACCTCTTCAATATGAAACGGCTTGGTGACGTAATCGTCTGCACCCGCGCTGAGCACTTCGACCTTATCCTGCCAGCCTTCACGGGCGGTCAGAACCAGAACCGGCAGGGAGACATCGTGGCTGCGCCAGCGGCGAATTAACGACAGACCGTCTTCGTCAGGCAAGCCTAAATCGACAATGGCGATATCCGGCAGGTGTTCATTGAGATAATAATCGGCTTCTTTTGCATCTTCAGCATCGTCCACCTGATGTCCCATCTCCTGAAGCTGAACCTTCAGGTGATGGCGTAGCAATGCGTTATCCTCAACAACCAGTACGCGCATCATCTCTTCTCCCTAAATAATTGGTATGAATAGTTTAACGCTGATTATGTTGTTGTGGGGATAAACATTGAGTAAACCGGGGAAAAGCATCCCCCTTTTCGGGCGAAAAGGGGGAGAGGGGCGTTACTTCAGCTCGTCGACCATGGTGATGGCGCGGCCAATGTAGTTCGCCGGGGTCATCGCCTTCAGGCGCGTTTTCTCTTCTTCCGGCAGCGCCAGACCGTCGATAAACTGCTTCATGCCTTCGGCGTCAACGCGTTTTCCGCGGGTCAGCTCTTTCAGCTTCTCGTACGGTTTTTCGATACCGTAACGGCGCATCACGGTCTGGATTGGCTCCGCCAGCACTTCCCAGTTGTGGTCCAGCTCGTCCAGCAGACGGTCACGGTTCACTTCCAGTTTGCTCACGCCTTTCAGGGTGGACTGATACGCGATCAGCGCGTAGCCGATGCCCACGCCCAGGTTACGCAGTACGGTGGAGTCGGTCAGGTCGCGCTGCCAGCGGGATACCGGCAGTTTGCTTGCCATATGCTGCAGCACGGCGTTCGCCAGGCCCAGGTTGCCTTCGGAGTTTTCGAAGTCGATTGGGTTTACCTTGTGCGGCATGGTGGAAGAGCCGATTTCACCGGCGATGGTTTTCTGCTTGAAGTGGTTCAGGGCGATGTAGCCCCACACGTCACGATCGAAGTCGATCAGGATGGTGTTAAAGCGGGCGATACAGTCAAACAGTTCGGCGATATAGTCGTGCGGCTCAATCTGCGTGGTGTACGGGTTCCACTGAATGCCCAGAGAGGTCACGAACTCTTCGCTGAACTGGTGCCAGTCCACTTCCGGATAAGCGGCGATGTGGGCGTTATAGTTACCGACCGCGCCGTTGATTTTGCCGAGGATCTCAACCTGCTCCAGCTGACGGTACTGGCGCTCCATGCGGTACGCGACGTTCGCCATCTCTTTACCCATCGTGGATGGGGTGGCTGGCTGGCCGTGGGTACGGGAGAGCAGCGGAATGTCGCGGTATTCCGCGGACAGCGCTTTTACCGCGTCGATGATTTTACGCCAGTAAGGCAGCACCACCTCTTTACGCGCGGTGGAGAGCATCAGCGCGTGAGACAGGTTGTTGATGTCTTCAGAGGTACAGGCGAAGTGAATGAACTCAGACACGGCGTGCAGCGCAGGGACGCTTTCCACTTTCTCTTTCAGGAAGTACTCAACCGCTTTCACGTCGTGGTTGGTGGTGCGTTCGATGGTTTTAATGCGCGCGGCGTCTTGTTCGCTAAACTCGGCAACGATTTTATCAAGGTAATCGTTTGCCTTTTCGTCAAAAGCAGGAACTTCCTTGATTGCTGCCTGGGCGGCCAGCTTCTGCAGCCAGCGTACTTCAACCTGAACACGGAACTTCAGCAAACCATATTCGCTGAAGATCCCGCGCAGCGCGCTGACTTTATCGCCGTAGCGTCCATCGACAGGGGATACGGCGGTCAGTGAGGATAATTCCATAATTCGCAACTCCGGGAGGTTAACAATGAGCAAGAATTTGTTTTGCCTGAGTGGTCAGGCGATTACGAGAAAACATTAACTGCAGGCGGCCACCGCCCACCTGGTGCCACAGCACGGCGGCGCGGATCCCTGCCAGCAGGGACGCGCGCACTTTTGCCTGTACCTGCGGACTTTGCAGCACGGCAGGGGATCCGGTGACCTGAATACGCGGGCCCAGCGGGCTGATGACGTCAACATAAATGCCGGCCATAGCGCTCAGCAGCGTTTCCGACTGCAGGTCAAAATGGTCGAGCTGACGCTGCAGCCCGGCAATGCGATCGCCCAGCGTATTCATTGCGCCTTTTGCGGCGTTCAGCTTACGTTCCAGCACCATCAGGCTCAACGTGTAGCGGGTCAGCTCCGCGTTTAATCCCTGACGGCTGCTGGCGTTAAGCACGCCCAGCAGAGTTTCAAGACCGAGACGAAGATTGGTTTCACTGCCGCCGAACACGCCCAGGGTCGAGCCGGGGTTGAGATCGATAACGCTGTTCAGCGAAACGTGCAGGGCGTCAGCGTCGCAATGACCCTGATGCGCCAGCTGTTGCACCAGACGGGCTGACTGGCAAATTCCCGCCAGCGCCAGGGTGATGTCATAGTAGTTCTTCGCCACACGGTCTCCTTTATGTGTGAATCGTATTAAACAGCAGGCAGCGGCAGGCGCTGTTCAATGATCCCGCCGCCCAGGCAGATCTCACCGCTGTAGAAGACAGCAGACTGACCCGGGGTGACGGCGGCGACCGGCTCGTCGAAACGCACGTCAATGCGATCGTCATCAAGCGCGGTAATGGTGCATGGAATATCGGTCTGACGGTAGCGTGTTTTCACCGTGCAGCGCAGCGTGCCTTTCAGCGGCTCACGATCGACCCAGTGCAGCTGCTGCGCGATAAGGCCAACGGACATCAGACGCGGATGATCGTGTCCCTGGGCAACAACCAGAATATTGTTTTCGACGTCTTTGTCGACAACATACCATGGATCTTCGCTACCTTCTTTGGTCCCGCCAATACCCAGACCTTTACGCTGGCCGAGCGTGTGGTACATCAGCCCCTGATGCTGGCCAATCTCTTCCCCGTCGACGGTGACAATTTTACCCGGCTGTGCAGGCAGGTAACGTCCCAGGAAATCGCGGAATTTGCGCTCGCCGATGAAGCAGATGCCGGTAGAGTCTTTTTTCTTCGCGGTGATCAGATCCAGCTCTTCGGCGATTTTACGCACCTGCGGCTTTTCCAGCTCGCCGACCGGGAACAGGCTCTGGGCGATTTGCTCGTGGCTCAGCGTATAGAGGAAATAGCTTTGATCTTTGTTGCCGTCCAGACCGCGCAGCAGCTGGCTTTTGCCATTCACGTCTGCACGGCGCACGTAGTGACCGGTCGCAATATAGTCTGCGCCCAAATCTTCTGCGGCGAATTCCAGGAAGGCCTTAAATTTGATCTCTTTGTTGCACAGAATATCCGGGTTCGGCGTGCGGCCCGCTTTGTACTCTTCGAGGAACAGTTCAAAAACGTTATCCCAGTATTCTGCGGCAAAGTTAACGGTGTGCAGCTCAATGCCGAGCTTATCGCATACGGCCTGCGCGTCGGCGAGATCCGCTGCGGCGGTGCAGTATTCCTCGCCATCATCTTCCTCCCAGTTCTTCATGAACAGGCCCTCCACCTTATAGCCCTGTTGCTGTAACAGGTAGGCGGAAACGGAGGAATCGACACCGCCGGACATGCCGACGATCACTTTTTTCTGGCTGTTATCTGACATGGAATACTCACGACATTGAACTTCAAGGCGGCGTATTCTATCACGCCCCCCCACCATTGGCACCCTCTGTAAACGGCCAGTTAAATGCGCCGATAATATCCAGCGGCAGGCGTGCGCCTGACTGCCAGCAGCGAATGCTTTCCGCAACCAGCGGCGAGCGCAGGTTTGGCGCGTTCAGGATCTCGTCGGCCGTGACCCACAGACAGCGGTCGATATCGTCATCCTGCGGCTCTGTGGCGCACGTTTCGCTAAGCTCAACGGCGAATAAAAAGCGCAAGAAGGGCGTATGGTCAGGTGCAATCCACTGATGCATACGGATGAAGTGCTGAGGCTCAGCGCGAATGCCGGTCTCTTCCCATAGCTCGCGTTTTGCTGCCTGCAGTAGGGTCTCATTGGCTTCAAGGTGTCCGGCAGGCTGGTTCCACAGCGCTTTGCCGTTAATGCTCTCTTCGACAACAAGGAATTTACCCCGGGCGTGGACCACGCAGGCAACCGTGACATGAGGTTTAAACATAGTGACTCCTTAAGGGGTAACGTCGCGCCATTCGCCGTTTGCCAGCGTTTCCAGGGTGTAGCTGCCCATGGCGTAGCGAATCAGACGCAGGGTAGGGAAGCCGACGTGTGCGGTCATGCGCCGAACCTGGCGGTTGCGGCCTTCATAAAGGGTTATTTTGAGCCAGCTTGTTGGAATGGATTTGCGTTCACGAATCGGCGGGTTGCGCGGCCAAAGCCACTCCGGTTCATTCACGCGTTCAATACCCGCCGGCAGGGTTGGGCCGTCGTTCAACGTCACGCCGCTGCGTAGCGCTGCCAGCGTCGCGTCATCCGGCTCGCCTTCCACCTGGACGAAGTAAATTTTGCCGGTGCGTTTGCCCGGCTGCGTGAGCTTCGCCTGCAACGCGCCGTCGTTGGTTAAGACCAGAAGGCCTTCGCTGTCGCGGTCCAGGCGCCCGGCGGCGTAGACGCCCTGAACGGGGATGTAGTCCTTCAGCGTGCTGCGCCCGGCCTCGTCGGTGAACTGCGGCAAAACATCGTAGGGTTTATTGAACAAAATAACCCGCTTCGGCTGGGTTTCCTGCGGTCTTCTGGCGGCTTGTCGCGAGCTGAATCGCTCAACCCGGTGTTTTGTAAAAGAAGTTTTCTTCATGGTATTTTCAGGCGTTATCAATTGCCGCATTATAGCCTAATAACGAAGACCTTTCATGGCGCAGGACAATCAGGTACTATCGAAGGGCTCATTACAATTTATTAACATAAGATCAGTAACAACCAGAAGCGCTCGAAGGAGAGGTTAATGGAAAGCAAAGTAGTTGTTCCGGCGGAAGGTAAAAAGATCACCCTGCAAAACGGCAAGATTAACGTTCCTCACAATCCGATTATCCCGTTCATCGAAGGTGACGGTATCGGTGTAGACGTTACCCCGGCGATGCTGAAAGTGGTTGATGCCGCTGTTGAGAAAGCCTACAAAGGCGAGCGTAAAATTTCCTGGATGGAAATTTACACCGGTGAGAAATCTACTCAAGTTTATGGCCAGGACGTCTGGCTGCCAGCAGAAACGCTGGACCTGATCCGCGACTACCGCGTTGCTATTAAAGGCCCACTGACGACGCCAGTTGGCGGCGGTATCCGTTCCCTGAACGTGGCACTGCGTCAGGAGCTGGACCTGTACGTGTGTCTGCGTCCGGTTCGTTACTATCAGGGCACCCCAAGCCCGGTTAAGCACCCTGAACTGACCGATATGGTTATCTTCCGCGAAAACTCAGAAGACATCTACGCGGGTATCGAATGGAAAGCGGACTCTGCTGACGCAGAAAAAGTGATTAAATTCCTGCGCGAAGAGATGGGCGTGAAGAAGATTCGCTTCCCTGAGCATTGCGGTATCGGCATCAAGCCATGCTCTGAAGACGGTACTAAACGTCTCGTGCGTGCGGCCATCGAATACGCGATCACCAACGACCGTGACTCTGTGACTCTGGTTCACAAAGGCAACATCATGAAGTTCACCGAAGGCGCGTTCAAAGACTGGGGCTACCAGTTGGCGAAAGAAGAGTTCGGCGGTGAGCTGATCGACGGTGGCCCATGGCAGAAGATTAAGAACCCGAACACCGGCAAAGAGATCATCATTAAAGATGTGATCGCCGATGCGTTCCTGCAGCAGATCCTGCTGCGTCCTGCAGAATATGACGTAATTGCCTGTATGAACCTGAACGGTGACTACATCTCTGACGCCCTGGCAGCACAGGTTGGCGGTATCGGTATCGCCCCTGGCGCGAACATCGGTGACGAGTGCGCCCTGTTCGAAGCGACCCACGGTACTGCACCTAAATACGCGGGCCAGGACAAAGTGAACCCAGGCTCTATCATCCTGTCCGCAGAGATGATGCTGCGTCATATGGAATGGTTCGAAGCCGCAGACCTGATCGTTAAAGGTATGGAAGGCGCGATCAACGCGAAAACCGTAACCTATGACTTCGAACGTCTGATGGAAGGCGCTAAGCTGCTGAAATGCTCAGAGTTTGGCGACGCGATTATCGCGAACATGTAATCCAGATTCTGGGTTAAACAAGAGCGGGGGCCTGAGGGTTCCCGTTTTTTTTGCCTCTGCCTGCGGGAGACAACACGATGTTAGCCACCGTCCTTATCGCTGTCGTTGCATTCATCCATCTTTACATTCTTGTGCTGGAAATGTTCCTGTGGGATACGAAAACAGGGCACAAGGCCTTTAATCTGCGTCCTGATTTTGCGCGCGACACCCGCGTTCTGGCCGCGAATCAGGGGCTGTATAACGGTTTTCTGGCTGCCGGTCTGCTCTGGAGCCTCTGGCTCGGCGAAAAGGGTATTCAGGTGGCCATCTTCTTCCTGACCTGCGTGCTGATCGCCGGGCTCTTTGGCGCAGCCACCGCCAGCCGAAAAATTTTGTATGTACAGGCCGCGCCCGCTCTCGCAGCGCTGCTTGCGTTAATCATCTGAAGCAATGCTTTGGTTGAGATTAGGCGTCCGATATACTGATGGCTTTACCCGTAAAGATTAGCGACGAGACAGATATGAACAACGATATCCCACTGAAATATTATGACATTGCCGATGAGTACGCGACGGAAGCCGCTGAGCAGGTCGCTGAGTCAGAGCGCGACGCGCTGGCACATTATTTCCAGCTGCTGCTCACCCGTTTATCGAATAATGAGGAGATTAGCGAGGAAGCCCAGCAGGAGATGGCCACTGAGGCCGGGATCCGTGCGGGTCGCATCGATGATATTGCGAACTTCCTCAATCAGTGGGGAAATGAATAGTCTGCTTCAAAAGCCGTTATGCTGATGCTTGGCGATACAGCTCAGCATCACGCTATCGGACCACATGCATTTTTTCCGCAGAATATGCGACGCGGGGGCGTCTATAAACAGCGCGAAAATAACGGTCAGACAAAAGAGTACCACTGGTAATAGTAAGGATAATTTCACGTTTTTAACCAAAATATGAGTGTGCTTCAGGGTAATCTACCGTCTGAATGTGACGACTATATGTTTTTGCGTAAAAAATAGAAATGCCCGACTGGAAAAAAACGGACGCGCAAGGCTTCGGATTACGGTGCGACCCCGGTGAGTCGCTTCGCCAGCTCGCTTCGGGTGAGTGCTTTTGAAAAATACCATCCCTGAATCAACGCATCAGGATATCTGCTTGCAATAAACCGATATTGAATTTCATTTTCCACGCCCTCGAAAACAAGCGTTTTATTCAATCTTGCAAGGGCATCGCTGAAGATTACAAAGATGTTTTGCTTATAATGCTCGCTGATGCCGTCCACCAGCGACTTATCGATTTTGATTTCATCATATTCAAGCAGCGAAAGGCGGGCGAGGTTCGAGTTCTGCACGCCAAAATCATCTATTGATATTTTAACGCCGAGCGATTTCAGCTCCTGACAGAATCCCTCGAGGATATCTGCCGTGGAAACGGCTTTCTCAGAGAGTTCGACCTTCATCAGCGAAAGGGGAAGGTGGTTGGCAAAACACGCGCGGCGCAAAATAGTAATGAACTGTCCATCTTCAATTTCCTTGTGCCCAACGTTTATTGAGACTATCAGCTGGTGTTTTATCGCCAGTGGGGCAATTTCGGAAAGGGATTTTTCGATAATATTACTGTAATATTTTTTATACAGACCGATCTTCTTAATTAATGGGATAAACAGCTCCGGAGAGACGTCCCCGTGCTTTTGATCGCGCCATCTCGACAGAACTTCGACGCCCACGATTTTTTGATCGTGAATGCGAATAATGGGCTGATAGTTAACGCTGATGGTATTCGTGATGACGGCTTTTATCAGCGTACGTTCCAGAGAAAAACGGTCTTCATAGATACGGAAGATAAATAACGTTATCGCGATCCAGATAAAACAAAGTATGACCGCGAGAAGCGCAAAGATAAACGGAGGTAGCGAGGCCAGCCCGGCGTCGTGATGCTTCACGATGACGCACAGGTCCCAGAAGGCGCTGCACTGTGTCAGAGTCAGGGTAAACAACGTCGAATGCAGCCAGCTCTGCTGATTTAGCTCCGTGGCGGCCGAAAAAAAGACTCTGCCGAAGTCTTTGGTGGTAGCACTGAGCGAATAGCTTGCGGTGACCGGGGTGAATTTATCGTAAGCATAGCGGGAGGTGAAGATAATAATATTATTATAAATTGCCGCATTGCCCGTGAAAAAGTCTTTTCTCGAAAACTGGGCCAGGAGAAAGCCCCTCGGCGTTTTATGCAGTTCTGCAGGAAGTGCAACGGGCGTCGCGAGTTTCCCCCAAAAAGCGGTACAGACAATTTTTCCCTTCTCAATAAAGCCGATATCGGCAAAATAAAGATTATTAAGCTTAATTTGTCTGTAGCGATCGAGGCTGGTTTTATCACATCCCTGCGTCGTGATGCTTTTGAGACCCAGCGCCACGCTTTGGGACACGTCTTCTGAATAATGTAAAAGGGTACGGGATATTTCACGCTGTTTGCTCTTCTGCTGACCGATGATTACAGCATTGACCGCATAAAGAGACAGGAAGACCAGAAGCGTTGAAGCAATAGCAACGGCAATGAGCTTTTTCATTTTCCAGTTATCCAGTCCGCTCCCTGATTTCACAAATCTTAACACAGCCAGGGCAAGGAACAAGCCTGATAGTCACGTCATGTGAGTAAATGCCGGCAGGTGAACTCATACGAAAGTATCAGTTTTTTAAGACAATTCTCAGCTAAGCTATTTTCATTGTTATAAGCAATACCGGGTTAGCACAGGCTCTTCAACCAGAACATCCATGCTTGATTTTTCTATTAAGGAAAACATCGTGCGCAACGTGATGATCCCTATTCTTAGCGCTCTGTTTCTTTTTCTGAGCGGCATTTTGATTATTAACTGGCAGCTATGGCAGATGGCGAAGCTGAGTAATAGTCATACCGCCACGGCCAGCACCCAAAAAATAGAAAACATTCTGGCTGAAGCAGTCAGTGCGGCCAGCACGGCGAAGCGCGTTGCGGCCGAAGGGTGTACCAGTAGCGGACAGCTGGCGCTGGGGACAGAGGCAGCGCTAAAACCGCATCTGCGCGCCATCATGATCGAGCAGCAGGGTAAAATCATCTGTACTTCCCTTCCCGGGAATGGCGTGTTGATTATTCATCCTGAGACGTTACCTGCCGAAAAATTGATTCTGTTACCGGGCAGTCGACTGGTGAACGGCATTCCGGTGCTTGTCTTTCAGATGCCCATCGCGGGAGGGCGCGTCATCGTCAGCATCAGTGACGCGCATTTGCAGGACGTCATTGCAAGCGCATCGAACAGCATGGATCTGGGGCTTGTTGTCGGCGAAAGCATGCTTGTTCGCAACGGTGCCGTGAGGGGCTGGAAAGCGGCTTCCTGGACGGGGGCGCTTACGGCATCAACGCAATTTCCCTTTAGCCTCGCCTGGCAACCTCCTGCCTTTTTCAGCCTGACGCGGCTTTTGCAACAGGGATGGAGCCTGATACTGCTTATTCTTGCGCTATCGGTGGCGGTGGGTATTTTGATCCGCCGATACAAGGGGAAAAGTACCTCGTTTGAAGACGACTTACGTAAGGCCATTTTGCAGGGGGAGATCGTGCCTTATTACCAGCCGATCGTGAACGGCGATACCGGCGGGTTATACGGCGTTGAGGTCCTGGCAAGATGGAAGCATCCAAAGTCAGGCTTTATCCCGCCGGATGTCTTTATTCCGATTGCCGAACGTAGCGGGTTGATTATACCGCTGACCAAAGGGTTAATGGCAAAAGTGGTTACCCAGCTTAAGCCGCTTTTGCCTAAGCTACCGGACGGGTTTCATATCGGGGTGAACATCAGCGCCAGACATATTAATGCGCCTTCATTTATCGGTGACTGCCGCGTCTTCGGGAAGGGGTTTCAGGGTAAAGAGGTCAAACTGGTTCTCGAGGTGACCGAGCGTGAACCGCTGATCGATAATCCCCACCTCGTGGAAAACCTCAACATGCTGCATAACGCCGGCTTTGTTATTGCCCTGGATGATTTTGGTACGGGTTATTCCGGGCTGTCATGCCTTAATGCGCTGGCCATTGATTATATTAAAATTGATAAAAGCTTTGTGAACCGGGTTTCAGAGGAAAAGGACTCAACGATCCTGCTGGACTGCGTCATTGACCTGGCGAAAAAACTCTCATTGCGCATTGTTGCTGAAGGCGTAGAAACAAAAGAGCAACTGGAGTATCTCAACCGTAATGAGATAACTCTGTTACAGGGATATTATTTTGGTAAGCCCGTCTCCTATATCGATTTTATTAAAGTCATTTTATCTAAACCCAGGGAGACCGTTAGTTTGTAAAACGAAATAAAGACGAGCTTCTGTTGTATGCTTAAGTGCAATTCATTTTCCTCTTATCCCGAGCTTTGTTACAGTGACAAGAGTTGTCAGCCAGGGATGTCAGGCGTGATAAGGTGGAAAAGCTCGTGCATGTGAAAAATACTTTTTACACAACAACCATTACCGTCATCATTGTCTCATTGATCATCTCGCTGTCGCTTGCCGTCCAAATTGCCACGTCCAGACAGCAGTCAATTCAGCAAATTAATACCAGCGTTGCTAACCTGAGCCATACCCTTGATGTCTACACCGAGGGGATCATGCGCCAAAGCGAAATGTTAATTACTACCGTTTCCGACATAATCGAAATTTATGGCATGACGCCGCAACAGGCGACCAATATTCAGCGGATGATAAATGATCAGGATAATCTTCTTACCCAGATTAATAATGTGGTTGTTTACGACGCTCAGGGCGATATCTTTACCGCGTTGCACGAAACTTTTACAGGCCCACGCAAAGGATCGGACAGGTCATTTTTTATCTATCACAAGGAAAATAAAAATCAGCAGATTTTTATTGGTGAGCCCGTGGTAAGCAGAACCAATGGCAAATGGGTCATTACCATTAGTCGTCGCCTTGAAACCCACACCGGGGCATTTAACGGTGTCGTGGTGGTGACGCTGGGTATCGAGAATTTCCTCGCGCTTTACGGGCAGATTAATATTGGTCACCTGGGCGTCATTGGCTTAACGACGCAATCCGGCGTGCTGCTGGTCCGTCACCCCTTTAAAAATACCTACGTCGGCACGATTTTTTCTGATTCACCCCTCTTCAGGAAATACCTAAAGGTACAAAATACTGGTATAGCCAGTTCCGTTTCGCGGTTTGATAAAATCGAACGCATTTACGCCTATGAAAAAAACCGACGCTACGGGCTGGTGACCACCGTGGCCGTCAGCATTGATGAAGCCCTCGCACCGTGGCGCAAGCAGGCCATTCAGCTGGCGCTACTCATTTTCGTTTTCACTGCGATACTTATCGTCGCGTCATACTTCCTGTATTCCGACTTATCCAGAAAAACCAGAGATAATAAGGCGCTGAAGATTATCGCTTCCGAGGATGCGTTGACCGGGCTGTACAATCGTCGCATCTTTGATGAAAGAATCCTCTCTGAAATCGCGACGTGTGCCGCACATGACGCAGCGATTTCGATACTGATTGTGGACGTGGACTACTTCAAAAAATACAACGATAACTACGGCCATCCGGAAGGGGACCGGTGTCTGGCGCTGCTGGGAAACAGTCTCAGGGAGAGCCTTACCCATGATAATCAGATTGTGGCGCGCTACGGCGGAGAGGAGTTTGCGCTGATATTACCTGATACGGATATCCAGGAGGCGCTTCGACTGGCGCAGACGATCATTCGCAACGTGTTTTCCCTGCAAATCGCGCATGCTTTTAGCCCCTTCGGACGGGTGACGGTAAGCGTCGGGATTTCCACCGCGCGTGCGGTCGACATCGCGGGCAGCCAGCAGAATATCATTATTGCCGCTGACCAGGCGCTCTACCAGGCAAAACGCGCAGGACGTAACCGGTACGCGTTTGTTGGGGTATGAACACAAAAAAAGCCCACTCAGGAGTGGGCAAAAAATACTGGAAGCAATGTGAGCAATGTCGTACTGAATACCTGAGTGTTACGCTCAACTATTCAGTGTTGAGAAAGATAATCTTTCTCAACAAAAGATGCAACCCCACAGTTTATGCGGCAGGCTCTTTTTGTTGGTGAATAATTGCGCACTCTCTCATTGTGATGCCTATCACAAATTTCCTTTCTGAAATCCTGTGCTATTCTTTTTTGTGTCGTTGATTTAATGACAAAAACCATACAGAGAGGAAAGTTATGGGAATTTTATCCTGGATTATCTTTGGGCTTATTGCGGGTATTCTGGCGAAGTGGATTATGCCGGGCAAAGATGGCGGTGGTTTTATCGTCACCGTAATACTGGGTATTATCGGCGCGGTAGTCGGCGGCTGGATCAGTACGCTGTTCGGTTTTGGCAAAGTCGATGGCTTTAACTTCGGCAGCTTTGCCGTCGCGGTCATCGGTGCGCTGGTTGTTCTGTTTATCTACAGAAAAATCAAAAGCTAAGGCTTAAAAGCGTTAAAAAAGGCTGCCAGATGGCGGCCTTTTTTACGTGGGGGGTTTACCACCAGCCAAGCTGCGCGCCGGCAAACGCCGCGATGGCAACGATCAGCATAATGAGGGTCGTTTTTCTCATTTATGCCCCAGGCGCCGCGTAACCACCGACAAAAAACCATGCTAAAAAAATCACCGCCGTTATAAAAATAACGACCGGGAAGAGGATCCCTATTCTCATATCATCACCTGTTTCGGTTCTTGTAACGCCGTAGAGTGTACGGGGTTAATCCATAGTGAGAAAGCGTGTTTTGCTTTTTCCTTTCTTATCCTGATACATCGCGACATCCGCGTCGCGTAATGCGCTGTCCGGATCGGTTACCCGAGGGTCCACTTCGATAACGCCGACGCTGGCGCCGGGGTAAATGAGGTTGACGCTACCCAGCCAGTATTCACCGGCAATACAGGCGCTGAGGCGCGTTTTGAGCAGCGTGACCTGCGCGTTATCTCCTTCGCTGTGGGATGTGCTCAATGACGCGACCAGAAACTCATCGCCGCCCAACCGGCCAATGATATCGTCCTGCTGTTTTTCTTCCGTCAGACGCTTGCCCACTTCAATCAGGAACTGGTCGCCAGCCTCGTGGCCGTAGCGATCGTTAATCAGCTTGAAATCATCCAGATCGATGAACGCGATGACGGTATTACGCTTAAGGTGCCGCGCCAGGGAAAACAGCGTGGTCAGATCTTCAAAAATGGCGCGACGGTTGGGTAAACCGGTAAGGGCATCCGTGTAAGAGTGCGCGATGAGGGCCGCATTGGCTTCGCGAAGCTGGGTTACCAGCGACTCTTTCTGAATGGACTGGGCAATCAGCCCGGCGAATAACTTCAGAACCTGTTCACCACGCTCGCTAAGCGGCTTTCTGGCGGTGCTGGTGGCACAAAGCGTTCCGTAGAGTGAACCATCCGCAAGATGGACAGGAATACTCATGTAGGTCGTAATGCCGAGCGCTTTCGCTGCCTCGCACTCCGGCCAGCGTTCGGGAACGTCGTTGCTGAATACGGTGTCGCTATCCAGCGCGCGCTTACACAGTGTTTCATCCCACGGTACGCTCAGCCCCTCAGGGATTGTCATCTGCTTGCTGTTGCGGGCGTAGAGGATATGCTGCAGTCGGGCTTCGATATCTACCTTGGTGAGGTAAGTCGACTCCATGTCAGTCACGATCTCCAGCATCTCCAGCAGCTGGCGAACGAGACCTTCAAGGGATTGTTCAGTGGCGAGGGTTTCTGAAACACGGGCAAGGATAATATCCGACATGACGTAGAATGACTCCCAGGCAGAAGACGTCTGCATCTGCATGTTATGCTGAGTTTTTAGACTTCAGGCATAGTAAAACATGAATATAAAAAATTTAATATATGCAGGGAGAGGGCAGCAGCAGAGAAAAAAGGCCCCGTTGTTGAGACCGGGGCAAAGACATCTTGATTACGGAATGATGTTCTCTGGTCATATCGAGAACATGCCACACTATAGTGTTGAAAAGTGCAGTTAAAATGGAGAAATCATGGAGAAAGCGGCGATGACCCGTTACCCTTAGACTGTCATGATGTCACAAGGATCAATGAGATGAGATTTCTGCTTCTGGCGCTGGCGCTTCCCCTGGCTGCCTGCACCGCGAAAACAACCCCACCCGATGCGCCGAAACCGCCTCACGCTATCGGTATGGCGAACCCGGCCTCCGTGTACTGCCTGGAGAAAGGCGGGGAACAGATCCCGGTTCAAAGCCCGCAGGGCGTACGCACGGAGTGCAAACTACCGGGCGGCGAAGTGATTGATGAATGGACGCTCTACCGTCGCGATCGTCCGCAACCCGCCAGGTGACAGACGTATATTGCCTGCGATACACTTCTCTTTAGGATTATTCTTAGCCATTTCCTGGCTACCGTTACCGTGAGAGAAGTATGTTTCAGCTTAAACCGGGCAGCATGGCGATGATCATCGGTGCCCGCACGGCGTCAGGCCGTCGCAATATTGGTAAATCTGTTGAGCTGTTTGGCCTGTGTCAGCCCGGCCTGCGTTTCGTTAACCCGGTCAACGGCGTGATGACGCAATTACCCGCTACCGCCGATCGCGCCCTTTGGCTGGTGACTGGCGATGTTTACGCCTTTGACAATCAGCACGGCTTTGCCTTTGTCCGCGCCGAACATCTGATGCCGCTCACTCCCGATGAAGCGCCGCAAATTCTCGATGAGCTGGCGATCGGCTGATCAGAGATGGCGCAGCCAGTCGGCTAATACCAGGGCGTGATTTTGCTTCGTGTCTTTGGCAGCGTAGAGCAGGGTGACGGTCTGCCTGTTCGCCAGCGTCGCCAGACGCATTCCCTCGTCAGCATGCTGCGCCAGCTCTTCCCTATAGGCTTTACTGAAGGCGGCGAAATCAATGGTTTCGCTGTGAAAGGCCTTGCGTAATTCATTTGAAGGCGTGAGCGCTTTACACCATTCATCATACGCGAGGTCCGTTTTTTTAACCCCGCGCGGCCACAGTTTGTCCACCAGCACCCGATAGCCGTCGTCCGGACCAGCCTGCTCGTATACGCGTTTGCATTGAATCATAATTCCACCCTCCCAATTTAAGGTATTGTGATAATTGCAGAAGATCGGTAGTCTGAGGTTCCTTATGTTATCTGATAATACTCTGGCATAAGGAACCTTTCATGGAACACCTCCCGGTTAAAACGACGCTGCGTATTGCGCTGGTTGGCGATTACAATCCCAGTGTTATTGCGCATCAGGCGATCCCGCTAGCGATTGACGACGCCGCCGCAGTCCTTGACCTCACCGCCGATTACGACTGGCTTGCCACCACTGAGCTGACAAGCACTGAAGATCTGGTGGGCTACGATGCCATCTGGCTGGTTCCCGCCAGCCCCTATAAAAACACCGAGGCGGCCTTTATCGCCGCGCGCTATGCGCGTGAAAACGGCATTCCATTCCTTGGCACCTGCGGCGGATTCCAGCACGCGCTGATTGAGTATGCCCGCAATGTGTTGGGCTGGGCCGATGCGGCACATGCCGAGACGGATACCGAAGGCACCATGGTGATTGCGCCGCTGACCTGCTCGCTGGTGGAAAAAACCGATGCGATTGAGCTGCGCAAAAATACGCTGATCGCGAAAGCGTACGGCAAGCCGGAAATAGAAGAGGGTTATCACTGTAACTATGGCGTGTCGCCGGCGTTTTCCCAGGCGCTGGAAAGCGGTGATATGCATGTTACGGGCTGGGACGAACAGGGGGAAATTCGCGCCGCAGAACTGGTTACGCATCCGTTCTTCGTGATCACCTTATTCCAGCATGAGCGTGCCGCGCTGGAAGGTCGACCGGTCGTGCTGGTGCAGGCGATGCTGCGCGCGGCGCGCGGGTAGGAAAAGGCAGACCCGATGGTCTGCCACAGTCTCTAACGGGGCGCGATCTCGCGGTCTCGCCCGGCAAGCACGCCGCAGAGCGCCATTATCACGGCGGCCAGGGCGCAGCCCAGAAGCGGGATTTGCCAGTCTCCCGCGCTATCGTGAATTTTCCCCATCAGCGGAGGGCCGCAGGCGGCGAGCAGATAGCCAATCGACTGCGCCATGCCGGACAGCGCCGCAGCCTGGTGCGCGGAGCTGGCGCGCAGACCGATGAACGTCAGGCCGAGGATCATCGTTGCTC
Source organism: Enterobacter sp. BNK-29 (assembly GCF_048684785.1). Taxonomy (NCBI): domain Bacteria; kingdom Pseudomonadati; phylum Pseudomonadota; class Gammaproteobacteria; order Enterobacterales; family Enterobacteriaceae; genus Enterobacter; species Enterobacter sp. BNK-29. Next base: position 3,818,795 of record NZ_JBLQTU010000001.1, read on the forward strand.
CAGAGCCAAAGCCAAACACCAGCGTCCACATCACCGCCATGTCAGGCATAAACCATAGCCCCGCCGCGCTTACCGCGCACATCAGCGCCACCGCGCCGGCGATCCCCCGCTGGTCTTTCAGACGGTGGAGGATCAGCGGAACGGCAAGCCCCGGCACGGCCGTGGCCAGCTGCAACAGTCCGTGCACCGAGCCGGCCTGCGCTTCGCTGTAGCCGTGGCTGAGCAATATCGCCGGCAGCCAGCCGATGATGACGTAGTAAATCAGCGAGTTAATCCCCAAAAAGAGCGTGACCTGCCAGGCGAGGGCCGAGCGCCAGATGGCGCGATTATGCAGCGCGCCAGCGCCCGTTACCGTCGCAACGTGTTTCTGACGCCACTGCGGCAGCCAGAGCAGCAGCGCGACCAGCGGAAACGCCATCAGCATCAGCAGCGCGCCATGCCAGCCTGCGCTACCCTGCGCCAGGGGAACAATCATCGCTGAGCCAAGCGCCGCCGAGACGCCCATCGTCAGGGAATAGGCCCCGGTGAGTCGAGCTACCTGACCCGGGAAGTCACGCTTAATTAATCCGGGTAACAGCACGTTCCCGAGCGCAATCCCGCAGCCGATAACCGCGGTTCCGATGAACAGCAGCGCGGCGGAAGGCAGCGAGCGAACCGCAATTCCGGCGCAAATCAGCAGCAGGGCGACAAACAGGCTGCGCTCCATGCCGATACGTCGGGCTACGCCTGCGGCGAGCGGCGAGACAAGGGCGAAAGCCAGCAGGGGCAGGGTGGTCAGCAGACCGGTTTGCGCCGTGCTTAAGCCATAATCAAGACGAATAGTGTCGAGCAGCGGGGCTGCGCCGGTAAAGGTGACGCGAAGCGTAGTGGCAATCATCAGGATGCCTGCAATCAACAGCGCGCCGTGTTTTCCATAGGTGCGAATAGCAGTAGTCATTATGTTCTCATACGTTCAAGCGAGCGCACACAATACCGATTTTCCCGGCGGTTGAAATCAGGCTAAAATGACAGTTTATCGCTAAAATCGGACAAACTAATGATTGGTCTGGGACTGGACGGCTACGATCCCGATAGCCAGCACGATGCGGCCGTCGCATTTCGCATCCGCGTGGTGGCGGAGGAGCAGTATATTCCCCGACATCATCACCGTAAGGGGCAGCTGATTCTCGCCCTCGGCGGCGCGATCACCTGCGAAGTGGAAAATGCCATGCTGATGGTTCCGCCCCAGTACGCCGTCTGGATCCCCGGCCAAATGCCGCACAGCAACAGGGCTACCCCGGGGGCGCAGCTCTGCTTTTTGTTCATTGAACCGGGGGCGGCAAGCTTGCCCGACCGCTGCTGCACCCTGAAAATCTCCCCTCTGGTGCGGGAACTGATTTTATCCCTGGCGGAAAAATCGCGTGAACAACTCTCTCTTACGACCACGTCGCGCCTGGTGGACGTTCTGTTTGACGAGCTGCCGCTCCAGCGTCAGGAGCATCTGCAGCTGCCCGTCTCGCCCCATCCTAAAATTCGGCTGATGAGCGAGAAAATGGCGGAAGAGCCCGCTGCCTGGCAGACGCTGACGCAGTGGGCGAGCCACTTTGCCATGAGCGAACGCAGCCTGGCGCGGCTGGTGGTGAAAGAGACCGGTTTGAGCTTTCGCCGCTGGCGCCACCAGCTGCAGCTGATCGTGGCCTTACAGCATTTGATCGGTGGGAAATCGGTACAGCAGGTGGCACAGTCACTGGGCTATGACTCTACCACCGCGTTTATCACCATGTTCAGGAAGGGACTGGGCCAGACGCCGGCGCGTTATATGGCCAGCCTGACTACGACTTCCCAATAAACAGAGAGACAAGGCCTGCCGCAATCAGCGGCCCCACCGGAACGCCGCGAAAGAGCGCTACGCCCAGCACGGTGCCCACCAGCAGACCCGCCACCAGCGAGGGCTGGCTGCTCATCAGCGTAACGCCGCGCCCGCCCAGCCACGAAACAAAAATTCCCACCGCGATCGCCACCAGCGACTTCCAGTTTACAAACGAGTGCAGCAGGGTTGAGGCGGGAAGCGTGCCGCTGGCGATGGGCGCCATTACCCCGATGGTTAAAATGATGATCCCGATGGTGAGGCCTTGTTTTTCTATCCACGGGAAGAAGGTATTTAACGGGGTCACGCGAACAATAATCAGCACCAGAATCGAGATGGCGACGGTGGTGTTATGGCTGACAAAGCCGAGCGCGGCGAGTGCCAGAAGAATGAGCAGAGTAGGGTCAAACATAGGGAATCCTTGCCAAAATAATTAACCTGCTTACAGTACGCGCAAACGCGACGCAGGACAGTTTTAAAAAGATTTTATTGTTGTCATAACCTTGTCATTTACACGGATTAAAACGGAGGCAGATATCGCAAAAGGGGTCGCCATCATGAACGATCACATGTTTGTTGAAACGCTGATTATCTCCTCATCGTTTTTCGCTATTGCCGTTATTCTCGTCGCCTCCGTGCTGTTTCTGGAAAGAAAAGGCTGACAGGGTCGCCAGCCATAGCGGTTACGCTTTGTGGAAGGTCACCAGCTCAGGACGGGCGATGCGCAGATAATCCTGGGTATCCATTATCACGGATTTCTCCAGTAAACCGGCGTTAAACGCGATTTCGTCAAAGCGCTCGAACAGCAGCGGGTCGGCAACCAGTGCCAGATCAGGATGGAAGCTAAAGGGCGGGATCGCGCCGAAAACGCAGGCGGTCAGGGTATCGACCTCGGCCGGGCTGGCGAGGGAGGCCTTTAGCCCGCCAAAATGGCTGGCAAGCTGGCTCAGGTCAGCCTGCAGATCGGCGGCCAGAATCGCCAGAACATGCTTTTTTACGCCGTTTCCCTTCACCTTGCAGACCAGGGCTTTGGCGCCTTGCCGCAGATCGGTCCCGCGAATTTCACTTACCGCTTCGCATTTCCCGACCGCCTCGTGCTCCATGACGCGAAACCGAGCGCCCTGCTCGGTGAGTAAGGTAATCAGCTGCTGGTGGGTTCCTGCCCCAATAACGTCGTCAGTCATAACGGTTTCCCGGTGATAATCCTGTATGCAGCTTTCTACATTAGCACGGGATGAACGGGGTCGAAAGAAAACAGCCAGCGCGTTCGCTGGCTGTTGGATTATGCGTTGCTGGTAGCAGATTGTTTATGGAACAGCTCCCTGAACACCGGATAGATATCATCCTGGTCACGGATATGCTGCATGGCAAAATTATCGAACATTGCTTGCAGATGTTCATACTCCCGCCACAGGGTCTGGTGCGCGCGACGGGTAATTTCGATATAGCTGTAGTACCGCACCACCGGCAGAATTTTCTTCGCCAGAATCTCGTGACACAGCGGTGAGTCGTCGGCCCAGTTGTCGCCATCGGACGCCTGCGCGGCATAAATGTTCCACTGCGCCGGGTCGTAACGCTCTTTGACCACTTCATCCATCAGCTTCAGAGCGCTTGATACGATGGTCCCGCCGGTCTCCTGCGAGTAGAAAAACTCATGTTCATCTACTTCTTTCGCCTGAGTATGGTGACGAATATAAACCACCTCCACGTTCTTATAGGTTCTGCTCAGGAACAGGTAGAGCAGAATATAAAAACGCTTCGCCATATCCTTCGTGGCCTGGTCCATCGAGCCGGAAACGTCCATCAGGCAGAACATCACCGCCTGGCTGGAGGGCTCAGGGCGTTTTTCGTAATTCTTGTAGCGCAGGTCGAAGGTGTCGATAAACGGTACCCGTTCGATCTTCGCTCTAAGTTCCGCAATCTCTTTACGCAGGCGCTCCTCTTCCAGCAGTTGCGCCGGTTCCGTGTTCTCCACGACCTTCAGGCTGCTCTCCAGCTCGCGCAGTTCGCGCCGTTTGCCCGCCGTCATGGCCGTTCGTCGCGCCAGCGAATTCTGCAACGAACGCACGACGCTGATATTGGCGGGCACGCCGTTGGCGGTATAGCCCGCGCGATGGGTTTTGTATTCATTAAGCTGACGATGCTGATTCTTTTTCAGATTCGGCAGCGCCAGGTCTTCAAACAGCAGGTCGAGATATTCGTCTTTCGAAATCTGGAAGACAAATTCGTCCTGACCTTCACCGTCCTGGCTGGCCTGTCCCTGACCGCTTCCTGAACCACCGCCGCCGCCCTGAGGACGCTCAATTCTGTCGTTCTGAACGAAGTGGTCATTACCTGGGTGTACGCGATGGCGCAGGCCGCCTCGCCCCTGATGAAACATCGGTTCGCTGATGTCATCGGTGGGGATGGAGACAGATTCGCCGCTGTCGACGTCGGTCACCGAGCGTTTGTTGATGGCCTCGGAGATAGACTGTTTAATTTGCGCTTTATAACGACGCAAGAAGCGCTGGCGGTTCACCGTGCTCTTGTTTTTGCCGTTAAGACGCCGGTCAATAAACCAGGTCATATACCCCCCGTACTGCATTTGCCAACTTGCATTTTGTAGGCCCGGTCAGCGCTAACCGCCACCGGGCACTTGTTTTAAGACGATTTACGCACGCGCAGATACCATTCGCAGAGCAGGCGGACCTGCTTGCGGGTGTAGCCTTTTTCCATCATACGGTCGACAAAGTCGTCGTGCTTTTTCTGCTCATCGGTTGAGGTTTTGGCGTTAAACGAGATCACCGGCAGCAGCTCTTCGGTATTGGAGAACATTTTCTTCTCAATGACCGTGCGCAGCTTCTCGTAGCTGGTCCAGTTCGGATTGCGCCCGTTGTTATGCGCTCTGGCGCGCAGGACAAAGTTGACAATCTCGTTACGGAAGTCTTTCGGGTTGCTGATTCCGGCAGGCTTCTCGATTTTTTCCAGCTCCGCGTTCAGGGATTCACGGTCAAACAGCTGGCCGGTATCCGGGTCACGGTACTCCTGATCCTGGATCCAGAAGTCAGCATAGGTGACGTAACGGTCGAAAATGTTCTGCCCGTATTCTGAATAGGATTCCAGGTAGGCCGTCTGGATCTCTTTGCCAATGAACTCGGCGTATTTCGGGATCAGGTAACCTTTGAGGAACTCAAGGTAGCGTTCAGCCTGCTCCTGCGGGAACTGCTCGCGTTCGATTTGCTGCTCCAGCACGTAGAACAGATGAACCGGGTTGGCCGCCACTTCCGCATGGTCGAAGTTAAAGACGCGGGAGAGGATCTTAAACGCGAAACGCGTGGAGAGACCGTTCATCCCCTCGTCGACGCCAGCGTAATCGCGGTACTCCTGATACGATTTCGCTTTCGGGTCGGTGTCCTTCAGGCTCTCACCGTCATAGACGCGCATTTTTGAGTAGATGCTGGAGTTTTCCGGCTCTTTCAGACGCGAAAGGATGGAGAAGCGCGACAGCGTTTCCAGCGTGCCGGGCGCGCAAGGGGCGTGCACCAGTTCGCTGTGGTTAAGCAATTTCTCATAAATTTTGATCTCTTCGGAAATCCGCAGGCAATAAGGCACCTTGACGATGTACACGCGGTCAAGGAAGGCCTCATTGTTTTTGTTATTACGGAAGGTGACCCATTCAGATTCGTTCGAGTGGGCGAGAATAATCCCGTTAAACGGCAGGGCGGAGATACCTTCCGTCCCGTTGTAGTTGCCTTCCTGGGTAGCCGTCAGCAGAGGATGCAGCACTTTAATCGGTGCTTTAAACATCTCGACGAATTCCATAATCCCCTGGTTAGCACGGCACAGCGCGCCTGAGTAACCGTAGGCGTCCGGATCGTTTTGCGCGAAGTTTTCCAGCTTACGGATATCGACTTTACCTACCAGAGCCGAGATATCCTGGTTGTTCTCATCCCCCGGTTCTGTTTTGGCGATGGCGATCTGCTCAAGGATAGACGGCCAGACCTTCACCACGCGGAATTTGGTGATGTCGCCACCAAACTCGTGCAGGCGTTTTGCCGCCCACGGCGACATGATGGTGCCGAGGTAGCGACGCGGGATGCCATACTCTTTATCCAGAATCTGCGCGTCTTCCTGCGGATTGAACAGGCACAGCGGATGGTCGTTCACCGGGCTGCGTTCACCGTTGGCGCTCAGCACATAGATAGGGACGCGCTGCATCAGCGACTTCAGGCGTTCAGCCAGCGAGGATTTACCGCCACCCACCGGGCCGAGTAAATAGAGGATCTGTTTCTTCTCTTCCAGACCCTGAGCGGCATGTTTTAGATAGGAGACAATCTGTTCGATGGCATCTTCCATACCATAGAACTCTTCAAACGCCGGGTATCGGGCGACCACCCGATTCGAAAAGAGACGGGAAAGCCGAGGCTCCAGGGCAGTGTCAACCATGTTTGGCTCACCAATAGCCATCAATAGCCGTTCTGCCGCATTGGCATAGGCACTGCGATCTTGCCGACAGATGGTAAGAAACTCCTGCAGTGTGAACTCTTCGTCCTTGGCAGCTTCATAGCGCTGGCGATAGTGATCGAATATATTCATGGCATGCCGTCCTTTCGTTTTTTAGCACAGGATAAGAGCCGTTCGTATGAGTAGTGGAGGCTCCCGGAAGAGAATCTCTCGCACCTCACTGCCAGAGCAGCAACCTGTGTGCCAGGTCAGACGCTAAGAACCGCAGGGTGTTCAGGGAAACTCTTCTTAAATTTAAGCGTAGATGGCATTTGCAAAACTTGCATGCCCAGAAAATCTACTTTCAATGACATATCAATAACTCATCCAAAAATTTCCACTGTCGTTATAAGACAAATGCACGTTTTTCATTCAGTGGTCATATAAATGAAAGCGGGTTGTCATCTGAAAAGTTAAAAATAACGGGTTAATCAGACTGATTAGCAGGCAAAAAATTTTGGGATGTACGGGAATGGCGGTTACACTTCATCCGCTGATTATTTGACTACAGGAAAGAATGGATTGTGACCAAACTCAAACTTCTGGCATTAGGCATCTTTGCCGCGACCGCAGTGAACACCGCACAGGCGGAAAGTCAGTGGACGGTTGGCGCGGGTGTTGGCGTCATTAACAGCCCGTATAAACAGTATGACCGTGATGTTTATCCTGTTCCCGTTATCACCTATGAAGGCGACAACGTCTGGTTCCGCGGGCTCGGCGGCGGCTACTATCTCTGGAACGATAAGGCCGATAAGCTCTCCATCATGGCCTACTACGATCCAACGCACTTCAAGCCGGGTGACAGCGACAGCCATGCGCTTCGCCAGCTCGACAAGCGTAAAAGCACCATGATGGCCGGGCTCTCGTATGTACATAACACCGAGTATGGCTTCCTGCGTACGGCCCTGGCGGGTGATACGCTGGACAACAGCAACGGCTTTATCTGGGATCTGGCTTGGTTATACCGCTACACCAACGGCGGGCTCACCCTGACGCCGGGTATCGGTGTGCAGTACAACAGCGAGAACTACAACGACTACTATTACGGCGTCTCTAAAAACGAGTCCCGCCGCAGTGGTCTGAAAAGTTACAGTGCAGATGACGGCTGGGATCCTTACCTGGAGCTGACCGCGAGCTACAACTTCCTTGGCGACTGGAGCGTGTACGGTACCGGCCGCTATGAGCGTCTGAGCGACGAAGTTAAGGATAGCCCGATGGTCGATAAGTCCTGGGCAGGCATCTTCTCTGTGGGTGTGAGCTACAAGTTCTGATTGCGCACTAATATCGTGCAACTGATGCATTAAAACGGGGCGCTTGCGCCCCGTTTGCTTTAGCGTGGTGCAGAGAATTTATCGCTTAACAATGCGAATCGTCTGCCCTAAACGAGACGGTTTTTCCTCACTCGCTTTCTGCGGGTTAGTCACGCGAGCCGTTTCCACGCAGACAAACGTTTTATACCCATCATCCGTCATGTCGGCCATGCTGACGGACAGCGCAGGACCCGGGTTCCAGCCCACCACGTCGCTGTGATGATGATGGACCACTTCAATGCCGCGGTTAAGGGCACCGTCGTGGATCACGCTGCACGCTTCCGGGTGCAGGTAAACGCGATCGGTACGGTCAGGGAATGCCTGAACGCCGTCGCTCAGTTTGCCTTCTTTCGCGTTATCCACTTTGTCGATATAGGTATCGCCCAGGCCACTCACCTTCACTGCGCTGATATCACCCACGTTGAAATAGGTGTGCAGGGCAGAGGTGGTTTCGAACTCGCCGTGAGCTTCCAGTTCGATTTCACAGGTTTTACCCAGCTTGAAGCGGGCATACAGGGTGAAATCGTGCGGCCAGAGGGCGCGGGTTTCATCATTAGCCTGCAGCTCAAAGGTCAGCACTGCGCCGTTGTCATCTTCGTTATGCGCTTTCAGCGTCCACTGCTGGTTGCGGGCAAAACCGTGAGACGGCAAACCCGGCTGTGCGGACGGGCCGAACCACGGCCAGCAGATCGGTACGCCACCGCGAATAGCCGCCCCTTTTTTGAAGGAGGTCGCATCGCTCAGCCACAAACCTTCGGCTTCACCTTCCGGTTTCCAGGAGAGCAGGTGAGCGCCGTTCAGCGCCACGGACGCTTTAACGCGTGGATGGTCAACGACGATAACGTCGGCACCGTCGATCTGACGGCGGGAGAGCACAGGGGTAAGTTGTTCGACTACCGGAAGTGCAAAAATTTTATTAATCATTAAGCAATCCTCTGTCTTATAAATAAAAAAAGGCGACCGAAGTCGCCTTTTTGGATCAAACACTCATCTCAACTTATTTGGAGATGTGAGCGATCAGGTCCAGTACTTTGTTAGAGTAGCCAGTTTCGTTGTCGTACCAGGAAACCAGTTTCACGAAGTTGTCGTTCAGTGCGATACCTGCTTTAGCATCGAATACTGAAGTGCAGATTTCGCCGTTGAAATCGGTAGATACAACGTCGTCTTCGGTGTAGCCCAGAACGCCTTTCATTGCGCCTTCGGAAGCAGCTTTGATTGCTTTCTTAATTTCTTCATAAGAAGCAGCTTTTTCCAGACGAACGGTCAGGTCAACAACGGATACGTTAGGAGTTGGAACGCGGAACGCCATACCAGTCAGTTTGCCATTCAGTTCTGGCAGTACTTTACCTACAGCTTTAGCAGCACCGGTAGAGGATGGGATGATGTTCTGAGCCGCGCCACGGCCGCCGCGCCAGTCTTTGTGAGACGGGCCATCAACGGTTTTCTGAGTAGCGGTGGTTGCGTGAACGGTAGTCATCAGACCTTCGATGATGCCGAAGTTGTCGTTGATAACTTTAGCCAGCGGTGCCAGGCAGTTGGTGGTGCAGGATGCGTTAGACACGATATCCTGGCCAGCGTAAGTTTCGAAGTTTGCACCACGAACGAACATTGGGGTGTTGTCTTTAGAAGGACCAGTCAGAACAACTTTCTTCGCACCCGCAGTGATGTGTTTACGTGCAGTTTCGTCGGTCAGGAAGATACCGGTTGCTTCAGCAACAACGTCAACACCGATTTCGTTCCATTTCAGGTTAGCTGGGTCTTTTTCAGCAGTAACGCGGATGGTTTTGCCATTAACAACCAGGTGGCCGTCTTTCACTTCAACGGTGCCGTCGAAACGACCGTGAGTTGAGTCGTACTTCAGCATGTACGCCATGTATTCAGCGTCCAGGAGATCGTTGATACCAACGATTTCGATGTCAGAACGTTTCTGAGCAGCACGGAAAACAATACGGCCGATACGGCCAAAACCGTTGATACCTACTTTGATAGTCATATATTCCACCAGCTATTTGTTAGTGAATAAAAGGTTGCCTGTAAAATTACAAAAACCTTACGCAGCGTCAAGCGGAATCGTGTCAATCATTGCGACAAATCAATCCTGTGACTAACGTTTGTGCGACTGACTCGCCTCACTTTCCCTTTGAGCTTGCACCCATATGGGGGCTGAGCCGGGATTTTAAAGTCCTCGCAGGATAAAAATGTGAACATGATCACAATTGCCTGACCGCTTATTCGCGACACATAAGTTTAGATCAAAAGTGCACGCAAGGGTGTTAATGTTTTGTTAGAATCCGGGTTGAAAGATGTCTGTTTCTACAGCGAGATGTAAGCATATGTCGAACCAACGTAACCCTGACGATTTGAAAAAAAACCTCACAGAAATGCAGTTTTACGTGACGCAGAATCACGGGACGGAACCGCCGTTCACCGGGCGTTTACTGCACAACAAGCGAGACGGCGTCTACCACTGTCTGGTCTGTGATGCGCCGCTGTTCAATTCACAAACGAAATTTGATTCTGGCTGCGGCTGGCCGAGTTTTTACGAGCCGGTGAGCGATGAGGCCATCCGCTACCTGACCGACTCGTCGCACGGCATGGTGCGCACGGAAATTCGCTGCGGCAACTGCGATGCGCACCTTGGGCACGTCTTCCCGGATGGCCCACAGCCTACGGGCGAGCGTTTCTGCGTAAACTCGGCCTCAATGAGCTTCACCGATGATGAGAACGGTGACCAGATCAAGGGTTGAAAAAACGATTCAGCAAATTATTCCTTTGAAAGGGCGCGAGTGTGAATATTGATGACATGATTAGCGGCATGACGCCGGAAATTTATCAGCGTCTGGTGACCGCCGTAGAACTGGGAAAATGGCCCGACGGCGTCGCGCTGACGCCGGAGCAAAAAGAGAACAGTTTACAGCTGGTGATGTTGTGGCAGGCGCGCAATAACACCGACGCGCAGCACATGACGATCGACACCGAAGGCCAGATGGTGATGAAGAGCAAGCGCGAGCTGAAAGAAGACTTCGGCATTACGCCGAAGCCGATTGCGACGATGAAAATGCAATAACGGTGCGGGTTGATGCCCTCTCCCACAGGGAGAGGGCGTAAAAGACTACGCCTGCGTTTCCAGCCAGTCTTCGAGCGTATACAGCGTCGCGCCTTCCGCAGCCATATCCATAAACGCCTGAGCGCTGTCGTGCGGGTTAATGTTCACCCCGCGGCAGCCGTCGGTGATGACGCTAACGGTATAACCTAACTGGAGCGCGTCCAGCACGGTAAACTTCACGCAGTAATCCGTCGCCAGGCCCAGCACGATCAGCTCCGTGATTTCGTGATGACGTAACCACGCGTCCAGCGCCGTTTTCTGGCGATGCCCGTTATCAAAAAACGCGCTATAGCTGTCGATAGCCGGGTTTTCACCTTTATGGAACACCGCGTCGACGGCTTTCTGATTCAGGAGCGGATGCAGCTCCGCGCCTTCCGTCTGCTGTACGCAGTGATCCGGCCAGAAGGTTTGCGCCAGCCCGTCGAGTTCCCCCTGAGTGAAAGGCTCGACGTTGTGCTGGCTGGCAAAACTGCCGTGGTTCGCCGGGTGCCAGTCCTGGCTTGCGACAACCGCTTCACCGCGGGCTTTGCACCAGTCAATCAGCGTGTTTGCCACGTCAACGGTGCTGTCACCTTCGGCGACGGCCAGCGCACCGCCCGCGCAGAAATCATTTTGCAAATCGACCAGTAGCAGGGCGCGTTGCTTCATGAGTACTCCTTATTCGTCCGGGGTCAGCTCGCCGCGCAGGTTTTGCATCATCGCGCTGCGAATGGACTGAATGTCCAGATCCTGACTCAGTAAATAGTGAAGTTTAGTCAGCGTTGCCTCAACGGTCATATCGAAGCCGCTGATGACTCCCGCATGCGCCAGCGCGTTGCCGGTGGCATAGCCGCCCATGTTGACCTTCCCGGACATACACTGGGTCAGGTTCACGACCACAATTCCGCGCTCGCTGGCTTCCTGGAGCTCTTTCAGGAATTCGCCGTTCTGCGGGGCATTACCTACGCCATAGGAGCGCAGAATCAGCGCTTTCACCGGCTGGCGAAGGAAGTTACGCACCACGTCGGCAGAGATACCCGGGTAGATAGTGACCACGCCAATCGGTTGCGGAGTGATCGGATGCACGATCAGCTCGCCGGCGGTGTTCGGCGCAGGCGGCGTGCCCAGACGACGGATATGAATTCCGGCCTCAAGCAGCGGCTGCAGGTTAGGGGAGGCGAAGGCGTCAAAACCGTCAGCATGGGCTTTGGTGGTGCGGTTGCCGCGATACAGACGGTTATTAAAGAACAGCGACACTTCGTTAATCGGGTAATTCGCCGCCACGTACAGGGAGTTCAGCAGGTTGATCTGCCCGTCCGAGCGCAGCTCCGCCAGCGGGATTTGCGACCCGGTGACGATAACCGGCTTGCTCAGGTTCTCCAGCATGAAGGACAGCGCCGAGGCGGTAAACGCCATGGTGTCGGTGCCGTGCAGGATCACGAAGCCGTCGTACTGGTCGTAATGGGCTTTAATGTCATCCGCGATGTGCTGCCAGTCTTCCGGCGTCATGTCGGAGGAGTCCATCAGCGGCTCGTATTCGTGGATGGTGAAGTCAGGCATTTCCGGACGGTGGAATTCTGGCATCAGCGCAAGCTGACGCTGAAGGTGGCCGGAGACAGGGATATAGCCGTTTTCAGAGCGCTGCATACCGATGGTACCGCCAGTGTAGGCTACATAAATCGATTTCTTCTGCATGGTAGTGAGTTCTTGTTCTTCAAAAGAAAAAAATCCCCTCTTCGCGGGAAGAGGGGACGGTTTTTAACGGACGTTAGCGCAGGTCAGGCAAAACGCGTAACGACTCTGTGGATCGTTAAAGGCCGCGAGCTTATCGCTTTCCGCCTTCATCGCTTTCGCTGCCGTGGCGACCGGCGCAGGCAGGTAAGCCTGCATCGCCTCCGGCAGCATGGCGCGTACCGAGCCGGACATGCTGTCCATGACCATATCGAAGAACGACGGCTCGTCCTGGTAATACTCGATATGCCATTGCTTGAGCTTCGCCAGCTCGGCGGCTTTTTTCACCGCGTCATCGAAGTCGCCCAGGCTGTCCACCAGACCGTTGCTCTTCGCATCCTGGCCGGTCCAGACGTGTCCCTGTGCGATCTGGTCGATCTGCTCAGGCGTCTTTTTACGCGAGTCCGCCACCAGGGTGATAAAGCGCTTATAGCCGTTCTCAATGCTGAGCTGCATCATCTCAGAGACTTCCGGCGGCAGGGATTTGGTCACCGACACATCCGCCAGCGGAGAGGTGGCCACGCCATCGGTATGCACGCCCAGAGAATCCAGGCTGTTTTCCACGGTGTTGATCACCCCGAAGATGCCAATCGAACCGGTCAGCGTGCTTGGGTTGGCCACGATGTAGTTGGCTGGGGTTGAGATCCAGTAACCGCCGGAGGCGGCCATTCCGCCCATGGATACAACCACCGGCTTGCCAGCGGCGCGCGCCGCGGCCAGTTCGGCGCGGATCACCTCGGAGGCGCTGACGCTGCCGCCAGGGCTGTTCACCCGCAGGACAATCGCTTTAACTTTCGGATCCAGACGAGCATCGCGGATTTGTGACGCGGTAGTATCGCCGCCCACGTTCCCCGGAGTCTCCTGGCCGTCCATGATGGCGCCGTTGGCAAAGACCACCGCGACGCTGTCACCGCTGTCATCCGGCTTTTTCGTAGAGTAATCATACATGCTGATGGCGCTGTAATTTTTATCCTCTTTGCTCCAGCCAAACTGCTTGCTCAGTGCTTTTTCAATCTCGGCGCTGGTGCCCAGGGCATCAACCAGTTTGTTATCGAGCGCATATTTTGCGGTATCACCGTCAACTTTACGCAGGCCTTCGAGCACGCCCTGCGCGCCAGGGAATGCCTGCTCAGGCGTAATCTGGCGGTTGGCGGCAACGGTGCCGAGATAGTTCTGCCACAGCTCGCCAATCCAGCGGCTGTCCGCTTCACGGGCGGCTGGAGACATGTCGTCGCGGATAAACGGCTCGACGGCGGATTTATACGTGCCGACGCGGAAGACGTGGGTGGTGACCTTCAGCTTGTCGAGCAGGGATTTGTAGTACAGGCCGTTGGTGGCAAAGCCGTGCAGATCGACGGTCCCCTGTGGGGAGAGCCAGATTTTATTGGCGAAGCTCGCCAGGTAATATTGCCCCTGGCTGTAGCTGTCGCCCACGGCAATCACCGGCTTGCCGCTGTCGCGGAATTCGCGCAGCGCTTTACCGATGTACTGCATTGAAGGCTGATCGCCTCCGGCAAAATCTTTCAGATCCAGCACGATCCCGGTGATGTTCCGGTCGTCTTTGGCCTGGCGGATGGTATCGACGATATCGAACAGGGAGTTTTCCTGCAGACGGTCTGATGTCGCGCCAAACAGCTGGCGGCTGATTGCCCCCAGACGGTTGCTGGCGGACGGTTTATCAACGATAACGCCGGTGATATCGAGTAACAGGGCCCCGCGAGTCGAATGCTGCGCCTGATTCGCGTTGCTGATGTGCATCCAAATACCCGCGCAAACCAGAACCAGCAGGATGAAGAAGATGTTCATCACCAGGTTGCGGACGAAGTTGAGCAGTCGCCACGTCCATTTAAAGAAACCGGCAATGATTCGCCAAAGGGTTCGCATGTATTCTCCCTAACCAGAAAATGACTGTTTCCGTCGCCACTGGACGGTAATGTTGGGTTATCGTAATGACCCAACCGCCACTTGTCAGCAGGAATCGCCTGCCAGGCTGTAACAAAATCTGCCGTCGTGTTAATTTTGTGAGTAAATTTCAATAAAGGAGTTAACCAATGGACGCACTCGAACTGCTTGTTAACCGCCGTAGCGCTTCCCGTCTGGCCGAACCTGCCCCGGCAGGCGAGCAGCTGGAGAACATTCTGCGTGCCGGCATGCGTGCCCCCGATCACGGCACGCTGCAGCCGTGGCACTTCTTTGTGATTGAAGGCGAAGGCCGCGATCGTTTCAGCCAGCTGCTGGAGCAGGGCGCGATTGCCGCCGGGCAGGATGAGAAAGGTATCGACAAAGCGCGCAATGCCCCGTTCCGCGCCCCGATGATTATCGCCGTCGTGGCGAAATGCCAGGCTGACCATAAGGTGCCGGTCTGGGAACAGGAAATGTCCGCAGGCTGTGCGGTGATGGCGATGCAGATGGCCGCCGTCGCGCAGGGCTTTAACGGTATCTGGCGTACCGGTGCGCTGACCGAAAGCCCGGCGGTCCGTGACGGTTTTGGCTGCGGTGAGCATGACAAGATTGTCGGTTTCCTCTATCTCGGTACCCCGCAGCTTAAAGCCTCCAGCACCATCAGTATTCCGGACACCACGCCTTTCGTCAGCCATTTCTGATAACGCGCCTAAACTGTCTGGATTCTGAGCATCTGCCGCAGAATTCAGACAGTCATACTTACCTCTTTATGGAATGAGCGCTACCATAGCGCGATTGAGATGACAGGAGACGTCCATGAGCGAGCAAACCATTCGTTTAACGCAGTACAGCCACGGAGCCGGTTGCGGTTGTAAAATTTCCCCGAAAGTGCTGGAGACCATCCTGCACAGTGAACAGGCGAAGTTTGTCGACCCGAACCTGCTTGTCGGCAACGAAACGCGTGACGATGCTGCAGTTTATGACTTAGGTAACGGCACCAGCATTATCAGTACTACCGACTTCTTTATGCCGATTGTCGACAACCCGTTCGACTTCGGGCGCATTGCGGCCACCAACGCCATCAGCGATATCTTCGCGATGGGCGGTAAGCCGATCATGGCGATTGCCATTCTGGGCTGGCCGATCAACACCATCCCGCCGGAAGTGGCCCGCGAGGTGATTGATGGCGGACGCTTTGCCTGCCAGCAGGCGGGGATTGCCCTGGCCGGCGGTCACTCTATTGATGCACCGGAGCCTATCTTTGGCCTGGCCGTTACCGGCGTAGTGCCGACCGAACGCGTGAAGCGCAACAGCACCGCGCAGGCGGGCTGCAAACTGTTCCTCACCAAGCCGCTGGGCATTGGCGTGCTGACCACCGCCGAGAAAAAATCCCTGCTGAAACCGGAGCACAAAGGTCTGGCAACCGAAGTCATGTGCCAGATGAACCTCGCCGGTGCGGCGTTTGCCAATATCGACGGCGTGAAGGCGATGACCGACGTCACAGGTTTTGGTCTGCTGGGGCACCTCTCTGAAGTGTGTCAGGGCGCGGGCGTGCAGGCGCAGGTCTGGTATCAGGACGTGCCGAAGCTGCCGGGCGTGGAGGAGTATATTGCTCAGGGCGCGGTGCCGGGCGGTACCCAGCGCAACTTCGCCAGCTACGGTCACCTGATGGGCGAAATGCCTGCGGAGTGGCGCAGCCTGCTGTGCGATCCGCAAACCTCCGGCGGCCTGCTGCTGGCGGTCACGCCGGAATCCGAAGCCGAGGTTCAGGCCACTGCCGCCGAGTTCGGCATCACCCTGACGGCAATCGGCGAGCTGGTGACCGCGCGCGGCGGTCGTCCGATGATTGAGATCCGTTAATTCGATGCGGTTGTTTATTGCCGAAAAGCCGAGCCTGGCCCGTGCCATCGCCGACGTGCTGCCTAAGCCGCATCGCAAAGGTGACGGCTTTATCGAATGCGGTAACGGGCAGGTGGTCACCTGGTGTATTGGTCACCTGCTTGAGCAGGCGCAGCCGGACGTCTATGACAGCCGCTACGCCCGCTGGAATTTAAACGATCTGCCCATCGTGCCGGAAAAATGGCGCCTGCAGCCCCGTCCCTCCGTCACCAAACAGCTCAACGTGATCAAGCGCTTCCTGCATGAAGCCGCTGAGATCGTGCACGCGGGTGACCCGGACAGGGAAGGGCAGCTGCTGGTGGATGAGGTGCTGGACTATCTTGAGCTGGCGCCGGAGAAGCGCCAGCAGGTGCAGCGCTGCCTGATCAACGACCTCAACCCGCAGGCCGTCGAGCGGGCGATTTCGCGCCTGCGTGCCAACAGCGAATTTATTCCGCTGTGCGTCTCGGCTTTAGCCCGCGCCCGCGCCGACTGGCTGTACGGTATCAACATGACCCGCGCCTACACCATTCTTGGGCGCAACGCGGGCTATCAGGGCGTGCTTTCAGTGGGGCGCGTGCAGACGCCGGTGCTGGGGCTGGTCGTGCGTCGCGACGAAGAGATTGAGAACTTCGTCGCCAAAGATTTCTTTGAGGTGAAAGCGCATATCGTCACGCCTAAAGATGAGCGCTTTACCGCCGTCTGGCAGCCGAGCGATGCCTGCGAATCGTACCAGGATGAAGAGGGGCGTTTGCTGCATCGTCCTCTGGCGGATCATGTGGTTAACCGCATTACCGGCCAGCCGGCTATCGTCACCAGCTATAACGATAAACGGGAATCAGAACCCGCGCCGCTGCCGTTCTCGCTGTCGGCCCTGCAGATTGAGGCCGCGAAGCGCTTTGGCCTCAGCGCGCAGAACGTGCTGGACATCTGCCAGAAGCTCTATGAAACCCACAAGCTCATCACCTACCCGCGTTCGGACAGCCGCTATCTGCCGGAAGAGCACTTTGCCGGACGCCATTCGGTGATGAACGCCATCAGCGTCCACGCGCCGGATCTGCTCCCGCAGCCGGCGGTAAACCCGGACACCCATAACCGCTGCTGGGATGATAAAAAAGTCGATGCCCACCACGCGATTATTCCGACGGCCCGCGCCAGCAACGTCAACCTGACCGAGAACGAAGCGAAGGTCTATAACCTGATCGCCCGTCAGTACCTGATGCAGTTCTGCCCGGACGCGGTATTCCGCAAGTGCGTGATTGAGCTTGAGATTGCCAAAGGCAAGTTTATCGCAAAAGCGCGTTTCCTTGCGGAAGCGGGCTGGCGCACGCTGCTCGGCAACAAAGAGCGCGACGAAGAGAACGACGGCACGCCGCTGCCGGTGGTCGCCAAAGATGACGAGCTGCTGTGCGAGAAGGGCGAAGTGGTTGAACGTCAGACCCAGCCGCCGCGCCATTTCACCGATGCGACGCTGCTGTCGGCGATGACCGGGATCGCCCGGTTTGTGCAGGATAAAGATCTGAAGAAGATCCTGCGCGCCACCGACGGTCTCGGTACGGAAGCAACCCGCGCGGGGATCATCGAGCTGCTCTTTAAGCGTGGCTTCCTGGAGAAAAAGGGACGCTACATCCACTCAACGGAGCCGGGCCGGGCGCTAATCCACTCTCTGCCGGAGCTGGCCGCCAGGCCGGACATGACCGCGCACTGGGAATCGGTGCTGACGCAGATCAGCGAGAAGCAGTGCCGCTATCAGGACTTTATGCAGCCGCTGGTTGGGACGCTTTATCAGCTGATCGATCAGGCGCGCAGCACGCCGGTGAAAACGTTCCGAGGGATGGTTGCACCCGGTGGCGGCGCGAAGAAACCGTTCAAGAAGAAAAAGAGCGCGGCCTGACACACGTTTTTTCTCCCTCTCCCCGTGGGAGAGGGCCGGGGTGAGGGCACCCGGCCGCACGCGATAAACCTTAAATCACACCCTGACCAATCATCGCATCCGCCACCTTCACGAACCCGGCGATATTCGCCCCGCGCACGTAGTTGGTTTGCGATGCCTCGCCGCCGTACTCCACGCAGGCATGGTGAATATCGAGCATGATGTGGTGCAGGCGCGCATCCACTTTCTCCGCCTTCCAGCCGAGACGCGCTGCGTTTTGCGCCATCTCAAGGCCGGAGGTCGCCACGCCGCCCGCGTTAGCGGCCTTGCCCGGCGCAAACAGCACGCCCGCCTCAAGGAACAGATCCGTCGCGTCGATGGTGGTCGGCATATTCGCCCCTTCGGCCACCGCTTTTACGCCGTTGCTAATCAGGGTACGCGCGGCGTCTGCATCCAGCTCGTTTTGTGTTGCGCACGGCAGGGCGATATCCACCGGCACGCCCCACGGCTGTTTCCCTTCCAGGTAGGTCAGGCCAAGCTCCCGGGCATAATCCGCCACGCGACCGTCGCGGCTGGCTTTGATTTCACACAGGCGCGCCAGCTTCTCTGCCGTGAAGCCCGCTTCATCCACCACCGTGCCGCTGGAGTCAGAGGCGGTCACCACGCGAGCGCCAAGCTGCATCGCCTTCTCAATAGCATACTGCGCCACGTTACCGGAGCCGGATACCGCGACGCGCATGCCTTCAAAGCCTAAACCGTGACGCTTGAGCATCGCCTCGGTGAAGTAAACCAGGCCGTATCCTGTCGCTTCCGGGCGGATCAGGCTCCCGCCAAACGACAGCCCCTTGCCGGTAAAGACGCAGGCGCTGTTGTTGGAGAGCTTTTTCATCATCCCGGCCATAAAGCCCACTTCACGTCCGCCCACGCCGATATCACCGGCAGGAACGTCGGTATCCGGGCCGAGGTGGCGGTAGAGTTCGGCCATCAGCGCCTGGCAGAAGCGCATCACTTCGCCTTCGCTTTTGCCTTTCGGGTCGAAATCGCTGCCGCCTTTCCCGCCGCCCATCGGTAGCGTGGTGAGGGCGTTTTTAAAGGTCTGCTCGAAGCCGAGGAATTTCAGAATCGACAGGTTCACGGACGGATGAAAACGCATGCCGCCCTTAAACGGGCCAATGGCCGAGTTAAACTGAACGCGCCACGCGCGGTTAACCTGTACCTGGTTGCGATCGTCAACCCACGTCACGCGGAACTGGATCACGCGCTCTGGCTCGACAAGGCGTTCAAGCAAAGACATCTGGCGATAACGCGGGTTTTGTTCAAGGAAGGGCCACAGGGTGGTCATAACTTCACGCACGGCCTGCGCGAACTCGCTTTGGTGCGGGTCGCGCTGCTGAACATGGGCAAGGAAACTTTCCAGAGAGCGTGTCTGATCCATAGATATAAGAACCTCTTATCGTATTTTATGTTTATTACTTATGCGATTTGTGTTGTTTTTTTGACTATACCACCCGTACCGCTTTGTGAGGCAAGCAGAAATTTATGACGAAAGGGAAATTAATGAGAGGGCGGGCGTCATAACGAAAAGCGATGAAGAGATAAATTAAAGGTTCCGCTCTGGTTTACCGTTATAGTCATTATCAAGGAACTACTGGAAGATGTGTCTATGAAACGTTATCTACTCACCGCGTTATGTCTGATCTTTACCGCAGGCGTGCAGGCCAACCCCATTCTCCCGGACGTGGAAGTGAATGTGCCGCCGGAAGTGTTTAGCTCCAGCGGCCAGAATCAAACGGTGCAGCCCTGCAATCAGTGCTGTATCTATCAGAATCAGAACTACTCGGAAGGGGCCGTTGTGAAAGCGGACGGCATTCTGCTGCAGTGCCAGCGCGACGAGCGCGCCATCAGCACGAACCCGCTGGTCTGGCGTCGCGTAAAACAATAAAGGCTTCCAGCAGCGGAATATCCGCGGGGGCTAAGGCGTAGCCAAACGCCTCTTCCGGCGTACACCACGCGAGCGCGCTGTGGTAGTGCGCCGTGAGCTCGCCGCGAAAAGCAGGAACGTGCCAGGCATGCAGGTTAATCAACCGCTGCGAGACTTCCCGCTGGTGGCTTGCCACGTATTGTCCCGGCAGGGCGTCAATGCCCAACTCTTCACGCAGCTCGCGGATAAGCGCTTCTGGCTGGGTTTCTCCGGCCTCGACTTTACCGCCTGCAAATTCCCACATTCCCGGCTGGTCGGCGTGGGCAGGGCGCTGCGCCAGTAAAATGTTGCCGTCTTTTTCGATGATGGCGGCAACGACATCGAGTGTTTTCAGCATGGTCGTCAATAATTGATAGCGAAAAAAGACATATTATCGTGCCCTTTCTCAGAGTCCAGTAAACAGGAGAATCAGGTGAAAGAGTCCACCGCCTGGGTTGCCCCCCTCGAATCCCTTCCCGCCAGCCTTAAACCGATTGCCGCCATGCAGAAAAAGCATTTTGGCGCGGTGCTGAATCCCACCCGCTGGTGGGGGCGAATGCCGCGTCTGTTCTGGCTGGTGGCGCTGTTTGTCGGCTTTCTGGAGCGCCGTCACGCGCGCCTGACGCCCGCGCTGCGTTCGCTGCTCATGACGCGGGTATCCCAGCTCTGTCACTGCGCTTTCTGTATTGATGCCAACAGCCTGCGTCTGGCCGAGCGCTGCGGCGCGCTGGATAAGGTTCAGGCCGTGAGCGACTGGCAGGATTCCGCCTTGTTCACCGAGCAGGAGCGCGCGGCGCTGGCCTACGCCGAGGCGATGACCGCCACGCCGCCCCGGGCGGATGAGGCAGTCAGAACGGCGCTGAAACGCCACTTCACGGACGATGCCATCACCGAGATGACGGCGCTGATTGCGTTTCAGAATCTCTCCGCCCGTTTTAATGCCGCGCTGGATATTCCGGCGCAGGGGCTGTGCGCCACGTTTAACGAGGCTCCCCATGCTTGACCGTCATCTTCATCCGCGAGTAAAGCCCGTTCTGAATCGTCTGGTTTCCGTGCTGGATAAGCCGGGCATCACGCCCGACGGATTGACCCTGACCGGGTTTGCCATCGGCGTGCTGGCGCTGCCGTCTCTGGCACTCGGCTGGTATCCGGCGGCGCTGGCTGCCATCGTGCTTAACCGCCTGCTGGATGGTCTGGACGGCGCGCTGGCGCGCCGGAGAGGGCTGACCGACGCGGGCGGATTTCTCGACATCGCGCTCGATTTTCTGTTCTACGCCCTGGTGCCGTTTGGCTTTGCGCTCGCGGCTCCCGCAGAGAATGCGCTCGCGGCCGCCTGGCTGCTGTTTGCGTTTATCGGTACCGGTAGCAGCTTTCTGGCGTTTGCGGCGCTGGCCGCGAAGCACGATATCGACAACCCCGGCTATGCGCACAAGTCGTTTTATTACATCGGTGGGTTAACGGAAGGGACGGAGACCATCGCGCTGTTCGTGCTGTGCTGCCTCTTCCCGGCGCACTTTACGCTGTTCGCGTGGGTATTCGGCGCGCTGTGCTGGCTGACCACCACAACGCGCGTCTGGAGCGGCTATGTGACGCTAAAGTCACTCACCCGTTAGAGCGCACTCTCGGGCCCGCGCGCGCCGGTGGTGACCGGGTTCTGCGGATGACTGCTCCATTCGTACCAGCCGCCGTCATAGACGGCGACATTCTTCCAGCCCATCGCCCGGGCGTAGATAAAGGTTTCTGACGCCCGCCACCCGGTGCCGCAGTAAAACGCGACGTGCTGTTCCGGCAGAATATTCCAGCGCTTCCACTGGGCGGCGATATCGTCCGCGCTGCGCATGGTGCCATCCGGGTTATGGAAATCTTCCATATGGGTCGCGTCGCTGCCCGCATGACCCCAGCGGGCACCGGCTATTTCACCTTTTGGCTTGATGTAGCTGTAGCCGCTGGTTTCGCCGATGAACTCCGGCCACGAACGAATGCTGACCAGGGAGGCATCCTGACGGTGCAGCATCCCGCGCGCCTGTTCCATATCAACCATCAGCTGCGGCTGGCCGGGGATCGGCGCGCCGAAATCGGGGGCTGGCGCCACTTTGCCGGGCGTGCCGCGTTCAACCGGCAGGCCTGCATCGGACCACGCCTTCCAGCCGCCGTCGAGAATACGCACATCCTTCACGCCCGCATACAGCATGATCTGCGCCACGCGCGCGGCGGCGTAAACGTCACGTCCATACAGAATGACGGTGGTGTCGTGACGGATCCCGCGCTTCTCCAGCATCGCTTTCAGCTTGTCGTCGGAGACTTTATTCCACAGCGGCTCGCTTTCTACCTCGTTGGTGTCGATGTAGCCCGCGCCGGGAATGTGGTTCAGCAGGTAAAACTTCGGTGCGCCCCAGGCGGCTTCAATCACTTTCCAGTCACCCGCCGGCGCGGCGGTCACGGGTTTACCCTGCTGGAGGCGGTGGATCCACTGCGGGTAAACCAGCTGTTCAAAGTGAGGCAGGCGCTGAAGGCGGTCGGGCGTCTGCAGCGCGTCGCTGAGCAGCGAGACGTGGCGGTATCCGGCTTTCTCCAGGCGGGATTTCACCGCCAGGTTATCGTTCTCGTCGCCGTACAGGGCGATGGCGGTTGCAGGCGTAAGCTGATGCTGTTTTGCCCAGCTCGCAATCTGCTCGTCGCTCATTGCGCCCAGCCAGGCGGCAGCCAGGTTGAGTGCGGCGGGTTCATGTCCTGAGGGGCCGCTGAGGGTTTGCGGCCAGCCGTTATAGAACGCGCTGGGGCGGGTGTCGACAGGCGTGCCGTGCTGCGCCTGAAGCTGGGAGAGCGTCATCACGTTGGCCATATCAGCCGCCAGAGAGGAAAAGGAAGCGAGGCCGCAGAGCAGGGCCAGCGCGGTCAGTTGAGAAACACGTTTCATCGAATAACCTGACGTCAGTAAAAGAGGGGGGCATTGTCGTCTCTCCCGAAACGGAAAACATTGCGTTAGCACATTATTGCCAGCGAGAAATCTCAATCAGCTCGCCGCCGGGCGGAATATCGTCCTCATCGTGCGTGACCAGCACCACCGGGATATTGCGCGCGCGGACGGCTTCAAAAACCCATGTCCGAAACGTCGTGCGCAGCGTTTTATCGAGGCGGCTGAACGGTTCGTCCAGCAGCAGCGCCTGCGGCTCTGCGAGCAGGGCCCGCAGCAGGCTGACACGGGCACGCTCCCCGCCGGAGAGGGTGGCCGGATCGCTGGCGTAATGACCGCTCAGGCCGGCGGAATCCAGCGCCTGCTTGACCGCTTCCCGACGCGCTCTCCCGACGATCCGCTCAGGCAAGGCCAGCAGCAAATTTTGCCCGACGCTGAACTGTTCAAACAGCAGCGCATCCTGAAAGAGAATGCCCAGCCCGCGGGATTCAACAGGGAGGCTATCGCAGCGACGCGCGTCGAGCCACAGTTCGCCCCGCGCCTGGAAATCGTCTGACAGCGCGCCGACCATCCACGCAAAAAGGGTCGATTTGCCGCTGCCGGACGGCCCCATCAGGGTAACGATCTCCCCGCGAGGAACGCAAAAATTGACCTCGCGGAAAAGCGGTTCGATGGTGAGATCTTTAACCTTCAGCATTAACGTAATCCTTGACGATAGCGGCCCGCGAGCCGGGATAACAGGGCGGCAAGACCGAACACCGTTCCCGTGACCAGCAGTAATCCCAGCGCCCTGCTGGCGAGAACAGGGATGCTGCCCCCGCTGCTGAGCGCGACGGTTTCGGTGGTCAGCGTGGCGAAGCGCCCCGCGCCCAGCCAGAGCGTCGGCATGTATTGCGCTATGCTGACGGAAAAACCAATAGCAAAGGCCAGCAGCGCCGGGCGCACCAGCAGGGGGCATTTCAGCAGTAAGAATATTTTTGCCCGTCGCCAGCCGAGCGTTCTGGCGGTAAGGATAAGCCGGGGGTCGATCCGCCGCCAGGCGGGCTGCAGAACCAGCAGCATCCACGGCAACACCCACAGCAGATGGCTCCAGAGCACGGCGACATAGCGCCCGTCGAGCCCCAGACGTAATGCAATAAAGTATTGCCCGGTGACGAGCGGCAGCGCCGGAAGGGCGAGCGGTGACCACACCCACGCTGCGCCGCGCTGCGGTCCCCATTCCAGCCAGAGAAAAATGACGATGAGGGCGATCAGGCTCGACAGCAGGCCGAAGGAGAGGCTGTTCCCCACGGAACCCACGTCGCCCCCTTGCGCCAGCATCAGCAGTACCGCAGCGCACAGGATGCCGCACGCGGGCAGTAACCCGCTGAGTGCCCGCTCAGGCAGGACGCGCTGAGACCTTCGGCGCGTCCCCGCGAGGTCTGGGATTGTGCGCCGCCATGCCTTCCAGAGGCCGTATCCGAGGGCGGCAAGCGCGGCCAGCAGCATAAGGAGAAGCAGGCACAGCAGCATTCCTTTTGCCTGCTGCTGCGCGTCGCCCTGGCTTAGCCACTGCCAGGCCAGCACGGCCAGGGTGGGCGGGTTACCGGGCCCGAGAACGATCGCCACGTCCACGACCGAGAGCGACCATGCCAGCACCGCCAGCATCACCGCGCCGAGGACAGGCGCGATCGCCGGGAGGATCAGCCAGCTGAGCGTCTGATAACGCCCGTAGCCAAAGGTCTGCAGGACGATCTTCTGCTGCGCGAGCCGTTGTTCCGGCAGTACGGCGTAAATGGCCCACAGCACGAACGCGCTCTCTTTGACCGCGAGCGTCAGGCCCAGCCCGACGCCGTAGCGGTCAAACGGAGCCGTACAGACGGTACAGAGCTGATAAAACAGACCGCCCTCGGCAAACAGCAGTAACGCGCTGGTGGCGAACGCCACATGGGGGATCGCCAGCAGCCAGGGCAGCCGGGTCGTGAGGCGTCGCCAGCGTTGACCTGGCCACAAAAGGCAGACGAAGAAAAGGGCAATCAGCAATGCCCCCAGCGTGGCGATGAGCGTTGAGACCAGCGTGGCGACGGTCGCCTGCGGCAGCTGCGGATCGTTCAGCAGCCGCTGCCAGTTTGTCGCAGAAAGCGCCGGTGCGAACAGCATCACGCCGGCGGGCAGGAGCGGCAGATAAATCACCGCCATCGCCAGCCAGACGAGGCCGCTCAGCGGGTGCCGTAACGACGCAGCCATTCCTGCTCCAGCGCGTTCACCCAGGCGGACTGCGGCTCTGCAAGCACCTGCGGCAGCCCCTGAGGCGTATGGTCCAGCAGCTGTTTCGCTTCCTCTTCGGGGAGCGTTTTCGCATCCAGGACGCTCGGGTCTCCCCAGATGGCCGGGTCGGCCTTGCGGATTTGCGCCAGCGGTGACAGCAGGAAATTAGCGACCACCTTTGCACCCGCGCTCGCGCTGGCATTGGCCGGGATAGCCACAAAATGGACGTTGCCGAGCATCCCGCTCTGGAAACCAAAGCTGTAGCTGTCGGCGGGCAGTTCGCCGCTCGCCACTTTCTGCTGCGCATGCGCCGGGTTAAAGGTCAGCGACAGGTTCAGACTGCCGCTGGCAAGCAGGGTATCCATTCGGGCAGGCGAGGGAGGGAAATCTTTTCCTTCGCGCCACAGCAGCGGTTGCAGCTTATCGAGGTAGGCCCAGAGCGGCGCCGTAACCTGAGCAAACGTTGCATCGGGCGCTTTTTGTAACACCTCTGGATGCGCCGTAAGCGTCAGCAGCAGCTGCTCAAGAAATGCCGTGCCGGTAAAATCGGGTGGGCGGGGATAGCTAACTTTGCCCGGGTGCTGCTGCGCGTACGCCAGCAGCGCCTGCGGATCCACCAGCGGCGTCGGCATGCTGGCTTTGCGGGCGATAAAGGTCAGCTGCGCGCCGCCCCACGGCGATTCCGCCCCGTCTGTGGGAATCGCAAAATCTTCCGTGACGGGTTTACGGGTATCGACATAGCGCCAGTTTGGCAACGACTGCGCCCATCCGGTTTGCAGCAGGTTCGCCTCTTTTAACGTGCGGAAGTTTTCGCCGTTGACCCACAGCAGGTCAACCGAGCCGTTGGCCTTACGCCCCGCGGCGGCTTCCGTCTGGATCCGTTTTACCGCATCGGCGGCGTCCGCCAGCGGGACAATTTTTAGGGTAATGGCGTAGTGCGTTTGCATCTCACCGCTGACCCACTCAAGGTAGCGGTTGACCGCCGGATCGCCGCCCCAGGCGTTAAACCAGACGGTCTGGCCTTTGGCCTGCTGTTGGATAGCGTGCCAGCTTTCGGCGGCACAGAGGGGGGCTGCCAGCAGCAGACCTGTCAGGAACGCGCAAAAACGCACACGGCGCATAATGCCTCACTTTTTAACAGACGGGAGATAACGGGAAAACAGCCGGCGCGTCGCCAGCGGCAATAACCCCAGTAGTGTAAAGGCGATTAGCATGCCCGGCGACAAAATATCGCGCAGGGACGCCACTTTCCCCAGCTCGCGCCCGGCGTTGAGAAAGACCACCGTCGCGGGCAGCATGGCGACCTGGCTGACCCACCAGTAGCGGCAGACTCCAATGCGGGTCAGCCCCATCAGCAAATTCACCAGGAAAAACGGGAACAGCGGCATCAGGCGCAGGGCAAAAAGATAGCCCGCGCCGTCATGCGCCATACCGGCGTTCACCGTTTTCATCTGTTGAGCAAACCGCCGCTGGACCCCGTCGCGCAGCAGATAACGGCTGGCTAGCATCGCAAGCGTCGCCCCGAGCGTGGAGGCAAACGAGACCAGAAGGGTGCCTTCCCACAGGGGAAATAACGCTCCGCCCAGCAGGGTGAGGATCGCCGCGCCGGGGATCGACAGGGCAGAGACCGCCACGTAGAGGGCAAAAAAGATCAGCGCGCTTTGCAGCGGCGCGTGGTCAACATGGGAGAGGAGTGCCTGCTGGTGGGTTTTAATCCCTTCCAGGGAGAGTGTGCCTGGGGGAAGCATGACAAACGTCAGAATAAATGCGCCCAGAAGGGCGCACAGGAAAGCGAGTTTTCGAATGTTCACGCGTCATTACAGCTTGAATTTAGCCCACACCGGCGCGTGGTCAGACGGTTTTTCCATGCTGCGGATCTCGTAGTCGATCCCGGTTTCGATGCAGCGCTCTGCCAGCGGCGAACTGGCGAGCAGCAGGTCGATACGCAGGCCGCGGTTGTCGTCAAAGCCTTTTGAGCGGTAGTCAAACCACGAGAAGCGATCCTGCGTGTCCGGGTTGGCGGTACGGAAGGTATCCACCAGCCCCCAGTCCAGCAGGCGCTGCATCCACTCGCGCTCTTCCGGCAGGAAGGAGCATTTGCCGGTACGCAGCCAGCGTTTGCGGCTGTCTTCACCGATGCCAATATCCAGATCGGTCGGGCTGATATTCACATCACCCATGATCAGCACCGGATTATCTTTGTTCAGTTCGGTGGTCAGATAGTCCTGCAGATCCTGATAAAACTTGGCTTTGGCCGGGAATTTGGTCGGATGGTCGCGGCTCTCGCCCTGGGGAAAGTAACCATTAATCACTGTGATGTTACCCAGCGGGGAAGGCAGTTCCGCCATAATGATGCGGCGCTGTGCTTCTTCGTCATCGCCGGGAAACCCACGGCGGACTGAAACTGGCGTCTCTTTGGTCAACAGCGCAACGCCGTAATGGCCTTTCTGCCCATGATAGAAGACGTTGTAGCCGAGCTTAGCCACCTCTTCGAGGGGGAACATGTCGTCGTGAACCTTGGTCTCCTGCAGACCGATCACATCTGGCTGATGTTGTTCAACGATAGCTTCAAGCTGATGAGGGCGGGCGCGCAGGCCGTTGATATTAAAAGAGACAAATTTCATAGTCGCTGCCAGTGCAAGGTGAATAGTGCATGGATGGTAGCAGAATTTGCGTCAACTGTTACCGGGTTCGGCCAATAACTGCGACAGATAATGCCGGTGGTGCAATATTTGCACCATTCTGACGCGCATCGCCCTCAAACAGGGCGTAAATGACCGATAAATTTCGCGAGCGATCACAATTCCAGAATTATATTTGGCCTGTGCATACTCTTTCTGATTTTCATGCGGCAAAGCGCCGCTTGTCGTAAAAATATTCACTTTTTATGCACTAACAGTGAATAACTCCATATTGTAACTTATTGATATTGTGTTACCTCAACCCGTTTATGCAATTTTATCGCTGGCTGGCACGAAGGCTGCAATCTACATTCACAGTGCAAACACTCAATTATTTAACATTCAAATAACTTTTTATTTACCGGATGAGGTCGCTATGTCTCTGTCAATTACGCGTGAAAATTTCGATGAATGGATGATGCCGGTTTACGCTCCGGCGGCTTTTATTCCGGTTCGTGGGGAAGGCTCGCGCCTGTGGGATCAGCAGGGCAAAGAGTATATCGACTTTGCAGGTGGGATTGCGGTCAACGCGCTGGGGCATGCGCACCCTGCGCTGCGTCAGGCGCTGAATGACCAGGCGGCGAAGTTCTGGCATACCGGCAACGGCTTTACCAACGAGCCCGCGCTGCGTCTGGCCAAAAAACTGATCGACGCGACGTTTGCCGAAAAGGTCTTTTTCTGTAACTCGGGGGCGGAAGCCAACGAAGCGGCGCTGAAGCTGGCGCGCAAATATGCGCACGATAAATTTGGTACCCACAAGAGCGGCATCGTGGCGTTTAAAAACGCCTTCCACGGGCGCACGCTCTTTACCGTCAGCGCGGGCGGCCAGCCTTCCTACTCGCAGGATTTCGCCCCGCTGCCGCCGGATATTCGCCACGGTGTCTATAACGATCTGCAGTCCGCCAGCGAGCTGATTAACGACACCACCTGCGCGGTGATCGTCGAGCCGATGCAGGGCGAGGGCGGCGTGCTTCCGGCGCAAAAAGCCTTCCTGCAGGGGCTGCGCGAGCTGTGCGATCGCCACAACGCGGTCCTGATTTTCGACGAAGTCCAGACCGGCGTGGGCCGCACCGGCGAGCTGTATGCCTATATGCACTACGGCGTGACGCCGGACGTGCTTTCGACCGCCAAAGCGCTCGGCGGCGGCTTCCCGATTGGCGCGACGCTGACCACCGATAAATTCGCCAGCGTGATGACCGTGGGCACCCATGGCACCACCTACGGCGGCAACCCGCTGGCCACCGCCGTTGCCGGGCAGGTTCTCGACATCATTAACACGCCTGAGGTGCTGAAAGGCGTTAAGCAGCGTCACGACTGGTTTGTCGAGCGCCTGAATGCCATCAACGGCAAAACGGGGCTGTTTAAAGAAATTCGCGGTCTGGGGCTGTTAATCGGCTGCGAGCTCACCGCTGAGTTTGCCGGGAAAGCTAAACTTATTTCACAGGAAGCGGCAAAAGTGGGCGTGATGGTGCTGATTGCCGGTGCCAACGTGGTGCGTTTTGCGCCCGCGCTGATCGTCAGCGAGGAAGAGGTGCAAACCGGTCTGGACCGTTTTGCGCTGGCGTGTGAAAAAGTGAAATCCGGGGTGTCATCATGATGGTCATCCGTCCCGTTGAGCGCGGCGATCTCGCCGGGCTCATGCAGCTTGCCGGTAAGACGGGAGGCGGGCTGACCTCGCTTCCTGCTGATGAAAAAACGCTGTCGGCGCGCATTGAGCGCGCCCTGCAAACCTGGCAGGGGACGTTGCCAAAAAGCGAACAAGGGTATGTGTTCGTGCTGGAAGACACCGACACGGGGACCGTGGCCGGGATCTGCGCCATTGAAGTGGCCGTCGGGCTTAACGACCCGTGGTACAACTACCGCGTCGGCACCATGGTTCATGCCTCGAAAGAGCTGAACGTTTATAACGCGCTGCCCACGCTGTTTCTCTGCAATGACCACACGGGCGCCAGCGAGCTATGCACGCTGTTCCTCGACCCGGCGTGGCGCAAAGAGGGCAACGGCTATCTGCTCTCCAAATCGCGCTTTATGTTTATGGCCGCCTTCCGCGATCGCTTTAACGAAAAAGTGGTCGCGGAGATGCGCGGCGTGATCGACGACACCGGCTACTCGCCGTTCTGGGAGAGCCTGGGCGAGCGCTTTTTCTCGATGGAGTTCAGCCGGGCGGACTATCTCTGCGGCACCGGCCAGAAAGCCTTTATCGCCGAACTGATGCCGAAGCATCCTATCTATACCCATTTCCTCAGCCCGGAAGCGCAGGCGGTGATTGGCGAAGTCCATCCGCAGACCGCGCCTGCCCGCGCGGTGCTGGAGAAAGAGGGGTTCCGCTACCGGAACTATGTCGACATCTTTGACGGCGGCCCAACGCTTGAGTGCGATATCGACCGCGTGCGCGCGATCCGTAAAAGCCGTCTGGTTGAGGTCTCTGAAGGTCAGCCCGCGCCGGGTGACTGGCCCGCCTGTCTGGTGTCGAACGAAAATTACGCCAACTTCCGCGCCATGCTGGTGCGTACCAACCCGAAATGTGAACGTCTGGTGCTGACGGCTGCAGAACTGGATGCCCTGAAATGTAACGCCGGCGATACGGTTCGCCTGGTGCGTCTCTGCCCTGAGGAGAAAACAGCATGACATTATGGATTAACGGTGACTGGGTCACGGGCGAAGGCGAAGAGCGCGTAAAGACCAATCCGGTTGGAAAAGAGGTGCTCTGGAAGGGGCATGACGCCAGCGCCGGGCAGGTAGAACAGGCCTGCCGTGCCGCGCGCCGCGCGTTTCCGGCGTGGGCAAAACAGCCTTTCGCCGTGCGCCAGGAAATTGTTGAAAAGTTCGCCGGCCTGCTGGAGGCAAACAAGGCCGAACTGACGCGCATCATCGCGTCTGAAACCAGTAAACCGCGCTGGGAAGCGACAACCGAAGTGACGGCGATGATCAACAAAATCGCCATTTCGGTTAAGGCGTACCACACCCGCACCGGCGAACAGCACACCGACATGCCGGACGGCGCGGCCACGCTGCGCCACCGTCCGCACGGCGTGCTGGCGGTATTTGGCCCGTATAACTTCCCGGGACACCTGCCGAATGGCCATATTGTGCCTGCGCTGCTGGCGGGCAATACCGTCATCTTCAAACCGAGCGAGCTCACGCCATTCACCGGCGAGGCGGTGGTTAAGCTATGGGAACAGGCCGGCCTGCCGCCGGGCGTGCTGAACCTGGTTCAGGGCGGGCGGGAAACCGGTCAGGCGCTGAGCGCGCTGAGCGATATCGACGGTCTGCTGTTTACCGGCAGCGCCGGTACGGGCTATCAGCTGCACCGCCAGCTGGCAGGGCAGCCGGAGAAAATCCTGGCGCTGGAGATGGGCGGCAACAACCCGCTGATTGTGGAAGACCCTGATGATATCGACGCCGCGGTGCACCTGACGATTCAGTCCGCCTTTATTACCGCCGGACAGCGCTGCACCTGTGCCCGCCGCCTGCTGGTGAAACGGGGCGCACAGGGGGATGCCTTCCTGAAGCGTCTGGTTGAAGTGAGCGCGCGTCTGGTGCCTGCCGCGTGGGATGCCGACCCGCAGCCGTTTATCGGCGGGCTGATTTCCGAACAGGCCGCGCTGAACGTGCTGAAGGCCTGGCAGGACCACGTCACGCGCGGCGCGAAAACCCTGCTGGAGCCGAAGCAGGTTCAGCCGGGTGCTTCGCTGCTGACGCCGGGCATTGTAGAGATGAGCGGCGCAAGCAGCGTGCCGGATGAAGAGGTCTTTGGCCCGCTGCTGTGCGTCTGGCGTTACGACGATTTCGATGCGGCCATTGCGATGGCGAACAACACCCGCTACGGCCTGTCGAGCGGTCTGATTTCACCGCATCGCGAGAAGTTTGAACAACTGCTGCTGGAAGCGCGCGCCGGGATTGTGAACTGGAATAAACCGCTGACCGGGGCCGCGAGCACCGCGCCGTTCGGTGGCGTAGGCGCGTCGGGCAACCATCGCGCCAGCGCGTGGTATGCCGCCGATTACTGCGCGTGGCCGATGGCGAGCCTGGAAACCCCGGCGCTGACGCTGCCGGAGACGCTTAATCCGGGGCTGGATTTTACCGGAGGGGATCGTCATGAAAGCGCGTGAGGTTAACTTTGACGGGCTGGTGGGGCTGACGCACCACTATGCCGGTCTCTCTTTTGGTAATGAAGCCTCGACGAAGCACCGTTTTCAGGTCTCGAACCCGAAGCTGGCGGCGAAGCAGGGGCTGCTGAAGATGAAAGCGCTGGCGGATGCCGGTTTCCCGCAGGCG
This sequence comes from Enterobacter sp. BNK-29, assembly GCF_048684785.1. Classification (NCBI taxonomy): domain Bacteria; kingdom Pseudomonadati; phylum Pseudomonadota; class Gammaproteobacteria; order Enterobacterales; family Enterobacteriaceae; genus Enterobacter; species Enterobacter sp. BNK-29. The sequence continues at coordinate 3,850,982 of NZ_JBLQTU010000001.1, forward strand.
GTGATCCCGCCGCAGGAACGCCCGAACGTGGCAGTCCTTCGTCAGCTCGGCTTTAGCGGTACCGATGAGCAGGTCGTCGAAAAAGCGGGTACGCAGACGCCGCACCTGCTCTCCGCGGCAAGCTCCGCCTCCTCGATGTGGGTAGCAAACGCCGCGACCGTCGCGCCGTCAGCCGACACGCTGGATGGCAAAGTTCATCTGACGGTGGCGAACCTGAACAATAAATTCCACCGCGCCACAGAAGCGGAAACCACCGAGCGCGTGCTGCGCGCCATTTTCAACCATGACGCCCATTTTGAGGTGCATCAGGCTCTGCCGCAGGTGGCGATGTTTGGCGACGAAGGCGCGGCCAACCATAACCGCCTGGGAGGCGACTATGGCGACCCGGGCCTGCAGCTGTTTATCTACGGGCGAGAAGAGGGGGGCCACGCTGCGCCAACCCGTTATCCTGCTCGTCAGACGCTGGCGGCCAGCCAGGCGGTTGCTCGCCTGAACCAGGTCAATCCTTCCCAGGTGGTTTTTGCCCAGCAAAACCCGCATGTGATTGACCAGGGCGTGTTCCATAACGACGTGATTGCCGTTTCTAACCGCCAGGTGCTGTTCTGCCACGAGCAGGCGTTTGCCCATCAGGAGAAGCTGCTCGCCACGCTGCATGAGCGCGTGCGCGGCTTCACGCCAGTCCAGGTGCCAACGGAGGCGGTGAGCGTGCAGGACGCGGTAGAAACCTATCTGTTCAACAGCCAGCTGCTGAGCCGTGACGATGGCAGCATGATGCTGGTCCTGCCGCAGGAGTCCCGGGATCATAAAGGCGTGTGGCGCTACCTGACGGAGCTGGTGAAGGCCGATAACCCGATTGACGAACTGCGCGTGTTTGATCTGCGCGAAAGCATGGCCAACGGCGGCGGTCCAGCCTGTTTACGTCTGCGCGTGGTCTTGACTCAGGACGAAATGCAGGCGGTGAACCCCGCGGTCATGATGAACGATACGCTCTTTACGCGGCTGAATGACTGGGTCGATCGCTACTATCGCGATCGTCTGACGCAGGCGGATCTGGTTGACCCGCAGCTTCTGCGTGAAGGGCGCGAGGCGCTGGACGCGTTATCGACAATCCTGCAGCTGGGATCGGTTTACCCGTTCCAGCGCTAAAGGAGTGGATATGGAAAATTTACTGGCGCTGACCCTGGCCGATGAGACGCCGGAACAGAAAGAGGGGGACGGCCCCTCATTTCGCTGGCGGTGGCTGGGGCGCGGGGTGCTTGAGCTGACGCCGTTCGTAAAAAGCGATCTCTCGCTGCTGCTTTCAACGGGTATCCACGGGAATGAAACCGCGCCCGTTGAGATTGTTGATCTGCTGCTGCGTGCGCTGTATCGCAATGAGATCGAACTAAAGTGCCGCGTGCTGGTGGTGCTCGGCAATCCCCCTGCGCTGGCGCAAAACAAACGCTATCTGGTGAGCGACATTAACCGCATGTTCGGCGGCCGCTGGTCGCAGTTTCCCCAGAGCGATGAAACGGCGCGGGCCGAGTGGCTGGAGAACGTCGTGACCGCGTTTTTTGCCGCCGCGGGGCCGGCGCGCTGGCATCTGGATCTGCACACGGCAATCCGCGCGTCTTACCACGTACGCTTCGGCGTTCTGCCGCAGCGCAATCAGCCGTGGGATGAAGCGTTCCTGAGCTGGCTGGGTGACGCCGGGCTGGAGGCGCTGGTATTTCATCAGTCGCCGGGCGGAACCTTTACCCATTTCACCTGTGAACGTTTCGCTGCGCTGGCCTGCACGCTGGAGCTGGGAAAAGCGCTGCCGTTCGGCCAGAACGATCTGACCCGCTTTGCGCCTACGCATCTCGCCCTTCGGGCGCTGCTGGGAGGAACGGCTCCCGAGCATGCGCATCAGCCCGTTGAGCGGTATCGGGTCGTGCAGCAGATCACGCGCCGCAGCGATGCTTTTCAGCTCCACATGGCCGCGCACACCCTGAACTTCACCCCGTTCCGCAAAGGGGCGCTGCTGGCTGAGGATGGCGAGGAACGTTACGAGGTGCAGAACACCACCGAGTATGTCTTATTCCCTAACCCCACCGTCGCGTTTGGCCTGCGGGCCGGGCTGATGCTGGAAAAAATATCCTGAACCTTTCCCCTCTCATCATCCGGGAGGGGGAGGTAAAAAACTTTTCTTAACGATTAAAGCGCTTGCGATTATTTTGCAGAATATTCCTGGTGAATTGCTTTATTATTGATCTGCAATTCGCTATACTTCTGATAAATCTCTTTAAAATCATCCAATTGAATATTTTTTGTTTCAACTCTCCACGCTTTATCCTTATTTCCTCCACATTTGGCGAAAATTTGTTTTTTACACTTTCATTGTTTTACCGTTGCTCTGACTAATTGACGATAAACCCCGTAAAGTTAATCTCGTCAACACGGCATAGCGCCGAAGAATAACTGAAAGAAAGGAAATAAATTATGCGTAAGTTTACTGCACTGTTTGTTGCTTCTACCCTGGCTCTGGGCGCTACCAGCATGGCGTTCGCCGCAGATACTGCGACCACTACGACTGCCGCGCCTGCTGAAGGCAAAATGATGATGCATCATAAAGGTCCGGGTATGCACAATGAGATGATGATGTTTAAGGATCTCAACCTGACGGATGCGCAGAAGCAGCAGATCCGCGACATCAGAAAAGGTGAACGCGACCAGATGAAACGTCCTCCGCTTGAAGAGCGCCGTGCGATGCATGACATCATCGCCAGCGACAGCTTCGATAAGGCGAAAGCCGAAGCGCAGATCGACAAAATGGCCGAGCAGCACAAAGCCCGCATGCTGGCTCACATGGAAACCCAGAACAAGATCTACAACATTCTGACCCCGGAACAGAAAAAACAATTTAATGCGAATTTTGAGAAGCGTCTGACAGAACGTCCGGCGATGGAAGGTAAAATGCCAGCACCAACCGAATAATCGGTTCACACTCTTAAGACCGCCGGGATCCTGTCCACAAAAGCGCAACCGCTGTGGACAGGACCGGCGGTTTTTCTTTCCTGCCCTCTTGCCTGCCGCCGCCAGCGCGGTATCCTCCTGTAGTCGCTTCAGAGAATGTTTGCAGAGTCATGGCGTTAGAATATTTATTAACGTTCCGCTAAGGCCTGCCCGCTCTGCTGCCGATACTGTTTCTGTGAATACCCAACGATAACAAACAAGACAGCAACGATAGCGATATCCTTGCCCTGGCACGGGTTGTGCCATTCAGGAGTGGTGATGGAGTTCTTTGATATCCGTAAGATGCCGGTCAGCCTCTGGCGCAATGGTGCTGGCGAAACGCGTGAGATTTGCTGCTTCCCTCCCGCGACGCGCGATTTCCACTGGCGTGCCAGTATCGCGACGATTGCCAGCAACGGCGAATTCTCCTCGTTTCCCGGTGTTGACCGGGTGATTACCTTGCTGGAAGGGGGAGAGGTGACGCTGGACGCGGGTCAGGCGTTCTCCCATACACTCAAGCATCATCAGCCCTACAGTTTTGCCGGCGATTTGCCGGTGAAAGCGCTGCTTTCAGATGGGCGGATGGCGATGGACTTTAACATCATGACCCGGCGCGACTGCTGCCGGGCGAAGGTGCGCGTTGCTGACCGAACCTTTACCACCTTTGGCTCACGCGGGGGCGTGGTGTTCGTGCTAAGCGGGGCGTGGCAGCTGGGCGATAAATTGCTGACGGCCGATCAGGGTGCCAGCTGGGAGGAGGGTACCCATACGCTGCGTCTGCTGGAGGCTCAGGGCACCTTATTGTTCAGCGAAATCACGTGGCTGCCGGGTCATTGAGTACAATGATCTCAAACTTTCCTGCCAGGACCGGTTTACAGAGAATTTTATAGCCATCGTGGTCAAATCCGGCGGGCGTGCGCAGCAGGGTTGCCGCGTCGTTGAGGTCGTCGACAGCGCCCAGCCAGAGCCAGTTGTTGACGATGTGATACTGGGTCATTGCCTCGCCCACTTCTTTTAGCGCAACGGCGCTTTCCCAGGGCCAGCAGTTTACGCTGATGGCCGCCAGACCGGTGAGGAGCCGGGCGTGATGCGCCTCAACGCTCTCTTTCCCGCAGCAGGCACCGGCGCAGCGCTTCAGCGCGGATCGAAAACAGGCGCGTCCGCGGGTAGTTGCCTCCAGACCTAAAAGGCTGTAGCAAAGCTGTAAATCGTCCGCCAGCGTCTGCAGCGCCTGGAGCGCGGCGCGTTTATTGGCAAACAGCCCATAGAGATTCGGGGCATGAGAAAAATCGACGTCGCGCGCGTAGACGACCTGCGGCTTGCCATCGTTTATCTGCAGGGAGCAGAGCTGACGGTTGCGGCGCAGGCGCTTATTGAACAACGGCTGTTGTTCTTTGATCAACCGCGCCTCCAGCAGCAGCGCGCCCATTTCTCCCGCCGTCTGGAACCAGGTAATGCGTCGCGACTGGCGCAGCATGGCGGCCTCGTCCGGCGTACGCAGATGGGATAACACCCGGCTGCGAATGTTAACGCTCTTGCCGATATAGAGCGGCAGGGTGTCGCTTTCACCGTGAAAGATGTACACGCCCGGCTGTTTAGGCAGCGCCTCAAGCCAGGGGCGAAGGTGTTCGGGATATTCGTAGATAGCCGCCGCTTCAAACTCAAGACGCGGGGCGGATTGACGCCTGCTCACATACTGCTCCATATACTGTTCAGACATACAGTGTAGCAGGAGTGTGGTGGTTAAAAAAGAGCCGGGAGGCGGTTACGCCTTACCCGGCCAGGACGTGCGGCCTGATGCCCTCACCCCAACCCTCTCCCACGGGAGAGGGCGCAAACATTAAAAGCGGTAACCTGGTTACCGCTTTGCTTTATTTTTTCCAGAAGTCGTCAAACACCGTAATTGGCGTATGGCGCTTGTGCTCGGTTTTCAGATACCAGCCTTCGATGATTTTCGCGGTACCTTCATCCAGCTTTTTGCCTTCCAGATAATCATCAATGTTGTCATAGGTGACGCCAAGGGCCGCTTCATCCGGCAGGGAAGGGCGATCGTCTTCAAGGTCCGCTGTCGGCGCTTTCTTATACAGATGCTCAGGACAGCCCAGCGCGGCCAGCAGCTGCTTACCCTGACGCTTGTTGAGACGGAAGATAGGGTTAATGTCGGTGCCGCCGTCGCCATATTTGGTGAAGAAACCGGTGATCGCTTCTGCCGCATGGTCGGTGCCGACGACAACGCCTTTGGTCATCCCGGCGATGCTGTACTGCGCTTTCATGCGCTCGCGGGCTTTCTCGTTGCCGCGAACAAAATCGCTCAGCTCAATGCCCGCTTCGCGAAGCGCCTGCTCGCTTGCCAGCACCGAGCCTTTAATATTCACGGTCAGCACGCGGTCAGGCTGAATGAAGGCAATGGCATCCTGGCAATCCTGCTCGTCCGCCTGTACGCCATAAGGAAGACGCACCGCGATAAACTGCAGTTTCTCATCGCCCGTCTCTTCGCGAAGCTCTGAAATCGCCATCTGGCAGAGTTTACCGGTCAGGGTAGAGTCCTGGCCGCCGCTGATGCCCAGCACCAGGGATTTCAGGAACGCGTTCTTTTTTAAGTACGATTTTAAAAAATCCACGCTGCGGCGGATCTCTTCATGTGCATCTACCGTAGGCTTCGCGCCCAGTGCCTGAATAATCTCTTGTTGCAGAGCCATCACGCCCTCCATATGCAGTACATAAACAGAATGTGTTAGCTGTTAAAACTAACCCTTTGGGCGAGAAACGACAAGGATCACAGTTTCGAGTGCGCTAATTTGCGCCGATTTAGCAGGTTATCGTTGTTTTATTAGAATTTTCCGAAATTCGTCTGGCGTAATCCACAAAGTTGAACAATAGTATTTTTTATCCCATGCTTAGATAACACGCTGATAAACAAGAGGACGGAATATGAACAAGAACGTAGCAGGAATTCTTAGCGCAGCGGCGGTACTGACTATGCTGGCAGGGTGTACGGCTTACGATCGCACCAAGGATCAGTTTACGCAGCCCGTAGTAAAAGACGTTAAAAAAGGCATGACCCGTTCGCAGGTGGCTGCGATTGCCGGTAAACCTTCTTCTGAAGTGACCATGATTCATGCGAAGGGGACCTGCCAGACCTATATCCTGGGTCAACGTGATGGTAAGGCAGAAACCTACTTCGTCGCCCTGGATGATACCGGTCATGTGATCAACTCCGGCTATCAGACCTGTGCTGAATACGACACCGATCCGCAGGCACCTAAGGCGCAGTAACCCTGCTTCCCTGAGGATGTTAACAAACCGGCCCATGGGCCGGTTTTTTTATGCATCAGAAAATCTTATTTCTTTGCGCGAATTATTTGCCCGAAATGTGAAGGGAGTCAACAAGCCAGGTCAATGAGAGACAATTTGAGCCTATCCAGAATTATCCCCTGTCTGTACCATTGCGTATACTCACTCCAACGATAAACAACAGTACGCAAGCTACCTGTCTGCCGGGACAGCGAGTCGAGTGATAGCGCGATGGCAGGTAGTTATATAAGAGGGAAATCACGATGGAAAAGAAACATATCTACCTGTTCTGCTCAGCGGGCATGTCAACGTCGCTTCTGGTGTCAAAGATGCGTGCGCAGGCTGAAAAGTATGAAGTACCTGTGGTGATTGAAGCGTTTCCAGAGACGCTGGCGGGCGAAAAAGGCCAGACAGCCGATGTTGTTTTACTGGGGCCGCAAATTGCCTATATGTTGCCCGAAATTCAACGACTGTTACCCAATAAACCGGTCGAAGTGATCGACTCGGGGCTGTACGGCAAAATTGATGGTTTAGGTGTTCTTAAAGCTGCTGTGGCAGCCATTAAAAAAGCTGCTAATTAATTTTTATTTTTCCCGTCAAAGAGTTATTTCACACACAATACGCCGTAACATGCGTTACGGCATTTAAGGGTATTTTCCTATGAGTAAAGTCATCGCTTCACTTGAAAAGGTACTCCTTCCTTTTGCTGTTAAAATAGGAAAGCAGCCTCACGTTAACGCCATCAAAAACGGCTTTATTAAATTAATGCCGTTGACGCTGGCCGGGGCCATGTTCGTTTTAATTAACAACGTTTTTCTGAGCTTTGGTGAAGGTTCCTTCTTTTATTCATTAGGAATTAGGTTAGACGCTTCCACTATTGAAACCCTTAATGGTTTTAAAGCCATTGGCGGCAACGTCTATAACGGTACGTTAGGGATTATGTCGCTGATGGCGCCTTTCTTTATTGGGATGGCACTGGCAGAAGAGCGTAAAGTGGATCCGCTGGCTGCCGGGTTATTATCGGTTGCCGCTTTTATGACCGTAACGCCTTACAGCGTGGGTGAAGCCTATGCCGTTGGCGCCAACTGGCTGGGCGGGGCCAACATCATCTCCGGTATTGTTATCGGCCTGGTGGTGGCAGAAATGTTCACCTTTATTATCCGCCGCAACTGGGTTATCCGCCTGCCGGATAGCGTACCGGCTTCCGTTTCTCGTTCATTTTCCGCGTTGATTCCAGGCTTCATTATTCTCTCCATCATGGGGATTATCGCCTGGGCGCTCTCCCACTGGGGCACTAACTTCCACCAGATCATCATGGACTCTATCTCTACGCCGCTGGCGTCGATGGGTGGCGTGGTCGGTTGGGCGTATGTGATTTTCACTTCTCTGCTGTGGTTCTTTGGCGTGCATGGTTCACTGGCACTGGCCGCGCTGGACAGCGGGATTATGACCCCCTGGGCACTGGAAAACGTTGCGCTTTACCAGCAGTACGGCTCCGTTGACGCGGCGCTGGCAGCGGGTAAAACCTTCCATGTGTGGGCGAAGCCGATGCTTGACTCCTATATCTTCCTGGGCGGTACCGGGGCGACCTTGGGTCTGATCATCGCGGTCTTTATTGTCTCTCGTCGTGCTGACTACCGTCAGGTCGCGAAGCTGGCGCTGCCATCAGGCATCTTCCAGATTAACGAACCGATTCTGTTCGGTCTGCCAATCATCATGAACCCGGTAATGTTCATTCCGTTCATCCTGATTCAGCCGCTGCTGGCCGCCATTACCCTGACGGCGTATTACATGGGCATCATTCCACCGGTCACCAACATTGCGCCGTGGACCATGCCGGCGGGCCTGGGCGCCTTCTTCAACACCAACGGTAGCGTCGCGGCCTTCCTGCTGGCGATATTCAACCTCGGGATTGCCACCCTGCTGTACATGCCGTTCGTGGCGATTGCCAACAAAGCCGCCACCATTATTGATGAAGAAGAGAGCGAAGAGGATATTGCCCTCTCACTGAAATTCTAAGATTGACCGGCGCGGGGAAGCCTGCGCCAGCCACAAGGAGCTTAAACATGTTAGATTTGGATAGTATTGTCGCAGACGAAGCCGTCGAGAACGATCTCGAAGAAGTGGTGATGGGGCTTATCATCAACTCCGGACAGGCCCGCAGCCTGGCCTATGCCGCACTGAAGCAGGCCAAGCAGGGGGATTTCGCCGCGGCGAAAACCATGATGGACCAGTCCCGCACGGCGCTGAACGAAGCGCACCTGGTGCAGACAAAGCTGATTGAAGGCGATCAGGGCGAAGGGAAGATGAAGGTCAGCCTGGTGCTGGTCCACGCGCAGGATCACCTGATGACCTCGATGCTGGCGCGTGAGCTGGTGGCAGAGCTCATCGAGCTTCACGAGAAAATGCACTGAGTCGGATTTCGCAGCAGGAGGTCAGCACGATGGAAATTAAAACCGCACTTGAACAGCAGCTGTTTAATGGCAAAAATTTTCACGTGGTTATCTACAACAAGACGGAGAGCGCCAGCGGTCTGCACCAGCATGACTACTACGAGTTCACGATTGTTCTGACCGGGCGCTATTACCAGGAGATCAACGGTAAGCGCGTTCTGCTTGAGCGAGGGGATTTTGTCTTCCTGCCGATGGGGTCTTATCACCAGAGCTTTTACGAATTTGGTGCCACCCGTATTCTGAATGTGGGCGTCAGCAGACGTTTCTTTGAGAAGCACTATCTGCCGCTGGTGCCGTTCTGCTTTGTGGCCTCCCAGGTCTATCGGGTCAAAAACGAGTTCATGACCTGGATTGAAACGGTTATCGCCTCGCTTAACTTCCGCGACAATGAATTTGATGAGTTTATTGAAACGGTAACCTTCTACGTGATGAACAGACTGCGCCATCATCGTGAGGAGCAGCAGGTGACGGATGATATTCCACAGTGGCTGCGCAGCACCGTTGAGCTGATGCACGATAAAGGCCAGTTCAGCGAAAATGCGCTGGAAAATATGGTGTCACTGTCGGGGAAATCCCAGGAATATCTGACCCGCGCGACGCAGCGCTATTATCGTAAAACGCCCGTGCAAATTATTAATGAAATCCGCATTAATTTTGCGAAGAAACAGCTGGAAATTACCAACTACTCTGTCACCGATATTGCGTACGAGTCAGGATACAGCAGTCCCAGTCTGTTTATTAAGACCTTTAAGAAATTGACTTCATTTACACCGAACAGTTACCGGAAGAATTTAACGGTAATTAATTAACTTTCGGCGGATTACCCGCCACAAATATTGCTTTAATGGCTTGCCCAAATAGCGGGAAGAGTACGCTATACCTTGCAGGCGATTAACCTGATACGCTAAGGGAGATATTATGCAGAAGAAATTAAAAGTCGTAACCATTGGTGGCGGCAGCAGCTATACCCCGGAATTACTTGAAGGTTTTCTGAAACGTTATCATGAATTACCGGTCAGCGAATTATGGCTGGTTGACGTTGAGGAAGGTCAGGAAAAGCTGAATATTATTTTCGACCTGTGCCAGCGCATGGTGGAGAAAGCGGGCGTGCCTCTGACCGTGCATAAAACTCTGGACCGTCGTCTGGCGCTGAAAGATGCGGATTTCGTCACCACCCAGCTGCGCGTCGGCCAGCTGAAGGCGCGCGAGCTGGACGAACGTATCCCGCTGAGCCACGGCTATCTCGGGCAGGAGACCAACGGCGCGGGCGGTCTGTTCAAAGGCCTGCGTACCATCCCGGTGATTTTCGACATCGTCAAAGACGTACAGGAGATCTGCCCGAACGCGTGGGTGATTAACTTCACCAACCCGGCCGGGATGGTGACCGAGGCGGTCTATCGTCATACCGGTTTCAAACGCTTTATCGGCGTCTGTAATATTCCGATTGGTATGAAGATGTTTATCCGCGACGTGCTGGCGCTGAAAGACAGCGACGATCTCTCCATCGACCTGTTCGGCCTGAACCACATGGTGTTCATTAAAGACGTGATCGTGAACGGTAAGTCGCGCTTTGCCGAACTGCTCGACGGCGTGGCTTCCGGTCGACTGACGGCGGCATCGGTGAAAAACATCTTTGACCTGCCGTTCAGCGAAGGGCTGATCCGCTCGCTGAACCTGCTTCCGTGCTCGTACCTGCTTTACTACTTCAAGCAGAAAGAGATGCTGGCCATCGAAATGGGCGAGTACTATAAGGGCGGCGCGCGCGCGCAGATCGTTCAGAAAGTCGAGAAGCAGCTGTTCGATTTGTATAAAGATCCGAACCTGAACGTCAAACCGAAAGAGCTGGAGCAGCGCGGCGGGGCCTACTACTCCGATGCGGCGTGCGAGGTGATTAATGCCATCTACAACGACAAGCAGGCGGAGCACTATGTTAACGTGCCGCACCACGGCCATATCGACAATATCCCGGCGGACTGGGCGGTCGAGATGACCTGCATCCTGGGACGCGATGGCGCTAAACCGCATCCACGCATCACCCACTTCGATGATAAGGTCATGGGCCTGATCCACACCATCAAAGGCTTTGAAGTGGCGGCAAGCAACGCGGCGCTGAGCGGCGAGCTCAATGACGTGCTGCTGGCGCTGAACCTCAGCCCGCTGGTACATTCCGACCGCGATGCGGAGCAGCTGGCCGGCGAGATGATCCTGGCGCATGAAAAATGGTTGCCGAACTTTGCCGCCACGATCGAGAAGCTGAAGTTCAAACACCACTGAGAGGACGCACAATGGAAAACCTGCTGATCGTTAATGCTGATGATTTTGGCCTCTCGAAAGGCCAGAACTACGGCATTATTGAAGCCTGTCGCCGGGGTGTTGTGACCTCTACCACGGCACTGGTGAATGGTGAGGCGGTTGAACACGCGGCGCAGCTGAGCCGCGAGGTGCCGGAGCTGGGCGTCGGCATGCATTTTGTGCTGACGCTCGGGATGCCGCTTTCGCCAATGCCGGGCCTGACGCGCGACGGCCAGCTGGGCAAATGGATTTGGGAACAGGCGGAGCAGGGCGCTCTGCCGCTCGAAGAGATTGCCGGCGAGCTGGAGCGTCAGTTCAACCGCTTTGTTGACGCGTTTGGTAAGGCGCCGACGCACATCGACAGCCATCACCACGTGCATATGATCCCGGCGATTTTCCCGATTGTCGCTGAGTTTGCGCAGCGCAAAGGCGTGGCGATGCGCGTGGACAGGGAGGCGCACGGCGTGCCCAACTGCGCCGTGACCACCACTGAGGGGTTCAGCAGCGCATTTTACGGCGACGAGATCGACGAAGCGCTGTTCCTGAAGGTGCTGGATGATTCCGCCGCGCGGGGGGAACGGTCGCTGGAGGTCATGGCGCATCCTGCTTTTGTCGATAACACCGTACGTAAGAGCGCCTACTGCTGGCCGCGACTGGCGGAGCTGGACGTGCTGACGTCGGCGTCGCTGAAGTACGCGATTGCCGAGCGTGGGTATCGGTTGGGGACGTTCAGGGAGCTGTAAGAGTTGCCGGGTGGCGGCTTCGCCTTACCCGGCCTACGAACGACCTGCTAACTCTTGTAGGCCCGGTAAGGCGAAGCCGCCACCGGGCTTTTTTTTACGCCGGTATCTGGTCAACCTTACTGCTGCGTGACCAGACGCGGTGCGCCGCGAGCAAATCAAACAGCTTCGTCATGAACGCATCGTCAACGTTGTCGCCCTCGACAATACCGTCCTCACCCTGATCGGCCACCTTCAGCTGCGCCTTAAACCGTCGCGCGTCGCCGGACAGCGCGATCGGTTTCAGGTGCTTGTAGGCTTCCAGCAGATAATACACCGCGTCACCGTTGTTCAGCAGGCTGTCAATATCCCCGCACGGCACAATCACCGCATCAACGGTCAGCGATGGCGCCCCGGCAAAGGTTGCCGCCACCGGCAGCACGGAGCCGTCATCGGCGGTCACTTCCCCCATGCGGGAATAAAGCAGTTTCGCATGCACGCCCTGGGTTTTCAGCGCCTGCATGATCCCCAGCACGTCGCTGGCGCGGGTTTTGTCGTTCAGCAGGATGGCGACCACGCGGCCTTTAATCGAGCCACCCGGCACGGCATACAGGCTCAGCGACGGATCTTTCTTCACGCCGTTAACCTCTTTCGGCGGGGCAAGGTTGCGCTGCTCATCGGTCAGCGTGATGCCCAGGTTATCCGCAACGCTCTGGGCGAGCTGAATATCAATGCGCGCCAGCTGATCGACCACACGCTCGCGGATATAGGTACGAACCACTTTGCTTAGCTCAAAGCTGAAGCCGCCGATAATGTGCTGCTGCTCAATCGGCGTCTGGCTGTTCCAGAACAGGCGGGGGTGGGCGTAATACTCGCCGAACGACGGGCTGCGCTCGCGAATTTTATTGCCGTCGATACGCTCCTGGTACGATTCGAATCCACCGCGTTTCGGCGCCGGCGGCGTTTCGCGCGGCCAGTTATCGTTGATCGAGTTCGGCTCATAGTTAGCCGGATTGGTATCAATATCCTGACGATGCATCCCGTCGCGCTGGAAATTATGGTACGGGCAGGTTGGGCGGTTAATCGGGATTTCGTGGAAGTTCGGCCCGCCAAGACGGCTGATCTGCGTATCGGTGTACGAGAACAAGCGACCCTGCAGGAGCGGATCGTTGGTGAAGTCCAGCCCCGGCACGATATGCCCCGGGTGGAATGCGGCCTGTTCGTTTTCGGCGAAGAAGTTATCCGGGTTGCGGTTTAGCACCATTTTACCCACCAGCTGTACCGGCACCAGCTCTTCCGGAATCAGCTTCGTCGGGTCAAGCAGGTCGAAATCGAACTTAAATTCGTCCTCTTCCGGTATGAGCTGCAGGCCCAGCTCGTACTCCGGGAAGTCACCCGCTTCAATGGACTCCCACAGCTCGCGGCGATGGAAGTCCGGATCGCGTCCGGTCAGCTTCTGCGCCTCGTCCCATACCAGCGAGGCTTTACCCGCCACCGGCTTCCAGTGGAAACGGACGAACGTGGCTTTACCCTCGGCGTTGATCAGACGGAAGGTGTGGATGCCAAACCCCTCCATGGTGCGATAGCTGCGCGGAATGCCGCGGTCTGACATCGCCCACATCACGTTGTGCAAGGTTTCAGGCTGCAGGGAGACGTAGTCCCAGAAGGTGTCGTGCGCACTTTGTCCCTGCGGTATGGCCCAGTGGGGCTCCGGTTTTACCGCATGGACAAAGTCAGGAAATTTATGCGCATCCTGAATGAAGAACACCGGGGTGTTATTGCCCACCAGATCAAAAATACCCTCTTCGGTATAAAACTTGGTGGCAAAGCCGCGGATATCCCGAACCGTATCTGCCGAACCGGCGCCGCCCTGCACGGTGGAGAAGCGCACAAACACCGGGGTAATTTTATCCGGGTCAGAGAGGAAGTCCGCTTTGGTAATCGCTTTCAGGCTCTTGTATGGCTGGAAGTAGCCGTGCGCAGCGGAACCTCGCGCGTGGACGATGCGTTCCGGAATTCGCTCATGGTCGAAATGGGTGATTTTTTCCCGCAGAATAAAGTCTTCCAGCAGGGTTGGCCCGCGCGCGCCTGCGCGAAGGGAGTTCTGATCGTCAGCAATGCGCACGCCCTGATTGGTGGTGAGCGCAAAACCTTCGCCGCCTTTGCGGTGCGGCTCAAGCGATTTCAGCTTCTCGTTTCCCGCGTCCGGCGACTTCATGCTTCCCGGTGCGGTAGGCTGTTCGCCCTGTGCGGAAGGGCCAGGGGAGGGGCGGTGAGAGCCGTCAGCAGGGGCGAGAGAGTCCATACCCGGTTGAGATTCCTCAGTGCCATGAATCGGTGATTGATGAGTTTTATCTTTGTTCGACATTGCACGCTTCTCCTTTATCCATTGCTAAAAACCCCTATTAAGGATAGAACAATGTCGCGAGATGGCTCGCGAACTAAGAGTTTTCACATGCCGTCATTAACGAAAGGAGCCATCCCACCCACTCGGAGCGCGACGGAAGGCAGCAGGATCGGCTATCATAGAATTTTCCTGCTTCAAGAATTTGCTTTAGTGAACCAGTCGCTTATGAAACCTCTTCGTCAACAAAACCGCCAGGTTATTAGCTATGTGCCCCGCGTTGAGCCCGCGCCGCCTGACCATGCCCTGAAAGTGGAGGGTTTTCGCGATGTCTGGCAGCTTCGGGGGAAATACGTGGCCTTCGTGCTGATCGGCGAACATTTCCGCCGCTCGCCCACGTTTACGGTGCCGGAGTCAGCGCAGCGGTGGGCGATGCAGATCCGCCAGGATGAAGAGGTCGAAGAATAACAGCCATAAAAAAACCGCCATCAGGCGGTTTTTTTATTTCTACCGAGTTTAACGGTGCGCCAGCTCGGCGTCGTCTTCACTTTCCAGAATCGCTTTGTCGGTCTGCTTCAGCCACTGGCTGGTCAGCGTACCGGCGGTCATGGAGCCGCTTACGTTCAGCGCGGTACGGCCCATGTCGATCAGCGGCTCAACGGAGATCAGCAGCGCGACCAGCGTCACGGGCAGGCCCAGCGCGGGCAGCACAATCAGCGCGGCGAAGGTTGCGCCACCGCCAACGCCCGCAACGCCTGCGGAGCTTACGGTAACAATCCCGACCAGCGTGGCGATCCAGACCGGATCCAGCGGGTTAATCCCAACGGTAGGGGCGACCATCACCGCCAGCATCGCCGGATACAGACCCGCACAGCCGTTCTGACCAATGGTGGCACCAAAGGAGGCAGAGAAGCTGGCGATGGATTCAGGCACGCCCAGACGGCGGGTTTGCGCTTCAACGTTCAGCGGAATAGACGCGGCGCTGGAACGGCTGGTGAAGGCAAAGGTCAGTACCGGCCAGACTTTACGGAAGTATTTCAGCGGGCTGACGCCGTTTACGCCCAGCAGGATGCCGTGCACCACGAACATAATGCCCAGGCCCAGATAAGAGGCGACAACGAAGCTGCCCAGCTTGATGATGTCCTGCAGGTTAGAGCCGGCAACCACTTTGGTCATCAGCGCCAGCACGCCGTAAGGCGTCAGCTGCATAACCAGACGCACCAGCTTCATCACCCAGCTTTGCAGGGTGTCAATCGCGGTCAGCACGCGTTCGCCTTTAGGCGCGTCGTCTTTCAGCAGCTTCAGCGCCGCTACGCCCAGGAACGCGGCGAAAATAACCACGCTGATGATCGAGGTTGGGCTCGCACCGGTCAGGTCAGCAAACGGGTTCTTCGGAATGAAGGAGAGCACCATCTGCGGCACGGTCAGGTCAGCCACTTTTCCAACGTAGTTGGTTTGAATCGCGGTAAGACGCGCCGTTTCAGCGGTACCCTGAACCAGACCTTCTGCGGTCAGGCCAAACAGGTTGGTGACCAGCACACCCACCAGCGCGGCAATCAGCGTGGTGAACAGCAGCGTACCAATGGTCAGGAAGCTGATTTTTCCCAGCTGCGTGGCGTTATGCAGGCGGGCCACGGCGCTCAGAATAGAGGCGAACACCAGCGGCATAACGATCATCTGCAGTAGCTGGACATAGCCGTTACCGACGATGTTGAACCACTGAATAGAATCTTTCAGAACTGGATTATCGGAGCCATAAATTGCCTGTAATGCCAGACCAAATACGACACCCATGGCCAGACCAACCAGCACTTTTTTCGCCAGGCTCCACTGTTTGTGGCGCGCCTGCGCGAGAAGCAATAGCAATACAGCGAACACAACGACGTTCGCGATGAGTGGAAAATTCATCCCCGTTCTCCTGATTTATTATTGGGTCGGTTTTTACCGATCCTGTTGGCGGAAGGTTAGCAGAAGTGTGATGTAGCGCTTATATCCAAATGGAATGGTTTATGACAAATGGGATAATTTTGTCGGTTTACTGTTCAATCTGGTGATGAATAAAGCGATTGAACTGAAATTGCAGCGAATTAATCATCTGGGATGACCAGCGAACTGCACTGTTTTCGGGCAAGGTTTGCGGCATCCAGACGGCGTAGGCAAACAGCGCCATGCACAACACCCGCTCTAGCTGGTTGCCTTTCTGCGGTGCGAGGATGGGAAAACGGAAACGCCAGCGGCAGGGCCAAAGCAGCGGCACGCCCGCAGGCGTCAGCATATCGGCGAGAATATGGCTTAAATAGCCCAGCACCATCCCCTGGATGGCATCGGCGGGGACTATCCAGCTTTCGGGCACTTTTAAATAGAAAAGCGTCAGCAGGCCAAAGACGGCCAGCAGGCTGTGCGTAAACCCCCGGTGGCCGAACGCGCGGGCGATGGGTTTCGATACCCACTTCAGGCGTTGTCCGAGAAAAGATTTGGGATGGTCAATGTCGGGCAGCAGGCAGGTCAATACGGCGGAAGGGACAATATGCCACCAGTCCCCCTGTGCCAGCACGGGGGTGAGTTCAGCGTTTTTGGCAAATACCGCGCACGCAATAGAAAAAAGCAGGTGGCCTTCCGCCGTCATGATAAAACCCACAAAACTGTCAATTCATACAGTATAGGGTTTTTATACAGTAGGCGGAAGAGGTGACGGTGTAACTGTTTGTCACAAACCAGAGAAGGGCGTTAACCGCCCTGCAGGTGATGCGCCGTGAGTTCTGCCAGTGAGTTAAGCTTCACGTCGGCGAGGGCAAACCGGGGGTCGTGACGGCCTTCTTCTGCGGGCACCACAATGGAGCGCATCCGCGCGGCTTTAGAGGCGACCATGCCGTTAACGGAGTCTTCCAGCGCAACGCAGTTGAGGGGATCCAGGCCCAGCTTTGCGGCGCAGTCCAGATAGACCTGCGGGTGCGGCTTGCTGTAAGGCAATTTCTCAGCGGACGCCAGCGCGTCGAAGCTGTCGCGCAGTTCAAACATCGTCAGCACTTTTTCCAGCATGTGCAGCGGTGAAGCCGAGGCCAGGCCAACCTTCAGCCCCTGGGCTTTACACAGCGCGACGGCCTCACGTACGCCGGGCAGCAGCGGCCGGTTCTCTTCCACCAGAGAAATGGCGCGGCTGATAATGCGTGCGGTCACCTCATCGCGATTGGGACCTACCCACGGCTGTTGGGCAAACCACAGGTCAACCACCATATCGATGCGCAGGCCCAGCGTATCGGGAAGTTCATTACGGCGGCTGATATCCACGCCCAGGCTGGCCATAACGTCCAGTTCGGCGCGATCCCACAGCGGTTCGGAATCGATCAGTAATCCATCCATGTCAAAAATTGCGGCAAGAATTTGGCGCGGTGTCGACATCACAACGTCTCCTTATCCAGGGTGTTCGACAGACGATACGTGCTAAGCACAATCTGCAATTTAGCATATTGCTTTTAAAGAGCGGGCGAAATTGATGACCAGCAGGTAGACTTAGGCACAAATAACGCGTCTTTATGAAGAGGAACTGATGACGTATCAACAAGCTGGACGCATTGCGGTCTTAAAACGTATTGCTGGCTGGGTGATTTTTATTCCTGCCGTCATTTCTACGCTGATTTCTGTACTCAAATTTATGTACGATCACAGCGAAAAACAGCCGGGTATCAATGCGGTAATGCTTGATTTCGCTCATGTCATGATTGAGATGATGCGTTTTAATACGCCATTTTTGAATGTCTTCTGGTTTAACTCACCCACCCCGGATTTTCATCAACAGCTGAACATCGGCTTTTGGGTGATATACGCCCTGATCTTTGTCGCGCTGGCACTGCAGGCCTCTGGCGCGAGAATGAGTCGCCAGACGCGCTTTTTACGCGAAGGCGTTGAGGATCAGTTGATTCTGGAGCAGGCCAAAGGCCCGGAAGGAATGAGTCGGGATCAGATTGAATCCCGCATCGTTGTGCCGCGTCACACTATTTTCCTGCAAATTTTCCCGCTCTATATCCTTCCCGTGATTATCATTGTGGCGGGATACTTCTTCTTCTCACTGCTCGGTTTTCTGTAAGCGATAAGGGTGGCGGCAAGGCCACCCTTTCTCTTCTCAGGCGGCAAGCATACGCTCGAGTGCCCGCTGCGCGTTAACAAGGTGTTCTCCGCCAAAAAGAATGGCACGGTTCATCAGCGTATAAAGCTGATACACCGGCTGGCGGTCGAGGAAACCGGACGGCAGGGGGGAAACAGACTGGTATCCGTCGTATATCTGCGGCGGCTGCTCAGGATGAAGCGGCAGCATGGCTAGATCGCACTCTCTGTCACCCCAGTAGCAGGCCGGGTCAAAGATGTACGGGCCGTTGGGACCCAGCGCGCAGTTATTGGACCACAAATCGCCGTGAAGCAGCGACGCCTGAGGCTGGTGGGATGCCAGACGCTGTTGAACGTGCTCGACGATGGCGTCGATATTGCCAAACTCCAGCCCTTTTTCGGCGGCAAGCTCAAGCTGCCAGCCAATGCGCTGCTCGGCAAAAAATGTCGACCAGCGACGCTGCCAGGCATTGGGCTGTGGCGTGGTGGAGAGGTCGTTGTCAAAGTCGAGACCAAACTGCGGCTGGTCGCTCCATTGATGCAGGCGCGCTAGCTGTTGGCCAAGGATGAACGCATTATGGGCATCCAGCGGGCGGGCGGGGAGATATTCCATCACCAGGAAACTGTAGTCGCGGTCGCTCCCCACGGCCAGAACCTGCGGGACCGTGACCGTTTTACTGCGGGACAACAGCTCCAGCTGGTCGGCTTCGGCGGTAAATATTGGAAGCAGCTCTCGCTCATCGCACTTAACGAAAAGATCGCGCCCTGCGTAGCGTAAATGCCACGCGGCGTGGATCTCACCGCCTGGCAGTTCGTTACGCAGTTCAATTTCACCTTCACCCAGCTGCTCACGTAAAAGATGACTGATAGCCTGCCACATGTTGTCTCTCCCATGTTGTCTGCCAGATCATAAAGTTAGCGCATAACTGCGGTAAAAAAATACGAACTAACGCACACCTGAGCGGTTTAAATTCATACAGCGCACTTATTGTTCTTTTTTCCGCCAGCCTTCCCAGGTATCCACGTCAATTTCGGCAGGCTTGTCGGTCACGCTCTCCACCAGACTGGCGGCCAGCGCATGAACCTCTTCCTTGCTCAGGGCGCCGATCAGACCAAATGTCAGGGTGCCTAAATCATGAATATTGCCCTCGTCATCCGTCAGGGTGAGGAGAAAATTAGCCCGGGTGAAAGCATTGTTGAGCTCATTCAGCTCGGTCAGCGATGCTTCATGAAGGTTGATGGTCACGACATAGCGTGTGATGTCACCACTGCTCATAATTCACCTCATTGTTATCATGGAAGTTTTCTTAGCATAGTCGATAGTTTGCGTTTGGCGACTCAGAGAGGACATTCCCCTCCGTAAAGACGAAGGGGAAAAGGCGTTAATTTCGGGACAGGTAATCGACGATTTTTTGCGTATCGGCAAGCGAACAGAGACGCGTGCCCTGGTTGATGGTGGCGGCGCTACCCGCCGCCACGCCGTAGCGTGTCATTTCGAGCAGAGACGCACCCTGCGCCAGTTTTAGCGTCATCGCACCCACCATACTATCGCCCGCGCCAACCGTGCTTTGGCTCTTCATCGGCGGTGGGACAACCTGAACGGACGACGATTCATCGACTGCCAGCGCCCCCTGAGGGCCAAGGGAGACGACTACGCGCCGCGCTTTTCCGCTGCGCACCAGCTCCTGCGCGGCGGTGCGCACATCATCAGGCTGCGTCAGTTCGCGGTTGACCAGCGCGCTTAACTCTTTCTGGTTGGGTTTGACCAGCTCCAGATTGCCCGGCACCAGGGCCGCCTGCAGGGCCTCGCCGCTGCTGTCGACAATGCAGCGGATGCCGCGCTGCTGCGCGGTCTGAATCAGCGCCGTTAATTTTTCCGTGCTTACGCCGGGCGGCAGGCTGCCGCTTATCACCAGCAGCGCGCCGCTTTCTATCGTCAGCACTTTCTCTTCAAGCTGACGAAACTCGTCATCGCTGAGTTTCGCGCCCGGCATGACAAAACGGTACTGCTCGCCGCTGGATCCCACGTGGACGTGCAGGTTTTGCCGCGTCCAGTCTTTGGCCTCAACGGTTTCAACGGCCACCTGTTCATCGGCCAGCAGAGAGACCAGGTGTTCACCGGTAGCACCGCCTGCGGGGAAAATTGCCGTAGCTTTGCCGCCGAGATGTGTAATGGCGCGCGCCACGTTGATCCCGCCGCCGCCGGGCTCAAAGACCGGGGCGCTGCAGCGCAATTTACCTTCCGGGTAAATCTGCGGCGTCAGGGTGGCGGAATCCAGGGAAGGGGAGAGCGTCAGAGTATAAATAGAAACCATCATTACCTCCTTTTAGCATGGGTTCTTATTAGCCTGGCACCATTTGTCAGGAAGGCAATGTAAATAACAGTATGATTTTAAATATGAATACTGACAAAAAGTGAGGCGGAGGATATATAAAATAAAACGCTTTTTGAGATCGTTCTTATTCAAAAAATGAAATAAGAAAACATTGCTATGTTATTTGCGGCTTTTTATAATTTGTTACCTTTCTCTGGACGCCTTGTCATTGATCCTCAAGAAAGATTCCGGGACCGTGTGGTCTCTTTTTTTGTTGTACGGACTCCTTAATAAAATGAAGCTTTTAAAGACAGTGCCCGCTGCACTGATGCTGGCGGGTGGCGTGTTTGCGGCTATGAACGCAACCGCTGATGATACCGTTTTTACTGTCATGGACGATCCTTCCACCGCGAAAAAACCGTTTGAAGGTAACCTGAACGCCGGGTACCTGGCACAATCCGGTAACACGAAAAGCTCTTCTCTGACGGCGGACAGTACGCTCACCTGGTACGGCAACACAACCGCCTGGTCTCTGTGGGGTAATGCCAGCAACACTTCCGCTAATGACGAACGTTCTTCCGAGAAATATGCGGTAGGCGGACGTAGCCGTTACAACATGACCGACTATGACTACCTGTTTGGACAGGCAAGCTGGTTAACTGACCGTTACAACGGTTATCGCCAGCGTGATGTGTTCACCGCCGGTTATGGTCGCCAGTTCCTGAACGGTCCGGTACACAGCCTCCGTTTTGAATTCGGTCCTGGTGTACGTTATGACGAGTACACTAATGGCGATACCAAAACCCAACCGCTCGGTTACGCTTCCGGTACCTATGCCTGGCAGATGACTGACAACACCAAATTTACCCAGGGTGTTTCTGTATTTGGTGCCGACGACACGACGCTGAACTCTGAGACGGCGCTGAACGTGGCTATCAACGAACACTTTGGCCTGAAAGTCGCCTACAACGTGACCTGGAACTCTTCACCACCAGAATCTGCGCCGGATCATACCGACCGCAGAACCACGGTTTCACTGGGTTATAGAATGTAACAAAAGCGGGCCGATGATAATGTCGGCCCGTTTATTGTCTGCGGTCTTTTGACGTCCCTTCTGATGACTTGTCTTCGCCCCTAGCCCCAAATCATTGCCGCCCAACGGAGTAGCAGCATTGCGCCGCAGATGGCAATCAGCACCAGCACCATTTTCCAGTGTTTTACGGCAAATCGTTTAGTTGGCATAACCTAATCCTTATTGGTTGATACCCACAGTCTACCAAACAGGGCCGAAATATGCCCCTTCTCAGGTTCGATTGGGTTATGCCAGCGCAGGGTTCGGTTCAGAACCAGTGGAATCGTTCGGCGAGAATCAACAATAAACCTGTGGCGGAAAGGATGTTCAATATCACAACCGTTCTACTGGATACGTTCATGGTATGCACCTTTGGGTTTAAAGACCTGTTCAAGAGTAGCCCAGCATCTTCGAAATGCGAGCGCAGGGGAGAAGCAACCTGCAAATTCGTGCGAAAGCGCCAGCCCATCAATCTGACCGCAGAGGGTGCAATCTCCTTTCCGTTAGTGTTAACATTACGTCGCTTGCCGTAAATCCACATTAATCTGAATTCGGCTGGTGAATGATGACGAACCAATTTGACGATTGTTGGTCAGATGGTGTCGTAATCTATTGTCAAATCACGATTATTTTCTTTGTATATGCTCTTATGTGTGGGGCATCACTGCAAATAAGGATATAAAATGCCTGTAATTACTCTTCCTGATGGCAGCCAACGCCATTTCGACCGTGCTGTTAGCCCAATGGATGTTGCCCTGGACATTGGTCCTGGTCTCGCGAAAGCGACTATCGCTGGCCGCGTTAACGGTGAGCTGGTGGATGCTTCCGATCTGATCGAAAACGATGCGACGCTTGCAATCATCACTGCGAAAGACGAAGAAGGTCTGGAGATCATTCGTCACTCCTGCGCGCACCTGTTAGGCCATGCCATCAAACAGCTGTGGCCAAACACCAAAATGGCGATCGGTCCGGTTATCGATAACGGTTTCTACTATGACGTTGACCTTGACCACACCCTGACTCAGGAAGATATCGACGCGCTCGAAAAACGCATGCACGAGCTCGCCGAAACGAACTATGACGTCATCAAGAAGAAAGTCAGCTGGCACGAAGCGCGTGAAACCTTCGTGAAGCGCGGCGAGAGCTACAAGGTCTCTATTCTTGACGAAAACATTTCGCATGATGACAAGCCTGGCTTGTACCATCACGAAGAATACGTCGACATGTGCCGTGGACCGCACGTGCCGAACATGCGCTTCTGTCATCACTTTAAGCTGATGAAGATCGCGGGCGCCTACTGGCGTGGCGACAGCAACAACAAGATGTTGCAGCGTATTTATGGTACCGCGTGGGCTGATAAAAAAGCCCTGAACGCATACCTGCTGCGCCTGGAAGAGGCGGCGAAGCGTGACCACCGTAAAATCGGTAAGCAGCTTGACCTGTACCACATGCAGGAAGAAGCGCCGGGTATGGTGTTCTGGCATAACGACGGCTGGACTATCTTCCGTGAACTGGAAACTTTCGTACGCTCCAAGCTGAAAGAGTACCAGTATCAGGAAGTGAAAGGCCCGTTCATGATGGATCGTGTGCTGTGGGAAAAAACCGGCCACTGGGACAACTACAAAGATGCGATGTTCACTACCTCGTCTGAGAACCGTGAATACTGCATCAAGCCAATGAACTGCCCGGGCCACGTGCAGATCTTCAACCAGGGTCTGAAATCCTACCGCGACCTGCCGCTGCGTATGGCGGAGTTCGGTAGCTGCCACCGTAACGAGCCATCAGGTGCGCTGCACGGTCTGATGCGTGTTCGTGGCTTTACTCAGGATGATGCGCATATCTTCTGTACTGAAGATCAGGTTCGTGACGAAGTTAACGCCTGTATTCGTATGGTCTACGATATGTACAGCACCTTTGGCTTCGAGAAGATCGTCGTCAAACTCTCAACGCGTCCGGAAAAACGTATCGGTAGCGATGAGACATGGGATCGCGCAGAAGCGGATCTCGCCGTGGCGCTGGAAGAGAATGGCATTCCGTTCGAATACCAGCTGGGCGAGGGCGCATTCTACGGTCCGAAAATTGAATTTACCCTGTATGACTGCCTCGATCGCGCATGGCAGTGCGGTACTGTACAGCTGGACTTCTCCCTGCCGCAGCGTTTAAGCGCCTCTTATGTTGGCGAAGACAACGAGCGTCAGGTACCGGTAATGATTCACCGTGCAATTCTCGGTTCTCTGGAGCGCTTCATCGGCATCCTGACCGAAGAGTTCGCTGGCTTCTTCCCAACCTGGCTTGCGCCAGTGCAGGTCGTGGTGATGAACATTACCGATTCTCAGGCAGATTACGTTAAAGAATTGACGCAGAAACTACAAAATGCGGGCATTCGCGTAAAAGCAGACTTGAGAAATGAGAAGATTGGCTTTAAAATCCGCGAGCACACTTTACGTCGTGTCCCGTATATGTTGGTCTGTGGTGATAAAGAGGTGGAAGCAGGCAAAGTTGCCGTTCGCACCCGCCGTGGTAAAGACCTGGGCAGCCTGGACGTAAGTGAAGTGATTGAGAAGCTGCAACAAGAGATTCGCAGCCGCAGTCTTCAACAACTGGAGGAATAAGGTATTAAAGGCGGAAAACGAGTTCAAACGGCACGTCCGAATCGTATCAATGGCGAGATTCGCGCCCAGGAAGTTCGCTTAACAGATCTTGAAGGTGAACCACTGGGGATTGTGAGTCTGAGAGAAGCGATCGAAAAAGCTGAAGAAGCTGGAGTAGATTTAGTTGAAATCAGCCCTAACGCCGAACCGCCAGTTTGTCGTATCATGGACTACGGCAAGTTCCTTTATGAAAAGAGTAAGTCTTCTAAGGAACAGAAGAAAAAGCAAAAAGTTATCCAGGTTAAGGAAATCAAATTCCGTCCTGGTACCGACGATGGCGATTATCAGGTAAAACTCCGCAGCCTGATTCGCTTTCTGGAAGATGGCGATAAGGCCAAGATCACACTGCGTTTCCGCGGTCGTGAGATGGCCCACCAACAGATTGGTATGGAAGTGCTTAACCGCGTCCGTGACGATCTGAGTGAACTGGCAGTAGTCGAATCCTTCCCTACGAAGATCGAAGGCCGCCAGATGATCATGGTGCTCGCTCCTAAGAAGAAACAGTAAGGCCTTCAAGCAGCAAAACCTGTGGAGCCTTTGGGTTTCATAGGTTTTGTTCGCCTATGTTTCGTTTATTTAACAATGCGAAGTGGAAGTTATTAAGATGCCAAAAATTAAGACCGTACGCGGTGCTGCTAAGCGCTTCAAAAAAACCGGTGGTGGTGGATTTAAGCGTAAGCACGCAAACCTGCGTCATATTCTGACCAAAAAATCTACTAAGCGTAAACGTCACCTGCGTCCAAAAGGCCTTGTTTCTAAAGGCGATCTGGGTCTGGTTATCGCGTGCCTGCCGTACGCATAAGCCGTTAACGTTTAATTTTTTTACTAAGAATATAGATACAGGAGAGCACATATGGCTCGCGTAAAACGTGGTGTAATTGCACGTGCACGTCACAAGAAAATTTTGAAACAAGCTAAAGGCTACTACGGTGCGCGTTCACGCGTTTACCGCGTTGCCTTCCAGGCTGTTATCAAAGCAGGTCAGTACGCTTACCGTGACCGTCGTCAGCGTAAGCGTCAGTTCCGTCAACTGTGGATTGCGCGTATCAACGCAGCAGCACGTCAGAACGGTATTTCTTACAGCAAATTCATCAACGGCCTGAAAAAAGCCTCTGTTGAAATCGACCGTAAGATCCTGGCTGACATCGCAGTATTCGACAAAGTAGCGTTCACCGCTCTGGTCGAAAAAGCGAAAGCAGCACTGGCATAAGCCAGTTGAAAGAGGGGGCTTTGCTCCCTCTTTTCATTTAACACCATCAGAAGATTGACATTTATCCGTCCAGGCTTTTCAATAAGGTCTTAACGGTTTTTACCAGACAAGGTAACGCAAGCATGAATGCTGCTATTTTCCGCTTCTTCTTTTACTTTAGCACCTGATTTCAGGAGGCTAGCGCGTGAAAGATGAAACGAAAAACAGCGCCAGATAAGCCTCCCGATGGAGGCTTTTTTTGTGCCTGAATTTGAGAGAATAACTCCACCAAATCGGTGTCTGCACCGACATAATGAGGAAAATCATGTCACATCTCGCAGAGCTGGTTGCCAGTGCAACAGCCGCCATTAATCAGGCCTCAGATGTTGCCGCGTTAGACAATGTCCGCGTCGAATATCTTGGGAAGAAAGGGCACCTGACCCTTCAGATGACAACCCTGCGTGAGCTGCCGGCAGAAGAACGCCCGGCAGCGGGTGCGGTGATTAACGAAGCCAAAGAGCAGGTACAGCAGGCGCTGAACGCGCGCAAAGCCGAGCTGGAAAGCGCGGTGCTGAATGCGCGTCTGGCCGCAGAGACGATCGACGTTTCTCTGCCGGGTCGCCGTATCGAAAACGGTGGTCTGCATCCGGTTACCCGCACCATCGATCGCATTGAAAGTTTCTTCGGTGAGCTCGGCTTTACCGTGGCGACTGGCCCGGAAATCGAAGATGATTACCATAACTTCGACGCCCTGAACATTCCTGGCCATCATCCGGCACGCGCTGACCACGACACTTTCTGGTTCGACGCTACGCGTCTGCTGCGTACTCAGACCTCCGGCGTTCAGATCCGTACCATGAAGGAGCAGGCGCCGCCAATCCGCATTATCGCTCCGGGCCGCGTCTATCGTAACGACTACGATCAGACCCACACCCCAATGTTCCACCAGATGGAAGGTCTGATTGTTGATAAAAATATCAGCTTCACCAACCTAAAGGGCACGCTGCACGATTTCCTGAACAACTTCTTTGAGGAAGACCTGCAGGTTCGTTTCCGCCCGTCCTACTTCCCGTTCACCGAACCGTCTGCGGAAGTTGACGTGATGGGTAAAAACGGCAAATGGCTGGAAGTGCTGGGCTGCGGCATGGTGCATCCAAACGTGCTGCGCAACGTGGGTATCGATCCGGAAGTTTACTCCGGCTTTGCCTTCGGCATGGGCATGGAGCGTCTGACTATGCTGCGCTACGGCGTGACCGACTTACGTGCATTCTTCGAAAACGATCTGCGTTTCCTCAAACAGTTTAAATAAGGGCAGGACAGAACAATGAAATTCAGTGAACTGTGGTTACGCGAGTGGGTGAACACCACGCTGGACAGCGACGCGCTTTCTAACCAGATCACCATGGCGGGTCTGGAAGTGGACGGCGTTGAGTCGGTTTCCGGAGCCTTCAACGGCGTGGTCGTCGGCGAAGTAGTCGAATGCGGTCAGCACCCTAACGCTGACAAACTGCGCGTAACAAAAGTAAACGTGGGCGGTGACCGTCTGCTGGATATCGTCTGCGGTGCGCCAAACTGCCGTCAGGGCCTGA
Organism: Enterobacter sp. BNK-29; assembly: GCF_048684785.1. Lineage (NCBI taxonomy): Bacteria > Pseudomonadati > Pseudomonadota > Gammaproteobacteria > Enterobacterales > Enterobacteriaceae > Enterobacter > Enterobacter sp. BNK-29. The sequence continues at coordinate 3,877,974 of NZ_JBLQTU010000001.1, forward strand.
AGGTGGCCGTGGCGACCGTCGGCGCAGTGCTGCCGGGCGATTTCAAAATTAAAGCGGCTAAGCTGCGCGGCGAGCCGTCTGAAGGCATGCTGTGCTCCTTCTCCGAGCTGGGTATTTCCGACGACCACAACGGTATCATTGAGCTGCCGCTGGATGCGCCAATCGGCACCGATATCCGTGAATACCTGAAGCTTGATGACAACACCATTGAAATCAGCGTCACGCCAAACCGTGCCGACTGCTTAGGTATCATCGGCGTGGCGCGCGACGTGGCCGTGCTCAACCAGACCGAACTGAACGCGCCGGAAATCGCGCCGGTTGAAGCGACCATCAATGACGTGCTGCCTATTCAGGTTGACGCTGCGGATGCTTGTCCGCGCTACCTCGGTCGCGTGGTGAAAGGCATCAACGTGAAAGCGCCAACCCCGCTGTGGATGAAAGAGAAGCTGCGCCGCTGCGGTATTCGCTCTATCGACGCAGTGGTCGACGTGACCAACTACGTTCTGCTGGAGCTGGGCCAGCCAATGCACGCGTTCGATAAAGACCGTATCGACGGCGGCATCGTTGTGCGCATGGCGAAAGAGGGCGAAACCCTGGTTCTGCTGGACGGCAGCGAAGCGAAACTGAACGCCGACACCCTGGTGATTGCTGACCACAGCAAAGCGCTGGCAATGGGCGGTATCTTCGGTGGCGAGCACTCAGGCGTCAACGACGAGACGCAAAACGTCCTGCTGGAATGTGCGTTCTTCAGCCCGCTCTCCATCACCGGTCGCGCACGCCGTCACGGCCTGCATACCGATGCCTCTCACCGCTACGAGCGCGGCGTTGACCCTGCTCTGCAGTATAAAGCGATGGAACGTGCGACCCGCCTGCTGATCGACATCTGCGGCGGCGAAGCGGGCCCGGTTATCGACGTCACCAACGAAGCGACGCTGCCGAAGCGTGCGAGCATCACCCTGCGCCGCAGCAAGCTGGATCGCCTGATTGGCCATCACGTTGCCGATGCGCAGGTAACTGACATCCTGAAACGTCTGGGCTGTGAAGTAACCGAAGGGCAGGACGAGTGGAAAGCCGTTGCGCCATCATGGCGTTTCGACATGGAAATTGAAGAAGATCTGGTGGAAGAAGTGGCCCGCGTTTACGGCTACAACAACATCCCTGACGAGCCTGTCCAGGCGGGTCTGGTAATGGGCACCCACCGTGAAGCCGACCTGTCCCTGAAGCGTGTGAAAACCATGCTGAACGACAAAGGCTACCAGGAAGTGATCACCTACAGCTTCGTTGATCCAAAGCTGCAGCAGCTGATCCACCCGGGTCAGGAGGCGCTGATCCTGCCAAGCCCAATCTCCAGCGAAATGTCCGCGATGCGTCTGTCTCTGTGGACGGGCCTGCTGGGCACTGTCGTTTATAACCAGAATCGCCAGCAAAACCGCGTGCGAATTTTCGAAAGCGGTTTGCGCTTTGTACCGGATAATCAGGCAAATTTAGGCATCCGTCAGGATCTCATGCTGGCTGGCGCCATCAGCGGCAACCGCTATGAAGAGCACTGGGACCTGGCAAAAGGCACGGTTGATTTCTACGATATGAAGGGCGATCTGGAAGCGATTCTGGATCTGACCGGTAAATTATCTGAAATTGAATTCCGCGCAGAAGCCATTCCGGCCCTGCATCCGGGTCAGAGCGCAGCCATCTATTTAGACGGCAAACGCGTTGGTTTTATTGGGGTTGTTCACCCTGAGCTGGAGCGTAAGCTGGACCTGAACGGCCGTACCATCGTGTTAGAGCTTGAATGGAACCCGGTGGCTGACCGCGTTATTCCTCAGGCTCAGGACGTCTCCCGCTTCCCGGCAAACCGCCGTGATATCGCGGTTGTGGTCGCGGAAAATGTGCCTGCAGCAGATATTTTGGCCGAATGTAAGAAAGTTGGCGTAAATCAGGTAGTTGGCGTAAACTTATTTGACGTGTACCGCGGCAAGGGCGTAGCAGAAGGTTTCAAGAGCCTCGCTATTAGCCTTATCCTTCAGGATACCAGCCGTACACTCGAAGAAGAGGAGATTGCCGCTACCGTCGCCAAATGTGTAGAGGCATTAAAAGAGCGATTCCAGGCATCATTGAGGGATTGAACCTATGGCGCTTACAAAAGCTGAAATGTCAGAATATCTGTTTGATAAGCTTGGGCTTAGCAAACGGGATGCCAAAGAGCTGGTAGAGCTGTTTTTCGAAGAGATCCGTCGTGCTCTGGAAAATGGTGAGCAGGTAAAACTCTCCGGTTTTGGCAATTTTGATTTGCGAGACAAAAACCAACGTCCGGGCCGCAACCCGAAGACGGGGGAAGATATTCCCATTACAGCCCGCCGCGTGGTGACCTTCAGACCCGGCCAGAAGTTAAAAAGCCGTGTCGAAAACGCAACGCCCAAAGCAGAGTAATATGAACTAACTAAAAAGGCCGCCCACGCGGCCTTTTTTCTTTGCGCTCTCCGGCAAATCCGCCGTAAAATCAATTACATCTCACGCTACTAAAACCGTACACATGCTTGATTATGCCCATCGCCAGCACCGTTCCGATAAGCGTCGCCTGTTTTTGCTGGTGCTGTTGCTCATTGTCGCCGCAGGCGTGAGCCTCTGCGCGGGCGACAGATGGATCGGGCCTGAAAGCTGGTGGGGGCCGGACGGGCAGCTCTTCGTCTGGCAAATTCGCCTGCCGCGCACCGTCGCGGTGGTTCTGGTCGGCGCCGCGCTGGCGCTGTGCGGTACCATAATGCAGGCGTTGTTTGATAACCCTCTGGCGGAGCCCGGGCTGCTCGGCGTGTCAAACGGCGCAGGCGTAGGCCTGATTGCGGCGGTAATGCTCGGCGGAGGAGAACTCTCCGGATGGAGTATTAGCCTGAGCGCTATCCTCGGCGCGCTGCTAATCACCGCGATCCTTCTTCGTTTCGCCAGACGGCACTTATCGACCAGCCGTCTGCTGCTTGCTGGCGTGGCGCTGGGGATCATCTGCAGCGCGCTGATGACCTGGGCGGTCTACTTCTCAACATCCTTTGACCTGCGTCAGCTGATGTACTGGATGATGGGCGGCTTTGGAGGCGTTGACTGGCACCAGGGCTGGCTGATGGTGCTGCTGGTACCGGTTATCGTGTGGGCTGCCCTGCAGGCGCAGCCGCTGAATATGCTCGCGCTGGGTGAAACCTCTGCCCGCCAGCTCGGCATGCCGATTGGGTTATGGCGTAATGTGCTGGTAATAGCCATTGGCTGGCTGGTCGGCGTCAGCGTGGCTCTGGCGGGTGCGATCGGCTTTATCGGGCTGGTGATTCCGCACATGCTGCGCCTGTGTGGCCTCACGGACCATCGGACCCTGCTTCCGGCCTCGGCGGTTGCCGGGGCCGTCACGCTGCTGGTGGCCGATATCATCGCCCGGCTTGCCCTGACGGCCGCCGAGCTGCCGATTGGCGTGGTGACCGCCACGCTGGGCGCGCCGGTATTTATCTGGCTACTATTAAAAGCTGGACGTTAAATCAACAAGCCGTAAGACAACCTGAGGGAATGCTATGCAGTCAGACATCCTGAATACTGAAGTGACCACCATTGATGGCGATAACACCACGCTGGAAGGCTACAAAGGCAACGTGCTGCTTATCGTCAACGTGGCATCGAAATGTGGCCTGACGCCGCAGTACGAGCAGCTGGAAAACATTCAGAAGGCCTGGGAGAAAGACGGTTTCACCGTGCTGGGCTTCCCGTGCAACCAGTTTCTGGGCCAGGAGCCGGGCAGCGAAGAGGAGATTAAAACCTTCTGCAGCACCACCTATGGCGTGACGTTCCCGATGTTCAGCAAAATCGATGTCAACGGCGAAGACCGCCATCCTCTGTATGCGAAGCTGATCGCTGCCGCGCCGAAGGCCGTTGCGCCGGAAGGAAGCGGTTTTTATGAACGCATGGCCAGCAAAGGCCGCGCGCCGCTTTACCCGGACGATATCCTGTGGAATTTTGAAAAATTCCTGATTGGCCGCGACGGCCAGGTCGTTCAGCGTTTTTCGCCGGATATGACCCCTGAGGATCCGATCGTTATGGAATCGATCAAGCTGGCGCTGGCGAAATAATGTCGTTGCTGATGCAGCTCACGGACGTTGCCGAGAGGGGACGTCTGGAGCCGATAACCGGTACCATCAATGCGGGAGAAATCCTGCATCTTGTCGGGCCAAACGGTGCAGGGAAGAGTACGCTGCTGGCACGGATGGCAGGCATGACCGACGGAGAAGGGCAAATAACGCTGCTGGAGCATACGCTCGCCGACTGGTCGCCGGTCTCGCTGGCGCACCGGCGCAGCTACCTCGTGCAGCAGCAGGTGCCGCCCTTTGCGATGCCGGTCTGGCACTATCTGATGCTGCATTTGCACGACAAACAACAGACGGCACTGCTGACGGAGGTTGCCGAGGCCCTGGGGCTGGAAGATAAACTGTCCCGGCATGCCAGCCAGCTTTCCGGCGGAGAGTGGCAGCGGGTGCGTCTGGCGGCGGTCATTCTTCAGATCCACCCTGTAGGTAATCCTCACGGGCGAATGCTGCTTCTCGATGAACCCATGAGCGGTCTGGACGTGGCGCAGCAGGCGGCACTGGATACGCTGTTAAGCACCCTGAGCCGAAAAGGTATCGCCGTGGTGATGAGCAGTCATGACCTCAACCACACCCTGCGTCATGCCCACCGGGTGTGGCTGCTGTCGCAGGGAAAGATGATCGCCAGCGGCGCGCGGGATCGGGTTCTTACGCCGCCCCATCTTGCCCGCGCGTACAACATGTCGTTCCGCAGGCTGGATATTGAGGGACATAAGATGCTGATTTCTACCGGGCAGACGTAACCGTTTCTTGCCTCTTAGCACAATTGCACGCTAAATTACGAAAAGAACAAAAAAAGCAGAGGATTCGTCTGAAAATGCGATTCTGGTTTCTCCTGATGGCCGCACTTTTTCTTGCGGGATGCAGTAGCCATCGTGCGCCGCCGCCTAACCCACGGCTTTCAGATTCGATCACCGTCATTGCCAGCCTCAACGATCAGCTGAGCAACTGGCGCGGCACGCCTTATCGCTACGGCGGAATGAGTCGCGGCGGCGTGGATTGCTCCGGCTTCGTGCTGATGACGTTTCGCGATAAGTTTGATTTACAGCTTCCGCGCGAAACGCGCAAACAGGCAGAAATAGGCACTGAAATTGATAAAGACGATCTTCTGCCCGGGGACCTGGTTTTCTTCAAAACCGGATCGGGTGAAAGCGGTCTTCATGTGGGGATATATGATACAGACAATCAGTTCATTCACGCCTCGACAAGCCGCGGCGTGATGCGCTCTTCTCTTGATAATGTTTACTGGCGTAAAAATTTCTGGCAGGCTCGACGTATATAGTCTTTGTCAGACACTTCTCTTATGACGGCATGGTATCTAATAAATCATGCCGTTTTTTCTCAAATAAGATGCTTAAAGTTAAATTTATCTAAAATTAGAGAATCCTGCATGTGTCTGTTTTATCTAAAACTGGCTATTATTCGACAACCAGGATAAAATTAATTTAGATTCAGGGATAAATCTGAAAATAAATACGGAACTAATGAAATTAATCTTATTAAAATCAAGACAGTGGAATTGTGTCGGCAATTGCTCCAGGATGTCCTCTCTCATCTTTAATGTGGAGCGAGTGCAATGATTATTACGCTAGATAATGCTTACCAGTCTGAACTGCTGCTTCTGCCTGCTCGTAATAGCGCAGGGGAGCTTAAAGGTTTAGAGGTTCTGGTTAACTTTACTGGCGTCGGCAGCGATGTGCGGATCCCCACTGAGCTTGTTATCCCTCGGCTTTCAGCAGCTGAAGAGTTAGTGCTGTTTAACGAAAAATTGCAATTGCTTGATACCTGTAAACTGTTTTTTATTCAGCATCAGTTAATTGCATGGATCAATATTACACCTGCAATAGTTGAATTTTTATTAAGTAATGGAAACGCTGTTTCAATCCTTGAGCGTTACCCGTTTCTTGAGTTTACTGTTAATGAGAATTATCCAGGTTTAAATAACGGAAAGGACGATCTGCAGCTGGCGAGAATGGCAATCCATTTCCCGTTGGTCCTGGCAAACTTTGGCGCAGGCGCCGCATCGCTCAAAGCGGTCTATGATGGATTATTTAAACGGGTTATTCTCGACAAAGGCTTCATTCAGCAGCGTGCCCCGGAGCTCTCTTTTGAGCCTTTTATGCGCGCCATCCTCTGGCAAATCACACCGCACTGCCAGTCAGTGATCGTCTCGGGCATTGACGACCACGGCCTGTTGCAACGCGTTTTGTCCTTCAATTTTGGCGCCATGCAGGGCGCACTCTGGCCAGCCGTCTCTGCGGAGCACGTTACATCGCTGGTTCAGCAGCGATAACCCTTGCTTTCGCCCGTGTTTAAGTCCGGGTAAACCCTCTACACTAAAAGCAGGAGGACCTATGACCCTGTCTTTTACTGCTCACTGGCATGACGAGTTGCCTGGCTTTTACACCGCACTCAAACCAACGCCGTTACAAAATTCACGCCTTATCTGGCATAACGATTTGCTGGCAGAAGAGCTGGCCATTCCGCCTGAGCTGTTTCAGCGTTCAGAAGGCGCAGGCGTCTGGGGCGGGGAAACGCTTCTCGCCGGTATGCAACCTTTGGCTCAGGTCTATAGCGGACATCAGTTTGGCGTCTGGGCGGGGCAGCTGGGCGACGGCAGGGGGATCCTGCTCGGCGAACAACGGCTTCCCAACGGGGAGACGGTTGACTGGCACCTGAAAGGCGCAGGCCTTACTCCCTGGTCGCGAATGGGCGACGGGCGCGCGGTGCTGCGTTCAACGATTCGCGAGTGCCTGGCGTCTGAAGCGATGCATGCCCTGGGGATTCCCACTACGCGCGCGCTGTCGATTGTCACCAGCGATACGCCGGTAGCGCGTGAAACGGTGGAAAAAGGGGCAATGCTGATGCGTATTGCGCAAAGCCATTTGCGCTTTGGTCATTTCGAGCACTTTTACTATCGCCGCGAGCCGGACAGCGTTCGCCAGCTGGCTGACTTTGCCATTCGTCACCACTGGGCGCATTTGCAGGACGAGGCGGACAAATACGTTCTCTGGTTCAGGGACGTGGTTGCCCTTACCGCAAGCCTGATTGCCCGCTGGCAAACGGTGGGCTTTGCGCATGGCGTCATGAATACGGACAACATGTCGATCCTCGGGCTGACCTTTGATTACGGTCCGTTTGGTTTCCTGGACGATTATCAGCCTGGCTATATCTGCAACCACTCCGACTATCAGGGACGTTACAGCTTTGACAATCAGCCCGCGGTTGGCCTGTGGAACCTGCAGCGGCTTGCGCAAACCCTGTCGCCGTTCATCGATGTAGATGCCCTCAATGATGCGCTCGACAGCTATCAGGACATATTGCTGCGAGAATATGGCACGCTGATGCGCAACAAGCTGGGGCTGATGACGCAGGAGAGGGGCGATAACGACATCCTCAACGGTCTGTTTGCCCTCATGGCGCGCGAGGGCAGCGATTATACCCGTACCTTCCGGATGCTGAGCCAGACGGAGCAGCATAGTTCGGCCTCGCCGCTGCGCGACGAGTTTATTGACAGACAGGCGTTTGACGACTGGTTTGCCACTTACCGCGCGCGGCTGCAGCAGGAGCAGGTGGATGACGCCACTCGCCAGACGCAGATGAACGCGACGAATCCAGCGATGGTGTTGCGCAACTGGCTGGCGCAGCGGGCGATTGAACAGGCTGAGCAGGGTGAATACGACGAGCTACACCGCCTGCATGTGGCGCTGCGTACGCCGTTTGCCGACCGGGATGATGACTACGTCAGCCGCCCGCCCGACTGGGGCAAGCGGCTGGAGGTCAGCTGCTCAAGCTAACCATGTTTGCCGGGTGGCGGCGTCGCTTTACCCGGCAAAAATTACTGCGCAACCCAGCCGCCATCCATATTCCACGCGGCGCCGCGAACGTTCACGGCGCCCTCGCTGCACAAAAACAGCGCCAGTTCACCCAGCTGCTCCGGGGTGACAAACTCGCCCGAAGGCTGTTTCTCTGCCAGAAGCAGCTCGCGAGCCTGCTCCGGCGGGACGCCCTCAGCGATACGCTGGTCGATTTGCTGTTGCACCAGCGGCGTCAGTACCCAGCCGGGGCAGATGGTGTTGGCGGTAATACCGGTGCGGGCGGTTTCCAGCGCCAGCGATTTCGTAAAGCCCACTACGCCATGCTTGGCGGCCACGTAGGCTGACTTCTCTTTTGACGCGACCAGCCCGTGAACGGAGGCGATATTGATGACGCGCCCCCAGTTTTTCTCGCGCATTGCGGGCAGCGCCAGCCGGCTGGTGTGAAACACCGAGGAGAGATTAATGGCGATAATGTCGTTCCATTTCTCCACCGGAAACGCATCAACCGGGGCGACATGCTGTATCCCGGCGTTGTTGACAAGAATGTCCACGCCGCCGAACTGCGATTCGGCGTAGCGCATCATGGCTTCAATTTGCAGCACGTCACGCAGGTCCGCATCGTGATAGCCCGGCTTTTTGCCCAGCTGTGCAATCTCTTCTCTTGCTGATTCGCTGTCGCCGAAACCGTTGAGGATCAGCTGCGCCCCGGCCTTCGCCAGCACGCGGGCGATCCCAAGTCCAATGCCGCTGGTTGAGCCCGTCACCAGCGCGGTCTTACCGTTCAGATTCATCTTTCTCTCCTTACACAATGCCGGTCAGATAGAACACGGCAATGACAAAAAGCACTGCCAGACTTTTAATGAGGGTGATAGCGAAAATGCCGCCGTAGGCCTGACGATGGCTCAGGCCGGTAATCGCCAGCAGGGTAATCACCGCGCCGTTATGGGGCAGCGTATCCATCCCGCCGCTCGCCATCGAGGCCACGCGGTGCAGCACCTCAAGCGGGATATTGGCGGCGTGGGCGGCGGCGACAAACGAGTCGGACATGGCGGCGAGGGCAATACTCATCCCGCCGGACGCCGAGCCGGTGATCCCCGCAAGCACCGTCACGCTGATGGCTTCATTCAGCAGCGGATTGGGGATGGCCGCCAGCGCTTTGGATAACACCAGGAACCCGGGCAGGGCGGCGATCACCGCGCCGAAACCGTATTCCGAGGCGGTATTCATCGCCGCCAGAATGGCACCGCTCACCGCGGTCCGGCTGCCTTCAGCCAGACGCCCCCGGATATTGCGAAAGCCAAAAATCAGCACCAGCACGATACCGGAGATCAGCGCCGCCTCGACGGCCCAGATGGCGGTGATCTTGCCCACCTCGGTCACAATGGGTTTCGCCAGGCCTGGCAGAGTTAGCTCGTGGGTCGTGCCGTACCAGCCGGGGATCCAGCGGGTAAACAGCAGGTTCAGTATGCCCACTACAAGCAGCGGGGAGATAGCAATCAGCGGGTGTGGAAGGTTAATGTTATCCGGCGTTTCGGGTTCATTTTTCAGATCCGTGCCGTAGCCTTCGTTATTATTGAACGCCTTACGACGCTGGCGCTCCAGCCAGAGCAGGCCAAAGATGATAATAAACAGAGAGCCGATAAGCCCCAGCCACGGCGCGGCCCAGGCGTTTGTGCCAAAGAAGCTGGTGGGGATGATATTCTGGATCTGCGGCGTGCCGGGCAGGGCGTCCATGGTAAACGAAAACGCCCCCAGCGCCACGGTGGCCGGGATCAGCCGCTTAGGGATGCCGCTCTGGCGGAACAGCTCCGCGGCAAAAGGGTAAACCGCAAACGCCACCACGAACAGCGATACGCCGCCGTAGGTTAACAGCGCGCACACCAGGACGATTACCGGAATAGCGTGGCGACGACCGAGGATCTGAATCGCGGCGGCTACGATGGAGCGTGAGAAACCGGAAAGCTCAATCAGCTTGCCGAAAACGGCCCCCAGCAGGAACACCGGGAAGTAGAGCTTAACAAAGCCGACCATCTTTTCCATAAACAGACCGGTAAACGTCGGGCCGACGGCACCCGGATCGGTCAGCAGCACGGCGCCGAGCGCCGCAATCGGCGCAAACAAAATAACGCTGTATCCGCGATAGGCCGCCAGCATCAGCAGCGACAGCGCCGCCAGGGCAATTAACACACTCATTACGACTCCTCACTTTAATTATTATTAGGGTATCAACGAGATGCTTAACGCTCGACGGTCAGAGCAATGCCTTGCCCGCCGCCCACGCACAGGGTGACGAGCCCTTTTTTGACGTCACGGCGCTGCATTTCGTACAGCAGCGTCACGAGGATGCGGCAGCCGGAGGCGCCAATCGGATGACCCAGGGCGATAGCGCCGCCGTTAACGTTCACCCTGCGCTCATCCCAGCCGAGCTGCTTGCCCACCGCCAGCGCCTGGGCGGCAAAGGCTTCATTGGCTTCAATGAGGTCCACGTCATCGAGCGTCCAGCCCGCCCGCGCCAGCGCCGTCCGGCAGGCGCTGACCGGTCCGATGCCCATTACCGACGGGTCAACGCCCGTCACGGCGTAGCTCACGATGCGACCGAGGATCGGCAAGCCGCTCTCCCGCGCCTTTTCGCCGCTCATCAGCAGCACCGCGGCGGCACCGTCGTTGAGCGTTGACGCATTTCCGGCCGTGACCGTGCCTTCCGCCTGCAGAAAGGCGGGGCGCAGCTGCGCCAGCTGCTCAGCGGTAGTGCCTGGCCGGGGCTGTTCGTCACGCCTGACGATAAGCGGCGGTTTTTTGCCCTGTTTTACCGTCACCGGCGCTATCTCGGCGTCAAACCGACCCGCTTCGATGGCGGAGGCCGCTTTGTGCTGCGACCGGGCGGCGAAGGCGTCCTGCTGCTCGCGGGAAATGGCATTCTCCCGGGCGACGTTTTCAGCGGTGATCCCCATGTGATAATCGTTGAACGCGTCCCACAGGCCGTCGGTAATCATGCTGTCCTGCAGGCCCGTATGGCCAAAACGCAGCCCTGAACGCGCGCCGTCCAGCAGATAGGGGGCGTTGCTCATGCTCTCCTGACCGCCAGCGATAGCCATGTCCGCGTCGCCGCAGCGGATCGCCTGCGCGGCGAGCTGCACCGCTTTTAGGCCCGCGCCGCACACCAGGTTGACCGTTGTCGCCGGCGTGCTGACGGGTAATCCGGCGTTGATGGCCGTCTGACGCGCCGGGTTTTGCCCGCATCCCGCCGTCAGCACCTGTCCGAAAATCAGTTCATCTACCTGTTCTTCGCGAAGATCGCTGTTCTCCAGCAGGTGCCGCACCGCTACGGCCCCCAGCTCAACCGCTGAAAGGGACGATAGCGATCCGCGAAAACTGCCAATGGGGGTTCGCGTTGCCCCGACAATCATGACTTCTTTCATCGTGAGTCCTCAGTTGAAGCGCATCTCGCGAACGTCGTCCGCCACAATCATTTTCCCGGCTGTCTTAGCCGCAATTTCGTCGATACTGACCCCGGGGGCGTATTCCCGCAGGATGAACGCGCCGTCCTCGATCTCCAGCAATGCAAGGTCGGTTAAGACCCGACGGATACAGCCCGCGCCCGTGAGCGGCAGCGTGCAGCGCGGCAGCAGCTTTGACTCACCGCTTTTCGAGGCGTGGGTCATCACCACAATGATGTTCTGCGCCCCGGCCACGAGATCCATCGCGCCGCCCATGCCCTTCACCATCTTTCCGGGGATCATCCACGAGGCGATATTGCCCTCGACGTCCACTTCAAACGCGCCCAGCACGGTCAGATCCACATGACCGCCGCGGATCATGGCAAACGACTGGGCCGAGTCGAAAATGGCCGCGCCGGTGCGCGCGGTCACGGTTTGTTTACCGGCGTTGATCATGTCGGCGTCAAGGCTCCGCTCGTCAGGAAAAGCCCCCATCCCCAGCAGCCCGTTTTCGGACTGAAGCATCACGTCCATCCCGTCCGGAATGTAGTTCGCCACCAGTGTAGGGATGCCGATCCCCAGGTTGACGTAATACCCGTCGCGCAGCTCGCGGGCGACGCGCATGGCCATCTGTTCACGGGTTAACATCGTCAGACTCCTTCCGCGCGCAGGGTGCGCTGTTCAATGCGTTTTTCGAACTGGCCGACAATCAGCCTGTCGACGTAAATTCCCGGGGTATGAATGGCTGACGGGGGCAGCTCACCCGGGGGAACTATCTCTTCTACCTCGACGACCGTTATCCGGCCCGCCGTTGCCATCAGCGGATTAAAATTTTGCGCGGTATGCCGATAGACAACGTTGCCGTACCAGTCCGCTTTCCAGCCCTTAATGAGCGCGAAATCGCCGGTAATGGCCTCTTCAAGGATGTAGTGCTTCCCCGCAAACTGGCGCACGTCTTTGCCGGCAGCCACGGGCGTGCCGTAGCCGGTGGCCGTGTAAAAAGCCGGAATGCCCGCGCCGCCCGCGCGCACTTTTTCCGCCAGCGTGCCCTGAGGCGTGAGTTCAATCTCCAGTTCGCCGCTCAGCACCTGCTGCTCGAACAGGGCGTTCTCGCCGACGTAAGAGGCCACCACTTTGCGAACCTGCCGCGTTTCGAGCAGTATCCCGAGACCGAAACCGTCCACGCCGCAGTTGTTTGATACCACCGTCAGATCTTTCACCTGACGGCGTCTGACCTCTGCAATCAGGTTCTCCGGAATCCCGCACAGGCCGAAGCCGCCCGCCAGCAAGGTCATTCCGTCCGTCAGTCCATCCAGCGCCTGCGCATAGCTGCCGACGCGCTTATCCAGTCCCGCCATAGTCATCCCTCCCGTTATCCGTGCCGGTATCATTGGGGGCGGCGACTCATTTGTTAATTTTGAATTTGTGACCCACTCATTTGGTTTTTTTATTAATTTCCTGTTAACTAAATTTTTTCAATTAGTTAACAGGATGAAAAATGAGAATGAGTGTCAAACAGTTACGCGCGTTTTTAGCGGTAGCTCACACTCTCAATTTCGCGCACGCCAGCGAACGGCTGAATCTTTCCCAGCCGGCCCTGAGCCTGACGATTAAAGCGCTGGAGGATGCGCTCGGCGGGCCGCTGCTGCAGCGGAGCACGCGCAAGGTCGCGCTGACGCAGGAGGGAGAGACGTTTTTGCCGATGGCGCGTCAGCTGCTTGCCGACTGGGATAACGTCGAAGAGGCGATGCACCAGTGCTTTACCCTGCAGCGCGGTAAAATCTCGGTCGCGGCCATGCCGTCGTTTGCCGCGAATGTCCTGCCCGAGGTGCTAAAAGCGTTTCGCGATCGTCATGCCGGGATCAACGTCACAGTGCATGATGTCATTAACGAGCAGGTGATAGAGATGGTGCGGGAAGGGCGGGTCGAGATGGGCATCGCCTTTGAGCCCGCGCCAACGCACAACCTGCTCTTTACTCCGTTGGGCCTCGACAGGTTTGTTGCCATTGTGCCGAAAGATTCCTCGCTGGCAGGCAAGAAGCGCCTTTCATGGGAAGATCTGCTGACGCTGGATTTCATCACGCTGCAGCGCCCGTCGGCGGTACGTCTGATGATGGAGGAGGAGCTGGCGCGAAGCGGCAGAAAGCTGGACGTGGCGCTGGAGAGTCATCAGCTGGTGACGGTCGGGCGAATGGTCGCGAGCGGGCTGGGCGGCAGTGCCGTCCCGGCGCTCTGCGAGGCGCAGATGACGGCGCTGGGCGCGGTCTGTATCCCGCTGGATAACCCGCCTATTGAAAAGTGCATCGGGGCGATCCATCCAGGGCATACGCAGCTCTCTAAGGCGGCGCATGCCCTGCTGGAAACGCTGAAGGATTTTTACCAGCCCAATCAGGGGGCAAGAAACACCTGCGGCGCGGCGTGAGCCGGATGCCTGCCGACGATAACCTGCGCGCCGTACCAGCGTGCCAGCGCGTCGGCCTGCAAAACGGTTTCCGGTGCTCCCTGGGACACGATTGTGCCGCCATGCAGCAGCAGGATGCGGTCCGCCCACAGCGCCGCCAGATTAAGGTCGTGCAGCACCGCGCATACGTGCAGATGACCCCGACGGGTCAGGGATTTCAGCAGGCGCAGCAGATGCTGCTGGTGGTAGAGATCCAGCGCAGACGTGGGTTCATCAAGGAACAGCCAGCCGCGCGGCGCGCCGTCGCACCAGAGCTGAGCCAGCGCGCGGGCGAGCTGGATGCGCTGCTGCTCGCCGCCGGAGAGCGCGGCAAACTGCCTGCCCGCCAGCGGTAAACAGCCGGTGACGTCCATGACCTCCTCAATAACCGACGCTTCGGGCGTGCGTGTCCAGGGCGCGCGCCCCATACCGACTACCGCCTCAACCGGCCAGTCAAATCCGAGCTGCGTGTTCTGGCGCATTACCGCCCGGTAGCGGGAGAGCCTGTTCGGCTGCCAGGCCGCAAGCGGTGTGCCCGCCAGGCTGCACCGTCCGCCCGCAGGTTTAAGGTAGCCGGTCAGCAGCCGCAACAGCGTTGATTTCCCGGCGCCGTTGGGGCCAATCAGCGCCACCAGCTCGCCCTGAGATAAGGTCAGCGACACATCGTCAATCAGCGTGCGTTGTCCGGCGCGAAAAACAAGGTTTTCAGCACAATAGCGTTCAGCCATGCGCACCTCCGCGACGAAAGATAAGCCACAGAAACCACGGCGCGCCGAGAAGGCTGGTCAGTAAGCCGACCGGCATTTCCGCCGGGGCGACCAGGCTGCGCGCCAGCGTATCGGCAACCAGCAGGAGCAACGCGCCGGCCAGCACCGAGCCGGGGAGCACGGCCCGGTGGTCGGCTCCCAGCCACATGCGCACCAGGTGCGGCACCACCAGGCCGACAAAGCCGATCACGCCGCTGACCGCAACGGCGGCGGCCACCAGCAGGGCGCTGCACAACAGCAGGATCCGCTGCACGGCGGCAACCTCCACGCCGAGGTAATGTGCCTCTTCGTCGCCCAGCTGCAGCAGGTTGAGGGCGCCTGCCAGACGCCAGATCGCGAGCGCGGTGGGAACCATCAGCGACGCGACGGCCAGCAGCGTTGACCACTGCGCCTGGCCGAGGCTGCCCATTCCCCAGAGCGAAAGCTGGCGAAGCTGGGCATCATTGCTGAGCCATGACAGCACCCCGACGGCCGCGCCGCACAGGGCGTTGATGGCAATTCCCACCAGCAGCAGGCGCGACAGGGAAGCGTCACGCTGTCGGCTGAGCAGGAAAATCACGAAGGTGGCGGCCAGCGCGCCGAGAAACGCCGCCAGCATCGGGGCATACAGCATCACCAGTGCAGGCAGCGAGAGCGGAAGAACCACCCACAGCGCAACGGCGAGCGCCGCGCCGCTGCTGATGCCGAGCAGTCCCGGGTCCGCCAGCGGATTTCGAAACAGCCCCTGCATCACGCAGCCCGCCAGCGCCAGTGAACCGCCGATCGCCAGCGCCAGCAGCACGCGAGGCAGGCGGATCGTCAGCCAGATTTGACGCAGCGCCTCGTCGGTGCCGTTCCACAGCAGGCTGATCGGCAGATGTAATGCCCCAACCCCGGTCGCTGCGAGCGTCATGATGGTCAGGATCGCGGTCAGCATCCACAACGATAAGGCGATCCTCCGGGACATCAGGGCAGCAGCTCCGCTTTGGCACGCAGCTGCTGGATGGCTTCCGGCGTTCGCACGCTGAAGCCCAGCAGCGCCATATCGTCAATCGCCAGCACCTGCTTGTTCCGTCCCGCCGGGGTTTGCGCCAGGCCGGGCAGCGTCCAAAGATTTGCTTCACCGCCCAGGGCGTTGAGACCGTCCTGAGAAATCACAATCAGATCGGGTCGGCTGGCGATCGTGCCTTCCTGAGACAGCGGCTGATAGCGGGTAAACCCCTGCATCGCGTTCTGCAGCCCCGCCGCACGAATTGCAGCATCCGCGCCAGTCTGTTGTCCGGCGGCCATGGCGGTCATCCCGCCGTGGTTGAGAATAAACAGCACCCGCTTATTGAGCGGCGACTCGGGAAGCGCCGACAGCGCCTGGCGCAGGGTGCTGCGCAGGACCTCCCCCTCGGCCTCGCGGTGCGTCGCTTCAGCGACGATCCGCACCTTTTCGTCAATGACGTTCAGGTCGTTAACGGCAGGAACAGCGATCACCCTGACGTGGCTTTGCTCAACCTGCTTTAGCGCCAGAGACGGCTGCGCCTGGGCGCTGGCCAGCACCAGCGTGGGGCGCATGGACAAGATCCCTTCCGCATTGAGCTGGCGCAGATAGCCCACGTCAGGCAGTGAATTCGCCGCCTGCGGCCACTGGCTTGTGCTGTCGCGGGCCACCAGCGAGGACGCCGCGCCGAGAGCGTAGACAATCTCGGTGACGTCGCCGCCGAGGGTAACAATTTTCTCCTGCGGCGCAGCAAGCGCCAGCAGGGGCAGGGCGCTGAGCAGGGCAAGCCACCGTTTCATGCGGCCAGCCCTTTCGCCGTTAAGGCGTCAATCTGGCTGCGCCACTGGCTCTGCTCCGGTTCGCCTTCCGTACGCTGGCCGTACAGCTGGGCGATTTGCGTTCCATCGGCGGCAAACAGCTCCAGGCTGGTGACATGCCCGTCAGCCGTCGGCTTGCGCGTGACCCACGTTTCCGCAATGGATCCTTCGAGCAGATGCAGGGTAAAGGTTGGGTTAAAGACGTTCAGCCAGCCTTTCATTGGCACCAGCTTTTCCACCGCGCCGGTGAAAATCTGCACGCAGCCGCGGTTGCCTACGAAAACCATGATTTCGTTACCGTCCCGACGCGCCGTCTCCAGGAGCTGCGCCAGCGCGGTGTTTTCTACCCGGCAGGCCAGATCGTCACCCACCAGGCGAAACGCCTGCTGGCGGCTGAGGTTATGGCGCTTGAGCAGGCTGAAGAACTGATGAACGTCGGTCATGGCGCGCCACTCGTTATCCACGAGAGCAGCATTTGCGTTTTCAGCGTGAGCCGGGGCATCGGCCATCTTCAACGCCAGCGGAGGATTCTCGGCAAAGATAAAGCGGGTCAGCACGTCGCCCCAGGCGGAAACGTCGGTATTATCCGTGGCGTAGACCTTCAGCAGGGCATCGCCCTGGTGGTCGAAGAACTGAATGCTCTGCCGCTCGCCGCGGGCGGTGGCTTCACTGATGTGAAACGCGCTCGCCCACTGATTGAGGAACAGGCGCAGATCCAGCGCGCGCGGGTTCAGCACCAGCCCGGCGTGGCCGTTCAGGTGCTGGTTGGTAAATCTCCCGACCTGCTCGTGTACGGCGTATTCGTTGCGGCAGATACATTTGGTTTCGCCCACCGCCTCCAGCGCGCCCAGGATCTCGCGGATTTCACCGCGCAGTCGCCAGGCGTCGTGACCTACGCGGGCAAAGGTCAGCTCTGCTTCACTGATGTTCATTAACCCCGCGACGTCGCGCGCGTACTTACCCGGATTGGCTTCTTTTAGCTCAAGCCAGCGCGTGTAGTGATTCATTGTCTCTTCCTTCTGAATAGTTGCCCCGAAGGGAATTACCACTGATAGCTTACGAAAATCTTGCCGTTACGACCGTCCTGCGGAATGCCCTGAGGTGACCAGTACGCTTTGTCAAAGGCGTTGCCCAGCACCAGCGTGGTGGTCACGCCCTTGAGCTTCTCCTGGCCTTTATAGCTGACGTAGAAATCGTTGACCGCATAGCCCGGCTGCTTGCTGTAGCTGCTGCTGACGTGGGTTGAGCGATCGGCAAAGGTGCCGATCCAGCCGACGGAGAACCCGCTTTGCGCCACCGGGATATCCAGCTTGCTGGTGACGGTGTCCGGATTAATGCTGGAGATGTATTCGCCCGTATCGGTGTCTTTCCCGCGCGTGCGGTTATAGGCCAGATCGAGGCTGAAGAGGTCGGCAGAGTATTTTGCCATCATATCCCAACCCCAGATTTTGGCATTCGGGACGTTGTACGACATGGTGGTCGCGGCGGCAAAATCGACGGTGGTGGAGATATAGTCTTTGGCTTTGGTATCGAAATAGCTGGCTTTAAACTCCAGCGCATCGTTGGCAAGCATCAGATCGTCAAAGCGCAGGCCAAAACCAAACTCCTGCGTTTCGTTGGTTTCCGGGCGCAGGTTCGGGTTTGGCACCCAGTAGTTGGTATAAAAGCGGCCAATGGAGAAGTGTTTGGCGTCGTTATACATCTCGCCCATGGTCGGCGCGCGGAAGGCCTGCGCGTAAGAGCCAAACAGCATCAGCCAGTCGGTTGGGCTGACGGTTAACCCGGCGCGGGATGACCACTTATCGGCATCCACATCGTTGTAGCCGTCGCTGCTGCCGCGGTAGCTGTCATAGCGCGTGCCGCCCAGCAGGGTAACAGGCAGATCGCGCAGGGTGATCTCATCCTGCAGCCAGCCGGAGCTGAAGTCGATTTTCGCGTCCGGGAAGCCGGTGGTTGCCCCACCCGGATGCTGCTCCTGACGATAGTATTCCCCGCCGTAGGTCAGAAGGTGTGCTGCAAAGGTGTCGCTGAACAGACGGGTGCGGTTTTCCACCTTGCCGCCTTTGGTCGTCTGCTTGCGGAACTCACCGCTGCCGTCGACGTTCTGGGCATTAATGCGCGCTTCGGACCAGTAGACCTTCGCGTCGGCGTCCAGCCAGTCGTACCCTTCCGGTGCAATGTGGTAGCCAACCTGCGCATCGCGCTGGATGGTGGAGCGGTCGGTCATCGGGTTACTGCTGTCCGCCCCGGTGGTTTGCGGGTTTTTCGGTTCCTGAGCGGCGTTGTTGTAGTAGCGCAGGGAGCCGCTCAGGGTCTGGGCCGGGTCGATTTTCCAGCTGCCTTTTGCCAGCATGTTGTTGATGGATTCGTCGTTAGGCGCGGTTGCACCGTCGCTCTGGCGAATATCACCGCGATCCCGGCTGGACCAGGAGACCAGACCGTCCAGCGTATCGGTGCGGCCGTAGGCGCTGGCCCCCATCCCGAGGCTACGATCGCCCGTCGCGCCCGTTCCAAACACGCGGTAGCCGCTGTTTTTACCGGGTTCGAGTAGATCTTTCGCATCGGCGGTGTCATAGGAGATCACGCCGCCCAGCGCGCCGCTGCCGTACAGCAGGGCCGACGGGCCGCGGACCACCTCGATACGTTTGATTAGCGCGGGATCGAGGAAGGTGCTGTTCAGGTGGCCGGTATCGGTTCCCTGGCGCACGCCGTCAACCAGCACCAGCACGCCGCGGCGGTCATAGCCGCGCAGGTTGACGTCCTGCCCGTTGGTGCGACCGGTGCCGTCCAGCGTCAGACCGGGGACGTTACGCAGCAGGTCGGCCGCCGAGCTGGCGGTTTGTTTCTCCGGCGCGCTGGCGTCAATCACGCTTACCATCATGGGCGCTTCAAAGGCGCTGCGGGCGTTGCCCGTGGCGGTGACGGTAATGTCGTCTGTGGCGGCGAACGCGATGCCCGGCAGGGCGCTAACAATCGCCAGCGCCAGAAGTGACGGACGTAAAGATGCGGAAGGCAGGTGTGGCATAGCAACTCTCCATAAGAAGTGAAAAGCGCTGGCTGCCTGGGTATCACCTGGGTGGCTGGCGTATTTTTAGGTGTTGTTTATTTTGTGAGGATCAGTTTTCCGGCATGGGTCTGGCGCAGAAGATAGCGCTGTCCGTCATGCTCGATAATGACCCGTCCCTCATCGCCGAGGAGGGTTTTGCTGTCAATGCGACGCTCGGCGGGGGGTGGCGCTGTGTGTGTTTTTGCTGGCGTTGCCGCGCTGTTATCCGTACGTGACATAATGTTTATAAATAACAATCAATGTAACAATGATAATCATTATCAATAAACTGCAAATTGACGGCAAGCGTTTTTGTGAAAAAAGGGTGAGGGGATCAAATTTGAGGGTGAGGTACGGTCTGATGCCCTCACTCCGACCCTCTCCCACAGGGAGAGGGAGAAGGGCACAATCGTAGGTCGGGTAAGCGCAGCGCCACCCGACAATAACATCAGAAGCGAGAATCAACCGCAGCTGCCAGCTTTTCCAGCAGCAGTTCGCTGTCTTCCCAGCTCAGGCACGGGTCGGTGATCGACTGGCCGTAAACCATCTGCTGTCCGGCAACGATTTTCTGCGTGCCTTCTTTGATAAAGCTCTCAGCCATAATCCCTGCAACGGCGGTCGAGCCGCTGCGGATCTGCTGACAGATCTCATCGCAGACGTCCAGCTGGCGGCGATGCTGCTTCTGGCAGTTGCCGTGGCTGAAGTCCACCACCAGATGTTCCGGCAGGTCGAACTCGGCCAGCGTTTCACAGGCCGCCGCAATATCTTGGGCATGGTAATTGGGTTTCTTCCCGCCGCGCATAATGATATGCCCGTAAGGGTTGCCGCTGGTCTGGTAGATGGTCATATGACCGCTCTTATCCGGCGACAGGAACATGTGGCTGGCACGGGCAGCGCGGATGGCATCAACCGCGATACGGGTGTTGCCATCGGTCCCGTTTTTAAAGCCGACCGGACAGGAGAGGGCGGAGGCCATCTCACGGTGGATCTGGCTTTCGGTAGTGCGCGCGCCAATCGCGCCCCAGCTGATCAGATCGGCGATAAACTGCCCGGTCACCATATCGAGAAACTCGGTCGCCGTCGGAACGCCCAGCTCGTTGACCTGTAAAAGCAGCTTCCGCGCCAGCTCGATACCGTGGTTAACGCGATAGCTGCCGTTGAGGTCAGGATCGGAAATCAGGCCTTTCCAGCCCACCACGGTGCGCGGTTTTTCAAAGTAGGTGCGCATCACGATCTCAAGGCGATGCTGGTACTTATCCCGCAGTCCCTGAAGTCGTTTTGCATAATCCATCGCGGCATCCAGATCGTGGATGGAGCAAGGCCCAATCACCACCAGAAGACGTTTGTCTTCACCGTTCAGGATTTTTTCAATGCGGCGGCGGGAGGCCGTCACATGTTCCGCGACGGCGGCGGAAACGGGATGCCGCTGTGCCAGTTCAGCCGGCGTGACCAGGCTGTCAATGCGCGCAGTGCGGAGTTCATCGGTTTTATTCATGGAATGTCTCAGAAAATTTTTGCTTCATCGGCAGACTACCGGGAAGTGATGGGCATCACCTTAAACCAATCCCTGCTGATTTCAAGTTCGGGGCGACACCGCCCCGTGGTTGCAGATGATGATACCTGAATCTGAGTTAACGTACTAGCATATTAGTACATGCGGCGATTAAGCCCCATGATGTCGAGAATTTTGGTGGCAATTTCTTCAACCGAATAGTTGGTGCTGTTCAGCCACGGGATCTGGTTTTTGCGGTACAGCGCTTCCACTTCCGAGACCTCCATCCGGCACTGGCGCATGGAGGCGTAGCGGCTGTTCTCGCGGCGCTCTTCGCGGATGGCCGCAAGGCGTTCCGGGTTGATCGTCAGGCCGAACAGCTTGTGCTGCAGCGGCTTAAGGGCGGCGGGCAGCACCAGGTTATCCATGTCGTCGGCGATAAACGGGTAGTTTGCGGCGCGAATGCCAAACTGCATCGCCAGATAAAGGCTGGTCGGGGTTTTGCCGCAGCGCGACACGCCAAGCAGGATCACCTGCGCCTGGTCGAGATTTCGCAGCGAAATACCGTCGTCGTGGGCCAGGGTGTAGTCGATAGCGGCGATACGCGCGTCGTACTTGGTCAGGTTGCCGGGGTTCAGCCCGTGGGTACGGTGGGCAATGGGGGTCGGGTCGAGCTTAAGCTCGCTCTGCAGCGGAGCCACCAGCGCCTGCACGATATCCTGGCAGAAGCCTTCACTTTGCAGAATGATGGAGCGAATCTCCGGGATCACGATAGAGTAGAACACCAGCGGGCGGACGCCGGTCTGCTGGTAGATGGCGTCAATCTGGTCCTTCACCGCTTTAGCGCGGCTCTCGTTTTCAACAAACGGCAGCGTGATGCTGTTAATCGAAACGGGAAACTGCGACATCACCGCGTGGCCCAGCACCTCGGCGGTGATCGCCGTACCATCAGAAATATAAAAAACGTGGCGATCGACAGCACTATCCATTTTACTCACCCTGAATATCAGACCTAATTGTCTGAAAGCATAAATTAAAAAAGTAAATTACACAGCAAAGAACTTATCCTAATTATGAATGAAACGCTGTTTTTGATTTTCCTGAAAAGTGGATTTCATTTTTCAAATAGCGACTTTATTTTTGGGGTTTCTGGCTGAATATAGAGGAATCATCGGGTTAATCGTTGATGGGAAAGTATCCGAAAAGTTGAAATTTTAAATTGCTTACACGATTCACCGTTTTTTTAGCGGAAATAAATATGCCAGTATAAATACGTAGTCAGGTGTTACTTACTCCGATCAAATATCACAAAAGGATTGTTTCGATGTCCAACAATGGCTCGTCACCGCTGGTGCTTTGGTATAACCAACTCGGCATGAATGATGTAGACAGAGTTGGGGGCAAAAATGCCTCCCTGGGTGAAATGATTACAAATCTGTCAGGTATGGGTGTCTCCGTACCGAACGGGTTTGCCACCACCGCCGATGCCTTTAACCTGTTTTTAGACCAGAGCGGTGTTAACCAGCGCATTTACGACCTGCTGGATAAAACGGATATTGATGACGTTACCGAGCTTGCCAAAGCCGGGGCGCAGATCCGCCAGTGGATCATCGACACACCTTTCCAGCCGGAACTGGAAAAAGCCATTCACGACGCGTACAACCAGCTCTCTGCTGACGATGCGCAGGCCTCCTTTGCCGTACGTTCCTCTGCGACCGCAGAAGATATGCCGGACGCCTCGTTTGCCGGACAGCAGGAAACCTTCCTGAACGTCCAGGGTTACGATGCGGTGCTGGTGGCGGTGAAGCATGTGTTTGCTTCCCTGTTCAACGACCGCGCCATCTCCTATCGCGTGCACCAGGGCTACGACCATCGCGGCGTGGCGCTCTCCGCTGGCGTACAGCGCATGGTGCGCTCGGACGTGGGCTCATCCGGCGTGATGTTCTCCATTGATACCGAATCCGGCTTCGACCAGGTGGTGTTTATCACCTCCGCGTGGGGGCTGGGTGAGATGGTTGTGCAGGGTGCGGTAAACCCTGACGAATTCTATGTCCACAAGCCAACGCTGGCCGCTGGCCGTCCGGCGGTGGTGCGCCGCACCATGGGCTCGAAAAAAATCCGCATGATCTATGCCCCGACCCAGGAGCATGGCAAGCAGGTTAAAATTGAAGATGTACCGCAGGAGCAGCGCGACCGCTTCTCCCTGACCGACGCCGAAGTGCAGGAACTGGCGAAGCAGGCGGTGCAGATCGAAAAACACTACGGCCGTCCGATGGACATCGAATGGGCGAAAGACGGTAACACCGGCAAGCTGTTTATCGTGCAGGCGCGTCCGGAAACCGTCCGCTCGCGCGGTCAGGTGATGGAGCGTTATACGCTGCACGCGCAGGGTAAAATCGTGGCGGAAGGCCGCGCCATCGGTCACCGCATCGGTGCCGGTCCGGTCAAAGTGATCCATGACATCAGCGAGATGAACCGTATTGAGCCAGGCGACGTGCTGGTAACCGACATGACCGACCCGGACTGGGAACCGATCATGAAGAAAGCGGCGGCTATCGTCACCAACCGCGGCGGTCGTACCTGCCACGCGGCGATCATTGCCCGCGAGCTGGGTATTCCTGCGGTTGTCGGCTGCGGTGACGCCACCGAGCGCATGAAGGACGGGCAAAACGTGACCGTCTCCTGTGCCGAAGGCGATACCGGCTACGTCTACGCCGATATCCTCGACTTCAGCGTGAAGAGCTCAAGCGTGGATACCATGCCGGACCTGCCGCTGAAGATCATGATGAACGTCGGCAACCCGGACCGCGCGTTTGACTTCGCCTGCCTGCCGAACGAAGGCGTTGGCCTGGCGCGTCTGGAATTTATCATCAACCGTATGATCGGCGTCCACCCGCGCGCGCTGCTGGAGTTTGACGACCAGGATCCGAAGCTGCAGAACGAAATCCGCGAGATGATGAAAGGCTACGACTCGCCGAAAGAGTTCTACGTCGGCCGTCTGACCGAAGGGATCGCGACGCTGGGCGCTGCCTTCTATCCAAAACGTGTGATCGTGCGTCTGTCTGACTTTAAGTCTAACGAGTACGCCAACCTGGTCGGCGGCGAGCGCTACGAGCCGGAAGAAGAGAACCCGATGCTGGGCTTCCGCGGGGCCGGACGCTACGTGTCCGACAGCTTCCGCGACTGCTTCGCGCTGGAGTGTGAAGCGGTGAAACGCGTGCGCAACGACATGGGGCTGACCAACGTCGAAATCATGATCCCGTTCGTGCGTACCGTGGATCAGGCGAAAGCCGTTGTGGACGAGCTGGCGCGTCAGGGTCTGAAGCGCGGCGAGAACGGGCTGAAGATCATCATGATGTGCGAAATCCCGTCCAACGCCCTGCTTGCCGAGCAGTTCCTCGAGCACTTCGACGGCTTCTCTATCGGCTCGAACGACATGACGCAGCTGACGCTGGGTCTGGACCGCGACTCCGGCGTGGTCTCCGAGCTGTTCGACGAGCGCAACGAGGCGGTAAAAGCGCTGCTCTCCATGTCCATCCGCGCGGCGAAGAAGCAGGGTAAATACGTCGGGATCTGCGGTCAGGGTCCATCCGACCATGAAGACTTTGCCGCATGGCTGATGGAAGAGGGGATCGATAGCCTGTCCCTGAACCCGGACACCGTGGTGCAAACCTGGCTGAGCCTGGCGGAACTGAACAAGTAACGCCACGCTGACCCGAAAAGGCGAGGATATTATTCCTCGCCTTTTTTATTTCATTTCTTATTTGCTCCCCATCACAAATAAAGTAAAAAACCAAATATCATAATTTGTCAGTCAATTTAGACAATTGTTAGCGCGCAAACCGTTGCTAATACTTGAGCCTTACTGCGCATTTCCCTTAAGAAGATGCGCAACTGGTTGAAATACGTTTTAACCTGATAAAAAGGCAAATAACAATGACACTCTCCTCTGTATTGCGTACCAAAGATAAAATAGGTTATGGCTTAGGCGATATGGCCAGCGCGCTGGTCTGGCAAACGGCAACGTTATTTCTCGCTTATTTTTATACAGACGTATTTGGGCTACCCGCCGCGATTATGGGCACCATGTTTTTAGTGGTGCGCGTGGTCGATGCGTTTGTCGATCCGTGCATTGGCGCCCTGGTTGACCGCACCCGGACGCGTCACGGACGTTTCCGTCCCTGGCTGCTGTGGTTTGCCATCCCGTTTGGCGTGAGCTGCCTCATTACCTTCTATGTGCCGGACGTTGGGCCGACGGCAAAAATCGTTTACGCCTGCATAACCTACGCCATCTTAAGCCTGATTTACTCCGCGATTAACGTGCCTTACTGCGCCATGCCCGGTGCGCTGACTCTGGATCCGCGCGAGCGTCATTCTCTGCAGTCGTGGCGCTTTGGCCTGTCGTTTATCGGCGGGCTGATCGTGACGGTTATTGCTCTGCCGCTGGTTTCACTGTTAGGCCAGGGCAACGTGCAGAAAGGCTATTTCTATGCCATGAGCCTGATGGGGCTGCTGGGAATTGTGCTGTTCTTCTGCTGTTTCCTGATGACCCGCGAGCGTTATTCTCCGCGCAATGATACCTCCGGCTCCATGCTCACCGATTTAAAACTGCTGGCCGGGAACAGCCAGTGGCGTATTGTGTTCCTGTTTAATATTTTGCTGTTAACGGCGGTGGTGACGCGCGGTTCCGCCACCATGTATTACGTGAACTATGTGCTGCTGCGTCCGGATCTGGTTTTTGCCTTTATTGTTTCCGGCATGGTGGCCTCCTTAAGCGGCGCATTATTATCTGAACGGCTGCTGGGGAAATTTGACCGCGTGCGCGCCTACCAGTGGACGATTATCTCCTTCGTTATCTTCGGCGCGCTGATTTTCTTCCTGCCACCTTCACAGGTGTGGCTAATCTTTGGCCTTAACATCGTCTTTAGCTTTATTCAAAACCTCACCACGCCGCTGCAGTGGACCATGTTCTCCGATGTGGTCGACTACGAAGAGCACCGCAGCGGCCGTCGTCTGGACGGGCTGGTTTTCTCCACCGCGCTGTTTGCCATTAAGTTTGGCCTGGCGCTGGGCGGGGCGGTCGTCGGCTGGGTGCTTGGCATGGTGGATTATGCCCCGGGCCAGGCAACCCAGGCGCCAGGCGTTCTCTCGACCATCAACGCGCTTTTCACCCTTATCCCGTGCGCGCTGTTCCTCTGCATGGTCGCGCTGCTTGCCATCTACAAGCTAAACAGCCGGCTGGTGGATTCCATCGCCCGGGAGCTGGCCAGCAAGCGTGAAGTCAGACCCGAAGCGGGGCAGCTCAGCCCGGCAACCCCTTCCGCACTACAGGAGTAAAACATGACGACTATCTATAAGGACGCGGGACGTCCCGTGCACGAGCGCGTCGCCGATTTACTGGCGCGCATGACCCCGGAAGAGAAGTTCGCCCAGATGCACGCGTACTGGCTGATCCTCGATGAAAACGGTAACCACCGCGAGCGCAGCGACCTCAGCGACGAATTCGCCGGCGTGAGCGAGCAGGCTGCGCTTAGCGAACGGCTTAAGCTGGGCGTCGGGCAGATCACGCGGCCGCTGGGCACCCACATCGTTGACGCGAAAACCGGCGTGCGCGCGGCGAATCGCCTGCAGCGCATGATGATGGAAGAGACGCGGCTCGGCATTCCGGCGCTGTTTCATGAAGAGTGTCTGGTGGGGCTGCTGTGCAAAGACGCCACCCTGTTCCCGTCGTCATTGAACTACGGTTCGACCTGGGATCCGGAGCTGGTGCAGCGGGCGGCAGAGCAGATCGGCAAAGAGGCGCGCTCCGTCGGCTGCCAGCAGGGGCTTGCGCCGGTGCTGGACGTGTCCCGAGACGTGCGCTGGGGGCGAACCGAAGAGACCTTCGGGGAAGATCCCTGGCTGGTGGGCGTGATGGCGACCGCCTACGTGAAGGGCTTACAGGGCGATAAGCGCGACCTGCTGGCAACCCTGAAACATTACGTGGGTCATTCGTTCAGCGAAGGAGCACGCAACCACGCGCCGGTCCATCTGGGGTTCAGCGAGCTGAACGACACCTTCCTGCTGCCGTTTGAAATGGCGGTCAAGCTGGCAAACGCCGGTTCGGTTATGCCCGCGTACCACGATATTGATAACCAGCCGGGGCACAGCGACAGCTTCCTGCTGACCACCGTCCTGCGCGAGCAGTGGGGGTTCGACGGGATTATTGTGGCGGACTACGGCGGCGTCAGCCTGCTGCACCAGCACCATGGGATTTCCCACGACGCGGCGGAATCTGCCGCGCTGGCGTTCAACGCCGGGCTGGACGTTGAGCTGCCGAAAGATGACTGCGCGCGGCATCTGGCGGAAGCGGTAGAGCGCGGGCTGATCTCTATGGCGAAGGTCGATGAGATCGTGGCGCGTACGCTGACGGAAAAATTCCGCCTTGGCCTGTTTGAGAACCCGTACGCGGATGAAAACGGTATCGATCTGCAAAACGATATGACCCGCCGGGCCGCGCGGGAGGTGGCGACGAAATCGCTCACGCTGCTGGAAAATAACGGCATTTTACCGCTCGGCGGCAAACCTCGGGTCGCGGTAGTGGGGCCGACGGCAGACGATCCGCTGGCGTTACTAAGCGGCTACAGCTTCCCGGTGCATTTGATCATCAGCGATATGGTGGAAGAGACCTCGCAGGTCACGACCCCGCGCGCGGCGCTGGAGCAGTATCTCGGTGCTTCGAACGTCCGCTATGCCAAAGGGTGCCACATCATCGAAAAACGGATGGCGGGCGCGCCGGTCTTCCCGGGCGACAGCGGCGGCAAACCGATGCAGCAGTCACCGGTATCGCAAAGTACCGCTCTGATCCCCGAGGCCGTGAACGCCGCGCAGGAGAGTGATGTGGTGGTGGCCTGCGTGGGCGATCTCGCCGGGCTGTTCCAGAGCGGTACCGTGGGGGAAGGTTCCGATACCGATTCCCTGAACCTGCCGGGCGTGCAGCAACAGCTGCTGGAAGCGCTGGTCGCCACCGGTAAACAGGTGATTGTCGTGATGACCGGTGGGCGTCCATACAACCTGCAGGGTCTGGAAGACAAGGTCGCGGCGCTGATGATGGCCTGGGCGCCGGGGCAGGAAGGGGGCTGGGCGATTGCGGACGTGTTAACCGGACGCGCGGAGCCGCAGGGTCGCCTGGTGGTGAGCGTGCCGAAAAGCGCCGGGGCGATGCCGTATTACTACAATCACAAGCTCAAAAGCGGCGGTACGCCGTTTGCGTTCCATTTCGGTTCGCGTTACCCGTTTGGCTTCGGCCTCGGCTGGACGACGTTTAGCTGGAGTGCAGCCCGCGTCGCCGAAAGCAGCGTGCCGGTAGACGGTGAGGTAACGCTGAGTGTGGATATCACCAATACCGGGGAGCGCAGCGGCAGCGAGGTGGTGCAGGTTTACGTCAGGGATAAGGTCGCCACCCAGGTGCGGCCGCTTCAGGAGCTGAAGGCCTTCCAGCGCGTCACGATCTCGCCGGGAGAAACCGCCACGCTCGTCTTTACGCTGCCGGTTGAGATGTTCAACTTCACCCGTCGCGACGGAAAACGCATCGTTGAGCCGGGCGAGTTTGAGCTGCAGGTTGGCGCATCGTCGACGGATATCCGCGAGGCGGTGACGGTCAATGCGACAGGGGAAACGCGGGTGCTGCCTGCTGAGTGGCGGATGCTCAGTACCTGTGAGGTCAGACGCGCGTAGTCAGGATAAAAAAAAGCCCATCGTGGGAGATGGGCAAAGACTACACACAGCAATTCGTTGTTTCACTCAGGGGATTTCCATGCTTATAAATCAAGGTGTTGATTTATAACCGTGTGCTAATAGTAGGCATTGTGTTATTTAGCGTCGATCGGATTCGTCTCAATAGTTTAAGAGACGTAAAGATTTCTTGAGGTTATTTGAAGACATACTGCTGAAAAGGTGGGTCTGACCAGTGGGTAATGAATAAATACTTTAGCAGTGTTTAAGTATCATGCGGGAGAGTGTAGGCCGGGTGAGCGTTAACGCTACCCGGCAGCATACCTTAATGCGTGTTCTTCTCTTCCAGCTCTTCCAGTTCGCTCAAAATCACGTCCGGGTCAGTTCCCGGCGGCGGAATTTCATGCACCCAGGCAGAGAACAGACGCCAGGTGACGGCGAGCAGCACCGGGCCAATAAACAGGCCAATCATGCCAAAGGCAATCAATCCGCCAATGACCCCGGAGAGGATCAGGATCAGCGGCAGGTCTGCGCCCATGCGGATGAGGATCGGACGAATGACGTTATCCATGGTGCCGACCACGCAGCTCCAGACCAGCAGCACCGTTCCCCACGTGGTATCGCCCGTCCAGTAGAGCCAGATAATGCTGGGGACCAGCACCAGCAGCGGTCCCAGCTGTGCAAGACAGGTCATCAGCATGACAACGGTGAACACGGTGGCGTACGGTACGCCGGAAATTGCCAGACCGATCCCGCCCAGCACCGCCTGCACCAGCGCGGTGACCACCACGCCCAGCGCAACCGCGCGCACGGCCTGTGCGGCCAGCAGCACCGCTGCGTCACCGCGTTTGCCCGCCAGGCGGGTGGCAAAGTGACGAACGCCTAAAGCCACCTGCTCGCCGCGCCAGTAGAGCAGGGCGCTGAAGAGCAGCATCAGGGTACAGTGCATCATAAAGCGGCCGATATGCGCCGCCTGACCGACAAACCAGGTGGTGGTGGTGCCAATGTACGGGCGGACTTTTGCCATCAGCGCGCTGCCGCCCATCTCCAGCAGGCTATGCCAGCCGCTGTAGAGTTTTGAGCCCACCACCGGAATGCTGTTCAGCCAGGCGAGATCCGGCAGCGTCAGGTCACCGCTGCTAATGGCGCGAATAACCGGGCCACTGGAATCCACCAGGCTATTCACCAGCAGGGCAATCGGAATAATAAACAGCAGGAACAGCAGAAGCGTCATGACCAGCACGGCGAGCCCGCGGCGGCCAAACAGCAGCTTCTGCAAGCGCAGCAGCAAAGGCCACGTGGCAACGACAACGGTCGCAGCCCACGCAAAGCCGAGAATAAAGGGTTGAACAATCCACAGACACGCAATAATCATGAGGGCCAGAAACAGCACCGACAGCAAAATTTGCGCAACATCCCTGGGCTGGCGAAGATTGACCATAAATGAAACTTTCCTTAAAAGAACGCCAGTACAACTGGCGGGAACGGAAAACCGCGTCTCTTTAATCATTAATGATCTCAGCGGTTTTTAACAGGCGAATTCTGCCTGTAATTCAGCAGAGATTATAAGAAAAAAATGTGATAAAACTTTTAAGATACACGCAAACGATTTCATACAACTCTAATTAGGGTCGACAGTCATGATCCCACAGATTTCTCAGGCACCTGGCGTCGTTCAGCTGGTGCTTAATTTTTTGCAAGCACTGGAGCAACAGGGTTTTACAGGTGATACCGCCACGAACTATGCCGACAGGCTGACGATGGCGACCGATAACAGTATCTACCAGCTTCTTCCCGATGCCGTGGTTTTCCCCCGTTCAACGGCCGACGTCGCGCTTATCGCCCGGCTGGCCACGCAGGAGCGGTTTGCCTCGCTGGTCTTTACGCCGCGCGGCGGCGGCACCGGGACCAACGGTCAGGCGCTGAACCAGGGCATCATTGTTGATATGTCGCGCTATATGAACCGCATCATTGAGATCAACCCGGAAGAGGGGTGGGTGCGGGTCGAAGCGGGCGTCATCAAAGATCAGCTTAATCAGTATCTCAAGCCTTACGGTTACTTTTTTGCCCCTGAGCTTTCCACCAGCAACCGCGCGACCCTTGGCGGGATGATTAACACGGATGCCTCCGGGCAGGGCTCGCTGGTCTACGGTAAAACCTCCGATCACGTGCTGGGCGTGCGTGCGGTGCTCCTGGGCGGCGATATCCTCGATACCCAGCCGATGCCGGTCGAACTGGCGGAAACGCTGGGCAAAGACAACACCGCCAGCGGGCGCATCTATCGCACCGTGCTGGAACGCTGCCGCGACAACCGCCAGCTTATTCTCGATAAATTCCCCAAACTGAACCGCTTCCTGACCGGGTACGATCTGCGACACGTCTTCAACGATGACCTGACCCAGTTTGATTTAACCCGCGTGCTGACCGGCTCCGAAGGAACGCTGGCGTTTATTACCGAAGCGCGGCTGGATATCACCCGGTTGCCGAAAGTGCGCCGTCTGGTGAACGTCAAATATGACTCCTTCGACTCCGCGCTGCGCAATGCGCCGTTTATGGTGCAAGCGCAGGCGCTGTCGGTGGAAACCGTCGACTCTAAGGTGCTCAATCTGGCCCGGGAAGATATTGTCTGGCACTCCGTAAGCGACCTCATTACAGACGTGCCGGACAAAGAGATGCTCGGTCTCAACATTGTGGAATTTGCCGGCGATGATGCGGAGCTGATTGAGCGTCAGGTCACCACGCTCTGCCAGCGGCTGGATGAGCTGATTGCGCAGGGTGAAGGCGGCGTGATCGGCTGGCAGCTCTGTAACGATCTGGCCGGGATTGAGCGTATCTATGCGATGCGTAAAAAGGCCGTGGGCCTGCTCGGCAATGCGAAAGGGGCGGCGAAGCCCATTCCCTTTGCCGAAGATACCTGCGTGCCGCCCGAGCATCTGGCGGATTATATCGTGGAGTTTCGCGCCCTGCTGGACAGCCACGGCCTGAGCTATGGCATGTTCGGCCACGTCGACGCCGGGGTACTGCACGTGCGTCCGGCGCTGGACATGTGCGACCCGCAGCAGGAGATCCTGATGAAGCAGATCTCCGACGACGTGGTGGCCTTAACCGCCAAATACGGCGGTCTGCTGTGGGGGGAGCACGGGAAAGGGTTCCGCGCGGAGTACAGCCCGGCATTCTTTGGCGAACAACTCTACGCGGAATTGCGTAAGGTGAAAGCGGCGTTCGACCCGCATAACCGCCTCAACCCGGGTAAAATCTGCCCGCCTGAAGGCGTAGACGCGCCAATGCTGCAGGTGGATGCCGTCAAGCGCGGCACCTACGACAGGCAGATCCCTATTGCGGTGCGCTCGTCCTGGCGCGGCGCGATGGAGTGCAACGGCAACGGCCTGTGCTTTAACTTTGATGTGAAAAGCCCGATGTGCCCGTCGATGAAAATCACCAGCAACCGTATCCACTCGCCGAAAGGGCGGGCGACGCTGGTGCGCGAGTGGCTGCGTCTGCTGGCCGACCGCGGGGTGGATCCGCTCAAGCTGGAGCAGGAGCTGCCGGAAAAACGGGCCAGCCTGCGCTCGCTGATTG
The DNA here is from genome assembly GCF_048684785.1 of Enterobacter sp. BNK-29. Lineage (NCBI taxonomy): Bacteria > Pseudomonadati > Pseudomonadota > Gammaproteobacteria > Enterobacterales > Enterobacteriaceae > Enterobacter > Enterobacter sp. BNK-29. The sequence goes on from NZ_JBLQTU010000001.1 coordinate 3,910,160, forward strand.
AGCGCACCCGCAACAGCTGGCATGCCAACAAAGGCGAGTATGATTTCTCCCATGAGGTGAAAGAGGCGATGTCCGGCTGTCTGGCCTGTAAAGCCTGCTCCACCCAGTGCCCGATTAAAATCGACGTGCCGGAATTCCGCTCGCGTTTCCTGCAGCTTTACCACACCCGATACCTCCGCCCGGTGCGCGACCATCTGGTGGCGACGGTGGAAAGCTACGCGCCGCTGATGGCGCGGGCGCCAAAGACCTTCAACTTCTTTATCAACCAGCCGCTGGTGCGCAAGCTCTCCGAAAAACACATCGGCATGGTCGATCTCCCACTGCTGTCGGTCCCGTCTCTGCAGCGCCAGCTAGTCGGTCACCGTTCGGCGAACATGACCCTGGAACAGCTGGAGGCGCTCGCTCCGGAGCAAAAAGCGAATGTGGTGCTGGTGGTGCAGGATCCGTTCACCAGCTACTACGATGCGCAGGTCGTGGCCGATTTCGTCCGTCTGGCGGAGAAAGTGGGTTACCAGCCGGTTGTGCTGCCGTTCTCTCCCAACGGCAAGGCGCAGCACATTAAGGGGTTCCTGAAGCGATTTGCGAAGACAGCGCAGAAAACGTCTGACTTCTTAAACCGCGTGGCGCAACTCGGGATACCGATGGTCGGCGTGGATCCGGCGCTGGTGCTTTGCTATCGCGATGAATACAAGCAGACGCTGGGCGATAAGCGCGGCGATTTCAACGTCATGCTGGTGCACGAGTGGCTGCCGGTGGCGCTGGCAGATAAGGCCGTTCAGGATGTCAGCGGTGAACCCTGGTATCTGTTCGGCCACTGCACGGAAGTGACCGCGCTGCCGGGTGCCCCCGCGCAGTGGGCGTCCGTTTTTGCCCGCTTCGGTGCGAAGCTGGAGAGCGTCAACGTAGGCTGCTGCGGGATGGCCGGAACCTACGGACACGAAGTGAAAAATCACGCCAACTCGCTCGGCATCTATGAGCTGTCCTGGCATCAGGCGATGCAGCGTTTGCCGCGAAACCGCTGTCTGGCGACGGGCTACTCCTGCCGCAGCCAGGTAAAACGGGTAGAAGGTAACGGTGTGCGTCACCCATTGCAGGCTTTACTGGAGATAATTGGATGATCTGGAAACGTGCCGTGACGCTGCAGGCGCTGAACGCCATGGGCGAGGGGAATATGGTTGGGCTGCTGGATATTCAGTTCATCCGAATTGGCGACGATGAAATTGAGGCCACCATGCCCGTCGACAGTCGCACCCACCAGCCGTTTGGTTTATTGCACGGCGGTGCCTCCGTCGTGCTGGCCGAAACGCTGGGCTCGGTGGCGGGGTATCTCTGTACCGAAGGAGAGCAGAAGGTTGTCGGGCTCGAGGTGAATGCTAACCACATTCGCTCGGTGCGCAGCGGGCGCGTGCGCGGTGTGTGCCGCGCGCTGCATGCCGGAAGCCGCCATCAGGTGTGGCAAATAGATATTCTCGATGAGCAGGATCGCCTGTGCTGCTCGTCGCGGCTGACCACGGCGGTTGTGTAAAGTTTTCAGATGTTTTGCCTTTGGTCAAAAACTAGCCAGTCCGTTGTGATATACTGGTCAGGTTTTGTACATAAGCGAGGACATCATGGATACTGAAATAACCCCAACACAGCTGGCAATTGAATATTTACGTCGCGATAAGAGCAACCTGTCTCCGGCGCAGTATCTGAAAAAGCTGAAACAGCTTGAGCTGGAATTTACAGATTTGCTGGCGCTCTCTTCGAATGAACTGAAAGAAGAGATCTACTTTGCCTGGCGGTTGGGCGTTCACGTCCATTGAGTACATGAGAGTAAAAGGGCCGCGAGTGCGGCCTTTTTTGTGTCTGAAATTCAGTATCGGGCGGCGGTGAGGCCACCCGGCATTGTCTTCAGACATTCACCGCGTTAATCAGCCGCGACTTCATGGACTGATACGCCGACGCCGCAAAATCCTCCGCCCAGCGCTGGTCCTCAATCGCCTCCAGTTGCACCGCGCAGTACTTCGTTTCCGGCGTTTTGGAGATGGGGTCGAGGTTGTCCTGGGTCAGCTCGTTGCAGGCGCCAATCCACCATTGATAGGTCATGTAGACCGCTCCGGCGTTGATACGCTCGCTAATGCTGGCGCGGGTAATCACTTTGCCGCGACGCGAACGCACCCAGACCAGCTGGCCCTCCGAGATGCCCAGCTTTTCCGCATCGGCTGGGTTCATTTGCACCCGGCCCGGCTCATCGGCCAGGCTTTGCAGCGCGGCGCAGTTCCCGGTCATCGAGCGGCAGGAGTAGTGTCCCACTTCACGAACCGTACACAGCACCAGCGGGAAATCCGCGTCCGGAGTTTCTGCCGGCGCGCGCCACGGGGCGGCAAAGAGCTGCCCTTTACCGGTTGGGGTGTCGAACTGATTATCTTTATACAGGTACGGCGTTCCCGGATGATCCAGCGTCGGGCACGGCCACTGCACGTGGCCCATCTCGCCCATTTTTTCATACGTCACGCCGTAGAAGAGCGGGCACAGCTCACGCATCTCATCCCAGATCTGCTGGTTGTCGTCATAATGCATCGGGTAGCCCATCTCGGTGGCGAGCAGGCTGATGATTTCCCAGTCGCGCTTCACGTTGCCGCTGGCCTCAATGGCTTTGCCAAAACGCTGGAACCCGCGATCGGCACAGGTAAAGACGCCGCCGTGTTCACCCCAGGAGGTGGCAGGAAGCAGGACGTCCGCCACTTCTGCCGTTTTGGTCATAAAGATGTCCTGAACCACCACAAAGTCGAGCGCCTCAAAACCGCTGCGAACGAGACCGAGATCGGCTTCGGTCTGAAGCGGATCTTCCCCCATGATGTAGTAGGCCTTGACCTTGCCTTCCAGCGCCAGATGGGGCACCTCGGTAATGCGCGTTCCGACCCGATCGTCCATTTTATTGACGTCAATTCCCCAGGCATCGGCAAACTTCTGCCTGACCGCCGGATCGGTCACATCCTGATAGCCCGGGAACATATTCGGCAGAACGCCCATATCGCAGGCGCCCTGAACGTTGTTTTGTCCGCGCACCGGCCCGACGCCGACGGCAGGGCGCCCGAGGTTGCCGGTCAGCAGCGCCAGGCTTGAAAGCCCTTTGACCACATCCACGGCCTGACCAAACTGGGTTACGCCCATCCCCCACATCACGGTAGCGGAAGGGGCTGCCGCGAAGGTGCGCATCGCCTGACGAACGTCGCGGGCGGGAATGCCGGTAAGATGCTCAACCTTCTCCGGCGCATAGTCTTTCACCGTCTGGCGATAGGCCTCAAGCCCCTCGGTAAAGCGCGCCACGTAGCTTTTGTCGTAGAGCTCCTCCTCCAGCAGCACGTAGCCAAAGGCGTTTACCAGCGCCATGTTGCTGCCGTTTTTCAGCTGCAGATGCTGGTCGGCGATGCGCGCCGTTTCAATACGCCGCGGATCGCAGACGATAATTTTCGCGCCGTTTTCCCGCGCTTTCAGCACGCGTCGGGCGACGATAGGGTGGGAGTCCGCGCAGTTATAGCCAAACACCAGCAGGCATTTTGAGTTTTCAATATCGTTGATTGAGTTGCTCATCGCGCCGTTGCCGAGCGTTTCCTGTAAACCGGCCACGGAAGGGCCGTGACAAACGCGCGCGCAGCAGTCCACGTTGTTGGTGTTCAGCACCGCGCGGGCAAATTTTTGCATTACATAGTTTGTTTCATTGCCGGTTCCGCGAGAGGAGCCGGTGGTCATGATCGACCGCGGCCCGTGCTGCGCTTTAATGCTGCTGATCCTGTGGGCGGTGTAGCGGATAGCCTCTTCCCAGGTAACGGGAGTAAATGCCTCGCCTTTGCGGTAGCGGATCATCGGCTGGGTCAGGCGCGGGGTGAGCAGACGGGTATCGTTGAGGAAGTCCCAGCCGTAAAAGCCTTTCAGACACAGGGTACCCTGGTTTGTGACGCCTTCTGCGGCTTCGGCACGGATGATACGGTTATTTTCAACGACAAGGTTTAATTTACAGCCTGCACCGCAGTAGGGGCAGACGCTGGCGATCTTTTTCATCAATAACAGACCTGTTAAGAAATGAAGCAAAGTTGACTGGAAAACCCAGTCCCGTAAGCAGAGGTAAGCAGGAACCGTGCCAGGTTGGCTTAGCTGATTTAACAGGGTGTTAAGCGGGGAAGACGCGTGTCATCGTCAGAACATTCGTCAGTTTTGACGATGACACGAAAGCAGGATGAGTGGCCGTGAAATTACAGGTCGTCCATGGTGTAGCCCACGACAATTTCCAGCGTCTTGCGAATCACATCCGCCTGGACAACATCGTGGGTCGCTTCCAGCGTCTGAATGAGCCAGAGGATTATCGCTTTGTTGGTCAGATGGCCTTCGGAGGCCAGAACACAGCGTACTGCAGTAGAAAAAACAGCGGACTCTTCAGCAAAACGATCGCCTGCGTGACGGAAATATTCCGACAGCGCACTGTCTAAAAAAGCAGAGTGGTATTCGGGTTGAAGCTGAATATTTTGTCTCATTTGTTCTCACCGTAGCTGTTAAATTGCAGTCAATGTATTTTTTTGGGGTCGGACGGTTTTCCACTTCCAAATAACGGCACTACATTGTCTCTGTTATCGTTGAGAGGTCCCTCTCTGTTCGTTCGTCCTTGCGCGGTTCTGCGACGTTTAAAGGCGATGCTGTTTGAGCCGATCTCGGCAATCACCACCGCAAGTGTCTCCCGCCGCCGGGGATCCTTTTCATGTTCTTTCATAACCCGCAGACGCTGCAGCAATCCTTCGGTTGTTACAGGCCCCCGCTCTTTCAGAAGAGAGAGAACGGCTTCACCGATAAGCTGGTCGATCAGTCGGTCTGCGTCACTGCTATTCATCACGTTATCGTTCGAAGAGCAGACCAAGCAGCATGTGGTAGTGCTCTTCCTCTTCCGGACCATCGGCCCTTTCGAGGCGGCTGAGCAGCTTGGTACAGAGCGATTTGCGATTCAGGTTTCGCCCGTCGCTGAGGATTTCGACAACTACCTGGCCCAGCGTCTCCTGCTGGGTGGGAAGCGCAGCCTTTTCGAAGTACTGTGCGATCGCTGCTGCGGAATCTGTGGCGTAACCTTTCTGCTGCATGTTTCGCTCCTGTAAAATTTTGTAATCACTAACGTTACAATTAAGGTATACACAATTCTTAAATCTGTACACTTAAAATGTACAGATTTTTAATATTTTTATGGTGTATTTTATAAATTGCTTTATTTTCATATGGTTAATTGGTTGGTTTTAACCGGTAATGTTACAGGATATATTGTACAAAAAGGTCTGACACTGGTAAGTTGTACAGCGCAGAAAAATGTTTCATTAACTGCCGTAAATGATTGAGATGTAAATTATTTGTCAGGCAATGAATGTGCTATAAATGATACTTATCCACCTTTTTGTGGCCAAAACCCTAACCCCAGGAATCGCATGCTCACAACCATCATTTACCGCAGCCATATCTGCGAGGACGTTCCAGTGAAAGCGCTGGAAACCATGGTCGCTGCAGCAAATAGTAAAAACCGGCAATCCAACGTCACGGGGATCCTGCTGTTTAACGGCACACATTTTTTTCAGCTGCTTGAAGGGCCAGTGGAACACGTCTCTGCCATCTATGAGCAGATCTGCAGCGACCCGCGCCACCATAACGTGGTGGAGCTGATGCGCGATCACGGACCTGTCCGGCGTTTTGGCAACGTGGGCATGGAGCTTTTTGATTTGCGCCACTTCGACAGGGACGAAGTGCTGCAGCAGGTGCTCAACAGGGGGACGACACGCTATCAGCTGACGTATAACGACCGCCCGCTGCAGTTTTTCCGCACCTTTGTCGAGGCCACGGAAAAAGCGAACTATTTTGAACTGCCGCCTGCGGATTCCTGGGAGTTCGTTCGCGAGGAAACGCGTTTGTCCGCGCAGCCCGAAGTGGTCGCGAAAGGGGCGGATTGCAGCTTTGCGTTCCAGCCGATAGTCGATCCGTTTATGCAGCAGGTCGTCTCCTGGGAGGCGCTTCTCCGCACGCCTGACGGCGGCGCTCCGGGAGATTACTTTGCTAATCTGCCGCATGACGAGGTGTATGCCTCTGATTTACACAGCAAGCAGGTGGCGCTCTCCATGGCCAGCGCGCTGGGGCTCCAGGACCAGACGTTATCCCTCAATCTGCGGCCCATGACGCTGGTCAATATTCCCAACGCCGTGGATTTCCTGCTCACCGCGATTGAAGCTAATGGGTTTGTCCCCGAGCAAATTGTGGTGGAGTTCACCGAGAGTGAAGCCATTTCCCGTTTTGATGACTTCACGGACTCGGTCAGGCAGTTAAAAAGCGCGGGTATCAGCGTGACGATCGATCACTTTGGCGCCGGTTTTGCCGGGCTACAGCTGCTGGCGCAGTTCCAGCCGGACAGAATTAAGATTAATCGCGATCTGGTCGCGAACGTGCATAAAAGTGGCCCCCGGCAGGCCATTATTCAGGCGATTATCAAATGCTGCTCCTCGCTTGAGATCCAGTTCTGCGCGGTAGGAGTAGAGAAGGCTGAAGAGTGGATGTGGCTGGAGTCCGCCGGGATTTCCCAGTTCCAGGGACATCTTTTTGCCAGCCCGCGACACGGCGGTATTCCCGCGATTGCATGGCCGGAGAAAAAGTTCGACTTCTGATAAAGCTGTACACATTACGGCAGAGTTAACTGTACGAATGGTAAATTTTATACAACAATGTATTAACAGGTGAAGAGGGGAGAAGCCCATTCACCTGAGCAAAATGCGGTCTTAGTTATACAAATGGTGTGTACAATCTGATAAGGTTGGTGCAGTTAGGTATGGAAGTTCTGAGCGTGAGGGAGTTAATGGCCTATTACAGTATCGGCGAAGTGGCCGAACGATGCGGTATCAACCCCGTTACGCTGCGTGCCTGGCAGCGCCGTTATGGATTGTTGAAGCCGCAGCGCAGCGAAGGGGGGCATCGTCAGTTTGACGATGAAGATATCCTCCGCATAGAAGAGATCAAGCGACTGATGAAAAGCGGCGTCTCGGTCGGAAAAGTCAAAGCCTTGCTGGAAAACAAAGAAGTATTGACTCAGGGCAACTGGGTATCGTTCCAGGAAGAGATGATGACCGTTCTGCGTTACGCCAGCCCGGCAAAGCTGCGCGCCAAAATGGGCGAATTCCGCCGCGATCACGCGATAGATGCGCTGATTGACAATATTATTTCTCCCGTTCGTCAGCGCATGAATCAGGATCAAAACACCGTGCGTCACATGGCGAGCCTGTTTGACGGCGTCCTGATCGAATTCGCGATTGCAAGCCTGGCGGAATCCCGCAAAAAAGCCGGTAAAGACGCCCTCCTGATTGGCTGGGAATGCGATGACCGCACCCACCTGTGGCTGGAAGCCGCGCGCTTATCGCAGAAGGGCTGGCACATTGACGTCCTGGCGGAACCTATTGATTCGCCGCGTCCTGAACTGTTCCCTGGGCAAAAAATCTTCGTCTGGACGGGGAAATCCCCAACGCCTCGCCAGCAGGAACAGCTCGACCACTGGCGTGAACAGGGGTTTGCTGTCTCATTTCATCACTGATCGTCAGAGGCCCAGAGGGCCTTTTTTTGTTTTAGTCATTTACTGAGCAAAAGCTATCTCAAAAATAGGCATTTCCGATGCATATTTTATTTTTCTCTTCCCCGTCATAACTGCCGCGATGAAATGCATTATTAATCAATGTATTGAACAAATACATCCATCCTGACTGCATCCTCTCACAGGGTCTATGCTTAATAAAAGTAGGCAAAAAGGGCGGTTTAGCCGAATGCCCCTGCTGACAGAGGGTTGAAGTGATAATCGTTATCACTAACATGGTGTTATGCCCTGATGGCTTATCAGATGAGGTGGACCTATGGAACTGCATTCAGAAACCTTTAATCCTGCCGATTTTGCCTGGCGCGGCTTAACGCTCACGCCAGCGGCGGCGGCACATATTCACGAGCTGGTGGCGAAAAAGCCCGAGATCCTCGGCGTACGTTTGGGCGTCAAACAGACCGGCTGCGCGGGTTTCGGCTACGTGCTCGATACCGTCACCGAGCCCGAGAAAGATGACCTGGTGTTCGAGACGGACGGCGCGAAACTGTACGTCGCGCTGCAGGCCATGCCGTTTATTGACGGTACCGAAGTGGACTACGTCCGCGAAGGCTTAAACCAGTTATTCAAATTTCATAACCCGAAAGCCCAGAACGAATGCGGCTGCGGCGAAAGCTTTGGGGTATAGGCGGAACTATGTCTCGTAATACTGAAGCATCGAGTGATGTAAATACCTGGAGCGGTGGGCACCTCAACTATAAAGAGGGGTTCTTCACCCAGCTGCAGACCGATGAGCTGGCGAAAGGCATTAACGAAGATGTCGTGCGGGCGATCTCGGCGAAACGTAACGAGCCGGAGTGGATGCTGGAGTTCCGCCTGAGCGCCTTCCGCGCCTGGCTGGAGATGGAAGAGCCGCACTGGCTGAAAGCGCATTATGACAAGCTGAACTATCAGGATTACAGCTACTACTCTGCGCCCTCCTGCGGCAGCTGTGACGACACCTGCGCCTCGCAGCCCGGCGCGGTGCAGCAAACCGGCGCTGAAAACAGCTTCCTCAGTAAAGAGGTGGAAGAGGCCTTTAACCAGCTTGGCGTGCCCGTGCGTGAAGGGAGAGAGGTGGCGGTGGACGCCATTTTCGACTCCGTCTCGGTGGCGACCACCTACCGCGAGAAGCTGGCAGAGCAGGGGATCATTTTCTGCTCCTTCGGCGAAGCGATTCACGATCATCCGGAACTGGTGAAAAAGTACATTGGGACCGTGGTGCCCTCTAACGACAACTTCTTTGCGGCGCTCAACGCGGCGGTAGCCTCTGACGGCACCTTTATCTATGTGCCGAAAGGCGTGCGCTGCCCGATGGAGCTGTCGACGTATTTCCGCATCAATGCCGAAAAAACCGGCCAGTTCGAACGCACGATTCTGGTCGCGGATGAAGGCAGCTACGTCAGCTATATCGAAGGGTGCTCCGCCCCGGTTCGCGACAGCTACCAGCTGCACGCGGCGGTGGTGGAGGTCATCATCCACAAAGATGCCGAGGTGAAATACTCCACGGTGCAAAACTGGTTCCCGGGCGACGGCAATACCGGCGGTATCCTGAACTTCGTCACCAAGCGCGCGCTGTGCGAAGGTGAAAACAGCAAGATGTCGTGGACCCAGTCTGAAACCGGCTCTGCCATCACCTGGAAATACCCGAGCTGCATCCTGCGCGGGGATAACTCCATCGGTGAATTTTACTCCGTGGCGCTGACCAGCGGCCACCAGCAGGCCGATACCGGCACCAAGATGATCCACATTGGTAAAAACACCAAATCGACCATCATCTCGAAAGGGATCTCTGCCGGGCATAGCCAGAACAGCTATCGCGGGCTGGTGAAAATCATGCCGACGGCCACCAATGCGCGAAACTTTACCCAGTGTGACTCGATGCTGATTGGCGCAGACTGCGGGGCGCATACCTTCCCGTACGTCGAGTGTCGTAATAATACGGCCCAGCTTGAGCACGAGGCGACGACGTCGCGGATTGGGGAAGATCAGCTCTTCTACTGCCTGCAGCGCGGGATCAGCGAAGAAGACGCCATCTCGATGATCGTCAACGGCTTCTGTAAGGACGTGTTCTCTGAACTGCCGCTGGAATTTGCCGTTGAAGCCCAGAAACTCCTCGCCATTAGTCTTGAACACAGCGTCGGTTAAGGAAAGCACATGTTAAGCATTAAAGATTTACAGGTCAGCGTAGAAGACAAAGCCATCCTGCGTGGCCTCAATTTTGACGTTAAGCCGGGTGAAGTTCACGCCATCATGGGGCCGAACGGCTCCGGGAAAAGTACGCTTTCTGCGACGCTGGCAGGGCGCGAAGATTATGAGGTGACCCACGGCTCGGTGGAGTTTAACGGCAAGGATCTGCTGGAGATGTCGCCGGAAGATCGCGCGGGAGAGGGCATCTTCATGGCCTTCCAGTACCCGGTCGAAATTCCGGGCGTCAGCAACCAGTTCTTCCTGCAGACGGCGCTGAATGCGGTGCGCAAGTATCGCGGCCTGGAGGCGCTGGACCGCTTTGACTTCCAGGACCTGATGGAAGAGAAGATCAAGCTGCTGAAAATGCCGGAAGATCTGCTGACCCGCTCGGTGAACGTTGGCTTTTCCGGCGGCGAGAAAAAGCGTAACGACATTCTGCAGATGGCCGTGCTGGAGCCCGAGCTGTGCATTCTGGATGAGACCGACTCCGGTCTGGATATCGACGCCCTGAAGATTGTCGCTGACGGGGTGAACTCCCTGCGCGACGGCAAGCGTTCGTTCATTATCGTCACCCACTACCAGCGCATTCTGGACTACATCAAGCCGGATTACGTTCACGTGCTTTACCAGGGGCGTATTGTGAAATCCGGTGATTTCACGCTGGTTAAACAACTGGAGGAGCAGGGCTATGGCTGGCTTACCGAACAGCAGTAATGCGCTCCAGCAGTGGCACCGGCTGTTTGAAGCCCAGGGCGGCACGCGCTCTGAGCAGGCGCAGCAGCATCTGCAGCAGATGCTGCGTCTCGGCCTGCCGACGCGTAAGCATGAGAACTGGAAATATACCCCGCTTGATGGCCTGCTGAACGCCGAGTTCGTGACCCGTCTGGCGGATCTCACCCCGGCGCAGCGTGACGCGCTGGCCGTAAACGTGGATGCCGTGCGCCTGGTGTTTGTCGACGGTGAGTTCCGTCCGGAGCTGAGCGACGCCCTTCAGGGGGGCGGATTTGAGATTGAGATAAACGACGATCGCCAGCGCCTGAGCGCCCCGGTTCAGCCTGAGGTTTTCCTCCACCTGACCGAGAGCCTGGCCCGCAGCGTAACGCACATCCGCGTGAAGCGTAACCAGCGTCCGGCAAAACCGCTGCTGCTGATGCACATCACCCAGGGGCTGGACGGCGACGAAATCAACACCGCGCACTATCGTCACCATCTGGAGCTGGCCGAGGGGGCGGAGGCCACGGTGATTGAACATTACGTCAGCCTCAACGAGACGCGCCACTTTACCGGCTCGCGTTTGACGATGAACGTTGCCGCCAACGCCCAGCTCCACCACGTCAAGCTGGCGTTCGAGAACCCGCAGACCCACCACTTTGCCCATAACGACATTGTGCTGGGTCAGGATGCCGCAGCCTACAGCCACAGCTTCCTGCTCGGCGGGTCGGTGCTGCGCCACAACACCAGCACGCAGCTTAACGGTGAAAACACCACGCTGCGCATCAACAGTCTGGCGATGCCGGTTAAATCTGAAGTGTGCGACACGCGCACCTGGCTGGAGCACAACAAGGGCTACTGCAACAGCCGCCAGCTGCACAAAACTATCGTGAGTGATAAAGGGCGCGCGGTGTTTAACGGACTGATTAACGTGGCGCAGCACGCCATCAAAACCGACGGGCAGATGACCAACAACAATCTGCTGTTAGGTCGCCTGGCGGAGGTGGACACCAAACCGCAGCTGGAGATCTACGCCGACGACGTGAAGTGCAGCCACGGTGCGACGGTCGGGCGCATCGACGACGAGCAGATGTTCTACCTGCGTTCCCGCGGTATCGACCAGCAGGCGGCGCAGAAAATGATTATCTATGCGTTTGCCGCCGAACTGACGGAAGCGCTGAACGATGGTCAGTTGAAACAGCAGGTGCTGGCGCGTATCGGTCAGCGTCTGCCTGGAGGCGAAGCATGAGTTTTCCCGTCGAGAAAGTACGGGCAGATTTTCCGGTTCTGACCCGTGAAGTGAACGGTCTTCCTCTGGCCTATCTGGACAGCGCGGCCAGCGCGCAGAAGCCGAACCCGGTCGTGGATGCGGAAGCCGAGTTTTATCGCCACGGCTACGCCGCCGTGCATCGCGGTATTCATACCCTGAGCGCCGAGGCGACCCAGCGTATGGAAAACGTGCGCACGCAAATTGCCGCCTTCCTCAATGCAAAATCGCCTGAGGAGCTGGTCTTCGTGCGCGGAACCACCGAAGGGATCAACCTTGTCGCTAACAGCTGGGGCAACGCGCAGGTCCACGCGGGGGATAACATTATCATCACCCAGATGGAGCACCACGCCAATATCGTGCCGTGGCAGATGCTCTGCGAGCGCGTTGGCGCGCAATTGCGGGTCATTCCGCTCAACGTTGATGGGACGCTGCAGCTCGAGCAGCTCGACGCATTGCTTGATGACCGCACGCGGCTGGTGGCGGTCACCCAGGTCTCTAACGTGCTCGGGACTGAAAACCCGGTGGCAGAGATTGTCGAAAAAGCCCATCAGGCCGGCGCGAAGGTGCTGATTGACGGCGCCCAGGCGGTCATGCACCACGCGGTTGACGTTCAGGCGCTGGACTGCGATTTCTACGTCTTCTCAGGCCACAAGCTCTATGGGCCGACCGGGATTGGCGTACTGTACGTGAAAGAAGATATCCTGCAGGCGATGCCGCCGTGGGAAGGGGGCGGGTCGATGATCGCCACCGTCAGCCTGACGGAAGGCACCACCTACGCGCGCGCGCCGTGGCGTTTTGAGGCGGGTACGCCCAACACCGGCGGGATTATCGGGCTGGGGGCGGCGGTTTCCTACGTCTCCGCAATCGGCCTTGATAGCATTCAGGAGTACGAACAGCTGCTGATGCACTATGCGCTTGCCGAGCTTGCCAGCGTGCCGGATCTGACCCTCTACGGGCCTGCCGACCGGCAAGGGGTGATCGCATTCAATCTCGGGAAACATCACGCCTATGACGTGGGCAGTTTCCTCGATAACTACGGCGTGGCGGTCCGTACCGGGCACCACTGCGCCATGCCGCTGATGGCGTTTTACCAGGTACCGGCAATGTGCCGCGCGTCGCTGGTGATGTACAACACAACGGAAGAGGTCGACAGGCTGGTGGCGGGACTTAAGCGTATTCACCAGCTGCTGAGCTAACGGAGAGGCAAAAGATGGCAGAACTGCCGGACAGAGACAAATTGCTGCGCAACTTTGGGCGTTGCGCAAACTGGGAAGAGAAGTACCTTTATATCATCGAGCTGGGGCAGCGTCTGCCGCCGCTCGGTGAAGAGGCGCATAACCCGGAAAATATTATTCAGGGCTGTCAGAGCCAGGTGTGGATTGTGATGGAACAGTCTGACGACGGCACGATAGCACTGCACGGCGACAGCGATGCGGCCATTGTAAAAGGGCTTATTGCGGTCGTCTTTATTCTTTACCACCGGATGTCGGCGCAGGATATTGTCGCGTTTGATGTCCGCCCGTGGTTTGAAAAAATGGCCCTGACCCAACACCTCACCCCGTCTCGTTCCCAGGGACTGGAAGCGATGATTCGCGCGATCCGCGCCAAAGCTGCAATCCTTAGCTAGACTTACAGAACAGCATTCATTCTGTTTCGCGAGGTGGTTCCCGCCTCGCTGGTTTTTCAGCTTTCTGGCGTCCTGTCAGTGAATAAGGAATCTCAGCATGAAGCGCGCGTCTCTCATAACTCTATTACTCCTCAGTTCGCTCGGCGCACTTAATTCGGCCCGCGCGATGGACTATCCGTTGCCGCCCGCAGGCAGTCGCCTGATTGGGCAAAATCAAACCTACACGATACAGGAAGGGGATAATAAGCTGCAGACCATCGCCCGCCGGTTTAATACCGCGGCGCAGGTGATCCTGGAAACGAACAATACCATTGCGCCGGTAAACCCTGCGCCGGGAACCGTCATTACCATCCCGTCGCAGATGCTGCTGCCGGACACGCCGCGCGAGGGGATTGTGGTGAACCTCGCTGAGCTGCGGCTCTACTATTTCCCGCCGGGAGAAAACATCGTTCAGGTCTTCCCGCTCGGCATCGGACAGCTGGGGCTGGAAACGCCGGTCACGACCACGCGCGTAAGCCAGAAAATCCCGAATCCCACCTGGACACCCACGCCGGGCATCAGAGCACGCTCTCTGGAGCAGGGAATTAAATTACCTCCAGTGGTACCTGCCGGGCCAAATAACCCGCTGGGACGCTTTGCACTGCGTTTAGGCGTGGGCAACGGGGAATATCTCATCCACGGCACCAGCGCGCCGGACAGCGTTGGCCTGCGCGTCAGCTCCGGCTGTATGCGGATGAACGCCCCGGATATTAAGGCCCTGTTTGAACAGGTGCGGGTTGGCACGCGGGTACAGATTATCAATGAACCCGTGAAGTTCTCCGTGGAGCCGGATGGTAAACGCTATATTGAAGTCCACCGCCCGCTGGCGCAGGCTGAGGGAGAAAACCCGCAGGTCTCGCCCATTACCCACTCCGCCGACTTTGCAACCTTTGTTTCTCAGGCGGGAAGCGATAAGGCGCTGATTGAGAAAGCCCTGTCGCGCCGCGCCGGGATCCCGGTTATCGTGTCGTCAGGGAGCGGCCCGTCGGCCAGCAATAGCGTGTTATCGGTGCAGAACAGTCGGGTGTCCGCTGCGGTAGCGGAAGATGAAGGGGAGAAGGTGACGCAGTAGCCGTTTGACGCAGGCAAAAAAAATGGCGCACAATGTGCGCCATTTTATTAACAGGTACTATTACTTACGGTATTTAGTAGCCTGGTTGTCCAGACGCTGGTTAGCGCGAGCTGCGTCGTCTTTAGCAGCCTGAACGTCGGAACGGATTGCGTTCACGTCGTTGCTCAGCTGGTCAACTTTAGCGTTCAGAGTCTGAACGTCAGAAGACAGCTGATCGATTTTAGCGTTGCTGGAGCAACCAGCCAGCAGAGTAGAACCCAGGATTACCGCGCCCAGTACCAGTTTAGTACGATTCATTATTAATACCCTCTAGATTGAGTTAATCTCCATGTAGCGTTACAAGTATTACACAAACTTTTTTGGGTTGAGAATATTTTTTTGATGGGAATACACCTATTTTTGATCGTTCGCTCAAAGAAGCATCGAATCGGCCCTTTTTGAGCAAAAATCTATGTAAAAAAAGGCATTTATCATCGGATTCATCTTAGATAATTCGCAATTAAATAGAGAAACCCGATTTGCAATTTGAATGACTTTGGCTAATGCGAGGAATAAAAAAAGCGCCCGGAGGGCGCTTTTTATCAAAATTAATTCGTTCGGGAATTATTACAGCACGTGAACAGATGCGGTATTGGTGGTTCCGCTTGGTACCAGCGCGCCAGAAACCATGACCACAACGTCACCTTTCTGTGCCAGACCTCGATCAACCAGCTCCAGAGCCACTTCTTTACCCAGACGGTAGAAATCATCCGTAGACGCGATCTCTTTCACCAGGTGAGGGATCACGCCTTTGCTCAGCACCAGCTGACGAGCCGTGGTTTCGTTGGTGGTCAGTGCCAGGATAGTCGCATCCGGGAAGTATTTACGCACCGCGCGAGCTGATTTACCGCCCTGGGTGGCAACCACGATCAGCGGCGCTTCCAGCTTCTCAGCTGTTTCTACTGCACCGCGGCAAACCGCTTCGGTGATGCGCAGCTTACGGCTGTCGTTGTTGTAGTCCAGACGGCTTTTCATTACGCGGTCGGTACGTTCGCAGATGGTGGCCATGATGGACACCGCTTCCAGCGGATATTTACCTTTTGCGGATTCGCCGGACAGCATAACGGCATCAGTACCGTCCAGGATGGCGTTAGCCACGTCGCCTGCTTCTGCGCGGGTTGGGCGTGGGTTTTTGATCATGGAGTCCAGCATCTGCGTTGCGGTGATAACCACTTTGCGCGCACGAACGCATTTCTCGATCATCATCTTCTGCGCGAAGATCACTTCTTCAACCGGGATTTCTACGCCCAGGTCGCCACGTGCAACCATGATGCCGTCAGACGCTTCGAGGATTTCGTCGAAGTTGTTCAGGCCTTCCTGGTTTTCAATTTTGGAGATGATCTGGATCTTCTCGCCGCCGTGCGCTTTCAGGTGCTCACGAATTTCAACCACGTCTGAGCGCTTACGGATGAAGGAGGCCGCAACAAAGTCAACGCCTTGTTCGCAACCGAAGATCAGGTCCTGTTTGTCTTTTTCAGCCAGTGCTGGCAGTGCGATAGAAACGCCCGGCAGGTTAACGCCTTTGTTTTCGCCCAGGTCGCCGTTGTTCAGCACTTTACAGATAACCTTGTTGCCTTCGATAGCGGTGACTTCCATACCGATCAGACCATCGTCTACCAGCACGGTGTTACCGACGGACAGGTCGTTGGTGAAGCCTTCATAGGTCACTGCAACGATTTCGCTGTTGCCGACAACGGATTTGTCGGTGGTGAAGGTGAAGGTCTGGCCCGCTTTCAGAGAGACGTCGTTACCGCCTTCCAGTTTGATGGTACGGATTTCTGGACCTTTGGTGTCCAGCAGGATGGCAGCTTTTTTACCGGTCTTGCTCATCACGTTGCGCAAGTTCTGGATACGCTGACCGTGTTCTGCGTAATCACCGTGGGAGAAGTTCAGACGCATCACGTTCATGCCGGCGTCCAGCATTTTGGTCAGCATCTCTTCAGATTCGGTTTTCGGGCCGATAGTACAAACAATTTTCGTCTTTTTCATGACAGTCTTAGTCTTTAAGTTGGGAAGGATATGGAAATCTCGCTCCGGGGGCGCACCGCCGCGGAGTCAAACCTGTGTTGCAAAAGAGTATATGACACGCACTAAGGATAGGAGACATCAAATGAGCGTGCAGAAGAAAGTGTGCCTGAGTGACAGCCCAACGAAGGAGAGGAGAAGTTGTACGTTGTTTTTTGTATTCCAAGCGCTGAAACCATTCAACAGGGATTAGGCGCGCATTATACGCTGATTTTAAGATAAAAGGAAAATGGAAACGGTGTTTCAGAAATAATCTGTGCAGTTTCACATAATATTGTTATCAAGGCGTTAAGCCATGATGACAACTTATGGCGGCAGGTGATTGACCTGCCGCGTTTTGCTTATTTTTGCAGCGCCTGGCTGAGATCGGCAATCAGGTCTTTGGGATCTTCAATCCCGACTGACAGACGGATCAGCTGTGGCACAATGCCGTTTGCCAGGCGTTGCTCCAGCGGAATCGAGGCGTGCGTCATGCTGTAAGGCTGGCTCACCAGACTTTCCACCCCGCCGAGGCTTTCCGCGAGGGTGAACAGCTTCAGGTTGCGAATGACCTCGGCGGCGCGTTGCGCATCCCCTTTTACCACGACGGAAATCATCCCACCGGGCAGAGCCATCTGCGTGCGGGCAAGCTGATATTGTGGATGCGATTCCAGGCCGGGATAGAACACCTTTTCGACCAGAGGATGCTGCTCCAGCCATTGCGCAATCGCCAGCGCGTTGGTGCTGTGCTTTTCTACCCTCAACGCAAGCGTTCGAATACCGCGCAGCGTCAGGAAGCTGCTGAACGGATCCAGTACGCCGCCCACCGCGTTTTGCAGATAACCCAGCTTATCCGCCAGTTCACTGTTGTCCCCGACAATCGCCAGCCCGGCCACCACGTCAGAGTGGCCGTTCAGGTATTTGGTGGCGGAGTGCACCACGATATCGAAACCCGACTCCAGCGGACGGTGGATCACCGGCGACGCGAAGGTGTTATCCGCCACGCTGATGACGTTATGACGGCGGGCGATCGCCGCAATGGCCGCCAGATCCGCCAGCTTCAGCAGCGGGTTGGTTGGCGTTTCGACCCACACCATGCGGGTATCCGGGCGAATGGCGGCCTCGAGACCGGCTAAGTCGTCCGGTTTAACCCAGCTGACCTGCAGGCCGGTGCTGCGCTTGCGCACGTTTTCAATCAGGCGGTACGTCCCGCCGTAAACGTCATCAATGGCGACAATATGGCTGTCTTTATCCAGCAGTTCGAGCACCGTGGAGATGGCCGCCAGACCGGAGGCGAAGGCGTAGCCGCGCGTGCCGCCTTCCAGTTCGGCGATGGCGGTTTCCAGCGCATGGCGTGTAGGGTTGCCGCTGCGGGAATATTCATAGCCGGTATGCTCGCCGGGTGACGGTTGCGCAAACGTTGAGGTGGCGTAAATCGGCGGCATGACGGCGCCGTGCTGGTCGTTAAACTCGCCGCTGTGTACGCTCAGGGTAGCCAGGTTTTTCATCATCGATTCCTTTATTGCTGAAGACGGTTGCGCCAGGCGGTCAGAACGTCGCTGCGCGTAATCAGACCGAGAAAACGGTCGTTGTCATTAATCACGGCCACCAGACCGCGGTCGAAGATGGCGTTCAGGGCGCTTTCCGGGGCGTGTTTATCCAGGAACTCCACCTGACGCGTCATGGCTGCCGTCACCGGAAGCGAGAAGCGATCGCCGTCGCCGCCGATATGCCGCAGGAGATCCCACTCGTCGATAATGCCCACCACCTTGCCGTTCTCCAGCACCGGCAGCTGGGAGATGTCATACAGACGCATGCGTGCCAGGACGGTGGAGAGCGTGTCGTCCGGGGCGGCGGTGACGGTGGCGCCTTCATCGTGGCGCAGGGCGATATAGTCAGAGAGATCGCCGGCCTGAGGGCGGGTGATGAGCCCTTGCTGACGCATCCAGTCATCGTTGAACATCTTCGAGAGGTACTTATTGCCGCTGTCGCAGGCGAAGGTCACCACGCGTTTCGGCGCAGTCTGCGCCTGGCAATATTTCAGCGCGGCCGCCAGCAGCGTGCCGCTGGAAGAGCCCGCCAGAATGCCTTCCGTTTTCAGCAGGTCGCGCGCGGTGGTGAAGGCCTCGCGGTCGGTGATGCGCCAGGCGCGATTCACCCCTTCAATGTGGGCCAGCGGCGGAATAAAGTCTTCGCCAATACCTTCAACCAGCCAGGAGCCCGCGTCGTGATAGCGTCCGGTTTCCACCTGGTCGGCGAGAACCGATCCGGCCGGGTCTGCCAGGACGAACTCCGTGTGCGGAGAGTGCTCGGCGAACCACGCCTGCAGGCCGCCCAGCGTACCGCCTGAGCCGACGCCCACCACGATGGCGTCGATCTGGCCGTCAAGCTGCTCGTACAATTCCGGAGCCGTGGTGGTGCGGTGCGCCAGCGGGTTGGCCTCGTTATTGAACTGGTCGATGTAAAACGCGCCGGGCAGCTCGTTGGCCAGGCGCTGGGCGTAATCCTGGTAATAGGCGGGATGGCCCTTGTTGATGTCGGAGCGGGTCAGCACCACCTGGGCACCCAGCGCGCGCAGGTGGAAAATCTTCTCGCGGCTCATTTTGTCCGGCACCACCAGGATCAGCGAGTAGCCTTTCTGGGCGGCGATCAGGGCCAGGCCGAGACCGGTATTCCCCGCCGTCGCCTCAATAATCGTGCCGCCCGGCTGCAGCTGGCCGGTACGCTCCGCTTCGTTAATCATCGACAGCGCAACGCGATCCTTAATAGAGCCGCCCGGATTCTGGTTTTCCAGCTTCAGGAACAGCGAGCAGGGGCCGGTATCAAGCTTGTGCAGCTGGATAAGCGGGGTACGGCCAATCAGTTCGGTGACGGAGTGGTAAATCGTCATGATGTTTTCCTTTCTGGATGTCATGACGGGATGATAGAGCGGCGAAATTTTCGCAATAAAGAACCATTCACTGCTCTTTAGAACAGAAAAGAATATAAATGCCATTTTTGGATGTCAGGACAGCAAGACGTAAAGTTGTCTGGATGTGAGGATGGCTATATCGGCATGAAATGCTGAAAAAATGACCGTTTTTAGCGGGCATCTACCAGCAGATATGCATCCGGCAGATAATCATTGCTGAAATTGATCTAAATGCTTCCCACCCTGTAAATCCGCTGTTTATTTCCGAAAGTTATAACAAATTCTTTTTTGTTCATTTGAAAGCTGATAACGCCTGTTTACTATCGTTTGGACATCCATACTGCTAAACAGCCATGCGCGAAACGGATAAAGAATAAGAATGATCGTACTCAGGAATATTTCGAAGGTTTTTGACAACGGAAAGGTCGCGCTGACTGCCGTTGATAACGTCAATTTGACGATAGAGCAGGGACAGATTTACGGAATTATTGGCTACAGCGGAGCCGGGAAAAGCACGCTGATTCGTCTGCTGAACGGTCTGGAAAAACCCAGCGCCGGAAGCGTGACCATTAACGGGCAGGATATCTCTGCGGCAAAGGGTGAAGCGCTGCGCCAGGCGCGCCTGAAAATCAGCATGGTGTTCCAGCACTTCAACCTGCTGTGGTCGCGCACGGTGAGCGAGAATATCGCTTTCTCGATGCAAATCGCCGGTGTGCCAAAAGCCCGCATCAAGGCGCGCGTCGCCGAGCTGGTGGATCTGGTCGGCCTGAAGGGGCGCGAGAATGCGTACCCGTCCCAGCTGAGCGGCGGGCAAAAGCAGCGCGTGGGTATTGCGCGCGCTTTGGCTAACAGCCCTGACGTGCTGCTCTGCGATGAAGCCACGTCCGCGCTCGACCCGCAGACCACCGATCAGATCCTCGATCTGCTGCTGGATATTAACCGCCGCTTCAGGCTGACCATCGTGCTGATCACCCACGAGATGCACGTAGTCCGCAAAATCTGCGATCGCGTGGCGGTGATGGAGAACGGTAAAGTGGTGGAAGAGGGCGACGTGCTGAGCGTCTTTACCCATCCGCAGCAGCCGATTACGCAGCAGTTTGTCCGACAGGTGAGCCAGTACGCCGAAGAAGAAACTTTCAATACCGAACTGGCAAAGGATCTGGAAGGCACGGTCATCAGGCTGACCTTTACCGGGCACAGCACCCATAAGCCGATCGTGGGTGAACTGACCCTGCGCTACGGCCTGCCGTTTAACATCCTGCACGGGAAAATGACGCAAACCGCCCACGGGGTGTTTGGTCAGCTCTGGGTACATGTCGTGGCATCCGATGAACAACTGAACAATATCCTCGCCGACCTGCAGCACAGCGATATTGAAGGCGAGGTGATTAAACATGGCTGAGAATCTCTTTCCGCATCTCAAGTGGGATCAGCTCTGGGCGGCGACGCTTGAGACGCTGTACATGACCGCGCTGTCCGGCGTGGCGACCTTTGTGCTGGGCATCGTGCTGGGACTGGCGCTTTTTTTAACCGCGCGCGGCGGGCTGTTCCACAACCGCACGGTTTACAGCGTGATTTCGATTGTGGTGAACGTGTTCCGCTCTATTCCGTTCATCATTCTGATTGTCCTGCTGATCCCGTTCACCAAGACCGTCGTCGGCACCATTCTTGGCGCTAACGCGGCGCTGCCGGCGCTGATTGTGGGCGCGGCACCGTTCTACGCACGCCTGGTGGAGATCGCCCTGCGTGAAGTGGATAAAGGCGTCATCGAAGCAACGCGCTCGATGGGCGCACGACTGAGCACGTTAGTGTTTCGGGTTTTACTGCCGGAATCATCACCCGCACTGGTATCGGGTATTACGGTGACGCTCATTGCGCTGGTGAGCTACAGCGCAATGGCGGGGGTGATTGGCGCCGGTGGTTTGGGAAATCTGGCTTATCTGGAAGGATTCCAGCGCAACCATGGTGACGTCACGCTGGTGGCAACGGTGACCATTCTGATCATCGTTTTCATTATCCAGTTCTGCGGCGATGTCATTACTTCACTGTTAGATAAACGCTAATAAATACACACAGGAACCACATCATGAAAAAAACACTGACACTAATCGCCGCCGCAACCCTGAGCGCCCTGAGCTTCGCTTCCTGGGCTGACACCCTGACCGTGGGCGCATCCAACACGCCGCACGCCGAAATTCTGGAGCAGGCAAAGCCAATTCTGGCGAAGCAGGGTATCGACCTGGAGATCAAACCGTTCCAGGACTACATTCTGCCAAACACCGCGCTGGCGGGTCATGACATCGACGCGAACTATTTCCAGCACATTCCTTACCTGAACAGCGTACTGAAGGATCATGCGGGCGATAAAGACTACGATTTCGTCAGTGCGGGCGCGATCCACATTGAGCCAATCGGCATCTACTCCAAAAAATACAAGTCTCTGAAAGACCTGCCGGAAGGTGGCAAGATCATCATGCGTGACGCGGTTTCTGAAGAGGGGCGTATTCTCTCCATCTTTGAGAAAGAGGGCGTGATCAAGCTGAAGCCGGGCATCGACAAAGTGACCGCGCGCATCAGCGACATCGTTGAGAACCCGAAAAAGCTGAAGTTCACGCCGAACGTGGAAGCTTCTCTGCTGCCGCAGATGTACAACAACAACGAAGGCGATGCGGTGGTGATTAACGCCAACTACGCAATTGACGCGGGTCTGGATCCGGTTCACGACCCGATTGCGGTAGAGAGCGGTGAAAATAACCCGTACGCCAACATCATTACCGTGCATCGCGGCGACGAGAAGAAGAAAGATATCGTTGCGCTGGTGAACGTGCTGCACTCGAAAGAGATTCAGGACTGGATCCGCACCAAGTACAAAGGCGCGGTCATCCCAGTAAACAACTAATTTACTGATTTTACAGATGAAGCCCGGCGAGTCTCTCGCCGGGCTTCTTTTTTGTATCCGGCAGGAGAATCATTTAAGCTCAACGTTTAAAAGGCAATGGAGTGATGACGATGGGTAACGTGACCAAAGATGAAGCGCTGTACCAGGAGATGTGCCGGGTTGTCGGGAAGGTGGTGCTTGAGATGCGTGATTTAGGGCAGGAGCCAAAGCATATTGTCATTGCCGGAGTCCTGCGTACCGCGCTGGCGAACCAGCGCGTGAAACGCAGTGAACTGACAACCGAAGCGATGGAAACGGTGGTTAAAGCGCTGGCCGGGTAATGCGCCAGCGTTTCGCAAGCTGTTCGAGCGAGCAGCAGAGCAGGTAGAAGACCACGCCCGTAAAGATAAAAATGGCCGCCGGGTAGATTTGCACCCGGTTGTTGACCTGTCCCGCCACCGTGGTCAGCTCCGGTACGTTCACGATGAACGCCAGCGACGTATCCTTCAGCAGGCTGATAAAAATCCCCACCAGCGACGGCAGAATATTCCTCAGCGCCTGCGGCAGCAGCACGCGCAGGAGGGTTTGCTGGGTGCTGAAGCCCTGAGAAAGTGCGGCCTCGTACTGCCCGGACGGTAGCGCGTTAAGCCCGGCCAGCACCGAATGCATCACGGTTGCTGCGGTAAACCAGGCCAGAGCCAGCGTGACGGTCAGCGCTCCCGGCAGATCGCCTCCGGTCATAAGCGGCAGGAGATACCACATCCAGAAAATTACGAAGATGAGCGGGATACCGCGAATCAGCTCTGCCCACAAAAAGAGGACCTTTCGCACGAGCCCGGTAAAGCGCCAGGCCAGACATGCGAGCACTATCCCACCGGGCAGGGCGATAACGGCGGCCCCGGCAGCCATCATCAACGACAGCAATACTCCCCCTGGTTCACCCGTTGCCGCGCGTCCCCACAGCAGATAGTCGAGGTTATCGGTGATGACGTTAAGTCCGGCAATCATGTTTTTCACTCCCTGAGATGGCGGCGCCTGGGCGTTTACGTTTCGCGTCAGGTCCGATGCGAACCAGCACCATCCCCATGACCAGGCCGGTCAGCAGATAGAGCGCGGTACCGAGGGTAAACGCCTCCAGCGCGTGCGCGTTATAGCTCTCGATCTGTCTGACCTGATAGGTCAGCTCGGCGAAGCCAATCCCGCTGGCGAGCGAGGAGAGCTTCATCAGATTAAGGTACTGGCCCACAACCGGCTGCCAGGCGTTGGACAGGCCCTGCGGCAGAAGAATGTAACGAAACAGACGCCACGCGGAGAATCCCTGCGCGAGCGCCGCCTCCCGCTGTCCGGCGGGCACGGAACGTAACCCCGACTCCACCTCTTCGATTAAAAACGCCGAGGTAAAGACGCCCAACCCCCAGGCAGAACATAAAAACTCGGGCGTAAACCACCAGACGTCACCGGGCAGAATTGACCAGCTGTGATCCGCGTTCACCGCGTCGCGGAACGCCTGCGGTAGCCCGTTCCAGGCGGCAAAATACCAGAACAGTAGCTGTACCAGCAGCGGCGTATTGCGAAACAGCGACACCCAGCTGCTGACGACCGCGTTCCCGGGGCGTCCGCCGGAAAGGCGCAGGAGCATAAAAAGCAGTGCGAGCAGGCTGGCCAGCAGCATCCCGGCAAGCGTGACCCAAAGGGTGGTGAGGAATCCGGAGAGTATCCACTGCAGAGGCTGTCCGGTCAGTACCCCCTGCCAGTCGAGCGCGGGCATTACAGATGCTCCTGATGCAGCGGGTTGAGCACCTTCTGCAGGAACCGCTGCGCGCGCGGATGCGACGGCTGGCTGAAAAACTGCGCCGGGGGCGCGGTTTCCAGAATTTGCCCGCCGTCGATAAAGACAATCCGGTCGGCAATTTCCCGGGCAAACTGCATCTCGTGGGTCACCACGATCATCGTGATCCCGCTGTGGGCGAGGGCTTTCATCACGTACAGCACTTCACCAATCATCTCCGGATCCAGCGCGGAGGTGGGTTCATCGAACAGAATGATTTGCGGTGAAGAGGCCAGGGCGCGGGCAATCGCGACGCGCTGCTGCTGTCCACCGGAAAGTTCTGCCGGGAAATGGTGGGCTTTTTCCAGCATCTCGACCTTCTCCAGCAGGGCCAGCGCGCGCTCCCGGGCAGGCTGCGGCTTCCAGCCGTGAACCTGCTCCAGCGCCAGGGTGATGTTCTGGCTGGCGGTGAGGTGGGCGTAAAGATTGAACTGCTGGAACACAAACCCCACCCGGCTGCGCAGCTGGCGCAGCCCGGTACCAGAGAGCTTTGCGGTAGGCTTGTTGTCGACCAGAATCTCCCCGCTGCTCAGGGTTTCAAGCTGGTTGATGAGACGGATCAGGGTGGATTTACCGGAACCTGAAGGGCCGAGGATGGCGACCACTTCACCGGGCGTGATGGTGAGGTTAATGTCGTTTAAAACCTGATGGTCACCGTAGCGTTTGTCCACGTGACGAAACTCGACGCTGGCCTGTTCCAGATGTGAAAAATCCGCGGCACCGGCCGCGGAGTGTGAAAATAAACCTGAGAGCATAATTATCTGGCTTCTATTTTAAAGGCGCGAGGCTGTGGGGAAGGCGTGTTTGGGCCAAACCAGACATCGTAGATTTTTGCTGCCTGACCGTTCTTCTCGAGGTTAACCAGCTCGTCGTTAACGGCCTTCAGCAGCGCCGTTTCACCTTTTTTCACCCCAACGCCAATCTCTTCTTTACTGAGCAGGTCGGGCAGGATTTTGAAGTTCGCTTTATCCGGCGCCTGCGCCAGCAGACCGGCCAGAATGGTGCTGTCCTGGGTGATGGCCTGTACGTTACCGTTGCGCAGTGCCGTCAGCGCCAGCGGAATATCGTCATAAGAGAGCACGCGTGACTGTGGGAAACGCTGGTGCAGCGCCTGCTCGCCCGTCGTTCCTTTGACCGCGCCAATACGCGCCCGGCTGTAGTCATCAAGCTTGTCCGGTGATTTCGCCGGCACGAGGAACTGCTGGCCGGTGACAAAGTAAGGCGTCGAGAAGTCAATCACCTGCGCGCGTTCCGGGGTGATAGTGATATCCGCCACGATCAGGTCGGCTTTACCTGACTGCAGCAGCGGAATGCGGTTAGCCGGATTGGTGGCAACCAGTTCAAGCTTCACGCCGAGCGATTTTGCCAGCGCTTTGGCGAAGTCCACGTCATAGCCCACGATCTCGTGCGTTTTTGCATCAATAGAGCCAAACGGCGGGTTGGCGTCAAACGTGGCCACTTTCACCACCCCTGCGGCCTTAATATCCGCCAGCTGATCGGCCTGTGCCTGCGCTGAAAGCAGGCTGCCCGCCGCCAGTAATCCCAGAACCAGTGTCCGTTTTGTAAACCCTTTCATGTTTGCTGCCATAGTCATTCGCCATCCCGTTGTTTTTGTTTTACCCCGCTACGCTCCCATAAGCGAAAGCTATCGCCAAATAAGAAATCGTTCTTTGCTATGAGCAAAAAAGCATTAGTGAACAAGGTGTTAATTAAGAGTGAAAAGAACGGGAGGCTATTTGCAGATCCTGCACATCGACAGTGGATTTTGGTATTTCCCCCGCGCGGCATTTGAGTGCTTAACTTAGATCAGACACGGCGAGAGAGGGTAAGACGATGAAAAAATGGATCAGCACGTTACGGCGGTTTTTTGCGACCCGACCAGTGAATGCGGAGAACAGCGCGCAACGTGTTCTTGAGTCAATCCTGCCTGTCGCCAGCCTGTATGGCGTCGACGTCGCCAACATTGACCCGGAGTGGTTCCATGATAAAACGTCACGCTGAACTGCGCCGCACGCGCGAAACGTACTGGAACGAGGTGTGCGTGACGTTTAACGAGTGAAATAAAAAAGCACCGGTTTCCCGGTGCTTTTTTATTAGATTTTGCAGGCGTCGCCGCAGTCATCGTCGGCGACAATCGCCTGCGCTTTTTTGTCTGCATCGTCCAGACGTTCCGCATTACGCTCTTCGGCTTCATCCAGACCGTTAAAGACTAAGTTATCGAGATCAATTTCCATGTGGCACCTGCTCTGTTCAGTTTTCGATACTGGCACAGTATAGGGCAAAAAAAGCCAGCAATGTACCTCGCAGCACATAAGGATAATCCCTGCCATACTCAGTGCTTTATCGCTGAGGAGAGCACATGATTACACTCTGTAAAACCTGCGGAACCGCCTACGATGCCCGCCCGGACAGATGCCCAATTTGCGAGGATGAACGCCAGTACGTGCCCGCCACGGGCCAGGCATGGACCGATCTCGACACCGTCACCGCCACGCATAGCAACAAATGGCAGCAGCTGGAGCCGCGGCTGTTTGGAATCAAAACGGTCCCCGCGTTTGCGATAAACCAGCGGGCGCTGTTCCTGCAAACGCCCCACGGCAATATCCTCTGGGACTGCATCGCCAACCTCGACCCCGCAACCAAAGCGCTCATTACCGCCCTCGGCGGCATCAGCGCGATAGCGATTTCACATCCGCACTATTACACCACCATGCAGGAGTGGGCTGCGGCGTTTGACGCGCCGGTGTACCTGCACGCCAGCGACAGAGAGTGGGTTATGCGCGACAGCCCGGACATTCATTTCTGGGAGGGGGATGCGCTGGAGATTTTGCCGTCGGTCACCTTGCTGCGTCTGGGCGGGCATTTTGCCGGTGGAACGGTGCTGCACTGGCAGGAGGGGGATGGGGTGTTGCTGGTGGGCGATATTCTGCAGGTCACGCCGGGTAAAGACGCCGTCTCGTTTATGTGGAGCTACCCGAATTATCTTCCGCTGCCGGCCCGCACCGTGGCGTCGGTGGTGAGTCATCTCGAAGGCAAAACCTTTGAACGTCTTTACGGCGCGTTCGAAGGGCAGAACATCGAGGCCAGTGCGGACGAGATTGTGCAGCGGTCGGGCCAGAAATATATTGCTTGTCTGAAGTAAACCACGATGGGTAAACTTTACGAGTGTGATCTCGATCATGCCTAAACTAAAACAGATAAAAGAGACATTGCTATGCAACATATCATTGAAGGTTTTCTCAGCTTTCAAAAAGAGATTTTCCCGCAACGTAAAGAACTCTTCCGCAGTTTAGCGTCCAGCCAGAATCCCAAAGCGCTGTTCATCTCATGCTCCGACAGCCGTCTGGTCCCGGAACTGGTCACCCAGCAAGAGCCAGGACAACTCTTTGTCATTCGTAATGCTGGCAACATCGTGCCGCCTTTCGGGCCGGAGCCTGGCGGCGTGTCCGCCACTATCGAATACGCCGTGGTGGCGCTGGGCGTCACGGATATCGTGATTTGCGGTCACTCCAACTGCGGCGCGATGAAGGCGATTGCCGATAACGCGAACCTGGAACCGATGCCTGCTGTGTCACACTGGCTGCGCTATTCCGACGCGGCGAAAGCCGTGGTAGAGAAGAAAACCTGGGATAAGCCGATCGATAAGGTCAATGCGATGGTGCAGGAGAACGTGTTTGCGCAGCTGAGCAACATTAAGACCCACCCGTCCGTCGCGGTGGGCCTGCGTAATAACTCCATCCGACTGCACGGCTGGGTGTACGACATTGAAAGCGGCAAAATCCTCGCCCTGGATAAAGCGACGAAAACCTTCGTTTCGCTGTCTGAAAACCCGGAAGTCTTCTTCGAGTAATCCGCGACAGCAGGGCATGGAAGCCCTGTCAGTTCTCGATATACGGTAGTCTGCGCCGCGATCGCGACGCGGGTTTTTCCGCCGCCTTCGCCATTGCTTCCGCAATCTCTGCACACTCCGCCAGCCCCTGAACGAAGGGACGATCGTGCATCAGCCACGGTATCGCGCCGAAGGCGATGCGCCCGCGAACGGCGTCAGGCGCTTTTAAGGTGTAATCCTCACCGATGTCGGGTATCTCTTCGCCCGTGGCTTCCAGCTGTTTGCGCAGCGTCGGGAAGGGCAGATCCTTCGTTTTGAGCGGCTTCTGCCCGCGCGCATCAATAAACACGTCGAAACGGTAAACGGTCTCTTGTGTGGTGATTACCGTTCGATCGCTGCCAATATCCAGCGTGTAATCGTCACCGAGCGTCGCCACGCTGATGATGCCGGCTTCGCGAAGCGCGAGCAGCCTGCGGATAGACTGCGGAGGAATGGCCGCATAGTTGTCGATAAATACGCGGGCGAGGCCTTGCTTAAAGCGCTCGCTGTCCCGTTCGTTGAGGTGGGGAACAATCTCCTGAACCACCTCATGCAGCCGAAGCACGGTATAGCGCCAGGCTACGGTGCGCCGCTCGCGTTTGTTCCGCTCAACCTCGTTGAGATTTTCTTCCGCCCAGGTAAAGGGGCCGTGCCGTTTACGATCCTCAAACCAGGCCTCACGAATGCTGTCCGCATTCTGCTTATGCAGCGATATTTTCTCGCACCACGTCAGGTCAGCGAGCTGAAGCTCTTTGACTATCAGGGTAAATATACGGTCGAGCAGGCCATCCGATCCTTTGGCAATCTCGCTTTCAGCCGCGCCTTCGGTCAATACCGACAGCGGTTCGTAAGGGATAGGGCAGTAAAAATCGGCTTCCGGCAGAATACCCGTTCGGGACATCAGGACAATCTTCAACGCGTCGCTACCTTTATCCAGCACGAATTTATCGTCACGAAATTCACCGTGCTGCATCACCACCGCCATGGCCGCGTCGAGACCGCTTAACGAAGTCCCCATGATACCGACGCGGCAGGGAGGGATACTGGCGTCCATCAGACCGGACCAGGGGCTTGGGAAGAAGATTCGCGTGGCTTCGTCCTCGTCTGGCCAGACGTGGCCGGTGGCAATAACCGCAAGGTCGAATTGTTCGGGCAAGACGCTGCCGTTGACGGAAAGCGTAACGCCGGTTGTCGCGGGAATGATGTCTGTGACCTTCGCAGATTCATGGACATCAACGTTGAATCCCAGCCTTTTTGCCTCTTTTACGATGGAAAGAAAGCTGTCGCGGAAATACTGACCCAGCAGAAGCCGGGGCAGGAACTGCCGGTCATGCAGGCGGGTTTTATCAACCTTAAAGCGCGCAAGATGGGCGTCACTCTGTTCCTTGAGCCAGTCGAGGTAGGTGATAAAAATGGGCGGGATTTCAATGCTCGCAATGTTCGCCAGCATCAACCGGGAATTATCGTCGTCGTTATAGGGCATACCCACGCCAGCGTCTTCGGATTGTTCGAAAACGGAAACGGAGAGCGGCGTGCTGTTCTTGAGGAGGTGATAAAAGGTGTAAATCCCTGTGGGGCCGGAGCCGATAATCGCGATCTTCTTCATCAACACGTTTCCTGTGTTTTTTTCCATAAGAAAAAGCGTAGCAGGAGAATAATGATGAAAATAAGGGATTAGGAAAATTCAGGATATCAGAAGAGGATTTGCACCATTTCAGGACTGAAATGGTGCGTCCGAGTGGACTCGAACCACCGACCCCCACCATGTCAAGGTGGTGCTCTAACCAACTGAGCTACGGACGCAGAATGGTGCGTTCAATTGGACTCGAACCAACGACCCCCACCATGTCAAGGTGGTGCTCTAACCAACTGAGCTATGAACGCAACGTGTTGTCGGTGACAACGGGGACGAATATTAGCGGCACAGCACCGAGGTGGCAAGAGGGAAAATGCATTTTTCTCTCTGATTTCACGCGATTGCTTCATTACCGCGCAAAGTGAAGAGAAAGTAGCCGCCGGGCGGCGGCTACCGCGTCGTTAACGTGCCGCGCGCTGCAAAATGATCGTTGATGGCTGGCGCTGCAGGAAGCGCATTCGCATCATCATCATAATCGCCGCCGACGTCAGGCCGATGATAAAGCCCATCCAGAACCCTGCCGGCCCCATGCGCTCAACCACTAAGTCAGTCAGGGCCAGAATATAGCCACTCGGCAATCCCAGCACCCAGTAGGCGATAAAGGTGATAAAGAAGATGGAGCGCGTGTCTTTATATCCGCGCAGCACGCCGCTGCCAATCACCTGGATGGAGTCAGAGATCTGGTAAATCGCGGCCAGCAGCATCAGGTGTGATGCCAGCGTGACCACTTCCGGGTTGTCATTATAGAGCAGGGCAATCTGCTCGCGTAATGCAACGGTAAAGAGCGCCGTACAGACAGCCATGCAGACGCCGACGCCCAGCCCGGTCCGGGCGGCCGTTTGCGCATCAAGCGTTGAGCCCTGGCCCAGGCGGAAGCCGACGCGGATCGTCACCGCCGCCGCCAGCGACATCGGCAGGACGAACATCAGGGAGCTGAAGTTCAGCGCAATCTGGTGCCCGGCTACGTTCACAATGCCCAGCGGGGAGACCAGCAGGGCGACCACGGCAAACAGGGTAACCTCAAAGAACAGGGCGAGGGCGATCGGCAACCCTAACTGCACCAGACGCGTCATGATGTTCCAGTCCGGCGTGCTAAATCTTTTCTCGTTGCGAATATCGCGCATGGAACGGGCGTGTTTTACAAAGGCGATCATGGAGAAGAACATCACCCAGTAAACGGCTGCCGTCGCCACGCCGCAGCCGACGCCGCCGAGCTCCGGCATCCCGAAATGACCGTAAATAAAGACATAGTTCACCGGAATGTTGACCAGCAGGCCGATAAAGCCCATCACCATCCCGGGCTTGGTTTTCGCCAGGCCTTCACACTGGTTACGCGCCACCTGGAAAAAGAGGTAGCCGGGCGCACCCCAGAGCAGGGCGCGCAGATAGCCCACGGCCTTATCAGCCAGTGCCGGGTCAATGTTATGCATAGCGCGAATGATGTGGCCAGCGTTCCAGAGCACGACCATGATCAGCACGGAAACAAACCCTGCCAGCCAGAAACCCTGACGAACCTGATGGGCAATGCGCTCGCGACGACCCGAGCCATTGAGCTGAGCGATAACCGGCGTGAGCGCGAGCAGCAGACCGTGGCCGAACAGGATGGCCGGAAGCCAGATTGACGTGCCGATAGCAACGGCCGCCATATCGGTGGCGCTGTAGCCACCTGCCATTACCGTATCCACAAATCCCATTGCGGTCTGGGCCACTTGCGCGACGATCACTGGTATAGCCAGTGCCAATAGCTGGCGCGCTTCATTCATGTACTTCTGCACGTGAACACCTTTATTTTGTTGTTATTTGAGAGACTAAAAAAGCCGCCGAAACGGGCAGCAAGAAGAAAATGCAGGGGGGTGCCAGCTATTGTAGCGGGCTTTAGCTATTTATCTAGTGAAAAAATCGCCAGAAAATGCGCTCCGCTGGCAACCTCTTTTTCCAACTGTTATTGTGGTGGGATTAAACGGTGTCACCACCGTCCGGAAAAAACAGGAGTTGTAAGCATGTTTACTGGTATTGTGCAGGGCACCGCCAAAGTGGTGTCCATTGATGAAAAACCTAATTTCCGTACTCATGTTGTTGAGCTGCCGGAATATATGCTTGAGGGCATTGAAACAGGCGCGTCGATTGCTCATAACGGCTGCTGCCTGACCGTTACCGAAATTAACGGCAACCAGATTAGCTTTGATTTAATGAAAGAGACGCTGCGCATCACCAACCTGGGCGAGCTGGCGGTAGGAGATACCGTTAACGTTGAGCGGGCGGCGAAGTTCAGCGATGAGATTGGCGGCCACCTGATGTCCGGGCATATCATGACCACCGCTGAAGTGGCAAAAATCGTGACCTCGGAAAATAACCGTCAAATCTGGTTTAAAATGCAGGATCCTTCATTAATGAAATACATCCTCTATAAAGGATTTATTGGCATCGATGGGATTAGCCTGACGGTGGGTGAAGTAACGCCAACGCGTTTTTGCGTGCATTTAATTCCTGAAACGCTGCAGCGCACCACGCTGGGCGCGAAAAAACTGGGGCATCGCGTGAATATTGAAATCGATCCGCAAACCCAGGCGGTGGTGGATACGGTTGAGCGCGTGCTGGCCGCAAAAGAAGCGGCAATAATAAAGACCGCCGCAGAAGAAGAATAAAAAAATAACCCCGGGTATCCGGGGTTATTTTTTTAGCGTGCGACACGTAGTCCGTGTTCAATCCCACGGCTGAATACCACCTGCCAGAGCTGAATATCCCGTGCGCGAAACGCCCCCGCGCAGGCATTCAGATAATAGCTAAACATCCGCCTGAATCGTTCAGAATAGTTGTCCGCAATCTCAGGCCAGGTCTCCTGAAAACGCGCATGCCAGGCCATCAACGTGGTGTCGTAATCTGCGCCAAAGTTATGCCAGTCTTCCATCACGAAATGGGGTTCACTGGCGTTGGCAATCTGGCGGACGGAAGGCAAACAGCCATTCGGAAAGATGTATTTGTTGATCCACGGGTCAACGTTATTGTCGGTTCGCTTAGAGCCGATGGTGTGCAGCAGGAAGATGCCGTCCGGTTTAAGATTTCGATCCACCACCTCAAAATAGGTAGCGTAGTTTTTCGGCCCGACGTGCTCGAACATGCCGACGGAAACGATCCGGTCAAACTGTTCGTTCAGGTCACGGTAATCCTGCAGCCGTATATCCACATCAAGACCCTGGCAGCGCTCCCGCGCCATTTTTTGCTGTTCCGCTGAAATCGTGACGCCGACGACGCTGACGCCATAGTGCTTCGCCATAAAATACGCCAGCCCACCCCAGCCGCAGCCGATGTCCAGCACGCGCATACCCGGCTGGAGCTGGAGCTTCTCGCTGATCAGACGCAGCTTGGCCTGCTGGGCCTCTTCAAGCGTCGACGCCTCTTTCCAGTAGGCGCAGGAGTACTGCATGAAAGGGTCCAGCATACGGCTGAACAGGTCGTTGCCAAGATCGTAGTGTTCTTTACCAACGATCCACGCGCGTTTTTTACTTTGCAGATTGAACAGTCGGGCAGAGGCGACGCGCAGGGTATCTTTGAGATTGCGAGGGAGTTGATTTTCAAGACCGGCACGCAGCACGCTGGCGAAAAAGGTGTCCAGACGTTCGCACTCCCACCAGCCGTCCATATAGCTTTCTCCCAGGCCTAACGATCCCTCTCGCAGCACGCGTTTAAAAAAGTCGGGATGTTTAACCTGAGGATCGGATGGCGATGATCCATTGATAGTGATGCCTGCTCGACCTAACAGTTCACTGACGATCCGGGACCAGTTGTCGTCCGGAACGCTGACTTCTTCTATACACGATGAACTCATAGCTTCTCCATCACCCTACTGTGATCAGAACCTTAAAACAGCGTAGACGCTTTTTTTGGTTTGTGAGAAATCTCACGGTAAATACCGCGAGGCTAATATCCGACGTAGAACAGAGGAAGGGAGATAACCCTTGCCGAAATGCCTTCCATGGTAAAACGGGAGCACTCCGGCTCCCGTTAACACTTAATATTTATCGTATTTAATCGAACCAAATTTAGTATAGGCCTCAAAATTTGGTGATTCAATAGAAAATTCTTAGCAACCTAATCACTGAAAATTAACATGATTTCTGGCGCAATCAGGCATGTGACGTTTCAACCTGAGCACTCTTTTCCTGCTCACGCTGCGCGGAGGCCTGCATGCGATAGCCCAACACCGCCAGCGCAACGGTCACCAGCATCACGCTGGTGGTGGTCAGGAGCGGCGTGGCAATCAGCGCCGAGACCACCAGGCTTGCCAGGAAGCACAGCCCCAGCTGCAGGGTGTTCTGCAGCGCGGCGGCGCGGCCTGTCGCCTGCGGGAAGGGACGCAGCGCCTGGGCTACAACGATAGGGTAAATCGCCCCGTTCGCGACGGCCATCACGCAGAATGGGATCAAAATTTCGGCCAGACCGGCGCCAGGAATAAAGCCAACGGCCCAGGTCCCGATAACGCTCAGCGCATACAGCACCAGCAGCCACGGCAGCATCTGCTGACCTTCCCATTTTTGCAGCGCCGCGCGACAGCCGTACCCGCCAACCAGGAACGCGATGGTCTGCGGAACATAGCTCAGGCCGATGGCTGCCGGGCTGTAGCCCATATCGTGCAGAATGAACGGCGAGCCGGTGAGCCACGCGAAGAAGCTTGCCGAGCAGGCGGCATAGATCAGGACATTACCGCGATACGCTTTGGTGCTGAGCAGAGACGTGAAGGTAATCGGCTTCGCGTCTGCATGCGCTTCTTTTTTATGCGCGGGCTTGAGGGCGAACGCCGGCAGCATCAGGACCAGGGTAATGGCAAACAGCGTGGCGAAAATGGCCTGCCAGTCGAAATGCGCGAGGATCCAGCTGCCCAGCAGGGGAGCGAGGGCAGGCGAGAGACCCACCAGCGGCATAATGGTGGCGAAAATACGGTTTGTGCGGTTAGCCGGGTAATAGTCGGTGACCAGCGCCTGCCATGTCACGGCCGCGGCACAGACGCCCACGGCCTGAATAAAACGCAGCACCAGCAGCCAGGTGGCATCGCGTACCCATAACATCCCCAGGCAGCCCACGGCAAAAATGGCCAGGCCCAGCAACAGTACCGGTTTACGACCAAAGCGATCCGAGAGCGGTCCCCAGAGCAGCTGAGCGAAGGCAAAGCCGGCGAGGAATAAACTCAGGCTGGCGCTGATGGCGGCAGCAGGCGTTTGTAAATCTTCCTGCATGGCGGCAAACGCCGGCAGGTACATATCGGTGGCCAAAAAGCCCAGCACGCTCAAGCCGCCGAGCCAGACTAAAAAACCGTTCCTGGGTTGCATTATTTTATTCTCCTGAGGAGGCAGGTATACATTGGCGCTGAGTGTAGGGAGTGCAAAGCCGCTTGTGAAACGCTAATATTTGGCGGGTGCATTCAAAAATTTTGCAGGCAGAAAATGTGGTCAGATTATTCTCTTGAAGTGGTCGATGCTGTTGCACGTAACGGCAGCTTCAGCGGTGCGGCGCAGGAGCTGCACCGCGTCCCTTCGGCAATCAGCTACACGGTGCGCCAGCTGGAGGAGTGGCTGGCGGTTCCGCTGTTTGAACGGCGGCATCGTGATGTGGAATTAACGCCCGCAGGCGCGTGGTTTTTGAAGGAAGGGCGTTCTGTTATCAAAAAAATGCAGATCACCCGCGAACAGTGTCAGCAGATCGCTAACGGCTGGCGGGGACATCTTTCGATCGCGGTGGATAATATCGTTAAGCCGGAACGCACCCGGCAGATGATCGTCGATTTCTACCGTCATTTTTCTGACGTCGAGCTGCGGGTCTCGCAGGAGGTGTTTAACGGCGTCTGGGATGCGCTGGCGGACGGCAGGGCAGAGATGGCGATTGGGGCAACGCAGGCGATCCCGGTCGGGGGACGTTACGCCTTTCGCGATATGGGAATGCTGAGCTGGAAATGCGTGGTGGCAAGCGACCATCCGCTGGCGGCGATGGAAGGGCCGCTGAGCGATGACACGCTGCGCAACTGGCCGTCGCTGGTGCTGGAGGATACGTCCCGTTCATTGCCCAAGCGTATCACCTGGCTTCTCGACAACCAGCGGCGGGTGGTGGCCCCTGACTGGGAATCGTCGGCGACGTGCCTCAGCGCCGGGCTGTGCGTCGCGATGGTGCCCGTTCATTTTGCGCGTCCGCGCATCGATACCGGAGAGTGGGTTGAGCTGACGCTGGAGAATCCGTTCCCGGATGCGGCCTGCTGCCTCACATGGCAGCAAAATGACGTCTCGCCTGCGATGGCCTGGCTGCTGGATTATCTGGGAGACAGCGAAACGCTGAACCGGGAATGGTTACGGGAGCCAGCATAGCTGGCCCCGTAAAGCGATTAACGACGGTAGTCGCGGAACGGACCATCCGCAACGGAACGGCGTTCGATAAGACGCGGGTGAACTTCAATGGACTGCGACTCTTCACGCTTGTTGACGATTCTGTCCATCAGCATGTTAAAAGCCGTTTCGCCCAGCGAGTCTTTTGGCTGGTGAATGGTGGTTAGCGCCGGGGTGAAGAAGCGCGCGTTACGCACGTTGTCATACCCGATCACGGAAATATCCTGCGGGACGCGCAGGCCCAGCTCGTCGGCAGCGCAGAGCGCGCCCATGGCCATGATGTCGCCTCCGCAGAACACGGCGGTCGGACGGTGCGGCTGGGAGACGATCTGCTGCATCGCGCGGTAGCCCGATTCCGGCTCAAAGTCGCCCTGCACAATCCAGTTTTCCGGCACGTTGATCAACGCTTCTTCCATCGCTTTCATAAAACCGGCCAGACGGCCCGCGCCGGTGTTGCGCTCTAGCGGGCCGGGGATCACGCCAATCTCGCGGTGGCCGCGTTCGATCAGATAACGACCGGCCATATAGCCGCCTTCAAAGGCGTTATCGATAACGGAATCGGTGAAGTCTGCGCGCGCTTCGCCCCAGTCCATCACCACCATCGGAATATGGCGATACTCTTCCAGCATCGACAGCACGGATTCCGGATACTCGGAACACATCACCAGCAGGCCATCAACGCGCTTTTGCGCCATCATCGACAGGTAGGCACGCTGTTTTTCAATGCTGTTCCACGCGTTGCCCAGAATCAGGGTATAGCCTTTCTGGAAGCAGTTCTTTTCGACCGCTTCAATGATCTCGGCAAAATAGGCCGCTTCACTGCTGGTCGCCAGCAATCCAATGGACTTGGTGTGATTAACCTTGAGGCTACGCGCAACCGCACTTGGCGAATAGTGCAGCTCTTTGATCGCTGCCCAAACGGCGTTGCGCGTCTCTTCCGCCACAAAGCGGGTTTTGTTAATTACATGTGATACGGTTGTAGTGGAAACGTTTGCGCGTTTTGCTACGTCTTTAATTGTTGCCATTAAATGTCACTCCAGACCATATCCTAAGCTCCTGAAAAACTTGAAGGTAAACGTTTGCCTTCTCTCACCCTTATCTCGCAATGTTGAATTGCGGCACGCCGGGAAAACGACACGGGACGTCAGGAGGGGGTCAATGGCCGGTACGCTAATAAATTTAGCGTGGAATTTTGTCCTATCTTGATGAAAAGGGGAAGAGGTAAAGTGGTTATCAGTATAAATCCAGGAAGATTTTTGACGTAATCTGTGCAAAAATGAGCAAGCTCACTTTTCGTGTGGGGATTAAAAGGAGAAAAATTGATGAGTTCCGATCTTAAGTTTTCGCTGTTCACCACCGTTGTTGTGCTGGCTCTGATTGTTGCGGCCGGTCTGACGGCTGCGCTGCACTGATTTACGCGGAGGGAGAGCCTTCTCCCTCCCGACTCCCCGGATTGTTACTTCTCTGGCAAAAATCTTTTGCCATTTTGTTAACTTCTCATTTTTTGTGATTGATGTCATGCTTTCTGCTTCTTTGTTCTGTGTCACCACATGACACGGCATCCGGAGTTGACGCATGAAAATCAATTTTCCCCTGCTGGCCCTGGCGATTGGCGCTTTTGGGATTGGCACCACTGAATTCTCCCCGATGGGGTTACTGCCTGTTATTGCCCGGGGCGTAGATGTCTCTATCCCTGCGGCAGGGATGTTAATTAGCGCCTACGCTATCGGCGTGATGGTCGGGGCGCCGCTGATGACGCTTCTGCTTTCGCACCGCGCGCGCCGCAATGCGCTGATTTTCCTGATGGCGATTTTCACCCTGGGCAACGTGCTTTCGGCCATTTCGCCAGACTACACCACATTGATGCTGTCGCGCATTCTGACCAGCCTTAACCACGGCGCGTTCTTTGGGCTGGGGTCGGTCGTGGCTGCCAGC
Organism: Enterobacter sp. BNK-29; assembly: GCF_048684785.1. Lineage (NCBI taxonomy): Bacteria > Pseudomonadati > Pseudomonadota > Gammaproteobacteria > Enterobacterales > Enterobacteriaceae > Enterobacter > Enterobacter sp. BNK-29. Next base: position 3,948,151 of record NZ_JBLQTU010000001.1, read on the forward strand.
GTGGTGCCAAAACACAAGCAGGCGAGCGCCGTGGCAACCATGTTCATGGGGCTAACGATTGCCAACATCGGCGGGGTGCCTGCGGCAACCTGGCTGGGGGAAGCGATCGGCTGGCGTATGTCTTTCCTGGCGACGGCCGGGCTGGGCGTGATTGCGATGGTAGCGCTGTTCTTCTCCCTGCCGAAAGGCAATGCCGGAGAACGTCCGGAAGTGCGTAAAGAGCTGTCGGTGCTGATGCGCCCGCAGGTGCTCTCCGCGCTGCTCACCACCGTGCTGGGGGCAGGGGCGATGTTTACCCTCTACACCTATATTTCACCGGTGCTGCACGATATCACCCACGCAACGCCGCTCTTCGTTACCGCGATGCTGGTGCTGATTGGCGTGGGCTTCTCGATCGGCAACTATCTCGGCGGGAAATTTGCCGACCGTTCCGTGAGCGGGACGCTGAAGGGCTTCTTAACCCTGCTGATTGTCATCATGGTTGCCATTCCGTGGCTGGCACGTAATGAGTTCGGGGCCGCGATTGCGATGGTCGTCTGGGGAGCCGCCACCTTTGCCGTGGTGCCGCCGCTGCAGATGCGCGTGATGCGTGTCGCGCACGAGGCGCCGGGACTTTCATCTTCCGTGAATATCGGTGCGTTTAACCTGGGTAATGCCCTGGGCGCCGCGGCCGGTGGGGCCGTGATTTCAGGTGGTCTGGGATACAGCTTTGTGCCGGTGATGGGGGCGATTATTGCCGCGCTCGGCCTGATGCTGGTGATGATGTCGGGTCGTAAACAGCCTGAAGCAGCCTGCGCTGCGGAATAAACCAAAAACGCAGAAGGGCGAACCCTTCTGCGTGTCTCTTACGCGGCGAAGTTCTTCGCGACAAAGTCCCAGTTAACCAGTGCCCAGAAGTGCTCCAGGTAGTTCGGGCGCGCGTTGCGGTAATCAATGTAGTAAGCGTGTTCCCACACGTCCACGGTCATCAGCGGCTTAGCGCTGGTGGTCAGCGGGGTACCCGCGTTTGAAGTGGACACGATAGCCAGTTTGCCATCCGCTTCTTTAACCAGCCACGTCCAGCCAGAACCGAAGTTCTTGATGGCTGCATCGGTAAATTTCGCTTTGAAATCCGCGAAGCTGCCAAATGCGGCGTTGATAGCGGTAGCCAGTTCACCGGCAGGTTCACCGCCGGCATTCGGCGCCAGGCAGTGCCAGTAGAAGGTGTGGTTCCACACCTGAGCCGCGTTGTTAAAGACGCCCCCCTCTGAGCTGCGGACGATCTCTTCCAGCGTTTTGCCTTCAAAATCGGTGCCCTTGATCAGATTGTTCAGGTTGGTGACGTACGTCTGGTGATGCTTGCCGTAATGATATTCCAGGGTTTCCGCAGAAATGTGCGGTGCCAGGGCGTCTTTTGCATACGGTAGTGCAGGTAATTCGAACGACATTGCTTCTCTCCTTATTGTATTTTGCGTTGCCAATAACCACACAGACAACATGGACAGGATAGCAAATTGAAAGGGTATGCAAAAGAGGAACTTACCCTGCCACGGATGCGGCAGGGCAGGGGTTAGCGAATGGTTTTCGGCGTCATCACGCGACGCGCGCCGACGTAGTGGCGTACCCAGTAGTCTTCACTGAGAGAGGTGATCTGAATATCCTGGCCGCTACGTGGAGACTGGATGAACTTCCCGTTGCCGACATACACGCCAACGTGGTCAGCCGTGCCGCGACCCTGAGTGCGGAAGAACACCAGATCGCCGTTTTCCAGCTCACCGCGGTCAACCGGTGAGGCATCGCGCAGGTGGTACATCTCATTGGCGGTACGCGGAATGCGGAATTTGACAAGATCTTTATAGGCGTAATAGACGAGGCCGCTGCAGTCAAACCCGGTACGCGGCGAACTGCCACCCCAGTGATAAGGTTTGCCAATCTGCCCCATCAGTTTGTTCATCGCGGTTTTTTGCGCTTTCTGTACACGCACTTTATGCACTTCCGCTATTTTCGTGACCTTCGTGCATTTCGCCTTGTGGCCTTTACGCGTGATGCATTTTTCAGTAACGAGGTTAGCGGCGGTTTGCGAAGCTTTACTTTTAGCGGAGTGGGCAGTGCGGGAAGGTTTTGTTTTCGTCTTGCTGGAAGCGGTCTGTTTCGTCTGAGCCGGTGTTTTTTTCTTGTCGTTCTTAGCGGTGGTTTTTTTCTTACGTTCTGTGGCTTTTACCAGATGGTTTTTTTGTACAGCAGAATGCCGCGCCTGCTGAGAGGCGTTTGCCACTGGCGTGAAAGTGAGTGAAGTAAACAGTAAAGCACAGAGCGTGATCGAGATTTTATTTATCCGCGCCACTGGGCAGTCCCCTGATAAATGCAGGTCATCAATAATACCCGCGTGTGATTTACAAAGCCCGTCGATTCTAATCTATAAAAACCCAGAAAGTTAATAGCATTTTTCAATCTACAATCGTGTTTCGTTAGCAAGTGCAAAAAAATTCATCGTTCTGTCGCACATTTGCCCACTCCCTAAGCAAAACCCTGACTGCCGCAGGGGTAAACACCATTTGCAATGCAACTTTTCGTGACTCGGGGTAGAATGTATAAACGTGACAAAAATGTTATTTTCCGATGCCAGTCTGAACCGCTACAATGTCAGACGAATGCCGTAACAGAAGTTAAAGGAAGCAAGACATGAGCACCACTATTGAAAAAATCCAGCGCCAGATCGCTGAAAACCCGATTCTGCTGTATATGAAAGGCTCTCCGAAGCTGCCAAGCTGCGGCTTCTCCGCACAAGCAGTTCAGGCGCTGTCAGCCTGTGGTGAGCGTTTTGCTTACGTTGATATCCTGCAGAATCCGGACATCCGCGCTGAGCTGCCTAAGTACGCTAACTGGCCGACTTTCCCACAGCTGTGGGTTGACGGTGAGCTGGTTGGCGGCTGCGATATCCTGATTGAAATGTATCAGCGCGGCGAACTGCAGCAGCTGATCAAAGAGACGGCGGCGAAGTACAAAACCGAAGAGCCGGACGCAGAGTAATTTTCTGCGCAAATAAAAAAGCGACCTGATAAGGTCGCTTTTTTTTATTCTTCGCTGTCGCCCATCGGCAGCGGCCAGCCGCCCAGACGCTTCCAGCGGTTGACGATCTCACAGAACAGCTCTGCGGTGCGCTCCGTGTCGTATAAAGCGGAATGCGCCTGCGTACCGTCAAAAGGTATACCCGCCGTGATGCAGGCTTTTGATAACACCGTTTGTCCCAGGGCCAGGCCGCTCAGTGCGGCGGTGTCGAAGGTCACAAACGGATGGAAGGGGTTGCGTTTAAGCGCGGCGCGCTCGGCGGCGGCCATGGTAAAGCTGTGATCGAAGGTGGCGTTATGGGCCACCATAATGGCGCGGCTGCAGTTACTCTCTTTCATGCCTTTACGCACCATTTTAAAAATGGCGTGCAGCGCATCATATTCACTGACTGCACCACGCAGCGGGTTATGCGGGTCGATACCGTTAAACGCCAGCGCTTCCGGCTGTAGGTTTGCCCCTTCGAAAGGTTCAACGTGGAAATGTAGCGTGGTGTCCGGTGTAAGCCAGCCCTGTTCATCCATCTTCAGCGTGATGGCGGCAATTTCGAGCAGCGCATCGGTTTTAGCGTTAAATCCGGCTGTTTCTACATCAATGACAACGGGATAAAAACCACGAAAACGGTCGCACAGACCGCTAAATTGAGCGTTATCGGACATCAGGGTCTCTTACAAGGGGAAAAAGCAGAGCGCATTATGGCAAATTTTGCAGGGTGATGCAGTAAAACTACGGGCGCATGTTGCGCCCTGAGGGATCAGTTGCCCAGACCGCGACCCGCGTCTTTGGCTTCAATCAGCTCGATTTTGTAACCGTCCGGGTCTTCCACGAACGCAATCACGGTGGTGCCACCTTTTACCGGGCCCGCTTCGCGCGTAACGTTACCGCCGTTGCTGCGAATGCGCTCACACGCTTCGGCCGCGTTGTCCACTTCCAGCGCGATGTGGCCGTAGGCGGTGCCCAGCTCATAGCTGTCTACGCCCCAGTTGTAGGTCAGCTCGATCACCGCTTCATCCGTTTCCGGGCCGTAACCCACAAACGCCAGCGAGTATTTGTATTCCGGGTTTTCGCTGGTGCGCAGCAGCTTCATGCCCAGGACGTTAGTGTAGAAATCAATGGAACGTTGCAGGTCGCCAACGCGCAGCATGGTGTGAAGTAGGCGCATAATTTCCTCATTAACCAATGGAATAGACTGTCTTTTTGAACAGAAACGATGTTTTAGTATAGCGGCGAAGTATCGCCGCTATCAATGAACAATGGCGAGATTACAGAGAAGGGTAGTCGGTGTAGCCTTCCGCGCCGCCGCCGTAGAAGCTTTCCGGGCGCTGCGGGTTCAGGGCCGCTTTTTTCTGCAGGCGGGCAACCAGATCCGGGTTGGCGATGTAGTCGCGGCCAAACGCGACGGCATCGATCAGCCCTTTGCCGATCAGATCTTCGGCTTTCTCCGGGGTATAAGCCCCCGCACCGATGATCACCCCGTGGAAACGCTCGCGCACTTTCTGACGGAAAGCGTCCGTGTAAGGCTTACCGCCAGCCCAGTCCGGCTCGGACATGTGCAGATAGGCGATGCCGCGTTTTGCCAGCTCTTCGATCAGGTACAGGGCATCGGCTTCTTCGTTCGGACCGTTGTCGACGTTCTGGAAAGAACCGATTGGAGAGACGCGGATCCCGATACGATCCGGGCTCCACTCCTGGCACACGGCATCAACTACTTCCAGCACCAGTCGAGCGCGGTTTTCGACGCTGCCGCCGTACTGGTCGGTGCGGTGGTTGGACGACGGTGACAGGAACTGGTGCAGCAGGTAGCCATGCGCGGAGTGCAGCTCAATCAGGTCAAAACCGGCTTCACGGGCGTTGGCCACGGCCTGGCGGAAGTCGTTCACGATACCCGGGATCTCGTCCAGCTCAAGCGCGCGCGGCATAGAGGTATCCACGCGGATCGCATTGCCGTTTTCATCACGCAGGGACGTACGGGTATTTGCGCTCAGGGCCGAAGCGGAGACCGGTGCCTGGCCGCCAGGCTGAATACTGCTGTGGGAGATACGACCGGTATGCCACAGCTGGACCGCAATGCGGCCCTCTTCAGCGTGAACGCCCGCGGTGATTTTCTGCCATGCGGCGATCTGCTCCGGGCTGTGAAGACCCGGCGCACCCGCATAGCCTTTAGCCTGAGCGGAAATCTGCGTGGCTTCGGTGATGATCAGGCCAGAGCTTGCGCGCTGACGATAGTATTCACCCATCAGTGGGGTTGGGATGTCGCCCGGCTCAATGCTGCGCAGACGGGTAAGCGGAGCCATAAACACGCGGTTTGGCGCAGTGACGGCACCCACTTTTAAGGGGGTAAATAATTTTTCAGCTGACATAAAGACTCCTGAGTAGACCAGTCGACTAGTAGTTGGGTAAATAAAAACGCCTGTTAAATGCCAGGCGCAGTAATGCTGTTTTTCACATGTGCCAGCGCGCTTTCCAGCGGCACGGCACTGCGCGAAATTTTTGCCTGCAGGTTAGCGCCTAGCCAGAGCGCATATAACACCTGCGCCTGGGTTAACGGTTCGCCGGAAAAGGCCAGCGTTTTTTCATCGCGGCCTTTCTCCAGCGCCTGGGCCAGCAGGGCGATAACGCCGCGGGCACCTTTATCCATCGCCGTGCGCATATCTTCAGAAAGATCGCACACTTCTGCAGACAGCTTAACGGTCAGGCATCCGCTGATAATGCCCTGCTGGCAGAACTGGTTCAGCGTTTCCTGATAGTAGTTCAGAACACGATCCCGGTAGTTACCTTCACCTGAAGCAAAGTGGGTCGCCAGACGCTGGTGGTAGCCAGCATAATGACGCTCCAGCATCGCTACGCCAAAAGCCTCCTTGGACCGGAAGTAGTGATAAAACGACCCCTTCGGTACCTCAGCGGTTTTTAAAAGCTCGCTCAACCCCATACCGGTAAACCCGCGATGCATGCAAAGTCGCTCGCCGGTTGCCAGTAAATGTTCGCGGGTATCGTGTTCAGTATTTCTGCTCATGGCCGCACTCTAATAGACCGTTCGGTCTAATGCAAGCGAGTTTACTGACGACATGCGCTCAGTATATCCAGCTGCGGTTGATAAACCGTTGATTTCACGTCCATCATACCCAATACGGTTGAGAATAAATTGTCCTGGGAAACCGCATTTTTTGCTGCATGGTCGCGCAAACACTGTTCGTTGATGCCATAGTTTTTCGCGTAATCCGGTGACAGCCAGAACATAAACGGAATATGCGTTTGCTGCTCCGGCGCCAGCATGTACGGCGTACCGTGCAGATAAATACCGCTTTCGCCCAGCGATTCACCGTGATCTGAGAGATAAATCAGCGCGGTGTTCATGCTCGACTGGCGCGCTTTCAGCGCATCAATGGTTTTGCTGACCATGCTGTCGGTATAGAGGATAGTGTTGTCATAGGTATTGATCAGCGCCTGATGATCGCAATCCTGAATTTCATTGGTATCGCAGGTTGGGGTGAATTTACGGAAGTTGTCCGGGTAACGGCGATAGTATGCTGGACCGTGGCTCCCCATCAGGTGGATAACCAGCACCGTATCTTGCTTCACGCCATCCAGCACGTTGTCCAGACGGTAGAAGTTCACATCGTCAATACAGGATTTGTCTTTGCAGAACTGATCCAGCTGCCACTGCGTCATGTCGGTATGGGGCACGCGATCGCAGGCACCTTTACAGCCGCCGTCGTTGTCGCGCCACAGCAGGTTGATACCCGCATGCTTAAGCACGTCGAGCAGTCCCTCGCGATGGTGAGCCAGGTCGGCATCGTATTTGCTGCGCGTCATACCGGAGAACATGCAGGGAACGGAAACTGCGGTTTCGGTACCACACGAGGAGGCCTGCGGGAAGTTAATCACGTCCTGCTTTTTCAGCTCCGGGTTGGTTTCGCGTTCGTAACCGTTCAGGGAGTAGTTTGCCGCGCGAGAGGCTTCGCCGACGACAAGCACCAGAACGGTTTTCTTTTGTTGACCGGTAATCAGTGACCCTTTATGGGCATCTTCACCAATGCGCACCAGCGTTTGATCGCCGGCAAACCAGCGCATCTTGCTGTACTTCAACACGGCGCTGACATAGTTCGCCGGGGTGACCATTTTGACGATGCTTTTGTTATTGCGGAACAGCGACGCGTAATCTTTATAAAACAGCGCGGCAATCAGGATAATCACCAGCAGAGCGCCGAGCATCGCGGCAACGCGCGTCAGCAGCGCGTACCACCATTTTCCGGTACGAATCCGGGTCAACGCCAGCACCACGGAGGGAACGATGCCGGCTATAACAATCCACAGAATCATCTGCGGGGTCACCAGGGCGGTCGCTTCCTGAGAGTTGGTTTCGAACACGTTCACAATCATGTTCTGATCGATCACCGCGCCGTAGGTGTACATAAAGTAGGTTGCCGCGGCGCATCCGATCGTCAGTACAATCAGCAGCGGCTTGCGGAGATACGGGATGTTAAGCAGGCTAAAGACAATCACCCAGCCGCAAAACAGCACCAGCGGTACGGAGGCGGCAAAGAGGAAGTCGTGCAGATGCACTGGGCCGATAATGGCCCAGCTGCGCTGGATAAACAGTCCGTTCAGCAGAGTAAAAAAGAGTGCACAGCCCAGAGTAAATTTAATGTCGTTACATTGTAACTTTTTGATTAACCACATCGATCGGTAAACCCGTTATTGTCATGATGGGCCGAGTATAGAGAGGGAAGATTAGTGAAACCTTAATGCCACAAATCTGTGATATACGCCTTGCACGTGATGCGATTAACGTCTTCACTGTAGGTGAGAGGAGCTTTCGGGAGGTGAGTGTGGCAGAGCAGCTGGAGTTTTTCCCCATCCAGAGCCCGTGCCGGGGTATTTGTCAGGTCGATGAACGCGGATATTGCCGCGGGTGCATGCGTACCCGCGATGAGCGTTTTAACTGGCAAAACTTTAGCGACACGCAAAAGCAGGAGGTGTTACGCCTCTGCCGACAGCGTCTTCTGCGCAAAATACGCGCAAACAAAGCGGGTGAAACCGAAGAACCCCAGCAACCTTCACTTTTTTAACACGGTAATTGCGTATACTCATGACATTACGTCCTTGAGGAAAATGTTATGGTTCAGCGAATTACCCTTGCCCCCCAGGGGCCAGAATTCTCCCGTTTTGTTATGGGCTACTGGCGCCTGATGGACTGGAATATGTCCCCCCTCCAGCTGGCGAGCTTTATTGAAGAACACCTTGATTTAGGCATCACTACGGTCGATCATGCGGATATTTACGGTGGATACCAGTGCGAGGCCGCCTTCGGCGAGGCGCTCAAGCTGGTTCCGGCCCTGCGCGATCGCATGGAGATCGTCACGAAGTGTGGGATTGCCACCACGGCAAAACCTGAACACGCCCTCGGTCATTACATCACCGACAGCGCGCATATCATCAAGAGCGCCGAGCAGTCGCTGGTCAATCTGGCGACCGATCGTATCGACCTGCTGTTAATCCACCGCCCCGACCCGCTGATGGATGCCGATGAGGTGGCGGAAGCCTTCCTGAACCTGCACCAGAGTGGGAAAGTGCGTCACTTCGGCGTTTCTAACTTTACCCCGGCACAGTTTGCGCTGCTTCAGTCTCGTCTGCCGTTTACTCTGGCCACCAACCAGGTTGAGATCTCCCCGGTACACCAGCCGCTGCTGCTGGATGGCACGCTCGATCAGCTGCAGCAGCTGCGCATTCGCCCGATGGCGTGGTCCTGCCTGGGGGGCGGACGTCTGTTTAATGATGATGAATTCCAGCCGCTGCGCAACGAGCTTGAAACCATCGCCCGCGAACTGAACGCGGAGAGCATCGAACAGGTGGTTTACGCATGGATCCTGCGCCTGCCGTCAAAACCTCTGCCTATTATCGGCTCCGGCAAAATAGAACGCGTGCGTTCTGCGCTGGCCGCTGAAGAGCTGGAGATGACCCGTCAGCAGTGGTTCCGCATCCGTAAGGCCGCGCTGGGTTACGACGTACCATAAACCGCCTGAAGGTGACTTTTCGGTGAAATCTTTGCCCCTGGTATACACTTAAGGGGCAAAAAATAACCCGCGGAGGTCATATGAAGCGTTTTGCTCTGTCACTGGTCACGCTGGTTGTTTGCGCAGGGGCGCAGGCAGCCAGTGACGAAGTGGAAATGAATCTCGTCACCCCACAGGGTGTGGGTCAGTCCATCGGAACGGTGAAAATCACTGAAACCGATAAAGGACTGGAATTTGCCCCCAACCTCAAAGCCCTCCCTCCCGGTGAACATGGTTTCCATGTTCATGCCAAAGGCAGCTGTCAGCCCGCTTTAAAAGAAGGTAAACCGTCTGCTGCGGAAGCGGCAGGAGGGCACCTCGATCCGCAGCATTCCGGCAAGCATGAAGGCCCGGATGGAATGGGGCATTTAGGCGATCTGCCAGTGCTGGTGGTGAATAACGACGGTAAAGCCACAGACCCCGTCGTCGCGCCTCGACTGAAAAAGTTGGATGAGGTGAAAGGCAAAGCGCTGATGATCCATGTCGGCGGCGACAATATGTCCGATCGGCCTAAACCGCTTGGCGGCGGCGGGGCACGCTATGCGTGCGGCGTGATCTGATCCCCAATCGTTCCCGGTGGCGGTGCCTGTTCCAGCTGCGAGAGCGAGCAGTGCAGGCGCCAGATTATCGAGGCCAAATCACGGGCTGCGGGCAGATGATGCTGTGCCAGCGTATCGCAGATCCGCTGCAGTTCATTCAGCGTGGCTTCGAGCGGCCGCTGCTGGACACCGCGCTCGCTCATTACATCGCGCAGCAGGGAGATGCAAACATCACGAACCTGCGACAGCGGATCGGAGCGCGTTTCCCACGCGCGAAGCTGCCAGACCACGTGCGAGCAGTTCAACAGCACCACGCCCCAGCGCAGCAGCCAGCGCCGGGACAGCGCGTCCTGGCTGTTATTCAGCTGACTGACGTGATGATAGACCAGAGACTCATACTCGTTTTCACCCAGATGCGGTTTACGGCTGAGCTGGTCGACAAAACCCCTGCGTAACTCCCGAATATGCCTGCGACTCTTGCGTGCATCGGAGCCGGGGCGTAACACCGCAAAAGCCAGCCACGCCAGCCCCACGCCGAGGATCTTCGCCAGGTTATCATTGAGAAAATCGGCGTAATCATAAACCGGTGGATTCGTCACGGAGATAAACGAGCCCATAAAGACAATCAGCTGTCCCCAGAGGCCCGCCAGCTTAGGCATTTGCAGCTTCAGAAGCTGCATGGTGGTTAACAGGGGAAACAGGAACAGCAGGAACTGCCACAGATCGCTTATTTGCACCATCAGGCCAAACTTCACCACGAAGCTGAACAGCGACAGCAGCACCAGCGTGCGCAGTAGCAGCGTAAGCGAGTTGAACGGCGAGGCCGCGACGGAATAAAGCACGCAGCTGATGGCGGCAAGCGTCAGGGCCGCCGTACCGGACTCCCACTGCGTGGTAATGCTCCACGCCCCCACCAGCATCAGCGCGCAGAAGGTGCGAAAACCGCCCCACAGCGCTTCCAGATAGTCGGTATGGCGCGCGAGTGCCGGGCTGCCTGGGACGTTGAACTCCGTTAATGGGGTCGCGTTTTCGACGGCCGTAATCCAGCGGCTGCTGCGCAGGTACAGCCGGCAGAAGTAATTCAGGCGCTGCCAGAAGGCGCGATGGCGGTAGTCGTACTCATCAACCGGGGCGAGCGGAGCGATAATCCGCGCTACGGTGTAAATGTCCGCATCCGGGCGCGCAAGGGCCGCGAGCAGCGTTTCAATCACGGCACGGGTATTTTCAGGCGGCGTCGGCCAGTTGAGCAGCATCCGACGCAGGCTGGAGATGGCGCTGGTCATGCGCAGCTGCTGGTGCAGCAGATAGTTAAGCAGGGTGTTCTGGCGGCGAAAGCGGTAGTGGCTCCAGAACGCCTGAATGCGTAACAGATTCATCGTCAGGATCTGCCCGATCACCTTTTCATGCGCGAGGCGGATATCGTCGCTGGTATCCGGTTGCCACAGCAGACTCGCGTGTTCCAGTAACCGGGTATGCATGGTTTTCAGCGCGGTGATGAGCGTGGTGCCGTCGGATGTGCTGGGGAGGATCATCATCATGAAGCCGCCGCTGAGGATCCCGACAATCACTTCGCAGACGCGCGCCTGCGCGATATCCCACAGCTCGGTGGTGTCGAGCACGTTAACCACCGGAAAGGCGATAATGGCGGCGGTATAGCCCGCCAGCTGGAATGCGTAGGCGACGTTATTGGTAAAATGGGCGCAGGCCCAGGTACAGAACCCCAGCCATGCGGCCATGCTCAGCAGGAACAGCCACGGATCGTTCAGCGTATGGCCGGCGATAATTAGCGCTGCGGTGGCGCCCAGCAGGCTGCCTGCGATGCGGCCAAGACTTTTACTGATCACCCCGCCGACCGTCGGAAAACTGACTACCGCCGCAGACGTCATCGCCCAGTAGGGCTCATCCAGGTTCAGGTAATAAGCCACAGTTAGCGCAAGACACATGGCAATGCCGTTACGCAGCGCGTAGCGCCACTGGGGACGCGTCGCTTTCATCCACGGCGTGTTTTGCCAGGAGAGACCCTGCAGCTTCATCACCGGTTGCCGATGGAGACAGTGCAGGTGGTGCCGGACACAAGGGTAATGTCCTGCGGTAAATGGTCAAACTCCACGCGAACCGGAACGCGCTGGGCCAGACGCACCCAGGGGACGTTCGGCTTTATGTCCGGCACCAGCCCTGAATCCGTTTCAACGCTTTGATCGTAAATGGCGCGGCCAATGCTGGATACGTGACCCTGTAACTTCTGCGATCCGCTGTAAAGCGTTATTGCGGCTGGAGAACCCTCGCGAATATGTCGAAGCTTGGTCTCTTCGAAATAGCCCACGACGTAGAAGGAGTGGCTGTCGACGAGGGCGAATATCGGTTGTCCCGTGGTGGCATAATTCCCCACGCGGGCCGAGAGGTTGGTCACCCATCCATCAACAGGTGCCGTAATCACGGTTTGGGTCAGTTGCCACTGCGCCTGCTTAAGCGTCGCCTCCGCCACGTTGACGTTCGCCTGCATGGCCTTCACATTGATGTTCGCGGTGTCTAAATCTTCCGCTGAGATGTAGTTTTGCGACAGGTGGCGGCGGCGGTTGGCCTCGTTGTTGGCCTTTGCCAGATCCGACTGGGCTTTAGCCAGCTGCGCCTGGGCGTTCAGGATCGCAATGTGGTACGGGGTGTCGTCGATGCGGAATAAAATGTCTCCCTTTTTGACGAACTGGTTATCCTTAACCAACAGCGTCGTAATACTTCCCGACACCTGAGGGGTAATGCTGACCTGCTCGGCGCGGACTTTGCCGTCACGCGTCCAGGGCGACTGCATATAAAAATTCCACATCCACCAGCCCGCAACCAGCGCGAGGGCAAGGACAAACAGGGTGGAAAAGTACTTTAGCGTTTTCAGGGACATATTCACCACGCAGTCAAAACGGCAAGGCCCAGGCATACGGAAAGGGCAAACAGGGAAAGATCCATCAGCATGGGATGCCAGATTTCGCCGGAGTACATCCAGTCGCGAAGCAGACGATGCGCGATGAGCCAGAGGATAAAGCCCACCAGAACGGCTTTAAACAGAGGAGGAAAGTAGACTGACGCACCGAAGATCAGGTCCTGAAGGGGTAAACCCTCTGAGCGATGAAAAAACGTCACGGGCAGAAATCCTTTGCAGTGAACAGAATGCCGCGTTGGCTTGTCTTAGTATGATGAAGCATCACAATTCAGTGTAAGTCATACTTTTAAGTTCGATGAATGCAGTATTGCATTTGTTTTGGCAATACAAATGCTGCACACTATTCTAAAATCAGTAGAATAACTTAGCAAGCTAATTATAAGGAGATGAAATTGGAATCGCCATTAGGTTCTGATCTGGCAAGGTTGGTACGCGTCTGGCGTGCTCTGATTGACCATCGCCTGAAACCTCTGGAACTCACACAGACGCATTGGGTTACGCTGCACAACATTCATCAGCTGCCGCCCGATCAGTCGCAAATTCAACTGGCAAAAGCGATAGGGATTGAGCAACCGTCGCTGGTGCGCACGCTTGACCAACTGGAAGAGAAGGGGTTGATCTCGCGGCAAACCTGCGCCAGCGATCGTCGCGCCAAGCGGATTAAACTCACCGAGAAAGCGGCGCCTATCATCACGGAAATGGAAGCCGTGATCACCAGGACGCGCGGTGAAATTCTGTCTGGCGTTTCACCGGCGGAGCTGGAAATGCTCATCAGCCTCATTGGGCGCCTCGAGCAAAACATCCATGAGCTGCAGTCGCGCGACTGACAAACAACAAGGCCTTGCAGCAGCAAGGCCTTTTTTTTACTTAAAGACCACCACGCGGTTACGGCCGGTCTCCTTCGCTTCATACATCGCTTTGTCGGCATTTTCCACGCACGTTTCTGCGGCTACTGCGGCTGACGTCGCCGTAAACACCCCCATGCTGATGGTGATTGGCTCCGGTAGTTGACCGCCGCTGCTGGTGTTATCGAAGCAGCTCAGATTTAACCGAATGCGTTCTGCCACCTGGTACGCCGCGTCTGATGAGGTGTTGGCCAGCATCAGAACAAACTCCTCACCACCGATACGGGCCGCGATGTCCTGTGGGCGCACGGAATCCATCAGCAGGTTAGCGACAAACTGCAGGACCTTGTCGCCCTGAAGATGTCCGTACGTGTCGTTGATACGCTTGAAGCGATCGAGATCGCTGACGATGACGGACACTGGGCGGCTGGGTTTGGCGATATCCAGCGCCTGCTTTAATGATTCATAAAAATAACTGCGGTTATACAGGCGCGTGAGCGGGTCGCGAATCGAATTCTGGTAAGACTGCTGGTATTTTACGTGCGAGTCGCGATATAGCCTGAAGACATCGTAGAGCAGAACAAAAATAATCAGCAGCGTGGCGGCCGTTTCAAATAAGCGGGCGCGATACCAGGAGATACCTTCGGCATGTCCCCCCATCAACAGCATTGAGAGCGTGACGATATAGCAGACGCACAAAAAATTACCGCCCACCCAGAATAAATTGCGTACGCGCGTAATAAACATCAGAGTTGCTAATGTCACTACCCACAGAGCAATTAATGCAATATTAATAAACTGGCTCCAGAGAACCATAAACTGACGCGTTTCATTATCAACCAGGTCAATTGATAAGAGTTGTGAATGACTGGAATAGAACCAGGCCAATCCCACCGCACAGACCGTAAAGAGAAATTCGCCGCTCACAATCGCGATATGTGCTAATCGTGAAAGGGGAGAATTGCGCATGGTATAAAGTATTGCCGCAACGATGATGAGCACCGCCATTATTAGATGGCGGAACATATAGTAGATCATCGCATCGTTGTAGTTCACGACGTTAAACTGGTAGAGGTCCAGCCAGGCGGGAAAGCTGGACAGCGTTCCGACCATCAGCAGTGCGGAGCCCGCAAAGGCAAAGGCGAACGCCACCAGATACAACCGTTTTCTGTCGCACCAGTATTTCATCGCCATGAAACAGGCAATAAACAGGTGGAATACCAGCAGAAAAATGGTAAGCGTAGGGAATAGCAGCGGTGAAAAGGAGGGAACCCATTCAACGAGTTTTAAAAACAGAGTTTGTAATATCCCGATGACAACAATGCAACCGAGGCAGAACGCGATATAACGACTCTTTAAAGAACGACGATTCGCAAGCATATACGTTTTTAACGACTTTATAATGAATGAAGGTAAGAAGATTGCGAAGAGTTTAATCAATTAGCGCGCTAAATACTTTGCGCAGAAACAATGTATGCCGTGGTAAATAATAGGTGTGGTGAATGTATTTTGTAAATATATTTGTGGGAGTGATATATATTGTAAATGGATGTGGCACGATGGCCACATCCATTTTTAATTAACGTGGAGAAACGGTCACCTGACTTCCGTTGCTTGCCAGAACAACGCGCTGGCCTGCAGAGAAGCGAGTGCTGCCTTGTTTCTGTACAACCATGATCGTGCTGCCGTCGTCTTTACGAATTTCAAGCTCTACGCCCTGGGTTTTGTTCATCGCACCCTGAACGCCCTGGCCGGCTACGCCACCCGCAACAGCGCCTGCGGCTGTTGCCAGCGAGCGACCTGTACCGCCACCGACGGTATTACCGAGGAAACCACCCAGAACGGCACCGCCGATTGCGCCCATCACGTTGCTTTCATCACCACCCTGGATCTGTACAGGGCGTGCGTTAACAACGGTACCGTAAGTCACGTTCTGAACCTGTTTCGCTTCAGAAGCGCTGTAAACGTCGCCAGAAAGTGAACTGTCATTCACACAGCCAGCCAGAGTTAAACCAATCAGCGAAACGCCCAGTACACGTAAAATCATTTGAATCTCCTGTTCACCAAAAACGCCCGATTGGGGGCATCCGTTATGGCTAAATTATATGGCATAAGGGGCCATAGTTCATATCTTTGCACTAACAATAAGAAAATTGTACTTGAATTTGACTTAACGAGACATAAACAGGATCCGCCCGTATTACCCGTCTGACATTGTTAAAAAATATTATCGCCGGATGGCAAAGCTGCGCCGTTTATGGTTGAGTGGATATCCTTAGCCCACGCAACGTAAGGAAAGCGCATGAAATCGGGTCGCTACATTGGTGTGATGTCAGGCACCAGTCTGGATGGGGTAGATGTCGTTCTGGCCGCCATTGACGAAAACATGGTGGCGCAGCAGGCGAGCCTGACCTGGCCAATCCCCATTTCACTGAAAGAGGATATTCTGAGTATCTGTCAGGGGCAGCAGCTAACCCTTTCCCAGCTTGGACAGCTTGATGTCCGCCTTGGGGCGCTGTTTGCGGATGCGGTGCAGGCTTTGATGCAAAAAGAACATCTTCGCCCACAGGACGTGGTGGCCATCGGCTGTCACGGACAAACGATCTGGCATGAGCCCGGCGGCGATGCCCCGCATACACTGCAAATCGGCGATAACAACCAGATTGTGGCGAAGACGGGCGTGACGGTGGTAGGCGATTTCCGTCGTCGCGATATCGCCCTTGGCGGGCAGGGCGCGCCGCTGGTACCCGCGTTCCATCAGGCGTTACTGGCGCACCCTACAGAACGCCGCATGGTGCTCAACATTGGTGGGATTGCCAATCTGTCGATGCTCATCCCGGGGCAGCCCGTCCGCGGTTATGATACCGGCCCGGGCAATATGTTAATGGATGCCTGGATCTGGCGTCAGTGCGGACAACCGTATGATAAAAACGCCGAGTGGGCGAGCGGGGGGAAAGTGATTATTCCGCTGCTGCAGTCGATGCTGAGCGATCCATATTTTGCCCTGCCGGCCCCTAAGAGCACGGGGCGTGAATACTTCAACCTGGGCTGGCTTGAGCGTCAGCTGGCGCCATTCCCGGCGCTCGCGCCGCAGGATGTCCAGGCGACGCTTGCCGAGCTGACGGCCGTGTCGATCTCCGAACAGGTTCTGCTGAGCGGCGGATGTGAACGCCTGCTGGTGTGCGGCGGAGGAAGCCGCAACCCGCTGGTGATGGCGCGTCTTGCGGGGCTACTGCCGGGTACCGAAGTGACCACGACCGATGAGGCCGGCATCAGCGGTGATGATATGGAGGCGCTGGCCTTCGCCTGGCTCGCCTGGCGCACCATTGCCGGGCTGCCGGGCAACTTGCCGTCGGTAACCGGCGCGCGTGAAGCGAGCGTCCTCGGGGCGATTTTCCCGGCAAATCCTCGTCATAATCAGAGTTAACTGAAATTCAGCGCGGCGCGTCATCGTTAGAATGGAACGAAACAGGAGGGCAGCCATGCCCTCCAGGACCAGGAAAGTCTTCGGAATACGCCCATGAAAAAACTTCTTCTTATTGCCGCGCCTTTATTGCTGTCAGGATGCAGCGTCTATAACCAGCTCATTGAACGCATGCAGACCGATACGCTGGAGTATCGCTGCGACGAAAAACCGCTGACCGTGAAGCTGAATAACCCACGCCAGGAAGCCAGCTTTGTTTACGACAATAAACTGCTGACGCTGAAGCAGGGCATGTCGGCCTCCGGCGCGCGTTATACCGACGGTATCTACGTCTTCTGGTCAAAAGGCGACAGCGCCACGGTCTACAAACGCGACCGCATTGTGCTGAACAATTGCCAGCTCGAAAATCCGAAGCGTTGAGATTTTTACAGGGGCGGCGCACAATAGCGCCACCCACTTTCAATGTCAGCTAACGCCATGTCAGATAACGACGAACTGCAGCAAATTGCGCATCTGCGCCGTGAATACACTAAAGGCGGCCTGCGTCGCCAGGATCTTCCCGCTGAACCCCTCGTGCTTTTCGAACGCTGGCTGAAACAGGCCTGCGAAGCGAAACTCGCCGACCCAACGGCCATGGTTGTCGCGACGGTGGATGAAAACGGTCAACCGTATCAGCGCATCGTATTGCTCAAGCATTATGACGAGAAAGGGCTGGTGTTCTATACCAACCTCGGCAGCCGCAAGGCGCACCATTTAGAAAACAATCCGCGGATTAGCCTGCTGTTCCCCTGGCACATGCTGGAACGTCAGGTAATGGTCACCGGCAAAGCGGAACGTCTCTCGACGCTGGAAGTGGTGAAGTATTTCCATAGCCGCCCGCGCGACAGCCAGATTGGCGCCTGGGTATCAAAACAGTCCAGCCGAATTTCTGCGCGCGGCGTGCTGGAAAGTAAATTCCTGGAGCTGAAACAGAAGTTCCAGCAGGGTGAAATTCCTCTGCCAAGCTTCTGGGGCGGGTTCCGCATCCCGATTGAGCAGATGGAGTTCTGGCAGGGGGGCGAACATCGCCTGCACGACCGCTTTTTATACCAGCGCGAGAATGGCGGCTGGAAAATCGACAGACTGGCACCGTAATCCCCGAAATTTGTTGATTTAAGCGCTAGCGCACACCGCGCTTGCGCTTTATTCTATGGTCCTTTCGCATCAGGCGAAAAGTCGTGTACCGGCAAAGGTGCAGTCGTTTATACATGGAGAATTTGATGGCAAGCAGTAACTTGATTAAACAATTGCAAGAGCGGGGCCTCGTGGCCCAGGTGACGGACGAGGAAGCGTTAGCAGAGCGACTGGCGCAAGGCCCGATCGCGCTCTATTGCGGCTTCGATCCCACCGCTGACAGCTTGCATTTGGGGCATCTTGTTCCATTGTTATGCCTGAAACGCTTCCAGATGGCGGGCCATAAGCCTGTTGCGCTGGTGGGCGGCGCGACCGGTCTGATTGGTGACCCAAGCTTTAAAGCCGCTGAGCGTAAACTGAATACCGAAGATACCGTGCAGGAGTGGGTGGATAAGATCCGCAAACAGGTTGCACCGTTCCTCGACTTCAACTGTGGTGATAACTCTGCCATTGCCGCGAACAACTACGACTGGTTTGGCAGCATGAACGTGCTGACCTTCCTGCGCGACATCGGCAAGCACTTCTCCGTTAACCAGATGATTAACAAAGAAGCCGTGAAGCAGCGTCTGAACCGTGACGACCAGGGGATCTCCTTTACCGAGTTCTCCTACAACCTGCTGCAGGGTTATGACTTTGCCTGCCTGAACAAGCTGCACGGCGTTTCCCTGCAGATTGGCGGTTCCGATCAGTGGGGTAACATCACCTCCGGTATCGACCTGACCCGTCGTCTGCACCAGAACCAGGTCTTCGGTCTGACCGTTCCGCTGATCACCAAAGCAGACGGCACCAAATTTGGTAAAACCGAAGGCGGCGCGGTGTGGCTGGATCCGAAGAAAACCAGCCCGTACAAATTCTACCAGTTCTGGATCAACACGGCGGATGCCGATGTTTACCGCTTCCTGAAGTTCTTCACCTTTATGGACATCGAAGAGATCAACGCGCTGGAAGAAGAAGACAAAAACAGCGGTAAAGCACCGCGCGCCCAGTACGTGCTGGCGGACGAAGTGACCAAACTGGTTCACGGTGAAGAAGGTCTGGCCGCGGCAAAACGTATTACCGCAAGCCTGTTCAACGGTACCCTGAGCGATCTGAGCGAAGCGGACTTCGAACAGCTGGCGCAGGACGGCGTGCCGATGGTTGAGATGGAAAAAGGGGCTGACCTGATGCAGGCGCTGGTGGACTCTGAGCTCCAGCCTTCGCGCGGTCAGGCGCGTAAAACTATCGCCTCTAACGCTATCACCATCAACGGTGAGAAACAGGCCGACCCGGAATACACCTTCGTTGACGGTGACCGTCTGTATGGCCGCTACACGCTGCTGCGTCGCGGTAAGAAAAACTACTGCCTTGTCTGCTGGAAATAAATAACAGTCTCCAGGGGCGTGGGAAACCACGCCCCTTTTGTTTTTTCAGGGTTTGGTAAGAAAAAAATGAAGAACATCCTCGCCATTCAGTCCCACGTTGTTTTTGGACACGCTGGCAATAGCGCCGCGGAATTCCCGATGCGTCGCCTCGGCGTCAACGTCTGGCCCCTTAATACCGTGCAGTTCTCTAACCACACGCAATACGGCAAATGGACCGGCTGCGTAATGCCGCCTTCGCACCTCACCGAGGTTGTGCAGGGGATTGCCGATATCGACCAGCTTAAACGCTGTGACGCCGTGCTGAGCGGCTACCTCGGCTCAGCGGAGCAGGGGGAGCATATCCTCGGCATCGTACGCCAGGTGAAAGCCGCAAACCCGGCGGCAAAATACTTCTGCGACCCCGTTATGGGCCACCCGGAGAAAGGCTGCATCGTGGCGCCTGGCGTTGCAGAGTTTCACGTCCGCCACGCGCTGCCCGCCAGCGATATCATTGCGCCAAACCTGGTCGAACTCGAAATTCTCTGCGAGCATCCGGTTAACAGCGTTGAAGAGGCGGTAAGCGCTTCTCGTGAGCTGATCGCTCAGGGGCCGGAAGTTGTGCTGGTAAAACACCTTGCGCGCGCAGGGCTGAGTCAGGACCGTTTTGAGATGCTTCTGGTGACGAAAGATGACGCCTGGCATATCAGCCGTCCGCTGGTGGATTTCGGCCTGCGCCAGCCGGTTGGGGTCGGGGATGTCACCAGCGGTCTGCTGCTGGTGAAATTACTGCAGGGGGCAACGATGCGCGACGCGCTGGAGCACGTTACTGCAGCGGTGTACGAAATCATGATTGCGACGAAAGAGATGCAGGAATATGAACTGCAGGTGGTTGCGGCACAGGATCGTATCGCGAAGCCGGAGCACTATTTCAGCGCAACCCGGTTATAACCGGCCAAAACGTGTAGGCCGGGTGAGCGTCAGCGCCACCCGGCAACACAGGCCGCTCTGTTAGTTCAACCCTTCCGCTTTCAGCGCCGAAGCTACTGCAGGACGCTCTGCCACGCGTTTCATATACGATGCGATATGGTCTAACCCTTCCAGGTTCAGCTTAACCGCGCGCGCCCAGCGCAGCACGGTAAACAGATACGCATCGGCAATCGTGAAGCGCGAACCACAAATCCACTGTTCGTCTTTCAGCGATTCGTTAACGTACTGCAGCTTTTTCTCAAGAAGCGCACGCAGGGTAGGTTTGAACTCCTCTGGCGTATCCGGGCGGAACAACGGCGTAAAACCTTTGTGCAGTTCGGTCGCAATGTAGTTCAGCCATTCCAGCGTCTTATAGCGAGAAATGGTACTGACCGGAGCAAGCAGCTGGCGATCGGGTACGCTATCGGCCAGAAACTGCATAATCGCGACGCCTTCGGTCAGCAGAGTACCGTCATCCAGCAGGAGAGCCGGAACTTGTCCCTTGGGGTTAATGGCAAGAAAATCATCGCCATTTTCCAGACGCTTTTTCATCAGATCAACGCCATCCAGCGTGAAATCTTTGCCGCTCTCGCGCAGGGTGATATGGGAAGCAAGAGAGCACGCGCCCGGTTTGTAGAACAGTTTCATCGGTAACTCCTTTTTGCTGAGGTTTCAGCTATGTTAGTGCGCCAACGGACAAAAAAAAAGCCGCTAATATGCATTAGCGGCTCGTCGTTTCTCAATAATCTTACGCGGTAGCGGTTTTGGTCGCTTCAGCCGTCTTGTCGTCGTCCTGAGTCATACGATTCAGTTTCGGCGCGGTCAGCAGCATCAGAACTGCAATAACCGCAGTAGCGATACCAATCTGCATGAACACGGTGCCGTAGACGTTCAGGGAGACCAGTGGGTCTGTGACGTTTTCAGGCACAGCCATTAGGTTCGCAATTTTACCCGCAATGATTGCCGCACCGGCAGTGGTCAGGAACCAGCTACCCATAATGAAGCCCATCAGACGCTGCGGCACCAGCTGTGCAACCATCGCCAGACCCAGACCGGAGATCATCAGCTCACCGATAGACTGCAGCGCGTAGCTCAGGATCAGCCAGTTAACGGACACGATACCCGCGTCGGTGGCAAATTTGGTACCCAGCGGCAGCACCAGGAACGCGCCGGAGCACAGCACCATACCGATCGCAAACTTGTGCGGCATCGGCAGACGGTCGCCCATCTTGTTATAGATAGCTGCCAGAATCGGGCTACCAATCATGATCCAGAACGGGTTCAGAGCCTGATACTGTTCCGGCTCGAACGCGATGCCCAGAATTGAGTGCTCAACGTTACGAATGGCGAAGAAGTTCAGTGAGGTTGGCATCTGGCTGTACAGCACGAAGAAGATAATCGCTTCCAGCATCAGAATGAACGCCACAATCATCTTGCGACGGGCAGCACCCTGCATGGCGAACGCTTCTTTCGCAAAGATAACCACGATACCCAGCGCAACCACGCCCAGAACGGCACGGGCGATACCCTGGTTGTGCAGCAGCCAGGTGGCGATTGCCGCGAGGACAACAACGCCCACGATGGTGGCCAGCAGTTTGCCCATATGCACAGGCTCGAAGTCAGGTTTTGAACCGTAGTCTTTAACCCAGCTGCGGCAGAACAGGAAGTTCACCACGGTGATCAGCATACCCACGAAGCTCAGCGCGAACGCCACGCTCCAGCCGAATTTCGCTGCAAGCCATGGGGTGGCCAGCATTGAGAAGAACGAACCGATGTTGATGGACATGTAGTACATGGTAAATGCACCGTCCAGACGCGGATCGTCTTTGCTGTAGCAGGTAGAGAGCAGGGAGGACGGGTTCGCTTTGAACAGACCGTTACCGACGGCAATCGTCGCCATACCCATATACACGACAGCGGCATCGTGCCCTGACCATGCAACCAGACCATAGCCAATCGCCAGGACAATGGCGCCCAGCATGATGACACGTTTAGTCCCGAGGACTTTATCACCCAGCCAGCCGCCAATTGCGACCAGACCGTACACCAGAGCACTAAAGGAAGAGAACAGCGTGATGGAATCGGCTTCGGACATACCCAGCTGTTTTACCAGGTAAACCGCCATGATCCCTTGCAGGCCGTAATAACCAAAACGCTCCCATAACTCGATAGAGAAGATGAGATAGAACGCTTTAGGCTGTTTAAAAGCGTTAAGACTTACGCTTTCATCTGTTGGTTTATTGTTTGCAGTAGACACATATACCTCTTTTTTTACATCCCATATTAACGGGGGTGTTCATAGCGTGATGGCCGTAGTCCATACGCCTTATAGTTATATTGGGAGGAGAAACGGCGGGTAATGTTCACTATCCTGCCCCATCTGGCAATACGTTTGTAATAATCTGTTACATATATCTGAAGTGGTATAATCGTCGGTTCATATAAATGTTATTCAGCGTTAAATTTCATACGATGATTAAAGGTAGTTTTTTCGACTGGCAGTAACCCACTCCAACCGGTCTTTGGCGATATGTTCTGCTATTTGCCGCTTATCGCAGTGATATAGCCCATATTCCGAAAAATAGCTGGTCTTATCTTCGGTAATGAAAGGAGAGTATCTTGTCAGACAAAGGGTTTAGGCGGATTTTGACAACAAAAATTCAACATGAAGTTATCAGGGTGATCGCGATCACAGATGTATAGAAATTTTTGGCTATGAAAAAAGTATTAACCTGTTTGAGCGTTAAACAACCGAACAAGTGACAGGTCAGGGGGAATGAAAGACGGACAAATAACGGCCAAAAGAAGGGTGCCTGGTAGCCCTTCTTTTGGTAAGGGATTGTGACGATCAGGGATACACTTTTTCTTTGTATTCGCAGAGATCTTCAATAATGCAGGAGCCGCAGCGAGGCTTACGGGCAATACAGGTATAGCGACCGTGCAGAATCAGCCAGTGATGGCAATCAACCTTAAATTCGGCCGGAACCACCTTTAACAGCTTCTCTTCGACCTGCTCAACATTTTTCCCCGGCGCGAAGTTAGTCCGGTTAGACACGCGGAAAATATGCGTATCCACGGCGATGGTCGGCCAGCCAAACGCGGTGTTGAGCACCACGTTCGCAGTCTTACGCCCCACGCCCGGTAAGGCTTCCAGCGCGGCGCGATCTTCCGGTACTTCGCCCCCGTGCTGTTCCAGCAGGATCCGGCAGGTCTTAATGACGTTCTCGGCTTTGCTGTTAAACAGGCCGATGGTTTTGATATAGGACTTCACGCCTTCCACGCCCAGCTCCAGCATGGCTTTTGGCGTATTGGCGACCGGATAGAGCAGGGCAGTGGCTTTATTGACGCTCACATCGGTCGCCTGCGCAGAGAGCAACACCGCGATCAGCAGCTCAAACGGGGAGGTAAAGTTCAGCTCCGTCGTCGGATGCGGGTTCTCGTCCCGCAGACGGGTCAGGATCGCAATGCGCTTTTCTTTATTCATGAAGCCTTCTCGGGTGTCCCTTCCAGAACGCTACGCTCAGCCGCGCGGCGCTTACGTTTCTCATCAATCAGGTATTTTATCGCCAGCATCATGCCAAGGCCAATAAACGCGCCAGGGGGCAGCATTGCCAGCAGGAATGGCGTATCGGTGTGGAACACTTCAACGCGCAGCGCTTTGGCCCAGCCGCCCAGCAGCGCATCTGCGCCGTCAAACAGCGTACCGTTACCGAGGATCTCGCGCAGCGAGCCCAGCACGAACATGGCGCAGGTGGCGCCCATTCCAATGGAAAAACCATCCAGCGCCGACATGGCGGGGCTGTTTTTCACCGCGAACGCTTCCGCACGGCCAACGACGATACAGTTGGTGACGATAAGGGGGATAAAGATCCCGAGCGACTGGTACAGGCCGAATGCGTAAGCGTTGATGAGCATTTGTACGACGCTAACAACAGACGCAATGATCATGACGTAAATCGGAATACGAATTTCCGACGGCGTCCAGCGGCGCAGGGCGGAGATGGAAAGGTTGGTCAGGGTTAGCACCAGCGTGGTTGCCAGACCCAGACCGAGCGCGTTGGTGGCGGTGGACGTTACCGCCAGCAGGGGACACATCCCCAGAAGCTGCACCAGAGCGGAGTTGTTCTTCCACAATCCCTGGACAATAACCTCTTTAACCTGGCTCATGATTACTCCCCACAGGCCGGAAGATTGTTGATTTGCGCGGGCAGCGTTTCGGCATACAGCCCA
Organism: Enterobacter sp. BNK-29; assembly: GCF_048684785.1. Lineage (NCBI taxonomy): Bacteria > Pseudomonadati > Pseudomonadota > Gammaproteobacteria > Enterobacterales > Enterobacteriaceae > Enterobacter > Enterobacter sp. BNK-29. The sequence goes on from NZ_JBLQTU010000001.1 coordinate 3,972,698, forward strand.
GCTCGTTTTACGGCGTTCACCACGGCGCGCGGCGTGATGGTCGCGCCGGTGAACTGGTCGAACTCGCCGCCGTCTTTCTTCACCGCAAACGCGGTATCCCCTTCGCCATGGATAACTTTACCGGCGAAGTGCAAAATCCAGTCGCTCAGACGGGTTTCAATTTTATCGCCCAGGCCCGGCGTTTCATGATGCTGCGTCACGCGGGTACCCAGTATTGTGCCGGAGAAATCGCTGCCGACGAGCAGCTGAATGGCGCCGGAATAGCCGTCGGGCGCAGTCGCTTCCATCACCGCGCCTACCGGTTTATCCCCTTTGCGGGCAATAAAGAGGCGGTGAGAGCCTTTCCCAAGCTGCGGCGCGTCTACCACAAAGCAGCTCTTTTGCAGGTCATTATCGTAGAAATCTGACGGGATCACCTGATCGAACAGCGCCTTTTGCTGCTTTGAAGCCTGCTCTTCGATGGTCGTTTTGGTTAACGAGTTAACCAGGGCCGTCAGCCCGGTCAGGACCGCGGCGAAGACAGCCAGCGTGACGCCGTGTTTTTGCATCGTTTTTAACATGGCGAAACCCTTAGCGATGGCCGTACACGCGCGGGCGCGTGTAATAGTCGATGAGCGGAACGGTAATGTTGGCGAGCAGGACGGCAAACGCGACGCCGTCCGGGTAACCGCCAAAGCTGCGGATCAGCCATACCAGCAGGCCCGCCAGCGCGCCGAAGATCAGGCGGCCGCGGTTAGTCGTTGACGCCGTAACCGGGTCCGTCAGGATAAAGAATGCACCTAGCATGGTCGCACCGGAGAGCAAATGCATCTGCGGGCTGGCCAGTGATTCAGGAGAGAAGACCCAACCCAGCGTGGCGCAAACCGTCAGCGTCACGAGGAAGCTGACCGGAATATGCCAGCGAATGGCTTTCTGCTGCAGCAGGAACAGGCCGCCCAGCAGATATGCCAGGTTGACCCACTGCCAGCCCGCACCCGCCAGCATACCGCTGTAGATGGCGGATTTCATGATCTGCTCAACGCTGTGCCCGGCATGCAGGGACGTTTTAAAGGTATCGAGAGGCGTGGCCTGGCTGATGCCGTCCACGCCCATACGCAGCGCGTTCATGTCAGCGCCCAGCGCCGTATGGCCGGTAAAGATAACGTGCAGGGCATCCATAAAGCCCGGAACCGTGGCCGCAATCTCGTGCGGTGGCAGCCAGCTGGTCATCTGCACCGGGAAGGAGATCAGCAGCACCACGTAGCCAATCATCGCCGGGTTAAACGGGTTATGGCCGAGCCCGCCGTACAGCTGTTTGGCAATGATCACGGCAAAAACGGTACCGAGCACGACCATCCACCACGGGGCAAACGGCGGAATACTGATGGCGAGCAGCAGGCCGGTCAGCAGCGCGGAGTTGTCAGCCAGAATGCGTGACACCGCCATCTTACGCAGCTTCAGGACGAGTGCTTCCGCCGCGACGGCGCTGGCGCAGCCCAGGGCTATCTGGAACAGGGTTCCCCAGCCGAAAAACCAGCACTGAACGGCAATGCCCGGCAGCGCGGCCAGGCAGACCAGCATCATAATGCGTGATGTCTGACGCTGGTTGTGGGTGTAGGGGGAACTTGCGATTCTGAAAACCATTTAATCCTCGTTTACGGCTTGCTGTGCGGCTTTCTTCGCCTGAACGCGCGCAATGGCGGCGGCGACGGCGGCCTTGCGCGGGTCATCGTTGGCGGCCTGCGGCTGCTCTTCCTGCTGCGCTGCCTTACGGGCTTTGGCGCGGGCAATCGCTGCTTCTACGGCGGCTTTACGCGGGTCGACCGGTGGTACTTCTGCTTCTGATACTGCCGTTGGTGCCTGCTGCGCAGCCTTACGGGCTTTAGCCCGTGCAATCGCCGCTTCGACGGCGGCTTTGCGCGGGTCGACCGCATCCTGCTCGATGACCACGCTTTGCTCACCCGATTTGCGGGCTTTGGCGCGCGCAATCGCCGCTTCAACGGCCGCTTTACGCGGGTCGATCTCAGTATCTGCCTGAACCGTTTGCGCTTTTTCCGCCTGACGCGCGCGAGCCGCAGCCTTTCGCGCTTCGCGAGCGGCAATCGCTTCGCTGTTATCCGGTTTTTCCCCGGCCTGGATCACTACCGTCTGGGCGGCATCGGCTTTTTTCTCACGAACGCGCGCCAGTGCGGCGTTGATCGCATCCTGATCTTTCCCGGCAGGCTGAACGGCGGCCTGCTTATGGCGTTCCTGACGGGCGATTTTTTCGCGCTCCAGTCGCGCCTGACGCGCTTCGAAACGTGCCTTGGCTTCCGCGGCGCGTTTTTCTTCCATGGAGATGGCATAAATCTCGGCCTTCTCCTGACGGAAGTATTGCACCAGCGGAATGTTGCTTGGGCAGACCCAGGCGCAGGCGCCGCATTCAATGCAGTCGGCCAGGTTATGGGATTTTGCCTTGTCGTGCAGCTGGCCTTTGCTGTACCAGTACAGCTGCTGCGGGAGCAGATCCGCCGGGCAGGCATCGGCACAGGCGCTGCAGCGGATGCAACCTTTCTCTTCCTGTTCTTCACCCATTTCGGTGGGGGAAGGGGCGAGCAGACAGTTCGTGATTTTCACTACCGGAACGTCCAGCCACGGCAGCGTAAAGCCCATCAGCGGGCCGCCCATGATCACCATCTGGTCGCTGCCCGGGCAAAATTCAGCCTGTTCCAGCAGATGTCGCACCGGCGTACCCAGACGCGCCCAGACGTTGCCCGGACGGGAAACCGACTCGCCGGTCAGCGTCACCACGCGCTCGGTCAACGGCTCGCCGTCAATCACCGCGCGTTTCACCGCATAGGCAGTGCCGACGTTTTGCATCAGCACGCCGATATCCGAAGAGCGTCCGCCGTGCGGAACCTGCTTGCCGGTGAGAATTTGCGTCAGCTGTTTTGCGCCGCCAGAAGGGTACTTGGTCGGGATAACGCGCAGGCTAATATCGTGACTGCCCGCCAGCACGGCGCGCAGCATCGAGATGGCCTGCGGTTTATTGTCTTCGATACCAATCAACACTTCCCGCGGCTTCAGAATATGCGCCAGGATGCGAATGCCTTCCACCACCTGAGCGGCGCAATCCTGCATCAGACGATCGTCTGCGGTGATATAGGGCTCGCACTCGGCGGCGTTGATAATCAACGTCTGGATGTTATCGCCCCCGCCGCGCAGCTTGACGCCGGTCGGGAAGCCCGCGCCGCCCAGCCCGGCGACGCCGAACTGATGAATACGCTCAATAAGCGCTTCGCGGCTCTGGCTGCGGTAGTCGCTCCAGCCGTCACGATCGATCCAGCGGTCTTCACCGTCGGCTTCAATGATCACGCTCAGCTCCGATAGAGCGGACGGATGAGCCACCGTATGAGGGGCAATCGCCACCACTTTACCGGAGGTGGGGGCGTGTATCGGCAGCATGCGTCCACGGCCAAAGGTCAGAGGCTGACCGCGAAGAACCGTATCGCCTTCTTTCACGCACAGCTCGCCCTCAGCGCCAATATGCTGCTTGAGCGGCATGACGTAACGCGTCGCCAGCGGAATTTGACGCAGCGGCGTGCCGTTGGACTGGGTTTTCATCTCTGGCGGATGAATACCGCCGTCAAAGTCCCAAATCTTCTCTTTTCTGAAAGCAGAAAATAACTTAAGCATGTTGTTCCACAGGAATGATGCGAACCGGAATGGTTTGAAGATCCCACTTCCAGCTTTCGGTAGTCGTTTCAACCGGGCGCAGCTCAATACATTGCGTCGGGCAGGGGGCCACGCAGAGGTTACAGCCGGTGCACAGATCCGCCACGACGGTGTGCATGGCGCGGGTGGCGCCAACAATGGCGTCAACCGGGCAGGCCTGAATACATTTGGTACAGCCGATGCAGTTTGCCTCGTCGATCACGGCGAGGGCGCGAACCGGCTCCTGCACCTCCGCATCGCCATCAACGGGCTGCGGATCGACGTTGAGCAGGGCCGCGATTTTCAGCATCACCGCTTCGCCGCCGGGGGCGCAGCGGTTAATTTTTTCACCCTGAATGCCTACCGCTTCAGCGTAGGGACGGCAGCCCGGGTAGCCGCACTGCCCGCACTGGCTTTGCGGCAAAAGCTCATCAATTTTTTCAACAACAGGATCGTCCTCTACCGCGAAACGGCGGGAGGCGTAACCCAGGATAAGGCCAAACACCAACCCCAGAACGCTGATAGAGGCGATGGCAATCCAGATAGCATTCATTACAACTTCACCAGACCACTAAAGCCCATAAAGGCCAGAGACATTAAACCCGCGGTCACCAGCGCAATCGCGTTACCGCGGAAGGGTGCAGGGATATCCGCTGCCGCCAGACGCTCGCGAATCGACGCGAAGAGGACCATAACAAATGAGAAACCGACGGCGGCGGAAAAACCGTACAGCGCCGACTGCATGAAGTTATGGCCAAGGTTGATGTTCAACAGCGCAACGCCGAGAACGGCGCAGTTGGTGGTGATCAGCGGCAGGAAGATACCCAGCAGGCGATAGAGGGCCGGGCTGGTTTTACGCACCACCATCTCAGTAAATTGCACAACCACCGCAATGACCAGAATAAAAGCCAGCGTACGAAGATAGATTAACCCCAGCGGGATGAGGATCCAGGTATCAATCAACCACGCGCAGATGGACGCCATCGTCATGACGAAGGTTGTCGCCAGCCCCATGCCCATCGCCGTTTCCAGCTTTTTGGACACGCCCATAAACGGGCACAGGCCAAGGAACTTCACCAGAACGAAGTTGTTAACCAGCACGGTGCCGACAAAGAGCAGTAAGTAATCGGTCATTATTTAGCCTGAAATAAAAAAGCCGCCTATTATCGGACAAACTCACGCAGGCGACAACAGGTTATCTGTAAGGTTATTACGGGTTCACGAAGGTGTTTTTCACCCGCGTCGAACGCTTGAAATAGGGGACCAGCAGCGCGGCGGCCAGTAACGGGAAAAGCAGCTGACGAACGGCCAGAGCGTCTGATACGGGCGAAAAAGCAAAGGCTTTCAACGCCAGCAGAACCGAAATCAGCAGCCAGATAATGTAGTGTTTAGGTACACTTTTGCGGCGCTTAAAGAAGGCAATGGTCAACCACAGGGTGTAGTACCACATACCAATCGCGAAAACGAACGACACAAACCACAGCGCAATATTCAGCACGCTTTGCGACATCAGTGTCTGGATGGCGTGAGGGGTAATCAGTGCGGTGGTATACAGCAGCAGCGCAAGCGATGCGCTTAATAAGGCAACCAGCAGCCATGCCAGTGGGGCGATTAACCAGCCTCCAATGCGTTCTCCAGGCGTTGCGGTCATGAACTCTCCCATAATCTGCGCGAAATGTTGTACAGCCAGTTTGCAGGGCGGAGAGTATATAACATTTCGCGCGGATGGCTACTTTCTTATAAAACGTAACGCCATACGGACTTAGGCACTTCACCCACGTTGAACAAACGACCTCCGGAAACCAGCTCCGCACGGCGATGGTCAGCGGCGCGATACATATTAATGATGTCCTGATTATCCGACAGGGTGTAGTTCAGATGGTCAAACAGTTTTTCCAGGCTCTCAAGCGAATTGATCTTGCGAAATTTTAATAAATAGTCCTGAACTGTCATATTAATAAGTTTCCATATAAAAGTGAGTAATACCAGTTAAGGTAATTCGTTCGAATAATAAACGGATTAATAAAGACGTAAACAGCCCACTCAGGTAACGCGACGAAATTAGGAGTTTTCTTTGCTGAAATTCAGGCATCAGACGATGCCTGGAAGAGAAGGTTAACCGTGTTCACCAGGGCTGGCAATAAGTAACTGACATATTATGTCACTCTTTATTGCAGTAACCGGTTACTTAGGTTGGGCGACTGTGACAGGCTCCGGCGGCTGGTAGTTATCGATATGGCTGGCAACGCCCAGCAAAATGACCGAAACCCCAAGGACAATCCATCCCGCTAATTCAATGATTCGATTAATAATTGACGTCATGATTCGTAGTTGTACTTTATCCATAAATACAGGTCGCAAATGTTACAGCGACGTTTCCCCGACGGCAAGCGCTTTGGGAACGGTTCCCTTAAACAAAATCAGTGGGTTAATACTATGTAACAAAAACAACCCGTACAACCTGCTATTTTAAGTCATATGACACATTATTAATCTGTGGTAATGCCAGGCTAGCCAGTGTGAAATAAGAACGTCATAAAAGAGGACGGCACTATGAGTGATAATATCCGCGTCGGGCTTATCGGCTATGGGTACGCGAGCAAAACGTTTCATGCGCCTCTGATAGCCGGAACGCCGGGGATGGCGCTGGCGGCAGTATCCAGCAGCGATGCCGGTAAAGTCCATGCCGACTGGCCTTCCGTGCCGGTTGTCTCTGAGCCAAAACACCTTTTCAACGATCCGAATATTGATTTAATCGTTATCCCCACCCCGAACGACACCCATTTTCCGCTGGCAAAGGCCGCGCTGGAGGCTGGTAAACACGTGGTGGTCGATAAGCCCTTTACCGTCACCCTGTCTCAGGCTCGCGAGCTGGATGCGCTGGCAAAGAGTCTCGGCAGGCTGCTGTCGGTGTTTCATAACCGCCGCTGGGATAGCGACTTTCTGACGGTAAAAAGGCTTCTCAGTGAAGGCACGCTAGGGGAGATCCTCTTTTTTGAATCGCACTTTGACCGCTTCCGTCCGCAGGTACGAAACCGCTGGCGCGAGCAGGCTGGTCCAGGCAGCGGCATCTGGTACGATTTAGCCCCGCATCTGCTGGACCAGGCCGTCAATCTTTTTGGTCTGCCGGTGAGCATGACGGTCGATCTGGCCCAGCTCCGGCCCGGAGCGCAGACCACCGATTACTTCCACGCGGTGCTCAGCTACCCGCAGCGGCGGATTGTGCTGCACGGCACGATGGTCGCGGCCGCGGAATCGGCCCGCTATATTATTCACGGCACGCGCGGGAGCTACGTGAAGTTTGGCCTCGATCCGCAGGAGGACCGGCTGAAAAGCGGCGAACGTTTGCCGCAGGAAGACTGGGGCTATGATATGCGCGACGGCGTGATAACGCGGGTGGAAGGTGAGGAACTCGTTGAGGAGACCTTGCTGACGATCCCGGGCAACTATCCGGCCTATTACGCGGGCATCCGCGATGCGCTGAACGGCACTGGCGAAAATCCGGTTCCGGCCAGCCAGGCGATTCAGATTATGGAGCTGATTGAGCTGGGTATTGAATCTGCCAAACATCGCGCCACGCTCTGTCTGGCATAAGCTTTAAGGGCTGTTGTAGGCCGGGTAAGCGCAGAGCCACCCGGCAAATGCTCAACCGCGAGCCACTTTATCTTTAAGCGCCTGCTTCTCTTCAGGCGTCAGGAAGGCGATCTCCAGCCCGTTGATCTGCGCCTGACGGATCTGCTCGCGGCTCAGACCCGCCTGCGGTGCGGCGATGTTGTATTCGTGGATGATATCCACGCCCTGTACCGCCGGATCGTCAGTGTTCAGTGAGGCCAGCACGCCGTGCTCAAGGAACGTTTTCAGCGGATGATGCGCCAGCGTTGCGACGGTGCTGGTCTGAATGTTAGACGTCAGGCATGACTCAATCCCGATACGCTGCTCCGCCAGGAAATCCATCAGGGCGCGATCTTCTACCGCCTTCACGCCGTGACCGATACGCTCGGCGCCCAGCTCGCGGATGGCCTGCCAGATGCTTTCCGGGCCAGCCGCTTCACCCGCATGCACGGTAATGTGCCAGCCGGCATCGCGCGCGCGGTTGAAGTGGGAGAGGAACAGACTGCCCGGGAAGCCCAGCTCGTCACCGGCGAGGTCGACGGCGGTGATGGCATCGCGATGGGCCAGCAGCGCTTCCAGCTCCTGCAGGCAGGCGGCTTCGCCGAACGTACGGCTCATAATGCCAATCAGACGGGCCTGAACGTCGAAGGTTTTACATCCTTCGCGCACGCCTTCAATCACGGCTTCCACCACGCCTGCAACGGGCAGGTTGTGGGTCATCGCCATATAGCCCGGCGAGAAGCGCAGCTCGACGTAATGCAGGCCGTTACGGGCCGCATCTTCAATGTTTTCAAACGCCACGCGGCGGCAGGCATCCAGCGAGGCCAGCATTTTCACGCCCCAGTCGAGTTTGCTCAGGAAGCTGACCAGGTCCGGCTCATTGGAGGTCACCTGTACGTGAGGGATCAGAGACTCAAGCGTCTGCGCAGGAAGCGTTAAATTGAACTGGCGGCCAAGATCGAGGATGGTTTGGGCACGAATGTTACCGTCAAGGTGACGATGAATATCAGTTAAAGGCAGGCGTGTATCAATCATGGTCGCACTCTTTTCTGGTTAAAGTGCGCCATATTATAAAAACAAAACGGGGTAAAAAGCTATTTGCGCAAGGGAATATTCCGTTGCGCAAATTGATTACAGGAGCGTGTTAATCCCGGCAATGAGGCGTTGCACCCCTTGTTCAAGCTTGCTGCGCGGACAGCCGGCGTTCAGGCGAACAAAGCCGTTTCCCTCTTTGCCGTAGGTATATCCCGGCATGATGGCGACTTTTTGCTGCTCGATCAGCACTTTTTGCAGCGCCCGATCGTCAATCTTCAGCGGGCGCAGGTCAATCCAGGCCAGGTAGGTCGCTTCGGGCGGCTGCCAGTTCAGCTTCGGAAAGGCGCGGTTTACTTCCTGCGCGATATACAACAGATTCTCTTCCAGATATCCCCGCAGGGCATCCAGCCACGGCGCTCCCTGCTGATAGGCGGCGATATGCGCCGTTAGCGCCAGCACGGAAGGGGAAGAGAGTCCGTCCCGGCCTTTTAGCGCGCTGAGATAACCGTTACGGCTCGCTTCATCGCCGATCAGGCCGTAAGCGCCCGTCAGCGCCGGAATATTAAAGCTTTTCGAGCCGGAGGTGAGAAGCGCCCATTTACCGCGCGCCACCGCGTTCCAGGGCGTGTGACGATGCTCTCCCCACACCATATCCATATGGATTTCATCGCTGATAACCGCCACGTCATAGCGTGCGCACAGTTCAGCCATCTGCGTCAGCTCGTCCCGCGTCCAGACCTTGCCGGTCGGGTTTTGCGGGCTGCACAGCAGCAAAATTTTGTTTTCAGGTTTCGCCAGGGCCACTTCCAGCGCCGCCATATTTCCCTGCCAGCCTGCGGCATGCTTTTCCATCTCCACGGGCACCACATGACGCGCATTCCCTTCAATAGCTTTGTAAAACGCGTCGTATGCCGGGGTGTGAACCACTACGCCATCGCCGGGGTGTGACCAGAGACGAATCAGCTCTGACACCATGTAGATAACGGAAGGACCATAAATGACGGTTTCCGTATCAATCGTGCTGTTAAAGCGCTGCTGGAACCAGTGCGCGACGGCGGCGAGAAACTCATCGTTCTTCCAGCGGCTGTAGCCCAGCACGCCGTGATTAATGCGCTGATGCAGCGCGTCGGTAATGCAGGGCGCAGTGGCGAAATCCATATCCGAGATGGTGAAGGGCAGCAGATCGGCCGCGCCAAAGCGGTCGGCGACGTAGTCCCACTGCGTACACCAGGTGCCGTGTCGATCCACGACGGTAGAAAAATCAAACATGACGTGAGTCCTTAAAGTAAAACCCCCTCAAGAGAGGGGGCTGAGGCATCAGGCTTCAACTGTTCGCATCAGGGTAGCCAGCTCATCCTTCACCGACTGGACCTGCGGGCCGATAACCACCTGCAAATTGTGCTGATTTAACTGTACCACGCCGATGGCCCGGTTGGCTTTCAGGGCGTTGGTATCCACTTTTGACATATCCGCCACCGACAGACGCAGGCGGGTGATGCAGTTATCGAGCGAGGTGATGTTATCCGCGCCGCCCAGCGCCGCCAGAATGGCCGGTGTGTTGTAGCCGGATTTGCCCACGGTCCCGGCAACCGCCTGTTCAACGCTGCTCGCCGTATCGGTATCGCGGCCAGGCGTTTTCAGGTTAAAGCGGGTGATGGCGAAGCGGAAGATGCCGTAGTACACCGCAAACCAGATAGCCGCCACGACCGGCACCAGATACCACTTGGTGGACAGGCCGTGCAGGATCCCGAACACCACGAAGTCGATCACGTTGCCGTCGGTGTTGCCGATGGTCACGCCCAGCACCGCCATCACGGTAAAGCCCAGACCGGTCAGCACCGCGTGGATGAGGTACAGCACCGGTGCGACGAACAGGAACAGGAATTCGATTGGCTCGGTGGTACCGCCCACGACGCAAGCGATCACGCCGGAAATGAGCAGGCCTTTAATTTTATGACGGTTTTCCGGGCGCGCGCAGTGGTACATCGCCAGCGCGGCACCCGGCAGGCCGCCGAGGAACGCAGGCATTTTACCCTGGGACAGGAAGCGGGTGGCGCTTTCCGAGAAGCCGTGGGTGGTCGGGCAGCTCAGCTGCGCCTGGAAGATGGTCAGCGCGCCGCTCACGTCGTGACCGCACACCTCCATGGTACCGCCCGCTTCGGTGAAGCGAATCAGGGCCACCAGAATATGCTGCAGGCCAAACGGCAGAAGCAGACGCTCGCCGGTGCCGAAGATCATCGGACCGAAATCTCCCGCGCCGTTGATGATGCGGCCGATGCCGTTGATGCCCATAGCGAAGACCGGCCAGATCAGCGGAATGATCAGACCAAACAGGCCCATCACCACCAGGGTAACAATCGGCACGAAGCGGGTACCGCCGAAGAACGCCAGGGCATCCGGCAGACGGATATTGTGGAAGCGCTCGTGCAGCATCCAGATAATCACACCTGCGATCACTGCCCCGAGGATCCCGGTATCAATAGACTGGATACCGATCACGCTCTGAATGTTGTTGGCTTTCAGCACGGCGGCGTCGGTGGTCGGCAAAATGCCTTTCGCGGTCAGCCAGAAGTTAACCGCCAGGTTCATCACGGCGTAGCCCACAAACCCGGCAAACGCCGCGACGCCTTTGTTCTCGCGCGCCAGGCCCAGCGGGATAGCGATACAGAACATCACGGGCAGGAAGCTAAACGCAAAGGAGCCGACTTTACTCATCCAGATGAAGATCGCCTGCAGCACCGGGGTACCGAGGAACGGGATCAGCGTGATGACGTCTTTACTGCTCAGCGAGCTGCCGATCCCGAGCATGATCCCGCAGAACGAGAGGAGTGCCACGGGCAGCATAAAGGTTTTACCCAGTTGCTGGAAAAATTCCCACAGCGATATTTTTTGTGCTGCTTTCGCCGTCATAAAACGACTCCTTTATTGTTAAAATCAGTTTGCCTGCTTCAATGCTGCGAGAAGATAAAACGTTTTATCAAAGTTTAGTGCGCGCTAAATCACATTCTCAGGCTTTGACTGGTAGTATAAAGATAACGTATTGATAAAACGTTTTACCGATCTCATTTCAGGGAGTCACGCCAACACATGGCTGTAGCGAAAAAAATCACCATCAACGATGTCGCGCTGGCGGCGGGCGTTTCCGTCAGCACCGTTTCTCTGGTGCTAAGCGGAAAAGGGCGCATCTCTCCTGCGACCGGTCAGCGGGTTAACGAGGCGGTTGAGCAGCTGGGTTTTGTGCGTAACCGTCAGGCGTCGGCGCTGCGCGGCGGGCAAAGCGGTGTGATTGGCCTGATTGTTCGCGACCTGACGTCACCTTTCTATGCGGAGCTGACCGCCGGGTTAACCGAAGCGCTTGAAGCGCAGGGGCGGATGGTCTTTCTTCTGCACGGCGGTCGCGAGGCCGATCAGCTTCTCTCCCGGCTCGATATGCTGCTGAACCAGGGGGTGGACGGGGTGATCGTCGCCGGAGCATCGGGCGTGGGCAGCGAGCTGTGCGAGCGCGCCGCCGAAAAAGGCGTGCCGCTGGTGTTTGCTTCGCGCGCCAGCTACCTGGACGAGGCCGATACGCTGCGCCCGGATAACATGCAGGCCGCACAAATGTTGACCGAGCATCTTATTCGTCGCGGGCATCAGCGCATCGCCTGGCTGGGCGGGAAAAGCTCGTCCCTGACCCGCGCCGAGCGGGTCGGCGGCTACTGCGCGACGCTGATTAAATACGGCCTGCCGTTCCACAGCGAATGGGTAGTGGAGTGTGAATCCAGCCAGAAGAAAGCGGCGGAAGCGATAGGCGCGCTGCTGCGCAGCAGTCCGACGATCAGCGCCGTGATTTGCTACAACGATGTGATTGCCATGGGCGCCTGGTTTGGCCTGATCCGCGCCGGGCGTCAGAGCGGCGAGGGCGGGGTGGAAACTTTCTTCGGCCACCAGGTGGCGCTCGGGGCGTTCGCCGACGTCGGTGAAAACGCGCTAGACGATCTGCCGATCGTCTGGGCTACCACCCCTGCGCGGGAGATGGGCTACACGCTGGCGGACAGGATCATGCAGCGCATCGACAACACGGACGTTCAGGCCGGACACCAGATTGTGGCGGCGCGGTTAGTGACGGTGAAATAATATCAGGTGGGTTGCGTTAGCGGATTGAGCAACAGTTCGGCTTCCAGCGCTTCCACAAACTTTCGTACTTTTGCCGGGATCAGCCGGGAGGTCGGGTAAACCGCCCATACGGCCAGCGATTCCGGCTGGGCATCTTCCAGGACGATCCGCACGAGTTTACCCTCTCTGAACGCCGGCTCTACGTACCAGCGGGATAAATTGGCGATGCCCATCCCTCCCAGGCAGGCTTCGAAAATTGCCTCAATAGAGTTCGCGGAGAATCGGCCCGAAACCTTTTGTTTGTAGCGCTGTTCGCCCTGTTCGAATGACCAGTGGACGGTATCTGACGTGGTCAGACAGCTGTGTGCCGCCAGATCGTTAAACGATTTTGGATAGCCATTCGCGGCAAGATACGCCGCGCTGGCGCAGAGATCGCGAGGGTTGTGACACAGGCGATGGGCAACCAGCCGGTTATCGCGCAGCGGCGCAATGCGTAACGCCACGTCTATGCCTTTTCCGACAATATCAACCTGTTCGTCGGTGGCGAGCAAATCGACCTGCAGGGCGGGATGTTGCTGCATGAACCGGGTCAGCATGGGAGCAACGATCTTACGGCCAAACCCCGCTGAGGCGGTAATGCGCAGTCGTCCGGAAAGGTGCGTCCCCTCGGGAAACAGATCGGCCAGCGCGTTATTTTTATCTTCCAGCAACGCCTGCGCATGGGGCAAAAAAACGGCCCCATCGCTGGTGGGTGAGAGGGAACGCGTGGTGCGGTGCACCAGCCTGACCCCCAGTTCAGCCTCAAGATTATTAAGAGACCGTGATGCCGCCATGGCGCTCACAGAGAGCCGACGCGCGGCGCCTGCCAGGCTACCCGCCTTGACGGCTTCGACAAACACTTCAACGTCTTCCAGTTTCATTGCATTGATTTTCGTTATGCTGACTTATCAAAGTACATATCTACATTATTTATCGTTACGCTGCCATAGTCTCTTCACAACCTGAAAAATATCAATCTGGAGTGAAGATGAAAAAGTTGAAAACGGTTCTGGCGCTCAGCGGCCTGCTCCTGGCAGGCACATCGTGGGCAGATGCCCCGGCGCAGGTGAAACAGCAGGTTCCGGGCTATTATCGTCTGGCGGTCGGGGAATATGAGGTGACGGCGCTGTTCGACGGCTATAACGATCTTTCGCCTGCCTTACTACACGGGCTCTCAGGCGACAAGGTTCGCGAACTGCTGGCTCAACACAAAATTGATGCCGAACGCATGCCTACCGCCTTTAACGCCTTTCTGGTGAATACCGGTAAACACCTGGTCATGATTGACAGCGGGGGTGGCCACTGCATGGCGGAAACGGCCGGCCAGCTGGTCAGCAATATGAACGCATCAGGGTACCGTCCCGAGCAGGTTGATACCATTTTTCTGACCCACCTGCATCTTGACCACGTGTGCGGTCTGAGCGATGCAGAGGGTAAGGCGTTGTTCCCCAATGCCACCGTCTACGTACCGCAGGGGGAGGCCGACTACTGGCTTGATCCCGCAAAAGAAGCGAGCGCGCCTGCTAATGCGAGGGAGTATTTCGCTATCGCGAGGAATGCGCTGTCCGCGTATAAAGCCGCCGGGCACCTTAAAACCTTCGTCCCGCCAGCTTCGCCTGTCCCGGAAGTCCAGACGGCATATGCCATTGGGCATACGCCTGGCAGTACCGTCTATCGCTTCGCGTCGCAGGGGACGGCTATCAACTTCATTGGGGATTTGATTCATGCTCCTGCCGTCCAGTTCCCGCACCCTGAAGTGTCTATTCGCTTTGATGTCGATCCGATAAAAGCCATCTCATCCAGGGCGCAGGAGTTTAACGCGCTGGCGAAAGACGTTGAGTGGATGGCCGCAGCGCATCTGCCTTTCCCCGGTATCGGGCATATCACCGCCTTGCAGCAGGGCTATAGCTGGAATCCTGTCAATTACGGTCCTTATCAGCGTGCGGCCAACGTGCCTCTGCTGAAATAAAGTGAGGTGACGAGCATGAAAAGTTACACCGTAACGGCAAGCGGTATCCGTCAGTTTGTGGTTGAAGAGGGTGAAGGTGCACCGGTTATTCTCCTGCATGGTTTTCCTGAAACAAACTATGCCTGGCGCTACCAGATACCCGTACTGTCCCGGCACTACCGCGTGATTGCACCGGATTTACGCGGGTATGGCGAAACGGATAAACCTGCTTCTGGCTATGATAAGCGCAACATGGCGCGGGACATCCGGGAACTGATGCGTGTCCTGGGTTTACAGAAAGTGGTGCTGGTGGGGCACGATCGCGGGGCGCGCGTCGCGACGCGGTTTGCAAAAGATTACCCTGAGCTGGTGGATCGACTGGTGGTGATGGATAACGTGCCAACGCGTATTGTGGCGCGCGATCTGAATGCGTCGATTGCGCGTGCGTACTGGTTCTTCCTGTTTCATCTTGTGCCAGACCTGCCGGAAGCCCTGATTGCCGGTCGGGAGCATATCTGGCTGCGCCACTTTTTCTCGGACTGGACCTACAATCCGTCGACCATCAGCGGCGAGGCGTTTGACACCTATGTTCGGGCGTATCAGGCGCCGGGTGCCGTGCGTGGCGCAATGGCTGACTATCGCGCCAACGCAGAGGATGTGGCGCAGGATATGGCTGACGCTGAGGTGAAAATCACCTGCCCGGTAATGTCGCTGTGGGGTAATGATTTTCATGCGGTCGGCAAGCTTTTCGATATGGAAAGCGTCTGGGCCGAAATGGCGGATAACCTGCGGGCGCAGGGGATTGATGAGTGCGGCCATCTGCCGCAGGAGGAGCAGCCAGAGAAAGTGAACGCGCTTCTGCTGGATTTCCTGGCGGGATGGAAAAGTTAGCGGGCAATAAAAAACCCCTCATGTGAGGGGTTTTGCTGTTTACTGCTGCGGTGCCGCCGGTGCCGCCGGTGCTGCCGGTGCAGCCGGTTCCGGCATCCCCAGCGTCGGCATACCAAACATGCCGACAAAGTCTTCCAGCGGCATCTTGTCGCCGTTGAGCGTTACCTGGCCGTTGGCGTACTGCAGGCTGGTGGAGATCGTGTTGTTTTCCACTTTGGTTATGCGGAACATCTGGCCCATTGCCGCCAGACCTTTCACCTGCTGGTTTGCCAGCTTGCCGGCGTCTTCATCGCCGTAGCCTTCCAGCTTCGCAATCTGGGTCATAAACTCGGTCGCCATATCCATCGGGATGGTCAGCTTGCTGTCGAGCGACTTCACGCTGCGATCCACTTCCTGCGCCAGCGTCTGCGGTTCACCCGTTGCGGTTGCCGGATCTTTCAGGAACAGCGACAGGTTAAAGCTGGTTTCGCCTTTGCTGTTTTTCCAGCTCAGCGGCGCAACGGTGATCACCGGCTCGCCTTTCAGCAGGACAGGCAGGTTGTTGAACAGTACCGCCATCGCCTGCTGCTGATACACCTCAGGGTTCTGCTGGAGTGCGGCATCGGTCAGCAGCGCCTGGCTCTCTTTGCTGTATTTCTGGCTAAACTCGTGCCACGCCTGGCCGTCGATATTGCCGATCTTCAGCGACAGCTTGCCGGTGCCCAGATCCTGATTCTGCACCTTCAGGCTCTTCAGCGTGTAATCCAGCTGCGTGTTGATGCTTTTACCGTCTTTGGAAACGTCGGATTTGCCGTTGACGTCCATGCCTTCCAGCACGGCCATCTCTTTTCCTTCAACCGCAATGGCTACCTTGTCGAGAGAGAGTTTTTGATCGCCGATACGCTCCTGGAAATCGGTCATTCGGCTGTTGCCGTCGGCTTTCAGGTTGTTGAAGGTGAGCTGAACCTTTTGGTTATATTCGTTCACGGCATTGACCAGACCGCTTTCCGCTTCACCCGTCAGGGAGAACACATTTCCGTCTCGGTCAGCGTCAAGTTTGAATTGACCGCCGCTGAAGGCGACTTTCTCATTCTCTTTCTCGTAGTTCAGCGCTTTCAGGGCAATATTGGAACTCGTGTCACCGGCATAGCTAATTCGGGTATTAATATCGAAAGGCGATTCATTCTTCGCCAGGTCAAACAGCGGTTTGGTGACGTCGTTATTCACCAGCACGGTATGAACGGACGCCATCGACGGGATCAGGTTAAAGGACTTCAGCTGCGCCAGCGGCAGCGGACCGTGGCTCACCACCTCATCCAGCACCACGCTCTGGCCCGGTTTCAGCCAGCCGTTTTCAGCACCGGCAACTGGCTTCACCACCAGCTGCATACTGCTGGTAAACACGCCGCGATGATAATTCTGGTAGCTCAGCTCAAGGCCCGCCTCCGGCGCGCTGCGCTTAATCTCTCCGTTAGCCTGCGCCACCATCTCAGCCAGACGGCCTTCCAGCTGTTTCCCGGTAAACCAGGAGGCACCCGTCCAGACCACGCCTAACGCTACAATCACTCCAACCGCTACGACCGATTTTTTCATTGCGACTATCCCTAAAATGAAACCAGGCGGTAAAAACCGCCTGGAGATATTAAGCCTGCAACTAGCTTAGCAAGAGTTGTTAAAAAATTCAGTAAGTGCTTAAAGCTTATTGAAAACGCGCGCCAGGCGACCGGTGCCGCTTACGCTAACCGGTGATTCATTGGCTGCAACGAATGCTGACTCACCGGGCTTAAGCACCAGACGCTGTTCGCCATTGCGCAGCGTCGCTTCGCCCTCGGCGCAGAACAGAATCGCCGCGCTTTCCTGCGCGATGGCGGTTTCGGCCTGGCTCAGGTCATGCAGGGAGAAAGCAAAATCCTCAACCGGAATCGGGAAGTCCAGCTCTGCGCCGTTTTTCACCGGCTGAGTCAGCAGCTCCGCGGCAGGTTTCGCCACAAACTTCACGTTGGCAACCAGCTCAGGAATATCGATGTATTTCGGCGTCAGGCCCGCGCGCAGCACGTTATCGGAGTTAGCCATTACCTCCAGCGCCACGCCCTGCAGGTAGGCGTGCGGGGTTTCAGCGAACAGGAACATCGCTTCGCCCGGGTTCAGCTTCACCACGTTCAGCAGCAGAGGGGAGAACAGGCCGCTGTCGTCCGGGTAGAATTCGGAGATCAGACGGATAGTCTCCCACGGTTCACCTTGCTGCGTGTTCAGCGTCGCTTTCAGAACCGCCAGCGCGTGAGATTTCTCTTCACCCTGGATATTCAGCAGGCTGGCAAACAGCTGGCTCAGCGCGTCCGCGTTCGGGTTTTCAAGGAAGTGGGCGATAGCCTTGTGGGCACCCGCGACCGGTTGCAGCAGAGAAACGATCTCTGAAAACTCGCGGAACGCGTTCATCGCCAGGAACGGGGTCAGCGCAAAGACCAGCTCCGGCTTGTGGTTAGGATCTTTGTAGTTACGCTCGGCGGCGTCTAACGGAATACCCGCCGCGTTCTCTTTCGCAAAGCCGATTTCAGAGGCTTTCTTGTTCGGGTGAACCTGGATGGAGAGCGGCTGGTCGGCGCACAGCACCTTAAACAGGAACGGCAGTTCCCCAAAGCGCTGAGCCACCTTGTCGCCCAGCAGCGCGGCTTTATCGGCATCAATCACGTCACGCAGGCTGCGTACCTGGCCGCTGGCGTCTTCAATTTTTGAGCTGCTCTTCGGGTGCGCCCCCATCCACAGTTCTGCCATCGGCAGGTTTTTCGGGTTCGCGATACCGTAGAGATCCGTTAACGCAGTTTTACTTCCCCAGGCGTAGTTTTGCACTGAGTTAATGAGTTTTTGCATTATCAAGCCCTGATTCAATTGTGGAATTAACTCCGGGTATTAAAGCAATAAACCTCATGGAAGTAACCTGTGGATGTAAAAAGTCGTACTAGTCTCAGTTTTTGTTAAAAAATTGTGTAGGATAAGCTGACTCGCTTTTAAGCCGGGCAGCGGAACATCTGCCCTGAATAAACAGACCGAAGCAGTAAGTGAGAGACCAATGTCGAATAAACCCTTCCATTATCAGGATCCTTTCCCCCTAAGTAAGGATCGGACCGAGTATTATCTGTTAACCCGCGATCACGTCTCCGTCTCTGAGTTTGAAGGACAAGAGATCCTCAAGGTCGATCCGCAGGCGCTGACGCTGCTGGCGCAGCACGCTTTCCACGACGCCTCGTTTATGCTGCGTCCTGCGCACCAGCAGCAGGTTGCCGATATCCTGAGCGACCCGCAGGCTAGCGAAAACGATAAATACGTTGCCCTGCAGTTCCTGCGTAACTCAGACATCGCGGCGAAAGGTATTCTGCCTACCTGTCAGGACACCGGCACGGCGATCATCGTCGGTAAAAAAGGCCAGCGCGTCTGGACCGGCGGCGGTGACGAAGCGGCCCTGGCGCACGGCGTCTACAACACGTACACCGAAGATAACCTGCGCTATTCGCAAAACGCGGCGCTGGATATGTACAAAGAGGTCAACACCGGCACCAACCTGCCGGCACAGATCGATCTCTACAGCGTCGACGGTGACGAGTACAAATTCCTCTGTATCGCCAAAGGCGGCGGTTCAGCCAACAAAACCTATCTCTACCAGGAAACCAAGGCGCTGCTCACCCCGGGCAAGCTGAAAAATTACCTGGTTGAAAAGATGCGCACCCTCGGCACCGCGGCGTGCCCGCCGTACCATATCGCGTTTGTGATTGGCGGTACGTCGGCGGAAAGCACGCTGAAAACCGTCAAGCTGGCCTCAACCAAATACTACGACGGCCTGCCTACCGAAGGTAACGAGCACGGCCAGGCGTTCCGCGACGTACAGCTTGAGCAGGAACTGCTGGAAGAAGCGCGCAATCTGGGCCTCGGCGCGCAGTTTGGCGGCAAATACTTTGCCCACGACGTGCGCGTGATCCGTCTGCCGCGTCACGGTGCCTCCTGTCCGGTCGGGATGGGCGTCTCTTGCTCTGCGGATCGCAACATCAAGGCGAAGATCAACCGCGAAGGCGTGTGGATCGAAAAACTGGAAAACAACCCGGGCAAATACATCCCGGAAGAGCTGCGCAAAGCGGGTGAGGGTGAAGCGGTTCGCGTTGACCTGAACCGTCCGATGAAAGAGATTCTGGCGCAGCTTTCGCAGTATCCGGTCTCGACCCGTCTCTCGCTGAACGGCACGATCATTGTGGGTCGCGACATCGCGCACGCGAAGCTGAAAGAGCGTCTGGACAACGGCGAAGGGCTGCCGCAGTACATTAAAGATCACCCGATCTACTACGCCGGCCCGGCGAAAACGCCTGAAGGCTATGCCTCCGGCTCGTTAGGCCCAACCACGGCAGGGCGTATGGACTCGTACGTTGACCAGCTGCAGGCCAACGGCGGTAGCATGATCATGCTGGCGAAAGGCAACCGCAGCCAGCAGGTGACGGACGCCTGCCACAAGCACGGCGGCTTCTACCTCGGCAGCATCGGCGGCCCGGCTGCGGTTCTGGCGCAGGGCAGCATTAAGAGCCTGGAGTGCGTGGAATACCCGGAACTGGGTATGGAAGCGATCTGGAAAATTGAAGTGGAAGACTTCCCGGCGTTTATCCTGGTGGATGACAAAGGCAACGACTTCTTCAAGCAGATCCAGTCGTCCCAGTGCTCGGCGTGCGTGAAGTAATTCTGTAAATTGTCGGGTGGCGGCTGCGCCTTACCCGGCCTACGTGTCTGGTAGGTCGGGTAAGCTTCAGCGCCACCCGACATCAAAAAGAGCGCACAAAGCGCCATATCGTTTCTCAGAAGTCATCAATACTTATCCCTTAAGCATGTGAGCAATCCCTCTTTTGTTATCAAGGAGAAAGTAATGACCACGGTACGCCATGAGAAAGATTCGATGGGCGCCATCGACGTCCCGGCCGATAAGCTATGGGGCGCGCAAACCCAGCGTTCGCTGGAGCACTTCCGTATTTCGACCGAAAAAATGCCCGTCTCGCTGATTCAGGCGCTGGCGCTCACCAAACGCGCCGCCGCGAAAGTGAACCAGGATTTAGGCCTGCTGACGGCAGACAAAGCGACCGCCATCATCAACGCCGCCGACGAAGTGCTGGCGGGTAAGCATCCCGACGAATTCCCCCTCGCCATCTGGCAGACCGGTTCCGGCACCCAGAGCAACATGAACATGAACGAAGTGCTGGCGAACCGGGCCAGCGAACTGCTGGGCGGCGTGCGCGGCATGGAGCGTAAGGTCCATCCGAACGATGACGTCAACAAAAGCCAAAGTTCTAACGACGTCTTTCCGACGGCGATGCACGTGGCGGCGGTGATTGCTATCCGCGAGCAGCTAATCCCGCAGCTCAACGTCCTGAAATCCACGCTCAACGAGAAAGCGCAGGCCTTCCGCGACATCGTCAAAATTGGCCGTACGCACCTGCAGGACGCCACGCCGTTGACGCTCGGCCAGGAGATTTCCGGTTGGGTGGCGATGCTGGAACATAACCTGAAGCATATTGAGTACAGCCTGCCGCACCTGGCGGAGCTGGCGCTCGGCGGGACGGCGGTCGGTACCGGGTTAAACACCCATCCTGAATACGCGGTGCGCGTGGCGGAGGAGCTGGCAAACATCACCGGGCAGCCGTTCGTCACGGCGCCCAACAAGTTTGAAGCGCTGGCGACCTGCGATGCGCTGGTCCACACCCACGGCGCGCTGAAAGGGCTGGCGGCCTCGCTGATGAAAATCGCCAACGACGTGCGCTGGCTGGCCTCGGGTCCGCGCTGCGGCATCGGTGAAATCAGCATTCCGGAAAACGAGCCGGGCAGCTCCATCATGCCGGGTAAAGTGAACCCGACCCAGTGCGAAGCCATGACCATGCTCTGCTGTCAGGTGTTGGGCAACGACGTGGCCGTCAACCTGGGCGGTGCGTCCGGCAACTTCGAGCTGAACGTCTATCGCCCGATGGTGATCCACAATGTTCTGCAATCGATTCGTCTGCTGGCGGATGGGATGGAGAGCTTTAACGAGCACTGTGCGGTAGGTATTGAGCCGAATCGCGAGCGTATCAGCCAGTTGCTCAATGAATCCCTGATGCTGGTGACGGCGCTGAATACCCATATCGGCTACGACAAGGCCGCCGAGATCGCTAAAAAAGCGCATAAAGAGGGGCTGACGCTGAAAGCCTCCGCCCTGGCGCTGGGCTATCTCACGGAGGCAGAGTTCGATGCCTGGGTGCGCCCTGAGGCGATGGTCGGCAGCCTGAAATAGTCATCCCGCCACGTACAGGTGCAGCCGCGGAATAATTAGCTGCAGCGGCTGCGCCTGAGGTCGGTAACGGTGCTGGACATTTTCAGCATCGTAATTCAGCAACTCACCAATATCCGGCACGATAGCCCCCCGATCGGCATCATAAAGCGCAATCAGCGGCGTAGGGCAGGCATACTGAACCTGTTTTTGCTGGCCGGAATACCAGACGCGGGCGATAGGCTGTACCTTCACCGGGCGCTTTATCTTGAGGCGCGTGTCCGCCGGAAGCGAGGCGATGCTGTGGTACTCCTGCTCCAGGCGCTCAATCCACTGCTCACGAGACCACGGCGCGACGGTGCGCGGCGTCTTCAGGCTTTTTTCCAGCTGCGCCAGAATTTCATCCCGGGTGAAGTTTTTAATGATGTGCTTATTCGCCCAGCCGAAGCGCAGCGTGGCGGGGTGACGCAGTACCGTCAGCGTGCGATAGGCATTCAGGGTAATCAGCCCGGGAAGCTGACGATGCACCCATTCAAACCGGGCGGCAGGGGCGAGGCCGGACTCCTCGGTGATGATCTTTTCAAAGGCCGCTTTCAGGGTGTTGATATGGGTAATCTGGCTTTCCAGCGCGTCGCGCGTTGTCGCATCGGTTTGCAGGCAGATCACGCCAGGCAGACGCACGGCGGCCTTACTGCTGCGGTTTTCTGACTGCTGCTGGATAAACAGGCGGCGGTAGTGCTTCAGCGCCAGCTCAAGGGCGGCGCTGCCGATGTGCTGTTCAACCGCGATGGTGTCCAGCGGGTCGTGCTCGGCCCCTTTAGCCACCTCGGGCAGGGTAAAGACGCGCGCGGCCAGCAGGCGGCAGTTCTGCAAACGTTCGGTCAGGGTCAGGAGCTCGTGTTCTATTTCCCGAAACGTGCTGTTCAGCCGTTCGAGGAGATCGTAGGTCGCCATAAGCACTCTCGTTAGTTACAACATACTTATGATATAGCACAGCACGCCGGGTCAGGCCAGCGTGCGGTTAAGGTCAGGCAGGGACGGGAAGGGCGATGTTATGGTATACCGGCCAGCTAAAGCAGAAGCGTGCGCCGCCGAGCTCGCTCTCTTCGCAATGCACCGTGCCGCCCATCGCCTGCGCGATAGAGTAAACAATCGCCAGCCCCAGGCCGCATCCGCCGGTGGCGCGATCGCGGCTAGGGTCGAGGCGAACAAACGGTTCAAACACGGTTTCTCGCGCTTCCGGTGCAATCCCCGGACCGTCATCCTCCACCGTCAGGCTGGCCTGATTGCCCTGCAAATCCAGCCCAATCTGTAGCGTGCTTTCGCTGTAGCGCATGGCGTTGTTCATCAGATTGTCCAGCACGCGCTCCATCAGTCGCATATCGAGCGCGCCGTAATCACCCGGCGTGACGCGCGTTAACAGCGTGCGCTGTGGGTTCACGCTCTGAACGTCATCGATGTGGGTTTGCAGCCAGGCAGGCAGGTCCGGCGTGCTGAGGTTCAGTTCGTTTTGCGGGCGATCGAGGCGCGCGTAGGTCAGCAGCTCCTCGATCAGCGCCTCAAGCTGGCCGATGTCGCGGTTAAGCGCCTGAGATTCCGCTTCCGTCAGATTCTCGCTCATCTCCAGACGATAGCGCAGGCGAACCAGCGGCGTGCGCAGCTCGTGCGCAATCCCGTCGATCAGCTGCTTCTTACTGGCGATCAGGGCATTGATGTTATCGGCCATCTGGTTAAAGGCCACGCCCAGACGTTCAAAGCTGGAACCGCTGTCGAAGTGGATGCGTTCGGTAAAATGCCCCTCGCCAAAACGCTGCGCGGCGGATTCCAGCTTCAGCATGTCCTGCCAGTGCGGGCGCATCCAGATAAAAACCGGAAACGCGAGCGAAATGGCGATAAAGGCCATCAGCGCCATGTCCAGCAGACGCATCTGGTGCAGATAATAGAGATAGGGTACCGGCCCGACGGCCAGCACGTAATGGCTGCGCGGAATACGCTGGATAAAGGTGTATTTCTCGTCCAGCGCGACGATGTCCCCGTCGCGCAGACGCTGCATGGCGGGCGGATCCAGCTCAAAATCTTTTAACGGCTCGATGCGTAAATCGAATGACAGGTTCAGATCCAGCTCTTTGAGGGTTTTCGCCCAGTCGTGCGGCGGGATCTCTCTCAGCTCGCTGCGCATCAGATAGAGCGAGCTTTTCATCAGATCGTCCAGCGACTGCCTGCCCGCACGTTCGGCGGTGAATTTATAGACCAGCCCGACCAGCATGGTCATGACCAGGAAACAGACAAACAGCAAAAGATAAAACTGCACAAACAGCTTTTTCATTAAATATCACCGTAAAATCAAGTAATTAACTACTTTGTTTTTACCTTCAGGGGCACTATAGGGGCATTTGCATATCCGCCAAAGCGCTGATTCAAAAATGATACCTGATCGCTATCGAGAGCATTTATCCACGCAGAGTATACATGGAAGACCATCTCTGCATTCTCATGACCCATCTGATTCGCTATAAAAGCAGGATTAGCACCTGCCGACAACATCCAGCACGCGTATGTATGACGCAGCTGATAGGGGCGTCTGCGGCGAATGCCCGATCGTCTTACGGTAATATCCCATAGTGACACAATTGAGCTGACTGAATAGTACGCAGCTTGCTTGCCTTTCTGAGGTCGAGGCATAAACACAAAGTGCAGTTTCTGCGTTTCCGTTTTACCGAACTCCCGGTGGTGAAAAGTGATTGGTACCTTAGGGGCACTCCCGGTAAGTTCCTTTTGAGCTCGCAAAGCTTCCAGAGCCGGCTCAAGTAACTTTATCGTCCGGTATCCAGCTTCGGTTTTGGGTGGTCCAAACAAGCCTTCCTGAGTTAGATTGCGCGCGATGTTAGCTTCGCCGGAATTAAGATCGATATCCTCCCAGGCAAGAGCGCAAAGCTCCCCGGGCCGAACGCCGGTATAAGCGAAAAATTGCCACATGTTTTTCTGCTGAGCCGGAGCAGTCTCTTTCAACTGCTCAAACTCATGTCTCAGAAGTGGATCTGGTTTTGTTTGCCCTTTGCGAAGCCTTTTTATCCCGACATATGGTTGATATGAAATGACTTTATTTTTAACCGCATAGTCGAGGATTTGTCGCAGGATGGCCAGATAATAATCTACTGTTCTAACGGCGCGGCCGGTTTTATTTCTCCTCTTATCGGGAGCATAGTTAGTCTCGCCAGTCAGTAATTCCTTTCTCCAGCCCAGAATGTCGCTGTTGGTGATGGATGCAACCAGCGTTTCAGGGCCGATTAGTTTTGTTAACGTTCTTACAGCTATCCCATAGCTTCTTGTGGCATTGGGTGAGAGATCGATTTTATGGTTTTCATACCATGTTGATGCAAGTTCGGAGAACGTCGTAATATTTTTAGATGCATAAAACTTTGCTGACACCTTTGACTCCGGGAACATGCCCCGGTAGTCAAAAGTGCCCAGTTGAATCTCGCTTACAATTTTGGCCCTTAGATTCCCGGCTTTTTTGAGATTCGAAGCATTTACGATCCATCCTTTCAATGTTTCTCGGCATCTAACGCCCTGAAACTTGAAGCTAATTCGTATTTTATTGTTGTGGATCTCAACACCCGTTGGCATTGCAGCCATTATGCCTCCTTCACAAACCTGTTAATGTTTGGGATGTTGTACCAGACAAGTCCTCGCTCTTCGGAGCTGCTTCCATCCAATGGGATTCTCTTAAAATGAACACCTTCTACCCAGGAGGTTTGGCGATAGCTTTTAATCTGACGATCTGTAAGGCCTGTCTTCTCTTTTAGTTTTGAAGCAACGCCCCATTCAGAATCGTAAATTACCTGCGACATGGTTCACCTCAGGTAACCGGCATGAGTATAGATATGCCGGTCTTTAGTCGTTGATATTTCAGTTTCAGTTTGCCTGGCCGGGCAGGGAACGCAGTCGGCGCATGCCGGTCATTGCTGTGGCCACGTAGCTTGCCTTGCAGTTGACCACTTCAACCCAGACCTTCACGCCTTCCACTCTTACCGTATAGGTCTCTTTCATCTTGCTGCGCCCATAATCACCATATCTTTGCTGGTGGGCTGCGAGTGCGATTTCACATGCCTGGCGAGCTAAAGGGGATTGCTTACTGCCTCGATTAATCAGTCGCATTTCTTCTCCTTGAGGGAGGGTTTCCCCTCCCAATCTCGTTAGCCCAAATATTCCGGTTTCATATCCGCCAGGGTGATGCTGAACTGACTATGCAGTTCGTCGCCCAGATGGCGTTTCGACGATGCAGGGAGGGTTTCCCCTCCCAATCTCGTTAGCCCAAATATTCCGGTTTCATATCCGCCAGGGTGATGCTGAACTGACTATGCAGTTCGTCGCCCAGATGGCGTTTCGACGATGCAAGAACGCGCTCTACTTCTGCGAATCGCGCAGCTGCATCGGGCTCATCTGAAGGTGGCAAGGAATTGATGGCTGCTTCGACTTTGTTCCGTGCATCAACCAGGTAATAACGCTTCACGGCCTTGTTTTTCAGCTCAGTGAACAGGGCAGAACCCAGCGTTGCTTTGACGGTTTCAATATCTGCGCGCAGAGCTTTAGCGCTATCCACATCCTGAGCCGCCTCGATGCGATCACGAAAATCATCAGCAAGTGCATCAATGTTTTGAGCTGATTCCTGAGCCGTTTGAGTGGTAGTGACGTTGTCACCTGAAATGTCTGCAAGGCTTACGTGCTGCGTCGGTACGGGGTTTACCTCTCGTTCTTCACGGCGATCATCGAGTTCATCCGGGGTGTAGACGCCCAGAATCACATCCGGGCAGAACAGTCTCGCCCAGCGTTTGACTGCCAGATACGCCAGCTGCTGGCGAGGGTCGTCAGCCCAAAGGGTTGAGTTTCGGGTTCGGGCCTGAGCCAGCAGCAAATCGAGTTCTCTCGGCTGATCTTCGCCTTTAAGCGTTGCGCGGATAATGATGCCGATCCCGGCTTCGTCAGCCAGGGTCCAGCCCGGGACGCGGTACTCGCCTTTGTCTCCTTTACGGATATGGAATTTTCCAACGACCTTTTCCCATGGCCCGTACCACTCATATTCAAAACGGCTGGCCAGCATGCCGCTGCGTGAAATGACGGCATTAACCAGCTGCGCTTCATACCCGAGCACACCGTTAATCAGGTGCGTCTTCTGCGCCACGGCAAAGGGATTCATCTGCCACTGTGCCGCTTGCATCGCTACAGCCATGCAATCGGCCTGATTGCCCTGCAGGTGCTTAGGAACGGTGGCAGTGCCTTGCGCCATAATCTGCGCGAACGTGCTGATGGCGTTCAGATACTGGGAATCAAACAAAGCCACGTTGGAGTTAATAACGGTGTTCTGGTCAGCAATTGTAACGTTAGTGTTATGCATAAATCCCCCTTAAGCCTGAGCGCGCAGCGCTTCGAGGCGGCGCAGGTCGAAGTCGTTCAGTTCATCGGTGTAATCGGTAGTGATCGGCGCTGGCCATTCGCCCGTGTCGAAACCTGTGGCAATGGCGCGCATCGTTTTGCGGTACTCGAGCATGCCCAGTTCCAGCAGTTCGGTTGACGCCTCAATGATGGCGATCCAGTGGTAGTTCTCGTCTTTGTTGACGAAAACCCAGAAGAACTGGTCCAGCGCCGCGGTCTCGCAATACATAGCCGCACTGAGGTGGTAGTCCCGGTCAATGATTTCCCGGTGCAGCCTGGCGCGTAGGCTTTCTTGCTTCACATTCCACATGCTGATGGTTTTCAGGTCAGCACCGATGCGCACGCCGTCCAGTTCAATCTCGAGGTCAGGGCGTACACGCACTTCTAATCCGGTTTCGTCGTCGAAACCGAAATAGCTCACTTCAACGGAGCGGCTTGGATGTGTCAGCAGCATGCCGGCGGTCGGGTGCCCCAGGAGTGCAGACTGAATTGCCCGCGCTGTGGCCAGTTGCTGGCGGGTAACCAGAATCTTTTCGCCAGGGTTGTCGCGCCAGGCATCCAGCAGCTCGTCTGCGAACACGGCATCGGGCTTAACTGATTTAACTGCCTGGATCATGTCTGCTTTGGTACCGGACACTTTCAGCGGTGTCGGTTTCTGCGCTTCTTGCGCCACCAGGTCTGGATTGATGATTGCTAATTGCTCAAGTAACGCATCACGGCTGCCGCTGGTTTTAACCGGCACGGGCAGGGTGGCGTTGTACTCTTTAATGCATGCCTTCATTGCTGTTGCTGTCTGCTTCTGGCCTTCTTCAATACGCTGGTACTCAGCTGGGAGAGCCATATAGCTTTGAGCCGTTTCTTCCAGACTGGCTCCAAGCGGCACTTGAGCGGGAAGGGATGCGTTATGTTGTTCAAGCAACGCTTTTATCTCGTCAGCGCTTAGCTGCGTCGGCAGGCTGGCGTTGTAAGCGTCGATGAACTCGCGCAGGGTTGCGGTGGTGGTAAAAGCATCCTCCGGGATCTCAGGTTCTACGCTGAACTCTGCTTCGAGGTTTTCCGGCTGCAGTGCAAGGGCGTGCACCAGGTTCCCCATGTCCAGAACTTTGGATGCTGTGCGCGGGATAGTTTTAGCCACATGGTGCGCATTGAAATACATCAGGCTGACCCTGGCATCTTTTACCTGAGTTGAGCTAATACCGTTTGCTGCGTGATAAACATCATTCGGCAGACCTTCATAGCGGCCAGGCTCGAAGTAGGCCGGGTATTCGATTACTGGCTCTGACTGTTGATCTTCCGGCGCTACGGAATCTGTCTGCGAATTAGCTGCATCAGTGCTTTTGCCCGGTGGTACCGAATCAACATCTTCGTCTTTCTCTGGCTTAGCCGTTTCCATCTGCACATCGCTGGTGGTCTCCGCTGTGTTTTCCGTTTTTTCGACTTCATTTGAGGAGGTATCGACGACCGGTTCGGTATTTCCACCCATCAGGCCACCGATGGAGAACACGCCACTGCCGAGGTTTTCAACCTGCGGATGTTCTGCTGGGGTTTCAGTCTCAACAGCAGGAGCTGGTAACGGCAGTAACTCCACAGCAGAGTTAAACTCAGCCGTCATGGTTTTATTCACAAACTCAAGATGAGCCGCTGGTGTGTGATGAATGTTTTCTGGTGCGATGCGGATCAGATTGAAGATTGCCGCACGGTTCACCGCCAGTACGCCTGGTTGATTACGCAGGATTGCGCTCCATGACTTCCATGGCTCTTCTTTCTTGGCTACGATTTCTTTGGCTCGTCGTAACACGCTCGAAGGAATTTCGAAGTGGTGGAAGTCCATTGGCAGTAGGGCGCATGCGATCTCAAGATCGAGGGTGTCCAGAGTGTGATGCGCGCCTTCGCCGCGATCTGTTACATAGCCACCGTCTGCATTGGTCCCAGAATCAGTGCGCTGAACATTACTGATGCGATTACCGGTACCCCATTCGCGAACTAGAACGCCGCGATTGATATAATCAGTCGCCGCCCAGATTCTGGTGAAACGGAGAACCAAAGCGAGTTCGTGACGCTTATCCTGGCTGAACACTTTGCGAATAGCATCGGTATAGCGCCACAGGTCTTTGGTATCGTAACCCTTAACCTCTTCGCAGTTTTCTGCCGCCAGCAGCAGGTTCTGGACATAGCTGTTGTCAGTGTCCATCTCCAGAGCGCTGATACCTTCGTATTCTTCGCGGGTTAAGTGGTGGCGCAGATCGTCGGCGGTGAACTGGGCGAGTAGCTGCTTGCGGAACGGCATACGAACGACTGGATAACGTGTGGTTTCGTCATCATTCTCGTCAATCTGGATACCGTTATCAGGTTCCAGAACCTGATCGGTTGTAACACCGGTCTCGCTGGCGCTTTCTGATTTGAGAAGATTAAGCTTTCCGCTTCTCCACTCTTCAACTAACTGATTGCGGTCGCCGGCATCTGCTCTCGCCCAGTCAGCCATGAATGCAGCGATAATTTCAGTTTCGTGCGCTTCATCTGGCGCGAAGACCTGCTTTATCGCCTGAACGAGTTTCCACTCAGCGTTCAGGCTGAGCTCGGCAACTTCAGGGATGTCGTTCTTCGCCAGCAGCAGGTTCTGGAGATAAGTGTTGCCTTCATCCAGTGACATTTCGCTGGCAGCCAGTTGCTTCTCTTTAGTGATGTGTGACTGGTATTTGTCGCTGGTCAGGTGGACGGCATAACGAACCGCTGGAGTGCGGTTTTCAAGCGGGACACTCTCGGCGGTAGTTTCGACTTTAACGGTAGTTTCCGGTGCGGCAAAGTTGTCCACGGGTCCAGTAGACTCAGCACCAGCCTTTGGCAGCCAGGTGCGTCCATCGTCCTGCAGTTCGTAGCGTTTGCACCAGGTGTAATCCACGGTGCTTTCTTCCGGGAGGTCGTTATACACCGGGAAATCGGTGCGAACCGGTTTGGCGTAATCCTTACCGCGTCCGGTTTCAATACCGGCATCTTCCAGCTCGACATCGAGCTGCAGGTTGGCACGGGCTTCAGATTTCGCAGTGAACCAAATCACTGCGTCTTCTTTGCCAGATTTCTGCGTAGCCTTCACTACATAGAAAAATTCCATGTGAGATCCTCTTTTTTGGATGTAAGATCCCCGGGCCAGAGAAAGCGCCCATTGGGTGAACTTTGGTTTTTTAAGTAGTTTTCCGGTGTAACTTTGGTCGGGAGCACCGGACGTACGGGCCGCCTTGCGCGGCTTTTACGTTATGCCTCGTGTGCCATCTGGTCATACGAAGCACAACGTTTAGAGCAGTATTCTTTTTCTTTGCGCGCCAGTTGTGCGCCGTTGCGATAGAGAAGGGTACTTTTGACTACTTTCTCCGGTTCAACCGGCTTGCTGCAGTACCCGCATTTTGTTGAGTTACACATCTGGATTCCCCTTTTGCGCTAGCAGGTAGCATAAGCGGCGAAGAATCACCTCGAAGAAATTCAGCTTTACGGCTTGCTGCCGTCCTGGTTTGCGTGCGAAATCAATCATTCTCACCCTCGTTTGCCTTATCGCCGGCCAGCGGAACGT